>JBGAFS010000009.1:0-76573 GCA_044227125.1 Flavipsychrobacter sp.
TTAGCAGTTACTGTAGCCGTAGTATTGCTGACAGCCGAACAACCATTAAGGTTAAACGTAACTGTATACACACCGCTGGCCACAGGCTGAGCATTAGCCACAGAAGGGTTCTGCTGTGTAGATGAAAAACTATTAGGCCCCGTCCAGCTATAGCTGACACCTGAAGAAGAAGTGGAAGCGGTAAGCGCTAAAGTACCACCCTGGCAAACAGGCGTATTATTAGCAGCAGAGATATTGGCAGGCAAGGGTTTTACCAGCGCAGTAGCAGTATCCTTCACCGAGCAGGAACCAAGCGTAGCAGTAACAATATAATCACCCGAAGCACTGGTCTGTGCATTAGTAACAGAAGGGTTTTGAGCAGCAGAACTGAAACTGTTAGGCCCCGTCCATGAATAAGTGACGCCACCTGTAGCAGTAGAAGCAGAAAGGTTAAGTGTACTGCCTGCACATATAGGAGTATTTACCGTAGCAGTAACAGGAGCCGGCTTAGGATTGACAACAACAGATACACTATCATAAGCATTACACCCGTTGAGTAAATAGCTGATGTAGTATTTACCTGCATTTATTGCAGCAGCATTAGCTATAACAGGGTTCTGTGTAAAAGTAGTAAAGCTGTTAGGCCCCGACCACAGGTAGTTAATACCAGATGGGGTGGCAGATGCATACAGCCTGATTGTATCTCCTTCGCATACGGGGCTGTTAGATGATTTGGTCATACCCTGCGGTATAGGTTTCACTAAAACTGTAACGGTGTCCAGAATAGTGCAGCCGGGTAATGTTGCAGCAACTATATAATCGCCGGACATTGCAGTAGTGGAATTAAGCCTCACAGGATTTTGTGCTGCAGATGCATAAGAGCCCGGGCCCGTCCATGAATAACTGAGTACAGAGCCTGAGCTGTTGCAAAATAATTTTAGCGAATCGCCTGCGCATACAGGGGTATTGCTACTGGCAACAATAGAACCCGTTGAAGAAGAAATAGAAACAGTAGTGGTGTCTTTTGATCTGCAGCCGTAGATGTAGGCTGTTACTATATAGCTGCCTGAATTAGCGGTAGTGGTATTCGTTATTGTCGGGTTTTGCTGGGCTGAGCTAAATCCGTTAGGGCCCGTCCATGACCAGTTTACACCTGTTGTAGTAGTTGATGCAGTGAGATTGAGCGTAGCGCCTGAACACAGAGGCCCGTTATTGGCAGACACCGGTTTGGCAGGCTTGGGATTGCCGATGCCAATGTTGCGAAAATATACTGCGCTGTCTCCGGGGCTGGTGGCTATGATGCGCAGTTTATATCCTGCACCGGATGCAGTATTTGCGGGTATTATACCTGTTATGGTGCCTGCAGTGCCACCTGTAAGTGTGCCAATGTTCACAGGGCTGGCAAAGCTGCCCGAGCTGTTAGAGAGCTGTAGCGTGAATACATTAGTGCTATTGAAAAAGTTAGTCGGGTTAGCGGTAAAGGGTACTTGTATTGTATCACCCGCGCATAATAAGCTGTCTGTGTAGTTGAAGATTATATGACTGACAAGCCTTACTACAACAGAATCATAATAGTAGTATGAATTTATGCTGCCTGATGAAGGCAAGCTGCCAAATCCACCGATTACAATATGGTCATAGGCAGAGTCTGCTGTGAATGTGCCTACTAATCTAACCCAATTTGTAGTGTCAGATATTGTCCCATAACTTGCATATGAAACCTGCGGTGTAATAGGCATTATACTAGTTTGAGAGAGAAAGTTCGGTGCATTTTTGTAGAAATATATGCCAATATTATTTGCACCGTTAGCAGAGCTGTTTGACAGAGAAACCGACATAGATACTTCATAAGTAGTGCCGATACTTAATGGTGTGATTGTACCTCCTATATACTCTACATAACTGGAACCGGTACTTGTATTAATATATCCCCCGACGTATGCTTGTCCGTGTGCAGCGAACTGATATCCCCTGAAATTGGTAGGGATACCTATTGATACGCCGCCACAGGTGTTAAAATAATCAGGTGTCGCAGTAGTATAGGCGACCCAGCCATTGCCAAGATGAGATGTTACCTGGCTGAGCCCTGTAGGGCAGGACAGATAGGTTTCAAAACTCCCGTTAGGCACCATATTCTGTGCCCTGCTGCCAATGCATGCAAACAGTAACGCTGCTGCTAATAGTTTTTTCATCCGTTATTTTCTTTCGATGATGAACCTTATATTTTGAATGCTTTCTCCTGTTTTTATCCTCAGCAGGTACATACCCGCTGCTAAATTTCTAACATCTGCTTCTTCGTTTATTTCACCATTCTTAGTGGTAATATTTTTATTGTACACAGTTTGTCCTACCGCATTGATGATTGCCATATCAGCATCTTTATTGTTCAGTGATCCTTTGACAGTAAACATTCCGTTGTTAGGATTAGGGTAGAGTGTAATAGTGTTAGCACCATTCACATCATCCACACCAGTCAGCACAGATACCTTAATGATATTACTCGTAACCTTAGGTGGCTGCGGGCACATATAGCTGCTCGTTACCACCACACTTATATCATCATTATCAGACAACTGGTGCGTACCCCATGTGCTGCTCGTAGCCCCCACCACATCATTACCATTCCTCTTCCACTGGTAGCCCGGGCTGCTGCCCGCATTGCTGGCATTAGCAGTAAAAGTAACCAACTGGTAAGGGCTCAGCGGAGTAGCAGGATTAGAAGTGATAGATACTGCAGGAGCCAGCCAAGGTAATACCGTCATCTGTATAGTATTGCTGGAGTCTTTATAAACCGAAGGACAAACACCTGCAGCCGTCAGCTCGCAGAAAATGATATCATTATCAGCAATACCCGTAGAAGAAAAAGAAGCACCCGTATTACCTGTAAAACTATTATTCCTGAACCACCTGAACGAAGTAGAAGAGCCCGCATTAGAAGTAACAGCAACAAAAGTCACATTCGTATTCTGGCAGATAGTATCATTAGGATTAGGATAGATATTGATAACAGGCGCAGGAATGATAGTAACCGTAGTACTGTCGGGAGCAGAATAACAACCATTATTATAAGCCCGAACAATATAAGTACCACCCATAGTAGCCGTAGCACTACCAATAACAGGATTCTGCAGCAGAGAACTAAAACCGGCAGGGCCATTCCATGAATAACTGCTGGCCCCTGGCACAGCAGAAGCAGTAAGATTAATTGGAGTGCCTGTACAAACAGGTGTATTACTACCCGCAGCAGGTTTGGCCGGATTAGCAGTTACTGTAGCCGTAGTATTGCTGACAGCCGAACAACCATTAAGGTTAAACGTAACTGTATACACACCGCTGGCCACAGGCTGAGCATTAGCCACAGAAGGGTTCTGCTGTGTAGATGAAAAACTATTAGGCCCTGTCCATGAATAGCTGACACCTGAAGAAGAAGTGGAAGCGGTAAGCGCTAAAGTACCACCCTGGCAAACAGGCGTATTATTAGCAGCAGAGATATTGGCAGGCAGAGGTTTTACCAGCGCAGTAGCAGTATCCTTCACCGAGCAGGAACCAAGCGTGGCAGTAACAATATAATCACCCGAAGCAGAGGTTTGTGCATTAGTAACAGAAGGGTTCTGAGCAGAAGAACTAAAACTATTGGGCCCCACCCATGAATAAGTAACACCACCTGTAGCAGTAGAAGCGGTAAGGTTAAGCGTACTGCCTGCACATATAGGAGTATTTACCGTAGCTGTTACAGGAGCCGGTTTAGGGTTTACGACTACGTTCACGCTATCTGATACTGAACAGCCATTGAGCAGATAATTAATAGTGTACTTGCCTGCATTAACAGCAGCAGCATTTGTTATTACCGGGTTCTGGGTGAAAGTCGCAAAGCTGTTGGGCCCTGACCACAGGTAGTTCACTCCGGTAGTGGTTGAAGAAGCAAAAAGCCTTATAGTATCTCCGATACATACCGGGCTGTTAGATGATTTAGTCAACCCTACAGGCGTTGGTTTTACCTGTACAGCAATGGTATCGAGTATAGTACAACCCGGCAATGCCACACTGAGGTAATAATTACCAGTAGCAGCAGAAGTAGGGTGTACTATAGTAGGGTTCTGAACAGAAGAACTAAAACTGTTGGGGCCGGCCCATGAATAACTGAGTACGGGGCCTGTACCATTGCACATCAGCTTCAGTGTATCATTATCACAAACAGGGCTGTTGCTGGAAGCCAGTGCAGAACCTGTAGTTGACGCTACTCCGGCAATGGTGGTATCTTTTGACTGGCAGCCGTATATGTACGCTGTTACAATATAGCTGCCGGAATTTATACCCTGTGCATTGGTGATGGAAGGGTTTTGCAATGTAGAACTAAAACTATTAGGCCCTGTCCACTTCCAGCTTACACCGGATGTGGTGGTTGAAGCAGTAAGGTTAAGTGTACTGCCACTGCAGATAGGCCCGTTGTTATTAGCCACTGGCTTAGCAGGCCTGGGATTACCAATGCCTATATTTCTGTAATAAACTGCGCTGTCTCCCGGGCTGCTTGCTATTATGCGTATCTTGTAGCCCGCACCAGATAAGGTATTGGATGGAATAACCCCTGTAATAGTACCGGCAGAGTTACCCGTTAGTGTACCAATATTCACGGGACTGGCAAAGCTGCCGGAACTGTTGGAAAGCTGTAATGTGAATACGTTAGTGGTATTGAAATAGTTGGACGGACTGGTGGTAAAGGGTACCTGTATAGTATCACCGGCACATAGCAGGCTGTCGTTATAGTTGATGACTATATGACTGGCAACTTTTACTACTATTGAGTCAAAATAATAATAGGCATTACTTCCACTGCCTCCTGCAGATGATGTTGTCATACTCGAATAGGGAGAGAAACCACCGATAACAATATTATCATAGGCAGAGTCTGCTGTGAAAGTACCTACCAGTCTTGTCCATCCTGTTTGGTTGGTAATAACACCATAGGATGAATAGGATACCTGGGGGGTAACGCTTAAAACTGCTGTGGAAGAATTTAACAGTGCCGGCCCGTTATCATAAAAAAATACACCAATGTCATTTGTCCCCAGGCCCGAATTATCTGCTAGTGATACAGAAAGTGATACCTCGTATACTACACCTATCGTAAGAGGGGTAATATTAGTGGCTACATATTCTTTGTAGTTTGTCAGACTGGATACATATGTGTAGCCACCCATATACGCATTACCACTTGCTGCAGTTTGTGTTCCGAATATATTATTCGGAACATCGCATGTTGTAATAACAGCACATGCATTAAAATAGTCAGAAGAGCCTCCTGTAGGCATTCGCCAACCTGTACAATTGCTAGTTTGGCTAAAGCCTGTTGGGCATAAGTTATAATTTTCAAAATCTCCGTTAGGCACCATGTTTTGCGCCCTGCTGCCAATGCAAGTAAACAGTAACGCTGCTGCTAATAGTTTTTTCATCCGTTATTTTCTTTCAATGATGAACCTTATATTTTGAATGCTTTCTCCTGTTTTTATCCTCAGCAGATACATACCCGCTGCTAAATTTCTTACATCTGCTTCTTCGTTTATTTCACCATTCTTAGTGGTAATATTTTTCTTGTACACAGTTTGTCCTACCGCATTGATGATTGCCATCTCAGCCTCTTTATTGTTCAGTGATCCTTTTACAGTAAACATTCCGTTGTTAGGATTAGGGTAGAGTGTAATAGTGTTAGCACCATTCACATCATCCACCCCTGTTAGTACAGACACTTTAATAATGTTACTCGTAACCTTAGGTGGCTGCGGACACATATAGCTGCTCGTTACCACCACACTTATATCATCATTATCAGACAACTGGTGCGTACCCCATGTGCTGCTCGTAGCACCCACCACATCATTACCATTCCTCTGCCACTGGTAGCCCGGGCTGCTGCCCGCATTGCTCGCACTGGCCGTAAACGTAACCAACTGGTAAGGGCTCAGCGGAGTAGCAGGATTAGAAGTGATAGATACTGCAGGAGCCAGCCAGGGTAATACCGTCATCTGTATTGCATTACTTGAGTCTTTATAAACCGAAGGACAAACACCTGTAGCCGTCAGCTCGCAGAAAATGACATCATTATTGGCAATACCCGTAGAAGAAAAAGAAGCACCCGTATTACCCGTAAAACTATTATTCCTGAACCACCTGAAAGAAGTAGAAGAACCTGCATTAGAAGTAACAGCAACAAAAGTCACATTCGTATTCTGGCAGATAGTATCATTAGGATTGGGATAAATATTGATAACAGGTGCAGGAATGATAGTCACCGTAGTACTGTCAGGCACAGAATAGCAACCATTGTTGTAAGCACGAACTATGTATACGCCTGCCATTGTTGAAGTAGCACCTGCAATAACAGGATTCTGCAGCAGAGAACTAAAACCTGCAGGGCCATTCCATGAATAACTGCTGGCCCCTGGCACAGCAGAAGCAGTAAGATTGATAGGAGTGCCTGTACAAACAGGTGTATTACTACCCGCAGTAGGTTTGGCCGGATTAGCAGTTACTGTAGCCGTAGTATTGCTGACAGCCGAGCAACCATTAAGGTTAAACGTAACAGTATACACACCGCTGGCCACAGGCTGAGCATTAGCCACAGAAGGATTTTGCAAAGAAGAACTAAAGCTGTTAGGCCCTGTCCATGAATAGCTAACACCTGAAGAAGAAGTGGAAGCGGTTAGCGATAAAGTCCCTCCCTGGCAAACAGGCGTATTATTAGCAGCAGAGATATTGGCAGGTAAAGGTTTTACCAGCGCAGTAGCAGTATCCTTCACCGAGCATGAACCAAGCGTAGCAGTAACTACATAATCACCCGAAGCATTAGTCTGTGCATTAGAAACAGAAGGGTTTTGAGTAGCAGAACTGAAACTGTTAGGCCCCGTCCATGAATAAGTGACACCGGTAGATGTTGTAGACACTGCAAGATTAAGTGTAGTGCCTGCACATACAGGAGTGTTCACCGTTGCTATAACACTTGCCGGATTAGGACTAACAACAACATTTACACTATCTGTTACGGTACAGCCGTTATGCAGAAGTGATATATGATACCAGCCTCCATTTATTGAAGTGGCATTGGTAATGACAGGGTTTTGTGTGAAAGTCGCAAAGCTGTTGGGCCCTGACCACAGGTAGTTCACTCCGGTAGTGGTTGAGGAAGCAAAAAGCCTTATAGTATCTCCCGGACACACAGGTCCGTTGGATGACTTGGTTAGTCCTGTAGGGCTGGGTCTTACCTGTACGGTTATCGTATCAAGTATGGCACAACCGGGCAAAGTCATACTCAGGTAGTAGTTGCCTGCCGCAGCAGATGTTGGGTGCACAATAATAGGGTTCTGCAAAGAAGAACTGAAGCTATTAGGGCCTGACCATGTATAGCTGATTGCGGAACTGTTACTGGCACACATCAGTTTCAGTGTATCGTTATCGCATACAGGGCTGTTGCTGGAGGCCAGTGCAGAGCCGGCAGTTGAGGATACGCCGGCTATCGTAGTGTCTTTGGCTTTGCAGCCGTAGAAGCTCGCTGTAACAATATAGCTGCCGGAGTTAGCAGATGTAGCATTGCTTATAGATGGGTTTTGTTGGGCAGAGCTAAATCCGTTAGGGCCCGTCCACGACCAGGATACACCTGTAGATGTAGTGGTAGCATATAAATTTAATGTACTGCTCGTACATACGGGCCCGTTGTTTGATGCAACAGGCTTATCAGGCTTGGCGTTACCTATGCCTATGTTTATCCCATTGTCCAGGGAGGTACGTATCGGCGAGGACCCAACTATCCTTATCCGGTAACCACTTCCTGTAGCAGTTCCCGTTGGTATTACGCACGTTATTACGCCCGATGTATCGCTGGTCCTCGTGCCAATATTTACAGGGCTGGCAAAGCTGCCGGATGCATTTGACAGTTGTGCTGTAAAAACATTGGATGAGTTGAATTTTGTATCTACAACATATGGTAGTAAAATAGTGTCTCCTGCACATAGCAATGTATCATTAAATGGCTGCGTGATACCAACAATCGTATCGCTGGAGAAATAAAAGTTATATACGGTGCCCGCGAGTGAATACGAACCGTTATGATTGATACGGACCGAGTCTATACCGGCCGGGTATATTATCTCTACAATGCCATTCGCATAGGTATTACTGGGAGTCACTTCAAGGTTCCCTGATATCGCAGCAAAACTACCCGTAATGCTGCAGCCTCCGGTGTATGTAGCAAAATTGCCTGAAGTAAGAGGATAAAAGCTTCCGTTAATATAAAAGCTCATTACCTCGCCTGAATTTTGCCCGCCCATTACAAACTTTACACGGCTAACCTTTGTCCCGAACGCATATTTATAACCAACTTGCGTACTGCTGTTGCCCAGGTAATAACCGTTGGCAAAAAGGCCGCAATAAGCTCCGTATGGAGCGCCTGAGTTAATTGGAGAAACCGAGACAGAGTTGCCCCCTATAGTCTGTGTACCTGAAAAATAATTGACCAGGTAGTACGTTTGGGCCAATGAATGATATTGGGTGAATAATAGTAGGATTGTGGCTATCCGGATTATATTCTTCATCTTCTGATATTGGTATTATGCAATAAAACCCCCTTCACTGTTGCCAATGAAAGTTTATAGTCGTACTGTCTTGTTTTGAATTTACAATTTTTCGTATAAAAGAAAGATTGATGATGTTCTTAAACAGATGAAACGGGAAAAATGACAGATAAAGACTACCTACACTTATTCTTATATAAATGAGACGAGGTTATTTTTTAACTGAAAGTTTATCATTTGGCACCACATTGCTTGCCTTAATTAAACATCAGTACTTAGCATCCGTATCCTTATTACATAAAAAAACCTCCTGCAAATGCAGGAGGTTCATGGTGATAGGGCAGACCGATTATTTATCAGCCTTTACTAAACGTATAGTTTGTTTCTGCTCGCCTTGTACGCTTACATTCATAAAATAACTGCCCGCAGCCAGTGCGCTGCTCATGTTACTGATGCGTTCATTTGCATTTTGCAGTGGTCCGCTGTATGTACCATAAGATTTTCCGGTGATATCAGTTATTGTTATGTCAGCAGTTTTGCTTTGCAGCTCTGCCGGAATTTTTAATATCAGCTTGTCTGTAAACGGATTTGGATAAGCAGTTAACTGGATAGCAGATTGTTGTTTTTGTGCAAAAGCAGCCAGGTTAGCTTCATCATTGCAGGTATATTTTTCATGATGCCCTTTGAAAGCGGCAGTACTCCATGGGTGATATTTGTTTTGCATAGAGTAGTTGCCAAACTGAGACTCAGGGAACACTGTATACAGATAATTGGTTTGGTCATTCTGCTTGCTGAAAGACAGGTACGGAGTTGGTGATGCAAATGTTGGGTTATTTGCAACAGTCAGGTAGTCATTAGGTGTCAGCAGGAAGCTGCCGCTTTCGTCCATTTGCAGTGCGGTATAGCCGTTAGCGTTACCCGTCATAGGGTCAATATCAGTAGAATACCAGCCTACATACATACTGCCTATACCCATGATACAATTATAGTCATACGCCACAAATGAGTTGACGTTGATCGCAGCATTGTTAGGTGTATTACCCAGTGAGCCATTGTTTACTATAACTGTAGTAGGAACCCCGGATGTATTAAAATCTATCAGGCGTACAACTATATCGTTACTGTTAGGCGTATACGTATATGCCCAGTTGTCTACACCATAGTGGTCAGGACAATCCAGGTTAACAGGTGGCATATTTACAGGGCCCACAAAATTCACATCGTTTGTGGCATATGTCACTGTCATAGATGGCAACGGTACATATGGCCAGAACTGGTATTCTGCTTCTGTAACCGCCTGCGTAGCCGGATTGTAGTACGCAAAGTGAACATTCAGATTGCTGGTGGTATGGCTGAATGCACAGTCGGGTTGCGTTTCACCCATTGTGCCTGCCAGTGTCAGCACACCGCTGAATGTAAGAGGCCCGCCCGTGGTAGCACCCAGCATGGTTTGTATACCGGCAAAAGGGTCTTCCCATGTCAGGGCTACACCATACAGTTTGTGACAGTCCATACTGATACGTGTATAGAAAGGTATGCCGGACAATATCACATTATAGGCGAATACCGGGCCGCCGGGCAGCCAGTTATATACATCCAGCACGTGTCCGAAACCCGGGCGGTAATAAGCAACGAGTAATTGTATACCACCTGCATTTACGATACCAACTTCCAGGTCCTGCGCTCCACCGTAATTGAGCATGCCCTGGTTAACAATAGTGCTTGGTATACCCGGGGCCAGTTCCCTCCAAGCCACAGTAGATGGCCCACCGGGCACATCCCAGCCGGATGTTACAAGGTCTACGTTTCCCGCACCGAGGTTTACATTAGAAAATGAATAGCAGGATGTGTGCGTGGTGTTATTGATGTTTGGGCTGCCAACAGGTGCATAGGAGTCTTCGAATGCAGTTGGGTTGATGTAGGTCTGGGCGTTGGCATGTACTGCAAAAAATGACGCAACAGCAACTACACATTGCCTGATGCATCGTGCATAGATAAATGGTTTGTGTTTCATGATCATGTATTTTTAGGTGAAAAAAAACAGGTAAATACGAGGGCAATATCGTTCGCATACGTACAATGCAAATCAGGTATAGTAACTATACGGCGTGAATCTCTCTCTCATGGTGATGGTTAAGACTTCAAAAATACTAAATCAATATATATAAGCAAGCGTGAAAACACCCAATTTTATAAACTGGTAGTTTTTAAGCACGTTATTTAACTTAGTGTCACCATTATATACTATTATTTATGTCCCTCAATTCATTCGATTATGTAATAAGCGGTGGAGAGGAAGGTAAGAGCAGGCTCAACTTGCTGTCTTCTGTGCTGGAACCCACAACATTCAGCCTGCTGCACAACTGCGGGATGAAACCGGGTATTTCATTTCTCGACTGCGGCTGTGGCGGTGGTAATGTATCTATGCTGGCGGCCAATATGGTAGGCCCGGGCGGCTCTGTAACAGGAATCGATTTTGACAATGTAATACTGCAATTGGCAAAACAGGATGCAGAAGCAGAGGGTGTGCAAAATATCAACTTTCAGCAAGGCAGTGTGTATGAAATGGATTTTGAAAATAAATTTCATATTGTCTACTCGAGATTTCTCTTATCACATCTTTCAAATCCTGGAACAGCGCTGAATAAAATGACCGAAGCAGCAAAGCATGCCGGATGTGTGGTAGTAGAAGATGTACATTTCAGCGGACACTTTTCTTATCCGCAGAATAATGCATTCGATACATACGTGCGCTGGTATATGCAGGCTGTCAGCCAAAAGGGTGCAGATGCAGATATAGGCGTACGGCTTCCTGGTATGTTTGCAGCAGCAGGCCTTAAACGTATTTCGTTTGATGTAATACAGCCCGTGTTCAACAATGGTGATGGCAAGTGGATGGCGTGGGTAACACTGGACAGGATAAAAGATACACTGCAACAAACTGGTATTGCCACTGATACGGAAATTAAAAACACACTCAACGAACTGGAAGCATTTACGCGAAATGAACATAGCATCATCAGTATGCCGCGTATATTCAGGGTGTGGGGGTATAAATAAGAAAGCTCCCCGATAGAGGAGCTCTCATTGTTCGCAGTTCTGTTACATATTAAACCGCAAACCTATAGTGCCGCTGCCAACCAGGTACCCGTTTCGCGGCAGTGCATTAAAACTTATCAGTCTCGGCCCGGCTTCGGCATTCAGGCTCATGTGCTTTGTAAGCTGGAAATTAATACCTCCATGCACCCCCGCAGAGAATGCGAAGTCGCTATAAGCATTCATAAGTCTTATATCAACACCGGGATACACGTATCCTATTTTACTAATGCCGATAGGCACATTTAAATCCATGCCCAGTGTGCCCACAAAATCTCCGTCGTCAATACCCAGCTCTGCTACAGGGCCCAGTTGCAGCATGCCATTATGCGGGCGAAACAATACGGATATACCTGTCATAGGTACAATGCCGTTTACAAATGCGGGGTCGTAGTTGGCAAAGCCGCCAATCTTTACGCCCAGTTCTGTTTTTTGTGCATAGGCAAAAGTTGTACCTAACAGTACACTTGCCATAAGGATGATCTTTTTCATAAGTATCCGGTTTTAGTTGTTAAACAAAGTGCATAGCATAAATGCGTGATACGATAACTATCTGAAGACTATAAACTGCCTCTCTTTATTACGCCCAGCAGCAGAGATACTACAGCCAGTACAAGCAGTATATGAATAAGGTAGCCTGCGGTGTGCATGCTTATACCAATCAGCCAGCCTATTACAAGAACAAGGGCTATCAAATACAATATGCTTCTCATAAAATTTTAGTTTTAGATAATTGCAATATTGCCTCTGCCCAAACAACGGCAAAAACCATGCAACGGTTGGTTATAAAATGCCAATATTCTGTTAAAGGATATTAACGCAAAAAGCCCGCAGCATTGCTGCGGGCTTTTTATATTTTATATAAAGAAGTGATTAATTGACTATAATACGTTTAGTGCTCACTGCACCATCAACTTGCAATTTTATATAGTAGATACCTTTAGGCACATCGAGCGATATGGTTTCAGATGCTGAATGCAGTATTTCTGTTTTTACTGATTGCCCCATCATATCATATACCTGTATACTTGAATTTTTTACCCCCGGTTTGTTCAACTGTAAATTGAATGTCCCGTTATTCGGGTTGGGTGATACTGTAAAACCAGTAGTGTTGTTTACGCCATTTATTTGTGCAGGGGGCGGATAAGAAGTGGTATCAGTCATTATCCACAACTCTAAACCTATAGCGTCAAAATCTGCACACATGTATACACTGCTGTCTACAGGGTTTATTATCCCAAAGTAACCTGAACCAAACGGATTGGATTTGGGGGCAATAATAGGCGATACAACTTTGGTATTTGCTTCGGTACCATCTGTTTGCCATAGTTGGTAGGCTGCATTAGTTGATTGTGCAGTGAAGTAGACATACTTTTTGTATTGCATAAAATCGCGCGGGTAAGAACTGCTGAGGCCCGGATAGATATCTTTCAGCCTGGCTGTTCCTGTGCCAGTTCCATCACTTATCCACGGTTCATTTCCGGATGAGGCATCTGTGGCTGAAAAGTATAATTTATTGTTACAAGCGGTTATGCCGTAAAAGGTAGTACTGCCGCTGCCCGCTGTAATGTCTTTTACCATCTGGGTGCCTGCAAAAGTGCCATCAGTACTCCATAGCTCATCTCCGCTGGTCCCATCATTCCCTACGAAGTATAATTTGTTACCCATTATAGCTTTGTATGAAGACATCGCTCCGTCACCTAACCCGTTAATATCCTTCAGCATATTTGTACCTGTAAACGTGCCGTCAGTGCTCCACCATTCTGCCCCATCTGCGTTAGATCTCGCTACAAAGAACAACCTACTGTTGAACTTTATGAATCCTCGCGGTTGTGAGCTTCCGCCCGAATACAAGTCTATCACCAGTTGCGTGCCGGAACTGGTGCCGTCTGTAGTCCACAGCTCCCGGCCGTAAGTAGGGTGGTCTGCCTCAAATAGTATTTTACCATTTAATTCTGTGAAGCCTTTCGGTGTACTACCAGTACTGCCAGGATAAATGTCTTTCAGCATAGTGGTGCCTGAAGAAGTGCCATCACTCATCCACAACTCTACACCATTTGTGCCGTCGTTGGCATTGAAATATAATTTGCCATTATAGGCCATTAAATAGTTTGACTGGTTGAAAGCGCTTCCTGCTCCGGGGTTGATATCTTTTACCATTTGAGTACCTGAAGCAGTGCCGTCTGTTACCCATAGTTCGTTTCCATTAGTGCCATCAGAAGCGGTAAAGTAATATTTACCATTCATGATAGCCCAGCCATAGCTGGCATCACAATGTCCTGCACCGGGGTTGATGTCTTTTAATAATTGTGTGCCCGAAGCAGAGCCATCAGTAAACCAAAATTCATAGCCCGATGTTCCGTCTTCTGCTTTCAGGAGCATTTTATTATTTAGTGGTATAAACGGTGAGGCACTGCTTCCGTTAGCGCCGGTATATACATCTATGCTTCTGAATACAGGTGTTTGCGCTTGTACAAATACACTGGTAGTTAAGGTAATGAGTAACAGATATTTTTTCATTGGGGTATAATTTATATGCGAAATGTACAGTAAAAAGTATGCCAAAAAAATAACCTGCGTCATTGCAGGTTATTTTTTTATCAATTAAGATGATTTTATTCTGTTGTCATTAACTGCGATTTGATGATATCTCCCTGTTTTAATTTTACCTGGTAAATGCCTGCAGGTACCTCAAGAGATACTTGAGTATTTAGTTCCGTGACAGGTGAGCGATATACCTCTCTTCCCATCATATCATATACCTGTACACTTGAGTTTTTAATATCAGTATTGTTCAATTGTATTGTGAATGTACCATTGCTCGGATTGGGGAAAATACTGAATACTCTTTCTGCAACATTGTTTACGGAAAAAGGTGGTGGGTAAGTTGTAGTATCGTTCATAGCCCACAGTTCATTGCCATTGCTATTGTAATTAGCTAAGAAATATACCACACTGTCCATCATGCAGAAGGCGTTTGTGTTCAGCATTGGGTTAGAATTGGGTGCTATAGCAGGAGCAACAACCTTTGTGTTGGTAACTGTGCCATCTGTTTGCCACAACTGCAGGTCATTATTTATTTGTTGTGCTATAAAATACAGGTATTTCTTGTACGTATAAAAATTACGTGGAGATGAAGTGTTAGCTCCACTGAATATATCTTTTAGTAATTGTGTGCCACCGGCAGTTCCGTCACTCATCCATGGTTCTGCACCGGTGGCAGCATCTGTTGCACGAAAATATATTTTGCCATTGTACACCTCAAAATATCTCGGGTCAGAATTATTGGATCCTGTGTATATATCTTTTACCATTTGTGTGCCTGCGCTGGTGCCGTTAGTAGCCCATAGTTCCGCACCATTGGTGCCATCATTGCCGGCGAAGTATAACTGGTTGTTGAATACTTTGAACTCATTGCCAACAGCGCCGCTGTTTGCGCCGGGGTATATATCCTTTATCATTTGCGTACCTGATACTGTACCATCTGTAACCCACACTTCAGTGCCCTGTGCAGGGGTGTTTGCAGAAAAATACAGGTTACCATTGTATGTAGTAAAATATTGAGGTACAGAACCAGCCGTGCCGGTGTTTATATCTTTTACCATTTGCGTGCCGCTGCTGGTGCCATCAGTCGACCATAATTCTATGCCGTTGGTTCCGTCTGTTGCCCTGAAGTAAAGTTTGTTGTTATATACAGTCATACCAGCCGGGGTGCTGCTGGCAATGCCGGTGTTTATATCTTTTACCATTTGTGTGCCGCTGCTGGTGCCATCACTTACCCAAAGCTCATAGCCATTTGTACCATCAGTTGCGGTGAAATACACTTTGCCATTGTAAGCAGTCATATAACTGGTATTATTAAAACCATTAGATGAACCCGGGTAAATATCCTTTACCAGTTGTGTGCCTGATGCAGTACCATCACTTATCCATAGTTCGGTACCATTTACAGGGTCAGTAGCATCGAAGAAATATTTGTTGTTGGCAATGGCCTGGCCAAAAAAGCCTGGCGATGAGTTAGTTGGTCCGGGATATATATCTATTACCATTTGTGTCCCCGATACGGTGCCATCACTTATCCATAATTCATGTCCGTGTGTGCTTTCCCATGCTATGAATATCAGTTTGCCATTAAGGTCATGCATGAAGTAAGGATTGGATGCACAACTGCCGGGACAAAGATCAAAGCCTGTAAATTTCAGAGGTGGCTGCGCATGCGTATGCAAAGCGCACAAAACTGTAATGAGTAATGCGATCTTTTTCATTTCGGGGAGATTTTGTTTCTATAAAATTATAAAGGGTTGTCCCCGGGTTTCATGACGCCCGTCATATAAGCAGTGAATGTCGATGCTTTGTATCATTGATTTTGATACGTCACCGATTATTCATTAAGCCTGCCTGCATAGCTGTGCACACGCACAGAAGAATAGTTGAATATTATTTCATCACCAGCCTCATCCTGAATCTTTATCAGCTTATCTCCGAACGGGCTCTCATAAAAATCAGATTCCTGTATATCGTCACTTGCCAGCAATTTGTCTATAGCCTCTTTTATCATCAGGTCTATACGCTGTTTATGTTGCTGCAGTTCATCCATATTATCCATGCCGCAAAAATACATAAATAAAAAAAGCCGGGACATAGCCCGGCTGTATCACTATTTATGTTCTGTTTATTTTTTCTTTGCCTTAGCATCTTTGCCAAACTGCAGCAATTGCTCAGGAGACATATAGCCTAAAGAACTGTGTACCACTTTGCCATCTTTATCCAACACCAGCAGGGTTGGGTAGGCACGTACACTGTATTTGTTTGCCAGTTCCACGCCTTCGCCGTTTTCAGCATCTATACTTACATTAATGAAATTGGCATTGAAAAATTCACCTACTGCTTTATCCGGAAAAGAATGCCTCTTCAGCATCTTGCATGGCCCGCACCAAGTGGTATAGAAATCTACAAATACCAGCTTCTTTTCCTTGGCTGCCGTTTTTAATATCTCGGCCCAGCTTTTTTCTGTAAACTGCACCCCGGTACTGTTGCCCTCTCCGGCCAGTACAGGTGTGGCATGTATCGTAATGATCGCTGCAAGCAGCATGAAAATCTTCTTCATAATGTTATCTCTGTTACTAATTATACGAATGAAAGTATGAGAAATATTCCATAGAATATGTTAATTATAGGGTGCTATTGCATTGCCGGAAATAATATAGTGCCATCTGCATATACTTCTTTTTTATACGGATAGGTTGACTCCATCACACGGATGCGTTTTTGGTTATGAAAACTATAGTAAAGGCCATTCAGGAATACGATGCATTCATTTTTCTCAAATTTTTTCTTTACATATCCGCCATAGAAACTAAACAGGGCGTTATTGATGCAGGTATCTGATGCCATGATAAAAGGTGCCGGGTCGGGCGTGTATATTTTATACTTGCCGCTTAGAGATATGGCTCTTTTAATACAGTCGCTGTTTAAAGAATATGTATAGTTATACCCGTTGTTATATCTTATTACAGCCGGTAATTTGACGGTTGATACAATTAAGAAATATGCTATCACCATACCTCTGACAACAGGTACAGATATGTCTGTAATGATAAAGACAAGACAGAAAATTAATGGTGTGAACAGACGGCTGTTCATTTCCGGGTTATACGATATATATCTTATGATAATTATAGAAAGCGTATAAAACAGGATCAGCAAATAGTTAAAAGCTACAAATTGCCTGCGGATGTTCGTTGCCGCAATATTCTTATATAGCCTGTATGCAAATACAGGTAGTAATAGTATAATTAAAAGGTCTATAGCTGTAGTTCCGAAGCGTTTCAGGATGAATATTTTCCAATGCATATAGATGGGTGGAAATACAATATTGTATATGTTCCTGCCATGTTCATAAAGTGAAACGGATTGTCCTGTGAGCATATAGTTTCTGAATATCCAGCATGCACCTATACTTATGCTTACTGCCATACATACTGCCACATATTTCAGCACTACCGCAGATGTTCGATGCGATAAATAGTATAGAATAAGATATGCCAGCCATGCAGCAAAAAATATCGAAAAGGCATAACGAGTAAGAAACCCGAGGCCAAATACAATGCCCAGGATAACAGCACGGCTATATGAAGGCTTTTTTTGCAGCTTAATTATATAGTAAAAGCTCAATAATAGTAATACCCATGAAAGAGGTTCTGATAAGCCCGATGCACCCCATCTTAATAGTTCAGGGTGAATAAGGCATACCGCAGTAAGCGCGAGAGAAGTTGTTTTTGATATACCGGTTTCCCGGCAGATTAGGTAAAGCATTAATGATATAGCGCTATAGCATAACCAGGCTATTATTAACATGGCATTGTACCAGTTGATACCCATGTAAATGAACATTGACAACATAACTGAATAACCGGGCTGCCACAGAACTATTGGTGTTATATCGCTGCCGCATCCTGTGCTGAAGCCATGACCATTGCTGATATTGCGCGCAGCCTGCAGATAGACACTGCTATTATCCTGCAATTCCAGTCCGCGATGAACAACCGGGTAAAAGTAGCATACAGCCAATATTGTACTGACGATCAGGTGTAATGTAAGAGGGTGTTTAAAAAACTTCGTCATAAAGAATACAATATGGTGTTATAGCGGATAATCCATATTCGGTTATTACATTCGTAAACATAATAATGAACTGGCGCTTTATCAATACCGACCTATGATCTTTTCTCGGGCAAGGTGTCTTACGCATTCTATCTTTTACATGCTCCCGTTGCTGTATGGGCTGTATCGTTAGGATATCAGCACAAAGACAATAATGGGCATGTTATTGTCTTATTGTTGGTTACATACATATTGGCGTCATTATTGTATTTATTCTACGAACTGCCGCTTAATAATAAGATCAGAAAATTGGCATAAACTTTTTTTCGCAGCATCATTCCACTGCTTTATTTTGCACCCTGTTAGTATGGATAATCATTATAAGAATTGCCAGAGCTGCGGCATGCCGTTCGATAAGGACCCCAGTGGCGGAGCTACCAATGCAGATGGCAGCAAAAATGAAATGTATTGCGGCTACTGCTATAAAAACGGAGCCTTTGTACAGCCCGACTGGACGGCAGAGCAAATGCAGGAATACGTGACCAATAAAATGAAACAACTGGGGTTCCCCGGTTTCATAGCCTCCATGTTCACTAAAGGAATACCCGAACTGGAACGCTGGAAAAATAAAAAATGATATCACATTGCTGCAATATCATACATGTTTTTATTGATGAAGGGCAGGATGGGCGGTTATCTGCCTTATACAGAAGGGCTTAGTGCACTTCTTGTTTCTTCATAAGTTCTGTAGCCAGTTTTATTGCCTGCTGGTCGTTCTCGGCACGCACCAGTGCAAACATCAGGTCGCTGAACTCTGAATTATATATCCTGCCGTCTTCGCCAATATTGAGCTGCTGTGTCGTGGGGTAGCACGACAGGAGCTCGTTTTGACGGAATACTATTCTATAACAAGACATAGGTTGAACGTTTATCTATACAAACATACCATCCCGGTAAGCCCCTTGCCAAATAATTGCCCCGCGTTAACCGACGCTTAACAAATGGCTGCTGTCGTTGTAAGTAATTGAAAATTAACTGTTTGATAATGTTGTTAATTTACGTTTGATAGGGAAGGCCTGTATATATGCTTCCATGGTTGCGGTGGATATCAAATCTTTAACGCCCTTTTCATGTCGTTGTTTAGCGAATGAGGTAGCTTTGCACCCGTTTATATAGATTTAATTCATGCACAATAACGGTTCGGATAAGTGGTTCAGGCTTTTTTTAGGTAAGGTGTATAATGAACGTGTAAAGCTGAACCTGATGCAGGCCCTGCCTTTTTGGGTTGCATCATTAATTACCGGTTTGGTGGCTGTGGCCTACAGTAAAATGTTCAGTTGGTGCGAGCAGGCATCATTTCATTTATTTCACGGAGAAAGATGGTTGCTGTTTTTAGTTATGCCCGTGTGTTTTGTGCTGGCATGGTGGGTAGTGAAAAAGTTTGATAAACGCGCCGAAGGCAGCGGCATACCGCAGGTAATAGCAGCGGTAGAACTGGCCGAACCTAAATACAATCACCTTGTTGATAAATTTTTATCGGTGCGTGGCATATGGGTAAAGATATTGTCTAACCTGCTCATGGTATTTGGCGGTGCGGCAGTAGGCAGGGAAGGGCCTACCGTGCAGATAGCAGGCAGTATATTTCATAAAATAAACCGCTCGCTGCCTAAAAACTGGGTGCGCATATCAAAGAAGAATATGATAATGGCGGGTGCGGCAGCAGGGTTGGGTGCAGCATTCAACACACCTCTGGGCGGCGTGGTATTTGCTATTGAAGAACTCTCCAAAACACATTTCAACCGTTTCAAAACAGCGCTCTTCACAGCCGTGATAATTGCAGGCCTTACAGCACAGGGGCTGCTCGGGCCATATCTCTACCTCGGCTACCCCGATGTGCGCGGGCTTTCGTGGTTTATATTCCTGTTCGTGATAATAGTGGCCGTTATCTGCGGAGCTGCCGGCAGTGGCATGTGCCTGCTGATAGTAAAATTGATGGCCTGGCGAAAAACACTGCAGGGCCGCAAAACTGAGGTGATCTATATAGCTGGTGTCGCATTGTTAATGGCAACGGTAGCCTATTGCGGGCAATACAGCATATTGGGTAGTGGTAAGGTGCAGATGTCGGAGGTATTGTTTGCAAATGATGTACATACAGACTGGTCATTGCCGCTGTGGCGTATTATTGGCCCGGTTGGTTGTTTTACTACAGGAGGTGCTGGTGGTGTGTTTGCACCAGCACTCAGCACCGGCGCTATTATTGGCAACCTGGTGGCAGGCTTGTTTCATATGGCTGCAGCCAATGCGCATTTGCTGGCACTGGCAGGCATGGTGGCATTTCTTACAGGTGTTACACGTTCACCATTTACATCAGCCATACTGGTGCTCGAAATGACAGACCGCCACAGCATAATATTCTACCTTTTGCTGGCAGGTATGATAGCCGGGCTGGCTGCTATGCTGGTAGATAAACGTTCGCTCTACGACCGCATCAAAGACAACTACATTCATGATGCACATGATGAAGTAGATAAAGAAGAAAAACGCTAAGAGAAAAGAACAGCCTGTTTCACAGCAGAATGGCCGGGATTTATCAATGCCGGGTTACTATCTGTATCGTGCAGTTACCAACTGCCCCCCAATTAAGCTATGTAGTATTCAAAGGCATACCGCTGCAAAGAAAAGTGGAAATGCAGGGCATAAATAAGCCCAAGTCAATAGTATTATTGCTACTATATAGGGTGTTTTTCACGTATATTAATTATATATTGTGTTATAATTTTCAACCATTAAAAAACTATACTATGGAAAATGCAGATTACAAACTCACATTATCACCACTTATAGATACCGTCTTCGTGCTGGAGATAGGGGGCGTATACGCCGATGTCGATAAGAATGAGGATACGCTCGAAAATGTACATACCACAGCACAGGGTATCCATATCAGGCTGGAGCTCGGAGGTACCGTTGGCGCCGACTGGTCGCTGGAAGTAACCGTTGATAAAGATGATGATACTTACCAGACAATTCCTAAAACTATAAAGGGTAAGATAAGTGCCGGCGGAGGGTCATGGATAGACCGTACTTTCCCGTTAAAGAAGAATGCCGATTAAACTAACCATTCACGTTTCAAAAAACTAAGCACATGAAAAAGATAATTTTATCTGCAGGCATATTGTTTGCAGCAACTATTGCATCTGCACAGATACTCAACCAGGATGCAGATGGTAAGAGTTCTATCGTAGTTACCGGCGGTACACTCAGTATGGATATTAATGAGGGCCTTATTAAGGCCAACTATTATCATAGTACCCGAAAAAGTAAAGGATATATGTTGGGCGTAGACATGCAGGCTAAAAACGATGAAGGTCTTGCCAGTCTTTTTTCTGAAGGAAACTTCTCGCCCGATGGTGAGCTCTCTGTATTGGGAGGATATCATTTTTCCTGGCAGGGCCATACACCTGCTGTTACCAACCGCATGCTGGTGTACCTCAGGTTAGGTGTAAAAGCATCCGAGTTCAAGTATGATATGGGTAATACATACACAACGCTGAAGACAAGATTTGTAGATACCCAGATGGTGGGGCATAATATCCAGTTGGGTACCAGTTTGAGGTTTGGCGGCAAATGGCATATAGGCTTGCAGGTAGGTAACGATCTTACCAATAACCGCTCTGAATTGAAAAAATCAGTGTACAAATACACCATGAATGATACAACCCTGCCCGGATTGCAGCAAACTAAAGACGTAACAGCATATAGCGGTACTTATGGCACATACTATAACACCTATGTAAATGTAGACCTCCTCTACGCTATAGATGTGGCGCCAAACGATGAAAATGATAACAACCTTATTTGTCCGTCTTTATACTTCAGGCACAATATATCAGGCGATAATGCGCTTAAGAAAAACAATACTGTACTGGGTGCCAGTGTCAACTTTGTAAATTCGCATTCCGGCAAGTTTATGGGTGGCATTTATCTTCAGACAGATGATCTGTTCAAAACAGATAACGACCAGTTCAGCAAAACCATCAGGTTTGGCCTCGTGGCAAAATTCAGTTTATCAACTATAGCTCAATAGCTGCAATAACAGTTCAACAGCAGCGCCCCGCAATTGCGGGGCGCTGCTGTTTTCCGGCTTGGCTGCCCGCTGCAATATTATTTTAGCCATTGCCGATTATTAAGGTTATCTTTAGATAGTTCAGTATATGGCGCCCTGTTTTCTCTGATTCCCCTTAGCACAGCGCTTCAGTCTACGCTTCGTAGCCATATCAGTTACCTCAGCTAAACAAAATTGTTATGGTCATTCTTGTAAGCAATCTCAATGCGGGTACTACATCGTACAGCCTTTGCAGGCTGTTTGCGCGCTTTGGCAATGTTATTACCGGTCATGTACTGAAGGGGCACCTTTCCAGCCGCTGTCATAACCTCGGGTACGTAATTATGGAAAAAGACGATGTTGCCGCCTATGCTATACGTAAGCTCAACAATGTTTTGTTCATGCACAATTTTATAGGAGTGAAGAAAGCAGAGCTACATACACCCCGCATGTCTTCCCGGCTCAGGTACCGCCGCGAGCTGTATAAGCAAATACCCCGAAGCAGCAGCAATTCGAGATTCAGTTAACAGGTTTAAAGGATACAATAAAGATGATGTGGATGAAATATGTTTTTGCGCTGATAGTATTATTGCCCATCGGCATCTACTTTCTTGAAAAGAGACAGAAGTACTAAACGCTTTTCAGGGCTATCGGGTGTTCTATGATAAACGTACCCGCTTCATGGTCTTTTATAGTGGTATCAAAAGCCTCAGTATGTGTTTTATACACACCCAGTATTTTTCTGCCTCTTATTACCAGGTACTTGCCATTATACTCTTCTATAAAAGATTTCCTGTTGGCTTTATAATAATTGATCGCATCGTCTATCAGTTGCATAGTAAAGAACTCCTTCGGCTAAAGGTAGTCTTATAAACCCGGTATAAAAATTATATTTATGCTTACGCTGCTTATTTCCTGCGGGCAGCAGTCTTTTTCACCACAGCCTTCTTAGCAGGTGCTTTCTTTTTAGCAGCTTTGGTGGCTGTAGCTTCGGCATCCTGCGCTATGCGGTATTTCACTATCTTTTTTATCAGTGCCTTGGGCAGGGGCTTGTCGAAAGGGAATTGTATCGTACCCTTCGATGTTTTGTAGCCCTTCAGCTCATCGGCAAACACCTCTATGGGTTTTGAGGTAGGGAAGAAGCCTATATGCTTTTTAAACACACACCAGTACACCAGCACCGTATTCATTTTATAAGCGGGCATATTATAGCTCAGCACCTCGGTGGCCTTGGGTGCCGCCTGCATAATGATAGCTCTCAGCTCCATAGCCATAGGTATATGGTCGGCAGGAATATCGGCTATACACTCTTCTACGCTGGTATATTTTTTCATTGTTCCTTGTTTTGATTGTTTTCTTTGGCTGGCGGTGTACCATGCTTAAAGATAGCACTCATTATGGCGGAGAACAATATACCTGCTATTGTCCACTGTATAACATCTTTGTAAGTAATAGGCTCTGCCCAATGCAGTAGCTTATGCACCAGGAGGCTGCCCACCGTATAGAATACAGCCATGAAGGTGAATCTCTGGTATTTGTTTTTGAGCATGGGTGTATGGTCTTTACTTAAAGATAAAATATTTTCGAAACCCTCTCGTTAAACTCGCTGAAACGTAAATGCATTGCTCGTTATGTCCCCCTTCGGAGGGGGCTACGGGGGAGGAGTGCGTAATGTGTTTGTATCATGCGAGACCCTCCCCCTTACCCCCTCGCTGAGGGGGGAGACATATTATGGCATCGCAATGTGCTCCCTTAGGGAGGAGGATGTAAATGCATTACTCGTTATGTCCCCCTTTGGAGGGGGTTACGGGGGAGGTGTACCTAATGTGTTTGTATCATACGAGACCTTCCCGCCTTACCCCCTCGTTGAGGGGTAAACTCATAATGTCCCCCTTTGGAGGGGGCTACGGGGGAGGAGTACGTAATATGTGTAGTAAAATAAACTCAGTGAGAAGCAGCGAGGAGGGTTACATGTTTTTCTATTTCAGCTCTCACACCTTCAATATTGTTCAGTATCTCATTATCCGTAAATCGTAAAACAACAAAGCCTGCCTCTTCAAGAACTTTCTGTCTGACCGCATCATTTGTTTGTGTTGTTTCATTATCATGTGTGATACCATCTGCTTCTATGATAAGCTTCAATTCCTTACACATGAAGTCTGCAATGTAGTTTAGTACAGGTCGCTGTCTTCTGAAGTTATATCCCCGCATCATTCCGGCTCTTAAAACATATTTCCACAAACATGCTTCTGCCTTAGTGCCGTTATTGCGGAGGTTACGTGCATTTTCCTTCAGTTTGTTGTTGTACAACCAGTGATTATTTCCTTCGGCCTGTTCCATTAAACTAAAGTTAGTGCCATTTTGGATATACCGGATCATACGTCATGCAAAACGAGTATCACGCGAGACCCTCCCCCTAACCCCCTCGCTGAGGGGGGAAACTCGTTATGTCCCTCTTTGGAGGGAGCTGCGGGGAGGAGTGCGCAATGAGTGTGTCGCGAGACCCTCCCGCCTGACCCCTCGTTGAGGGGGAAACTCATAATGTCCCCCTTTGGAGGGGGTAAGGGGGAGGAGTGCGTAATACAGGATATTATTTTATTTCACTAAAACAAAATAATAACGTAAATTTGTTATAGTAAATAACGGCATTTACAGCCGTATGCCCGCTGCCATATTCCCATCCGGCAGGGGCTTAGTTCATATTCAGCATATCAACCCCGAACGTAACCAAATCCCTATATACCATGATAAAAGAACACGAGGTCTTCATCGCCCAGATGAAGCAACACGGCCACAAACGTATGGCCTACCAGGCCGCATTTCCCGGTGTGGAAAAAAGCACTGCCTATGCAGGGGCAAAACGCCTGCTGGCAATTCCCGAGATAGCCGCACATTTAGAGAATGTACCCATCAACACCCGCCGCCAGCAGCGCCGATGCCTCAGTGCTGCCAATATGCACTTCGTTAAGCAGTTTGTAAAGTCGGCCAACGCGGTAGCCGCTTATAAAGAAGCATACCCCACTGCTACAGAGGCGGTAGCGGCGCGGGGCAGTAAGCGCCTGCTGGAGAACCCGCTGGTGCAGGCAGAGCTCCGTGAGTTTCGCGACATAATGCGCACACAGGCATTGCAGGAAATAAAAGACGAGCTCAAAGCCATCATGTTCAGCTACAACGAGAAGCGTGGCTTGCTGCGCGATATAGCCCTCGGCCATGTGAACATAAAAAAGCAGGTGAAGCAGGGCAATGAATACGTACTGGTAGAAGCTCCCGTAGACATGGCCGACCGCCTGCGGGCCATAGAGATAGACAACCGAATGACGGGCGACAATGCCCCCGATAAACTGCAGATAAGGCAAACCATTGATGAAATGATAATAACCATAGACGGCAATGAACTCAGATAGAATAATAAAAAGGCTGAACATAGTGAACGGGCATAAACTGTTCACCCCCGTGTTTACAGAACTGTGCAAGGCTAAAGACCGCTTCGTGGTCAACTGGGGCGGCACAGGCAGCAGCAAGAGCCACAGCGCTGTGCAGAAAGAACTGCTCATATCGTTTGAGCAAAAGATGAAGATACTGGTGGTGCGCAAAGTAGGCACCACCCTGCGCGATAGCGTGATACCATCCTTCATGACCTGTGCCGAAAGGCTGGGGCTCAGCGGCTACTTCAAATACCATAAAACAGACCGCATACTGCACAATATCCTGCTGGGTTCGCAGATAATATTTCGCGGGCTAGACGACCCGGAGAAACTCAAATCATTCGAGGGGCTGAACCGTATTATGATAGAAGAAGCATCAGAGCTGACACCCGAAGACTTCATGGAACTGAACCGCCGTGCGCGCGGTGTAGAGGATATACAGATAACCCTCTGCTTCAACCCCGTGCACGAAACGCACTGGCTCAAAGAGCGCTTCTTCGATATGGGCGATGACGATATAAGCAGGGTACACAGCACCTATAAAGACAATCCCTTCCTTACAGGCAAAGACAGGGAGCATATAGAACTGCTGAAGCTGTATAACAACAACCAGTACCGCATATATGCACTGGGAGAGTGGGGGCTGAGCGAGAATACCAATCCCTGGTTATTCGCCTTCAGCAGGCAGCAGCATACTGTGCCAACCCTGCCCTTCATGCCATCATACCCCGTATACCTGTCTTTCGATTTCAACCGTGAGCCCGTTACCTGCATAGCAGCACAGATGAGCCCGCATAAAGCTGCGGCAGATAGTTTCATACATTTCATAAAAGAGTTCAGCGCCAATGGCCAGCTCAGTGAACTGTGTACGCGCATCAAAGCAGCCTTCCCCGCATCTATGTTCTTTGTAACGGGCGATGCCAGCGGCAACCGGGGCGATGTAGGTTTCGACAGCAGGCACGCCACCTATTACCAGATGATACGCAGCTACCTGAACCTCACCCAGCGGCAACTGAAACTGAATACCCGCAACCTGGAGCATAACGACAGCCGCCTGCTCATCAATACCATGCTGCACGAGTATCCCAATATCAAAATATCGCAGCAGGGCTGCCCGCTGCTCATCAACGATTGTGATATAGCCATGGTAGATGAATCTACAGGTAAGCCCGGTATGCTCAGGAAAGACAGGGGCATTTATAAAATGGATTTATTTGACGCGTTCAGGTACTTTTTCCAAACATGGTACCAGGATATGGTGTACAAAGTATTCCTCCCCAAACCCGACTGGACCAAAAACTACTAATCTTAGTGATATGTGCCACTTATATACATACTACGTTTGCACCTGTAAGCTACCCGGGCTGGTACTTACAGCAATATGGTGGTTTTGCCCATTCATTAGATGTTTGTTTTTGTTTGCAGGGTGCGTTCCCGCATCCTGCACCTTTAAACTTATTATACACCCGCTGCAATTGCCGGCAGCCTGTGTCACATATTTTGAAACAAAAAATAAAAACACACACATTTTAGAGGATATAGGTTTCCCCCGGGGCGGGCGTTGGCAGGCGTCTGCCCCTCTTTTTTGCTCCCCGGGTGTTTCTATCGCGAAAAAAACTACTAAGATTAGTGATTATATGGTCCTGGTGCTCAACGTAGGTTTGCAATGCCACATGCTGCAGGAATCGCTTAAGCCGGCAGTAAATATGCTGATGATTTTGTCATTCATACAAAGCTGCTAAAAAACTAAAACTATGATAAAAGAAGTATTACATCTCAATAATCAATGGCTGGTATTCTCGGTTATGTATGTAACGCTGCTGGCTGTTTGTATAGGTTTTGCCTGTTATGCAATTTTATAAGTTCCGGCAAATGAAGAAAACAGGGATAATGGTAACTATTGCAGATGAACTATTCTGGCTGGTAGTGATAATAGCATTGTCAGCGGTACTTGTAGTTGTGAATATATTGTGCAAAATATCAGCGCCGTATCTGCGCAGGAGCCGGAAAAGAACAAGGGTGAGGTTTACAGATGTGCTGTGGAAAGCCGGAAATTATAATGAATATTATAATTGATTAACAAGCCGGAAACAAATGAACCCAATGTTTGTTATAGTCATGTTATCCCCTCATCCATTGAACGCAAAAAACGGAGAAATGGACAATTTTGCAGGACAAACAAACACCGAAATGAATAATCTGAAGGCAGTAGGTATACTGGAAGATAATAATGCACTCAGGTCGAACATAGAATACTACCTGAATACCACAGATAGTTATTTTGTAAGTTTCTCTTACCCGGGCGCAGAGTTTTTGAGAAAAGAAGATGCAGCCTGCCCGCCTGATTATATACTGCTGGATATACACCTGCAGGATGCCAACGGCCTCGACCTGCTGGGTGAGATACATACCCGCTTCCCCAATACATCGGTTATCATAATGACAGGCGATACAAACGAGGAGTTGATAATGAAAGCATTTGAACAGGGAGCGAAGGGATACCTAAGCAAGCCGTTCGCTTTGCAGGATACAGTCAGAACAATGAAGTCACTGGAAGAGAATGGAAGCTATATGTCTCCTGCTACTGCCACCAAGCTTATTGAGATGCTGAACAAGAAGCAACCCGTACAGTCGCTGAAGGATAAGTATCAGCTTACTGACCGCGAGCATGATATACTGATGCTGCTGAAGTCGGGTCATTCATACAAGGTAATTGGAGAAAAGCTGTTCATTTCATTTCATACTGTCAATCATCACCTTAAGAATGT
This sequence comes from Flavipsychrobacter sp., assembly GCA_044227125.1. Classification (GTDB taxonomy): domain Bacteria; phylum Bacteroidota; class Bacteroidia; order Chitinophagales; family Chitinophagaceae; genus Polluticoccus. The sequence goes on from JBGAFS010000009.1 coordinate 28,538, forward strand.
GTATGCCAAACTAAATGTGCATTCACGTTCTGAACTCACAGCCGTAATATCTGCATTATGATATCATCTGTAGAACATATCGCCGGCATTAATAGTAAAATATCAACAGATAATTTACGGCATATTTTCAATGCCTTCAATTTTGGTATACTGGTAGAGAACAGTGACAGGATAATCATAAACGCCAACAAGCGATTTCTTGACATATTTGGTATTCCCGGCAACCCTGAAATACTTGAAGGATTGTACTGCCCCGATACCGCAGCACAGGCTAAGGTATTTTTCAGAGATCAGGATAAATTTCTCAACGATATCTACACAATACCGCTGCTGAAGAAAGCCCAGGAAGAAGTGATAGAAGCGGCAGACGGAAGGTGTTTTTTGCGTAAATACGTTCCTATTATAGAAGATGAAGTAGTTGTTCACCATATATGGACGTATGAAGATGTGTCTTTGCTGATGGATAAGCAGAGAGAATTAAAAACACAACAGGCGTTCTATTCTACCGTTTTAAATGAGATACCTGCAGATATCGCTATTTTCTCACCAGAGCACAGGTACCTGTTCGTTAATAAAATGGGCATCAAAAACCCGGAGATACGCGAATGGATCATTGGTAAGGATGATTATGAATACTGTGCATACAGGGGTTTCCCTAAAGAGATAGCAGACCAGAGACGGGCTAAATTCAACCAGGCTAAATCATCACGCACATCAGTTCAGTGGGTTGATGAAATACAGGACAGGCTTACGGGTAAAACGAATTATATACTCCGCATATTTTATCCTTATATCAACGAACAGGATGAACTGGAACTGGTAATAGGCTATGGTATAAATATCAATTACCAGAAAGAGAATGAGATGAGACTCGTAAAGCAGAAAGAGCGGATGCAAAGACTGGTTGGCACGCTCAATGAAGGTGTATTCCAGTTAGCATTTGATGGGAAAGTTGTATTCTACAACGACGCCTTCCTGCGTATAATGAATATTGGCAGCGAAGTAATACCTGAAGAGTATAGTGCAGAAATAATGAGGTTTGTGCACCCGCAGGATATCGATAGCCTTTATGTTGCATATGAGCGACTGAAAGAAACTTGTGAACCTTTTGAAGGTGATTTCAGGATAGTAGATGCACACGGAAATATTAAGTCATATATAAACTACCTTATCTGGCATGCCTCGATACCTGATTTTGGAGATACTGTTATTGGCAGGCTCCAGGATGTAACCACACATGTAGTACACGAACAGAAGATGCAAACCATAATAGAGAAAGAGAAAGAGCTGAATAACCTGAAATCTCATTTTATCCATATCACTTCGCATGAGTTAAGGACACCGCTGGCTGTGATACTGTCCTCGGCAGAGATATTAGATATGGGTATGAAACCGGAGAATTATGAACGTACACGGAGTATAGATATGACCGGGTTTACTACAGGCATTATCAGGGAGGTGAATCGAATAACAGAAATACTGAACGAGATGATGGTAGTGGGTAAGATAGAGAAGGGTAATATGAAGTTCAGGGCTGAGCCAACTAACATAAGGAACTATATACAGACCATCGCAGACGAATTATATAGTCCATACAGCGATGGCAGGGTGCTGCAGATAGACATAGCTGATGATGTGGAAGATATTACGATAGATGCTGCGTTAATGCGTCATGCGATTGTGAACCTCGTTAATAATGCTTTTAAGTTTTCGACAGGTAAACAGGCTCCGTTACTCAGAGTTATAAGTACTATTAACAGCATATGCATTCAGGTGCAGGATTATGGTATAGGTATACCTAAGAACGAGATAAACATGCTGTTCAACTCGTTTTTCAGGGCATCTAATGTAGGTAACATATCAGGTACAGGTATAGGCCTGATGGTAGTAGATCACGTAATGAAGTTACATAATGGTTCGGTTGACGTTATGGGCGGGCATGGTACCGGTGCTATGTTTACCCTTTCAATACCGCGCAGTAATCAATAATACATGGATAAGAGAAAAGTACTGGTAATAGAGGACGAGACAGGAATAGCAAATGTGATAAAGGCTATACTGCATATCAATAATATTGAAGCCGTTTTTGCTCATAACGGGCTGAACGGACTAAAGCTGCTTGAGGAGGAAGATATATCACTTGTGCTATGTGATGTTATGCTCCCGGATATTAATGGTTACCAGGTGCTGGAATGGGTAAAAAGAGATGCTGACCGCAGCAGGATACCTTTCATATTTCTCACCGCACTGGCAGACCAGGCTGATATTAAACGTGGTATGGATAGTGGTGCTGATGATTATATAACCAAACCTTTCGGTGCAAGGGTGTTGGTAGATGCTATAAGGAGCAGGATGATATTACAATAAATAAGCCCCTGCAATGCAGGGGCTCCTCATATCTTATCTTCCTTTTAAAGCTTGTACTTTATGAGGCGGAGTATCTCCAACATCATATCAGGAGTAAAAAGTTTCTTTTTGCAATGTAGTATGCGGCTAAGTATCTGCTGGTCAGTTTTAAGGTGTTCTGCAAGGTCAGCCTGTGTTACTTTACGTAATTCCATATAGTTCTGCAGGCCCTCAGCTATTACCTCGTACATGTTCTTAGGTGGTTTCTTAGATGCCAGTATCTCATTTACACTGCCTGCACGGGCATATTTGAGGAACTTAGTAAGGAAAGCCTGCGTGAGAGGTGTTTCACCATTTATCACTTTTGAGTAATAATAAGGGGTCACTTTTATCTTCTCTGCCATTTCACCTTTTGTAGCTACGCCACGCCTTTTCATGAGTATTGCAGCAGCTTGTTTCAGTTGTAATGGTTTTACGTCCTTAATATGATTTGCTTTTGGCGGCATATGAAAATATTTACGGGGATGTAAATATAACACAAGTTTCTGTTAATGCAATATTTATTGTAAAATTGCTAAGTTGTAAAATTGCTGCTGTCCAACCACATTTATCAAAACTTTCAACTGTCTTGTTGTGCGGCACATTACCCTGCCTGTTGATCATCAATTCGCTTTTACGAGCCAGCTTATGAACGTATGTTAATGCCTCCCAAACTTCATGATGAACTGCAAGAATAAGGACCTGGTTTGAAATGCTGTAATATTATTGGGTAAATAATAATTTGTCGTCATGTCGTATTCATAATTGTTCAGTGTTTGCACGAATTTAATATCTACCCCGACTCTGTTCCTGATCATTATGCCTGATGCTATTTCTACGATGGTATTGGTACCGGGACCATAATGTTGCCCATCATTATAATATACCTGTGCGCCGGCATTTAAGTAGTTGATCCATTTTATGCGCGAGGGGTTGCCGGCTGCTATCTTCAGACCTATTACCGGTGTGAAATATCCCTGAGTTATAGTAAGGTTATTGAGGAAAAATGCCATGGCACCGAGCCTCGCCCCGATGTTGAGCATAAATGGCCATTCTGTTTTACCTACTTGAATATCAGTACCCATTTCAAAGTGAGGCCCAGTTTTAGTAATACCTCCATAAGGGAATACAAGACCATTAGAAATGAATACTTCGCCCTGTACTCTTAGCTTGCTGCCAATAGCTCCTGTGCCAAATGGTGGCACCGATAAACTGATTGGATTACTATATGTAATAAGGGGCAGGTATACTGCACATAGGAAGAGGATCTTTTTCATAGGTTTTATATAGCAGGGTCAATTATTATGCCAATCCTATCTTGTCATCATCTCAGAGCTGTAGGTGCCGGGCGGCGATGGTACGTTTATATACCTGTATATGTATATAGAGTCTTTATCGGGGTAGTAGCTGAGCCTGGCTGTACCATTTGCATTGCTGAAGTTGATAGCGGGGTACAGGTAGTTTGCCAGACGTACCTGTACTTCTGAATTAAGATATGATATCTTGTTGTCTGCGGGCAGTATCACAATGCTGTCTCCTATCATGTCCAGCGACAGGGTAGTGAGTGAACTGTCTAAACGATATGAGCCTGTTACATCAGAGTATTTAGAACGCTTTATCCAGGTATGGCCTTGTCTTATACGTTGTGTGCCCAGAGATATACTGATGGTCTTTGATATGCTTTTGCCATTGGCTGTAAGGGTTACTATATAATCTCCCGTATTGGCATATTTATGAATTGGCACGAGGTCGAATGTGCCGGAGCCATCACCAAATTCCCAGTTTACATCACTGCCCTGCGGCTGGTTGCTCAGGAAGCTGATGAAGTTCAATATGCTGCGGTCTCCTACTACGCTGAAGTCAGGGTCCAGTATTTTGACAGGTGCTTTCTTCTTTTTGCAGTCTGCCAGCAATACAGCGCTAAAGGCTATCATTACAAGTATAAGGCGTTTCATTATATGGTTGGTACTGTTAATTTACGCATATCCATGGTCATTAATGTAAGGGTATTGTAAAATAACGGGCAGCATGTAGTATTAAATTGCCTGGAAAAAGTACCTGAATGCGTCAAATAAATCCATTTTTTAAATGCAGGCATATTTCCCGGGTAAGAGAGGATGTTATATAAGCCTGTACTTGCCCAGTATCGTATTTACCTGTTCGCGGTAGGTATTGCCAATGCTGATAGGCTGCCCTTTGATGCGTATGGTGTTACCATCAATCTCAGATATGTACTCTACATTGACAATGTAGGATTTCTGCACACGGATGAAATTGCTGTAAGGGGCCAGTGTTTCTTCAAAGTTTTTCATTGTGCTGTGAATGACCATCTTGCCCTGCTCTGTCCAGAGTTGAATATAGTCTTTCAGTCCTTCTGCAAACCAGAGTTGTTTCAGGTCTATACGCACCAGCTTGCCATCGGCTTTTATGAATATGCTGCTGTCTTGCGGTGTGCCTGCGGGTAGCTCTTTACGGCTTAGTATATCTGATGCCTTATTTACAGCTTTCAGGAAACGTTCGAATGATATGGGTTTCAGCAGGTAGTCTACCGCGTTCAGTTCATAGCTTTCAATAGCATATTCGGAGTAGGCTGTGGTAAAGATAACCAGCGGCGGATTCTTCAATGTTTTAATAAAGTCGATACCTGTTATTTCGGGCATATTAATGTCGAGCAGCAACAGGTCTACCTGCGTGGTATTCAGAATGCGGAAGGCTTCCAGTGCATTGCGGCATTTGCCTGCAAGTTGCAGGCCGGGTGTTTTGCCAATGTATACTTCCAGTATATCCTGTGCTATAGGTTCGTCGTCAACTATCAGTACGTTCATCTCTTACAAGTCTATTTCAAGGTTCACCATATAATACTCACCTTCCTGTCTTGCGTCTATGCTGTATTTGCCTGGATACAGCAGTTGCAGCCTTTTGCGAAGGTTATCGAAACCTATGCCTTTAGCGGTGTCTCCGTTTGTAACCGGTTTCGAATTGTTTTTACTGTATATGCTGAGTTTATTATCACGTATCTCAGCATGGTATTCTATATAGTAATTATCACTGATGCTGCGGGTAGCATGCTTGAATACATTTTCGAGCACGGGCAGCCATAGCAGAGGCGGCAGGAAATATTCCTTATCTGCCTCAATAGTGAACAGGTAAGGATGGCCCTGTGGCAGCCTGAGCAGCTCTACTGCTATATATGCCTGCATTACTTCTTTTTCTTTTTCAAAAGATACCCGTTCGGTGTTTGATTCGTAGAGCATATACCTGAGCACAGATGAGAGCCCCAGGATAGCATCGGGAGCAGCGTCAGATTTTTTCAGTGCCAGCCCGTACAGGTTGTTGAGGGTATTGAAGAGGAAGTGCGGGTTTACCTGTTGTTTCAGGAAACTGAGCTCAGTTTCTACCTGTTTCTTCTGCACAGCTTCCAGCAGCTTTTGCTGACGGGTGTAATCTCTTGCGTACCATGCCATGCTCATAATAAGCAGCCATAAGCCCAGCCCCATAGCACACCATTGTACTTCGCCCAGTATATTGTCTATACCCCAGTTGGCATCGGCAGGGGTAGATATCAGGCTGAGGTGGTATATTTTGATGTTCGGGTATTTTGAAACAAAGCTTTTTAGTACAATGATGTATAATACAGACACAGCATAGGTGGCCAGTATGATATAGGTGAAATACTTACGGTACTTCTTGTGTGACAAGTACCTGGGCATCAGCCAGAAGTTGTTGATGGCGCTGATGCTGAAGAGCAATGCTGTGGTGATACCGATAGCTAACCGGTATATACCCAGCGGGTATTGCCTGCTCTCTGCGTCATTGTTCCACACTATATATACCATCAGTGTCCAGAAGTAGATGTTGAGTGCTGTACGGCTCAACAATACCCTGATGATATTGCCCATTAACTTCTTCATGGCTGCAAGTAAGCAAGTTTCAATGTATTGCGGAAGCGTTTTAGACGAAATATGCCTATTCTTCGACAAAATGAGCAGCTCCGGTTTGGTCGAATAGTTGAGTGGTTTGGTCGAAAAATTTTGCAGTCCTGCCTGTGCCTTAGTTGCTTTGTGTCACTAAACCAGTTTTATGAAAAAAGCACTATTACTATTTGTACTCATTTTACAGTTTTCTGCCTCTGAGGCGCAAATACCACCGGCCTACAACGGCGCCATACAATATGTCCTGGATAGCCTATGTGCCAAGCGAAATATAAAAGGTGTATCTGCTGCGGTGCTGATACCGGGCATGGGTGTATGGAAAGGCACGCACGGTGTATCTTACGGGAACGTACCGCTGACCACTGATATGTTCCTGCCGATAGGAAGCAATACGAAGACCTTTACTGCTTCTATAATGCTGAAACTACAGGAAAACGGGCAGCTAAGCCTTGATGATACTATTGGTAAATGGCTGCACAACATAAACAATGTAAGCGGGCAGATAACCATCAGGCAGATGCTGAACCATACCAGCGGCTTGTATAATTATACCAACAATCCCGCTTTCAGTGTAGCGCTGAACAGTGACTATACCCATTTGTACCAACCTGAAGATATGCTGCCGTTCATAGATACGCCCGATTTCGCACCCGGTACTTCATGGGCATATTCAAATACTAACTTCCTGCTGGCAGGCCTTATCATTAAACAGATACTGGGTGAGCCGTTTAATGCCTCTGTGCGTAATATGATACTTACGCCCCGCAACCTGCAAAACACTGTTACCTTCCCGGCCGAGACACCATCGGCTACTGTGCCGCACGGATGGTCTGTAAACGGCTCAGGAACTACACTTGAGGATATACAGGCAACCTACAACTGGGATAATACTGCCTTCCTGAGTATGGCTACATCTGCAGGTGCAATTGAGTCGACCGCAGAAGATAATGTACATTTCTGGGACGACCTGATGACTGGCAAGATAATAAACAGTGCATCGATGCAGGAAATGATGACCACGGTGAATATTGGCAATGGTGCCGGGTACGGGCTGGGTATATTCCGTTATAATTCTGTGAATGGCCATACCGGTTATTGCCATGGGGGCACCTGCTTTGGTTATATCAACGAAAACTTCCGCGATTCAGTGAATGGTATTTGCATCACCCTGCTGTCTAACCAGGATAGTATCAATAATAACCAACTCTTCAACTGGGTATTGGTGCCACTGCATAAATACCTGCTAAAACTGCCGCCTGCAGGTATTATTGATGTAAACAGCATGCCTGCCGTGAGTATATATCCTAACCCGGCATCAGACATGATGCATGTGCAAACAGATGTAGCTGCTACCGTAGAACTGTACGATATGACGGGTAAGCCTGTAATGAACAGGGCGATAGCCAAAGGCGATACAGAATTGTCTTTGTCGGCCATGGCTACAGGTTTATATATAGCCCGCATAAGCCATGATGGTACTGTGCTGCATACGCAAAGGGTACAGGTGGTGAGGTAAACGCATGGAAAAAGTACCTGAAGGGGTTAAACAGATCCGTTTTGGAAATGCAAAAGGTAAAATTCAAAAGGCAAAAAAATGACCTGTAATTATTGTTGGGTTTGTATAACCTGGTGCGAGTTTACCACCCCGACCGACAAACTGCTTTGCAGTTCGTCTGTCGCCCCTCCTTGCTAAGGAGGGGAGCTTTCGGATATCAGGGGTTTACAGTATGTCAAAGAACTTCTTAAAATAGCCTGCAATTGCAGGCTATTTTAATTATAACAAATATACGTAAAAATATTGAAATTATGTGTTTTCTGCCAGTGTATTGTACATGTGCTATATCTCGATAGGCTTGCGCAGGAAGCCATTGAAGAGATATTGGGTTTCTTCTTCCTGGTCGGCGGTGATGTCGGCGGTTAGTGCATAAATAAGGGTGTCCTGGTTGAGATTGTTGGCTGCGCGTATGCCACGTGCGGCGTCGTAGCCATTCATCTCGGGCATGTGCAGGTCCATGAGTATGAAGTCGTATTTCTTTTGCCCTGCCATTTCTATTGCCTTTGCACCGTTTACGGCGTGCTCTGTTTCCATACCCCAGCTGTGCAGCAGGCGGGTAGCCACCATGGCGTTTACGGGGTTGTCTTCGGCCAGTAATACTTTTTTGCCGTTCAGTTTTGAGTGGTCGCGCGCGGTATCTGTTTTTACGGCTACGGCTTTTTTCAATACCAGTTCAAAATAAAAATCAGAACCTGCACCCAATTTGCTTACCAGGTGGATGTGACTGTTGTGCAGCGTTACCAGTTTTTTAACTATGGCAAGCCCCAGCCCGGTACCTTTCTCTTTTTTGGTAGTGATGGAATGCGGCTGAAAGAATTCTTCAAATACGCGTTTCTGGTTGGCTTCAGACAGTCCAACGCCTGTATCCTTAACGCTGAATTTTACAGTCTCTGTACCTCTTGCAGATGCTGTACGGGTAACTGTGATATGAATACTTCCTTTCTCGGTGTATTTAACGGCATTGCTTACGAGGTTGCCCAGTATCTGTGTCAGCTTGGTCTCATCCAGTTCGTATGCTTCTGCAATATGTTTGTCTATATTCAGTATAAGCTGCAGGCCTTTTTCATCGGCCATGCTTTTATAGGTGTTGTAGATATTGGTCATGAGCCTGCCCAGTGAAGCAGGGCGCAACTCAAGGCTTGCCTTGCCCGCATCGAGCTTGGTGAAGTCGAGTATATCATTGATTATCTGCAGCAGGTTGGCCGATGCAAAACGCAGCGACTCCAGCAGCTCTTTATCTTCTCCTTCTGTCCTGTCTTTGAGCAGCGATGATATGGTTGTTACGGCATTGAGGGGGGTGCGTATCTCATGGCTCATGGTAGAGAGAAATTCCTGCCGTACACGGGCAGACTGTTCGGCCATGTTTTTGCGTGCCATCATTTCGGCTTTCGTTTGCCTCATCTTCTCCTCGTTCTCCATGCGCTCCAGCCTGCTCAGCATCTCGTAGTTCTCTATCAGCTTCAGTGTCTGGGTGTTGAGTACAGATTCCCGCTGTGCAATATAGTCTTCGAGGTAGCTCAGTGCTTTAGCTGTTTTCTTTTCCAGCTTCATGAGCTTATAGAGGTGGTAGGCAGTTTTTATCCTGATGATGGCTATATTATGCTCTATGCTGTAATTAAATGCTTTGCGGAATATGGCCTCTGCCTTTGCATAGTTGCCCATGCGCTCATACAGCACACCCATCTTGCGGTAGGCCATGGCAGTGCCCAGCTTATCGCCTGCTGCCATATGTATTTTCAGTGCTTCATTAAAGTCATCTTCGGCCTGCTCGTACTGCCCTGTTACTGTGTATACCTTACCCCTGCCATAGAGGGCAAATGCCAGGCCGCGTGTATCGCCGGCAGCACGTTTTATGTCTACCGCCTGTTGTATGATGTTTAGCGCTTTCTCTAGGTCTCCTTTCTTAAGATATATGCCCGACAGGGGGTTGTAAACATTTGACTCAAGGCTGATGTCTCCTGCCTTTTTTGCAGCGTCTATAGATTGTTCGTACGATTGTGTTGAGTTTTTCTCATCACCAATATATTCATAGATGGTACCCATTGATTTCAGGGTACGGGCCATATTGATATAGTCGTTGTATTTTTTGTATACCCGCAGGCAGTCGAGCAGGTAGCTGAGGCCAAGCTGAAAATTATCTGTCTTATAATAGACCCCGGCCATGTTGTATTTCACATCCGCCAGTCCCTTTTCGTCCTGCAATGCTGTATATAATGGCAGTGCTTCCTCGGCCATACCCAGCGACTTGTCATGCTCGCCCTGTATCATATAAAATAGAGACAGGTGGCTGAGGCTTTTGGCGGTGAGTGCTTTATCTTTCAGTGCACGGCTTTCTGCTAATGCTTTTGCGGCCAGCGATATACTTTTATTAAGATCGCTGATGCGCAGGGCATATGCATCATTTAACAGGGCTCCAATTTGTTCTGAATTCAGGTGTCTTTGGCTCATCCTCTACTTTATTTTGCCTGTAGTGCTAACGGGGTGTGTGCCTGGTTTTATCTGTCGGGGCAACAAGATACATAAAATAATAATGTTAGACATGCGGTAAATACGGGTAAGGGGATTGGGTGTGTATCCCATAGTATGTAATTGTACTTTCTTTGCTTCTCCAAAGAAAGTACCAAAGAAAAGAGCCCGTCATCAGTTACGGCCTGATGACGGTGGAATATCTATGGGGCAGTAGTGCTACTGTAGTGCCCAGCCAGTATATGTCTTATTTCAATGTGATTAGTATGATGAGTAAGTAACGGTATACAATCTTACAGGTTTACCTATAGAATTTTCCTGCATTTTTATGCGAACTGAATCGTCGTTTATATAATAAATACAGAAATTGTATGCCGGGTCACTGCTAAACGCATTGAATAATATTTCTGATGAACTTTTGCTTTCAATACTTAATGTGAGTGAGCTGAAAGTGTGATTGTATATGCTATAGCCTCCCGGGATTACAATATAATATGGGTACAGAAGGTGGAAACAATGTAATTTATCTGCTGTATAGCTGATAGTGAATTGAACATCTGTATCCTGTATTTGTGTTGGTGTTATATAGGTGTGATTAATAGTGTCATATTCCTGCAAATAAGAATGCCTGTGCCAGTTTTTATGATTGGTAAGTTTCTCCAAACCTATGCTAATTGGGATTTTTTTAGTTATGGTTTGTCCTAAAGCGGTTAGTGTTACAGTATATGATCCATCATGGGCGTATATATGTGTAGGATGGATGGAATCAATAGTAGAAGTTCCATCGCCAAAATTCCAAAACCTTTTTACTGAATCAGGCAAATCTGATGTGAAATTGATGGGTTGATATGCCCAGGTATTGCCGTTATAGGACAAATGAAAGCTGGCTGTGGATGATGAAGGTGATGGTGTGTTGGTATTTGTTTTCTTCTTTGTACATGATGCTATGGCCAGGACGCCGATTACAAAAAATGAAAGGCGGTAGTATAAACTGTACATGGCCATATTACTGGTTTGTAATAGCAATATACAAAAAATCCCCCGCCATATGGCAGGGGATAAGCACATAAACTGACCAATTACTATTTAGTTATTTTCATTGTAGCTGTACCTTCTTCTGTAGCAACCTGCAGTATATACAGGCCATTGCTTAAAGGTTGTACTTCTATGATGCCTGCTTCGTGTGCAGCAAATGTATGCTGGTACACTACTTTGCCTGTAATGTCTGCAATGCGTACTTCTTTAGTGCCGCCTATAGCTTCCATGCCGTTTATATAGAGCGTATTGCTCATAGGGTTTGGATATGCTGTGATTGCAGCCAGTTTTGAAGATGCATTGGCAACAGATGAAGGATAGAGTGTAGCGTTGAAGTTTGAAGAATTGTCAACGAAACGGATAGTATTTACAGATGGATTGTTGGCACCAATCGTGAATGTAAGCGGGTTGCTTGTTTTGCCCATTACATCGCCGAATATTTTGTAAGTGCCAAATGCTACATTGCTGAAGCTGAATTTACCATTAGCATCAGAATAGGTATATGCTACTGCATTGTTGTTGCCGTCTGTAAGTATGATCTCGCGTCCTGCTACAGGGTCGCCGACAGCAGTGCCTTTGTTTGCACCCGCAGTAACATCGCCACCTATGAAGCCGGGGCCGCCGGGGTTTGTACCAGCAATCAGTGATATATTAACCGTAACACTGCCTGAACCTGAAGTGTTTACTACTGTAGCACCGGACCAGAGGAGTGATGATGTGTAATATGTAGGCAGGTAGTTTGCATATACTGAAGATGCAGGCAGCAGGAATGCTTTTACCAGCAGGCTGTCGCCAAAAGGTACTGTAGGCTTATTGATGCTGTAGTTGCCTGAAGAATTAGTAAGGCCACTGTCGAGAGCTCTCAGCTTCCATGTGAGGCCTGTCATGTTAGAATCAAGATATTTCAATATCAGGTACACTTTAGCGTTACCTGCACCTGAAGAACCTGCAGTGATCATACCATTAACTGATGGTGGCGGTGGCGGAACACATTTAGTGAAGTTTGAAGTGATGTTAACGCCTGCATATGTATGCGAGTTTTGCAGGTAAGGACCGCTACAGTTTTGTGTAGCTGCAAGGATGGGGTGGCCGCTGGTGATAGAGCTTGGCAGTGTGGCCGTATAGGCACCTGCGCTGTTTGTAACAGCAGATGTAAAAAAGCCCGGGCTCATACCAACAGTCCAGTGAAGGCTGTCTGTATAGATAGATACAGTTTGGTTGGCTACAGGGGAGCCCGTAGATGTAAGTACCGTTCCGCTGAATGTGTACTGTGCATAGCCTGCCGCGGAGAGCAAGAGCATAAGAACAAATAATAATTGTTTTTTCATAACCGAATTTTTTTTGAAAGGTTTAAAAATGTACTAAGGGTTTACCGGTTTCCCCTGTATTAAAGATTGACGGAGTGTAGTGTGAAAATGTTAGAGCAGGAGCGAAAAATTATTTACCCAGCCTGTAACCGAGTGTTATACGCACGTGCGGTTGTTTATATATATCCCTTATGCGGCTATCGGGTATATAAGAAGGATTAGATAACAAGCCCTGTATCAGTACATCTGCCATTAGCCGCTGCCAGATGCTTACATTAAAACCTATGATATAGTTGAAACGCACGGGGTTTGTTGTGGCATTTTGTACTGCTGATGGGTTGTATGTAGCCAGTGAAGGATAGTTGTAAGAGAACTTATTGTTTACCGATGGTACAGATGGTGTTGGTTCATTTTGTGCTACCGGTGCAAAGGTGAGCGAATCGTACCTGGCAATATTAGCATATGTGGTTTTCTGCTCGGCTATCTGTACTACTTTGCTGAAGTTGGCTGATGCACCAATATAGAAATTGAAACCTTTAGCCAGTTTGTATTGCAGCATGAGCGGCAGCTCATATTCAAAATAGGTTTTCTTACTTATGGATGTGCTCACCACAACAGAGTCGTGTACCTGTGAGTAGAGGTATTTGCGCCTGATATTGTACACCGGGTTGCCGAAAGAGTCGAGACCTATTTGTATAAGCTGGTGTGCAGAATCGAGTTTGCCACCTTTAAGGTCGTAGTATGATTGTATGTCGTCCAGCTTTGTTTTGTTGAGCCTTGCATATTTGAATGCAGGCTGACATACAAGAGATATATTGTCTGCCAGTGTAAGCTCGAGGTACGGGGCAAATACATAACTGTTGGCATGGTAGGTACCTGAGCCCATTTCGTAGCCTGCTTTTACACCACCACTGAGCCTTATTTTGCTTTTCTTATCGGGTGCTGTAGATGTGTTGCCACCACCGCCGCCACCGCTGCCGGCATCTTCTTTGCCGTCATCTTCATTTTTTGTCATAGCATCATCGCCACTGCCTGCGTCATCCCATTTCTCATGTTTGTCTACACGCAGGTAGTCGGGTATTTTATTGCGGTCGTCCTGCGGTGTGGCTTTTGGTTTGCTGTTAGGGGTATTATTTTTCTTGCTAAGCGGTTTGCCATTGGGTGCTACAGGCGGCATGGTATAGTTAGGCAATGAGCCTGCGGCCATAGGCTTTTCATTTGGCTGTGGAGATGGCTTTTTGCCAGAAGGTTTTTTACTGCCTGAAGATGCAACGCTGCCTGATGGGTTGCTTCGGGTGTTTTGTTTTTTATTAGCAACAGACTTATCAGATGTAGCGTTATTGCCCGATTGCGTAGTTTTCTTTTTTGATGCGTTTGTTTTCTGTTGGGCTGGCTTGTTATCTGTATTATCGATAGAAGCTGCTGTCAGTTGCTTGTTGGCAGGTGCAGTTTGTTTGTTGTTTTTAGTGGAGTGCTTTTTCTGCTGAGCGGGTTTGTTGTCTGCTACTGTGTTGTTGTCAGTATTATCAGTAGAAGCAGCTACCACGGGTTGTTTAGTGGCAGGAGCTGTTGTTTTGTTGTTTTTAGTGGTGTGTTTTTTCTGTTGCGTGGGTTTATTGTCTGCAATAGTGTTGTTGTCAGTATTATCAGTAGATGCCACTACCACTGGTTGCTTAGTAGCAGGTGCAGTTTGTTTATTGTTTTTAGTGGTGTGCTTTTTCTGCTGAGCAGGTTTGTTGTGTGCTACTGTGTTGTTGTCAGTATTGTCAGTGGATGTTGCTACCACAGGTTGTTTGGTGGCATGTGCATTTGATTTATTGTTTTTAGTTGTGTGCTTTTTCTGCTGTGCAGGTTTGTTGTCTGCTATTGCGTTGTTGTCAGTATTATCAGTAGATGCAGCTACCGCAGGTTGTTTTGTAGCAGGTGCAGTTTGTTTGTTGTCTTTAGCTGTGTGCTTTTTCTGCTGAGCGGGTTTGTTGTCTGCCAGCGTGTTATTCGTAGTTTGTTTGCCGGTATTGGCAGATGCCGGTTTTTGTGCTGAGCCATGTTTTGCTTCAGCCTGTTTGGGGGCTATAGCAGGCATGGCAGCGCTGCCGCTACTGATGCGTGTTGTTTGAGCAGCGCTGTTTTTATTGTTTATAGTTTCTTCTGCATGTGTGAGGGTAGTGCCTTGTTCTGCAGGTACATCGTTGTGCAGTGGTTTACTGCCTGCTGATGTACGATAAGGGTTTGCAGGGGCCGGCGCAGGCGCTTCGTTTGGTTCGTTGGTATCGGGGTTTGCAGGACGTTTGCCGTAATAGTCCATTGTGCTTTTAGCGGCAAAATAAAGGATACCCGACAGGGCTATGAGCGCCAGTATGCGCCAGAGCCATGTACGCCAAGGGAAGGCAGGTTTTTCTACCTGGTCTGCATTCAGCCTGTTGTTCAGCGATTGCCAAACAGCGGGCGAAGGCATCTCGGTATAGTTACCCAGTTCCTCGCGGTACAGTTCGTCGATATGTATCCTTTTGTCTTCCATTTCCTATTGTTACATAGTATTCTGTATTTTTTCTTTTAATCGTTTTCTTGCATCATTAAGTTGCCATCGGCTATTGTTCTCTGTTATTCCCAGCATATCTGCTATTTCTTTATGCGGCATATCTTCAAATACGTGCATATTGAATACCAGCCTTTGTGTATGCGGCAACTGGTGTACAAAGGCCAGCAGTTCTTTGTACGATAACCTGTGTACCTGGTTTTCGTCTACATAAGCATTGATCGTATCTGTCTCTACGGCTATTTCCTGTTCGAATTTTATATGCTGCCTCAGGTTGTCTGTAACCAGGTTCACTGCTATACGGCGCATCCACCCCTCCAGTGAGCCGGTGAAGGCAAACTGGCCGAGCTTGGTAAATACCCTGTAAAAGGTATCGTTCAGCACTTCTTCGGCAGCCGACTGGTTGTACAGGTATCGCCTGATGACCCCATATATAAAAGGTGCGTATGTATTGTATAGCTCCTGTTGCGCAGCGCGTTTACCGGCAATGCAATCCTTCACCAGGCGTTTTTGTACGTCAGGCGTCAGTAATGCGGCAGCACTTTGACTTTGTATGGAGTGGTGGTCAGTCAATCACTATACGGGTAGAAAATTTCGATAAGCACCCTTTTATTAACTATGACGTAAACAAAAGAGGAAATGTTAGGAGGGAAGACAGATATTTTATAGGGTTATATTATGGAGGGTGTAATCACCTCCCATTGCAGGGTTTAATATTATTCTCTAAGTTTATTGCGTCAACCATAACTACTAAAACCGGAAATCACATGAAACAAAGTTGCAGACTTCTGTTGCTTTTTATAATGATGTGCTGCTGTGGCATACCTGTAAAGGCCAAAAAAAATACCAACTCTTCTTTCCTTTTTATTTCTGATGTACATCTGAATCCGCAGGGGCAGGAAACCAACTACGGGCAGGATGCGGGAATGGATGTATGGAATGCTTTCAAAACGAAAGTAAATGCGGTAATGAGTGCTAAAAAAGCACCGGGCTTTGTTATCTACACAGGCGATCTGCCGGTGCATAACGGCTGGTGCAGTGCGCTTGAAGATACAGCAGCAATGGTGCATGATTCTGCTATGGCTATGGTCTTGAATGAACTGCGCAGCATATCAGTGAAATACAACAAGCCTGTATTTTATATGCCCGGCAATAATGATGCGCTTTCGGGCGATTACCTGAATTTTACCAATGCGCAGGGGCAGACAGCATTATCACTTATTAAAGCAGCCCCGGTGTTTTTTCCTAAAAACAAAAGCACTAAAAAGAAAGCGGCCAACCCGCAGATACTGAGCCAGAATACACAATACTGCTATTATGCGGCAAGGGTAATGCAGGGGTTAAGACTGATAGCGCTGAATACGGTAATATTTAATACCGGCTGCCCCGATACGGGCAATGCTACTGCATGTGCGCAGGAAATGGTATGGCTGCGCAGCCAGCTGGCCAATGCTAAACGTGCCGGCGATAAAGTATATATAGCTATGCATATACCACCGGGTGGTACTTACAATGGCGGGCAAATGTGGAACACCTTCGGGGGTATGTGGGCAGATACTTTTCTGCAAATGACTGCCGCTTACAGTACTACCATAGCAGGTGTGTTTTACGGGCATACGCATATGGATGAACTGAGAAGATTGTGGGGGCCCAATAATGATACTGTATGCGAAGTAGCTATTTGCTGCCCCGGCATCAGCGCGCAGCATGGCAATAACCCCGGGTTTAAGATCATCAGCTATGATAAGAGATCAAAAGAACCTGTTGACTTTACTACCCTGTACACTCCGCTACCGTTAAACGGCGGTTGGCCCGACAGTAGTTACAGTTTCCGTGAGACTTTCAATTGCCCAACAGGGACTATTTACAATTTTTTGAAAAATGCAGACCTCAATACAATAGCTGCAGATGTTGCCAATATTTACCAGGTAAAGAATGGCACCGTTACCCCGGGTACTGTTATCGGGTTTATAGAAGTGAAGACGCAGTAGTAGGTGAAAAGGAATTGAAATAAAAATCCCCGCCTTGCGGGCGGGGATTTTTGTTTTACTCTTTAGTCATTATGTAGCCTTGTTGTCCTATCATAAGATAAATAGTATCAACAGATGCACTTCTGCTTTCCTGGTATATGTTCCCTATTGGGGCTCCATGACCCCATGAGCCGGCAGACTTACCGATATTGAAAATGCTATAGTAGTTCAGCTTTTCAAAATCGAGATGGAATACAGAAATGTCAGAGCAGCCACCATTTGCCGGTGCCCCGATCCAACCGGGGCTGACAGAGTCTGTTATAAGACTGCCATCTGTTTTTTTGTAGTTGACGATAAAAGCATCAGATGCACATTTTAATGTTACAAATTTTCCATTTGCTGACAGGGAATCCCACAGGCGTATTTCACCACCACCCTGGTTGAATCCATAAGCGTCGATAGCTTTCCATTTTGTTTCGTGCCCGGGTAGTAATACCTGGGCTACCGGGTATCGGAAGTCGTACAGCCAGAAATCGCCGCCTTTTGCAAACCTGAAGCTGTTGGCGCTGTTAAATGAGCTGCCGTTGTGAGGAGTAAGTTGCAGCCAGTTCGAATTCGAGTAATCGTTGTTGTGATAGTCAATATAATAAATAGTACTATCATTTAACCCCAGGTTTACGTAGTTTGATTGATCGTGTGTAACAGTTAGGTGCCTGATAGCATTGGTCCTGTTTGCATAATCATTTTGCGTAGCATATATGTCAATGGTAACGGGTTCGTTTTTCAGGTTGTAGAAATTGAAATCGCCGGTTTCCTTCTCTTTTTTCTTGCATGATACTGCTGTTACAGCCAAAGCAATGACTAACGTGCAGGTTATAAGTTTGTTCACGGGTAAAATTTTTTGCGAAAGTATATTATTGGATTTGCATTTGCCAATAAAAATCCCCGCCTTGCGGGCGGGGATACCGGATATGTCCGTTTTATTTAAAATACTTCAACGCCTTTGCCTGTTGTGATGAGGTTGTACAGGCTTTTTTGTATCAGCATGCTCCAGCCGTTAGAGCAATCGCCATAGCATTCAAAAGCAGGTACTAAACCTTCGTGGGTAAAACGAACCTGTGTTTTGCCGTCAGCCTCAGCCAGCTCAAAGATTATCTTCGTGCCTGTCCATTCATTTTTAGTTTCAGTAAAACTCAGGTTGCTGTCTGCTACCAGCCATACTATTTTTTGGTTGGGCACCAGTTCAATAACTCTTTGTCTTGAGTAGTGGAAATGCTGAAAACGATAGTCGAATTCATCATTCAGTTTGACAGCGCTGCCCTTTATTTCTCCGTGCCACCAACCGCTTACGTTATTGATGGCGTTGTATACGTCCTGTGCAGGCGCATCAACAGTAATGGTAGTAGTGAAATTGTTTTCCATAGTTAGTCGTTTGTTTTTTTAGATTCGAGTAAAAGGAGCTGGCCGTGATGGTAAGCAAGGTGTGTGCACCGTGTCACCATAATGTTCAGTTTATTGCGGTGCGGTTCTTTGGCAAAATCTTCTGCGTTAACTGCGGTGTGTTTCTCAAACCACTGTGCGGGCTGCAGTGCATTTAACTTTTGGTTCATAAGGTTGTTGATATCAACCCATTTGGTGCGGAGCTCTTTTGCAGGTGGTAAATCTGAAACAGTTTTATCAGCAGCTTCTAAAAAAGGTTTATACAGCTCAGGATATTTTTTGTCGCCAAAGTCCAGCAGGCGCAGCATGTCATCATGCGCAGCTACCATGTGGCCGAGGAGATATATACCACGGTTTCTGCCGGGGGCTATTTCGCGCTGCAGGTCTTCGTCTGTGAGCGAATTGAGGGTATCATCAAAATTCTTGTTCAGTGCATTCCACCTGTCCAGTATCATTTTTACCATTACTTCATTCTGTCCCATTGTTTTAGTTTTAGTGTTAAGGAATAATGCAAAGCTATTGGCTTGTTTTTGATTTGAGGGGGTGTAAAGTAGACTTTATAGCGGGTTGATTTGGACAGGGTTCTCACATACCTTTGTATGAAACAGTGAGGTATGCAAGTGACTATATTAGTGCCTGATGGCAAAGCTAACCTGAACAGTATTGCCGGACCATACGAAATACTGAACAAGGCTAACAGCTACTGGATAGAACAGGGCCATAAACCGGTGTTGGATGTTGCTGTAGCAGGCTTTGTACCTGAAGTGAAGCTAAGCACGGGCATTTTCTCCATTTACCCGGTGGCTGCACAGAGTATAAAAAATACAGGGCTGGTCATTATTCCTGCCTGCTCGTATACAGACCGGCTGGTGAATGATAATGCAGAACTCATAAACTGGGTGAGAGAGCAGTATAAAAACGGTACAGAAATAGCTACCATATGCTCGGGTGCATTTTTGCTGGCAGCTACGGGATTGCTGGAAGGCAAGTCCTGCTCTACACACTGGAACCTGGCGAGTGATTTCAGGCGCTTGTTCCCGAATGTGCACCTGCTGCCCGACAGGCTCATTACTTCAGAAAAAGGTATCTATACAAACGGCGGTGCTTTCTCTTTCCTGAACCTGATGCTGTTTCTTATAGAGAAATATTTTGACCGAGATACAGCAATTTATTGTTCCAAGATATTCCAGATAGATATTGAGCGAACCTCGCAATCGCATTTTCACATTTTCGATACACAGAAGAAACATGGCGATGAAACGATAAGCCGTGCGCAGGAATATATAGAAGAGAACCTGGCTGAAAAAATATCGTTTGAAGAACTGGCAACACAACTTGCTGTAAGCCGCAGAAATTTTGACAGGAGATTTATAAAGGCAACAGGCAATACCCCGGTAGAATATATGCAGCGTGTGAAAGTAGAAGCGGCTAAACGTGTGCTGGAACAGGGACGCAAGACGGTGTATGAGGCTATGAGTGAAGTAGGATATGCGGATGATAAAGCCTTTCGCGAAGTGTTTAAAAGGATAACAGGCTTATCGCCGCTGGAGTATCGTGCACGATATAACGTGCAGGTGATGGAAAGTTAAAACAACAATCCCCGCCTTGCGGGCGGGGATCATTATATAATCTATAACAGAGAGATTACTGTTTTGTGAACCTGAGCACTCGTGTGCCGTTGGCACTCTGCGCATGGAATATATACATGCCCGGTGCCAGTTCTGATGTTGGTATTGTGTTAGTGCCATTAGCCAGTGTTGCAGGTGCAGCTACTATACGGCCGCTGATATCTGTAATGCTGTATTGTACAGTTGAAGTTTCTGTGTTCCTCACATACAGTTCATTGCTTACGGCAGTAGGGTATATGCTGATGCCCTGCAGTGTGCCATTTAATGCAGATACTGTTGTTGGCGGTTTAGGTGTGAAGCGATAGACAGTGCCGCTTGCCGGCCATGTGTCAAGTCCGCCTGTAAAGCCCAGTATGGTATTAGTACTGTCGAGAGTAGGAGATGCGGGGTTTCCGTCCAGGTAGTACAGCATATCTACCGATGCTGTATTGAGGTTGACGTTCTTCACATATCCGAAGAATGGCTTGCCACTGAGGAAATAATCTGACATATGTGTAACGCTGGCATCGCCTATGTGTATCTCTACAATATTGCTGGTTTCGTATATCCATACCTGCAGGCTGGCAGAGTCGTTATTGGTTCCATACATGAGGTTCTCATCAGGGAAGCCTACGTTGTACATTTCGTATTTGAAGATACGGTTGGGTGCCGTGCCTGTAACTGCATAGCGCAGGGGTGACTGCGGAGTAAGGCTGCCGGTGAAGTTGGCCCTGTCCCATATGTCTGCACCCATTGTCGCAAAGCCTGTTGTTGGCAGGTTAGAGTTGGTGTCTGTTGCCATTACGTTGCCGCCAATCAGGTTAATTGTGGTTAAGCTTGCATTGTTGAACTTGTAAGTGAATGGTGCTGCAAACTGGTAACTTTCTTCGTCCCACACGGTGCTGCCGTTTACAGATGTAGTACCTGTAAGCGGTGTGTATGCCTGTGTACTGGTGGAGAATGTGTAATTGAGCTGGCCCTTAGATGAAAGAGAGAGGGCGCAAATAATACCTGTAGTAAAGATGATGCTTTTCATATATGGTTACGATTTTGTGGTAATTAAAATTATGTTGAATTATGATAATGATTTGTGAAAATCCCCGCTCCTGCGAGCGGGGACCATTGGTTATATATCTATTATAGGTCGCTGTGGTTATTAAAGCATCAGCAGTTTCACATCGGTTTCGCCGGCTTTGCCTTTGAGGTTGATATTGTATTTGCCTTCGCCCAGGTTGGTGAGTGGTTTGAATTTGTTGGTGTCTGTTACCACACTGCGGCATATCTCTTTGCCGTTTTTTGAGGTTACGGTAACTTCTACGGGAGCACCGCTGTTATTCTGTACATATACACGCCCGTTTACGGTAATGATCTCATACTGTGTATCGGGTGTGCTGCTAACGGTAGCAGGTGGTGCAGGAGCGTTTGTTTCTGCTGCGAATGTAAAGCCTGTGCTGAACAGGAAAGCTGCGATGGTTGCAATGATGAAATTTTTCATGACTATTGATTTTTAATATTGTTAAAAGAATTTGTTATTAAATGTTTGCGTTCTCAACCGGTTACATCATTAAATCGTAGCCGGGGTAAAAAGGTTACAGTTTTTTCAAAAAAATTTTATTCAGGCCTGTTTGCATACTGTTTTTTCGGGCAAAACCTCCCCTGTATGCCGGGGGCATATTCAATTTTCGGGTCCGTGAAATGCTTAGGGAGCCTAGTCTGTGTCTTCCAGTTCGAAAACATCTTCCACTTTCACCTTGAAGAAGCGCGCGATCTTCAGTGCCAGTGTGGTAGAGGGTACGAACCTTCCTGTTTCAATAGAGTGTATGGTTTGTTTTGAAACCTTTACCTGTTCTGCCAGTTCGGTTTGCGATATATTCAGCTTAGCCCTTTCTACTTTAATAGTGTTCTTCATTATACTCTTATGACAGCAATAAGTAAACCAGAATAAGGACAGCAAAGCTTATGAGCTTGAAAATAAGCAGCGGTTTCCTGTTCTTTCGCCAGTTTTCCCTGAAACTCAGTTTCTTTTCCTCGTAATCCCAGAGGTTATCATAGTACAAACCTACATGAAATATGGCGAGATATATGCCCAGGTATACGGCCGGCATCATGAGCAGGAGGGTTACATCAAGGTCGCCAATGTTTTGCGTGATAGCGGTGAGGGAGAATGCAATGATGGTGCCCGTCATCAGCATCATGCTGGTTTGCAGAGAGCGTGCACGTATCATCTTCACGCGCTCGTCCTCATATTTCTCCTGGCTGAAGGCGGTGAGGTACATACCCAGTACTATTACCCATAACAGCACAGACAGGTGTTTATCACTATCATATTTTGGGATGATTGTAAACGGGTGGATCTTCCATATGATGGCGGTAAGAAGCCCTGCCGACAAAATAACCAGACCTGCTATTTTGTTTTTGTAAGATCCGAGTGAGTTTAAGCCTCTCATAGTTATTTAGTTTTTTGGTTAGTGTTTAGTTAGTTGTTGATTACAATGTGATATAATCTTCGATACAAAGATAAAAGAATACTTTCCAAAAATACAAGTATGCTTTACTTTTTGTAAAGTAAAATGTACTAAAATTAAAGTGTGTTTGTGTAGTTTGTATTGATAATCAATGAGTTAGTGTTTGAAAAATATTTTAAAAAATTTTCTGAAAAAGAACTCGAAATGGTGTCAAAAATGCACGCATGCCCTAATTTTCGGGTATGGATAGCAAGATAGAACAGTTCATAACAGCACTGGGTGAGCCCAAAGCTAATCTTGCATTGCAGTTGCGGGATATAATGCTGGCAGCACATCCGGGCATTACCGAGGCGATTAAGTGGGGTAACCTGACTTTTATGTATGGCAAACACAATTTTGCATTTATCTACAGCTATAAGCAGGTGCAGTATGTGAACCTGGGCTTCTTTGACGCTATGTCATTACAAGACCCCAAAGGATTATTTGAAGGTACGGGTGAGCGCATGCGCCATATAAAAGTAGAGACCGAAAAGGATATACCTAAAGCACAGGTAAAGAAATGGGTGAAAGAAACCATTGCTTTATTAGAGCAGATACCTGCTGCAAAGAAAGCTAAGAAGTAAGTAATGCATTGCTATAAAACAAAAGCCCCGCATAAAGCGGGGCTTTTGTTTATAGTTTATTGTTTGTTATTCTTTCTCAAAAATTCCTTTCCATACCAGCGCTGCTGCAACACCACCTACTATCGGCGCTACGATAAATAACCATAACTGCTGCAATGCTTTTCCGCCGGCAAATATTGCAGGGCCAAAGCTGCGGGCAGGGTTAACGGATGTACCTGTAATAGGAATAGCTACAAGGTGTATGAGCACAAGTGTGAGGCCTATAGCTAAGCCTGCCATGTTGCTGTTGCCCCATTTAGATGTTGTGGCAAATATCACAAACAGGAATACGAAGGTCAATACTGCTTCTGTAACAAATGCCGACTGCATGGAGTATCCGCCCAGATAACCCTCTCCCCAGCCATTAGAGCCCAGTGCCCATTCGCCCATAGTAAAACCCGGCATCCCTTTTTGTATAGAATACAATACTGCTGCTGCTACTGTAGCGCCTAATAATTGAGAGATGATATAACCTATCGATTCGCCAAGACTTATTTTTCCGCCAACAAGCATTGATATGGTTATGGCAGGATTAATATGGCATCCGCTGATAGGGCCAATGGCATATGCCATTACCACTACAGCTACACCAAATGCCAGTGAAATGCCTAGGAGGCCAATGCCTGCAGGGCCGGTAGATGAGATACCTGATACAACAGCTGCGCCACACCCGAATAATACTAAACAAAATGTGCCGATGAATTCTGCGAGGTTCTTTTTCATATTGATTTGAATTTTAGTTAGAAGAAGTGAGCGTATTAAAAGTATCATTATTCACCAGCAAACACAAGGTGTTTAAAAATTATTAATGATCGGCAGAAGGAATTCTACAAAAAGAAAAACGGCAACTCATAATGAGTTGCCGTTTTATTCGTTGATATTGTTGCAGTTAGCTTATCAGGCTATATCAAACCTGTCGAGGTTCATTACTTTGTTCCATGCAGCAACGAAGTCGTTCACGAATTTGCCCTGTGCATCATCGCAGGCATATACTTCTGCCAGTGCGCGCAGTTCAGAGTTAGAACCGAATATCAGGTCGGCACGTGTGCCTGTCCATTTTACTTCTCCTGTTTTGCGGTCGCGACCTTCAAACACATCCTGCGCATCTGATGTTGCCCTCCACTTAGTACCAAAGTCCAGCAGGTTCACGAAGAAATCATTGCTCAGTGTGTCGGCACGTTTGGTGAACACACCATGCTTAGAACCATCATAGTTGGTATTCAGTACACGCATACCACCTATCAGCACTGTCATTTCAGGAGCAGTGAGTGTAAGCAGTTGTGCTTTGTCTACCAGCAGTTCTTCTGCTACTATGCTGCATTTGCTCTTTGCATAGTTGCGGAAACCATCAGCCAGTGGTTCGAGTACGGCGAATGATTCTACATCAGTTTGTTCCTGCGAAGCATCTGCACGTCCCGGTGTGAATGGTACCGAAACGTTATGCCCTGCATTTTTAGCAGCCTGTTCTACAGCAGCACAGCCACCCAGCACTATAAGGTCTGCCATTGATACCGGCTTGCCGAAATCTTTCTGTACTGCTTCCAGTTTTGCCAGCACTGTTGCCAGTTGTGCAGGGTTGTTTACTGCCCAGTCTTTTTGCGGAGCCAGGCGTATGCGTGCACCGTTGGCACCACCACGCTTGTCTGAGCCGCGGAAGGTAGATGCAGCAGCCCATGCAGTGCTTACCAGTTGTGCTATGCTGAGGCCTGATGCCAGTATCTTGCTTTTTAATGTTGCTATATCGTTAGCATCCAGCTTGTGTGTAGCAGCAGGTATCGGGTCTTGCCATACCAGTTCTTCAGTTGGTACTTCCGGACCGAGATAGCGTGCGCGAGGGCCCATATCGCGGTGCGTGAGTTTGAACCATGCACGTGCAAACGCATCTGCAAACTGGTCTGGGTTCTCGTAAAAACGCCTTGATATTTTTTCGTACTCTGGGTCAAAGCGCAGCGACAAGTCTGTAGTGAGCATGAACGGCGCATGACGTTTGCTCGGGTCGTGCGCATCAGGTACCAGGCCTTCACCTGCACCATTCTTCGGCCTCCACTGGTGTGCACCTGCAGGGCTCTTGGTCAGTTCCCATTCGTAACCAAAGAGGTTTTCGAAGAAGTTGTTACTCCATTTTGTAGGTGTGGTTGTCCATGCACCTTCCAGGCCGCTGGTAATAGTATTAGCACCATTGCCTGAGCCGTAAGTATTCTTCCAGCCCAAGCTTTGCTCTTCTATACCGGCAGCAGCAGGTTCGCGGCCTACATACTGGCCGGGGTTAGCAGCACCGTGTGTTTTACCAAAGCTGTGCCCGCCTGCTATCAGTGCTACTGTTTCTTCATCGTTCATAGCCATGCGGCCGAATGTTTCGCGTATATCGCGTGCTGCAGCTACGGGGTCAGGGTTGCCATTAGGGCCTTCAGGGTTTACATATATCAAACCCATCTGCACAGCACCAAGCGGATTTTCCAGTTCACGGTCTCCGCTGTAGCGTTTGTCGCCCAGCCATTCTGTTTCAGAACCCCAGTACACATCTTCTTCCGGTTCCCATACGTCTTCGCGTCCGCCACCGAAACCAAATGTTTTAAAGCCCATGGATTCCAGTGCGCAGTTGCCCGCGAGTATCATCAGGTCGGCCCATGATATTTTCTTACCGTATTTCTTTTTTATCGGCCACAGCAGCAAACGTGCTTTGTCGAGGTTGGCATTATCAGGCCAGCTATTGAGCGGAGCAAAACGTTGTTGCCCTGAGCCGCCACCGCCACGGCCATCGTGTATGCGGTAAGTACCCGCACTGTGCCATGCCATGCGTATAAAGAAAGGACCATAATGGCCGTAGTCGGCAGGCCACCAGTCCTGCGAAGTGGTCATCAGGTCGAAGATGTCTTTTTTCACTGCAGCCAGGTCGAGGCTGTTGAATTCTTTAGCATAATCAAACGATCCTTCCATCGGGTTTGATAATGAAGAATTCTGACGGAGGATGTTCAGCTTCAACATATTCGGCCACCAGTCACGATTGCGTGTACCGCTACCTGCTGTCATTTTCTGCGGCCCGTGAAAAGGGCATTTTGATTCGTTATTTTCCATAGCTCTTTATTTTATGAAGTGTTCTTTTAAAATTAGTTTAAATAGGAGATAACAATGATGATATGTGTCATTATTATCCTGTTACCCTTTCGCGAAGAACAAAAATGGAGATATCTGCATCATCAATCAAACTGATAGTTTGTATATTTACATAGATTCTATCAATAAGTTATGAACCTGCAACAACTGGAATATATAGTAGCGGTAGATACGCACAGGCATTTTGTGACGGCTGCCGAAAAGTGTTTTGTAACACAGGCTACGCTGAGCATGATGATAAAGAAACTGGAAGATGAACTGGATATAAAGATATTTGACCGCAGTAAGCAACCCGTTGTGCCTACAGAAACAGGCAAGCTCATTGTGGCGCAGGCAAGGCTGGTGCTGCAAAATGCAGGCCGTATAAAAGAGATAGTGAATGAAGAACGCGGGCAGTTGAAAGGTGAGTTACGTATAGGCATTATACCCACGCTGGCGCCTTATATCATACCATTATTCATCAACGGGTTCCTGAAGAAATACCCTGATGTGAAGCTGCAAATAAGTGAGCTGACCACGGATACTATTGTAAGGAAACTGGAGGACTATTCGCTGGATGTGGGGCTGATGGCGACACCACTCAATAATACATCGCTGGTGGAGCGACCTTTGTTTTACGAACAGTTTGTTGTGTATGCATCATCTGCCGAAAAGCTGCTGAAGAAAAAATACCTGCTGGCCAATGATATAGATGTGAACCGCCTCTGGCTGCTGGAAGAAGGCCACTGCCTGCGCAACCAGGTGGTGAACCTCTGCGAACTGAAGAACCGCGAGAAGGAACTGCACCAGGTAGATTTTGAAGCAGGCAGTATAGAAACACTAAAGAAGATAGTAGACCTGAACCAGGGCATAACCATACTGCCCGAGCTGGCAATGCAGGACATAACGGCCAAACAAAAGCACAATATCCGTTTCTTTAAATCTCCGGCACCTGTACGGGAGATAAGTATCGTTACCTTTCGCCACTATGTGAAGCAGAAACTGGTAGATACGCTTAGGCAGGAGATACTATCAGGTATACCTGCCGAAATGCAAACGCAGAGGAATAAGGATGTGGTGATGATATAAAACATCCCGCTCACAGAGCCGGGATGTTTCTTTTGCAGGGGATGACCTGATAATTCACAAGCATTATCACTTTTGTACATCGCCATTCTGTTCATATGCTTTGTATAAAACATCGTACAGTTCTTTATCGATTTCTTTCGAAGAGATAATAGTCACTTTGTGTGTCATCATCGAATTCCAGTTGCCTGCCTTTTCGTACCTGCTGCCTAATGCAGCACCTTTAAGTTTCAATCCTATTATAAGTTTGTCTTTAGTAACCTGCACCAAGGCAAATTTGCGATTGCCTCTAAGCAGGCTTATGTAACTCACCACTATATCTGTACCAACATCGCTGCCAAAGGCAGTTATTTTTTTCATCACAGCATCATATGCCGGGCGCCACTTTTCTTTCTCTCCGTTGAAATGCTTATCAAGCATTGCAGCTGTATCTTTTTTAGCTTCCTTCAATCCTTTGAACACGGTATAGATGGCCATAGCGTGGCCATGCCCCAGCCCATAGTCTTCTTTCAGCCATGCTACTATATCGCCGGCCTTAGTGCCGGGTTTCAGCAATCCTTTTTTATCGGCAAGCTGTTTAAAGTCTTCCGGTGTCTTGCCGGTTTTAGCTTTTATATTATCTAAATACGCTTGAAATGACATGATGTAAATGATTTAAGTTGTTGCTGCCTGCAATGCACGTAGTTTATTATACAACCAATACAGCCATAACAGCACTGCTATATATAAGAGCACCGGTAATGCAGCAGCAAATGATCCAGTTGCTGTAAAATTGCAAAACCATGCACCCGTCAAATCAAACATGAAACCGGCAAACACCCATTCCTTCAGTTTCGGTCTGCCTGGCAAATACAGTATCACCAAGCCCGCAAGTTTGACAGCGCTTATGTATACTAAAAGATATTCGGGCAAATGCAGTACGCCGGTAAAATGTGCTACAGCATAAGGCAGTTTTAAGACTCCAGGCACTGCAGACGCCAGTATACCTATGCTGAGCAATACCAGTACTATGCGGTATGTTATTAATGTTTTTCGCGTTGCCATATCATTAATGTTGAGGTGGTGTAAAGTTTATCATCCATTGAATGCCATATTTATCACAACACATACCAAAGTAGGCACCCCAGAAGGTTTTGTTCATAGGCATTTCTATTTTACCATCTTCAGACAAGGCATCGAAAAGCTTATCTGCTTCTGCCTCACTATCTGCCTGTAAGCATATGTGAAAATTGTTGCCCTGCTTTAATGCCATGTTATCTTTAGCAAGTACGTCCGAAGCCATTAGTGTAGTGCCATTTGTCAGTTTCAGCGATATGTGCATTATTTTTTCTGTGTCTTCAGCGCTCATCTTGTCGCTGCCGGGCATATCGCCAAAACGTTGAAGCGTAAGAAAATCTCCGCCGAATACTGATTTGTAGAACTTGAAAGCTGCTTCGCTTTCACCGTCAAAATTCAGATAGATGTCTGTATTGTGCATTATAATTTGGTTTTATACTGCAAAACTACTGTCGCTTAGCAGGCTTATGATATGCGAAAACGGCATTGTATGCATGGCGATTACGACAAGTTTGTATACATTAGCGCAGTAATACGCCGCCATGCAAACTAAGAATATATCTATACTGGCATTACAAAATGCTAACTACGCTTCTATTGTAGATGCAAGGGCGGTATTCAGAAAGGTGAATGAATTGTATAATGAGCGGTATAAACGAGACTTCTTTGAAATTAGTATTATTGGTGAAGCTGAGCAAATAGTGATAGAAGACGGACTTGTGACCATCACACCAGATGCTACAACAAGCAGTTTTAAAAGAACCGACCTTGTCATCATACCTGCACTGCGCGGTGATATGATCAGCAACAGCCATCATAACAGGTTTTTTGTAGACTGGATCATTAAACAATACAGAAAGAAAGCTGAGGTAGCATCTTTATGTACCGGTGCTTTTATGCTAGCCTTTACCGGTTTGCTAAAAAACAAAAAATGCACTACGCATTGGAATTATGCAAAGGAGTTCCGGTATTACTATCCCAACATAACGCTGGTAGACGAAAAAATAATCGTAGAACAAAATGGCCTGTATTCCAGTCGTGGCAGTAATGCCTATTGGAACCTGCTACTCTTTCTTGTTGAAAAATATGTTGGCAGGGAAATGGCAGTACTGGTTGCTAAACATTTTGTAGTAAGCATTGATAAAATGTCTCAAACCCCCTTCATTATTTTCAACGGACTGAAAGAACATGATGATAATGAAATTCTGCAGGCACAGAATTATATTGAAAAACATTATGCCGATAAAATCACTATCGAAGGTTTGTGCGAGCAATTGTACCTCACCCGAAGAACTTTAGAACGACGATTTAAAAAAGCAACACACTGCACCATTATTGAATACCTGCAAAAAGTACGTGTAGAAGCCGGCAAGAAGGCGCTTGAGACAGGGCGTAAATCTATTGATGAGATAATGCTTGACGTAGGTTATTTTGATGGCCAGACTTTCCGGCAATTATTTAAAAAGATCACCGGGCTTACTCCGGTAGAGTACAGGGAAAAGTATAAAAAGTAACATCTCATATCTGCATAACGCTCTCTTTGTTAATAATCATTTTGATGATTGTTGCAATTTTTATCCTTTCTGCATTTGGCAGACACACTATGGCAAGGTATACCTGCCGAAATGCAAACGCAGAGGAATAAGGATGTGGTGATGATATGAGGTGTTAACCTTTTTCTGCCAGTGCTTTTATCTGCACCAGTATGGGGTTCCAGCCTTCGCCATTGTTGTAGGTCTCGTCGTAGCGTTTTTGTCCCAGTGCTACTGTGTTGTAATCGCCCTGGCTTACGTATAGTGTTGTTATGCCATTGTCTTCTGTAAGGCGGTAAGTAACATGCAGGTAGTTCTCCGGTACATCAGGAATATCGGGATTGTCGGGAGCTATAACAGTGTACACTAATTCTTTGCCGGGAGCAATACTTATTATCTCACCTTTTACGGGTATCATTTCCTTGCCTTCGTACATCATGCGCCATATAAGCGGGCTGCCGGGTTTCCAGTCAGATACGGTTTCGCAGCCAAACATGTATTTCTTAGTATGCTCCGGCAGGGTAAGGATGTCCCAAACTACAGATGCAGGTGCATTTATTTCTATTGTGTTCTCAATTATCAGTGGTGTACTCATGCAGCAAAAATATACCAATATGGAATAAAAAATCCCCGCCTTGTGAGCGGGGACTTCGTTTCATACATAGGGGATCATTTTTTTCTTATGTCTTTCAGCTTCTTCACACCATAAGCAGCACCTGCTACCACCAGTGCGCTAAGGCCACCATCTATGGGTACCTGGTCTACCACATCATCATCAAAGCCGGGGCCTTGTGCATAGGCAGTCGCAGAGAAGAGGCAAAGCAGGCATATGAATACTATATTTCGAGTTATCTTCTTCATAATCGGGGGCTGTTTGTTATTTACTGTTTGATCAATTTTTGAGTGATAGTTTCTGAGCCGCAACTGATATTTACTATATAAATGCCAGCAGCCATATTGCTGAGAGATATAGTAGTGTTGCCTGTAGTATAATGCTCAGCTACCTTTGTGCCCATCATGTTGGTGATGGTTACCAGTACCTGCTTGCCATTATTGCCTTCTGTATATACAGTTACGTTATCAGTAGCAGGGTTAGGTACCAGCTTCACTTTCAGCTTAGTATTGCTGACAGTTGCTATGTCATTTACAGGTTTGCCCTGTGTATTCAGTTCAAAACGATTGTCACCCCAAGATGCAGGGTTGGCATCAACACTGAACCAGTATTCATAACCTGCACCCGTTATCTCTTCTGTAGTATTCAGGAACTTATCGTGGAGGAAGAGCTTAGTACCTAAAGGCATATCAAAGTCAGCAGCAATAATGCGGAAGTTCTTTTTCAGCGTGCTGTACAAACCAAGAGGAATAATCTCACCATCCACATAAGGACGCACGTCTATCGAAAGCATAGAATCGTCTTTGCTCCATGTGTAGAAACTCATATCAGGGTTGTAGAGTTTTGCGGCATCCGGATAATCAACGGTAGCCATAGCGTTATCATCAAAACGCAACAACAGCCTGTCCCAGAAAGTAGTACTGTCTTCCAATCGAAGCTGAACCGTATTGGCAGGAGCCGTTGTTTTGAACATGGTGCCCGATGTACCGCTTGTTTTATCAGCTTCTTCAAACACGATAGAACCGTTAGCCGAAAGTGTAGTAACAAATGCACCGCATGATGGCAGGTTGAAAGAAGAAGAACCGAAAGTATAAGAAGTATA
Organism: Flavipsychrobacter sp.; assembly: GCA_044227125.1. Lineage (GTDB taxonomy): Bacteria > Bacteroidota > Bacteroidia > Chitinophagales > Chitinophagaceae > Polluticoccus. The sequence goes on from JBGAFS010000009.1 coordinate 60,380, forward strand.
ACCACCCTTGGTACCCTGAGTAGCATCCCAGATATAGAAAGCACTGCCTACGTTAGAAGTGCTCACCGCATCCATATTTACCTGCGAGGGGAAAGGATTACCGACCAGTACAAAAGATGTACCGCTTCCTTTGGTCAGGCTTATAGTCACATCACCCTGGTTAGGAACGCCGCTCATATCAATGGTAGCAGCACCTGGTGTGTATCCTGCAGAGGTGAGTCCCTGGCCTTTAGTGCCACGTACTAAAATGCGAGCTGCACCATATTGGCTCCAGGCATTGGCACCTGCACCATTGGTATTGGTGAATGCCGTCCAGCCGGGGTTATTGCCACCTGTGGTATTATCACCTGCGGTCACATCATACCAGTAAGATGAAGCATTGTTGGTATTGGTAGTAGTAAAACCATTAGTGCTGCCACCGCTACCTGTAATATCAATATTATCTGTAAGCTGGCTCAATGCAATAGCAGCATTAAATGGGTGCGAGAAGAAACGATAAGCACGTTTACCTGGTAAATATCTTTCTATGGTCACATTGCCGCTGATATAACCACCACTGGTTGCACCGGTGGCTATACGCCCGGTACCACCTGATGTTGACTTCAATACAAGATTACCTCCTGTTGTAAGCACACCACTTGTAGGTGTGTAAGTATCTGTTAAATTGATGGTACCTGCATTAGTAGCGCCCGTGCTGTTGTTCAGCTCCAGGTTGCTGTAACTGCCCGTACCGCCCAGGTATTGCGCGCTGCTGCCCGTCAGTGCCAGCTTGCCCGTGCTGCTGATGGTGCCGTTATTAGTAACATCACCTGTTACCGATAACGCTACACTGCTGTTGATAGTGACCGTGCGCCCCGCATCCACAATTAAACCGCCGATAGTGGTGTTACTACTTACGGCAGGCTCATTGGTAACACCTGAGGCAGGTATATAAGCATAATCAGTTGTAGTTGGCGCTGCGCTGCCTACCCAGTTGCTGCCGGTAGCCCATGCGGTGCTGGTGCCACCCGTCCAGGTAATACCATCAATATATTTACCCAAAAACTGAGATTGGGCAAGGCCGTTTTGTGCGCTGCTTAGTGTTTTGGTATTGCTGCCGGGTTGAAAATCCTGGTTGCTGGCGGTAAACTGGCCACCTGCTACAATTGTTTTGCCGTTTGCACTGATACAGTTAAGTTGGTCAATACCGGTGCTACCAATTATAGCCGCCCATTTGTAAAAGGAAGTATTTGTAGGGGTAAGGCTACCATCGTATTTGGCCATGAATATATCGATATTACCTACGGAAGCTACATTATTGGTATTGCTGCTGGGGTCAGCATCCCAGCTGCCGGTGCTGGCGGTATATCCCCCTATATATACATTGCCGCTTCCGTCTGTGGCAATACCTGTAACTACATCATTGGCTCCGGAGCTACCCATGGCAAATGCCCATTTATAAAAAGAAGTATTAGAAGGGGTAAGCGTACCATCATATTTGGCAATGAACATGTCGTAACTACCGGTTGAAGCCACATTATTGGTATTACTGCTCGGGTTTGCATCCCAGTTGAAGGTGCTGGCGGTATATCCGCCTACATATACATTGCCGCTGCCGTCTAATGCAATGCTGTTAAGCTGGTCGGCAATGGAGCCCCCCATTGTAAAAGCCCATTTATAAAACGAAGTATTGGAAGGCGAGAGACTACCATCATATTTGGCTATGAACATATCGTTACCGCCAGCGGATGAGGCTATAGCATTGGTATTGCTGCTGGGGTCTGCATCCCAACTGGTGGTGCTGCCGGTGTATCCGGCTACATATACATTGCCGCTGCCGTCTACATTAATGCCCTGAAGCTGATCTGTGCCGCTGCCACCTATTACAGTGGCCCATTTATAAAACGAAGTATTGGAAGGGGTGAGACTACCATCGTATTTGGCTATGAACATATCACCGTTAATATTAGACGCCAACACGTTATTGGTATTGCTGCTGGGGTCAGCATCCCAACTGACGTTGCTGGTGGTATATCCAGCTATATATACATTGCCACTATTATCTAAGCTAATGCCCTGAGGTGCATCGGCATTGCCACCACCCATTAGAAAGGCCCATTTATAAAATGAGGTGTTAGAGGGCGTAAGTGTACCATCATATTTGGCTATGAACATATCGTTACCGCCAGCGGATGAGGCTACAGCATTGGTATTGCTGCTGGGATCAGCATCCCAACTGGTGCTGTTGGTGTACCCTGCAATATATACATTACCGCTGCCATCTACAGTGATGCCCGTAAGCTGGTCACTGCCGGTACCACCCATACTAAATGCCCAGAGCAGGCTTCCGGCACTATTGTACTTGGCAAGGTAGATATCCTGGACGCCATTAGATCTAAGTGAGGTGGTGCCCAGAGTTATAGTTGCGTTGAAATAACCTGCGGTATATACATTGCCGGCGGCATCTGTAGTGGTGGTAGTTGCCGCGGGGGTAGTAGGTCCGTTGCCCGCCCAAACGGCGGCTTTATAAAAAGAAGTAGAGGAAGGTGCTACTGTGCCATTATATATCATGGCTACGATATCCTGGTTACCGTTACTGGCATTAATATTATTGGTATTGCTGCTGGGGTCTGCATCCCAGCTGCCGGAACCAGTAATCCCTGCTACATATATATTGCCACTGCCGTCTACGGTTATGGCGTTAAGCTGGTCAGCGCTTGTATTGCCCATAGTGAAAGCCCACTTATAAAACGAAGTATTGGAAGGGGTAAGGGTACCATCGTATTTGGCAATAAACATATCACTGCTACCGGATGAAGCCAACATGTTATTGGTATTACTGCTGGGGTCGGCATCCCAGGTGAAGGTGCTCATGGTATATCCTGCTACATATACGTTGCCACTACCATCTACACTAACACCCTGAAGCTGATCGGTACTATTACCCCCCATTACAAAGGCCCATTTATAAAAAGAAGTGTTGGATGGCGTGAGTGTACCATCATATTTGGCAATGAATATATCATTGCCGGCAGAGGAAGCCACATTATTGGTATTGCTGCTGGGGTCAGCGTCCCAGTTGGTTGTGCTGCTGGTATATCCTGCCACATATACGTTGCCACTACCATCTACACTAACACCCAGAAGCAGATCGGTACTATTACCTCCCGTTACAAAGGCCCATTTATAAAAAGAAGTGTTGGATGGCGTTAGTGTACCATCATACTTGGCTATGAATATATCACTATTGCCTGCAGATGCAGCTAGATTATTGGTATTACTGCTGGGGTCTGCATCCCAACTGGTAGAGCTGCTTGTATAGCCGGCTACATATAGATTACCGCTGCCATCTAATGCAATGCTGTTAAGCTGGTCGACAATGGAGCCCCCCATAGTAAAAGCCCATTTATAAAACGAAGTATTGGAAGGGGTAAGGGTACCATCGTATTTAGCAATGAACATATCAGCATTGGCAGATGTAGCCACATTATTGACATTGCTGCTGGGGTTAGCATCCCAATTGGTTCCGCTTTGGGTATATCCCGCAACATATACATTACCGCTACCGTCCACGGCAATACCGTTTATCAGATCATTATTCGTACCTCCAATTACAAAAGCCCATTTGTAAAAAGATGTGGATGATGGTGTGAGGGTGCCATCGTATTTGGCAACAAATATATCATTGACCCCTGCAGTGGCATTAACATTATTAGTATTGCTGCTGGGGTCAGCATCCCAGGCCGCAGTACTGCTTACATATCCTGCAACATATATATTGCCGCTGCCATCTACGCTAATACTTGTAAACTGCTCATTACCGGTGCCACCCATGCCAAATGCCCAAATAATGCTGCCATTGCTATTGTATTTGGCAAGGTACATATCATTGTTGCCTTTGCTCGTCAAATTCCATGTAGTAGTGGCATTGGTATTATCAGGGTTAAACTCGCCCTGGAAATAGCCTGCCACATACATATTGCCCGAGGCATCATAGGCTACAGCATTGCCTGCGTCACTGCCGCCATTGCCAGTATTGTTTTTCAGCCAGTTGGCATTGGGGTAGTTTTGGGCATGTGCACTTTGCTGCAGGCATAGCAATGCTGCCAAAGCCATTAATATATGTTTGAGTTTGTTCATACAGAGAGCGTATTTTTTTATTGTGGGTTGTCAGTTTGAAAGATGGTTTCCCTTTACTTTACAGATGACCCGGTCTTTTTGTCTTTCAGCTTCTTCACACCATAAGCAGCACCTGCTACTGCGAGGGCGCTAAGGCCACCATCTATGGGTACCTGGTCTACCACATCATCATCAAAGCCGGGGCCTTGTGCATAGGCTGCAGCAGAGAGCAGGCACAGCAGGCATATGAATACTATATTGCGAGTTATCTTCTTCATAATCGGGGGCTGTTTGTTATTTACTGTTTGATCAATTTTTGAGTGATAGTTTCTGAGCCGCAACTGATATTAACTATATAAATACCAGCAGCCATATTGCTGAGTGATATAGTAGTGCTGCCTGTTGTATAATGCTCAGCTACCTTTGTGCCCATCATGTTGGTGATGGTTACCAGTACCTGCTTGCCATTATTGCCTTCTGTATATACAGTTACGTTATCAGTAGCAGGGTTAGGTACCAGCTTCACTTTCAGCTTAGTATTGCTGACAGTTGCTATGTCATTTACAGGTTTGCCCTGTGTATTCAGTTCAAAACGATTGTCACCCCAAGATGCAGGGTTGGCATCAACACTGAACCAGTATTCATAACCTGCACCCGTTATCTCTTCTGTAGTATTCAGGAACTTATCGTGGAGGAAGAGCTTAGTACCTAAAGGCATATCAAAGTCAGCAGCAATAATGCGGAAGTTCTTTTTCAGCGTGCTGTACAAACCAAGAGGAATAATCTCACCATCCACATAAGGACGCGCGTCTATCGAAAGCATAGAATCGTCTTTGCTCCATGTGTAGAAACTCATATCGGGGTTGTAGAGTTTTGCGGCATCAGGATAATCTACCGTAGCCATAGCATTATCATCAAACTTCAGCAGCAACCTGTCCCAGAAAGTAGTACTGTCTTCCAATCGAAGTTGAACCGTATTGGCAGGAGCAGTTGTTTTGAACATGGTACCAGCTGTACTACTTGTTTTATCAGCTTCTTCAAACACGATAGAACCGTTAGCCGAAAGTGTAGTAACGAATGCACCGCACGATGGCAGATTGAAAGAAGACGAGCCGAAAGTATAAGAAGTGTAACCACCCTTGGTGCCCTGTGTAGCATCCCAGATATAGAAAGCACTGCCTACATTAGAAGTGCTCACCGCATCCATATTTACCTGCGAAGGGAAGGGGTTGCCAACTAATACGAAGTTGGTGCCGCTTCCTTTGGTAAGGTTTACGGTAGTGTTACCCTGGTTGGGTACGCCGCTCATATCAATGGTTACAGCACTTGGTGTGTATGAATTGGCAGGATAACTCAAGCCTTCGCCCTTCGCACCACGCACCAATACACGCATTGCCTGATACTGTGCCCATGTAGATGAAGCTGTGAAAGCAGTCCAGCCGGGGTTGTTGCCGGTAGTACTGTTATCACCTGCCGATACATTGAAGTAATAAGCAGAAGGGTTATTGTTTACTGTAGTAGTAAACGGAGAGCCACCGCTGCCTGTTATATCAATATTATCAGTTAATGCACTCATGCTTAAAGCAGAAGTGAACGGATGCGAGATGAAACGGAAAGCACGTTTGCCGGGTATATAGCGTTCTATTGTTATGTTACCTGTAATGTATCCGCCACTTGTATTGCCGGCTGCTATACGGGCAGTGCCTGCAACTGTAGATTTAAGTGTGAGGTTGCCGCCTGTAGCAAGTGTACCGCTAGTTGGTGTATAGGTATCTGTAATGTTAATAGTACCGCTGTTAGCAGCGCCTGCACTGTTATTTAGCTCAAGGTTGCTGTAGGTGCCCGTACCGCTTATACTTTGAGCCTGTGTACCTGAGAGCGCCAGCTTGCCCGAACCGGTAATGGTACCATTATTCGTAACCTCGCCTGTTACAGACAAAGCTGTGCTGCTGTTTATTGTGATAGTACGTCCCGCATCACTTATTAAACCGGCAATGGTAGTGTTGCTGCTGACTGTAGGTTCGTTTGTTACACCAGAAGAGGGGATGTAAGCATAATCGGAAGATGATGGTACATTGTTGGCGGTCCAGTTGGCAGCAGTATGCCAGCTATTACTTATGCCGCCTACCCATACATTACCATCAATGTATTTTGCCATGAATGATGAATAAGCTGCACCATTTCTGGCGCTGAGAACGCCATATACACCATTGCCCGGTTGAAAGTCAACAGGTGAGGTTGATCCATTATAAAAAGAACCCGCGATAATAACATTGCTGTTTTGCGCTGATACTCCACCTAAGTTGTTACCGGCCCCACCAATAGCCAATCCCCATTTATAGAACGCAGTGCTATCAGGCGTAACATTGGTGTTGTAACATGCTACAACATTTCCATAGTTGTTTGTGGTAGATATATTATTGGTATTAGAGGAGGGGTCTAAGTCAACAGTTACGCTGGAGGATCCGCTGAAACTTAACCCGACAAATAATTGTCCTGCACTGTTCATTTCCAGGCGAACGGGACGTTCACCAGACGATGCATTACCGAGTACAAATGCCCATTTGTAAAATGATGTATCTGAAGGCTGATAATTGACATCATATTTTATTATGCACGCATCCGCGTAAGATGTAGAAGATGCCGTAAAGGTTTTAACGTTGCTGCTTGGATCGAAGTCTGCCGAGCCGGTAATCGTACCCCCTACATATAGTGCATTGGCTGTGCTGTCAAGTTTAAGCGTAGCTAACTCCCCGTAGTAGGCTGAAGATATCAGAAAACCCCATTTAAAGAACCCTGTATTTGACGGTGTAAGAGTGCCATTGTATTTGGCCAGGAATTGATTGGATGTATTTGCCGGTGTAAGATTATAGCTGTTTGACGAGGGGTCAGCATCTACGGCAGTATTACCATAGAAACCACCGCCGACATATACATTTCCTGCTGTGTCTACTTCTAATGCATAAGCAATTTCAGTGGAAGTGCCACCGATGTTGGTTGCCCATTTATAAAAGGATGTATTGGAAGGGGTATAATTGCCGTCAAATTTTGAAATGAAGATGTCATTACTTCCTGCCGGTGTGATGGGATTGTAATTGGAACTTGGGTCAGCATCAAAAGTAGAACCACTCACGTAGCCGGCCAGGTATACATAGCCGTTTTTATCCACTTTCATGTCATTTAGTGCACTGTAACCAGTTGCGCCAATTACAGTAGACCATTTGTAGAACGACGTGCTTGTGGGGGTATAGTTACCATCATATTTTGCAGCGAACATAGTATAGTTACTACTTACTCCATATCCGGTATTGCTGCTTGGGTCAAAATCATAATTCCCGGAAGAGGCATATATACTACCGGATACATAAATGTATCCATTGGCATCTACCGCTATTTTTACGGGTATAATATTGTTTATCGAAATTGATGAAGTGACAGGGAAGGCCCAAACTGGTTCTCCGTTTGCAGTAAACTTAGCTACAAACATGCTGGGAGCACCGAGGCCGGTAACACTAACAATGTTACTGCCACTGCCAAACAACGCAGTGTTATAAAACTGGCCTGCTACGTAAATATTACCGGCGGCATCTCTTGTTATGCTCTTTATCTGAGCACTTGAGCCACCGGCTCCGGCTACTATGCCGGCGGTGCAAAAAGTATTGGTTGCAGGTGTTGACGACAGGTTATATACTAATGCGAACAGATCATCTGTATTTGTTGAAACTTTTAACGTAGAAGCTCCACTGGCCGGATTTGTAGTGAACGTGCCGCCACTTGCTACACCTGTGCAATACAGCTTATTGTTGCCCCAAACGATATCATTTAATTTATCGCTGTTTGAGGCACCGCGAGAGAATCCCCATTTATAAAATGATGTGCTTGACGGAGTGAGCGATGCATCATATTTTGCTATATAAAAATCGTAATAATTACTTGACGAATTGTTTACATAATTGTAATTGCTGCTGGGGTCAACATCTATATAACTACTGGTGAAGTTGGCAGCCACATATATATTGCCGGAAGTGTCTGCATCAAGAGATATTAATTCATCGCTATTATCATACCCGGATATAAAAGCCCATTTATAGAATGTAACATCTGTTGGCAGTTTACTGATATCATATTTCGCTACAAATACATCTCTTGACGGACTTGAATATGTGCCTGAAACATTAGCAGTATTGCTGCTGGGGTCAAAGTCTATAGACGTAGAGGTATTAATATTAGCAGAACCTCCAGCGTACAGATAATTCCCCCTGAGGGCTATGTCTACGCATTCTTCATAGTTGGTTGAACCAATGGCAAACGCCCATTGATAAAACGATGTGCTTGCAGGAGTGAGCGTTCCGTTATATTTGGCTATATATGCATCTCCGCCGCCGTTGCCGGCCAGGTTATTGGTGTTTGAGCTTGGGTCCATATCTGTACCCGAGGCATAATTGATATTACCGCATATGTAAAAATTGCCGTTAGAATCCGGAACTATACTATTGGCTACTTCATAGTCTGTACTGCCCAGGGAAAATGCCCATTTGCAAAAAGAAGTGCTGGCAGGTGTAAGTGTACCATCATATTTGGCAATGATAATATCGTAGCCATTACCATGGAAAGAAACACTCTGCGTATTGCTGCTGGGGTCCATATCAATACTGGTATTACCGTAAGTAGAGCCCACTAAGTAAATATTGCCTCCCGCATCAAGCGCAAAATCTTTACCGTAATCATAATTAGAGCTACCTATAGCAAAAGCCCATTTGTAGAAACTAGTACTGGATGGTAAATAATTACCATCATATTTGGCAAGGAAAATATCATCTACGCCGGCATTGGTAATATTATTCGTATTAGAGCTGGGGTCCATATCCATGCTCGTTGTACTGAACTTGCCCATTACATAGACATAACCATTATTGTCTACCCTGACTTTGTTGGCAAATTCGTTAATGCCTGTATTACCCAGGTAAAAAGCCCAGATGTTCTGGCCGGCACTATTATATTTAGCAACATAAACATCTGTAGACCCGCTTTGGGAAGCACTACTGCTGAACAGGTTCAGGCTGGTGCCGGCCGGGTCTAAATTGAATTCGGAGTTAACACTCCCCACTACGTATATGTTCCCTGATGCATCATAAGCTATACTATAACCTGCATCTGTGCCACCATCAACATAGCTCCTTTTTACCCATGAGGCTACGGGGGTGTTGACTTGTGAATATGCCGTTACCGACAACATGCTCATTATCGTGAGCATCATTAGATAGTTGATGAGTTTTTTCATATAGAGGTGTTTGTTTTAATACCATATAAACACCGCTATAAATGCTGCAAGGGTACAGGTTACTACCAACAGGGTAAGAATGCTGTATTTGTTTTTTTGCGTATACATACAGGGGCGTTTTGTATAGTACAAATAACCCCCACTGCTCACAGCTCGAGAAATTTTTAGCGTAACAACTTGTGTAACAAAAAAGCGTAACAGTGTGTTACGCTATGAAAATGAATGTGTTATATAGTATTTATTATATGCTCTTGAAAAAATCTTCGGGCGATGTATCATCCGGCAGATGTATTTTTTTCAGCAGGCGGTATTTGCTTACACGTACAGCATCGTTGGTAACACCCAGCATAGCCGCCATTTCTTTATTATTAAGCCCCAGTTTGGTAAGCAATACAAAGCGCATTTCGGCAGCAGTAATATCAGGAAACTTAGTACGCACCCTGCCTATATATCCCGGGTCTACTTTTTCAAACAATGACTGGAATTCTGCCCATTGCTCATCGGTAAGTATCACCGAATTTTTCAATGTATCAAGGTAAGCCTCGCGGCCCTGCAGTTCATTACTGCATGGCAATGACTGGTATTTTTCAATCTCTGCTGCAAATTGCTCGATAAGATTATTTTTTTCCTGAATGCTTTTGGTGAAATCGGCCAGTTGGTGGCGCGCCAGTTGTTCTATTTTTTCTTTTTCCGCCTCTACGGCTATTAATTTATTCTTGTGCTTCAATTTCTGGCGATTGACGAACAGGACGCCCAGAAGCCCGGCCATAAGTATTACTACCAGGGCGCTATTTCGCTGTAGCTTATGTTGTTTGATCTCTTTGTCTTTAAGAGCGGAAGAGTATTTTAATGAATCTGTAGTCTTTTGTACCCTGAACTCTGCTTCGGCCTGTGCTATGGCTTTTTGTGTGCTGATGCCTGTAAGGCTGTCTTTAAGTTTGGTATATTTATAATAATATTTATAGGTATTGAAGTAGTCTTTCTTTATCTCGTAAATATTTGCGAGCCATTCGTACGATTCCATTTTGGTCTCTCCCATACCCAGTTTCTCAGATAATTCAAGCGACCTGGTTAATGTATTTTCAGCTTTTGCTAACAAGATGTTTTTATCCTTCAGGCTATCAGGCAGGCCGGTCAAATAATAAGCTTTTGCATAAGCGGCACCTATACCTGTAAGATTATAGGCTACGCTTTTATCATTGCCTATGGCATAGTTGATGTCAAGCGCTTTATAACAATAGTATAGGGCCTGCGGTATGTTTTTTAAAAGGATATATTCACTGCCGACATTGCTATATAGTATCGCCAGGTCAGGACTTGCAACACCTTTCTTTTCTTCTGCGTCAATACCTTTTTTGTACCATTCAATGGATTCTGCGTGTTTGTTTTGTTTTGCATAATACACACCGAAGTTTATTACGAGGCTTGTAGCATAAGGGGCCCCGGCTTTGTCGTACGCGTTTTTTGCCTTGGTAAGATATGTATAAGCCTTTTCATAGTCTTTCATGAGCGTATATATATTGCCAATAGACATTGACATAATAGCGACCCTCATCGGGTTGTCTTGCTGTTGGGCAATGTTGAGCGCAGCATGGTAATTCGTTAAAGCTTGCGGATAATTGCTTTGCAATGCATATGTCCTGCCTATCAGGTTGTAGGCTTTGAGTTTACCGTAATCATACTTCAACTTTTCGGCTAAACCCAATGCTTGTTCTGCGTAAGTTCTGCTTTTTTGCAGGTCAGCCTGGCTGGTAGCCTGCGCTATTTCTGATAATAACAAGACTTTGTTTGTATCTTCTTTTGCAGATTTCTCCGCTGTTAAAAGAGAATCAAGTTTTTTGTTGGGCGTTTGTGCGAAGGAAGAACTAGTATGAAATATTGTAATTATTGCAGCAAATACTACAATTGCCTTTGTTGTTTGCATTGTTAGTCGATATGGGGTGTTACACAATTCTACAAAAATTATTATTGACTGTCAATATGCTACGTTCATCAAATAGTGCTATGTGTTTGATTGTTTTAATAGATAACACAAAAACATCCCCGCTCACAGAGCGGGGATGTTTGTTATTAATGAAGTGATTATTTTTTATTTTTATCCTTCAGCTTCTTAACGCCGTAGGCTGCACCTGCAATGGCCAGCGCACTGAGGCCGCCATCTATAGGTACCTGGTCTACCACATCGTCATCAAAGCCGGGGCCTTGTGCATAGGCAGCCGCAGAGAAGAGGCATAGCAGGCACAGTAACAGTATATTGCGAGTTTTCTTTTTCATATATCAGGGGCATGTTTTTTATTGTTTGATCAATTTTTGAGAAATGGATTCTTTGCCGTTTTGTACTGTTACAACGTACACACCTGCAGGTATGCTTGTAAGAGGTATTGTAATATTTCCTGCATTGTTCACTTTTACCTGTTTTTCTGCAACGTTTCTGCCTGCCATATTGATGACTGTGATATTCAGCATTTTGTCTGATACACCTTCAAAAAAAACTGTTACTTCACCGGTTGCAGGGTTTGGTGCAAGTTGTATTCTGAACTTATTGCCGGCAACGGCAGGCTGTATGCCTGTAGTAGGTTTGCCCTGTGCATTCAGTTCAAACCTGTTCTTGCCTTGTGAGGCGGTATTAGTATCAACCGTGAACCAGTATTCATAGCCTGCACCTGTTATCTCTTCATTTTTACCGGTGTAATTGTCTTTGAGGAATAGTTTTGTGCCGGCAGGAATATCGAAATCTGCGGCTACTATTTTATAGTTCTTTTTGTACGGAGTTGTAAAGCCCAGTTTGATGGTTTCATTATCAGCATAAGGACGGTTGTCTATTGCAAGGAGGCTGTCGTCTGAGCTATATGTGTTAAAACTTACTTCCGGATTGAGAAATTTCAGAGCATCTGTATTTTCAGATACAGACAATGCGTTGTCGTCATAATGCAGTTGCAGCCTGTCCCAGTATATAGTGCTGTCTTCAATATTCAGTGTTACCCTGTTCGGGAACCCTGTTGTTTTAAACATTGTACTTCCGCTGCTTACTTTATCTGCTTCATCAAATGTGATGGTACCGTTGCTGCTGATCTGCGTTACGAATGCGCCGCACACAGGCAGGTTGAAGGAAGAAGACCCGTATGTATATGTAGTGTAGCCGCCTTTCGTGCCCTGTTGTGCATTCCAAATGTAGAAGTTAGAGCCTATGCCTGCCGTTTTGCTTGCACCGTCCATTGTGATGGCGCTTGGGAATGGGTTACCTACCAGCGCATAAGTAGTGCTGCTGCCTTTGGTAACACTGATAGCCTGGCTACCCTGATTTACAGCACCTGTCATGTCCAGCGTTACAGCACTTGGGGTGTATGCAGCGCTGGTTAACCCTTCGCCTAAGGCTCCGCGTACTAATACACGTATACCTTCATACTTATCCCATGAATTGGCTCCACTGCCATTGGTGCTTGTAAAAGCTGTCCAGCCGGCGTCGTTTGATGAAGAGCCGTTGGCAGCAGAAACATCATACCAGAAAGAAGAAGGGTTGTTGCTGCCAGTAGTCGTAAACCCATTCGTACTGCCGCCGCTACCGGTAATATCTATATCATCTGTAAGTATGGTTAATGCCTGTGCTGTTGTAAACGGATGAGAGAAGAAACGATAGGCCCTGCGACTGCCCGGTATATAACGTTGTACCTGTACGTTGCCACTGATACTGCCTGAACTGTTTCCTATACTGCCGGTATTGGTAGCGTCTGATGTAAGGGTGAGCAAACCTCCTGTAGTAAGAGTAGCTCCCGATGCTACTGTGATGGTGCCTGCACATGAAATGGTATTGCCGGAAATTGTGCCGCTGGCAGCGAAATTGAACGTGCCCGTGCCGCTGAAGCCATTGCCATTGTTGGTAACACTACCATTGATGTTAGCAGTAGTGCCGCCGGCCATTGTTAATGCTGCACCACTATTAATTGTGAGTGCCTTACAAGTGAAGTTGCCCGGTGTAGTGTTGCTGGCTATGATAGCGTCTAAAGAAGCTGTAGGCGCGCCATTGTTCCATGTGCTGCCATTCCAGGTTGTATTGGTAATATAAGAGCCATTGAAAGGATTACAGCCCGAGGGGGGTATGGTTACAACTGAGGCGTCATTGGTGGTCCAGTTGGTTGTAGTGTTTACAGCCGTCCTCGTAGCACTAATAGCAGGTGCAGAAGTAGAACTGTACTGGCCCGTACAATTATAAACACCATTGTCCACTTCATTGCCAGAACCATCCAGCATTACAAGAGCATTCGTACCATTTGTAAGACATGCAGGCTTATTGGAGTTGCTGGCACTTTGACAAATGTCTACTGATATATTTGAAGTGCAGTCATCCCAGTTTGTGGTACTGAATGAGCAACCTGCAGCTGTAGCCTTATTGGCATGTATAGCTGCCAGCATAGTGCCGCTCGGGCCGTTTGAACTGGTTGTGCTGCCTGCGCCGTTCTGTAAAGCAAATATCTGGTCGCCACCAGTTGACAAATTTAACACCGCACCTGATGCACTGCCATTGCTACAGGTAAATGTATTGGCTGACCCCGAACCGGCAATTTTTACGTTTGTGCCATAAGATAGAGAAGAACCGGAAGTCCATACAAATTCACTGCCTGATTCCGGGAAAGAAGCATTGTCAGCCGTAGTACAAAAATTATCTGTACCGCAGCTACCGCTTTTCCAGCCACGATCTGTGAAGTATATTGTTGTGCCGCTTGATATACCCGTTGATTTCAGTATCACAAATGAGAATTCATCGCTGTTAGCGGCGGGGTCACTGTTATAACCCGTAAAGGCTATGTCGCCTAACGCCAGGGTAGTTTGTCCGTATGCATTTACTGATAACAGCAGTATCAGTAATGGGAATATGGTGTTTTTAATATACATAATGCGGAGTTTGTTTTTTTAATATTTAATGAATCTGCCTGTTTCGTAATTACCAAATAAGTCAACCATTTTTATGGTGTATATCCCGTTGCTGATGTCTGATGTTCCTATCTTTATTATTCCCTTCTTTGATACTATAGGGCCATCAAATACATGGTTGCCCATCTGGTCAACAATAGTAACATGGAATTTGCCGATGCCTATCTTAACATGTATCTGATCTTTGTTGCGGTCGTAGTGTACACTATGCAGTGCTCCGGGTTCAAGGTTGCCTGATGATTTGATGAAGCGCTTGATAATAGGTGTATCTGAAAGAACGATTACAAACCTTTTTTCAGCAGGCAGTGTGTCAGCAGGGAAATAATGACAAACATAATGTGTGTTGGCTTTAAAATCCTGTAATAGTGGTGTGGCCCCGTAGTCTTTTATATACACATACCTATTGATACCGGTATTAGCCTGCAACCTGATAAAAAAGATATCTTTCTTATCAGCCTTAATTACAAGAGGTATAGTGTCGTTGAGTTTTGCCCTACGATATGTGGCAACATTGAGCAGTTTACCGTTTTGAGCGGTTGCAATAATATGAGCATGTTGTCCGCTTGTTACTTCTGCAGAAACAGGTTTTAAGCCATCTGCCGTATCATACCTGATCACTAATTCGTCAATGTACGCGCTGTCGGGAAAATGAAGCAATGATATGCGTAACATTGGTAAGCCACCTGCATTTTTTTTGTCTTTTGCAGCAAGGTGAAAAGATATTGATACGGATATCAGAAATAACAGAGCACGGCACAAAGGCGTACTACCCAAACGTAGTTTATGCTTTTGTGCCGGCGGCCTATTGTTTATAGCTGTGTTGCAGGTAAAATGATAATGTGTGTTCAATCTGGTTGAAAAAATTTAATTCTGATAGATATGGTTAATGAAGAAGATCCCAGGGATTTATTTCTTCTTCATGTCCTTCAGCTTCTTAACGCCGTAGGCAGCACCTGCAATGGCCAGCGCGCTGAGGCCTCCATCTATAGGTACCTGGTCTACTACATCATCATCAAAACCGGGGCCTTGTGCATAGGCTGCTGCAGAGAGCAGGCAAAGCAGGCACATGAATACTAGATTGCGGGTTATCTTTTTCATATATCGGGGGCTTGTTTTTATTGTTTAATAAGTTTTTGAGTAATTATTTCAGCACCGCAGGAGATATTCACTATGTAAATACCCGCAGCCATATTACTAAGCGATATAGCAGCATTGCCTGTAGTGTACTGTTCTGCCACCTTAATGCCCGTCATACCGGTAACCGTTACCCGCACCTGTTTACCATTGTTACCCTCTGTATATACAGTAACAATATCAGTAGCAGGGTTAGGCACCAGCTTAGCCCTCAGCTTAGTATTATTTACCTCAGCAATACCATTTACAGGTTTACCCAGCGTATTCAGCTCAAAACGGTTATTGCCCCATGACGCAGAATCAGCAGTAACAGTAAACCAGTATTCATAGCCAGCACCCGTTATCTCTTCCGTTTTGCTCAGGAACTTATCATGCAGGAACAGTTTAGTACCCAAAGGCATATTGAAATCAGAAGCAGTAATTTTGAAATTCTTCTTCAGTGTGCTGTACAGTCCCAGGGGAATAACACTGCTGTCAGCATAAGCACGCGCATCAATACTCAGCATACTGTCATCCGTACTGATAGAATAGAAAGTCATTTCAGGATTATACAACTTCACCGCATCCGGATAATCAACAGCAGCCATGGCATTATCATCAAACTTCAAGAGTAACCTGTCCCAGAAAGTAGTGCTGTCTTCAAGACGCAGTTGCACCATGTTTGCCGCAGCCGTAGTTTTAAACGGAGAACCCGCAGTGCCGCTTGTTTTATCAGCCTCTTCGAAAGTAATAGAACCGCTGGCAGACAACGT
>JBGAFS010000002.1:0-435907 GCA_044227125.1 Flavipsychrobacter sp.
GCTGTCAGCAATACTACGGCTACAGTAACTGCTAATCCGGCCAAACCTGCTGCGGGTAGTAATACACCTGTTTGTACAGGCACTCCAATTAATCTTACTGCTTCTGCTGTGCCAGGGGCCAGCAGTTATTCATGGAATGGTCCTGCCGGTTTTAGTTCTCTGCTGCAGAATCCTGTTATTGGTAGTGCTACGGCTACTATGGGTGGTACTTATATTGTTCGGGCTTATAATAATGGTTGTTATTCTGCTCCTGACAGCACTACGGTTACTATTATTCCTGCGCCGGTTATCAATATCTATCCTAATCCTAATGATACTATCTGCCAGAATACTAATGTGACTTTTGTTGCTGTTACTTCTAATGCGGGCTCTTCTACTTCTTTCAGGTGGTTCAGGAATAATAGTTTTACAGGTAATACAGGTGCTTCTTTTTCTTCTACAGGTATTGCTGATAATGATATCATTTTCTGCGAGCTGACGGCTACGGGTGTGTGCCCTTCGGTTTATAAAGACTCAAGTAATGCTATACAGATGACGGTATTACCTTGGCTGGCTCCTGCAGTATCTATCACTTCTAACCCTGCTACTCCGCTGAGCCCTTACCAGTTGGTTACTTTTACTGCTAATGCGAGCAATGCGGGCAGCAGCCCGGGTTACCAGTGGCAGAGAAATGGCAGTGATGTGGTGGGGGCTACGAGCAGCACATGGGGCACGCACCAGTTGTCTGATAATGATGATATAAGTGTAGTGGTAACGAGCAGCTATATGTGCCCGCAGCCGCCTAAGGCTACAAGTAACATTATTAAAGTGTCTGTGCTGACAGGGGTGGATGATGTGAATGGTGCTAACACTATTACACTTTATCCTAATCCGAACAATGGTTCATTCAGAATTAAAGGATTTAATCTTGCTGCAACAGAGGTCATGTGCAACATCATTAATGCTTTAGGACAAAGTGTATATTCAAAACAAATATTCATTCACAACGGATTATCAGACGAATTGGTGATAAATGGACTGGCTGATGGTATTTACTTACTGCGCGCAGATACAGGTAAAGAGTTATTGAATATCTCTTTCAGAGTAAGCAGGCAATAGGGAAACCGCTGCCAACTTATGTATAAAGCGCAGAAATGATTAATTTCATGAGATTAAGCTTTTGGCATGCGCAACTTAACAGGTTTTAGTTTTACAGCTATTGTTACGCTCGTGTATTTACCGTTATTACTGACGGCACGCAGCCCCATACAATCTTCAATAAAAGATCAACGTTTACTATTTATAGAAAACAAAGGCCAGATCACAGACCAGTATCATAGTCCCCGCACGGATATACAATTTAAATGTGGCAGCAATGACATGTCTGTTTTTATAGGTGCGGGTGCAATACATTATCAATGGTACAAACAAAACGCACAAAACGAAACAACTACTCCGGGCAACAGGAACAATACAGTATCAGGCAATTCAACTGAAACCTACAGGATCGATGCGGAGCTGCTTAACGCCAACAAAAATGCACAGGCATCTGCTTCTGATAAACAGGATTATTTCGAGCATTATTATAACGAACAATTTGCAGGTGGAGCAACAGCTCATAGCTACGGCACAGTAACTTACAAAAACATATACCCTAATATTGACTGGCGCATCTATGTAAAGAACGGCTCTTTAAAGTATGAGTTCATAGTACACAAAGGTGGCAACTACAGGGATATTCAAATACGCTATGCGGGTAATACTTCTTTAACCCTAAGCAACGGCGCACCTGTTATTGCCGGCCCAATGGGCTCTATTACTGAGCATGCACCATATACATACTATGCAGCATCAGGCACAGCGATACAATCATCATTTATACAAAAAGACAACACGCTCAGCTTCAACCTCAATGTTACTTCTGCAACAGAAGGTGATATTGTGATAGACCCATCACTGGCATGGTCTACTTATTATGGAAGCAACCAGGACGAATACGGACTGACAGTTGTTGCAGATGAACTGGGTAATTCTTACCTCGCGGGGCAAACGAAAAGTGCATCCAATATTGCAACTATCGGCGCCTATCAAACAACTATTGGCGGAGACGTTGACGGTTATATCGTAAAATTCAATGTCATGGGCCTCAGGCAATGGGCTACTTATTATGGTGGCTTGTATATTGACTATTTTAATTCGCTGGCATTTGAAAAATCGGGCTATATCTATGCAACCGGTATTACTAACAGTGCCAATGGCATTGCCACAACCGGCAGTCACCAGGATACCTATGAGGGGCAACAGGATGCATTCCTTGTAAAATTCAACCTGAACGGACAAAGACAATGGGCGACCTATTATGGTGGCAACAAGGAAGAATTTGGATTTGATGTGGTTTGCGATCAGAAAGGAGGTATCTATATCGGGGGAAGAACATACAGTGATACGGGTATTGCTTCTCCGGGGGCATACAGAACCGTATGTAACAATAACAATGGATTCCTTGCTAAATTTGATGGCGCTGGTATACGGCAATGGGGCACCTACAATCAAAGCGGAGAAATATATAGGGTTACGTGTGATACCTTTGGCCATATATACTTTACAGGTAGTGCCGGCATTGATACAGGCATAGCATCTCCCGGTTGTTTTCAGCCAGCCAAAAACAGTACTTTCGACGGATACCTGCAAAAATTCAACCCCGATGGTACAAAAGCCTGGGGAACATATTTTGGCGGGTTAGGAAGTGAAGATATGTACTGTGTAGCCTGCGATATGGCCGGAAACATATACATAGGTGGCGGCACTACCAGCACTACCGATATTGCAACTGTTGGCTCGTATAAAACGAGCTTCCAGGGAGACTGGGATGCATTTATTGTAAAATTTGATGCTACCGGTGCACGCAAATGGGGCACGTACCTCGGAGGCCCGGCATATGAAGAACTACAAGCTATATGCGTTGCGCCTAAAGGTGAGATATATGTAGCAGGTACTACTACAAGCACAAGTGGCATAGCAACATTTAACAGCCATCAGACAATTTTTGGTGGCGGGCCGCATGATGTTTTTCTCATGACGCTCAACTCGCAGGGCTTCATGCAATATGGTACATACATGGGCGGAGCAGCTAATGACCTTATCAATGATATGTACCTGAATAGTGCAATAGGCTTGTATGTGCCCGGCACTACACAAAGTACCGGCAATATTGCAGAGCCCAGCACTGTTTACCAATACACACATGGCGGTGGCAATGATGCCTTTCTTGCATTATTTGTTACAGACACATTATACTACATCAATCAACCATTTACTGACACACTATTTTGCCAGGGCGATTCTCTGAAAATAAAATTTTCAATAACGCCTAATATGCCTGCAGGCAATGTATTCACTGCATGGCTGTCCGATTCGCTGGGCAACTTTGCAAACCAGGTCGCAATAGGCTCTTTCACCTCGCAGGTAAGCGGTGCTGTACCGTGCAAAATACCTGCAAATATCCCGCCTGGCAAAGGTTACAGGGTGCGTATCAGCTCTTCTGTAGTATCACACCCTACCAACGACAATGGAGTGAACATACGCATAAAAGAAACGCCTGTGAAACCTGTACTTACCTGCACTCCGCCATTCTGCGAGCCGGGTAAAATGCAATTAACATCATCCACCCCAACTACGACAGCAGGTGTAACATACAGCTGGACAAGCTCTAACGGGATGTTCACATCTAACGCGCACAACCCGTCAATAGATAGTGCGACAGCAAACTATACAGGATTATATAAACTGGTACTGGAGCTGGATGGATGTAAATCGGAAGACACCATCAGCGTGAGGATAAAATCGATGCCGGCAAAACCGCAGATAATACATAATGCTCCTGTATGCGAAGATGATACGCTGACATTCAAAATACTGGGCGATACTGTAGATGTATTGTACACTTGGGCATGGCCAAACCCCAATGTAGTACCCGGCCTGAACAATGTAGTAGATAAAGCCACGCTTGAATTTAATGGTGAATACATTGTATTAGCCAACAAGGATGGCTGTAAACAATCTGATACTGCATATATAGTTGTTAAACCAAGGCCGCACATTACAGCAAGCAGCAACAGCCCGGCATTTACAGAACAGGAACTACTCTTATATGCAAAGGGCGATACCAATGCATCTGCTACTTATAGCTGGACAGGCCCAAATAATTTCACATCTGCTGACCGCGATCCTGTATTGAACAACATCAGTGATAAAGCCGCCGGCACCTATACTGTTACTGCATCTATTGACGGATGTTCATCTTCTGCAATAACAATTGTTGTAGTACGGCCATCCTCATCAGATACTTATTTTTATGTTAGCCCCAACCCTAACAATGGCAATTTTACATTGATGGGTAATGTATCTAAAGCACAGGATATAAAACTGGATGTAGTTGATGCAACAGGAAAGAGAGTGTATTCTGAATCCTTTACCACTACACGCAAAATGATAAATCACAGCATATCATTGCCTGCAGAACTGGCTAACGGGATATATTTCATACGTGTACATGCCGATAATAAAAACTCAGCAGTAAGGTTTATGTCCGGTTATTAAACACGGGATTTTGTAAATTGTTACTGCCTGATGAGCAGGTAGTAATAAGATGAGTTAGGAAATAAAGCTAGTACAGAATCAGTAGATGTAGAAGCATAATCAGGCGGAGCTGCAACAGGCGATGTGCCGGTAGACATATAGCCTAAACTGTTTCCGCTAAGGTCTATAAATTCGATATAGGCATTATCAGTATTCTGCACTTTGAAATCCATATTATCAGTCACGACTGAACCGGAAGCATTTTTATAGCTGTATTCAGCAACGCAGTCTTTCTTTACAGTTACAGCCCTGTATTTCTCATTCTGTGTTATCTGGTTCCAGTATGAAACATAACCTGTAGAGTTACTGAACAGGTAAGCATTAACTGCAGTCCAGGTACTTTGATTTGAATTCACACCAAGGAAAGTAAGACGTGCCTTGCCTTTAAAGCCTGTTTCCAGGTAATAAGTATTATTTGATGGCTGGGGAGTAAAAGCTACCTGTGAACCAGGCGTAGGAAACTTATCGTTAAACCAGTTATTATTATAAAGGTCATCGGTATACCAGTCCATATAGTAAGTAGTACCATTCACCAGCATACCTTCCGGATATATACTTTTTTCATTGGCAGCCAGGGTTTTACGCAAAATGGGGTTGGTGCTGTTTGCGTAATCTTCAAAAGTCCTGTATACGTCCAGTGTTACTTTCTTAGATAACCTGTTTACAAAGGTCATATCCGTGTTATTGTTCTTCTTCTTTTTACAGGCAGAAACTGCCACGACAGCACTTAGGGCAAGGACAACAGCAATTCTTAATCGGTACATAGCTGGTAATTAATCCCTCTAAAATAGGGAATATTTTAGACTCGAAACCTGATGGGCTAAATGCCTTTTACAAAATCTTCAACAGTGGTGGATATTACCTGCCTGCATTTTTCGGTAAGAGAATCAGCATTATTCCCCGTAGCAGTCTTAAAGGCATCTATTAGCTTAACTGCCTTATCTATCAGAGCTTTATCCAGCTCTTTCAGTTTCAGAAGCAAATCGTCAAAAGAGGGCTTAGCGCCGCTTAATACTTCGCCTGCCGCTATGTCCGCCTTAAACTGATCTGATACTGACAATGCATATTTGCGAAATATGTCCAGTACTTTATCCTCCTGGTCCATGTGTTTTTTAGAATAATTATGAAAACTAATAAATTATTATCAAAATGTCAATATGATGATTGTAATATCTCTTGCCTTCCCCCGGCAATACTATTGCATACAGTTAAAGAACAAATACTAAACCATCTCTGTTGCTTAAAACACAGTAACTGGACGACACATAACAGTATGAGTTTGGCGGCAAAATAAAGGGAAAAAACTATCTTTAAATGTTATATCAAGGTAAAATGATCCGGATGAAACTACGCTTTTTGTTTATTATATCAATAGTGGCTACAGCATTTAACTGCATTGCTCAAAATTCTTATCTGGTTTATAATATAAATACCTCAGGTAATTCATACCCGATGTTCCTTACTCCTATGGGAGGTAAACTATATTTTTTCGCAAATGATGGCAGTAAGGGCTGGGAGTTATGGTCTGCAGATGGTATCAATGCCCCCGCCAATGTACAGGATATAAACCCCGGAGGCAGCGGTATCATATCGCCTAATTTTGAGCAACCAATATGCGAGCTGAACAATAAGCTGTATTTCGCTGCTGATAATGGAGTTGTAGGTTCAGAATTATACACTTGTAATGGCAGCACCGCTACATTGGCCTGGGACATAGAGGCTGGTGCAGCAGGTTCTTACCCGGACAACCTGACTGTTCTAAACGGCAATATATTCTTCAGGGCAAGCACTATAGGTTCTGGTACAGAACTCTGGAAGTACACGCCTTTTACAAATACAATGACTGCCTTAAAAGAAATAAACTCCGGGCAAGACAGCAGTATCACAGGCAATCTTATTGCCTTCAACAATAACTTATATTATACAGCCAGCACTCCCGGATACGGTAATGAGTTGTGGTATTATGACCAATTGCAGGATACTAATATCATGGTTAGTGATATTAATCCCGGAAACCTGTCTGCAGACCCTCTGAACCTGGTTGTTTATAACGGGAAATTATACTTCAGTGCTGTAGCTGCCGCAACAGGACGAGAGCTGTACTCATGCGACGCATCGAATAATGTACAGAGGCTCACAGACCTTGTAGCAGGTTTTGCCAGTGGTCTTCCTACTTATACCCATCCAATGATAGCAGGCTATAATGGTAAGATATACTTCAACGGGCGCGATGCTAATAATGAGTACCATATGTTTGTTTACGACCCCGCAACAAGCAATGCAACTTTAGCCTTTAAGACTAATACTGCGGGTAGCAGCGACCCCTTGTGGATGAAGGCTCAAAATAGTCTTCTCTATTTTGCGGCTACCGGTACTACTAATGGCAACGAGGTATGGACATACAATGGCGCTACATTTACCATACTTGCAGATTTTTGTAACGGTGGAGGCAGCAGCGATCCTGAAGAAATAACAGCTATAGGAAATGACCTCTATTTCAGGGGCAATGAATGTGGCGGTAAAGGCATAGAATTATTCAGGTATAACCCTCAATTGAATGTAGAAGATCACAAACCAGGATATGTTGCAGCATTATTCCCAAATCCTGCCGACAATGATGTTACTGCTACTGTTTGGACACATGGCAATGAAGATCTGAAAATAACCATATCAGATATTACAGGACGTGTTATTTATAATGCCGGGGCTGTTGCAAAAAATGATGGCCTGAATAATATCAAAATACCTGTTAACAATTTTACAGCAGGTACTTATATATGCACTATCACTGGCAGTAATGGCGAAGTATTACTGAAAGAAAAGCTACTTAAAATATAATTGCGCAGGCGGTAAAGCCTGCGCAACATTAAATCTATTATTTAGTACAATTTATTTTGCAGAAACATCGCATGTATATGCGCTGTCACTAACCACTTTCAGGTTAAGCCCATATTCTGTACAAGACTGACGAGCCCTGCTCTTTGAGTTTGATGAAATTTCTGATTTTACTACATCAGAAGTGCCATTTTTCTTGCACTCGCAGTTATACACTTTAACACAAGAGCTAAACATAATAGCAGATATAGCAACAATAAGCGCAGTTCTCATTTTCAATAATTATTTAAAGGGCAAAATACACAATTTGAGGAATGTGTAAAACTAATATTAATTTTTCTTATACACTCTTACGTTTTTTTTACATTAATGTTACAGCAACTGTACCTGTAGTAAGCATATGTAATATTATTGACGGGAAAACACTCTTACTCTTATAGCGCAACCATCCGCTGAGCCAGCTCATAATTATCATAACAGGCACATACCCTAATACTGTTACATCAAACAAGCTATAAACAAGATATGGAAGCAGGAAGATGGCAGTTTGTGTAATATTCCCCCTTATATAGCCATATTTTCTAAAGAGTTTACCTCCTATATATCCCCTGAATAATACTTCTTCGCCAATGGCCGAGTATATTAATTCATAGAGGTAGCACAGCAAGATTTTATCCCAGTGAGGCTCCCATGAACCATAATAAACCAAAACAGTATGGTGTATTGAAGCAAAGTTGATATCCACCAACCTCCTGAACAGGAATACTGTTGCAATGGTAATAGCTGAAAAAGCAACAGCTATAAATAAATAAGGTACCTGGGTTTTATCTTTAATAAAGCCCAGCTTCTTAACTCTCGATTTGCGACTATTTTCTCTCTTAGTTTTCCTTGCTACATACAGTAATGGCGGCAATAGAAAAAGAAATAAGAACAGAGGAAAGTTCATGATATTTCTCGTTTGACCACAAAATAATCAATTTTATATAGTTGTCAATTAAAATTAATTTGCATATATAAATAACTTTATCATATCGTATTAACTGAAATACTCGTCATAATAACCTTATAGGTTATCTTAGCGCCGAAACAAAGAATGATGGAACGTAACCCTCTGAAGCATTATTTCCTGCTCACTATT
Organism: Flavipsychrobacter sp.; assembly: GCA_044227125.1. Lineage (GTDB taxonomy): Bacteria > Bacteroidota > Bacteroidia > Chitinophagales > Chitinophagaceae > Polluticoccus. The sequence continues at coordinate 8,591 of JBGAFS010000002.1, forward strand.
ACCCTGGCCGGCATTGGTATAATTTCGTGTAATGATAATAGCCGCAATAAAGAACAAAAAGCGGTTGAAATTGCTGCACCCGAAAATAACGTGCCGTCATTGATCCAGTACAGGATAATTAAAGAATATCCGCACGATGCTACCTGCTATACAGAAGGCCTGCAATATGTTGATGGCTACCTTTATGAAAGCGGAGGACAATACGGTAAATCTGACCTAAGAAAGACTGATCTCTCTACAGGTAAAATATTACAGCAGAAAAAACTGGCTGCACAATATTTCGGGGAAGGCATGACCGTTCTTAACGATAAGATATACCAGCTTACATACCATGAACGCACCTGTTTTGTTTATGACAAAAATAGCATGAAACAAACCGGCACATTCAACTACAAAAACGATGAAGGCTGGGGCCTGACCAATGATGGCACAAATCTTATCATGAGCGACGGAACTGAAAATATTTATTTCATCAACCCGGCCGACTTTAAGGAACTAAAGCATATAACGGTATCAGACCAATACGGCTCTGTAGGGCGCATCAATGAGCTGGAGTATATCAACGGCTTCATATATGCTAACCAATGGCAGACAGACCTGATATTGAAAATAAACCCGGAAACAGGTAAGGTTGTCAGCCAGGCAAATCTTGCAGACCTGCGCAGGCAAACGGGCATACCCGAAATGACCAATGACGAATCTGCACCTGAAGTACTGAACGGCATAGCCTACGACAAAGCAGGCAACAGAATATTCATTACCGGGAAAAACTGGCCTAAATTATTTGAAATAAAACTGGATAATTAAAGCAGCTCTATTTTGTAAGGTAGCCTGTTTCTGAATTCACATAGAAACCACCGATATAGAAATGAGCTACTTTATTTTTGCAGATATCATTGTTGCCGCACTTTACGACCTCATAATTGTGCCCCTCGTCTGCAATATCTTTTATCTGGTATTGTTTTCCTATGGCTGATATTAGCACTGTATAATCATTGCCCGGGTATATATCTTCCAGCTTACCCAGTTTGCTATAGTCAGATAACCAAAGTGTATCCGGCTTCCCCGACACAACAGCTTTATTTCCGTTATATACAAACTGTGCTGAATCAAGTGCCCTTCCGGAAAAATTACTACCCTTTATATAGCGTTTAACCCACACAGTACGGGATTCGCTTCTTAAATAACCTGTGAGTGCAAGCTTCACATTATCATACTGACAGTAGGACCGTTTTTTACAACATCCCCCGGCAACAGAACCTGTTAATAATAGAAAAGGAACAATTTTATTCAGGAACATAAGTATCTAACAAACGCTGCAAATGTAGCTGTTATAGGTATATTATAGTCAACCTAATGTCATTTATGGGTCTTGTATCACCTGCTAAGTAAGGGTCATTTATATATACAAAAGCATTAATGCTATAATTTTTTTACCCGGGATATTTCATAAAATCCAAACAAAGCTTATCTTTAAACATTATGAGTAACAAACATATTTTAGCCTTCCTGCTGGTACTATCAGTAATTGCCTTTAGTTGTGTACGTAAACAACCTGTTGATCGTCCTGCCGTAGCTCCTGTTGCGGGTAAGGGAGGCATGGTAAAATTAGTTATAGAACCTACATTATCAGGCACCCATGTAGACAGCTGCATGATATACCTGAAATATAATACAACCAACAGGCCCGCAGATAGTGTACAATATGACGACTCTATGTGGGTACAAAACAATAATGGCAAGGCTACATTCGACAGCCTGAAACGCGGAGATTATTTCATCGCTGCAAAAGGTTATGACCCAGTTTCTACTGAAACTGTTATAGGTGGTGCTTCTTTTACAGCCCCTAAGCCAGACAGCCCTGCTATTACTTACAATATGGTACTGGCCGTTTCCAGGATTTCGAAATACAACGGTAAATAATAAGCTTTTATCCAATACACAAAAACATCCTGCTAAATACAGGATGTTTTTTTATGACGTAAGTCATACATAGTTAACGGATACTTATACCATATAGTAGTATATTTGTTATCAGATAAGGTTTCTCTTTTTTGAAAAGACTACTCGCCATATTATTATTCTTAAGCCTCTGCAACCAGTATACAGCTAAGCTGGGCATAATAGCATGGTATGAGATCAATAAAGATTATATAGCCAAAAACCTTTGCGAGAACAGGGATAAGCCTCAACTGAAATGCTGTGGTAAATGTGTGCTAAAAAGGCAATTGCAGAAAGCAGACGAAAACAATACAGACACAAAGCAATTACCCGGCAGCAAATCTGAAAAAGAATCTATACCGGTTTTTATAGCCTCTGCTCAGATCACTTATGGTGAATTTATAAGCGTTAAAGAGGCATCTGTGTATTGCGATTATTACCATAGCAGTACAGGATATGATCCTTTAGTATCTGTATTCCACCCGCCATCTTATTGTTAGCCATACGTAGCGAAGGAATAACAGTGCATTATCGTCTGTTATTCTGTATTCGCATATTAATGTAGCTAACAGTAAAATACTTAACATGAAATATTTATTTGGCTGCATGCTGTTATTAACAGCTGCATCTGCCAATGCATGTGACGTATGCGGTGGTATGTCCGGGAGTTCATCACAGGGTATATTACCGCAATACAACAGGCACTTTATTGGTATACAATATAAATACGCCGGCTTCAATACTGCACATAGTGTCAGTGAAGGCTACGCAACGGCATTCACATCAAAGCAGTATTATCATACTACACAGCTTACAGGCAGGTATTATATAAACAGGTATATGCAGCTGATGGCGTTTGTACCATATCACTTCAACAGTAATATTGAGGGCAACCTGCTAACACGTTATTCAGGCATAGGAGATGTGTCTCTCTGGGCTAATACGACGATCATTAAAACACCGGATACGTCTGATGGCCTGCTACATACCTTATATGCAGGGGCGGGAGTAAAAGCTCCTACAGGTAAACACATAAGTAACGCCATAAGCCTTGCGAATGAAATACCGGAATTGCAAACGGGCACAGGTGCCTGGGATATTGTATTAAATACAAACTACACTGTGCGCAAAAACAACTTCGGTATTAACCTGGCGGCATCGTATACCATTACTTCTACCTCTCCTCTCGATAACTATAAGTATGGCAATAAATTTTCTGCCAGCTTAGCAGGGCTCTATCGCATTAATACAGGGAGCTTTAGTTTTCTGCCTATGGCAGGTATGAGCTATGACATAAGTATGCACGACCGTACTGACGCAAAGAAGACCATTAACGTAAATACTGGCGGACAGCTATTGTATGCATTAATGGGTGTACAGGCTTATTACAAAGGAATAGGCATACAGCTATATTATCTCCTGCCCGCAGCACAACACTATGGTGGCGGGGAGATAACTGCTAAAGGAAAAGCAGATGCAGGTGTGTTCTTTTTGTTTTGATATCAATGCGTAACAACTGCTTGTATCAACTCAGCCCCAACGCTCTATTAACATGAAAATGTCTTAATTATTTAATAACTTTAATAATATCATAAATTATGAACTACCGTACTATCATTTTAACAGCTTTAACAGGTATCGTATTATTCGGCTCAGAATCATGTCGCAAAAAGAGTGACCCTACACCAACTCCACAGCAACCAACAACTGGTGAATTTGGAGTTGAGATAACCAACTATGCCGGAGACTCAGTACTTGCTCTCAATACCGGTACGTATACTAATGCAGCCGGCAATACCTTTACCGTAACCAAATTCAACTATTACATCAGTAATATCAAATTCAAAAAGAGTGATGGTACAGAATATGCTGAACCTGAAAGCTATCACCTGGTGCAGGCAGATAAAGGTAGCTCAAGGCATTTTCACATAGAAGATGTACCGGCGGGCAATTATGTTGCTATCACATTTACCATTGGTGTAGACAGTGCACGCAACGTATCGGGAGCACAAACAGGTGCGCTTGATCCTGCTAACTCTATGTTTTGGGATTGGAATTCAGGTTACATAATGGCGAAGCTGGAAGGTAAATCTGCGCAAACAGGTACAGCTGACAGTTCTTTCCGTTTTCACATAGGCGGGTTCACAGGAACCAATTCTGCTCTTCATACTGTTACACTTACGTTCCCTCTTACAGTAGCATTAAAGGGCGGAGCTGAAAGTACAATACCCATGAAGGCTGACCTGCTAAAATGGTTTACACCAAACGCGATCGACCTTTCTGCAATGAATAACATCATGATGCCAAGTGCTAACTCAAAGAAAATAGCTGACAATTACGCTAACATGTTTAGCCTATTACCGTTTGCAGTTGAATAATCTTTAAAAACTTATAAAAAAATGAAGACAAGTAAATTCATAAAAATCGCAACGGCACTTATCCTGCCAATATTCATGATAACATCCTGCCAGAAGAAAAATGAAGATATAGCCGGCAAAGGTGGCGGTGCCGTATTAAAGATTACAGCACGACACCATAACAGGGCTATAGACAGCTGTACTGTTTACCTCAAATACAACACGCTTGACGCACCGGCACCAGGAACTAACTATGACGAAGCAGTGAAGTGCGTACCGGAAAATGGCAAGCCTGTAGCTACATTCTCTAACCTGAAAAAAGGGAAATACTATATTTACGGATATGGTTGGGATACTGAAATTGAAGATACAGTTATGGGTGGCGCACCTTATACGATAAGTGCCGAACAAACATATGAACTGAACCTTGCTGTTACAGAAGGAGACTAAAAAACACCACATTCTTTAAACAAAAGCCGCCAATAAGGCGGCTTTTGTTATTTAACATCCTTTGGGCAAACCTTTTGCCATTTCTATTCGTTTATACCAGAGAAACTAATGCTATGGACGCGACATACTGGTATTCTGTACTGCCTGCATTATTGATAGTGGCACTGTTCTATATTCAGTCACATTACTCATATTCGTTAAGAAGAAGAACGGATACAGAATAGATTTACAACTTTACAAAGAGTGAACGGCTGGTTTTTTGATCAATAAACACTGCCTCAACTATATATGTATCTCTGGCCAATGGCGTAATATCTATCCTGTTATGACTGCCATGGAGGTTTTTCCCCTCATATACTACATTCCCGTTCATATCTTTAATAGTAAGTTCCTGTATGTCAGTACCGGAAAATATATTCAATTCCTCTCCGGTTGGTATAGGGTAAAGATTAAGTGTCTTATGCATAGGGATACATTTACATCCTAAAGCTAGGTTGTAAACATCTGCAATAACATACCATTCACTTGGTATTTAGTAATCAGTGTTATTGGGTATCTGCATCTTTTGCCTGCACAGGCCTGGCTGGCGCTACATGCCTGCGCGCAGGAGTTTTGTATTTGATGCGTTTGCTCTTGCTATCAACATTCAGAAAGTAATAACACAGCTTTATATCTAAGTAACTAAGCCGGGGTGAAAATGTGCCTGAGTATGTGTACCGCTGCGAAGGGAATATAGTAGCTGTGGTAGATGAAATATTGTATGGCCCGCTGCGCATTAACGGAAAATGGTAGCTTATACCGTAATCTATCAGCCCCAGCCCCCTTACTATGCTATTTACTTTTAAACCGGCTACAAAGTTTACGTTGTGATTTAAGGCCCCCTGTACCGGAAATGTTTTTACAGGTTCATATACCGTTGTACTTGCAGAACCACTTGCGCCATAAGACTGTGTTGTTTTACCGACTATGTTCAACTCGTATGCTGCACCTGCCTGCACGTAAATGTCAGAAGCATCTTCCTTCTTACTGTGCGATAACCGGTAGCCTAATAATACAGGTACTTCAATGGCTGTATTATGCGCACGAACGGTGAAATGTGTTTCTGCCATTGTTGGCACAATCTGTACCCGCTGTGTGAATCGTGCAGTTTTAGACCACACATTTACCCCGGTCTCAAGTCCGAATTTCTTTTTCAGTTTGATATTCAGATTCGCACCAGCGTTATAGCCCAGCGTCAGTAATCCCATTCTTATTTCAGGGTCATGAACAGATTTGTTATCCGTGAGTGGTACAGTAAAACATGGATTAAAATGTAAGCCAAGATTATATTCCTGTGCATTTATGCTGCCGACAGCTGATAGTACCAGCAGAATAACAACGAGGTGTTTCATACTTTATTATCTCCTCTTACGAAGATAATGAGTATTTGCCAGCACACACAGTATTTACGCAACAGTATGTGCTTATAAACAATCGATTAATAATTACGCATGCGCATGTTTACCGGCAGGCATAGTCTGCGTTCTGCGGGCAGCCCTATTAGCTTTAGATTTCTCCCTGTACACAAGGAGCATAGCGAAAGCGAGGTATGCTTTAAGCACAAGGCCGATGATGAATGTGAGTATGATTTTCATGTTTTGTTGTTGAACTGTTTGTTTGACAGAACAAAGATTCAACACGCAATACTGGTAAGAAAATATACTGAGACCTTTAACGGGGTCTTTATAATTGGTTAACGGGCCATTAACAGCTATAACTGGTAGCCTGGTAATTTCTTATCAATTCGTTAAGCAGATTTAAACAGACCGTTAAGCAGCACGAAAAATTTTGAAACAGGCAGTTCATGGCCACATCTTTGTATCAACAAACAACAAAACAAAAAACAAACAAACACAATGACTAAGATTATCATGTTCGCGAGCATACTGGGTTGCATAGTAGCAGCCGTTAATCTCTAAACAGGAGTTGCGAACTAAAACAGAAAACAAGAAACACAGTTCAGTCAATCCTTAAGATTCCACTATTCATTTGATGTTTCTGATTCAAGCAGACAGCGCATAAACTGCGTAGTGCTTAATACCATTATCAAACAAGTGTTCTTTTTCATGTAACGGGGGTTCCTTTGGCGGGGAGCCCCTAATATTTTACATAAAAAAAGCGGAACATAAGTCCCGCTTTTCTATTTCAAGATCTCAGTTTATTTCTTTTCACAGCTTTTCTTGTCAGCGCATTTCTTCTCGCATGAAGGTTTTTCTCCGTGCTCACAACCTGCTGCCTTTTCGGCACAACAACCTGCTTCGTGATTGCCGTCACAGTCTGCCTGTCCGCAAGAGCCATCGCAAGATTCATCGGCACAATGATGCCTTTTTTCACCTGTCAGTTTTTTATAAGTATTCTTATCTACTGTCAGGTACATTTTCTGTACAGGAGGCTCAGCATTCTTAGCTGTTATAGGAATTGGCTCTATCAACTGTTCTGTAACCAATGCTTCATGAGCTACCATTTTCGGGTTGCACTTATCGTAACCATCTTCGTATGTAGCACAATCGTCTTTAGAATAGTAACGGGCATATACTTCTACTTTAACCTTAGCTGTTCCTGTACATTTTTCTATTATTTTTTCCTTTTCAACCACTTTCACTTTTTCTACTACTTTCTCTTCTGAAGGCTTACACTGATTCACATAATTAAATGCATTACCGCATTCATCCATGAAGTACAGGTCGCAATCGCCGCTTTTACGGGTTATCTTCCAGCCTTTAGCATATGGCTGGTTCGTAAGTGCTATCAGGTTATATACGTAGTGATGATGGCCGCCACCCAGCATACCAATAGCACCAAAAGGTATCTGTGCAGGTGTTACGTCCTCAATTGTAAATGCCGGATCAGAAACACCATTATAACCTATTGCCGTAAAAAGGGCGTTTATCTCGTCTTTATAGTTTTTATCATTTACGAGGTTCTTCAGGTTTTTGAAGTATTCAGCAGTCGTTTTATTATGACGCAGGGGGTGAAACTGCGGCGCGGTACCCAATTTGGTAATGATCTTCGGAACAGTACCCGACGGAACGTCGAATATGCGGTGCTTACCCGCACATGGGCTCTGAGCCATAGATGTTAACGATGCAAATAACAGGATCAGGAGACTAAGCCTTTTCATAAATTCTATTTTGTGAAATAAATATACATCGAAAATACGCCAATATCAAATAAGCAGGGTACAATAGCTTAAATTCGCCCTATGCTCAGGAACCTTTCATTATTCATATTAATTATCTGTTACTTACCGGCAAATGCACAACTGGATGCGGGTGTCAATGGCAGTTTTGGCTTCCCTATGATGTTTAACGATTATGTGGGCGATTACCATCATGCACTGGGCAGCCCGGGGTTCGGAGCTGTTATTCGCTATAAAGCCCCTTCAGGCAATATCATACCTGATATCAGTTTCAACCGTTCGTCTGTAAAACTCCCTGTTACACGTTTCGGGGTAAACGGCCAGGTATTGGATATGCATTTCAACGCCACCAGCATCAGCCTGAATGGCAACCTCTGCAAAACCTTTGGCCGTAATGAGTTTTACTATGGTATAGGCATCGGTCTGTCTTTCCTGAAGGGCAACAGCGTGTCTGTGAGCGGCGACCAATCATTAGTAAGGGAAGTAAAGGCTGACTCTTCAATTTTCATCAAGACCACCATGCCCGCCATCAACCTGAACCTTGAGTACCTGGCACCTTTGTCTGCCAACAGTAAAGTATATGCCGGAGTTGGGTTCAGGCTGCAATACATCTACTTCTTCAGCAAAGACAGCTATCGTATAGATATTGTAGACAACCAGTATAACTATTACAAGCTGCAGGCGCAACTACATGGCCATATGCTGAACCCTCTGTTGTATCTGTCATTGTACTACCGTTTTGGAGAACGGAAGGATTAATGCCTATCTCATTTTTGCCTATTTTTGCGCCCATGAAACAACTGCGCTTATCTCTCTTATTTGCAATACTCATTATTGCTGCGTCTTGCGGCAACAATAACAATACTGCTGCCGGACTGCCGGGTGTAGACGATTCTGTTGTCAACAGCATAAGCAAAGAAATAAGCAAAACTCCCAATGACGCTGAACTGTATTATAAAAGAGGCTACGCGCTACGCAGGATACAGTTGGACTCACTGGCACTGGGCGATTTCAAAAAAGCTATCTCGCTGGACTCATCAAAAGCCCAGTACTACAGTGCCATAGGCGACCTACTGTTCGACCATAAAGACCTGGAAGGTTCTGTAGACTGGCTGGATAAGGCATTGAAACTGAACCCTAATGACCTGAAGTCGCACATGAAACTGGCCAAAATGTTGCTTTTTATAAAAGACTATGAAAAAGCATTTCGCGAAATAAACACCGTACTCAGGCAGGATGTGTACAACCCCGAAGGCTATTTCCTGAAGGGCATGATATATAAGGACATCAAAGACACTGCCCATGCAATATCCAGCTTCCAGACTGCGGTGCAGGTAGACCCTAATTATCGCGATGCCATAATACAACTGGGCCTTATCTACAGCACCAGCGGTAACTCTATAGCGCTGAAGTATTTTGATAACGCCTACCGTATGGACACAACAGATGTCTTCCCGCTTTTTGCCAAAGGTGTTTACTACCAGGACCTGAAACAATATGAGCAGGCAAAAGCCGAATACCATAACGTAATAATGCGCGACCGTGAATATGAGAATGCATACTACAATATGGCCTATATACTTATGCAACAAGACTCGCTGGACAAAGCATGGAGGCAATATGACCTGCTTATCAAGATAAGCCCCGCCAGCGCTGAGGCATACTTCAACCGCGGAATGTGCAACGAAAAGATGGGCAGAAAGGAAGATGCAATTGCTGATTATAAACAGGCGCTTGTGTTTGACGATCAATACCCTGCACCTAAAGAAGCCCTTAAAAAACTGGGGGTAAAATAGCCTGCGTTATAATTTTCAGGATATAATAGCTATTTTAAAGTTTGTGTTCTAAAAAACAGCACAGGCTCCCACCCGTTGATGCGGTTAAGTTTCAATACCATATTCGTCGTTTTATGCAGTACTGCATTACTACAGGTAACCCCCTGTTTTGCACAACATGGTAAGAAGAAACCAACACCGCCTGCTGTTAAAGTAAAGGATACTCCGGTAGTTGCACCACCTCCGAAAGCAGAAGAACCGGCTACCACCAAACCAATAGTGATATATGAAACAGTACCGGCCCGCGAAAGGCCCAAGGCTGTTGAGATACGACAGGATGAGCTGATGAGGTCTAAAGAAAAAGACGTAGTAGTGAAGCATGGCAAAAAGGAAATACCCAAGGGCGATTTTGCCATAGTGTATGACACAGCCAAACCCGTAGCAGCACCACCCGCAACTGCCCCCATAACCACCTACAAAGACACCGCCATTGTAGTGCGTAAAGCGCGCAAAACACCTGATACTGAAGATACTTTAGTAATAAAGGATGACAACAGCATTGTGAAGAACCCCAAAGGCAAAAGCAAAGAAGTGGCTGTTGATGTTCAATACTGCGCCTGTGTAGAACTGGTGGTGAAAGCGCAGGATACTATTTCATTTGAGAACTATGTGAACTACAGTTTCAGCTTTAAGAACAAATGCCGCGACAATGTATTCATCAATTCGGGCAGTTTTAGCTTTATGGTAATGAACTCTTTCGGCGGCAGGGTAACAGAGCTGCGCAAGATGGACTATGCCAAGCGTTTTGAATTTCCCGACTTCGTTAAGGTAGCCCCCGGAGAACAGTTTGAGTTCAGGCTGGCTGATGACCCTTTCTTCCAGTTCGAAATGTCAAAGAATACCAATTACCGTTTCCGTTTCATGTATAATAATACCAGCAATAAATACCGTGCAGCGCCTGCCAAAACCTACCTCTGCATAAAAATGGCGGAGAAGGAGATATATGTGAAATAGCCGGGACTAATGCAAAATGTAAAAGGTAAAATGCAAAAACAGGATTGGAAAAAGTACCTGAAGGATACAAACAGATCCGTTTTAGAAAGAAAGTCCTGTTCCTCTGTGGTGAAATAAGGTTTACAATATGTCAAAGAGCTATAAATGTACCATTGCAGGCAACAATACATTTATAGCAAATTTACATTATTTACTTTACATTAAAATACTAATGATAACGACAGAACCAAGTTTCTGAACTTATTGTAATAATTATCTACTGCCATCCTGTCTCCCGCTGAATTGTAGTATATACCGGATGTTGTACTGACATAATCATTACCCTTTACAAAAAAACCAAACGCATGTGTATAGGCTACACTCAGCCGGCATTCATTGACAAAAAGCTTATGCACCGGGTAGGCAATGCCGGCATTCAACTCATAATACCAGGTATATTTGCGTGTATTATTTATCTCTGTGCTGGCATATACCTTAGCATAAAGTGTATCATTGACCGGTTGTAGGTAAGAGACAAACAGGTCATTCTTCTGCTGGTATAGTTTCAGATTTCGCAGATAACCGAGTCCTCCCTTTACATATACCTTTACCTTGTTTTGAAAAGGTGTATACATTTTACCAAACATAAACAATGCTGACACATACGGGTATGATGCTGTATAATTATCTGCATTAGAGAATCTTGAGGTATTATATGCCGGGTCGAAATGATCAAACCTGAATTTCCAGTTATAGTTTTCCCTGTATTTCCCATAAAACAGATTAACACTGTACATAAACCTATGCTGGGTACTTAGCTCATACCCCAGCCCCATCCTATATGAGCCAGTATTTGCAGCTCTTAAAAATGGTTTATTGTATTCGTCATATGAGGTGGTTGAGGAATGTTCCAGACTCCCACCGTTGTTTCTGGCAATATTAAGAGCCAAACCAGGTTCAAACAGGAAATTATGATATATATGTGGCTCCTTAATTTTCTGCGTCTGTGCAGAATCTCTAATCGTGCCAGTCATTAGAACTAATAACAGTCCTGTACAATATTTAAGTTTCATAGTTAGAGAATATAACACGCTACATTGTTAAAGGTAGTATGTTTTGAATTGGCTAACCCATTATTCATACTACCCGATATGCAACCTTATCTTATTATACAAAGTGGCAGGATCAAATGGTTTGGTAATAAAATCATTCATGCCTGCTTCTTCGGCCCTTCTTCGGGCATCACTAAAGGCATCAGCAGTGAAGGCCAGTATAGGTATTTTAGTATCAATGCTTCGTATTTGTTTTGCCGCTTCAAAACCATCCATTACAGGCATGTGCAGGTCCATAAGTATAACCCGGTAGCTGCCTGTTTTGTACATAGCCACGGCTTCCTCACCATTATTAGCCACATCTACATCCGCCTGCATAGCATTCAGTATCTTTTTAGCTACCAGTACATTGAGCTTATTATCTTCTACCAGCAGCAGTTTCACGCCCTCCAGGTTGTGCGACTCTACAAAACGCTGGTCATCATCTTTATCGACGGCAGAAATATCAAGCCTTATATCAAAATGAAACGTAGCTCCTTCCCCCTCTTTAGAGCATACGTGTATGGTGCTGCCCATCAGCTCCAGCAATTTTTCTGATATTGACAGGCCAAGCCCCATACCATCGTGCCTGCGTGTTATCTTACTGCTTAACTGGTTGAACACATTGAAGATAGTTTGCAGCCTGTCTTCCTTTATACCAATGCCGGTATCTTTTACTTCAAAACGGACATTACAGTGTCCTTCCTCTATCTGCAGCAGGTGTATACTGAATCTGATGGAGCCACCCGATGTAAATTTGATAGCATTGCTGAACAGGTTATTGAGTACCTGCGACAGTTTTTCATAATCTGCCAGCAGGTATTGGGGTATGCGGTCGTCAAAATCAAAATGAAGGGTAACATCCTTTTTAGCTGCTTCCAGCACAAAACTATCTATCGCGTAGCGGCAAAATTTACGAATATCAAACGGACGTTTTTCAATGGTCACATCATTGGTCTGCAGCTTATTGAAGTAGATAATATTGTCAATAAGCGATTTAAGATTTTGTGCACTGTAATGAAGCAGGTCTATATCGCGCCTTATATTATCGGGTATCTCTTTTTCGTGCAGCAGGTAGCTGAGACCTACTATTGCGTTAGCCGGTGTGCGTATCTCATGGCTCATGATGGAGAGGAAACGCAGCTTTTCCTGCGATGAAAGTTCGGCAGTCTCCTTGGCAGCAAGTAACTGCTGTTCTGTTTTATAGTTTGCACTAATGATGGTTTTAATAAGAACGAGGCTGACAATAATTGCCACAACAGTATTTAATGCCGCGATGTAGGGGTCTTCTTTAGGCGTATGATAATGGTTCATCAATTTCGGGGTAAGGTCTGTGAAATTGATAAGCAGGATACATAGAATGGTAAATGTCAGTAATGCCAGCCTGTGAAACCTGTACCTGTAGTCTATAGCAGAATAAGCAAATAACAATATAGGTATATACAGGATGACCGCATTGTGTATATTGTTACTATACCCGGTATCAAATATCAGCAGGAGGAAATCACAGACCAGTATGCTCAGCACAGCCGAAATAGCCTTATGCTTTTTCTGTATCAGCCAGCAGTTGCCTGTGAATATTAATACTGCCACCCCGAAACAAAGAGCCATATAAAGCTCTTCATGGTATATATGATATATGCCATAAGCAACGCAAACGATTGCAGCGGTGATATTAAGGGATACGAGAATCCTACTTTGCCTGAGCATCTGTCTTTAGATTGAGCACAATGGTTTTACTCGCCTTATGGCGGTTTGTTTGGTTGATATACAGGTTCTCTCAGGTATTCCCAATACAAAATAACGCTTTTTTTTCATATCTAAGTCATTAATCGACTAAGGGGATAATGCCCTTATTTGTATCTTGCAGCATAATTCAACTTTTACAAAAAATATATACATGGCTATTATAGCACCATCTATTTTATCGGCAGATTTTCTGAACCTGGGCAGGGATATAGAAATGGTAAATAACAGCGAAGCAGACTGGTTTCATCTTGATATTATGGATGGCAGGTTCGTACCCAATATCAGCTATGGTATGTCTATCATCGGCCAGATGAAAAAAATGGCGAAGAAGACATTTGATGTGCACCTGATGATACTGGAACCTGAAAAGTATTTTGAAGAGTTCAAAAAAGCAGGGGCTGATATTCTTACCATACACTACGAGGCATCAGTGCACCTGCACCGCAGCCTTCAGGCCATTAAGGCACTGGGCATGAAAGCAGGTGTGGCACTGAACCCGCATACACCCGTACATGTGCTGGAAGATGTGATACAGGATATAGACCTTGTACTGATTATGAGTGTGAACCCGGGCTTTGGCGGACAGAAATTCATACCACAGGCACTGAAAAAAATTGCGAAGCTGAAAGAAATGATAAACGCTGCCGGCAGCAATACCCTGATAGAGGTAGATGGTGGTGTGACGCTGGAAAATGCAGGGCAGTTGATAGCCGCCGGGGCAGACGCACTGGTAGCAGGTAATACCGTATTTACCGCCCCCGACCCGGTAGAAATGATCAAAAAACTAAAACAGGCCGGAAAATAAACCCTGGTTATAAACGTTCTATTACCGTTATGCTGCATAAACACATAGTATCTACCCTTTTATTATTATTTACCACCATTGGCCTGCATGCGCAGAAAGCCACAGTCAGCGGCAGGGTAAAAGATGAAAAGGGCAAAGGTGCAGAACTGGTAACTGTAGCTATAGAAGGTACCACACAGGGCACACAGACAGATGCATCCGGTAATTATACGCTGGAGATACCCGCCAATACACAAATAAAGATCGCATTCAGCTATATAGGCTACCTGACACATTTTGAAACACTAACACTGGCTGCAGGAGAAAAGAAAGAGATCAACATACGCCTGAAGAGAGACCAGCATGTGATAAAAGAAGTAGTAAAGAAAGCAGACCGCAGGCTGGAAGCAGGCAATATACCCATAGACTATCGCAAGGCCAGTGAGATACCAACCACGGTAGGTGGCATAGAAGGTATACTGAAAACTTATGTGGGTACGAACAACGAGCTTACCTCTCAATACAATGTACGCGGCGGTAATTTTGACGAGAACCTGGTATATGTAAACGACTTTGAAGTATACCGCCCCTTCCTTACCCGCTCGGGCCAGCAGGAAGGTTTGAGTTTTATCAATTCAGACCTCGTACAAACTGTAAACTTCTCTGTAGGTGGTTTCCAGGCACGCTATGGCGATAAGATGAGCAGTGTGCTGGATGTTACCTACAAACGCCCGAAACATTTTGGCGGCCGTGTTATGGCCAGTGCGCTCGGTGCAGGCCTGTCACTGGAAGGTGCCAGCAAGAACGAAAAATTCACGTACCTGTTTGGTGTACGACAAAAAAGCAACCAGTACCTGCTGCAGGCACAACCTACTAAAGGTGTGTACAACCCCTCATTTACAGACGGGCAGTTGATGCTCAATTATAAATTCAGCAAGAAATGGGAAGTGGAATTTTTGGGCAACTATGCGAGAAACCGTTTCCGTTTTCTGCCTGAGAAATCTACCAGCAGCTTCGGGTTGGTAAATAAGGCTTACCAGTTGCGCGTGTTCTATACGGGTAGCGAGCTCGACCAGTTCGACTCCCGCTTCGGTGGCTTATCTACCACTTACAGGCCCAACGAAAAACTTAAATTAAAACTCCTTGCTTCGGGCTTCCAGACAAACGAACGTGAGACCTATGACATAAGCGGCGAATACCTGCTGGGCGAATTGGAAACTGACCTAGGTAAAGAAAACTTCGGGCAGGTAAAGATAGCGCTCGGTACGGGTGTCATTCATAATTATGCCCGCAACTATCTTACTGTAAACATGGGCAACCTTGCACATCGTGGTTCATACGACGGAGGCAAGCACTTCCTGATGTGGGGTGTGGATGCTACCATGATAGACATCAACGATAAACTGCACGAGTGGGAACGCAGAGATTCTGCGGGCTTCACCCAACCATACCAGCCGGAACAACTGGACCTGACCAAGGTGTATATCTCCTCTGCAGGCTTCAACTATATGCGCTACAGCGGTTTCATACAGGATAATTTCCATTTTAATGATTCACTGGGGCTCACCATGTCTGCCGGTGTGCGTGTCAACTACAGCACACTGAGCAAAGAGTTACTGGTAAGCCCGCGCCTGCAACTGGCATATAAGCCTGATTGGGAAAGTGATGTGGTATTTAAACTGGCAGGTGGCCTTTACCAGCAGCCGCCACTATACCGCGAAATGCGCGACCTGAACGGTGTGGTGAACACGAATGTTAAAGCACAGAAATCTTACCATATAGTAGCCGGTACCGACTATAATTTCACTGCGCTGAAAAGGTCTTTCAAATTCACAACAGAGGTATATTATAAAAGGCTCTGGGATATTGTACCGTACGAATATGACAATGTGCGTATACGCTACTTTGGCAAGAACGATGCACGCGGCTATGTGTACGGTGGTGAGGTGCGCCTCTATGGCGATATCGTTAAGGATGCTACCTCATGGATAAGCATTGGCGTACTGAAGGCAGCAGAAGACATTACAGATGATAAGATAACATTTAAAGATGTGAATGGTAAAGACAGCGGCGTTTATTACCCGGGCTATGTGCCCCGCCCTACAGACCAGCGTTTTATGCTGGGCATGTATTTTGAAGATTACCTGCCTAAATGGAAGAACTATAAAATGCACCTGAACCTGCTCTATGCTTCCGGCCTGCCATTTGGCCCGCCCGATGGTAACCGTTACGGAGACACCCTGCGCCTGCCCGACTATAAGCGTGTAGACATAGGTTTCTCGGCACTGTTGCTGAACGGACAGAAACACAGCCAGAGCAAAGTATGGGGCAAACTGGAAAAGATATGGTTCAGCCTCGAAGTATTCAACCTGCTGGGCATACAGAACACACTTTCGTATACATGGATACAGGACCAGACAACCAACAAGACATATGCAGTACCCAACCGCCTTACATCAAGGCTTATCAATGCCAAGCTTGTAGTAGATTTTTAAAATGCGATATTGATATAATAAAGACAGCCACCCCGAAGGTGGCTGTTTCTTTTATGCACTAAGCCATGAAATATTAATCGCAAAATATACAGTACATAAACTGTGCCAGATGTGTAAAACGATTAGTAGTAATTTAGCTGCCATGAAATATTTACTGCCGGTTATTGTACTATGCAGCATCAGCAACGCCCTGTTTGCCCAGCAAAAAGACTCACTGGAAGAAGTAACCATCGTAGCATCTTCAAGAAATAATACAAGAATAGAGAACAGCCCGCAGAAAGTAGAGGTATTGGGGCTGGAAGAAATGAATGAGGAAGCAGGTATAAAGCCCGGTAATATAGGCAGCATTTTGGGCGATGTAAGCGGTGTTCAGATACAACAAACATCTGCAGCATCAGGTAACAGCAATGTGCGCATACAGGGGCTGGACGGCAAGTACACACAAATACTGAAAGATGGTATGCCCATGTATGATGGATTTGCCGGTGGCCTAGGTATACTCACCATTCCACCATTAGACCTGAAACAAATTGAACTTATAAAAGGCTCTGCCAGCACATTGTATGGCGGTGGCGCCATAGGTGGCTTAGTGAACCTCATATCTAAACGCCCCACCTTCAGGCAGGAAGCGGATGTACTCGTCAATTACACCAGCCTGAACGAAGCGAATGTAAATGTGTACACCGCTAAGAGAAATAAGTATGCTGGCTATACATTCTTTGCCGGTTATAATCATCAGAAAGCGATGGATGTAAACAAGGATGGCTTCAGTGATGTGCCTGATGCGGGCAGCTTTATGGTACACCCAAAATTATTTTTTTACCCCACAGAAAAGACAATCATATCAGCAGGTTACAATGGCAGTTTTGATAACCGTACCGGTGGCGATATGATAGTGCTGAATGAGGGCGCAGGGCTTATACACCAATATTTTGAAAGAAATAAAACCCAACGTCATACGGCAGAATATTTCGTTGAGCAATACATGGGTCATAATGCCAAACTCACGTTTAAAGGGAATGCCAGTTTCCTGGACAGGGATATATCTACTAATACATATTCTGTAAAAGCATCGCAAAACAGCTTCTACAACGAATTGTCTGCCTACCTGCCATTTAAGAAAAGTGATCTTGTAGCAGGCGTCAATTATACAGGAGATAAATTCTCATCACAGCCTCCGGCATCATTAACTTCCTTTATCAATAATACTGCCGGCATCTTTGCACAGTATAGCCTGCACCTGATGAAAGAACAAACTATAGAAACAGGACTGCGACTTGATAAGCACAACAAATACGGTACGTTCCTGCTACCGCGCATTGCTATCTTTCAAAGATTCAATGAGCATTGGGCTGCAAGAGCAGGTTTTGGCATGGGTTATAAAACGCCTAACCCGCTGGCGCAACAAACACTGGAATACAGTTTGCTGAACCTGCCCTACCCTCTTGCTTCATTACGTGCTGAATTATCATACGGATATAATGCAGAATGCAACTATAAAAAGGAATGGAGTAAAGAACGTTCCCTGTTTATCAACCAGGCATTCTTCCTCACAACTATAAACAGGCCTGTTATTGTTACATATTTATTGTATAGCGGTCCTTTCATGCAAAATGCTTCATTTAACACTACAAGCAAAGGCTCTGACACATATATTAAGCTACAGCTTGAAAGCTGGGAACTATACCTGGGCTACACCTTTACTTTAGCACAAAACAAACTAAAACCCGGTAACATGTTCATCCCGCTCACTCCTAAAGACAGGTTTGCCCTTGTACTTGTAAAAGAGATTGAAAAACAATGGCGTTTCGGCTTAGAAGGTTCTTACACAGGCAGGCAGTACAGGTATGATCTTACACTCACACCTTCATACCTGTTCATAGCAGCTATGATACAGCGTAACATAGGTAGTCATGTATCTGTAGTGCTTAATTGTGAGAACTTGCTGGATTACAGAATGAGCCGGGTTGAATCCTTATATACGGGACCTGTAAATGCCCCTACATTCAAACCGCTATGGGCACCTATTGACGGCCGCATAATTAACTTATCCATACGCTGGAAACTATAAAAATAAAGGCGCCTTACGGGGCGCCTTTATTTATTGCTTATGAAAAAACTATAATTGAGTAGCTGTGTACACAACATCTATAGTATAATTACCGGCAGGATAGTTAAAGCCCGGTGTAGCCCTGTAGCGTACCGAAAAAAGCTGGTTGCCGCCATTGTTTCCGTTTGTAATTATATTCTGGTTAGTAGTTGTTACATCTTTAAAGGAAGAAAAACCTGATGGTATAGAACCACCTGTACTGTTTGAGGAAACCCTCACATCAAGAACAGATGATACCGGCATAACAGGAGCCGGAGATTCTGCACCGGAATAAGTGAAATTCGCATCATTTGCCTTTACTGCAATGTTGAACCTTTTGTTGGAGCGTACCTTAAGCGACTGTGAAGATGACTGCACCCCATTTGCATATTTATTAATGCTGTTGAATGCCAGGGTTACCGATGCTCCTGTTTCCGAACCTGTACCTACGAAAGTAAGTTCTATGGCATCTGTAAGGCTTAGATTGGTGGTTTGTGTTGCAGATGTCTCTTCCGGTGTTTGAGCAAAGGCACTTATACCTGTAGCAAGCAGCGCTAATATGGTTAAGTACTTTTTCATTGTCTGTTGGTTTTGTTTGTTGTTGTTTACAATGCAAAAATGCGCTCGATTGAGCCTTATGTCAAAAAATCGGTCGCTCTTAACATGTGTTTTAAACTCATTAAAACCTTATTAAAACAGTAAGGGCTCCTTTTCAGGAGCCCTTACTTATTGAAAATCAATATGATTATTGCTGAGTAGCAGTATAAACTACATCTACAGCATAGTTACCTGCAGGATAGCTGAAGCCCGGAGTAGCTTCATACATTACAGAGAATGTTTGGTTACCACCACGGCTGCCGTTAGTTATCAGGTTCTGGTTAGTAGAAGTTAAAGTAGAATAAGAAGAGCTGGTAAACGGAGATGCTATAGCACCACCTGTACCGTTAGCACTTACTTTAAGAGCCAGAACACCATTAACAGGCATTGTAGGAGCAGGAGTAGTAGAACCGGTATAAGTGAAGTTAGCAGCGTTTGATTTTACAGTTACAGTAAAGTTTTTGTTAGAACGTACTTTCAGGTCCTGTGCAGCAGAAATAACACCGTTAGCGTAGTCGTTTACATTGTTGAAAGACATAGTAACTGAAGAACCGGTAGCAGTACCTGTACCTGTGAAGGTCATTTCAATGGCATCAGTCAGGGCGAGGTTAACAGTCTGAGAAGCTGAAGTAGATGCCGGAGTTTGAGCGTTAGCTGCGAAACCTGCAGAGATCAGAGCAGCAATAGCGAGAATCTTTTTCATTTGTTTTGTGTTTTTTAAGTTTTGTTTAATTGTTTTTTATGTGTGTCATTGTTGTTTGACGATGCAAAGATTGCAACGCATTGAGAAACAACAAACTAAAAAAGGCAGATTAACTGCACATTTACAATGGATTAACGAGCGATTAAGACAACAGGCCTGAATCGGTGATTGAAAAGGATTTTCAAAAAAAGCTATACTACTGGCTGCTGCGTTCTAACGGGAACCTGGCACGTATACCACGCCTGCGATACAGTGTTACAGTATGCTTTATATAAGAATAGAAATTGTATTCGCCCAGGGTACGCAATTGCTGATATGTAGGACGGAACATCTGCATATATGTCTGCAGGCTATCGCCGGTGAGGCCGGTGAGGCTGGTAACTAAAGGTGCATTGAATGTATAGTCTATATACTTCTGCTGCTGGTAAAAAT
Organism: Flavipsychrobacter sp.; assembly: GCA_044227125.1. Classification (GTDB taxonomy): domain Bacteria; phylum Bacteroidota; class Bacteroidia; order Chitinophagales; family Chitinophagaceae; genus Polluticoccus. Next base: position 29,225 of record JBGAFS010000002.1, read on the forward strand.
CAAATTCCTGCTGGAAGGCCCAAATCTGCTGGTTCTTTTTGCTCAATGCACTGAACGGATGCTGTATAGCCTGGTAACCTTTAAGGCGGGGAAACTCAAGCTCTTTTTTGTACAATGCCGCATACTTAAGGCTATCTTCCCTGGCAGTAGGAGCAGCGCCGTATTCAGATTGCATTATCGGGCCGTCGGTACCTTTTTCCAGGTACACTTTAAATACAGGCAGATTACCCTTGGGCAGCCTGATACGCTGGGTACGATACCCTGCTTTTCGAAATTCTACTAACTGGCCTTCTGCCGCATCAATAGCAAAGTTGCCGCCTTTATCGCTGGCCGCAGATTTGTCCGTATGTACATTATGTATGCTTACGTCCTGCAATGTCGCTCCACCCTGCATATCTACCACCTGGCCGTGTATGGCCTGTGCAAAAACATGAACAGAACTGAAGAGGGCTAACAATACCGCCGGCAGAAAATAAGCTGTGCGCATAATCAGGCATTAAAGATAGTGTTTCGTCGAAAACAGGTGCTTCCTATTTTGTTAAAAAAGATATTATAGTCTAATGTATCTTTGCGGCGCATGTACAGTATCATACGCAGTTTACTTTTTAAGATACAGCCGGAAAGGGTACACTACCTTGTGATGGGCTGGCTGAAAACGGGGTACTCATTTTTCCTGTCGAGGGCTATAATAAAATCCCTGTTCAGGATAAGAGATAAGAAACTGGAGCGCAACCTTTGGGGTATTACCTTCCCCAACCCGGTGGGGCTTGCAGCAGGTTTTGATAAGGATGCAAAATTTACAGATGCATTAGCCTGCCTTGGCTTTGGCTTTGTAGAAATAGGTACAGTAACACCCCGCCCTCAACCCGGCAACCCTGCACCCCGCCTCTTCAGGCTGCCGGCAGACAGTGCCCTCATCAACCGTATGGGCTTCAATAACGAAGGCTCTATGGCTGCGGCGTTAAGACTGAAGAAAAGGAAAGAAAAACTGGTAATAGGCGGCAACATAGGCAAGAACAAAGACACTGCCAATGAAGATGCCGTGAAAGACTATGAAGCCTGCTTCAAAGACCTCTATGATGTGGTAGACTATTTTGTAGTAAATGTGAGCAGCCCTAATACACCCGGGCTTCGTGCGCTACAGGACAAAGAACCGCTGAAACATATACTTAACAGCCTTATGAACCTGAACAGGGAAATGGGCCAGCCCAAACCACTACTGCTGAAAATAGCACCCGACCTTACCAACGAACAACTGAACGATATTATAGAAATAGTACAGGAAACAGGCATCGACGGGCTCGTAGCTACTAATACCACTATAGACCGCAGCAACCTGAAAACTGATAAAACTACGGTAGAAGCCATTGGCGCAGGCGGCCTCAGCGGCAAACCTGTAAGGAACCGCTCTACAGAGGTTATTAAATATATACATACCCAAAGCAAGGGGCAGATAAAGATCATAGCTGCAGGCGGCATATTCACAGTCGAAGATGCACAGGAAAAGCTGGCGGCCGGGGCATCACTGGTGCAGGTATATACTGGCTTCATCTATGAAGGGCCGGCTATTGCCAAGAATATATGTAAAGGAATACTACGCGCTTAAAAATCAAACAATGACTCAATTATTTACCGTTGATGCACTGATCAGCCTTATTACGCTCAGCCTGCTGGAAATTGTGTTGGGGATAGACAACGTGATATTTGTATCTATAGTAATGGGCCGGCTGCCTGATGATAAACAACCCAGGGCCCGCCGTATATGGATGCTTACAGGCATAACCACGCGTGTATTATTGCTGGTAGGCCTTACCTGGCTGGTGCATAACCCGCTCGAATTCATTATTGAGGGCTACAAATTTGAGCTGGGTAATTTCGTTATGCTGGCAGGAGGCCTTTTCCTTATCATTAAAACAGTAATGGAGATACACGAAAAACTGGAAGGTGACGAAAAGGAAAAAGAAAAAAAATCGAGCAGTAAACTTGGTACAACACTTGGTAAAGCCGTAGTGCAGATAATGGCTATAGACCTGGTATTCTCCTTTGACAGTATGATAACCGCGGTAGGGCTTGCACGCCAGGTAGAGGTTATGATAATAGCAGTGGTTATTGCTATGTTTATCATGTTCCTGTTCTCCGGAAAGATATCAGCATTTATCCATCAGCACCCTACGCTTACTATGCTGGCACTATCATTCCTTGTAATGGTAGGTTTTACCTTATTCTTCGAAGGATTGGAACCGATACACCACCAGCATATACCTAAAGGGTATATCTACTTTGCCATGGCTTTCTCCTTTGCTGTGGAGCTGCTGAATATGAGGCTCCGTAAGAAAACGGAACCTGTTAAACTACGTGAACCTGTATCAACCGACGAACGCAGCGAGATAGATAAACTATAATTGCCACTGCTATACATATTAGCATAAACAACATTAAATATGCAAACTGCCTGTTGGTTTCCCAACAGGCAGTTTGCATATTGCCCCTGGCATCATTTCATCTTAGCCTTTTCCGGGTATTTCCGGTAATTAATATCGGCGACAGAATTGTCATGTGATGGAAAAGAATTGTAATGCAGATGTCATAGTTTGGTCATACGGCTGCCAGTTATTGCTCATATGACAAATAAAATTCCTAAATTTAAATCAACCATTATGTATTAGTTCCGTAAAACAACCAATACTATGAGGCAGTTATACATCATTATACCACTAATGCTGCTGATTCAAAGCAGTATTTCTGCTAAAAGTAGCGGCACAAGCCAGTCTACTACAGGCATAACTATTGAAGGCATGTTCCCTCATTTCAACGGGAATGCAGGAGCAGCTGCAGGTACAATTACATCCAGGTTATTGGCTAAAACTTATACTAAATATAATGGCGGGTTTATTCCGGTTGATTCAACAGTTTACTTATACTATGGTACAAGGGGTGGGGCTACCAGTGTTGAGAATCCCAATAATGATGAAAGCATAAACTTTGATGAGAGTTATACTTACCTGTATAACACTTCTGCCGGATTATATGATAACAGGCTGCACCGCATACAGAACTTTGATGCTAATGACAAAGTGCAATTGCTTACATACAGGGTATGGAAATTGACAACCGGTGTATGGAAGGATTCTGCACGTTATGTATATAAATATTCTTCAAACGGTCAATTAATATCAAATACACTGCAGCAGTGGATACAGGGAATATGGACAAATTCTGTTCCGTCAACGCTTACTTATGATTCTAAGAATAATATTACACAAGTAAGCTCTGTCGACTATAGTTTATCTTTTACCTACAACAGCGATAACAAACTTACTTCGCTTACTGATAAGGTATGGGACAACAGCAGCAGCACTCTTGTAAACAACACACGCAAATCATACAGCTACAATTCAGGTAATATCAGCACATACACACTTGAAAAATGGAACACGCAAACCAACAGCTGGATAAATACTGAACTCTGGAACTATACATACACAGGCACAGATGTTGAAACTATTACAATCAAACAATGGGATGGCAGCAACTGGGTAAATTATTCTAAACACCTGTTTACCTACGATAACCAGGGAAATAAAACATCTGAAACCTCCCAGATATGGAATACGAGCGCTAATAATTTTATTAATTCAAAAAGAACAGTGCTTGAATTCAACAATTATAATCAGCCAACACTGATCACAGATTATACATGGGACAACTCTTCCGCATGGGTATATGCCCTTAATGATCAGCAGATACGTTTCTATTATGGCTATTATGCACCAACTGTTATAAATCCGGATCCGGGTAATGATATTCCTAATGCAAGTATATACCCTGTGCCGGCTACTGACATGGTAAATATTGATATAAACTGGGATGAACCACAGGCATTCAATGGTATCATCACAGATATTAAAGGCACAGTTGTTCGCCGGTGGAGCGAGCCTGCAACAAGGGCATACCACAAACAGGAAAACATCAGCGACTTACCGGCAGGAAGTTATTTTGTAAAACTGTATGGCAGCAAGCAGGAAGCAACACAAAAATTAGTAGTAGTACGATAATAAGTACAGTAATGATAAAAGAAATTGCCCGGTATATACCAGGCAATTTCTTTTTGTTTGAATGTGTGTTTTTGTTTTTTGTTTGTTGTGTTTTTTATTTTTTGTTTGATGACACAAAGATGCTGCGGGCCAGGATACTGTTGAAATATTAAAGGTTGATTAACAACAGCTTTATTTCCTGTTAACCATGTTTTGGCAAATGGTTAACAAGCTGTTTTAAAACAAAATGTAAATTCGCATACAGTAATCCATATGCAGGCATGAGAATAATACTCATAATATTTATTGTTTTGCCTTTAACCACCATTGCTCAGCTCAGGTACAGAACTGATACTGCTTATGCAGGGAACATCGTCTATTATATGCGCCGTTCTACACAGCCGCAATTAGACTCGTTTAAACAGCTGAGCAGCAAAGCTCACCAACTGGCAGTAAATGTGGGTAAGCTTCAGAAACTGCTTGATGATGCGCAAAGGTCTGTGCAGCACAAATGGGAGATATATGATTATACAATCAGCAGCGCACAGGAACTGATAGATAAAACCATTGAGTTTGATCCGAGATTTACAATGACCGTTTACCAGGCAGAACTGGATGAGTATAAAAAGTATAAGACAGAGTGGGCAGACCCTGCCAGGAAGGAGAACGAGTAGTGGACATACATTCAATAATTTTCATTATTTTGGTATCATGAGATTCTTATTTGCAGTAATGATGAGTTTGTGCTTTGTGGCGAATGAGTCAAAAGCACAGGAGAATACAGATGGAGTAGAACGTGAACCGCTCAGGCCACGTATTCTGGCGCTGGATAATTCTATTATAGCCGCAAGAAAATTTAACGAAGAGCTGTCTTCAGCTGCTGTAGACTATAAATTGTCTTTTATAGATGAAGAATCAAGACCACTGATAAGGTATATATATAAGACCGACAATGGAGAAACCATGCGTATGGACTTTAAATACACCATAGAGGGTGACTCAGAAAGAAATATCTCTAAAAGGCCGGTCGTAATATTTCAAAGAATAAGCGCAGAATTGGTAATTATTACATATATGTATAATTATCTATTCAACACTAATTTTAGCCCTGCAAGAATAATGTCTGAAGCTACTGTAGGAGCAGACCTTATATACAGGGGCAAAAAATACCTTTTTGTTTTGCAACCGGACGATTATAACCCCGGTTATTGGGTAATGACTATGATGAGAGGTTAACTTTTTATTATACCCGGCATGTCGATAACAAACCAATAACAAGCGGATAACAAGTGAATAACAAAAAAAGGAGAGAATTTTATCTTATTTTGTAGTTGCTATATTTTGAAATATAGGTGAAAACACCTTTTTTTGTTAAACATTAGTACACTAATTTTACATAACTACGCTATACAAGTACTGCCTTAACCGGCTATATATAAAGATGTTTGTTTGTTTTGTTTGATAAAGAATGCCACCCTTCTGGGTGGCTTCTCTATTATACAAACATTATATCTCAGTATTGTTATTTGTGTTTGGGTACTTCCAGTGGCCTCAGGCCCAGGAAAAGATGTGGTTCTTTGTAATCATAAATTAACACGAAACCCGGCTTGGCCAGCCTTGTATCCTGCTGTAACTCCATATTATTCTCTACGGTCTCAGGCAAAGACGAATCAAAAGACCAGTAAGGTATTGCCTTCTGCTTATCTGTCTTTTTCTCTGTAGGCGATTTAATTTCGTATGAAATAGCCTCTTTAGCTGATTGCGCTGAACATGGGATAATAAAAGATTTGATCTTGTTTGAATCGATACTCTTATATACCATAAGCGGTTTTTCAGTTTCTACAGTAGCACCCCTGTAGCTGAAGAATTTTTGCTTATTCAGCCAGCTGGCAACATCATCAATACTTTCTGCAGCCAATGGCCCGGAAACAACTGCTGTTTTAGGAGTCTTTTCTATGGTGGCTACAGATGTTAACCCAAGGGTATCATCATAATTGAGTACTACAAAATCGCCAAGTGTAACCCCCTTGATACTACCGGTAGCTCCTTTCATTTCGTCTGCAGCAGCTTCCCTGTATGCCTCTGCAATTACAACAAACCCTCTTCTCCTGTCCATCAGTACATCTTCTACCATCAACCTGGTGTCGCCCGATAATATTGCCTTACCCATATCTGTTTGCTTAAAGCTATCGGGTAATGAAGCATACGACTGCAGGTGGAAATGGTTCATATTAGCTGTAGGATCTGCCACACAGAATACAATGCCCTCTGCCCTGCTATTGGTATTGTTGTTCATGTAATACTTACCGCCTGATATCGTCATATCCCCCTCTCCGAGATGAGTATTATCAAGATATGCAATAACACCTTGATGGTCGGTATAAGTACTTATACGTATTACGTCTCCGCTCATAACATCCATTGCCTGTAGCCTGTACCTTGTGAAGTTTACAACACGCTCCTTGTACTGAATATATATTTTATCGAGTACAGCATTTACGTAAGTAAGCTCCCAGCTACCCTTTTCAGGTGCAAAGCGTTTGCGCCACATGGGTTTGAAATCCTTGTCTGTACACTCCAGTTCAAAAGACCCATTCCTGGCATCAATGGTATGCAGCACAATAATATTTTCAGGCATTACGATGAACCCTGTAGAATGCACATCTTTACCAAACTCAGAATCCTGCACACGCTCTACCACTTTCTTTTTCACATCTCTGCCTGAGCGGTCGGTTACTATATAGGTAAGTGTTTTCTTCTTTGCATCTCCCAGCAGAAAAAAGAAGAACATACCATTGGATGAGCTATTGAGTATTTCTGAACCTGGTGATACTTCAACCTCAGCTTTTGCTTCCCTGTCCATCTGCTCATTGATATAGTAAACTACCAGTTTGGCTTTGTTGGCACCGGCGTGTTTATCGTCAATAAAGCATGTATAATAGAACATCCCCCTTTCCAGAGAGTGCACATCATTAAATCCCCTGCTATAAACACTATCCAGGGTATTATCCTGGGCAAAAGATGTGATGGAACAAGACAGCGTTGCGCATAAGGCAAGCAGCAATTTCTTCATATACCTGTATATTTTAGAGCGGTACGAAAATAACGATAATGGCCGTATGTTGCAGCCATATATTCTCATTTTTAAGATTTCTTTGAGCCTGTTATCAAAGGTTAACGTTGACCAGTTTCTCTGCGGCAGTAGTGATGCGGCCTATGGGCTCTGAAAAATCTGCAAGGCCATAAGAGGCAAACACCTTTTTCACTTCATCTATCGCACTTTCATCAACTGCTACCAACAGGCCCCCGTTCGTTTGCGGGTCGGGCAAGAGGCTGAATGCCTCCATTACATTAACGCCGGGCGCAAAACCTGTAAGACTGCTATAGGCATTCCAGTTACGATAAGTAGCATCCGGTATTATTCTCTGCTCCAGGTATTCACGCACACCTTCTGTAACCGGTAGCTTAGAATAGTATATTTCTGCAGAAAGATCTCGTCCCTGTACCATTTCTATGAGGTGGCCCAGTATACCAAAACCCGTGACATCAGTAATAGCGGTTACACCTCTTATTTTCCCCAAAGCTGCACCCACTTTGTTGAGTGCTATCATTTGCTGTAGCATTACCCCTACGTGTTCCTGTTTTATAGCACCTCTTTTTTGAGCAGTAGATAATATACCTACTCCTAAGGGCTTAGTAAGAAACAGGTAATTACCCGCAACGGCAGTATTATTTTTTTTCAGTTCAGATACAGGCACTATACCGTTAACAGCCAGCCCGAATATGGGCTCTGAAGAATCTATACTATGGCCGCCTGCAAGTGGTATACCCGCTTCCATACACACAGCCTTACTACCCTCTATTACTTTTTGTGCCAGCGATGCAGGCAACTTATCTACCGGCCAGCCGAGAATGGCTATAGCCATAAGTGGTGTACCCCCCATAGCGTATACATCGCTGATAGCATTGGCAGAAGCAATGCGCCCGAAGTCGTATGCATCATCCACTACTGGCATAAAAAAATCTGTAGTAGCTATCAGTGCTGTACCATTGCCCATATCATATGCAGCGGCATCATCCTTACTACTGTTGCCTACCAATAGTTTATCATTATCGGGAAGGGTAATGCTTGTCTTTAATATTTCTTCAAGTACTGCCGGTGCTATTTTACAACCGCAGCCTGCACCGCGCGAATATTGCGTGAGTTTAATTTCTGTTGTTTCGTTCATAAGGTGCCAATGCTGATTCTGTAAGTATTTTTTTTGAGTTAGGACCGCTGTCTACTATATCACATTGTATGGTATGCAGCAGTTCTTTGAGATTAGTTCTCTTCACCAGTCCTGCTTCATATTGTTTATCATAGTAACGCAGCAGTATAGCGAAACAGGATACTATATCGTCTTCCAGCAGGAAGTTGACTGCGTTCTTTACTTCAAGGCCACCCAGCCGTTTTTTTATACGCATAATGGCGTTAATGATCTTCGCTCTGTCCATCTTTCCATATCCTTCGATTATATGCCTGAGGCGTTCATCAAAAGGTATATCAAGAAAAAAGACGGGCGATCGCCTCATCTGCGACCAGAATGCCAATGGCATGTTTACCAGCCCTATACGCTGGCTTTCATCTTCTACCCATATAGGCCGTTGTTGCATGGCTGCATCGTGCAACTGGCCTGCAAGTATATTTTCAAACATCTCGGGGCGAGGCTGAACTATTCCATCAATATCTCCGAAGGCCGAACCTCTGTGCCCTGCAATAGCCTCAAGGTCTATTACCAGTTCTCCCTGTTTCTGCAGTTGCTGCAGTACCTCTGTTTTTCCTGAGCCTGTATACCCGCCAAGTATCCTCAGGCTATATGGCTTGTCAAACTGTGCGAGTACCCAATTCCTGTATGCTTTATAACCGCCTGCCAGCGTTAGTACGTTGTAACCATACAGGTCCAGCAGCCAGGCTACACCTGCACTGCGCATACCACCACGCCAGCAATGCACCAGCACTGTTTTATTGCCCGATTTATTGATTATCTCTTCAGCCTGCTCCAGCATAGAGCGCATTTTTGTACCGAAATAATCGAGCCCGATTTTTATTGCGGCTTCGCGGCTTTGCTGCTTGTAAGTAGTACCTACTACCTTTCGTTCTTCATCTGTAAACAATGGCAGACTGTGTGCAACAGGCATATGCGCCTGTGCATATTCTGAGGGGCTGCGCACATCAAAAACAGTATGCTGTTTACTGAGCCTTAAAAATTCGTCTATATCTACCTTTCGTACCGCCATACACCCGAAGGTAAAAAATTTACCTTCGACAGAACAGGATTATTACAGCCGGGTGTTTTTCACGTATGATATTAATTATGAACTTCTTATATTGTACTGTCTGTTCTTCAAACAGCCTGCTCATCGCTTGTATGGCATCAGCCATAATGCAGATATGCAGGCAAGACAAAAAATAAAGCGAAATACCGCCAATGGCGGTATTTCGCTTTATTAAAAGAAATCATTATTTTAGTATTCTTGCCACCCATGCTGCTCCTGCTTATATACACCTCATAAAATCTTTAACAGCATGCGATACTTCAACACCAGAACCCTGAGCCTGGCAGCATTAGGGTTATTCGCTTACATTTCTTTGTACTACAGCTACGGAGCATCTTATGCCAGCCCCGGAGACAGAACTAACTCACCCATGGGCGGATATGCTACCTGCAGCTCTACTTCAGGGTGCCACACCAGCCCGGGGGTATTTACACCGGTCACAACGGTGCAACTGCTTAGCGGCTCTACACCTGTCACATCTTATACATCCAGTACATCGTATACATTGCGCATTACCATGACTTCGTCTACAGGTATCACATCATCTACAAGATATGGTTTCCAGGTAGTGGCAGTACAATCTAGCACCAATAATGCGGTGAATACCTGGGGCAGTTCTTTGCCATCCGGCACACATAGCAGGGCTGTAAGCGGCAGAAACTATATTGAACAAAGTTCGCAGCTCAGCTCTAACATTATAGATATACCATGGACCTCTCCCAACATAAGTACAGGCAATATTACCTTCTATGCTATGGGAAATATTGTAAACAATAATTACCAGGAAACAGGAGATAACTGTGCCGGCACAACGCTTACTATAACCCCAGCAGGCAGTGGTTGTGTAGCGCCAACGCTGGGCACCAGTGTTACAGATATTATTTGCAAAGGTGACAGTACCGGTGCTGTGAACCTGAGTGTAACGGGTGGCACATCTCCTTTTCTTTATAACTGGACGGGCCCTAATGGCTACCAGGCTACCAGCCAGAATATATCAAACCTTAAGGCGGGTGTGTACAACCTGCTGGTAACTGCTACCGGTGGCTGTACTACCAACACCAGCGCTACGGTACACGAGCCGCTTACTGCAGTAAGTGTGACAGCTACTTCTAACAGTCCGCTATGCGCAGGTGCCTCATTATCTCTAAGCGGCAGCGCAAACGGCGGCACAGGTACATTAACACCATCATGGACGGGACCTAATTCATTTACTTCTTCGCTGTACAGTGCTTTGCTCACAGGAGCAACACCATCCATGTCCGGTAATTATATACTCACAGTGCATGATGCGAACAACTGTACTGCTAAGGATACTGCAAATGTTGTTATTAATCTGCTGCCAAAGGCAGACTCTATAAATGCTGCCAGTACAGACGGATATCATTATACATTCGGCATATACAACCCGCAATATGTTACTACACAAAAATGGGATTTTGGCGACGGGCATACTGATACTGCGGCCGCTCCTGCGTATGCATATACAGCTTCGGGAACTTACAATGTAAGGCTCATAGTTTCTAACAACTGTGGTTCTGATACTTTATACAGGCAAATAACCGCAACTGTTAGTGGTGCTTTCGCAGGATATATCTCCGGCAACAATAATGGCATAAAAATATACCCCAACCCTGCCGCTAATTTTACAAGAATAGATTGCCCCGCCGGCTTAAAAATGTATACAGTATCTGTATTTGATATGCGGGGTATTAAACTGCGTGATTTCCATTTACAGGATCCAAACACTGCCGAATTGAACACTTCCGGCCTGCACACCGGTGTTTATATGGTACATATAACAACCGGCAAAGGAACTGTTATGATACCATTACTGATAAACAGGTAATCGATTTTTATTGCAGATAGTAAAAGAGCTGTTCCTCAGAACAGCTCTTTTCATTTGTTTGTTTAATTATAGCCAACCCTTTAGCCGGCTACAAATATGACAATAAATCATAAAACAAACGTTCACATATGTTAATAATACTAACTTGAAGGCGTTCTTTTTCTTGCCCTGATGCGACTTAATGACTGGGGTGCTACACCTATATAAGAAGCTATCATATGCTGTGGTATCTTTAAAACTAACTGGGGGTAGGTATTAATAAAATCTTCGTATCGCTTTTCTGCACTGTCTTTAAGGTGGCTAATAAGACGTACACGTATAGCCCTTATTGAATTAAACAATAACCTCATTACTTCCCAGGCAAGCTCGGGCTCAATATCCAGCAGTCTTTCAATGTAGTCTGCCTCAAAAGCCAGCACGTCTGTGTCCTCCAGCACATCGATAGAAAATGTTGCAGGTTGTTTATTAACCAGGCTGGTAAGGTCTGCCAACCACCAGTTTTCAGGAGCGAAATGTACCGCATACTCATTCCCTGACTCATCTGTAACATAACCACGAAGACAACCTTTTACTACAAAATAGCCCAGGTCGCATACATCACCTTCATTAAGTACTACCTGGCCTTTCAGGAAACGGCGGGGGGTAAAAACTTTCTCTATCTTATCCAGTTGAGCCTGGGTAAGACTTACATTTATCCGCTCTTCAAAAAATTGCCTTATCGCTTTATACATAAACTATACACCTGTAAGACGACTAAATTAAACAAAAAGTTAAATATAATGTCTGTACACGAACTAGTGCAGCATCTTAAGTTTATTTATCATTTCCTCTGACATATTTTCTGCATATGTACCATACGCATCTACCAGCGTACCCTTTAACCCCAGTTTTGATTCTATTGCATATACCACGCTGCTATCGTCAGGGTTTGACATACCTTCAAACCTGTATACTTCCACAATTGTAAAATCTTCGGGATGTATCCTCACTTCTTTTGCAGCGCATTCAAGCCGGTCGTGGTGCAGGCTAAGATCTTCGGTAAAGCCCCTTTGTTTCAGTGATTCCAGTGCTTCTGTAAGCGTATCATATACGTACATATTTCAAGGTTTTTATAAAGTTCGGATAATTGGAGAACAGGCGAACAAATGATGCGTAAAAAAATCTGAGAAAAGACTTTGCAAAAAAGAACGGTTGCGTATCTTTGCGCTCCGATTTCGAAAGAAAGAAGGATGATTCCGTAGCTCAGTTGGTAGAGCAATACACTTTTAATGTATGGGTCTTGGGTTCGAGTCCCAACGGGATCACTCGAAAAAAGCCACTGATTATCAGTGGTTTTTTTGTTTTTATCCAAGTTCAATATTGTTTGGTTTATCCAAACCCCGGCTTTTATTTCCTTACCCGCAAATGCGGTTACTGAAGTATATTTAAGGCAGAATAAACCGCTTCAAGAACACCACAAAAGCTATAAAGAGATTCCAACCAATGCTAACAGGAGAATTAAGATCGCAGATAGATAAAGTATGGGAAGCCTTCTGGACAGGAGGGCTCAGCAATCCGCTTACCGTTATTGAGCAAATGACCTATTTGTTGTTTATACGCAGGCTTGACGAATTGCAAACCCAAAAGGAACAGAAAGCCAACCTGCTGAAAAAGAAAATAGAAGACCCAATTTATACCGAAGCAGAATATGAATTGCGCTGGGGCCGGTTCAAAGACCAGGATCCTGAAGTGATGTTCAACCTGTTCAGGAGAGAAGGTGGTGTGTTTGATTTTTTGCGCAATAGTGGCAGCCGTAGTGCAGCTATGAGCAAGTTTATGAAAGGAGCATCGTTTATGATACCTACCCCCAGGTTGCTGGCACAGGTAGTAGAGATGCTCTCTAACATAGACATGAGCGACAGGGACACCAAAGGCGATGTTTATGAATACCTGCTGAGCAAAATAGCTACTGCGGGTCAAAACGGACAGTTCCGCACGCCCAGGCATATTATACGTATGATGGTAGATATGGTGCAGCCTACGTTGGAGGATGTGGTTTGCGACCCAAGTGCAGGTAGTTGCGGTTTCCTTACTGTAACGGGCGAATACCTGCGCCAGCATTACGAAAAGGAACTGTATAAGGATGATGTTAAAGAACATTTCCAGAACAGGATGTTTATGGGTATGGAGTTTGACCCTACCATGATACGTATTGGCGCCATGAACATGATACTGCATGGCATTGAGAACCCGCAACTGGTAGATGTAGATGCACTGAGCGAAGCTAATACGGGCTTTGAAGAAAAAGCAACCCTGATACTGGCTAACCCACCCTTTAAAGGAAGCCTGGACAGGGAAGCGGTAGACGGTAAGATACTGAGCGTAGTAGACAGCAAGAAAACAGAGCTACTATTTTTAGCACTGATACTAAAGGGATTGAAACTGGGAGGAAGGGCTGCGGTGATAGTACCCGATGGTGTATTGTTTGGCAGTAGTAAAGCACACCAGCAGATACGCAAAGAACTGGTAGACCGCCAGAAACTGCAAGCGGTAATAAGTATGCCAAGCGGTGTATTTAAACCCTATGCAGGGGTAAGCACAGCCGTGCTGCTGTTTACCAAAACCAACAGCGGTGGTACAGATAAGGTATGGTTTTATGATATGGAAGCAGATGGCTATAGCCTGGATGATAAACGACAGGCTACTGCACAAAACGATATACCCGATATAGTAGCCAGATTTGCTAACCTGAAAGCAGAAGCCAAACGTACCCGTACTGATAAGAGCTTTTTGGTACCTGTAAAAGAGATACAGGATAATAAATACGACCTGAGCATAAACCGATACAAAGAAGTAGTACACGAAGAGAAGGAATACGAAAAGCCAGAAACGATTATAAACCAGATAGAAGAACTGGATAGCGAACGTGCAGCATTACTGAAACAACTAAAAAAGATGCTGGCATGAGTTGGGAGTATGAGAAAATTGGCAACGTATTTCTTTTAATTAGAAATGGTGCGAGCATTAAGCAGAGTGATGGAGCTAAAGGAGTTCCTATTACGAGAATTGAAACAATATCCAATCAGGTTATTAATAAGGAAAGGTTGGGTTATGCAAATATTAATGATGATAGCTTTTCAGAATACTACCTGAAAAATGAGGATATTTTGATGTCTCACATTAACAGCTTATCTCATTTAGGGAAATGTGCTATTGCAGAGAATATAAATGAGAAAATCATTCACGGAATGAATTTACTCCTATTAAGGGCAAATGAAAAAAGACTATTCAGTAAATATGCTTGGCATTATTTCAACTCACCAAAATTTAAGAAAAATGTAATAAAAATATCAAACCAATCAGTGAATCAATGTAGTTTCTCTTTAAATAAGTTAAAGGAACTCCAAATCCCTCTACCACCCCTACCTATACAAAAACGAATAGCAGCCATACTGGATGCTGCGGATGCGTTGAGGCGTAAAGACCAGGAGCTACTGAAAAAATATGATGAACTGGCACAAGCTATATTCATTGATATGTTTGGCGACCCAGTGAAGAATGAAAGGGGTTGGGAGGAACGAAAGATAAAAGAGATTGTTAGTAAGGATAAACATGCCATAAAAGCAGGGCCGTTTGGCTCATCGTTAAAAAAAGAATTTTATACAGATAGTGGCTTTAAAATCTATGGGCAAGAACAGGTAATAGCAGATGATTTGACTATTGGTAACTATTATATTAATAAGGATCGATATAATTTACTAAAGAGTTGTGCTGTTGATGAAGGAGATGTGCTCATTAGTTTAGTTGGCACATATGGTAAAATATCAGTGGTTCCGAAGGGTTTTGAAAAAGGTATAATCAACCCTCGGCTAATGAAGATAAGCGTTGACAAGAATACATATAATCCCTACTTTTTAAAATATCTCTTACAAACTAACCAGATGTATGATAGAATAAGTCGTTTTTCAAGAGGTGGAACAATGGACATAGTGAATGTAGGGATAGTTTCTGAAGTACTGGTGATTGTACCACCACTAACAAAACAAGAGAATTTTGTCGATGTGTTCAATGATTTACAAATGGCAAAAGGCAAAATAAAATCTGATAATGCAAATGTATTATTTGCGTCACTACTTCAAAAAGCCTTTAAAGGCGAGCTTGTAAAAGAGGAGGAGCTGGTGTAGCGTAAAACAATAACTAAAAATAATATCACTATGTTTTTACCTGTTTATTTATCACACATCATTGCATCAACCGTATATAAGGCTGATAGACTGACGAGATTTACAATGGTTAAGGAGTTTGCGGACTTTAATGAACGCAGCTATATGGGGGCAGTTGCTGGCTATAGTCTTGGTCAATTAGTGGATTACAACATTTTAGGTAAGCATATCAATATGTATTTCGATGTAAGAGATACGCACGACTACGATGCTATTTTAATTTTTAGAATAAAGAATAAAGTAAAGATTGGTATTTGTGAAGCTAAGTTATTACGATTTCAAGATAGAGGTAGTCGCATTCATAAATTGTTGCGTAGTAGGTGGGATAACTACCAAGCAGGCACAACTAATTCTCATTTCTACACTCAATATCTTAAGTTCAATAATTTCCCCAATACGATAGCCAGGTGGTATATGTTTGCTGCAGATTTGGACTTAAGGACGAGGACACCTACCATAGATGCATTAGGCTCAACCTGTGTGTGGCATGATAATATGCACAATTATATCGCTGCACAAACAATATCAATAAATCATCGCTGGAAGCTACAAGATGTAGTTAATATTCCAAATGCCTACACTACAAATCTATACCATATAGTATATGATATATTACGCTGTAAATCAGGAAAGGAGTTGAAAGTGGTAAAAAATAACCCCTTTGTTTCAATTAAATTAGAAGACAAAAGCAGGGAAATAAATATCCCTATCCCAAATTCAAATACTGATAGTAATATTGACATAAAAGGGCTGATACAAGAGTTTTTGAAGAAAAATGATTTATCGCACTACTATTATTACGATTTGACGAAATTGGTTGAATAATACAAGCTCTATGGCATTTTCACTTGAAACATCACTAACCCCGTTCTGGGCAGAAAGCAAAGGTTTTATTAATGGCAGAGACCCATTGGGTATTCAAAATAGCTCGGTGTCTATTTATGCAGCGTTGCTGCCAGGTTTAAACAATGTTACTGATAGGCTACGTTATTATGGCTTTTACTGCTGGCTACTAAAGAAGATAGAAGATGAAAATTTAACCTTTAAAGACAAGCAGGATCATTTCAACTACATCCGCAAAGCTGAGTATATACTGGCTGTGTATATGTCAGAATGTGAACCTGAGGAACAAGGCATCGCAGGTAGTGCATATGCCATAAGAAAATCCAATGAAGCCAAAGCCAATGGCTTGACGTTTATTGATATAAATAGCGGAGCAGAAAAGCATAAAGGCACAGCCAAAGGAAGTGTGTTTTGGGATTTTAGTGCAGGCATATTAGGGCAGTATTATGCAGGTTCGTTGCAAAGCAATTACACGGGGCTGGGGTTAATACGTATTTCAGAGGGGTATTATTTCATTACTGATGAAGGCAAAAAACTCGGAGAGGCTTATGGCAAAACTATTGGCAAAGATGCGTTACAATTATTTGATGAAACGTTGGTTAAAGGCTTATTGCGTTTTGAGGACGTAAAAAGATTGGCAGATTTTTCAATCAGTAAAATCAAATTGACAAGCGAGGAGGGTAAGTTTTATGCTGATATGCTGTTTGCAGCAGATTATTCACTCAGAACTGATACAGTAGCAGAAACAACCTACCGAAGAGATTCGCTCCTGCTGTTTATTGAGTATATGATAAATTTTGATGGGAGACGTGGGTATCAATCTTTACCCGAAATGCTGTATGAAAAAGAAGGATTGATAGGTACGGCTAATTGTACGGATGCATCTATAGGGTGGTTTTACTATTACTGTTGTGAACGGATGCATATTTCGCTGGAATATATTTTCGATAACCTATTGAGAGAGATTGAAATCAAACCTTTGACAATAACAGAAGTATGTGATAATTTATTAGAAGCATTTACATTAACATACAGGGAGTGTTATCCTACGTTTACTGGGAGTGAAACATTACAAGAAGTAGTCAATATTTTGGTGGAAGAAGATAATGATTATGTAGAAGTAATGCGCCATAATCCTAAAGGAGAATCTTTACTATATGCATTAGAGTATTTCCTGCTTACATATAAGACTGTAAAAGTACACCAAGGGAGTTTTGAAAGATTTGCCAATAATACCCGTACAAGAGATAAGAACGGAACTGCATTAGATCTGGCATTATATGTAGATAAGAACCTTCATCAACCAATTGATGTGTTTTTTAAAGAATTGTGTACTAAAATAGTAAACGATCATTTTACAGTAGCTTATGCCAAAATGGGGAATGGTGAGGAACAGGTACACAAACTCCTTATAGAGGACAACAGGCTTGTACATATAAATAATATAGAACCACGATTAACAACACCAAGGCTTAAAACTGTACGTAATTTTTTACGAGATATGGGTGTGATTCATATTGGTGAGGATGAACGCTTTTCACTAACCAAGGAGGGAAATGAAATAATAAACCTATACATATAACCTGCCATGAACTCATTTAATATATACAAAGAACTGCAAGGCAAACACAAGTTTCACTCTGCATTGCTCACTACATTTAGCCTGGATTTCTATTTTTTAGAGCAACGTGTAGTTAGCGCACTTAGAAAAAGGGGCATTCGCAACATCTCGGTAATAGCAGATGCTCGAATGACAGAGGATTGCATTATTAATATGAGTAGAAACATTAAAAATGCATCTTCACTATACACTCTTAATACCATTGTATGTAATGGGGCATTTCATCCAAAGGTTCACTTTTATGCAGGTGATGATGCATTGATGGCAGTTATTGGTTCTGGCAATCTTTCGTCAGGTGGTTCTGGTAAAAACCATGAAATATTCGCCACATTATATGCTGATAAAAAGAATGCGGAGCAATTAGAATTATTGCTCGAAATCTGGCAATACCTAAAATCAATTTCTAATAATTTCAAGGGGATTAGTTCAGACCAGATTAAATGGATGGAAGAACATTGCGATCTGCTACAAAATACAACTGTGACGGAAAGAGATAGTCTGTTTTTGAACTACGGTGATTTGCAGGTTGCGTTTATGACTAATGAATCGGAGCCATTATTTACAAAACTTCCACAGATTATTGACAGTCCCAATTCTGTATCTAAAATAACTGTAGCATCGCCCTATTTTGATGAGCAAGGCAAGGTACTTACTGAATTATCAAGACTTTACCCTAAGGCTAAAATTGATGTTCTGATACAACCAGAAAGAGCATTATTGCCTTTAAAACTTGTCCACAACCCTCAAATAACTTTTTACGATCTGTACGACACTGAGCTTGATACAAAAGCAAGAGAAAAAATAAAAGATGGTAAATTTCTCCATGGCAAGCTCATACACTTCCAGGTTGGCGATAAAGAACTGCTGATATTAGGAAGTGCTAATGCAACAGACAGAGGAATGTTAACCAGCGCAAGAGCAAATAAAGAGGCTTTAGTTGTTTTATGTGGTGAAGAGAAGAACTGGTTGAGCGAACTGGGGATAAAAGATTATAATACTAAAATTGAGCTATCGAAAATAAAAGAACCACAAAAACATACCCCAGATTCAACCACCCATGTTAGGCGATTGTACAAAATAGTTGCAGTTGATTTGAGACAGGCGAGATGTAAGCTGTATATGGATATGACTATATCTCATGACGTAAAATTAGGGCTGTATGGAAGAGATGGAGAGGAAATATTTCTTTCGACAACTTTAAATAAAGGTACAGACACAATTGATATTGCATTGTCAGATAGCGTAAAAATTGGAGATGTTTTGTATGCTGCGTGCGTAGATTCTGAAAACAACATTATTTCAAATAGGCAAATTGTAAATAACGAACAAGCCATATGGAATAATAATCCATCACCCGAAAATCGAAAAATGTCTCAGTTGTTGGAGAAGATTGCTTCTGGGGATTATTCTGAGCTTGATCTATTCCAATACTACGATGCTATTCTTGGCGAATCAAGTGAAAAAAAAGACGCTTTACACAAAACACCTGCTGGAGATAAAGAGTTAAAAGAGAAAAAAGAAATTACTTATGAAGAAGCAAAAGAACTAAGTACTCAGTATGAAGCAGAAGAAATAAGGAAGGAAGAGTTTTCAATAAGTGTATTAAGCCATTATTTGGATAGTATTCAATTACAAGCTAATAAAAGAGATGATGATAATATTGATGATGAGGAGGATGGAGACATTGCAACTGGTAAACAAAGAGAACAAGTTGAAAAAGTACGTAAACCGTATTTATCTAAGTCAAAAATGTATAATGCTAAAGAGAAAGTAGTAGGCTATTTTGAAAACTATTCCGATAAACTTACCGATGTTGGCGACAAGGAATACAAAGTAATACAGTCAGATTACGCATTTTTCATACTGGGTATGTCCCATTTAGTAGCTATAACAAACGAAGAGTATACATACAAAGCAAATGACAATACAGAGCAAAGTGAGATATTGATTCCTTTAGATGGGCCGGCACACGAATACACTTCATTTCATAGTATAGCAATTAATATCGTTGGTAAATTTTTGTCTTATATACAGTACAGCGATGGTGAAAAGGAATATGCTAATGAATTTGACCAAAGAAGATTAAAGAAATTTAAAGAGCTATCGATTGGGTTGATCTTTTTGTCTATTTCTATTCTCTACCAAAAGTGTCAGGTCAATAAAGATAAGATGAACAAATGGCATATGCTTTTAATGCTCAACTTAATTGATGTGTTTGGCGACCAGAGCTATAATTTTAAGGAGATACTTACAACCCAATTGCGTGTGTTTGATCTTGATAAGGTCAGTTTGATTGATACAGTACCCTACCTTGAGGATTTATATAACCGTTCCAAAACTATTTACGATTCTGTAAAGGGTAATGATATTTATGCTTCTATTAGGGATTACAAGATTGTTTATATTGACGGTATAGGATTTTGTTATGTAGAAAGCATAATCCCTAATATTAATGGTCCTAAATTTTTAGAAATTTCTAATTTAGGGTTCGAGTATGACATTACGGATTTTATCTATGAGGAGTATTACTATATAGAAGGTGATAAATTTTTACCTGGGTTGAATAAAACTCGAAACTAATCATGATCTCAAACTTCGCCCATATACCATCACAATGGCAATCGCTGCTTCAAAATGCTATAGAAGCTGAGCAACAGGTATATGCTGCACCACGATATGCAGCTATGCTTTGCCGTACTACCCTGGAAGAATGGGTAAGGTGGATGTATGAACATGATGAAGACCTGGTATTACCTTATGATAAATCGCTCAACTCTCTACTACATGAGCAATGCTTTAAAGAAGTAGTTGCTCCCTCACAGTTTCAGCAAATAAACCTGGTACGCAAAATTGGCAATACTGCTGTGCACACCAATGCTAAAATAAAGCCCCAGGAAGCCCTCTATTGTTTGCAGCTACTCTATGGCTTTGTGGGTTGGGTGTCGGCTATATACGGCAAAGAAATCATCAAATTACCCCCTTTTGATACAGCACTTGTACCTACAAAAAAAGGTATTGATAAAACAAGAGAGGAATTGCAGGCGATGGAGGAGAAATACCACCAATCGCAAAAAGAACTGCAAAAGCTACAGGATGAACTACAAGCGATAAAAGCTATTAAAGAAGAAAACATAGCTTTTGTTGCTGCACCTATTGACCCAGATGAAGCATTTACCCGTAAGCTATACATAGATACATTACTAAGAGAAGCTGGCTGGGATCCTTATGCTGAGAACGTGCCAGAATATCCTGTAAAGAACTGTATGCCCCAGGCTAATGGTAATAATGGAGATGGTTGGGTTGATTATGTACTATGGGGAGATAATGGAAAACCTTTGGCAATAGTAGAAGCTAAAAGAACCAGTAGAGATCCGAGAGTAGGACAAAACCAAGCTAAGTGTTATGCTGATTGTTTGCAAAAAGAATTTGGGCAGCGACCAGTTATATTCTATACCAACGGTTTTAACACCTGGATATGGGATGATATGAATTATGCACCTCGTGCCGTATTTGGCTTTTATACCAAAGATGAATTGCAGACATTGGTTAACCGAAGGGGTATAAGAAAAGATCTGAAAAAAGAACCCATAAATGATGATATAGCAGACCGATACTACCAGCATGAAGCAATAAGAGCTATAGATGAAGTACTGGAGAAAAAACATAGAGAAGCATTGCTGGTAATGGCGACAGGTGTTGGTAAAACCAGGACAGCAGCAGCAGTAATAGATCAGCTTAGCAAAGCTAATTGGGTAAAACGTGTATTGTTCCTGGCAGACAGAAATGCACTTGTCCATCAGGCTAAAGTTAACCTGAATGACTACTTACCAAACTTACCATCTGTAGATCTTACAAAAGAAAAAGAAGACGAGAGCAGCCGTATAGTATTTAGCACCTACCAAACCATTATCAATATGATAGATGGAGAAAGGGACGGAGATAACAGGTTTTATAGTGTAGGACATTTTGACCTGATAATATTTGACGAAATACACAGAAGTGTTTATAATAAGTACAAACACATTTTCAAATACTTTGACGGGTATCGTATAGGATTGACCGCAACACCCAAAGCCGAAGCAGACAGAGATACTTATGCTTTATTTGATTTGCGCCAGGGCGACCCTACCTATGCTTATGAATTGGAGCAAGCTGTAAATGATGGGTATCTGGTACCACCCAGGGCTATATCAGTACCAGTTAAGTTTCAACGTAAGGGTATAAAATATGCAGAACTTTCTGAGGAAGAAAAGATAAGTTACGAAGAACAGTTTGCAGACCCTGTAACAGGACAATTCCCAGAAGAAATAGATGCAGGAGCATTAAACCAGTGGTTATTCAATACTGATACAGTAGATAAGGTGATTGGACACCTGATGGAGAACGGTGTAAAAGTTGAAGGAGGGGATAAGCTGGGGAAGACAATCATATTTGCCAGGTCGCATACCCATGCCAAGTTTATTGAAGAACGTTTTAATAAACAATACCCAGTTTACAAAGGAGAGTTTTTAAAAGTTATTGATTACCAGGAAGAGTATAAATATGATATACTAAATCATTTCAAAGCAAAAGAAAAGATGCCACAAATTGCGGTATCGGTTGATATGCTTGATACTGGTATAGATATTCCCGGAGTAGTAAATCTGGTATTTTTTAAACCAGTACGTAGTAGTGCTAAGTTTTGGCAAATGATAGGTAGGGGTACACGTTTATGTAAAGACTTGTTTGCTCCGCAGGATGATAAAAAGCATTTCTTGATATTCGACTTCTGCGAAAACTTTGAGTTTTTTGGACAGAATCCTAAAGGTGCAGAAGGTAAAGGTGGGAAATCAATTAGCCAAAGATTATTTGAACTAAGAATAAGACTTGCACAGGTGCTAAGGCAAGAAGATGATGCAACACTAAAGCAATATGCTGAGGAATTAATACAACACGTCATAAAACAAACACAAGGGTTAAATTCTGACAGTTTTATTGTACGTCAACATTGGCGGGAAGTAGAGAAATACTGCGACCCTCATACCTGGAATGCGTTAAGTGATTTGGATTTGAGGGAGATCTTTGAACATATTGCTCCATTGGTTACAGAAGTAGACCAGGACGAAATGGCAAAGAGATTTGATGCCATGATGTTGGACATTCAATTATTTACCCTACTGAATGATAAACGCCAAGTTAATCTGATAAGCCAGGTAAAGGAGATAACTGCAAAACTTACCAAGAAAGGGTCTATACCATCTGTGGCAAGCAAAATGGACTTGTTAAGGGGCGTACAATCAAAAGAGTTTTGGCAGGAAGCTGGCATTATGGGATTGGAACATTTGCGGGTAGAACTTAGAGATATTATCAAATTTCTGGAAAAGGATAGCAGACCGATGGTGTATTCTACTTTCGAGGATTCATTTGAAGGAGATGTAAAGGAACACCAGTTGGTATATAATGTAAATAACCTGGAAACATACCGTAAGAAGGTTGAGCATTACTTTAAACAACATGAAAACCACCTTACTATATACAAGCTAAAGAACAACATACCTGTTACCAAAGGAGAGATTAGCGAATTGGAGCGTATGTTATTTGAACAGGGTGAATTGGGCACTAAAGATGAGTTTGTCAAAGCATACGGAGAACAACCATTAGGTAGGTTTATCAGAAGTATACTTGGCTTAGATGCAAATGCAGCTAAAACGGCATTTGCTGAGCTACTGAAAGAACAAACCTTAAACAGTCAGCAAATACGCTTTATTGATACGATAATCAATTCATTTATTGTTAAGGGTGTAGTAGAGCCTGGTATGTTATTTGAGCCTCCATTTACAGATATTAACTCTGGTGGGATATTGGGAGTATTTGACGAAATTACCAGTACCAAGATTATAGAATTGATACAAGAAATTAACCACAATGCTGATGTAGCATAGGTAAAATGAGCCATTTTGAGTACTGTCGTCACCGAGATCAAATAGAATTTTTATTAAGCCAGTGATGGTCCCCTCCTCCCCCTCCTCCCCAGGGGTTGAGCTTGTTTGAATGAATTTGCGTATCCGCTGATTAGTGTATTCCTGAAAGTAAAAAAGGACCCGATTCAATATTGTAAACCATTTTCTTTGAAAATTGCGCAAAAAGTTTTGGGGTTTTAAAAATTTGACTGGAATGTGATGAGATTGATCAACTGATTTTTTGCACTTAAGGTTTCTATAAGCTGTTCATAAGGCAAATGTTCTATATAATTGTTAGTTTTATAGTATTGCTATCTACCAAAGGAAACAGAATATGGCATTAAAACCAATAATCTTAAAAGGAGAACAAAAACGGGTTTTGTTTTTGCAAGTTACAGACCCGATACAGATCAAAGGTGTTGCTGGAAGTGGTAAGACAACAGTTGCGCTATATCGAGCCAAACATTTACTTGATACACAGTCCAACTTATTTCAAGAAGCTAAAGTAGTAATTTTCACATACAATAAGACTCTTGTTAAATACATCAATGCAATTACACCATTTATTTCAGGCGGTTATCAAGCAGATACTGAAGAAATAAAACCGACTAAACCAAAAGGATTAAAAGTTAATGTATCTAATTTTCATAGTTGGGCTTTTCAATTTCTTAAAGCCAACAACAATAACCTCTATGGAAGAACGGTAATGGGGGATAGTCAGAAGTTACTTATTAGAAAATCAAGGGAAAGGTATGTTTCTGCAAGCTCAAGCCTATCCAGTAAGTCCGTTGAATTTTTTCTTGAAGAGATTTCTTGGATGAAAGGGAAAGCCTTTCAATCTAAAGAGGAATATATTGAAGCAAAACGAGCTGGCAGGGGAACAAATGATAGGGTGACAAAATCCGATAAAGAAATCATTTGGAATATTTACACTGACTATAACAGTCAACTCAAAGCAAATTGTCAAGTAGATTTTGATGATTATGCTTTGCTCTGTTTGGAAGTTATTAAATCAAATCCCAGCTTTCAAAAGCCGTTTACTCATATTATTGTTGATGAAGCGCAAGACTTGAGTAAGGCTCAAATTCTTGTTATTTCTCAACTTGTTTCTGATACAACAAAAAGTATTTCAATTATTGCAGACGCAGCACAAAGGATTTATAAAAGCGGTTTTACTTGGGGGGAAGTTGGTCTGAATGTAAGAGGTGGTAGGACAATTGCATTTAAGAAGAATTACCGTAATACCAAACAAATTGCATTTGCTGCAAAATCTCTATTAGATAAAGAAACTGACAATGAAGAGTTTACTGAAATTGAACCTGTTCGAGAAGGTACCAGCAAACCAATTGTATGCTACTTTTCTAATTGGAATGAACAATGCACATATCTTTTAAAAGAGTTAAACAAACTAAAAGCGAATAATAATTTAAGTTCAACGGTTATACTTCATAGGAGCCATAGTGGCATTAGAAGTATTGAAAGTTTTTTGAAAATTAATAATTATACAAATCAAGTGCTTTTTAACTCAGAAGATATTGACTTCGGAAACGACAGTATAAAAATTTGCACTTTGTCGTCTGTAAAAGGGCTTGAATTTGAAAACGTTTTTATCATTGACCTAAACGATGATATAATTCCTTACCCACATGGTTTTATTGACGCTGATGATGAATTTCATATTTCTACCGAAAGACGATTGCTTTATACTTCAATGACAAGAGCAAGAGAAAGATTGTACCTATTGTCAAGTGGGAATCCATCAAGGTATCTTTCTGAAATTGATGAAAATTTAATTGACAAATTGACTGTTTAAAAAATGAGTTTAAAACCCAATTACATAGAGTTTCAGAAGGAAATTGCGGATAGGGGAATTGAGAATTTAATTCACTTTACACCAACCATTAACTTATTGAGCATTTTTGAACAAGGAAAATTATTGTCAAGGGCATTACTTGAAAAAAATGATATCGATGATACTCTTTTAGATTTTATCGAGTTTTTAGATAATATTCGTTATGATGATAAGAATTACATCAATCTTTCAATTTCTTCGCCAAATTACTTTTTGTTCAATCGCTTTAGGGAGCGAACTCAGGACAAACCTTATATCAATTGGTGTGTATTGAAAATAAACCCTAAATACATTTATCAATCTGGCACACTATTTTCAGTGACAAATGCTGCCTCATCTATAGCAAAACACACTTACCGCATTTCAGACGATATTCAAAAATTCAGAATGATTTTTGAGAACGGAATTAGTTCTAAAGTAGGGGTATTGCAAAGGGGGACTTTGAAGTCTAAATATCCCACAGATGTCCAAGCAGAGGTGTTAGTGAAAAATGAAATAGATTTATCAGATATATTACAAGTCTGTTTCAAAGACGGAGCGGATTTAGCAAGAGGGAAAGCAGCACTAAGTGAATATAATACAGATAACTTTGTAGTAGATGCTTCGCTTTTCAATAATTCAAGATTATAATGAAACCAGAAACAAAATATAAAGGGAGTATTAAACTGTCGGCTATTGGTGATGCTTTAGGTTGGATAACAGAATTCGAGAAAACTAAACAATCTTTAAGGGAAAAGTTTAATACTGAACGAATTGACAGCTTTCACGCTTGGAAAAAACCTGTCGGTGGTAGGTTTTATGGATTTATCGATACTATAAAAGCAGGTTCTTATTCAGACGATACACAACTCCTTTTAGCAGTTGCGAGAAGTATTAAAAAAGATGGTTGTTTAGACCATGCTTATTTTGCTAAAATTGAACTTGCAAATTGGCTTAATTATTCAAGGGGAGGCGGAAGAACAGTTAAGATGGCAGCGGATAAGATTCAGAGAAAATCAGTTAAATGGTATAATAACTTTTACAACTTCAAGGTGAATGGTGTAGATTTTGACTACAGACAAAGTGGCGCAAACGGTGCCGCAATGAGGGTATTGCCGATAGCCTTGGCAAATCTTGGTAATAATGAAAAAATAAAAGAAGAAATATTTTGTAACAGTATAGTTACGCACGGACATCCACGAGCTATTTTAGGAGCTATGTTGTATGGCTACGCTGTAAATCAGATTATCCAGTACAGAGCAGAAGATTTTAATTGGGAAAATTACATAACACAAATTGGGTCAGATTTTGAAAAGAAGTTTGAGCTTTCTTTTATTAATAAGAACGAAATTAAAGAATGGCTCAAGGAATGGAATAAACAAACTGTAAGATCTTTTGAAGCTATTTATGCTGATACCGTTATGGAGACACGCAATTATTTGCGGTTTATATTCCAAAGTATAAAAAGAGATCTTAGTGTCCAGGAAACATTAAAGGAGTTAGGCTGTTTTGAGCAAGAAACTAAAGGTTCTGGCATATCTACAGTTATAGCGGGAATTTATTTTGCTTCAAGATTTCATAATAAACCCCTGGAAGCAATAATTGAATCTGTCAATGCTTTAGGCTCTGATACAGATAGTATTGCTGCATTTACTGGTGGACTTATAGGTGCACTCCACGGTCATAATATTATACCCGAAAAATGGAAGTCAGTTCAGGATGTTGAGTACTTAGACAGAATTTCTGAAAGGCTTTTGGCTATTTCAGAAGATAGGTATGAGGAAACTCACTTGAATAGTTTATCACAAAATCTTAAAATACTCAACAACCCTTCTAAAGATGATTTCCTTCTTAATGATGAAATTGAGTTTATCCCAATGGGTAAAGGCAAACTCTCATTTATCGACAGACAACCAACTTTAACTAAAGGGAAATACAATCTCATACTTGAAGCAATTTTGGACAATGGGCAAAGTATTTTAGTTTCTAAACTATTTGATGATCTTAATTATTCAAAAAGAGTTGATGATCTCCCCGAATCTGAAATGTTATTACAATTAGCCGAAACCAAACTAAAAGAAAAAACTTTTAGAAAGTTTAAGGAGTTTTTATCGAAACACAAGAAATTATCCAAGGGACAGATTGATATATTGAACATAATTCTAACCAATGAAGAGTAGTGTATAGAAGTGGTAGGGCCATACAAACTATATACAAATACATTAGCTTTGTGAATCTATTGTGAATCTTTATTTTAGCTCACTTTAGGAAGATCTTTATAATGCAGTAAAATAGGGCATTTCAGCCAGATTTATAATTGATACACACGTTCCCAACGGGATCACTCGAAAAAAGCCACTGAAAATCAGTGGCTTTTTTGTTTTTCTAGTATTTTATCTCTTTTCTATACGTCTGATTTTCAATTATGATTGGTTTGAATACACAAGGTCAACGTTATTGTTTATCGAACCAGAAATCCTGAATTACTTCACATAAGTTGTTGGTAGCACTGTGTCAGTATATGTCCTTATTACTTTGTATCCTGTGGCGGTATTCTCTCCAACTTCTTTAAGTAGTCCATTTTCGTGATAATGTATCACCATACCCATATCTGCCCCATTCTGCCTTTGCCAACGTTTTCGAATAGCACCGGATTCATAAAAATCGTTCATCACGCCCTCAAATTTGGCATTAATTCTTTCACCTTCAAATCCCGTATGCCCATTACTACGAACTTCTCTAACAATTCGATTCATTTCGTTATTCTCATAATAACTTTCTAAGCACATATTTCCATTTGGTCGCCAGACTATATTCTTTCCATTTTTATTGCCATTGCTAAACTCAGTTAGTTCATGAATTTGTAAATCAGGATAAAATTTTATTTCGATGTAGTCACTATCTGCGTTATTACGGATGATAGTTAAGACGCTGTCTTTTTGTAGTAGTGTCGAAATATCAACTTTTGTTTGGCTTTCGCTTGTTAAATCACATGATATAAATGTGATTAACACTACAACTATCATTACTATTCTCATCGTCAGTTTTTCTTGTTAGCTAAAGATAATTATTACGCGAATTTCTTCAAATCCTCAATAATCTGGTTCGAGAAAAGTCCAATCAGGATCACGACTTTTACAAGCCACTGAGTATCAAATACTCCAGTGGCTTGTCTCTTTGTAAGATTTTATCCATCTACGTAAGCTTTAGTAAGACTTTCAGATGTTAATCGAGTAAAAATTGAGTAAAAAAAAATTGACTCATCGATAATGAGCCAATTAGTTCAAAAGTTCGAGTCCTAATTGGATTACAACCTGTATCCTTTCGCTATCAATTGTCCGGCCAAGACCATTTCAAAAGTCGCAATCGGGAGAGCCATTAATAGGTGAATTGCAGATGAAAGAGTAATCGTGCCGAACATAAGTAGAATACCGGCGATGAAAATCAAAACTGCACCTGCCATTCCCCAAATTGCCAACCATTTCGAAACCAACCCACATTTGTAAAAAGTGTAGCTATATAAAAAGGTATTTATACCCAAAATAAAGTTAGGTCCCAAAAGAAATGCCCAACCATAAACAGCCTTCAATGTTTCACCAGTTACTTTTGCGCTCACCGTATCAATATCTCCTGCTACTACCATCTTACTAACAGTTAATATAGAAAGCATACTTATAACACCTATTGTTATGAAAACAACCTCGAGAAACCGAAAACACACATACCCCATGCCGATACTTTCGTTGTATTTTTTCAATCGAGGATATAACATAATTGCCGTACCAATATTTGCACATGATAAAATCACTTCAAAAAATGCACCTGCTAATATCTGATTTGCATTCTTTGCTCCTGCAACCAGGTAATCTGAATCATTCAAAATCGGATCATATAGTTTAAACCCGATAATAGCGCTCACTGTTGCTGTAATAAAGAATATACCTGTAACAATTGACGATTTAGTTCTTTTGCCTAATATTGCTTGTTGCATAGTTATCTGTTTTAATTTGAACTAAGGAACAATCAACTTACGTCTATCAGCTGTATGAGCGCTGAAATAACCTAACACATTACCACCAGAAATATTGGTTACAGGATTAGCAGGTGTAGCACTACTTTGATTTATGGTTTGCTGCAGGCTGAAGTAGTAATCATACATTTCTTTAGTGATACACTGAAGATCAACACAAACCTTATCTCCCACTACATAACTACTATCTGCATCTTGCAAAAAACGGCTAATAATAGTACCGTCGTTTACCTGATCGTTATCAATGTATATAGACTTTACTCGGTTATGATTACGGTAAACCATAAAATAGTAATACTGACCAGAACCTGCTGGTTCGTGAAAGCTTATTGTAGGAGCCTTTACTATTTTGCCGAATACAGACTGTTCAGTTACGCTTAGAGTATCTATATTTACCCTGATAGGCATTTGCGATGACGCATAAAAGCTATTGCCGTCTGTCAACACTTTAAGCTGGTAAGTATTACCGGGTATTCCTTTAATTTTGAATGTTGAATAATAGCCTGGCTCACCCTCTGTAAGAGTATCAGTATTTCCTGTATTATCAGTAAGAATGACTACAGCGTTTGTTACAGCAGGATATTGATTTGCATCACTAAAGTTTACAGTCCTGGTAATATGGACTTTTTGTGGTGCATCTGCATCAGTAACTTCTGCTTCAATTACATATTGAGAGTTACTTTTATTGAGGTCAATGTTTATAACCTTTTGACAAGAACTATTGACCAGAGCAAAAGATGCAATGAATATTACGGATAGATTTTTCATTATTATTAGAATTTGAAGTTGTATGTAATTGATGGAACTATTTTAAAGAGTGTAGTTTGAACTGCTTCTGTTTTTTCAGGATTGTCGTTGCTTTGTCTGAAGGTTATTGTATATGGGTTGTCATGGCCATAAACATTATAGATACCAAGTGACAATTCAGATGTAAAACGCTTTTTGTGAGATAATTGCTTTGTAGCCGCAATGTCTAGCCTGTGATAAGCAGGCATCCTATACCCATTCCTTTCGGTATAGTAAAACACAGTATTTCCTGCTGCGCTATACTTGCCTGACGGGAATGAAACCGCGTTGCCGGTTGAGTAAACAAAAGTACCACTAAGTGTCCATGTTTTTGTAAGACTATAGATACCCACGATCGATATATCATGCGTTTTATCTTGCCGCATAGCATACCAATCATTATGATTGATGCCATCAATTTTTCTTTCTGACCTGCTGAGGGTGTAACCAATCCAGCCAGTAAGTTTGCCTGTTTTCTTTTTTAGCAACAACTCAACACCATATGCACGTCCTTTACCTATAAGCAATTGTGTTTCTATTGCATCGTTGCCATATACATCAGCACCATCCTTGTAGTCAACTTCGTTCATCAGTGTTTTGTAGTATGCTTCAGTACTAAACTCATATTTGCCATCATGCATAGATTGATAGTATCCTATTGACACCTGATCAGAAATGCCTGGTTTGATCGAATTATTAGATGAGATCCATTTGTCTGTTGGGTTAGCGGATGTGCTGTTGGATATCAGATGTAGAAACTGTGAATTACGCGCATATGATAATTTAATAGAGGATGCAGATGAAAGCATCTGGCTTATAGATAGTCTGGGTTCAGGGATAAAATACATTTGCGCAACTTGACCACTGTTGTAAGTAGTTGTATCAACTATGTTTTTATGCTCATCTAATGTATAGTAATCACCAGAACCAAGAGCTGCAAAAGCAGCCATTCTTACACCGTAATCCAGATTTAGCTTTGGATTGACTTTCAGATTGCCGCTGAAATAAAGGGCACTCTCTATTGATTTTCTATTTTGCAAAGCGAATTCATAGCCTGCTGTTTTATTAGTAATCTTACCTGGAGTAACTGTATGATGAATGGCATTTAAACCAAATTTATACGATGCACGATTGGATTTGTACACTGAAATCTCTTCTTTTAAATTCCAGTCACGGATTTGTGAACGCATTTCAAAGTCTCCCATCCCAGGGTTAATATTAATCACGTAGTTATAATCTGAGTAGATCAATGAAGTATTTGAAAACACCTTTGAAGAAAACAAATGGTTCCAACGAAGGGTAGAAGTTTTATTTGACCAATTCAATCCAAAATCGCTTCCTAATCCTAACCTATCTTGCCCAAAATATCCCGATAAATACACCCTGTCTTTTTGACTTAACTTATAATTAGCTTTTAGGTTCAAATCGTAGAAATATAGCTTTCTACCATTGCTGTTGCCTTGCCATAGATTTACTATCGCATCTGCGTATGTTCGACGTCCTGCAACTAAAAACGATCCTTTATCTGAACCTAGCGGGCCTTCAATATTAAGCCTAGAAGCAATCAACCCGATTCCACCACCTACATGATAGCTTTTCGAGTTACCGTCATTCATTCGAATATCTTCTACAGACGAAAGTCGACCACCGTACTGGGCAGGCATTGCACATTTATACAGGGTTACATCTTTGATTGCATCAGAATTGAACGTACTGAAAAAGCCAAGTAAATGGGATGGATTATACACTATAGCCTCATCAAGCAGAACAAGATTCTGATCGGCACCTCCACCACGCACATAAAATCCACTATTACCATCGCCGGCTGATTTAACACCCGGCAATAACTGAAGTGTTTTCAGAACATCCTTCTCCCCAAACAGTACAGGTATAGCTTTAATTTCTGTAACATTTAGTTTTTCTACACCCATTTGAGCATCCCGTATGCTTTTTGCATTGCCAGCCTTTATTGTTACTTCTTTTAGTATAGCTGCGGCTGTTAAGGTTATATCCTGTTTTTCAATACTACCAGCATTTAGCGATAGCTCTGTGGGTTTGTATCCAACGTAATTTACAATAAGTGTATTAGGTTCATCAGTAAGTGTTATTGAGTAGAAACCATATTCATTGGTTACAGTACCTGCTTGCGGTTGATTCTTAACGGTTATCACTGCGCCAATCATAATTTCACCGGTATTAGCATCGCGAATATGACCGAAGTAGGTCTTGTTAGCAGCAAAAGCGGCAATACATGCGAATAGCAGTAACGACGTTATAATAGCTTTCATTTTCATAAAGTATATTTATTGATTATTATTCTGATTTCTGATACAAAAGTATCTCGCAATAGAAGGGGCTAGGTAGGACGATTATTTAGTTATATAGGACTATTCTTTAATTAACCATATGGGTTATGTATTGCCCATTACGGCACGTGAGCACTACAACTTTTACCAAAATTTTCCAAAGCATCAAAAGCTCGAGATTATTTTATTTTCTGATGGTTAGGCTTATGTTGAGCATCCTGTTATATCGTTCAATATTCTCGGATAAATTCGCAAGGCCGTATCCATACCTTACATCAAGTGCGAGAGTTGACTTTTTAAGCCTGAAATCGTAGCCCGCACCTGCTTGCAAGCCATAGTCCCAACGTTTTAACCCATTGCTGCCAAGAGGTATTGATACTTTTGTTTCAGGTATAGTTGCTGAGCCTTCAGTTTTTAATCTTGCACCAAGTGTATATGCAACATAAGGCCCGGCATTTATATGAAACTGATCAAAATGAATACGTGCCAGTATTGGTAAATCTAATGTGTTTAGACGTAGCGTTGATTTGTTCACCGTAACAGGGTTATTAGATGTAAGTATGCCGCCCTTCATGGCATAGTATAGTTCCGGCACAATAGAAAACATGGGTGCGACACCAATTTGGTAACTAACACCAACCTGCAAGCCTCTGAAGTTTTGCTTGTAAGACTGCATTGAAGAGTTTGATTTGCCGTAATTGAAATTTGTAGTCAATGAGTTTAATGAAATACCAAACCTGCTTGTTTGAGAAAATGATGTCTGCGATGTTGAAATAACAAGTGCAAATGCTACGATCATTGATGCTGAATTAAATGTTGCTTTCATAAATTGAATTTTTAATTGTTACGATATTTGATTGATTTAATTTTTATGGGCAATACTTTCCCAATCTTCATTTATAGAAGATTTGTCAATGTTTTCTGATTTTTGTCGATTTCTGTTATTCCTGAATAAGCAATACAGTATTAGTTACCTAGAAGCTTGATCCGTCGAAAGTTTGCTTATTTATAACATGTCTGTCTTAAATAATATCTGTAAATCTTTGCTCGATTATTCTTCCCATATCATTACTACTTTCCCTTTTGCATGCATTCCCTCGATGTATGTAACTGCTTCGGGTATTTGTTTGAAGGAGTATGTTTTTTCTATTCGAGGAGTGACTTTATTTTGTTGTACCATAGATACTAGTATATCAAGATCAGCCGTGTTTATATCTACTGTAAATTGCCTTATAGGTAATTTACCCGTAGCAGATTTGAAAAGTAATGCGATCATATGCTTCATGTTGGTAAAGCCTACCATCACTCCTCTTTTGCCCATTCGCAAATAATCCTGATATGCGAGGTTGCCATGGAAGTCAATAACAAGGTCATACTTGCCATTGTGTTGATGAATATTCTCCTTATTGTAGGCTATCACTTCATCGGCACCTAAACTTTTTGCAAAATCAATGCTATTACTTGAGCACACAGCAGTAACTTTTGCCTGATACGCCTTTGCTATTTGTACGGCAAAGTGGCCCACGCCACCTGTTGCTCCATTAATTAATACAGTTTCACCAGGCTGAAGAGCACCATGCTTTATAAGCGCCTGAAATGCTGTGAGACCTGCAATTGGCAGACTGGCTGCATCAGTATAACTGGTATGTTCGTGCATGTGCCCGCATGCATTTTCAGGCACACTGATATACTCTGCATATGCCCCTCCCTTTAAAGTTGAACCCAAAACCTTATCTCCCGCTTTAAAACGAGTTACTAATTTTCCAACCCGGATTACGATGCCTGAAAAATCTGAACCAATCAATTTGTTTTTAGGTCTGAATAAACCGTAAGTAAATCGTGAGAAGAATGGGTCGCCACGAAGAATATGCCAATCTGCCGGGTTTGCCGAGTTGGCAAGTACTTTAACTAGTACCTGGTTATCAAGTAGACCAGGTAGAGCTACTTCTTCAATTTTCAATGTTTCAGATCCACCATACCGGTATCTTGTAAACGCCTTCATATTGCGAGATTTTATTTATGCTATTTGATTATTTCTTTGATAACCATAAGACTAGTCCTCACTAACCATGAGGTGCTACGCAAAAAAACAAGCATCCACATTAAAGAAAATCGCATCGTATTCTGTTCGGTTATCGGGTGCAAAAGTCCTCCCAAACCGCATTTTGTACAATACTGATATATCAGTATTTTTAGCCGAGGAGGCCGAATTTAGAAGCAAATGTGACTGCTTCTAGGGAGTTGCTAACACCTAGTTTTTCCAGGAATCTTTGGCGGTGGGTGTTTACTGTATGCAAGCTGATAGATAGTTTGCTGGAAATTTCCTTGCTCAAATAGCCTTGTTTTACAAGCTTCAGAATTTCGGTTTCTCTTTTGGTTAATTCAACCTTTGGCTTTGTATCAATATCCAGTGGAATGAATTCTCCTGTTTTGAAATTAAGTAACTGGCTCTTAGCACCGACTTCTTCGTCCTGATTAGGCGATATATCAACCACACCCATCATAAGCCAAATTTGACCTGTTGGGTCTAATTCAATTATTTGGTATTGTTCTATAAGGCGCACATACTTATTGGCTGCATTCAACATTCTATACTCGCTAATTAGTTTGTGGCTTAGTTTTTCAGTGCTGGGAAAGGTATTAAAAAGCCTTAGCATAGTGACGGATTTTACACTTAACTCTAGCGCATCGTCCGGGTGGATTTTTCCTGAAAAAAAATGTTGCCCGTTTTCTCCATAGTCAGAAGGCGTATAACCTAATAGCTGTCCGAAATTTGATGAATAGAATAATATCTGACGCTTGCATATGTCAAATATATTATATCCTGAATTGCCCAAGTTGTTTAGTGTTTGTATTACAGCGATGTGTTTCTGCACAACACTATAGTCCAGCGTCTTCTCGTCAAATGTATACTCCATTAAGAATTTGTAGAAGATTTCTTCTATACTGCTTTGTGAATCCATCAGATAATTGTTTTTCAATCTTTTGAACAGTTGCCATTTTTTCAACTGCAACATTCTTTCACATACACATATCGCACAAAATTCAATCACAATATAAGAAGTTAATAATCAATGTGATGGTGGCGCGCCATCTAATTTTCAATCATAATTTGTAGCCAACTCTAAATGTCAAGTAAGTAATATCATTTCCTTGACCCGTTTGTTGTAAAAACTTTCCAGCAAAAAATTCCGAAGCATCAAATGCTAAAGAAAGATGTTGATTAACTGTGTATGTTGACTCCAATGTCAATAATGTACCAATTGCTTTTTCTGCTGTTAAAAACAGTCTATCAGGCCTCGGGCGCAATTCTGTTCCATCGGGTGTATAAGACCCATCCTGATTGCTTGCTCGCCATAAGAAATAGCATGCGGTCATAACGTTCAGCTTTGTAGTTGGCTTAAAGCGTAAATATGGATTGACGGTAATAATATTACTTGCACCTATTGGTGCAGTTAATCCATATTGCGGTTTTGAAAACAAGGAATTGTATGTGTTTAATTTATTGTCACTTTTGTTTTTATCTCCTGAAACATAATTTCCTGCAATGCCAGATACGAACTTGCCTTGGGGCATCAGGCTAAAATTTATGTCTGCAGAGAGGCTAAATGCATTTACATGCAGTTGATTAAACTTACCAAACTGGTATGTAGCTTCAGCCTCATAGTTAACAAAGTCGTTTTGCGAAAACACCCTGAAGCCAACTACTCGTCTGCTATCGATTCCTTCTTGGTAGTTGTATTTGCGTCTGTGTGATTCGAAATTCAGTAAATAGTAATCTAACACTAACCATTTCGGAGAAATCTTTTCAGTAGCGTAAGCCCCCAAGATGAAGTCTTTTAGTGTACCATCATCAAACACGCCCTTTCTTGAAATTACTGGGCTTGCAGCCAATAAATCTAACTTTCTTTTATTAGATGTATACTTTAATACAACTGCATCAAATGAAAGCCTTGTATTTGGCCCTTCACGAAAAGTAATAAGCCGATGGCTACCATAACTCATTTCTTGCCTTCCAATCCTTGCCATCAAATTTTTACTGAATTTATAATCACCAAATAACTGATGAAGGTTTAAATGATTTTCGTCAATCTCAGGTATTGCCGGATTATCGTTTAAAAATCGGAATGTGCTTCCGAGTTGAGCGAAAATTCGTGTTTGTCGGCCTAATTCAACGTTAGCATGAGCCATTGCTCTATGCCAAAGTTGCCAGGTAGTTGATTGGTTGGGTTTAGATGGGGGGTCGCCAAAATTGAAATTATTGTAATACTGCAATTGTTCACGAACCTCACCTCCTAACGATATATTGCCAACAGAACCTATAGGTATGTACTTTAGGTTTTCAGCACCTTTCTTATGAGCGCTATCATTTTTTAAGTAGCTAAAATTATCGTCATAGCGCAGGAAATAAATTTGACTTTTTACTTGTGTGGTAAACAATAAGAACACAATTATTAATGCTAAGTTTCTCACTTTCTTGATATTATAAGGGTCGTCACACTCATGTAACGACCCTGTTAAAAAATAATTAGTACGGTTTAATTACCTGACCAGTACTAGCACCAAATATTCCCTTTCTGAAACCGAATTCAAGTTGTTTCATTGTTACCGGAATATCACCAGGAAAATAAGGGAAGTATTGAGGAGAGTTTTCAATAACTGTCGGGCTTACAGCATTTATACGAATACCATTCTGCAATTCAATCGCTGCGGCTCTTACAAAACCCTCCACACCCGCATTAGCAGCAGATGCATTTGCAAAGTTTTTCTGGGGATCATGCGTTAATGCACCTGTAATAAGTGTGAATGAGCCTTTAGGATTGATATAATGCTGGCCAATCAGCACCAAATTAATTTGGCCCATCATTTTCCCCTCTACACCTTTCCTGAACGTGTTATGGTCTAAGGTATTCCAAGGGCCAACGTGTGTCGGTCCTGCAGTACAAATAAGAGCATCGAATGCACCTATCTGTTTGTACATCTTTTCAATTTCTTCAGGGGAAGTAATGTCTACTGTTACATCTCCTTCTTTGTAATCAACCCGGATTACTTCATGTTCGTTCTCGAACGCTTTGGACAAATAAGTGCCCATGGTGCCGCTTGCACCAACAATTACAATTTTCATTTTTGTTTATTTGAGATTAATTAAATGACATCTATCACAACTCTATGTAGGAATCTTTTAGCCTGTTAGAATTCTTGCTCTATAAGTTCTTTATTGACCATTAAACCAGTAGTTGTCCCCATCGAAACAGCATTAGCGACTGTTCGCATTCTTGTTGTGTTGTCACCACAGGCAAAAACTCCAGGGATTGTGGTTTTTTGTGCCGGATCGATCTTGATATACCCTTCGTGAGTACTTTCACACCCTAATTCTTTAGACAAAGACGAATGTTGAACAAACGGCAGGCGTGCATACAAGGCTGTTATTGAGGTCTTTCTGCCGTTGTCAAATACTATTTTACTTACATAGCCCTTATTATGTTCAAGTTGAGCAATCTTGTCCTCAACGATTCCTATATTATGTTTTCTTAGCTTAGTCGACTGTTCATAAGTCAATGTTGATGGCCCGTTTGTGTATATAGTAAGATCATTAGTCCAGTTCGAAATTAGTGGCGCAAGTTCCATGGCGAGATCTCCGTTTGCCAGTATTCCAGTATTTTGTCCCCGCACTTCAAAACCATGACAGTATGGACAATGTAAAACACTTATACCCCAACATTCTGCAAAACCCGGAATTGAAGGAAGCACATCCTTAATGCCTGTTGCCAAAACAAGTTTCTTAGCCTTGTATTTATCACCCGACGCAAGCTCAATATCAAATCCTTCAGTGGTTTTTTCCCCATTTATAACCATACCATTTAATAATGTTACACATTCATAGTTGCTTACTTGTTCTTTTGCTAAGGCTACGATTTCAGCCGGAGCTTTCCCGTCGTTAGTGAGAAAGTTATGAGAGTGTGGAGTTTGCTTATTACACGGGTTTCCGCTATCAATTACAAGTACATGTCGTAATGCTCTCCCTAATGCCATAGCAGTTGCAAGACCTGCATAACTTCCACCAACTATTATTACATCATACTGTTTTAGATCTCTCATTGTTTTATTTCTTGAATTACTGAATACAGGGAATGGGATAGATACCGTTGCTAGTAGGATCCCCATTTGCCTTACGAAATCGCGTCTAGGTAACATCAGCTGTTATTGGCGTGATGGTTATTATGAATTGCATTATTTGTTTTGAACAATCTGAGGATTGCTTCCAACAAAGGCAAGCCGCCAAACACCATCCATGGGACGAGTGACACCGTTAAGATGAATGTTCTTAATAACAAGGGCAGTTCAGACAAAATGCCGCCGAATAAAAAAAGAAATACTGTAATTGAAGGATAGATAACAGCCCAAATCTTTAAGGCCATTATCATTTTAATTTTTGGATTCATATCTTCTACTTTTATGATTAATAAAATTCTTTCACAAAAGTAGAACAGTTTATAGGGTCATTGATAGGACAAAAATTAAGTTAAACAGCACTTATTTAAATTTCTGCCTGAATACTTCAGGAGAGGTATTTGTATGCTTCTTAAAGAATCGAATAAAATAAGACACATCTTCATAACCTAAATGATACGCGATATCCTTAACCTGGCTAGATGTAGCCAGTAAGTATCTTTTTGCTTCTAATAGTATTTGGTCATTTATCATATCAGATACAGTCTTGCCTACCATTGCTTTTGTTATGGCATTTAACTGATATGCAGATAAACTAAGAAGTTCAGCATACTGAGACACTGTTTTCAACTGACCAATTTTGGATTCCAGAAGGTCTCTTAGCTCGTCGAATCTTTCTTGATTATAGGTATTTGTGCCTGTTGAAGCTGGCTGCTCATTCTTACTTTGACGTATATACTCAATAAAGAAAATATCAAGATTTGCCTTGATGACATCAATATATCCTTCCTGCCTGTTACTAAACTCTTTAAAAATAGTATCAAGAGGTGTAAATATAGATTTTGTAATATCTGCTTTAAATTGACAAACGTTTTTCTTTGTAGCTTTTTTTAACCTTTCAACTGTGATACTATCGCTTGGTTTGTAAAATGTTCCATCAAATTCTATCAGATAACCTGAAGAATTACTTTTGAGTTCTAATTGATGTACCTGGCCTGGTCTAAGAATAAATATAGTTCGGTCAATCACATCATATTTCGTGAAGTCTATTTCATGAATTCCTTTTCCTTTGTTAATTGCTAGTATGAAATAAAAATCATGGCGATGAAGATCGTGAACCATGTCTTCTCCTTTCAGCACTTCAGTAACTGTCCTAACACTAAATCGCCCCTGAGGATTTTCTATTTTCTGGGGAGTAGCAATTTTCCGTACAGGGATGTCCTTCATGCAACACTCATTTTAAGGAATTACTTACTAAGATAATGACTTAAATTCGATGTTGTAGTTTCAAAGCATAGAGGAATTATCTATCTTTGTAACGATAAGTAAACCTGAGTAACAAAGGCTCGCTTTTCGCCAAAGCTCTTAAGTTAATCGAGTAAAAATCGAGTAAGAAAATAAAGTGATTGATTTTCAGGGGGATAGAAAGGCATTTCGAGTCCCAACCGGATCACTCGAAAAAAGCCACTGATATTCAGTGGCTTTTTTGTTTAATGACCTGCTTCAGTTTTATTATCACTTCAGTTTCAATTGCAATCAGGTTCTAATCCGAAACGAATCACTTTAAATGCAGTCCAGAAGCTTGCATTATTTGTTGGTCTTAGCGAGACGCTTAAACAAGTAGTGAAAAGCTAATGTGTAGCTGGTATATATCTTTAGGAAGATCGCTGATATTCATGACCTACAGCTACGCTTGGGG
Source organism: Flavipsychrobacter sp. (assembly GCA_044227125.1). Lineage (GTDB taxonomy): Bacteria > Bacteroidota > Bacteroidia > Chitinophagales > Chitinophagaceae > Polluticoccus. Next base: position 69,849 of record JBGAFS010000002.1, read on the forward strand.
CATGATCTGTTTTATGAACCTACCTACTAACCATATAATTTGATGGAAGTCGCAAGTCTGTCTCATGTTTGTATATTCACAAATTCAGTAGCCAGGTTGGGTATAATAAGTATCCCCGATGAGTCTTTGATAGTTTCTACACCTAAGCCTGATACCGTAAGACAACCCGAAGTATCAGCACAACCAAGGTAAGTAGCTATTACAGCGTATTGCCCATCTGCATTTGCTATGCAGGTAGCATTAGTTGCGCCGGGTGTCGGTTGATTATTGCTGCAATTTATCCATTAGTAAGTGGCAGCAGCAGTATTGTTGACGGCCCATGTACCGTCTGCAATAGATGCCATCAATTGCAGCAACTCAGCTTTACAGATATAGCTGCCACCCGTAACGGCAGCGCTACCCTGCTCTTACACTACCACTGCTTTCCTGATATTTGCTGTGCAGCCATTAGATATGTACCGGTAATAGACTGTATCAATACCTTTTGCAGCCGTGTATAAATACCGGTACTGTTTACAGAGCCTACTGCAATATTAAGGTTGCTCCAACTACCACCGGAGATGCTATAGATGTTGAATATATAGACCTCAGCACTACATAAATAATCAAGATTACTTTCGGTATGGTGTCAACTATCTAATATACAGTTAAATATCTATATACAATCAACTATATCAGGCCCAATGATCTCGGAGATAAATAACAATGATAAATAGCCCCGGGATTCAAAGTTTATCATCAGATGTGTAGCTTTGTGTACCCGGACATTTATTATACAATGAGGATCTATATTAAAAACATGGTTTGCGACCGGTGTGTAATGGTTGTGAGATCTGAATTAGAAAAACTAAACCTGCATCCTGTTTCTGTAGAACTGGGCCAGGTAGAACTGTCTGAGGATATTACAGAAGAAAAAAAAGCCGAGCTTAATACAATACTCGAAAAGGTGGGGTTTGAAATAATTGATGATAAGCGCAGCAGGATAATAGAAAAGATAAAAAACAGCATTATACAATTAGTACAAAAAGAGGCTCCTGAACGTAAAATAAACCTGTCCGATCACTTATCTCAGGAACTGCATTACGACTACAACTACCTCAGCACCCTTTTTTCAGAGATTGAAGGTATCACAATTGAGAAATTCCTGATCAGGCAAAAAATAGAAAAAGCCAAAGAACTGCTGGTATATGACGAGTTAACTCTATCTCAGATAGCTGATTTTCTTGGCTACAGCAGTGTAGCGCACCTGAGCAGCCAGTTCAAACAGGTAACCGGCTTTACCCCATCATACTTTAAAACCATCAGGGAAAAGAGGAAGTCTATTGATAAGGTGTAAATATTGTAAGATTATTAGATAATTATGTAACAATCGTTCCCTCTTACTGCCGGAATTTTGCTTGTACAAAAGTATTATTATGGCGAACGATTCAAAAACGACATATATCCCATTAGAGGACGTTGACAGTGAGCATTGTGCACTCATCGTGGACAAGGGGCTGGCAGGCATTAAAGATATCAGGCACCACCAGGTAGAATTAAATAACCGTAGAGCTGTAATTGAAACCGACTCTCCTGAAACTGTAATCCCGGAAGCTGTACGCGTAATCAGGGAGCTTGGATATGATGTACCTGCAGTAAAAAAAACGTACCCAGTACTTAACATGACCTGCGCGGCATGTGCTGTCAGCACAGAAAGTATGCTAAAGAGTCAACCGGGTGTAATAAATGCAAGCGTTAACTATGCCAATGCCAGCACCAATATAGAATTCATACCATCAATAACCGATACACAAAAACTTAAAGCCGCATTGCAATCTATAGGTTATGACCTGATGACAGACGAAAGCGATGATGCAAGAGAGGCGCTGGAAGAAATACATAAAGAGAAATTCAACAGCTTGCGCCGTAAAACTATAGCTACCATTATATTATCAGTGCCGCTAATGATAATTGGTATGTTCTTCATGGATATGCCATATGCCAATTACATTATGTGGGCATTAGCCACTCCTGTGGTTGCTGTTACCGGCAGGCATTTCTTCATTAATGCATGGAAACAGGCAAAACACAGAACAGCGAATATGGATACACTGGTAGCTTTGAGCACAGGCGTTGCTTACCTGTTCAGTGTGTTCAACACCCTAAATCCGCACTACTGGCACAACAGGGGCCTGCATGCCCATGTATACTTCGAGGCATCTGCAGTTGTCATAGCTTTTATCTTATTAGGTAAGCTGTTAGAAGAAAAAGCTAAAGGAAATACTTCTTCTGCAATTAAAAAGCTCATAGGGCTGCAACCAAAAACAGTAACCATAGTACACCACGGCGGTCACCAGATGGAGATACCCATAGGTAAGGTGCAGGTTGGAGATACATTACTGGTAAAACCGGGTGAGAAGATAGCCGTTGATGGCAGTGTAGTCACAGGCACATCTTTTGTAGATGAAAGCATGATAAGCGGCGAGCCGGTACCGGTATCCAAAAACAAAGGCGACAAAGTATTTGCCGGTACCATCAATCAGAAGGGCAGCTTCCAGTTCATGGCAGAAAAAGTAGGGGGCGATACCATACTTGCGCAGATAATTAAAATGGTGCAGGAAGCTCAGGGCAGTAAAGCACCGGTGCAAAAACTGGTAGATAAAATTGCCGGTGTATTTGTACCTGTGGTCATAGGTATTTCGCTGCTCACATTTGTTATTTGGATCATCTTAGGGGGCGATAACGGCTTTACACAGGGACTGCTTGCTATGGTCACCGTATTGGTAATAGCGTGCCCTTGTGCATTAGGCCTGGCCACGCCTACAGCCATTATGGTTGGTGTGGGCAAAGGTGCTGACAATGGTATCCTGATAAAAGACGCTGAAAGCCTTGAACTGGCAAAGAAAATAGACGCGGTGGTTCTTGATAAAACCGGCACCATCACAGAAGGCAGACCATCTGTTACAGACATAAAATGGATAAACAATATGCCCGGGGCAGCAGATATACTGTCGTCAATAGAACGACAATCAGAACATCCGCTCGCAGAGGCAGTGGTGAAATACCTGTCTGGCAAAAATATACTGCCGGTCGAAAACTTTGAAAGTATCACCGGTCTGGGTGCAAAGGCAGTTGTAAATAAGCAGGTTTATTATGTAGGCTCTGAAAAGCTAATGGAGCAACATAATATTACCTTAACTGATGACACGAAAAAATTAGCATCTGCCTGGCTGAAGCAGGCTAAAACAGTAATATATTTTTCTGATGACAAGCAGATCATCGCTATAGCGGGTATTGCCGACACTATAAAACTCAGCTCGGTAACAGCCATTGCAGAATTGCAAAAATCAGGCATAGATGTATATATGCTCACCGGCGACAATACAGCTACTGCCCGGGCTATTGCCGGCGAAGTAGGCATATCAAACTTCAAGGCAGAAGTATTACCTGCACATAAAGCCGAATTTATTAAGGAACTACAGCAAAAAGGCAAAATAGTGGCAATGGTAGGAGATGGTATTAACGACAGTAACGCACTGGCACTTGCAGATGTAAGCATAGCAATGGGCCGGGGAAGTGATATAGCAATGGATGTAGCTAAAATGACAATCATCTCATCCGATCTGTCTAAAATACCTGACGCTATAAACATTTCAAAGTATACCGTGAATGCTATACGACAAAACCTGTTTTGGGCATTCATTTATAACCTGATAGGCATACCAATCGCTGCAGGTATACTATATCCTGTAAATGGATTTTTGCTGAACCCTATGATAGCGGGCGCTGCCATGGCTTTAAGCTCAGTAAGTGTCGTATCAAACAGTCTCAGGCTAAAACTGAAAAAGATATAGATCATGGCATACAGCACGTGGACAACCCACTCTTTCGAACGCAAAGGGCAGGATTCGGTTACGGTATGGTTAAAACCTACAGACAGTTTCAATAATAAACCGGGGCAGTTTATAAATATCATGTTAACGATAGGTGGTGAGTACATTACAAGATCATACTCATTATCATCAGTGCCAGAGCTGAATGAAATTCCCGAAGTAACTATAAAGCGTATACAGGGTGGTATTTTCAGTAATTATGTAGTAGATAATATTGAAAACATTGAACAATGGAACATAGAGGGTCCAATGGGCAACTTCTATCTATCAGATAATATTGCAAAAACAGGCCCTATTGTACTGATAGCTGCAGGCTCAGGCATAACACCTGTGATGTCTATGTTAAAATACAGCTTACATTATTCTGATAATGAAGTAGTATTACTTTATGGTTCAAGAACGTTACAAGACATACTGTACTATAAAGAAATAGAAGCACTTCGCGAAAAATACAATATGAGGCTTCATGTATACTATTTCCTGTCGCAGGATATGACAGCTACTAATGGTATTGACATAATAAACGGACGAATAACCAAGCTGCTATTTAAAAAGCTGGTAAAAGAGGTTCTGAAAGAAAAAATGACAGCAGCTCATTATTTCCTCTGCGGGCCTGAAGAAATGATAGGGAACATACAAAGCGCCATTGAGAGCCTTGGCATAAAAAATGAATCTATACACAGAGAATATTTCTACAAAAGCCCGGAACCTGACGACAACCTGGTATTGCCAGATTCAACACTCGAGGTACTGTTGCACCACAACGACCAAACAAATCTTATAGAGGTATTGCCCGGAGAAACAATTTTAGACAGCGCTCTTAAAGATAAAATAGCACTTCGCTATTCATGTAAATCAGGCACATGCGGTATGTGTATAGCTAAAAAGCTGGAAGGAGAACTGGCCATGCGCAGAAATTATGCCCTTACCAAAGAACAAGTAGAAGAAGGCTATGTTCTGTTGTGCCAGAGTCATCCGCTAAACGACACAGTGACAATAGAATCTTTCAGTTGGTGAAAATTATATAAACTAAACAAAAGAAGCTGTAACAACAGAGCAATAAAAGCTTACGAATTTTGTAATAATAAATAGAGTTTTTATGAACACGTTAAAATTTAAGACCAACATTAAGTGTACAGGATGTGAAGCTAAAGTAAAGCCTTTTCTGAATGAGACAGCAGGCGAAGACAATTGGGAAGTAGACCTTCAAAGTCCGGAAAAGACACTATCTGTAGTAGCAGATAATATAACTGAAACACAGATAGTTGAAGCAATTAAAAAAGCAGGTTACACAGCAGAACCTATTAAGTAAAATGCACAGAAGGATATTACAATGGATACGGAAATTTTTCAGTAAGAGATGCTGCAGATAGGCATATGGTTCGTTAGCACCCGTATCCGTTGTAATAATCCTTTTTAAAACAACATCCGATGAAACTAAAACTCATTATAACATTCATCCTCCTTATTACAGGATATTCCGCTTTCCCCCAATCGGGCAAAATGCAAACGCAGGTAATATATACCTGCCCCATGCACCCGCAGATACAGGAAAGCAAGCCCGGTGATTGCCCGATATGCGGCATGAAACTTGAGAAAAAAACCGTAAAAGCTCCATCTCAGCATAATCACACCGATGTGCATCATCATACTGAGTCAACAGATAATGCGCAGAAAGAACATCCTCATGTTGATACCTCTGCCGCAAATGCTGAAAAAAGCACAATGAACACAACACCCGCTAATGTGGTTATTGCAACTGCTCCGCGCAGAGTAAGGTATGACCTCTACATTGGCGACAGCCTTGTTAGTTATGATGGAACAGGTAAAATGCGCAGGGCTATAACCGTAAATGGCATTTTGCCGGCGCCCACACTTGAGTTCAATGAAGGCGACACAGCTGAAATATGGGTTCACAATACACTCAAAGAGGCTACAATGGTACACTGGCACGGGCTTATATTACCCAATCAGCATGATGGTGTACCTTATCTAACTACAGCACCTATCAAAGCCGGTGCATCTCACCTGTTTACATTCCCCCTTATACAAAACGGAACATATTGGTACCACTCTCATGCGGGGTCTCAGGAGCAGGACGGGCTCTACGGCGCTTTGATTATTCATAAAAGAGAAGAGCCTGCTTATAAACAACTCGCAGTTGTTTTAAGCGACTGGACCAATATGAAAAGCAAAGAAGTAGACCGCAGCCTGCATATGGCTACAGACTGGTTTGCCATTAAAAAGAATTCAATGCAGAGCTATGCCGAGGCTATCAATGAAGGAGCATTCAGGATCAAAGTAGTAAACGAATGGAAACGTATGCTGGCTATGGACGTGAGCGATGTGTACTATGAACGTTTTCTCATCAATGGCATGTATGATGGAGAATATCCTGACTTTAAGCCAGGGGAAAAAGTTCGCCTGAGAATAGTAAATGGCAGCGCATCTACCTATTTCTGGCTTACGTGGGCAGGTGGCAAAATAACGGTTATTGCAAACGATGGTGAAGATGTAGAACCAGTAGACGTAGACAGGATGTTGATAGCAGTAGCTGAAACCTATGATATTATCGTCACTATTCCGGATGACAAACACAGCTACGAATTCCTGGCCACACCTGAAGACAGAACCAAAAGCACATCAATCTGGCTGGGAACCGGGCCTAAGGTAATAGCACCGCACCTGCCCAGGCTCAAATACTTTGCAGGTATGGAGATGATGAATAACATGATGAAGATGAATGGCAACCTTACCGGCATGGAAGATATGACCATGACTAATCAGGTGATGGATATGAATACAGTAATGTACCCGGAGATAACCGGTGGCAGTGACATAAAATACGGCAATACGGTTTATGGCGCGCAATCTGATTCAGATACTGCTACACGTACAATTACAAATAATTATGGCGGCACAATAGGAAAATACATTGGCGGAAAATGGGAAGATATGAACAGCGGCAGCTCAGGCATTAAGACGCTTAATTATACCATGCTCAGGGCAACCAGGAAAACTACACTACCTGATGCCCCTACCCGCATCCTGCATTTTGAATTGACGGGTAATATGAACCGATATGTATGGACCATCAATAATAAAACAGTATCTGAGGCAGATACGATACAGATAAAGAAAGGAACTAATGTCCGCATCATACTGTTCAACAACACTATGATGCGCCACCCGATGCACCTGCATGGACATTTCTTCAGGGTACTAAACGGTCAGGGCGAATATTCTCCACTGAAGAATACGCTTGATATTATGCCCATGGAAACAGACACTATTGAGTTTGCAGCTACAGAAAGCGGAGACTGGTTCTTCCACTGCCATATACTCTATCATATGATGAGCGGTATGGGCCGTGTATTCTCTTATGAATCTTCTCCTGCAAACCCTGAAATATCCAATCCAAAATACGCCCGCAAAATGCTCTACAGGGAAGACAGGATGTTTCACTTCATGACAAACATAGGCCTGGAAACAAATGGCAGTGATGGTGAAGCTATGGTTGCCAATACACGCTGGAAACTGGAGACCATGTGGCACCTTGGCACGCATGCAGAACATGGATACGAAAGTGAAACTATGCTGGGCCGCTACCTGGGCAAAATGCAGTGGTGGTATCCATATATTGGTTTCGACTATCACCATAAGGATATGAAATATGTAATGAACAACGGCCACGAAGGAGGTAACAGAAATATTTTCGGCAGCGAAGAATATAATTTGTTTGGCCAGAAGAGTAATAAGCCCAATCGCCAGACAGTTGTTGCGGGTATAAGGTATACATTGCCTATGCTGCTGGAAGCAGATATGCGTATTGACGGCAACGGCAAGATCAGGTTTCAATTAGGCAGAGAAGACATACCTGTAGCCAAAAGACTCAGGCTTAATATCATGCTCAATACCGATAAAGAGTACATGGCCGGGTTCAGGTATATACTTACCAAATACATCTCTCTTTCATCGCACTACGATAGTGACATGGGACTGGGTGCAGGTATAACATTAACTTATTAAATCAACAATAAATCAGGATACAATGAAAAAAACAATTTTAGCAGCAGTTACATTCAGTTTCATTTTACTGGGCAATGTTAATGTAACAGCCCAGTCGAAGACAGACACCACAAAGCAAAAAAAAGAACAAAAGACAGTACAATATACTTGTCCTATGCACCCCGATGTGGTTACTGATAAACCAGGCAAATGTTCCAAATGTCATATGAACCTTGTTGAAAAGAAAAAGAAATAGCTCGAAGTAAAGCTCTTTCAGATTGTAAATGCAAACTAAGTAAACAACCCTTACAACCGGGATTAACTGCAATAGCCACTGATAATCAGTGGCTATTTGTTTTAAATACTTATTGCTTTTCTATCTTAATTACCTTCACATCATTATCACCGCTCAGCACCAGTTGATAAATACCGGAGACTAAATGCCCCACAGACAATTCGGTAACATTTGTCCGTATTGTTTTTTCCAGCACTACTTGTCCAAGCATATTTACAATCTGTAATTGACTGTATTGTAAACTTGCTGTTTCTACAGTTAATAAATCATTGGCCGGGTTGGGGTAAACAGATACAGGCACTGTACTGCCGGCACTTACAACCCTTGCAGGACCAGCTATTCTGTTTTCCGCATAATTGGTTAATACCACCGGATTTGTATCAAAGTATATACCTGCCCTGTTCTTTACCAGTGTGTAATATGCAAGGCTATTGTTGGTTTTAATACTAAATCTTACAAAACCCTTATTATAAGCACGAGAATTGCTGTCAGGTAATTTAATATCCTCGAATACAAACCTTATATTTTTTTTACCTGCGGGTGTATCAATTATATGATAAAACATTTTGTGAGAGTTACTAATCATTTCCAGGGATTTTATGTCTGAATATTCGGAAAGTGTATCGAGTATAGAAACAAAAAAATGCCGTGTTATTCCCGATATTTATAAAATTGATATGGCAGGTAAGCCTTGTGTCCGGCAATATTTCCCCTGCTTTTGACATAAATTAGCTTTTCGTCTTTTCATTCTCAGGAAGAAATCAATAGATAACCCTGTCTGTTGTAATAATTCGTCTGAAAGTGCTGCGCAAGAAGGGAAATTCAGTTTTCTTGCTATTGCTTCCGGTGATAGGTCTGTATACACAAGCAGTTCTTTTACCTTATTTACTCTTGTATCAATAACAGACTGAGCAATAGTTTTGCCTTCTCTTTCAATAAACCATATATCAGCCTTCATAAATGCTACTGAAATGCAGGATTGAATATAATGCCTGAAATTGAAATTCTGGCTGAAATCAAATTCACCACTATACACCTCGCTTATCAGCAGTTTGACAGACCTGACAACTTCTTCTTTTTCTACCTTTCCAAGTGCAAACCTGCTTTTTAATAACCCATTTTCAAGCTTGTATGTATCAACTGGCATAAAACGACTTTAGTATAAAGATTTTTGTTCAAAAACACTTTCCACACCTACCAGGTCCAGTGGCATTCTTTCTTTCTCCGCCAACTGCCTGTATTGTGACGGCGTAAGACCGGTCAGTTTTTTAAACTGCGCCGACAGGTGATGTACACTACTGAAGCCCGTATCATAAGAAATTTCACTAAGTGACAATTGGTCGTATGTCAATAACTCTTTCACTTTTTCCAACCGCTGTAACATAAAATATCGCTCTACAGTTATCCCCTCTACTTTAGAGAACAGATCGCTGAGGTAACCAAAATCATAGGCCAGTCTTGCCGATACAAAACCTGAAAGTTTATATTGCTGTGCATCAATACCCATAGCCATATAATCTCTTATACATTGCTTTATATCTTCTATAAGCTGACTTATCCTGCTTTCAATAATTTCAAGCCCTACATGGTGCAGACTTTCGGCCAGTAGCCTGCGATGGCCGGGCTCCGGCTCCTCTGAAAAAACTATTTTACCAAGGCCAACTCTCACTGCTGCTATCTGCAAAGAAGCGAGGATATTTTTTACTGTAAGTATACAACGCTGGCATACCATGTTTTTTACATGAAGTGTGTAAAGATTTTCCATTGTTACTTAATTAATGCTCAGGATTGGACAATATTCAATCATAATTCCCTCAGAATAAAGAAGATAATGCCTGCTAAACGTAAACCCATCAGGAGCAATACGGCAAACAGTATTTTCCATTCAACAGGCAAACTCAAAATATTTCCGTTCACTGCTGCTTTAATCTCAGGTTGCTGTAATGCCGGGTTCCTTTTTCCCATTCTTGTAATAAACTGCATCATTGTAATATCATATAACTTTTACAGGTGCAAAATAACTACACTGCAACCCGCAGGGATTGAATAAAACAGCTATACAATTGTATAAACTGGCTATTTTTAAAAAGAACAACCCGGTTAAGCCCAGTCCTCGTCCCTAAAGAATACAAAATGATAGTGTGGCCTGAGGGCGGCATATGAAGAAGGCAAAGAGCCGCACATCTGGAAGAAAGTACGGGAAAAATGAGCCGGATCTGAAAAACCTGCTTCATAAGCAGCTTCCTTAACCGATTTACCCTCTACAAAAGCCTCTGTAGCCGCTGCAAGCCGTTGCCACAATATATATTGCCTCAGCGGGGTACCCACCTGCTCTCGAAACAGGTGTAAAAATCTGTTTTCTGAAAGGTGTACTTCAGCCGCCAGAGAGGCAGCAGAGATATTGTTGTGAATATTTTGCCGTATATAGCGTATGGCTTTTATAATTCGGTCATCAATGGTGGGCATGAATGCCGGATAATGTAAGAGGTGTTGATAAACAGAATCGGTAAGTGAATGAAAACCCGCACTGTCGGTTAGCGGCTGTTGCCGGGTTTCCTGTACTAATGGCAATATAGGTGCTATGTCTTTGGCATCATAAAATTTTACCGCAGCACCTTCCAAAACATCTTCCTGAACACTGCGTCCCTGCCTTGCGTCGGGTATGATACATATCGTAGCCTGCCACCCGTTAAAATTCTTCAGGCTATGCGGAACACCTGAATTGATAAGCACAGCGACGGCCTGCTGCCAGCCACTCTGCTCAGTCCAAACGGAAAAAGGTTTTTCGTCCAGTGAACAGGTAAACTGAATAACTGCATGTTGATGAGCTTCTGCTACCAGGTGCGGCGAAACCAGCATCATACGAGTAGGACTTATATACATATATGCTTTTGATTGCAGCATGGGGTAAAATGTTATATACGTAAAAATATTACAATTACGGAAATATTGCAGATACTAATGCATGCTTACACCCAACATGCCTTAAACATGGCGACAACCCATACACGGATACCAGTAACAGGCACCATGTTTTGTCAAAAAAAGGGAATTATATACAACTAACGTTTCATCGTATAACAATGCCCCCTATACGCAGAGGTACCTTTGCATCGATAATAATTTTAAAACCAAAAAAAAAAGCAAAATGGAAAACGAAAAAAAATGCAACTGTAACAACGTTTCAGAACAAGCAAAAAATGAATCAGCAAGTATTTGTACTTGCGATGCTAATTGCCCGGGTACCGGTTGCACTTGCGGATGCACCTGCTGCGCCTAAACAAACATGCGGAGAGAAACCAGTTTTCTCTCCGCTTTATAAACAACAGTAATCATTTCTCCAATGTCGCTATATACATTCTCCCATACAGATACACTTCCACCAATATCAAAAGTGAAGGGTCTGCGTATTGAAAAAAGTACCGATCTGGCATTACTATCGCAAATGAGCGGGGCCTCTGTTGACAATATCAATCTGAGACTGGCCAACGGGCACATAGCTTTTGTAGCCTATATATATGATATACCGGCAGCATTTGGGTGGATGGCAAGGGAAAATGCTCACATAGGAGAGTTGAACCACAATATTATACTCCCACCCGGTAATCGTTACCTGTGGAATTTCCGTACAGCACCAAAATACAGGGGATTAGGCATTTATCCCGCACTGCTGCAATATATTATTAGCTACGAAAAGACGTATGCAGAGCAGTTTTGGATCATACATGCACCAGAAAACACATCATCGTTAAGGGGTATTTTAAAAGCAGGTTTTCGCAATTCAGGAATAGTCTACCTTAATGATGTACTACATCCTAGCTTTCAACCAATATCAGTTTCCGCTGTTGAGAAAAGACTTATAAAAGAGATGGGATTTCGCATATCTGAACAACGCGCAGCAACCTGCTGGAACTGCAGCAGTCCTTTTATTAAAAACAAAACTGAAAGCTGCTGTTGTGCGGAAGCCGGCAATCATTGTATCGGGCACCGCAAGACAGAAATAATTTATTAACCAATAAAAAACAGTATTGCTCATAACGGCTTCAATCAGCCGAGGGGCAGCTATTGCATAAAATCAAAAATACAGATCAATGAAAAAAGTCTTATTCACTTACTTAATGCTGATTCTTGTCAATTCGGCACTATATGCCCAACAGATCAATGGCATTATAAAAGATTACTCAAAAAAAGAACTGACCGGTGCAGTTGTATCATTACTCAGAGCTAAAGACAGTACTGTAGTCGAACAGAACACCTCACTAGATGGCAAGTATGGTTTTACAACTCAGGACAAAGACAGTTTTTTTGTTCGGATAAATAATGTAGGATTCGAAACTGCTTATTCTCAAATATTTTATTCAGGTGGCGAACCTGTATCAATACCGGCAATTTTTTTAAGCATAGCAGATGTAAAACTAAGAGATGTGGTGGTTTCTGCTCGTAAACCACTGATAGAAACCAAGTCTGACAAAATAATATTAAACATAGAAGGCAGTGTCAATGCTACAGGTACAGATGCATTGGAGTTGCTACGTAAGTCGCCAGGGGTAATGGTAGATAAAGATGACCAGCTGAGCTTAAACGGCAAAAATGGTGTTCAGGTATATGTAGATGGGAGGCCTTCGCCACTTTCGCCGCAAGACCTTTCAAATTACCTGAAGTCATTATCTTCTTCACAAATAGAAAAGATTGAAATTGTAACTAACCCATCATCACAATATGAAGCAGCCGGAACTGCAGGCATTATTGATATAAGACTAAAGAAGAATAGATCTGCAGGGTTTCACGGCAATATCACAACCGGTGTTAGCATGAGTTGTCACACAAGAACCGACGATGGTTTTTCGGTTAACTATAGAAATGAAAAGGTAAATATTTTTGGATCGTATAATGGTTCATTTGGGAATGCAGGCATGGATTTAAGCTTATATCGCTATATTAATGACACATCTTTTGACCAAAAGAATAAACTGTTATTCAAAAACAACAGTCACAGTTTCAAAGCAGGTGTTGATTATACGGTCAATAACAAAAGTACTTTAGGCCTTTTAGTAAATGGCAGTTTTGCATCACCCGTGCTCGAAAATAAAAACCGAACAAATATTTTGCAGCAAAACTCAGGTATTATGATACAGAGACTGGATGCGGCAAATATTAATAACATGAAGAACAACAATATAAATCCCGGCATATATTATTCTTACAATAATGGCAATGGCAAAAGCCTGATGCTAAATGGCGATTACGCTAACTACTCACTTAACCAAAACCAACAGCAACCTAACACTTTCCTGGATGCAGATGGGAATAACATACAAGGCACCAGAAATTACCTGATTGAAAGCCCGACACTTATTAATATATATTCAGTGAAGGCAGACTATGAACAAAATACGAGGATAGGGCATATCGCATTGGGGGGCAAATTTGGCTATGTAAAAACCGACAATATCTTAAACCAATACAAAGATGAGGATGGTATAATGGTATTTAATAAGGCCGCCAGCAATTTGTTTCATTATACTGAAAATGTAAATGCAGCATATGCTAAATACTCGCGTGATTTTAAAGACTTTTCTGTTCAGGGGGGTGTACGTGCAGAGCTTACGAATATAAAGGGCGATTTGAAAAAATGGGAAAACAACATTACCGGTCTGAAAGCAGTCAACCAAACTTTCCGCAAAAACTACCTGGATTTTTTTCCAAGTGTATCAGTAACATTTACGCCTAAAACAACAAGCCAGTTTACGCTTGCTTACAATCGTCGTATTGACAGGCCTGTTTATAAAGACATTAATCCATTTGAATATCGTATTAACGAATATACATTCCACAAGGGCAGTACGGATATTCGCCCTCAGTACAGTAATACAGTAAGTCTGGCATATATATATAAATCAAGGCTAAACACAGTACTCAGCTACAGCCATGTACAAGACGTATTCGGGCAAGTCATAGATACTGCAGCAGGATTAAAAGGCTTTCTTTCTAACCGCAACCTGGGAGCACAGGATATTACAAACCTAAATATAAACTACTCTTTTCAATATAAAGCATACAGCCTTTTTGCTAACATGAATGGGTACCATTCAAAATATAAAGCATCTTATGGGGCCGGGAGAGATATCGATCTAGGTATTTGGGCAGCTAATATTTATATACAAAACAGCCTTCGACTCAGCAGTACCTGGAGTGCAGAACTAAGTGGGTTTTATACAACACCGTCTATATGGCAAGGTAGTATGAAATCTGCATCTATGTGGAGTGCGGATGCAGGTGTACAGAAAAAAGCAATGCAGGGTAGGGCTACTATTAAAGTATCAGTTAGCGACCTGTTTAACTCTCTGGATTGGAGTACTTACAGTAACTTTTCCGGACAAAAAGTCTGGGCATCAGGCAAACAAGAAACCCGCCAGTTAAAGCTTTCATTTACATATAGGTTTGGTAATGTACAGGCAAAAAACACACAACATATAAAAAGCAGTGCAGAAGAAGAAAGTAAGCGTGTACAGACAAGCGGGCTAGGTAATTAATAACAGCATCTGGCATTATTGCACACTCAACTTAGCCGCAGACCAAACATTATGTATTTGGTTTGCGGCTATTCTTATATAAGCAGTATATTAATCACTGAAAATACATACCACATCGGTTCTGTTACATATCACTGATATAATCATAGCTCAAATAAAGCTATGCACATGTTACAACACTGTGCCTGTGCACCAATATGCATAAATACTGACAATACAATAATTGCAGACTTATAGAATAATTCTCCCCGAAATTTCATAGTAGTATAAGGCATTAGTGAATATGGATATTAACAATATAAAATTGGCAATAATAATGCCAATATGCTACATTAAAAAAAACACTACATAACCTGCTGATATCAGGCGTGTTGCAGGCATAATCACTTTATGTATCGTGTTTTAACAATCTATTAGTTTGCTAACACTGATAATCTTCCCGAAACTGTTCGAGATTTGCACCGGCAAATTGATTTAACAAAAGCCGTAATCAACAATACATCTTAATCTTTGTGCCGTATATCATCAACCTTTATTTACAAGACCAAGGTTTCCGGAAACAACTTTTAAGAATCATCCACAAAAAAATTTAAGCATGAAAAACAATATGAAAGCATTGATATTTGAAGAAGTTGGCACACCTGACGATGTATTGTTAATACAAGAGGTAAACATACCTGAACCTGCCAATGGAGAAGTAAGGGTAAAGATGCTTGCCAGCCCGATCAACCCTGCCGACTTGCTTTTTATTAATGGCAAATACCGTATCAAACCGCAGTTTCCGCAAACTGCCGGGTTAGAGGGTATCGGTGTTATAGACAAAGTACCGGGCAACGCTCAATTAAACACCAATACCCTTGTTGCATTCAGACACAAAGCTTTATGGGCAGAATATGCTATAGTGCCGGAGAATAAGTTAACCCCTTTGCCTGATAATTTTCCAATAGACAAAGGGAGCCAGTTTTCGCTTAATCCTATTACAGCGTATGCACTTCTGGAAGAGGCAGATCTGGTACCGGGTGACTGGCTATTAATAAATGCCGGCAATTCAGCAGTGTCAAAAATAATAACACAACTGGCAAGGTTAAGGGGAATAAAGACCATAGTTGTTGTACGTAATGAAAAAGAAGCAGAGGGAATTGGGTTTTTAGGGGCTACTGAGGTCTTAACTTCGCAGGCAGGAGACCTGGCACAGAGGATATTAGATATAACCGATAACAGAGGTTTATCCTGTATACTGGACGCTGTTGGTGATGACCTTCTATCAGAACTCCTCACCGTTATGGCACCATTTGGTAAGGTCATATCTTACGGACTGCTTGGTAAGGGTAACGTAACTTATCACAACTCAACAGTCATATTTAAAAACCTCACCATTACCGGTTTTGGTATAGATGCATGGCTTTCTAAAAAAGGCGAAGAAGTGCATAGCATACATAAATCATTGATAGAAACGATAGCAAACCCCGAATTTCAAATGCCTGTAGCAGCAGTTTTCCCGATGACAAATTTTCACAAGGCATTCGAGTATCTCAGGAACAATGCTAATGAGGGTAAAGTACTGATCTCAATGAACAATCCCGGTGAACAATAATTAACCTGGCAATTGTTACAATTTTGCATGCTACAGGATTTTCGATAGAAATATAATGATACAAAAAGCCACTGAAAATCAGTGGCTTTTTGTTTACGGCAAATTTATTGTCTGCAAGGCTGCTTACGTCCAATCATTAGACCGTTTTGTACTACTACTATGTTATCATAATGCAAATGCGATTTTCATGTAAGAAGAACACATAACTAAATCAATGCTGCTCATAGCTACAACAGGCATCGTATTCATCATGCTATTACTGATACAAATTCTGTTTTAGGTGTTCGCCATTTTTTCAGGCTTAGAAGCCAGTCGTTTGTTTCCTCCCTGTAACCGATGGGCAACATCACAACACTCTTTAATCGTAATTTTTCAAGGCCAAGCAACTCATCCATTTTTGCATTGTCAAATCCTTCCATTGGTGTTGCATCTACTTTTTGTTCAGCAGCTGCGGCAATAGCCATTCCGAATGAAATATATGCCTGTTTTGCACAACGGTTTTCCTGCCATTCCTTTCCTAATGGTTCATACAGGTCCAGGAGCTGCTTTTTGTAATCGGTCGCCTTTGCGTCAGGCAATCCCCTTTCCCTTGAGGTTGAGAGAAGCACATCTTCAACCCTGTCGGCAGAGTAACTATCCCATGCTGCCCAAATCAGCAGGTGTGAGCAGTCCGTTATCTGGCTCTGGTTGAATGCAAGTCCCCTTATTTGTTCAAGCTTTTTTCTGTCGCTGATTACAAAAATCCTGTATGGTTGCAAACCTGATGAAGACGGAGCAAACCTTGCAGCTTCTAATATATAATCCAGCTTTTCTTTCGGGACTGTTTGCCCGTTCATTTTTTTGGTAGCATAACGCCACTTCAAGTCTTCTAATAATGCCATATCAAAATAATTATTTGATTTCGCAGCAAAATTAGAGCACCTTGTATACATTTGCCACTTAGTAACTAAAAGTAACAGTTACTTTTCAGAAACCAGGTAACTTATGGGATACACGAAATTTCCGGCAGATTGCAGGATAGAAGTTATGGCTGTCCATGATGCAATGGACCTGTTAAATGGCAAGTGGAAAATATCCATCATTGCTGTATTGTGCTATAATAATAAGAGACGCTTTTCTGATATTTTGAACGGGGTGAAAGGCATATCCAACAAAATGCTAAGTAAGGAGTTGAAGGACTTAGAAATGAATCAACTTCTTACAAGAACTGTGTTAGATACACAACCCGTAACCGTAGAATACTCACTTACAGAATATGGGCAGGAACTACAACTGATGATCAAAAACCTGTCTGACTGGGGAATTAAGCACCGGCAGAAGATAATCGGAAAATAACCCGTTCCACCAAGCGCAAAGCGCATCATATAGCTCAAGCTAATCACAATTAACAGCATGGTTGTTTATTGTGTATTGCCCCATTTCTTCCTGTATAGTACCAGGTCCTTTTTCCAGGTTTCTTCGCCCCCCCTGTTAAACTCTTTATCTATTTTCCTGCTTTCTGTTTCGTACTTCTTAGCCAGCTTCTGCATTCCCATAAAATAGTACACCTCACCATAAGTGTCCCATGAGTTGGCACTTGACGGGTTTATCAGCACCTGCAATCTCGCAATACCAAGGGCTTTCTTCAGTTCTTTACGCTTCAATGCCTCATACACCGCCATATTCAGTATTGAGTAGGGTATCTTATTATCCACCAGCATTTGCATGATGCTGTCTGTTTTTGCAGCAATGATATTGGTATCTATGTCAAGCAACATATTAGCCAGCTCCGTCATTCCTACACCCGTTTGCATCATTTTCCGCAATGTGTCGCCCAAAACATAACCTCCGGGTTCGTCCCAGTATGTATCAGTCGTTACAAGGTACTTTGGTTCAAGTTTGTGTGAAGTAATAAACTTATTAAGATCCTCTGCACGGGTACTAATCATTTCTTTGTCCATAACCTTATATCCTGCAAAACGCTGGAACATACACGAGTTGTGCAGGCATTTATATTTTGGTAAGTAGAAGAAAAGAAATTCCTCAGTAGGCATATGAGGATAGTCATCCTTATTCAGCTTGTATATCTCTATGGCATTGCTTTTGTCACCGATAGTAAGGCCTTTATCATCTACTACAACAATATTCTTTTTATACTTATCATAGGTAGCAGAATCAATAAATTGCCTGAGCGTATTCAGGTTGCTGTCGGTTGTAATGAATGTGATGTTGCGCTTTATAAATGGCAATACGGAAGATATACTATGAGGATGCCAGTGTGTACTTAAAACATATTTTAGTGATTTCCCGGGAAACTGCGTTTTCAATGCCTGCAACACATCTTCTCCACCTTCAGTATGGTCTGTAAGCTTAGTTTCCCCTGCTCCGCCATTTGATATGGGCATCTCCAACAGGGCAAGGTAATTTTTAAACTCAACCACAAGGCTTTTGGTAACTATATGTTTAGCCTCAGTAGTATCATAATACATTACATACAGACCGTTTTCTATTTTCTTAAACTCTTTTATTGTTGCTTGCGTATATCCTTTTATTGCAAAAAGGAAAAACAGGGCGCATACTAATATTGTTCTCATACCGTCAATTATGCACTAAAAATAGAGGAACCATTATTACCGGTATTGTAAAATATTGCAGTTTATACAGTAATTACGCTTTTTCTATACTCCAGCGGCGTTATACCTATATATTTCTTAAAGTAGTGTATAAAATGGCTCTGGTCATAAAAACCCGTTTCTAAAGCAACTTCTACTAATGGCATTGGTGTAGTGATAAGTTGCTTCGATTTATTTATGCGGTGCAGCATTTGGTATGAGCCTGGCGATAAGCCCATTTGTTTTTTGAAGCTCCTGATAAATTTGAATTTATCCATTCCTGAGCGGAGGGCTATTGTCCCTATATCAGCAGTTTCATATAATTTTTGCCTTAGTATGCCTGCGGCATCTTCTATAGCTGCAATTCCTTTAAAAGCAGGATCCGGTTTAGGGGCAGCGTACTTTACTATCAGGTAACAAACGATCTCGTACAGTTTGCCTGCCTGGCTCATTGCGGCATTGAGATGAAAATTCTTTATCTTCTGATAAAGGTAAATATCGTCAAATACTTCCTGCGGAAACCAAATGTCTTTCTGCTGATTCAAACCATAGTGTTGC
This sequence comes from Flavipsychrobacter sp., assembly GCA_044227125.1. GTDB lineage: Bacteria > Bacteroidota > Bacteroidia > Chitinophagales > Chitinophagaceae > Polluticoccus. The sequence goes on from JBGAFS010000002.1 coordinate 89,300, forward strand.
TGTATTTTCTTCACCAGTTCAACGGGTATGTACAGTGCGCGGTATTTACATAAGTCATTATCAAAAAAAGCATGCGCATGTATATCATAAGGGTTCGCTATCAAAACCGTATTGGCATGCCCTGTAACTTCCTTTTTATCATAAAACAAGCGCTCTATACCTTGCTCAATTATTGCAATACTGTATGAATCATGAAAATGCTCCGGGAAGGCAAGCTCGCTATAAGATGCCTCCTTTAATTCCATACCATCAAAAAGCGACAGGCGGGTAATTTTGAGTTCAGCTGTTGGCATAGTTTTCAGGATTTATTTACTGAAGTTACATTTTCCGGGCATGATGATATGTTAAATACCGACAGATTGAATATTTAGTGTGTTAAAGCAAAAATGCCTTAGCAAGCAGAAGAATAGTCACAATGGAGGTCTCAAACCCTAATATCCTTAATTTCACGAAAGATTTACTGATAATCAACACCTTTTATCATATAGTTTTGAGGTTATCAATAAGTTATTGCCTCTCAAATCAACGGGGATTAAAGTACATTTACTTAAGCGTCTAATCATTCACCTCTAAAATAAATTCAACATGAGCAAGAATCCTGTAATACACTTCGAAATGGGATATTTCGACAGTGCGCGCATGAAGCAATTTTACGAAACAGCTTTCGGCTGGAACCTGCAACAATTAGGACCTGAAATGGGCAACTACATTATTGCACAAACTGCAGATACTGATGAGAATGGTATGGTAAAAACTCCGGGCACTATTAACGGCGGGTTTTATCAGAAAATTGAAGACCCGCTCTCTCATGCTCCTTCGCTGGTTATTTCTGTGCCGGATATCAAAGCAGCCATGAATGCAGTAGTAGCAAACGGTGGCAAGATACTTGGTGCTATGAATGAATCGGGTGGTGTAAGCATGGAACCCATGATGATACCCGGCGTCGGTCTCTGGATATCTGTTATGGATACTGAAAACAATAGAGTTAGCCTTATGCAAACAGGCGGAATGTAAAATGATACCGCAAAAAAATAAAGCCGCTCATTGAGCGGCTTTATTTTTAGTACTTGATTTACTTCAATCGCTCCAACACCCCTTTACGCTTCACAATATTTTTATAGTCCCACTGTATTTGTTTCGATTTTTTCAGCCAGCGTTTAAGTGCTTTGATATCTATTTGAGACACATCTGTATAACGCGCTTCAGCAGCCTTAAACTTACCTTCCGGTTGCAATCCTTCTTCCTCAAACGATTGCCCGCTCCAAAACAGTAAGCGTACACACGATTTCAGTTTATCATACCCTACTATAGGATTGCCCTCGAGGAACCATACAGGATGGGCATGCCATATTTTGTTTTCTGCATCGGGAAGCGCATTGCAAATTTTGCCGTACAGCTTTTCACATATTGCCTTGTCTTCGTCTCCCAAAGCATTATGATAAACTGATATTTCGTTATTCATTTCTTTCATAAGGCAACCTTTAGAAGTTCAGCATACTAAATTAAATATATATACATTAACAGGCAAAATAAACATAGCATTTTTTTAATTCAGAATAAATAATTTAATGTATATTTGCTATAGATATTAAACCATATCTGTAGTTCTTTGACATACTGTAAATCTGGTCACGACTATTAAGTCTCTCCCCTCTCCTTATGGGAACAAAAAGGAAACAAACCAAGTTTTAAGAATGGATTTTTTTAACCCCTTTAGGTACTTTTTCCAGCCATTTGTTAAAATACCTTCCCGTATAGTTGTAATGCCTAAAAACTTTAACTTTAGTACAAACACCCCTGTTTGAAAAAGTATTCACGAAAAGAGTTCATACAGCTAAGCACAGCCGCAGGCATAGCCCTGTTCATCAGTTCCTGCGATAATGGAAGCGACACAAGCACAACTAAAAAAGCACCCGCCGCACTGCCGATGAAGCAACCCCCGGCAGTAGCAAAACAAGCTATAGAGCTTGACCTCGTAGATAAAAACAGTGACAGGTATAATATCCTTCGCAGGGGGTTCAATACCCGCATAGATAAACACCCGCGTGTTATAGCCGTTTGCAACAATACAGAGGAAGTAGCCGCTGCCGTAAAATATGCACGCGAGAACAACCTGCCCGTAGCCATAAAGAGTGGTGGTCACAGCATGGAAGGCTTTTCATGCAATGATGATGGCATGGTCATCAACCTGTCTAAAATGAGTGATGTGAAACTGCTTGATGGCGGTATCATACAGGCAGGCCCCGGTTGTGTACTCAGCAACCTCTACGATAATATACTGCCGCACGGGCGTATAATTCCCGCAGGTTCCTGTGCTACAGTAGGGTTAGGCGGACTTACACTGGGTGGCGGCTATGGCATATTCTCCAGGAAGTACGGCCTTACCTGCGACCACCTGCTGGAGGCAACTATGGTAGATGGCAATGGTAACATTGTGAGTACAAAAGATGATGAAGAATTGCTCTGGGCCTTACGTGGTGGCGGCACAGGCAATTTCGGGATAGTTACAGAAATGAAGTACCGCAGCCATGAAGCACCTGCTACCTTGCAGGCACATTACTTCAAAGCCCGCAAGCTGGACCCTGAAAGGGCAGCAGCTATACTGGAGAAATGGATGGCTATTGCTGCAAAACTACCCGATACATGCTTCTCGGGCTATGTGCTCAACGGTGCAACGCTCAATATACTTATAACCAATTATGGCACGCCTACCCCTGCATTCAAAGCACAACTGGCAGACCTTGCTACCGTAACCGACGAGTTCCATAGCAGTCATGCAGGCAAACTGCAAACCATGCTCAGAAACTACTACGGGGTAGGCAACCCGCTCTATTTCCGAAATTCATCGGCAGGCTTTTTTGACGGCTATCACAATGTGGCTCCTTTTATCAAAGATGTTTTTGCGCAAACGATAAATACACCCGGTATGATATACCAGGTAAATACACTGGGAGGAAAGATAAAAGACCCTGCATTTGAGCATGCATCCTGCTATCCGCATCGTGCACACGATTTCGTATCAGAACTGCAGGCATACAGCACCACACCGGCACAGCATGAACGTACTGCACATATAACTACGGAGGTACTGAAACTGACAGAACAAAATGGCATCAGCACCCAATACGTCAATTACTGCAGTTTGGAGTTTAGTGATTGGGAACATGCATATTACGGCGATAATTACAGCCGTCTGCAAGCTATAAAACGCAAGTACGACCCGGATGATATTATACGTCATCCGCAAAGCATAAAGCTCGGTTAGAAATTGAATTACTTGGAGTATAGTACTGCCTGTTTCACCTTAGTGTAATAAGGACGCACATAAGAGGGTGCAAAGTAGATCAATGTAGTAAAGAATAATGCACCATACACATCATAAGTATAGTGTATGCGCATACTCAGCACCATGAAACTCATCAACAAGGTAGCAACGCCCAGGTATAGCTTCAGGTACCTTTTCTGTGCACATAAAAAGTATATCCAGATACTGGCCACATGCCCGCTGAAGAATAGATCTTTCGTAAGTGGTGAATCATGCGGATACACTGTGTTTTCGAGAAAGACATCTCTTAGTACAATAATGCCCGCAGGCGGTTCCAGTGCTACTATAAGTATACATATTTGTCTTACTACAGCTACCAGGAAATGCATTTCCAGTACCCGCAACACTACTTTAGGGTTATTAAGGTGTGTGATCAGTATACCAAACAATGAGGTATACAGCAGCAAAAATATTGATGATGAAAAGTCAAAGCTGGGGAATAAAGCAAGTAATGCATCCTGCAATTGTACTCCTTTACGTGCCTGTATATAATTGCCCAGGTGTTGTGTTATGGACGAATAGATAATAAACAGACCCGGCACTATCAGCAATTTCCATCTGAAAGTTCTGTCTTCAAGTTCGGTTCTCCAGGCATTAACAATATTCCTGATGTGGTAATTTATAGTGCGCATCAGCAACCCTTAGTAGTTGTAGATTAATAAATGATTAAGGCAAAGTAAAATTATTTTTATGATTCAAAAGTCTGTCGACGGCAAATTTTAATGATAAAACATCTGAAATCGACAACTAACACCTGAAAACGAATCCCATAGAAAATACCATAATATAAAAAGGGGTAGCACAAATGCCACCCCTTATAAATATATTAAGCTAACTACCCTTATGTTGATAGCGTATGTTTCCTGCTTCGGAAAGCCCTGACTATAAGTGCACCCACATTTATCAGCCAGCCTATAGGATAAGGCAGGATAAGAACGATCCACCACCATTCCTTTTTGGGGTCAAAGCCACCTAACGATGATACATACCATAAGCAAAACACACCTGTAAATATCATTATAGCCGTGGCGGTAAACACGATACTTTGCCTGTCATATTTGAGCAATGAGCCTATGGCCATGAGTATACTGCCCGCAGCAATCACTACAGAACCTTCCATAGGGTCAAGCGTACCAATAAGGAAAGCTATAACACCGATGATGAACATCCATTGAGGCCATTTGATACCCTGTTTCATAACAACATATTTTGAGGTAAAATCCTACTTAAAGTTACCACACCTATACTCATATTAGCCCCAAAATGATATAAATCATTGTTAATGTTCCTAGAAATAGAAACGCTGCCTGTTGGCAGCGTTTCTATACTATACTGTAAGACAAAGATTAGTTTGCATGTGTACCAAGATAGGCCGCAATACCTTCTGCTGTTGCCTTCAGGCCTTCTTTTGATTTATTCCAGTTTGCAGGACATACCTCACCGTTCTCTTCGTGGAAATTCAATGCGTCTACCATCCTCAACGTCTCTTCTACACTACGGCCTAAAGGCAGATCGTTAACTACCTGGTGGCGCACCACACCTTGCTTGTCTATCAGGAACAGGCCACGATAAGCTACAGGGTTACCTTCAAAAGAAAGGCTACCATCATTTATGGTATAGTTGCCGGCGAGTACACCGTAGTTAATAGCGATCATTTTTGAGTTGTCGGCAACTATTGGATAAGTAACACCTTTAATGCCACCCTTGTTACGCTCTGTGTTTAACCATGCCCAGTGAGAATATTTAGAATCTGTAGAGCAAGCCACAACTACTGTATCTCTTTTTTCAAACTCTGCCAGTTGTTCCTGGAATGCAATAAGTTCAGTAGGGCATACAAAAGTGAAATCGAGCGGGTAGAAGAAAAACACAACATTTTTCTTTCCTATGAATTGTTCAAGAGAAAAGTTCTCAACAAATTCATTCCCGTTTACAACTGCATTTTCTGTAAAGATCGGCGCTTTCTTACCGGTTAACACATTCATTTTAATTCAGTTTTATTTTAGAGGCGCAAATTTATTTGAAATAACTTAGTGTGCAGCAATAGTTATGAATTATTTCAATAAATAATGAATTCATGATACAGTCAGTTTGCATTCCTCTCGAAATCCATTCACAACATGTATTCTCAATAGCCGCAAATACCCCCTGAACATGTCGTATATATACTCGCTCCATATGAGATATAGCGCGTAGGTTTGTATCCGGTAAAATTCTAAACTAATATATATGCAAAAGATAACACCCTTCCTCTGGTTCGATGCCAATACCAATGAGGTAGTAAAATATTATGCTTCTATTTTTAAAGACACTGAAATACTCAGTAACCTGGATGGCCCGGGAGAAATGTTTACATCAGTTACAGTTAGAATAAATGGATTCGAAATGATCATTTTCAACGGGGGGCCGATGTTTACGTTCAACGAATCATTCTCACTATTCGTTAACTGCCAAACACAGGAAGAGGTAGATTATTACTGGAATAAATTAACCGCTGATGGTGGGCAGGAAAGTCGCTGCGGCTGGCTGAAAGACAAGTATGGGCTGTCTTGGCAAATAATACCCGAAAGCCTGGGAAAAATGATGGGTGACCCGGACAAAGAAAAGGTACAAAAGATGACAGGCGCCATGATGCAGATGAACAAACTGGTAATTGCAGATCTTGAAAGCGCTTTTAATAGTTAAATAAAGCGGGGGACCCCCGCTTTATTTTTAAAGTTTTCTGCCAACGAAACGCATTACTGCACTCATACCGCCATGATGTGTACCTTCCCATAATTCAAGCTCCTCTTCCTTAATCTCTATGATCTCAAAATCAGCAAAGCAATCTTTGAGTTCCTGCTCTGAAAAAAGCATTGTTATATCCCTGGGCCCTCCTGCTGATGGATTAATACTATTATACTTGAGATGATTTTTACTGTATGCTTCAAAGATCACAATGCCACCTTTTTTCACTAATGTACTTAGTTTCTTATATAGCCTGATCTTATTCTTACCGTCGAAATGTGCAAATATCAGGGCCATTGCATCAAACTCACCCGGGCTGTATTGTACAGAATCCGCATCTGCAACCTCGTAATGTATTGTTACACCGTTTCTGCCAGCTAACTGTTCAGCTTTTCTTTTACCTTCAAAACTAAGGTCGAATGCATAAACATCCCATCCCAATTCAGCAGCGTACACACTGTTACGACCTTCTCCATCGGCTGGCATTAATATCTTGCCCGGTGTTATTGCCTTAAGTTTATCTGCAAAGTATTTATTTGGCGTTTCCCCGTACACATATTCATCCTTACTGTATCGTTCATCCCAAAATTCTGCGCTCATTATTTTACTTTCTTTAAAGCTGCAATATAGATCTTCTTAATGCTGTTCTTTTCTTCCCGCTCTGCTATGGCTTTTACAGCAGGCACCAAATCTGTATTATAAGCTGTATTCAGCTTCAGGATTTCACCTAATGCATATGCAGCGCTCCAGCGCACTACTGTGCCTTCGTCCTCTGTATTTACCAATAATTTACTTATGGCAGCGTCCAGGTCTTTTTTAAACAGTGATGCTGTGTTACCTATTACTTTTGCAGATTCCCATTTCACTCTCGGCGCCTTAGCGCTTAGTGATTCTGTCACGAAACTGAATACTGCTTTATCAGCAACAGATGGGTCCTGCTTCGTTGCAAACTCTAATGCTTCAATACAGGTTGCTTTTACAGGGTCTTTCGACTTAGCAGCAAAATCAAGCAATTCGTTTACACTAATCTCTTTTGATGCTACAGCAGCACAAAGTATCTCTGTCTTTTCTTTAGGCTTTTTCGATTTATTGTTCAGTAATTCCTGTATATCCATTTTATCATTTTACTCCTGTGGACAGCTGTCAAAACATGCAAATAAAATAAAAATTCATTTGGTGATTGATATCTAAAGTACATAACATGTGTGATTTGTGTTCTCAAACACCCACACAATACATAACATAAAAAACAATTCGTATTGCATTCTTTTTGTTTATAATGAGATTGTCATACAAATATCATTCTATTACTGAAATGACATTATCCTATCTAAAAACAACGTAAATTACGACCGCCCACACTAGCCATGTTATTAAACATTTTAATCCTTTAATTAAAAAATGAAGCAATTATTAATGGCGCTTGGCCTGGCAGCTACATGCACAAATGCTATGGCCCAGCAGTATGATTATGAAGCGTATGACAAATCTGTATTCAGTAACTACAGATTTCTGCAGGCAAAAGACAAGGGTGCCATGATGGCAACTGTTGAAAAAGTAAAATACTCATTCCCGAGATGGAATGCCAGTGTGGATAAACTCAACAACAATTTCCTGGATATTTATGGCGATGCTATAGCTGTACAAGGCAATACATTGGTGGAGAAGACCCAAAACCTGATAACAGGTAAGTTAAAAGACCTGTCTGTAGACAAGGCTGAATGGATTTTATCTCGTAATGAGCAGGCTCCGCATGCTTCTTATGTAGACTATGACCAATATATCAACGGTCATAATGTTGTTTTTTCCAGGCTTAGCTTCAGGTTTACCACAGCAAATAAGCTGGTGCGCATCCGTATGAATAACTACGGCGCGCCAACAACTGCAGCCCCTGCTAAAGACGCTGCTTCTATGTTGCGCACACAGGCTCTTACATCTGATCTGTCTGGCATTAAAGACCCTGTTATCACAGTGGCTAATGATTGGGTTTGGTTTCCGGTACCATCTGCAAATGGTTATGATGTAAAACCGGCATGGGGTTTCACAGTTACCGGTACAAGCGCTGATAACTTCCCTATGGAATTGAAAGGCTACATCGATGGTATGACAGGAGAATTACTGTACAGGACCAATGACATTAAAGAAGCATTTAATGTAAAGGTTAAGGGTAGTGTATATACATCTCAGAATAACATTACTACGCCTCCTGTGGCTACAGACGAGCCTTTGGCAAACCTTACAATAACAATAGGCAGCACCAGCTATAATGCTGATGATACCGGTGGTATTGATATATCTGCGCTAAGCGCCCCTCAGACGCCTACATTTAAACTGCAAGGACCATGGTCTGTTGTGCATACCGGTGGTTCAAGCGGAACAATACCAAGCTTCTCACAGGCAATTGCCTCTAATGGTACCACATATATCTTTCCGAACACCTCCCCTTCTACAATTCAGCACGTTAATGCTTACTATCACGTAAATATTGTGCATGATTTCATGAAGAAGTACTTGCCAACTTTTACGAATATGGATGTTGCATTACCTACTAACGTAGATCTCACATCAGGTAGCTGCAATGCATTTTACAATGGTAATTCTATTAACTTCTATGCTGCAAGCGGTGCATGTGCCTCTTTTGCAAAAGTTGGTGATATAGTATACCATGAATATGGACATGGTATATCAGGCAGGTTCTATTCAGCACATAGTTCCAGTTCTATTGATAATGGTGCGCTGAACGAAGGCTGCTCTGACGTATGGGCTTTCAGCATTACACGCGATTCTATTCTAGGCCGCAACTCTTATATTACAGGTGGAAATATCCGTTCATATTCGGGTGCAAAAGTTTATCCTCAGGATATAAAAGGAGAAGTACATGCTGATGGAGAGATCATTGCCGGTTCATGGTATTATGTAGCAATATACACCGGTAGTTTTGATACAATGACCAACATATTCACCAAAACATACTTTGATGTCCCTGATGGCCCAGCCGGCACTGAAGGCCAGGTATATCATGATGTACTTGTTTCTGCTATTCTCAATGACGACGATGACGGACAACTTAGCAATGGTACTCCGCATATGGCTGCCATAGTACGTGCATTCGCTGACCATGGGATTTATTTAATGAGTGATGCGGTAATAAACCACACAGAACTAAATCACCAACCAGCGGGGCAACCAATTAATATAGCCGCACAACTTACTTTGACAGAATCTGCATTCTTCCAGGATCTTAAACTGTTCTATAAAGTTCGTGGTAATACACAATGGGATTCTGTTGCATTGACCAATACAGGCAATTATAATTTCACAGGGCAGATACCTGCACAGCCCGGGGGAGCTATAGTTGATTATTGTTTTGCTGTTTATGATGTATTAAACAACTCTACATTCGGTTTCCCTAATGGTTATAATCACCTGGGTACACCATCACAAATGACTATCCCTTACCAATTCGGCGTAGGCCTTAACCAGGTGTTGAAGGTTGATTTCGAAACTCCTGCCAACGACTGGACAATAGCTAATGTTACTAACGATGATGCAACTAATGGCAAGTGGATACAAGCAGTACCAATTGCAGCATCTTACCAGGGCCTGGTAATGCAAACAGGTGCAGACCATACTTCGGGGACAGGCCAGTGTCTTGTTACTGGTAATGGCAATGGTGCTAATGTTGATAATGGACGTACTACAGCTATGAGTCCTGTATATGACCTTACTTCATTTACATATCCTGTATTTGAGTATTACAGGTGGTATTCAAACGATAGAGGACTAAATGCACGTTCAGATGTATGGAATGTACAGGTAAGAGACTCTAAAAGCTCTTTCTGGAAATCTGTTGATTATACATACCAATCTGACTATAGCTGGAGAAGGCGAGTATTTGCTATGCAGGAATATTTACCTGTAAGTAAAACAGTGCAAATTAAATTTGTTGCATCTGATGCTGTTAACACAAGCCTTACCAATAACGGACAAAACAATATAGAAGCTGCGGTTGATGATTTTGCTATCTATGATATATGGCCCGTTAGTGTAGATAAAACGCAACAGGTAAAAGCAACCATCTATCCAAATCCTGCAGATAACACGTTGAATATTACATTGCCACCATCTTTAAAGGGTAAGCTTGCCCTATATGATATGACCGGCAAAGCTGTAGCATCTGCAGAACTGGATGGCTCAACCACTCTTTACCATATCAATACAAGTCAATTGCCAGCAGGTAATTATATGTTAATGATAGAAGCTGATAAGCTGATACAATCTAAAAAAGTGACTATAGCTCACTAAGCTATATTGCTATTATCAATAATAAAGCCCGGCTAAATAGCCGGGCTTTATTATTGATTTTCAATTCATTATAGCCATTCAGCAAATGGAGAGATTGTTAATTACTCGTTAACTGCTTGCAAAACTGCCGTTAACAATCTCTGTTTTTTTGCCCGCCTATCTTTGTCGCTACATCTTTGTGTCATCAAACAAACAAAAACAACAAACCAAACTAAAACAAACAACAATGAAAAAGATCATCGCAATCGCCGCTTTAATTTCTGCAGGTTTCGCTGCTAACGCTCAAACTCCTGCTTCTACTTCAGCTTCTCAGACTGTTAACCTGTCTCTGACTGACGCTATCGAACTGACATTTACAGGAACCGGTACTGCTACAGGTGCTGCTGTAACCATGTCTTTCAACAATGTGAACGATTACGCTAACGGTGTTCAGTCTTCTGCACAGGCGCTGAAAGTTCGCTCTAACAAAAACTTTACTGTAGCTGTAAAATCTAACGCTACTAACTTCACTTATACAGGTACTACTTCACCTGCTCCTGTTATGCCTGTTGCCAGCGTACTGGATGTTAAAGTAAGCGCAAACGGAACAGGTGGTACAATAGGTACAGGTTTTGATAACTACAAAGACATCTCTACTACTAACCAGAACATCATCACTAACGGTAGCCGCGGTGGCAACCAGACATTCTCTGTAATGTACCAGGCTACTCCGGGTTTCAGCTACCCTGCCGGTAACTATGCTGTAGATGTAGTTTATACTGCTACTCAACTGTAATCTGTCATCCTTAAACATAAACAAACAAAACATAGAGGTTATGAATCCACAAGAAAGAACTCTGGAAGTATTTGCACGTATGGCTCGTCTTGTAGTGCGCAACCAGTCAAAAACAACTCCTGCATCTTATGATTATGTAGGACACCTGATAAACAACATGCAAAATGTAAACATTACCTTAACTGCTGCTGCTATAAAGCTGATAAAGAAAATGAAAGCTGCACAGGATGTGAATGTTGACCAACTTACTAACGATATGCAAAATGTTATCAGCAATTCAGTTGCTAACTATATTAAGACTGCATAATTCTATGCAGCTAGATAAAAGAAGAAAGCCACGATAAATATCGTGGCTTTCTTCTTTTATTATTAAAACGCTTATTAAGCTATTTTTTCTACCTGCATATAGTTTAGCTCTACCGGAGTGGCGCGGCCAAATATCTTCACAACTACTTTCAGTTTCTTCTTCTCTTCATTTACTTCTTCTACAGTGCCGTTAAAGTCATTGAATGGTCCGTCTGTGATACGTACAGTTTCACCAACAATATATGGCTCTGCATAAGTAACACCTTGCTCGCTAACCTCATCCATTTTACCGAACATCTTGTTCACTTCACTCTTACGCAGAGATGTAGGATTATCTTTACCAAGGAAATGTATAACACCAGATACATTTTTGATTGTCTGGATCATATCATCGGTCATCTTGCCTTCCCTTGCTTCCAGCATCAGGTAGCCCGGATAAAGTATCTTTTCACGCAGCACTTTTTTGCCAGCCTGTACCTTAAACACCTTCTCAACAGGGCAAAGTACCTGGAAAATGGTATTGCTCCATCCGTTTATTTTAATTTCCTTGTCAACGTATTCTTTGGCTTTTTTCTCTTTGCCACTGATTACGCGCAATACATACCACTTGGTATCCTGGTTGGTTGTAGTGTCTGTCATTTTACGGAATAAGTTTACTTACCTAAAATTTGATACAGTAAGGTCAGTATTTTTTCGCCGCCGAAATCCATACCGAATATCACTATAGTAGTGATGATCAGCGATACCAGTACTATGATGGTAGTTTGCTGTAATTCATCCCATGAGGGCCAACTTACTTTATGTACCAGTTCATCGTATGCTTCCTGGATATAGTTACCGAATTTGCTCATAAACCTCAACCCCTGTGTAAGGGGCAAATTTTTAAGGTTAACAATATTGTTTTAGTTCCCTTTCTGCCTTTTCGGGCAGAAAGGGGAAGCACGGGCACGCGGATTCGAACCACGATCAAAGGTTTTGGAGACCTCTATTCTACCGTTGAACTATGCCCGTAAGTCAAAGTCCAAACTAAAAAGTCAAAAAAGTATAACCTTTTTGACTTCCTCGACGGATTGCAAATGTAAGGAAAATCTTTTGATGGAAAAATATTAATACTGATAATACGTGGTATTTATATAGATACCGTTGTCTTATTTAGCTTTTAAACAATCTACCAAAGCCTTCACGTCAGCTTCGCTGTTGTAATAGTGCATACTTACCCTTAAAAGGCCATTTCTGTGGGTAACAACTATATTATGCTGTTTTATCCAATCACCAAGGCCATCCTCATCTTTGAGCATAACAATTGACGAACGGTGAGCCGTAGTATAATCTCCCAGTATTTTTACCGGCAGGTCCCTGATACCATTTAAAAACAATTGGCATAACCTGCGGTTATGCTCTTCTACCCTTGCAACGCCATATTCCATTCTCTGCTTAATGGCAGATTCTAATACCGTAAGACCAAACATATTAGGGTGCCCCGGCTCATAGCTCTTAGCAGATGCTGCGTACTGCATAACACCGTCTATCATCTGATAACTATTGTTTCCTCCCACTACTGGTGTATACTTGTCCATAAAACTATCAGACATATACAATTCGCCCGTACCAAATCCGGCATTCATCCATTTGTAATTGCTCGATGCAAACACATCTACATGCAGTTCAGCCAGGTCTATAATATTGGCTCCTATACTTTGTGTAGCGTCTACAAAAAATAAAACACCATTCTCTTTACACCACTCTCCTACCTGCTTAATATCCAGCTTATAACCGGTATTCCATTGCACATGGCTCAGCGCTACAATGTCTACTTTTTTAGAGAATATGCTATCCCTGATAAAGTCCATATCTATATGGAAACCATCAGGGTCATCTGCCCACGTTATATCAAACCTGTTTATCCTGAATGGCTCAAGGAAAGATGGATAATCGTGCTTGTAAAGTAAAACACGCTCATTGCCTTTAAGCGACTGCACAACACCATTTATAGCCCATGAGAAATTGGGCACCATGGCTATGTTCTTTACAGGTACGTTCAGAAATGCAGCAATAGTTTCCCTTATCCTGCTTTCTTCGTTAAATCGCCAGTATTCAGCCCTTGTACTGGCATTATGCTCCAGCTCAGTATACAGTTTATTTGCCGCTGCTGTTGTTTCCGCGGGTACTAAACCGCAGGATGCTGTATTGAGGTATATCGTGTTTGACATGAGGACAAATATCAGTTATTCCCAAAACAAAACAGCCCCGAAATTCGGGGCTGTTTAAATTTTATATCAATGTAAATTGATTACTTGATAATTTCAGTTACCTGACCGGCACCTACTGTACGGCCACCTTCGCGGATCGCGAATTTCAGACCTTTTTCCATCGCGATTGGAGCGATCAGATTTACGTGCAGGTTCACGTTATCACCAGGCATAACCATTTCTACGCCGTCAGGAAGTTTACACTCACCTGTTACGTCTGTAGTACGGAAATAGAACTGAGGACGGTATTTGTTGAAGAATGGAGTGTGACGACCACCTTCTTCTTTGCTCAGTACGTATACTTCACCTTTGAATTCTGTGTGCGGAGTGATGCTCTTAGGAGCGCAGATAACCATACCACGACGGATATCTTTCTTCTCAATACCGCGGAGCAGGATACCGGCGTTATCACCAGCCTGACCTTGGTCAAGAAGTTTCTTGAACATTTCAACACCTGTACATGTAGAAGACAGAGGAGCGTCGTTGAAACCAACGATCTCAACGTTTTCACCAACTTTGATGATACCACGTTCGATACGGCCTGTAGCAACAGTACCACGACCTGTGATAGTGAATACGTCTTCAACTGACATCAGGAATGGTTGATCGATCGGACGAGGAGGCAGTGGAATGTATTCATCAACTGCAGCCATCAGTTCATCAACTGCAGCAACCCATTTAGCTTCACCAGCCAGGGCACCGGTTGCAGAACCTTTGATGATTGGTGTGTTATCACCATCATATTCGTATTTGCTCAGCAGTTCACGGATTTCCATTTCAACCAGGTCAAGGATCTCAGCGTCATCAACCAGGTCTACTTTGTTCATGAATACTACGATACGAGGTACACCTACCTGGCGAGCCAGAAGGATGTGCTCTTTAGTTTGTGGCATCGGACCATCCGTAGCAGCAACCACCAGGATAGCACCGTCCATTTGAGCAGCACCTGTAATCATGTTCTTAACGTAGTCAGCGTGGCCCGGACAGTCTACGTGTGCGTAGTGACGGTTAGCTGTTTGATATTCTACGTGAGCGGTGTTGATAGTGATACCGCGCTCTTTTTCTTCAGGAGCAGCATCGATCTCATCATAACCTTTCTTTTCTGCCAGACCTTTGTTTGCCAGAATAGTTGTGATTGCAGCTGTCAATGTGGTCTTACCATGGTCTACGTGGCCGATGGTACCAATGTTTACGTGGGGTTTTTCCCGCTTAAAGGTCTCTTTTGCCATTGTTATTCTTGTTTAAAAATTTGAATATCGTTTTCTTTAAAAAGTGTGCAAATATAAGGGTTTTTTTATTCAAAGGAATTTATTTTTCCCGAACACTTTTTCTGTAAATATTGACTGGTAGATAACAGCGCCATACATACATAATACAGGCATCATTTCATAAAACATACGCTCCATAGAACCTGACAGCAGCATCTGGAGCACAACCAACATAAAAAACAATAACATATAACCTTCTGACGACTGTTTTATAACCCGTTTTGTACCAGGCGCCAGCAATATGCCGATCACGGGTAGTAATAACCAAATCCAAACCGATGAAACAATTTTATATATACCCTGAAAGCTCAGCATGGTTGGTAAATACAATTTAATATTGGGTATGTGCTGAAGATCAACCTTCAGACCACTGTTTACAGGCAAATTAAACAATGACTCATATGCATACCTGAAACCGAATACCAGCATGCCCGACAGAATAAGATATACCAGCAACCTGCTCTTTTTTACATGGCTGTAAAACAGCACTACCGGCATTATAAATATATAGGCCTCTTTGGCAAATGGTCCAATGAATATTGAAAGCACGATGAACGTTTCATTCTTCTCTTTTATGCCCAGCAATGCCAATGCTATAGTAACCATGAATAACGACTCTACCAGCGCCAGACCGGCATAATAAGCAGTGTACCTGCTGGTAAGCATTATCAGCACACCACCAATTGCAGCCAGTATGCCTGCGCCATATGCCTTGCAGTACTTATATATGAGCGTTCCATATAGTCCGAACAATGAAATATTAACCAAAAAGAAACTGAATGGCAACGAAAAATTACCCTTAAAATAACTCGGAGCGAGGTGCTCAAACAGTCCTCCAAATAGTGAATTAAGTACCCCCGCAGCAAGCGGCACAATAGGCCTGTATCTTCTTACCGCATCCTGGTTGAAATCCCACGATGCCAGCCCCAGGTAGGTTGTACAATCGGTATATATAGATATATCGTTGGCAAATAGTGCGGATATGGCCGGTCCCGCCATTACTGCTACACAGAACATGTAAACCAATACATATTCATTGCTTAAAAAGCGTTTGATATTTGTCATAACAACTCGTCAGACAAACATATAAAACCAAAATGACAAATGAGATAAACTAAAGGAAGAGAGGTAAGAGCTGTTGAGCAGGATTGAACTGCCGACCTCTTCCTTACCAAGGAAGTGCTCTACCACTGAGCTACAACAGCTTAGGAAAGAGCGGGAGACGAGATTCGAACCCGCGACCTACAGTTTGGAAGACTGTCGCTCTACCAACTGAGCTACTCCCGCAGAGAAAAAATATAGTGGGCAGAGAAGGATTCGAACCTCCGAAGTCGTAAGACAGCAGATTTACAGTCTGCCCCCGTTGGCCGCTTGGGTATCTGCCCGCTAAAAAAACAAAGAGCCACTTGCCGGAATCGAACCAGCGACCTACTGATTACAAATCAGTTGCTCTACCAGCTGAGCTAAAGTGGCTTTTGAATTTCTTCAATAATTTTAAGAACTGTCCGATTGAATTCGGGATTGCAAAAGTATGCAACTAAATCATTTTTGCAAATATTTTTTGAAGAGATACATATAGTATATCCAGCAATTTATTTTAACTCGGAATATGTAAGCAAAACTAATTGATATACTCCGCTGTAAATGATACCGTGTTTGTATCCGGCTGAGAGCCTGAACTCCCCGGATAAGTGATATCGAATACCCCGGACATATTGTTGGTGCTGTTCAGGATACCATGACCGGACGTCATTAAGATATATGTACTGCCAAGCGCCTGGTTATAGTTGAAGATAAAATAATTTGGCAGTGCGTTGCCCCCCTTACTATCCGCACCCATACGGCAGGTAACATTATCTACTGCACTATTACCATGAAAATCATCTATCAGAAACAATGCCGGGCTCCCGTCTTTACCTTTTATAGTACAGGTATAGCTGCTGGTATCACCTACTATAGCATTATTTGTACTGGCAGTAATTGTTTCCGTAACCCTCCATTTCCCGACATACCTCGACAACCAGGCTTTTTCACAATAAGTTCCTTCAAACCCAAACGGACAACTACAGGCACCTTTAAAACAAGAACCACCATTCTTGCATACTACCGTTGCACATTTATTATCAGACGATGTTGCAGGTGTTTTCTTACAAGCAGTATATAATGTTGTTACGAAGATCGCGATAGTTACAATTGCTGATGACAGTAGACTCCTGCTGATACTCATAATACTAAAACCGTTTACGCAAACTTAATCTATTTAGCGCGACCATATGAAATTGGTAGTGATCAAAGTATCTCCAAGCTTAAAAGAATACATTCCTGTGACTTTTGTACCTGACCTGTCCATAACTCCATGGCCGGATTTAATTACAAATAAGGTATCATTTACTTTCTGGTCAGCAATAAAACTAAACCCGTATGCAGAATCTCTCTTACACAGCAAATTGATGTTAATTGTATCTGCCAAGCCATAAATGGTAAAAGAATCCAGTGCAGACAACTGGCTTACAGCTAATGTATAGATATGCTTATTACTATCCTTGCTGTACACATCTGTAACCTGCCAATCACCTGTATATTTATCTGCCCACTTATTTTCACAATTGACACCTTCATAACCACGCAGGCACGTACAGGCTGCATCTACACATACTCCGCCATTATTGCAAACGGTATTGCCACATTTATCCTTGATACAGGCTACATACCCCGTCAAAAAAAACAGTAACGTAATTGCTATTGCCGGAATCGATTTTATCATACAGCAAATATATATCCATCATTACCACAAACCTTATCTGTTATTATTCCCGTCCTGTAATATTAGGGGTGTTAGTTATAATTATTTTTTTATAATTTACATTCCAAGTCTTTAACAAATAAACGTTTATAACCACCATCTTATGCGTAAAGTACTCCTGGCCCTATATATAATACTTGGCATTACATTATTACTAAAACCCGAATTAAGCAAAGCATCGCATGCAGCAGGTGGCGAGCTGATCTATGAATGGGTAAGCGATTCTACTTATCGGTTTTATTTTAAATTTTACAGGGATTGTAACGGCTCTTCTGAGACAAACACTCAATCAATGTCTTATGTGAATACCTGTACTAATCAAACATATACTGCCACGTTAACAAAAATGGGCACCCTGCCAGGCAATATTGCCAATGGAACACCTGTATCTCCCGGCTGTCCTTCTTTCCCTACCAAGTGCTTATCAAGCACATCCACCATACCGGGCTACAGGGAATGGTGGTACAGCGCTCTGGTAACACTTCCTGCCAGGTGTTCACAATGGAAATTTTCTGTAACGGTGAGTGTTCGCAATAGCAGTATGAACATCGTTGGTACTCCTACGTTTTATGTAGAAGCCACATTAAACAACTTGGTTGCACAAGGCAATTCATCCCCTTATTTTTCTGTAAAACCTGTTCCGTATTTGTGTATCAATGAACCCTACGCTTTCAACAATGGGGGGGTTGATGCGAACGGAGACTCCCTGGCATTCACCAACATCATACCCCTGCAGTCGGCAGGAACAAACTGCCCCCTACAATCCAAAACGCCTTCATTAAGTGTCAGTAATAATCCTTTCCAGACAGGAAATACTTTTTCGATAAATGGTGCTACAGGACAAATAAACTTTACACCTACAGAACAGGGTGCTCAAACAATAACTGTAATTGCCAGCGAATACCGGAATGGTGTACTCATTGGTTCGGTGATGCGCGATATACAAATACAGGTACTATCATGCAGCAGCACGCAAATGCATGCAAATCCTAAGACCTCAACATTCGTTAATTCCCAACTTGTTAACGGGCAAATAAGAGCCTGCGCGGGACGTAATTTAGCTTTCTGTTTTGATGCCGCCACATCGGATACTTCTAAAAAACTGGTAGTATCAGATAATCACACAGCTGCCGCTCCGGGCTCTACGGTAAGCTATACGGGACAATACGACGACTCTATTCGCGGATGTTTTTCATGGACACCGGCACTTTCAGACACAGGACTGAAAGTCTTTACTGTTACAGTAAAAGATTCTACCTGTCTTCCACCCGGCATCATGTTCTCTCAAACGTTTGTAATACCAATTTATATAACACCATCTGTAAAGGGCTATAATGACACCACTATCTGCCTTGGAGACACCGCTAACCTCAGTGCAGTAGGCGGCACAGTATTTACATGGACAGTTCTATCAGGTTCTCCGGGCTCATTAAGCTGTACAAACTGCGCAAACCCGAGAGCTTATCCTACTGTCACAACTGCATACAGAGTATTTTCCAACATACCATCTGCCTGTGTTGATGACACAGTAGTGGTTACTATCGCCAATAATGCTACAGTAAGCGCCAGCAGTAATACACCTGTTTGTATCGGCGATACACTGAAACTGTTTGCTTCCAATGTAAGTATCGCTACGGGTTATTCATGGACAGGGCCAAATGGCTTTACATCTTCATTGCAAAATCCCGTTCTGCTGAATGCACAAACGATTAATGGAGGACGATATTATGCACGATTCCTGGTTAATACAGGTTCTCACACTTGCACTTCAGATACTGCAGGCACTACAGTTATTGTAGATATACCTGCGAAACCCACAGCAAGCAGCAACAGCCCTGTTTGTCTCAACGACACTATCAGGCTATATGCCTCGAGTGTTGCAGGTGCAACCGGCTATGCATGGACAGGACCAAATGGATTTACCTCATCGCTCCAAAACCCTAAGGTTCCTAATTCAATATTAGCATCTGCCGGCGTTTATACTGTATGGGCATTCCGTAACACATGCTCATCACTACCCGACTCTACCTCAATAACAATAACTGCTATTCCTGCTCCGGTAGCTTCAGGACCTTTAACATATTGTCAGAGTGTAACAGCTGTTCCTCTTACTGCTACCGGTTCAAACCTGAAATGGTACACTACACTTACAGGAGGTACAGGCGTTACATCACTAACTCCATCTACCGCTACTGCTGGTGTTTTCAAATATTATGTCAGCCAGACGGTAGGAGGATGCGAGGGATACAGGGATTCGGTAACAGTCACTATTCTTCCTAAGCCTGCTTTACCTGTTGTTACTAATGTTAGTTATTGCCTTAATGAAACAGCTACGCAAGTGGTAGCTTCAGGTACCAACCTCAGGTGGTACACTACCGCAACAGGGGGTACCGGCAGCAGTACTGCACCCACTCCTGTAACAACTACTGCCGGAACATTTATTTTTTATGTTACACAAACAGACACCAATGGCTGCGAGAGCGACAGGGCACCACTCTCTGTAGTTATTAAGCCTCTGCCATCAGCACCAATAGTATTTACACCCGCAAATTACTGCCAGCTTGAACCTGTATCTCCTGCAATCACTGCCTATGTTACAGGTGCAAGCATATTATGGTATACAACCGCCACAGGCGGGGTAGGATCTGCTACACCGCCAACAATTTCTACCGCTACACCGGGTAGCAGTAATTACTGGGTTTCTCAAACTGTGAACGGATGTGAAGGATCAAGAGCCCAGCTAACTGTTGTTGTAAACCCCAAACCAACTACGCCAGGTGTGTTGCCAATTGCTTATTGTCAAAATGACGTTGCAGTACCGCTTACTGCTACAGGCACGAACCTGAAATGGTATACAACTTCAACAGGTGGTACAGGCAGCACTTCTGCCCCTACACCATCTACACTCATAGCAGGCACATTTTACTATTACGTAAGCCAAACAGTAAATGGCTGTGAAAGTTACAGAGACTCTGTACGGGTTACTATTAAACCGCAGCCTGCACCTCCATTTGCTGTTCAGACAACATATTGCCAATTCCAATCGGCAAACCCTATATCAACAGTTTCCGGTTCTAATCTTTTATGGTATGCTGCTGCTACCGGTGGTACAGGAAGCCCAACAGCGCCCACACCGTCTACACTTGTTGCAGGCACACAATCATTCTGGGTAACACAAACTGTGAATGGTTGTGAAAGTAATCGTGCGCAGGTTGATGTAATAACTATCCCTAAACCTAACCCACCTGTTGTTAGCAGTCCTGTAAAATATTGCATCAATATTCCGGCCAACCCGCTAACAGCAACAGGCACTAACCTGAAATGGTACACAGTACCGACAGGAGGTTTTGGCTCTCCTGGTCCTATGATTCCATCAACTGCAAGTATTGGTACTGTCAGCTATTATGTATCTCAGACAGTAAATACCTGCGAAAGCGACAGGGCACAGATTGATGTCATCATTGATACGCTCACTGACGCTACCATCTCTTTCAGTAAAAATCCTGTTTGTCAATACGATTCATTAGACATCAGTTACCAGGGCGGGGTGCCTGTTGACGGTACTTTCACATGGACATTTGATGGCGGAGATATTTTAAATGGCAGCAACTCCGGGCCTTACAAAATAAAATGGGAAATACCGGGCACTAAAACAATAACACTATATGCCATAAAGAAGGGCTGCAGGGCAAGAGACAATAAACAAGTTGAAGTATTACCTGCACCACTGGCACATTTCCAGTTACCACTAGAAATATGCCGGGACAAAGAGCTTGAAGTAACCCCTGACAATAACTTGTACCTGGCCAAGAAATATATATGGACATCAGATGGCGATGCACCGGGAGGAAATGAAAACAGGTCTTATATAGTGAAGTGGGCGACTTCCGGCACCAAATCTATCACATTACATACCATCTCTGCTGACGGTTGTATATCAAAACCATATACAGCTACAACCCTTGTAAGGGCAGACCCTGATGCAGAAATAAGCTACGTAAGCGATAACAGCGTTTGTAAAGGAGATACAATTACCCTGAAAGCGAAAGAAGTATACAGCTATACTTATCAATGGTCTCCGGAAGACCTGTACCTGAACAGCACATCTGCACTTGAAGTACAGGCTGTTGTGTTTAATAACATACTCGTACTTACCGCTACAGATACTGTGGGGTGCAGCGCCAATGATACAGCACTTATTAACGTTCAGCCTTGTTGCCAGTTAGCTTTACCGTCTGCTTTCAGCCCCAACAAGGATGGTCGCAACGATATTTTCAGAGCGCTGACTGTGGGCCATCAAACCATTTTATCGTTTATCATTCTGAACAGGTTTGGCCAGGTTGTGTACTCTACCACCGATCAGAAGCAGGGATGGGATGGCACCTTTAAGGGTGTAGACCAGGACCTTGGAACATATTATTACTATGTAAAATACAGGTGTAGTGATGATAATGTATATGAAAAGAAAGGGGATGTAACATTAGTTAGATAAACTTATAACACAATGTAAAAAGGGCACCATCAGGGTGCCCTTTTTACATTGTGTCTATTTCATCCGCAACCAATACCGGATTGTCATATATTAATTGACGATATGATATTAAATTATTAACTTTCTCGATTAGCATTATTAACTGTTCAGGTATAATAGATATGCAAAAATATCTACTGTTGATCTTTATAGTTTTCATCTTCACTAAACCGAACTCATCTTATGGTCAGTTATGGTTGGGCGAGGTTGCGCACTGGGATATGAATGGTTCTGTTCAGGATGTCTCTGGCCATGGACATAATGGCACTGCGTATGGAGTAACAAATGCTGTAGGCAAAGATGGTGTCTCCAATACTGCATATTATTTTAACGGCTCAGCTTATATAACTATTCCGTTTGCAACAGACCTTAACGTGAGCGAATTTTCAGTAGCAGCTATTATAAAACCAACAGCGTTTTACACAGGTGTTTGCCAGGGTAATGCAATTCTCGTCAGAGGTACTCAATATACCAGTGGTAATTATGGCCTTTATTTTACTGATAATGCGTTTGACGGAGACGACTGTTTTCATGTTGACACTAACGACTACCTTTTCGAAGCTATGGCCGGCCAAACAGTGTATTACAGTTATAACTATCAGTATACACCTACTATACGCACCAACCGGTGGTATACTGTGGTAACCACTTATGGCAATAATGTAGTTAAAGTATATGTAGATGGTGTATTGAAATCTACTACTCCTATTACATACGGATCACTCGGCACATCTACTGAAGGAATATCAATAGGGAAGAATTTATATGGTGGTACCTCATTTCCCTATCCCTTTACAGGTTACATAGACGATATAAGACTTTACAACAGGGTGTTACACGACTCAGATGTAATTGCCTACAGCCGTAACCTTTACCTGACACCTCCGTTTAAAGACACAGTACTTTGTGCGGGCAGCACATTCAATCTGAACTATACTTGTAAAAACATTTTCAACCCGGGCAATATTTTCACCGCCCAGATATCTGATTCTGCCGGTAGTTTTGCATCTCCTGTAAATATTGGTGCAGTAGCTTCAAATGCTACAGGCACTATCAGCTGTACACTTCCTGCCTCACTACCACTTGGTTCCGGCTATAGAATAAGAGTAGTAGCTAATTCACCCGCAGACACGTCATTTGATAATGGCTCAAACATACTGATACATAATACCTATGCTATACCAACTGCTAATTCAAACTCACCTGTATGCGCCGGAGATACACTGGAATTAAGTGTCAGCAGCAGCCCTCTTCCTTCTTATTACAAATGGACAGGACCGGCAATTACAGGATCTATTGTCGGGTATAAAGTATATCTGCATAGCGTTGGCACATCTGCAGCCGGTAACTATGTAGTTGAATCAAATAACAAAGGATGTGTTTCTTTCGATACTGTTTCGGTAGCAGTAAGCAATACCCCAACGATATATACTACTGACACAATAAGATTATGTGCTGACGACTCCCTGCGGCTGTCCGGTATTAGTAATACAGGTGGTGCCAGCTTTCTTTGGAAGGGACCAAACGGATTCACGGCAAGCCGCTCAGACACCACTATCAACAACACTACGGCATCAGATGCAGGTGTTTATTTAGTAAGTGCCAGCTTCAATGGATGTACATCTAAACCTGATACATCTTTTGTCATCATCAACCCGCGTCCGGCACCTGAGGTTACGAACAACAGCCCATTGTGCGAAGGTGACAGCCTGCTCTTTACAGTAAAAGATACTTTGGGGAATGTGCAATACTTATGGGCAGGACCAAACGGGTACTCTTCTACCATGAAACACCCTGTTATAACAAATACAACTAACGCTAATAATGGCACTTATATACTAACAGCCACGTCTGATAAAAACTGTTCTGCAACAATTAATTCTGTTGCTATTATTAAACCTCTGCCAATTCAGGCAAAAACCTCTAATAACAGTCCTATATGCACCAACAACGATTTATTACTAACCGCTGATGGTTCTGCAGGATGTACATGGCAATGGTCAGGACCAAACGGATTCAACTCTACAGATAAAAACCCAGTAATACAAAACGTGCAAATGTCAGGGCAAGGCACTTACTATGTAAAAGCTTCTCTTAACGGTTGCATCAGCAATGATTCAACTCTTGTTATGCTGAACCTTACCCCTGCTACTCCTGTAGCAAGCAGTAATAGCCCTGTTTTGCCCGGGCATGAGTTGATGCTTTCTGTTACAACTACCACACCGGGAGTATCATATAAATGGACAGGGCCAAACGGGTTTGGCTCACTGGCGCAAAACCCTGTAATATCTAAAGCTACCCCTGCAGCAGCGGGTACTTATACCGTAGTAACAACATTGGGAGAATGCAGCGCTTCGGCAGTAACTATAGTTCTCGTAAAAACAGAAAGTACAGCTGATACTTTTGTGCTCTACCCCAATCCGAATGATGGTAAATTCACTTTACTGTCTAACACAGACATCAAAACAGCTATGCCTGTTGAAATAATTAATGAAACAGGGCAGGTAGTCCTCAGGGATATACTGGAACCAGTAAACAACAGGCTGAACCATATATTTAACATACAGGACAAAATAAACAAAGGTGTATACTACCTGCGAATCAGCATCAATGGTGTGGTTCGCACAATTACATTCAGCATTACAAAATAACAGGAATCAGGAATACTTATGACCAACCATTACTCTAAAGCATTACAAATATCCCGGCAACTAGTTCTATTCAGCTTCATTGCTGCACTGTTTATTTTTCCGCAGTATAGCAAGGCATATATCTATGCAAATATCAGCCAGCCGTTCAATGACACCTTATTGTGCAAAGGCACATCCCTCAATATTTACTATAACACAGATACCACAGCCGCAGGAAATATTTTTACGATCCAGCTTTCTGATATGACTGGCAGTTTCGCCAGCCCCAGCGTGATAGGCACATTAAGCACTCAATCGGCCACCGGGTCTATCCAGTGTAACATACCGGGAACACAACCTGCCGGTGCTGCTTATAGAATAAGGATCATACAATCTGTACCATACAACGTTTCCGCAGATAATGGCAAAAACATAAGGATATCAGACTTCCCTACGATTGGCAGCATAACATCAAACAGCCCCGTATGCGAAGGGATAACTGTGGCTATTAACGCTACTGCCTCTCCCTCAACTGTAACATATAGCTGGGCCGGGCCGCAATCTTATACATCTACCTCCCAAAACCCAACTGTAGTTAACCCAGACACAAACGCTAAAGGGAAATACTACCTTACTGTAAGTAATTATGGTTGTAAGCGAACAGACAGCACTTATATCACCGTAATACAGCAACCTACCAAACCGGTTATCATCACTAACAGCCCTGCTTGTGAAGGTGGAATTCTTTCTCTTACAGCACAATCAAACAACGGAGTACAATACCAATGGAAAATGCCTGGAGGTAATACGGTGAACTACCAGACCATTGGCCTCTACAATGTTCAACTCACATCAGGCGGCAAATATGTAGTTAAGGCTTTCGCTACTGGTTGTTCTTCGTCAGATAGTATCACAGTACTGGTCAAGCCAAGGCCCGATTCCGCTATCGCATCAAACAGTGGCCCTGTTTGCGAAGGTGATACACTAAAATTATTCGCACAGACAAACAATACCAATGTCAGCTTTTTATGGACAGGCCCCAACGGGTTTTCATCAACAACAAAAAACCCGGTGCTACCCAATGTTACATTCGCTGCAGACGGTATTTATAAGGTAAACACAGTGCTGAACGGGTGTTTATCTTTAGACGCAACTACAGTAGCATCTATAGGCATACCGCTTACCGCACCTAAAATTACAGCCAACGGCCCCCTTTGCCCCGGAGATTCTTTACGCCTGATAGCACAGGCAAGTGTAAACATCGGACAGTATAAATGGTTAGGGCCCAACAATTTCTCTTATATCGGCAAAAGCCCTACCATAAATCCGGTATCACATGCCAATGAAGGCACCTACTCGGTTACTCTTTCATATAACGGTTGTACATCTTCACCCGGTTCTGTGTTTATTAAGATACCAGATGTACCTAAACCTGTACCGCATACAAACAGTCCGCTCTGTATTGGTGATACGCTAAGACTAATGTGCGATGATATACCCGGCGGAACACTCAAGTGGACAGGGCCAAACAACTTTATATCTCTAAGCAAAGACACCATAATTGCAAATGTAGGGCTGAATATATCCGGCAACTACCTTATCTACAACAGCGTTGACGGCTGTAATAGTTATACCAATGTACCGGTTGTTGTTAATCCTAATCCTGTTGTTACAGCAATCACCAGCAATACCCCAGTTTGCGAAGGAACAACTCTTAAGCTCAGTGCTTCCGGTGACCTTGACAGTTGCAGTTTCATTTGGCGTGGCCCTGATGGATTTTATACAACCGGAAAGAATCCTGAGAAGATAATTGGCTTTACCGGCGCCGGAAAATATTATGTAAAGGCAATAGCGCTGGGATGTCCTTCGGGAGAAGACAGTACTGAGGTAGAGGTCTTAAGAAAGCCCGAATTGCCTAACGCTACGAGCAACAGCCCGCTGAAAGAAGGCCAAGAGCTGAAACTTTTTGCCAGCAGCCCGTCTGATAGTGTAACTTATGAATGGACAGGGCCTGACAGCTATAAATCGCAGGAGCAGAACCCGGTTATTAAAGACGTAACAACAGAGCAAACAGGCAGCTATATAGTTACTGCGAAAACACCATTCGGATGCATATCATCATCAGTCACAATAGTGCTGGTACATGCCAATGCTAACGGAGTATTTGTAATATTCCCGAATCCTGCAACATCAACTTTTACCCTTAAGGGCAGAACTGCAACTGATAATGTTGTGCCGCTGGAGATCGTGGCAATGAATGGTGCTGTAGTATTCAAAACAGAAATAACACCTGATAAAAAGGTGCTAAATCGGCAGATAGACATTCCTCAATCACTGTCTTCAGGCATGTACATGCTGAGGTTGATGGCCGACGGTAAAATGACCAACATAAGATTCACACTTACCAAATGATTACAATAAATCACAGAACATAAAAAAATGCCCCGGTTTCGGGGCATTTTCAATTTTGATATTCAGTTATCTAAACATTCTTCAATTCGCTTACTAATTCCTGCAATACCTTTTTCGCATCTCCAAACAACATTGATGTTTTAGGCCTGAAGAACAGTTCGTTCTCAATACCTGCATAGCCCGGTTTCATACTGCGTTTGTTTACAATTACATGATCAGCTTTCTCTACTTCCAGTATCGGCATACCGTATATCGGGCTCGATGGGTCTTCTTTTGCTGCCGGATTAACAACATCATTCGCACCTAATATCATCACCACATTGGTAGTGCTCATCTGGTCATTTGCATCTTCCATTTCCAGCAGTTTTTCATAAGGTACATCTGCTTCAGCAAGCAATACGTTCATATGCCCCGGCATACGCCCTGCTACCGGGTGTATACCATAGCTCACTTCCACACCTTTCTCTTCCAGCAGTTTTTCCAGCTCGTGGCAGGCATGTTGTGCCTGCGCTACTGCAAGGCCATAACCCGGAATTATCATTACCTTTTGAGCATAAGCCATTAACACCGCCGTATCGTTAAGTGATATCTCTTTATAGCTACCTTGTTCCTTAGCTCCGCCGGCAACAGCTTTAGCACCGCCGCCAAATGAGCCTATAAGCACGTTCTTCAGTGAGCGGTTCATAGCCTTACACATAAGTATGGTAAGTATGGTACCGGCAGAACCTACCAGGATACCACCTGTAAGCATTACCGGGTTGTTGTACAGGAAACCACCAAACGCAGCAGCCACGCCTGTAAAAGAATTAAGCAATGATATAACGACAGGCATATCTGCACCGCCGATAGGCATTACAAAGAATATACCGTAAACAAGCGCCAGAGCCAGTATTACATAAAAGTTTTGTGCAGTACTTGCTGGGCGCATAAACATTGTGTATGCTATCAGCACAGCAATAACACCCAGCACCAGCAGGTTGAATATATGCTGTCCTTTGAAAGAGTAATCTTTGATCTTACCATTCAGCTTGCCCCATGCTATGATACTACCTGCAAATGACACACTGCCTATCACCATACCCAGCATAATAGTAATAAGTGTAGTACCTTCTATAGTGGCATACAGATTACTGCCAGCTTCCTCATACAGTTCTGTTGGCATTGTAGACACTATATGGTGAAACTCTATCACAGATATAAGCATGGCACAGGCACCACCCATACCATTGAACAGACTTACCATTTCCGGCATAGCTGTCATTTGCACCTTCTTGGCCGCCAGCGTACCAACTACAGTACCAATAGCCAGCCCGGCAAATATCCAGCCATAGTTACCCAGGCCTGCACCTTCCTTATTCTTATAGAGGAATATCGTTGCTATAATAGCGATGGTCATACCAACTGCTGCTACAAGATTTCCCTTGCGCGCACTGTCAGGATGCGATAACATTTTAAGGCCTATAATAAATGTAACAGAGCCTATCAGATAACTTAAAAGCAGCGTTGCTTGCATAGTTTAAAAATTCCAGTTATTAAATTCCAAATCCCAATTGTTATTGGATTTTATTAATTATTGCCGAGAGAATTTTTCTTAACTCGCCAACTTCTCTTTTTAATTTATTCAAATCCTCAACATCATCAGTTATCAATAACTCCAGCCAGTAAGCAGTTTCTTTGGCCTCTTTTCTTGATATTCTTAATCTAAGTAACATATCCTGTTTACCCAGATTCTCATTCGCCTCTATATAATTTGCTCCTATTGATGATGATGAGCGAATAACTTGTTTTATATAAACACTATTAACAGTGTCTCTACTCAATCTTCTACAGAAATCCCGTACTGCCAGTGCAAAATTCAAACTCCTTAATTCCAGGTCATTCATTTATTTGACTATTGGATTTTGGTGCCTGGTATTTCACCTTCTTTATTTTTTCTTTTTCTTGCTGAACATTTCCAGCATACGGTCAGTAACCACAAAACCACCTACCACGTTCAATGTACCCAGTATCACTGCCAGGAACCCAAGCGTGAGGGCCAGGTAATCATCAGGAGCTGCCTGCCCCATTACGATAATAGCACCAATGATTACCACCCCGTGTATCGCATTCGCACCGCTCATCAGCGGGGTGTGCAAAACAGACGGCACCCTTGATATCACTTCAATACCCAGGAAGATGGACAGGATCACTATCGTGATCATCTCATAATTGTCTGTAAAAAAATAGATCAGTCCTTGCATATCTTTTACTTAATAGCTTTTTTAAAAAATTATCCGGCAACAGGGGTTAACGACAATACGCGTTCATTAACTACTGCTCCATTGTTTGCAATGCATGAACCTTTCACAAGATCATCTTCAAAGTTCAGGTTCATATTGCCATCCTTGTCTATTATCAGCTTCAGGAAGTTCAGCACATTCTTTGCATACAGTTTGCTGGCATCTGCAGGCATTGTCGATGCCAATGCAGAATTACCTATTATAGCTACGCCATTATGCATTACAGTAGTAGCATCTTTTGTCAGGTCTGTATTACCACCCGTTACAGATGCAAGGTCTACTATCACCGAACCTGCGCGCATATCCTCTATCATCTGTTTAGTGATGAGTATAGGTGCCTTCTTGCCCGGTATCTGTGCAGTTGTTATAATGATATCTGCTTTCTTAGCATGCTCATGTATCTTATTCTTCTGCCTTTCCTGGAACTCTGCGCTCTGCTCTACTGCATAACCGCCGGCTTTAGATGCATCTGCAGCACCTTCCACTTCTACAAACTTGGCACCAAGGCTCATTACCTCTTCTTTTACAGCAGGACGTGTATCAAACACTTCTACCACTGCTCCGAGACGACGCGCTGTAGCGATAGCCTGCAATCCCGCAACACCCGCGCCCAGTATCAGCACCTTGGCAGGAGCAATACTACCGGCAGCAGTCATGAACATAGGGAAGTACCTGCAATACTGGAAGGCTCCCAACAACACTGCTTTATAACCTGCAATGTTTGCCTGCGAGCTCAATACATCCATTGCCTGCGCACGTGTGGTACGTGGTATGGTATCAAGGCTGAAAACTGAATAACCTTTCGTTGCCCAATTGTGCATCAATGCACTATTGAACAAAGGTTGATACACGCCCAGCAACACTGTACCTGATTTTAAGTTATCGGGCACATTAGCGGCATGGATAGTCAACACCATATTGGCTTCATTAGCTATGGCATTCCTGTCTTTTATCACTGCACCCACATCGGTATAAGACTTGTCATTATGAAATGCAGTATCACCCGCACCACTCTCTATCCATACCTGCACATTCATTTTTACCAATGCCGCTGCTACTTCAGGCACAAGCGATACCCTTGTTTCGGGAGCTTGTTCTTTCAGTACACCTATTATCATAAAATTTGAGGGATTCGAATTATAAAGTATGAAAAATAACGGTTTTATATGATAAGTCAAAATGTAAAACTCAAAAGCAGAAACTATTTTGACAGTACATTTGCACTCTTCCTGCAGGCAGGAAACATTAAGAAAATGCATTACGTTTCGGTAGAAAATATCAGTAAGTCGTTCGGGGTGAAACCCCTTTTTCAGAATATCTCTTTCCACATAAGCGAGGGCGATAAAATAGCGCTCGTAGCAAAAAACGGCAGTGGTAAATCTACGCTGCTGAAAATACTTGCAGGAAAAGAGCAACCCGATTCGGGCACCGTATGGATACACAAAGACTTAACTGTTGCATTGTTTGAACAGGAACCTGCTTTTAATGAAGACTTGTCTGTAGTAGATAATATCTTCCATTACAAACATCCTGTAGCCGAAGCGCTTAGAGAATATGAACGTATAATTGACGCAGAAGAAAAAGACCCTGTAGCCTTGTCTGAAGCACTGGCAAAGATAGACGAACTGGCTGCCTGGGATTTTGAAGCCAAGGTAAAACAGATACTGGGGAAGCTGAACATTCATCATCTCGACCAGCCTGTAAAAACATTATCCGGCGGACAGCGTAAAAGAGTAGCACTGGCGCAGACACTTATTGACATAGGGTTTGAACATAAACATGTGCTGCTGATAATGGACGAACCTACCAACCACCTGGATATTGAAATGGTTGAATGGCTGGAGCATTACCTGAACCAGGAAAATGTAACCCTGCTCATGGTTACCCACGACAGGTACTTTCTTGATGCTGTATGCGAAGAGATATGGGAGATAGATGGCGGCAACCTCTACGAATACAAAGGCGATTACGAAAACTATATTGAGAAAAAAGCTGCGCGTATAGAAAGCCAGCAGGCCAGTATAGACAAAGCACGCAACGAATATCGTAAGGAGCTTGAATGGATGCGTAAGCAACCAAAGGCACGCACTACGAAATCCCGGGCAAGGCAAGATAATTTCTATGATGTAGAAGCTCGCGCCAAACAAAAAATAGAAGACACAAAGGTAGAACTGCAAATGAAAATGAACCGTTTGGGCGGCAAAGTTGCAGAGCTGAAAAAAGTGTACAAGAGTTATGGTGATAAAGCTATCCTGAAAGGGTTTGATTATACATTCAAGAAAGGAGAACGAATAGGTGTTGTTGGTAAGAATGGTGCCGGTAAATCTACCTTTCTCAATATACTGCAGGGTATTGAACAGGCCGATAGTGGCAAGATAAACATAGGCGATACAGTTATCTTCGGCAACTTCTCACAAAAGGGCCTTGAGATAAAGGAAGATATGCGGGTGATAGAATACGTTAAGAACATTGCCGAAAGTTTCCCGCTTGCAGGTGGCGGCTCACTCAGTGCAGCCCAGTTTCTGCAACTGTTTCTTTTTACGCCTGACCAGCAATACACATACCTCTCAAAACTGAGTGGTGGTGAAAAGAAAAGATTGCAACTACTTGCCATCCTGTTCCGGAACCCCAACTTCCTGATACTTGATGAACCGACAAATGATCTTGATCTCCCTACTCTGTCTGTGTTGGAAAATTTCCTCAGCGAATACCAGGGTTGCCTTCTAATTGTATCGCACGACAGGTATTTTATGGACCGCCTGGTTGACCATCTTTTTGTATTTGAGGGCGATGGTGTTATACGCGATTTCCCGGGCAACTATACACACTACCGCCTTGCACTGAAAGAAGAAGAACAGAAAAAGAAAGTGCAGGAAACCATTGCTGTTACTGAATCTAAAGCTGCTTCTGCACCAGCCGCAAAAGAAAAAAAGAAACTGTCGTTCAACGAAAAGCGCGAGTTCGAGCAACTGGGTAAAGACATACCGGCACTTGAAAAAGAGAAGGCAGAAATAACAGAAAGAATGAGCACCGCAGGGCTATCGTTCGACGAACTGCAAAAGCTTAGCACACGCATTACAGAAGTTACAGAACTGCTGGAAGAAAAAGAGATGCGCTGGCTGGAACTCAGTGAATATACCTCATAAAAAAAACGCGGCAATTGCCGCGTTTTTCATTTATTCAATCAGTTATTATTGTCCTGAATTAGTAGCACCCGGTGCTGCATCTGTTCCTTCTGCTCCATTTTGTTTGCCTTCAAATTCGAATATCAGCGAGAAGCGGAATGTATTAGAAAGCGGGTTACGGTTGATACCACTGCCAGAAGGCACAAGGTAAGAGAAGTTCAGGTTGAAGATATTGTACTTAACACCAAGGCCGCAGGTGAAGTATTTACGGTCGCCTTTATCCTTGTTTTCGTAGAAATAACCGGCACGAACTGCAAACTGATTTTGGTACCAGTATTCAGCACCAAATGATATTTGCCATTCTTTCAGTTCTTCGCTGAAACCGCCCGGTGCATCACCAAATGAACCGAACATGCCTGACACTACTGATTTTTCAGGTATATAGTGTACTACTTGTCCTGTAGATGTTGTGCTGTCTTTAGGAGTTGGCACCATCAGCTTATTCAGGTCAAGCGCTGCTGTGATCTTATTGTACTCATCCATCTGGTATGTATAGGCTGCACCTAAACCAAGGTTGATTGGGATGAAATCTTTGTGCGTATTGCTGTAAGATATTTTAGATCCTACGTTGCTTATCAGTGCACCAAAGCTGAAGTTTGTGCTCTTGAAATCATCATCCAGTTCTTTTGTTTTAGAGTAGAACACACCCAGGTCTGCACCAAAAGCATTGCCCGGATGATAACCTGAACCAGGAGAAGCCGCAAGGCCTGATGCTATAGCAGAGTGTATATAACGGAAGCTTAAGCCTGTTGACAGGTATTCAGACAGTTTGCGTGAATAACCCAGGTCCCATGCATATTCGTTCGGCTTACCTGTACCAAGTGAGTTGGCGTTGATATCTGTATATGCTATTTCGCCGAGTGCAAAATAACGGAGCGACATACTCAACGCCTGGTTATCATTTTCACCAAATTTTGCATAACCTGAAAGATAAGCCAGGTATATATCCGGCACCAGGTCTTTCAACCACGGAGTATATGTCATAGACACTCCATACTTCTTAGCGTTGAAAGGCATCTTAGCCACGTTCCAGTATTGAGCGTTGGCATCCGGACTTATGGCCAGGCCTACATCACCCATGGCACCTGACCGTGCATCGGGAGATATCCTCAAAAATGGCACCGCAGTGGTTACCGTATTTACAGTTCCGTTAAGGTTATTAGTCTTTGTTCCTGATGTTTGCGCATAGGTAAAATCCGAGATCAGTCCAGCTGCAATACTCAATGCAATAAAAGCAAAACGTTTGCCCATTCTATTATCAATTTTATTATTTATACCTTTTAAGTTATTAATCTCATACGTGTCCCGGTATCAGGGCAGGTATGTAAGGGAAGGCAATATACATAATGCCAGCAACATATTAACGCACGATCACCAGTTTTTGGTATGCAAGGGTTTGCACTCCTTTTTCTGTGGCCATTTTCAACCGGTATATATACACACCCGATGGCAGCAATGCCCCGTTATCGTCAGTACCATCCCATATCACCTCGTTACTCCTGCTGCCTGTAGGCTCGAAGTTCTGGTTGATCTTACGGACGAATACGCCGGAAGTATTATATATATTAATTTCTACATTTATAGGTTCGTCAGGATGATTGTGTTCAAAGATAAAATGTGTCTTATCTCTGAAAGGATTGGGGTAATTCATAAGGTGGCGCACTTTTACGATATCACCGTTTACCACCTCAAAATTAATTGTGCCTTCCCCGGAGTTATTATTAACATCCCAGGCTTTTACAGTAAGTGTATGCCTTCCCTCTGCAATATTATACAACGGAAAGTTAACATAGCCACGCTTATAGGTATTGGGGGCAGTTTCGTAATAATCATTCATTATATACGGTTGCTCAATATCGCCATCCAGCACGGCAGTAAGGTCGTGGCCTACGCTGTTACCTGATACATTGATACCTGTCTCGTCTTCCAGTATGGCAAACAACAAGGTATTGGGCCCTGTGATACCCCAATTAGTAAACAGGCTGTCCTCAATAAATGGTCTTACTACCGGCGGGTTATTCTCAATCACAGGATGGTCTGAAAAGCCGCCAACATTATGGTCAAAGTCAGAACCTGCTGCATCTGTTTCTCCATTCTCTGCATAGTAGCTGATCTTGCCCTTACCCAGGTCATAGTTAATATCTTTCGGTGCTATAAATGCAAACGAGAATTTACCATCTTTAACAGTTGCCTTGCCTTTGTAGATGATATTATTCTGCACCATAAACTTATTGTTAACAATATCTGTAAGTGTGGTTACTGTACGCGGCTTATCATAAAACACTACTGATAAATTACCATTGAACCAACTGAGCAGGTTATTGTCTTTATCTGTTACGCGGCCTTCAATAAAATAAGAGCCTAATGCGCTCACGGTATTTACTGCCAGGCCGGTGTAGCCATCGCGCACAGAATCCGTATGAATAAAATAAACCGGGAAATCAGGCTCCAGTGCAGGGTCGCCCAACAATGCAAACTTCCTGAAATTCACCAGGTCGCTCTGGCTGGTAGATGTGCTGTACGTGTTATTCTTACCTATCCTGAAAGCATCACCAAATGTATGCCAGCCACCATTTACATGCTTAAACTGGGCATCAAGGAAATCCCTGTTTATGACCCTGTTAGCTGTTTGATATACCAGTTGTGTTGTAGTAAGTGCAGTAATAACGCCACCATCTGCTTTCAACACTAATCTTTCCCCTGCAGATACATAATCAGGATGGTCAAACCTTCCGAAATCACATGTAGCTGTTATCATAAATGGCAGCTTGTTCAGATTTTGCCATTTGGTATAATCATCCTGTGTCAGTATACGTTCATGCGATAATACATCTGTATTACCATGGCCATTATAGTTTAGCAGGAAGGTACCCTTAAATATCTGGTCATTGATCATTTTATTGGCATCAGGCGCGCGATATCCACCCGGTGTTGATACGAACGTTATCGCATCTTCATACACCTTGGTGGTGTTATAGATAGAGCTGTTATTGATAACGGTAGAATCCATTATCTCAGCATCATCCATATGCGGGCCTGCATTATCATCATTGTCAGCCACCACTGTAGTAGAAAGCCTCCATGGCCCTAGTGATAACGGGCTTTTATACACCAGTATCTTGTTCACTACTGCCTTTGCCTCATTGAGTGTTTTTACAGGCAGGCGCCCTACACCAAGGTCAAGCGTATTGATGATACTGAAGTTCTCAATATTTTCATTATCGTCAACAAACCCGAAGAAGTCATCATTACAATAACTGTTTATCAGGTTCATCATTTCTGCCGACTCAAATGTGGGCACAAAATTGGTATTATTAGATACACGGTCTTTGTAATCATAAGATGCATCTCCAAACAGCAACAGGTTACGCGGCATCAGCGTACTGTCACTACCTGCCCTGTCGTAAAAATATTTTACCATATCGCGTATGGCTGATATATCCTGGCTGCCTGATGAGAACTCGTTATACACCTGCTGTGTAGTAACCACAAGCACCTTCATGCCATTGGCCTGCCTGTGAAAATTAGCCAGTTGCTCTGCTGCTGAATAAAAATCAGGGTGCGTCACTATAATGAACTGCGGCGCATCAGCACCATGAATGTTCTGGTTGGCTACAGTACCTGCGTAAGCAGGCGCAGGTAACTGGTCTGTAGAGAAAGCAGCAAACTCATGCAGGCTGGCGGCATCCTGGCTGAAACTGTAGGTATTACCATTCAGGCTGCCATTCATGCGCACAGGCTCCATACGGTTAGTTACATCCCATACCTGTGTACTGCCTGTTGCATTACCTAATTGGTAGGTTGCCACATTTCCACTGCCTACGCTCTTCAAATCCCTGAAAAGCAATTGCGCGCCGCTGAAAGCCAGTTGCCTGCGCGTATTTATCTCTATAAAATTCAGGTATCCTGAACCTGTATTACCACTCGGCTGGTAAACAAGTCTGATTGTTGCATTACCAAGAGGCCCTGTTTTCCATTTCAGGTCGCTGATATCAAAAGGTGTATCCTCATCACTCATTCCCGCAGCCCCCATAGGATAGGATCCCATAAGCTGCCCGTTCACATAACCGGAGAAAGTTCCGCCCGGCCCCCTTGAGCCCATATATACCCTAAATGACACAGAATCAACAACATTGCCCAGCGTAAAACTGAAGCTTTTATCATTCTGCTTACCCGGGTCCGAGCTTAGCTCTTCTCCCCACCAAACCTTGCCATATTTCCCTGGGTTTACCAGGTCTTCGTCGTGCACCTGGTAGTCATTAAAGCTGGTCACCTGTACATTGCCCGACGGTGTACCTGGCTGACCTGCCACCCGCTTGCCACTACCCATGTCAAAATTGATGAAATAATAGGCCTTGTCTTCGTACAGGTTTTTAACATGGTCGTATGTACCGGTCGACGTATTGGCTTTCCAGCCCATAGGGCCGGTAGCATAAAATATCACGTAATCTCCGCTGTTAAACACGCCATCACCTCCATCGTTTACCCACACAGCATTTTCTGTCAGGTCAGCAGGCCTGGGCATACTGTTGTCTTCCGGCAGCATATTGCCACCATTACCATACACCCTGATATTAGCCGGGTTAATAGCCGATGCCGACACTCCGAGGGTATTGGTTATGAAAGCATAATCCAGTTTATAAAAACCTGTTTCCGGCACCGAAACCTTATACCATTTGCCTGCAGCCAGCGGTGTGGATGAGATGGTTGGTTTAGCGGCTGAATTGTTGCCCGGAGCCTGTTTTTTCTCAGTGAACCGGAGGCTCACATTAGTCAGCCGTTTCAGTTGCCCGGTTGCTTTATCCTGCATATAGGCAGGCATTGCAATAACAGCAAAAGGGCGTTTTTTTTCCTTGCCGAGATATATGTCAAATCTGCCTGCTGATGCAGGTATCGCATCTGCCGGTAATGTCACTTCATTGGTATACTCGGTACCCGTGATCTGCACATCCGGAACAGCGTAATTATCAAGCCAAATTTTCTTCGATATGTATCCATTATTGACATCAATAGACTTAACCGGGAACTGCACATCTGTTTGGGCAGAAATTGTGCCGAAACATACCGTAAAAAGCCCTATTGAAACTATGTGCTTTTTCATTAATTTATGAGTCATACCTGTGTGGATATGGGGTTTTCAAAGTTAAGTGAATTGGACCTATTAAAATCCTTGAAATCAGCGCCGATAATCATTAAAACGTAAAAAAAGACATATTATTATATTCGGTCTACGTATCTAAATTTCATATTATTTTACATAATAGAGTTTGAAAGCTTGACATTTTGAAAAGAATGCTCTAACATTGTAACACTTTTAACAAATTGTTCAACCAATTCGTAGCAAATATTTTTCTTTGATTATGAAAAGAACTTTAGTTGGCGTGAGCTTGCTTTGCATGGGAGCGGCTACTCTGTTTACAGCCTGTACTCCAAAACCAACTGTCGGTGTGTCTCAGACAACCGGTTGGGACTACAATGATTCACGCCTGGGCGGTTTTGACGTAGCTAATTATCCCGGACAACAAACTGGTCCCGGCCTCACTTTCGTTGAGGGCGGCCGTTTCACAATGGGACAGACAGAAGAAGATCTTACTGTAGAACGCAATAATATCCCGCGTACAGTATCTGTATCATCTTTCTATATGGACGAAACAGAGGTTGCTAACGTTCACTACCGTGAATATATCTATTGGTTAACCCGTGCTTACGCTTCTGACTATCCGGATGTAATAGCTAATGCTTTACCGGATACACTCTGCTGGCGCAAGTCTTTATCTTATAACGAGCCACTGGTTCAGTACTATTTCCGCCACGCTGCTTACGATTACTATCCGGTAGTTGGTGTTAACTGGTACCAGGCAAACGCTTTCTGTAAATGGCGTAGTGACCGTGTTAATGAGTATATCCTCATTAAAAACGGTTTCCTGAGACGCAACTCAAACCAGGTGAACGAAGACGTTTTCACTACAGAAACATATGTAAACGGTCAGTATGACGGTACTCCGGGCCATGGCCGCAAACGCGACCTCGATCCTCAGGGTTCTGGCAAACGTAACCTGAGGTTCTCTGATGGTTACCTGCTGCCAAACTACCGCCTCCCGACAGAAGCTGAGTGGGAATATGCTGCACTTGGTAACATAGGCAACAACCCTGAACCGGAAACTAAACGTCGTCGTGGTGAAGAAGTTATAACTCAACGCAACATGTACCCTTGGGGCGATGCATACACTACCCGTTATGGTCTGCGTAACTCTTATCAAGGTGAATTCCTCGGTAACTTTAAACGCGGTAAAGGTGATGCAATGGGTCTTGCAGGTGGTCTGAACGACAACGCTGATATCCCTGCTCCAATTTATTCTTACCAGGCAAACTCTTACGGTCTGTATAACATGGCTGGTAACGTTTCTGAGTGGGTATTAGATACTTATCGCCCTTATACTCAGGATATCAACGACTTCCGTCCATTCCGCGGTAATGTTTACGAAACTTACAACCGTATAGCTGAAGATCACCAACTGGATGATAAAGACAGCCTCGGTAACCTTTCTACACGTAAGATTACTCCGGAAGAAATGGCTTCTCGTGAAACATTCGATGGTAACAATCCTGACCTGAGAGAT
Source organism: Flavipsychrobacter sp. (assembly GCA_044227125.1). Taxonomy (GTDB): domain Bacteria; phylum Bacteroidota; class Bacteroidia; order Chitinophagales; family Chitinophagaceae; genus Polluticoccus. Next base: position 128,712 of record JBGAFS010000002.1, read on the forward strand.
TATCTTGACGGTGACAGTGCATCTGCTTATGTTTACAACTACGGTAACAACACACTGGTAAACAACGATGCTAAAATATACAAAGGTGCTTCTTGGAACGACCGTGCTTACTGGATGTCTCCGGGTACACGTCGCTACATGCAGGCTAAACAATCCAGCAGCTCAGTTGGTTTCCGTTGCGTAATGGATCGCTTAGGTTCTCCTAACGGCCGTAACGACGAAAAACCTGGCCACTACTTCGGTAAAAAAGGTGGCAAACGTGCCGGCAGATAATCAAAGAACTATTTGTTAAAAGAACCCCTTTCGAAAGAAAGGGGTTTTTTATTTTTACATACTAAACATCATTCCCTTGAATATAGCCGGCATATACGAGATATATCTTCAATACCCCTCTGTACAGACTGATACCCGCAAACTGAAGCAGGGCGATATCTTCTTTGCCCTGAAAGGACCCAACTTTAACGGAAATACGTTTGCTGCACAGGCACTGGAAGCAGGCGCCGCATATGTCATTATAGATGAAGCTGAATATGCGGTAAGCGATAAATACATATTGGTGGATGATGTACTTAAATGCCTGCAGGAATTGGCCAATTATCATCGCAGGCAGCTCAATATACCTATCATAGCTATTACGGGCTCCAATGGCAAAACAACCACCAAAGAACTGGTTACAGCCGTCCTCAGGAAGAAGTATATTACCTATGCTACAGACGGCAACCTGAACAACCATATAGGCATACCGCTCACCCTGCTGAAGATAAAACAGGATGCAGAGATGGCCGTAGTAGAGATGGGGGCCAACCATCAGAAAGAAATAGAATCTTATTGCCTTATTGCAGAGCCTGCATACGGAATCATTACCAACTGCGGCAAAGCGCATATAGAAGGCTTTGGCGGCGAAGAAGGTGTACGTAAGGGTAAAGGTGAGCTCTATGACTTTTTAAGGGCTCATAACGGTACTATATTCCGCAATACAGACCTTGCATACCTGCAGGGCATGGCTAAGGGCATCTCAAACCAGGTTACATATGGCTCAAAGGATGCAGATTACACTGGCACACTGCAAATGAATGATATCTTCCTGGAAGTGGTTTTTAATAATGCTACCATCAAAACACAATTGGTAGGTGATTACAACTTCCCGAATGTAATGGTGGCTATAGCTGTGGGTATGCACTTTAATATCCCTGCTAAGGATATACAGGAAGCTATAGAATCATATAACCCGGACAACAGCCGCAGCCAATGGATACGCATAGGCAGCAACAGTGTGATACTGGATGCCTACAACGCTAACCCTACAAGCATGCGTGCCGCCATCACCAACTTTGCTAAAGCATCACTGCCGCATAAAATGCTGTGGATAGGCGCTATGAAAGAAATGGGCAAAGACGAGCTTCAGGAACATACAGAGCTTGTAGCGTTCATTGGTCAATACCAATGGGATAATGTAATACTGGTAGGCAGGGAATTTGAGAACATCACACACACATACCTGCACTTTACAGACTCAACACAAGCTGCAGAATACGTAAAACAACATGCGCCGCACAATGCCTCAATCCTGATAAAAGGTTCAAGAGGCAGCAAAATGGAAGTATTGCTGGATGCGCTGAAATAAAAATGCCGAATGCCACATAAGCATAGACACTACCCGCACACACATTAAGAACATATACACCAGGCTGCACGGAGGCTGTGGCTAAGGCTATGCGGTTGAAGTTGTTGTGAGGCTATATTAATGGAAATACTATTAATCTTTAATTAAACCATACTCCTTGAAAAAGTTAAATAACTTGTCTCTATGAATTCCATTTTCAAGTAAACGCCTTTCAATTTCGTGTTGTTTAATATCAGCATATATTGATGCAAAATACAAGACAAGTGTAACTATTAATGCTGTTACGCCCTGATAGACGGCATTAATTGAAATCAGGTATACAAAATAGCCCATGCCAATCACTACCGTCATATACAACAGATTCAGTTCAGTATGACTAATATCCAGAATCTTCTTTTGCTTTTCTTCAAAAAAAAACCATCTTAAATAATTATAGGTCCTTCTTGCATTCTTTCTGCCAACATAAGATTCAAGAAAACTAAGTGTACTGGTTTCCTTCCAAAACTTTCTATGCAAATTATTCGTCAATAAGTATAATAATTCACCAAGTGTATAACGATATACGATATAAAAAGCAGCACCAAATGTAAATGTAAAAATGATAATAATTACAGGGTTCTCTTTAGTTATTAGAGCCCTAAGTGAGCACACGTCATATGCGTATATCATAAACAATATCAAAAAACCTGGATATGCATATCTAGCAATTTTATTAATAGAGATATATTTAAATACACTTTCCATAAGCGATTAGTTTTATATATATCGGAAGAGAATTTAATCAAAGCACTAAAAAAATTTAATAATTACAACTGACTAGCAACTTTCCCTTTTATTATTTCAACAAGTGAGCCATTAGTGACATTACATAGAACTTCTAATTCAGTTTGTATTCTATTACCAACTTCCTTTTGAACATCAAAAAAAGTTCTCCCATCATGATCCTTTCTACTTTTTTCAGATAATTCTGTGTATCTGCCTGTCTTTTCCGTTCTATCTACTCTTTCGTTAATTGATACAATATCTGTATTTAAAACAATATCATCGATAAAATGCATTGCTTTTCTTAGCACATCACAATTTTCGATCCATTTTAATGAAGTATGCCCGACAGAATGTGCAATTTCGCATATTCTTTCATCAACACCATATTCAATTAACTTATTGTATGAATAGTCTGTATCAAAGTTCTGTGTTTCGATATCAATCCGCTTAGACCAATCATGCAGAATTGCAGCCCTTGTTAATAACACTTTATCGTCTGGAGATAACTCTAACATGTCTGATAGTACTTCTGCTATTACTGCTTCCAATTTACAATGGTTATATACATTAGACCAATTCTCAACCAACCGACCTTTTTCTTTTAATAACTTGAAATCAGATTCAAATCTCTGTTCTATAGTTTTCATTGTATTTGATTTTGTGGGATAACAATAACGTTATCATTAAGAATAATCAGTCATAAATCATATTTATATGAGAGAATAAAGGGCGAGCATATCATTATGATTTACAATTCTGTATTGATGTACTAGTGTAGTTCTAGTCTTTATAATGAATCTATGCTTTGGATACGCTTGTACAGCATGTACAGTTGTTCCACTGGTTCTACAGGTGCAAATTACTTTATCGCAGCCTGCACTTTGTAAAGTTTGTAAATCAATTTGCAATAAATGACCAATATCGCCTCGCGATACTATACCAATAAGTATATTCCCGTTTTTACACAGAACGTCTACAAAATCATTATTACTGCCTAAATCTTGAAAATTACCTATTACTTGTGCATAACCATTTGATAACATATGCAAATAAAGGGCATTGATAGTATAACTCTTACCCATATTGGATGGGCCTTGTAATGCAATTACTTCCATGGTATAGTTTTTATGTGAAACAATCAAATATACTTAATATAATAATAAAGTGTCACATTTATAAACTGATATATACTTCCCTTATCTTATAATCCTTCTTATAATAATGGCAAATTGTATTCTCGTCGTTGATAAACGGATTCTGTCCCAGCCGTGTCTCCGACAGGGACACGGCGACATCTAAAGTAGACACACTGCTATCAAAACCATTCCGCACCGGAAAATAATATACCACAAAACCTGGCTTCTACTTGAAACGAATAAGCAGCAAACGTCCTCATATAGAAGACTATCGCTAATTTTATATATATCTTATCAATTCCTTTCCCCATCAGTAATATCTTTGCAAAATTATTTACCGGTGCAGGATGCACTTTAGCAGATGCGTTAATCTTAAATAATAACACCTATGTTTATTATAGATCTCACATACATTAAGCCACTCGAAGAAGTAGACAAAAACATACAGGAGCATGCGCTTTTCCTGGATAAATATTATTCAAGCGGCAAGTTCCTAATATCCGGTAGAAAAGTGCCCAGGACGGGCGGTATAATTATAGCACTATTCAATGACGAACAAGAATTGAAAAATGCAATTTCCGAAGATCCTTTTTATAATAATGGCATAGCTACATATAAGTTCATACAAATGCAGCCCACAAATTGTGCAGATATACTGAAGAGTACCCTATTATAAATCCTGTCTCTGACAGCGACATCCGCACTATTTAGCCTGTATTAGCGTCTTTACAATAGCCTTACATTCTGTACAACAGTAAGGTAAACTACTATTTAACAAGGGCTAAAATAAATAATTTAACGTATATTTGCTATGGATATTCTTTGCGGAATATCTGCAAGTTCTTTGAAATACTGTCACCGTAATTTGTCCCCTTAGGGAGAAAGGAGATTTTTTTATTTCTTCAAAAAACTATCAACCCGCTTTGCGGCTCGATAGCACAAATAAAAAGACATCAATTAGCTATCAAAAACTATCAACAGATAGTACAAGGCATAATATATCATAAAGCTCCCCTCCTGTTTTTAGGAGGGGATGTTGGTATGCAGCGAAGCAGAATAACAACCGGGGTGATAAAACTCTCACAGGTTTCCCTCCCATACGGGAACAAAAAGGAAACAAAAGAGGAAAATCCCCCTTTTTTACCTTCTGCATTTTACCTTTTGCTGTCCACAGCGGTTTCATTAAGAGTATCGGCTTTTCTATCTTTAAACAAAATCAATACTCAATGGCTGCCAAACACTGGTTACCGGCATTACTGTTTTTGCCTTTTGCCGTATCTGCGGGCGATAAAAAGAAATGGGACGTAGAGAACCCCGGAGGCCCTCAAAAAGAAGTCTCCTTTACTGTCAACGAAGGTACCTGGCTCAACCTTGATATATCCCCCGATGGTAAAGACATCATCTTCGACCTGCTCGGCGATATATACATCATGCCCGCTACGGGTGGCGAGGCGCGTGTACTCAGGCAGGGCAAAGCCATAGAAGTGCAGCCCCGTTTCAGCCCCGATGGTAAGAAGATTTCCTTTACTTCAGATGCAGGCGGTGGTGATAATATATGGATCATGAACCGCGACGGCAGCGATGCGCACCAGGTAACCAAGGAAAACTTCAGGCTGCTCAACAACGCTGTTTGGACACCTGATGGTAAGTATATAGTAGCCCGCAAGCACTTCACCTCTACCCGCTCACTGGGTGCCGGTGAAATGTGGATGTACCATATAAACGGTGGTAACGGCCTGCAGCTCACTGTTAAGAAAAACGACCAGCAGGATGTGAATGAACCATGTGTATCACCAAACGGTCGCTATGTGTACTACAGCGAGGATATGTATCCCGGAGGTTACTTCCAGTACAACAAAAACCCCAACGATCAGATATTCGTCATCAAGCGTTTCGACAGAGAAAAGGGTACTGTAGAGAATGTAACGGGTGGCCCCGGTGGTGCTGTCCGTCCACAGGTGTCGCACGATGGTAAGTTACTGGCATTCGTAAAACGGGTACGCACCAAAACAGTGCTCTATATCCGCAATATAAAAACGGGTGAAGAATGGCCGGTGTACGATAAACTGTCAAAAGACCAGCAGGAAGCATGGACAACATTCGGCATCTATACAGGCTATGCATGGGCACCGGGCGATGCACATATCATAATATGGGCAGGCGGTAAGATAATGAAGGTGAATGTAAACGGCGTGAACGATGCAAAAGAGATTCCATTTGTATGCCACGTAAAGCAGAAGATAACCGAAGCCCTTCGTTTCAAACAGGATATTAACCCCGATAAGTTTAGCGTGCATGTTATACGCCAGGCTGTTACTTCTCCTGATGGTAAATATATTGTCTTCAGCGCATTGGGTCACCTCTACAAAAAGGAATTACCTGATGGCAAACCGAAGCGCCTCACCGATAGTCATGAGTTGGAATACGACCCAAGCTTCTCTCCTGATGGCAAACACATAGTATTCGTATCGTGGACAGATAATGAGGCAGGCAGCATATGCAGGGTGAATGCTACAGGTGGTACACCTGAAAAGCTGAGCACTAAGAAAGGCATCTTCCGCACACCATCTTATTCGCACAATGGCAAATGGCTGGTGTACGAGCGCGAAGGCAGCAGCAATACATTAGGTCCTGCTTACACGGCAAAGCCTGGCATATACATGATGCCTGCTGAGGGAGGAAAGGAACAGTTCATTACGGATAAGGGTGAACATCCATACTTCAGTAAAGACGACAGTCGTGTATACTATCTGAGTGACGGAGGTTTGGAGAAGACATTCAACTCATGCAGGACGGACGGGGAAGATGCACATACCATTTTCAAAAGCACCTATGGTATGCAGTTCACCGTATCACCTGATGAAGAATGGATAGCCTTTGTAAACCTGCACCAGGTATACATTGCAGCCTTCCCGCATACAGGAAGGCCCATCACCATAGGCAGCGATTCCGCCGACTTCCCGCTGCGCCGTGTATCAAAAGATGCCGGCTACAACCTGCACTGGAGCAACGATGGCAAGAAGCTGCACTATACACTTGATGAGCAGTACTATACCATAGAGGTGAAGGACATGTTCAAGTTCGTAGGTGGCAAACCTGACTCTACATTCACCATACCATCGCAAGGCATTGCCATTGGACTGAAAGCAAAAGCAGATAAGCCGCAAGGCATCATAGCATTCACCAATGCGCGAATCATAACGATGGAAAATAATGGCGTGATAGAAAACGGCACTATAGTAATAGAAGGCAATATCATAAAAGCTATAGGCAAAGCAAGCGAGGTAGCAATACCTTCAGGTGCCAAAACCATAGATTGCAGCGGTAAGACCATCATGCCGGGCTTTATTGATGCACATGCGCACGCAGGGCATTTCAATTCGGGCATTGTACCTGAGAAGCACTGGCCTTATTATGCCAACCTTGCTTATGGTGTCACTACTATGCACGACCCTTCTGCCAACAGTGAATTCGTTTTTGCGCAGAGCGAAATGGTAAAAGCAGGGCTGATGGTAGGCCCGAGGGTATTCTCTACGGGCACTATACTCTATGGTGCTGATGGCGATTTCAAAGCAATCATCAATTCATACGATGATGCTAAGAGTGCCTTACAACGTACCAAGGCATTCGGGGCATTCAGTGTGAAGAGCTACAACCAGCCACGCAGGGAGCAACGCCAGATGGTGATAGAAGCCGCACGCGAACTGAAGATGGAAGTAGTACCTGAAGGCGGCTCATTCTTCTACCATAATCTTAGCATGATACTGGATGGACATACAACTATAGAACACAATATACCAATAGCACCGCTGTATGATGATGTGGTGCAACTGTGGAAGAACTCCGGCACGGCTAACACACCAACGCTTATCGTTGCCTATGGTGGCCTCTCAGGTGAATACTACTGGTACCAGCATACCAATGTATGGGAGAAGGAACGCCTGTTGCGTTTTACACCAAGACCTGTGATTGATACTCGCAGCCGCCACCGTATTATGGCACCGGAGGAAGAATATGAGAATGGTCATATCCTTGTTTCCAAGAGCCTGAAGAAACTGAATGATGCAGGTGTTACCATTAATATGGGTGCACATGGCCAGCTACAGGGCTTAGGCGCTCACTGGGAAATATGGATGATGGCGCAAGGTGGCATGAGCCCAATGGAAGCATTACGCACTGCTACTATCAATCCTGCCAAAAGCCTGGGACTGGATGAACAGGTGGGCTCTTTAAAGGCTGGCAAGCTGGCTGACCTCTTAGTAATGGATAAGAATCCGCTGGATAATATTTACAATACAGAATCCATCAAATACACAATGGTGAATGGCAGACTATACGCTGCAGAGACCATGAATGAAACTGGTAATTACGACAAACAACGCTCTAAATTCTACTGGGAGCAGGGCAAAAATGCCGGTTCATTCCCCTGGTTTGAGGCAGAGCAGCATTTAGAGGATTAAACAACATGATAATGTATATGTGCTATGGATATCCTTAAGGGGTATCCATAGTTTTTTATATACAGCATATATTGTCCTGCTATCTGCTTTTATAACAGGCCCATCAAGTGTCCAAACAAGTATTTATACCTATACCCTGCCCGAAACACTGATTAATACCTGTTTTTTAAAACGCTTATTTCTGCTCTTTTGTACGCCGGAGAGGCTATGCACCTTTGTGCAATCAAAAGCTTTTTGAAAATGGAGCCGCTAACCATTCAAAAACAACGGGCCGCGCTGAGGCTACAAAGGCGGAGGCGAAATCCGAAAAGCCTTTAATAGAGTAGGAAAGTACAAACAATATTCACTATGAGTCAAATTATTGTATTAATGGTCGTAGATGTAGAAGCTGCCCTTGCCAGTGGAAACCTCCAGGGCAATATCTACCTGGTAGACAACAACGGTCCTCAGGGATCAAAAATGGAAGGTAATGCTGAACTCCAAACAGCGTGCCACGATGGTGATACCATTGTATGGTGGGTATCCCCTGTAGATCCTGCTACAAATGTTAGCATTGCTTCATTTGGCGGTCAGGCTGTGCCTCAAAACATCAACCCGGTTTCATATCCTGATGGTACATGGCACGCACGCGTTGAGACTAATGGCAATACCGGCACTTACCAGTACACTGCAACACTGAGCATGGATGGCAAACAAATGACGTTCGATCCGTTCCTGATTGTTAGCTAAAACACCTATTCTTCTGCGATCTGCATAAGCAGATCGCAGAAGAATTATCATACAATCAACTATACTAAAATTGATAGTTATGCAAAATGAATTGATTATACTCATCGTAGTAGACGTTGTAAGCGCCCTTGCTAGTGGCAAACTAGATAACAACCTGTACATCATAGATAACAATCCCACCGGTGGGAAAGGCGCAGAGGGTAATTCATCCCGCATACCGGGCTGTAACGATGGCCAACTCATATCCTGGGAACTTGTACCTGTAGATTCTACATCGAATGTATCCATAAAAGGTTTCTCGGGCGATGCTGTGCCTGACATCATTGACCCTAAAGAATATGTCAATAATACATGGGGCTGTACTGTATCGGCTCATAATACCACAGGTCTGACATCATATACCCTTACTCTTGATATGGACGGCAAAATAATGAACTTTAATACATCTCTGTTGGTTGAAGCAGGTAATGCATAACCGGCAATAACAACAGCAACATATCTCATGGTATCTCCCCGTAGGCATATACTTGCCTGTATACATCGCAGATCGTTATCCTCTCCGTACGCCACAGCACTTTAGCACTTAATAGTCCACTTAGACATACGCATAACAGTTCGCTCTATCTGTTGATAGTTTTTGATAGTCTTTTTGCAGAAATAAAAAATCTCCTCTCTCCCTAAAGCGGACAAATTATGGTGACAGTATTTCAAAGAACTTCTGATAACTGCCTGGGTAGCAGTTATTTAATAACAAATATACAATAATTAGTTGATTGTTGAAAGGTTGATTTGTTGATCAGTTACCCCAAAATCTATAGCCGGCTGTGAAGCCTCTATGAATCATCCCTATCCTAAGGTGGCAATATTGGACATAGGAGTATTGGCAGTATCAGTATTACAACTCAGCCATGTCCCTATCGGAGACACGGCAGAGACAGAACATTCGCGCCAGTGGGGACGAGACGGAATTAGTTTGCCATCATCATCTTATAATGTTCAGGATGTCCGAGTTTATGAAATATCCCCTCGAATACCTGAAAATATTTATCTACTATCGCATCATTATGTTCAATATATAAATCGTCAGGAATAGTGTGTGAACCATCATTAATCCAACAAATCAAAGACCTACAAATTTCCTGTTCTTCTTGACTTTCAAATGCTTGAATTAAATCATCATCACCATATTTACCCAGTATCTTAAAATAATTTTCGATTATTCTGCGCATTGTATTTTGAACACTAACTCCAGAGTTATTTTCTCTATTTTTTAGCTCCTGCCAAAGCAAGCCATACGAATTTTGAATTGGGTTTTTCATCTCATAAGGCTGAATAGTAGATATTTTACCTTTTTTCCGCAAAATCCAATAGTACGTATCCTTTAATTCCGTTGTCCTTCCATCAATAAATGACACTTCCTTATGGAAATAAACATTGTGTGTGAGTAAGATTAGCTGCCTGATATTTCCTTTATTCTCACGGACCTCGCGAATTATCCTTTTTAAAAGTGAGCTAACTACAAAAAGAATATTGCTATCCAAGCTTGAAATAGGATCGTCGATTACTAATATCCTCTCCTCGCTTACATTTTCAGCATTTAAGCCGCCTTTGGCAAGTTGTAAATAATATAGGAATGTAATAAAGGTGATTTCTCCTTCACTTAGCGTTGACTCTGCTATGGAGCCATCTTCTCGGTGAATTTGATACTGATTTTCATTATCTTTTGATGGAACAATTGCAAAGTTTACAAACCCGAACGACTTTAATAACCGATTAATCTCATCAACTGTTGGTTGCACACTTGTAACATTTTTATTAGCATGCTGAATTTTTTTCTCAAGTTCACGATACAGGTCAGTTTGTTCTATGTATTGTTTATGTAGTGAATCATAGGCTTTCTGATAATCTGCCTGCCTTTTTAAGTATTCTAAAATCTCACTATTATATGTGACTGTTAGAAACTTCCAAATAGAGAGAACAAGAAGTTCTCTTGCTTTATCAAAATTATTAACAATATTGTTGTGCTTATCGATTTCCTTATTTGCGGCTGTTATTAGGTCAGATATCTCTTGCAACTGAATAGAGGTATCAGAAAGGCTAATGGAACGACTTGGTTCTTTAATCTTAGCATGTAATAATTCCGTATTCGTTCTTAGTTGACTTTGAGCAGTTCGGACAAAAGCAGAAAGTCTTTCTATGTCAATTTTACTTAAACTCTTACCCTTTTCATTTTGTTCAATTTGGTCTAGTAGGTTTGATATGTTCGCTGATAATCTGGCATATTCTTCTTCTGCTAGTTTAATGGAAGCCAAATCATTGGCATAAGTCTCATCAAAATAATCTTCTAGTTGTTGCCGAAATGAGTCGGTGATCGATTTATGTTGACAAAAGGGACAAATATCGCTTCCGTCTTGGATGTAGGCTCTACCTTCACTTACCCAGTCGTTAATATTCAATGCCTGTATTAGGTTGCCTATGCTTACATCTGCTTTACCAACAATTTTCTTTGACCAAATATTGAGGGCTTCTATCTCAGTCAATAGTTCAAACGAAAAAGTCGATATTGGTAATAATATAGCAGGACGTTCCCCAAAAATTGTTTCTGCGTTCTTCTTCAGTGTTTCGTAAGATAATTCCTTAGCTTTATTAGCAGTATGTTGCTGAATCAACTTGTCACGGAATGCCTCCTTCTTCATAACCCCTTTGAACGCTTCCTTGAAATCATATTCATATTCTTTGTATAATACTGACCAAACAATTTCTTTGAATGAATTTGCATGTTCATCACGCTCACTGACAATTTTATCTCTAGCTTGCTTCCTTTTAACACCATTCTCTTTGATTTTTTCAAGCTCCACTTTCATTTGTTCAATTGCCTGAATTTCTTCATTTGTTGCTTGCCCGAGTGTAAACACGCCATCAATACTCCCCTTTCCAAAGTTCTTTTCTTTAAATTCACGATTATAAACAAGTGCTCTAACGGGCAGATCATTTTTCCATTTTAGATAAGAATCTTTAAAAATTATCGCTGCAGGGTCTGCTATCAACTTCGTCAAAGTAGTTTTACCACTACCATTAGCACCATATATAAAGTTGATCTTCTTAAGTTCAGTAATGTCTATGCCATTACTATCATATGACGCTGCATTCTTAAGCTTGATAGATTGTAACATAACAGATGATATATTGCGTATTACCAAAAATACTATTGCATAAACTCCATGTCAACGTGTAAAACACCCTATTTTGTGGGTCATTAAAAAATCTGTAGAATTATCCCTATGCCAATGATTGATGAAATATCATCCAAACAAAAAAGGGTTCAAACATAGTTTGAACCCTTTCGGTTGCTCCCCCTTCAGGACTTGAACCTGAGACCCCCTGATTAACAGTCAGGTGCTCTAACCAACTGAGCTAAGGAGGAGTGTGATTTGGGATTGCAAAAATAATTGTTTTCCCGTTTCTGCAAAATCTTTTTCGCTACTCTCCCAGATATTTAAAATTCTTAAGTATTAGCCCCAGGTCTACACCTGCGGCATAGTTCTCGGCATATACTTTGTTCATACGTTCCTTTACATCCATATCAGGCTCATAGCCGTCCTGCAGATTATAGCAGGGCAATATACCCTGCCTGGTGGCTGGCAGTTTCTGCGAAGATGCGGTTTGCGAATAGCCTATCCAGGTTCTGCGGCCTGCCAGCACGCGAAATATGTTTCGCAGGAAACCGCCGGGCTTTTTTACCCTGAATACCAGCACCGGCAACAGGAGTAAAAAGAGGAGCGAAGAAACAATATCCAACATACGCTTATTGCGCAAATGCCAGAAATGAGACAGGTTATAGCGCCTGTCTATAGTGTACAGGTCGCCCGATGTATGGCTGGAATTGCTGCCCACAAAACTATGGCTGCCGGGTATGTGTATCTTATATTCATACACGGGGCCGCAGTTCTGCATCTGCTCAAATATCTCGGTATAATTCAGCCCGTTCACGCAAAATATCACCTCGTTGATACCGGTTGCATACATCACCTGCTTCATGCTCCTGAAGTCTGCGATGGCATCTTCTTTTGCGTGGCCGGGGTTAATACGCCCTGCCAGTTCGGGTGCATAATGCACACGCTGCAAAGTGGCTGCCGTGTCCCTGTATGCTTCTGTATGTGCTACAATTATGGCCTTATGCGGCAGCTTATCGTAGGGTATAAATTTGAAGATACCCAGCCTGTACAGCAGCTCATGCAGGGCCAGCATCACTATAGTACTTGCTATGCCGCTGAAGATGATGATACCGCGCGAATACCTGAGCCCGGGTTGCAACAAACCATAATAGGCCAGTATCACTACTGTGCCTATAAGCATACCTCTTATTACCCGCAGCGCCCTGTACGACTGGTCGTACACACCGCTGAAATACAGGCTGAGTAGCCAGAGCAGTATATACACGGGGAATGTGGCTATGATAGAGCTCAGTGGTATGGGCTGTATATTCTTTACCTGCTCTACCCAGTACTCTTTCATCAGCAGCAGGGTAGACAGCAGTATCACCGCATCAAAGAGCGGCATACGCAATACCTTCAGTACCTGCTTCACAAAACCCAGTACTGCCCTGAGTACTATACCTACATTGATGAATAAGACAAAGAGGCGTGCATTGCTTTTGCTGTAGTGCTTTTTTACAAAGGTTGCCAGTGCCTCGTTGAATATGCGCACATAAGACAAGGTAGCCTTGCGCGTACTTTCTCCTTTGTAGTGTATCAGTGTAGCTTCGGGATAGTATATATTTTTGTATCCTGATTTCTGTATCCTGTATGCAAGGTCTACATCTTCGCAATACATGAAGTAGTCTTCATCAAAAGCACCGCCAATCTGCGGCAGCAGCTTACTGCGCACCATCATACAGCAGCCCGACAGTACGTCTACCTCGGCAACCTCATCTTCGCCAATATGTACTGCGTAATACTTGTTGAAATAAGGCGACCTGCTGAATAGCTTATTGATGCCTGTGGTCTTGAAAATAGCTACTGATAATGAAGGGAATGACTTCTTGCCATCGGGTGCAAACTGGCCTTTGCCGTCCAGTAGTTTTGGGCCCACGCTGCCTGCTTCAGGATGGGTATCCATATAGCCCACCATCTTGGTAAAGAAGTCTTCGGGCATTACAGTGTCAGGGTTCAGGAAGAGTATGTATTCTCCCTTCGCTATTTCTACACCCTGGTTATTGGCCTTAGAGAAACCCTTATTGTCTGTATTCTCTATAAGAACTACAGATGGGTACCTATCCCGTACCATAGCGCAGCTGCCATCTTTAGAATTATTGTCTACTACGATTATCTCTACTTCCATACCTTTTGCAGCCCTTGACACAGAGTGCAGGCATACTTCGAGGAAGTACTTTACATTATAGTTGACAATTATTACCGATACCTTCATCAGGCAGCATTAGCTTGGGTTTGCGAATATAGCACCCTATTCTTAATAACGAAAAAGCTGCCCGCACATTGTACGGGCAGCCTCAATATTATTATCCGGCTTATTTATAGAGGTATATGATATTGGTTATGTACTTGGTAGAATCTTTTTCGGTCATTGGGTCTGTAATATATTCCTCAACCACCAGCGTTTGGGTCTTGCCGCTTGCAGTCATGTGCTCGTGCATAGCATTGTGTGCCTGCATAAAACCACTGTACGGGCCTATGTACACCATTTTGTAGGCCGAAGAGGCAGGCACTTCAATTATAGATGCTCCGGCTACGGGCTTGTTATCAGACACAGGAAAACCGGCTACTGCATCAGTCTCCATGTTCTTATCATCCCAGGTATAGTATAAGCCTACAGCAGGCCCTGCTATTCTTGCCCCGGCTGCCTTGCCTACCAGCCCATAAGACTCTCCAAAGAACTTATTCATATCTGCCCATTTTACCACTTTGCGTATACCCGCATATATATGGGCGGGGAATTGTATTTCCTCTATTTTGTAGGCAGATGCTGCTGCATCGTTCTTATGTGCCTCGCAGTATTTTTTCATTAATTCCAGTCCGCGGTCAAAGCTCTTAGCCAGCTCTTTACCCATTCCCATAACCGTCATGATACCGCTTGCTATGAAACCATATTTGGCATGATATCCCCATGTCACTTTTACTTTACCTGCTTCATCAGCCATTTTCAGCCATCCGTCTGAACTGGCTTCAAATGGTTTAACAAAATGGACGTTGAATTTCATTTCGTTATCTGTAATGCCTGTATTCTCCATCTCACCTTCGCCCGTGCGCTTAGGGTCGCCTACCCAGTGGTAAGAGCTGCCCTTCTGCCCGTCATTATCTGTAACGGTTACTTTCATGGCAGAATCCATTTCTTTCCATGGGCTCCAGTTGGGCCAGTTCTTAAAATATTGTATCTGCGGCCAAACAACCGATTTAGGAGCATCTATTACAGTACTCCGTTCCATGGTAACCTCTTTAGGAGAAAAGGCGCATATAGCCAGGAATGCTGCGCCTAATATGAGTACCAGGATCACTATAAAACGTAAGATCTTCATATTGCGATATTTTGTACTAAACTATAAAAAATTATCAAAAAACATAATACCTATACATTAATTATGGCTTAAGTCATATAGCTTACCTTTGCACCATGAAAAATATCCGCAATTGCAGTTTGGCAGATCTTGAGCAGCTCATGTTTGAACTGGACGAAGCAAAATTCAGGGCAAAACAGGTGTACGAATGGATCTGGCAAAAACATGCTGGAAGCATAGCAGATATGACCAATTTATCTAAAGCATTAAGAGATAAGCTGTCAGAAAGCTATTATATACCTAAAGTAAAAGTTCACCACAGCCAGTTTAGCAGCGACGGCACCATAAAAAACCGCCTGCAACTGCATGATGGCCATTTTGTAGAAAGTGTGCTGATACCTACCGAAAAACGCATGACGGTTTGTGTATCGAGCCAGGTGGGTTGCTCCTTATCCTGCAAGTTTTGTGCTACGGGTTTTATGGACCGTAAACGTAACATGGATTTTGATGAGATTGTTGACGAAGTGACACTGGCTAACCAACAGGCAATGGAACATTACGGTAAGGGCATCACCAATATCGTGTTCATGGGTATGGGCGAACCGCTGCTTAACTATCGCAACCTGCTGAAAGCCGTTGAGAAAATAACTGCGCCTGCACCCGATGGCCTGGGCATGAGCCCGAGGCGCATCACTGTATCTACAGCAGGTGTCAGCAAAATGATACGCCAGTTGGGAGATGATGGTGTACGTTTCAAACTGGCATTATCGCTGCACGCAGCTAATGACCACAAGCGTGATAAGATCATGCCTATCAACGAAACAAGCAATCTTGACGACCTGGTTGATGCGCTCAACTATTTCTACCAAAAAACAAAGAACGAGATCACGTTTGAATATATCCTGTTCAAGGACTTCAACGACAGCATCCAGGATGCAGAGGAACTGGTGAAACTATACCGCCGTGTTCCGGTTGACCTGGTAAATATCATTGAATACAACAACATAGAGAAAGCGAGGTTTACCAAACCTGACGATAGTGTTGTGGAGCAGTTTATGAACTACCTTGAAAGTAAAAGGGTAAACGCCCGCCTGCGCCGCAGCCGTGGTAAGGATATTGATGCTGCATGCGGCCAGTTGGCCAATGTGGATCATCAGCAATAATCTACTCTTTTGTAAAACGCTGCACTACCTGCCTGTTGCACTGCAACAGGTACATGCCCTGCGGGAGGTCTCGCAATGATATTGCAATATGCTTTGAAGGTATAGCATAATGACTTGTCAATACCTTTGTGCCCATAGCATTGTAAATAACGATGTCGTTTACTGCATCAGCTGCCTGTATATGCAACTCATCGCTTGTCGGGTTAGGATATATACTGAATGACGGTGGTTGTTCAATATTTACTGCCTGTGTACCGCAGGGTAGGTTGTTTATATACTTCCACATTTCATTATCAAAAGAGGACAATGCCAGGAGCGGGGTTCCCGAAGTTTCTCCCATACGTACAACTACCATCTTACGGCCGGGCACTACATATATCTTCTGGTCGTTCTTGCCCAGTGCACAAAACATATCTGCAGGTGCGTTAGGTATCAATGTGCCTGTGCCTACCAATTGTGTTTGCGGCAACATATAAGAGGCTTTGCCATTGAGCCACCACAAATACCCGTACGATTGGTTATAGCTTTGTGATGTATTGATCATTGCTTTGTAATAATTGGTATCGTGCAATACAGTATCATTATTCCAAATACCTTTATTCAGCATCAGCAAACCATATCGAGCCATACTCCTTGCAGTACTATAATAAACACCATTATACCAGAACCCGCCAGTCATACCTATATGATTACCCACCAACGCATTGGTAGCTGCGAGGTAAGATCCCCCGTTAACAGTACTCACTACTGCCTGCAATTTTCGATAGGCGCCAGTATGATACGCCCAACGCGTACCGGCATCTGCAAGGTATTGCAAACATGCTTTGGCTGTATCGTCGTTGGCACAACCACCGGCGGTATATGCATCATCCAATCCGCTGGTCATAGTAAGCAGGTGCTTTACTGTTATCAGGTTTTCTTTAGCTGACGGCGCGCTTGTCCATCCGGCACCTATATAAGATGATACGGGGTTATTGATGTTCAGCAGCCCTTTCTCCTGAGTTATTCCCACCAGCATACTTGTAAGACTCTTACCTGCTGATGCCCAATAATGAATGGAGTCGCGGGTAAATGTGCCGAAGTATTTTTCAAGTACTATTTTGCCGTCTATCAATATGATAAATGCTTTGCTGTTTTTCTGTTCGAGATAATTATACAGCGAATCTATATGATCCCTGCACCAGCCTTGCGATGCCGGGCTGATGGTATCCCATGTTGTGCCGCTAAGCGGCGGGAAATAGGACACCTGTGCATGTGTGCGCAAACTGCCGAAGCACATTAGTATCATGAACAGGTAAACATAACGGTACATCAGCGGTGGTTTATTATTAAACTATATAAATGTACTAAAGTTTAATAGGGCTTCCGTTATCTTTAGCATATGGTTACCGTGCAAGCAGCAAAACAAATAGCTATGTCTTTTGATGAAGTAAAGGAAGAACCCCATCACGAGGTTACCTCTTTTAAAGTGAAGAAGATATTTGCCACCATGAATGAAAAGGAGAAACGCATGACCGTGAAACTGTCACTATTGGACCAGGATGTATTTTGCAGTTTTGATAAGAATGTGATATACCCTGTGCCTAATGCATGGGGCAAACAAGGGTGGACGAATATCAACCTGCGTACCATTCGCAAAGAAATGCTGAAGGATATACTTACAGTTGCCTATTGTACTATGGCTCCGAAAAAACTGGCGGACAAGTACAGGATAGAATAACTGGCACAGTTTTAGCTTAGTATTAAGAAACTTCAGACTAATGAAACAAATAGTGGTCATAACAGCATTATTTATAGCAGCAGCATCCGGCACATCGTGCAACAAAACATTTCATTGTACCTGTACCGATACAACATCAAATACCACTACTTACAAAGCAGACATTAAATCTATGAGCGAGCATACTGCCCGCCCGCAATGCGAACAGCATGGTAGCGCCACCATCAATTGTCTTGTATCAAAATAAAAAAAGCCTGCGCTATGCGCAGGCTTTCATCAATAGTATATTACTAGTTAGTATCGTAAGCCCATTTGATATAGGTAGCACCCCATGTAAAGCCACCGCCAAAGGCTGCTAATACAATATTATCTCCTTTATGCAATTGTTTTTCCCATTCCCATAAACAGAGCGGGAGCGTTCCGTTTGTGGTATTGCCATAACGGTCAATATTGATCATTACTTTTTCTTCAGACAACCCCATACGTTCTGAGGTTGCTGCAATGATGCGTTTATTGGCCTGGTGTGGTACCAGCCATGATATATCATCTGATGTAAGGTTGTTACGTTCCATTATTTGTGCAGCAACATCTGCCATATTTTTTACGGCAAATTTGAACACGGTTTGTCCTTCCTGGTAAACAAAATGCTCTTTGTTCATTACAGTTTCCATTGTAGCAGGCTTAACTGAGCCGCCTGCTTTCTGATGCAGGAATGCACGGCCTGCCCCATCGCTTTTGAGTATAGCATCTAATATGCCATATCCTTCTGTATTAGGCTCAAGCAGTACTGCACCACCGCCATCTCCAAATATGATACAGGTAGTACGGTCTTCATAGTTCAGTATAGAACTCATTTTATCTACACCTACTACTATTACTTTCTTATAGGTACCATTCGCAATAAACTGAGAGCCTGTATTAAGGGCAAACAGGAAACCACTGCAGGCAGCATTTATATCATATCCGAAAGCATTTACAAGTCCTGCTTTATCAGTAATAACATTTGCAGTAGCCGGGAATTGAAAGTCGGGAGTAGTAGTAGCGCAAATAAGCAGATCTATATCTTCCGCTTTAACATCAGGCCTTTTCTTCAACAGGTCTTTTACTGCTTCTACAGCAATATCAGATGATCCTTTGCCTTCTCCTTTTAATAAGCGTCGTTCCTTTATTCCCGTTCTTGTTTGTATCCATTCATCAGTAGTATCTACAATTTTTTCCAATTCAAAATTGGTCATTACATAATCCGGAACGTATCCGCCAACTGCTGTAATAGCAGCATGTATCTTCTGCATCTAAAACTCTTTAAAAAACAAACAAAGTTAGGTGATTAGCTTGGTTTACAAATCAGGTAGTCATACCACCACAGGCTGTAAGTACCTGCCCTGTAACATAGCTGCTCATATCTGAGGCGAAAAACAGTGCCACATTAGCTATCTCTTCAGGTTTACCAAACCTTGCCAATGGGATTTTAGCAAACCATTTCTCTGCGCCTCCGTCTTTCAGGTAATGTGTCATATCAGTTTCCACAAAACCCGGTGCTATAGCATTGCAACGTATGTTCCTGCTACCTAGTTCCTGCGCTATAGATTTAGTAAAACCAATTATACCGGCTTTTGATGCTGCATAACTTGCCTGCCCTGCATTACCTTCCACTCCCACCACGCTGCTCATATTAATGATACTGCCTGCACGGGCTTTCATCATAGGTTTTATAACCTGTTTGGTAAGATTGTAAACAGATTTCAGGTTTGCCTGTATTACTTCATCCCATTGTTCTTCTGTAAGGCGCAGCAACAGGTTATCCCTGGATATACCTGCATTATTTACACATATATCAATACCTCCAAAATCATTCAGTACATCATTCACTAATTGCTCAGCAGCGGCATAATTCCCTGCATCAGACTTATAGCCTTTTGCTTTTATGCCATATTCTGCTAAACGGCTCTCCAGAGCCCTTGCCTTATCATCTGATGATATATAAGTAAACGCTATATTGGCGCCTTGCTCAGCATATTTCAAAGCTATTGCTTCTCCTATACCTCTGGTAGCACCGGTTACTAAAGCAACTTTGTTTTCCAGGAGTTTCATTATAAACAGATTTGGGCTGCTAAAATAGCTAAATGATGCCGTAAAATCATAGACTTTTAAAAATGTGGTGCATTGCATTAAAATCCTATAAAACAAAAAGGCCACTCATTCTGAGTGGCCTTTTTGTTTTATCTGAATATTCTATCGTTGAATATTGATTGGTCTGCTTACAACACCTTCTGATGTTGCTATACGTAACAGGTAGTGTCCTGTTGCATAATTTGCCACATCCAGTTGGTAGCTCTTAACAGCACCTTCTATATTCACTTTATTTATCACCTGGCCAAGATTGTTCAGTAAGATAACTTCTTTCAATGTTACGTTACCTTCAATGCTAACTGTTACTTTATCATTAGCAGGGTTAGGGTATGTATTTACACTATATCCCTCACTGGCTGTGTTGTTAACGTTAGTTGCCCAATTGATCAGATAACTTGTATCACTACCGCATTCGTTGAACGCGATGAGTTTTACAATCATGTTACCATCAGGGAAGCTCTTATTTACTGTGCTTAAAGTACTTGTTGTACCATCACCAAACAACCACAGGAAGTTTGATGCATTTTGAGCGCCTGCAGTATTGAATATGTAATTGTTACCTGAACGTACGTAATTGATACCTGTGATATTAGGCAATGGTTTAATTGTCAGCTTAATAGTATCATTAGCTACGCAATTCGGACCAGCATCAACCCTTACCCAGTAGTTACCACCTCTGCTGAATACAGAAAGGGTACGAGATGTATCACCTGTGCTCCATTGGTATTTAGCACCGGGATATCCTGCATCCAATATGAATGGTTGATTTTTTACTTCGCAGTATGTTGTATCCATACCAAGGTTCACGCTTAAAGGACCAGGAGTTACAACAGCTGCAGGAGATGTTGTACCACAAGCTATGTTCCTTACAATTACAGTATATGAGCCAGGGCCACTTACAGAATATGTTGAATTGGTAGCACCATTAATATTGTTACCATTTAACTGCCACTGATAAGTAAGTCCGCTACCTGTAGATGCGGCAAGTTGTAAACCGTTACCGGTACAATAAGTCAGAGGACCACTTGCAGTCACTAACGCCATTGGCGGAGCAATTACTGCTACTGTAATGGCTATAGACACTGCTGTCTGAGATCCTGAGGTTACAGCTACAGTATAATCACCGGCACTGCTTGCATTCAGACTGTCTGCAGTAGCACCTGGTATTGGATTACCATTTTTGCTCCACTGATATGTGTAACCAGAACCTGTATTGGCTTTCAGCGTTACATAGCTACCAGAGCAAATGATTGTTGAACTCATCGGTTTAACATATGCAGAGAAAATGTTGGTATCTATACCGGTAAATGAACCAAAAGCTGTAAGGTTATTTGCACTTATTATATTACGACTCACGTTAACCTGGCTGGCAGTACCATTGTATGCTATCCAAGGATTTGCCTGGTACCTGTGCGCAAGTTTCAGGTTACCTTCTACAGGTATTGTTCCCAACCATGTATCATAATAGTATATTTCAGGGTTGTAGTTGAACGTAGTACCATTTGCAGTAGCCTGTATATCTGTGTAGAAATACATATACCTGTTAGGACTAACAAATGCAGGAGCCTTACGACCGCTGTATTGTTTTACCTGCAGAGGAGCTGTAATACCCAGAGTTGAGTTCCAGTTTACAGCGGCTACAGTATCATAACCGAAAATGAAGAACTGTTTGCTGCCAGGAGTTGCAGTTGCAGGTACAGCGGTTGCATAAGGAGGTTCAACCTGTGGCTCAACTTCATATGCACCGATATCAGGAACACCTGCAGTTACTACATCAGGACGATTATTACCTGCCTTATCTTTATTATAACCTGCAATTTGCATACCACGACCATTTACAGACCATACACCCGGGTTGCTTGGATCAGGCATACCTGTGTTTTTGTCCAGGCCTGCATCATAAGATATTGAGTTACGGTCCAGGTTACCTACGTTGGTAGCAAAGCTTGATTTCCTCCACAGGTCTATATTAGTGTAAGAAAGACCATTATAAACATCATAAACTACGTTAGATCCAGTAGTATAGTAGTTATTATAGTCGCAAGACTGAGAATATCCTGTATAGAAGTATCCATACAATGCATAACCGCCTGTATAGTTTTGGAATGCGTTATTATAAGCCCTGCTACCTGTATAAGAAGCCCAGTACAGATATGCGGCATATGAGGTAGCTGAAGGACCCACCATGATAGATGTATTATTGGCAACATCTACATAGTTAGGATAATAGATCATCATACCATAGTTAGATGTTGTATTAGGGTTAGAGATAACTACGTTGTTCATTATCTTACCCCTGTTTGATGAAGTACCATAAGGATAGTATGTCATCAAACCATATCCGTAGAAACCTTTAATAAGGTTATTGCTGATATCGCAAGGCTGGTTTGCACCATATTGATATATGTAATACATACCCATGTAGCTGCTGCTGCTGGCACCAAGAACTGTATTGTTACGTATTTTAATACCGTTTACATAGTACAGGTATGCCATACCAATATAGTAAGCATTGATTGTGTTGTTTTCTATAACAACACCAGTACTTGGAGTACCACTGTTGCAATAGAGGTAATAGATACCGGTACCACCTGTCAAGTTACAATTTTGTATTACTAGGCCGTGGTAGTTATTACCACTGCTGGTAGTAGTAGATATACAAGAATATGCTGTAGTAGTAGCACTTGGAACCGTAAGGTTACAACCTAAGATAGAGTCACTAAGACTACTTGAGTTAAAATAAAAACTATAAGCATAAGATGAACCGGAGTTGTTTATCGTCAGGTTTTTGAATGATACGTAATTAACACCGTTCATCTGGACTGTACCCTGCCCTGAGCTGGGTGATGCGTATGTAATATTAACAGCACTTGCCGGTACGTTATCATCTGCCTGGAATGTGATCCTGTTAGTAGAACTTGAACCATTTATCGATGGCAAAACAACCTGCCCGACATATGTACCTGCCCTTATCTTAAACGTGACAGGGCCACACACACCCCTTGTAGCCAAAGCAGAGGCTGCAGATACCACATCAGGGAAATCGGGGCTGGCACCACCTATTGTATACACACCGCTTAATGATGCAGCCAAAGCGAATGATAATGTATCATCACTGTTTACTGTATCTGCAACACCATTTGGTAATGATGTATATACTTTGAACGTATGGCCGGTAGCACCGAAGAAAATATTACCAAGGTTAATAACAGTAGAGTTGCTGCCTGAGCCACCGATAGTATCAAGCAAAGTAGAGGAATTTATTAATGTTGGCGAACCACCATCTAATATCCAGTAAACCTTAACATTATTGATCTGGTTAAAACCACCATTTTTAATAGTAACAGAAACAGGCAAAGTAACACCTGAACAGAATGCACCGGTAGGGCTCGCAACACCTGCAACAGCTGCATTGTTCATACCTTTCTTCATAATACCCCACATATAGCTTTGTCCGGTAGCCGGCCTTGTACCTGCAATACTTGAATTATTGAATACTGTGCTTGAAGAAACAGGAGAAGCACCTGTATTGCTGAGCGTTTGCCAGTCTGAAGCACTGTTTGCTATACCGATAGCAGCCTGGCTGGCGAAACCAGCAGTACCAGATTCCTGTTTGTAATGGAGTTCTATGGCATTAGTACCTTCATACAATTTGTATTGATAAGTAATATATGCTGAAGGAGAACCTGACCAGTTCGACCAGTTTTTAAACTCAAGCGTAAATACGCGGTTTGGTGCACTACCTGTTGTCAGGTATGTAGCCGGGCCGGGATTACCCATGGCATCGCACCATCCGGCAAAAACACACGGAGATACGTATGGTAAGTAACTTGTATTTGCCGGATAATAGTAATAGTTACTATTATAGCCAAATACCATGAAACCATTTGTCATGGCTGTAATGGTAGTATAGTTTACATTACAGAATTTGAATGTAAAGCCGATTGGTATATTCGGCGCATAGTCATCATCTACGCTGCCATACGTCCAAGAAACACTGGTACCTCCGGAAAGATACGTGAATGTCTTATTGGATGCTGTAAACGGATATGCAGCTGCAGTAGAAAACTGTGCCTTTGCATAGTTCACTCCCAAAAGCATGCACACCATCACTAGTGTTGCCCTGAAAAAGTTGAAATACCTCATAGGTTTGATTTTATGCGATTTAGTGTTACTTGTTTTAAAATGCCGTGTAGACAAATATAGCCTTTTATTGTAAAAATAAATATCCGCCTAATAGATATTTTATTATAATCCATTTAGACGAATCGGGAAAAAATCAAGATGGAATGGAATGTTTAATCATAAGTTAATAGGAATAGTCAACTCATTGATTTAATATTAGTAACCTATGTTAATAAAATTAATCAGTCAGTCGGTTAATACCTGCTTTTGCCTGTTGGTCTATTGAGTTTTTAAAGTCGTGAGATGGCATTGAGAGGCATTCGTTATACATTCTAAGAGCTGCACTTGTTTGTCTGCGTTTCTCATAGATAAATGCCATTTGAAGAGCTGCCCTCGAGGCATAATGCTCTTTACGCATTTTGCCCATGTTAATAGTAGCCTGGTAATACTGCAAAGCCTTATCTGTTTCTGCCATTTCATCAAGCACTCGTGCCAGCCTGAAATAATACTCTAGCCTATCTGTTATGTTTACATAAGCGGTTTCCCTTACAGCAGACAACTTCTCATAAGCTGCTCTGTAATAACCCCCATCTATCAGTAATCTTGCCTGTAACAAGGTCATATCCGGCCACTGAGCTGCTGTAGCAAACCTCAATGCCTGTTTGTCTGCATCAGTCCTGGCAGTACCCATATTTCTTACATTTCCCAGGTATTTATTTGCTGTAGTTTCTTCGCCCTGCAGGTATGCAGCTATAGCCATACGTTGCCATGTATCTTTAACAAATAATTCTCCGTCATAGGCTGATAGAAACCTCTTGAAATAATAGCTGCATTGCATATCCAGCTTATTCAGCAGCGCAGAACCAAGCTCAAAATCTGCTATCGGGAACTGTTTGTACTGGGGCATTTGAGCTGCTATCCTGAATAACCTGATAGACTCATCGGCCATTCGGTAATTGAGTGCAACATTTGCACGTATAAACAAATTCAGGAAGCTGTTATCATTGGTAAAAGCCTCGCTACTCATGTATGCCCAGGCTTCCTGCTGGCGATACTGAAGGTAAAAAGCAAGGTATCCGTAATATACCTGGGCTTCAGAAAATAACAGGTCGTCGCTATTGTGGTGTTTTACAAAAGCTGATAGCCGCCCGATGCCCCTGTTTACATTACCTTTAAACCCAAATATGGAGGCTATCCATTTATATTCATCGGGTATAGTACCAACTATAGTTTCCTCCAAACCCCAAAACACATCATTATATTCAAAATGCGGAAAAAGGCGACGGTTATCTTTTAACAACACGTACGATTTACGAAAGCAATTTGCTGCCCTGAGATTCTCGCCCATTCTTATAGATACCATGGCCCATCGAATATAAACACCTGCTTTACATAACCTGTACCAGGGGCTGTTATCAGATCCGCGGCTTAAGATATCTTGTCGCTGATCCAGGTGCGACAATCGTTGTTCATAGTCCTTTTTACTCCCGTTAAACAAAATAACCAGGCAATCTTCATAGTCTGCCAGGTAGGTAGCTATAAGATTATAAGGATTATTCCTGATCTCTCGCTTTATTAATGAATTTGCCTGCTCGAAATCCATTGACATATACGATCTATAGGCCTCCCTGCATAGGGGTGAATAATCATATATGTACTCACCGGCATAATTCAGATGACACAGCAACAACAGCAGTACAGTGATTATGCCTTTTCTCATCAGGCAAATTTAATACGTATCAGGTTCTGTATCTAAAAATGTACTTAAGTGAAAACAAATAGTTCATATGTTCATGAAAAACATACAGTTGTTAAATTAATTCTACAAAATCTATCTATTTGCTAACTAAGCTGCATTTAGTTAATTTTGGCATGACATTTGAAACATCATTTTAAACTAAAAATTTGTCTATGAAATCAATCCGCAACATTGCTTTAACAGCATTATTAACTATTGGCGCTTTTTCAGCCATCACTTACACTTCTTGTAATCCTGACAAATGTAAGGATGTAGTATGCCAGAACGGTGGTACCTGCAGCGAAGGTGTATGTTCTTGCCCGGTTGGTTATGAAGGAACTCTTTGTGAAACAAAATCTAACGCTAAGTTTGTCGGTGTATGGGCTGTTTCTGAAACATGTGGCAGTGCTGCTCAAACTCCATACCAGGTAACTATTACTGCAGATGCCAGTGATGCTACTAAAATACTGGTAAACAACCTCGGTAACTATGGTTGTACAGTTGGCGGTACTATTACATGGAACAGTACTGTAAATGGCACTTCCCTTACTATTGCTGATAACAAATGCGGCACACAAATGAATGCTACCGGTACATATGCTAATGGTAAAATTACCATAACATATACTGCTACTTACGGCACTCCAACTACTACTGACAATTGTACAGCTACACTGAGTAAGTAATTGTTACATACATAAAATAATAAAGGGCTTGTAGAACAAGCCCTTTATTATTTTATGTCAATAGTAATACTATTTTTTCTTACCTGTGTTTACACCTTCAGTCTGTGTGCCAACCTTGCCAGTATTAGCACCTGTAGCACCTGTGTTTTTACCGGTGTTACCAGGGGTTGTTGTAGTATTTGCAGGAGCATATTCAGGTGTTGAACCTTTAGTGCTGGCTGAATTTTTTGTAGTAGGTTTTGCCGCAGGCTTAGAAGCAGGTTTGTTACCACTTTTCATTGCTTCAATAATAGAATCTGCTTTTATTGTAGCAAGCGCATTGATGAGTGAATCGTTTTGCTTCATCATCTCTGTCCTTATTTCCTCTACCCTTGCATTTACCATAGAGTCGATGCTTGCCTGAGACATACCTGCATCACCTGCATTGTTATTACAAGATGCAATAGCCAGCATACCGCCTGCCATCAATAATAATGTTTGCTTTTTCATTCTTTTCAGTTTTAAGAAATATAAGATTATGTTGTTTCCTTTTCTTTAGGCAAAGTATATGCCATAAATGATATCAGGATGCAAAATTATAAATTTTAAGTCTTTATTGATAATTACATCCCACTATATATTAATGCTACACAGAGGTAATATACAATTAACACATATGTAATATAATAACAAATGAGGATAGGTAACCTATCCTCATTTGAATAATGACCATCTGAATTACTGTTTTACAAATGATGCCGTTGATATGGCATTACCGGTAAGGTCTGTTATTGTTATAAAATAATTACCTGCAGTTAGTTTATCAACAGATATACTTATCATGTCACTGCCTGTTACTATCTGCTGTTTATGCACAACTTGCCCAACTGAATTCACAACAGATAAGTTTGTTGCAGCATTTGCAGGCTTATCTAATTGTACAAAAACATTATTTGCGGCAGGATTTGGATATACCTTAATCAATTGCCTCTTATCAATATTACTCACTCCAAGGTCGAAATAATACTCATAATAGTAATAGCTCTTATTATCTGCATTATTGTTAGGCGTAGTACCTGTATAGCTATAATATTCTGCTTTCGCGGGCAGGTTACTGCCATTGTATACCCAAAGAGCATCTTCATAAGGTACCCATGCGGCCGATGCACTATCCCAAGCTGAAAAAGTTTGTTTTTGCGGTAATGCCTGTGCGTTCATTGTACGTGTTTCCAATTCACTGTTTTGCCATGAACTTGTTGCAGAATCCCAGAGCCTGTTGTCATGATACACATAGATTGAATTACCACTGTTATAAGCAAAACTATCCAGGCTACTGTTCTCCCACCCGCTCAATCCATATTGCTGGGCAGTAGTTGTTACTACATTATGATTTGCATCATAAGTATTACTAATTCTGAAAACCGGCTGAACAACAGACATAATATTTACGGAAAATACCATCTGGATCATATCACCGTTACCATTATAAGTATAATCTACTTTATACTGGTCTTCACCCATAGTAATATCATATACTGAACTTTGCGTCAGCTTGCCTTGCCCGTTGTACACATAAGTGGTGCGCGTTACTGAATCCCAAACCGGGCTGTTCCATGCATACTCAACTTCTTTTATAATGTTACCCGAGCTATTATATGTGTAATCATATTTACTACTATTGGTCAATGGTGAACCGTTAGCATCTGCAAATGTGGTCATGTTATTTGACGAATTGTATGATGCTTTTGTAGTAGACCCCAGTTCAAGACCACTTCCGGTAAATGTATAAGTTGCTGAAGAATCTGCTTTTACTCCTTCATTATATCCATAGTTGCTGTATTCCATATCAGAAAAATTGAATTCTGCCGACCTGTCTTTATCATACATATACTTTGTTGAATCCTGGACGATCCAGGTACTACCTGTATAGGAATAATTTGCCTCTGCAGCTACTCTCTCTTTGGCTGAAGTTGTTTTAAACAATGAGTTCTGCCCGGTAAGTGAGTTGAGTTGCCCCATTAATTTCTTTTGTATTGGTGCCGGGATGTTAGAATGCGCGAAAAAGTTGAGTGGTTTGGCACTCATGTTCAGGCTCAGCCCCATAAGTGCGATAGTTAGGAAATGTTTACTCATAAATGGTGTTTAAGATTGAAAATTAACGATAGTATGTATAGCATATTTTGTACCAGTTTCTATTGTTTTGTTAAAATAAATTTCAATGACCTTCATTTATGACAAAACATAAACCGGTATTTACCCGCAGTTAAAAATGGAGGTACGCACTTATTTAAATCGGTGTAAAAAAGATATAGTTACAGCAGCAAATGGGTTTAACTTAGTTATAACATTACAGGTAGCTAAGCCACCACTTTTTGTTATTCATCTTTACGTACATAAACCACCTGCAGGGCAAATAAAGAATAAGCACAGCCAGTATCCAGTACAGATAAACGATTGGTAAATCGTATCCCCATCCCGGCTTATTGCCAAATATTTTTTCACTGCTGGTAAAATAATCTATAGGAGCACCTACAATAAGCCCTGTAATCAAAGCCATAAAATGCAACAGGTATATATGCATCAGGTAATAAAACATTGGCACCCGGCCGAATACAGTAAAAAAACGAGAAGCGGCGCCCTGTAGTTTTTCCAATAATGGTAATAATGTTATAGCAGGTCCCAATGTCATAAGCAGGTAGCAAAGAGAAGGCGGGTATTTAGTACAATTGATGAATGACAGGAATGTGTACCAGCCGGTGGTTTGCGTGCTCCATGGATGTAAATCTCCATAAGCATTGATATACCTAATAACAACGAACAAAACCATAGCTGTTATGCCTATGCTGTACAGCCACTTGTCCCTGTCTGTCGGGGCTTTTGTAAAGATTCTGCCAAAACAATAGCCGGTTGCCATTACACCAATCCACGGCACAATGGGGTAGATCACCACAAGTGTATTATCATTCCCGATTGGTACAAAACCGAATTGATGGATTATATTCCAGAATACACCATTTTCAGCAAACATGTCTGCATGAATACCATCCAGCCGGTTGTGCCCGAATATCATTAGTAATCCAATGGTAAGTATCAAATTGTACGGCAGAAAAATAAGCCCGGACAGAAACACCATACTGCACCCTATTGCCCATATCACCTGGAATACAACCTGCGAATAGTCAAGATTAAACATCCATCCGAAACGGACCAGCGTTACCTCCATTATGATCAGCCATATGCCGCGTGTGAAGAGAAAACGTGCTGCTTCTTTTTTTGTCTTTCCTTTATTAAATGACAGGTATGCACTTGTGCCCGCCAGGAAAACAAATACAGGGGCACAATAATGGGTTATCCATCTTGTAAAGAAATAAGCAGTATTCGGGTGAGAAAGATCGGTGGGGTCGTACTGATAGTTGGTAAAATAATCCCTGGCATGATCCAGTGCCATTATAACCATCACTATACCTCTTAGTATATCTATAGATACGATTCGTTTAGTAATAGTACTCATGCAACTTAGGTTTCTTTAAAAATAATAATGACAATTTCCTGACGCAAGCAGGTTAAGGTTTATTAACTATTAGCCCGTTGAATTTATCAGGTCATCGAGTTTTATTATAAACTCCTTACGTGGTATCATCCTTGCGCCGAGGCTCTCGAGATGTGGTGTATATACCTGGCAATCTATAAGCTGCACTCCTTCTGCAATCAGTTGTTGAATGTACCTGATGAAAGCATACTTGCTCGCATTGCTAACACTACTAAACATGCTTTCGCCAAAAAACACATTTCCCATTCTAATACCGTACAGTCCTCCTGCTAGCTCTCCATCTCTCCATACTTCTGCGCTATGAGCTACGCCCATTTCATGTAACAAGGTGTATGCTTTTAATATCTCATCAGTTATCCAGGTACCATCCTGGCCTTTTCTTGGCACAGAAGCGCACATCCTCATTACCTGCCCGAAATCTTTATTGATCGTAAATTCAAATGCATCTTTTTTCAGCAGCTGCATCATACTCTTAGTTACCTTCAATTCCGCAGGAAATAAAACAAATCTTGGATCAGGGCACCACCAAAGTGGCGGTTCATCATCATTAAACCAGGGGAAAATGCCGCTTCTATATGCCAGTAGCAGCCGGTCTGTACTTAAATCACCTCCGAGTGCTAACAGGCCATCAGGCAGGGCATGCTCCACATCCGGAAACCATATTTCTTCATTTAGCTGATACAATCTCATGTGCTCTGCAGCGAATGTTATAACCTTTTGTTAAATACATGTAAAAGTACCGGGTTGTTGACGTAAGTCATTTCTTTTCAGCAAATAATGTCATACAATTGTACCTACATCATTACAAACATATGAACAAAATCTTTGCCGCAGTTGCAACTGCAACAATACTCATTATTTCATTATCATGTCAGCATAAAGCTTATGTGCCTCCTGCCACTCAATTAACCGGCGATCCTGGTATTTGTTTTGAATCAGATATACTCCCGATTTTTATTTCTGAATGCGCAAAAAGCGGTTGCCATGATGCTAACGAACACGAAGAAGGTTATGTCCTGGATAGTTATGAGCATATTATCAAAAAAGGTATCACACCAGGCAATGCAATAGGAAGCAAAATATATCAGTCGGTAATGGGGTATACTGAAGAACGTATGCCAGCAAATGCCCCTGCATTAAGTTCTGACAAGATCGCTTTACTGAAAAGATGGATAGACGCGGGTGCTTTAAAAGATTCTAACTGTGCTGCCCCTTGCGATTCTGACAACTATGCGTTTGCAGCAAACATCCAGCCACTAATGACCAAATATTGTACGGGTTGCCACAGTGGTAACAGCCCGCAGGGTAATATAACACTGACCAGTTATACCGCGGTTAAGAACGCTGTACAAAACAATAATCTTGTTAATTGTATCAACTATGTTACCGGTTATTCAGGGATGCCTAAAGGCGGGCTTCATTTATCTACCTGCCAGATAAGACAGGTAGAGAAGTGGGTAACTGCCGGTATGCCAAACAACTAAAACACTTCAAAAAAAATACGCCCCGCTAAAAAGCGGGGCGTTCTGTTATTGTCTGAAATCACCCCTTAGTGTTTCCTTACTTTTCCGGAACCTGAGATATCAGTATTCACTGTTACAGGGTCTCCCCAGTAGTTAACATTACCTGAGCCTGATATTTTCACAGTAAGCATATTAGTCACATTCACGTCTATGCTGCCTGAACCTGATATATCAGCGTACACATTCTTGCTTACTGCTTTCTTAGCATCGATATCCCCGGACCCATTAACTTTAAAATTCACATTCTCGAAATGATTGTTATCAACAACAATGCTGCCAGAGCCATTGATACGCGCATTAAAATCCTGAGATGCTATTGAGCTTCCTATACGCACATCACCAGAGCCATTAAGATTCACACTATTCACATCTGTAGTATATACCTCCACGCGCATATTGTTGTTGCGTACATTCCAGTAGCCATCTCTGAAACCGAGCTTCAGCGTATTCCCTTTTACTTTGGTTTCGTACACAGGTATCAGGTTCTGGTAAGCTGTGAGTATCACTTTATTCTCGTTCGACTGGTACACTTCCACATCTACATCCCCGTCAACATCTATCGAGGTGAATGATGATACATTCCTTGTTTCGCTTACAATTGCACCATCTCCGCGCAGTCTGAATTTTGTGCATGAACTAATTACTATTAATACCATTGCTGCTGCAATAAATAATCTTGTCTTCATTTCTCTTCGTTTTATTATAGTTTAAAATGTTTTTTTAATGAAAATCTATCCTGTAACTGATATTGGGTAATATACCCAACTGGTTTACTGTTTTTACATTCCCTGATTTGCTGTCGAAATAGGAGAAGTAATAATTCTGGCGGTTAGTAAAGTTCTGCACATCCAGTTGCAGTGTATGCGTAGCCCTTTTACGGTTGAATTTGTAATACACCCCTGCATCGGCCCTGAAGTATGCTTTGGTATGCTGTGTAAAATATTGCCCCGGCACTATCTCAGTAGTACCATTGAGTCTCGACCTGTTAAGATCAATTTCAGATTCTCTCATACCGCCGCTGAACAATACTTTACCATTGAGGCCGATTAGCCTGTTGCCGCTGACGTTCAGTTTAAACTCTTTACCTCCTATGATATTGCCCTGGTAACCCCTGTTATACCTTGTGCTGTATTCATGCCCTGCATAGTCTGTATAAGTAGACCTGAAAACAGAACCGGTAGCCAGTACGTAATAGTTATCCATAAACGGGCGTTCGAAACTAATATCTACACCATAGTTCCTGCCTGTACCATCACTCATCATCTGCTTTTTAAGAGACAATAACATGTATGAGTCCTCTGCATTCAGTATCGAGAATCCACTGGCGGTATCTTTCTCTACAGGTATATTATACAGGTACTGGTAGTAGGCTTCTATCTTCATGCGGAGTTTCCATGGTAGTACCACTTCATAACCGGCAACTGTATGTACTGCCCTTACAAGGTCAAGGTCTTTGTTTGAATACGTGGCAGGCATCCCCGGCGTGCCTCCGGTATACATATAGGTTGATAAGTGCTCAGGTTTGCTGTGCATACCCGCAGCCAGTGTAAACTTACTTTTCTTCAACCCATAGCTGAGTGATGCCCTGGGTTCTATAGCATATTTACCGTTGAGCGCAAGGTATGAGCCATGTACGCCACCCACTAATGTCAGGTGTTGTGTCAGCCTCGACTTCCATTGTATGTATGCCT
Source organism: Flavipsychrobacter sp. (assembly GCA_044227125.1). Classification (GTDB taxonomy): domain Bacteria; phylum Bacteroidota; class Bacteroidia; order Chitinophagales; family Chitinophagaceae; genus Polluticoccus. Next base: position 162,242 of record JBGAFS010000002.1, read on the forward strand.
GGTAGAATTGTGTATTACCATTGCTGGCCAATGCACTCTTCCATTGTTTCTGCCCGAAATCGTAATACTTATAATTCAGGTCGTACCCAAGTTGCTGTACTACCACACCTGTACGTAATGTATTAGATGCATTGATTTTATCATTGTACAGCACAGATAGTCTGAGCGCTGTATTATTAATGAATGTATTTTCAACAGGTATTTTCCTGTATGCATCAGTTGGGTTAAGCGTATCAGCCGTTTGTGCTGAATGTTCTAAAGAACCGGACACAACCGTTTTTATATATGCGTCTTTGCCTGTGAAATATTGATGCGATACCCCTGCTACACCCATATAGTTTCTGCTGTCGTAGATAATATTCGGGTGTTCATCATCCCATTTGCTGCTGTCATTTACAGGATCTTTCTTAGCTACATTGTAGCCCCCCAGTCCGAACACAGTAAATGTACCAGCCTTTTCTGTAGGCATGTTTATCTTAAATGATCCATCCTGGTAATTGGGCACTACCCCTCCAAGTTTCACAAAGCGTTCTAATAATGCCAGTGTAGAATACCTGTAGTTAACGAGGTAAGATGCTTTCTTCCCTTTTTGGAACGGCCCTTCGGTAGCCAGTTCTACTCCTAAGGCACCAACCTGCACGGTATGTTCTCTGCGCTCAGTATTACCATTACGCAGGTTAAGGTCAAATACACCGGCAGTGGCATTCCCTATTTCCGGAGCAAAAGCACCTGTATAGAAATCAGAGTTGCCCAGCGTATTTGCATTCAGCATACTGATGGCACCACCGGTAGACCCTATAGAAGTGAAGTGATTAGGGTTAGGTATTTCTATCCCTTCCAGTCTCCATAATATACCTTTAGGTGAGTTGCCGCGTACCACAATATTATTCTGACCATCTCCGCTGTTTGATACACCGGGAAAATTCATCACCATCCTGGCAGGGTCTGCGAATGATGATGCGTAGCGCCTTGTTTCTTCTACCGAAAAGGAACGTGCACTTACAGTTGCAAATTCATTGATGGGTCTTGCCCTGTCTTTATTTGCACTTATGGTTACTTCTTTCAGCTTCTGTACTTGTTCGCTGAGTGATGCATTGAGCTCCAGTTCTTTACCTGATATAACCGGTACTTCTGTAGCTGTATAGGGTTCATAACCGGCTATACGATACTGGAACGACTGTCTGCCTATAGGTACATTCTCAATATTATAGTACCCCTTATCATCAGTCATTGCATTGATGGTGGTATTTGATTGCAGTATCACTACCACACCTGCAATAGGTTGCTTTGATTCAGCATCTGTGACATATCCGTGTACATTTTGCCTGAAAGTTTTAGATGCTGTTTTAACTGTATCATTGCCCGTTTGTGCATATACTGTCGAGAGCGACAAAGAAGCACACAACAACAAGATTCTCTTTAGTGACATAAATTTTGATTGGTTTATTAATTGACAAGCATGTATTGATATACCCCTACTTGCTGTACCAGATTTTTTAGAAATGAAATTGTAACCCAGCTATAGCACCGATGTATATTCCGTTGAATGAACCCCGGTTAGTATTCGTCCACAGGTAATGAGTTGATATATCGCCACCATCAAACTCTTCTGACTGTACGTGATTGATCGTTGGACCCGCAAATACCTCTACCCTGTTGGCGATGAGCACTGATGGCAATATCCTTACTGAAGATTTAAGGTATTCTCCTACCCATATATCTGCCATTGCCTGTGTGCTGCCTTCTATATTCAGGCGAAATGCTCCTGAACGCAGCAGGTGGGCACCAATACCTGCTTCCAGTACATAGAGGTCGTTACTGCTTCTGAATTTATATCCCGCGCCAAGAATGCCATACATTATCCTGCCGCCCGACCTGAATGTGACCATTGAAGTGCCACTTTCTTCAATTGTAAAACCAAGTGCTTTCTCCCCGTTCTTCACAATATTCACTATACCTATAGGGTAATCTGAACTATCGGCGATATTGATAAAGCCGGACACCTGCGCGCCTGACACTTTTTTTGCCATATTGATAAATCCACCCACCTGTACTCTCACATCGCGTGACTTGTTCATGAACCCGGATACCTGCGTACCATTCACATCTCCCGCAAGGTTCATAAAACCTGCTGCCTGCACACCTTTAATATTGGACGAGGCAATATTGCAGAATCCTGCTGACTGGAAACCTCTTACATCATAACCTGTGATATTGCAAAAGCCTGCACACTGAAAACCATTAAGGCTGCCTGTTATATTCATAAACCCTGCTGCCTGTATGCCGCGGCTGTCATTATGCACCGTATTCATAAAGCCCGCTGCCTGCAGCCCGTTTGCATCGCCCAGTATATGGTTAGAAAATCCTGCCATTATTACACCGTCTGCATAATCGTAAACCACATTAGAAAAACCCGCTGCGCAAAATGACTTTTCGGCCTTCGATACACCAACTATACCATGCAGGGAAAAGACATTGGTATATTCCCTTGCATCAAAACCATTGGTGCTTAACGGGTAAACAAGACCTATATGCGCCAGCCTCAGCTTGGTATGCTGGGCATATAAAGAACTGATACTAAGCAAGCTAACAATTACTGCTAATGATAATCTTCGAATCATAATTACTCTGTTTGTAATTATGACACGATATGGCTTGTTTACCCCTAAAAGTTTTTAGAAAAATGATACCCCTGCAGTCCAGCCCACCCAGGTATTGATGTTATTTTGATGAGCAGCATTAAAGAATCCGCTGCGTGCTACGTCCGTCTTATAGCCACCGGTAAATACGGTTTGGTTAGAATAATATGCTGCGAGCGAAGGCCCTGCATACAAGCCGATGAATTTATTCAGTTGTAAATGAACGTTTAAACGGAGTTTAGCGAGGGTATTCACGTAATCCCAGTCGCCTAGGTATATATACTCTCCTGTTACTTCAGGATTTAAGGACAGCTTTTTACCTAATTTTATCGCGCTACCCCAGCCATAGCCTAAAGAGAATGTTCTGGCAGAAGTGCCCACATTCATTCCGCCAATAAATATATTATACAGCTTATTATTACCTGTTTTAAAATCTACCGATAGGTTTTGCGTTTCGTTGGTAGATATACATAGTTTGTGGTAACCCTTCACGACAAAATTAAATAACCCGACGCTTACACCTGATGATGAGTCTGCAATATTCATAACACCAACCTGTACCCCATGCAGCCTTCCAGCATAGTTCATAAACCCCGACACCTGTGTACCCTCTACAGTTTTTCTTGCAGCATTTACCATGCCAGCTACCTGTACGCCTTCTACATCATCATGTGCATAATTCACGGCACCTGTTATTTGTGTACCATGTATCTCGCCCATAGCTACATTCACCATGCCCGACACCTGCACACCTGTTATTTGTTTATTAGCATAGTTTACAGCTCCCGCTATTTGTGCACCTTCTATATTATCGCGTACCAGGTTAGCCATACCCGACACCTGTGCACCTTCCAACTTACCCCACACATGGTTGTATGCTCCTGTCACCTGTACACCATTAAGTGTATCATTGATAAAATTGCATAGCCCTGCCAGTTGCCAGCCTTTAGATGCCTGCAAAACCTGGTTGTATGCGCCAGCAACCTGTATACCGTTCAGCTTACCTCCTGCCATATTGAACAGTCCGCTTAGTTGCGCATACCGCACATCGTTCTTTACTATATTGAATACACCACCCATTTCAAAACCATTCACTCCTGCACTGTAGCCGCCCAGCATATTGAACGAAAACTTATTCACTACCTGCCCGCTCATTTTACCATGCGTACCCAGCCCCGGCACTATAGACCCCTGGTATGGTTTATTGACAAAGTACTTACCAATGTTCAGGCTTTGCATTCTTTGTTTTGAAGAGAGAAAGAATCTACCAAACCATGTTTTCTCAATACCATCATGCTGGTTGACAACAAACTCATCCATCTGTAATGGCTGTATAGATATACCCACAGTTATTTCATGAGATATGCCACCTCTCACAACCACTACTGTATCCTTATAAGAGGTTTTACTGATAGTGATCACAACACTGGATGACCTGTCTTTCAGCTTCAGCTTGAAGTATCCTTTATCATCGGTCAGTGTACTGGCCAGTTGTTCTTTGCTATATACGCTGGCATAAGGTATTCCTTCTCCACTTGTGGCATCTACTATCCTGCCTGTTGCATACCAGTATTGCCCGCTGGCTTTTTGCAGTATCACGTACTTGCCGGTTTCCTTATACTCATATCCCCCGTCAAACAACATATCCAGTACTTCGTGCACTGTCTTATTCTGCGCATGTATGGTGATGATGCTGTCTTTATTAATGATATTGTTGTTATAAGAAAAATAGAACCCGCCCTGTGCTCCTATAGTTTTCAGCACCTGCGATACTGGTTTATTATCAGCATCTACGGTCACCTGTTTAGCCAATAGTTGTGCCTTACCTGTAAAAGGCTTACTAACAACTAAGAGCAGGCAGGCAAAACAGTAAAAATATTTCATGAAAACGGGGAATGTTATTTGATATATATCTGTCCTTCTTTTTTCTCCACTTTCACGTTAAAAGTTCCGGACACTACCTCTAATATATTATCCAAAGATTCATTGTGGAATGTAGTATTAAGCGGCAGGTTCTTTACCCTGTCATCAACTACTATATTGACATTGTAAGCTTCATTCAGCACGTCTGCCAGTCGCCACAACGGTGTACCATTACAGATAAACTCTCTCGTGCGATAATAATTATACAACTCATCCGTACTTTGTGCTTTTACTACCTGACCATTGGCTTTGGTAACTGTAGCTTTTTCTTTAGGCTTCAGTTTCACCACCTGCGCATTCTTACTCACTTCTACGATCCCTGTTTCTACTACTACTTCGGTCTTAAGTTTATTGCTGTTGATGTTAAAACTGGTACCTACCACTTTTACATTCACCTCATCTACATGAATAATGAATGGCTTAGCCTTATTGGGCGCTACATCAAAAAACGCCTCACCTACCAGTGCTACATCACGCGTATTACCCCTGAATTGTTTCGGGTAACTGATCGATGAGTTTTTATTCAATGTAATGATAGACCCGTCAGGTAATGTCTGGCTTAATACGTTATTGCCCGACGCTATGGTCGTCATACCATTGAGCACGTTATTATAATAGAAGTACCCGCCTAAGCCTACCATTACGAGCAACACCGCTGCTATCCTTGCCCAGCTATATACCTGTTTCGGGAAACTTATCGTTTTATTTGCCGGCGTGGTATCTACCCTTTGTTTGAAGCGTTGCCATGCTGCATCTGTATCAGTATTTGCAGTTGCAGCCAGCTTCTTACTCTGTTCCCATATCAGCCTGAAATGTTCGAAATATTTTTTATGCTCCTCAGTTTCATTTATCCATACTTCTGCCTGCTGTCGTTCGGCGGCAGTAGCCTCATCCAGCAGGTATTTAACCAGCAGGCCGTCCATAATATTTGCTTGTTCGTTATTCACACTACCGGTTTTAAAAGTTTAACAATAATATCCACACAATAGGCAGATAGTCTGCCAGTTTCTCCCGCATCAGCCTCAGGGCCTTTCCCATATGATTCTCAACTGTTTTCACAGACAGCTCGAGCTTTGCTGCTATCTCATGGTATTTCATTTCCTCGAACCTGCTCATCTGGAAAACAGTACGGCACTTCTCGGGCAACTCATTAAGTGCTGCCTGTATCCTTGCTTCCAGCTCTGTTACTGATTTTTGATTGCTGTTGCTATGATTACCATCTCCCTGCCTGAGTGCATGCGCCTGGTAATTAGCTTTTACCTTCTGGTGCCGTAAAAAATTGATACCCTCGTTATATACAGAACGGTACAGGTACGCAGCTACTGAATCCAAACCCTTTAAATCCCTGTTCTTTTCCCACAGCTTACAAAATACGTTCTGCACTATCTCTTCAGCTTCATCCTCGTCACTTACCAATGTACAGGCATAGGCGTGCAGGCCTTTATAGTGCTCCTTAAAGGTCATTTCAAATACCGCTGTACTGTCCGCTGTCGAAACCAGGCTTTCTCCCGTATTATAAACCATTTTTACTGCCTCATATCGGGGAGCAAAGATAACTCCTTCCAATGCTTTTTAAGAAAAGACAGCATACCCGGTATTTACCCCTACCCGGTTTTTGAATATTTTTTAATTATTTCCTTGCCGGGAGGGAAACTATGAATGTAGAGCCCACACCGGGCGCACTGCTCACTACAATATCTCCTTTATTCTTTTTTACCAGGTCGTAGCAAAGATGCAGACCGAGGCCGGTTCCTTTTTCTCCGGATGTACCTTTTGTGGTTACATGTGTATCTGCCGCAAACAGCTTGTCTACCTGGTCTTGTGTCATACCAACACCATTATCAGATATTGATAAATACACAACTCCGTTTTCTTCATATGCATTCGCAACAATCTCCCCGTTAGCCGGTGTGAATTTTATGGCATTCGACACCAGGTTACGCACTACTATATCAATATGATTTCTGTCGCCGTAAGCCCATACGTTTTCGGGAACCTCATTTTTTATTGTAACACCTTTATGACCTGCGGGGTCTTTAAGCACTGCCATTGTTTTCAGTACTTTTCTGCGCAGGTTTAGCTTTTCGATATCCAGTGTATGTTCTCCTTTCATCTGGCTCTGTGCCCATTGCAGCATATTATCCAGCAGCAGGCTTACAGATTGCAGTTTATTGTTCAGCTCCAGTTTATACTCCGAAAACTCCTCCGGTGTAATGATCTTTTCATCCAGCAGCATCATGGTACTGGTGAGTGCGTTAACAGGACTGCGGAGGTCGTGTGCCAGTACAGAGAATGTATTGTCTTTAAAATCGTTTAGTTCTGATAGCTTATGCGCCTGTTCTTCTATCTCCTCTTTCTGTTTCAGTATCATCAACCTGCTTTTCTTTACATTCTTCACATTCTTGAAGAACAGGTAAGCTACAGCTATCGCCAGCAACATACCTATCACAGAAGCCAATAACAATATGTTTTGTATCTGGCTCCTGGTCTGTTTTATCGCATTATCTTTCTCCAGCAGTTGTATCTTATCCTCTTTCTTTTGTATCTCGTAATCAAATAACTTCTGTGCTATTTCCCTATGGCTGTTTTCCTTATTAAGACTGTCAGCATAAGCATCTGCTATACGGCCATAGTACAACGCATTCTTATAATCTCCAACCTTTTCATATTCCTCTGATAATGTTTTGGATATTATCTCCACCTGCTCTTTTATACCAAGCTGTTTTACGATATCCAGGGCTTCAGACTGGTATTTGATACCCTCCTGCTTTTTGCCAGTTTTCAGGTATATAAGCCCAATACCAGCTTTGGCTATAGATACCCCTTCAGCATCGTCCAGTTTTTGCGATACTATCAGTGATTCCTGGTATAAGGGTAAAGCTTTGGCATACTCACCCTTATTTACATAACACTCTGCTATGTTACCTTTCAGCAGGTTGATGATGTATGTATTGTTGAGCTCATATGCTATTGCCAGTCCCTTGTTCAGGTAATAAAGTGAAGAATCATATTGCTTCTCGTCATTGTATATCAATGCATATGTAGTTATACAACCGATCATATGCTCTTTTGCCCCTAATCTTTTATTTATTTCAAAACCCCTGTTTACATACTCTATTGCCTTATCGTGCTGCCCCAGCCTGAAGTAAACATTGGCAATATTAGAAACGTCGGCTGCAAGGTTTATATCTCTGCCCAGTCGTTCCTGTATTTTTAATCCTTTGAGGTAATAGTCCAGCGCCTGCGAATAATTACCCATCATGTAGAATACGTTAGCAATATTGCTAAGCATCTTCCCCTGCTGCTCTTCCTGCCCTGCTGCCTGCGCTGCATTAAGAGAACTGTCATAGTACTCCTTCGCTATTGCATAATGTGCCTGCACGAAATATACATTTGCTATTTGCCCGTATTTTGATGAGAGGATGTTGGTAAGATCATTAGCCTTCGTTTCCTTAATGGCTATATTATACCAGTATAATGCAGAATCATTTTTGCTCAGTAAAGAATACCCAATGCCTATCCTTTCTGTTGCATTAGCTATCCCTTTATGATAATTCAGTTTTTGTGACAGTTCAAGCGCCTGCTTACCCAGGTGAAACATTGTATCTGCATTCACCTGTGTGTATTGCTCTGCTAGAGCCAGGTAAAGATTAACCTTTTGTGTATCAGCTTTTGTATAGGATAATAATTGTTTGCGGATGCTATCTGCTTTCACCGGCTCAGCATGTGCGGTATATATACCTGCAAATACCGTTACAAGGACTGACAGAATTAATAGTTTGCTTTGTTTCATCTATCTAACAGTTTACATTCTGCTATCTCTTACAGGAGAAAATTACTGTCCATGGCGATACGACAAAACTATGTGATTTATCCCTATTAAATAATAATCATTAATAAAGTTTGCAATAACTATTTCGTACTACAACACTGCAACGGTATTCCCCTCGTATTCATGCAGCTTATATCCAAGAGAAGATAACTTCTGAATGCATTCTTTCAGATCTTCGGCAGGAATATGGCTGTGTTCAAAGATAACAGCACCGGGTTTGACAAGCGAGAAGTCAAACATCTTTATTATTTCATGATCAAAACCTTCAGCATCTATTTGCAATAAATCTATTTTTTTCATCGGGTACCGCTGCAGTATTGTAGCAGTGCAAAGTACCGGTACGTTTTCTGACACTATTCTCTGTGCGGGGTCTTCGGGCACTGCAATGCCATCTTTAGCAGCCCTCCGGTACACATGCCCTGATGTATAAGCATCTTCTACCACGGCTTTACTGAAACTTGCAAGACCTGTAGCCCATCTTGCATTACTGAACCCTATTTTATACAAGGGCAGTTCGCCATCTACCCTGCCAAAGGCAGCATTTACTGTATGAATACCCTTTTGCCCCCTGTATATCTTTTTCAAAAATTGCTCATATACATACTTCTGCGGTTCCAGCAATACACCGCTCCAGTTATCTCTTTTTATAAACTTATGGATAGGGTCATTGGTAATACCGTCATTCGCACCAATCTGCAAAACCGTAAAATCTTTTACACTGCGCGAATATTCATCAAGGAAATATGATAAACTACCTTTCTCAGGTTTGTAGAAATGCTTGTAAAAGGACAAGAAAATAAAACTATCTGCGGCGCTTAACTCAAATACCAGCTTCCTGTAAAAATTCTTGAATGCAGTTTTGAGTCTATTCATATGAATACATTAGTAAATACTTCACAGTAAGATAAGGCTTATCAAACAGATATTATAGCTCTGCCAGCCACGGGCATCACTTACAGGTGAGAAAGGATAAATAAAAAACGCAGGCTGAAACCTGCGTTTTACTGGTGGTGCGGGAGGGAGTTGAACCCCCGACACAAGGATTTTCAGTCCTTTGCTCTACCAACTGAGCTACCGCACCTTCCCGATTTGGGATTGCAAAAATAGGTTTTCGAATTGATTTTCCAAAAATACCCTCATATTCGTTTTTTCAAATATAATCAGGCTGATTTGCTTTATTATTTTTACCGCTCATGTCTTTACACAACTGGGTTTCATTATTTCTGCAACAGGTAGCAGACACCAGTATCCTTGAATGGATAGCAGTTGCTGCAGCAGTAGCGGAAGTATTACTCGCGCAGCGAAATAATATTTTGCTGTACCCGACAGGTATTATCAGCACATCCATCTTTATATATATTATGGCTCACGCCGGCTTGTATGCCGAAAGCATATTAAATGTATACTACCTCGTCATGAGTGCATATGGGTGGTATATATGGCACAAAAGAAAAAATCATCCGCCTATGCCTATCAGCACTACTACAACACAGGAAAAAATGACCACATTCCTCATAATACTCGGAGGCAGTTTGTTATCCTATATTATTCTCAGCAGGTTTACAACATCGGTCGTACCATTCTGTGATAGTATTGTTTCTGCTTCAGCATGGGCTGGCATGTGGTTGCTGGCAAAACGAAAGATAGAGAACTGGGTGATACTCAATATTTCTAATCTGATTGCCATACCCTTACTGATATACAAACAGTTGCCACTTACGGCCATACTCACCCTGTTTCTTTTTATTGTTGCTATCTTCGGTTACTTCAGATGGAAAAAATTATATCGTCAGCAACTCGCTTCCTGATATTATTACTGCTCATGACGCAACAGTGCTTTGCTCAGAATGCCGATATCAGGCTGCTGAGAAAAATTCACAGCAATAGTCCGCGTACCGCAGATGGCACAATGAAACTTTTTACCCGTACAAGCTATGGCATAAGCTTCTGCCTGCCTGTAGGGGAAATAGCTTACGGGCTTGCAGAAAATGATAAGACTGTTTTATATAATGGCTTTGAATCATTAGCTGCTATTGGTATAAACACAGTAGCCACTTATGGCATTAAACACATCATCAACCGTTCAAGGCCATACACAGATTACCCTGATATAATTCCTGACGAATATGAAAATGGCCGTTCTATGCCATCGGGCCATACCAGTGTTGCATTTGCCGCAGCAACTGCGGTCAGCCTTCAGTATCCGAAATGGTATATTATAGCTCCTGCCTACCTTTGGGCAGGGGCAGTAGGTTATTCGCGCCTGTACCTTGGTGCTCATTACCCCAGTGATGTACTGGCCGGTGCTTTGGTGGGCGCCTGCTCTGCCGTAATAGCGCGCAAAGCCAATCAATGGTTGATGAAACACAAAACAAAAAAACCGAAACTAGTTGACTGATATAAAAAAGATAGTGGTCATAGGGCCGGAATCTACCGGCAAGAGCACGCTCAGCGAAGCCCTTGCAAAAGAACTGGGCACTGTATGGGTACCTGAATATGCAAGGAGCTATCTTGAGAACCTGGGACATTCTTATGAAGAACATGACCTGCTTACAATAGCAGAAGGACAATTACAGTCAGAAGACTCACTTTTACTACAGGCAAATAAAATTCTTATTTGCGATACCGACCTGCAGGTAATTAAAGTATGGAGCGAAGCAAAATACGGACGCTGCCACCCCCAAGTAATGCAACAGATAGCCGAAAGAAAATACGACCTATATATACTCACCGATATTGATATGACCTGGCAGCCCGACCCGCTGCGCGAACACCCTGCCCCGGAAGAAAGAAAGTATTTTTTCAATATCTACCATGATATTGTAAGCAGCAGTAATATACCCTGGGTACTGGCAACCGGAAATGAAAAAGAAAGACTGGCAACAGCAACAAAAGCTGTCATAGCTCTGTTATAATTCCGTATATTTACCGTACTGTATGTTGTTGCAAATTCATCCCGACAATCCGCAACCACGTAACATTAAAACAGTGGTTGATTGCCTGAAAAAAGGCGGGGTTATCATTTACCCCACCGATACCATTTACGGTCTCGGCTGTGATATTTATAATACTGATGCTATTGAGCGTATCTGCCGCATTAAAAATATCGACCCCAAGAAAGCGCAGTTTTCATTTGTTTGTTCTGACCTTAGCCATATAAGCGATTACGCCAAAAGTATTGACACCCCCATCTTCAGGGTATTGAAAAAATACCTGCCCGGTCCTTATACTTTCATCCTCGAGGCCAGTAAGCTGGTGCCTAAGATGCTGAAGACCAAAAAAGATACCGTCGGCATACGCGTACCCAACAACAAAACAACGCTGGAACTCGTACACCAGTTGGGTAACCCGATAATGAGTGTATCACTGCCCATGGATGATGAGGTAGAATATTATACCGACCCCTTCTTGATGCACGAGATATTTGAAGATAAGGTTGATATAGTGGTTGATGGCGGTATAGGTGGCACGGTACCATCTACCGTTATTGACTGTACATCAGGCGAACCGGAACTGGTGCGCGAAGGCGCGGGTGACTGGGAAAAAATTATCGGGTAATTCAATGAGCTAAAACTTTCTTTTCTTTGTCCTATGTATTCACCGCAGGACGAACAGCGCTTATACCAGCAGGCAAAAACTTTACTGGAAAAAACAACTACAGGTAATGTTGTTGAAGAAATTCAGCAATTACGTGATGTTATTATTTATGCCGACTGGAAATATTATGTGAACAGCGAACCTGTTTTTTCTGACTTTGAATACGACCAGCTCTTCAAAAAACTAAAACACCTTGAAGAGCAATATCCGGAACATATAACAGCAGACTCACCAACACAAAGGGTAGCACAGGGCCTCAGCGAAAAATTTCCACCTGTCAGTCACCTGGTGCCCATGCTTAGTCTGGACAATACATACAATGCCGATGACCTGCTCGATTGGGACAAGCGTTGCCGCGAGCTTGCAGGTACAGACACTATAGAATATTGCGTAGAGCCTAAGTATGACGGTGCCAGTATATCACTGGTATATGAGAACGGGCAACTGGTACGCGGTGCTACACGTGGCGATGGTGTAATGGGAGAGGAAATAACAGTCAACATCAGGCAGATACGCTCTGTACCGTTATCTGCAGCATTTACAAAAGACCATATAGGCCAGGTAGAGATACGCGGCGAGGTAGTGATACACAAAGATGTATTTGCAGAATATAATGCACAACGTGCTGCAGAAGGACTGGCACCGCTGGCCAATCCGCGCAATGCGGCATCGGGCACACTGCGCATACTCGACCCTAAAGAAGTAAGCAAACGCAAACTATCTGCTATACTTTACCATATCAGTTATTATGCATTGCAGGACGATGCACCTGTACCCGCACCACTGCATACACACTATGATGCGCTTAACTGGCTTTACCAGCTTGGCTTCCCAACTCCTGTCAAAGAAATGAAACGCTTCAACCATATAAATGAAGTGATAGAATTCTGCGCAGAATTTGAGCAAAAACGCGATGACCTTCCTTTTGAGGTTGACGGGTTGGTGATAAAAGTAAATGACTTTGCACTACAGGATAAAATGGGCATGACCACCCACCACCCGCGCTGGGCTGTTGCTTATAAATTCAAAGCAAGGCAGGCTACCAGCAAGCTACGCAAAGTAGAATTCCAGGTGGGGAGAACGGGCAGCATAACACCTGTGGCCAAAATAGACCCTGTACCTATCGGTGGTGTTACGGTAAGCTCTATATCGCTCTTCAATGAAGATGTGGTACGCGAAAAAGACTTGAAGATAGGGGATACCGTACTGGTAGAACGTGCTGGCGATGTGATACCATATATAGTAAAGCCGCTGGCAGAGCTAAGGGACGGAAGTGAAGAAGCGATCGTATTCCCTAAGCATTGTCCTGTTTGTAATGAAGAGTTAGACAAACCACAGGACGAAGCCGTGTGGCGTTGCATTAATATAAGCTGTCCGGCACAGGTAGTAGAACGCATCATACACTATGCCAGCAAAGATGCAATGGACATACGCAATATGGGTGATGCCAATGTGCGTAAGTTCTACGAACTGGGATTACTCAAAGACATACCCGGCATCTATACCATAGACTGGAATGAAATAAGCAAGCTGGGTGGCTTTGGCCAGAAATCAATAACCAACCTGCAAACAGCAATTGATAATTCTAAAACACAACCGCTCAACCGTGTCATCTTTGGCCTCGGTATACGCCATGTAGGCGAAACAATGGCCAAAACACTTGCCAATGCCATTGAGCATATCCGCGACCTCTATGATTATGATGAAGAAAAACTGATGAGCCTTGAAGATGTAGGCCCTAAGGTTGCTGCATCAGTTGCTCACTTCTTTCATGCACACGAGAACAAGCATATGATAGACCTGCTGGAGCAGGCGGGCGTGAACCTGAAAAATGAAAAGAAAGCAGCATCTGCAAGCGGAGAGCTGTCGGGCAAAACATTCCTCTTCACAGGTACACTCAGCCGATTTAAACGCAGCGATGCAGAAGCTATGGTAGAAGAAAAAGGCGGCACCATACTGGGCGGTGTAAGCAGCAAACTCAACTACCTGGTAGTAGGCGAAGATGCCGGCAGCAAACTGGAGAAAGCTAAAAAGCTGGGTACGGTTGCCATACTTTCTGAAGAAGAGTTCCTGGCATTGATCAACAGCTAATACAGACAATTATTGTATTTTCATCTTATGAAACGAATCCTTATCTGCGCAGCAATGGCCCTGTCATTTGCCGCATGTAATTCTGCCAACAATGAGCGCCCATCTGATAAATACGAGGCTAAAAAGAAATCGCTGGAAGAAACAGAACGCGAGAACCCTTTGCAGTTTCTGCGCATAAAAGGAGATGACCATGTAAACCTGCTGAACCAGGAAGTGATAGAAGGCGAGATAACCAACAAAGCTACACTGGCAGCCTTTAAGGATATCGAGATCAAAGTAACATTTAAGGACGAGGGCGGCAGTAAGATAGAAAAGGTCATAAAGACCGTTAATGATGTAGTAAAGCCCGGAGGCTCTGTCGAATTCAAATTCAAGCTGAAGAAGCCCAAGGGCACGGCTTCTGTAGGCATAGACATAGTTGGTGCCACAGCCGATAAATAATCATTATTAGCATATTATAGTTTCAATGCCCCTTTTGGGGCATTTTTAATGCATGCTAAGTCTCATTGTATTACCTTTGGCATCGTTTTACAATAGAAAGACCCGTATGTCAGAAATAAGGCCCTTCCTGCGTTTGAGTGGACTGGAACCACTGGTCATCCGCCCCGAGACAAATTTTGTCAATGTAGGTGAACGTACCAATGTAACAGGTTCCAAAAAATTTGCACGTCTCATCAGGGAGAATAAGTATGAAGAAGCACTGTCGGTAGCACGCCAGCAGGTAGAGAACGGAGCACAGGTACTGGACATCAATATGGATGATGCCCTGCTGGATGGCGAAAAAGCCATGACCACTTTCGTGAACCTGCTGCAAAGCGAACCGGATATCGCCAAGATACCCATCATGCTCGACTCCTCTAAGTTCTCCATTATACTGGCCGGGCTTAAGTGCATACAGGGGAAATGCATCGTTAACTCCATCTCTATGAAAGAAGGAGAGGAGAAATTTATAGAACAGGCTATCATATGCAAAAGCTTTGGTGCATCTGTTATCGTTATGGCCTTCGATGAGCTGGGGCAGGCAGATACACTCCAACGTCGTGTAGAGATATGCGAACGCGCTTATAACATACTCACAGAAAGAGTAGGTTTTGCCCCGCAGGATATAATTTTCGACCCCAATATATTTGCAATAGCTACCGGTATAGAAGAGCACAACAACTATGCTGTAGACTTTATAGAAGCTACCCGCATCATCAAACAGCGCATGCCGCTCACCAAAGTAAGCGGTGGTGTGAGCAACGTATCATTCTCCTTCCGTGGTAACGACCATGTGCGCGAGGCGATACACAGTGTATTCCTCTACCACGCCATTAAAGCAGGTATGGATATGGGCATTGTGAATGCAGGTCAGTTGGTGGTATATGATGAAATAGAACCGCAGCTACGCGAGCTTTGTGAAGATGTAGTCCTCAACCGCCGCCCTGATGCTACAGAGCGTCTTGTAACCTTTGCCGAAACAGTAAAGGCAAAAGACAAAGAAGAAAAGAAAGATGAAGCATGGCGCGGCACCAGTGTAGAAGAAAGATTGAAGCATGCGCTGGTAAATGGCATTACAGATTATATAGACCAGGACACTGAAGAAGCCCGCCTCAAATACAGCAAACCGCTGGAAGTGATAGAAGGGCCGCTTATGGATGGCATGAATGTAGTGGGTGACCTCTTTGGCAGTGGTAAGATGTTCCTGCCGCAGGTGGTGAAGAGTGCACGTGTGATGAAGAAAAGCGTGGCATGGCTCACTCCGTTCATTGAAGAAGAAAAGAAAAACAACCCTCATGCACAGGCAGGCAGTGTACCTAAAATACTTATGGCTACGGTAAAGGGCGATGTGCATGATATAGGTAAAAACATTGTAGGCGT
Organism: Flavipsychrobacter sp.; assembly: GCA_044227125.1. Taxonomy (GTDB): domain Bacteria; phylum Bacteroidota; class Bacteroidia; order Chitinophagales; family Chitinophagaceae; genus Polluticoccus. The sequence goes on from JBGAFS010000002.1 coordinate 178,184, forward strand.
AGTATTAGGTTGCAATGGTTATGACATAGTTGACCTGGGCGTAATGGTACCTGCCGATAAAATACTGGAAACAGCAGAAAGAGAGAAAGCAGACATCATTGGCCTTAGTGGCCTTATTACCCCTTCGCTGGATGAGATGGTGCATGTTGCAAGAGAAATGAAACGCCGAGGTATGAAACAGCCTTTGCTGATAGGTGGCGCCACAACATCACGCACGCATACTGCTGTTAAGATAGCTCCTGAATATGATAATGGTGTTGTGTATGTGCTGGATGCCAGCCGCAGTGTAACTGTAGCAGGCAGCCTGCTGAGCAATGAACAAAAATCCGGCTATCTTGAAAACATAGACGCCGAGTATAAAAAACTGCGTGAAGACTTTGCAAGTAAGCGTGGTGTGAAAGAATATGTTCCTTTTGCCCAAGCACAAAGCAACCCGGTAAAAATTGACTGGTCGAACTACCATCCTGTAGCACCACAGTTTACCGGCACTAAAGTATTTGACAATTTCAGCCTTGCTGATATAAGGAGTTATATAGACTGGAACCCATTCTTCATTACATGGGAGATGCACGGCAAATACCCTGCAATACTTACCGATGAGAAAGTAGGTACAGAGGCAACCAAACTGTTCAATGATGCCAATGCATTGCTGGATAAAATAATTTCGGAGAACTGGCTCAGTGCAAAAGGTGTTATCGGTTTCTGGAAAGCGGCAAAAACTGCACCTGATACCATAGCAGTAAGTGACGATAGCGGCAAGAAGCTATACGATCTTGAAATGCTGCGTCAGCAACAGAAGAAAGCAGCCAACCAACCGCATTTCTCGCTGGCCGATTTCATCAGCCCTGTAGCCGAAGACCACATAGGTGCTTTCGCAGTTTCTATACATGGTATCGAACCACACCTGAAACAATTTGCAGACAACCACGATGACTATAATAAGATAATGCTGCAGGCATTGGCCGACCGTCTTGCCGAAGCATTTGCTGAGGCACTGCACCAAAAAGTACGCAAAGAATACTGGGGTTATGCAAAAGACGAACACCTGGATAACGAAGCACTGATAAAAGAACAATACCTCGGAATTCGTCCTGCGCCGGGCTACCCTGCCTGCCCCGACCATACAGAGAAACATAAATTGTTCAGCTTGCTCAATGCTACTGAAAATGCCGGGATACAACTTACAGAATCACTGGCTATGTACCCGGGTGCATCGGTATGCGGCTGGTATTTCAGCCACCCTGAAAGCACTTACTTTGGTATTGGTAAAATTCAGCAAGACCAGCTCGAAGATTATGCTAAGCGTAAGGGCATGAGTATAGATGAAGCAAAAAAATGGTTATCACCCGTTTTAGAATAATACACGATGTTCGACAATAAAGAAGAAAAAGTAGTTAAGCCGGTACCTGCGACCAATTCAGCGGTGCTGAAGTTTTTTGCCAACCTAGTATCATACATCTTTCACCCGGTGTTTATGCCCGTGATAGTGTCTTCCTTATTGTTCGACCTGTCGCTGGCAGGCTTTGCAGGCATCAGCCGTGCAGACTATTATTCTAAATGGATATCCATAATCGCCATCAATACACTCATATTCCCGCTCATCACTGCCTTGCTGCTCAAGGGCCTTGGCTTCATCAAGAGCATATACATGTACGACCAGAAAGACCGCATCATACCGCTCATAGCTACTATGGTGTTTTACTTCTGGGCATACCATGTATTCAGCAATATCAATCCGCCATTCATTCTTAAGGTATTATTACTGGGTACCTTCTGGGGTGTTATTGTGCTGTTCATGCTCAATATCTTCTTTAAGATAAGCATGCACACAATGGCTGCCGGTGGTGTACTGGGACTTATGATAGTGTTGCTGATAAGCAGCCCTGTAAGTATGGCCATACCGTTTTTCGGCACTATCATTATTGCAGGCCTTATAGGCACAGCACGTTTGCTGCTGGGCGCTCATAAGCCCGGAGAGATATGGGCCGGCTATATTTTCGGAGTTATCGTACAACTGGCTGCGTACGTGTACCTTTCGTAGGAATTACTGTCCGCTATCCCATGCTGCCATTTTCTGGGCAATGGTGCCTAAGCGTACATCTTCAAAACGTGCGGGCAATACCACCTGCGACACTACCTCTCCGTTCTCATTATCCCATTGTGCAGGCCTTCCTTTGGGGTTACTGTTGATCACCATTACGGGTGTACCATTCTTTATCAGTTTACCCTTCTTGTCTTTTACCCAGCCGCTTGCCCAGCCATAATTCCATATAGCATCGGGCTCTGAGGTACGCACACATCCGTGCGATACAGCCGCACCTATAGGCAAAGAATACTGGTGTACATGTATCCCGAACTTTGCATGAAAATTAAACAGCCAGTACATCTCCCACACTTCACCGGGCGGGGCGGCAGTAGATTTCCTGTACTGAGATTTCCAGTTGAAATTATAACGGCCCACGGGTGTCAGGTCATTTTTACGGCCGCTGGATATTAAGCCCCAGTGTACCAGTTTACCAAATTCATATGCACCAAATGTCTGCGTGAATTTATCTATGATAAACAGCTTGGGCATATTGGCTGCTATCTCATATACAAAAGGATATGGAGAATAAGCCCTGTAATCTGCCGGGAATGATGACGGCATAAACAATTCTCTCCCCTTCTTCATATTCTCCCCCGTCACCCTATTGGCCAGCTCTATCACATACCTGCGTGTGCCTTTCATCTCGCCGGGCAGGCTGTCCGCATATGCCAGCAGCTTGTCCCATTTACCATCGTATACCCGCAGTTGCCAGCTTACTTTCTCTACATTATCTATACTCCCTTTCTGCGACTCTACCAGCGGGTATATGGCCTGCTGGTCTACATATCCCTGCGCGTACAGAAACGTGTTAATAAGAATAAATAAAAATAATAGTGCTGCCTTCTTCATAGTTCTGAAATAAGAAGGGGAGCGTGTCAACTCCCCTTCTGTGCTTTGCCGTTTTGTCTACAACTAATTTACTGCTATTTTTTTACCATTCTTTTCTTTCGCCGTCTCTGCTTTTGGCAATACCAGGGTCAGTATACCGTTATCATACTTCGCGTCTATCTTTTCTTTATTCACCTCATCGGGCAATGTAAAGCTGCGCGAAAATGAAGAATAGTTATACTCTTTGCGTTTGTAAGTTTTGTCCTTCTCTTCTTTCTCCTCTTCTTTTGTTGCGCTTATCGTCATCATATCATTCTCTACGTCTATCGAAAAATCTTCTTTCTTCATACCCGGCACAGCCATGGTCACTTTATAGCTGTCCTTTTCTTCTGTAATATTTACCGCAGGCACAGTAAGTGTTCTGTGCATCAGGCCGCCTTTATCAAACCATTCATTCCATGGCCTGAAAAAATCATCAAAATGCGTTGGCAGCAGCTCTCTCATTTTGTTTAATGCAGTTGACATGATGTCCTCCTTTTTTCTGGTTTATTAATACTACTTTTGTTTTGCGTTGCACAAATATCCACCGCGGCACCAACCCAATCAATGACAGGGATTATATTATAAAATGATGTCGGTCATGCTGTGCAATATGCCCTAACGATAGTTTTACACAAAATCTATATCTATGAAAAAGGTACTGGTAGCTTTCGATGGCGCACATTTTGCAGACTCTGCACTTGATCTTGCAGCAGAGCTCAACGAGCAGGAGCCCATATTACTCACAGGCATGTTCCTGCCATCTATAGATTATACCAACCTCATGATCTATTATGCCGGTGGTATTGCAGGCCCGGTATTCCCGCCAACGCTGGATACGGATGAAGCATCAATAGCTGCAAACATTGCCCGCTTCAAAGAGTATTGTGTGAAGAATGGTATTGAACACCGTGTACACGAACAATCCAGCGGGGGCATCATAGAGACCATAGGCAAAGAAGCCCGTTATGCTGACCTGCTGCTGCTGTGCGGAGATTCTTTCTACAGCAACCTCGGCGAGCAAACACAGGATGAATACCTCGAAGACACCGTACGCATAGCAGAATGCCCGGTAGTTATACTGCCTTCTGTTTACAAAAAGCCTACAGATATCATACTTGCTTTTGACGGCACAGAGTCTTCAGTATATGCCATTAAACAATTCACCTACCTGCTTCCGCATTTATCATCTGCAAGGGCAACAGTTGTGTATGCTTCTCCAGAAGATAAGCCTGTACCCGACCTGCCTTTTATCGAAGAACTGGCAGCGCGCCATTTCAAAGACCTTACCTTCTACAAACTGGAAGCCGATGCACAAAAATATTTCAACACATGGATGATGGACAGGGGCACAGCCATGCTGGTAACAGGCTCCTTTGGCCGCACAAGAATGTCATCCCTGTTCAAAAAGCATTTTGTACGCGAGGTGCTGGCCGACCATAAATTCCCCATTTTCGTAGCACATAAATAGGACTGTATATACTCATATGGCGGGGCTCTCTGCCCCGCTTTTTTTATGCCCTCACTAATCAGCATCAAAAATGCTTATGATTTGTGTCAGCCTTATTCGTATCTTATACTGGTAATTTGCAGCATAATCCCGATTATGAAACTACCCGGATCCGTTAAACTATTTCTGAACGAGGCTGGCGATTTGTCGGCCTTTACGGGTTTATTTTTTAAGGAAGCATTCCGCCCGCGCTACGAGTTTCGCGAGTTCATCCGCCAGTGCTATGTCATCGGTTATAAATCACTGCCGTTACTCGCCATCACAGGTTTCATTATGGGGCTGGTGCTCACCATGCAGTTGCGCCCTACACTCGTATCATACGGTGTAGAGTCTATGCTGCCCTATATGGTAAGCCTGTCTATTGTAAGAGAGATAGGCCCTGTAATATCCGCGCTCATATTTGCGGGCAAGGTAGGGTCGGGCATAGGTGCAGAGCTGGGTTCTATGCGCGTTACAGAGCAGATAGACGCTATGGAAGTATCGGGCACCAATCCTTACAAATACCTGGTGGTAACGCGCGTAGCAGCTGCTACCATCATGCTGCCCCTGCTCATCATACTGTCCGACTCGGTAGCTCTTTACGGCGGCTACCTCGGTGTCAATATCAATGCCAATACCAGCTACGACCTGTATATGACCAAGGTCTTCGACGGGCTCGACTTCAGCGATGTGCTGCCCGCATTCATCAAAACATTTTTCTTCGGTTTTGCCATAGGCATCATCGGCTGCTATAAAGGATACTATTCTAAAAAAGGAACAGAAGGCGTGGGCCGCTCTGCCAACTCGGCGGTGGTACTCGCATCGCTCGTAGTATTTATTATAGACCTCATAGCAGTACAGGTAACAGGCATACTCGGTTTCAATTAGCAAATGGCGCAGGGCAATATACATACAGATACACCGGTCATTACCATCAGCCACCTCAGCAAGGCCTTTGGCAGCAATGTGGTGCTCAATGATTTCAATGCATCATTGTACAAAGGCGAAACGGTGGCAGTGCTCGGCCGTTCCGGCTCGGGCAAGTCTGTGCTTATAAAATGTATCATAGGCCTGCTGCGCCCCGACTCCGGCAGCATCAATGTACTGGGAGAAGATGTGCTGAACCTGGACCATGTAGCGCTCGATAAACTCCGCGTGCGCATAGGCTTCCTCTTCCAGAGCAATGCACTGTACGACTCTATGACCGTGCGCGAGAATCTTGAATTCCCCATGCGGCGCCACTGGTATTCGGTAACGGCAGAAGAAGCCGATGCCCGCATCAGGGAAGTGCTGGAGAATGTAGGGCTGGAGCATACCATAGATATGATGCCATCAGAACTATCGGGCGGTATGCAGAAACGTATAGCCCTGGCACGCACGCTGATACTGAAACCGGAGATAATTTTGTACGACGAGCCTACTACGGGCCTCGACCCGGTAACAGGCCGCGAGATAAGCGAACTGATACGCGATATAGAAGCCAAATACAAAACCTCTGCCATCGTAATATCGCACGATATGCACTGTGTAGAGGCCACTGCCGACAGAATATTAGTTTTACTCAACGGCAAGTGCTATGCAGAAGGTACTTTTGCCGAACTCCGTTCATCATCTGATAAAAACATTAAACAATTTTTCGAATAGCTATGGCAAAGCAGGCAATGAATAATACAAGGCTCGGGGTATTCGTAACAGTTGCCATGCTGGTACTCATCTTCAGCCTGTATATGATAGGTAAGAACACCAGCATCTTTGGCTCCAACATTATGCTCAAGGCACGCTTCCGCAACGTGAACGGGCTGATGAAGGGCAATAACGTGCGCTTCTCCGGCATACAGGCGGGCAATGTAAAACAGATAAGCATCATCAACGATACACTGATAGAAGTATCGCTGCTGATACGTGAGGATGCCGCGCAGTTCATTCACAAAAACTCGTTCGTATCTATAGGCTCCGAAGGGCTCATGGGCAATAAGATAATAAACATAGAGCCCAACCCCGTGCCCGCACCTGCAGTAGAAGAGGGCGACCTGCTGCTGCCCGCCCGCGATGTAAGCCTTGATGATATGATGGCTACGCTCGACAAGACGAATATGAACGTAGCCGTGATAGCCGAAGAACTGAAAGAGACCGTGCACCGCATCAACAGCAGTACACTGCTGCGCAGCCTGCTCGATGACACTACCCTCTCTGACGATATTAAGAACTCACTCTCCAACTTTCGTAAGGCCAGCGTACGCATCAACAATATGTCGGCCACGCTGGATGCTATGATACAGGATGCCAACAACGGCGACGGCACACTGGGCTTGCTGATGAAAGACAGCGTATCTGCCGGCAAACTGCGCGATGCCATAGCGCAGATAAACAATATATCGCACGAAATAAACCAGGCCTCGGTGCAACTCAACAAAGCAGCCACTACCATCAATACCGACCTGAACGATGGCAAGGGCATTGGGCATGCCATACTTAAAGACTCCGTAATGGCCAACCAGCTACGCAACAGCATGAGCAATATAGAAAAAGGTACCTCAAGCTTCGACGAAGACATGAAAGCCCTGCAATCCAACTTCCTCTTCAGGCGCTACTTCAGGAAACAAGGGAAGAAGTAAGGGTGAGTGCTGAAAATGCGATGTCTTATTACACACGTATATTCTATAGAACTGTAAGGGAATTGTTCTTTTATACTAACACAACATAATCAAGCCCGTCATTTCGACTGCAAGGAACGAAGCAGGAGAAATCTCCTGAGGATTAGACTACAGCTTGTGTGTTCCTAACTTCATCATTCTATTCAGCCTGTTCATTTCTTTTGCTTCTCCAAAAGAAACGAACCAAAGAAAAGGAGCCGCCGAAAAAAGACTCCATTTTCGGCGTGTCGTGCTTATAAGCACCATTACTACTGTGCTGCCAATATCCCCTCCTAATAACAGGAGGGGAGTCTGATACTTATTATTTAGAAAAATGAGCAGCTATAGCTTCCAGCACTGCATCTGTTTGCTCAAATACCTGCTTGTTCTCAAAACGAATAATGGTATAACCTAGTTGTCCCAGGTATTCATCCCTGTTAAGGTCTTTGTCAGACTGTATGGGGTTGTTATGCACTTCGCCATCCAGTTCTACTACCAGCTTTTCTGCCGGGCAACAGAAATCTGCTATGAAATTACCTATACTAAACTGCCTTCTGAACTTTCGCCCCTGCAACTGACTGCGTTGCAGATGTTTCCATAAATATGATTCAGCAGGGGTCTGGTTATTTCTCAGCAGTTGCCTGTTTTGCTTCAGGTACGATACGTTTTTTAGCTGCCCTTTGCGCATACTTAAATATAGGAAGCCTGCAACACAAATAAAAAACACAACACACAAAAAGCTCCCCTCCTGTTTTTAGGAGGGGCGACTGATGAATTGCGCAGCAATTTGACAGTCGGGGTGGTGAACGCGCGCAGGACAAGTACACAACACGAGTCACACAAAAAGCTCCCCTCCTGTTTTTAGGAGGGGCGACTGATGAATTGCGCAGCAATTTGACAGTCGGGGTGGTGAACACGCGCAGGACAAGTACTCAACGCGAGTCACACAAAAAGCTCCCCTCCTGTTTTTAGGAGGGGTGACTGATGAATTGCGCAGCAATTCGTCAGTCGGGGTGGTAAACTCGCGCTGGACAATTACACAACACGAGTCTACCACCCCGATTGGCATTCCGCTTCGCTGGCTGCCAATATCCCCTCCTAAAAACAGGAGGGGAGCATACAACCTGCAATCCAACTTCCTCTTCAGGCGCTACTTCAGGAAACAGGGCAAGAAGTAAGGAGGAGTGTTTTTAGTAAATGGTGCAGCAGAGGGACGTGCTGCTGTTAAACATTGTTGCGTCGCACTCTTGTACGCCAATCTCTTTGTTCTTCATTGCGTCTACATATACCATAACTCTAGTTGCTTATCACTATATAATACAGTTTATTAGGCAAACACATACTAAACATCATTACTATAAGCCCATACTATTCTGCTACCACGTAAGAAAAAATGACTTTTGCAACCAACCAACCTGTCAACTGAAGGCTTTAACGATATTTCATTATTATCGCTTATCTCATATGTCCAACATGGATAATAATCGTCTATTAAATTCATATGTAAATTACTATCACAACCGCAAGGGCATTTCATAATTGCTTGCCAAAAATACCCGTCATTACCGACCAGATATAGTATTTCTGGCCGAATGTTATCAGGAACATCGTCAACAAAAATATAACTGTATAACGGTTTCGTATTGATGTTACCAGATGATTGTACATCTGGCACATCAACTACGATTGTACTATCACTAAATAAGCTTAGAAACCAGCTAAGCAGCTTTTTGATCATTTTCTATACTTGGATTATTTAGTAGTGGATCAATATCACCCTTTCCAACCATGCCACAGAAGTATTCACAAGGTATAGGGGACGACTCATACAACATAAAAATTTCACCAAAAAATATTCTTATAACATCGACGTCATGATTATCTACATTCCGGTATTTATGAATTCTTGCTAACAACTCATTCATTGCAGTAGCAGCTACTTGCATATTAACACTGATGACCGCCGGACTTGATTCATTGACACTTGCCAAATATTTACTGCGTTCTAAACTTGTGTACATTGCAACATCTGTTCTTTTCATAGATTCTGCAGCCAATTTTGCCGTTGTATATACTTCTCTGCTCAACAAACTAGAACCACCAGGCTGTATATAGTTGACTGTACCAAATATGCCATTAATACCACCTTGTCCGTCTGCATCTATTCTAACTCCTAAATCAATGTATGGCAAAACGTAGTAACTAGATATTTGATTTAGTATATGTCGACCCTCACTGCCATCGACACAGCCAATCAAAATATCACAATCAGCAAGCTCTTTTATTACATTATATTCTGTAATATGCGATTCGAATATTGTAACCCTTGTACCGAAACCGGCTTCTTCGACAGACCGTCTCATTACCTCAGCTTTCCCACGTTTATTAACTGCATCATCAAATGTTGCATTGACTATACGGTTCATGTTTACTTTATCAATATAATCAGGATCAACCAGGACTAATTCACCTACCCCTAAACGCTTAAGCTGTTCTATTACAGGACTGCCAGTGCCGCTACATCCTACAACGCCAACTTTCAATTTATTTAGGGTTTTTATTGTTCCCTCGCCAAATGTCTGCATATTCCGTAACTGCAACTCATCATTAATGGCTACACCAATATTTGCATAATACCAGTTTTGAATGTTACTACCAGCAACTGATATTTGGTGTACAGGTTCAAGTCTAAATTGTTCATAAATAAACCTTCCAAAAATTCTACCACTGGGCAACATAATACAACTTGCATTGGGCAATTGGTTATCAAAAAGTGCATCAATACCAGCAAACAGTTCATTATCTGATTTGTCATCATACTTTGAGAAGGCTTCATAACCTATAGGATGACTATGAATTTTTAGTACTGCAAGATTCTGCAATGCCGCCTTTTCCAATAAGGGTATAATGATATCAGTCTGCCAGTGCACAAAGTCAGGCCTTCTTTCAATACAACTTTCATATGGCACAAGAAATATCTCCTGCACTGTAAGTGTATGATTATTGTTATGAATTGACCTACCACACAACGCAATAGCAACCGCTTCGTTATCATCACCTGAATATAGATGTTGCTGTATCTGGGCATAATGGATGCCCGAAAAACGTATTTTGTTCATAGCATTAACGGTTTAAATCATTAAGTAACCAATTGTCTACCAAAGTAAGATGTGTAGTTACATTATCTACACCTGGACGCCATTGCCCCGGTTGCCTGTGCCTTGACCACCTTTGAAATAACTTATTATCTATTGACTGACCTGTTATAGCTTTTATAGGACGGTTTGATTGTTTTTGCAGATGAGGGTAGAAATAAGCCATATCTATTTCAACTGTATCATACATAGGTGGTATCAATAAAGCCAGATCAGATTTATCAACATTATATCCGTTAGGTATAGGATAATCGTATATAATTAGCCATCTGTTATTCTGAACAAGGGTCTCCCAAAGGAGACCCATGTTATCAAGTGCAGCAATATCATCTACAGGCAATGTAAACTGTTTACGTAGACCCTCGCCATCTGTCTGTTCCTTAGGCAGTGTAACGAAACGGACAAGGCATTTTTCATTTAGCAAAATATGATCATTGTGTCCGATTTTTATTGGCTTAGGTTGACCATTCAACATTTTGAATATATCAAATTTGTCAGGTGGGTTTTTACCAGCAATACTTAGTAGCTCTAAGCCAGTAAATTGCAATTTATCTACTACATAATAGTCTTTGTCAATTTTGATGCGATACTTACGCGATGGTGGTATTGCTTTACACTCTTTTCCCCATTCTTCTATATCAACCATATCTAGCCACGGTGCTGTTTTGAAGTTCATGCCTGTACATACCATTTTTATTGGCTGATTTGGCGAATACGCATAGTCGAAACTTTCGCTATTATCTAAGACTTGTATTAGGTAATATTTATCAGAATCTACACCTGCCAGTTTCATTATCTCAACTGGAGTTAACTGCTTTTTGTCAGTTGTTTCAGGTTCTCCATCTACTGTATAGTTGAATACTTCTGGTTCCTTGGTCACAAACTCCTCAATACCAGGATTTGATAAATCAACTGTTTCATCAAGACTGATTTTTTCAAAATCACAGCCTTTTAGTTTTTGATACAGAGTGTAGCATTCAACAGGTTTCAAACCTGCTATTGATAATATATCCCTGCCAAATGGGGTTGATGTATTTATTTCTATTTCTTTTTTATTTAATAAAATTTTATAATGTTTCATTATTTATTTTTTTAAGAATTAATTAATTGCCATTCCTATGTATGGCATGATTTCTTAAAGCTTAATGCTTTGTAACAGTATTGTAAAAAGTTTTAGCCTCTATATAATTATGATGTTAAAATGCAACCGAACGTCGCTAGGCTATTGCAGAATCGAAAAAATAAAGTACTTTTGTGGTGCGAACAGAAAAGTTTGTTTATAGGGTGCTAACCTTAAACTATTTTTCGATTATGAAGAGCCAAGCTATGCTTGGTTTTTCTTGTTTTATTACTTATCTCAATCAAGGGCTATAAATGTTAAGCACATTTTTAGCCCTAAATTTTAGCAAATATACAAAATCAGCTGCTACAATACAAATATATTTTGTTTACATGTAAGTATTGCTGACATTATTATTAAAATTGTGGATAATTGTTTGTAGCTTTGCAATTGTTACAATTTACTTTACATCCTAAGTGTTATGTCCATGGTAGATATAGATAGACTATATGAAGAAATTGGCATGCGCGTGAAAGATGCCAGATTAAAAGCAGATATTAAACAAGAAACGCTTGCTGATTATGCTGGGTTAACTAGGTCATCGATAGCAAACATTGAAAGTGGGAAGCAGAAGCCATCTATACATATACTAATGTTGATTGCCAAATGCCTAGATATTGATTACACCATATTAATACCAACCAGCGATGTAATTAAACATAACCATATCGCTAATAAAATCAATAAAAAGGAAATTGTATCGACTACTAAAATTAACGGGAAAACGGAGCAATCTTTATTAGCTTTTCTTAATACAATTAAAAAATAGCCACAATACACTAGATATATGGCAGCACCTAATAGAAAGCTTGTAATTAACCGCAAGGTCTCAGAAATATTAACAAAAATTGGTGTAAGCACTTTGCCTGTCAAAGTTGATGATATTGCTAAATCACTAGGTGTTGATGTAGTTCCATATCCGTTCGATGATGACATTTCAGGTACACTCATAATTGATGGAGATATAGGGACTATAGGCTATAATCAATATGAATCTAGAGTACGACGTAGATTTACGATTGCTCACGAACTTGGACACTTTGAGTTACACAGGGATAGATCTACAATGTTTTTAGACAAACAGTTTAAAGTACATTTTAGAAGTAATGCATCTAAGCACTCTGAGGAAATTCAAGAAATGGAACAAGAAGCTAACGCTTTTGCTGCTGCTTTATTGATGCCAGAAGACCTTATTAGAAACCAAGTGAAAGATGTAGATATTGATTTAGGTAGCGAAGAGGGTATACGGCATTTGGCTCGGGTATTTGATGTCAGCACGCAGGCAATGTCATTTAGGCTTGCCAATCTAGGTTTATTTGAAATTTAATTCCTATACATCACATACACATATGGCTTTCAATTGCCTGGCATTAATTTGATGCTTGCACATAAAATCAAAACAAATCTTACTATCTCACACCAAATAACACATTCAGTGTCATTAGTAATTGGTACATTTTGCGTTATTTCAGAAACATATCAGATAGTGGGTACAAATTATTTATTGTATATTTGTTATTAACTAATTGCTGCCAAAGCAGTTAGTTCCAGTTCTTTGAAATACTGTCATCATGATATCAATTCCTTTGCCGGGGAGTGAGATTTTTTATTCTCATCAAAAAGCTATCAAAAACTATCAACAGATAGAGGGTGTTATAATACATCCCCCTGGCCCCCTTCAAAGGGGGAATAGTACGCGCCCCTCCCCCTTGCCCCCTCGCTGAGGGGGAGACAACATTGTCCTCCTTTGGAGGAGGTGCAGGAGGAGGTAAATGAGAAATGCGTAACAATTCGTAACCAACCGACGCGGATAACATGTTACTACCCTCCCCCTTACCCCCTCGCTGAGGGGGAGATAACATTGTCCTCCTTTGGAGGAGGTGCAGGAGGAGGTAAATGAGAAATCCGTATCAATTCGTAACAAACCCCAGGCGGAGAACATGTTACTACCCTCCCCCTAGCCCCTTCGCTGAGGGGGAGACAACATTGTCCTCCTTGGGAGGAGGTGCAGGAGGAGGTAAATGATAAATGCGTAACAATTCGTAACATGTTACTACCCTCCCCCTTACCCCCTCGCTGAGGGGGAGATACATTGCCCTCCTTGGGAGGAGGTGCAGGAGGAGGTAAATGAGAAATACGTAACAATTCGTAACCAACCTCAGGCGGATAACATGTTACTACCCTCCCCCCTAGCCCTCTCGCTGAGGGGTAGACAACATTGTCCTCCTTTGGAGGAGGTGCAGGAGGAGGTAAATGAGAAATGCGTAACAATTCGTAACCAACCTCAGACGGATAACATGTTACTACCCTCCCCCTTACCCCCTCGCTGAGGGGGAGATAATCTGAAGCTCCCCTCCTTACATAGGAGGGGAGCCGATGTGAAAACCGTAATCCGCCTCAGGCGGATAACATCTGTGATGAGCTAAAATAAATAAGGCTCCCGTTTGGGAGCCTTATCCAGAGTTATCATCCTATCCTCAAAATTGAGGTTGTAATCAAGATTAGTAACGGTAGTGGTCAGCTTTGAACGGACCATTTTTAGCTATACCCAGGTATGCAGCCTGTGCATCGGTCAGTTCTTCCAGCTCTACACCTATTTTAGCCAGGTGCAGGCGTGCTACTTTCTCATCCAGGTGTTTAGGCAGCACATACACTTTGTTCTCGTAGTTGCTGTGGTTGTTCCACAGTTCTATCTGTGCCAGTGTCTGGTTAGAGAATGAGTTACTCATTACAAACGAAGGGTGGCCTGTAGCGCAACCTAAGTTCACCAAACGGCCTTCTGCCAGTACGATAACGTTTTTACCGTCTATCGTGTACATATCCACCTGTGGTTTGATAGTGTCTTTAGTGTTGCCGTAGTTGTTGTTCAGCCATGCCATATCTATTTCGATATCGAAGTGGCCGATGTTACAAACGATAGCTTTATCCTTCATCAGGCGGAAATGCTTTTCTGTAATGAGGTCGCGGCAACCTGAAGCTGTAACGATGATGTCTGCTTCTTTAACAGCATCTGTCATCTTCTTCACTTCAAAGCCGTCCATAGCAGCCTGTAAAGCGCAGATAGGGTCGATTTCTGTAACGATAACACGTGCACCGGCACCACGCAGAGATTCAGCAGAACCTTTACCTACGTCGCCGTAACCACCTACTACTGCTACTTTACCTGCCATCATTACGTCTGTAGCGCGGCGGATAGAGTCAACCAGTGATTCTTTACATCCGTATTTGTTATCGAATTTAGATTTAGTAACAGAGTCGTTTACGTTGATAGCTGGCATTGGTAAAGTACCTTTTGTAACGCGCTCATACAGGCGGTGTACACCGGTAGTTGTTTCTTCACTGATACCTTTTATGTGCTGTATCAGTTCAGTGTAGTTGTCCAGTACCATGTTGGTAAGGTCACCACCATCGTCCAGTATCATATTCAGCGGGCGGTCTGCACCACCGAAGAATAATGTTTGTTCGATACACCAGTCAGCTTCTGCCTGTGTTTGTCCTTTCCATGCAAATACACCTATACCGGCAGCAGCGATAGCAGCAGCAGCGTGGTCTTGCGTAGAGAAGATGTTACAAGAGCTCCACTTCACTTCCGCACCCAGTGCTACAAGTGTTTCTATGAGCACAGCAGTTTGTATGGTCATGTGCAGGCAACCTGCTATACGGGCACCTTTCAAAGGTTGTGAAGGACCATATTCAGCACGGATAGCCATAAGGCCCGGCATTTCTGCCTCAGCGAGTTTTATCTCTTTACGGCCCCACTCTGCAAGGCTCATGTCCTTTACCTTATAAGGTAATTTAAAGTCGATCTGTGAACGAGTCATTGTACTCATACCTATTTTAGTTTACGTATTTACTTTTTTAAGAAGTGCAAAGGTATATAATTCCCTGCTATTAACCTATTAAATAATATGTGTTTGTACTATCAGTTAATAGGTAACATAAGAACAATAAACTGCACTAAATGTTTTTGAGCCACTGCTGAATTTTCTCTTTGGTACCGGCACTAACAGGCACTATCGGCAACCTCGGGGTTTCATTGCATATGCCCATTTCGTTGAGCACACACTTCACTCCGGCAGGGTTACCTTCAACAAAGAGCAGGCGTATACCTTCCAGCAGTTTGTAATGCAGCTTTTGCGCATTGGTATAGTTACCAGCAAGGGCATCATTAACAAGAGTAGTAAAGTCTTTTGTAAAGCAGTTAGCCGCTACTGATATCACGCCGTCCATGCCAATGGCTACCTGCGGCAATACAAGGTCATCATCACCGGACAGTACCGCGAAGTGTGCAGGCTTGCCTTGTACCAGGTCCATGCACTGGCTCATGTTGCCACTGGCTTCTTTCACAGCTACTATATGCTTGAATTCATTAGCCAGTCTTAGTGTAGTAGCTGGCAGCATATTGGTTACTGTACGGCCCGGTACATTATAGAGTATGATTGGCTTAGTTGTAGCATTAGCTATTGCTTTGAAGTGCTGGTAGAGGCCTTCCTGTGTTGGCTTGTTGTAGTATGGTACTACGGTGAGTATGCCATCTACATTGCTGAGGTCATATTCAGACAATTGCGCTACTACTTCGGCTGTGTTATTACCACCTATGCCGCATACTACGGGTACGCGTTTATTGCATTTCGCTACGATGGTTGCCAGCACCTGTTTCTTCTCTGCAGCATTCATGGTTGGTGCCTCGCTGGTAGTGCCCAGTGCTACGAGGTAGTTTACACCATTATCAATAACATGATCTACCAGTCTTTCCAGTGCAGGGTAGTCTACACTTCCATCATTGTTGAACGGTGTTACAAGCGCCACACCGGTTCCGCGAAATTGATTCATTATATTATGTATAAAACTAAAAAGACATTATTCACTCACCTCATCGTAGAAGCCCATCTTAGAGAACTTCTCTATCCTGTTATCTATACGCGTCTGCGGGTCGATGCTCACCAGTTCATTGAGTGCACCTTGAAGGTATTGCTTCAATGTAACGGCCATCTCTTCGTGTTTGGCATGTGCGCCGCCAACCGGCTCCTTGATAACATCATCCACCAGGTTGAAGCCCTTCATGTCTGCAGATGTAAGCTTCAGTTGCTCTGCTGCCTGCACTTTGTAATCCCAGCTGCGCCATAATATAGTAGAGCAGTTCTCAGGAGAGATAACTGTGTACCATGTATTCTCAAGCATTGCCACCTTATCACCGATGCCTATACCCAACGCACCTCCTGATGCACCTTCTCCTATTATCACGCAGATAACAGGCACTTTAAGGTTCACCATCTCAAACAGGTTGCGCGCTATAGCTTCACCCTGTCCGCGCTCTTCAGCTTCAAGACCGGGATATGCACCGGGAGTATCAATGAATGTGATTATTGGCCTGTTGAATTTCTCAGCCATCTTCATCAGGCGCAGTGCCTTGCGGTATCCTTCAGGATTGGCCATACCAAAGTTGCGCATCTGGCGCATCTTGGTATTAACCCCTTTCTGCTGGCCCATTACCATCACGGGCATACCATCCAGTTCTGCCATACCACCTACCATTGCTTTATCATCTTTCACCTGCCTGTCTCCATACAGCTCGGTGAAATTGCTGAAAATCTTCTCGATATAATATAAAGTATATGGCCTCTCCGGGTGGCGACTTAATTGCACACGTTGCCATGGAGTAAGGTTCTCATAAATCTGGCTTCTTGTCTTCTCTATAGATGTTTCAAGTTCCCTCACAGTAGCGCTAACATCTACCTGGCTTTTGGCAGACATCTCTTTCAGTTTATTCATCTGAGCATACAACTCTTCTAGTGGTTTTTCAAAATCAAGGAACTGCATAATTGTAGATTAGGGTTACAAAAGTAAAGCTTTGATTTTTTTAAAAGAAGATTTGCAGAATTCAGAATTTTGCTGTTATCTTTGCAGCCCCAACTGAAAAAGGATCGGTAGTTCAGCTGGTTAGAATGCCGCCCTGTCACGGCGGAGGTCGCGGGTTCGAGTCCCGTCCGGTCCGCAAAAGCCACTAACCCTTTAGTGGCTTTTTGATTTTCAATATTCAGCTACATTTATTGCAAAGACATATATTTTTTTCACAACAAAACAATATAGATATATTGCGATGACATGACTTACTATATGATAACAACCCATTTAATCCCATGCAATAATATTATTCTATGTATCTTGTATAGCAATACAGTAAAGCAAAAGAAGAAATATACCCATCTGTGTCAGTAGAATACAAAAGAATAAATAACACTGCGACAAATATGTAAACTATTGCTCCTTTGACACTTTAATACACTTTTAATTAGCTATTTAGACAAGAGATTATAATTTTTGGAGATTAACTGGTTAAATTTTAGACAATGAAACAAACTATCCTGCTTGTAGAAGATGAAAATAAAATAGCCGACTCGTTAAAGGTTGGACTGGAAGAACATAATTATATCGTATCAGTTGCGTACAATGGGCTTGAAGGCAAAAACCTTTTCTTAGAAAATCCTTTTGACCTTGTCATACTTGATATTAATCTACCATTTATTAATGGTTATGAACTCTGTAAGATCATCAGGGAAAAGGATAAATTCATTCCAATTATATTATTAACAGCCTTAAACTTCACTGAAAATAAAGTTGAAGGGTTTGATTTAGGAGCAGATGATTATATAGTTAAACCTTTTGAATTCAGAGAGCTTCTTGCCAGAATTAAAGCTCTATTAAGACGGTATGATGTACTTATTAACAAGGGAGAAGAAAAAATACTGAAAATAGCAGACCTTGAAATGAATCTTGAAAGCAAGGAAGTAAGACGCGATGATAAAAAGATCAACCTTACCGCAAAAGAATTCCAACTGCTTGAGTATATGCTAAAGAATAAAGAAAAGGTAGTTTCAAGATCAGATATTGCCCGGGATGTTTGGGAAATTGATTTCGATACTCAGACTAATATTATCGATGTCTACGTTAACTTTCTGAGGAAAAAAATCGATAAAGATTTTAAACCCAAACTAATACATACACAGGTTGGCATGGGGTACATTATTAAAGTAGAAGATTACTAATGCAAATAAGAATACGCATCACAATTGTATATACGATAATAGTTACTATTATCGTTTTTTTAGTTTGTGCTGCTATCTACTATTTCTCCATCCAAAACAGAGAAACTCAATTCAGGGCTCGCCTGGTTAATAAAGCTGTCAATACAGACGAATTACTTCAGGAAAAGGGCCTTGACACCAATCTTATACGCAAATTCAATGAAGCGCCGAGTGCTCTTTTTAACAAAAGTGTTTACGTATACGACACCAACGATAAACTTATGTTTGCCTTCAATGACGATGGCATAGAACCATTACGAATCAATGAAAACCTCATCAAGAAAGCTGTACTGGATAAAGTAATATTCTTTAAAGACGGGAGCAGAGATGCAGTTGCTATGGACTTTAAAAGTAATTCACAAGACTATGTGATAGCAGTAGCCTCTTATGATGTAGATAAGGTAGACTGGATTTCCAAATTGCTTTTCATACTTACCATTTGCTTCTTTTCCAGCATTGTTGTAGTTATAGTATCAGGGTATATTTTCTCATATAGCCTGATCAGAAGCATACGGAAACTAAATTCAGATATTGACAGAATAACGTCGGAGCAGTTAACCATGCGCTTAAATACCGGTAATAAGAAAGATGAACTGGAAAGACTGGCCATTACTATTAATAACCTGCTGGACAGACTTCAATACTCTTTTGACACACAGCGAAGATTCATTGACAACGCGTCCCATGAATTATCAACACCTCTGGCAGCCATAGCTAGCCAGGTAGATGTTTCACTAATGAGGGATCGCTCACCTGAAGAATATAAAAAGGTTTTAACTTCTATTAAAGAAGATGTAAAACGTTTGAGCCTGCTAACCCGAAGTTTACTTGAAATTGCCAAAGCCAGCGGTTCCGAAGGTGGCATTGAACTTTCTTCTGTCAGTATCGATGAATTACTTGTAAATGTATCTGCCGATATAAAAAAAATAAGTCCGCTATACCAGGTAGATGTGGTATTTGACGTAGCGGTAGAAGATCATAATGAATACATGATATATGGAAACTATCACTTACTATTCAGTGCCATACGTAATATAGTCCATAACGCATGTAAATATTCAAAAGACAAGAAAGCAGATGTTTCTCTCAGCCATGACAAAGACTACCTGATAATTGATGTTGAAGACAGGGGGCCAGGTATAGACAAAGAAGATGTTAAATATATCTTCCAACCTTTCTACAGAGGTCAAAAATATAACAACATAATTACAGGCACTGGTTTAGGACTTGCATTAGCCTACCATATTATCGGGCTGCATAAGGGCCATATACAGGTTCAGTCTGAGGTAGGAAGAGGCAGTACATTCACTATATATCTACCAAGGTAACCAACTTATCAGTATGAATTTGCGTGAAGAGCTTTTGAAAGAACATTCAAAAACTCAATCTGATAAAATTGCATTTTGGGTTGCCTCAGACAAGGCTCGCATCAATGATTTAATACGCCTATTCCTTACGGATGAGTACAGAGTAGTGCAGAGAGCAGCAAAGGCAATAAGCATTATCGCTGAGTATAATCCATTATTAATAGTACCCTATCTCGACCAACTGCTATCAAGTGTAACAAAACATAAAGCACCTGTTGCAATAAAAAGAAACATTATAAGGTTATTACAGTTTATTGATATACCTGAACAATTCCAGGGAGATATAATGAACCTGTGTTTCGATTTCTTAACCAATCCTAAAGAGGCAATAGCAGTGCGATGTTTTTCTATGACAGTTTTATATAATCTATCCATACATTACCCGGATATTAAACAGGAACTAAAGACAATCATCGAAGACATATTAGAAAATAACACCACGCCAGCACTTAGGGCTCGTGGAAAACAGATAATGAAATCAATTAATAAAAACAAATAATATCATTCGTATAAATATTTTTCTTCCCTGTTTTCGATTAATATCCTACCTTTGCCGTCCCAAAATAATCCGGCCGCCGGAGTTTAGAAATAAATGACGGTGTCCAGCGTTGCTGCCGGATATTGGTTTTTTATTTTAAAACATTTAAAAAAATTATGGCAACACAGAACCTTCAAAGCTACGAGCTGATGGTTATTTTCACGCCTGTACTGGCTGAAGATGAATACAAAGCAGCTCAGAAGAAGTTTGCAGACTTCATCAAAGAAAATGGTGGCGAGATCGTACACCAAAATGCATGGGGCCTTCGTTCACTGGCTTATCCCATAGCTAAAAAAACTACCGGACTTTACTGGGTGCTGGAATACAAAGCGGCAACTGATGTAAATGCTAAACTGGAGATCCAGATGAATCGTGATGAAAGCATCATGCGTCACATGATCACACGTTTGGATAAATACGCTGTGGAATACAATGCTAAAAAACGCAACAAAGTTGCTTCTGAAGAAACTGCAACTGCTTAATCATTAAAAAAACTGAACAATGGCAAAGCAAAACGATATTAAGTTTTTAACTTCTACCAGGGTAGAGAAACGTCAGAAGAAATACTGTCGTTTTAAGAAAATGGGCATCAAATATGTAGACTATAAAGATGCTGAATTCCTCAAAAAATTTGTTAACGAACAAGGTAAGATGCTGCCACGCCGCATTACAGGTAACTCCCTGAAATTCCAGCGTAAAGTATCTGAAGCAATCAAGAAGGCTCGTCAAATGTCATTGATGCCTTATGTAACTGACCTTTTAAAGTAATACAGTCATGCAAGTAATATTAATTAAAGATGTAGACAACCTGGGCAGTGCCCATGAGCTGGTAGAAGTAAGACCGGGATATGCCCGCAACTACCTAATACCTCAAAAATATGCTATCGAGGCAAGCTCAAGCAACCTGAAAATAATGCAGGAGCGCCAAAAGCAATTGGCAAAGCGTGAAGCTAAGCTGATGGCTGAAATAGCAAAAGTTACTGAAGTACTGAAATCATCTCCGGTGAAACTGGGTGCTAAGATCGGTACAAGCGGTAAAATATTTGGCTCTGTTACTTCTATCCAGCTTGCTCGCGCTATTCGCGAACAAAAAGGATATGAAATCGACCGTCGCCGTATCACACTTCTCAGCGAAGTAAAAGAAGCAGGTACACATAAAGCACAGATCGATTTCGGTAAAGACAATGTTGTTGAGATCGAATTTGAAGTTGCCGGTGAATAATTACAAAAAATACTTATAAAAAAGGAGCGGAAGTACCGCTCCTTTTTTATGTTTTGTATATCTATTCTATTGTTAGCTACAAAGAAGGTATTATCACAGCACAAACACCTATAACGCCACGTCAACACTTGCCTAGAATTGGCATTAATGTTATATTTGATTCTAAACGATAACACTAATTACCTATAAGGAAATCAATGAAACACACATTATACATATTTTCATTCATATTCTTAATTCTTATATCTTTTAACTCTTATTCGCAGGTTCCAAATTGGCTTTTTAAAATAGGGTCAACAAATGATGATGCCAGCTATAAAGTAAAAATAGCACCCAACAATAATATCATACTGGCAGGTCATTTCAGAGGTACAATAGATCTTGACCCCTCTTCTTCAACATATAACATTACTGCTTATAGTAATACCCAAGACATGTTTGTAGCATGCTATAGTCCAACGGGTGCGTTCATCTGGGGTTTCCCTTTGGGAAAAGAAGATTATGATGAAATCAACGCAATTGCGATTGATGCTAATAATAATGTTTATGTAGGAGGTTTTTTCAGGGGCACAAATGTAGATTTTGATCCATCTCCATCTACAACCTATTATATGACGTGTCTAGGATTTATAGGAGGCTCAAATTCTATATATGGTGGTGATGGATTTGTTGCAAAATACTCTTCCTCTGGTACTTTTCAATGGGCGTTACAACTTGGAACTCCTTATTGGACTGAAGCAGTAGATGCATTAGCTACTGATATAAATGGAAATTTGATTGTTGGTGGTATATTCAAGGACACTTTAGATTTTGACCCTTCTTCAGGCAGTACCGTATTAAATGCGAATGTTAGCGGTACAGCTTACCTGGCTAAGTATACAACAAATAAACAATTATTGTGGGCATTCAATTTTGGAAAATCAGGGATAGCTGCGACAGATAATACTGTGCGGGGTATTGCTACTGATAATTCAGGCAATATTTATATCGATGGATTTGTACAATACGCAACAAATATAGACTTTGACCCATCGCCTTCAAGCAGCGTGGTTTTGGTGCCTAGCGGTTCATATGATGGCTTTGTAGCAAAATACAGCCCCAGTGGTGCTTATATGTTTGCATTCTTACTGGGTGGCACTGGTACAGAAGACCTATGGGATATTACACTTGATAATTCAAATAATATTTACATTACCGGCTATACAACTGGCACAAGCTTTGATTTTGACCCGAGTCCTTCTACTGCTACTATAAGCACGACAGGCAGCGGCAAGAATATTATATTAGGAAAATACACTTCTTCCGGGGCATACCAATGGGGTAAGTTAATCGGCGGTAGTGGAGATGATCATGGCAGAGGCTTGGTTGTCTCAAAAAACAAATTGTACCTGACCGGACACTTTAGCACAACTACAAATTTCAATCCGTCTGCCAGCCCAACCAGCAACTTAACCAGTGCCGGGCTTTATGATATTTTCCTTGCAAAATACCAACTATCCGGCACATATGAATGTGGCTTTAGAATTGGGTCAACACTGAATGATGAAGGTATGTATATAGCGGCAGATACCGCGGGCTATATTTACTCCGCTGGTTATTTTTCCGGGTCTAATGTTGATTTTGACCCAGGCATAAACACATTATCAACCAGTAGTAGTGGTGCTACAGACGGATATCTAATAAAATATAGTTGGGACGCAGGGGGTGGCAGTGGTTACCTGATAGGTGACACAGTATGCCCGGGAGAACAAGCATATCTTACATATATTGACACTACAGGAGCAACAACTGTATCAATAAATTACAGTGTCGGTACAAATATATATTCAAGAACCGTTCAATCTGGTGTACCCTTTTCATTAACTCCTAATCCGACTTCCACATCAAGTTACACATTAATAGTTTCTAATGCCGGCTGTGGTTATGTTACCGGCAATACAGTATCTGTATCGGTTAATCCACAACCTGTTGCCAATGCAGGGAATGACACCGGAGTATGCCCGGTTAACATTATTCAACTTCATGCAACCGGAGGAGGAACTTATAACTGGTATTCTTCTTCTGGAATTACAAATGCAGGAACACAAAACCCTCTTGTTTCCGGGTTAACAGCAGGAACATATTATGTGGTCGTTACTAACTCTTTCAATTGTAAAGACACTGATGACATTAATGTTACCATTAATCCTGTACCTATAGCTTTTGCAGGGAATGATACGAGTATTTGCCCGGTTAGTACCATGCAACTCCATGCATCAGGAGGTAGCTCTTATTACTGGTATTCTTCATCTGCTATTACTAATCCTACTTCACAAAATCCCACGATATCCGGCACAAGCCCCGGAACATATAATGTAATTGCAACAAATTCGTTTAGTTGCAAAGACACTGACGATATTATTATTACAATAAACCCGGTGCCAATAGCAAATGCGGGTAATGATACGAGTATATGTCCGACCAATCCTATACAACTCCATGCCACAGGGGGCAATACCTATAACTGGTATTCTTCTTCTGCTATTACCAATCCTACTTCACAAAACCCCACGGTATCAGGTACCGTCTCTGCTACATACTACGTAATAGCTACAAACGTTTACAATTGCAAAGACACAGATGATGTAATTGTATCCATAAACCCTGTACCTGTTGCCAATGCAGGGAATGACACCGGAGTGTGCCCGGTTAACATTATTCAACTTCATGCAACCGGAGGAGGAACTTATAACTGGTATTCTTCTTCTGGAATTACAAATGCAGGAACACAAAACCCTCTTGTTTCCGGGTTAACAGCAGGAACATATTATGTGGTCGTTACTAGCTTTTGCAGGGAATGATACTACTGTTTGTGCCACAAACTCAATGTCTCTGCATGCAACTGGGGGTAGTAACTACTATTGGTACTCAACATTGCCTATTACAAATCCAACATCGCAGGATCCGGGTATATCAGCAACCGTATCCGGGACTTACTATGTAATTGCCACAAATACATATGGATGTAATGACACTGATGACATAACTGTAAATGTACAACCGGCACCGATATCGGATGCAGGAAATGACACTACAGTATGCGAAGGGGCTACTATCCAACTACATGGTAAAGGGGGCAACACATATTACTGGTATTCATCAAATTCAATACCTAACCAGCACATACCAAATCCAACTATCACCGTAAAAAAAGCTGCAACATATTATCTTGTAGTATCTAATACCTATGGATGTAATGACACTGATAATGTAATGGTATCTGTTTTTCCCAAACCAATTTTCACTTTAGAACCTGACAGTTCCGATATTTGTATCGGAGAAAAAATAACACTTTCTGCTAACGGAGGTGACACATATATATGGTGGCCAGATTCAGCGATTGTATCACAATACGGAAATCAAGCCACGATTTCGCCGTCTCAAAACATTAATGTATTTGTGGCTGTTCATGAACTAACATGTAATAATAGAGATACATTAGTTAGCACTATACGAGTACATCCGGTTCCACGTGTTACAGTTTCTAAGACAAATGACATAAATTGTGATAAAGGATTTAGTGTATTACAGGCCACTGGTGCTAATGAGTATTTGTGGTATCCGGTTTATGGACTGGATAGCATCAATTCATCATCAGTTACTGCTTCACCACAACATAGTACGACATATTCAGTTGTAGGCTCGTCCGAATTTGGATGTAAAGACACATCACAAATAACCGTAGATGTTTCTAATACCGGAGCAATAAAATTAATGATACCTGATGCCTTCTCACCCAATGGAGATGGGATAAATGACTGCTACAGAGTTAAATCAAACATATCATTAAACAATTATGAATTTGCCATTTACGACAGATGGGGTGAAAGAGTATACTACTCACATGACATTAATAGTTGTTGGGACGGTATATATAAAGGACAGGAATTACAACTGGGGACATATAATTATTATTTGATAATTAAAACAGACATATGCGGTGAAATGTTTTATAAAGGCACTATACAACTAATCAAATAATGCATTGAATAAATAGCTCATTATTTTGTAAAGAGCATTATTTTTATGCGATAATCCAACTTGATGCTACGTAAGTTAAACTCATTTATAAAAGGTCTTTTATTGGCTACCAGGGTAGGTCTTCTTTTTGCACCTATAAAGCGATTTTTGAAATTCTTTTCAAACCTAGCCGAAATGACCTTATGGATAAATAAATACCACAAAAAGGCGGGGTATACAGATTTTTACAAACCAATTAAAAACTATCAGGATAGGACTAAGTTACATAGCTACGTTTGCGATCAATTCAATTTAAGAAAGGATCCTATTCAATATTATGAATTTGGTGTAGCCAGCGGTTCTTCATTTAGATGGTGGTTAAAAGAAAATACAAATCCTGAGTCTAAGTTTTGGGGATTTGACACATTTGAAGGTTTACCCGAGGACTGGCATTTTTATAAAAAGGGTGATATGGGTTTTAATATCCCTGATATAAATGATGACCGTGCTACATTTATAAAAGGCCTTTTTCAGGATACTTTTTTCGAATTTCTAAAAAAAGCTACTCCGATTCAAGGCGTGAAAAAAGTGTTACATATGGATGCGGATCTATATTCATCAACACTGTTTATCCTTACCAGCATTGCGCCGTATTTAGCTGATGGAGACATTATTCTTTTCGATGAATTCAATGTACCTAACCATGAATTTGCAGCATGGCACGATTTTGAACGTAGTTATTATGCCCAATATGACATAATAGGTGGGGTTAATAATTACTACCAGGTCGCACTAAAATTCAAGGGGTTTAAAGTTGCATTATAGAGTAATCTTGGCCCTGCATATCGAAAACATATAATGTACAGATTAATAGTTTTTGTACCTTTGCGCCGCTATGCAAATAGAAGTATTAAAGTCGAAATTGCACCATGTAAAAATAACTGAGGCCAACCTTCATTATATAGGCAGCATTACCATCGACGAAGACCTGATGGATGCTGCTAACCTGATAGAAAATGAAAAAGTTCAGGTACTAAGCATGGACAATGGTGCAAGGCTTGAAACATATGTCATAAAAGGCAAACGCGGTAGTGGTATGATATGCATGAATGGCCCTGCAGCTCACCGCATATCTGTTGGCGATACTGTTATAGTTATTTCATACGCTCATATGGACTTTGAAGCTGCCAAGCAATTCAAGCCAACAGTAATTTTCCCCAAAGAAGGAAACAAATTATAATTTCTATCTTTATTCAATGAAGAAGAAAACCCTCATTACAATACTACAGTATATTGTATTCCTTGGGTTAGGTATCGCTATCATTTTTTATATGTCCTCTCAGCTTACAGAACAGGACAAAAATGAGATGTATGCTGCCATAAGGGGCGTTAAACTATGGTACTTCATACCTATCTTCATTATGGGGTTTCTATCACATTATTTTCGAGCTATCAGGTGGAAATTACTCCTTGAACCACTCAACATCAAACCTACCACTTTCAATATTACTGCATCAGTATTAATTGGCTATATAGCTAACCTGGTATTTCCACGTGCAGGAGAAGTAGCTAAATGTACAGTACTCGCCAAATATGAAAATGTACCTGCAGACAAAATGATAGGTACAATTGTTGCAGAACGTGCATTTGATGTAGTATGCCTTGCAGTTATTACAGCTACAGCGTTTGTTTTACAGGCCGATATCATTGGCGATTATGCAACAGATGTACTTGGTAAAATTTCAGCAAAAACTAATGTATTTATCTTCATGATAATTGCATTGGTACTGATGATCATAACACTGGTATTAGTTTACAGACGTTTTAAAGAATCAAAGGTTGGCAAATTCATAAAAGGATTGTCCGATGGCGTAAAGTCTATCTTAAGTATGAAGCAAAGGGGCAAATTCCTTCTTTATACATTCCTGGTATGGCTGATGTATTGGGGACAGGTATATATGGGTTTCTGGAGCCTTTCAGGTACTGAAAACCTCTCAGCTGCAGCCGCTTTAGTAGTATTAATATTTGGTAGTGTTGGCATGATAACTACACAGGGGGGTGTTGGTGCATATGCTTACCTAGTAGGTAAGATACTACTGTTTTATGGTATAGATAAAGCCAACGGACA
Organism: Flavipsychrobacter sp.; assembly: GCA_044227125.1. Classification (GTDB taxonomy): domain Bacteria; phylum Bacteroidota; class Bacteroidia; order Chitinophagales; family Chitinophagaceae; genus Polluticoccus. The sequence goes on from JBGAFS010000002.1 coordinate 205,873, forward strand.
AGCATATGGCTGGGTTTCCTGGCTGGTACAGGTTGGTATAGTGTTCATACTTGGTATCCTTTCCTTAATATTGTTACCAGTTTACAACAGAAAAAAGCACGATGCACAAGCTTCAGTGGATAAACAATAAGATATTAGACGATACTACCTCACTTCTACGCCATGTAAACATGTGGCGCTCACAGGGGAAGAAGATCGTATTTACAAATGGTTGCTTTGACATATTGCATCATGGTCATCTTGACCTTATTGCCAAAGCCGCAGACCTCGGCAATATCTTAATAGTGGGCCTGAACACCGATGCTTCTGTAAAAAGGCTGAAGGGCAATGATCGTCCGGTAAATCATGAAAAAGACAGATTGTTTCAAATGGCATCATTGTTATGTGTAGATGCTGTTTGCCTGTTTGATGAAGACACTCCTGAAGAACTCATTAAATCAATTAACCCTGACGTACTTGTAAAGGGTGGTGATTATACTATTGATAAAATAGTTGGTGCAAAAAATGTTTTAGATAATGGCGGCAGTGTAGAGATCATTCCTTTTGTGCAGGGATACTCCACCACTAATCTTATCGATAATATTAAGAAATTGTAAAGTTTAGCCGGTAATGCCCTGGATCATATAATCTTAAGGAACTGGCTATTAGTTTTACCAATGGTTCAAAAATAGTTCGCTTGAAGACTGCAAAGACCATAGTAAGAGATATCAGCTGGCTCTCATTTAACGCAAGAGTATTACAGGAAGCCAAAGATAGCTCTAATCATATTTTCGACAGGCTACGTTTCCTGGGCATTTTTTCCAATAACCTTGACGAATTTTTCAGGGTTCGTGTTGCAACGCTCAATAAAATGATTCGCCTGGGCAAAAGCGCACATATACATCTGGAAAATAATCCTGACAGAATCCTCAGCAGGATACAGCAAATAGTTATTGACCAGCAAAATGATTTCGATAATATCTATTCTGGTATCATAAAAGAGCTGGAAAGTAAAAAGGTATTTATCAAGAATGAGAAACAACTTACCCCTGTACAAAAAGAGTTTGTAACCAATTATTTTGACGAAAAAGTACGTACTCAAATCATTCCCCTGATGATTGAAAGTATTCCGCAAACTCCGTTGCTCAGAGACAAATCCATCTATCTTGCTTGTGTACTGGGCAACACCAAGAGCACAATGCTACAGAGATACGCTCTTATAGAAATACCCACAAAAGTACTTCCAAGGTTTGTAATACTTCCTTCTGCTAAAGGCACCAACGACATCATCCTGCTTGAAGATATTATTCGCCATAGCCTGCCTAATATATTTGGCCAGTTCGGTTTCAACAGGTTTATGAGTTCCATTATCAAAGTAACGCGCGATGCTGAACTTGAAATTGATAATGATGTAAACACCAACCTTATAGATGAGCTGGAAAAAGGACTGAAAAACAGGAAAAGAGGACGTGCTACACGCTTTGTATTTGATAGAAATATCGACCCTAACTTACTGGACTACCTGGTTAAAAGACTTAGCTTATCAAAAAAGGACAATTTAATACCAGGCGGGCGCATTCATAATTTCAAAGACTTTATGAATTTTCCTTCGCAGGTATTTACCGACATGAAACTAAGGGCGAAGCCTTTTGTACATCCTCTGTTAAAACAGCCCAAAAGAATAATGGAAGTGCTTGACAAAAAGGATGTCATGCTTAACTTCCCTTATCACTCTTTTGATTCTGTTATTGACCTGTTGCGAGAAGCCGCCATCGACCCGTTTGTGCAAAGTATTAAAATAACTGCTTACAGGCTGGCCAAAGACTCTAAAGTGATCAACGCACTTATAAACGCTGTGCGTAATGGCAAACAGGTGACAGTTATGCTGGAACTTCGTGCTCGATTCGATGAAGAAGCCAACCTTAACTGGAAAAAACAACTTGAGGATGAAGGGGTCAAAGTAATTATTGGCTTACCCAATATGAAGGTACATGCCAAACTATGCGTTATTAAAAAGCGAGAGTTTAATAAGACAAAACAATACGGTTTCATATCTACAGGCAACCTGAATGAGAATACGGCCCAATACTATGCAGACCATTGCCTGCTTACAACCAACCGCAATATCATTGCCGATATAAATAGGGTATTCACAGTCTTAGAACAGCCTAAGCCAAGGCTGGATAATCTTAAAACTTGCAAAACTCTATCAGTTGCCCCTACTAATATGCGCAAGTTCTTTACAGAACGTATCAACAGAGAAATCAGGGCTGCAAAAAAAGGTAAACCCGCTTCCATCATAATAAAATCGAATAGCCTTGTAGACCAGTCATTGATATCTAAAATATATGATGCTGCCAAAGAAGGAGTTAATGTGCAAATGATAATCAGGGGCAGTTGCTGTGCTTTTTCTGAGCACAAATCCTTTAAAAAGCCCATCAAAGCGCTCAGTATCATTGATGAATACCTTGAACATGGCCGTGTCTTTGTCTTTCACAACGAGGGTAACCCTGATGTATACATATCTTCGGGAGACTGGATGGTACGCAACCTTGATCACCGCGTAGAGGCCGCTTGCCCGGTTTTTGATGCTGAAATAAAAAAAGAACTTATCGACATACTCAATATCCAGCTTGCAGAAAATGTGAAAGGCCGTATATTAGATAACGAACAGGAGAATAAATATGTACTAAGGCAAAAAAATAAGCCTGAAGTACGCTCTCAGGTTAGTATTTACGGATATTTGCATAGAAAACACTATAAAGCTTGATATTAGCTGCTATAGATATAGGATCAAACGCTGCTCGTTTATTGATAACAGAAACTTCTATCTACAAAGATGGGAGTGTAGACTTCACTAAGTTAAACCTGGTACGTGTACCCCTGCGACTTGGTTTTGATGTATTTGATAAAGGTCTTATAAGCGATAAAAAAAGAAAGAAAATGCTGGATACCATCCGCACATATAAGCTGCTGATGGACGTATATGAGGTAGAAGCCGTAAAAGCCTGCGCCACATCTGCCATGCGCGATGCGGCTAACGGTCCTGAAATACTGGCAGAAATAAAAAGAGAAACCGGTATAGACATTAACATCATTAGCGGACAGGAAGAAGCCAACGTTATCTATGAAACACATATAGCAGAAAACCTTGTCGAAGGACGCTCATATATGTACATAGATGTTGGTGGTGGCAGTACGGAGATAACTTTATTCTCCCACGATCACATTGTTTTTAAAGAATCATTTAACATAGGTACAATACGGCTCCTCAACGGGAAAGTAACTGATGAGCAGTGGGAGCATATGAAGTGGTACATTAAAACATATACTAAAGATTATCAACCGCTGGAGGCTATTGGTAGTGGTGGTAATATCAATAAGATATTCTCCATTTCTAAACGCAAGGAAGGCAAACCGCTTTCACTGGAAAGCCTTAAAGACTATCACAAAGAACTCAGCTACAACTCTGTTGAAGACCGAAAGCACCTGTATAAATTACGTGATGACCGTGCTGATGTAATTGTACCGGCTTTGCAGATTTATATATCAGCTATGCGCTGGGCTAATGCGGATGAAATATATGTGCCTAAAATAGGGCTGGCAGATGGTCTTGTAAAAATACTATACAAAGAACTCTCAGATAAAAAATAAAAATGGCGACACAATGTGTCGCCATTTTGTTCTACGCTCTATTCTTACTTACTTATATTGAATTTCCCCTTTTGCACAATCTCGCCTTCTGTATTTACCACATTATAGAAATACATGCCTTGTGGCAGATTGCTCATATCTATAGCAGCTTTAGTAATAAACTTCTTATCTGCAATTTTTTGACCATTAGTATTATATGCTACCCATACTAATTCTTCATTCAGAGAACTACTCAAATTAATTACACCGGTTGTTGGGTTAGGATAACATTTTATTTCCTCATCTGTCATCAGTGGTATAGTAATACCTGCGGGGAAGTTACCTGCTGTAACATCATCAACAAACAACATACTGCTATCTGTTGTAGAGCTGCCATCACTGCTGGAGAATATTACCTGTATTGCATTAGGTATTGGCCCTGCACTTGTAGTATCAGTATATATAATTGGTACACTTACACTTTGATAAGTACTTGTAGTACCTATACCTAAATAACCTGCTCCTACAATAGAATCTGTACCACCACTGCCGGCACCGGTAATAACAGCCAGTACAGTAACCCCGGCACTGTCGCCTCCTTTAGGTAAATATTTCACCCACGCGCTAACATAACCGATACGGGTGGTCACAGGTACGCCACCTGTCATGCTTGGTGTAAATGTCGAAATATCAAAACCTACACTTGCATTAGTCAATATACCTGGTGTTGAGCCTAACGTATCTTCAGTTTTAGTCATTATCATAGTCGCGTATGTACCACTATGCTTATCTGTAGTTTTGTACAGCTGTTTAGTGAACGTACCGCTTCCTCCTGTAAGCAGAGGCCCAAGCGTACATATAAGAGAATCTGCACCTCTCCAGCCAGCTGGCTTTTCAAGAGCTATAGGTGGAAAGAGGCCGGCATTATAGTTTGCCCATGTTTCCATAGTGCCCTGCATATTCTGCGCAGTTGCAACTACAGAAACCATTGCCGAAAATAGGACTAGTAGTGTTTTTTTCATATCAGGATTATTTCTAACCGAAGGTAGGCATAATATTAATTCAAACCTTCAAGGCATGATTGAATTGCCTGAAAATCAGGTACTTCACTTGCATTTTCCAGCACTTCGGCATAACGAACGATACCCTCCTTGTCAATAACAAATGCCGAACGCTTAGAAACACCTTTCATATCGTTAAACCAGTCTTCATAAATACAATCATATGCTCTTGATACCTCTTTATTAAAATCGCTCAGTACAGTAAAATTAAGGTTCTGCTCTTCCTTAAACTTACCATTTGCAAATAATGAGTCTACAGAAATCCCGAATACTGTTGCATTTACATTATTATAAAAAGAAATATTATCTCTTACAGAACATAATTCCTTAGTGCATGTGCTTGTAAACGCCAGCGGATAGAATAGTAATAACACATTTTTACCCTTTTGTTCGCTTAATGTCACTTTGTTTTTCTCTGTATCTCTCAGAGTAAAATCAGGGGCTTTCTGCCCGATCTGAATAGCCATATTTTTTCAGTTTAGTTAGTTCACGAAGATAACACCCTGCCAAAATGAAAGGTTCATATTCAATATCATTTTTTGAAGCCTGACAGAAAATCAAACATCATATAATTTTTTTTCATTTTTTATGAAAATTTGGCGCAATTTTGTGCCCCCGTCAGACATGGCATAAAACGTGATTGATAGACTTCGAATACAATATTCATTTTTATAAAATTAAATAATATATACTATGGCTAACAACGTAAACATTACACCGCTGCACGACAGGGTTATTGTTAAACCCGCAGCAGCTGAAGAGAAAACTGCAGGTGGTATCATTATTCCTGACACTGCTAAAGAAAAACCTCAACGTGGTACTGTTATAGCTGCCGGCCCCGGTAAAAAAGATGAACCAATGAGCGTGCAACCAGGCAATACTGTTTTATACGGTAAATATGCAGGTACAGAGATCTCTATTGATGGAAACGATTACCTCATCATGCGCGAAAGCGATATACTGGCTATCGTTTAATTACAGCTTCAATTTTTGTTAATCCTAAAAAATAAAAACTATAGATATTATGGCAAAGCAACTTTTCTTTAACACAGATGCCCGCAATAAAATGAAGCGCGGCGTTGACATCCTTGCTGATGCAGTGAAGGTAACACTGGGTCCTAAAGGACGTAACGTAGTTATCGAGAAAAAATTCGGTGCACCGGGTGTAACTAAAGATGGTGTTTCTGTAGCAAAAGAAATAGAACTGGAAGATGCAATTGAGAACCTTGGCGCTCAAATGGTAAAAGAAGTGGCATCTAAAACTGCTGACGTAGCAGGCGATGGTACTACAACTGCTACTGTACTGGCCCAGTCTATCATCAGCGAAGGTTTGAAAAACGTGGCTGCTGGTGCTAACCCGATGGATCTGAAACGTGGTATCGACAAAGCTGTTGGTATCGTAGTTGAGAACCTCAAAAAACAATCTGAAAAAGTAGGTAACGATAACACTAAAATTGAGCAGGTTGCTACTATATCAGCTAACAATGACGGTAACATTGGTAAACTGATAGCACAGGCTATGGCTAAAGTTGGTAATGAAGGTGTTATCACTGTAGAAGAAGCAAAAGGAACAGAAACTACTGTAGATGTAGTAGAAGGTATGCAATTCGACCGTGGTTACCTAAGTGCTTACTTTGTAACTAACACAGAAAAAATGATCGTGGATCTGCAAAACCCGTACATCCTGATCTATGATAAGAAAATAAGCACACTGAAAGACATCCTTCCTATACTGGAAAGTGTTGTACAAAGCGGCCGCCCGTTGTTGATCATTGCTGAAGATGTTGATGGTGAAGCACTATCTACATTAGTAGTGAACAAACTGCGTGGCTCTCTGAAAATAGCTGCTGTAAAAGCTCCTGGCTTCGGTGATCGTCGTAAAGAAATGTTGCAGGATATAGCTGCATTGACAGGTGGTACTGTAATCAGCGAAGAGCAAGGTTATAAACTGGAAAATGCTTCTATGGCTTACTTAGGTCAGGCAGAAAGCATTACTATAGATAAAGATAACACTACTGTAGTAGGTGGTAAAGGTGCAAAAGAAGATATCGCTGCACGCGTTAACCAGATCAAATCGCAAATGGAAACAACTACCAGCGATTATGATAAAGAAAAATTACAAGAACGTCTTGCTAAGCTGAGTGGTGGTGTTGCTGTTCTTTACGTTGGTGCTTCTACAGAAGTAGAAATGAAAGAAAAGAAAGACCGTGTTGATGATGCTCTGCATGCTACACGTGCTGCTGTTGAAGAAGGTATAGTGCCTGGCGGTGGTGTTGCATATATACGTTCTATCGAAGCATTGAGTGGTATAAAAGGTGAAAACCATGATGAGACTACAGGTATCGCTATCGTTCGCCGTGCATTAGAAGCTCCGCTTAGAACAATTGTTGAAAATGCTGGTATCGAAGGTTCTGTTGTAGTACAAAAAGTGAAAGAAGGCAAAGCTGACTACGGTTTCAATGCTCGTACAGAGACTTACGAAAACATGCTTGCTGCTGGTGTAATAGACCCAACTAAGGTAAGCCGCGTAGCGCTTGAGAATGCTGCTTCTATTGCCAGCATGCTGCTGACAACTGAATGTGTTATAGCTGACAAACCAGCTCCGAAAGAAGCTGCACACAGCCACGGTATGCCGGGCGGTATGGATATGGGTTATTAATACTAAGTTTACTTATATCAAAAGGGCTGCAAAATTTGCAGCCCTTTATTATTTTATGTTCTACTATTAGTAAAATTCAGGACATAATGTACGGCTCTTCTCATGTTCAGGGCCGTTAAGCAAACCTGTCTTAATGATGCTAATTTCGTATCCACCTCTAAGATTAGTGGCTGCTTTTAGCGTAGATATATTGGAATCATAACTGCATATAAATGCTACATCCTTATACCGGAGTTTTATAGTAGGTATAATAGCATCATTTAACCTGTAAAATACTCCGGCATACAACACAAACATCACCCCACCCGACGTAAAATCTTTCTTATTCCAACCTATCAATGGCCCAACGATCACTTCATTATAGTTACCCTGCTTCATATAGTTGGCGTGTACCAGCAAACTATAATGTTCATTCAATTGGGTGCTAAATCCGGCATTAACATTCCATCTCATCCCAAGCCTTATGCCCGTATTACCGTAGAATGAGTTTTTAGGTAACGTAAGGTGGTAGCCACCTAACCCAATAAAAAAAGTACTGGGCTTATCTTCCGTACCGGCATTACCGCTGTACGTCAAACCCGCACCCAGATCCCAATAATTGAATTTAGGAGTAGGCAATTGTTCTCCCGTCGGGTTATCGGGGCTGAATGAGTTATTCTGATATTGGTTGTTGAATGTAGCCTTTGAGGGGTCGAAACTACGCTGAACATAACCACCAGTAAAACCTACAGAAAGATATGAATTATGGGCATCTTCTAATGACTTATTGTAGTTGATAGCAGGGTAGAATGTCATGGTCTTCATATCAATACTACCTGCCTTATCATAGTACGACAGTAAGCCAATACTCAGGTAATCCGGCACATCGCTTCCACCAATAGCAATCCTTGTTTCAGCATTTACAAGTGCTGTCTGGAATGGCTTACTGATACTGTTCCACTGACTACGGTAGATCACACCCACTTTATAATCTCCTGTGAATATTCCTGTAAGCGATGGATTTCGAAGTACCGATGTTTCGTAAAACTGTGAAAAATGTATATCCTGTGCATACACACTAGTCGAAATAATAAGTGTTGCACCTGCTAATATTGCTGCTAATCTCTTAAATCTGTTCATCACCCTACCTTATTAATGTTATATCACCTTTAATGGTCATTGGCTCCCCACTGTCGCATTGAGCTTCGAGAATGTATACAAAAACATCCGGTGGCAACACTGTTCCGTTCTTTGTGCCATCCCACCCTACATTTGCGTCATTCATTGTCACACCATCTCGCCTGTAAACGATCTCACCCCATCGGTCATATATCCTGAATGAGGTCACTTTACTTATACCATTACCACGTGGATAGAATACGTCATTCTGGCCATCACCATTAGGCGTAAATGTATTAGGGATAAATACCTGGCTCTCATCACATATTACCTGTATTGTAACCTTATCGCTATCCTGGCAACCATATTCTGTAAAGACTGTGATAGTATAGGTGGTTGTTTTAGTAGGCTTTGCCAGTGGATCAGCACAATTACTGCAACTGAGGCTTTCTGAGGGACTCCACATAAATTTATGTATAAGCGAACCACTGGCCTGAATAACAGCACTATTACCTGCAATAATAGTTTGCGAACCAGTTGCTTTAACAGTTGGCAGCGGATGTACTATTACATCTACGTAATTAGTATCAGGTATACAACTGGCCTCGTAAGCAACTACTTTATACTTAATAGTATTATCCGGAGATGCTATCGGATTAGCAATATTTGCATCACTCAGTCCATCTGGCGGAGACCACACGTAGCTTCTTCCTCCTTTTGCATCCAACTGTATCTTTTCATCATCACATATCTCACCTCCCGGTCCTACTTGCGCCTCAACTTTTGTTTTAATATTGATTACTACAGTATCATTGTTTTTACAACCATTAGCATCAGTCCCGGTCACTACATACTTCATTTTAAACGGAGGCCCGGCTAATGGATTGGCGCAGGATGTACAGCTTAAATAATTAGCTGGGGCCCATTCATAAGAAACGCCGCCTGCCGGCATCAGCATAGCTGAATCTTTCAGGCATATAGTTGTATCAGGGCCTGCATCTATTGCTGGCAATGCGTGTATATCTACATCTTTGATTATAGAATCTTTACAACCACGTGTAGTAGTTACGACCAACTTAACAGGGTATTTACCCGGAGCTCCGTAATTGAATTTAGGATTTTGTTTATTGGTAATCGATCCATCATGAAATACCCAATACCATGCGGCAGGATTAGAGAAATAACCCCAAGAAGTATCTGTAAAATCCACCAAACTATATTCACATGCAGGCCCAGTCTTAAACCCGGGTACTACAGCATCCACTTTAATAGTATCTACCCCCTGGCTTGAATTTTTACAACCATTTCTATCGGTTATAATCAATTTAGGAACATACTTACCTGGAGTAGCATAAGTATGACTCACTGTGCCAAAGGTTGAAGTAGTTAATATGTTACCATCATTAAAATCATACGTTATACTCGAAACACCTGATACCGAAGGTGTAAATTGCACTGTCAAAGGCGAGCATCCAATTAATGGCGTATATGTGAATGCCCCGGCGTATCCCAATATCTTTACTTGTTTAGTCATTGTGTCTGTGCAACCAAATGAATTGGTCGCAATCAGCTTAATAGTATAGACACCCGGATACAAATAAACCTCGGTAGCATTCTTCAGTGATGATTGGTTGCCCGACCCCATTATCCATAAATAACTCACTGCACCTACAGAAGTATTAGTGAAGACGACACTGAGTGGTGCACATGATGTTATTGAGTCTGACATTGTGAAGTTTGCAGTAGGCTTAACAATTGTTACCTTATTAGGTACAACCATCGTATCCCTGCAGCCATGTGTATCTTTTACAATAAGAGATATCGGGTAAGTACCGGTATTTAAGTACTTATGGGTAGGCTGGAAAACATTTGATGTCCAACTATCTCCGAAATCCCAATAGCTGCTATCTATCCCTCCTGTAGGTAATGATGTATTATAGAAGATGATATCTTCTTTAACACAGGCAGTATCTTTTACATAAAAGTTCGCATCCGGCTTATAGGCATGAATATACTGAGGTTTAACAATTGAATCTTTGCACCCTACATTATCAGTGACAATAAGTTTATGGTCATAATCACCTGCTGCATTATACGTATAAGATGTAGTATTACCTGTAGTTGAGAAAGGCGACCCTGTTCCTAAATACCATATTCTTGATGTTATTGTGGCCCCAGTAGGTACTGTGGTATTATCAGTAAAATTGACCGTTAATGGTACGCAACCGGACAAAGGTATGGCCGTATCTGCAACTACCGGTTTTGAAACAAATATGTAATTGGTCTTTGTAATAGTATCAGGGCATGAGTGATCATCAAATGTCACTAACCTCACAGTATGAAAGCCGGAAGCATTAAACACCTGCCAGTAAGTATTGTATGGCAGTGTTGTCATAAATACGTTGTCTACAAACCACCTATACGCTGTAGGTGTAGCGTTTGCTAATGCTCCTGTAAAATAGACCGTATCCCCTTTACATATGGCAGTATCATTGGCAGTAAAACTCGGTGTCCCTGATACTAGCCGGACCATCTGGTCTAATGTATCACTACACCCACTTCGACTATTAAAAGTCACCAGCCGTGCAGTATAAGTGCCTAATGCCGGATAATAATGCACCGGGCTGGTATCTGTAGAGGTAGTATTATCTCCAAAATACCATATCCAGGACGTTGCTCCTATTGCTAAGTTTTTAAACGAGACCTTCGTTGGTGTATCACAATCAGGATATTTAATATCGAATACGGAGCCTGGAGAATCTACAATTATATAGTCCATAAGAAATAAAGAATCCTTACAACCATGATGATATGTGATCAACTTTACAGAATATGTATCAGGCACTACAAATGTCCAGCATGGGTTTATCACATTATCAAGTTCAGCATCAGATTTAACACGCCCCGAGTTGTCAAAAGTAATGAAATGCCACTCATACCTGGTTACCGGGCACATAGTTGTATCAATAAAACAAACCTGCTTACGATTACATGTACGGGTATTCAGTGTATAGAATCCTGGCTTACACATTTGTCCTACCCGCACTTCAATAGTATCTTTACCTACGCAACCGTTTACTGTAGTAACTGTAACTATTACACGGTATATGCCGGTATCAGGATAAGTATATATTGGATTTATCTGTGTGCTGTAATTACTGTTTCCGAAATCCCAAAGTACAGAGGCTATGCCATAAGGATAAGGAGACAATCCCGGACCAGGGCAATGTGTAGAGTCTGCTACCCTGAAATAGATTGGTCTCATACATCCTGAATCAATTCTATGACCGTTTGCGGTAGCCTTTACTACCAGGTCGTATAATTTCACATATTCAAACTTCTGGATTGTATCCTTACAACCGTGATTGTCCGTAACTGTTAATGTTGGCGTATAGAAGCAGGGGGTTTGATATGTATATACCGGACTTGATGAAGTGGATGTAGCCTGGGGTACAACCCCGAAATCCCATTCAAAATTCGTGATGTTCGTTGTTGTACTCGGTATGAATGTAACTGCAGTAGGTGGCGGACATGGGTAAGGCGGGTTGATAGTAAAATTTACATTGGGTTGCGGATAAATAACGATCTGTTTGATAGCAGTATCCGGACAACCATTTACAAACCCTATCATCCGTACATTATATGTTCCTGCTGTAGTAAATGTATAAGTAGGTGACAAACTGGTGGAGGTACCGTTTAGAGGATCACCAAAACTCCATTGTGCCCCACCGAGCGATGTACTACTGGCATTTGTAAAAGTTACCGGCGTATATATACATGCAGATGCAGGTGCAGTAAAATTGGCAGTGAAGTTTACAATATTTATGTAATTACTTTTTGTAACAGTTGTTTTACACCCATTTGCATCAGTTACATCCAGTTTTACGGTAAAATTGCTTCCTTTAGGTCCGCTATATGCATGGTTTACAGGGTTACCGCTACCTGTACTTGTTACAGGTGGGTCTCCAAAGTCCCATGCATACGATAATGGTGTATTGCCGTTGGCTGTTGCCGTAAAAGTTGTAGTGCCCCCTGCAGATGTACAAAAACTGGTCGGGGATCCGCTAAAATTTGCGGTTGGTTTGGGATATACGCATATATAGTTTTGTATGCTTTTGCTACCCTGGCAACCATAGCTATTTACAACGTTTAATGTAACAGTATTACATTTCGTAGTTGAGGTGATATTATCATAATTATGTGACGGAGCAAAAGAATGATCAACAGCACTACCGTCACCAAAATACCAGTTATAAGTATTCGAGCCGGTACCTCCGGCTATAGTACTGTTAGAAAATTGCACGCCTAACAACGGACATCCAAGTCTGGGTGATGTAGTTGCAAAATTTACAATGGGAGTATCTCTTACTGTGATATATGCTGTCTTGGTTACAGTTGCGCTGTTACTGCCGCTGTATACTGTTAATCGCACGGTATATGTACCAGGGCCCAGGTATGTAGTTGACGGGGCATTATTTGTAGCAGGTGTAACTGTTGTACTATTACCCAGATCCCAGTTATAAGTATAATTAGAACCACCACTTACCGTAGCCTGAAACTGAACAGCCAGTGGAGGACAGCCTACAGTAGAAGTGATAGCATTAAAATCACAAGTCAATTGCGCAACTGCGCCTTGCCACATAAATGATAGGAATAAACATACCAGAATCCTTCTGATAACTGATAGCTGCATATTTTCGGTTATTGTTAAAGACTCTCCTAAGTTAATAAATTCTTAAAAGCTCAATGTGTCTTAAGGCGAATATCTTGATGAAATGGTAAAATTTTAATCCGAATATTGCCAGTAAATACAACTGTTTAACCAATAGTTAAAAGCATTTCAGTGTACAAACTTGCTATGTTATCGCAATACGACAATATGTGTTTTGCAGCAACATTGAATATCGAACTTAATACTCCTAAAATTCATCCTTCGAAACAACATAAAACCTGATGCTGAAACCGATGTAACCACTATAATTGGGTTTGAGGGTAACCCTAAACCTGAATATATTTTGGCCACACATGATTTAATATCCAACATACTTAACGAATATCCCTTATTCCATTAAAAACAAGAAAGATCATCCTATATCCGGGAATCCTGAGAAATAAGTGGGCGATATATTCCTATAAGTGGGAAATAATTTAAGATTGAAGGTTCATATAAGAGTACTATTCTCAATTCATGCAATTGACTGTAGTCACTTAATAAGTTGTCAATACTTAACGTATTATCGTTATATTATCCTCTAAGTTTTACAATAAACAAGCCTGTATAAACATCATTTTAACGCAAACTGCAGCTTATATCAAACATCTTAGACGGCTAATGGTGTATAATAATTTACCAATTACTAAAAAATTCGATCAGATTATCCTTTTAAAGAACCCTTTTAGCCATATAAAACCTGGGCTTTTTCTATTTTTGCAGTCCAAATTATGTACGAGCCACTTACAAAAGCGCAACTTATTGATGTTGCCAACGAATTCGGTACTCCTGTTTATGTGTACCATGCAGAGAAGATAGCACAACAATATAACAAGCTGAAGGATGCCTTCAAGGGCCACCCTACTAAGTTCTTCTATGCATGTAAGGCTCTTACCAATATCAATATCCTTAAGTATCTCAAAAGCCTCGGTGCTTCTATTGATTGCGTTAGCATCTATGAAGTAAAGCTGGCTATCAAAGCGGGGTTCGATGTAAAGGATATCCTGTTTACCCCAAACTGCGTTGACTTTAACGAGATTGTTGAAGGACAACAGTTAGGCGTTAATATCAACATAGACAACATATCCATACTCGAGCAGTTTGGCAACAAGTTTGGCAACAGCTATCCTGTTTGTATCCGCATTAACCCTCATATAGAAGCAGGTGGTAATTATAAGATATCTACGGGCCATATAGACAGTAAGTTTGGTATCTCGGTACACCAGATGCGCCATATAGAACGCATTGTAAAGACAACCAAACTGCATGTAAGAGGCCTGCACATGCATACCGGCAGTGAGATAAAGGATGTTGATGTATTCCTTCGCGGGCTGGAAGTTATGTTTGAGATTGCCCGCCACTTCAACGAACTCGAATTCCTTGACCTTGGCAGTGGTTTCAAAGTACCGTATAAAGAAGGGGACCCTGAAACTGATGTAGTATCACTTGGTGAAAGGCTTACAGCTGCCGTAAAGGAGTTTGAAGCTGAATACAACCGTACACTGGAGGTATGGTTCGAACCTGGTAAGTACCTCGTGAGCGAATCAGGCCATTTCATTGTTAAAGCCAATGTCATCAAACAAACTCCTGCTACAGTATTCGTAGGTGTCAACTCAGGTTTTAATCACCTCATACGCCCTATGTTCTATGATGCTTACCATCGTATAGAGAACATATCGAACCCCACAGGCGCTGAACGCATATATACCGTAGTTGGTAACATCTGCGAAACAGATACGTTTGCATGGGACCGTGTACTGAACGAAGTACGCGAAGGAGACTACCTTGTATTCTACAATGCGGGTGCTTATGGCTTTGAGATGAGCAGCAACTTCAACTCAAGGCTGAAGCCGGCAGAAGTAATGGTAAAGGACGGTAAGGCATTCCTCATACGCGAACGTGATGAGTTTGAAGACCTGCTCCGCAACCAGGTAGAGGTGCTTTAATCTATAAGTGACTCTATTTGCTTACTGATTACTTCTTTTTTATCATCTTTTACACCAAAAAGTAACATTGTATTGCCATTAACAAATTTAACGCTATCAACTGCAATAATCTTTAATTTGGCAGAAGACACACTGTCAAGTTTATAATAATACTCATTTTGCCATTGACCAACTCCTGATTGCCTAGGATAGTGTCCACCCTTTACATACTCTAATTGAATGACCTCTTTATTTACCAGGACTATTGATAATGGTTTTGTTAAATAGATATATTGCGGTTCAGAGGAACTAACGTAAAACTCAAGCAATATATTAGTTCCATCTATTAAGGTACTTACTTTCAAACTCTTATTACTCGCAACCGCTATCTTTTCAAAACGAGTCATCTTTATTTTATTCTGAGCATAAATTATTCCAAGCGGCAGAATAATTATTATACATGTAATTCCCCATTTCATTTCAAATAATATGATTAGTTTTCCTTTGTAATTTTAATAAAAATTTCATTCATGAAGAGTATCACAGTATTCTGCGGCTCCAAAGAGGGCTATAACGAAGTATACAGGGAAACTGCATACGCACTGGGAGCTGCCCTTGCCGACAAAGGTATACGCCTGGTATTCGGCGGCGGCAAGATAGGCCTTATGGGTGCTGTAGCCGAAGGTGTATTGCAGAACAACGGCGAGGTAGTTGGTGTGATACCTGATTTCCTCTCTTCCAAAGAAGTGGCACATGATGGCCTTACTGAAATGATAACAGTAAAGACCATGCATGAACGTAAGCTGAAGATGCATGAGCTCAGCGATGCTGCCATCACACTACCAGGCGGACTGGGTACGATGGATGAGATGTTTGAACTGCTGACATGGGGACAGCTTGGACTACACAACAAACCAATGGGCCTGCTCAACATCAACGGATTCTACGATAGTCTTAAGGTGCTTATGAACAACATGGTCGACGAAGGATTCCTGCAGGAATGTACCCGCGATCTGCTTCTGATAAGCGATAGTATCGACGAACTATTCGATATGCTGAACAACTACACCCCACCCGAAACAGAGCAAATACTCAACAGGGAGAATACTTAGAAAACCTGCCATTATTTACTACCTTAACGGTATCATCAATCTACTCATCTCATGGCACTGAGCAGGATATGGTCTGCTTTTATCATCATTGCTATAACTGTAGCCGGTTATAAATGCTTCTTTGGCGGAGACAATACCATCTTCAACAGGATGGTGACGGGCAAGGCCGATGATGCTTATGATACAGTGTATTACCAGATGACAGGTACACCACAGTCAGCAGGCTTTGTATCAGAGGAGAGCTTTGTGAAGTATATCGGTGCATATGGCTACAAACCTGCTGACTCTGCACATCCTGCCACCGTATTTATCACAGACAACTATACTGCCGTTAACAGCAATACCTATACCTACCAAAGCATTCAACCTAAGCTTACCAAAAAGGCCGATGGTATTATAGAGACCTGCAAAAGTGCAGTGAATATCTGCATCGGGCTTATCGGTATCATGGCATTGTTCATGGGGTTTATGAGCATTGCGGAGAAGGCGGGCGGCATCAGCCTGTTATCAAGGATCATTGGCCCCTTCTTTTCAAAACTCTTTCCTGAACTGCCTAAAGGCCATCCTGCCATGGGGCATATGATGATGAACTTCTCCGCCAACCTGCTGGGGCTTGATAATGCTGCCACACCTTTCGGGATAAAGGCTATGGAAAGCCTGCAGGAGATAAATGCAGATAAGAAGACCGCATCCAACTCGCAGATCATGTTCCTTTGCCTGCATGCTTCCGGGCTTACACTGATACCGGTGAGCATCATTGCTGCACGTTCTGCACTCAAGTCTGCCAACCCAACTGATATATTCATACCCTGTATGATAGCTACGTTCGTAGCTACTATCGCAGCTATGACCATCGTATCATTCAGGCAGAAGATCAACATCTTTCAGCCGGTGATACTGGCATGGGTAGGCGGCCTGTCTGCTATCATTGCCGCACTGGTGGTATACCTCAAGTCTGTTGACGCAACTGGCATGCAATCCTTTTCAGGGCTATTGAGCAACGGGCTGATACTGACCATTTTCATACTCATAGTACTGGGCGGGCTCTATAAAAAGATCAATGTGTTTGATGCTTTTATAGAAGGCGCCAAAGGCGGTTTTGAGACCGCTGTGAAGATCATCCCTTACCTCGTTGGTATGCTGGTAGCCATCAGTATGCTGCGCACCAGCGGCAGCTTCGATGTGGTTATTAATGGCATGAAATCCATGTTTACGGCACTGGGCACCGATACCCGTTTTGTAGACGGTATCCCTACCGCTCTTATCAAACCGCTGAGCGGCAGCGGAGCAAGGGGTATGATGATAGACACCATGAAGAACTTCGGGCCGGACTCATTTGCCGGCAGGCTCAGTTGCATATTACAGGGGTCATCTGATACTACTTTCTACGTGGTGGCCGTGTACTTTGGTGCGGTATCTGTTAAGAATACCCGCTATGCCATATCTTCTATGCTGCTGGCCGACCTGGTGGGTATTATTACTTCCGTATTGCTCTGTTATATGTTCTTCGGGTAGGGAAAAAGTACCTGGAGGGGTTAAATAAATCCATTTTTTAAAAGCGGAGGTATTCCTCACCTGATAAATTGTTTCCTTTTTGTTCCCATGGGGAGGGGGGGATGCAAAATGTAAAAGGCAAAACGGTCATTGTGTTGCATCTCGTGAGATTGCTTCGTTCCTCGCAATGACGGGAGTAGAGTTTTTGTTACAAATTGTTTCCTTTTTGTTCCCATGGGGAGGGGGGGTAATGTAAAATGTAAAAGGCAAAAATGCATTACCCTGCGCGAGCGTACCACCCCGACTGACAAACTGCTTCGCAGTTCATCAGTCGCCCCTCCTTAGTAAGGAGGGGAGCTTTACTTTTTCTCCCCCTCAGCGAGGGGGTTAGGGGGAGGATGGTAGTATTATCAGGCTCAGACGGATAAACGGTTTCTGCATCAGCCTCCTAAAAACAGGAGGAGAGCTTAAGTATTTCGGGTTTACAGTATGTCAAAGAACTGCGGATATTTCTGCATGAATATCTATAGCAAATATACAACTAATTGAAAATATAATAAAACAAATGAGGCACCCATTGGGTGCCTCATTTTATCGAAAGTAACTTATCTATTTCTTCTCAGCGGCGCTGTCGGCAGGTGCTCCTTCCATAGGTGCAGCAGTGCTGTCGTTCATTGTTTCTTCTGCAGCATCAGTATTTTCAGATTCTTCTGTCATACCGTCCTGTTTAGACCATTGTACCAGCCATTTACCGTTTTGTTTAACGAGGTTGATCTTTTGCGGTTGTTTGTTCTCAGAAGTAGTGTACATAACAACAGCAGAATCACCTGTTTCTTTCACTTCACCCAGTTCTATTTTTATCTTCTTTGCAGATTGCTTGTTTGAATCAGGCATCATAGCAGAGAATTGCTCAATCATATCCAGCATTTTCTTTGTATCTTCTGTAGATACTTCTTTAGCCTGCTTGTATTCCATGTGGTAGAAGCTGTTCAGGAATTTCTCCGCAGTAGATTTTGGAGAGTTTGAGTTACAGCTCACCATAGTCAAAGCCAGTATCACTGCAGCAGAAAAAGAAAACAATAATTTTTTCATAATATTTCGTATCCGTTTAGCGGCAAAGGTATTACTTATATCTAATTTGACAAATCAATGATGCGTGCGGGTTCAGGTACAGGTTATCTATACCTATATATGTAAACCCGAATATAGTAATGGGTTGCAGGTACCCGTCATTCAGCATGGCACGGTTCATTGCTTTATAAACCAGTTCGGCACAATAAAACCTGTCATCCGTACGGAGGTCAAATTTTATATCGAATTTTTTGCGTTGTTTATAATAACCATGTACCACGTGCACTAAGCTATCCTTATTGACAGCAGGCATATCTGTGCGTACCACCCCAATAGCAACATTATTGGCAGGCGTGAGCCAGTATTGCGCAGAATCGCGGCGCATGCGGGCATCCGGGTTATCCTCGCCGCCCATGCAGTGGTATACAAAGGGGTAGCCACCCTCTACCAGCACAATACCGCAATGCGAATATTTTTTATCGCTAAAATTCAGCAGGCTCAGCATATCGCTGGTCACATCATTACCACGTCTTACCACTATATCTCCCTGGTGCAGCATAGCGATGCAGGAATCTTCCAGCAGCCTGTTCTCGGGGTTCTTTGCCCTTGCGGTTATACGTTCTAAAAACTCACTGTTGACAGGCTTCTTTTCGCCCTCAGTACATGCAGCCATGAGAGCTATCACAAAGCCTAATAATACATATATCTGCCTCCCTGTCATGAGGCTGCAAAATTAAACCAAATGGCGCATCGGCTGTTATTATTCCTGTAATTAAATACGATAGCAATTAACTTTGCGCTATGGCATACAAGTCGCTCAGGGCATATATAGACACACTGGAGAAAGCAGGAGAACTGGTAAGGATAAAAACATTTGTTGACCCCGTACTGGAGATAGCCGAAATAACCGACAGGGTATCTAAAACCCCAGACAGGAATAAGGCTTTATTGTTTGAAAATACGGGTACCGATTTCCCACTGCTCATCAACTCTATGGGTAATGACAGGCGCATGTGCCTGGCGCTGGGCGTAGAACATCTTGATGATGTGGCCAAAGAAATAGAAGACCTTCTGAAAAAACTGTCTGCTCCTAAAAACGGCCTGCTGGAAAAATTTGCCATGCTGCCGCAACTAAGCAAATTTGCCTCATGGATGCCGAAAGTGGTAAGCGGGCGCGGCGCCTGCCAGGAAGTAGTGATGGATAAACCTGACCTCTCTAAACTGCCTATACTGAAATGCTGGCCTAAAGATGGCGGACGTTTTATAACACTGCCAGCCATTCATACCAAGGATATTACAACTGGTATTCGCAATATAGGCATGTACCGTATGCAGGTGTTCAGCAATGAGATGACGGCCATGCATTGGCATAAACATAAAGTATCGGCCCGCCATTTCAACGAATACAAAAAACTGAATAAACGTATGCCCGTAGCAGTAGCGCTGGGCGGTGACCCTGTATATACTTATGCCGCCACTGCACCGCTGCCTGATAATGTAGATGAATACATGCTGGCGGGATTCCTGCGCAAGAAACGCGTGGAACTGGTGAAGTGCCTTACACAGCCTGAGATAGAAGTACCAGCAGATGCAGACATAATAATAGAGGGATATCTTGACCCGCAGGATGAAATGCTGTGGGAGGGGCCATTTGGTGACCATACGGGTTACTACTCGCTGCCCGACTGGTATCCGCGTTTTCATGTTACTGCCATCACGCACCGAAAAGATGCTGTGTACCCTGCAACGATAGTGGGTATACCACCACAGGAAGATGCATGGATAGGCAAGGCTACGGAAAGGATATTCCTGGCACCTATTAAGATGACGATGGTGCCCGAGATAAAGGATATGAATATGCCTGTGGAGGGTGTGTTTCATAACCTTGTTACAGCGAGCATCAATAAAGAGTATGCAGGACAGGGACAGAAGGTAATGAATGCTATGTGGGGTGCCGGGCAAATGATGTTTAACAAGATACTGGTGATGACTGATGGCAATGTGGCACTGGATAATTACAAAGCACTGGCGCAATATGTATTCAACAACCTGAACCCTGAGACTGATGTTTACTTCAGCCAGGGGCCTATGGATGTACTGGACCATAGCTGCTCTAAACTGGGCTTTGGCGGCAAGATGTGCATAGACGGCACCAAGAAATGGGAGGAAGAAATCACCAAACCATTACTTCCTTACAAACTACCCGCAGGTTTTTCAGTAGCAGCTATACAGGCAAGATTTACGGAGATAGCCGGTATCAATGCCAGCCTTGCTGAGCAACACGAGATACCTGTACTGTTCGTGTCTGTAAAAAAGAACAGGCCCAACCATATAGCAGAACTGCATACACAACTATGCGCACTGCCCGAAATGGCAGGCATGAAAATGATACTCTATGTAGAGCATACGGTAGATGTGCAGGATATCCCTGATACGCTATGGCGTTTTTGCAACAACCTGGACCCTAAACGCGACCATATGTATGCACAGCATATACTGGGGCTCGACGGTACCCGCAAGTACAAAGCACTGGATGGTTTTGAGCGCCCGTGGCCTAATATCATAGTAGCAGATAAACCAACAATTAATAATGTGGATGCTAAATGGGAAGAACTGGGGCTGGGCAGTTTCATCAAATCGCCATCACTAAAGTATATGAACCAGATGTATGGCGAAGAAGCGGAAGTAGCGGAATAATATCTGCTAATTTTCCCTAACTTTAAAAAAACTAACGTATGAAACGTTTTGCATTCGCATTAGCTGTACTCTTATCTGCCGCTGCTCCTGCTATAGCACAGCAGGATAATAAAACACAGGTGCAGACACCTGCAAAGACATTGTTTGCTTCTGACATCAATAAACTGGATGCCGGAATAAGCAGGAATATCCCTGCGCTGGCAGACAAAGCATACAACGCTCTTGCAACCAGCATCACTAAAGACATTGCGGCAACCACGGATACTAAATCTGTTGCCGATAAAAAACAACTCTATACGGAGATACAAAACCTGAATACCGACAGGAAGAAAAACCGCGCTGCACTGATAGCCAAACTGAGGCAGTATAATAACCTTATACAATAAGCAGCTATGCCTGATAAGAAAAAAGTAACCGGGCTGGGTGGTATCTTTTTTAAAAGTGATGACCCTGCTAACCTGCGCGAGTGGTATAATAAACACCTGGGCATTAATGCAGGTAACTACGGGGCCATGTTTGAATGGCTGCATGCAGATGCACCGGAGAGGAAAGGCACTACGGTATGGAATCCTTTCAAAAAAGAGAGTGATTATTTTGCCCCTTCTGATAAACAATTCATGTTCAACTTCATGGTAGAAGATCTTGAATGGCTGCTGGGTGAACTGAAGAAAGAAGGCATTGAGATGATAGGTGGAATGCAGGTATATGAATACGGCAAGTTTGCACACTTCATAGACCCCGAAGGCAATAAGATAGAACTTTGGGAACCAGCAAAAGAAGAGTAGATAAGGACGGGGTGATAACCTAATGACCGCATCTATGAGATACTACATTTTTTTACTGTCAATTCTGTTTTCTGTAAAATTATCTGCGCAACAGGTTGCTGTTGCGCTAGATAAAATGAATGTGTTTTACATCGGTGTACCAAACCCCGTAACTATTGCTGTCGAGAATACAGATTGTAAAGACATTAGCATTGAGGCTGAAGGCTGTAACATTACCGAAGAAAAATTGATGCCATGCCATTATGTAATAACTGTATTGAAACCAGGCAAGGTTGCGGTCAATGTATTTAAAAAAGCTGGCGGCAGTAAAGTAAAAGTTGGCGTACAAGAGTTTCGTTGTAAACGTATACCGGATCCTGTTGCTAGAGTTGGAGGTATGAGTGGTGGTTATATGTGCCTCAAAATATTTAAGACACAGTTAGGCATTGTATTAGGCTTAGACGGGTTTGATTTTGACATGAGAATTCCTGTTGATAACTATACTCTTTCAATAACAAGAGATGGTCAACCGCTATATGAAAAAACATGCACCGGGGCACGCTTTGACGAGGAAACGTCGAAACAATTCAACAAAATGAGAATTGGCGACAAGGTTATTATTTCAGAAATAAAATTCCATTGGCCCGATGGCAGCATTCTTAAGTTGAACCAAGAGATCATTTTAACCATGAAAGAGTGTTAACACATAATGAACTATTACAATAGAATAACCCTATTTAAATCATTTTAGCTTATTTTCACGTCGCAGAACAAAACCAAATTTTGTGAAAGCTATTATCCCCGTTGCAGGTGCAGGTACCAAGCTCAGGCCACTTACCTACACACAACCAAAAGCATTGATACCTATTGCAGGCAAAACCATCCTCAGCGTTATCGTTGACCAGTTGGTTGATGCAGGCGTTACAGATTTTGTATTTGTCATCGGCTACCTCGGTGAGAAAATACAGCACTATGTAGAAAAGCATTATCCCAATCTTAATTATGCCATCGTTTCTCAAAACGACAGGCGCGGTACCGGCCATGCCATATGGCTGACCAGGGATGCCGTAAAAGATGAAGAGGTGATAATAGTGCTGGGTGACACAGTGTGCGACTATAATGTAAAAGATATACTGAACAGCAGCATATCGCAGATAGGTGTAAAGAAAGTAGATGACCCCCGCAGCTTTGGCGTGGCCGAACTGAATGATAAAGACAAAGTAATGCGCGTGGTGGAAAAACCACTGATACCAAAGTCGAACATGGCGATGGTGGGCATATACTATATCAAAGAGACCAATGCGCTCTTCAGCGCACTGGAGCAGAATATGGCTGCCGTAAAGCAGGACGAAGAAGGGGAATACCATCTTACCAACGCGCTGGAGCATATGATAGAAGGCGGTGTACACTTCCAGGCATTCCGTGTGAATAACTGGTTCGACTGCGGTAAGAAAGAGACACTACTCTCTACCAATGCTACCCTGCTGAAGGAAATGAGCGAACGTAAAGGAGAAAGTGAACAGCCATACCATTATGACACCAGCGTTATTATACCGCCTGTAAGTATAGCAGAGGGTTGCCGCATCAGCAATTCTATTATTGGGCCCAATGTCACTGTCGGCGAATTTGCCCATATTGAATCGGCCATCATTAAAGATACGATCATAGGCTCTTATGCAGAACTGAAGGAAGTTGTACTACACTCTTCCATCATAGGCAGCGATGCATTTGTGCGCGGCCTCAGCCAGAGTCTCAACATAGGTGATAATACCGAGATTGACCTCGGGTAAGATAAAAGGCGACAGTATCTGTCGCCTTTTATCTTATTAGTTCATCTGGATCTTTGCCGCTTCCTTTTTCAGGGTGAGCTCCCAGCGCCAGGCTGTATCCATCATTTCATCAAGACCGTATTTAATATCCCAGTCGAGCAAAGCACGTGCTTTGCTATTGTTAGCATATACCTCTACAACATCACCGGGACGGCGCGGGCCTACACGGTAATTCAGTTTTTCGCCCGATACTTTTTCAAAAGCATGGATAAGCTCCAGCACCGTAACACCTTTACCTGTGCCGAGGTTAAACACCTCGCACCTTTCTGTATTGTGCCCGCCCATAGTGTATTGCAATGCTTTGGTATGTGCGTTGGCTATATCCATAACGTGTATATAATCGCGCACGCAAGAGCCATCGCGGGTAGCATAATCACTACCGAACACCTGCATCTCGCCGCGTTTGCCTATAGCCGTTTGTGTGATAACAGGTACGAGATTCTCAGGTTTCTCCTGCAGCTCGCCTATCATAGCACTGGGGTGTGCACCTACAGGGTTGAAATAGCGCAACAGTGTTACGTTAAAGTCAGGATGTGTCTTTGCAAATTCACGACAGATTGCTTCTCCTATCTGCTTGGTGCGCGCATAGGGAGATTCAGGCTCTGCCAGCGGTGCAGTTTCTTCTACGGGTAATGTTTTTGTATTACCATATACAGAGCAGGAAGATGAGAACACAAAATGGTTCACTTTATACTCTGCCGCACACTGTAATATATTTACCAGTGAGTTGATATTATTTGTGTAGTATTTCAGTGGTTCTGCTACAGATTCCGGTACAGATTTATATGCCGCGAAATGTATGATACCTTCTATATCAGGGTTCTCTATGAATATGGCTTCTGTATCTTCGAGGTTGCAGAGATTTACTTTATAGTTCTTTACAGGTTTGCCCAGCACTTTTTCTATGCCGTTAAGCATACGCAGTGAGCCGCGTGAAAGGTCGTCTACCGAAATAACTTCAAAGCCATTCTGCACAAGGTCTACTATCGTATGCCCGCCTATATAACCACAACCGCCTGTAACTAAGATTTTCTTCATCAGGGTGCTTTATACTGCAAATATACCTTAACTATTTTACCTGCTGCATTTCTACCAGCTTTTTGTAGAGGCCATCCCTGCTGATGAGTTCGGCATGTGTGCCGCGTTCTGCCACTGAGCCCTTCTCCATCACAATTATCTCATCAGCGTGCTGTACGGTAGAGAGCCTGTGCGCAATAACGATACAGGTACGGTTTTTCATCAGTTGGTTGATGGCATCCTGTACTATACGCTCGCTTTCTGTATCGAGTGACGAGGTAGCTTCGTCCAATATCAGGATTGGCGGGTTTTTAAGTACCGCACGTGCTATGGTTACACGCTGGCGTTCGCCACCACTTAGTTTTGTGCCCCTGTCACCTACAACGGTCTGGTAGCCTTCTGCTTTTTGTGTGATGAAGTTGTGCGCATGGGCAATCTTCGCTGCATCTTCTACCTGCTGGTCATTGACGCCACCGGTGCCCAGTGTTATGTTATTATAGATGGTATCATTGAATAATATTGGCTCCTGGCTTACAACACCCATCAGGCGGCGCAGTTCGTAGAGTTTATAATCTTTGATATTCACACCATCTATTAATATTTCTCCGGCCGTAACATCATGAAAACGCGGAACGAGGTCTACCAGTGTAGATTTACCGGCACCTGATGCACCCACGAGGGCAACTGTCTTTCCTTTCTTTATTTCGATGTTGATACCGTTCAGTATCTTCTTATCTCCATATGCAAAATGCACATCCTTCAACACGACAGAATCGTTGAAGTCCTTGATGTTTTTAGCATCAGGTGCTTCGAGTATTGTATTCTCTGCATTCAGCAGATGTTCTATACGATCAAGCGCCACACTACCCTTTTGCATATTATAGAATGCAGATGAAAGGCTTTTCAGCGGGTTGATGATCTGGTAGAAGAAACCTATGTAAGCGATAAATGCAGGCCCTGTGAGTGATGTGCTGCCGGAGAATATGAGCCTGCCGCCATACCACATAATGATACTCACTACGATGATGCCCATTGTTTCTGACATGGGTGAACCAAGCTCCCTGCGGGCGGCTATTTTATTCCTCAGCCTGAAGATGAGGTTATTGATACCTGTGAAGCGCAGGTGCTGGTGTTTCTCCGCATTAAATGCTTTTACAACACGCATACCTACCAGTGTTTCGTCTATTACACCCAGCAGGCTGCCCAGTTGTTCCTGCGCCTGGTTTGACGGGCGTTTCAGCGACCTGCCTATCCTGCCTATCAGGTAACCGGAAAAAGGAAGGAACAGCAACAGGAATAAAGTAAGCTGCGGACTGATAAGTACCATTGATACCAAAGTAAAGATGATGGTAAGCGGCTCTTTGATAAATGTTTCGAGTATGCTTACTATCGAGGTCTCCACTTCGTTGATATCATTGGTCATGCGCGATATCAGGTCACCTTTTCTTTCTTCCGTAAAGAAACCTATTGGCAGCGATAATGTTTTTGTGAACAATTCATCTCTCAACCTGCGTATGATGGAGTTCTTGATAGGATTGAGAATATACTGCGCCATGTAAAGGAACATATTCTTCAATATGGTGAATATGATAACGGCGATGATGGCATAATTAAGTGCAGTAAGTTTATCATGCTCCTGTATAATGCCATTCACAACCTGTGTGATATAGCCTACCAACCCGGCAGTGATATTCTTTTGCTCTACCCCTACAAATAGTATCTGCAATACCGGCATCAGCATACCGAATGAGAACAGTGCAAATACTACTGCCAGCAGGCTGCACAAAAAATAGAGCGCTACCTTGCTTTTGTAGTCACGGAGGTAGCGCAGTAATTTGGATATTTTCTTCATTTAGTTTTATTCAATGGTGTAAGACACTGTACCGTCTTTTTCATCTTTCAATACAACGCCTGCTTCAGCCAGCTTATTTCTTATCTGGTCTGACGTAGCGAAGTCTTTCCTTGTACGCGCGTCTTTTCTTATTTCTATCAGTAACGACAATACCTGGTCGAGCTTATTACTTTGCTGTGCCTGCAATGGCTGCAAACCAAATACATCTTCAATATATGTTTTGAAAGTTTCCAGCAGCAGCTTATGCGTATCTGCAGATATTGCATCAGCAGCTATCTGCCCGCCTTTTATACTGTTAATGACTGGTGCCAATTCAAAAAGACTGGCCAGTACTTTAGCAGTATTCAGGTCATCATCCATAAACTCTTCACATTCTGCACACCATGCTCTTACCTGTTTATCGAGTGCTTCATCTTTAGCTGCGGCACTTGTAATATTCAGCTTCTTCAGCACCTCATATGCTTCCCAGAGACGGCGCAGTGCTTTCTCTGATGCCTGCAGGGCTTCGTTAGAGAAATCGAGCGTGCTGCGGTAATGCGTCTGCAATATATAGAAGCGCACCACCATAGGGTGATATGGCTGCTCGAGTATAGGGTGATTGCCGCTGAAGAGTTCCGTCAGCTTTATCACGTTGTTATAACTCTTGCCCATCTTCTTACCGTTGATGGTGATCATGTTATTGTGCATCCAGTAGCGCACCGGTGCGTGGCCATGTGCTATGGTAGATTGTGCTATCTCACTTTCGTGGTGCGGGAATTGCAGGTCCATACCACCGCCATGTATATCGAATGTTTCGCCGAGGTATTTGCTGCTCATTGCAGAACATTCTATATGCCAGCCCGGGAAACCTTCTCCCCATGGGCTCACCCAGCGCATGATGTGCTCAGGCGGGGCTTTCTTCCACAGTGCGAAATCGGTTTTATTTCTTTTCTCATCCTGTCCGTCCAGTTCGCGGGTGGTTTCAAGTAATTCATCAATCACTCGGCCGGAAAGCTTTCCGTAAGGATATTTCTCTGCGTATTTCTTTACGTCAAAGTATACAGAGCCATTTACTTCATAAGCATATCCTTCGCTGATTATCTTTTCGATCATGCTTATCTGTTCTATGATATGGCCCGTTGCCGTAGGTTCTATACTTGGCTCCAGGTTATTGAACAGGCGCATACCCCAGTGAAACAGGCTGGTGTATTTATGCACCAGTTCCATAGGCTCCAGCCTTTCGAGCTGTGCTTTTGTTGCTACTTTATCTTCAGCCTCACGGCCTTCTTCTTCAAAGTGGCCGGCATCAGTTATATTTCTTACATAACGAACTTTATAGCCTTTGTGCTGCAGGTAGCGGTTCACTACATCAAATGTGATATAAGGACGGGCATGACCCAGGTGCGATTCTCCCGAAACGGTAGGACCGCAGACATATAAACCGACGTGGCCGGGGGTGATGGGTTCAAACTTCTCTTTCTGTCTGGTATATGAATTATATATGTATAAGTCGGACATATTGCAAAATAAGCGCAAAAATAAGGCTTAGTTCGCAGCTATAGGGATAATTTCAAAATTTGCGATCATAGGACTGTGATCAGACAGCGAAGTGTAAGGGTTATCAATGCCTACCTGCTTTAGCGCTGCAGGGTCATAGAATATATGGTCTATACGCAGTGTTGGTGATATTTGATTATATGTTCTGCCAAAGCCACTGCCCATCTCCAGGAAGGCATCTTTCAGATCTCCCCTGATGGTGGTATAGGTATAAGACGCAGGCAGGTCGTTAAAGTCGCCGCAAACAAATACAGGATAAGGGCTTTGCGCTATAATTTTTCTAGCCTTGTCTGCCAGTCTCGCCCTTTTGGTAAAGGCATAGTTGAACTTCCAGATAAACGAACGAGAATGTGCCCTGTTGTTATTAGGGACATTGGTGTTCTTGATATCCTGTATGTATGCCTTATCAGCATCACTTAACCCGAATGTGTTAAGATGCACGAAGAACATACGTATCATTTGTCCGCCCGGCAGTTGCATATCGCCCTGCAGCAGGTACACATATTCAGCCAGTTTATTGGCTACATAGTTTTTGAAAGGGTATTTGGAGAAAACAGCTGTGCCTAAATAAATAGTTGTTCCCAGTGTATTATCATCCTTAAAACGATAATCTATGTAATCATTATTCTTAATGATCTTTTCTGCAAAGGGCTTCAGCAAATTGTCTTTAGGTGCAGAGAATTCGGGCAGACATATTATATCTGCGTTCTCGATCTTTATAAAGTTGAGCAATTCCCTGTCGAACTCCTTATCATGAGGCCTGTTAAAAATACCCATACCATGCACGTTCCATGTCATGACCTTTATCGTTCCGGGCCTGCGTGACATATCACTGCGTGTAAAAAAGTTGAACCCAAAGACTGTTACGATAAGTTTATAACACAACAACAATGCGGTAAGAGAACCCAATGAGCGTATCTTTTTCCTGGTGAACAGCCAGAATATCACGAAAAAGATATTGGCCATTATAGCCACCGGAGTAAAAAGGCTGAACAATGCGAGGTATTTAACCATTTCGGGGCTTGTGTACGCCGCTGCAAGACATAGCAATAACCATACTATGCTACCTATATTGACTAACAGGAATGAATAACCGAGTATCCTGCTGAAGAGATTTATTTTTTGCTTGCTCAAGCTGTTATTTTTTAGGGTTTGTTTCCTTTGCTTGCATTCATTAATATTTCCTTCTCTTCTTTAGTTAATGAATTATATCCCTTCTGATTTATTTTGTCGAGTATATCGTCTATTTTCTTTTCGTCGCCAGTTTGTTTGCTTTCACTTACTGCGTTCAGCACCTCACTGCGCCTGCGGCCTTTGTTTCTTCCTGCATATTCATCAGGCGTTACAGCGTCGTTCATTCTGTCGAATATATTGTAGACCCATGCACCCGGCCTGTAGCCATTCTGCAATAATTTCACATAGCTAAAGCCTGTAGCGGCACCACCCAGCAAAAGGGCAATACCCGGAACGCGCAAGCCTGTATTCAGGATAGCCAGGGCAAAGAATATTATAGCTATTACTACCAGTGGGATACTGAAATGCTGTGTAAAGTGGAACCTGTAATGCGGTGACAGTGTGAGCGCTGCTACTGCAAATGACATAACGCCCGCAATACCGCCAAAGTACAAGGCAGAATGTAGGTCGATGCCGGGAATAAGTTGCGATAATTCGTAGAATATTGCACCAACTGCTAGACTATATACATACAGCGGTATCAACTGCCTGTACCCTACCAGCATTTGCACTATAGAGCCAAATGCATACAGCCATATCATATTGCTGAAGAGCTCCCAGAAGCCATTATGTACCCAGCCATAAGTAAATATGGTCCAGAATTTTGACATAATATGATGCACATCTGCCAGCCCCGTATTTACAGTAAAAAGGTTATAAAACAGGCTGTCTTCTGCTCCTGCTACGCGAATAATGGTCCACGTAAAATGGAACATTACAAAACCCACACCAGATGCAATGATGAGTTGCAATACTGCATTTTGCCCGTAACCGGGGATAGATGATAGTGGCGATCTTTTTAAATCAGTTCTCATAAATTCTTTTATCAGAAGAAATCTCTCCGGTTAGTTCTGTTCCATATCCTCAATAAAATAAATGCTACCAGCATACCCCCAAGGTGTGCAACGTGAGCTATATTATCTCCGGCAGAATTTCTAATACCCGCATACAGCTCAAACAATGCATATGCCGCCACTACATATTTAGCCTTAATAGGCACCAGGAAGTAGAGATAAAGCAATGTATTAGGAAAGAGATACCCGAATGCAAACAGGATACCAAACACAGCGCCTGACGCACCAACAGTAGCCTCATCATAAATACCCGGGAAATACTGGCTACCATAATGCCAGCCATTAAGATACCTGTGTATAGCTTCTACACTTTCGTTACTGAAATTGGCAGATGGATTATTCATCCAGCTTATACCAAGATTGTAGAGGTCTACATTGAGCTTATTAAATTGATTGAGCGGCACATTCTGTTTCAGGAACAGGTCATACTGGTCAAGTGTAGGATTAGCCTGGTACTTTGCAAATGCGTCGGCCATAGTATGAAACTCATAACCTACCACACCCATATGCAACATCGCTGCACCCATACCGCAAATTATATAAAACAGTATGAAACGTTTTGGGCCCCACACATTCTCCAGTATACTACCAAACATCCACAGGGCAAACATATTGGAAAACAGGTGCATTATTGTACCATTCACATCATTGTAACTGCCATGCATGAAAATATGGGTAAAGAACTGCCAGAAGTGATAATAATCCGACTTCCAGTAATGCAGCCCAAAATAGTCTGACATATCTATGCCCATTTTGCCCAGTACATACTGTGCAAAAACGATGAGGGTATTGATGATGATTAAATTCTTAACTACCGGGGGTAATATCTGGAACCTTCCTGGTCTGAATTCTGTCATATCTGTTATCTTCTTTTAATAGTGCCTGTCAACAGGGTAGTAAATAATAAGGCACAAAATTAATAGTAATTGACCGCAATGACTTAAAATAAATAAACTGATATTATAAAATTATGTAAAATCTATATAGAATTGCTATCAGAACAGAGGAGTTTGAGCACTCCTTCTTTTTGCAATATGCGATAACCGATACGGTCGTTGGAGATACCCTGTTTGAGTTCATAGGTAAAATGATAATTTTCTCCATCTGTAATCTGCGTTACGAAATGGGCAAATTGTATGTCTGGCCTGTTACTGAAATGCTGGGCCACTTCGTAGAGGTGTGTAGATAATACCATGATATGCCCTGTATGTTTCAGCAGGCCATCAACAACCGCCCTTGTGCATTCATAAGCATCATGCACATTTGTGCCTTTAAATAATTCGTCCATCAGCACCAGATGCGGCAATGGCTGCAATAATCTTTCTGCCGTCAGTTTCATACGCTGCACTTCTGCAAAGAAATAACTCTCTCCACGCAGCAGGTTATCTTCTACATGCATATTGGTAACTATACCCCGCATAAAGCTGATGTGCATCTCCGCGGCGGGTACGCCCATGCCCAGGTGTGCCAGTAAAGCCCCAACACCCAATGCACGCATAAAGGTGGTCTTGCCTGACATATTAGCCCCGGTAAGCAACAGAAAATTCCTGCCACTGCTGAATTGTATATCATAAGCTACCGGTGTATGGAGTAAAGGATGAAACAATCCCTTAGCCTCGTATTTTAAAGGTATAGCCGCACTTAGCACAGGAAATGTCCAGTTGTGATAGCGTGTGGCGTGAGCCATAGCGTGCCATGCGTCCAGCCTCGCATATGCAGCCATCAACCGCTGAATGACACCCTTCATTTCCCTGCGCACTTTAAAATTGAGTTCTGCCACCTCCCTGTATGGTGTCTTATCGCTGAGTGCTATTATTTCTTCTGTAAGCCTGTGCTCCAGGTCCTGTTGCATCTGCTCTAACTGATGCTGTAACATCGCAGGCAATATGTATCTATCTTTCAGTGCTACTAATTGTTGGCAGCCCTTAAGCAGATCTGCAATATGCGATAAGGAGAACTGTGTAAAAAAGTATTCGTTCTTATTGAATATTTTTTGCAGAAAACCGCCAAACATGGTACTGATACCTGCGGGTGGCGCAGCAACAGTGTCTGCATCCTCAAAAAACTTATCCAGCATTACGATAGTACCGTTCGATATATTGGCAGGCCACTCTTCTATATGTGTATGCCAGAATTTTATTACCTGCTGCAGTTGTAACAATTCCTCAAAGCTTGCAGGTGGTGCCTGTACATGTCTCCGCAGACAATCTCTGCCTGCCTGTGTCTGAGCATAGTCTATAAGGCTGAATATGCTGCCGCTTGTTTCGGCAGCAAACATAGAAAGGTCTGCAAGTGTGGTCTTATCATTTAGCATTACAGGTCGAATGAAAGCCTTTTACCACGAACAGCATCGTTAACTTTACCATTCTCGTATACCACTTCGCCATTCACGAATGTATATTTTACTTCTGCCGGAAAAGTATGACCTTCCAAAGGAGACCAGCCACATTTATAAAGTATATTCTGTTTGCTGACAGTCGTCGTTGTGTTCAGGTCTACCAGTACCAGGTCTGCATAATAGCCTTCGCGTATAAAACCTCGTTCTGCTACTCGGAAACATTTAGCAGGTGCATGGCACATTTTCTCTACTACTTTTTCTATGCTTATCCTGCCCTGCTTGGCATACTCCAGCATCATCAGCAATGAATGCTGCACCAGCGGCAAGCCCGATGGGGCATCTTTGTATGGAAGCATTTTTTCTTCCCATGTATGCGGTGCATGGTCAGTGGCAATAATATCAAGCCTGTCATCGAGCAATCCTTCCCAGAGTGCGGCTTTGTTATCAGCAGACTTGATAGCAGGATTACATTTTATCAGGTTACCCTTCTCAGCATAATCGTCTGCTGTAAAATGCAGGTGGTGTACACACACTTCTGATGTGATACGTTTCTGCTCCAGCGGGAACATATTGGTGAACAATTGTAATTCCTTACCGGTAGATATATGGAATATGTGCAGGCGGGTATCGTGCTGCTTAGCCAGTTGCACTGCTGTAAATGAGCTTTCGAAACATGCCTCAACATCCCTTATCAACGGGTGATAAGATGCATTGTCAGCATCAGGATATTTTTCCTTGTTGGCTTTTATGATGCGTTCATCTTCACAGTGCGTAGCAATAAGTAATTCAGTACCGCCGAATATTTTGTTCAGTGTCAGGAAATTATCTACCAGCATATTACCTGTGCTGGAACCCATGAATATTTTAATGCCGCAAACATCCTTCTTCTTTTCATTGGTGCGCAATACTTCATCTGCATTGTCATTAGATACACCCATGTAGAAAGAATAGTTGGCAACCGAAGTATTAGCAGCTATGGTGTATTTATCTTCCAGCAATTGCTGTGTTAGTGCCGGGGGATTAGTATTAGGCATTTCCATAAAGCTGGTTGTACCACCTGCCACAGCCGCTCTTGCTTCGCTACCAATTGTTGCTTTATGTGTAAGCCCGGGCTCACGAAAATGCACCTGGTCGTCTATCACACCGGGCAGCAAATGCAGGCCTTCTGCATTTATTTCCCTGATATTACCTGATGGCTGAATGTTATTACCTATCTGTTCTATCCTGCCATTCTTAACCAGCACATCTTGTACAGACACTTTACCTTCGTTCACCAGTGTCGCATTCTTTATCAATACAGAAGCCATAAATCTGAATTATACGCCTATTTTTGCAGCAAGTTAGCGCATTCGCTTATCAGAAAACATATTCTATGTATAAAAAATTAGCCTTAGCTCTTGCCGTTATCAGCACATCTGCAACAGTTACCGCGCAAACCACCTATCTCCAGCTCAACCAGGAAGATTACCATATGTTTGACAGGATAGAGACCCGCTCGGGTTCTTTATCTGATGATCTGTTCCTGTCAGATAAACCTCTTTCCAGAAAATATGCAGTTTCATTCCTTCAGGAACAGAGGAAAGAAGCCAGGCTTACCGGCCTGAGCGCTATTGACCGGTATAATATTTCTCATGCTATATCTGTGAGCGGAGAATGGGCACCTGAGGCAGATGGTGCCATAGACTCCAAACACCCCATTTTCAAAACATTTTATAAAAAGCAGCCCGACCTGCTGCATGTAAATACTGATGATTTCTTTTTATCGGTGAACCCGATAATAACAGCCCAGCTACTGAGCGAAAGCAATAATATCAATGGCAGCCAGCGCCGCTTTATGAGTAGCCGCGGGCTGGAACTGCGTGGCTGCATTGCGCAAAAATTAGGCTTCTACAGTATGTTTGCCGACAACCAGGAAGCAGTGCCTTATCATGTGCAGCAATGGGCCGATAGCAGCGATGCTGTGCCTGGTGCAGATTTCTATACTATCGGTGCACCGGGCAAGTATGATTACCTGCTGGCTAAGGGTTATATAGACTTCGAGGCTATCAAAGATCATATCAATGTAACATTCGGGTATGATAAACATTTCATTGGTGATGGTATGCGCAGCTTGTTCCTCAGTGATTTTGCTGCGGGCACTCCATTTCTCAGGCTCAACACTCGGGTATGGAAAATAAACTACCAGAACCTGTATATGGAGCTGATACCGCAATACCGTCGGGGATCGGACCGCAGGCTGCCGCATAAGTATGCTACTATGCACCACCTGAGTGCTAATGTTACCCGCTGGCTGAATATAGGCATATTCGAAGCTGTAATATTTGACCGAAGGGACAGGTATGAGTTCAGCTACATGATACCTATTATCCTGTACAGGCAGATAGAGCGCTCACTGGGTAGCCCGGATAACGTAGTACTCGGCCTGAATGCAAAGATCATAGCTGCCAAACACATACAACTATACGGCCAGTTGTTGCTCGATGAATTCACATCTAAACAACTGGTAGCAGGCAATGGATACTGGGCCAATAAATTTGGCATACAGATGGGTGGTAAATACTTCGATGCGTTAACCATTAAGAACCTTGACCTGCAGGGAGAAATAAACCTGGTGCGTCCATACACTTATTCGCATTTCGACAGTACTGCCAACTATACTCATTACAATCAGCCGCTGGCCCACCCGTTGGGTGCAGGCTTTGCAGAGGTGCTGGGTGCAATACACTATCAGCCAATGAAAAACCTGTACCTTACTGTGAAGGGTATGTATTATGTAAAAGGCGTTGATACAGGTGCTGCTAACTTCGGTGGTAATATTTTTAAAGACTACGATACCAGAAGTATGGATTTTGGTGTGGGTTTGATAAATGGTGTACGTACTAAGTGTGCATCGCTCAATTTCAATGCATCATATGAACTGCGTGAGAATTTGTTCATTGACCTCGGGGCTAACCACAGGCGATACGCTTATGAAAATGGCATGTATCCTACTATGACAACAAATTATGTGTACTTCGGTTTCAGGCTGAACTTTGCCAGAAGGGAGTATGATTTCTACTAGTAAACAGGTGCAGGTTCAATATCTTCAAAAGATAAAACAACAAAACCCCGTCTCATGATTATTGAGACGGGGTTTTATCATTATGTTTATAATGAAATCCTAATGAGATGTCAGTAACATCTTTTTAGTTTCGAATGGCAGGCCATTTACAATAAGGGTATATATGTACATACCAGCCTGCATAGAACCACCATCAATAGTAACAGATCCTGTTGTTTCTGCACCTAATGATAACAACTTGATCTCTCTGCCGTTCATATCATACACACCAATAGCAGCTGTTTTTGCATTTTGCGGTAAGCTGTAGCTGATAACCGTATTCTGCGTAAACGGATTGGGTACATTCTGGCTTAAATAGCCTTTAGCAGAGATATCTGTTTTGTTATCAGTATTCAAACTATTACCCGAGTTTGCAATAGCTTTCTTCAGTTCATCAATTTGTTTCTGCTGCTCTTCGATCTGTGCCTGTTGCTCCTGGATGGCTCTGGTAAGAACCGGGATAAGCGATGTGTAATCAACTCCTTTAAATTCAACTTTATCAGCAATCTTATTCCCTTTATCATCATATTGTGCAGGATTAACGCTTTCATGAACTATTTCAGGGAATACTTTTTCAAGGTCCTGAGCTACGAAACCAAGCTGTTTACCGGCAGGGAATGTAAATGAAGGAAACTGGCTCTTGCTTTTAAATGTGTAGCTAACAGGGGTCAGTTCCATTATTTTTTCCAAGCTGCTTTCAATAGGTGTTATATTATTCTTGAATTTCCTGTCAGAAACGGCGGTTACACCCGGAACTGAACTAACAATAACCCCATTAAAAAATGCTGAACCTGTAGCATTTGTTGCTGAACTATTATCCCAAAAATAACCGGCATAACTGCCAGCCCCATTTGCAGGATTAGGAGCGGTAGCGCTACTACCATCTATCATGCTAAATACACCATAGTTAGTACAGGTATTGGAATTACCGGTTACAGCTGCTATCGTATAAACGCCTGCGTTACGAATTGCATCCGGATGTGTTTGTGCAGATGATTTTACACCATAGTTATAGTTACCTTCAGATTGAAATGCCGCTGCATTAACGCCATAATTAAAGATATTACCAGGACCTGATAACGCTTCTGCATTTACACCTACTACACTTCCTGCATCTCTCGCCACAAAGGTTCCGGCTTTTGCTGAGCTGCCAGACAGGCTATCTCCCGTTGCGGCACCACTTGCCCCTACAGTACTATTTGCATTCTTTCCCCAAAAAAAACCACCTGTGCTACCTGTTCCTCCATCAGCCCAGCCTTGTACACCTGTTGTAACAGTATTTGAACCAGCTGCTTCAAAAATGCCTCCTGTAGAAAAATCTCCGCCACTTGTTTTAGCATGGAACCCTTCATTTTGAAAATTTCCTGTAACATTTGCCTGTACACCAAC
Organism: Flavipsychrobacter sp.; assembly: GCA_044227125.1. GTDB lineage: Bacteria > Bacteroidota > Bacteroidia > Chitinophagales > Chitinophagaceae > Polluticoccus. Next base: position 243,225 of record JBGAFS010000002.1, read on the forward strand.
AGCAGGTAAGCCGGCACTCGGCAATACACTTGACAATTCAGATACAATACCTATCCTATTAGTAGCAGAACCTGTAACAGACAATCGGCTGTCAGGCAATAAGGTTGATGACCCTACAGCCACCCCACCTGTATTTGTATTAGCTATATCACTGCCAACTGCTATCCAGGTAGAGTTGATAACACCACTTGTAATAGTAATACCGTCACCGCCAGTCAAAGAAGAGCTTATAACATTGCCTGTAACATTTATACCTGACCCGCCGGTGTATACATTATTAGAATCTGTTGCCAATACAACATCTCCTGTTGGACTTAAAGTCAGTACCTTACCATTAGAGGCTGCAGCTGTACTACCGCCGTTCAATTGGGTAAACCTTAACCCACTCGTACCAACTGTTCCTGAATTAATTTCAAATTTCGCACCTGGAGTTGACGTAGCAATGCCAAAGTTACCAGCCCCCGTTACAAACATTAAGTTGCTCGTAGGTACAGCCCCTGTAGCATTATGATAGCCTAACTTTAAACTGGTGCCATCAACCCGATAATCTGCCCTTGCGCTGTTGGATGAAGTATGCACTGACATACCTTCTTCACCATTAGGATTTTCGAATCGCACCCTGCCACCGGCATTAGACTTAAACATCACACCACCTGAATCAACATCCAACTTATTACCCGTGAAAGCAGGAGATAGAGTACCTATACCAACATAATCGCCTCTGTTGGCAAGGAGTGTAAAGCCATTTACTGCATTTCGTGTCCAAGGGGACTGGGCATGCCCCACGAATGGAATAAATGCAAGTAAAGCAAGAGTAAAATGTTTTCTTTTCATATGACAAAGTATTAGCTCCCTACTCTTTAAATCGGCTTTTCAGGATACCGCCTGCAATAAATAATTTATTGCAGAAGCAATTTATTCTCCATGATTGCCAACAGAAACAGAAAACTAACAGGCGTGCATAAAATGCACATAGGCGTGCTGTTAATGCAATACTTTGTTCAGGAATTCATCCTTTTTACGTGCGGCCACAGCTATAATCTCACCATCGGTCATTATAACAGTGCCACCTCTACCCTTTATGTACTCTTTAATATAATTGAGGTTAATGAGATGAGAATTATGTATCCTGAAAAAACCATGAGGTGCCAGTATTTCTTCATAAACCTGCAGCGGGCGCGATATAAGAACCTTTGTCTGATCTGAAAATGTAAAATCTGTATAGGTACCCTTTGCCTCGCAACGCACAATATCAGTAACGTTTACAAACTTCAGCCCTTCCATACATGGCAGTCCAATCCTGCTGCCTGTCGCAATGGTGTCTATACCGGTTTTGGGTAATTCATTTTTCTGGCTCAGAGCAGCGATTGCTTTATTAACAGATGCTACCAGCTCAGTGGGGTCTACGGGTTTCAACAAATAGTCTTGTGCCGACCATTTAATAGCCTTAATAGCAAATGAGTCATATGCTGATACAAAAATGGTTTGAAAATTCACATCTGCTAACTGACCCAGCAAATCAAAACCTGTACCCAATCCGAGCTCTATATCAAGAAACACAATTTCGGGTTGGCTATCTTGTATAAGCCTGAGTGCTTCTTCAATATTATCTGCCTCTCCGGATATCCGGATATTACTGCAATGACGAGCCAACATTGTTCGCAGTATGCTTCTCGATCTTACTTCATCATCTATTATGAGTGTTTTGATCCCCGTTTTCATTTTTGGATAGTTTAAGTGCGTTTCTGATGATTATCGTTATTATAGTTCCGTGTTTTGTACTATCTGTTTCTGACAGGTCGGTGATATCAAGATCTATATCAATACCTAAGCCTGCTTTAAAATAATTAATCCTCTCTCTCGATATCAACGTGCCTATCGATGTATCAGTTCTTTTATGTTCTAACGACCGTTTTATGCCAATGCCATTATCAGCAATACGGCATATAATATCATTATCATTAAGGGAATAGGTGATGTGCAGCAGGGGTCTTTCATTTCTAACACTACGTATACCATGTATCACTGCATTCTCTGCAAAGGGCTGTGTTATGAGGGATGGTATTACAATAGTAGTAATTTTTTCGGGGACTTCAATTATATAATCAAAGCATTTTTCACATTTTGTTTGTTCCAGTTCCAGGTACAATCTTAAAAAACCAACTTCTTCATCAATAGTAACAAAATCTTTCCCTGAAAGATAAAGGCCTTTACGAACCAGTCCTGCAAAACCCTGCAACAGATCTGCCGCATCATCATTTTTATGGCTATAGATATAATCCTTGATGGCGTTAAGTGAGTTAAAAATAAAATGGGGTTTTAGTTGTGCACGTAATGCTACCAGCCTGGCCCTTGCTATAAGACGCCCCTGCATAATCTGTTCATTCATACGTTTTTTAGCAGCCCGGAAATACCATAATAACAACAGGGTAATTAAAGCCAGCATACCTGCTATTAATAATAATCTGAACCAAGCTGTTTGCCAATACAACGGGCTGATATGTATATACCTGTAAACCGGTTGTACACTTGCATTCCCCCTGTTATCGAAGGCTGTAACCATAAATGTATAATTGCCCGGTGGTATATTTGTATACTGGATAAGGCTGCTTCTCGTTGTTTTCCAGGTCTTATCAAATGGCTTAAGCATATACCTGTAAACAATATCATTCCCGTATCTGAGGGCGGCGGTTTGTACTCCTATTTCCAGCCCTCCTGTAGAGTACTGCAGTTCCGCACTATCTCCCCATATCATACTACTACTATCCTGAGAACGAATAAAAATATCTGATACGCGGTAATTAAGTTTATTATTATGGTGTTGCCCGGTTATTACTGTCACTCCTTCATAAGTAGCTACAAACACACTTGAATCTGCGATCTTGATATCATTCACTTCAGAAGATAAAAACCCGTCATTCTGATCTAAAAATTTAACTGAGCTGAACTTCAATGTCGGATAACTGAACCCGCCATGCAATATACCCCTGTTTGTACCTATCCATACCGATGTATCAAGTAGTGCTAATGATTTGACCGTATTTGACGGCATACCGGGCGTATTGTTTACAGTAAATTTTGCTGCTATTCTATTATCCTTCACCAGGTATATGCCATCGTTCTGTGTTCCTGCCCAAATATATCTTCCGCTGACTGCCAAAGCATTAATACGAGTATTCTCCATACCTTTTACCCGTATCGGTTTGTTCACCGGCATCAAAGACATATAATACAGCCCATTTATACTACCTAACCATAAACCACCAGTGTCATCTAATGCCTGCGCATAGACTCTGCCAATATTGTAAGTATCCATCTTTAATGTTTGCTGATTGAGCAGCATATAATTCCATCCACCTATACCTATAACAGAATCGCTAATTATAAGTAAAGATTTATTAGCTCCCAATGATGGCAATACGTGCCCGCTTCCTGCTACTAATAACCTGCTGCGAGACAAAATATATGTTCTGCCTTTGCTGTCGTGCCCAATACCAACTATAAAATCATTACTAAATCTATGATTGCTGAGATTCAACCTATACTTTATTCTGGCACCGGAGTCGCATATTTCTACCTCCTCAGCATTTCCTGTATTATTCCCGGTCCAAAAAATATGGGAGGATACCGGATCAACAGCATATATCACAGATGATGCCAGGCCATCATTTACAGTATAATTTATAACATCAGGAAAAGGGATATAAAAAATACCATTGTCTGTACTGCTTATCCAAACACCTCCTTCAGAATCTGTAGTAACGTGATTGACTATTCCATTTACGCGAATTTTAGCAGGAACAGTTTTCATCTTATTATCCCTGTACAGGAATATACCTTTTCTATCAATGAAGGTTATCCATATGCCATACTGATCCGCATGTATAAGATTTATATTCTCCCTGACCTTTACAGAAGAAAAGAAACTGAATTTATGATGCTTATATTCATACATCAGTACTTTATTGCCAACAACGACGTACAACATACCTCTGTAATAGCAAAGCCTCGTATACTTTTCGTGTATATCCAATGACTGAAAAAATCGTACAACAGTATCATGTATTGTATAAAGCCCCATTCCATCTCCCGAAAAAAAAGTTCCGTCTTCAGTCTCAAATATTGGCGAACCTCCTGTAAGCGGTGCGGATGCTTTCCATAAATGATTGTCTTTGATACAAATAATTGCTCTATCTCCATTGAGATAAGTGACTTTGCCACGCGCACTATATAGCTCATCTGATACCATATACTTTTCTATTGGTACAGGTCTTATGGAAATACTCCGGCTATTAGCAGCCGGCGTATTATTTATTATTGATATTGCAGGTATTGAAGAAAATGTCCTTACCCAGATGTTGTTATCTGCATCGTTAGTAACAAATAATACTTCATTATCGGGCAATCCATCTTCATGACCATAGTTTCTGAATTTTTTACCATCAAAACGACTTAAACCTGAAGTAGTAGCTATCCACAGGTACCCGTCATTATCCTGATGACACATGTAAACGTGGTTTCCAGCCAGGCCATCGTTAGTGGTATAATGTCTGATATATACTGATTGGCTAAACCCAGATGTAACCAATACAACCTGCAATACGGTAAAAAATAGAAGTAGTACACTTTTCATGGTCATATAAGTGTATCGAAAAATAATACAAATAATGCGGAGGAAGATATTATAGCTTGATTCGAGTAAACCAAGCGAGACTAAAAGCCACTAAAAAGGTTCTTAAAAAGAACGACCCCTGAAAATGCAGGCTTTGCATTTTTCAGGGGTCGTAAATAATATACTGTGGAGCCGGCGGGAGTCGAACCCGCGTCCAAACATATGCCCAATAAGCTTTCTACGTGTGTATTCCTGAATTTTATTTCGGGAACCTGCCGGAGCAGGACGAACCTACATGTTCCCTATCTGCTTAATTTTCATACCCCCGGCGCAGCGACACAGGTACTATCCTATTGAGAGTTGAGTTAGGCGGCGGCGGCGTCAACAGGCCAAAGCCATCCGCGGCCAAAATGGATGCGCTAATTTAATTAGGCAGCCATGGCAAAGTTAGATTCGCCATTCAAAGTTCGGGTATTCAGATTTACGTGCTAATTATCCAACGCACGACACGCTTACTTACCCTGCCCTATGCTGTCAAAACCAGTCGGCCCCGGTAGTAAAATTTCAAAGAACTGCTGCAAAGTTACGAAATATGCAACGAATACATTGTTAAAAACGAAAGGATGCCCGACGGCATCCTTTCTGTATAGTTTCCTATGAATTACTTATTTCTTGAACAACCTGAATATATCCAGTCCGTTTGCATAAAGCATGAGTGCCAGCAGTAACACAAGGCCAACAGTAGTTGCACGCTCCATTACCTTATCGCTCACCTTTCTGCCTGTTACCATCTCAAATATCAGGAAGATAACATAACCACCGTCAAGACCGGGTATAGGCAGCAGGTTCATTACTGCCAGTATTATAGACACAAATGCAGTAAACATGAGGAAGTCCTGCCAGTCGAACACGGGAGAGAACATTTTAGCAAAGCTCACTACACCACCCACACTTTCTGATGCTTTTACTTCAGGCGAAGTAAAGATGAGTTTCAACTGCCTCCAGTAGAAGCCAACCTGCTCGCCGGTATAGGTAAATCCGCGACCTATAGCCGATATGAAATTGTAATTGATAACGTTCAGCTTATAATACTTAGACACATCAACATCGCGTTGAATACCCAGCACTTTGTTTTCCGGCATTGTACCATTCAGTGTCAGCTCGCTGCCTTTTCGTACCACAGTTAGTGCAACGGGCTGATTAGCCAGTGTTTTTTTCATGTGCTCGTACTCGTCAAAGAACCTTACGGGCTGCCCGTTCATAGCTATGATACTATCACCAGCCTTCAACCCCATTTTATCTGCAGCACTTTTTTCTTCAATACTACCTACTACAAAAGGCATACGCGGTGCCATAAAGCCCCTTTGTGCTTTTATGATCTTGCGTATAGTACCCTGAGGTATTGCGATATCCACTTTCTGGCCGTCGCGTATCACCTGCATGCTCTTTACACCATCAAATATGATACCCTGTGTTATTTTATTAAAACGCTCTACTTCATTACCGTCTACACCTACAGGTATATCACCGCATTTCAGACCTATGCTTTCGCCAAGGCTATCTACCGCTATACCGTATGTAACATTTTTAGTAGGCAGGTATTCTTCGCCCCATTTACCAAAGATGAATGCATATATGGCTATAGCTACCAACACATTCATAATGATACCACCCAGCATAATGAACAAACGCTGGTAAGCTTTCTTCGAGCGGTATTCCCATGGTTCAGGTGGCAGCTTCATGGCTTCTTTGTCCATGCTTTCATCTACCATGCCTGATATTTTCACATAGCCACCCAGCGGAAACCAGCCGAGGCCGTATTCAGTATCACCTTTTTTCTTTTTGAACAGAGCAAAGTTCAGCAGGCTTGGGAACGGGAACAGGAAGTCGAAAAACAAATAGAATTTCTCAACCCTTGTTTTGAACAGGCGCGCAAAAAAGAAGTGTCCGAACTCGTGGAGTAATATCAGTATTGATAATGCAGCGATCAATTGAAGTGCCTGCACTGCACCACCGGATAAAAAAAGAATCGTATTCAATAGCATTTAATCTAAATCAAATTTAATAAGACAGTTGGCTTTTTTTCACTAATTCCGCAGCATATATCCTTGCCTCCTTATCCGACTGTTCATAATCTTCAAGTGCAGGGTGTTCTACAGGACTCACTTTTTCTATCACCTGCTCTATCACATCACTCATCTCTATAAAACTTATCCTGTTATGCAAAAAAGCATGTACTACAACTTCATTGGCTGCATTCATAACGCATGGGGCATTACCACCACGATACATGGCTTCTTTAGCGATTGCAAGATTACGGAAAGTTTTGTAATCGGGCTGCTCAAAGGTGAGTTTGGCATAATCCCTGAAATCGAAGCGTTTGAAGCTGTTTTGTATCCTGCCGGGATAGGCAATTGCATATTGTATAGGCAGCTTCATATCCGGCAACCCCATTTGGGCTTTGATAGACCCGTCTGTAAACTGCACCAGTGAATGTATTATTGACTGCGGATGTATCACTACATCTATCTGTTCATTGTCCAGCCCGAAGAGCCATTTGGCTTCTATCATTTCCAGCCCCTTGTTCATAAGGGTAGCGCTGTCAATCGTTATTTTGGCCCCCATGGTCCAGTTAGGGTGCTGCAGCGCGTGGCTGGCTTTTACATTGAGCAGGTAATTAGTTTTCCTACCCAGGAACGGTCCGCCAGATGCTGTAAGGATTATTTTTTCAATACTATCCCATTTTTCGCCCACCAGGCATTGGTATATGGCAGAGTGTTCACTATCTACGGGTATAATAGCTGCCCCCTTTTCTGCTGCGCGCTGCATCACAATTTCTCCGGCTACTACCAGTGTTTCCTTGTTTGCCAGCGCCACTCGTTTGCCTGCTTCTACTGCCGCCAGTGTAGAATGAAGGCCTGCAAACCCCACTATTGCTGCCAGTACTGTATCTACAGATTCCCATTGCACCACAGTTTTCAGTGCCTCGTTGCCTGCAAATACTTTTATGGGTAACGAACTAAGTGCTTCCTTTACTTCTGTATACTTCGATTCATCCGTTACAACAACGGCATTGGGGTTAAATTTCTTCGCCTGTTTCACCAGCAGTTCTGCATTGCTGTGCGCACTTAATACTTCTACTTCAAACAGGTCGGGGTGAGCAGCCACTACATCAAGCGCCTGCGTACCTATTGAGCCTGTTGAACCAAGTATTGCCAAACGCTTCATATAGTACTAAAATAATTTTGTGTGTTAATATCGTTAATATGGGGCAAAGGTATAAAACCACTGTTGCCAAATCTAATGAGATATATCCTTATTGGCTGAAGAGTATCTCTTTTTTACTAAACCTTAACGATAATTTGAAAAGCCGTATCAGTTACGGAAAACGAGAAATTCGAAAGGACGTTCATTGCAAAGCAGTTTTTTCTTCCTGCCTTTCTTCGCCTTTTGGGGGGCCCTGTGGTAAACATCAAGCGTTTCGGACGCACGCTCTACCTGGTCATCATTATCAACACTGTTGACAATGAAAATCAGTTCGTCGACCTTCTGCTCAAAGTCCTCCTGCCATCTTTGTGCCGCCTTAGTAGTCACTAACAGCTCACGTGCCTGCTGCTTCATTTCGCCGGTTGTAGTTTATTTATCTTTAGAAAAGTAAACAATTTTTTTGCCAGATGGAATAGCAATTTGCTATATGTGAGCAGTTTGCACACAAATAACATAGATTCCTATATAAGTTTAACTTAATCAATAGAATTTGGTAAGATAAGGGTAACGTACAGCGTACAGCTCCTTTACCTTACCCAGTATTGTTTCTCTGAGTTCATCAAGATTGCGCCTTTCTGTAGCGGAAATAAATACGCATGAATTATTTGTTTCATGTTCCCAGCGGTCTTTGAGTTGTTGCAGCAGGTCTTGTTTTACTTCTTCATCCAGCCATTCATCAAATGTCCTTTTTTCATAGAGGTCCATTTTGTTGAAGATGGTAAGAATAGGTTTGTCAAAGGCACCGATTTCCTGCAGTGTCTTATTCACCACACCCATCTGGTCTTCATAAGCAGCATGAGATATATCTACCACGTGCAACAGGCAGTCTGCCTCGCGTACCTCATCCAGCGTGCTTTTAAAACTTTCTACCAGGTGGTGCGGCAATTTGCGTATGAAACCTACAGTATCACTAAGCAGGAAGGGGGTTTGTTCATATACTACTTTACGAGTAGTAGTCTCAAGCGTTGCAAACAGCTTGTTTTCTGCAAACACGTCCGATTTGCTGAGTGTTGTCATCAGCGTGCTCTTACCCACGTTGGTATATCCTACCAACGCAACACGGATATACGTACCACGTTCTTTACGCTGCGTAGCGGCTTGTTTATCTATCTCCTGCAGCTTTTTGCGCAGCAGGGCAATCTTATCTTTTACTATACGGCGATCGGTCTCTATCTCAGTTTCGCCCGGTCCGCGCGAACCAATACCACCACCCTGTCTTTCCAGATGTTTCCACATACCCTTCAGGCGCGGTAGTATATACTGGTATTGTGCCAGTTCTACCTGCACCTTGGCTTGTGCTGTCTTTGCCCTGCGGGCAAATATGTCAAGGATAAGGTCACTCCTGTCCAGCGTCTTTACGCCAATAGCGTCGGTTATATTACCTATTTGTGCACCGGTTAGTTCATCGTCAAATATTACGAGTTGTATCCCCTTTGCCTTCACATAATCACGTATCTCTTCCAGCTTACCCTTACCCACAAACGTTCGGCTGTCGGGGTGCTGCAGCTTTTGTATAAATATCTTAGCTGTGTGCGCGCCTGCAGTTTCGGCAAGAAAAGCCAGCTCTGAAAGGTATTCCATAGCCTGTTCTTCCGTTTGCTGCTTGTGCACCACACCTACCAGCACTGCTTTTTCTTCCTGCTGAATTATGTTCTTATTCTCGATCATCGTCCACTGAAACAAAAACCACCCGCAACGCGGATGGTTTGAGTATGCAAAAATACAATATTTAAAGGATATATTATCAGATAAGCCTTTCCTGCTCACGGAGCCAGCGTTCAGGTATCTCATCGTTGCTGGCCATCAGGTAGTCGCGGTAAGAGCAGGGCACCACCACCTGGTTAGGCAATTTCATCCACCACCTGTTGGTGCGCTTGCTTTTCAGGAACATTGTATCATTATCTGTAAAGCTTACATGGAATACGATAAACTCTTCATGGTCTGAAAGATTAGCTTCTGTGCGGCGGATCAGGTAGCCATCTATGAAGTACCATATCATCTGTGATATGAGTTTGGCAGTCATACCGTGCACATCATTCGTATCATTGAAGCCATAGATACCAAACGAGGTTAGATTATCGCTCATACCTGCATACCGGGTAAGCATACATGCTTCGTCTCCCGTAAATCCGTTCGGAGAACCGTTGATATTAACCGGTGCATCGCTATATCTCACTGCCGACATATCGAAACTGAACAAATTGCTGGTACGCAATACAGGCTCCATATCTTCAAGATGCTCGCGCACCTTGCCCAGCCTGAAGAAATCAAAACGCAGTTTGTCCAGCGTTTCGAGCATACGCGGATGTGCATAATAGCTCTGAAAACCTATATGATTGTAATGGCTCACGAAATTGGGCATGCCTGTAAGCATATCCATCAGGAAACTGCGTGAGTTGAGTGATTCGCTCTCATCAAGGTCTATCAGCATGTCAGCCACTGATGCCACCACCATTTTCTCCGATTTCTTAAATGCCTCATACTGTTGCAAAGTAAGGTCGTGAGAACCACCTAATACAATCACAGTTTTACCCGCCATCTCAAGCTCATGCAGCACGGTACGCAAAGCTGCCCTTGTATCGGCTATAGAGGCTCCCTGTTTTATATTGCCTGCATCAGCAATTTTCACTGAAGGATGCCAGCAGTAGAGTTTATACAGTTCTTCGCGCACGGCGTCAGGGCCATCGCTATAATCTGCGTGTTCTTCGTCACCTCTCCATTCTCCGCAACCCACCAGTACTATATCTGCTTCCTCCCAGTCAAAACTATCTCCTACAGCGCACTGTACATTAGCCCCCCACTGCATAGGCTGATATGTACCCTCTTCTTTTGTTTCTATAAAATGTTGTTCTGTAAAAAAATGCCTCAGGTCTTGCATGAAAATGATTATTGCGCCAAAAGTAATTAATTGTTGAAAGGGTGGATAGAGATAACCGAAAAATCGAATACTTATTGCTCCTTCAGATGAGTTTTGTTAAAATCTGAGTTTAGCCTGCATTTAAAACCGCTTTTCTGCATGTTTTTTCTATTTTTGGGCAGTTAGTAACTGCGCGCTAAACATAGTGCTGATTTAAAATATTTGAATGGCTACCGGACAAAAAGCAAAACCTTCATATGTGTATGCGATCATAGGCGTATCACTGGTGCTGTTCCTGCTGGGCACGCTGGGCTGGCTGGTGATCAATGGCCGCGCACTGACACGTGTGTTCAAGGAAGATTTGCAGGTGGAAGTAATACTGCATGACAATACTAAGCCTGAACTGATTCAGAAAATGAAATCTGTGCTGGATGCACAACCGTTTGTGCGGAAGGCGGAGATCATCACCAAAGAAGAGGCTGCAAAAAAATTCCTTGAGGAAGGCGGAGAAGATTTTTCTGAACTGCTGGATTTCAACCCGCTGTATTCTTCTATTATTCTGAACCTGCATTCAGAATATGTAAATAAAGACAGCCTTGCCCGTATCAAAGACTTTGTGATGCAGAGCAATATAGTGCGCGATGTTGCTTATCCTAAGGTAGTAGTAGATAACATGAACAGCAACTTCCGCAAAATAGGTATCATACTGGGTGTGATATCTGCGCTGCTGTTTATAGTGGTTGTTATACTCATTGACAATACTGTACGCCTTGCCATGTTCAGCAACAGGTTCCTGATAAAAACCATGCAAATGGTAGGTGCCACGCAATGGTTCATTTCCCGCCCCTTTGACAGAAGGGCTGTTATCAATGGACTTATCAGTGGGGTGATATCTGTAGCCGGCTTGTGGATAGTAATATCTTTTGCTGAAGCACAACTGCCTTCGCTGCGGATATTGCATGAGCCTGTATTACTTACCATACTCATGCTTACTATGATAGTAGTAGGGATACTGATATCTGTACTTAGTACACACCGTTCAGTTATCAAATACCTGAAACTTCATGTTGATGATCTTTATTAATTTTCTTTAGTAATATTGTTTTATGTCTACAACTAAATCTCCGCTCAATAAATCAAACGAACCAAAAGGAAACCAGGTATTCCTGTTCGACCGTAGCAACTACACATTTATGATAGCAGGTGTGGTTCTGATACTTATCGGCTTTGTGCTGATGAGCGGTGGCAAAAGCCCTGACCCGCACCAGTTCAATTATGATGAGATATACAGCACACGCCGTATAACTATCGCGCCATTGCTAATACTGATAGGCTTTGCTATAGAAGTATACGCCATCATGAAAAAACCTGCTGAAAAAAATTAATTTATTTAACTTATAGTTATAAAAATGCCGGGCTTGTCCCGGCTTTTTACTTGTTGGGCTAAATATTGTTGTATTGATATTAATTATTAGTTAGATTAGTATCAATATTATTTATCCTATGAAACACCTGAACAGACTGGTTGGCAAGATATTTATTGCAACAATACTTACACTTAGCTGCTATACTGCCAAGGCCGACCCTGAACCTGTAGCCGGCGAAATAACCTATACATGGTTAAACGATTCTACCTACAGGTTTTTTGTACGTTATTATGATTACTGCAATTATCCGGAACCTACGACACTCGATCTGTGTTTCTATAATTCCTGTACGCAAAGCACATTTGCTGTAACAATGCAGAAATATGGCATTCAAACCATGATGAAAACCTATTGTCCGGGAATGGTTAACAGGTGTAATCTGCCCAGTTCTAACATGCCGGGCTATGAAGAAACAGTTTATTCTGCTGTAGTGACTATCCCGCTAAGATGCAACTGGAAGATATTTTGCAACCTTGGCCCCAGAGAAGGAAATGCAAACATATCTATTCAATACATGGCATTAGTGGCATACTTCGATAATTCAAGTGGAAGGCTTTCAAATTCATCCCCAGTTTTCCATAATGAGCCAATCAGGGTAGTTGGCCTGAACCAAGCCTGCACTTTTAATAACCTAGCCACAGACCCAGACGCAGACTCTCTTGTTACTGAAGTAATTAATCCACTTACGAGTAGCGGTGCTTGCAACAATGTTACAAATGCCAATTTTAGTTCCGCAAACCCTGCCTACAGTATTCCTAATAACCCATTGCAAACTAATAACACCTTTACAATTAATAGTAAGTCAGGCCAAATGAGTTTTACTCCAACCCAACTCGGCTTGTACCAGGTTGCTATTAATGTAAAAGAATATAGGGGAGGCAATCTTATAGGTTCGGTTACGAGAGAATGTCTTTTCATAGTTGTATCCGGCATTACCAATACAATATCAGGCAATGTAGTTTCAAACACAGCAACAAATTGCGTCTATAATGGCACGGTAAATGTTTGCCAGGGACAAACATTTAGTTTTTGTTATGATCTGAAATCAACCAACACTGCATCAGTATTGGTTGTCTCTGATGACCATATAACAAGTGCTGCAGGAGCGACTATAAGCTATAGTGGGCAAAATACCGACTCTGTTCGAGGTTGTCTATTATGGACACCGACCTTTAGTGATACTGGTATCCATAGTTTGACTATTAATGTTTTAGACTCAACATGCCTGCCTCCTTATTTTTACAATTATTATACCTATACAATACCAATATACATATGGGGTAAGACAACAATAATCAAAGACACAACCATTTGTAATGGTGCATCAGTTACGCTACAAGCAACCAAAGGAGGAAACTACACATGGTCTGTTTTATCAGGAACAACTGGAAGCCTATCCTGTACGGTTTGTAATAACGTTACGGTTAATCCGTCAGCAACCAGTAAGTATATTGTAACATCCGGCGCTAACACGTTTTGTCCAAATTTGAACAAGGATACGGCAACAGTCACTGTATTACCAACAACTACACCCTCTGTCATCATATCTGCTAATCCCGGTGGACCGGTAGCGAAAGATAGCCTTATCAATTTTACTGCTATACCAACTAATTGTTCTTCGCCGGTATATCAATGGAAAGTAAATGGCAACAACATTAGCGGTGCTACTAATACAACATGGGGTTCCAAAACTCTAAATAACAATGATGTAGTAACATGTGTAATGACATGTAATGACCCTTGTCCGGTACCGAAAACCGCTACCAGCAACAGCTACAAAACATCTATTGTACCATCATCTGTTGGAGATATTTACAATAATGGTTTCCAACTATACCCTAACCCGGGCAATGGTTTGTTTATCCTGAAAGGCAGCCTTACACAAAGTGGTAAAGGCAAGATAAATGCCGAAGTATTAAACTATACAGGGCAAATCGTTTATAAAATAAGCTGGTTACAGAATGGAACAGATATCAACAAAGAAATAGATCTCAATGGTATGCCTGATGGTGTGTATGTGTTACGAATTTCTGCAAATGGAGTTGCACCTGTTAATCTGAAACTGGTAATCAGTCATTAAGTACATCCAGCTTATTGCTGCGTGATATACCTCCCGGATTTATACCTGGCTTACCCTCCGGTATATCTTCATGCAGTTTTTGATAATACTCTACCCATATAGGGAAGAAGTCTTTACTGCCGGGCACCCGGAATGTCATAGGTTCCAGTTGAAAAAATGGCTTGCCGCCATTAGCAAATTTGAAGGCATCATATACCAGTTCTGAACAGTAATATCTGCCATTGTCATAGAGAAAATCATCATCGTAAGCTGTGCCGCACTGTTGCAAAGCAAATGAAACAGCCTTATCTGCCAGCTTTTTATACCTTTTTTTAACACGTGCAGTCACTAAAGGCTTAGCGCTACGTGCGGCAAACTGCCCGTAAGGAGTAAGATGTACATTACTACCTATTGCTTCTATAACATACACAGTGTCATTACGTAAATACACCAGGCCAATATGAGAAAAGTCTTTGCCATTATATCCTTCTGTTACAGCTTCAATAGCATCACAAAGGGGGCCGCAGTCAATATCCTGGAAGAGGAGGTCGCCAGTTTTGAGTTTTGTGTTAACCTGCCCGTCAGCCACTAACCCACAACTCAACACTGCTGATAATAATATACTACTCAATAAATTCATTCTTGCAAAAATATGGGTTGACCATACTGATTTTACATTTTTCCCTTTGACTTCTCTCCAAAAAATATTAATTTGAAAAAAATATCACTTATCCACAAACCCCAAAAACCTATCTATAGTAACACCTAAAATGTAATTAGCATGAGAAAAGCTTTATTCTACCTTGTTGCTTGTATTGCGATAATATCAATGGTAGTAAAACCACAGTCTGCAAAAGCCAGCCATGCAGCAGGCGCCGAACTACTTTATGAGTGGGTATCAGATTCTACCTACAGGTTCTATTTCAAATTTTACAGGGATTGCACAGGTATCCCTGAACAAACTACACAAGACCTTTGTGTATACAATAGCTGTAGTAATACCTCGTTTACTGTGACTATGAACAAATGGACGGGTACTTTGCCCGGTGGCCTCCCGAACGGGAGTATGCTGCCTGTAGGCTGTGCGCAAGACAAAACAACCTGCGATTCGCCTGCGTCACTGTTACCGGGCTATCGTGAATGGTGGTACAGTGCAATTATTACACTGCCCTCACGCTGTAACTCATGGACATTTGCCACATGGATATCAGCAAGGACTTCTAACAATAATATACCATCTACTAATTTATATATTGAAACAACTATGGACAATACCGGCAACAGGCAGGGCAATTCGTCTCCATACTTTTCAATACGTCCCAATGCATATGGATGTGTAAATATGCCTACAACTATGAATAACGGTGCTGTTGACCCTAACGGAGACTCCCTGGTAACTGAGATAATGACGCCGCAGGACGGTTCTTCTTGTTCCGGCAGCTCTACAAACATTACGTTCAACACTGCAACACCGCCATATTCAATACCTACCAACCCCTTACAAACCAACAATACTTTCAACATTAACGCTGCTACCGGGCAAATGAGTTTTACACCTACACAACAGGGGGCCAGTACCTTAACTGTGCGGGTAAAAGAATACAGGAATGGTGTATTAATAGGTTCTATCATGCGAGACATGGTAATTAATATTATGCCTTGTACCACTACAGTACCTAATATAACGGTATCTCCTTCGGTATCAGGCGGGGTTTATACAAACGGGCAGGTGCGCGGCTGTATCAATAAACCTTTAAGCTTTAATGTTACTACATCTGGAGCAACGGGTTCTGTATTAGTGGTTGGCGATAACCACAATTTTAGTATACCTACTGCCACAGTGACGCATAATTTCCAACGTACAAACAATGTTGTTACCAATGTAAGCTGGACACCCTCTGCAAATGATACGGGCACAAAGACCCTCTTACTTACAGTAAAAGATTCTACCTGCAGACCTCCCGGTATTATGCTTTACTACACTAATGCAATACCCATATTCGTGTGGGGTAAAACTACTGCGCTGAATGATACAACAATCTGCCCGGGAGATACTGCCACACTGGTAGGAACTAAAGGTGGTAACTATACATGGTATGTACTATCAGGCTCGCTCGGAAGTCTCAGCTGCACAAACTGCCCTAATACATTTGCTAACCCTGCGCTAACAAGCAGGTATCTACTGCTTTCTTCTATTAATAATTATTGTAGTCCATACAACAGGGATACTGTAACTGTAACAGTAGATAGTGTACTTAATCCGAGTATGTATATGACGGTATCTCCTGATACTATTATATGGCTGGGTTTAAATGCTACGTTCACTGCACATACAACAAATTGCCCTGCGCCTTCGTACCAATGGTTCCGCAATGGCACTCTTATTTCGGGAGCTACAGACAGTGTTCTTAACCTTGCCAACCTGAAAAAGAAAGAAACTATCAGTTGTGCTATGTACTGTAACAGCAGTTGTGCTAATCCGAAATTATCTACAGACAGTATACGCATGTATGTTTCTGCAGGCATTGATGATGTTGCCGATAATAATGGCATTAAGATATACCCTAATCCTAATAATGGCAGCTTTACATTATCAGTAGAAAATACAGGTAGCGGCAATAGTCCATTACAGGTTGAGGTTTACAACTCTATAGGCCAACTGGTGTATAAAGATGCTGTATTGCCGGCTAACAATAAGCTCAATACAACACTTAGTTTAACAGAATTACCAAACGGCATCTATAATCTTCACCTGAAAGGAAAAGACAACACAAGGCTTGTCAACTTCTCAATACAGAGATAGACAAATGAATAAATAATAAAGGGCGGTTACTTAGTAACCGCCCTTTATTTATATACTATATTGAGTAATTATATTTTCCAGTCGTCAACGCTGGCACCATTATCAGTGCTATCGCTTATAGATTCTGAGGCTGTCATGCCGTTTTCATCTGCTTCCTGGTCGTGGTTGAATGCATCGAAATCAAAATCAGGCATCAGGTCAGTTTTCACGTAGTTTACAGTTTCTGTTAGCGCGGCAAGAAACTTGTTAAAGTCTTCTTTGTATAAGAACATCTTATGCCTGTCGTATCCGTTATCATCAAAACGCTTTTTGCTTTCTGTAATGGTTATGAAATAATCATTACCGCGAGTAGAACGCACATCAAAGAAATAAGTCCTTCTTTTACCAGCCTTGATACGTTTACTGAATAAGCTTTCGTTGTTACGGTTTTCGCTAAAATTTTTGTTTTCGTACGCCACAGTTCTTAATGTTTTATTTATTAATGATTTTTAGAGTGCAACAAAATTAATTAAGATAGTGAAGTATCCAAATTTCCGGCACACGTGGAAACATTTATTTATTACAGTGTGGATTGCGTCTCAATAAGTCCGGTTAAATATTCATTTTAACTATATCTGCTATATAACCGGAGAGGTAATTATTAAGATTAGTAATAGCTTTCCCCATTTGCCATTTCGACTTATCCCTTGGCTCTACATAATTTGAAATTGCCCTGAACTGAACAAAATCTACGCCTTCATTCAGGCATACATAATGCATCGCCAACCCCTCCATGCTTTCTGTATCACAACCAAACTTTTCTGACAAATATGCTATTGTATCTGTGTTACCGCTTACCATATTCACAGTTATAGACTTAACCCTGGTTAAGCCGGTCAGCTTCATATATTTTGAATCGGGGGTTGGTAATCCTCCATTCACAAACGGAAAAGCATCTTTATCCGCTAACCCCAGTGAAAATATGTCAATTATATTGTCATGGTCCTCAGCTCCAAGGTCTCCCGGTTCATCCTGCTCCACCACAACTACTTCCCCAAGCGGTATGTCCCTGTTGAAGGCCCCGCCTACGCCTGCCTGTATCACGAGCTCATATTTAGTCTCAGCCAGTAACTTTGTAAGACGGTAGGTTGTTGCCATCATACCCACCCCGGTCACAGCTACCTTCAGGTGAACATTATTAAGCCTGTATATGTTATTGAGGTCTCCGGTTCGGGCATGAGCCATACTTTGCAGCAATGGTGCAATTTCAGCATCTGTTGCAGATATCAGCAGTATGTTCATAATGCAAATAACCGCTTTTTTGTCTAAACCGCTATGTAAAGCTAATTTTGTACAATAATTTTCATAAAATGGTTTACCTGACAAGAGTCGAACATTTCAATGCAGCTCATAAACTGTATAACGAAAACTGGACAGATGCAAAGAATTATGAAGTATTCGGCAAATGCTCTAACCCTAACTGGCATGGCCATAACTATGAGCTATTTGTAACTATAAAAGGTGAGCCTGACCCGCAAACCGGGTTTGTATTCAATGCCAAAACCCTTGGTGATCTTATGAAAGCTGTTGTCATAGAAAAGGTAGACCATAAAAACCTGAATATGGATGTAGACTTCATGAAAGGTAAATTTACCAGTGCCGAAAACTTCGCTATCAGCATATGGAATGAACTGAAACCGCATATCGAAGAAAAAGGTGTACAATTACATTGCGTGAAACTGCAGGAAACTCCCCGTATATATGTGGAGTATTTTGGCTAATATTATTAATTAAAGAAACAGAAAACAGTGTCTTATAAAAAAACCGAACATTATAACGAAGAGATCACGCAAAAGCTGGTAGGAAACTATCACTCTGTGATAAATGAACTGGGTGAAGACCCTGAACGTGAAGGTCTGCTCAAAACTCCCGAACGAGTAGCTAAAGCTATGCAATACCTGATGCAGGGCTATAAAATGGATGCTCGCGAAATACTTAACTCAGCAAAATTCCACGAGTCATATAGCGAAATGGTGATCGTAAAGGATATAGAACTGTATTCTCTCTGCGAACACCATATGCTGCCTTTCTTTGGCAAAGCGCATATAGCTTATATCCCCAATGGCTACATAACAGGCCTGAGCAAAATAGCCCGCGTGGTAGACTGCTTTGCACGCCGTATGCAGGTGCAGGAAAGAATGACGCACCAGATATTGGATGCAATACAGGAAACACTGAACCCCCTTGGTGTTGCTGTGGTTATTGAGGCCAAACACCTGTGCATGATGATGCGCGGAGTATCTAAACAAAATAGTGTAACAACAACATCTGCTTTCAGCGGGCAGTTTGAAAAAAATGAAACAAGGTCTGAGTTTCTGAAACTGATAACAGCGGACCTCTACTAACTGACTTATGGGGATATACCTCCTTATTTTCCTTGCATCACTACTCGTAGATGTGATACCTTTTGTAGGCCCCCCCGCATGGACTGCAATGGTATTCTTCCAGATGCGCTACGACCTGAATATGTGGGTCGTGCTCGCATTCGGTGTGCCGGGCTCTGCAGTAGGCAGGTATCTCTACAGCCTGTATGTCCCTTACCTGTCTGATAAATTCATAAAGGCCGAGAAGAATGAAGATGTGCGCTTCATTGGCCATAAGCTGAACCATAACAAATGGAAGACGCGCATATTTGCCTTAGTGTACACTCTTATGCCATTACCTTCCACACCTTTATTTACGGCAGCTGGTATGGCAAGGGTCAGCGCATGGAACATTATACCATCATTCCTGGTAGGTAAATTTGCCAGTGACGCACTTATGGTTTTTGCAGGCGACTATTTTGCACGCAATGCTCAAACCATAGTCGAAGGAATGCTTTCATGGAAGAGTATCACAGGTGCTCTATTAGGTTTAGTACTGATATTGCTGTTTCTGTTCATAGACTGGCATACTTTGTTGATGCAAAAAAAGTTTCGTATTAAATTCAACATCTGGAAATAAAAACAGCCCAACGTTTATGCTGAGCTGTAGTCTGTCGGGAAGACAAGATTCGAACTTGCGACCCCTTGCACCCCATACAAGTGCTTAAAAATTCCCTGTACATCAATACTGTATTGCTTTGTAGCATATCACTAAGTTATGAAATAATTCTGTTTTATAGAAGTATTTATGTTTGGTCTCTTCTGTGGTCACAAAATATTTCCTTTTGTAGAACAATAAAGGATTGTTTGATACAATTAACACAAGCGCTTCCTATTATACTACGAAATAAAAATAACAGTTATTAATGATGCTACTATGTACTGTATTCAAGAAATGTAAAAGCAGTTATTTGCTGGCGTAATAAATTATTACTTAAGCACATGGGATTATAGAACGATTTTCCATTTATCATTATACTGGTCATATCCCTCCATTGGAGTATTGGGAAGTACATTTTTGTACAGGGTTATCATGTCGCAAGTATAAGTATTATGAAATGGTGTAAACGTCTGACCAGTAAACGTAATCTTGATAATTGTTGCCTGACCTTCACCCCAAAAAACAACAGCATACCCTTCATAATTGTCATAATCATGACTGTTGGTTAAATTATTTAACTCATATCCAGTATAGAATTTCATTTCAACATTGTATGATTTTCCGCTTGGAGATATCAATGTGAAATGCCCTTTGCAACCTGCGATAGTGTTACAGAATGGCAAGAATATTATAAGTACAGTGATAAGACACTTTACAATGCTCATGTTTCGTAATTAAAGTAGTGACGAAATGACAGGTTATTAAAGGTAACAATAAAAAATGGGTTTCAAGGTTTGCTTAAGCTATAACTGGACACTATTATGTGAACCCTAGTCTTCATATAATCTTTAATTGACCGCCACAATAAAGAACATCATGGAGTACGCATTGCACTAATGATGTAGATAAGGTTATTAGATGGTGTATAATCTACTTCAGCAGTAGTAATACTGCAACAAGTTCTTAAGCTTCCTAAACCAGTATCAGGTATAGCTATAAATGGTTGTGTAACCTATTTGGGTTCACTATTTGTATCATGCAGGTAAAATCCATGTGGGTCAGGATAACGTAAATTCTTTGGTAGTGTGTACATAAGTTTCATTAGCCTGAGAGCAAGCCGAACATTTACTAATTTCAATGTTAGAGTAATTGTGAATGCACTGCGAGCCTTTTAAACGAAATGACTGTAGTGCAACGAAAGGAATGTAGTTGCGAGTACTAATGGCTGGGGTGGCCTGAGAGCTTTTAGCGAAAGGACACACAGGGAATAGCTTTTGTGTGGCATTTCTAAATAGCCTTCGTGTGTTAGCCAGAAATAAGGGTAGGTGTGTGTCTAACAAAAGCTATGGACGCAGCCATTAGTAACGCAGGCGAGCACAAACGAGAAAACGGGTGGATTTAGCAATGCTATTCTGGCTTTGTGTGTTGGCTATAGCTTTGCTAAATACGCAGGAGTTTTCCGAATGGAGTATGTGGCAACTGCAAAATGTGTGACAGTTATTTGCGCGGGTAGCTATGTGTGATGCAGCAAAAGTAATAACTGTGTGAAGTATGAACACTGTTATTGCGTTAACTGGCGCATAGTTTGCTTGCCATTTACGGAGAGAGACCTTATAACCTGCTTAACAGGATTGGTGGAATTGAGAACTATTGTTTAGCTAAATCAAGGAACAGAAGTCTAACTATATAAATCTTAAGGACAAAACGCGTTTACAATAATCCCAA
Source organism: Flavipsychrobacter sp. (assembly GCA_044227125.1). GTDB lineage: Bacteria > Bacteroidota > Bacteroidia > Chitinophagales > Chitinophagaceae > Polluticoccus. The sequence goes on from JBGAFS010000002.1 coordinate 264,978, forward strand.
AACAAATCAATTACCAAGCTTCAAGTGTAGTTATACCAAAGCGTATCATTTATTGATTTGAGGTAAACGCATACTTAATCTATATTGTAAAACTGTGAAAACATTACTGAAACAAACGTAACGGGGATGGAAGCATGTCACCTATATGGATAGGGGGCACATTTATTGGGTAGCTGTCACTCTCTAACAAATGAGATAATTCTACATAATGAAATAATAATGTTGCACTTTTATAAAATAGAAATAATAAGTGAGTATATATTTATGTTATAAGTAACATCGACTATTTTAACTTTAGTTAGCTAATGTTATATGTTAAGAGATAATAAAACTTACTGAATACAATATTTTATGTTTAACCTAAATTTACAAATCAGCAAAAGTATATAAATGCTTTCCTAGTTGCTATTGGTAATATCGACTATTCAAATTCAGGATGTAATCCTTCATCTTTTTCAATAAAATATTTTAGTATTGTGAATTCAGTTATGTTACCACGTCCAAATCTATTAACTAAGTACATCTGTTCTTTAAAAGAATTAATGCCAAACTGACGCATAATCTTTACGTCTTTGCTTGCTTTACCTGAGTCCTTACCGAAGTAATAAACAATAAGTACTATGATGATGATTATAGGAATTGAAAGATACATTTTGGAGGTTTTTAAGGAGTCTAATTCATTCTAATTAGTTGTTTTAGGGGACAAGAATAATTAATTAGTTTCAATCCCAAATATGACCATAAACTATATCAGAATTCTTATGAAGTACTTATAACCATAAGTAACAATCCCTACCATAAATATACATACAATATATATATCTGCAATTATTTATTGATAAAAAACATTATTGATATCTAAATAAATTCTTGAAATCTAATATTATGGAAACAATAAGAATTCTGGTCAAAATATGAATATTAGGTTGACTTATGGAATATCATAATAACTTACTAACCCTTTAATTTTCACTTCTTAGCTATTTGACAATAATCAAAAAAGTTAATGCTATATATATTATTGTGCATAGTCAATTCTACGATAGTGGGTATACTAGGACTTATGGGCATATCTTTATTATCCAACGCTACATCACGAATATATTCTTAAGAAATAATCAGTTTGATTATAACACCCAAGGTTAAAGTATATTACTTGTGTCAGCAATTTTATTTGGACAATTTCACAATACTTAGTATATTTGTATAATATTAATATGTATCCCTGAAAAGTATCCCTAATAGTATCAGGTAACATACTAAGTATTCGGATGGTGAGTAACTGGAAACAGGCCAACCCCATTCTAGAAGTCGGGTAGTAAGTGCAGCCTTGAAATAAAAGGTAAACATAGCGCCCAGGTGTCCCCGATAGTTACCGAAAATGTTTTTATTACAAGTTTATCACTGATTTAACATGTACCTGCAGTTAAGGCATATGTCTTAGGGTTAAATAATGTCGAAGTTAATCAGAGTTGAATAGTAAAAGAAGTTCTATTTAACGTAAGGCTAAAAACGAGGTAAACGAAAAATAAAAATAATCAGTTGAAAAATACTCAACAGACAGAGAAACAAAATCTGTAGGGGACTTATTATGCCTAATAGAAAACAAATAATGTTGGTGCTATTTCAATCATCAGTAGAAGGAAATATAAGCTGTGCAATATCCAATATCTATTAAACGATATCTAGAAACTAATCAAATCAATTTATTAATTTTATTAGCACTAAATAGCATTACTAATGAAAGCAATTTTTCTTATTCTACTAATATTCCCTTTAACTATCCAAGCGCAACAAATTTGGGAAACTCCAAAGGACACAAGTGGCAAATATAGGATTGAATATATCCACAATTTCTACAACCGAACAGAAGATGTTGTAGCAAAGGTTGCAATGGAGTTCTTAGAAAAACAAGAAGGATTAGTATCAAAACCAATCAAAGATGAGGTTAACAAAAGAATTATAGCTAAATGCATTTGGTCATTCGATGGATATAGAAATGATTGTGTAAAGGCAGCTGATCTAATTGTAGAGATTAGTATCTACTATAAGGATAACAGAACTAAGATTAGTTGCGGTAATTTTGAATACAAGAATGGAGATAGTCCGTGCCCATCAAGTGGTACTCTTGAGGCTCTGACAGAATGTACAAGTTGTAAGAATTATTCCTATTTACTGAAATTTGTCCGATATAAATGTTTGAACATAAGTGTTGATTACAAAGCTTATATAGCAAAACGTCAAAAAGACCGAGATCTATTTTAATTTGGTCTTTAATGGTACAATAGCTAAAAAAAATACGTAGAAACCTACATTGTAGTCCCTACGTATTTATTACCTAATATTATCAGCAGGTATTTTTAGTTTCTACCGATGAAGTAAATTATGGCATCTCCTGCAATTTTAAGCTACTAGGGAATCTATCAAAATCATCACCATGCCAATTCGACAACCAACCATTTCTTTCAACAGATGAACCAATACCTTTTTTTGCTAGGTGTGTGCCCATTTGTTTTACGAATATAGATGCTGAGGTATTACTTTTAATATCATTAACAGCTCTCTCCATCCATTTTACTTCAGTAGGTCTATAACGATATTTTCCTGTAGCAAAGCCACTTTCACCTCCAATTATTACCCAGTCAATTTTCTTTATTGGTTGGCTCCCATCAGTGGAAAGTTGCAAGAAATTTACTTCTTCCAGTAATGGTTCTGCACTGATAAACCTTAGTTTGGCAGGTATATTGGATAGCGTTTCCACTCGGTGGAAGGTCTTTTGATTTTCAACGGTAACACCCAACCATACATTTTTATAACCTGCACCCCAATCAACAGGCAAGCATTGAACTATCCTTTCCGGTCTTTTAGTCAAAATCTGCCAAATGTGCTGTGGACTATTTTTGATTACGGACCATGCATCATCTCGCCATTTATCAGCATCCTTGATGAAAAAATCACTCATACTGCATGTAAATATCAATTTACCATCTGGGTCATTTTGAGGTCTATAAAAATTGTTACCGCTTGTTCTATATACCTTAGACGGGTCTCTGCCATCTTTGTCTAAGGTTCTGTGCATATAGCAGTATTTACAGCCTTCCGATACTTTTTGACAACCCATCCAGAAATTATGAGTATCAGTTGTCCATTGAATTTTACTGTTTATCATCTTGTTCTGTTTTTTTAGTTAATAACTGTTCTTCTTCTTTCGGTTGGTCAGGTTCTTTATCCGGGGATTTAGTCTGACTATCCGAAACATTCATTTTCTCGACAAACCATGCTTTACTTGGTACTTCGTCTTCTTCAAAGTCTTTTACCAGCTTTTTTCTAGCAGCATCGTATGACCCGTATTTCTCCTTATACTCCTGCATCCGCGAAATCCATAAAACTGCATCATATTTGGATTGCTTTACGCCGTTACTTGCTGCAATAGTTTCCGTACCTGTAGGTGTGAACAGCAGATGCTCGTTGTCAAGTTTCAATATATGAGACTTTTGTTTTTCAGCACGAGGTAAGGAATTAGCCTTTGTGATTGTCAGCACACGTTCATCTATACTGGTACCATTCCTGAAATCTAATACACTTCTGCATTTTGCTTCAAAAGCCTGTGAACCGTTAACCATATTTTTATTTGGTGTACTTTTTTCAGAACCTTTGACATTATGGTGAATCAGAACAATAGCACACCCGTTTTTTACTGCTATTGCATGAAGCTTATTAAGACTTTTACGTACATCCGTAAGAGAGTTTGGGTTGCCAGTAAAAGTATCTGCGAAACCATCTACTACTATCAAATCAACATTGGTTGATTTCAGGTAGTCTGTTAAGTCTTGTTCAAGGTTCTCGCACTCATAATTAAAGGCTAAAGTGTCAATCGTATCTGTTAATCCTAATCCTTTTACTTGTTTTCTTAGAACCTCACTGGTGCTGACCGAATCATCCTCTGTGCATATGTAGCATACTTTACCGTGATTTACATTAAGCTTAGAACCTAAAAAAGTAGCTTGTCTTGTTGCAACAGATAATGCAAGTTGCCGTAGCAAGGTTGACTTGCCTGTATCAGATGGGCCTGCCAACATTGTCAGACCAACTTTTCTTATAAATGGCTCTACTAACCAAGGCTCAGTATCGTCTACTGTTTTTAACAGGTCAGTTACGGTTCGCCATTTTTTTTCAATAGGCTCATTTTTTTCTTCTTCTTTATCTTGTTCTTTCATATATTTTTTATTTAAAAAAAACCTGCTGGTATGTTAACGGCTTCTTACATTGACCAATTATATGGACACAGTAAAACATACTGCTGCACAGGCAAACAGCTTTCTGAGTTGGTACAAGGCATATTAATGCCTGCCGTACTGTAAATAATTATGGGAAATCTATGTAACTACATATATATAGTTAGTGGGCTAATAACCTAACTTGGCATTGCCTATAGTGCACATTGTGCCGTAAAACATATGTAGGAGTGTCTATTTATAATTTTATTAAAAAATTGTGCTTTGTCTTTTTGTTTAGCACATTACAATCGACACGAATTGCAGAAATAATATCTTCAAAGAATATGCCAAATGCATTGAATGAAATAATGGCATTATAATGAACCCTACGTTAAAGCATTTTGGCAGTAAACCGGTTGATTTATTAACCAATACTCATTGGCTAGTACTATGTAAAAATTGATGTGGTAAATATGTCATTGTTTAATAAAATTTCGCATCAAATAGCCTTTAATATTGCCACATGACACCCTATAACAATAATTATTCACCTTATATAATAATGTTACCTTTTCATCTTTACATGCACGAAATAGTACTTTGGCATCGTCTGATGGTTCTTCAACAATTGGACTGCAAGTATAAACGCTAACTATTCCTGTAATTGTTTCACCTGCTTCTTCTTTGACCTCCTTATGACTACTGATTGGTTGAGATGAATAATTGGTTTGATGAATCCTATCATTGTATAAAGAGTCTGCAAGCTGCTTATAATTAACGAAAGTCATCATAACCGACTGATAAATATTATAATCAGAATAGTCTAAAGCAGTTGAGCGGAGTTTGTTAATATAATTCTCCATTGATGAATACAATTTATTACCTGCATTGGCATCGATCTTAGTGAGATAATAAATGGCTTGAGATGCCATGTTGATTTCATTTTGGATATCTTTTACATGATTTTCAAATTCTGCATTTTTTTTGGCTAACCCATAAGCATATAAACCTAAATCATATTGAGGGACATACTCAGAATATTGATGCTGACTAGCTGTTGCAGGTTCCGAATAGCCAATTTTCTCTGATGCACCTGTTTGGGAATCATACCTGTAATAGTTGGTTTGAGATTTGACAATAATTCCTGAAAATAGGATAACAAGCATAATTATATGTTTCATACAATAAATAATTATAATGCTAAAATATTATAAATTATTTGCTTAAGCAAATTTGCTATGGCGTGTCGTGGGTTAAAGTATTCACTTTGAGAAGTGAGTAAATCCTACTACAGAGATGATGAAGGAGTGCTAAAATTTGGCAATAAACTTCGTGAGGTACGAAAGAGTAAAGGTATTACTCAAGAACAACTTGCTAATGAATGTGACCTGCCATTGTCACAAATAAGCAGGATAGAGACTGGCAAAATAAATACCAGCCTCAGTCATATCTGCTTAATTGCTCGGAAACTAAAGGTAAAGCCAAGTGAATTATTGGATTTTACTTTAACTAAATAGACCTAAGACGTTTATCCAGTACTTGCATATCTTCGCCTATCTTATGCTCTAATACTTTTGCATAAATCTGGGTAGTACTAAGTTTGGTATGTCCTAACATCCTTGACACAGTTTCAATAGGTACTCCATTACTAAGAGTTATAGTTGTAGCAAATGTATGTCGTGCCAAATGTGTTGTTAAATTCTTTGTAACTCCCGCCAACTCTTGAATTAGCTTTAGGTTTTCATTCATTTTTTGATTGGATAGTACAGGCAGTAAAGGCAAATAAGCTTTACTATCCTTAATGTACTTATTTAAGATATTTAATGCACATTCTAGCAAAGGGACTGAAAATCCTATACCTGTTTTCTGGCGTTGCATCCTAATCCATATAGTGCCATTAGCAGATGTAGATATATGCTCTAATGACAATCTCTTTATATCACTATATGGAAGCCCTGTAAAACATTGTATAAGGAATATATCCCTTACTTCTAGTAAAACCTGCCTATATAAAACTAAATCTGATAGTCTATGTATTTCATCCATAGTTAAGGCTATTTTATTAGCAGGTGTAAATTCAAGGCTATAGTTTGTAGTTGGGTTGCTTTGAATATACCCTAACCTAATTGCATAGTTAACTAGCCTTTTGAGCCTTTGCAGCTGTTTATTTGCTCCATTGGTATGACAATGCTTCTTAGTAGTCAGAAAGGTAAAATATGCCTCACAGAACTTATAGTTTACGGAAGACAGTGGAATATCTGATTTACCAGAAAACATCGGTACAAACTCCTTTAAATATTTAAGTGTGGTTTTATAATTTTTGTAGCTACCGTAACTGTATTTTATTCCAACTTGCTTTTCAAATGTTAAGTTATGCTCCTCAGCTACGGAAATCAGTGTGTATGTATCCCTGATATAATCTCCTTTTAATAATTTACGAATATTATCTAAAGAAACTTCAGTTTGACTAACATATAACCGTGAAATATTTTGATTGATATCTGACTTTATTGTTGCTAACATAGTATTACCTGAATGAGCATCTTTTGTTCGAATAATTTTCTGCTTATTCACATCCCAATTCTCAGGAAATACATATTGACCAGATGGGAATTCCATTTTTCTATTCCGTAGACTGATACGGATGTATATTGGACATTTATTGTCTCTATTAGGTCTGGATTTTCTTAGATACAGATATATTTTATAGCTTGGGATATTCATTTTATGAGAAATTATTAGTGAAAAAGTAAAAATTTGGTCTACTTCTGGTCTCGTATATGGACTCAAAAGCAACATGAAATAGACGAAATATTACGGTGGTACTACTGTAGAATTGTTATAGAATTTCAACAACCCGAATAGACTAAAACCCTTACTAGTAAATGATTTTAGGGCAATAAAATAGCCCAGCAATAAAGAAATTGCTGAGCTTATCTGTCGGGAAGACAAGATTCGAACTTGCGACCCCTTGCACCCCATACAAGTGCGCTACCGGGCTGCGCCACTTCCCGAACAAAATGAACAAAATTTCATTTGGGGATTGCAAAGATAGTCTATAATTTCATTTGCTAAAACTAAGCGCAGTTCATATTACACTCCCATTACCCAAAAGTTTGTTTTATTTTTATACATGAATTAAAAAGCACTAAGACCTAAGGCAAATTGTGAATAATCCTAATACATCCCAGCAGTTTGAAGCCCTCTTTAATAATGCTGCAATCGGCATCATTACTGTCGACGAAGCAGGTAAGATCGTATTGGTCAATGAATTTGCATTGAAACAATTTGGCTATACACAGGAAGAACTATCCGGCAAGAAAATAGAAGTGCTTATACCTAACAGGTTTCATGGCAGGCATGAAACTCACAGGAATCAATACCAGACACATAACCCCCATAGCCGCCCAATGGGTACAGGCATGGACCTGTTTGCAATAAAAAAGGACGGATCAGAATTTCCGGTTGAAGTAAGCCTGAGCACGTACAGCACTACAGAAGGTAAGTTTGCTATTGCATTCATCAGTGACATTACCATACGCAAGATTTCAGAGAACGCCCTGGTAAAAATAAATGAAGAACTGGAACAGAAAGTAAATGAACGTACACAATCTTTGACCGAGGCACTTGAAAAAGAAAAAGAACTCAACGAACTGAAATCGAGGTTTGTTTCTATGGCATCTCATGAATTCCGAACCCCGTTAAGCACAGTTTTATCATCTGCATTTCTTGTTACGCAATACAAAAGTACGGAAGACCAGCCCAAGCGCGAAAAGCATATTCAACGCATTGTTTCTTCTGTCAACATGCTCACAGACATACTCAACGATTTCCTGTCTGTTGGCAAGATAGAGGAAGGGCGTATACAGGTGCGCATGGCAGATATTGATATTCCCGGGTTCATTGGGCAGGTAATATCTGAACTTAGCACAATTGTTAAGCCTGGGCAAGTTATCAAATACAACCATAGCGGCGATAAAGAATATATGCTTGATGCTTCACTGCTGAAGCATATAATCATGAACCTTCTTTCTAATGCTATTAAATTTTCGCCAGAACGATCAGACATTAACATATCAACCGCAGGAAACAAAAATGAATTAACATTAAAGGTAAAGGATTCTGGTTGCGGTATTTCTGAAGAAGATCAGCAACATCTTTTTGAACGCTTTTTCAGGGGTGCTAATGTTACCAATATCCAGGGCACAGGTCTTGGTCTGCACATTGTTGCTAAGTATGCAGAACTGATGAATGGCGATATCAGCTTTAACAGCGTGCTCGACGAAGGCACGGAATTCATTATCCACTTTAAACAGAAAAACATTTAAATATGAAAACAATATTGCTGATAGAGGACAACCAGGATATCAGGGACAATATGTCTGAGATACTTGAATTGGCTAACTATAAAGTGCTTACTGCAGAGAACGGTAAAGTAGGTGTTGCCCTGGCTATAGAACACAAGCCCGATGTAATAGTATGCGATATCATGATGCCTGTGCTGGATGGTTATGGCGTAATACATATGTTGCAGAAAGATCCTTCAACTCAAAATATTCCATTCATATTTCTAACTGCCAAAGCAGAACGTGCTGAAATACGTAAAGGCATGGAGCTGGGGGCGGATGACTACATCACCAAACCATTTAATGGCACAGAATTATTAAGCGCTATAGAAAGCAGGCTGAAAAAATCTGCTCTGCTTAAAGAAGAGATCAGTAACGACATCAACGGTCTCAACACCATCATCAGCACAGCAATGGGCAAAGATGTATTAAAGCAGTTTGTTGAGAATCGTAGTGTCAATAAGTACAAGAAAAAACAAACCATTTACACAGAAGGTAACCATGCCCTAAGACTCTACTATGTGCAAAAAGGAAAAATAAAGAATTACAAAACCAACGATGACGGCAAGGAGCTTATAGTTGGGTTGTATAACGAGGGTGACTTTTTCGGATACAATGCACTGCTTGAAGAATCATCTTATAAAGAAACGGCAGAAGCAATGGAAGAATCTGAAATTGCGGTAATACCTAAAGAAGATTTTGACCTGCTCATCAATACCAACAGGGATGTGATGAAAAAATTCATCCAGTTGCTGGCCAACAATGTATCAGAAAAAGAAAACCAGTTACTGGGGCTTGCTTATGACTCGCTGCGTAAGAAAGTTGCCAATACTCTTATAATGTTATACAACAAGTATAAGATAAATGACAATGAGCAATTCTCAATTGACATAAGCCGCGAAAACCTTGCCAATCTTGCAGGCACAGCAAAAGAATCACTTATAAGGACACTCAGTGATTTTAAAGACGAAAAACTGATAGATATAAGGGAGGGCAATATTGTATTGCTGGATAAGAAGAAGCTGAACAATATGCTCAACTAAACTTCTACATGCAAAGAGACAAACCTGTTGAACTCTGACTTCAGTTTATTGAATTCCCGCTCGGTAGTTTCCATATCACGCCTCAGCTTATCCTGCCTGCGTGTAGTATCTGGTTCATGAAAATGATGATCATCTTTTGACTTTTCTGCTGTTCTTTTCTGGTCAGCTATTTCATGCCTTAACAGAGCTATCAACGCATCTTTATTCAAAAACTGGTTTTGAAAATACTCTACACGGTCTAATAAAGAACGATCAAGATCATGTACAGCTATATTAGACAGGTGATTTTTCAAATGCACATTTTCCTCGCGCAGGTATTCCAGTGCCCGCAGCCAGGTATCAAGTTCATGTATATAATGTTGTGCTTTATCTATAAGCATTGTGCACGGTAATTCTAAGGTGATAAAATTATACTTACGTTCAGGTTTATTGGCAAATTTGCATCAGGCAAAAAAATGATTCTGGTCAGCAGCAGCTCTGTCATTCGCGGATTATCTCTTTATTAACAATATTTTTCTGCAACCGATAACCAATAAGCACCAAAAGCAGAGCAACAGCCCCGATAATGTATTGCAGAAAGTACGTGATGCGTATTGTAATGAGCTGTACGCTAAGCCATACCACGATTATTAGCCCCAGGTACATCATCAACCTGCCATAATTATACTTTCTGAAAAAAGTTAATGCCGCCAGCACTATGCTACCCACACCAAGAAACAGGAATAATACAATGCCTGGTAGCAGGTAGTTTCCGAAAACAGTATCGCTTATATACTCAAACGGCAGCTTTAGTAAACGACCCGTCGGATCCATTATCAGCAACCCGCCGCCATATAAGGCACCTATGCCGTTGAATAACAACAGGAATATGGCAATGTACCGCAGCATTATTCTTTCGCTTTATGACAGCAACTACTCTTTATTTCATGTTTCTCCACTGTCACCTTAGGGCTAAGGTATGGTATACCCAGATTCATGCCACGTACTACAAACAGGCAACCAAATACAAACATTACTACCGGTACCAGTTTGCGTATATGCGCCGTTCTTAAAAATGCTGCTTTATTTTTCAATACAGTCAATGATACCAGCATAGGTACTGTTCCCATACCAAAAACTACCATAAACAGGAATGCATATATAGCTTCTGTAGCTGCAACTGAGGCAGATAGTGCCATGTATGTCAATCCGCAAGGCAGCAAACCATTCAGCATGCCGGACATAAGCAGTGTACCCAAGCTGGGGTTGCCAATAAATTTACCCAGTTGTTTTCTTACAAAGCCAGCCCATGGCAGCGATATCTTTAGTGTATGCCCGGGTATAAATGATATGATACCTGCCAGCAAGAGGAGAATACCCAAACCTATTGAAATATATTGCTGCCATTCTGGGTGAAACAATGATTTGAACGAAAAAAACAGTACAGCCATAAGCCCGTACACTGTTATCCTGCCTGCATGATAAAGCGCTATGCCTAACCATTTCTTCACACCCTGCAATGCCTGGAATGGCATCACCCATACAATAGGCCCGCACATACCTGCACAGTGCAGGCTGCCCGTAAACCCCATCAGCAGGGCCATTGTAAGCGTCAGCGTTCCCATTATTTAGACAGATTTATTTGCGATTCCTGGTAATATGGTTTGCCGTCGCAGGTCCAGTTTATCTTTACATTATAGCCCGTACGCATCAATTGTGCCCTGCTTACCTGCATGGTATTGTTCACTACATTCAGTGCTATCTTCCTATCCCATGCAGATTTTACAGGACTGTAAAACTGCACTTCGCCTGTCACGGTCTTCCCTGTAAACTCAACAGGAAAATTAAATGTTACTACCTGCTCGTTGGCACTAAGGCTTACAGCAGTTGATAGCCCTGCCTGGTTCTTTCCAGCATCTATTACGTTCTGGTATTTTATTTCCTGCTGGTAATAGTCGGGGGTTACCAGATCAAAACTCTGCCTCATACTACCTATAACTAATATGGCTATTAAAACAACAAAGCCGCTATATAACAGTGCTATTCTTGCACCCCAGTTCATTTTCATAGTAGTCATAATGTTTTTTGTTTTTAATTAGATGTAAAAGGTCCCAGGAAAGATGTTGTAATCACTTTTATTTTCTTACCTTCTTCATAAACCCCTATCTGTAATTTGGTTTTGCGTTTAGTTATTGTTTTATGGTCTACGGTAATAAACAGTGAACCATTTGCATATCCTTCCTTAGGCACATTCAGTTTTTCTTCACCTACCAGTTTTATATCACCTTCAAAATTCTCAGGTTTTAATACCAGTTGTTTATCGACATAGGTCTTATTCAGGAATTTATAATTATACAGGTTGCTTATTTTATTATTAGGCAATTCCTGGTACAATTGTCCCGGTGTACGCAGTATAGTTATACCTACGTCTGTTCTGCTCAGTAATAAGAATGTCAGTACGCCCAGCAATATGGTCATCACAGCTGTATAAGCCTTCATCCTTCCGGTAAACCTTGTAGGTTTCTTTTCAGAAATATTACTTTCCGATGCGTAACGTATCAGGCCCGTTGGTAAACCTACAGCTTCCATCATATGGTTACATGCATCTATACAGGCAGTACAGTTAGTGCATTCAAGCTGTGTACCATTTCGTATATCTATTCCGGTAGGGCATACTTTTACGCACTGAGCACAATCTATACAATCTCCTATAGTACGTTCCTCATTCTTTTTGAATTTACCTCTTTGCTCACCGCGCACATGGTCGTAAGTAACAATAATGGAATTCCTGTCCAGCAACACACCCTGCATACGTCCGTAAGGACATACCACAGTACATACCTGTTCTCTCATCCATGAGTACACGAAGAAGAATACCGTTGTGAATATCAGTAAGGCAATAAATCCGCCACTATGCCTACTCACAGGCTCTGCTATTATCTGTCTTAATTCATCTATACCTATTATATAAGCAAGAAAGAAGTTGGCAATGATAAAACTCAATACCCAGAACACAGTCCACTTCATTACCTTCTTAAATATCTTATCAGTATTCCAGGGTTGTTTGGCCAGAATTTTCTGCTCATTCGCATCGCCTTCTATCCAGTATTCGATCTTGCGGAATATCATTTCCATAAATATCGTTTGCGGGCATACCCAGCCGCAGAATATGCGCCCGAACACTACCGTAAACAGGGCTATGAATACGATAAATAATATCATACTCAGTCCGAAAATGAAAAAATCCTGTGGCCAGAATATCTGGCCGAACAGGATAAATTTTCGTTCGAGTACGTTAATTAGAAAGAGTGGGTGTCCTTTATATTTTATAAATGGCAGCGCTACAAAGATCAATATGTAAAAAATACTGACCCAAGTACGTGCATTATATAATTTACCTTTGGGCTTTTGAGGAAATATCCATATCCTCTTACCTTGTTTATCTACTGTTGCTACCTTATCCCTATAGGATGCGGGATTATCACTATTGCCGCTCATAACTAAATTGCCTTGTTTTAGTTTATGTTACAAATATTCTTCTAATTGATCGCTACCTTCTTCGTTGAGTCCGTTGTTGCTTTTGTTGAGTCTGTTGCCGGGGCGGCACCGCCTTCAATATACAGTTCACCCTGTTTTTCTTTTGGTGCTGCCGGAGTAGTACCTTTCAGAGATTTTACATAGCTGGCCAGGTCTGCGATCTGCTTAGGAGAGAAATCATCTTTCCAACTCTTCATACCTTTATCAGGCCAACCGTATTTAATAGACTTAAATACATCTTTGATACTGCCACCATGCAGCCAGTATTCATCAGTGAAGTTTGGCCCCACGCCGCCACCGCCATCTTTAGCATGGCAGGCAGCACAAGTAGTTTCAAATATGGTTTTACCTGCGGCTATGCTTGCTGCATCGCCCATAGTCACTGTATTTTCATCTACATTATTAGCTGATTTTGCCAGGTATGCAGCTTTATCCGCTTCACCTTTTTGTACCTCTGCCACATACTCATCATAAGAGCTCGGGCCATTGCCACCTGCATGGTAGTACCATATATACACTATAGCTACAACTATGGTCAGGTAGAAACCATACTTCCACCATGGTGGCAGGCTGTTATCCAGTTCCTTAATACCATCATAATCGTGGTCGAGCATGATATCCTGCTCTTTTTCAATTGATACCACGTTATTAAACCTATCCCAGAAATTCACTTTAGGTGCTTTCGTTTTAGCAGGGCTTGCTTCTGTTTCTATTTCCTGGCCTATCATCCTTGCTACATTGCGTATCAGCAATGTCAGGGCTACCACTACCAGCAACTCTACAGTTATGATACCTATGAGTGCATAGAAATCTGATTTGGCCATACCAGCTATACTGGTCGATACGGGAGCTGCTTCTGCTGCAGCATCCTGTGCATAGGCACTTACCGAAGCCAGTCCGGCAGCTAAAAGCAGCACCACGCTCTTCATCAAACCTTTAGCCCTTCTTTCAGCTCTCATTTTGTCACGATACACAAAACCAAGCTGACGTAATGTGTTGCCCAGTACCGCGATTGCAAAGAACAGTATTACTACAAGGCTTACCAACCCTATGAGCATTACATTCATTGAACCGCTACTTTGTGCCGGGGCGGCATCTGCTGCCTGCACCAGGGCGGGTGCAAGAAGGAATATTAACAGGAGAAAATTCTTATTCAAATATGTGCGCATGATCGTACATTTTTTTTGTTAGTTGTTTTCGTTCTCTTTTCCGAACGGTAAATTTTTCATCTCACTGATATACCCCTTATTCACACGTACTGCCCATACAGTGAGTATTACGAAGAATGTGAAGAAAATAAACAGCGATACCATAGGATATGTCCCTACTCCTACTATGCCTTCCAGATAATTCTTGAATTTCATATACTGCTGTTTTTAAGATTAATTACTTGCTGTTGCTTTTTGTTCCAGCTTTATGTCTTTACCCATGCGTTGCAGGTAAGCAATCAGGGCTATTATTTCTTTATCACTCTTCACTTTGATGTTATCTTTTTCAAGATTAGCCTGTATCTGGTTTGCCTGCTCCATCAGGTCTTTGTTTGCCACCTGGTCATATCCTGCAGGATATGGTACACCAAGTGTTTGCATAGCCCTGATCTTAGCGCCGGTTATTGCAGTATCCAGGCTATTATCAAACAACCACGGATAGTTTGGCATGATAGAACCCGGAGACATGCTCGATGGCTCATACATATGGTTGAAGTGCCAGCTGTCAGGATACTTACCACCTATGCGTGCCAGGTCAGGACCAGTACGCTTACTACCCCACTGGAATGGATGGTCATAAACGAATTCGCCTGCTTTAGAGTATTCACCATATCTCGCTACTTCACTGCGGAACGGACGTATCATCTGGCTGTGACAGGTGTAACAACCTTCTCTTACATATATATCACGTCCCTGTAATTCCAGCGGAGTATACGGTTTCACACTGGTAATTGTTGGTATGTTTGATTTCACAAGGAATGTTGGTACTATTTCAACCAGGCCACCTATACCTACCATCACAAGGCTCAATATCAGCATTTGTACAGGGCGGCGTTCTATCCAGCGGTGCCAGTGGTATTTACCATCATGCGCTTCATATACCTTGCTCAATGGTGCAGCTTCAGCAGCTTCATCATTAACAGCAGCACCGCTCTTAATAGTTTTGATGAGGTTATATGTCATCATAATAGCACCCAGCAGGTACAATGAACCACCTATACCACGCATCAGGTAGAAAGGACGCATTTGTGTTACAGTCTCAAGGAACTGGTATTTCAGTTGGCCTTCCGGAGTAAACTCTTTCCACGCAAGGCTTTGCATGAAACCAGCCCAGTACATTGGCACTGCATAGAATACTATACCCAGTGTACCTATCCAGAAGTGCCAGTTGGCCATTTTCTGTGAATACAGTTTTGTCTGGAACATTCTTGGTATCAGCCAGTAAAGCACACCGAATGTCAGGAAGCCATTCCAACCAAGTGCACCAACGTGTACGTGTGCAATTGTCCAGTCTGTAAAGTGACTTATAGCATTCACATTTTTCAAACTCAGCATCGGGCCTTCAAACGTAGCCATACCGTATGCTGTTACTGCTACCACCATAAACTTCAGCACCACATCTTCACGTACCCTGTCCCATGCACCGCGCAGTGTCAGCAGACCATTCAGCATACCACCCCATGATGGTGCAATAAGCATTACAGAGAATACTGTACCAAGTGACTGTGCCCAGTCAGGCAGAGCTGTATATAACAGGTGGTGCGGACCAGCCCATATATATATAAATATCAGCGCCCAGAAGTGGATGATAGACAAACGGTACGAATACACCGGCCTGTTTGCAGCCTTAGGCATGAAGTAATACATAACGCCCAGGTAAGGAGTAGTAAGGAAGAACGCAACCGCATTATGCCCGTACCACCATTGCACCAGTGCATCCTGCACACCTGCATACCATGAGTAGGATTTCAGCATAGAGAATGGTATCTCTATAGAGTTAACGATATGCAGCATGGCTACTGTTACGAATGTGGCTATATAGAACCAAATGGCCACATACAGGTGCCGCTCCCTGCGTTTAAGGATGGTACCGAACATGTTTACACCGAATGTTACCCATATCAGTGCTATGAGTATATCCAGCGGCCACTCAAGCTCTGCATATTCTTTACCGGTAGTATAACCTGCCAGCAGGGTTACAGCAGCAAGAACTATTATTAGCTGCCAGCCCCAGAAATGCAGTTTGCTCAGTGCATCACTGAACATCCTGGCTTTCAGCAGGCGTTGTAATGAATAATAAACGCCCATGAAAATACCGTTACCTACAAACGCGAATATCACCGCATTTGTGTGCAATGGCCTTACACGGCCGAATGTGGTTTGCGCGAGGCCCAGGTTCAGTTGCGGGAACACCAGCTGGAATGCGGCCAGCACCCCGACAAGCATACCTACAAGGCCCCACAGAATTGTTGCGTAGGCAAACCATTTTACGATCTTATTGTCGTAATAGAATTTGTCTAATTGGTTTGGTTGAGAAAAAGTACTCATGTAGTTACTTTTTTTTAGTTATCAGTTAGAGGATTGATTGCTATTGCTGTCATTATCGTAAAGCATTCTCATTGCAGAACCTTTCTGGTCTTCATATTGATTAGACTTTACACTCCAAATGAATGCGGCTAAAAACACTGCTGCTACAGCGATACTGGCTAATACTAACAGGTATAATGCACTCATAAGGCTTTAATTTTTTTTTAACATTCAAAACTACTTCCGCCCATAGCGTCGTCTTATGATGATACTCAAGCAAAAACATGATTTTTGTCATGTTTTTGTAAGGTATCAGCCTTTAAGCCCGAGGCGATATCTTAAAGCCATAAGACTACTGGCACCTGTTGTTATTAAAACAATAGATATAGTGCTTATCGGCATCAGGATAGCTGCTATCATCGGGCTCATCATACCCTTTACAGATATATATAAGCCCGCTATGTTGTATAGTATTGATATTGTAAACGCAAAACCGATGACCCACCTCGCCGACCTTGAAAGCTTCAGCAACGATGGTAATGATGCAAATTTTTTGGCATCTAGTATCGCATCGCAGGAAGGGGTGAAGTTATTGATATCATCAGCCAGGGTAATGCCTACATTACTTTGTTGTAATGCACCGGCATCATTAAGGCCGTCTCCTATCATCAGCACATTATCTCCCTGTTTTTGAAGGCTGTCGATATAGTTCAGTTTGTCTATAGGTTTTTGCCTGAATAACAGGTTGTTTTTGCTGCTGAATAATTCTGACAGTACTTTTCTCTGTTTATCATTATCTCCCGATAGCAGGGAAAGTTTATACTTCTGTGCCAGTGTTGGTATTACCTGTGGTATAGAATCCCTGAAATCGGGCGTTACGTAAACAGCAGTCAGTTGATCGTTGATGCGAATATATAGTTGCGGCGCATTCTCTTTATCTTCTTTTGCTTCTGTAAGCTTTGCAGAGCCTACCAGTATGTTGTTGCCTCGTATGTCAGCAACGAGTCCTGCACCGGGTATTTCTTTCCAGCTAAATGCATCTATATGCGGCCTGATGCCTATAAACTGCGCCAGCGCCTTGCTGTAAGGGTGTTTACTGTGTTTCACTACATTGTATACCCATGTCAGCTCTTCTTCATTAAGCATGTGGCCGGCATAATTGATATGGTTTCCACCCTGTGTAAGCGTGCCTGTTTTATCGAAAACTACATGGTCTATATTACCCAGTTGTTCAATTACGGTAGCATCGCGGAGGTAAAGACCGTTATTACTTAGCAGCCTCAGAATATTACCATTAGTATAGGTATCTGCCAGCAGCAGTGCACAGGGGCAGGCTACTATCAGCATAGCAGATACACTTGGCAATATTTTAGAAGGGTCGTGCATAGCCCAGTATGCAGCCGTAATGCCTGCTAATACAAACAATACAATCGTGAAATAACGGCTCAACAGGTGTATCACACTGTTCTCGCGGTTCTTTTCAGCTTTGTCTTTGGCAAATGCGTGGTGGTTCCACAGTGATGTGAGGTAACTACCGGCAACAGGTTTTATTATCTGTATGGTGAGTTTCTCCCCTACCTGTCTTCCGCCTGCATATACAGTCTTACCTTCCTCAATACTTACAGGCTCACTTTCACCTGTTACAAAGCTGTAGTCTATTCTTGCATTGCCTCTTATCACTATAGCATCTGCAGGTATTATCTCTTCATTATGCAGTTCTACAACATCTTTTTCCTTCAGGTCCTGCAGGTTGCGGCTTTCTATACCATTTGGAGTTACTACATCTACTGCTATCGGGAAGTATGCTTTATAATCTCTGTGGAATGATATTGATTTATAGGTACGCTCCTGTACCACCCTGCCCACCAGCATGAAGAATACGATACCACTCATACTATCGAAGTAGCCTGAGCCTGTATTGGTTAGTACTTCATACAGGCTGCGTGTAAACGTGATGATAAGCGCCAGTACAATTGGGGCGTCAATATTCAGCATCTTCTGTTTGAGCCCTGCCCAAGCAGAAGAGAAAAATTCAGATGCACTGTAGAAAAATACGGGCAATGCCAGTACCAGGTTGAAGTATCTGAACAGTTGCGCGTACTGGTGTTCTATACCAAGATTAGTAGACAGGTATTCCGGAAAACTCATCATCATGATGTTTCCGAAACAAAAACCCGCTACACCCAGCTTGTATATTCTTGCCTTATTATAATTCTTAGTTTTCTTCTGCTCACCATCATCAAGGCTGATGTATGGTTCATAACCAATTGTAGTAAGCAGTTCCACTACTTTGCGCAGGCTTATCTGCGACCTGCGAAAACGTATGGTTACTTCTTTAGTACTGAAGTTCAGCCTGCTTTCTATGATACCGGGATTGAGCTTATACATATGCTCCATAAGCCACATGCAGGAACTGCAATGCACTCCCGGCAGGTATAATGTAATGATCGAAATATCACCGTCTGTAAATTTCAGCAGCCTGTTGGCTATCTCTTCATTATCGAGGTAGGCGTACTTATCGTTTCTTACCGGCTTTATCTGTGAGAGGCCGGGATGGTTCTGCACTTTGTAATAGTCGCAGAGGCCATTGTCGTTGATGATCTCGTAAACCAGTTTACACCCGTCGCAGCAAAATACTTTATCATCGATAGCTATAGAATCGGTGATGCATGGTGTGCCGCAGTGGTAGCAAAGAGTTTCCTGCTGCACAGGTTTCCTTACTATGATGGTGTTCCTTTCGTTCTTAGCTGTAAGCATTGATCTTCTTTTGAGCGTCAGAAACTCTCGGAATCAGGTTCACCTCTTCAAGATAATACAATTCAGTGAGAATAGATTCAAGCAATGTTATTTCATTGCTGAATACCCGGTAAGCAAGCGGGTAGATCGTATCGGGCATTTCACGCAG
The DNA here is from genome assembly GCA_044227125.1 of Flavipsychrobacter sp. Lineage (GTDB taxonomy): Bacteria > Bacteroidota > Bacteroidia > Chitinophagales > Chitinophagaceae > Polluticoccus. Next base: position 284,520 of record JBGAFS010000002.1, read on the forward strand.
TTTACCGTTCCTTAATTGTTCCAGCACTTCGCGTATCCTGATATGAGAGTCGACTAATATTTTCATTTGCATGCTATGCTCCGAATAGCATTTACCGGAGCAGTTGGTGCAATTATGTCCTTCTGCGTCTTTTTGGTGCAGTTCTACCACATATGGTTTTACCACACTTCTTCTCAGCTTCACATATTCTTTTATCTTTCCTGTGAGTTCATTACAGAGTGTTATGTACAGGTAGGTAGATTCATGGTTGCTCTTCTGCAATAACTGCATAGCATGGCTATGTGCATTATTGCACATTTCTTCAGTGACCTGGTAATAATCATTATCAAGCTTCTCAATCAATTCCCCCAAATCAAATTGGCGGTATTTTGAGAATAAGACTTTAGACATTATGGGCATTTTAACCTTACGAAAGTATTATTAGCCACGTCCGCACCAGATGATGCAGGTAGGTAAAAAAGGTGATTATCGTCATCTTTTTGCTATACCCGGGGTAACCAGCCGGGCTAACGTGCCCTTTATGGCTTAATTTTGCAGTCTTATGAAACTGACTCTTGGATTTAGCCCCTGCCCGAACGACACTTTTATCTTCGATGCTATGGTCAATAATACCATAGACACGGGCGACATCAACTTTGATTATGTGATGGAAGATGTGGAAACCCTGAACAGGTGGGCTACTGAAGGCAAATTGGATATCACTAAGTTAAGCTATAATACTTTTTTACATACAACGGATAAGTATGCCTTGCTTCATAGCGGTAGTGCCCTCGGGAATGGTGTAGGCCCCTTGCTGATAGCTAAGAAGCCTGTAAATATGCAAGATATTGGTAACATGAAAATTGCCATACCTGGCATTAACACTACAGCAAACCTGTTGCTATCCCTTGCTTACCCGGCTGCAAAAAATAAAACTGAGGTTATTTTCAGTCGTATAGAAGATGCTGTACTGAATGGCGAATTTGACGCCGGGCTCATTATACACGAGAGCCGCTTTACTTATATGCAAAAGGGACTGGTGAAACTGGTGGACCTGGGCGACTGGTGGGAGCAGACCATGCACGCTGCCATACCCCTTGGCGGAATTGTTGTACGCAGGAGTTTTGATAAAGCCCTTGCACAGAAAATTGACGACATTATCAAAGCCAGTCTTGCTGTTTCATGGAAAAACTATCCTTCATTAAGCCCGTTTGTACAATGCAATGCCCAGGAAATGGAAGAAGATATCATGCGTAAACATGTAGACCTGTATGTGAATGAATACACTACCGACCTCGGTGTAAGCGGCACCGCAGCTATAGAACAGATGTTCAGCCATGCTTATAATGCAGGTATCATTGATAAACAACTTACTGCTAAAGAAATCTTTTACTGATCGGCGAGTACATACAGGTCTTTAAAATTCCTGCCGTAGCCATCATAATCAAGGCCATAGCCTACTACGAAATTGTCCGGTATCACAAACCCTGTATAATCAGGTGTAATATTATATTTCATAGCATCCGGCTTAGACAGGAAGCAGGCTATTTTTACTGAAGCAGGCCCTCGCTGCTGTAATTCAGGTATAAAATGGCTCATCGTTTTGCCTGTATCTACTATATCCTCAACTATTATCACATGCCTGCCGCGCAGGTTTTCTTCCAGCCCTATAGCAGTTATCACATTGCCCGTAGAGGTAGTGCCCTTATAAGATGCCAGTTTAATGAATGATATCTCAGCCGGTATATCTACAGACCTGAACAGGTCTGCTGCAAAGATGAAGGAACCATTCAGTATACCCAGGAATAAAGGGTCTTTACCCGCATAATCCACACTTATCTGCCTGCCCATCTCTGCAACCCGGATAGCTATTTCGGCAGCATTGATATATGGCCTGAACGGCCTGTTATGTACACGGATGATTTGCATCTGGTATCATGGTTTCACACGCAGTTTCTGGCCTACCTGTATAGCATCAAAATCAAGACCATTCCAGTTCATCAACTGGCGCATAGTTATGTTATGTGCTTTAGCAATGGTAAATGCAGTATCGCCTCTCTTCACAACATAATACTTAGTGGGGTCGTTTGATGGCGGTAATGTCTGCACATTATCTATAATTACAGTTGGCTTAGCAGCAACAGGCTGTGTTGCAGGTGTTGCTATAACCTGTTCAGTTTTCACTTCCTGTTTTACAGGTTCAGCAGGCTGCTGTGCAGGTTTAGCATTTTGTTTTGCATACACTACCTTATCAAATTTCTCTTTCAGCAGCGTAAGCTCATCTTTAGGCTCTTCCGGTTTTGAAGGTTTCTCCGGTTCGCTATTTTTCGGTTTTGTTTCGGGCAGCGTGGCTGCGGGTAGTTTTGCCTCTGTATTAGCAGCCACTACGGCAGGTTTCTCCTGTGCTGGTAATGTTGTTGGAGGTAGTACTGCTTCTTTTACCGGTTCCTGTTTAGGTTCCACTTTTGTTTCTACAGTTGCCGGCGGTTCCTGTGCTGCAGCTACCTGTACCGCTGTTGATGGTTTCTGTTCGGTATTCATCACCGGAGTTGCAGGTGTTTGTACAGGTTCTGCTACTACCACCGGTTTAGGTTCTGTCTTTATTGTTGCGGCTACTACCGGTTCTTCTATTTGAGGCTTTATCTCTTCTTTTATAACCGGGGCAGGTGCTTCTTTTCGTTCAGGAATTGTTACCGCAACAGTGTCCGGTTTCTTTGCAGGCTTTACCGACTCCTGTACCACAACTTTAGGTGTGTCTGCCTTTACCTGTGGTTTAGTAGCAGGTTTGGGTGCAGCAACTACAGCAGGTTTAGTTTCTGTCACGGGCTTGGCAGGTGTTGAAGGCAAAACAGATTTAGGCGGTGCATTTACAATCACTGTCTTTGCACGCATCTCTTCAGTTACCAGATAAAATGCCGGCTTTTTTGCTGCCTGTCTTTGCAGTTCCAGTACAACGCCGGGTTGCGGCTCTTCATTTTCCTGCAGCAGGTTCATAGATTTCAGGTATTTCATCTGTACACCCTCTGCCTGCGATATCATGGCCAGTGTTTCACCTGCTGCCACCTTATGCTGTGGTTTATTACCCCTGAAGTTTTTACGTTCCAGGTATACGAACATATCCTGCGGAAACGGGCGTTCGTCTATCTCGTTTATCTCCAGCAGTCTTGAATAACGTACGTTATATTTATAGGCATACTCCAGCGGAGTCTCTCCTTTTTTAGCATACACTGCTTTCAGGCCATTTGCTTTTACCACTACACCATATGGCGGCAGGTCTGCATTAGGCTGATTGAATACCGGTGCAGATGCAGCAACCACAGCAGGTTTGGGGGCAGCAGCAACTACAGGCGTTGCAGGCTTTACAACTTGTACCGGTTCTGCAACTGGTTTGCTTTCTGCCACATTGTTTTGTTCCTGTGCTGCAGATGGCGGTATTGCTACAGGGTCGTGCTCGGGTATTATTTCCGACTGGCGGGTTGCATACCTGTTTTGCAGTACACGATTATTACTCATAGCTGCATAGGTATAATCCTGCAACCTGTAGTCTTCTATGTATTTTATCAGCACCTGTGCATACCTCGGGTTGGTCGCATAACCGCATTGTTTCAGCCCGTATGCCCATGCGGTATAATCTGTAATAGATAACCTGAACAGTGATTCGTAACGTATGCTCTTTACAAGATAATCAGAGTGGTCCCTAAATGATGATTCAACATCAGGGTATTTCCTGAAACATTCATTTGGTGCATTATCTGTATGCAGGAATGTTTCGCCCGTCCAGTCTTTTTTGCACTTAATGCCGAAGTGATTATTAGCCTGCGTAGCCAGCTCACTGGTACCAGCCAGTGTTTCATGTATACCCTGTGCCAGTGTTATGGCGGCAGGTATACCACTGCGCTGTTGTTCTTCCATAGCTAGCTCCCTGTACCTGGCTATGTAATTCCTGATACTTGCATCATCCTGTGCTGATACATTCATTACTATTGCCAGCATCGTGCAGGCAAACACCATTCCTTTTTTTATCATCCGCATGTTTATGATCAGTTCGCTATTTTTCTTATCAATAATAACCCGTCGCGCACAGGCATCAGTACCTGCTCTACCCGGGTGTCCGCCATCACCTTCTTATTAAATGCATGCATTGCCTTTGCATTCTTCGACTGTTCCTGTTCGGGCAATACTACCTCGCCGTCATACAACACATTGTCAGCCAGTATATAACCACCTACAGGTACTTTGTCAAAGACCATATCATAATACATACAATAGTTCTGTTTGTCGGCATCTATAAATACAAGGTCAAATATTTCATTCATACCCGGTATTATATCACCACCTTTACCTATATGCTGTACTATTTTATGTTCCAGTCCGGCATCACAAAAATAACGAAAACACATGTCCTGCAGTTCCTCATTTATATCAATGGTATGCAGCAGGCCGTCTTCAGCCAGTCCCATGGCAAGGCAAATAGCAGAATAACCTGTATATGTACCTATTTCCAGCACCCTTTTCGGGCTTATCATACGACTGATGAATTCCAGCATCCTGCCCTGTAATTGCCCTGAAAGCATAACAGGCAGTTCCACTTTCATATTGGTCTCCCTGTTCAGCTTTGCCAGTACTGCAGACTCGGGGGTAGTGAAGTCTTCAGCATATTTATTGATGTCTTTAGGTATCAGCAATTGTGTCATAAACGCTTAGAAGTTTGGCTGCAACTTATTGTGTGTATAGAACTCCCTCAGGTAGGTTACCACTTCTTCAGCCGTGTCAAATATTTTTATCATCTCAAGATCGCCGGGACTGATATTGGCTTCTTCTTCCAGCATAGTAGCACGCATCCAGTCAAACAATCCTTTCCAATAGGCAGAGCCCATACATATCATAGGCGTATGCGTGAACTTACCTGTTTGTATCAGCGTGGCTATCTCAAAAAATTCATCCATTGTACCAAAACCTCCGGGCATCATCACAAAACCCTGGGAGTATTTGGCAAACATTACCTTACGTACAAAGAAGTAATCAAAGTTCAGGTTTTTATCGCGGTCTATATACGGGTTGGGATTTTGTTCAAATGGCAATTCTATATTCAATCCCACAGACCTGCCTCCGGCCATATTCGCACCCTTATTACCTGCCTCCATAATACCGGGGCCACCACCTGTTATGATACCAAAGCCTTCTTCTGAAAGACGTTTTGCTATCTCCACTGTAAGTTCAAAATACTTATTGCCCGGTTTTGTTCTTGCAGAACCGAAGATGGAGATACATGGCCCTATCTTAGCCATCTGCTCAAAACCTTCTACAAATTCCGCCATTATTTTGAACACCTGCCAGCTGGAGTGGGCACGTGTTTCTGTCCAGTCTCTCAGCTTAATGTTCGTCAGTTTGTCTTTCATACTATAATCCTTTTAGTTCAATTTGTTTATCCTTCGTCGACAGTACATACAGGAGTATAAATGTGAGCGCAGCATTTATGATGAGTAATTCTGTTCCTATTGTATATCCGCCCAGCCATGCTTTATCATTCTGTTTCAGCATGTAGCAGAACACCGGTGCAGAGAGACATATAATAGGCACTGTTGGGTTGTGTACGTTTCTTTTAGTGAGTATACCGAATGCAAACAGCGCCAACAGCGGGCCATAGGTATAACCCGCCACAACCAGTAATGTCTGTATCAGCGAACCATTGTCTACCTCTCTGAAGAAGAATACACAGGCAAGGAATACTACCGCTAATGAATTATGTACTATGAGCCTTACTTGCTTTTGTTTTTTCTCATCCCAATCGGTACGGCTGCGCATACCCAATATATCTATGCAAAATGATGAGGTAAGCGCCGTGAGTGCACCATCTGCACTGGGGAATAGCGCCGATACCAACCCTATCATAAAACATACAGTTATAAAGAATGGCACCCCGCTCTTTACTGCTACGAAGGGAAATATATCATCACCCGCAGCTGTTATAGCCTGTGCATCTGTATAGAGGTATAACAAACCACCCAGCAACAGGAAAATGAAATTGGCAACAAGCATTGTGAAACAGAAGGTGATCATATTTTTTTGCGAGTCCTTCAGGTTACTCACGCTGATGTTCTTCTGCATCATTTCCTGGTCGAGCCCTGTCATAGCTACGGTAATAAATGCACCGCCCAGTATCTGTTTCAGGAAATATCCGCCCGACAGAGGGTCTGTATTAAAGAGCTTCGTATAGCCTTTGTTCTGTAATGCCGTCCACGTACTTCCAAGGTCCAGGTGCATATTGTTCATTATAAAACCCACGCAAACCAGCAGTGCCAGCAACATAAAAGTGGTTTGCAGGGTGTCTGTCCACACAATTGTTTTTACTCCCCCTCTGTATGTGTACAGCAATATGAGTGCCAGTATTACTATGGCGGTCATCTCGAATGATATATGCATATCTTCCAGCACAAATTTCTCCAGCACTTTTATTACAAGGTATAATCTTAGTGTTGCCCCCATAGTGCGTGATATAATGAAGAATACTGCACCTGTTTTATACGATGTTGTGCCCAGCCGTTTATCGAGATAGGTATAAATAGAAGTGAGCTGCATTTTATAATAGATAGGCAGCAACACATAGGCTACTATGAAATAGCCAAGCCAGTAACCTACTACCACCTGGAAATAACCAAAGCCTCCGGTACCTACTGTGCCCGGCACAGATATGAATGTCATACCCGAAAGCGAGGTACCTATCATACCAAAAGCAACCACCCACCATTTACTGTTACGGTTGCCGATAAAAAAAGATTCGTTATTGGAATGACGAGAGGTATAAAATGCTATGCCCAGCAACAATGCGAAATAGGCAAGTATGATGGTTAATAACAGTGCGGAGCTCATGCTGTGAAAATAGATAAAATATACCCCTTTCCGAAACGGGTATACTCAATAATTAACTATAACTGCGATAGTTTGTTAAAACCCTGCATTAACGCCAAAGCGCAATGCAATATTGCCGTAGTAAGGACTTTGCTTATCCTGTATTACATCATACAATGCCAGCATGATAAACGACACCCTGTCTGATATTGGCCAGCGTGCACCTGCTCCTACTAATAAGCACGGAACATCTGCATGGTCAGTTATAGACTCAATGGTATTTTTAAAAGTATTGTTCACATACTTCCTGAAGGACATGAAATCGTGTTCGTATTCTACATGGGCAAATATGTTGCGCCATATGCTATACCTTGCCCACACACTTGGAGAATATACCTGCGCTACTAATGGTTTGTAAATAGCAGCACCTGTATTCGGATCTGCAACCGGGTAATAATCCTTGATACGCAGATACTGGTACCCCATACCTATACCGGCAGTAAACTTATCCGTTATCCTGTAACCTACAATCGGAGATATACTGATATTGGTAACGGTACCTATGCCCAAGCCCATACCACCGCCAAATACTATACGGCTGGTTTGGAAACCCTCCTGCTTCTTTTTCTGCTCCCTGCGGTACTGGCTGATGGGCTTGCCCGAACTGCTATATACTTCCTGTGCAGATAAAGATGCGGCAGTAACAAATACCAGCAGGCAAGACAATATGTACTTCATACCATTCATTTATAGGGTAAAGGTAGCGGAAAAACCGTTGCAGGGCGTTAAATACAGGGGTAACCTGATTGTAAAATTTATCTTAAAAATCAGGCAGGGAATATCTTTCCCGGGTTCAGTATGCCATTGGGGTCAAATATGTTCTTTATTTCTTTCATCAGCCGCATCTGCACAGGATTAAACGCTATATCCATATAGTTCTTCTGCACCAGCCCTATACCATGCTCTCCTGATATAGTGCCGCCCATGCGCACTACCTCGGCAAATAACTTTCTTATCGCTTCCGGCAGGCTATTGTTCCAATCTTCATCGCTCATACCTTCCTTTACTATGTTCACGTGCAGGTTACCATCCCCTGCATGGCCATAGCATACAGATTTAAAGCCGTATTCCTTCCCAAGTCTTTTTACAATGTCCAGCAGTTCAGGCAGTTTTGCCCTCGGCACTACAGTATCTTCTTCTTTGTATATGGAGTTCGATTTTACAGCCTCACCCACTTTTCTTCTTAACGACCATAACACCTGCTTCTGCTCGTTACTGTCTGCAAACATGATATCGCCAATATCAAACTGCTGCAGCAATGCTGCTATGGCTTCCATATCCTTATACAGTTCTTCACGATTGTTGCCGTCAGTTTCTATCAGCAGGTGCGCCTGTATATCATCGGGCAGTGCTATAGCTGTAGTATTGGTATAACGCATCGCCCAGTCCAGCGCATCACGCTCCATAAACTCCAGTGCAGATGGTGTATATCCTGCCATCATGATAGCATTCACAGCCTTACATGCCTCTGCCGCAGAGCGAAACGGCACCAGCATCAGCATATCATACTGCACAGCAGGTATCAGGCGTAATACTATTTTCGTAACAACAGCCAGTGTGCCTTCACTACCTACTATCAATTGGGTCAGGTTGTAACCCGTTGCATTCTTCAGCGTATTAGCACCGGTCCATATCACCTCGCCCTTGGGTAATACTACTTCAAGGTTCAGCACATAGTCTTTCACAACACCATATTTCACTGCTTTAGGGCCACCTGAATTTTCTGCTATGTTACCGCCTATAAAACAGGAACCTTTACTGGCAGGGTCGGGCGGGTAGAAGAGTCCTTTTTCTTTCAGCCTGTCCTGTAGTTCCTGCGTTATCACACCCGGTTCTGTTACTACCTGGAAGTTATCTGTATCTATATGCAGTATCTTATTAAAGCGGCGCATATCCAGCACCACACCACCATATATGGGTAGCGCACCTCCGCTAAGGCCTGTGCCTGCTCCCCTGCATGTTACGGGTATATGCTGCGCATTAGAATAAGCCAGTATACTGCTTACCGCTGTTGTTGTGCGGGGCATCAGTACCAGTTCCGGGGCATAGTGCAGGTCTTCTGTCTCGTCTGAAGAAGCTGTATTGATATGCTCCGCATCGGTATATACCTCTGTATCAGCTATTGTTTTGAAATAACTGGTGTCCTCTGCCTGTATTTTCCGGTACTGCATACAGCAAATGTCTGAATGATACAGCTAAAATAAAAGCCGTTTCGTGGTTACTATAATACCTGTCTTAACAAAATATTATCCAAAAACAGGTACTATGTATTGCATAGTATTAAAATTATACATAGCTTTGTACCGTAAACGGAACAGGATGACGATAGAGAATACTGAATCACAGATGAGAAAAGGCCTGCTGGAGCTGTGTATACTGGGTATCATCCAGAAAGAAAAAGAAGCATACCCCAGTGATATACTCGAGCAACTGAAAGGAGCAAAGCTGGTAGTACTGGAAGGAACATTATACCCGCTGCTCACAAGGCTGAAGAATGCGGGCATGCTTACTTACCGCTGGGAAGAATCTCCTTCGGGGCCGCCACGCAAATATTATGCGCTTACCAAACCGGGCATAAAATTTTACGCCCAGCTCAGGCAAACCTGGGATGAGCTAAGCGATGCAGTAAACCAATTGACAACACCACTATAAAAATCACGTTATATGCAACGTATCATACAGATCAATATCGCCGGGCGTGTAATACCCATAGAGGAAGACGCTTACGGAATCCTGAAAGATTATGTCAACTCGCTGGAAAGACATTTTGCAGGCGAAGATGGTAAAGACGAGATCATCAACGATATAGAAGGCAGGATAGCCGAATTGTTCAGTAGCAGGCTAAACGCAGGCGCTCATGCCATCGACAAGCCCGATGTACTGAAAGTAATAGAAACACTGGGCCCTGCCAGCGCGCTGAATGATGGTATGGATGCTAAAGGCAATCCTGCCAGCCATTTCCCCGGCCCATATACAGGCCCTAAAGCGCAGCAGCAAAAACAGTACGAGTACGGCTCTCGCAGGTTGTTCCGCAACCCCAACGATAAAATGCTGGGTGGTGTGTGCAGTGGCCTTGCCAACTATTTTGATATAGACCCTGTAATAGTACGCCTCATATTCGTGGTCATGTTCCTTGGTCTTGGTGTAGGGCTACTGGCTTATATCATTGCATGGATAGTGATACCTATGCCCCGCACTGTAGAAGAAATGCAGCAGGTATCAGGCGGCAAACCCATGGATTTCGAGACCATGAAAAAAAATATGGGCGATGAGCTGCAGGACCTGAAAAAACGTGCAGAAGAAATGAGCCGCGAGCTCCGCGATTTCTTCAGTAAGAAAAAGTAATATAAGGCCTGTCCAGGCTGTATTATATCCTCAACCAATGAGTATCCGCCCTTCGGGGCGGATTTTTTATTATAGTTAACACTCTGATTTTATGCGTAATGCCCGACTTATATCAGTGTATTATCACATTGGTACTGTACAATACCCGTAAGTTGTATATTTATTGAGTAATGAGTACAACAACACTATATAGACCAGTTGCAGATGCAGAACTTAAATTGATTGAGGCTTCTGGCTGGAAAGCATTTCCACCACGCCTTCCGGAACAACCTATTTTCTATCCTGTAATGAATGAAGCATATGCTGTGCAGATTACAAAAGAATGGAATGTTCCTGCTTACGGTGTAGGCTATGTTACAAAATTTGAGATTGACAGTAACTTTATAAGTAAGTATGAGATTCAAAATGTCGGTGGGGAGATTCATGACGAATTGTGGATTCCGGCAGAAGAGCTGGAAGCGTTCAATAATAATATAATCGGATTAATCGAAGTAATAGCTAAATACGAAAAATGATCTACTCATTCAAAGGCTTTATACCGGTAGTACACCCTACTGCATTTGTGCACCCGCAGGCTGCTGTTACCGGCAATGTTATCATTGGTAAAGATGTATATATAGGGCCCGGCGCTGCCCTCCGTGGCGACTGGGGCGGTATAGTAATAGAAGACGGCTGCAACGTGCAGGAAAACTGCACCATACATATGTTCCCCGGTGTTACAGTATTGCTAAAAGAAGGCGCGCATATAGGTCACGGAGCTATCATACATGGCGGTATCATAGGCCGCAATGTACTGGTGGGTATGAACAGCGTAATAATGGATGAGGTAGAGATAGGCGATGAATGTATAATTGGCGCGCTGAGTTTCATCAATGCCAATACTAAGATACCACCGCGCTCACTGGTAGTGGGCAACCCGGGTAAAATAATAAAAGAGGTAAGTGACGAAATGATAGCCTGGAAGACGAAGGGCACACAGCTATATCAAACGCTGCCTAAAGACTGCTATGACAGCCTGCAGGCCTGCGAGCCGCTGCGTGAGCTGCCTGCTGACCGTCCCGCGCAGGAAAGCCTCTACGATACCTGGAATAAGATAAAGAATAGCTAATGATATTATTTAGGCTATATAATAGGATATTCTTAATGATTTTATTTATATCCCTAACTGTCAATATTAATGCTCAGGAAAATATACACAAGCCTGTATTTGATTTCACTTCAATTGATAGCCTAGAAGAGTATTATCTAGAAACATACAACACAACCGACCCTAGTTCGATACTTGTTCTTTTTGATATTTGCTATTTAGGAAGCTTTACTGAAGCAAATGGCAAATATTCTCATCACGAAAATCATTTTGATATTTATGCACTACACTTTAAAAATAAAGTGTGCAGACTACAGAAAATTAACAACTTTGGTAAGTATGAAGAAGTTAACATCAAATTAAAAATAGCTAAAAAGATTATCGGTTTTATTTCTACAAACTTTGACGTGATGGATATAGAAGTATTATCGAGAAAAGTTGATACTATTAAGCAAGAGGATGGAACAATCATCACCAGTATATGGATTACTGATCATCAGGCGCTCTATAATATAAAAGTAAGAACACCTAAAGGTTACATTAAATATAAATACCAGACAGACTACGATAAGAATGAAGAAAATTTCAAAACACAAAAATATGCGCTACTAATGCTGCTTGATAGATACCGATCCTATTTTGATAGAAAGTCACTTAATCTACCATAAAAAAATCCCGCCATTCAGGCGGGATAATTTTTTTTGGGTAATCGGTTGTTCTATATAGGCGCTTAGTTAGCGTCGTCAGAGTTAACCAATTCATTAACAAACTTAGCAACTGAAGCAATACGAGAATGATTCAGTGCATAGTGGATAAATTTGCCATCACGCTCAGTGATAACGATGTTAGCACGACGCAGGATCGCGAGGTGTTGTGAAGCAACAGATTGCTCCAAACGCAGTTTAACGTAGATGTCTGTTACGTTCATGCGCTTGTTCTCTTCCAGCAACTTAACTATTTGCTGACGGAGCTTGTGGTTAATGGCCCTCAGGGTCATTGCTGCACTTTTTACTGCCATGTAATCCAGTTTGATCTGTTCGTTCGAACCTTCATCTTTGCGAATAACCAGCGTGTTTGCTGACATAGTCGTTTCCATTTTCTTTCGATTTTAATTTTACAGAGTTAATGAATGTTATAAGCTTGTAATCCGAGTGGATACTTTAATTACGGGGTGCAAACATACGGCAATTACAGATATGAAACAACATTATATTCGTTCATTCTGTTAAACCACAGTTAAAATGTGTATATTTTTTACAATATATTTGCATAACTAATTGTTTTTCTTTGAATTATGCGTATAAACCTGTTTTAAATAAAACGGTTCTGCTGTTGATAAATTGACAAAACTATGATGATTATACTGCTCAAAACCATACTTCACCCATGTTAATACATCAATTTTATCAAAATTCACACATCTTTCCGCATATTGTTCTGCCATATGTGTAGGCAGCACATTTTCAGGGCAGGATATCATTAGCTTACCTCCCAACCCCGTCAATACACCTGTCAGCTCTTCTTCGAATATATGACGGGGTGTATGTATCACATCTAACTTGTTATTATATGCGCAAAAGAAGTATTCTTTATCTCTTGCAGGCAATATTGCTGCATAATATTCATATGCTGACAAATGCTTATAATATTGTTCTATGACCATCAGTTCCAGCTTGTTATGCATCATAAGCGGCTTATCCAGCACATAGCACAGCCCTTTGGCGGTAGATAAACTTATACGCAACCCGGTGTAAGACCCCGGTCCGCCACATACAGCTATAGCAGCCAGGTCATTCATCAATATGCCCTCATCTGCCAGCACCTGTTCAATATGCAGGTTCAGCACAGCTGCATGATTGCGCGTATCTGTATTTATGATACAGCTGCACAAATTACCATCTCTGGCCAGTGCCACCATACCTGTATCGGCAGAAGTATCAATATGTAATATGTATGCCATGAAATTGTGTGCAAATGTAAGGACTGCATTACATTTACGGCATGGAAAAGAAGATCATACGCACAGATAATGCACCCGCGCCTATCGGGCCATATAACCAGGCCGTACAATTCGGCAATATGCTATTTGTATCAGGGCAGATAGCCATTGACCCCAAAACAGGAGAACTGTATACGGGCGATATACAAACTGAGACCAAACTGGTAATGGAAAACCTGAAAGCTATACTTACAGAAGCCGGCATGGATTTCAGCAATGTGCTGAAGAGCACCATCTTCCTGATGGATATGGGACAGTTCATGCAGGTAAACGAGGTATATGGAAGGTATTTTACGGAAAACCCGCCTGCCCGCGAAACAGTACAGGTAGCAGGGCTGCCAAAGGGCGTGAAGGTGGAGATAAGCGTGATAGCTGCTAAGTAATTTAATTTGACAATTCGGTAATTCGGTAATCGGGTAATTAAAACATTACCAGGTTGCCGGATTTTATGATATACTGTAGAATAACAAAGCCCCGCAATTGCGGGGCTTTGTTTATACTAAACCAAACTGTTTGAAATGATGTGTGAAATGTTTGCTGTGAAATATCAGCCACTCCTTATGATTGAGAATGCCTAACCTCGCGTGCATTGGGCTCGCATCCGGGTTATCCCTGTAATAGGTTTCAAAATCCTGCAATTCTGATCGCAAAGCTTCTTTAGCTGCTGATATATCAGCGTATACATATACAGGCGGACCATCCGGTATCATACCTGATTTGATACCCATAGGAAACTCCATATCCGTATATATCATTCCTGCCTTGAACTTTGCACCATCTTCAGCAGATGTGCGTTGCGTGGCCTGTATCTTTCCGTTCGATGCTTTTATGGTCATCGTCAGGTGTTCCACCATTTGCTGCGGTGTCATATTGCCAAATGCAGGTTGCGTGTCAGCAGTCAGTTTATTAAGCCGGCCTATTGTTTCGTCTATTTTATCTATCTGTATCATAGTGTCATTCAAAGTCCCCTTTAGGGGATTTAGGGGTTGTTAATTCTTCTTAGCTTCCTTAGCCCAGGTATCTTTTAATCCCACCGTACGGTTGAAGATGAGTTTGCCCGGAGTGCTGTCTTTATCTACACAGAAATAGCCTTTGCGGAGAAACTGGAAATGCTCACCCGGCTTAGCTTCAGCCAGTGCAGGTTCTATATATACACTCGGCAGTATATCCAGCGAATGTTCGTTGATATAATCTTTGAAATCACCTTCTTCGTTCGACGGGTCTTCTACTTTAAACAGCCTGTCGTACAAACGCACTTCGGCAGTTTTTGCTGTAGCAGCATTCACCCAGTGGATAGTACCTTTTACATGTATACCACTGGTATCATGCCCGCTCTTACTTTCGGGTATGTAGGTGCAGTGTATCTCTGTTACATTGCCTGCATCATCTTTCTTAAAGCCATCGCACTTCACTATATAAGCCCCCTTCAGGCGCACCATCAGGCCGGGGCCGAGGCGGAAGAATTTCTTTGGCGGTTCTTCCATAAAATCCTCGCGCTCTATCCACACCTCGCGACTGAAAGGCATTTTGCGCGTACCGCTGTTCGGGTCTTCCGGATTGTTCTCTGCATCCAGTTCTTCAGTCTGCCCTTCAGGATAGTTGGTAATAACCAGCTTCACAGGATCCAGCACAGCCATCACACGGTTAGCAGTCTTATTCAGTTGCTCACGTACATGGAATTCCAGTACGCTGATGTCTACAATATTCTCGCGCTTGGCAATGCCTATAGTGTCGCAGAAGTTAACGATAGACTGCGCAGGGTAACCACGGCGGCGCATACCGCTGATAGTTGGCATACGCGGGTCGTCCCAGCCCGCTACATGTTTCTCATTTACCAGTTGTAAGAGTTTGCGTTTGCTCATTACCGTATAGGTAAGGTTGCGGCGGGCAAACTCGTACTGGTGCGACGGGAATATCTCCAGTTGTTCAATAAACCAATCATACAGCGGACGGTGGTGTATGAACTCCAGCGTACATATACTATGCGTTATGTGTTCTATACTATCACTCTGCCCGTGCGCAAAATCGTACATCGGGTATATGCACCATTTATCGCCCGTGCGGTGGTGGTGTGCATGTTTTATACGGTACATGATAGGGTCGCGCAGCAGCAGGTTAGGGTGTGCCATATCTATTTTGGCACGCAGTACCTTTTCACCATCAGCATATTTGCCCGCTTTCATTTCTTCAAACAGTTGCAGGTTCTCTTCCACTGTCCTGTCGCGGTAAGGGCTGTTCTTGCCCGGCTCCGTGGTGCTGCCTTTGGTAGCTGCTATATCATCTGCCGTGCTGTCATCTACATAAGCCAGCCCTTTTTTAATGAGCGTTACGGCAAAGCCATACAGCGTATCAAAATAGTCGGACGCGAAAAGTTCATTATCCCAGCTTTTGCCAATGGCATCGCTGAGCCATTTTATATCGTACTTAATACTTTCTACATATTCTGTGTCTTCAGTCACAGGGTTGGTATCGTCAAAGCGGAGGTTGCATTTACCGTTATATTTCTTAGCCAGCCCGAAGTTGAGGCAGATAGACGAAGCATGGCCTATATGCAGGTAGCCGTTAGGCTCCGGCGGAAAACGGGTATGTATCTGCTCATACTTGCCTTCCTTCAGGTGTTCCTCAATGATCTCTTCTAAAAAATTAAGTGATTTTTCCTCGCTCATAAGGGTGCAAAGATAGTGGATTGGGCTGATTGCCATGAGGAAATATGTGATAATATCACATGTTCATCATGGGTAAATATGTTCGCAGTTGATCAATTCGTTCCTCACAATACCAGGGTAGAAATCCTCAGCCCGGCAGCACAGTAGTACCAAAGCTTAATAGATAAATACCCGTCATCACGCAGTGATTATTTCGTGCATAAAGATTTTCATAGGCCTCAATGAGTGCTGCGCAATTGATGACGGGCTCTTTTTTTGGTTCTTTTTTGGAGAAGCAAAAAAGAACAACACTCGTAACAGGCAGTAAACACTCATTACCTCGAGATTGCTTCGTTCCTCGCAATGACAGGAGCAAAGATCCTCAGCCCGGCAGCACAGTAGTACCAAAGCTTAATAGATAAATACCCGTCATCACGCAGTGATTGATGACGGGGCTCTTTTTTTGGTTCTTTTTTGGAGAAGCAAAAAAGAACAACACTCGTAACGATGAATAAGTAAAATAAAACGTATATTTGTTATAATAAATAAACCCTGAAAACTATGCCCGTAACCCACATATCCCTGTCAATAAAATCACACCAAACATCAAATACAACATCCCCTGCAAACTTTTATTTTTCTCAAATAAACTATCAAAAACTATCAACACATATACACAATCCCATATACAACCCGAAAAATGCAGCCCCGCTTTTGCTTAACACCCCGTATTTATTACATTTACCACCCGTAAAACCGGAAATTCAGAAGAAGATGCAAAGGCCCATAAGAGTATTAGTGGCGAAAGTAGGCCTCGATGGCCACGACCGTGGCGCTAAGGTCATAGCAACCGCCCTGCGTGATGCAGGCATGGAAGTAATATATACCGGCCTCCGTCAAACAGCGGAAATGGTAGTGAACTCAGCCCTGCAGGAAGACGTAGATGCTATAGGTATCAGCATCCTCAGTGGCGCCCACATGACGGTTTTCCCCAAGCTCATGGACCTGATGAAGCAAAAAGGGATGAACGATGTACTGCTGACAGGCGGCGGCATCATACCCGAAGAAGATATGCAGCAGCTCAACCAGATGGGCGTGGGCAGGCTCTTTGCCCCCGGTGCACCTACATCAGAAATAGCAGATTATATAACAGGCTGGGTAAAAGAACACCGCGCCGAACTTTTAAAATAAACAACAGAAAAAACAATGTACCAGACTTTACTTACTGAATTACAGGATGGCATTTATACCATTACGATCAACCGCCCCGATAAACTGAACGCACTGAACAAAGACGTGATAGATGAACTGGGCAAAGCAATGGACGAAGTTTACAGCAATAACGATATCAAGACAGTAATACTCACCGGCGCAGGCGAAAAATCATTTGTAGCAGGTGCTGATATATCTGAATTTACCAGCCTGGATGCTGCCGGCGGTGCTGCCCTGGCTAAAAAAGGACAGGACAATGTTTTCAATAAAATAGAAAACTGCCCTAAACCTGTAGTAGCTGCCGTTAACGGTTTTGCACTGGGTGGTGGCTGCGAACTGGCAATGTCTTGCCATTTCCGCGTAGCCAGTGAAAATGCCAAATTCGGCCAGCCGGAAGTGAACCTGGGCCTGATACCGGGCTATGGTGGTACACAACGCCTTACCCAACTGGTAGGCAAGGGCAAGGCTATGGAGCTGATGATGACTGCCGATATGATTGGCGCAGACGAGGCTAAAAGCCTTGGTTTGGTAAACCATGTAGTGCCCCAGCCCGAACTTTTGGGCAAAACAAGGGACATATTACAAAAAATTCAAACAAAAGCCCCTGTAGCAGTGGCAAAAGTTATAGCTTGTATCAATGACGCTGTAAACGGCGCAGTAGACGGATTTGCCAGTGAAATCAGGCATTTCGGCGAATGTTTCGCTACCGAGGACATGCGCGAGGGTACCACTGCCTTCTTAGAAAAAAGAAAAGCTATTTTTAAAGGAAAATAATTTTTTTATCTTCAATCCCTAAATCAGAGATCATGCGGAAAAAAATGCTCCGTAGCTTATTATCAGTTTGCTTCAGCGCAGCAGTTCTTACAGCATCTGCACAACCGGGTATTCCGAGGGAATACATCGAGTTTCCCGGTTATTCAGTAGGCTTCAACTTCGGTATGGCCGACCTGTGGGGCGATGTTGGTACAAAGTCTGTTATAGACCACTACACTAATGGCCAGTATTTCAGCAAACCAACATTCATGGGTGGAGTTTTCGCCCGTGTTACTGCACACCCTTCTTTTGCAACACGTATCGGTGTTAACTATGGTACACTGTATGCAACAGATATGTGGAACAAGAAGAAAGCAGAATCTGCCAAATCTATTGATGATGACTACTTCCAGCGTTACCTGCGTAACCAGGACGTACGCTCTAACGTATGGGAAGGAAGCGTGATTTTCGAATTCATGCCATTGCGTATGAACTCTGAAAGCCGCTCAGCTTTCAGGCGCATGCAACCTTATATCGCATTTGGTGGTGCATTCTTCCATTACAAACCGCAAACTTCATTGATAGACCGTGTTACTTATAAGAAAACATGGGTAAACACAATGGATCTGCACCTGGAAGGTGAAGACTTCGAATTCTCAAAAGCTACACCACACCACTCTAAAAAATCTCATAGCTGGGTGTTTGCAGTGCCTGTAGGTGCCGGCCTTCGCTGGGATCTCAGCTCTAACCTCGCATTCGGTGTTGAGTATATGTTCCGTTATACAACAACAGACAGGCTTGACAACGTGAGCAGTGAATATGCTTCTCCTAAATATTTTGATGAGCACCTTTCTCCTGAGAAAGCTGCATTAGCAAAAGAAGTATATGACAAATCCTGGGCTATAGAGCCATCTGCTACCCACGAGCCCTGGAGCAAACGTGGTAATAAAGATGTAAAGGATAGCTACTCTACCATATCCTTTATGTTAATATATAAATTGAAAACTAATAAGGTGCCTTGGTGGTACTAATCTCAGTAAATATTACTTATTTTACAGTAGCGGTATGATATCATACCGCTACTGTTTTTTAAAGGCTTCACGGAATAATTTTACATAAAAATTACCCGTCTTGCCAAACCTGTAAGTAGTTGTGCTTTGTCTTTATGCCGCAACTCTTACACGGGCATCTGTACAACCGGAAACACAGTTTATGTTTGCATATTTAGAAGGGCAACTGACATATAAATCTCCGTCGCTGTTACACCTGTTGGTGAATGGTGTGGGTTATGAGCTGAATATCACATTACAGACCTATTCACGTATTCAAAACCTCGACAAAGCAAAACTCTATACACACCTCCAGGTGCGCGAAGACGCATGGGTATTATATGGCTTTGCTGATGAACAGGAACGTGCCACTTTCAGGCTTTTACTGGGCATCAATGGTGTTGGTGCTGCTACTGCCAGGCTTATTCTTTCTTCCCTCACCCCTGAAGAGCTTGAAAGAGCTGTGGCATATGAAGATGTAAAAACACTTGAGAAAGTAAAAGGCATAGGCGCTAAAACAGCACAACGTATCATACTGGAGCTGAAAGGCAAACTGCAATTACCGAAAAATACAGGCGGAATTGCAGTACCGGCGCACAATACAACCAGCGATGACGCGTTATTTGCTTTAGTAAATCTCGGCATCAGCAAACCTGTTGCAGAGGCAGCCATTAAAAAAATTCAGGATGCAGGAAATATGTCTGTAGAAGAGTTGATAAAACAGGCGCTCAGAGTACTATAACCTAAAGAAAGAGAAGGATTGAAACGTAAGAGCTATTTTGGATATAAACTAATACTATTTGTAACGCTGGTTATCGCCATTGCCAATGCAGGTGCGCGTAGCCATTATGACCCCTATGATTATGATTCACCAGACCCTGACGGAGACACTACAACAAATACAGCAAGGAAAAGCAACAGGGATACTTCTCTGAAATTTCCTGTTTATGATAATACAGGGAACCCTGCACAGAGTAATCCTTCCAGTATAGATCTGAATGACCCGTCAAATATTCATCATTCTGTAGAATACAGCCCTGAAGATAACCGATACTACTTTTCAGAAAAACTGGGGGACCGCTACCTCGAGACGCCTACATTCATGACTTATGATGAGTACATGAAGTACCAGGCAGAAAAAGACGAACAGTCTTACTGGAAACGTCGCATGGATGCCCTTACCCTGTTCAATAAAAAACCGCAACTGCCCACAATGTACAAAGAGGGGCTGTTTGACAGGATATTCGGAGGTAACACAATAGCAGTAAGGCCGCAAGGTAACGTAGATATAACATTTGGCGGCAACTGGCAGAATATACAAAACCCAACACTCACACAGCGGGCACAGAAATATGGCATATTCGATTTCGATATGAATATGAACATCAACCTGCTGGCAACAGTTGGTGATAAACTGAAGCTGAATATCAGTAACAATACCAAAGCAACATTCGACTACCAGAACATACAAAAACTTGAATACACGGGTAAGGAAGATGAGATCATAAAAAAAGTAGAAGCCGGCAACATCAGTTTCCCCTTAAAAAGCAGTCTCATCAGTGGTGTTCAATCATTATTTGGTCTCAAAACACAATTGCAGTTCGGCAGGCTATGGGTAACAGGCGTTTTGTCTCAGCAACGCTCAAAGCGCCAGAGCCTTACCATTCAAGGTGGTTCTCAAACTCAGCAGTTTGCTATTAAAGCAGATGATTATGAAGAAAACAGGCACTTTCTCTTAGCCCAGTACTTCTACAAAAACTACAACACTGCACTGAAGAATTATCCCATCATCAACTCACTGATAACCATCAACAAGATAGAGGTATGGGTAACTAATCGTACAGGTGCCACAGATGGGGTAAGGACCGTATTGGGATTCATGGACCTTGGTGAGGCTACACCTTATAACGGAGCCCTGTCAGGCCCTATCAGGCCTACGGTTGCAAACCTGCCTGATAACTATGCCAACCAGTTATACAGCCAGTTATCTCAAAACCCTGCTACCCGTTTCGATGCCACTGCTACTAATGCGATACAGGGCATGGGCCTCACACTGGGGCAGGACTTCATCCGTACCACAGCAAGAAAACTGAACAGTACTGAATATTCATTTAATCCTCAGTTAGGTTATATATCGCTCAACACACAATTGAACCCGGACGACATCCTGGCCGTTGCATATCGCTACACATACAACGGTAAAGTGTACCAGGTGGGTGAATTTGCTGAAGATCTCCCTCCGGGCAACTCTGCAAACCCAAACCCCAATCCTAATCCCGGCCAGGGACAGTCTACCAACGTAGATCCTAAAATACTCTTCATGAAAATGCTGAAGGGTACATCATTACAACCCACGCTGCCTGTTTGGAACCTGATGATGAAAAACGTTTATGCACTCGGTGGCTTAGGTGTATCAAAAGATGAATTCAGGCTCAATGTTTTGTACCAGGACCCTGGTGGTGGTGAAAAGAGATATTTGCCTGAAGGCCCTGCAGCTGGTACACCCCTTCTTACAATACTCAACTTAGACAGGCTTAATGCTCAAAACGACCCTTCACCAGATGGTATATTCGATTTTGTAGAAGGTATCACTATCAATACACAACAGGGTAAGATCATATTCCCTGTACTCAAACCGTTTGGCGAAGACCTGGCACCTGCACTGGGCGGTAGCAGTCAGCTCAACAAGAAATATCTCTATAGTATTCTTTATGATTCTACTAAAACTGTTGCCAGGCAATTCCAGCAAAACAACCGTTACGTTATAAAGGGCTCATACAAATCAGCTTCTTCCTCAGAAATATTCCTCGGTGGCTTTAATATCCCGCAGGGCTCTGTATCAGTATCTGCCGGTGGTCAGAAACTTACAGAAAACGTAGACTACCAGATAGATTACGGATTGGGCAGGTTAAAAATATTAAATACAGGTATACTCAATTCAGGCATTCCTATCAACGTACAGTACGAAGACAATGCGACATTCGGGTTTCAACAGCAAAATTTCACCGGCTTACGCGCAGACTATTATTTCAACAAAAAGCTGGCAATAGGTGGTACCTATATGAAGCTGACAGAACGACCCTTCACACAAAAAACTTCTGTAGGCGAAGACCCTATTAAAAATACTGTATTGGGTGCTGATGTAAACTACCAGTCCGAGTTTCCGCTGCTGACCAAGGCACTGGATAAACTGCCAATATACTCTACTACAGCCCCATCATTTGTAAATGCCACAGCCGAAGTAGCAGGCTTGTTACCCAGCCACTCTAAAATAATCAATGCCCTGGACCCTGAAGGTTCTGTATATATTGATGACTTTGAAGGAACAAAAAGCTCTTATGATCTGAAGTTTCCACCTGCAGCATGGACACTTGCTTCTACGCCTGTAGGAGCACTGGACAAAAGCGGCAATCTACTCTTCCCCGAAGCATCACTGAATGACAACTTAAACTATGGCAAAAACAGGGCAAGGCTCGCATGGTATTTCATAGAACCACTACTCATTAACCCTACATCGGGTTTACCTGAATATGTAAAAAAAGACCCCAACCAACACTATATTAGGCTAGTACAGCAAAACGAGGTATTTCCACAGAAAACTACGACTACTCTTCAGAACGCACTCAGCACACTTGACCTCGGCTATTATCCTAAAGACAGAGGCCCTTACAATTTTGATGCAGTTAATATTGATGCAGATGGAAAACTGCTGAACCCACGTACAAGATGGGCAGGTATCATGCGCCCGATAGAAAACAGTGACTTTGAACAATCAAATGTCGAATCAATTGAGTTTTGGGTGATGGACCCTTTTATCAATAACCCCACTTCGCAGGGTGGCTCACTCTATATCAACCTTGGTAATGTATCAGAGGATGTACTGAAGGATTCTAAAAAATTCTTTGAGAACGGTATACCTTATCCTAAAGACCTTACCAAATTAGATAAAGGCGTATGGGGTTATACGCCCAATTTCCCTCAACAGATCACCCGCGCATTCGACAATAACGCGGAAGCAAGAAGCACACAGGACGTAGGTTACGATGGCTTGTCTGACGAAGAAGAAAAGGCATTCTTTGCTCAATACCTTGCAGCTGTTGCTGCAAAAGTAAACCCGCAGACATTGAGCAATATTCAGGCAGACCCTGCTAATGATGACTACCACTACTTCAGGGGTGAGGATTATGATAACAGTGGTGCAGGAATTCTGGAGCGATATAAAAAGTTCAATAATCCGCATGGCAACTCACCCGTTACAGATGCTACATCTACTTATTCTAATGCCGGCACCAACATCCCCGAATCAGAAGATATCAACCGCGATAATACACTCAGCGAAGCTGAAGACTACTACCAGTACCGCATTGAAATGAAGCCAGACATGCAGGTTGGTACCAACTATATCATCAATAAACAGGTATCAAACGTTAAACTGCCAAACGGCCAAACGGAACAGGAAACATGGTACCAGTTTAAAGTACCAATACGCGAATACTCGCAAAAAGTAGGTAACATAGCCGACTTCCGTTCTATACGTTTCATACGTATGTACCTGAACGATTTTGAAGACAGTGTAATACTCCGTTTTGCAAAATTCGAGTTAGGTCGCAACAACTGGAGACGTTATCTTTTCTCTTTACAAAAACCCGGTGAAAATATCCCTGAAGATGACCAGCGTAATGTTGACTTCACGGTAACATCTGTAAGCCTTGAAGAAAACAGCGACAGGCAACCTGTACCATATGTAATACCTCCGGGTGTGCAGAGACAATCAGCACCTGTTTCTAATGCACAGTATGTACAATTGAACGAACAGGCTTTATCATTGCAGGTATGCGGGCTGAAAGACGGCGATGCGCGTGCGGTATTTAAAGAAGTAGGTGTGGATATGCGTCAGTTCAAAGGGCTCAGGATGTTCATCCACGCTGAATCGCGTGTTGGCCAGACCCCGTTAAAGAATGGTGATCTGCGTGCATTAGTGCGTATAGGCAGCGACTTTACCAATAACTATTACGAATACCAGATACCATTAACTATTACACAACCCGGTGGCAATACAGCCGAGGTAGTATGGCCGGAAGCCAACAGACTTGACCTCATTCTCAGCGATCTCGTTAATGCTAAAGCACAACGAAATGCCAAAGGCCTGCCATCCTTTATTCCATACGAAGTAACAGACCCTAAAGGCAATACCATTATCATTGTGGGTAATCCGAATATCGGCGATGCTAAAACAATGTTGCTCGGAGTTGCCAACCCTAAAAAAACTGCACAGACGCCTAATGACGACGGTATGGCTAAATGTGTGGAAGTATGGTTTAACGAATTGCGCATGACAGGGCTGAATGAAAAACCTGGATACGCAGCATCAGGTAAAGTAACCCTGCAAATGGCAGACCTTGGTAATGTAAGCCTTGGTGGAAGCCTGCATACTGAAGGGTATGGAAATATAGACCAGAAGCTCAATCAGCGTTTCAGGGATAATTTTTACCAGTATAATGCCTCTACAAACCTCAACATGGGTAAACTAATGCCTAAAAGCTGGGGAGTACAATTACCCTTATTCTTAGGCTATTCTGAAAATATCAGCAATCCTCAATATGACCCATATGATCTGGACGTGAAGTATAAAGACAAGCTGGCTACAGCCCGCGATGCTGCACAGAAAGATTCTATGCGCAAAGCAGCACAGGACTATACCTCTATAGCCAGCGTAAACCTTTCTAACGTCCGCATTACAGGCAATCCGGAAAAGGCTAAACCTGTTACTATGCCATGGAGCATCAAAAACTTTGATGTCAGCTACGCATACAACAAACAATTCAAACGCAATCCTATCATACAAAGCGATGAACTTATCAATAATAAATTGGGGCTGGGTTATACATACCCTATCAAATCAAAACCTATAGAGCCTTTCAAGCATTTTATCAAATCGAAATCAAAATGGTTATCGCTGATAAAAGACTTCAACTTTAATCCGTTACCTGCCAATTTCACGTTCCGTACAGACCTGAACAGAACATTTAATGAAACGCAGGTAAGAAATGTATCTGATGGGCCATATACTATTCGACCTACTTACTATAAAAACTTTACATGGTCCCGCCTTTACACATTACGCTGGGAGCTTACACGCTCTTTGTCCTTCGACTACACCGCCACTAACCAGTCTCGTATAGATGAGCCATATGGCCGTATAGACAGCAAATCTAAACAAGACAGCCTCTGGAATAAAATAAAGACCCTGGGTCGTAATACATACTATACACAATCGGCAAATGCAACTTACAACCTGCCTTTGCAAAAACTGCCGCTTACAGACTGGACTAGTATTCGTCTTTCTTACGGCACTACTTACAGCTGGACTGCTGCCTCTCAACTGGCGCGAAACCTGGGTAACACTATAGCCAATACACAAAGTAAACAGGTAAGCAGTGAGTTTAACTTCTCTCAGCTATATAACAAAAACAGGTGGCTGCGGGCAGTAAATCAGCCACGCATGCCTAAGAAACAAGGGGCCAAAGACGATAAAAATAAAATTCAACAACAGGAGACTACTGCTTCTAACAAGAAGGTAAAAGATCTCCGTACAAAAAAATCAAATGCTAAAACACCTGTCGATAAAAATGATATTCTTGGTGAGGCACCAAAAGACAGCACACAGATCAAAAAAATAGAACAAGACCTGTCTAAACTTACAGACAGGCAGATAGACTCTTTGCACAAAGCACAGAAAAAGATTGAAGAAGCAAAACGTATTGCTGAAAAACTGAAACAAAAACAGGCTAAAATTGCTGCACGGAAAAAACGTCGTGCTACAGTGCCGGAAATCAGTGCAGGTGAAAAATTCGCAGGCAAACTGCTAACTATGATTAAGCGTACTACCATCAACTACTCTGAAAACTCAGGTACAACATTGCCGGGCTATATGGACAGCACTCATTTAATGGGTATGGACAACAATAACAATTGGGCACCGGGCCTTGGTTTTGTTTATGGTATGCAGCCTACACGCTCCTGGATAGAAACCCAGGCGCTGCAAAATCGTCTTAGCACAGACACCCTGTTCAATGGCTTGTTGCAGCAACAATATTCTCAAAACCTCAATATAATTACAACTCTTGAGCCACTGCAGGATGTACGTATAGACATGACACTGACCAAATCATTCAGCAAAAATCATTCTGAATTATTCAAGGATACAACATTCAGTGGTACCAACTTCACGCACAACAACCCTTACGAAACCGGTTCATTCAGTGTTTCTTATATAGGCATCAAAACTCTATTCAAAGCTTCGGGTGCTAACTCTGCTACCTTCAAAGAATTTGTGCAAAACAGGGAGATCATATCTGCTAGACTCAGTAATGCAAATCCCTATTCTGCAGGTGTACAAGACCCTAATGACCCTAACTATAAGAAAGGTTACACAGGTTTCTCACAAGAGGTACTGGTACCTGCATTTATAGCTGCATACACAGGTAAACCTGCAGATAAAGTAGGACTTGTAAGTAACGACAATGGTTCTATCAGAAGTAATCCTTATAGAAACTTCTTCCCGCTGCCTAACTGGAAGCTGACGTATAATGGCCTTACTAAACTGCCCTTATTCAGCTCTTTCTTAAGCAACTTTGTACTTAATCATGCATACACAGGAACATTATCTATGAACAGTTTCGTATCTGCATTATACTACCAGGATATATATAGCCTCGGGTTCCCTTCATTTATTGATTCTAACTCGGGCAACTTTATTCCTTTCTACCAGGTACCTAACGTAACGATATCTGAACAGTTCAACCCGTTGTTTGGTTTTGATGCATCTTTCAAAAACAACATGACCGGCCGTTTTGAATACCGCAAAACACGTAACGTTAGCCTGAGCATGGTAGACTACCAGGTGAGTGAAACCAAGAGTACAGAATACGTTATAGGTTTAGGTTATCGTGTACAAGGGCTGGTATTGCCATTTGAGATTTTCGGTGTCAAAAAACTGAAGAACAACCTAAACGTGAAAGTTGATGTAGGCCTCAGGGACGATCGCAGCAGCAATAGCTACCTCGCCCAGTCACTTACAGTTACAACACGTGGTCAGAAAGTGATAACCATATCGCCTTCTATAGATTATATGGTTAGTGAAAAACTAACGCTCCGTCTATTCTACGACCGCCGGAAGAGCATACCTTACGTCAGCAGCTCATACCCTATTACTACCACCCGTGCAGGCATAATGCTCAGGTTCATATTTGCACAATAATACATATGCAAAACAAACTTCTTTGTTCCTGATGTGTTATCTTTGCTGGACCCAAAAAAGCTATTATCAATGACCGTTAAGTCGTTTGAAGAGGTCTTCCAGGAGAAGATTGATAAAGATATTAATATAGAGCCACGCGACTGGATGCCTGAGGATTATCGCAAAACCCTCATCCGCCAGATTTCTCAACATGCTCATAGTGAGATTGTAGGCATGTTGCCGGAAGGTAACTGGATAACCCGTGCCCCTAGCCTGCGCCGCAAAGCCGTATTGCTGGCAAAAGTGCAGGACGAAGCAGGGCATGGCTTGTATCTCTATAGCGCAGCCGAAACTTTGGGTATCAGCCGCGATGAGATGGTAGAACAATTGCATTCGGGCAAAGCAAAATATTCTTCAATATTCAACTACCCCACTATTACATGGGCAGATATGGGTGCCATAGGCTGGCTGGTTGATGGTGCAGCCATCATGAACCAGGTACCACTGTGCCGCACATCATACGGGCCATATGCACGTGCTATGGTACGTGTATGTAAAGAAGAAAGCTTTCACCAGCGCCAGGGGTTTGAGATAATGCTCACACTTTCTAAAGGCACAGAAGTGCAGCGCAAAATGGCGCAGGATGCACTCAACCGCTGGTGGTGGCCTGCTATCATGATGTTTGGTCCGCCCGATGATAAGAGCCCTAATACAGAGCTGAGTATGAAATGGCGTATAAAACGTTTTACTAACGATGAGCTTCGCCAGAAATTCATTGATGTAACCGTAGAACAGGCTAAAATACTGGGCCTCACAGTACCCGATCCTGATTTAAAATTTGATGAAAAAACCGGCCATTATAGTCACGGTACTATCAACTGGGATGAATTCTGGAATGTGGTAAAAGGTAACGGCCCATGTAATAAAGAGCGTATTGAAACACGCACTAAAGCATGGGAAGAAGGTGCATGGGTACGCGAAGCAGCACTGGCATATGCGAAAAAGCGCAGTGCTAAACAAAAAAAGAACATCGCTGCATAAGCGATACCATTATCTAAAAGGGATAACAATGAACCAATTTATAAATAAGAATCTCTACGGAGATTATGGCGATAAGGAACAGGCAGGTGGTGACAGTACAGCTTACAACTCTGCTGCAGAATGGCCTTTGTGGGAGGTTTTCATCCGCAGTAAGGCAGGGCTTGACCATAAACATGCCGGCAGCCTGCATGCAGCAGATGCGCAAATGGCTATAGAAAATGCACGTGATGTATATACACGCCGTTCTGAAGGTGTTAGCATATGGGTGGTAGAAAGCAAGTATGTACATGCTTCAGAACCTGACCAGGCAGCGTCTTTGTACGAACCGGCCAACGATAAAATTTATCGTCACCCTACATTCTACGACCTGCCCGACGAACTGAAACACATGTAGGATAGTTGAATGGTTTACCAGTTAATTGGTTGATTTGAACGGAAATAATCCATATCAAAATTTTACAGACCTCGCTGTTTGGCAGTCAGCCAGGCATTTGAAGAATAATATTTTTGAACTGACGAAAAATTTCCCAGTTGATGAAAAATTCAGATTATCTGACCAATTAATAAGGTCTTCGAGATCTGTAAATACTAATATAGCTGAAGGACACGGACGCTATTCATATAAAGATCAATTGCGCTTTTGTATCCAGGCCAGGGGATCTTTAAGCGAAATCCATAATCACCTTATTGATGCACAAGACTGCAACTATCTATCCAATGAACAAATGAATGATGTAATGTCAATAATCAACGAAACAGGCAAATTACTTAATGGATACATCAGTTATTTAAGAAAGAACATAAATGCATCTAATGACTAATCAACCAATCAACAAATCAACTATTCAATTATTCTACATACTCCAACTGGCAGACAATGCACTTATCAACGGCCACAGGCTGAGTGAATGGTGCGGTCATGGGCCTGTACTGGAACAGGATATTGCACTTACCAATATGGCACTCGACCATCTTGGCCAGGCACGCAGTTTTTACCAGCATGCTGCAGATATATTTAATAATATGCCTGCAGCAGAAAAAGCAAGCATCTTTACATCTACATCCCTGCAAACAAAAGTTGCAGCAGGAGAAATGATAGATGAAGACGACCTTGCATACCTGCGTGATGGCTGGGATTTTCGCAATACACTGCTCGTAGAGCAACCCAACAAAGACTGGGCATACAGCATTATCCGTTCTTTCTTTTACGATACGTTCAATTTCTATCTCTATACACAACTGCAAAACAGTACTGATAAAACGCTTGCAGCCATTGCAGAAAAATCACTCAAAGAGGTTACCTACCACCTGCGCTGGAGCAGCGAATGGGTCATTCGCCTCGGTGATGGTACGGAAGAAAGCCATAACCGTGCACAAACTGCCGTTGATGACAGGTGGGCTTATACCGGTGAAATGCTGAAGGCTAATGCAATTGATACTGCGATGCAAGCTGCAGGTATTGGTACAGATCTTACAGCCATTGCCGCAAAATGGCAGGAACGTGTTGCTGCAATATTTGACGAAGCTACGCTGAACATACCTGCCAATAAATGGATGCATGAAGGTGGTAAAGAAGGCATACACAGCGAACATCTTGGCTATGTACTTGCTGAACTGCAATTCATGCAGCGCGCATATCCTAATATGGAATGGTAATTCAATGCCCTGATTAGTAATGGCAGATACTGCGCAGATATATGATTGGCTTTCTTCGGTTACTGACCCCGAAGTGCCTGTGCTTACTATCATTGACCTGGGCGTTGTACGGGATATACTGGTTAACAATAATGAAGCAACAGTTACTATAACTCCCACTTACAGCGGCTGCCCGGCAATGGATGTTATTAGTATTAGCATTCGTATGCTCTTACTCAGTAAAGGCTTTAAAAAGGTAAATATAGAAATGCAGCTCAGCCCCGCATGGACAACCGACTGGATGAGCGAAGATGGCAAACGCAAGCTGAAGGAATATGGCATTGCCCCTCCGGTACGGAAATCAGCAGAAGGGCTCGGCTTGTTTGAAGATGATGGCGTACAATGCCCCCGTTGTAATTCTACAGATACTGAACTGGTAAGCCGTTTCGGCCCTACGTCATGCAAGTCTCTGTATAAATGCAATTCCTGCAAGGAACCATTCGAGCATTTTAAATGTCATTGATAATTTATAATTTGAAAATCGAAAGTCAGACAGTCATGACTTTTGAATTTTGACTTTTGAATTTTGCATTAGTGTACGAAAGAAAAGATCAGCAACTCGCACCCAGGCATGTGTTTTACAAACGCATTATGCGCAACTTTATACTGGCCACTGCTATTATCGGCCTGTGTTTAGGTATTGGTGTTGCCGGCTATCATTATACTGATGGTATACCCTGGATAGATTCATTGCACAATGCATCTATGATATTAAGTGGTATGGGACCCGTGGTAGAGATAAAGTCTGTTTCGGGCAAACTCTTTTCTTCTTTTTATGCCTTGTTCAGCGGCGTAGCATTCATTACCAATATCGGCATACTGCTGGCACCTGCCGCACACAGGTTGTTTCACAGGCTGAACCTGGAAGATGAGCCTAACTGATATTGAGTAATTCTATAGCTTTCTGCGCAGCTACCTGGCCTGCTTCTTTCTTGTTGTACCCGGAGCCCGTACTCACCTGTTCTCCATCCAGCAATACTGCTATTGTAAACACTCTTCTCGGGCCTTCTGTCTTTTCGTCTAGGGTATCAAACACTATGCTCCTGCCGCTCTTCTGTCCCCAGCTCAGCAATTTATTCTTGTAGTTAGTATCCGTACTTTCCAGCAGGTCTATATCTATATACGGTTTTATAATGTAGTTGAGTATGAAGCTTCTTGTTTTGGAAAACCCTTT
The DNA here is from genome assembly GCA_044227125.1 of Flavipsychrobacter sp. Classification (GTDB taxonomy): domain Bacteria; phylum Bacteroidota; class Bacteroidia; order Chitinophagales; family Chitinophagaceae; genus Polluticoccus. The sequence goes on from JBGAFS010000002.1 coordinate 315,647, forward strand.
ATCAAGGTATACCGCTCCTATCAATGCTTCCAGCGCATTACCAAAAATATGGCTCCTGCTCAGGCTTTTATCACTCTGGTTATACTGTACCAGTTTGTTCAGCCCCATGCGCATAGCTACATTATTCAGTGTCTCCCTGCGCACAATACGTGATCGGAGCTCTGTGAGATAACCTTCTGACTGGTAGGGATATTTCTTGAACAGGTATTCAGCAACTATCGACCCCAGCAATGCATCGCCCAAAAACTCAAGCCGTTCATTATTCTGCGCCAGTTCTTCTATTTTAGACCTGTGCATCAGTGCCAGCTGATAATAAGGCAGATGCACGGGTGTAAATCCGAGCAGGTGTTCCAGTTGATGCACCAACTGTTTATTTGGCGAGAAGAGGTGGAGGATCTTTGACGTTATCCGTCGCAAGCTATTCTTCGTATTTTTTGAAAATAACGGATGCATTGTGGCCGCCAAATCCAAAGGTGTTACTGAGTGCTACACGAACTGTGCGATGCTGAGCCTTATGGAAAGTAAGATTCAGTTTCGGGTCGATATTAGGATCATCAGTAAAGTGGTTGATAGTTGGCGGAACTATATCATGCATTACCGCTTTGATGCTGGCAATAGCTTCTATAGCACCGGCGCCACCCAACAGGTGACCTGTCATTGACTTAGTGGAACTGATATTCAGTTTGTACGCATGCTCACCAAACACTTTCTGTATAGCGGTTAGCTCTGCTATATCACCCAGTGGTGTAGATGTGCCGTGTACGTTGATATAATCTATATCTTCCGGCTTCATGTTTGCATCTTCCAGCACGTTGCGCATTACATTAATAACGCCAAGCCCTTCAGGATGCGGTGCAGTCAGGTGATAAGCATCTGCGCTCATACCTCCGCCGCACATTTCTGCCAGTATAGGTACACCACGTTTTTTAGCGTGTTCGTATTCTTCCAGGATAATAGCACAACCCCCTTCACCCAGTACAAAGCCATCGCGGTCTTTATCAAACGGACGGCTGGCAGTAGCAGGGTCATCATTACGCTCACTCAATGCTTTCATTGCATTGAATCCACCTATACCCGCTTCTGTAACTACAGCTTCAGAGCCACCTGCTACTATTGCATCGGCTTTACCCAGCCTTATATAGTTAAAAGCGTCTATCAAGCCATTCGTAGAAGATGCACAGGCACTAACGGTAGCGAAATTGGGGCCTCGGAAACCATACTTCATAGAAATATGTCCGGCGGCTATATCCAGTATCAGCTTAGGAATGAAGAAAGGATTGAACCTCGGGGTTCCGTCTCCTTTATTGAAATTTGTCATTTCTTCGATGAAGGTGATCATACCACCTATGCCCGATGCCCAGATGACACCCACACGGTCTTTATTAATACCCTCATCGGTAAGCCTGGCATGCCTTACTGCTTCGTCGGCAGATATAACAGCCAGTTGTGAAAATCGGTCGAGCTTACGCGCTTCTTTCCGTTCCATATAGTCTTCCGGATTGAAGTTCTTCAGCTCGCACGCAAACTTTGTCTTAAACTTTGTTACATCGAATTGTTTAATGAAGTCGGCGCCCGATACTCCATTAATCAATCCTTCCCAGTATTCGGGCACGGTATTGCCTAACGGTGTAAGGGCACCGATACCGGTAACGACAACGCGTTTTAGCGGTAAATTCATTAACAAGTACTGTTACTTACTAGTTTAAGATAAAAATTACTTGGCGTTAGCTTCCAGATAAGTGATCGCCTGACCAACAGTTTGAATGTTTTCAGCTTGCTCATCAGGAATAGAGATATTGAATTCTTTTTCGAATTCCATGATCAACTCAACTGTGTCCAGAGAGTCTGCACCGAGGTCATTGGTAAAGCTTGCCTCAGTTGTTACTTCTGATTCTTCTACACCGAGCTTATCCACGATGATTTTCTTAACGCGATTTGCAATTTCAGACATGACTATGCAATTTGATTTTATGCTGCAAAAATATACTTTTTGGTAAAAACGAAAAGCGGAATGTAAATTTCTTTATATGGCTAAAAATGCTTAATAGCAGCACTTTGATATATAATTAATTAGCATTTCTGTGTTCTTCAACTAATTTGCCATCTCGCATTACCAGGGTGCGATCTGTCATAGTTGCTAATTCTTCATTATGTGTTATCATAATAAAGGTTTGCCCCAGTTTATTTCGCAGGTCAAGGAACAATTGGTGCACTGCTGCTGCATTGGCACTGTCCAGGTTGCCGGTAGGTTCATCTGCCATTACTACGGATGGTCTATTGACCAATGCACGTGCTATAGCAACCCTTTGCTGCTCTCCGCCTGATAGCTCCGATGGTTTATTATCCAGCCTGCTGCCAAGGCCTACAACTTCCAGCATAGCCTTTGCCTCGTTCAATGCCTCTTTTTTAGATCTTCCCGCTATCCATAGTGGTACAGCCACATTTTCTATGGCGCTGAACTCCGGCAGCAGGTGGTGAAACTGGAAAACAAAGCCTATATGCCTGTTACGAAATTCGGCCTGTTTGCGTGCAGGCAGTTTAAAAACATCAGTACCATCTATCAGCACCCTGCCGCTATCTGGTTTATCCAGTGCGCCCAGCAGGTGCAGCAGGCTGCTCTTACCTGCTCCCGATGGCCCTGTCACTGACACAATTTCTCCTTTTGCCACGTTTAATGACACATCATTCACTACCGTAAGATTGGAATACTTTTTGAACAGGTTTTCTGCAACGAGCATAATGTAAAAGTGTTGCAAAATACTTGTAATACCAAACCACAAAAATGACGTTCGACAAAAGGTATGACATACTGGCCTCAACTGTTCTCATCCCAAGCCCGGATCTTAAATGTTGATATATAGTGGAATCTTAAAACGATAAAATTTGTATTTCTTATTTGAAAACTTACATTTGCGGAAATTAACCATAAAAAATAATAATTCATAATATGTTCTGGACGTTAGAATTAGCATCACACCTCGAAGACGCTCCCTGGCCTGCAACAAAGGATGAACTGATTGATTATGCAATACGTTCAGGTGCACCGCTCGAAGTTGTAGAAAACCTGCAGGAACTGGACGACGAAGGTGAGATATATGAAGGCATAGAAGACATCTGGCCTGATTATCCGACTCAGGAAGACTTCTTTTTCAATGAAGACGAATACTAAAAAACGAAACTGATCCTGCTGAATAAGCAGGATTTTTATTTTTCATTATATTGATAATTTATTGTAATATTGTTATGATATTACAGGCATAATATCATTGAGTTCTTTGACATACTGTAAACCCTCTGTAAGCGGTGAAGCTGAAGGTTGAATGAAACACTGTTGTTAAATAGAGAAATAAAAAATATCACGCTTAGCAATTCTTAGCAACAGATATAATTAATACCTATGCAAAAATGCAACCGGGTTGAAAAAAACGGATCTGTTTGTATCCTTCAGATACTATTTCCACGCTATGCTGAGCCGAACCTATTTCTTCTTTTTAGGTAAATGGTCTTTCCATACCTCTGCCCATTGTTCGGGTGTCAAGGCATTCTCTGCTTTGAAGTTGCCTATCTTGGTTCGTCTCAATTCCTGCAGGTAAGCACCGCAACCAAGGGCCTGTCCGAAATCATGCGCCAGTGAACGTATATAGGTACCGGTGCCGCATGCTACTCTGAAGTGTACTTCAGGCAGCTTAATGGCAGTTATCTCGAACTCACCTATTATTACCGGCCTTGCCTGCAGTTTCACATCTACACCGGCTCGAGCCAGGTCATAAGCACGCTCACCATCTTTCTTAATGGCAGAATGTATAGGCGGTGTCTGCATGATATCACCTGTAAACTTAACGGCAGTTTCGTGTATCTGTTCTTCGGTTATATGCTCATATGGCTTAAAATCGTGCGGCTCGCTTTCCAGGTCATAAGTATCTGTAACAGCCCCCAGGCGAAATATACCTGTATACTCTTTGGGCAGGCGTTGATAATCTGATATCTTCTTGGTCATCTCACCCGTACAGCATATCAGCAGCCCGGTAGCTAAAGGGTCTAGGGTTCCGCAATGGCCTATCTTCAGCCTCAGCAGCACTTTTATCTTATTAACCGCATCAAATGATGTCCATTTATATGGTTTGTCTATCAGTAAAACTCCCCCTTGCCTCAATTCGGCCGGCATCGGCAATTGCTTCATGCAGCAAATATAACCAGATGGCGGCTTAGTTAAATAGCTTATCAATTGAAGATTAAGACTATATATGTATTATCTAAGTTGTCATTCCACTAATCAGCGCACCAACTGTTAACTTTGCCAAATGTCGTTTTTCAAAACAACACATAAGCCATTTCTCATAGCCGGACCCTGTGGTGCTGAATCTCGTGAGCAGGTGATGACCACTGCTGCAGCATTGAAGGATTCGGGTATTCAGCTATTCAGGGCAGGCGTATGGAAACCCCGCACACGCCCCGGTAACTTTGAAGGAAGAGGAGAAACCGCGCTGGCCTGGCTGAAAGAAATGAAAGAACAATACGGACTGCCGGTAACGGTAGAAGTAGCCGAACCTGCCCATGCAGAACTGGCACTGAAATATGGTATTGATATATTATGGATAGGTGCACGTACAACGGTAAACCCCTTCCAGGTACAGCATATAGCTGATGCGCTGAAAGGGGTGAACATACCTGTAATGGTAAAGAACCCGGTGAATCCTGATGTTGAATTATGGCATGGCGCTATAGAACGGTTCATGCATACAGGCATTACTGATATTGCAGCCATACACAGGGGCTTTTCATCTTATAATGCAGCGTCGCCCTACAGGAACCAGCCCAACTGGCCTATACCGATAGAACTGAAAAGACGCAACCCGCACCTACCTCTTATCTGCGACCCAAGCCATATTGCAGGTAAACGTGCATTAGTAGGTGATGTAGCACAGAAGGCTATGGACATGGGTTATGACGGACTAATGATAGAAGTACACCCTGACCCTGCTTCTGCACTCAGCGATGCAGCACAGCAATTAACACCGGAAGATTTCAATATGCTTGTAAAGAAGCTGGTGATAAGACAGGTACATAGTGATGCTGAAGACAAGAACATAGAACTGGAATACCTGCGCCAGGTGATGGATGGTATTGACGCTGAAATAATAGACCTGATAGCCCGCAGAATGGAACTGAGCGAAAAAATAGGCGAAGTAAAAAAGGACAATAATACTACAGCCTACCAGCCTGAACGCTGGCGCGAGATAGTAGAAACCCGCGGAGAACGTGCTGAAAAGATGAACCTGCAGAGAGACTTTATCATAGCGCTTTACCAGAAAATACACGACGAAAGCATCCGCAGGCAGTTAGAGATACTGCAGGCTGGCAGAAATGATGTAAAAAATTAACTTTACCCTGTTAAATAAAACACATTGGCACTTAAGCAACACAAGGACGACAGCGTCCGCTTTCAGCAGCAGGTAGATAACTCAGCAAAATATGTACTACCATTTATTGAAAAGACCAAACCCCTGGGTAAGGGTATCAATGTTTTTGAAATGGGCTGTGGCGAAGGCGGCGTATTAAAAGCATTTATAGACAGGGGTTGTTATGGGGTAGGTGTTGACCTTGACAAATTCAGGATAGACCTTGCCAATGAATTCTTCAAAGATGAAATTGCTCAAAACAAAATCAAATTCCTGTATAAGAATATCTATGATGAAGATTTCCTGGAAGAATACAAAGGCTTCTTTGACGTTATCATTCTGAAGGATGTTATTGAGCACCTGCCGGAGCAGGAGAAAGTTATACCCTACCTGGCCAAATTTTTAAAGCCGGGAGGACAGATATTCTTCGGCTTCCCGCCCTGGTATATGCCCTTCGGCGGCCACCAGCAGGTATGCGAACATAAGATTGCCATGATGCCCTATTATCACCTGCTACCGAGAAGCATATACAAGTCATTGCTGAAACTGTTTGGCGAAACTGAGAGAACGGTCATCACATTACTTGAGGTATACGATACACGTATCAGCATAGAGCGCTTTGAACGGATCATCAAAAAGAGCGGATTAAAAGTGCTGAACAAACAACACTATCTCATCAACCCGATATATGAATACAAATTCGGACTAAAGCCACGCAGGCAACTTAAGCTCATATCTGCAATTCCTTACTTCAGAGATTTTGTAACTACCTGTGTTTATTATACAGTAGGTTAGCTATTTCGGTTCCAGATTTCCCAGCTGGCTTCTGCCTGTATGTGCAGCATTTCGTAGCCATTGATTGTGGCCGCACCCTGCTTTTTACCCAATTCAAGGAATCTTGTTTCCAGCGGATTATATATGAGGTCGTACAGCAAATGGTTGGGCGTAATATAACCATATGGTATAGGCGGGCAGGTACCAAGGTTGGGGTACATACCTAATGGTGTGGTATTGATGATAATAGTTCGCTGCAACATAATATCCGGCGTCAGCTCATCATAAGACCATACGCCATTACCCTTTTTACGAGAAACATTTACATATGGGATACCTAATTGTTCCAGTGCATATGAAACAGCTTTTGCACCACCACCCGTTCCCAGTATCAGCGCATGTTTATGGTGCGGCTTTAACATAGGGATCAAACTCTGGCGAAAACCTATCACATCTGTATTATAACCTTTCAGCATCTTCTTGTTCACAACTATACAGTTCACTGCGCCTATCTGCGCAGCTTCTTCATCTATAGCATGCAGATACGGTATCACAGATGTTTTATAAGGTATAGTTACGTTAAGCCCGCGCAGATTGTTATTGCTCCATATAATAGATGGCAGCTTGTCTATTGTATTTATAGGGAAAGCGGTATAGGTGGCATCAATTCCTTCTTTTGCAAACTTATTATTAAAATAAGCAGGCGAAAATGTATGAGACAGAGGATAACCTATTATACCGTATGCTCGGGGCATTTTAACTATTTGACCTTAAATATACTGTTATTCCAATTTGTAAAATTATGAAAACATAAAAGCTGCGCAAACTGCACAGCTTTTATAACATTATTTACTAAAGTCAGCTTAATCGAGAGCCGGGTCTTTCTTCTTATCAGTTCCGAGAAACAGATGGAATGTATCGCCCCTGAGACCATAACGCATAGCCTCCAGCGGAATGACCTCTACAGGTGCAAGGTTACCCAGGTTAACGTTAGCACCAAGTAATTCGAGGAAGTAAACCTGTTGGGCTTTCTGAGGGGCCTCCCAAATAATCCTTTCAGCAGGTATTTGTGTAAGTATCTCCTGTACCAGCCCTTCCCTTACTTCACCACTACCACGATATATACCTACATTACCGGCCTCGCGTGCTTCAGCTATCACGTATTTAGAACCTGCCTCAAGCTCTGCCCTCATTAATTCTATCCACTTATATGGTGGTATTATGTGAGCGGCGTCTTTTGAGCCTACTTCAGAAAGTACATTCACATGCTTTGCCAACTTCTCAATATACCCGCATTTTTCAATGTGTGGCACTGTTATCGAACCATCGGATACTTCTACATAGTCAAGACCATAATTCTTAACTACATCCAGGTAGTCATCAAATTGATTACGAATAAGGAATGCTTCAAATAAAGTACCGCCGAAGTAAACAGGTATATTATGCGCCTTGTATATGTCAATCTTTTCTCTCAGGTTATTAGTAACGAAAGCGGTCCCAAATCCAAGTTTAACAATATCTACATATGGTTCTGCTACCGAAAGGAAATTTTTTACTTCTTCTGCAGACATCCCTTTGTCCATTACCATCGTAAGCCCGTACTGACGCGGGCGTTGTGTACGTTCAGGCAGGTTATTGAGTTTGAAATTCATCTGAAATGGTATTTTTCAATTCCGGAACAAATGTACATCTTTCAATGGTGTATGTACAAAAATGTATTTTTCACTTGTATATTAGCAGTATATTTACATTTATATGAAACGTAATGTCCCGATATTAGGTTTTGTAATTGGTGTCATAATGCCACTTATAGGACTACTAATTGTTTTTCTGATTCTTGGGCAAGGTGTCACATTAGGAGACTTCTGTAAGGGATTAATGCATAGCCACAAACAAGCTGCAACAGTTTTAAGCCTGTCTATACTTATCAATATTGTGCCATTTATATTCTATACAAACAAACGTCTCGACTATACAGCAAGAGGTATTCTCATTGCCACAATGCTATATGCACTGCTTATAGTATTATTGAAGTTTGTCTGGAACTAAAATGCGCTACTACATTATTGCCGGAGAAGCCAGCGGAGACCTGCATGGCAGTAACCTGATAAAAGCTATTCATCAAAAAGATGAACACGCAGATATTCGATGCTGGGGTGGAGATAAAATGCAATCGGCAGGTGCAACATTGGTTAAACACTATCGTGACCTTGCATTTATGGGTTTTGTAGAAGTGTTATACAACCTGCGCACCATTCTTAATAACATAAGTTTCTGCAAGAAAGATATAGCTGCATTTAAGCCTGATGTATTAATACTGATAGATTACCCGGGGTTTAATATGCGGATAGCAGAATGGGCTAAACAGCAAGGGATAAAAATAGTCTACTACATCTCTCCCCAAGTGTGGGCCTGGAAAGAAAACCGTGTCAAAAAGATAAAACGTGATGTAGATAAAATGCTTGTTATACTACCCTTTGAGGTAGACTTTTATAAGAAATGGGATTTTGATGTTACTTATGTAGGGCATCCTTTGATTGAAGTAATTGAACAAGAGATTCAAAACCTCCCTGATAAATTAAGTGATAAGCCAATTATTGCATTACTACCGGGAAGTCGTGCCCAGGAAATAAAGGTTAAGTTGCCTATTATGCTGCAGGCAGTTAAGCACTATCCTGATTACCAATTCATCATAGCACAGGCACCATCTCAACCTGATGAACTATATACCAATATCATCGGCGACCAAAATGTTTTATTGGCTAAGGGACAAACCTATAACCTCCTGAAACAATCTGCGGCAGCACTGGTAACAAGTGGTACTGCTACATTGGAAACTGCATTGTTCGGGGTACCTGAAGTTGTTTGCTATAAGGGAAGCTATATCTCTTATTGGCTGGCTAAAAAACTAATAAAGGTTAAATATATATCACTGGTAAACCTGATAATGGACAAACCGGTGATAACTGAACTTATCCAGGATGATCTTAATGAAACCATGCTGAAAACCGAACTGGATAAGATATTATTTAACCAACAACACATTGCAGCGCTTAAAGAAGACTACAAACAGTTGTGGCATCTGCTCGGAGATAAAAGAGCTTCTGAAAACGCTGCGGATGCTATCATTCAATTCATAGCTGATTAATATCATTCAGGACTACAAATAATAATTTTAGCTTTGCGCCTTCAAATCAATAAGGCATGAAACTGGATGCACAATTAATACAGCGAAGCGAAGGCAAATGTGAACTATGCGGCTCTGGCAATGATCTGCAGGTATATGAAGTACCCCCATATTCAGACAGTAACCCTGATAACAACATATACATATGCAGTAAATGCATAGCACAAATCAATAAAAAGGAAGACCCTGACAGCAAACACTGGCAATGCCTGACAACGAGCATGTGGAATGAAGTGCCGGGAGTACAGGTGGTAAGCTGGCGCATGCTGAACCGCTACAAAAATGAAAGCTGGGCATCTGATGCATTGGATATGATGTACCTCGATGATGAAAGATTGGCATGGGCAAAAGCTACAGGTGACCATGAAAATGACAATACGGTAGACCTGCATCGTGATTGCAACGGAGCTGTATTAAACCAGGGAGATACAGTAGTATTGATCAAATCATTAGATGTGAAAGGCAGTACTTTAAACGCCAAGTTGGGTACTGTAGTTAAGAACATCAGGCTGGTAGAAGATAACACAGAACAGATAGAAGGCAAGATAGAAGGCCAGGTAATTGTGATTCTTACAAAGTATGTAAGGAAGCAGAATGCTTAATAACCAACTCGCTATCCCCTCAGTAGTCTAATTATCATCACTATAATACCTACAAGGAATATGAACAGCGAAATCCTGTTCATTCCGTGCATGAACTTGATGTTTATATTAGACGGCGCTGACGGATCTTTTTTACGCAGGTAGAAATATGTCAGTATCTGTTTCCACATAGCATAATGAGTTGTAATAAAGGTAAGAAGAAATTTGTCAAATGAGGGTTAAGAAACTATATTTGCAACCTCGTGCGGGGAATTAGCTCAGCTGGCTAGAGCGCTTGCATGGCATGCAAGAGGTCATCGGTTCGACTCCGTTATTCTCCACAGCTTCAAATCGCCTTCGGGCGATTTTTTGTTTTCTATTGCTTCCATACAAGTATCAGGATAAAATTGATGATGGTGATTACAGCAAAACTAACTGCTATGCTGGTTTTACCTGTGCTGTACAGCAATGCTGCTGCACTCTCCATCAGGATGAACTTGCCTAAGAGCTTGAAATGATGAGGTACCTGCAAAACCGACTTAGGTGCCAGGAAGATACCCCATATTATAGCCACTGCAACGGGCAACCCAATCCCAACAAGCCACCTTGTGCCGGTGCTCTGTTTGAGATGAAAGCCCCAGTACCCAATGGCATAGAGCATAAATAGCTCCAGGAAGAAAGCCAGTGCAAGATTGAGTGTTTTTAACAGTGTCAGCATGGTATAAAATTGAAACAGCCCCGCAAAGCGAGGCTGTTAGTATTATGCGTTCAACAGTTTTTCTATTGCTGTATCGTATGCTTCTTTCCAGTCTTTTATGTAGCCCCAGTCTGCATTATCTATTTTGATATTGCCACCTGCTTTTACCATTCCTATTTTGCTGTAAGGATGAGAGCCCATTGCAGCTTCGAATGCAGCTACTTTATCGGCACTCACACTTATTACTACACGGCTTTGTGCTTCGCCAAACAGGAAGGCATCTTTGCGGATGCTGCTGTCTGATGTTATTTCAAAGCCCATGTTCTTTTGCATAGCACTTTCTACCAGTGAAATGAACAGGCCACCTTCAGCAGTATCGTGTGCACTGTTTACCAGTTTCTCACGTACTACTTTCAACACCAGTTCCTGCAATGCATATTCTTCTTCAAGGTCGAAGTATGGAGCAGGGCTGTGTGTTACACCCAATACATTGTACAGGTATTCAGAACAGTTGATATCGTTGCGATTCTTACCTATTACATATATCGCATCGCCATCGTTCTTGAAGTACATGGTCATCTTCTGGTCGAGGTTGTCTAACACACCCACCATACCGATAGTTGGAGTAGGATATACCGGGCCATCATCACTGCTCTGGTTGTAGAAGCTCACGTTACCACCTGTAACAGGTGTACCCAACTTACGGCAAGCATCGCCCATACCTTTAATAGCGTACACGAATTGGTAGTACACTTCTTTATTGTATGGGTTACCAAAGTTCAGGCAGTTGGTAATAGCTACAGGAAGGCCACCGCTACATACAATGTTACGTGCAGCTTCGCTCACTGCTATCATACCACCCTTGTAAGGGTCAGAGTATACATAACGGCTGTTACAATCGGTAGTCATGGCAATACCTTTAGGCGAGCCATGCACGCGCACTACTGCAGCATCGCTCGGTTCGTTGGTTTGAGTATTGCCTGTACCCACCATGCTGTCGTATTGCTCATACACCCAACGCTTACTTGCTATTGTTGGCAGTTGTACCAGTTCCATTGCAACCGCAGTAAGGTCTGCGGGTATAGCTACCGTATCAGGGTTGAAAGCTTTTATCTGCGCTAAGTATTTAGGCTCTTCGTATTCACGAGTGTAAACCGGAGCACCCCCACCCAGCACAAGGCTATGTGCAGGTACATCTGCTACCAGTTCATCGTTCATATAATATTTCAAACGACCATCGGTAGTTACCTCACCTATCTGCTCGCAGTGGATATCCCATTTGTCAAATATCTTTTGCACTTCCGCTTCGCGGCCTTTCTTCACTACTATCAACATACGCTCCTGGCTTTCGCTCAGCAGCATTTCCCAAGGCTGCATATTATGCTGGCGCGTAGGTACTTTATCCAGGTGGATGATCATACCATGTTCGCCTTTGGCGCTCATCTCGCTGCAAGAGCAGGTAATACCCGCTGCGCCCATATCCTGCATACCTATCAGTGCACCTGTTGGTATCACTTCCAGGCAGGCTTCCAATAATTTCTTTTCTTCAAACGGGTCGCCTACCTGTACTGCAGGTAAGTCTTTCGCGCTGTCTTCGGTAATATCTGCCGATGCGAATGATGCACCGCCGATACCATCTTTACCTGTTGCCGCACCTACTATGAATACGCTGTTACCTTCGCCATATGATGTAGCAGATACTGTTTGCCCAGCTTTTACCACACCCACGCTCATAGCGTTTACCAGCGGGTTGGTCTGGTAGCAGCTATCAAAATATATTTCGCCTGCTACAGTTGGTACGCCAAAGCAGTTGCCATAATGGCCAATGCCTTTTACCACACCTTTCAGCAACCATTTTGTCTTTGGATTGTCCAGCTTACCAAAACGGAGTGAGTTGAGCGAAGCTATTGGACGTGCACCCATCGTGAAGATATCGCGGTGAATACCCCCTACGCCTGTAGCCGCACCCTGGAATGGTTCGATAGCCGAAGGGTGGTTGTGCGACTCTATTTTGAATACGCAGCCCAGTCCGTCGCCTATATCTACCAGCCCGGCGTTCTCTTCACCCGCCTTTACCAGCAGGCGTTCGCCATCGCGGGGCAGGGTCTTGAGCTGGGTAATGGAGTTTTTATAACTGCAATGCTCGCTCCACATTACGGAGTACATGGCAGTTTCGTTGAAATTGGGGGTACGACCCAATATTTGCTTTATCTGTTCAAATTCTTCTTCGCGGAGGCCAAGTTTGACCGCTTGTTCCAGAGTAGCTTCTTGCTGCATATATATTAAAAAGAAAGGGCAAAGTTAAAGAGATTAGTCGTAAGTCATAAGTAGAAAGTCATAAGTACTGCACATATACACATTGAACTTTATACTTACAACTTATTACTTAATACTTTTTTCACATCTGTTGATAGTTTTTGATAGTAAATTGATGTCTTTTCATTTGTACTATCTAGCCGCAAAGCGGGTTGATAGTTTTTTTCAGAAAATTAAAAATCCCTCCTCCATGAGTTTTCCAGTTCATTGTCCAGTTCTATAGCTTTGAGCATGTCTGATATGCTGGGTGGCTGGCGCAGCAGGTATGCTTTGCCCCTGCTGGTGACAATTTTTTCGTCCACAGCCTCACGGCGTATAATGGCTGCCAGTGCCACCCGCCTGGCCAGTACAGTTGCAGCCGCCTGCGCGCATTGCTCACGGTATCTTTCTGCTACCTGCTCTTCTGCCTCCTGAACAGCTTTTTGGATTCGTTCACTAATAGCAGGTATGGCCAGCAACCGGCAGGCATTATTATAGGCAGCATCGTATGTAGAGGATGGATAAGCGGCGAGGTAGGCTTTCTGCCTGTCGCCATGGGTTATCATTTCGCGGATAAAGGTTTCGTGGCGGAGGTTCATAGGGCTATATTTTACTATAGCAAATATACGTCATTTTATTATTAATTTTGATAAATCCTCCATTTTTAACCATGGTCTTTTTCTATGAACCATTCTATGGCAATTAGAGCACAGTATTGCAATTTCACTTGGTTGAGTTTTGTAATTTGGCGACATCTCGCTAACAGGTATAGTATGATGCCCTTCAATAAAATCTTTCCCAATTTCACCATACTTTTTTTCAAAATCAAATTTGCATACTTGGCAGAAGAGTTTCCCATATTTTTCTTTAAACTTTTGTTTTGCTAATTCTAATACTTTAGGGTTACGCTCTCTGTATTTATGTATACGTTCTATTATTTTCCCTTCTGGAAATTCAGACTGTGAATAGGAAACAGAATCTGTAACATCTTCGTCTAAATTAATTGACCAAAATTTTCGTATCACTCCGAAAGCTCCTTTTTCATTTGACGTGATACCCAATTGAAAACAAAAGTCACAATATAGTTTTTCTAGTTTATTATTCTTTTTTGGAGCAAAACCGAGAATTGAATTTATAGCAACATTAGTTTCCCTACCATTTATTGTTAACGAGTGTTTATGTATGTTAATTGTGTTATTCTTATAGCCTATAAACCTACTAGGGGCGAATCTAACTTCCCCTTCTTTATAATAAGCAATAAAACAAATACCTTTTTTAATTAGTGACAATGCTTCTGATTTTTCATGATCCGTACCCTCTATTAAATACTTTTCTAGTAAATCTATATTTCTATTTAAGTCATCCTGTGTTTCAATCAACGATGTTGGCGTTAATGCACCCAGATATTTGTTATAAATTGACCGCATTAAGTATAATTTCGTTTTATTATTTTGTATACCCTCATAGTATTCAATATGAGCACCTAAGGATTTAACAGCATTATTTAATACGTCATGATTATATTCCTTTTTTATTTTTGCAAAATAATACTTCATTGATTCTGCATTTAAGGTTCTTGTAAATCTTTTACCATCAATTAAGTATCTAAAATTGTTGATGTAATCTTTAGCTGAATTAGTATTTAAACCTTCTGTAGACAGGATTTTTGCTCCCTCTGTAAGCGATATTTTCTTTTCATAAACTTTTTGTGCTACATCATATGCTTTCGATATAATTGAGCTTGATATTTTCATAACAACGGGATTTGTATTATTTAATATTAAAGTACGACATAAGTATATTCTAAACAACATATAAAACTCCTCGCAATGACGGGAGTCAACCCTTCCGTCTGACGATGCTACGCTCGTTATCCACCTGCCCTAAAGACAGGGAAGGAGCTCTGTGTGGCGAGGCCTTGTATTTCGTTATCACTCATTTTTTATATTAATACCATAAAATACCGTGTAAACACCCGGTAAGTCATATTTCCCTTTTTAGAAAAGCCTTTTATCTTTATCAAAAATCTGTTTCACCATGTCTAAGATCAGCATTGTATTCGGCAGTGTTACTGCCGATATTGCGCAAGAGTATCTTGCTCAACGTATTCAATTACTGCACAACGCAGCCGCCCGTCATTTCGGAGATAATGATGACGAGCTACAGGACGACCGGCTACAGGAATATGTAGCAGAAATACATGAAACCATAAATGATACCAACCCGCCTATGGCACCCGCTATTGATGTATCGGCCATACCGGGCGGAGCAGGCGAAGAACTGCGCAGGCGCAAAGTTTGTATGCTGGCTGAAGTAGGCCGTTTCTTTCCGTTGGTAGACGGCGAGGTGGCTACATCGAACGAAGTGAGCTACCTTACAAAAGAATGGGACGGGTTTAATGCCAATGCCATCATACTGAAGCAGACTACCAACTTTGCAGTGTGCTACTATATCTACAACAGCCTGTTGGCAGATACAAAAAATAACAAACTTGTAGAGCAGGAAGAAACCCTGCTGATGGCAGAGCCTGCACCCCGTGCTTTTGTTGCGGAGGCTAACAGTATAGATTTTGGCGATATTGCCCGCCAAATGGCTGGTGCTATGGCAGGTGCATTACCTTCTCCCTACAACAAGATAGGCACTACTATCATATCTTACCTGTGGCCGGGGCCGGACAAGGCTGCAGAGCAATGGCAGAAAGTATATGATGCACTGCAAAGCATTGTAAGAAAAGAACTGGCAAGAGACAGGGTAACTGCTGCCAGCCTGAAGGTAAAAGGCTTTGTAAGCTTCCTGACCAATGAATATAACCCGCTGCGCGATACGGGCCGCACTCCGAAAAAAGACCTGCAGAATGCTTTAGCTCCATACGGTGTATCCTTCAACCTGGATATTGTGAATGTGTTCATGTACACGGATACAGATAAGAACTACGACCTTGCCGCTGCCACGCTGGCCAACTTTATGACGGGTGCCTGCCTGCATTTAGGACTAAACCAGGAGCGCGCATTGCAGGACCCTAATGTGAGCGACCCTTCACAGTCGGGCTATGCTGCATCTGTAAAAACGTATGCAGCTACTTATGCAACCTATGCCGACAATGCAGCTAAGGCATTGAAAAGGGTACGTATGGAACAGATAAGCGGTGTGAAAAGTGATTCGCAAACACACTGCCGCGGCGGTGCGGGTGGTGGTTGTACTACCAATTACTGGTTCTGGTTCGAGGATAGTAATAACAATTATAAATCGCGCACATTCGGGCACAACAGCGCACAGAAAGACCCACCAGATTCAAGAGGTGATGCACAACGTGCCCGCGATGCCTACTACAATGATATATCAAGACAGATGGATGAGACCCTGAAGAAGCAGGTGTATGATGTGATTGATAACTGGAAAAAATTACAGACTAATCCGATACCGAAGGTGTAAACAGGAGTATTAATTAATATAAAAGGCGGATATTTTATATCCGCCTTTTAATAAATAGCAGTATGCTGTTATTGTATTACAACCTTCTCTGTATGCTTGATGTCATTCAGTGATACATTTACCATGTACATACCTTTTGCCAGTTCAGGCAATTTGATATTAACAGTATTCGAACCAATCACAACCTTATCGGTATGGTATATCAATTTACCTGTAATGTCTGTCAAATTAAATGAGAATTTGTCACTCTTATTTATCGCTGTTGGCAGACTAACATTCAGCTCAGTAGATGCCGGATTAGGATAAACCTTAAGCTGAGCCGATTTAATATCTTTTACTCCTGTTGATTTATAGTAATTGCCGGTATAGCAGCTAGTTGCTGAAGGCGAATATAAATTATCCACCAAACTAAATATAAGGTAACCAGGATAAACTGTAGAACCTGTATGAACAGGAGTTACAAAATAGGGTTGTGCATTGTATGTGGGTGCCACATCATGATAAGGACAATCATCAACATATGTACTGCAAGCAGCTTCTGCATAAGAAGTTGACAATCCTATAAATTTTGTCAGTAGATCCAGATTTGACACGAGCTTAGCCGGATCTTCACCCATAGGGACAACCATAGCCGGATATACAATTGGAGGATTTACCACTGTCGGATCATCGTAGTAACGCACTAATGAAGCAAAGGTGTATAGTCTTGAAACGTCTTCCAGTGCAGCGTTATAGCCAATAGTACCCGGCAGGTAATCTAAGTTAGTGGAATTAGTGCCTTTCGCAGATAGAAATGTGCGAACACTTGTATAAGGGCCTATAGGAGGATTAGTAAATCCTGTAGCAGTACTCCAATACGAAGCACCAACATCAACTGTACAAATAAAAGGATTTACGTTAACCAATGAAGGCGATTTGGCCAATGAGGGCAATGGTGACGGTATCTGGCAGTAAGCATTGTCAAAGTTAATTACTTGCCCCACTACAGGTATATGATTTGCCATATTTGTAAAACCCGGTGAGCCACCTGTGTGCAACTCCAAAAATTGGTTAGCCCAGGAGTTTTTGTTGGTGAAATACCGCATTGAGCTCATAGTCAGCGGGTATGTCTGAAATGTATTCTTTACCCTGATAATGCCCCATGTCTTTTCATATGGGTTATTGTCATTGAAATAATTTACAAGTATTATTTTATCCCCACTTTCAGATGTTTCAGGGTTATTATCAGAATAATACCCCACTTCCCCTCTTATATCAACTCCATAAATGCCATCTTTATCTGCCTCATCAGGACCAATTATCGTAGATTGAATAGCATTGCCACCTGCCGATAGTGTTGAGTCAAATTCAAATGCCAGAACGGCACATTTACCAAGGCTGTCATTAACTGCCCCTGTAACTAATAAAGGGAATGGCGTTGCATAAGAAGCTGCTGCGATACGCAGTGGCATATCATAATCATAAGTAGCTCCGTAGGAGTCCCAATATGTTTCAGTGTGTGTTACGGAAGGAGAAGCATTAACATCAACCTTCATCATGAAGCCTACTTTAGCTGTCGTTTTATTATCCGGTGTAGAGGGATATTGAGAAGACATTGCACTATAACCACATATATATAATGAATTTATAGCATAGAATGAATGCGTAGGATACATATTTGAATAACTATCATCACTACTGAAAATAGTTATTTGCGGATTGCTTGCGGCAGGAAGGTCGGCACCAGTAATATCAACCCCCTGGATGTATATATAATCTTGTGCTAACCCGCTGGCCTGTATCCTGCCTTGAATAGTTATTCTGTATGCGTTTGCATTCTGAACAGCTATATCAACTACTTTGAAAGATTGTTGATCTGCGGTACTGGCCCATGCAATTCTTGATGATATTATGTTACCATTATCATCTAGGTGCATAAAATGCCAGCCGGTGTAGTTAGGATTACTAAAATCATAAACAGTACCAGCAGCCACATATTCTGCAGGCGCACCTGTTGTTCCACCTGTGCCCGGGACCAGCTCAACACTATAACCCCTGTGGCTTTCAGACCAGTTATGTGTAGTTTGTGCAGCAAACAAATTACTGCTTACAAATAGTAGAAGAAAAAGCAGTTGGGTTACTAAATGTTTGTAAGTTTTGTGTTTGTGCCTCTTAGAGACACCAATGCAGATTGTTTTTGGTTTCATAAGTGTTAATTTTTATGGTTAAACTAATTTCAGATGATACGTATTTATTGTAGTAAGCGTGTTTTAAGCTCTTCAACAGGCGCATGAAAACGGCACATGATACTGTCAGAAGAGGTTAAGACATCGGCGCTAATTATGATAAACAGTGTCAGGTATCCCGAAAAACACGGGCTTCAAAAAACAGGAACAGTTAGCAAGATAATATCTGCTATTGCAGATGTTGTTTTAAATTGATTCATGCGTGAGTGTTTAGAGATAAATTAATTACATAAATCTATAAAAAAAATCAATGCCTACTATTATTTTTTTTATACCTCCAAATGCAGATGTCAAACATTAATTGGAATTGATGAAGCGTTTATCTACAATGCAGATTAGGTAAACATGTGCCAGCAAATATTGATAGTTATTTACCTCCTTTGGAGCGATGGCAACGGGGCTACATTACAAACTCGTTAATCATTGATATAGCTATAGTGCTATTAGGTCTTAATCAGTATAATGTATTTGAGATTGCTTGTCCTCTGTTAGGTGCAGGTAATAGATGCCCTGTGCTACGCTAATTATATCAACAAGTTTGAACACATATGCTATGATAATAGTCCTTCAATCACAACTTCAACAACAACAGAATATCATTACCTCCTGTGGCCATGTCCGCCACCTTTATCATGACCGCGACCACCGCCATGTCCGTGGTTTTCATGTCTTTCGTTACCATGTCCGCCACCTTTCCATTCGTGATACCGCGGATGACCGGGGTTTTGCCAGTACCTGCTGTCGCGTGAGTCGCGGATGATCACCTGGTCGTGTGCGCCGCGATAGCGGGCATACCTGTCGTGGTATACACTATGGTGCATCCAGGGGTTGCGTTCATTAATAACTACTTTATGTACGCGGTATATATCTACATTCCTGTACACGGGCGGAAGGTAACGGCGGTGCACCCATACACCATTATCGAAGTATATGTACAAGCCGTTTGGTACATCATAGTATGCATCACAATCGGGTATGTAATAATACTCTACATAATCGTAGCCTACCGGGCCCCATAATGGCTGCGTGCCAATGTTTACATTTACCCTTACCTGTGCATATGTATCGAGCATGCTGTATAACATCAGTACCGATACGAGGATCATCTTTTTCATAACGGACTTTTACAGAAACAACTACCAATACCATACCAACAGCTGTTAAAATAAATTAGTTATCATTGCTTTAACATATGCATATTTCGCCCTAAGCTGCTGGTAATGAATGTATAATGCTCAGGCCTTATTGGCATAATAATTCAAGCCCAGTATAGAGATAATACAGAGTGCCATAAAGAAAGCCAGTTTGATATCGAAACGGGTTTTGAAAAATATCATATCCAGTATTACAGTAAGCAATATAGTAAGCCCCGACCATACTACTACAGCTATGCTCATCGGCATATAAGAAAGTGCTTTTTTGAAACTGAGTATGCTGCAAAAAAGAAAGGCTGCCCCTGCCAGGTTATTTGTCCAGTCGCTAAAGCCACGAGACCTGTTGAGGAACACATTCCAGAATGCATCGAAACCGGATGAGAGCAATAAGAAAAAAATACCTGCCATGTTTTGTTTATTAAAATAATTGAGGAGTGAGTAAAAACAGAAAGACCCTTCCGGCATATCGCTGAAAGGATCTTCTGCAACTATACCCCTTTACTGATCAATGTTCCATTTTCTGCATTTTTACTGCAGGCCAGTTGTTGTTGGCTTTTTCAATCAGCGCGTCGCGGTCTTTGGCCCACATTTTCTGAACATCTTTATTGTAATTGAGGTACAACTTTCCGTTCACGATGGTCCATGCATCGGGCTGCGTAGTAGCCTTAGCCCCCTGCGAGGTACCATAGGCACAATAACCGCCATACTGCGGTGCATACATAGCCGGGTTGGCAGTAAATGCATCCAGGTCTTCCTTGCCTGCAAAATACCATGTTGCCCCGTTCCACTGTGTGTGGTATGCCTTGGTTCCTTTTACGGGTTTCCCCTGTTTGAAATAAGCAACAGGGTCGTAGCCCCTGATGGCACCTTCTTTAGTGCTGAATGTTTCCCCTTCCTGTGCATATGCTGCAAATCCTATTGTGACTGCAGATAACAGCATAATCATTTTTCTCATTTTGTACTATTTGGTCAAAAATTAAAGTAAAAAAATATTTAGTTCAGTATTTCCAGTTGCAGTTTTATAAGCGGCAGCAAAGAAGCCTTATCAGGGTATATGCGGCGGGTGATGTTGATACCATTCCATAGGTTAAGCAGATACCTGGCCAATACCCTTGGAGCGGTCTTATTTTTCAAGCGGCCACTTAGCTGTGCCTGTCTTATATATTTATAATAGAGGTCTTCAATAGCCACCAGTTGTTGTTTGGCTTTGTCCACCAATTCTTCATCAATGCCTGTAAGCTCTGCAATAGTATTGCCCGCAAAGCAGCCCATAGCATGCTCGTGCTTAGGGCAATCGGCCAGCGAAAGAAAGGCATCTTTGATGATGCTTATAGGGTCATCACCTTTCTCCAGCATTTGTTTGAACTCACGAAAGCCATTGTCTTCTACCGTATTGAATGCCCTTATGAACAGCTCTTTCTTACTGGTGAAGGTGTTGTAAAAGCTGCCTTTGTGCAGGCCCATCACCTGCATCAACTGCTCTGTGCTGGTAGCTTCATAACCCCTTTCCCAGAAAAGGTTGGCGGCTTTTTTCAGCGCCTGTTGTTCATCAAATATTTTGGGCCTTCCTGCCATTAATTATAAATACAGACGCAAAATTATGTATTTTGTACTAATTAGTCAAAAATAATTTTTAGCTTTACCATACTAATTTTTAATACCATGCGATATATCAGTTCACTTACTATTGGCTTTAGCCTAATTTTATTGTTAGCGTTTACAGGTGGCCATATGAAAATATCGAGTACAGTATTTACTGAAGGTGGTATGATACCATTAAAATATAGTTGCGAAGGAGAAGGTACTAACCCGCCGCTGCATATAGACCACCTGCCTGCAGGCACTAAAACCCTGGCACTGATACTGCATGACCCGGATGCACCGCTGAAAGGTGGCTTCACGCATTGGGTGCTGTGGAATATAACACCGGGTACGGAGATAGGCGAAGGCTTCACCGCTGCCACACAGGGCAAAAATGGTGCAGGACAAAATAAATACATAGGCATGTGCCCTCCATCGGGTACACATCATTATCATTTTATGGTGTATGCATTAGATACGCATCTGCAGCTTGAAGAAAGCACTAACAAAGCAGGGTTGGAGAAAGCTATGCAGGGCCATATACTTGCACAGGCCGACCTGGTGGGGCTGTATAAGAAAGTGAAGCAATAATACGTTTCAGGAAACTATTCCCTTCTTTACGGCATACATAACAAGGCCAGCAGTATTGCGCACACCTATCTTTTCGAGCAGGGTGCTGCGGATGCCTTCTACAGTGCGCTGGCTGAGAAATACTTTTTCGGCTATCTCTGCATTGGTATGCTCAAGGCAGATGAGGCGCAGTATCTCTGTTTCTTTATCGCTGAGTTGTACGTTTTCTTTGGTGCGTTGTTGTACTTGTTTCTTATTAACGATAGTGCGCAGCATGAGGCGGCTCACCATGTCGTTGAAATAATAATCGTTCTCGTGTACCGTATATAGTGCTTTGATTATTTCTTCCGGGTCGGCATTTTTCACCAGGTAGCCATTCACACCCATGTCCAGCATATGTAATACAAACTGTTCGTCATCGTACATAGTCAGTACCAGTATCTTCACATCGGGGTATAGCTGCCTGATGGCTTTGGTTGCTTCCATACCATCCATCTCGGGCATCTTCAGGTCCATGAGTATTACGTCGGGCTGTATGCTGGATAGCAATTGCAGGAGTTGTTTACCATTCTCGGCCTCACCTATACATTTCAATTGGGGGTCTGTATTGAGTGTATAACGCAACCCCTGCCTGAACACTTTATGGTCGTCTGCTATGATGTAAGTAAGAATGGCCATCTGCTATGCTTGTAAGGGTATACGGATGAGGGTATGATACCAGTTGGCTTCATTATCGAAATAAATAGTACCGTTGAGTACTTTGAGCCTGTTGACGATATTCTTTAAACCTGTAGCATCTTTCTTATAGATATATTCCTGGAAACGCTCTTCTGTTATGCCTGTACCGTTATGACTGAACCTGAATAGCAGCTCTCCGCCTTCTGTTTCAGCATGCACTTCTGCATGTGTAGCTGCTGCATGTTTGAGTGTGTTGTTCATCAACTCCTGCATGATACGGTATATAGCAAGCGCAGTGTTGTCATCAAGTTGCGGCAGGTTATCGGCGCTGTAATCGATTTTTATTACACCGCTTTTATTGAATACTTCGAAGAATGAATGCAGTGCCATATTGAGCCCCAGTCTTTGCAACATAGCAGGCTGCAGGCGGTGCGAGAGGCTGCGCACTTTACTGATGGTTTCATCTATCAGGTGCTGCGACTGTGCAAAAGCCTCACTGTCTGCACCCTCTTTATCTGCCATGCGCAGGTAGAGACGTACTGATGCGAGCGTAGCCCCTACATCATCATGCAGCTCTGCAGCTATGCGGTTGCGCTCTTCTTCTTCGGCACGTATGGCTGCCTCGGTGAGTTCTTTTTCCTTCTGCAGATTGAATGTGACTATTTTTTTCTGGTAGTACACCACGAAAAGAATAACTGCAATAGCCAGCAGCAACATTACCATTATAGCCAGCAGTATAAATAATGTCAGGTGCTCATTCATACTTCCGTGATAATGCTACAGCGAAAATTATATTGACGCAAATATTGAACAACCTGTATACTAACCATAATTCTCCGAGATGGGCATCATTGTGCGAGATAAGATAATCCTCGAACAAAAACAAGATAAACCTGCCGGAGCTGCCTAAGAGCATGGCAACATTCACCCAGAAAAACATGGAGCCTGTGAGGTTAGTGTATATCTTCTTTGCCGAGATATAATAAAATCCCCAGAGTGCATATAGCAGGTAAACACCATAAAATATCGAAGCCCCGCTTCCGTTGCGGTTTTCCATGCCATTCGTGGTGGTCTGTACAACATATATCAAAGCCAGTATTGCAGTTACCGGAAGGAACAGCTTGCTGTTCTTAGCAATAGCATAATAATAATAGAGTGTAATTAATGCAAATTCTACCAACACATACAGGTTTGCCAGTGGAAATATATTCAGGTGAAAGACACGTTTTGCTATAATAAGCCCTATATCAAAGGCGAACCCAGTAAAGACAAGAGCCCATACCAGGGTTCGCCTGCGTTTAAATCCTATGATTATCGGCAATAATGAAGAGCCGACTGACAATACCAGTGATATAAGCTGTAATGCATTCATTACGGGTGCAGGTCGCTTAAATCGCCATAATAAACAACTGCACCGCCGGCATCAGTGCACTTAAATACGATATCGTAACGATCGTCGGTATGCCTTGCTTTATAAAAGTGAAAGTTTTCTGCATTATATGCTTTTCTCACTCCTTTAAATAAGGCTATAGAATAGTTAACTATAGTTTCTGTAGAAGGAATGATACTAAGCGTTATGGTATTATTACCCAGGTCATTCGGGTCCATCTGAAGTTTCCATTGCATGGAGGAACAGTCCTGCCCTGCCATAGCATTACTCAATTCTATCCATGTCTTGGTAGTAGGCTCTATTTCAGCAGCCTGTGCTCCCCAAAAGTTTACGAGGTAATCATTAAACGTATCGGCACCTATCTGGTGCATGTCTGCAATAGTCACCTGGTCGTCAGGATTATTGCAATCGTACCTTACTGTTTTATCCATATTTGCTTTTGTTTGCTATAAAGATATAAGAACGGTTTGCTCCTGTAAAGAGAAGAAGCTAAAAATCCGTGCCAGCCACATGAAATTGCGTATTTCTACGCATCGTGTTAAACAAAGCCTGTTTAACTAAATTCCTCCCTGCTGTATGATTGCTTTTCCCTAATTTCATGGAATGAAGCATTTTTTCAGGTCGATTTTAATGCCAATAGCTCTTATAGCACTGGTATCAACATATGGCAATGTGTTTGCGCAAAGCCAAAAGCATAACCTTACCTGGTATGACGATATAAACCAGGCTTATGAATTATCGAAGAAAACTCATAAACCAGTATTTGCATTCTTTACCGGCAGCGACTGGTGCGGATGGTGCCACAAGCTGGAAGCAGCTGTGTTCAGCAAGCCTAATTTTCAGAAATGGGCTAAAGAAAATGTGATACTACTGGAACTCGACTACCCGCGCAACAAACAACTGCCGGAAAAAATAGCTAAACAGAATGATGACCTGCAACATTTCTTCCAGGTGCAGGGCTTTCCTACTATATGGCTCTTTAATATAGATAAGGACAAGACCAATGGCAAATTCAATATCTCTGCCTATGGCTCACTGGGCTATCCCAGGTCTGAACCCGGACAGGAAGAAGCGGCCTTCCTTGAGAATGCAAAAACTATTCTGAAAAACAAGAAGAGTTAACGGTTCACCACATCGGGGTTACCCATCTTGCCTGCATTATAATCGTTGATGCACTGAATGATCTGCTCTTCGGTATTCATCACGAAAGGCCCGTAAGAGAACACCACTTCATTGAGCGGCTGGCCACCCAGCAAAAATATCTCTGCACCTTCGTGGCTGTAGAGGCTTATGTTGCTTTCACCACGTTTGTATAATACTAACTGGTTGGGTTTGATGGCGAGCTGACCCTCTACTTCCAGGTCACCACTCACAGTATATATAAACGCATTGTGCTGCGGGTCTACCGGAATATCCAGCCTGGCATCCTTATTGAGCTTGAGATAATAATAGAATGCAGGGCTCAATGTTTTTACAGAAGACTTATACCCGAACAATTCTCCCAGCACTACACGGCCGGTATAATCTTTATGTACGATGGCAGGCATGTTCTCATCTTTAAATACTGTAGTGCTTGGCGTATCGTGCTTATGTGCAGATGGCATGTTGAGCCATATCTGGAAACCATGTATCGTACCACCTTCATCTTTCAGCTTCTGACCGCTTTCTTCCATGTGAATGGCTCCGCGGCCTGAGCTAAACATCATATACTCGCCGGTGTGTATCTGGAAATCATAATCGAGGCTGTCTTTATGGTGACCGCTACCTGACAGGAAGTATGTAGTAGGTATAACACCTGCGTGCGGGTGTGCGGGTACTTTTAATGCTGTGCTGCCCGGTTTCAGGTCTACAGGTCCAAATTCATCAAAGAAAACAAAGGGCGAAACATAATCGTTATGATTGCCGGCAAAGGCACGCATTACGGGCAGTGTGCCCACCATTGTATGTTCTGCATCAAGCACACGGTGTACCTGCCTGTTCTTCACATTACTGTACATGCCCGACTGTGCACGAACAAATGATGGTGTTGCTGCTGCAGCTCCGATAATAGCTGAACCCTGTATAAATTTTCTCCTGTTCATCATACCCTAAAGTTAGGGCATTTAAGTACACCTGTGTTGATACAAGTATCGATGGTATTTATATTATCTTACAAGGGTTATGTTCCCTTTTAGCATAACGTTCTCTCCTTTGTACACGAACTTTATGTAATAAACATACACGTTCAAATCTGCGGCTTTGCCTTTAAAATTTCCATCCCAGCCACTGTATACATCATTGGTATGATATACCTGCTGCCCCCAGCGGTTATAGATATGCAGCTCGTAGTTGCTGATAGCGCTAAGGTCTGCACCTATGAGATGCGCAAAATCATTTTGCCCGTCTCCGTTAGGAGAAAATGCGCTCGGGAAGTAGAAATTACAACTATGATATTGAAGGTAGAGTGTATCAGTTGCAACACCGCATTTGTTAGAAAGTTTTACAGAATACAATCCGGCATCTGTTGCTGTGAAGCTTGTGTCTGTTGAGCCATTTTGCCAGATGATTGAATATTTAGGCCCGGTAGTAATACTCAAAGGCATAGTCAGTTTTTCACCGCGGCAGAGGTCCTTATCAGGCCCGAGGAATATTTCCGGGTCAGGAAATTCGCTGATGCGGATAGAGTCTGTAGTACCGCAACTATCATAGCCAACAGTGAGACTGTAATAACCTACCTTGTTAACAGTAATGGATGTACCTGTGTCACCCGTATTCCACAGATAGGTACTACCTGCAGGTTGTTGCGGGTTTACGTGCAGTGTTATCTGTTCATTCTTACAGATGGCTGTATCTTCTCCAAGGTATACTATAGGTGCAGGTTTGGTAGACAGTACCATGGTATCTGTACTGCTGCATGCACCAACAAATACCTTCAGCCAGTATGTACCTGCTTTAGAAACATACAGGTCCTGGGTAGTGTGCCCGTTATTCCAGAGGAATGATGTACCCTGCCCTGTGAGGTTTTTGAGCAATACAATTGAATTATCACATATCAGTTGGTCAGGGCCAAGATCTACCGTTGGCGCCGGCGTTGTATTCAGCCTGATAGTATCAGAATTATAACAGCCGTTCTTACCTACCTTCACCCAATAGGTACCTGCTGTAGGCACTTTTATGGCAGAAGAAGTGCTGCCATTGCTCCACAAATAGGTGTAGGTGAGGCTGCTGTACTGGCTTTGCAGTATCATACTATCTCCCTGGCAAACAGATGTATCTGGACCAAGATCTACAGGCGGACGCGATGAGAACAGAACATTTACTGTATCAGCATTACTGCAGCCATTTGCTGTAACTTTTAAAGCATATACACCGTTTGCAGAAACATTAATAGTAGGTGTCGTAGCAAAATTGCTCCAGAGATAGCTTGAGCCGGAGACAGGTAACGCGAGGTTTTTCAGTTGGTAGGTTGCAGTATAGCACAGTGTTGTATCCGGGCCAAGTGAAACCGGTGGTTTCGTACTGAATTGCACATGCGCAGTATCGCCTGTAACACAAAACGAACCTCCTATTGATACCCAGTAAGTACCAGACGTGGCAACTTTAATAAATGGAGTATTGGCACCGGTATTCCATGTATAGGATGTGCCGCCGGACCCTGATACATCCAGCAGGACCGAATCGCCTGAACACAGAGCTGTATCTCTTAATGTTCTTGCACCGCCTGCTGCTACCAAAGACCTGCAGAAAGAATATCCACCCATTGCAGATGCGATGCCTGCATACAAAGTAATATTCTTAATGCCGGGTGTAGTATATACTGTACTGAAAGTGGGGTTATAATATTTGCTGGCAGTGATCTGTGGAAAGGTGAGCATTTTGATGCGGTACAGATAAGCACCACTGTAGCTGAGCGATGCCAGGTACAATGAACTGTCTACCACATAAGGATAAGCGCCATTACAGTTAGTGATGCCTTTTGTATATAACGGGGTAACAGCAGGCGTATTTGTAATGCTGCCATTAAAGTCCAGCTTGGTCATAAAACTGTTCGGCTCATTCAGTATATACGCATACAGCTGGTTGCAATCCCTGATAATGGTAACTGATCTTGGCAGTGTAAGATAACTACCGGGGTTACCGAGGTTAAGCCCTGTTGGCGCATTGTTCTGGATATTCGTACCAAAATTCAGACGAGTAATAGTACCTGTTATAAGGTTAGACACCAGCATATACCAGTTGCCTCCTTCCTGTGTCAAAGCAAAATTGCAGGGGTTTTGCACACCGCCTACATTTGGTATGGCAGTAAAGGTTGGTGTATTGGCCATCGATGTACCAAAATCTACACGCACCATAGTTGTATTCCTGTCTGCAATAAATGCTACCCATTGATTGCCATATTTTGCAAGGCCTACCTGGTGTGCCCAGCTCATATTGGTATTATTATATGTAGTAGCTACAGGAGTATTGGCAAGCGAGGAACCAAAGTCTAACTTTATTAATTCATCATTGCTCACAACAAGGCCCCACCAGTTACCTGTGCTCAAGTCTTTTACAATATCTATCCCTTCCATTCTCTTACCTCCACTGGCATATGTTCCTACTAAGGAAGTAACGAAAGTGCTTGTATTAGGGTTTCCTGAAAAAGTAAGCCTGTTGACATCACCGCTGCTGTAGTTACAGATGAATGCATACCAGGTGCCGTTATCATTTACAACACATGGATATGTGGGTGTACTAAGCCCGCTTACAGATATAAATGCGGCCGTAGCAGCAGGGGCCTGGTTGATATTAACCGTATCTGTGACCCATGTATAATACGGTGTAGAAACGGGAGTGGTAAATGGTACAGTGTTGTACACGCAAACAGTATCAGCAGATGTGATCTGTGCAGAAACGTTGATATAATAAAACAACGCCAGGGCTAATAGCAGGCAATTCTTCATAAGGAATAACAGGTTTGAGGCAATAATACCGATAGTGTATTATTAGACCACATATTTCACAAAAAGGTTTGTAAAAGTAGCAACAAATGATTTACATCAGCCCTGTTTTACAAAACATATTCCATTAGTAACAATTAAATACACAACTTATTTACTGTTACTGAAATATACCTTTAAACATTTCCACAGTAAGCGGCTTTGTAAGAAAATCAGCTACTTGTTTGTATGTGCCGGCTTTTTTCTGTCAGTATTATCAATAGATGATGACAAAATAACAACCGGTTGCCACATATCAAGTTCATTATACCTGTCCAGGAAATCCCAGCCGGTTTTATCAGGAAAATTAAGGTCGAGCAGGATAAGCCTGTTGAGCGAGGGTTGGATATTAATATACTCAAAAGCATCATTAATATTCTCGAACACCTTTATCTGGATATCAGGCAATACCCTTTTTATCATTCGCTGATGCATCATATTGATAAGTTTATCGTCATCAATAAGGCATATTTCCTCAATATTATCTATGGTAACATTATTTCGTTTTATATACTCTATAACAGAGTCGGCGAGCAGGTATTCATTCATCTGCTGGATAATGACATTGATCTTATTTACGGGCACTTCAAGCTCATTAAAGTAATATCTCAGTTCATCAGTATCTACATCGCTCATCTTACTGGCATTCAGCAGCATCATGATCTTTGAAAATTCATGTCTCAGTTCATGCGACGTAATAAATGAGAATTGCCTGAGCCTTTTATTGTTTTCAGCAAGTATTTTTTCATCCTGCTTACGCTGGGTTATATCTATTTCTATGGCAAGGAATCCTGTCAGTTCATCATTTTCGTTATACACCGGTTCTATCCGTATATCCAGCCAATATTTTCTGCCATCTTTACTGTAATTGAGTATCTCGGCCTTTACAACCTCCCCGTTCATAATTCCATTCCTTAGCAAAGCGACAGTAGCAGGATCTGTATCAGGGCCCTGCACTAACTGTCCGGGCTTTTTACCTATAGCCTCATCCAGGGTATAGCCGGTTATTTTTTCAAAAGCATTATTGGTCCATGTAATTCTTCCTTCCTTGTCTGCAAGTACAACTATATTCTTTGTTTTATTGATAAGCTGCATGAGGCGGTTTGATTCTTCCAACGCAAGCCGCAATTCAGAGTTCACTCGCCTGATCTTTGTATTATAGTTCTTAAGAGAAGTAATATCGATGCCGTTGCCCACAAATCCTACAAATTCATTCCGGCTGTTAAATTGCGGAGAACCTTTTATCTGTATCCACCTGTAGTCATTATGCCTGTTCAGCAGCCTGCATTCGAGTTCAAAAGACGTCCGGTTTTTATAATGTTCATCTCTCACAGCCGTCAGCACCGGCTTGTCATCCGGGTGTATTAATTCGGTCCACCGGTCATTCATCAGTTCTTCCGTTTTTCTTCCTGAGAACCTGGTCCACGTGTCATTAAAGAAAGTGCATTTTTTAAAAGTATCAGCAGTCCACATCAGTATCGGAGAATCATTAGCAATTGATTTAAATTTCAGTTCAGAATCAAGCAATTGTTCATTAAGTGATCTCATCTCGGTAATATCAAAACCCGTACCGATGAAACCTCTGAAGTTGCCCAAACTGTCATGCTGCGGTGTTCCCCTCATTATCACATTCCTGTAGTTTCCTTCTTTACTAAGGAACCTGCATTCTATTTCAAAAATTTTCAGGTCGTTATAAATAGTTTCCCGTGCGTTCTTTATTCTATCTGCATCATCCGGATGCAATAACTGCATCCAGCTAGTGCCATAAATTGATGTGGAATCTTTGCCTGTAAATTCTATCCATGCTTTATTTACATAAACCACCCCATTCTTTTCATCAGAAGCCCAGATCATAACGGGCGAATGATCTGCTATTGCATGGAAACGCCTTTCGCTGACCATAATTTTTTCCTGCAATGCCCTTTCTTCAGTCACATCCAGCGTAATACCCGTAAACGTATCCGGGAAACCATTTTCACCTTTCACAAATATTGCGTCACCTTTTATGATCTTTACAGTCCCCGTTTTATGAGTGATCCTGAATTCGTTATGGCTTCTTCCATGCAGTCTTGCCGAAGCGAAGCCATTCATACATATCTCCACATCATCAGGATGAATATGGGAAAAGAAGATGTTCTTATCATCTGTCATTTCCTGTGCTGTATAACCCCACAGGTCATAACATGCATCATTTGTATAAAGTAAATCAAAGGAGTCAGCATCAACACACCATATCACCTCCCGGGCATATTTGAGCAGATTTACCACATGCTCATTGAGGCTTTGCGTCATATTTTATTCTATAGGCTTTTTATTGTCCGGTGCTATTGTGTGTTTGTTTGCCTGATATAGTATAAAACCTGTTCCTATAAATATCAGCAATTTTGTTTAATAATTATAGCAATTAATTAATGAAATATAAAACAAAAATGCCTGCCCGGTATTGATAACATTATGCGCATTATGTACATAAACAAACAGGCCACCCTGCAG
The DNA here is from genome assembly GCA_044227125.1 of Flavipsychrobacter sp. Lineage (GTDB taxonomy): Bacteria > Bacteroidota > Bacteroidia > Chitinophagales > Chitinophagaceae > Polluticoccus. The sequence continues at coordinate 347,061 of JBGAFS010000002.1, forward strand.
GGTGGCCTGTTGCAATATCTGATAAGTTTTATTAAACCCAGGCAGTTTTAGCAACCATCTCTTTTACCGCATCAGCAATCCCTTTAGCATCATAGCCGCATTCGCGGTGCAGTTCTTCTGGTTTGCCATGCTCTACCAAATGGTCTGGGATACCCAGTATTTTAACTTCAGGAGTATAATTATGCTGCGCCATGAACTCCAGCACAGCACTGCCAAAGCCACCAACTATTGTACCATCTTCTACCGTAATTATCTTGCTGAATTTTTGCGCTATTGTATGCAGCAGCTCTTCATCAAGTGGTTTGGCAAAGCGCATATCATAATGCGCAGGGTTGAGACCTTCAGCTTCCAGTTGCTTACAGGCCATTACTGCAAAATTGCCGGGATGCCCAATAGTAAGGATAGCTACATCTTCGCCATCGCGTATCATGCGGCCCTTGCCTATTTCTATCTTTTCAAACGGGGTGCGCCATTCAGGCATTACACCCTGCCCGCGCGGGTAGCGTATAACAAAAGGCAATTCGTTCTCGTCGAGTTGGGCAGTGTACATCAGGTTGCGCAACTCTGCTTCATTCATCGGCGCACTAACAACCATGTTGGGTATACAACGCATGTATGCTATATCATAGCAGCCATGGTGTGTAGGCCCGTCATCACCTACAAGTCCTGCACGGTCGAGACAGAATATTACAGGCAGCTTTTGTATGGCAACATCATGCACCACCATATCATAACCACGCTGCATGAATGAACTGTAAATATTACAGAACACCTTCATGCCCTGTGTAGCAAGGCCTGCGCTTAGTGTTACAGCATGCTGCTCTGCAATGCCTACGTCAAAAGCACGGTCGGGCATTTCTTCCATCATGTATTTCAGCGAGCATCCTGATGGCATAGCAGGAGTGATACCCATTATCTTAGGGTTCTGCTTTGCCAGCTCTATTATTGAGTAGCCAAACACATCCTGGTATTTAGGCGGTTCTGCTACTGTAGATATTTTTTTATTGATCTTGCCCGTTACCTTATCAAAAGTGCCCGGTGCATGCCAGAGGGTTTGATCCTGTTCTGCGAGGTCATATCCTTTACCTTTTACAGTTTTTATGTGCAGCAGCTTAGGGCCGGGTATATCTTTCAGGTGGTCGAGCGTTTCTACCAGCTTCAACACATTGTGTCCGTCAACCGGGCCAAAGTAGCGCATATTCAGTGCCTCGAACAGGTTGCTGGATTTTGATACCATCCCCTTCAGGCTGGCCTCCAGTTTAGAACCTATCTTCTGCAGGTCTAACCCCGGGGCTTTACCCAGGAGCTTCCATACATCGTCACGAAACTTATTGTAGGTATGCGATGTAGTAATATCAGTAAGGTATTCTTTCAGCGCACCAACGTTAGGGTCAATCGACATGTTATTGTCGTTGAGTATCACGAGCAGGTTTGTATTGCTGACACCTGCATGGTTGAGTGCTTCAAACGGAAGGCCTGCTGTCATAGCACCGTCGCCAATTACCGCAACATGTTGCCTGGCGGTCTCACCTTTATATTTTGAGGCCATGGCCATGCCCAGCGCTGCAGATATAGAGGTAGATGAATGGCCAACGCCAAATGCATCATATTCACTCTCACTGCGCTTAGGGAAGCCACTTATACCACCATATTTACGATTGGTATGAAAAACCTGCCTGCGTCCTGTAAGTATTTTGTGGCCGTAAGCCTGGTGCCCTACATCCCATACAAGCTGGTCATCGGGCGTGTTCAATACATAATGGAGGGCTACAGTAAGCTCTACCACCCCGAGGCTGGCCCCGAAATGGCCACCATGCACACTGACACAATCTATGATGAACTGGCGCAGTTCTTTACACACCTGCTGCAGGTCTGTCTTTGCCAGTTTTTTAAGGTCATCAGGAGTATCGATCTTGCTGAGCAACGGCCCTGCGCTTATTTCTTCCATTCAGCCGGTGTATTGAAAAGTGTACAAAATTAATATAAATATGCTATCAGGTGGGTAAAATGCAATAATGCTGCCAAAAATGGGCCTCCGGGAAAAGAATATCTGCCATAAACGTTAATGTTTCCCAAAAGCATACTCATTAATTTTTTTCGCTAAGCATGTAGTATCGTTTTTTGCTTTTACACTCTTAATTAAAATACCTTTGCCCCCATGTTCAACAGATACTGGAGAGAATACCCGGGCTGGATGCAGTTTTTGCAATTTGTGATATTGCTTACGGTCAGTGCTTCATTTTTTTTATTTGCCGGGTCGCAGGTAATAGCTAAAATAGCCGGCACAGACACCGCTTCTATTGTGGGTATAGCAATTGGCAGCCCGGTAAAGCTCATCAATGCTTTTCTCATACTGCAGCTTGTCAGCACTATAGGCACTTTCCTGTTTCCTGCTATAACGTTTGCCTACTTCGCGCACCCGCGCCCGGCACAGTACCTTGGAGCTGTTAAACCGCGAAAAATATACCAGCCCATACTGGCTATCCTGATAATGCTGGGCGCATTGCCACTGTTGGCTACACTGGCTGAATGGATCAGTCATTTCGACCTTGGCGCTTCTGCAAAAGCTGCACAGGAAGACAACGACCGTGTAATGGATGCCCTGCTCAATATACCATCTGCATCAAGACTGGTGTTTACATTTATTGTGCTGGCATTTTTACCGGGGCTTTGCGAAGAGTTTTTCTTCCGGGGTATAGTTATGCGCTTTACAGCTAAAAGGGCCCCTTTCGTATTCTACCCGATACTTGCTTCGGCTACTGTTTTTGCCCTGATGCATGGCAACGTAAATGGTATGCTTTCCATATTCATAGGAGGTATCATACTAGGGTATATATATTACTTCACAGGCTCTATATGGAATAGTGTACTGGCACATATGTTTTATAATGGCGTACAGGTATACTTCAGTTACCTGGCAACAACTGACGCATCGATAAAAGCCTTTGCAGAAAAAAATGTTGTGCCCGTTGAATATAATATTGCCGGCGCAGCAATACTGATTGTTTCCTTCTTCCTCCTATGGAAGACACGAACGCCATTAGCTCCCGGATGGGCGGCAGACTTCAGCGAAGAAGACATAAAAGACATTATCACTGATACTGAAGACTAATTATCTTTCTACTACAAATCATCAGGTATGGCTTTACACTGGCCCACATTCTTTACCCGTTTAGGCAGCGCAGTAGTTTTTTGTGCTATTATGCTGGTTGGCTTATTGTCCGGTAATTATTGGGTATTCCTTACACTTTTAACCGTAATACAGGTATTATGTATCAGGGAGTATACAGGGCTGATGAAAAAGATATACCCGCAATACCAATGGCCTGCCTGGCTTCATGCAGTAATGCAGGTAACAAGTGTGCCTTTATTGTTCCCTGTTAAACTTGTTGCTCCTGTTATAGTAATACTTGCAGCTATTGTAAAGAATGTAAGAAAGCAAGCTTTGTATGCGTTTGCAGGCATGTTGTATATAGCATTGCCCATGCGACTGCTGGCGACACTCTATCTCAAAGACGAACTCTTCCCACTGATGATTATCCTCATGATATGGTGCAATGATACACTGGCTTATCTGGTAGGTTCTTTCATAGGCAAAACTCCGCTCACGAAAATATCTCCTAAGAAAACATGGGAGGGCACACTGGGCGGTATCATACTGACCATTGTGGCTGTATATGTATGGTCTTATTTTAAACACACCAACTACAGCTCAATGTTCTGGATGGGGCTTGCATTAGTAGTAGCGGTTGCCGGTACTTTTGGCGACCTGCTGGAATCTAAACTCAAACGTATGGCAGATGTGAAGGACTCAGGCACTATGATGCCCGGGCATGGTGGTGCATTAGACCGTTTCGATTCCCTGCTTATTGCTACGCCATTTGCATCTCTGTACATCTACCTGTTGTTTTAAACCTGGATTAATGGATTTAAGGATTCTCCCGGTCAATCTATAAATCCTGAAAATCCGGGTTCCTGTTTTCTTATCTTTGCGGCATGAAAATTCATCGCGAAGGATATAAGTATATACTCATAGCTTCCCTGCTATGGTCTGTAATATGGTGGCTGTGCAGTATGTACCTGCTGGATATACCGTGGCTGGTTTGGCCAATTAATATTATCTGTTTCCTGCTGTGGTTTTGGGTTATCTGGTTCTTCCGCCTGCCCAACCGCAACTTTACTGCCGGTGATAACCTGGTAATAGCCCCTGCTGACGGCAAGGTGGTAGTGATTGAAGAAACCATTGAAACTGAATACTTTAAAGACAAACGCCTGCAGGTATCCATCTTCATGTCTCCGCTGAACGTACACGTTAACCGCAACCCGATAAGCGGTGTGGTAAAGCTGATGAAATACCATCCCGGCAAGTACCTGGTGGCATGGCATCCCAAATCATCTACTGAGAATGAACGCACTACACTTGTAATTGCTAATAATAAGACCGAATTGCTGATGCGCCAGATAGCAGGAGCACTGGCCCGCCGCATATGCTGGTATGTAAAAGAAGGGCAGCAGGTAAAACAAAATGACGAGTTTGGCTTCATACGTTTCGGCTCGAGGGTAGATATCTATTTTCCGGTGGGAACCAAAATAGATGTTAAAATTGGCGATGTGGTGCAGGGAGGTATTACAGTATTGGCTCAAATGGCTTAAATTCGTAACTTTAGTAACACAATCTTTTAAACAATCTGATATGAAAAAACTTAGTTTATTACTCGGCATGCTGATGATCGCCGGTGCTACTTATGCTTGCGATGGCAAGAAATGCGATAAGAATTGCAAGAAAGAAGGCGAAAAGAAAGAGTGCTGCAAGAAAGGTGAAAAGAAAGAATGCTGCAAAGACAAAAAACATTGCGATAAGGATAAAGCTGATAAGAAAGCATAATCCTGTAACGATATGTTATTCAAAAGCCCCGCAGTTGCGGGGCTTTGTTATTCCTGCCATATTAATTCCTGTTCAGTAACTTTAGCCTTACTATCCTTGCGCCATACATGAAAAATATAAGTTCTATAAAATACACTAAGCAGCTATCTGCAGCTTTTATAATACTGCTGTTATGCTGTTCCCTGACCACAAAAAAAACCGTTGGCGAATATGTAATAGAGTATGCGACAGCCCAGGGTATTTATTTTAAAAACAATACACTGGTCAGCGATAATAACATTGCTATCATAGGCGCAAATCCGTTACCAGACATCAGGTGCTTTAACAGTAAGGGTGAAGCAATGCATGTGTTTAACTGCATGGCATCAATAGTACATTTTATAGACTCGGTAAACCTTGGCAGGCTTAGTGCTAATAAAGAAGAGGAAACACTAAGAGAATATCTGAAAAATAACAGCATCCAATATACAGACGGTACGCCTGTAACCACTGACAATATTCCTAAACGGGAATATTATGTATTCTATTCTTATATCTATGGTATTGATAAACGTATCCCTGAAGACAAAATGAAAGAAGCGTGGCAGACGCTAAATGCGGCATATAACAAAACGGACACCAACAAAGTATCTTTCTATACGATATGCATTACGGGTATTGCCGTAAATGATACTAAGTTCATCCATTAACGGATACCTCTTGTTATTTCAATGCTATTATCTTTTGCAGTAACTGCTCATCGCGCGGGTCCAGCCATATCATATCCTTCTCTTTCCTGAACCAGGTAAGCTGGCGCTTTGCATAGTTGCGTGTATGGGTCTTTATTTTTTCTACCGCTTCGGGCAATGTGTACAACCCGTCTATATGATCAAATATTTCGCTGTAGCCTACGGTATTCAGGTTCTTCAGTTTCCTTAACGGGTATAATACTTTGGCTTCCTGTTCCAACCCCTGTGCCATCATATCATCTACACGTTTGTTGATGCGTTCATATAATATTTCACGCGGCAGGTCGAGGCCTATTTTTATTATCCTGAAGTTGCGCTCTTTATGCTTACCTGTCTGGAAGTTGGTAATGCTCTCTCCCGTTGAGCGTTTGAATATCAGTGCCCGAAGCAAGCGTGCAGGATTCTTTATTTCTCCCTTTTCATAAAACTCCGGGTCTTCATTACGTACAGTATCCTGCAGCCAGTGCAGTCCATATTCTTCAAGGTTCGCATTCAGCTGGTGTGCAATGGCATCATCCACTTCGGGCATATCGTCCAGTCCTTCGCACAATGCCCTTATATATAAACCCGTGCCACCGCATACTACAGCAACATCATTATGTGCAAATATCTCGTTAAGGTATGCCAGTGCTTTCTCTTCAAAATCGGCTGCTGTGAGCGACTGGCTTACGCTGCATTCATTAATGAAATAATGTTTTACACCATCCATCTCCTCTGCAGTTGGTTTAGCTGTACCTATGTTCATCTCATTGTAACACTGCCTGCTGTCGGCAGATATCACTGAGGTATGAAAATGTTTGGCCAGTGCTACAGCTAATGCTGTTTTGCCTGCCGCGGTAGGCCCGGCTATCACAAACACCGTTCTGTCAGATGAGATCAAAATTCAAAAAGTCAAAATTCAAAAAAGATATTGCTGCTATTCCTCACTATCATTACTGCCGCCCATGCCAAACTGGTATGGTTCATTTTCACCTTCTCCCTCGTTACCGAAACCTTCCGCCATTTCATCTGCACTGAGGTCGTATTTTTCTTCTATCTCCATCAGCTTATCAGGGTTCACTCCTTTTATGCCATACTGGGCAGGTGCTACACCTTCTTTGCGAATGACACAAGGATATGTTTTACGCGGGTCATCGTCCTTACTTACCCCTATCAGCTCTACGAGGAATGTCCATTTTTTAGCAGGGTCGTATTCGTATATAAACTTGTGATCGGGGGTAGCAACCAGCGCCGACACAGGTGTACGCATCATTGACAGCGCTGGTGCATCTTTTTTGTTTACCAGCACTTCAGAGTTCAGTTCCCTGCCACGCTGCCAGCGCTCATTGCTCTCGAAAAAAGAGGCAGGATGCTTGCCGTCGAATTCGTAAGCGGTGATAATTATTTTATGGAACTCTAAAAAAGTTTGCGACGGGCGTATCTCAATATCCCTGTATATCAAATCGTCTTCTTCCCAGCTAACCCTGAATCTGAATAATGGCATAAGTCTGTTTCTGTGGTATTGCTGTAAAAATAGCTATAAAATCCTTTGATGGAGGCGCATTGTGACAACAATACTCATTTGAAATATTATCATATTTATGTTGAAATATTATATTTTACTATCCTTTGAAAGCTTTTTAAATTTTGTCTTTTTAGTTTTGAATTATTTATCTACCTTTGCCATCCCAAAATTGAGACCATGCCAAAGGTGAAGACTCACAGCCGTGCTAAGAAAACTTTTAAAGTAACAGGTACGGGCAAAATACGCAGGTATAAAGCTTTTAAAAGCCACTTGCTGACGAAAAAATCAAAAACGCGCAAACGCCACCTGCGCCAGGCTGCATTTGTACACCCTGCAAATGAGAACCTGGTAAAACGCATGCTGGTTTTACGCTAAACATTAAACTATTAATAAACGAATTAACTATTTAAGATATGCCACGTTCGGTTAATGCGGTTGCATCACGCGCGAGAAGGAAGAAAATACTGAAACAAGCCAAAGGCTTCTACGGCAAACGTAAAAATGTATATACCGTAGCCAAGAACGTCCTTGAAAAAGGTCTTGGTTATAAATTTGTTGGCCGTAAGATCAAAAAACGCGACTACCGCGCTTTATGGATCGTGCGTATCAACGCTGCCTGCCGCGAAGAAGGTATCAGCTACTCACAATTCATGGGTAAACTGGCTGCTAAAGGTATAGACCTGAACCGCAAAGTACTGGCTGACCTGGCTATGAATGAGCCTGAAAGCTTCAAAAAGCTGGTTGCTGAAGTTAAATAGTCCTTACTTAAAGTAAGTTTAATGATATAGAAAAAACACCGCAATAGCGGTGTTTTTTCGTGTTATATATCTTTTTGGCCGGCATTACACTAATAGACATAATGCGTCTCAAAAGGCATTTCGCTCTCTATCTCAGCCTTCCGGCCTTTAGGAAATATGCCGAATATAGTACTGCCGCTGCCTGTCATAGATGCATATAGTGCACCTTGTTCGTATAACTGGTCTTTCATATCTGCCAGTTCTTCATACAGGCTGAAGATACCTGCCTCAAAATCATTGGTCACATAATACTTCCAGCGTTCTATGGGTAGACCGGGCAGCTTGCGCAGGTCATACGATGGCGGGCATGGAGTTATCATCCTGAAGGCACGTTGTGTGGATACATGTGCCTGAGGGCATATCAACTGTATGCTATAGGCAGAAAGGTCAATATCTATCGGGGTCATTTTCTCTCCCCTGCCGGCAGCAAAAACCGGTTTATTCACGATAAAGAACGGGCAATCACTGCCCAGCTTCAGCGAATGTTCTATTAACTGCTCTTCGGTAAGGCCAAGGCTGCAATAATCATTCAACAGCAGCAACATATAAGCCCCGTCAGCAGAACCACCGCCCAAACCTGCGCCCATAGGCACGGCTTTGTGCAGGTATATATCCAGCTCTCCCACCTGGTCGGGGTATGCTTCTTTCAGCAGCATATAAGCACGCCATACAAGATTATCTTCCAGGTTACCAGCCACATGCTTACCACTCAGGTGCAGCGAAGCCTCCCCCTGTGCAGGTACTACTTCCAGTACATCATTGAAGGGAACGGGATAAAAAATAGTTTCCAGGTCGTGGAAACCATCATCCCGCTTATCTGTTATAAACAGACCGAGGTTGATCTTACAATTAGGAAATCTCAGCATCGTTTAAATACCTGAAAAGGAGCGTAAATATCTGTATTTTTGAATAAAGGTACGTACCCGGAACATGAAAGAGGTAATCAGGCTTACAGGAATTAAAAAAAGTTATTTCATGGGTAAACAGGAATTGCCTGTACTGAAAGGCATCAACCTGGTTATTAATGAAAATGAATATGTAGCATTGATGGGACCATCTGGCTCGGGCAAGTCTACGCTTATGAATATTATAGGCTGTCTTGATTCTCCGACAGACGGTGAGTACATACTCAATGGCAAAGATGTAAGCAGCATGAGAGATGATGAGCTGGCGGATGTACGTAATGTAGAGATAGGGTTTGTATTTCAGCAATTCAACCTGCTGCCACGCCTTACAGCATGGGAAAATGTAGCCTTGCCCCTGATATATGCAGGCGTATCGAAGAAAGAACGTGAAGAACGTGCACGCGCCATACTGGATAAAGTAGGACTAAAAGACCGCGCTCATCATAAACCAAACGAGCTATCAGGCGGGCAAAGCCAGCGTGTTGCTATAGCAAGGGCCCTGGTAAACAATCCGTCTCTTATACTTGCCGATGAACCTACGGGTAACCTAGATACAAAGACTTCTGTAGAAATAATGGAACTGCTTGGCAGCATACATGAACAGGGCAATACGGTAGTATTGGTAACACACGAAGAAGATATTGCAAAATTCACCCGTCGTGTAGTACGTATCAGGGACGGATTGGTGGAGACGGATAAACTGCAAACTGAAAGAGCTGTAATACACGCATAAAGAAATGGCATTCAAGATATATACTAAGACAGGCGATAAAGGCAGTACCAGCCTTATAGGCGGTGTGCGTGTACCTAAGAACCATATAAGAATAGAAAGCTATGGTACTGTAGATGAACTGAACTCTGTAATCGGCATGGTGAACGATATGGCCGCCAATGCCAAAATAAGCCAGTGGCTGCGCGAGATACAGGACAGGCTGTTTACTGTAGGGTCTGTATTGGCTACCGCACCTGATAAGGATGTGAAGATGAAACTGCCTGATGTTCATGAATCAGACATTACCTGGCTGGAAGAACGTATTGATGAAATGGATACAGAACTGCCGCAAATGCGCTCTTTCATCATACCCGGTGGCAATCTTGCTTCTTCTACTGCTCACGTGGCCCGCTGTGTATGCCGCAGGGCCGAACGCATTTGTGTAGCTATGCAGGAAGAAGGCGAACATGTACCGGAGCTTATTATAAAATACCTGAACCGCCTGTCTGATTTTCTTTTTGCACTGGCACGTTATATTACCCATATCAATGGCGGAGAAGATATGCCATGGAGGGCAAGAGTATAAGTGTCATAAGACATAAAACAATAAAGCCGCTGAAAAGCGGCTTTATTGTTTTATATTATTTGATATCTATTAATGATGGTGGTGGTGTGCAGCATGCGCATCCTGCAGTTTAAAGAATTCTTCTTCTGTAATATCCTGGTCTGCTACTGTAAACTGTGTTTCAAGGTATGAGAACAGTTTGTTGAACAACAGGCGGCGATAAGTTTCGTCCATTGTTTTTTCGTCCTTCATAACCTTAGCCAGGTAACCTTCCATCCATGGAGCATCTTCGCCTGCAGCCATACCAAAATAGCTCAGTACACGGCCTTTGATATCTTCCAGTACCTCATCGCGAGATACATTGATACCGTTATCCAGTATCAGCTTGTCAGATATCAGTGTCCAGCGCAGTTGGTGATCGAAGCTCGGGAATTCCCTTTCTACTTCTTCAGCAGATTTTGGTTTATCTCCGCCTTCTTTCATCCAGCGTTTCAGGAAGTCAACAGGCAGTTGGATATTGATATTATGTACAAGGTATTCGTAGATCTCATTTTGCAGCCTGTCTGTAGCTATACGTGTATATTCACGAGACAGTTCTGTGCGGATAAGCTCCCTGAACTCTGCTTCGTCTTTTACTTCTGCATTAGGAAATACTTGTGCAAAGAGTTCTGCATTCACCTCATGCGGTATCAGCTTGGCAACTTTTACCAGTGTGAATTTGTAATAGTTATCTGCTGCTTCTACACCTTGCTTCAGCGGGTCTTTCATAAAACCGGCCAGTTCTTCTGGCGTGCATATTTCTGATGGGCGGATAACCATTGTATCATCAGCTTTTTTACCCATCAGCATATCCTGCATTTTAGCAGGCAGTTTTTCCAGCAGCACAGTATCTTCTACCATTTGCGATTCTGCAGCTACATTACCTTCTGCATCGCAAAGCTCGTATTTAGAGTAGATGATGTCTTCTTTAGAAGCTACCGCAGGTATAGCATCAGCTTTACCATAGCGCTTAGCTATCCTGTCTACCTCGTCATTGAGCATAGTATCCGCAACAGCTATTTTGTAGCGTGTGAGTTTTGTTTTGCTCAATTCAGGTAAAGTGAAATCAGGTTTCAGGCCGATCTCGAAAGCGAAATCAACTTCTGAAGGATTGTTCATATCCAGGCTCATTGGTTTTTCATTAGGCATTACCAATGGCTGTGCAAATATGGCTACTGATTCGTTTTTCAGGTATTCTTCCAGCTTGCCGCCTGCTGTACGCAGTACCTCATCGCTGAATATAGACTGGCCATACATTTTACGCACCATGCCTGCCGGCACCATGCCTTTACGGAAACCCGGCACATTAGCAGATTTTGCATAATGCTTCAGCGATTTCTCGAACGATGGCCAATAGTCTTCCTTGGTAAGTTTTACGGTTATCTTGTCGTGCAGTGTACCGATTTGTTCACGTGTTACCGAAGCCATTTATTAAACATTTTAGATTTAAAAAAAGCCGATAAGGATCGGCTGTTTAATTTATTAAGTGCGGGTGGAGGGACTCGAACCCCCAAGCCTCGCAGCACTAGATCCTAAGTCTAGCGTGTCTACCAATTTCACCACACCCGCTTTTGGGACGGCAAAGGTATGTTTTTTTTTCATTGTTCAATCTCTCAACAGCTTAATATTCTGCCCATTTTTTAGCTTTTTCTCCGGGCATAATATTTTATGGAAAATCAATGTTCACATCATCATTAATACAGATGCGAGACTTGTATTGTCATGTAAATCACATATCTGAAGCTAAAACTTGACAGCCCGCATCAATTGTCATTATTTTTATGTTTAAAATCAAAACCCTGATTTTATGATGCCAAAAGAAAAAAAAGCCTCACTCTTAGTAGTGGAAGATGAAGAAAGCCTGCGCGAAGCACTGAAACTAAACCTGGAACTGGAGGGTTATGAAGTAACTACGGCAGATAATGGCCCGGCCGTGCTGAAAATGGTTAAAAATGAGTATTTCGACCTCATAGTTCTGGATATCATGTTGCCGGATATGGATGGCATAACCGTTTGCGAGACCATACGCATGCAGCAAAATGACATACCTATATTATTCCTATCTGCCCGCAATACCAGTGCAGATAGGGTCGAAGGCCTGAAAAAGGGTGGTGACGACTACCTGACCAAGCCTTTCAACCTGGAAGAGTTACTGCTGCGGGTTAATAACCTGGTAGTAAAAAACAAGAAGATCAGGGAGCCGCAGTCTGTACCAGACATATATGAATTTGACGGATGTAAGGTTGACTTCGCTGCACACGAATGCATGGATATTAAAGGAGTGACCCAGGAACTGAGCAAAAAAGAAGCGTCTTTATTAAAACTGCTCATTGAGCACGAGGGCGAGGTAGTATCAAGGGAACATATATTACAGGTAGTTTGGGGCTATAATGTGTACCCGACAACCCGTACGATTGACAACTTTATCCTTAATTTCCGCAAGTATTTTGAAACAGACAGCCGAAACCCGAGGCATTTTCATTCTGTAAGGGGTATAGGCTATAAGTTTACAGCATGATTGCGTGTTTAAAAGTTTTTAGTATTTTCATTGCCGAATTTACTTATCAATTTTCTGACTCATGCGCAAATATGTATTAGGCTTTGCTGTTCTTACCCTTTTAGCTGCTTCATGTACCAAAGACAAAAACATGAAAAATGCTACTGTAGTTGATGCAGGTGATATAGCAACGGGCGGCTGCGGATACCTTTTGAGATTAGATGATGAAGATGGCAAACTATTACGTCCTAAATATATGCCCAGTGCATACCAGCATGATGGCTTTAAGGTAAAAGTAAAATATAATGCCGACGGAGAGGGTGGTGTTTGTGATACACATCCTACCAAAAAATTCATAGAGATAGTAGAACTTACTGATATAAAAAAAGACCTGGAATAAACCAGGTCTTTTTTTATGTCTTTATTTCACTTCCTTAAATCTTGAATCCGTTACAAACTGTTCATCATTGAGCGTGTTAAGAAAGGCCAGCAGGTCTGTACGTTCCTGCGATGATAGTTGTATACCGTTTTGCAACAGGGGGTCTAATGTTGCAGTATGAGCAATACCTGTAGTATAATGATCGAGCACCTGGTCGAGTGTTTTGAAACGGCCATCGTGCATATATGGATAAGTATATTTCAGGTTGCGCAATGACGGTACTTTGAATTTGTACATATCTGCGGAATGCAACGTGATGCGTGCCCTCCCGCTATCGTTAACAGCAGTAGGCTGCAAACCATTATTACGAAACGAATAGTCTGTAAACAGCGGTGCTTTATGACATGCAGCACATTTGGCTGTATAAATATTCAGGCCGCTAAGTTCGGCAGCACTCATCTCACCTCCGGCTTCGCCACGCACATATTTATCATAGCGCGAATTAGCAGACACAAGCATGCCCATAAATTGTGCCAGCGCTTTGAGCATTCGCTGCGAATTAATGGTATCATTTTTAAATGCTGCTTTGAACATTGATACATAGGTAGCATCTGTTTTCAGTTTGGTTACAATGTTATCCAGTTTCTCATCCATTTCTACCGGGTTCTGTATCGGATTTACCGGTTGCACTTCTATATGGTTAACACCTCCATCCCAGAAGAAACTTGTATGCCAGTTTATATTGAACAATGCCGGTGAGTTGCGGTTGCCCAGTTTATCTTCTATGCCATGGCTCACATCATGATCGGCATGTGCAAAAGCTGCTGCCTGTTGGTGGCACGAACCGCATGATATCGTATTATCGCGCGAAAGGCGCGTATCATAAAATAATTTTCTACCCAGCTCGAAACCTTCTTTGGTAAGTGTATTACCTTCAAAATTATAATTAGGCGCAGGCCAGTTGGCAGGCATTTTAAAAGCAAATTCTTCTGTTTTTACTGCATTCAGGTCCGGGTCTGTTTTACATGATTGCCATGTTACCAGTCCTAAACCTGTGCACAGTATTGCCAATAATTTCTTCATGCTATAAAATTAGATAAAATGACCTACCATTTCAGCTCAGTGTCTTCATCTTTCCTGTTTTTGTAATACTCTCGGCTGCGTTGTTTTTGCAACTGCCTGTCGTATACCAGCTTTGCAATTTTCATGGCTACATCCTTATCGTGCATGGAGTCGATTAGTTTCTTTTCAGAAATATCCAGCCTGTACATGAGCTGAAAAAAAGCATCAGGCCCCTGCTCTACTATTGATGCCAGTTTCAGTGCCAGCTGCTCCAGTATCTGCTGTTCAGTATACTGGCCTGTAACCTGTAGCCCCCATTCTTTTTGCAGCGCTAATGCTGCCTGCTTTTGTTCTTCGTTCATATACACAAGAACCGCCCCATAAAGGGGCGGTAAGATTAAAAGGCTTTTATTGCTTTCAGTACTATATCACGCACTGCAGTTATAGGAACACGTTCCTGTGTCATATTATCGCGGTAGCGTATGGTAACTGTTTGGTCTTCTTTTGTCTGGTGGTCTATTGTTACGCAGAAAGGGGTACCTATAGCATCCTGCCTGCGGTAACGTTTACCAATAGTATCTTTTTCTTCGTAGAAGCATTTAAAATAAGGCCTGCATTCATCCATCAGCTCGCGTGCTATTTCAGGCAATCCGTCTTTCTTAAGTAATGGCAATACTGCCAGTTTTATCGGTGCCAGCATAGCAGGGAATTTCAGCACCACTCGGCTATCCTGTTTTTCTGCTGTGCTCAGGTCTTCTTCCTGGTAGGCTTCGCTCAGTACCATCATCACCGTACGGTCCAGCCCTATAGATGTTTCTACTACGTATGGTATATAGTGCTGGTTAAGCTCAGTATCAAAATAAGTCAGTTTCTTACCACTGTATTGCTGGTGGTTTTTCAGGTCGAAATCGGTACGACTGTGTATGCCCTCCACTTCCTTGAAACCCATCGGGAAATCGTACTCTATATCGCAGGCAGCATCTGCATAGTGTGCCAGTTTCACATGGTCGTGGAAACGGTAATGGTCCTGAGGTATACCCAGGCTCAGGTGCCATTTCATACGTGCTTCTTTCCAGTATTCATACCATTCTTTCTGTGTGCCGGGGCGTACGAAGAATTGCATTTCCATCTGCTCAAACTCGCGCATACGGAATATGAAACCGCGTGCCACTATCTCATTACGGAAAGCCTTACCTGTTTGTGCTATACCGAAAGGTATCTTCATACGGCCGGTCTTCTGTACATTGAGGAAGTTGACAAATATACCCTGTGCAGTTTCAGGACGCAGGTATACCTTATTATCTTCAGGATTATCAGAAGCTACTGCACCCATCTCTGTAGAGAACATGAGGTTGAACTGGCGCACATCTGTCCAGTTGCAGGTATCGCTTACAGCGCATTTTATCTTATTCTCTTCTATCAGTGTTTTCAGCCCTGCAAAATCATCCTGCTCCAGCAATTGTTCCATTTTTTTCAGCAGTGCATCTGCCTGTTCTGCAGGCAGCGTTTCTGCGTGAGCCTCAATGAGGTGGTCTACACGATAACGTTTTTTACTGTCTTTGTTATCTATCATCGGGTCGCTGAAATTATCAACGTGCCCGCTTGCTTTCCATACAGTAGGATGCATAAATATTGCAGCATCTATACCCACAATGTTATCATGCATACGGGTCATGCTGGTCCACCAGTAATCACGGATATTCTTCTTGAGCTCAGAGCCGTATTGGCCATAATCATATACGGCACTTAACCCGTCGTATATTTCGCTCGACTGGAATATGAACCCGTATTCTTTGCAATGTGCAATAATGTTTTGCAGCTTATTATCATTCGCCATAACGGGGGCAAAAATAGTTTATTAGTTCATTATTTGGACTTAAAGCTATAGTTCAAGCTGCTAATTAGCCAGTCCTGTTTACCGTTCGTCTGACGAAAACGGCCATTCGTCAAATGAAAACGTCATTTCGTTTAATGGCTATCCCATATACAGAAAGGTTGAAGTAGTTTAGCGTATACTGTTGAGTTAACCTCAACTACCATACCTTAAGCCCGGCCATACGGCCCCTATAAAAAACAGGTAGCTGTTATTCAGTTACCTTTTTTTATTGTTGTATATTAAAGTCATGAAGCATATATATATCCTTTTCATAGCAATACTGGTGTTGGGTGCATGCAACAACACCGCTAATGACGAACAGGCTATAAAAACAGTACTGGCCAACCAGGCTACAGCATGGAACAAAGGAAATATTGACGACTACATGAAAGGCTATTGGAATAATGACAGCCTTATGTTCATAGGAAAGAACGGCCCTACCTATGGCTATAAAGCCACGCTGGAACGCTATAAAAAATCTTACCCCGATGCGGCGGCTATGGGGAAACTGGCTTTTACCATATTGCAGGTAAAAAGACTGTCTGCTGAATATTATTATGTCACGGGCAAATGGGCACTTGAAAGAATAACAGATGACCTTGCCGGGCATTTTACGTTACTGTTCAGGAATATTGAAGGCCAATGGGTAATAGTTGCCGACCATAGCAGTTAATACACACTTTTTGGCTTAATATTTGATTGTTATTATAGGCCATACACTCTTTCATGAAAAAGACAAAACCCTTACTCATAATACTGATTTGCGCCGGTGCTCTTTTATCAGGTACATTTTGTAATGTGAAAAAAAATATATGCCCCGGATACAGCAACAATAACCTGTTTCAATGGTTCCCATACAGCAAAGGGCAGGTAATAACATTCAAAAGCACAAACAATGAAACTGCCTCAATTACGATAGGAACTATAACAAAATCTGAAGGTTATACAGATAAAGTATCTTCAACATGCGTATCTAAGGGTTCAATAAGTTCTGCTTCCACTTCCAAGTTAAAATTTGAGGTTACTGAATCTTTTGAAGGGGGCACTTACTCCCACCATGTTACTGACAGGCATTTATTTTTCAGGTCACTTACTTTATATCCTGTCGACATTAATGATTCCGGTGTTGCATTGAAAGATAATTGGCTTAGTCTTTACCATACCGGGTTCAGTACACCTTCGGGTACATATGACCTCACAGAAGAAATATATACATCAGATACTGCTGCCGCACGAAAAAGCGGAACGGCGAGGTTATTTATCAGTAAAAACAAAGGGATAGTAGGCTATACTACTTACCCTGATTCTACGAACTGGTGGCTGCAATGATAACTCTACCCCTGCATTTTCCTCTTGGTTTAACCATTAACGGGCAGTCTTATGATTTGCACGGCATATTTGAATTCGTCGGAATTTTCACAGCCTTCAGGTATTACCTGTACCTGAAGAAAAAACAGGGTGATACAATTACAGATAGCAACAGGATATGGATAGTAATTGCTGCCACGTTTGGTGCTGTATTGGGAGCCCGGGTATTGGGTACCATGGAAAATTTGCCAGATTTTTTTTCTTCAAGTGATAAACTGAAATATTTCTGGGGAAATAAAACCCTTGCAGGCGGATTACTTGGCGGACTTATAACAGTAGAACTTGCAAAAAAGCTGATAGGAGAAAAAAAGAATAGCGGAGACCTGTTTGTATATCCTTTACTGCTGGGTATGATAATTGGTCGCATAGGTTGTTTTTCTGCAGGCATATACGAAGAAACATACGGACTCCCTACCAGCCTGCCATGGGGCATGAACCTTGGCGATGGTGTGTACAGGCACCCTGTAACACTATACGAAATACTGTTTCTCTTACTGATATGGGTAGGCCTGAAACAACTGCAAAAGCATTACGTACTGCAGAATGGGGCATTGTTCAAATTATTTATCATCGGCTACATGGTTTTCAGGCTTTTGCTTGATTTCATAAAACCGGGTTGGAGATATTTTTTCGGCCTTGGCAGCATACAGCTTGCATCACTGGCCGGACTCATTTATTATTACAAGTATATACTAGATCCTTCTTTACTCATCAAAAACAAAACAGCACATGCCGGTTAGGAAATACACTTATTACGACTACACTATCAGCCTTTGCCCCGTATGCCTGAAACGCATAGATGCAAAAATTGTTTTTGAAGAAGGCAAGGTGTATATGCTGAAAACCTGTCCCGATCATGGTTTTCATAAAGTAATTATAGCTACTGATATTGAGTATTACAAGAACATACGCAACTATAACAAGCCATCAGAAACCCCGCTGAAGTTCAATACAAAGATCCACTATGGTTGCCCGTATGATTGCGGCTTGTGTACCGATCATGAACAACATAGTTGTCTTACACTAATAGAAGTGACAGACAGGTGCAATCTTTCCTGCCCTACCTGCTATGCAATGTCGTCGCCACACTATGGCAGGCATCGCACACTGGAAGAGATAGAGCAGATGCTGGATATTATTGTAGCCAATGAAGGCGAGCCCGATGTAGTGCAATTAAGCGGCGGCGAACCTACTATTCACCCGCAGTTTTTTGAGATACTGGATATAGCAAAACGAAAGCCCATTAAGCACCTGATGGTGAATACGAATGGTATACGCATTGCACAGGACCCGGGCTTTGCTGAAAGACTGGCATCTTATATGCCCGACTTTGAGTTATATCTTCAGTTCGATTCTTTCAGGCCTGAAGTGCTAACAGCCATGCGAGGTAAAGACCTGACAGATATTAGAATTAAGGCACTTGAAAAGCTGAATGAACTAAACCTGTCAACCACGCTGGTTGTCACACTGCAAAAAGGACTGAACGATGATGAGGTTGGGCAAATAATAGACTATGCACTGAAACAAAGATGTGTACGTGGTGTTACATTTCAACCCGTACAGGTTGCAGGCCGCTTTGAACACGACCCTGAGAAAAACAGGCTGACACTTACAGAAGTAAGAAATTCAATACTGGAACAAACCAATATATTTAAGCCTAACGACCTGATACCTGTACCCTGCAATCCAGATGCCCTGGCTATGGCTTATGCGCTGAAGCTTGGTAGCAATGTGTTCCCGCTAACAAGATATATTGACCCTGCCCACCTGCTGGATAACTCTAAGAATACCATTGTATACGAGCAGGATACAGAACTGCACAGCCACCTGCTTAAAATATTCAGCACAGGTATTTCTGTCGATAAGGTTACCGAGGATATGCACCAACTGCTCTGCTGCCTGCCCCAGGTATATGCACCGGGGCTTAGCTACGAAAACCTGTTCCGCATTATCATTATGCGCTTTATTGATGCCTATGATTTTGACGTGCGGGCTATAAAAAAATCGTGTGTACATATAGTAAGTAAAGATGGTAAGATCATTCCCTTTGAAACTATGAATATGTTTTACAGAGATGAAAAGGAAAAACATCTTACATCACTTCGTTCAGCCTATGATAATATCAAATACTAAATATTAAATTTGAATATTATGATAGGTATAGGTGTTACACTATTTTTAGTATCTATAATAACGCTTGTTATAGGTATTATACTATTTATCATTTCTATAGGTGTTAAAGACCTTCGAAAACCGGCTAAGTATATTCTCCTTGTTTCCGGTATCTTGTTACTGGTCAGCTTCTCCCTTTGCTCACTTAATGGCTAATTACTGACAATTTACATGTGTTGAAAAATTATTTATTCATTTCTTAACACTACCTTAATTTTGGCACGCAATTGGTGGCAGTTTCTACACCAAATTATAACAGAGAGAGAAAACAAATAAACAAGCTATCAATGCTGCGCGATTTCATTATTGAATATTTTCCACTCGGCATCAATATTACTATCAGCCTTCTTATACTGGTAAAGATAATTGCTATATTATCTGCAGGTATAAAAAGGGGGTATCTTTCATTGCTTATCAGGTCTCTTATCCCTTACAGTGCACAGTTTATCAAGAATACCAATGATGAAAGGCTATCGGGGTATTTGAAGGTCAGCAATAAGCTGAATTACTTTTTCTACTCAATAGTTGGCACACTTGCCATAGTATATGTTATGATGCAAATGATAGCCGATTAATCAAAAGTTATAAAATAATAAAGGCTGCCTTAGGCAGCCTTTATTATTTTATATAAACCTGTTCTATTTATTCATAGTAGCCAGGAATTCTTCATTGCTCTTCGTGCCCCTCATTTGCTGCAGCAGGAAGTTCATAGCCTCATCTGTATTCATGTCGGCTATATGGTTCCTGAGTACCCACATCTTGTTGAGGGTATCTTTATCCAGCAACAGGTCATCACGCCTTGTTGAAGACGATGTAATATCAATAGCAGGGAATACACGCTTATTGGCCAGTTTACGGTCAAGTTGCAGCTCCATATTACCAGTACCTTTGAATTCTTCAAAGATCACCTCGTCCATCTTAGAACCTGTATCTATCAATGCCGTTGCCAGTATGGTCAGTGAACCGCCATTTTCAATTTTACGGGCAGCACCGAAGAATTGTTTTGGTTTCTGCATCGCATTAGCTTCCACACCACCACTGAGCACTTTACCACTGGCAGGCGCTACAGTATTATGCGCACGTGCCAGACGGGTAATAGAATCAAGCAGTATCACCACATCATGGCCTACTTCTACAAGACGTTTTGCCTTTTGCAGTGCTATCGTAGATACTTTTACGTGTTTATCAGCAGGCTCATCAAATGTTGAAGCGATAACCTCTGCACGTACACTACGCTGCATATCGGTTACCTCCTCAGGACGTTCATCCACCAGTACTATCATCAGGTAGCATTCAGGGTGATTAGCAGCAATTGCATTCGCCACTTCCTTCAGCAACATGGTCTTACCTGTTTTAGGTTGCGCCACTATCAGTCCACGCTGTCCTTTACCTATTGGGGTAAACAGGTCCATGATACGTGTACTGTAATTATTGCTGGTACCCGACAGGTTCAGTTTTTCATAAGGGAAAAGCGGTGTCAGGTAATCGAATGGTACTCGGTCGCGTATCTCATCTGGCAGTTTACCATTGATGGTTTCTACCTTCAGTAGTGCAAAATATTTTTCACCTTCTTTCGGCGGACGTACAGTGCCGCGTACAGTGTCACCCGTTTTAAGGCCGAATAATTTTATTTGAGAAGGAGATACATATACATCATCAGGTGAGCTGAGATAGTTATAATCACTGCTGCGCAGGAAACCATAACCATCAGGCATCATTTCCAGCACACCTTCACTGAATACAGCACCATCAAACTCTACGTTGAAATTTGATTGTGGCTGTTCTCTGCGCTGGGGCCTGTGCTGCTGTTGCTGCGGGCGCTCTGTTTCCATAACAGGTTGCTGCGGTTGCTGTACAGCATCATCTGCAGTTTCAGCAGGCATAATAATACCGGCCTCTTCTGCAGCGGCAGGTATTGATATTGTTTCTTCTGTTGCTTCCGGTTTTACTTCAGCAGGTGCTACTCTTGGTTTGCGCGCACGTTTTTTGCTATCTGCATCTTCGGCAGCATCTGCTGCCTGCACAGCAGGTCTTGCAGGCGCTTCTGCATCTGTTTTAGGTTTACGTGTACGTGCTTTTTTACCTGCATCGGCGGCATCTTTGCCTCCGCTCACAATGGCCTGTTGGTCTAATATTTTGTAAATAAGGGTTTGCTTGTCAAGAGAGCGGGCATTTTTGATATTCATTTTGTCTGCCACCTCTACCAGTTCGGGAACGAGCATATCGTTCAACTGTAAAATGTCGTAAGGCATGAATTAACTTTTACTGAAAAAGGTTAGTGTTTGTGTAAATCGTATAATCATTCTAAAAGATGATTTCCCCTTTGGAATCTGTTTTTAAAGCCGCAAAAAAGGAAATGGGAAAAAATTGAAAGGATGGAAGTATCGTCCCTCTATTGCAAGATTACAAATGTTTTTCTGAATAAACCAAAAAATATTTCTTTTTTTACTTTTTGCCTGCAAGAAAGGCTTTAGCCATACGCCCTACGGTCTCTTCAAGGGGCGTGTAAGCAAAGCCGGGCAGGTATTTGAAGAGTTTAGAATTATTATAAAAGCTCTGTTTCTGGGCATTCCTCGCGGTTTCTTTAGTGATGGTAACCTCTCCGCCAAACAGTTTTTTCTTCAGCCAGTTCAGCCTCCATATCAGGCCTGTCATAAAACTGCCGGCTTTTATATGCGGAGGTTTTTTACCCAGAGCCAGCGCCATTTTCGTAAACACGTCTTTATAAGCGAAGCTGCCTGCACACACAATAAAGCGCTCTTCTTCAATATCACTTTCCATCAGCTCATACATCACTCTTACAAGGTCCAGTACATCTACCCATCCATTAACGCCACCGCTGTAATATGGAAACTCTTTACTAACTATTGTCATAAACCTGCCGGTACCTGTATCCCAATCTCCTTCGCCCAACACCAGGCCAGGGTTTACAACTACAGCGTGCAGGCCTTCTGCCATTCCCCGCCACACTTCCATTTCGGCCATGTGTTTGCTGAGTGCATATTTCGAATTATACCTGCTCTCTTCCCACTGTTCTTCTTCCGTTATTTCTTTCGTAATAGCATTGCGACCCAATGATGCAATAGAGCTGACATGCACCATTTTCCTGACGCCAGTTTCTACAGCTTCATTTACAACGTTGGCCGTAGCCTCTGTATTGAAATGCAGCATTGCGCCGTGGTCATCAGGATGAAAAGATACTCTTGCTGCACAATGATATATTTCAGCAATACCTTTCATCACCTCGGCCACATCATAAATATCCAGCAGATCGCAGTGCACCCACTCTACGCCTTGCAGTTGTTTCATTTCTGCAGATGGCGGATGCTGGTTATACAATGCACGTACACGTTTCCCCTTTGCAGATAAATACCGCACTAGATGCTGACCAATAAATCCGCTGGCACCGGTAACGAGTATCATCTTTGATGAAGTGAAAAGTCAAAATTCAAAAGTAAAAAACGAAGCTGCATATTTTGAATTTTAACTTTTACATTTTGAATTAAATAGGTTGAAACTGCTTGAGGAAACGCACATCGTTCTGCGAATAAAGACGCAGGTCATTTACCTGGTATTTTATCTGCGTAATACGTTCTACACCCAGTCCGAAGGCATAGCCGGTGTATACTTCAGGATCTATCTTGAAGTTGCGCAGCATATTAGGATGCACCATACCGCAACCCAGTATCTCTACCCATCCTGTATGTTTGCAAAGGCTGCAGCCACTGCCGCCGCACACAGTACATGAGATATCCATTTCTGCACTTGGCTCTGTGAAAGGGAAATATGAAGGGCGGAAACGAACCTTTGTATCTGGCCCGAACATTTCTGTAACGAAATAATAGAGTGCCTGTTTCAGATCTGCGAAAGAAACATCCTTATCTATGTACAATCCTTCGCACTGGTGGAAGAAGCAATGCGCACGTGCAGAGATGGTCTCATTCCTGTACACACGGCCCGGGCATATTACACGCACCGGCAGTGTTCCCTGCTCCATAACACGTGCCTGCACCGATGATGTGTGCGTACGCAACACCCAATCAGGGTTTTGTGAAACATAGAATGTATCCTGCATATCGCGTGCAGGGTGATGCTCCGGCATGTTCAGCGATGTGAAGTTATGCCAGTCATCTTCTATCTCCGGCCCGGTTGCTACACTAAACCCAATCTTCTCGAATATTGATACTATCTGGTTCTCTACCACACGCAAGGGGTGCCTTGTACCTAAAGGCAACTCTGTACCCGGGAGTGTGATATCTATGTCGTCATTCTTCTTTTTATTGCCATTCTGCAGATGCCTGAACTCTTCAATTTTGCCCTCAGCCAATTGCTTGAATGCATTGAGTACCTGCCCCGCTTCTTTCTTTTGTTCCACGGGCACATTCTTCATCTCCCCGAAAATATCCTTTACTATACCTTTTGTACCAAGATACTTGATACGGTAGGCTTCCAGCTCAGCTGCATCGGCAGGGGTAAAAGATTTAATCTCTTCTTCGTAAACTTTTATTTTTTCCAGTAGGGATTGCATGAAGCAAAGATAATTAAACGGCCATAAAGAGGAATAAATTTGCTCTTTCATGTTGGCTGGTAGATTGACAGTATGATTTTATCATTCCGGAACATTGAGGGCTAACATTTTCGAGATCTACATCAGGCATATATAGTTTTATGCCAAACATTGCGCAAGTTTTTATTATATATGAATCACGTCATTGGGATTTTATCGACCCCTGAACCTTTTCATCGACATTTGCCTTTGTAAGTTTTCTGTCATTTTAAAGTAGTATTAACAACACAAACCTAGTAAATACGAGGTCTTCAATTCTTCTAATCATTAGGATATCAGAATATGGGTTAAACTGGCATAACATTTGAAATCATGTTATAAACCACACCATCCTTTATGACCCGTTTTAAGTATCCTGTACTTATCGTTATTCTGTGTTACCTCTCACGTATCCCGTTTCTTACCGGGCCAAACCTGTTCTTAGACGGCGATGAATGCATTACAGCACTTATGGCTCGTATGCTGATGGAGGGCAGAGACTGCTCGCTCTTCTTCTGGGGACAGGATTACGGCCTTGCCATATTTGAGGTCTTAGCTATCATACCATTCTACCTGTTTTTAGGGTACACCACACTTGCCGTAAAACTTGGAGCATTGAGCTTATGGACACTTGGCACAGTATTCCTCTATAAGAGTTTTACAATTGCCACGAAGGGCAATAACATTGTTTCATTCCTGTTAACATGTTTATTTATTGTATTCCCTTCATGGATTGTATTTTCAACAAAAGCCTGGGCAGGTACAGTAACTGCATTTACAGTCAGCTCTTTATTATTTTACATAATAATCGGTAGCACGGTCTCAAGCAGCTATGCCGGCTATATCCTTATCGGCATACTTACGGCGCTGGTTTTTGAAGCACAAAGAATGTGGCTGGCAGGAATATTACCGGTCTTATTATATAAAGTGATCAAAGACAGGTCATACACCATGGCATCCGGCGGTCTTATTGCATTTCTTAGCTGCTACCTTGGTTTTTATTTGTACAAACAGCACATTATTGTTACCCGCTATGCTCCTATCAGCTTACCAAAACAGGAACATTTGCATATGCTGGCAACGAGGTTCCCCGATTACCTGCTACACTCATTAGAGGGAAATTATTATTTCAACAATTATTATGGCACATCCAGGTCCTCTCACATCCTTGCTTTATTGCTCACAATATCTTTTTTCATCGTGTTTATTGGGGGACTGTACCAACTGTTTTTTGCAAAGAAGAAAAACTACCTTTTCGCATTCGCTTCCGGATTTACAGTATTATGCTATGCATATAATTTCCTTAGCTATACTGCCGAGGGGCGATACTTGCTGCCTGTAACTTCGTTCACCTTACTATCCTTAAGCCTGTTGGCGGGAGACTATAGCCGGAAGAAAATATTCGTGCCGGTATTGTTAACACTAACAGGCATCGGCATAGTGTCTGCTTTCAGTTTTCACAACTATGCCGAGCGGTCAAAAGATTATAAACGTTCTGTACTGGGCACTATTAGTTACTGTAAGTCACATCATATCAACTATACATTCTGTACGGAGTGTATGCTCCCCTGGCAGATACTATTTTATTCTGACATGAAAATATACTCCCGCATGCCCTTCCAGCCTGCTCGTTACCAGCCTGTATCAGATACAGTAGATGCTGCATACAGAAGAGGCTCGAAAACTGCAATACTGATATACTGTAACGATACTGCAGGCATGACGGTAAATATCCACAAAACCATTGGTGAGATATCTGTTTCAGTAAATCCCCCCATAAACGAACTGTGGAAACGTTTTGACCTGAAATAACTTATTATATATGATGTGTTAAGTTTCCTGCAGGTAAGGCATTAGTGCAGTAAATTAGTTAAATTGTGTAGTCAAAATAATTGAGGCATGAACAGGGCTATAAGAAAGGTTGCAGTAGTGGGAAGCGGCGTAATGGGAAGCAGGATCGCCTGCCATTTTGCAGGTATCGGTGTACAGGTTTTATTGCTGGATATCATACCGCGAGAACTTACTCCCGCAGAAACGGCAAAGGGGTTAACCCTTGAAAGCAAACAGGTGCGTAACCGTATAGTAAATGATGCACTTCAGGCGACGCTTAAAGGCAAACCTTCTTCTGTATACACATCATCTGTTGCTGCCCGTATACAAACAGGCAATACAGAAGACGACCTGCACCTCATCAGCGATTGCGACTGGGTGATAGAAGCTGTAATAGAACGACTGGATATAAAACAGAAAGTCTTCGAGCAGATAGAAAAACACCGCAAGCCCGGCACACTCATTACTACCAACACATCAGGTATACCCATACATATGATGGCAGAAGGCAGGAGTGAAGATTTTCAGCAGCATTTCTGCGGCACACACTTCTTCAACCCGCCACGCTACCTGCGACTGCTGGAGATAATACCCGCTCCAAAAACACTGCCTGCCGTTACAGACTTCCTTATGGATTACGGCGACAGGTTCCTGGGTAAGACAACAGTGCTCTGCAAAGACACCCCCGCTTTTATAGCCAACCGCGTAGGTGTGTTTGGTTTTATGGCTGTATTCAGTGCTATGCAACAACTGGGGCTGAATGTAGATGAAACAGATACACTGACAGGCCCTGTGATGGGCAGGCCAAAATCTGCCACTTTCCGCACAGGAGATGTAGTAGGGCTGGATACATTGGTGCATGTGGCAAAAGCATTGCCGGACAATGTACCGAATGATGAAGCAAAAGATATTTTCAAACTGCCGCCATTCCTCGAAAAAATGGTGGAGAACAAATGGCTGGGCGATAAGACAGGGCAAGGATTCTATAAAAAAGTTAAAGCTGCCGGTGGCAAATCAGAGATACTGACACTGAACCTGCAAACGATGGAGTACGGCCCTAAGGTGAAAACAAAATTTGCCACGCTCGAAACCGCTAAACCAATAGACGACCTGCAGCAAAGGCTGAAGGTATTATATGCAGGGCAGGATAAAGCAGGCGAATTTTACAGGCTCTTCCATCATATGCTCTTTGCCTATGCAAGCAACCGCATACCCGAAATATCAGACGAGCTATACAAAATAGATGATGCACTGAAAGCAGGGTTCGGCTGGGAGATAGGCGCGTTTGAAAGCTGGGATGTACTGGGAGTGCCAAAAGTACTTGCAGCTATGAATGCCGCAGGTATACAAGCCGCAGCATGGGTGCAGCAAATGCTGGATAAAGGATACACAAGCTTTTATAAAACAGAGAACGGCCAGCGCAAATACTACGATATAAAAACACAATCATACCTGCCAATACCGGGCACAGGCAGCTTCATTATACTGGAGCATATGGACGAGAAGGTGGTATGGCAAAACAGCGCGTGCAAACTGTATGATATAGGCGATGATGTGGTAGCGCTGAAGTGGAATACAAAAATGAATACCATAGGTGGCGAAGTGCTGGAAGGGGTAATGAAGTCAGTAGCCATTGCCGAGCAGAAGTATAAAGGACTGGTAATAGCCAACAGTGGTGCCAACTTCAGTGCGGGTGCCAATGTAGGTCTGATATTCATGTTTGCAGCAGAGCAGGAATATGACGAACTGGATATGGCTGTACGCATGTTCCAGAACACAACCATGCGCCTGCGCTATAGCAGCATACCTGTGGTAGTAGCCCCGCACGGGCTCACACTGGGCGGCGGCTGTGAGATGTGCCTGCATGCCGATGCAGTACAGGCAGCGGCAGAATCGTACATAGGTCTTGTAGAACTGGGTGTAGGACTTATACCCGGCGGCGGTGGTACCAAAGAAATGGTAGTGCGCGCATCTGACAGGAACATTAAAGAAGATATTGAGCTCAACTACCTGCAACAGTTATTCATTAATATAGGCACAGCCAAAGTATCAACATCAGCACACGAGGCTTATGAGCTGTCAGTATTACGTAAGGGTATAGATGCTATCTCAATAAATGCAGACAGGAGAATAGCAGATGCCAAACGCAAAGTGCTCTTGCTGCACGAACAGGGCTATACACAACCTGCACCGCGTAATGACATTAAAGTTCAGGGTCGTGGCGGCCTTGGTGGCCTGATGTCGGGCATACATGCTATGTGGCGCGGCAACTATATCAGCGATTACGATAAATTCATTGCAGAGAAACTGGCGTATGTAATGTGCGGCGGCGACCTGAGTGCTCCTGCAATGGTGTCTGAACAATACCTGCTCGACCTGGAAAGAGAAACTTTCCTCAGCCTCTGTGGTCAAAAGAAAACTTTAGAAAGATTACAAAGTATATTGCAAACGGGTAAACCTCTCAGGAACTAAAATGCGGAAAGCTGTTTTCATCTTACTGGCACTATGCGGCACATACATGCATACCTGTGCACAAACAACAGATGCTGCACAACAGGTGAAAACATACCTTGATGCTATAGAATACTGGCGTTATGCTTACTCACCTGAAGACTCCGGCGTAAACCCCAATGCCAACCCGCAGGATTCGTTACTGGCTGCCAATAATAAACTGGAACAATTCCTCCTGCATGGCGGCGGCACCTCTATTGCGGCCAATGATAATATGCTGGATAATGCAGGCATGCGCATCATCAGTTCTGATGACAAGAACCTCAGGATATATAGCTGGAATACTGAGACCGGTGAAGGCAGGGATAAATACCATACCATAATAGAATACAAGACAAGCGCAGGCTACAAAGCAGTTGCCGCTACCGACGAACATGAATACACGCAGATACTAACGGCTGGCAAAAACTTTTACCTCTGCGTGTACGGACATATACTGAGTGATAAGGATGCAATGAAAGGGATAAGGGTTTTATCAATAAGTAATAACAAGCCTGAACCACAAAACATCATTCGCACCGCAACAGAACTAACAGACCATATTGAATATACCTATGACTACTCTGCCAATTTCAGTTTCAAGACCATGAAGGAAACCAATGTGATACACCTCGAAAAACAATCCCTGTATATACCCGAAGTATCAGGCGGCAACATGACCGGCAAATGGCTGGTATATGTTTTTGACGGGAAAGAATTTGTGTATGATAAAAACGCTAAATGAGGCAGAATACATTTAAAATACTAATTGTGCTGTTACTGTTCGTTCAGACTGCTTATGCCCAAACAGATAAGCGGCAGGATGCACGTATGTTTGCAGAAGCGAAGGATTATACCAAAGCAGCTGACATTTATAAAGAGCTCTACAAACAAAACCCTGTTGACCCAGACCTGTACCGCGAGTACTTTAATGTATTACTCGAGGCTAAAGAATATAAAAATGCAGAGCAACTGGCTGAAGAACAACAGAAAATTCGTCCGCAATATCCTTTACCGTTTATAGACATTGGCCGTATATACCTGCTGAATGGCAAAACCAAAAAGGCCACAGAGATGTTTGATATTGCCATACAGCTTATTAATGGGGATGATGCTTTAACCAGTTTCATGGGCAACCAGTTCACTGCCATGGGGCGTGATGATTATGCACTGAAGACTTATGAGCGTGCCCGCGATATTTTACACAATCCCTATTTCTACAGTGGTCAACTGGCGCGCCTGTATGCTAAGAAAGGCGATATGGATAATGCCATATCATCACTATTGGATGGCGGCACAGCCTATATGGCCAATGGCATGGATGACACCAAAGCTACTTTGCTCGAGCTGCTGGGTAATGACCGTAAAAAACAACAACTGGCACAAAAGGCATTGGTAAAACGTATCAACGAACACCCGGAGAATCCTTTTTATGAAGAGCTGCTCACATGGCTGTACACGCAAAAGGACGACTGGGACGGAGCTATGCTGCAAATGCAGGCACTTGACGCACGCCAGAAAGAACAGGGAGAACATATGCTGGAGTTTGCCCGCTTTGCAATGAAAGAACACCACGCTGATTATGCGCTGAAGTCTTACGATGCAGTATTGGAGAAAGGCAAAGAGAATGCTTATTATCATATTGCCCTTAGTGAAAAACTGGCTGTTCAGTTTCAGCTTTTAAAAGATACGCCTTCATACAAACCCGAAGATGTAAATACTCTTATCAAGGCTTATGAAGAATTGCTGGCTGCCTACCCGCTTTATTATGCCACACAAACCATACAGGACTATGCTACACTGCTGGCACAATATGCAGGCAACCCGCAAAAAGCAATTGATGAATTGCAAAAAGCAATTGACTTCCCTAATTCAGGACGCGACCATATAGGCCGCTGCAAACTGCAACTGGGTGATTACCTTGTATTGCTGGGCAAGGTTTGGGATGCGTCACTCATATACAGCCAGGTAGATAAAGCATTTCGTGAAGATATGCTGGGTGAAGATGCCCGCTTCCGTAATGCGAAGCTATCTTACTACCAGGGGGATTTTGAATATGCTGACGGGCAGTTATCTGTCCTGAAAGCTTCTACCAGTGAACTGATAGCGAATGATGCTATATACCTTTCTGTACTGATAACAGAAAATGTAACTCCTGACAGTAATTATGTACCACTGAAAAGATATGCTGCTGCTGACCTGTTATTATTCCAGAACAAAAACAAAGAAGCAGAAACATTGCTGGATAGCATCAGCAATGCCTACCCTGAGCATCCGCTGAAAGATGACATACTCATGCTGCATGCCCAGATATCTGAAAAGCAACGCGACTATCCCAAAGCGCTCGACTACCTGAAACTTGTGTATGAGAAATATGGCAAGGATGTATTGGGTGATGATGCAGTATATAAAACCGCTTACATCTATGATACCAAACTGCACCAGCCAGACAAGGCAAAACAATTCTACGAGCAGCTTATTATAGATTACCCGGGTAGCACATACACACAAACCGCACGTGCAAGGCTCAACACTATGCAAACAGGTGCTGCTGTATTGCCTTAATAAAAATGAAAGCAGTATCTTGAATGAAACTACAGTATGTCCCGCTGGCCTGTCAATGAAGCACATTTCTGGGAGAAAGCTCCTTTCTTCAGGTTGCTGCTGGCGCTTATATCAGGCATACTTTTTTATACTTACATACCACGTTTCAGCCCGGGCATAGTCACCATCACTGGTGTCTGCACAATTATCCTGTTTGCGGCAACAATAAAACGAAAAGAGAACGCATTGCTGCGTAACCTTCGTTTTCTGTCCGTAGTATTATCAGTTGCATCTGCCGGATGGCTGTTATCTTATTACTACGATATACGCAACGACAAAAGCTGGTATGGCAACATGCCTGCATCTGCCAGCCTGGTACGCATTACAGATGAGCCTGCCGAAAAAGAAAAAACATGGAAATTGAATGCAGAGGTCATAACTGCATTGAACGATACCGCAACGCATACATCGAAGGGCAAAGTCTTTATCTACGTCTACAAGGATAAAAACGAATTTCCTTTTCATGAAGGAGATACCATCATCGTACCTGCACACTGGCAGGACATAAAAAACTCCGGCAACCCATTTGAATTTGATTATGCAGCATACTGCAAGAGGAATAATATTTACCAACTTCAATTTCTATCTGCTGACAGTATTGCATTATACAGCAATGGTAAGCCAGAGGACATAAGCATAATCAGGCAATTGCATAAATGGTGTATGCTGCAACTGGAGCGTTGCATCAAAGACACTGAAACACTCGGGCTGATGCAGGCAATGCTCATTGGCGATGAGGCTAATATGGACCCTGATATAAGGCAGGCATATTCTGAAACAGGCATCATACACGTAGTAGCTATTTCAGGCTCGCATATCAGTTTCTTTTTCCTGCTCATTAGCTTGTTACTGGGGTGGGTAAGAAATAAAAAATATCATTGGGTAAAATATGCCGTAGCTCTGCCACTGGTATGGGTATATATCTTCATGGCAGGAGCACCGCCATCAGCTATTCGCGCAGGTATTATGTTTTCGCTCCTGGCATTCGGGCTTTCATTCGAAAAGAATACAGACAGTACCAATATGCTGCTGGCCGCTGCTTTTGTACTCCTATGCGCACAGCCGCTATGGCTCTTTGCAGTTGGTTTTCAATTATCATTCGTTGCAGTGCTTTCTCTTATCCTGTTTTATAAACCGGTGTACAGGCTCATACCCGTTCGCAGAAAAATATACAGGATGCTGTGGGGTGCCATAGCTGCGAGTATATCGGCAGAGATGCTTACAGCGCCGTTGGTCATCTATTATTTTCACCTCTTCCCTGTCACATTCATTATAGCCAATATAGCAGCCTACCTGCTCATGGGCTTAGTTATGGTATTGGGTATGCTCATCATTGCATTAAGCAGTATTCCGGCTATTGCTTCTGCCATAGCTTTTGTTGCAACATTCCTGGTAACCGGCTTCGATAAACTTGTATTTTTTTTACAGGGGCTTAATCCATCATCATTCCGCTTTATTGATATCAGTGCCGTAGAATTAATTATGGTCTATATCATCATTACCGGAATTGCATTATTCCTGCTCCGGCAGTCGAAACGAGGCCTTATCTCTGCATTAGCTACAAGCTGTTTACTGTTTATCTCCTTTTGTATTTCTGCATGGCATACCCTGCATCAGCGCAGGCTGATAGTTTATAACATTGCCGGCACCAATCATATTGAAATGATAGAAGGCAGGTATAACTCAGTTTT
The DNA here is from genome assembly GCA_044227125.1 of Flavipsychrobacter sp. Lineage (GTDB taxonomy): Bacteria > Bacteroidota > Bacteroidia > Chitinophagales > Chitinophagaceae > Polluticoccus. The sequence goes on from JBGAFS010000002.1 coordinate 379,711, forward strand.
ATATTCAGACCCTGCCATTGACAATAAAAAGAAAAACTATGTACTAAAACCCGCACATACGGGCTGGCATGCCTGGCATTACAGCAACAAAGGCTATTCCCCTGATATCTTAGACATCGGCGGCAAATCTGTACTGATAATCAACAAACCTGTCCATTCTATTCAAAACTTCCCCGTAGACTATCTCATTGTCAACTACGATGCCCGCCCTTCAGAAGCGGCCGGCTTGTTTCGGACATTTACTCCTGAAAAACTGGTATTAGGTAGTGCTGTAAGGCTCCGTGCCGGCCATAAATGGGAAGATGCCTGCCGGGCAGCAGCAATACCCCTGCATGCCGTCACCACAAATGGGGCATTTATATTAAGTAACCACTAAGCTATTTGGCTTATCCTTAGTATCTTTGCGGCTCAAATTCCCTCATTTATAAAGTTTTCTTTTGTATGAACCGCAATATCAAATCTGCGCTGATCTCTGTTTTCTATAAAGATGGACTGGAACCAATTGTTCGCAAGCTCAATGAGCTGGGTGTTACCATGTACTCTACAGGTGGTACCCAAACGTTTATCGAGCAACTGGGCCTGCCCTGCACATCAGTAGAAAGTGTTACCAGCTACCCGTCTATACTCGGCGGCAGGGTAAAGACTTTGCACCCCAAAGTATTTGGCGGCATACTGGCCCGCAGGGATCATGAAGAAGACAATAAACATGTACAGGAGTACGACATTCCTATGCTCGATTTAGTTATCGTAGACCTGTACCCTTTTGAAGAAACAGTTAAATCAACAAATGATGAAAAAGCCATCATTGAGAAAATAGATATAGGTGGTGTATCTCTGATACGCGCTGCCGCTAAAAACCATAAAGATGTTTGCATCATCGCATCGCGTAATCAATATGGCGAACTGCTGGAACTGCTGAATGCAAAGAATGGTGAAACTGCAATGGCTGACCGCAGGAAGTTTGCTGCTGCTGCGCTTACAGAATGTGCTCATTACGATGTGGCCATCGCCGATTATTTCAATAAAACAGAAGACAGCAATGAATTCCAGCTTTCTGTAGCTGGTAAGCAACCATTACGCTACGGTGAGAACCCGCACCAGCAGGCAGCATTCTATGGTGATATAGATGCTATGTTCGAAAAACTGAACGGTAAAGAATTATCATACAATAACCTCGTAGATGTTGATGCTGCTGTGCAGATAATTCACGAATTCAAAGGAGCAACCTTTGCTATCATCAAGCATACCAACGTATGTGGCATAGCAGAACGCAATGATGTGGTAAGCGCATGGGAAGCCGCACTGGCAGGCGACCCTGAAAGTGCTTTCGGTGGTGTACTCATCACCAACCAAACCATAACACTTGATGTGGCACAAAAAATAAATGAACTCTTCTTCGAGATACTGGTAGCACCTGCCTATAACGAAGATGCGCTGGCATTGCTCAAAGGCAAGAAGAACCGCATACTGCTGCGCCAGAAAGAAATATTCTATCCTGAGCGTGAATTCAAACGCATACTGAATGGCGTACTGGTGCAGGAAGCTGATAAAACCAACTATGCAGAATGGAAAGAAGAAGGTGCAAGAGAAACTACTGCTGCAGAAAAAGAAGACCTCGCTTTTGCCAATAAAGTATGTAAGCACCTTAAATCAAATGCCATAGCACTGGTAAAAGACAGGCAACTGATAGGCAAGGGTTGCGGACAAACAAGCCGTATAGATGCACTGCGCCAGGCGCTTGATAAGTCAAAACAATTTGGTTTCTCTTTAAAGGGTGCTGTACTGGCATCAGACGCGTTCTTCCCGTTTGATGACTGTGCGCGTATGGCTGATGAAGCAGGCATAAAAGCCATCATACAACCGGGCGGCTCTATGCGTGATAACGATACAGTACAGTATTGCAAAGCGCATAACATGGCACTGGTAATGACAGGCACACGCCATTTTAAACACTAATTCTTATATTCGGTCTGTGGTATCTATACTCATAGACGATAATTTGCTGTTACGCTCGTTTCAGCCCGATGATGCACCTGCATTGTTCAAGGCTATTGACACGTCGCGCGCACACCTGCGCCCCTGGCTGCGCTGGGTAGATGCTACTACCAAACCGGAGCACATACAGCAGTTCATACAACGTACACAAACGCAGCTTAATAACCAGGAAGCACTTGAACTGGGCATATTTCTTGACAAAGAAATAATAGGCGGCATAGGTATGCACGCCTGGGATCATTTCCTCAAGAAAGCACAGGTAGGATACTGGATAAAAAAAGAATACGAAGGCAAAGGTATCGTGTACCGTTCATTGCAGCACTTCATTGATTTCCTATTCGAGAAACCGGGGCTTAATAAAATAGAGATACATTTTATGCCCTCTAACAAACGCAGTGCTGCACTTGCAGAACGTATGGGTTGTAAAGTAGAGGGCGTATTGCGCCAGAGTTATTTCTTCAATGGCAAGCTAGAAGACCTTGTAATATCCGGCCTATTAAAAAGCGAGTGGCAACCCTTGCCACCCGCTCCTAAAAAAGATTTTATGAATTCTTAAGCTTCGTCTTCTTTGATAAATTTTTCGAAGATCTCCGGCAGGCGTTTCAACCAGCCTATCTCGCGCATTTTAGCTTTTGCATCTTCTACAGGGCTGCCAAAGTAAACCTTGCCGCCTTCCAGGCTGCCCGGTACACCACTCTGTGCATACACTATAGCACCTTTGCCAATAGTAAGGTCTTTATTCACTCCTACCTGTCCCCACAGTATTACTTCATCTTCAATATTGGTGCAGCCTGCAATACCTACCTGTGCTGCAAAAAGACAGTTCTTACCAATGATGGTATCGTGACCTACATGAATATGGTTATCCAGTTTGCTGCCCCTGCCTATTATAGTATCACCGCTTACGCCGATATCTATTGTACAACAGGCACCAATTTCCACATCGTCTTCAATAATAGTGCGGCCGCAGCTTTCCAGTTTATCATACTGCAATTCACGGTCGCGGCGGCGTTTGAAATAAAACGCATCTGCGCCTATCACTGAGTTAGCCTGTATGATAACATTGTCGCCAATGATGGTATGGTCGTAGATAACTACGTTAGGATGTATGATACAGTTTTTACCAATAATAACATGGTTGCCGATGAATACACCGGGTTGTATATGAGTCCCTTCGCCTATCAGTGCCTTGTCGCCTACCATCTGGTATGCAGGCTCAAACTTGCGGAAATGTTTTACCAGCTTCACATAAGCACTGAAAGGATCTTTATGCACCAGCAAGGTTTTACCTGCCGGGCAATCCAGTTCTTTATCAATAATTATTATAGTAGCTGCAGACTGCAGGCTTACATTATAATACTTCTCAAAATCAACAAATGATATGTCTCCATGATTCACCCTGTGCACCTCATTTATCCCGGTAGCCATTTGCTCAGCATCGCCCACTAACTTCGCCCCTATAAATTCAGCAACCCATTGTACAGGAACCGCCTGTTCTAACTTCATATAACGCAGAAAAAGTTTCCGCAAAAGTACAAATTGGCGCGGCTATTTCAATTATGCCGGAAGTTTTTAAACTTTAACTGTCAAAATATTCCATTGAACTATATTAACCTGAATGGCAGGCTCCTGGACAGAGAGAAAGCTGGTATACCCGTGGATAGCAGGACTTTCCGCTATGGGCAAGGCTTGTATGAGACCATTTTGGTAAAAAATAGGCAAATTTCGCTGCTGAATTACCACTGGGAAAGACTGGTTTCGGGGCTTAAATTGCTGCATATTCCTCTTCCTAAACACTTCACCATCAATAATTTCGATACAGAGATAGAAAAAACCGTCATTAAAAACGGCTTTTCACCGCTCTGCAGGGTCCGTTTTACAGTTTTTACCGGCAGTGGGGGTATATTCGATATAGATAATGATTTCTACTTTGTAATTGAATGTTTTTCAATAGACAACCATATTACAGAGCTGAATGAGGCTGGATTGGTCATAGGTTTTACAGAAGGGATATTCAAATCGGCCGATGATCTTGCCAATGCCAAGACCAATAATTCACTGGTATATGTACAGGCTGCCCGGCAGGCAAAAGAAAATAAATGGAATGACGCACTGGTGCTGAACCATTACGGACGGGTGGCAGAAAGCACCATTGCCAATGTTTTCTGTATTTCGGGCGGCAATATATATACTCCGCCGCTTTCAGAGGGTTGTATCGCCGGGGTAATGCGTCGCCACTTGCTGGAAACACTTCCCCCTAAAGGCTTTCACATCACAGAACAGCCCTTAACCAAAGCAGATATTATGGCTGCTGATGAGGTTTTCCTGACTAATGCTATCCGCCATATTAAATGGGTGGGGCGTATCGGCGATAAAACCTATGGCAACGATATTATAAAAAGCATTTATTACAAGGCTTTTTATTAGTCCTATCTCAGCCCTGCAATGATTAACTTTGCAGCCCTATGAGTAATAAAGTTCGTGTTCGTTTTGCCCCCAGCCCTACAGGAGGCCTGCACCTGGGTGGTGTCCGCACTGTTTTATATAATTATTTGTTTGCCCGTCATCATGGCGGCGAGTTTGTGCTGCGCATTGAAGATACCGACCAGTCGCGCTATGTGCCCGGTGCAGAAGAATATATCATTAACTGCCTGCAGTGGTGTGGCCTTGAGCCTGACGAAAGCCCTGTAAAAGGTGGCCCATATGCTCCTTACAGGCAAAGCGAACGCAAAGAGCTTTACAGGCAGTACGCAGAGCAACTGGTTGCGTCAGGGCATGCTTATTATGCTTTTGATACCCCTGAAGAGCTGGAGCATATGCGTAATGCCCTGAAGACCGAACATAACCCTACCCCCCAATACGACCACCGTACACGCGGCAATATGCGCAATTCGCTGAATATGCCTGCCAATGAGGTACAGCAATTACTGGCAGCAGGCACAGCCCATGTTATACGCATTAAAATGCCTGAAAATGAGCAGGTATCATTCACTGATATGATACGTGGCCACATCAATTTTGAGACTGGCCTAGTAGACGATAAAGTGCTGCTGAAAGCTGACGGTATGCCTACCTATCACCTCGCGGTGGTAGTAGACGATTACCTGATGAAGATAACCCATGCATTCCGTGGTGAGGAGTGGCTGCCCAGCGCACCTGTGCACCTGCTGCTTTGGAAATACCTGGGCTGGGAAAATGACATGCCGCAATGGGCTCACCTGCCGCTGATACTGAAGCCTGACGGCCACGGTAAACTCAGCAAACGCGATGGCGACCGCCTCGGCTTCCCGGTATATGCAATGAACTGGACAGACCCTAAAACAGGAGAAACTACCCAGGGCTTCCGCGAAAAGGGCTTCCTGCCGGAAGCTTTTATCAACCTGCTGGCCGCACTGGGCTGGAATGATGGCAGCGAACAGGAGATATTCTCTCTCGATGAACTGGTACAAAAATTCTCTATTGACAGGGTACATAAAGGTGGTGCTAAATTCGACTACGAAAAAGCTAAATGGTATAACCACCAGCACCTGCAACTCAAGAGCAATGAAGAATTAGCTACACTGGCTCGACCCTATATAGAAACACATGGTGTGCAGCCGTCAGATGCTTACCTGCAACAAGTTGCAGGGGCTATTAAAGAACGCTGCACATTGTTGCCCGACTTTTGGGAGCAAGGACATTTCTTCTTTAAAACACCGGAGAATTTTGACCTTCAGCCGGTAAAGGAAAAATGGAATGAAACTAAAAAAGTCTTCTTTACAGAATGGGTAAACAGTTTTGACACTATAGCAAACTGGGAACATACTGCGCTCGAAACATCATTCAACAGCCTTATGGAAAAGCATGGCATCAAAAAAGGTGATGTGCTGCTGCCATTACGTATTATGCTGGTTGGCGGTAAATATGGGCCTGGTGTATTCCTGATTGCAGAGATGATAGGGAAAGAAGAAACAGAGATCAGGATAAACAACTGTCTTTTAGCATTATAGTTTTTGTATATGCCACATACAGCTATTAACCTGTGTTAATTGCGATATGTAAAATCACCCCTGTAACCCCCAAAATATGACAAAAATATTTTGGGGGTTACTTATGTAAATGTTATATTTGATTTTGCACTACATCCTATTTTTAACAAGAATAAAATTTCTACGATGAAATCAAAATTTATCCTTTTTGCATCTGCTCTTGCACTCGCTGCATCTGCAAATGCTCAAACTAAAAACTGTCTGATTGAAGAATTCAGTTCTTCAACCTGTCCACCTTGTGCCAGCCTTAATGCATGGTTCGATCCTCTGGCTGCATCATTTAATGCAAACAAACCGGGTTCAGGGCTAGTTGTATTGAAATACCAAATGTATTTCCCTTCACCTGGTACAGATGCCAGCTATAATGCTCATGGACAATCTCGTGCTTCTCACTATATTTCTGGTTTGCCTTCATGGGGTATTCCGGTACACTTTACCAACGGTAAATGGCAAGATACTTCATCTAGTGGTGGTACCAGTTCATCAATTGTTACTAATGAAATTAACACTTGTAAAGGCGGTACTGCAAATATGACCATAACTGGTACATATTATGTAAAAAGCACTTCAGCAACTCAGGACTCACTGATAATGAGTGTGACTATCACACCAAAAACTAATATTACCGGTGGTACTTATAAACTGTATGTGGCAGCAAGTGAAGAACACTATCAGAACACTTCTACAACTACAGGCCACACTACTTCACAGGTTGATTTTTATCACGTAATGCGTCAAATGTATCCTGATGGTAATGGTACTACAGTAACTAATCTTACAGCAAACACACCTCAGACTTTCACTTTTAAAGATACAATTACAATTGGTGGAAACATGAAAGGCAACTTCAACTGGTGGGGTAATCCATTCAATGGCTCTTTGGTTGTATTCGTAGCTGATGAATCTCAGCCGCTGCGTTCTGCTGCTAACATTCTTCAAGCAGTAGCAATACCTGCGCAATACGCTCTTAATGTTGAAAAAGCATCTAACTTTAAAAACCTTAATATAGCTCCTAACCCGGTATCAGACAATGCAGCTGTATTCTTCAATTTAGGTGAAGCTACAGATGTTTCTATATCTGTTATGGATATGATGGGTCGTGTTGTAAGGTCTGTACCTGCACAACACTACGGATTAGGTGTTCAGCGTGTAATGATACCTTGCGATGGACTTGCTAATGGTACTTATTTCCTGAATATGCAATCTGATAAAGGAAGCATAAGCGAGCGCTTCATTATCTCTAAATAAATTCAATTTTTATAATTAAAAAACTAAGCCACCATTATAATGGTGGCTTAGTTTTTTATAAGTCTAACAGCTATTTATGAGAATAATATGTATCATATGTTTACTGGTAATATCAGTATCCAGTTGTCGCAAAAAAAATGACACAGTCATAAGCGATTCTCCGCCTCAAGTGACTCTTAAATTTCAAAATACGTTCAATGGTCAGGCATTAAAGCTGAAATCAGTTTACTATAAAACAGCGAATAATGACAGTCTGGTAATAAATGCATACCTCTACTATATCAGTAATATCAAACTTTATACAGCTTCTGGTGACGTATTTGCTGAAACAGAAAGCTATCATCTTATCAACCAGGAATTTGACAGTACAAAAGAATTTACAATAACTAATATACCGGCAGGCTCCTATACCAAAATCAGCTTCCTGATAGGCGTTGATAGCATACGTAATATTAGCGGGGCACAAACCGGACAACTGGATCCTATGAATGGTATGTTTTGGGATTGGAATCAAGGCTATGTAATGGCAAGGCTTGAAGGTTTTTCACCACAGATATCACCTTATCCAAATAACTTAGGATATCACATCGCGGGGTTTAAAAGCATTTATAATGCTGTAAAATCCGTTACACTACAATTACCTAAAACTATCCAGGTGGGTACTAATAACAAGCCGGTATTAACATTGCAATCTGATATTTCAGAATGGTTTAAAACCCCCAATCTCATAGACATTACACAATTGTCTACAGTTACATCTATAAGCTCAGGTTCAGCCACTCTTGCAGAAAACTACGCAGACATGTTTTCTGTTTATGATGTTCAAACTAAATAAGTTAGCTACCACATAAAAAAAGTCCCTGAATTCAGGGACTTTTTTTATGATTAATATTTGTCTATTAGTTAGCGGTAAATTTTTTGATAGCTATAATACGTCCCTGTGCATCAGCTAAGTTCAGGAAGTAAATACCTGATTGCAGGTTAGATATATTGAGTTTAGCGCTGTTACCGGTCACTTTATAATTTCCGACAACTTTACCAATAATGTTGCGTATTGAAATTGTTTTTATTCCTGAATTAGCATCAAATACAACATTCACCTCATCGCTTGCAGGATTAGGATATACTGTTACATCTTGCTTCGCAGATGTTGTATTAACACTGGTAGGCCACTTCTGCATTTCAAATGTCATGGTATCTTTAGTAGCGCCGTTTACCAACTCAATAGAAACGTAATATGGGCCACCGGCAGTTACCCCTGATAGCTCGGCCTGCATATGCATTTCCATGTGAGAAGAGAATGTATCTGATGTCTTGCCAACACCGGGAGGTGTAAATGGAGGTGTATTTGGAGTACTTGATGTACCAAGTATATTATTACTGTAGCAATTTATATTATCACAAATGCCAGCCTCAACCTGCCATGATGTGGGCAGATTATGGTATATAACATGCCAGCTTATATTGATAGGCAGAGATGTATTATTGGTGATGTCATTTGATAATACTGTAGGTCCCCATACAGTTGCTTTTATAGTATCGTGCGCCATAGTAAATGACTGAGCATTTACATTATTTGCAGAAATTAAACCAGCAAGTGCCAGGGCTGCAGTGAGTACAATTCTTCTCATCGGATTGTATTTGGATTAAAATTAAAGAATAACCCCCTATTATCCAAAAATAACAGGGGGCTATGTTACTAAATTTTATGTTAATGTGACTCTTCTCCCGGTTTCAGCGGGGTTGTCTGTGTTATAAAGTCATTTCCATTGCCATCATCCTTATAGTCATATGGCCAGCGGTAAACTTCAGGTATCTCGCCTTCCCAGTTACCATGGCCCGGATTGATAGGCGTAGTCCATTCCAGTGTCGGAGAACCCCATGGATTTTGCACAGTTACTTTACGTCCGCGGAAGATACTTACAAAGAAGTTAACCACGAATATCAGCTGTGCGAAGAACACGACGATGGCAGCAATACTGATGAAGCTGTTCAGGCTGTCGAATTGCTTGAATGATTCCCATGCACTATAGTCATAATAACGGCGTGGCATACCGGCAATACCTTCGTAGTGCATTGGCCAGAAAATGAGGTATGCTCCGGCAAATGTCAGGAAGAAGTGTATGTAGCCCAGTGTATTGTTCATGAACCTGCCGAACATCTTAGGGAACCAGTGATAGATACCGGCAAACATACCAAAGAAGGCAGATACACCCATTACTATATGGAAGTGCGCAATTACGAAATATGTATCATGCAGGTGGATGTCCAGGGCAGAGTTACCAAGGAAGATACCGGTAAGACCACCGGATATGAACAGTGATACGAAACCAAGTGCAAATACCATTGGTACAGTAAACCTGATATTTCCACGCCAGATGGTAGTGAGCCAGTTGAACACCTTAACCGCTGACGGTACCGCAATCAATAAAGTAAGCAATACGAATATTGAACCGAGGAACGGGCTCATACCTGTTACGAACATGTGGTGCGCCCATACGAGGAAAGCCAGTACAGTGATACCTATCAATGATATGATCATCGCGAAGTAACCGAAGATAGGTTTACGGCTATGGTTTGAAAGTACTTCAGAAGCCATACCCATACCCGGAAGCATAATGATATATACCTCAGGGTGACCGAGGAACCAGAACAAGTGCTGGTAGAGGATAGCAGAACCACCTATATGTGATAACGCTTTACCGCCTATGAATATTTCTGACAGGTAAAAGCTGGTACCGAGGTTACGGTCAAATATCAGCAGTACAAAACCTGAGAACAGTACAGGGAAAGAAAGTACACCCAGAACAGCTGTAAACAGCAGCGCCCATATTGTCAGTGGCATGCGTGTCATGGTCATACCCTTGGTACGCATGTTCAGGATGGTTGAGATATAGTTAAGACCGCCCAGCAGTGAAGACACAACGAATAATGCCATACTGGTCAGCCACAGGTCCATACCCAGGCCAGAACCTAATGATGCTTCTTTCAGTGCACTCAGCGGAGGATAAGTTGTCCAGCCACCTGATGCAGGACCTGTCTGGATGAACAGGGAGATGAACATGATAACACTTGACAGGAAGAAGAACCAGTAAGACAACATGTTCATGAAAGGAGATGCCATATCACGGGCACCTACCTGCAGAGGTATAAGCAGGTTAGCAAACGTACCACTCAGGCCTGCTGTCAGTACGAAGAACACCAGGATGGTACCGTGCATGGTAACCAACGCATAGTAGAACTCGGGAGACAGTTTACCGCCTTTTGCCCATTCACCCAGGAATTTCTCCATAATAGGGAATGTATCGTTAGGGAAACCTAACTGAAGACGGAAGAACACTGACATCAATGCGCCTATGATGGCCCATATGATACCCGTTATCAGGAATTGCTTAGCAATGACCTTGTGGTCCTGGCTAAAAATGTATTTAGTAATAAAATGCTGCTCGTGGTGCTCATGCGCATGATGTCCTGCATCTGCATGATGACCATGTGCTACGTTAGCTCCTTCGATAATAACTGAATTACTCATTTTGTGCACTTTTATTTTGGCCCTGTATTACAGGACAATTACTTCATCGTTATTGCTTTAACACTATCTTTTGTTTCTGCAGCAGGCGCAGTAGCAGGTGCTGCTTCAGGCGCTGCATTGTTGGCAGCATAATAAGACTGCTGCATTTGCATCCATGCGTCATACTCTGCCTGCGTTTCTACTATTATAGTACCGCGCATAGAGTAGTGGCCTTTACCGCACATCTGGTCACATGAAATTTCATAAACGAAATTCGGGTTACCGGTCTTTTCTTTCATGTCCTTAGTGGTAACGGTTGGTGTAAACCACATAGTAGTGATGATACCCGGTACGGCATCCATTTTCATACGGAAGTGGGCCAAGCCTACGTCATGTATCACATCCCTTGAACCGATGATCAGTTTTACCGGCTTATTAACCACAACGTGCAGTTCACCATTCTGTGCAATGATATCATCAAGGTTTGATTTATCATTCCAGTCAAGGCCCAGTACGTTGTTAGCATCATTTATCTTACGGAAATCCCTTTTACCAAGGATACCATCTTTACCAGAATAACGAATCAGCCAGTTGAATTGTTTACCTACAACTTCTACTACAGCTGCATCTTTCGGTGCTTCAGCAGTCATGCTTATCCAGTTGCGTAAGCCTATTGCCACCAGCACAGCCATAGCTATGGCAGGAACAGTAGTCCACACAAGCTCCAGCTTGTTATTGTGCGGGAAGAAGAACGATGTACGTTTTTCTGTAGACTGGTATTTGAATGCAAACCAGAACAACAATGTCTGCGTAACAAAGAATACTATACCCGTTACGTATATAGTTGTGAGGAACATTGCATCGTAGGCCTCACCCTGTTTTGAAGCTGACACCGGCAGCATTTTATCGGAGAGGGCCAGGTGGCATCGCCAGATACCATACATACCCAATACGAAAAACGCTACGAGCAACCAGGCTATCACCCTGTTGATCGATGCCTTCATTTTTTCTTCACCACGCAGTATGGTCGAAAGCTCACTTGCTTTAGCTATCTGGTATATGATAATAAAAACCAGAACTGTTAATGCTATTGATAATAATCCCGACATGGTCAGTTAAGCTTGTATTTACTTGTGTTTAGTTTAATTTCTATTTCTCCTAATCCGGGCTTCTTTCTCTTGTCTAAATTCTTCTCACTCTAGCTTTGGTGCAGAATAGCTTCCTTCAGTAATGGGTTATTATTCGGAACCAAAGAAGATTTAGTTAATGTCCTGCCCACTGTGTATATCAGCAATCCTGCAAAACCTGCTAAGATGCCCAGCTCATACCAGTCAATATGCCAGTGTGACCCCATAGTACCCGGCATGATCATGATATAGAAATCTAACCAGTGACCGAAGATGATGATCAGCGCCATGAAAACAACTGTGAAATAGTTGCGTTTGCTCGGGCGAGACATCAATATCAGTATCGGCATGATAAAGTTGATGATGAACACAGCGTACCATATCAGGCTGTATGGGCCATGTTGGCGCATCTTGAAATAAGTTGTTTCTTCAGGTATGTTACTGTACCATATCAGCATGTACTGTGCAAACCAGACATATGTCCAGAATATACTGAACGCGAACATGAATTTACCCAGGTCATGGATGTGTTCTTTGTGTACAAGTTCCAGGTTACCGTTATTTTTCAGGAATACTACGAAGAGCATAATAATGCTCATACCGCTTACGAATGCGCTGGCAAAAGTATACCAGCTGAACATAGTAGAATACCAGTGTGCATCAATGCTCATTATCCAGAACCATGGAGTAGTGCTCATTTGTGTAAGTGCATACACCAGCAGGAACCCGCCTGCCCATTTTACAGTAGTCCAGTATATTTTAGTGCTGTTCTTTGGCGCAGACTCCTGGGCAATTGAAAGCGAACGGAATTTATGTCCGAAGAAAGACCATAATGCGATAGTTACGATAGTGAATCCGACAAACATTTTAGGATTCAGGAATGCCGATTTACCTTCCAGCGTTTTGTCACCATGAGGTGTCATCCAGTGATAGATCGGGTTGTGCCCGTCTATATTGAAAGTAAATGCTATAGCAAACATTACGATAGCGGCAATAACGCCGAATATCCATACGTTGGCACCTATTGCTTCCGGCACCCTTTTATAAGCTACTATCCAGCCACCCTGTGCCAGTGAAGCCGCTGCCTGTATAAATACACAAGCAGTAGTAATAAGCAGGAAGAACACACTGTTGTGCAGCAATACTGTCCAGAAACGGGTTTTAGCAACGTGGTCGCCGCCCAGCAATGTAACACCGCCTAATACCAGTGCTAACACGCCTACCAGTATCAGTGCGAGACTGGTATTCTTCATTCGGGCCGGCATCTCAAAACGTTCATTCATTGTAAACTATATTAGAAGTACGTCTAAATTTTGTTTGTTAATTATTTTTTTGCTTTTGCTGTATCAGCTTTTGCCACCGCAGCATCAGCAACCGGTGCAGCAGAAGCGCCTAACATAAATGCATCACCGCCATTAGCAGATTGCATTTTTTTGATGTAGGCTATCACCTGCCAGCGTTGTTTTATATCCAGTTGGCTGGCATAAGAACCCATAGCGTTTTTACCATACTTAATAGCTGCATACATAGTACCTACAGGCATGTGCAGGTATTTTGCATCTTTAAAGTTGGCAGGCATTGCAGCAAACTTACCGCTTGCATACAACGGGCCCTGTCCGTCCATGTTAGTACCATGGCATATACCGCAGTATATATTGAACAGCCTTCCGCCTTCGGCCAGTTCATCATCGCTGAAGCGTAATGATGTGGTGAAAGCCTTATAAGCATTTGTATCACCTTCTGCCAGGTGATCCGGCAGTTGGTGGCCCATAGCTACTGTACCCGCTACCGGCGGACGGCTTGTCTGGCTGTCTGCGAAGTTGGGGTTAGATGTATAAGCATCATATGCTCTTGAATACGTCATATCTGGTGCATATATCTTGCCCGGGTTGCGACGCATGTTACCACTGTTGCACGCAGCAAGGCTACCTATCATAAGGCTCGCTGCTACTATGCTCTTGGTTTTATTCATAAATACAGTAAAATTCAAAATTCAAAAAGCTGTTTGATCGATTTTATTAACCCTTCGCTGCGTTCAGTTTTTCGTATTCTTCTTCCTTGTCAAATCTGCCATACCACCATTCAGATTCCGCAGTTTGTACCGAAGTTTCCAGCGATCCTGTTGATTTCAGGAACTCTACCACCTCTGCTTCTGAAGTATGGTCGTTCAGTTCTATTGCCATTACAAAATAATCGTCTGACTGGCGTGGGTGGAAAACGTGTTTCTTAACCCCCGGCATTATCTGGTTCAGGTAGCAGAATGTAAGCACCATACCTACAGCGGCAAACAATACTGTTAACTCGAACGTGATAGGTATATATGCCGGTAATGACCAGTGTGGTTTACCACCAAAGTTGATAGGCCAGTCGCTGGTAAGTATCCATGACATAAAGCCCACAGCTGTGCTGGTACCTGTAATACCATAGATGAAACCGGCAACGTGCAGGTCTGTATCTTTCAGACCCATCGCGTGGTCGAGGCCGTGTACCGCAAATGGTGTGTACACATCATGCAGTTTGTAACCGCTGTTGCGAACTTTTTTCACAGCAGGAAACAGTACTGCCTCATCATCGTAACACGCAACTGCAAATTTTTTTATAGCCATTTATTATTCAATTCAAATGTTAAAAGTCAAATTTCAATATACTTTTCATTCAACTAGTGATGAGCATGTTCATGAGTAAACTCTTCGAGGCTCTGCTGCTCAATATTTTCCATCCTTCTCTTATATCCGTCGCCAGATGTCTTCAGTACAAACTTGATCTCGTGTATCGCTACTACAGGGAAGTATTTAGCGAACAGGAAGTAGCATGTGAAGAACAGTCCGAATGTACCGAGGTAGAAACCAACTTCAGGCCATGTAGGACTGTAGTAGGTCCAGCTACCGGGCAGGTAGTCGCGATACAGTGAAGTAACGATGATCACGAAACGTTCGAACCACATACCTATGTTCACTACTATTGACATGATGAAAGTGAATGGTATGTTACGGCGCAGTTTCTTGAACCAGAACAACTGCGGAGATACCACGTTACAGGTCATCATCGCCCAGTAGCTCCACCAGTACGGGCCAAGAATACGCCATTTGAATGCTTCCTGTTCGTACAGTACACCGCTGTACCATGACATGAAGAGCTCAGTCAGGTAAGCTGTACCTACTATAGAACCTGTAAGCACGATAACTTTATTCATAGCCTCGATGTGGCCTACAGTGATGTAGTCTTCGAGGTGTAATATTTTACGTGAAAGTATCAGCAGGGTTTGCACCATCGCGAAACCTGAGAAGATCGCACCCGCAACGAAGTATGGCGGGAAGATGGTTGTGTGCCAGCCCGGTATTACTGATGTGGCGAAGTCAAAAGATACTATCGTGTGCACTGAAAGTACCAGCGGTGTACTCAAACCTGCAAGTACCAGCGCCAGGGCTTCCATACGCTGCCAGTTTTTAGCAGAGCCTGTCCAGCCGAAAGAAGCTAAACCATACAGGCGTTTACGCAGTTTTGTTTTAGCACGGTCGCGGATGGTAGCAAAGTCAGGAACAAGACCCGAATACCAGAACAGTAATGATACAGTAAAGTATGTAGAGATCGCGAACACGTCCCACAACAATGCTGAGTTGAAGTTAGGCCATAGCGGACCACGTGTGTTTGGCAGAGGTAATACCCAGAAACCATCCCATACACGACCCATGTGGAATATCGGGAACTGGCCCGCACACATTACGGCAAATATGGTCATCGCTTCTGCAGCGCGGTTCACACCAGTACGCCAGCCCTGGCGGAACAGGAGGAGGATAGCAGAGATCAGCGTACCCGCGTGACCGATACCGATCCACCATACGAAGTTGGTGATATCCCAACCCCAGCCTACTGTACGGTTGATACCCCATACACCTATACCCCAGTAAACTTCCCATACTACTGAGAAAATACCGAAACCTAACAGTATCAGTGAAAAGAAGAAACCTATGTACCACATGCGGCCTGGTTTCTGTTCAATAGGGCGGACAATATCTTCCGTCACCTGGCGATACGTCTTGTCACCATCTACCAGCGGTTCCCGTACAAACGATTCGTACTTTAAATGCATAGCACGTATTTAGTAATCTGTTTTAACTTTTTTTATTCCCTGCCTCATACCTTACGGCACTCGGCACATTTTATTATATATGCTCGTTCATTAAACCGTCGAGCTTCACATCTCCGCCCACCACTGCTTCTGTATTACGTATAGAAGACAGGTAGTTTACGTTTGGTAATGTGTGTATTTGCTCCAGTACATAATACACGCGCTCTTTGTTTTCATCGTAGCGCAGTTTGTATATAGCACTTTCTTTATCATTCACGTTACCGAATGTGATAGCATCGGTAGGACAAGCCTGCTGGCAAGCTGTACGTGCAGCACCATCTTTCATTGGTGTGCCATCTTTCTTCGCAGCCAGTTTAGCTTCCTGCAGACGCTGAACGCAGAATGAACATTTTTCCATCACACCACGGCTACGCACTGTTACGTCAGGGTTCAGCACCATGCGTGTCAGGTCGTCATTAATATCATCGCGGCGGTTGTCTTCATACTGGTTGTCATCGAAGCAGTCTGCACCGTTCCAATCCATCCAGTTGAAGTGACGTACTTTATAAGGACAGTTGTTTGCGCAGTATTTAGTACCGATACAACGGTTATATGCCATTTGGTTCAGGCCTTCGCTGCTGTGGTTAGTAGCAGATACAGGGCAAACGTTTTCGCAAGGTGCATTATCGCAGTGCTGGCACATCATAGGCTGGAACACTGTCTGTATTGTATCCGGATCTTCCGGCATACCGCTGAAGTAGCGGTCAATACGTATCCAGTGCATTTCCTGTGATTTCAGTACGTGTGTCTTACCTACAACAGAAACGTTGTTTTCTGCCTGGCAGCCTATCACGCAGGCACCGCAACCTATACAGCTGGTAAGGTCTATAGACAGACCCCAGTGTATGCCCGGGTGTTCGTAGTTAGGATACAGCGTACCATTTGTACGGTAGCCTTCTTCTATTTCTTTAGTTACTATTTCACCTTCTTCTGACTTATGCTCACCATGGCCTTCTTTTTCTTCCCATGGCAGCACAGAGTATTTTGCTATTTCTTCACCACGTTCTTTCAGCAGAGCGTTAGGGTCTTTGCTGAATTCTTCGAAGGTATATTCCTGTATAATAGGACGGCCTTCGTAGCTGTGGTGTGTTTGGGTAATAGCTACATCATAAACTGCATCTGTAGCAGCTACTGTAGCATCGCCATAATAGTTGAAAGTTTGTCCGTTATAAGCTACGAACGGATAAGCGTTCTTACCTGTGTTAGCTGCTGCACGGCCCACCTGCGGATCGCGGCCGAAACCAAGTGCTACAGCTACTACATCGTTATGCATACCCGGCACTACCACTACAGGCAGCTCCAGTTCATAACCATTAGCTTTTACTTTTATTACTTTCTTCTTAGTTACTACTTCATTGATACCTGTCAGTTCAGCACCCAGTTCTTTAGCTTTCTTAGGAGATACACATGCGTAGTTGTCCCATGTAGCTTTAGTTATCGGGTCTGGCATTTCCAGCAGCCATGGGTTATTACTCCATGCACCACCGTAGCCGATAGCTACTTTCTGGTAAACTACCAGTTCCATACCACCGCCCGATTTTTGAGACTGGATATTTGCTATTGCAGCAGCTGTATTTCCTGCGAAAGAAGCGCCACCCATAGCCATTTCACCTGCCGGTTCAATAACACCATCCTGCAGGGCTTTATCAAAGTTTGTTTGTCCGCCCAGTTTTGTCATCCAGTAGCTCTTCCACATATCACCATAAGTGGTAGCAGAGCCAGCCCATGTCAACAGGCTGTCCTGGAATGCACGTGTTTTGAACAGCGGGGCAATACCAGGCTGCATCAGGCTGTAGTAGCCTGTTTTAGGTTCTGCATCACCCCAGCTTTCCAGTTGGTGGTGGTCAGGAACCACATATTTACATTTCTGAGCAGTTTCGTCCATGCGGTCGGCAAAAGATACCGTTACAGGCACTTTAGCCATACCTTCTGCAAACTTCTTACCGTTGTGGTAATCGTAAACAGGGTTACCATATACAAGCAGCGAACCAACCTGTCCGGCATTCATGGCATCTGTAAGAGCTGCCAGGTCTGCATCTATACCTTGTTTGTAGTTGCTGGTCACAGCCCAGTTGATAGTAGTGCCGTTAGCACCTATAGCACTGTTGATGGCATTTACAACTGTCTGAACGTTTACATCGTTGCTGCCGCAAACTACAAGGCCATTACCTTTTTTCAGGTCGGCTGCAGCTTTGGTAACAAGTTCGTTCAGTTTTTTGCTGGCAAATGATGGTGTTGCACCTGTAGCTACTGCATTGTACAGTGCTGCTGCAACTGCACCAATTTCAGATGGCTTACAAGTAGCACGTTCATCAGCTTTAGCGCCGGAGATAGTGTGTATTGACTCTACCTGGTAATGCTTAGACATTTTCATGTTCTTAGCAGTTACCTTACGGCCTTTGCTGTATTGTTTAGCAAATTCTACCGGAGAAAGCCATGTACCGAGGAAATCAGCACCGAGGCTCACGATAGTTTGCGCTTTGTCGAAATGATATGAAGGCAGTGTGCGCTTGCCGTAGCTTGCTTCGTTTGCCTGCAGCATACCGCTGTAGGATACCGGGTCGTAAACTACATGCTTGGCATTAGGATATTTTGCCAGGAACTGAGCTATTACGTCTTTAGTAGTAGGGCTCAGTATAGATGTAGTCAGGATATAAGCATTGCCTGAAGCCAGTGCAGCAGATACGCTGCGGTCTATTGCTTCGAAGGTAGCTTCTTTACCTTCTGCCATTGGCTGGCGCAGGCGTGCTTTATCATACAGGTTCAGTACAGATGCCTGCACACGTGCAGACGTACCACCCTGTGTGATAGAAGAAAGCGGGTTACCTTCTATTTTGATAGGACGGCCATCGCGTGTTTTGATTATGATCGCGCAATATTCGCCACCGTCAGTAAATGTAGACGCATAATAGTTTGGTACACCGGGCACAATATCTTCCGGCTTGATAGCATACGGAATAGCCCTGCGCACAGGCATTTCACAGCTTGCAGCCAATGTTGCTGCTACTGTACTGAAACCCAGGAATTTCAAAAAGTCGCGGCGGGGAGTAGTTGCACCGAGCAGGTTATCGCTAAGGTCAAATGGCAACGGTTCTTTGAACTCGTTCTCAACAACCTCCTGATGATCTGCAGTTTTCTGCAGTTCTTCCAGCCCCTTCCAATATTGTTTTTGACTCATATGGTTCGATTCGGTATAAAAAGTGTTCCGAATAAATTTTTACAAATATTTATTAATAGTGGCAACGCTGACATTCAAGGCCGCCGATATCTTCTACAGTCACACCTGTACGTTTGCCGGATTTCAACTCTTCATGATATTTCTCGAATATGCTGTAGTAGTTGTTATTAGCAAACTGTACTTCTGTCTGGCGGTGACAGTTGATACACCAGCCCATTGACAGCGGAGCGAATTGGTAAACCTCATCCATATCGTGGATAGGACCATGACAACGCTGACATTGTACTTTACCTACTGCTACGTGCTGAGAGTGGTTGAAGTAAACGTGGTCAGGCAGGTTGTGGATCTTCACCCATTTGATAGGTGTAGCTTTGATATTTCCTTTTTCATCGCGGATGTATTGCTTGGTAGCAGGATCCCATCCGGCATATTTATACAGTTTCTGAATTTCTGCTGTACCGTCTATTTCTTTACCTTCTGCTGTTTTCAGCGGATGCTCATCTTTACCGGTGTATTCGTTGATCTGTTTGTGACAGTTCATACACACGTTTGATGAAGGTATCATTGCCTGGCGGCTCTTCTCAGCACCTGCGTGGCAATACAGACAGTTGATCTGGTTGATACCTGCGTGCACAGCGTGAGAGTAGAATATTGGTTGCTCAGGCTGATAGTTTTGCTGGCGGCCCATTTCTACTGCACCGTTGGTCATCCAGTAGCCGGCTGCAATAAACAGCAGTACTATCACTACAGCAATAACTACTTTATTACGATAAATAGGAATTTCTTTGAAATTAGGCAGGCCTTCTTTTTCGTTAGCCACGCGGCGTAGTCCGCTGTTCACCCTCCACAGGATAGCAGCCAGTGCCAGCAGTATAACTGTAATAAGCGAATAGAGCCATCCGTTTGATTCAGGCTCTTTTACAGCACCGGTAGGGCCTTGCGGGCCTTTAGGACCTTCTTTCTTAACACTGTTTACATAAGTAACTATAGCATCGATCTCTTCGTTGCTCAACTGAGGAAATGCAGTCATCTGCGTTTTACCCCATTTGTTGAACAGGTCGTTTGCATACTTGTCGCCGCTTGCGATCACTTTACCGGAATTGTGTACCCAGTTGTGCAGCCATTCTGCGCTTGGCACACGTGCATCTACACCCTGCAAAGCAGGACCGGTAGCATCTTTTAAGGGGTTGTGACAAGCGGCACAGTTAGACTGGAACAGTGCTTTACCATCAGGCGCTGCGATGGTATTGAAGCTAAATACGAACAGGGCAATTACTAAAGCTGCGAAGCTTTGAGCAACTCTCCGGAACATAGGCTTATTTGATTCTGACACAGAAATAAATTTGAAAATTAACGTTCCTTTTAGACAAAGCGTGGGCGAAAATACAACACAATGCCGAAAGTTTATACACATTTATTAAAAAATGTTCTTCAATGCTGGCGCGGGTTTCATAGGATATTTTAAAAGTATTTATTTGTCTTTGTCACCCTTCTGTCAATTAATATTTTATACTTGCATTTGTGATTTTAGCATATATAAGATGTCGCTTTATGTAAGTTCAACACAAACAATTTATCCACTAATTCACAAAGATGATATTAAACTAAATACTACCTGTACGTCCACCGTCTACCGGTATGCTGGTGCCATTTACATAACCCGCAGCCGGCGATGCCAGGAACGCGACCATTGCAGCTATCTCTTCGGGTTTACCAAAACGGGCAGCAGGTATCTCTTCCAGCATTTCTTTGGTTACTTCGTCTACAGCCGTGCCTGTTTTCGATGCTTTGTTATTAATAATAGCATCCAGCCTGCCGGTAGATGTAGCACCGGGTAACACATTATTCACTGTAATACCATATTTAGCCAGTTCATTGGCCATGGTCTTGGCCCATGATGCCACTGCACCGCGAATGGTGTTAGACACACCCAGGTTCTTGAGTGGTATTTTTACCGATGTAGATATGATATTGATAATACGTCCGTAACCTGCCTGCTTCATACCCTCCATTACTGCTGTGGTAATGATGTGGTTACATATAAGATGCTGGTTGAATGCCTGGAGGAAAGCCTCCGGCTGTGCACCCGTCACGGGTCCGGCAGCCGGGCCACCGCTGTTGTTCACTAATATATGTATGGTATTAGATACCGCAAAAGCCTTAACCACCGCCTCTACCTGTTGTGGCTGGCTGAAATCGGCTACGAGGTAGCTGTGCTGCTGGCCTTTAGCCTTATCAAGTGTGGCTACAGCCGTTTTCAGCGCTTCCTCATTGCGGGCTATCAATACACATGTAGCACCAAGTGATGCCAGCGCCTGTGCCGATGCAAGGCCAATACCCTGTGTGCTGCCGGCCACCAATGCCGTTTTACCTGACAGATCCATAGAAAGCATAAGGAACAAAATTTTGCAGCGAAGATAATGAACACAGTGTTACGGGAGAGATATCATTCATCCTTAGGTAGTCTGTCATACCCGCCCGAACGTAACATTTCGGTACGGGCGTACATTTTCAACCCTTCAGCCATACGATTAATAGCTGTAGCCATGCGGTTGATGCGCGTCTCTTCTTTCTTAGCACCATAAACCCACTGTATATAATATTTTTGTTCGCTCTCGCTGAGTGTGTTGAAGAATTTAAGTGCTTTCGGTTCATCTTGCAGGCACTCCAGCATTTCCGTCGGTACCACCTGCGGGTCAAGGTCGTGGTATAATATTACCTGCACAGTATCGCCCGCTTCTTTTTTGATGGCCTTGCGTATCTCCGATTTCACAGGCAGGAAATGAAATTCACCGCCACTATACGGCATCAGGTTCAGCTTGTTTATCTCGTAACCATCAATGCTGCCTTTTACTTTTACATAACTGAACGGGCGTTTTTCATCCTGCATAATGCGGGGCACCAGAGTATAGGTCCAGCCGCCTTTGCCGGGATATTTTTCGAGCAGGTATGTTCCGTTGACTATGGGCTTTTCAGGCATGTCCCGAAATTAAGCAATCATCGCTGCACTATCACCTTCTTCACTTGCGGAACTATATCTGCACCGCTGGCTTCGAGGTAGTAGATACCACTGCTCAGAGCGCTGATATCTATTTGTTGCATCGTAGTTTGCGATGTTCTTACATGGCTCACCATTCTGCCAAGTTGGTCATACAATTTCAGCGTTGTGTACTTATTACCATTTAGTGATACATGGGGTACACTCAGCGAAAATGGAGGTAATTTAGCTAATAAAGCATCTCGACCACCCAAGCTTGTTATCGTTGTCTGATTAAATGTGGCTGAGTTAGTAAAATCTCCTGCTATAAAAATATTACCACTCCTATCAACATTTATAGCCAGTGTACTTACGGTAGATGAAGAAGGTGACTGACTCCACTCTTCAGAGCCATTCGGATTATACTTCGAAATTGAATATCCGTTATTAGACTTCAAGACATAAACATTAGCGGAATCATCAGTAGCTATCTGGCCACTATATCCATATCCGCCAACATTCCTTGCCCATGAACACAGACCGTTACTACTATACTTAGCCAGAAAATTTTGGACACCATTCGCACAATATATTGTCTGTGATGAAAATACCGCAGTATCAGAGAATTGACCGGAAACATATACTCCACCCAACACATCACATCTTACAAAAAAGCCAATAGCATTTTTGGTAACAGCTTGCGAATATATTTCAGGAGATGTCACCCATATTATATTGCCTGTGTTGCTATACTTTGCAAGAAACATATTATCATCTCCGCTTCGGAATATTGATTGATTACCAAAATATGCAGTATCGCCAAAATATCCTGTTATATAGATATTGCCTGAATTATCCAGATCAATATCAAACCCTTCATCATTATTACCAGATTTGCCGGCACTTCTGGACCATAAAAAATTTCCTGATGAATTAAGCTTAGCTAAATAAATTTCCTTCTCTACATTTGATGTAACTAATGTATCTGTACCCGCAAATAAACTGTCCGTATAATATCCGGTAATGTAAACATTGCTGCTCTGATCTATTTGTATACCTTGTACTGCATCATTCCCTTTAGTAGCAATTAATTTAGACCAAATTACATCCCCGCTACTATTCAACTTAAGTATAAAACCATCTTTTAAACCTTTTGCATATAAAGTATCAGTACCAAACAAAGCATTTCCATCTCTGAATATTCCTGATATATACAAATTACCTGCCTGGTCTGTTTTCATGTTATTAGCTAACTCATCTCCAATGCCGCCGAACCTTTTAACAAACAAAACATTACCGGCAGCACTATACTTTACTAAAAAAATATCCTGATTCCCGGCTGAAGTGATAGTATCAGTTCCTAATATAATTTTGTCAGTAAAAGTACCCGCTACAAAAATATTTCCTGCCGTATCAGTAGCTACTGCCCCTGCTACATCTCTCCCGCTACCCCCTATTTGTTTAACCCATTGCCATGCCGGGAATTGCGCTGAGGCCTCGAACGTCTTTATAGTCAGCAAGAATATAGTGATAAGTAATGACAGGTATTTCATTTTGTATTCAGCATATGGTTCAATAAAACTACTGAAACAATTATTCATACTTATGTTGTCAGCAAAAAATGTCAATCTCTTTACAATACCATTTATCAATGGTAATCATCGCTGCACTATCACCTTCTTCACTTGCGGAGCTATATCTGCACCGCTGGCTTCCAGGTAGTAGATACCACTGCTCAGAGCGCTGATATCTATTTGTTGCATCGTAGTTTGCGATGTTCTTACATGGCTCACCATTCTGCCAAGTTGGTCATACAATTTCAGCGTTGTGTACTTATTACCATTTAGTGATACATGCAGCATATCATTGGCAGGATTCGGAGATACGCCTATATCAGGCGGGTTGTTATTGCCTGGCTTGGGCACACTGAGTGTCCAGGCAGGGAGCTTGGCGAGGAAAACTGTCCCATTTGCACTATTTATTGTGGTACTGCCAAAACTAATGGAATGGTCAAAATTACCGCCGATAATGATACTGCCAGATTCATCTCTGCATATTGCAGTATTCATGATTGAAGTTTTCGAATAGCGTCCTGTTATTTTTTGTGTTCCTAGTAGCGTCCCGGATGCGTTATACCTGCTAACTAAAGTATCATACCCTCCTGCAGTATATATATATCCTGAATCGTCTGCTACAAGCGGTTCTACGTAATTATATGTTGGTGGCATATTTTTCAGCCACTGCACAGACCCGTTGCTGTCATATTGTGTTAAAAACCTCCCACTTGATTGCCCGGAAGGCAGATACAAGTTCTGATTACCTGCATGCATCGAATCTGAATAACTGCCCGACAATAATATCATTCCATTCGCATCGCATACTACTCTGAATCCAAGACAACTATTAACAATGCTGTTATTCCCGAATTGCTTTACCCATCTCACATTACCTGCTGTATCAATCTTTAGCAAATAAGCGCTTGATGAACCATTTGACACCAACATATTAGTGCCAAAATAGGCCGTATCCTGAAAATAGCCGGTTGTATAAATGTTATTATACTTGTCAATTGCAATATCAAAACCGCTATCCTGTTTTTTGCCACCCACCTTTTTCGCCCATATCACATTGCCGGAAGAACTGTATTTCACAATGAAATTCCCGTAAATACCTTGTGATGCCAGGCTAAATGCATCAAAATAAGCAGTGTCTGTAAACCTGCCATTGATATATACACTACCGGAACTATCTGCTACAATACCTGACAATATCTCATCTCTGCCAGTGCCACCTGCTCTTTTAGCCCATAATAACACACCTGCGGTATCATATTTAGCTATGAATACATCATGTTCGCCTGCACCTTTAAGCGTATCATTCCCGAATATTGAGTTCTGCCCTTCTATATATCCTGCCACAAACACATTGCCATTTTTATCAAGACATATAGCTCTTGGATACTCGTTACTAATGCCCCGTGATTTTTTTACCCATACCAAGTTACCACTGTTATTATACTTTGCTACAAATGCGTCAAATGATGTCCCATTTGTATCACTTACCAGCGTATCTGTTCCGAACACTCCTTTACCATAAAAGCTACCTGTAGTATAAATATTGTTTTGATTATCAGAAGTGATAGCAGTCAGCTCTCCGGAACCTGCATTCTTAACCCATTGCCATGCTGGAAATTGTGCTGAGGCCTCGAACGTCTTTATAGTCAGCAAGAATATAGTGATAAGTAATGACAGGTATTTCATTTTGTATTCAGTATATGGTTCAATAAAACTACTGAAACATTTATTCATGCTTATGTTGTCAGCAAAAAAATGTCAATCTCTTTACAATACCATTTATGAATGGCAATCATCGCAGTACACTATCACCTTCTTCACTTGCGGGGCCATATCTCCACCGCTGGCTTTGGGGAATAACAGATACTACCATCTTTAGGAGAATTTCTTTCAAGCAGGTATGTTCCGTTGGCTATAGGTTTCATATTATATGCAACACCTTATAGCTTCTTCTTTTTTGCCATGTAGGCATCGGGGTGAAAATACCTTAATATTTCTTGCAGTTTGTAGCGATTGATAATAATATCACATTGTTCAAACAGAAACTGGCCGTCGTTAAAAATTCTCAATTTGTATCTGCCGCCTGATGTACCCCTGGGTTCGGCAATCAACTTACAGGAAATCCGGGACACAGGAATTTGTAGCTCTTTAAATAATTCGTCTTTCTGCATTAACCGCAATGTACATATCTGAGCATCCTCATCAACAGTAAATAACTCAATCCAATTAATACACTCTTTATACGTTCTTAAATAACTATATATAGATGTTGGCAAAAACGCTACCATTACTGTAATTACCAGAATAGGAACACCCCATGTAATATAAACCATAAGGATTATTATACCCAATTCAACAATCGCACCTAATAATAGTTGTTGCCTCAATCTGTCTCTGAACGGTACTTTCATATTAATAAACTCCATTCACACTTCTGTTTTGCTCAAATTACAAAATCACTGCTACATGGACATTGAATCAGTTATTTATGTCAGAATATTGCCAACATAAGTACAATTTCGAAATCATCCATGTACAATCCTTCAATAGCATTTTTTTAATGATATTGTTCATTTTTACGTATTTTTGCTATAATAAAAACCCTGTCCATGAAACCCGAACATGAGATATTCATCCGCCAGATGGCGGCGCACGGAGATAAATACCGTGCCTATAAAGAAGCCTACCCCGATGCCGATGGCGAATCGCTCCGAAAAGCTGCTGAAAGGCTGGCACGCCGTGCAGACATAGCACAGATACTCTCTGTAATAGAAGACACAGCCCGCGAAAAAATAATAAAAGAAGTCGCCGAGATGGCCGCTGAACGCACCCGTGCCGAAATGGCTTCTATAGAAGAACGCCGTGCCCTGCTGGCACGCATGATGCGCGGGCAGCATAAGGTAAAGCGCTGCGTGAAGCTGGGCAATGCTGTACAGGAGATAGAGGAAGACCTTAACCCCTTTGCCATCATCCGCGCCATAGAGCTCGATACCAAACTCGAGGCCCTGTACAACGCCAAACTGGCCAAAGCAAAAGCAGATGAAGAGCCGGCACTGCCCGAATTTGTGGTAGATATCCTCAGCCAGCTGAGAGACCCTGACCACAGCAAGAGGGCGCAGAACCTGCCGCCCAACCACCCACTCAAGAATGGTACACATTCTACCCTGCCAAAAGATTTTGGCGACTTCGCCGAAGATGTCTATACCTCCGAGGCCATCATTGCCCATACAGAAGGGTATAAGACCGGCTATGCCGAGGCGCTGGGTATACCGCAAGGCGTGAATATTGGCCAGTGGCAGGGTGGTAAATATGCATACCGCCTGCCGCCATGGTACGATAAAAGCAAAGACCCCATAGAGGAGCATCCTGTACACAGGTCTACACAGATACATGGCAAGGGCCCGCTGATAATGCCATATGAAGAGCAGGAGGTGGAAGAAGAAAGAAGGCAGTGGCAGCTGGCACAACTACAAAAAACACCCGTGAGAAGACCATCACCCCCTGCCGGATGGGAACAAAATGGAAACAATTTGCAATAAAGGCAGGCTGCAGTAACGGGCAAAACCTTATATTTGTAAGAGCGTAACCCCGGCAATACTACAGTCTCTCCTCTTCCACGCATTGTAAGACTTGCCAAATCAGCTTCCCGCGAACCGCGCCTGCAGTTTGCATTTTCGCAATTACGCCGAATAATCAATTTTTGTTTTTGACTTTTGAATTTTGACTTAAAATGGAATACAATACCACGAGAAGTAAAATGCTGATGCCCGAATATGGCCGCAACGTGCAGAGCATGGTAGAATACCTGGTGACGATAGACGACCGCGCCAAAAGGCTGAAGAATGCCGAGTTCATCATAGAGCTGATGGGCACACTCAACCCGCACCTGAAACAGATAGAAGATTATAAGCACAAACTCTGGGACCATCTCTACCAGATGACGGATTTTAAATTGGATGTAGACTCTCCATATCCGCCGCCAACGCCGGAGCAGGTATTCAAAAAACCCGAAGTGATACCTTATCCGAAGAAGGATATTGAAAACAGGCACCTGGGTAAAAACCTCGAAGAGCTGATAGAAAAAGCACTGGACGAAAAAGACCCTGAAAAGAAACAGGGTTTCACCCAGATAATAGGCTACTACATGAAGCTGGCTTATACCAACTGGCACAAAGAGCCTGTGCACGATGATATGATACGCAACGAGCTGGCCGCTATGACCAACGGCGAGCTGATGTATGAGCCGGGCGGATATAAAGTGTACTTCGACGCACGCAGCAATTATAAACAGCAGCAGCGCGAGAACAACCGCGGCGGCTATCGCGGCGGACAAGGCAACCGCAACCGTGGCAATGGCAATAACGGCTATGGCAACGGCTACAACAAAAACCGTAAATTCAAGAACAAGAATAAATAAGAGCAGTACCCGTTATGAATGCTTTTGAAATACGCGGAGGCAACTCCTTATCAGGTACCATAACACCGCAGGGTGCCAAGAACGAAGCATTGCAGGTGCTGTGTGCCGCACTGCTTACCGATGAAGCAGTAACTTTTACCAACGTACCCGATATACTGGATGTAAATACGCTGATAGAAGTGCTGGCAGATATGGGTGTAAAAGTAACACGCCCCGAACGCGGCACAGTGATACTGCAGGCTACTGATATCAATACTGATTATTTTACGGAGAAAGCTTTCCGGAAAAAATCAGGCAAGCTGCGCGGCGCTGTTATGCTGGCTGGGCCAATGATATCTCGCTTTCGCAAAGCGCATATACCACAGCCCGGTGGCGATAAAATAGGCCGCCGCAGGCTGGATACACATATACGTGGTTTCGAAAAACTGGGTGTCGTCTTCAATTACGATGCAGAAGAAAGCATCTTCACTTTAGATGCAGGCAACCTGAAAGGTGCTTATATGCTGCTGGAAGAACCATCCGTTACCGGTACCGCCAATATAGTGATGGCGGCAGTGATGGCAGAAGGTACAACCACCATATATAATGCCGCCTGCGAGCCTTATGTGCAGCAGTTGTGCAATATGCTCAACAGTATGGGCGCACAGATAAGCGGTATTGGTTCTAATATGCTGGTGATAAAAGGCGTTACCAAACTGCATGGCTGCACACACCGCATGCTGGCAGATATGATAGAGGTCGGTTCTTTCATTGGCCTTGCTGCTATGACACAGAGTGAACTGACAATTAAAAATGCAGACGTAGCGCACCTCGGCATCATTCCCGAAACTTTTGAAAGGCTGGGCATACAGCTTTCCATCAATGGCAATGATATACACATACCTGCACAGGAGCATTATCGAATACAGAAGTTCATAGACGGTTCTATACTTACTGTGTACGACCATCCATGGCCGGGCTTCACACCCGACCTGCTGAGTATCATACTCGTAACAGCCACACAGGCAAAAGGTACCGTGCTGGTACACCAGAAAATGTTCGAAAGCCGCCTCTTCTTCGTAGATAAACTGATAGAGATGGGCGCACAGATAGTACTCTGCGATCCGCACCGTGCTGTTGTCATCGGCCTCGACCGTATGCAGCCGCTCAGGGGTATTACCATGTCTTCGCCCGATATACGTGCCGGTGTTGCCCTGCTGATAGCTGCACTTTCTGCCAAAGGCAAAAGCACTATCCAGAATATTGAGCAGATAGACCGCGGTTATGAAAAAATTGATGAACGCCTGAATGCACTGGGTGCTGATATAAAACGCATCACCCTGCAATAGGGAACAAAAAGGAAACAAAAAATGCGGAACAGGTGTTCCGCATTTTTACAATATAGTTTTGAAGTTCTTTATTTTATCGGAACAACAATGTAGTCTGGTTGAAGAAGTATGTAAACCTTGGCATGATATACCATTGACGAGTCAGGCCATCTGCTACTGTGTTACGCTGTATCAGCGGTACACCTGCAGAAAGGTCGAGCTTGTAAGATGCATAACGGCCAAAGCGTACAAAAGCATTACCGCCCAGGTTCATAGTAAAACCTCTTGAACCATATATTTCGCGGTTCAGGCCCGCACGGTCTGTATACAGGTCATTGCGCAGGTGGTAGAACACTACCGGGCTGGCAGATATACCTGCACGCTTACCGCTAAAACGGCCTTCTATGCTGAACATTACATCGCCATTACGATAGAGCTTAGGTGCTACTACATAATTGCTGTTACTGTATACAGGATCGTTGGTTACACCAAGACGATAGTATTCGTTTTCGTTGTACCTGAAAACCGGTTGCTGGTAACCCGCAGCTATTGTCAGGTATTGCTTCCATGATATGCTGGCACCTACCATAGCGTCTGTGCTGCCCAGGTTGCTTTGATATATCATAGGCAACGGACGAGTACCGCCTTTTGTAAAGTTGGCAGTGCCCATACCGAACAAACCGCCCGCTGTTAACTGGAGTATCCAGTCGCTTTCCATCTGGTGCAGTACATGTGTATAGGCAAAAGTAAGATCACCTACGCCCCATATATGGCCAAGGTCACCTGCTGCAGCTTTGAACGGAAGCTTCACATCAAAATATCCGAAATCCTGTACGGGAACACGGATATCCAGCCCAGGCATTACCAGTTTTACACCCTGTTCGCCTTTGGCAAAATTGGTAGATAAAGCGAAATGAGTTTTCTGAAATTCATATTCCTCATCTGTAACCTGGAGTGATGTACCCATTCGCATAGCACCTACAGTACCCATACCCGGGTCTGAATCTCCCTGCGCAAATGCAGGTATCACAGATGCTAAACTAACAGCCACTGAAAGGCAAAATGCCGACAGATATCTCTTGTTCATATTGAATAGATGTGTCTCAAATATAGTTTTATAAAAGTAAAAATGCATGCCTGCAGCTCAATTTTTTAATAAAAAACGAACCACATCATGCAAATTATCTATATATAATATCAGGCGTTTTGCTGTTGTGCAGACACAATAGGCATATTTTTTACCTGCTTTATTTTGCCAAAGCCACCCAGCACATTTCTCAGGTTATGGAAACCCTGCCTTTTCATCAGCGATGCTGCTATTACGGAGCGGTAACCCCCTGCACAGTGCACATATAGGTTATTGTCGCCATCTACCATCGCCATGTTCATCGGGTCCATCAGTGTATCAAGCGGCATGTTGGTAGCGCCTTTCACGTGTGCAGCTTCAAATTCTGAAGGTTTGCGAACGTCTATCACTTCCAGCTTGCTGTCATGCGGCATATCCATAGCCAGCTCTTCGGGCTCTATGTCAATGATCATGTCTATCTTTTCACCGGCATTCTTCCATGCTTCATAGCTGCCATCAAGATAGCCCTGTACATTATCAATGCCCACACGTGCCAGGCGTATTACACTTTCTTCCTCTTTACCCGGTTCTGTCACCAGTACCAGCGATTGGTCGAAAGGAAGCAGGCTGCCTGCCCATTCAGCAAAACGGCCATCAAGTCCTATGCTGATGGAATCAGGCACAAAGCCTTCTGTAAACACAGTTGCAGGGCGGGTATCGAGTATCCAAGCTCCGGCAGATACTTTAGCTTTAAAGTCTGCTACAGATAATGCCTGCATAGCTTCAGTCTTAACATCATCAAGGCTGCTGTAACCTTCACGGTTAATGCGTGCATTGATGGGGAAGTAAGCAGGTGGCGTAGACAAGCCCTCAGTAACTACTTTGATGAAGTCTTCTTTGGTCATATTCTGCAATGCATAGTTGCTCTCTTTCTGTTCACCAATAGTGCTGTATGTCTGCGGACCAAGATTCTTACCGCAAGATGAGCCGGGACCGTGAGCCGGGTAAACTATAACATTATCAGGTAGTGTCTTGATCTTGTTTTGCAGGCTATCGTACAGGTAAGCCGCCAGTTCTTCTTTGCTCAGGTTACCGCTGAACAGGTCAGGACGGCCGACATCACCAACAAAGAGAGTATCTCCTGTAAATACACAGTACGGTTTACCCTCTTCATCACTAAGGTAATAACAGGTACTTTCCAAAGTATGACCCGGAGTATGCAACACTTTCATTTTCAATTTACCTATGCTGAACTCCTCACCATCATTAGCTGCATATATCTCGAAGCTGGTAGTTGTTTTAGGCCCGTAAACTATGGGTGCTCCTGTTTTCTTTGCCAGTTCAAGATGGCCGCTTACAAAGTCTGCATGAAAATGGGTTTCAAATATATATTTGATCTTCACCCCCATTTCCTGTGCTTTCTGTATGTATACATGTACATCACGAAGCGGATCAATAATTGCTGCTTCACCGTCGCTGGCTATAAAATAGGCTGCCTCACTCAGACAACCGGTATATAACTGTTCTACTATCATCTATTTGAATAAGTTAAGTGCCAAAGGTAATATTTCTGTTTTTGAGGTTATCTATAAACATATAGAATTGTTATATAGTACAGTTAACTCCATATTCAGCTAATTGAAACGGCACATATAACGCCCTGCAATATTTGTTGATAGTTTTTGATAGCTTTCCTGAGCCTGGCTAAAATCACTTCTTTCTAAGAACTATGAAAGAGTGCCGCATGGCACCACTACTATAACAAATTTACTAATTTTTATATAAAATTAGATTTTTTAAAGAGTGCTTCAACAGAATATCAGTCGTCGCGCCTGTTGAGGAAGATGAGAATATAATATAAGAGGTTAGCAACTGATGATACCGCGGCTACAACATAGGTTCGCGCCGCCCATTTCAATGCATCTGCTGCTTTATCATGCTCATTGCGCGTAGTGAGGCCTGTGGCATCCATCCATTTCAAAGCACGGGCGCTGGCATCATATTCTACAGGTAATGTAATCAATGAAAATACTGTAGAAAGTGAGAAAAGAGCTATGCCTATAAGCAATAGTGTCTGGTTGCCACCACCGAAACCCATGAAACCAATACCTGCTATTATCAGCCATTGGGATAATGTAGTGCTTATTTGTACTACGGGTACAAGTTGACTACGCAATTGCAACATGCTGTATGCTGTAGCATGTTGTACAGCATGGCCACATTCGTGTGCTGCCACAGCAGCAGAAGCAATACTTCGCCCTGAATAAACATCCGGGCTCAGGTTGACAGTTTTATCAGCAGGGTTATAATGGTCTGACAGGAAACCATTGGCAGATACCACAGTTACATCATAGATACCATTCTCATGCAACATGCGTTCTGCTACTTCCTTACCACTCAACCCCTCACTCAATGGCATTTCTCCATACTCCTTAAATTTCCTTTTCAATGTACCGCTAACAGCCATACCTACCAGGAAGAGAATACCTGCCAGTAAATAATATCCCATATATGCACCCATATCTGTCGTTTTATTATTTATATCAAAAAAGCTACCAAAGTCAAATTTGACATATTTACCTGCACAAATGTCATAAAAAAACCCCGGCTGAATAGCCGGGGCATGAAAATTATTGTGATAAAAATGAGTGTTTACCATTTGAAGCTAAGACCCAACAACCAGTTGAACCCTGCCTGTGGGAAATAGCGGTTGTCTATCACCTGTTGCCCCATAGCCTGGTATACGTAATATACGTAACCATTGCTTTCGTAACGTTTGTTGAACAGATTATTAAGTGCTAACGTAGCATCTACTTCACGGAATGGTTTCATCTGAATTGAATAACGGAAACGGATATCACACAGACCATAAGACTTTAGGCTGCGCAGATCGTCCTGGTTATTATCCAGGTATTGCTTACCTACATATTTTGCAGCTATATCCATTTCCAGCTTCTGCTCGTTTTGCATGTACCTGAATGGTGCAATTGTAATAACACCGGCAGCTATTGCAGCAGGAGACAATGCAATATCAGTGTTAGTATGTTTGATACCCAGTTGGTTGCCGGTAGGATCATCATAGTTATCTATATACTCTGTATAGCTTTTGATCTTGTTTTGAGAGAATGTTGCATTTGCATTCAGCTTCAGCCAATATGCTGCTACATAGCCAGCCTGCAACTCTATACCTCTGCGAAAGCTCTGACCAACATTAGTACGCGTATAGGCACCTACATCATTTATTTTACCCGTGTACACCAATTGGTCTTTATACATCATATAGTACAGATTGGCACCTGCACTCCATTTCTTCCTGTTTATTTCATATCCCGCTTCTACGTCATTCAGCCTTTCAGGTTTTGGTTGATTACGCGGAGATGCTTCAAAATCATCGCGGTTGGGCTCTTTATTTGCTACTGCAAATGAAGCATATACTTTCTGGCGCTCTTTAGAATTGTTAGCGAGCAGGTATGTCAAACCAACCTTTGG
This sequence comes from Flavipsychrobacter sp., assembly GCA_044227125.1. GTDB lineage: Bacteria > Bacteroidota > Bacteroidia > Chitinophagales > Chitinophagaceae > Polluticoccus. Next base: position 413,757 of record JBGAFS010000002.1, read on the forward strand.
GTTAACAAAATTGTAAACGGGGTAAGAACATAATAAAGGATTATTTCTGAAACCATAGATATTGTATGCCACATTACGGAACTGAAGATCGCCAAATGCACTCAGCTTTTCTCCTATATTCTGCTGTGCTTTCACATACAGGTTAAGATCATTCTTTTGCGAGTGCAGGTTATACCAGCGATAATCGGCAGGTACATTATACTGGGCCCATTTGATAAAGCCATAATGATGTCCTGCATATTGTGTATAGCCACCACCGAAACTTAGCTGAGTTTTATTCTTCTCATAAAGAAATGAGAATACAGAACCATAATAATAGTTATCCAGCCATAACTGACGTATCAGGTCTGTTGAAGTTATAGTATCCTTACCTGAAGCCGAAATATAATCAGGCAATCCGTAACTGCTGAATGAAGCCCCGGTTTTGTATTCTTCATAATAACCTCTGCCTCTTGTAAGGAACAACGCCGCATGCGCACTGAGGTGATGATTGAATTTATGATCTGCAAAGAATTGGTAATAGTCCTGCTGGTAGTTATCTGTCTGGTTGTTATAGAATGTACCATCAGCTTTCATACCCAACTCATTGTAAGTACGGTTCGTTTTGAGTGAATCACCTGAAACACCATTCCAGGCCTGTCCGGTCTTTTCTTTACCTGTAAGCACCATAAGACGTAATGATGTTTTCTTACTCACATCCCAGCCTGCAATGAACTGCATAGACTTCAGGTCGCTGGCCGAACGCTGTATGTATCCGTCTGAACTGATACGTGACAGACGTACATCAAAACGGAAACCATGTTTCAGCAAACCTGTACCGGCACGCAATGTACTTTTCAGTGTATTGAATGAGCCGTAACTTCCTGTAAGTTCGCCACCCGCATTATCCATTTGTTGCAGGTTACTTAAGCTCATTGTAGCACCAAAAGCTCCGGCACCATTGGTAGATGTACCTACTCCGCGCTGTACCTGTACAGAGCTTAATGAGGATGCGATATCAGGGAAATCAACGAAAAATGCACCCTGCGATTCCGGATCATTTACCGGTATACCATTCATGGTTACGTTCATACGTATACCATCTGTACCACGTATACGCAATCCTGTATATCCCACACCGGTACCTGCATCTGAGGTAACTACTGCTGAAGGAGTGTACTGCAATAAATAAGGAAGGTCCTGCCCGAGGTTCTGCTTTGCAATATCAGCAGCAGATAATTCTGTTTTAGCGAAAGGGGCATCGGTAGAAGCCCTCAGTGCCCTAATTTCTACCGGGAGCAGTTGCTGGCGCCTGACCTTAACGGAGTCTACCGTTTCCTGAGCACCGGCAGTAGCAGTACATAAACCTGCTGCGGCAAGGAGTAATAATTGTTTTTGGATTGATTGCATGGCATTCAAATTTCATTGTTAACAAATGAGGGGCGCCATGCGTGAATCATTTTACTCATGCAATACCATCCAGAAACAAAGGCAGGCCTTCACCTTTGTTAATAAATGGATGCGGAGAAAATGAAGCTGATCTACTTTTCCCTAACCGGCATTACCCGGTCGAGGTTCAGCGGGTATGATCTCAGCCCTAATTATTCAGGCACCCCGAACGACTTTTTTATAGTCGAGAATACAAAAGTAGATAATAAGCCTTAAAACGCAAGATTTGTTATGATATTCGTATCTTAGACAGAATTATCAATAAAATAATATGAGAAAAATTGCTACGCTTTTTGCTACTGCATTACTTGGGTTCTCTTTTGATGGTATGTCTCAAATTATATACCAGGAAGATTTCGAATCAGCAACCGTTCCTGCGCTGCCCGCAGGCTGGACTCAAATGAACAACCCTGCTACCGGCTGGAAAACCAATAGCGGTACATTGAGTTTTACCAACGGATGGGCTGTTCCTTCACATACTAAATATGCCGTCGTTGACGACTGGAATAACAATGAATTAAACGACTCAGTTTGCCTGGTATCGGGGAACTTCAGCCTGAGTAGTGTTACTAATGCCTATCTGAAATATGACTATTATTTCGTTAAGGCTGCATATACAGGTGGTTCACCTTTCGAAAGTGCATATGTTCAGATAAGCACTAATGGTACAGACTGGACTAATATTGATACATTAGTCGGCAATGGCAGTGAATGGCAAAAACATTACGTAAGCCTTTCCAGTTACGGCAATCAAAGCAACCTGAAAGTTCGTTTTATGTACCAGGATGGAAGCAACAACTCAAAAAAACTTATCGGTTGCGCTATTGATAATGTAGTAATATTTGTACCGCCCGCCAAGGATCTGGGTCTTACTGGCGTAACCCCAGTTGCTGGTGGACAAAAAGCTTTTGCTACAATAAACACAAACAAAACTCTTGGTGGTACTGTATACAACTATGGCTATACAACTATTACTGATTATGTAGTAAAATATCAACAAGGTAGTAACACACCGATTTCAAATACGGTAACAGGAGTGAACATCCCTCCATTCTCATCTTATGATTTCACATGCTCAAACCAGTACACTATGCCCGGCACACTGGGCGACTACCCTATTAAAATGTGGGTTGAACTGACTGGTGATGCAGACAATACAAACGATACAGGTAATACATCTATAACAGCTTCTGCATACACTCCTAATAAGAAGATATTTGTAGAAGAAGGTACCGGTACATGGTGCGGATGGTGCCCTCGAGGCGCTGTTTATATGGACTCACTGCATAACAATTACAGCTCTCACTTCAGCCTCGTAGCTGTTCATAACGGTGACGTAATGACCATGAGTACTTATGACTCATTTATAGGTACACTGATCGGTGGTTACCCAAGTGTGGTCGTAGATCGCAGTGATGTTCTTGATCCATCTGACCTGATAGATGTATATAATTCTGAGAATGACAATTTCGGTTATGCTGACATTACGCTCACCGATGTTGCAGCAAACGAATTTGGCTATTCACTGAAAGCTTCAGTAAAACCTGCAATAGATCTCAGTGGTGATTATCGCCTCGCATTAGTACTGACTGAAGATGATGTACATGGCAGCGGTTCTACATGGGAACAGGCTAATTATTATAGTTATGCTTCTGCAAACATACCTCTTACCGGTGCCGGCCTTAACTGGCAATCAGAACCTGCACACGTATCTGCAGACAAAATGTATTATGATTTTGTAGCGCGCGCTGTTGTACCATCTCCTGGTGGTGCTCCTAGCAGCCTGCCAGCAACAATGACTGCAAACACTACTTATGACTATACATTCAACACTACAATAGCACAACCTTTTGACCGCAACAAAATGCGTGCGATAGTAATACTGATACGCAATTCGGACGGCCGAGTGTTAAACAGTAATAATATTACTGTTCCGTTGGGCGTGTCCGATAAAACAGCAGGCGTAAATATGTTCTCTGTTTATCCTAACCCTGCTGCAGATGTAGTATATGTTAACCTGAGCGTGGATAAAACTACAAAAGCACAGATTACTGTAGTTGATGCACTTGGCCGTACAGTAGCAACTGTAGCTGAAAATGAATTCAGCGCAGGTGCACACAAGCTGACTATCAATACTACTGCTCTGAACAGTGGCCTTTACACAGTAAGAGTACAAACAGAAAATGGCGCACTTACTCAACGTCTTTCTGTAGTGAAATAATCTTATATACTTCATAATAAAAAAACCTCCCGATCGGGAGGTTTTTTTTATGCTTCAAAATATTCTATCACACATTCCTTCAGTATTCTTTCCTGGCTTTGCAGGCCTTCTGCCTCTACAGGTTTTAGTTGTATATAATGCGGCCAGCCATCTTTGTCATGGCCTTCATATTCATAATAGCCCCTGCTGCTCAGCAGGCTGCAAACGGCAACATGCATAAGCTCCTGTTTCTGTTCTTTTGAGAATTTTTTAGGTGGCAGCTTGCCCAGCTCATTGATACCAATAAGAAATAATATCCCTTCCATATCCGGCAGCTTGCCGAAACGTTCTCTCAATATAGACTCTACCTGTATCCAGCGTTCTTCAAAATTTTCCATAATCGGGCAAAACTAAGGGTATTTTGGTTTTATGTACCAATGCTGTCAAATATGGTTTAACTCATTTTTAACAGCAGAAAAATTAGCGCCTTAATATTTTTGACAAGTAATATCTTGCATTAATAAGTGTACAGTACTTATGGAAACGACAACACCGACCGATATAAGAGAGCTTAATGAACGCATCCACCAGCAGAGTGCTTTTATAGACCTGCTGATTATGGAAATGAATAAAACACTGGTAGGCCAGAAACACATGGTGGAGCGCCTGATGATAGGCTTACTGGCCAATGGTCATGTGCTGCTGGAAGGTGTACCCGGGCTGGCAAAAACACTGGCCATCAAATCACTGGCTTCAGCTATCCAGGCGCGCTTTGCACGTATCCAGTTTACCCCGGACCTGCTGCCGGCAGACGTGCTGGGTACCATGGTGTATAACCCGCAGGCACATGAGTTTGCTGTACGTAAAGGGCCAATATTTGCCAACTTTATACTGGCAGACGAAATAAACCGTGCCCCCGCAAAAGTGCAGAGTGCCTTGCTGGAAGCGATGCAGGAACGCCAGGTAACTATTGGTGACAATACTTATAAACTGGAAGAGCCTTTCCTGGTGCTGGCTACGCAAAACCCGATAGAACAGGAAGGTACCTACGAACTACCTGAAGCACAGGTAGACCGTTTTATGCTGAAAGTAGTCATCACATATCCTAAGAAAGAGGAAGAAAGGAGCATTATACGCTACAACCTGACCCCTGAGGGTATGCCAAAAATAAACTCAGTTGTAACCACAGACGATATAATACGTGCCCGCAAACTGGTGCGCGAAGTATATATGGATGAGAAAATTGAGCAATATATACTTGACATAATCTTTGCTACCCGTTTCCCGGATGAGTATAAATTAAGCAAACTGAAACCGCTTATCAGTTATGGTGCATCACCACGTGCCAGCATAAACCTGGCATTGGCAGCTAAAGCATATGCCTTCATCAAACGCCGCGGCTATGTGATACCTGAAGACATACGTGCTGTATGCCATGATGTAATGCGCCACAGGGTAGGTATAACCTATGAAGCAGAAGCTGAGAATGTTACGAGCGAACAAATAATAAATGAAATACTGAATGCTGTAGAAGTGCCATAACAGCACTGCTTTTACCAATATTTGCCCGGTTAACCCGGGCTTTTTTTATTTAAGCTATATTTGCGGCACAATTAATACACTATGCTGCCTATACAATTATTCAGGCAAAACAAAGAGCTTGTACTGGAAGGACTGAAAAAGAGAAATTTCAAGGAACTGAACCTGGTAGATGAGATCATTGCTATAGATGAGAAACGTCGCCAGATACAGGTAGAAAATGATCAGCTTGCTGCAGCTATCAATTCGGCATCAAAGAATATAGGTCAGTTGATGGGGCAAGGCAAGAAGGAAGAAGCAGAAGCTCTGAAAGCAGAGGTAGCTAACCACAAAGAAAATACCAAGGCTTTGGCACAGCAACTTGCTGCGCTGGAACAGGAACAATATGACCTCATCATAAAACTGCCTAACCTGCCACACAGCAGTGTGCCTTTTGGCAAAACTGCGGAAGACAATGAAGTAGTAAGGCAAGGTGGCAGCACTCCTGACCTTAGTGCACAAAAATTACCCCACTGGGAATTGACCGAGAAGTATAACCTAATAAATTTTGAATTAGGTACAAAACTTACGGGCAGTGGTTTCCCTGTTTATATAGGACAAGGTGCTAAACTGCAACGCGCGCTTATCAGCTATTTCCTCGATTATAATATCGCTGCGGGATATAAGGAATACTATCCGCCATATATGGTAAACGAAGATTCTGCACGCGGCACAGGCCAGTTGCCAGATAAAGAGGGGCAGATGTACCATGCTACTGAAGACAATTATTACCTGATACCAACAGCAGAAGTACCTGTAACGAATGTATATCGCGATGAGATACTGAAAGAAACCGACCTGCCTGTAAAAATGACTGCTTATACACCGTGCTTCCGTCGTGAGGCAGGGTCTTACGGTAAGGACGTACGCGGACTGAACCGCCTGCACCAGTTTGATAAAGTAGAGATAGTGCAACTGGTACACCCTGACACCAGCTATACAGTACTGGAAGAAATGGTGAGCCACGTAGAAAAACTGCTGCAATCACTGGAATTAGAATACCGTATACTCCGCTTATGCGGTGGCGATATGGGCTTTACATCTGCGCTCACTTTCGATTTTGAAGTATACAGTGCTGCACAGGAACGCTGGCTTGAAGTTAGCTCAACTTCAAACTTTGAGAATTTCCAGACCAACAGGCTGAAGGCAAGATTCAAAGATGCTGCAGGCAAAACACAATTGCTGCACTCATTGAATGGCAGCTCACTGGCATTGCCACGTATAGTTGCCTGCCTGCTCGAAAACCACCAGACACCGGAAGGAATAAAAATACCTAAAGCACTGCAACCGTATTTTGGGGCATCGATGATAAGCTAACAATACCTTTACACTGAATTTTCATTTACTATGATACAACGTATTCAATCTCTCTGGTTACTACTGGCAGCACTGGTAAATGCCGGTTTATTTTACTTCGACCTGTACCGTGCTGATGTTGTAAAAAACGGACAGACCGTTGTTGATGGCCTGCGCATTAACGACCATTATCCGTCATTGCTCATAGCATTGATCATAACCATTTTGCCTCTTGTCATTATCTTTATGTATAAGCAACGCAAACGTCAAAGAAGCATGGCTATACTGGGCATAGTGTTCAACATTGGTTTTATATCTACAGTATTAATGCGTGTAGGTAATTATACTAACTCTCCTGCAGCACCTGCTAATGGCTCGTACTGGATAGGTTCAATACTTCCATTACTGTCTATGATATTCCTTTTCCTTGCATTGAAGGGAATAAACAAAGACGATAAACTGGTAAAATCTTTAGACAGGCTGAGGTAAGCGATAAATTATTCTCAATAAAAAAGGAGCGATATAATCGCTCCTTTTTTATTGCTTAGAGATCCAGCGTAACCCCGGCATTAATACCGAAACTGCTGAACGGATACGAATATGTTGGATCGTTGCTGCCGGAAGTACTCTTTGAATATGCAGACTTCCTGTTGGCGGCCGAAATATAGCTCAGATAGTTAACTCCATTTTTCACGTACTTAGTAATAGTCTGGTCTTTCACAAAAGCAGACATAGAGAATAATGCCCCTTCAAGCCATATATGTGTGTACTTAGATACTTTTAATGATCCGCCTACAGCACCCGTAAAACCGATATTGAATTTCGTGCGTTGTTCAAAATCTACGTTGTATATGTCTGTTTGCGTGGTGCCATTAAGCGTACTTTCTTCATTAAACTCCTGCACTATTTTCAGGTTTAATGGTATAGCTATACCCGCCCTGGAATAGATATTCAGCTTTTTACCTCCAGACTGAAGTACTACTGACGGAGTTAAAAAAAGCGGCGTTTTTGCATAAATAGTTATGTTCTGATGTATCTGCGACGATGCATTCGGGAAGGTGTTATCTGATTTATACTTTTTATTGGCTAACCCTGCCAGCAGTCCCAGTTCTACACCTATATTTTTATTGATGTTATACCCCATACCAATGTTGGCCTGTACACCTGCAGCAAATGATGCATTCTTTACCTCAAACGAGGTAAATGATGAGCCGCCCTGGTAGGTAGCATTACCATTGTAAGGATAGCCATAAGTGTTGGTAGTTTGCCCTGCATGCGGCATTGCATAACCGGCACCAACCTTTATATAAAATCCTGACCCGGATATTTGTTTATCACTTGCCGGCTTACCCAATGACTTAACAGGGCTTCTATGTTGTTGTGCATATACATTTGTCGACAGTACGGTACATGCAGCTAACAGGAGTATCTTATTCATTGCTCATCTTTACCTAACGAAGATATGGTTATAAACAATACGAGCCGCATTGAGCGGCTCGCAGATGTATTGAAAACTGTTGTTCTTATTTCTTCTTTTTCATTCCGGCTTCTATCTCTTCTACCGTAATAGGTATATTCTTAAACAGGTCTATGCTACCTGTTTTAGTGAGCCATACATTGTTTTCTATACGTATACCCATTTGCTCTTCTTCTATATAGATACCGGGCTCTATTGTAAAGAGCATGCCTTCCTTAACAGGAAGTACGCGTGTACCAAGGTCATGCACATCTATACCCAGGTGGTGCGTAACACCATGGTAGAAATATTTGCGGTAAGCAGGATTAGCGGGGTCCTGATTTTTGATATCTGCTTTAGTTATTAAGCCCAGTTTCAGCAAATGCTTTTCCATTTCCACACATACCTTGTCAGTATAGTCTACAATCGAAATACCCGGCTTCAATATTTTCTTTGCAAAATTGTGCACATCAAGCACTGCATTGTACACATCTTTCTGGCGTTTGGTAAACTTACCGTTCACAGGTACGGTACGTGTAAGGTCTGCACAATAATTACCATATTCTGCACCAAAGTCCATCAGCACCAGTTCACCACTCTTACACTCGCTGTTGTTTTCTACATAGTGTAATACACGGGCTCGGTCGCCTGATGCTATGATGCAATCGTATGCATGACGTGTAGCCCTGTTACGCAGGAACTCATGTGTTATCTCTGCCTCTATCTCGTGCTCAAACACTCCGGGCTTAATGAATTGCAATACACGATCAAATGCTTTGTGTGTAATATCTACTGCCTTCTGTGTTACCTCTATTTCTTCTTTGGTTTTTACAGCACGCAGTTCTTTCATTATTGGGGCAGAACGGTGATAATGATGCAGGGGGTAGCGCTTCATGAAATCGTGCACATAAATGAGGTCGGGGCGGAATAATGATGTATCGAGCCTGTCATTCTCATTACTGTTCAGGTACACACTGTCTGCATGGTGCATCATTACCTGCAGCATAGCATCTATACTATCCAGCCATTGTATGTTTTTAATGCCTGATATTGCAGTAGCTTCATCTTTGCGCAGTAAGTGGCCATTCCATTTTTCCAGCAGCTCATTGGGGCGAACCAGCACTAATACCTCACGTGCGTTCTTGTCCGGGTTATCAGGATACAGGATCACCATAGACTTTTCCTGTACTACACCGGAAAGCCAAACTACATCAGCATTGGGCCTGTAAGTATATATAGCATCTCCATTAGTAGGCAATACGGGGTTGCCCGGGAATATTGCTACTGAATTGGGCTTCATCCTTTTGATAAAACGCTCCCTGTTCTGTGTGAACAGTTTTGATGGAATTGGTAAATATTTCATTGTATTGAAAAATGAGAGGTGAAGTTAAGAACTATTCGCATAAGATTAGGGGGTGATAAAAAGAGGGGATTATACAGAATATAAATGAAAAAAGGTAGGGTGTTTTCACGGTTTTTTAGATAAAGCAGAAAGAATATATTTACAACCTTGTTTATCATTTATTAATCACATCAGTAAAAACCAAAAATTTATGTCACAGACAACAAATGGTGCAGAAGTATCTGTAGCAACGGCAAATGGCTACATTCAACAGTACATTGAAGATTATTTCACCCCCGGAATTGTGCCGGTAAAATCAATGATTTTTGATGCGGCTATGCTACGCAGCTATCTCACCAACACTAATATCCAGAACATTAAATTTATGCTGGGTGTTCGTCCGTTTGGTACAGGAGAAACTCTTACCTTAGTAATAGCAGGGTATGATGAGAATGGGAATTACATTTTGACCCCGAGTGGGAATGTATTGGACTATAGTTCTCCATGCCCCGATGCTTGTCCTACTACAGGCAACGCTGCAAATGACTATATTGTAACATAATGACTTGGCTATACAATAGGTTACTATATCTATCAATAGTTGCGATAAGTTTTACGATTGGCCTAATCCGATACAAGAGTATGGATAAGGCCATTCGTATCTTAGTTATATATCTTGGAGTAACGCTATTATTTGAGATTGCTTCAATTTACGGTGCTCTAGTATATAAAAACAACTTACCTGTATATCATCTATATGCGCCCTTTCAATACACATTATTAGTTACGTACTATACATATAGGTTATCTTTTTTTTCTAATCGTAACATTAAGTTTGCTACAATATTGCTTGGCATTATATTAAGCATTATTAACGCAGTTTTTATACAAAACCCATTTAAGGCATTCAATTCGTATTATATTGTTTTTATATCATTCACTATAATCCTCTTATCATTATATTCATTTTACGAATTTTTAGTCAGTGACGAACTTGACATTAATGCTAACCCCCATTTCTGGTTAAATACAGCTTTATTAATATATTGGAGTTTTACATTTTTTTATTGGGTTATAGGTGTCAAGTTAAACAATACAGCCATTAAAGATCTACTTTGGGTTGATTCTCTGGTAATGATAATACATCAAATTGGGTATGCAGCGTTTGCAGTTGTATTTTGGCTTTACCCTAAAATGAAAAAAGCATGAATACCTCTACAGCTATAACTATTTTCATTTTAGGCACATCTGTCATAAGCCTATTTGCATTTTTTATGGTCATGTTTGTTGCTATACAGAAACGCAAACAGCAGGCTTTCCAGAACGAACTGATGCAAAGCCGGCTGGAGGTTCAGGAACAAACTTTCAAATACCTTTCTGAAGAGATACACGATAATGTAGGCGCTGCGCTAAGCCTGGTAAAGCTGCACCTGTACAAAATAGCACAGAAAAACACTGATGATGCAGTACAAAAAGATGCTAATACAGGTACCGAACTCCTCACAAAAGCAATAGCAGACCTGCGCGCCATGAGCCACAGCATGAATAATGGCATGGTAACTAATATGGGGCTGCATGACATAACACAGAAAGAACTGAATTATGTAGCTTCTGCCAAAAATATACAGTGTAACTTTGAGACTGACGGAGAGCCCCACCCGCTGGGTGAAGACAGGGAATTGCTTGCGTTCCGTATCATACAGGAGTCTGTTGCTAATGCCATAAAGCATGCACAGCCTGATACTATAAATGTAAGCATTGATTATACTCCTGCTATATGCACTATCAAAATAACGGACAACGGTAAAGGATTTAATACAGCAGAATTATCAAACACAGGTTTAGGCTTGAATAATATGCAGGTTCGTGCTAAATTTTTGAAGGGTAAAATAAACATTACATCTTCTGAAGAAAAAGGAACTACTATTCAACTTGATATACCTTATGACAACAAACAAACCAATTAAAGTAGCTATTGCCGATGATCACGCCCTGTTTCGCAAGGGTATTGTAGAAATACTGGCAGATTTCCCGGAGATACAGTTTCTGTACGGAGCAGCTAATGGTAAAGAATTACTGCAACTGATACGCACTTCTCCCGATCAGCCGGATGTATGCATCCTGGACATCAATATGCCGGAAATGAATGGCTTTGAGACTGCGGCAGCTATAAGAAAGCAATACCCGGATATTAAGCTGCTGGCATTGTCTATGTACGACAGTGAATTCAGTATCATAAAAATGCTGAAAAGCGGGGCCCACGGATATGTATTGAAGGACATAGAGCCGGAACAACTGAAGGAAGCTATCATTAAGATACATACCACCGGTTATTACCACTCTAATGTTATAACTGAAGAGGTGCTGCGTTCTGTAAAAGAAAATAGTGATCAAAGCAATATATCAGACAAAGAAGCCAATTTCCTTGCTCATGCCTGCTCTGAGCTTACTTACAGAGAAATAGCTACCATAATGGGTGTGAGCCCACGCACAGTAGATGGGTACAGGGATGCACTGTTTGAAAAACTAAACATTAAATCAAGGACAGGGCTGGTGATATATGCCCTGAAGACCGGTATTGTGAGCCTTACATCCTGATGATTATACATTGAAACGGAAGTGCAGTACATCGCCGTCCTGCACAATGTATTCTTTACCTTCTATGCGCAGTTTACCGTTTTCGCGGCAGGCAGCTTCGCTTCCGAATTTCACATAGTCGTCATAGGCTATGGTCTCTGCTTTGATGAAACCTTTTTCGAAATCTGTATGTATAACACTTGCAGCCTGCGGAGCTTTCCATCCGCGGTGTATGGTCCACGCACGCACTTCCTGCACACCGGCAGTGAAATATGTTATCAGGTTGAGCAATTTATAAGCGGCACGTATCAACCTGTTAAGGCCCGGCTCTGTTAACCCATACTCCTGCAGGAACATTGCTTTATCATCACCGGTTTCCAGTTCTGATATCTGTGCTTCGATAGAGTTATTCATTACTATCACTTCGGCACCTTCCTCTGTAGCTACTTTTACCAGTGCTTCAGAATACTTATTACCTGTGAGTATTGCAGTTTCATCTACGTTAGCCACATAAAGCACCGGCTTTTCTGTAAGCAGGAAGAGGTCTGCTATTGCTTCACGGTCTTCTCCCTCCAGCTTCAGGCCACGTATATTCTTACCCTGGAAGAGGTAATCCCTGCATTGCGACAGCACATCATATACCCTTTTTGCCTTAGGGTCGTTCTTTGCAATTTTTTCGTAGCGCTGCATTTTCTTTTCTACGCTCTCCAGATCTTTCAGTTGCAGTTCTGTATCTATTATCTCTTTATCGCCAACGGGATTGATCTCGCCTTCTTCGCGCAGTATATTCTCATCTTCAAAACAACGTATAACGTGCACAATGGCATCTACCTCACGGATATTGGCAAGGAACTTATTACCAAGGCCTTCGCCCTGGCTCGCGCCTTTTACAAGGCCTGCTATGTCTACAAATTCAATAGTAGTAGGTAATATGCGCTGCGGTTGTACCAGCTCTGCCAGTTTTGCCAGCCTGTCGTCCGGCACATCTACCTGCCCTACATTGGGCTCAATAGTACAGAAACGATAGTTTGACGCCTGTGCCTTAGCACTGTTACTTACTGCATTGAACAGGGTTGATTTTCCTACGTTAGGTAAGCCTACTATACCTACTTGTAAAGCCATAGCTCGAAAAAATTTGCGCAAAGGTACGCTTATTATTCTATGGGATGAAGCCTTTTAGAGCCGGGTCAGGCTTTGGCCTGCTTCATTTTTGCAGCAACACCTGATTTATAGTTAACATATGAGGAGAATTGGGCCAGGCCTTTATCCATAGCCTCGTACACCTTTTGCTTGAGCTCGGGAAGGTCGTTTATGGTTAATCCCTTTACATCTATAGGGTCAAGATATACCACGCGGTTCTTTCCGGGAGTAAATTTCCACCAGGCACTGTAATGCCAGCGATAAACAGTATCCGGGAAAACTATCGGCAGGATTGGTGTTTGTGTAGTAATAGCCAGCCTGAATGCACCATCGTAAAAATCTTTAAGTAATCTTTCCGTCTCATTGAACGTCCCTTCGGGGAAAATAGCAATATTGCTTTCATGCCTCAGCACCCGCCACATAATGCGCATGCTTTTTGAGCGGCTATGTGTACTGCTGCGGTCTACCAGTATGGCCAGTTGTTTATACACGAAACCAAATAAGGGAATACGTGCCATCTCCTTTTTTGCCAATGTGCGGAAATAGTGTGGTATAGCAGCATAGATAAGTACCGTATCTAAATATGAAATATGGTTGGCTACATAAACATACTTCCTGTCGGCGGGTTTCTTACCTATACGCCTGACGGGCATGCCTATAAAAAACAACCAGCCAAGAGACCAGTAATGCGCAATGTTCCAGATAATTTCACGGGCAAAGGGTTTGTCTCTTATGCCTACGAGCAGGAATACAGGAAATGCTACCAGCAGGCACACCAGGAATGTAACCAGCACATATGCAGCGTATATACGTTGTAGTATACCTTTTATCATTTATTAATGCATGCCCGGAAACAATGGACGGCCTACCATTTCGCGGAATGGCCAAGGTATAGTAAGCAGGATGATGATGATAGCCATAAGTGTGAAACGAAACAGTTTTTTGAATTTCTCCTGGTCGCTGATATTTTTCTTAACCGCACTATAGCCTATATGGATGAGTACGATGCCTACAAGCATGCCAAACATATGCTCTACAGACCAGAAACGCGCTGCTTTGTTGGCCATAGCGCCACCTCCGGTCAGTACGCTGAACCAGCCATTCATAAAATACATTACCAGCCCAAGTAGCAACTGTATGTCTGCGCTTATCATCAGAAAGAGCGCATTGCGTTTATCTCCTTTTGTGAATTCTTTCCCACCGTTCCTACCACTCATTGATTTTACGATTACTATAACCGCCAGTACTATAATTACCCAGCGCATGAAATTGTGCAGATGTAAAAGGCCTTGTTGCATAATGTATATTTTAGTGCAATCTACTACCAGAATTTATAAAGGACAAATTTGCAGGCTACCACCAGTTCATACGATTGCGGAGCTGCCTGATGTGCTCCATATGATGCCTGCTGTGCCAGGCATATTGTGCCGCCATTTCCCATAACGGTACATCCCTGTTAAGCCCGGGATGAAAATATGTTCGCTGCCATTGTTCAGGTTCTAAACTTCTTAATACTGCTACTATACGCCTGTGCAGTGCATGCAGTAATGTAACGGAGATATTTATGGGCTGAGACTCTACATCTGGCAATACAGCCCACAAGTTCTCATCATATGGTTTGATAACGGGGTTGTCTTCCGTAAGTGCAAACTTCATGCGCACATACATATTGATATGACTATCAGCTATATGGTGCGCCACCTGCTGTATGGTCCAACCACCGGGACGATATGGTGTTTGTAGTTGGTGTTCGTCCAGATTTTCTATACACAGATCCAGCCAAGCTGGCAATGCTTCTAACACGCTCAGCCATTCTTTTATGTCTGCTTCTGTATATACCTCAGGTTTGGCGTACCTGCCTATAGGGTACTTTAATTGCTCGAGTTCGTCAATCATGGTACAAATCTAGGTTTAACACAAAAGAAATAACTATAAAACTGTTTCTACCTTGTACACTTTATCATTTATTGTAAACGTAGCCCCGGTTGATGTACCGATTAACTGTCTGCCAATGGGTGATGATAAAGAAATTACATAGTACTTGTCATGTTGAAGGGTTAACAAGCCTAAACTTACTGCAATATAGAACCAACCGTTATTGGTTTTTACCAGGCTGCCTAATACTACACTATCTGTTGTTTGGTGCGGATTTATGTGTTTCAATATATTTTCATCGGCTTTAGCATTGGCTAAACGCTTCTGGTTCATATCAATATCCTGTTGCAGCATTTCGCGGGCAGTCTCATATTTATCGCCCATACTGCTCTTGGTTTCATTTTGTGATGCTTCGCGTATCTCAGCTATGGCTGCTTCTATACTTCGAATAGCACCTTGTACATGCTCAATACAGAGGCTATAAAGCTGTTGCTTAACAGTATTCATAACAACCAATATACACTAATATTCTACGTATCAATAAAGTAATAAAGGCTGCCAATGGCAGCCTTTATGGTATATAAACATGGGTTAGAAATCAACTACATCCTGTAGTAGTACCACAGTTAGGGCACATATAGCAGGTACCGTTGCGCAGGGTAATGTTACCACAGTTGCGGCAGGCAGGTGCATCTGCGCTCGTTCCCATCAGCTTTTTCACATCTGCAGTATTGCGTGCTGCAGTTGCAACAGGCTTAGGTGCCGGTGTCACATTTTTCTGCTTTTGTGTTTGCGGTGCTGTGATACGTACCTGGGATAATTCCTGTTGTGCTGTTGGTTCCTCATCTTCATCATTGTGCATTCTTTCCGGGTCTACTACGTGTACTAGGTCTGTACGGTCGAGATATTCATAAGCCACGAGGCGGAATATGAAGTCGAGTACAGATGTTGCTGATTTGATATTCGGGTGGTCAACAATACCTGATGGTTCGAAACGTGTGAATGTGAACTTATCTACGAATTCTTCCAGCGGAACACCGTACTGCAGGCCTACAGAAACTGCTATAGCAAAGCTGTTCATGAGGCTACGCATGGTAGCTCCTTCTTTCGCCATATCAACGAACAGTTCACCCAGCGTACCATCACTGTATTCACCTGTGCGTACGAAAAGCGGCTGGCCACCTACTTTAGCTTTGAATGTATAACCGCGGCGTTTAGAAGGTAATTGTTTACGTTCTACTATACGGCTCAGCTGACGTTTGAGTTGTGTATCAGGACTATCTTGCACACGCTTGTTCACTTCTTCCAGCAGTTCTTCAACAGTAAGCTTGCCCATATCCACTATCTGGCTGTCATTAGCAGTAGCTTCAACTTCTTCTTCTTTCTTCTTCTTATCGCTTTTGTTGCTGAGCGGTTGGCTGAGTTTAGAACCATCGCGGTACAGGGCACATGCTTTAATACCCAGTTCCCAGCTCAGGAAGTAGCAATCTTTAATTTCTTCAACTGTAGCTTCATGCGGCAGGTTGATAGTTTTTGATATCGCACCGCTGATGAAAGGTTGTGTAGCACCCATCATACGGATGTGGCCATGCGGGTGTATATAACGTTGTCCTTTTTTACCGCATTTATTAGCGCAGTCAAATACAGGCAGGTGTTCTTCTTTCAGGTAAGGCGCACCTTCTATCATCATAGTACCGCATACATAATCATTTGCGGCTTCTATAGCATCATCACTGAAACCAAGTTCATTGAGCAGGTTGAAATCAGGAGCGAAATATTGTTCTGCTTTGAAGCCAAGGCGTTGCAGGCATTCTTCTCCAAGTGTATACACGTTGAACACAAAGCCTATTTCGAATGCGCTTTCTACAGCTGTGTCCAGCTTTTTCAGCTCGTCAGCTATGAAACCAACTTCAGTCAACGTCTGGTGGTTGATGTAAGGCGCACCGGCAAATGTGCCATGGCCTTTAGCATATTTAACTATAGCATCTGACTCTTCAGGTGTATAACCCAGGTTTTTCAGTGCTGCAGGTATAGACTGGTTGATAATTTTGAAATAACCACCGCCGGAAAGTTTTTTGAATTTCACAAGTGCAAAATCAGGCTCGATACCTGTAGTATCACAATCCATCACCAGGCCAATAGTGCCAGTAGGTGCAATAACAGTAGCCTGCGCATTGCGGTAACCATGCTGTTCACCCATTTGTACTGCATCGTCCCATGCTTTAGTAGCAGCTTTCAACAGGTAGTCAGGGCAGTACTTGGCATTGATGCCCATAGGTTTTGTTTCAAGACCTTCATAAGCTTCAGCAGCATCGTATGCAGCAGCACGGTGATTACGCATTACGCGCATCATGTGCTTTTTATTCTCTTCATAACGAGGGAATGCACCTAACGCAGCAGCCATCTCAGCAGATGTTTTGTATGCTACACCATTCATGATAGCTGTTATTGCTCCGGCAATTGCCCTTGCTTCTTCACTATCATAAGGTATGCCGCTTACCATCAGCATTGAACCGAGGTTTGCATAACCTAAACCAAGTGTACGGTAATCATAGCTCAGCTGTGCCACTTCCGGAGAAGGGAACTGTGCCATAAGTACTGATACTTCCAGCACAACAGTCCACAGGCGTGTCATGTATTCAAAGCCCTGTACGTCAAAGCTGTTATCTTCTTCGTTGAAGAAGCGACGCAGGTTGAGCGATGCAAGGTTACATGCTGTATTATCAAGGAACATGTATTCTGAACAAGGGTTAGACGCGTTGATACGGCCACCTTCAGGACATGTATGCCATTCGTTAATTGTTGTATCGTATTGTGTACCAGGATCAGCACAACGCCATGCAGCATAAGCTATCTTTTCCCATATTTCCCTTGCAGGCATTTTCTTCATCACTTTACCATCACTGCGTGCGGTCATTTCCCAATCTCCACCTGCTGCAAGACGACGGAAGAATTCGTTAGGTATACGTACAGAGTTATTTGAGTTCTGACCTGATACAGTGCGGTAAGCTTCGCCTTCATAATCAGAAGCATAACCTGCAGCTATCAATGCAGCTACTTTTTTCTCTTCCTGTACTTTCCAGTCTATGAAATCTATTACTTCAGGGTGGTCGAGGTCAAGACATACCATTTTTGCAGCACGGCGTGTAGTACCACCGCTCTTTATTGCTCCGGCTGCACGGTCACCTATTTTCAGGAAGCTCATCAAGCCGCTGGATGTACCACCACCGCTCAGCTTTTCACCCTCAGCACGTATGCGAGAGAAGTTAGTACCCACGCCTGAGCCATATTTGAAGATACGTGCCTCACGCACCCACAGGTCCATGATACCACCTTCATTAACGAGGTCATCGCTTACACTTAATATAAAGCACGCGTGCGGCTGAGGGCGCTCATACGCATTTTTTGATTTTTCGAGAGTGCCTGTAATAGGGTCAACATAATAGTGCCCCTGTGGTTTACCTTCAATACCATAGCTGCTAAATAAACCGGTATTGAACCATTGCGGAGAGTTTGGTGCACAGCTTTGATAAAGAATACTGTATATCAGTTCTTCATAAAATACCTGCGCATCTTTAGCAGATGCAAAGTATCCATATTGCTCTCCCCATGAGCGCCAGCAATGTGCCAGGCGATGCGCTACCTGCTTAATAGAAGTTTCGCGGCCGAGGCTTCCGTCCGGTTGAGGAACACCGGCTTTGCGGAAATATTTCTGTGCCAGGATATCTGTAGCTATCTGAGACCAATGTTTGGGCACTTCCACATTTGTCATTTCAAACACTTTCTCTCCATTCGGGTTACGAATGACAGAGGTACGATAATCGTACTCAAACATATCAAACGGGCTTACGCCTTCGCGGGTATACTGGCGCTCGAACGCGAGGCCTTTACCGTTTGTCTTTGATTTTGCCGGAGCCATGGGTAAAAATATTTTTTGGTTAGCGATTGTATTTCGGAATAGTCGGATAGCGAAAATATCCAAAAGGTGGCTCTGAGTGAAAATAAGAAATCAACCCTTTGTGGATAAACTTTCACATTTTCTATTATCCCTTTACAGACAAGGATTTGCACATAATTTCCGTAGCAAAGGGGGGAACCTGACTTGTTTTTGTTGAAAAAACTTATATATTATAATATAGTAAAGTTCCGTCAAATGCCTGAATACTACAAATAAAAAAAGCGGGTAGAGACTACCCGCTTTTTTATAACAATTTTAATAATTATTGTACTACAACTCGTTTTACGGTTTTAGCCCCGTTTGCCTGCACTTCTACAAAGTAAACACCTTTAGCTACACCAGTCATATCCAGTTCTTTTACAAACCTGCCTCCGTTATGCTCATATTGAGTATCGAGCATTTTCTGGCCTGTAACGTTTGTCACTGTTACATGTATGTTGCTTACTGCTTTTGTTGTATTTAGCTGTAAAATAAACTTGCCTGCGTTCGGGTTAGGATATATATCTACATCCTGTATCAATCCCATATCATTTACCGTGGCAGGAATCGATTTCTGGAATATGACCATATAATCTTCAGTTTCACCTGATGTATACGACCCGCATGCATCATCTGAAGGGATGTTAGGTCCGATGTCATTATTTAATATTACACGCATACCTGTTGGTTTACCCGGGATAGTAAGTGCAGGTATAGTAAGGTGGTCGATCAGTGTAAAATTACCAACGCTTGTGAAACCTGTGAATATGCGTTCGTCAGGTATATCATAGTTATGGTTATTATTGAAATCCATGAATATGGTAATCTTCGCATCTGCATGCTCTGCCCCGCGCATAATATGATAAACAGATATCTGGTACAGGCTATCCATATTTAATACTATCGGCGTTTCGTCTGTATGGTCAGAGTGTTTACGGTACGCCTTCGGGTTATCAAGGTGAGTACCTCCATCGTTTGCAACATATCCTGCTATAGAAACACCACCAATATCGCTGCTATCTGACGCCTTACCGCCAATAGCCTGGCTGTAGCAATAACATTTATAGGCAACTTTTTGATTTACATATATAGGCGCTCCGGTAGCTGTATCATTGGTATGAGCACAAACCACCTGCATACGATAATACAATGGTTGGCCTGTGAAAACACGCATCAAAGTATCTTTACCTGTGCTGCCCGTAACATTAAACCATGATACATTATCTGCAGACACGCTCCAAGAATGAATAATTTCTGATTTCCTGCGTTCATACGTAGTATCTGTAACAAGATAATCATAGCCTACACATACAGACGTATCTCCTTGTGCAATACCTGCAACAGGTTTTCCTGTGCATGGCTCATAACGCAAATCAACCAGGTAATCCTCTGTTTCACCTTCATTATAACCGCCACATGGTTCGCCCGTTGCTCCATTCTTTATAATCACCCTCATCCCGGTCAGGCCTATCTCTGCATTTGAAGGAACAGTAAACGTATCAGCATCATAACCTGTAGGGCTTGTAATTGTTTTGTTGAATACCCTTTCTGTTACAGTATCAAAATCGCCATTTCTATCGAAATCAATAAATGCCACTACGTTACCTGCCGTTGTAGATGCTGCAGAAGTAATTTGTGAAATGACAGCCCTGTATTGAGAGTCACGATACATAACCACCGGCTGAACACTATACTGGAAACCGGAATAAGTCTTATTTGCATTTGTATTACCTGTCAAAGGAGTTGCGGTACCATTATTTAAAAGTGTATCTCCGCCAATACCGGTTGATGGCATCTGTATGACTTTGACGTTACCTATATCAAGGCCTGTCGTAATAGCTGATTTAGAGTTATTACAATAACAATAATAGAAGGGGGCAATATTTACTACTCTGCCGGGTGTTGTAAAAGTTTGTCCTGAGTTTGTACAAGTAATTTTACACCTGTACCATTTTGCAGTTGTTATGGAATCTACAATACTACCATTAAGCGCAACATTGCCTGTATAATTCGCCCATGAAGTGCCATTAAATGAATATTGCCACTGGTAAGTAAGGTTTGATAAGAACGGGCCTGTTAGTGCTGCCGTAAATGGCACATTAGGACAAACTTCATTAGGCGCATTTACAGTATAACCTGAAGGTACACCTGTACAAGGCTGACCATAGGTGAATATGATATTAGGTCTTGTTGTAGTAGACCCGTATGAGCTCGTGGTATTACAAAGATTACCAGCATTGTCCGTATAATAATAATAGGTACTCTGGAAAGAGGTAGTATGATATCTTACACTTGCATTATAGCTGAAACTACCTGTACCTGCACCATGACATGTTTGGATAACAATATTATCTGTACCATTCCAAATAAATGGTGTAGGGAGTGTATATGTATTTATGCCAACATTCGGCACGTAAGATGTTGACATCGGTCCGGCTATTGGCCATGTAATGTTGGGCTGCCAGCTCGTAAGTGATGATGCTGTAGTAGTACCCATAGATGCCTGCCAAAGATCTTGTACGCCACTATTAGTTGCCGTAACATCCCATTTTACAGCTGTTATCAAACCGGGGCCCATGCCTGCTGCTATAAGCTCTGATGCCAGGTATAAAAACTGGTGCCTGTCTGAGGCAAACCAGTCCCCGTATGGTGTTGGGTAACCTGTACTTGCATTTGCAGTAGTACCACTACCTATATAATAATCTGTTTGTGCATTAACCTTCAGAACACTGAGACCAAGGAGCAAAATGGTGATAAGCTTTTGGCTTATAGTTCGTAATCGATTCAATTTCATAAAATTATATTTGACTCTCTGTAAATGGGGTCATAAATATAGTACATTTTAAACAACAATCCTGCGCGAGTCAAAATGCATTTTCTAAAACGGTATTTTTTAACTATGAAGCCGCTCATTAGGAATACAGACACACATATAATAGTTAAACATATAATTATTATTGATTTGTTTGCAATAACTTTTAATAAAAAACCGGGCATATAGCCCGGTTCAAATATATTAATTAAGCAGATATTCTGATTATTGCACGACGAGTTTGATTACCTGTCTTTCACTACCAGCTGTTACTTCTACAAAGTATACTCCCTTAGTCTGGCCGCTCATATCCAACTCCTGTACAAACTGGCCGCCTTTGTGGCTGTACTTCTCTTCCTTAACCTTCTGGCCTGTCACATTCGTTATCGTTACACGCACTTCCTTAACTCCGCTGCTCGTATTCATCTGTAATACTGACCTGCCTGTCGTCGGGTTCGGATAGATACTCAATCCGTTCATCTCTCCTTTATCATTGATACTGGTCGGTAC
>JBGAFS010000001.1:0-1925605 GCA_044227125.1 Flavipsychrobacter sp.
AATGTCAGTTCGATAGCATCAGTCAGAGACAGGTTAACAGTCTGAGAAGCTGAAGTAGAAGCAGGAGTTTGAGCGTTAGCAGCGAAACCTGCAGAAATTAAAGCGGCGATTGCGATGATCTTTTTCATTGTTGTTTGTTTTTGGTTTGTTTGTTGTTTTTGTTCGTTTGATGATGCAAAGATGCAGCCGCCCCAGAGACCTTGCAAAAAATCAGGCACTGTTAACCCCAGCTTTGCAAGCGGTTAACAGCCAATTAACAAAAACAGGCTTCCCGGTAAAGGAAGCCTGCTCATAATATGCATATAAAATATTGATTTACACGAAATTAATAACACAGCCACCCCATGAATAACCTACGCCAAATCCTGCCAGCAATGCTTTTGAGCCGGGCTGGATAACATTTGTTTTTATGGCTTCTTCAAGCGCTATAGGTATAGTAGAACATACGGTGTTACCGCAATCATGCATGTATATGTAGAAGTTCTCTTCCTGTATCTTCAGTTTCCTGCGCAGGTGGTGCAGCATGAACTGGTTGGCCTGGTGAAAAATATAAGTATTGATATCAGTGCGTTCCAGTCCGTTCTTCTTTAGTGTATTATCTACCAGCTTAGGCACCATTGCCGAAGTGAAGTTGAATATCTCAGGCCCGTTCATGTACAGGTAATTATCATTGCCTGCATTACCATATTCATCAAAAGAAACAGGAGTACCTTCTGTTTTTGCATAACGCAGCCCTCCCCTTTTTACAATAAGGTTCTCTGCGCCTTTACCATCTGTACCCAGGTCAAACTCGCCTATAGTGGCTACCCCACCTTCAGCAGATACTAATGTAGCAGCGGCACCATCGCCAAAAATGGTACGGTTGCTTTTATCCTGCGGATGTATGAATTTACTGTATGTCTCTGCGGTGATGAGCAGTATATTCTTTGCTATACCGGCAAATATCAATCCTTTAGCAAGGCTAAGACCATATATATAACCAGAGCAACCCAGGTTGAAATCTAACGCACCAGCTGATGTAGGTATATTCAACCTGTCCTGTATTAAACAAGCTGTAGTAGGCAGAAAATAATCGGGGCTTTGTGTACAGAATAGTATAAAATCAATACTCTCGGGCTGAATATTATAATCTCTGAATAGTTTTTCTGCAGCCAGCACACCCATATCTGAAGAGAACATTTCTCCCGGTGCTATATGCCTGTTATATATCCCTGTCTTCTCCGATATCTTATCTACAGACCATTCAGGAAACTGCTCTGAGAGCATTTCATTAGAAAGAACCGGCTCCGGTAAATAATGTGATACTGCTTTAATATACGCTACAGACATATTAACGATCTTTAGAACTATGTACTTACAAAGTTACAAATCTCCGTCACTATCGTAGAGGTCTACATACATCTTATCTGTATCAGCAAATAGATTGTCTTTATTATAGGCTGTAATAACACATTTGCGCCTGAGCCCTATGAAGCTGCCCTTCCTGAACATAGACTCTTCTGCCTCTGTATTGGCATATATACGAATAGTAGTAATTCCTTCTTTATTGCGTTGTGCTATGATGTACTTAACAAAAGAGTCAAATGCCTTTTTACTGTTAAAACAGTATTCATACAGGTTAAGCACCTTATTGGTTACATTATATATACAGTAGCTTTCTGCGTCATTATTATATATAAGTACCCGTGGTTTGGGTTTATATTGTTCGGGAGGGTTACACCTCCATTTTATGAATTCAGCATCGTGGACGGTATATGGCAGGGAAATGTTTTGCTGGCGCTTAGCTATTCTGTCAATTACTTTTTCTGCTGTTACCTGTGCCCATGCAGACGAATTACCACCTGCAAATTTGAATAGCTGCCATATGCGCAACAGCGGGTTCACAATAAGAGTAGCCAGCGGCAAGAATGGTTTTAGTTTGGCAGGCGCCTTAATGCTTATCAGGTAGTCTGCCTTTACGGGGAACATCATTATCCTTGGCCCGTCTATGAATTTGTACCCCAGCCCCTGCTTGAATTTCATGGCCTCCTCTGTGGGAGTGTTGCCCAGCAGTATACCAAAGAGTTTGGTAGCATACATTTCTATAGCAGCGCCAATGCCCACATCTTTATAAGAATCTTCAACCCTGAAATTGCAACCCCATACAGCATCTTGCAGCTTATCACCTATTTTCAGTGTCACAGGTATATAACCCATCTGGCCAATGATACGTCCGTCTTTTTTGCATACCAGCATATTGATGGTATCAGTATCCCTGCCCCGGTTCAGCTTCCAGTTGTTGATGGCAAAGTCGCCGCGTGTAGTAGAATTAGGCCATACCCTCTTTATGAATTCCCGGTGAAGACCAGCGTCTTCTTTCTTCAGTAATTCAAAGGTATACCCCTGCCCGCCAAGAATTTTTATGATCCTGTCTACGTTCAGCATTATTAATATCAGTTAGCCCTTGCAGCTACAAGGTTATAGATATCTTCTACTGTTTTGCAGGATTTCATATCCTGGTCGGTTATTTTAACGCTGTAATTCTCGTCGGCCATAGCTATGATGCACAGTGCGAGTAATGAGCTCCACTCTCCCAGCGTTCTGAATTCAGTTTCATAGGTAATAGTATTTACGTCCGTCTGCATAAACTGATCTTTAAAAAGATCGAGAAACTGCTCTTTCATATCATCTAATATTTAAAAAATCGCTCACAGTGGTTACTTCCAGTTTGTTTTGCTGTATATAACCGTATATATGCGCTATAAAACGCTTAAAGTTATCTAAATTTTCGCTCTTGAATCCCAATGCTGCCGGATGCCCTGCTATAACCAGCGGCTTATTGTTTTGTACAGCCCAGTCTACCGCATCAATGGCACCGCTGTCAAACTCCATATGGTGCTCCGGTATATAATGGAACCCTGATGTGCTTATTACCTTCCTGCCCAAGCGCAATTTCTTATTAGTACCTCGCCAGTCTACCAGCTTTTCCCATACGGGGCGTGTACTTACGCGCAGCCATTTGTAATCGTTCTTCTTCAGGTATTTTGATATACCATCTATGCTGCCACCCGGGAAAAAAGGGTACATGGTTTTATCGCCGCCGCTGAATGCAAATCTTGAGTACCAGCTCATAGGCCGATCATGCGGCAGTACAAAGCCATTTACCTTATAGCCATTGCCAATACACTCTTCCAGTATCATCTTACTGCGCTGCATGGTCATATCCAACTGGTATTCAGACAGGAAAGGCAGCCATTCATGCTTCCACGAATGCGATGCTATTTCATGCCCTTCGGCGTGTATCTTTTTTATAACATGGCGCACATCAAAAGGTGCAACCGACTTTTCTGCACCAAAGCCCAGCGTAGCGAAAGTAAATTTTGCATTAATATCCCTTGCCGTATCCAGTATCAGGTTCACGTATTCTTCCTCAGCCAGGCATTTCTCAAACACATAGTTATAAGGCTTAGTGGCAGTTATACGGGCTATGGGAGTGTCATAGTCCCAAACTATCATCAAATTCGGCATAGATTATATCTTATAACTATATATCGCACAAAAATACAAAATATACGGCAGCATCATATTAACATTGAGTGATATGAATAAGCAACCTGAACAGGATATAAAATTTCAACCCAAATCAATATCTTCATTCCTTTATAAAAACATCAGAACAATGTTATCAGACATCGAAATTTCAAGGGCTGCGAAGCTAAAACACATTTCAGAGATCGCACAAAATGTGGGCATCAATCCCGATGACATTATCCCTTACGGAAAAACAAAAGCGAAAATTCCGCTCAATTATATTGACGAAAGCAAAATAAAGAACAGCAACCTGATACTCGTTACTGCCATCACCCCAAATAAAGCAGGTGTTGGTAAAACCGTTACCAGTGTATCTGCTTCTTTAGGACTTAACTATATAGGTAAGAAAGCAGCTGTTGCACTGCGCGAGCCCAGCCTTGGCCCATGCTTCGGTATGAAAGGTGGCGCTGCTGGTGGTGGCTATGCACAGGTATTGCCGATGGAAGATATTAACCTGCACTTTACAGGCGACTTCCATGCCATTACCTGCGCTAACAATATGATAAGCGCACTGCTGGATAACTATCAATTCCAGAATGCAGGTACTGATAAAGTACTCGACCGCCTTGTATGGCGCCGTGTGCTGGACGTTAACGACCGCTCACTGCGTAATATAGTAACCGGGCTTGGTGGCAATGCCAACGGTATACCACAGGAAGCAGGTTTTGATATTACCCCTGCATCTGAAATAATGGCGCTGCTTTGTCTTGCCACAAGTTTAGAAGACCTGCAAGCACGTATTGAACGTATAGTATTAGGTTATCGTTATGATAAAACTGCTTTCACTGTAAAAGACCTCGGTGTGGCAGAAGCTATCACAGTACTGCTGAAAGATGCTATCATGCCTAACCTGGTACAGACAACTGAGAATACGCCTGCATTTATACATGGTGGCCCGTTCGCTAACATAGCACATGGTTGCAACTCTATACTGGCTACTAAAATGGCTATGAGCTGTAATGATTATGTAGTTACAGAATCTGGTTTCGGTAGTGATCTTGGTGCAGAAAAATTCCTCGATATTAAATGCCGTGTAAGCGGCCTGCGTCCTAAAGCAACTATTATAGTAGTTACCACACAGGCGTTGAAACTGCATGGCGGTGTACCTGCCGCAGAAATATCTAAGCCAAATCTCGAAGCGCTGAAAGCAGGCCTGCCCAACCTGCAACGCCACGTACAGAATATGAAGAACTTCGGACAAAGCGTTGTGGTATCATTCAACAAATTCCATTTTGATACAGAAGAAGAAATAAACTACCTGACAGAATGGTGTGCTAATGAAGGTGTGGTATTTGCAATCAACAATGCATTCAGCAAGGGTGGCGAAGGTGCTGCTGAACTGGCGCAGAAACTCGTAGATGTAATTGAGAATAATCCTTCTAAGGATATCAACTTCACTTACGAACTGGAAGACAGTATCAAAACTAAAATCGAAAAGATAGCTACCAAAATATACCGCGCATCGGGTGTTACATTCAGCGGTGCCGCTGAAACCAAGATGAAATCGTTTGCAGCAAAAGGCTGGGGCAACCTCCCTATCTGTATTGCTAAAACGCAATATTCATTTACAGATGATCAGAGCCGCATCAACGCACCGGAAGGCTTCACTATCAATATCCGCGACCTGGTTATTAATGCAGGCGCAGGTTTTATAGTTGCCGTAGCAGGTGATATTATGCGTATGCCGGGCCTCCCTGAAGACCCGCAGGCATTCCGCATCAAACTGGTGAATGGTGAGATAGATGGATTGAGCTAATTACATTAGTGCATCATAAAAAGGACAGGACACAATGTTTGTGTCCTGTCCTTTTTTAAATGATTATATAGCTGGTACTTCCGGCCAGTCAACAGGTATCTGCACTGTATTATGCAGGTAATTGCTGATGATCTTATCGCCTATTATCATCATCACATCTATAAGGTTAGCTTTATTATAGCCTGCCTCAAAGAATGCATTATAAGTACCTTCAGATGGCCTGCCGCGATTCACGGCTACATCCTTTACAAATTTTGCCAGTGCATCATATTTTTCATTAAACGAAATAGCTGCACGGCGAATTTCCAGTATTTGCGCATCTGTAAAATTCATCATTTTTGAAACTGCAGTATGTGCAGGAACACAGTATTTGCAATCATTCACCTGGCTTACTACAAGGTTAATGATCTCACGTTCCTGCGGAGACAGGGTGTTTTTCCTGTTTTGCAAGGCAAGGTAATCTGCCAGCGCAGTGTCATTGATCGCGAAAGTAGCATACAGGTTAGGCACTTTACCGAAGGCACTCTGCATGTGGTCAAAAATGCCCTTATTAGCTTCATTTACATCATCTCTTGCAGGAACCTTAAAGGTTATTTTTTCTTTTGTACTCATTTCTCAGATTTTTTGCTTTTACTGTCAATATTGACGATGCAAAAATCAGATGGTTAACTGCGCTGAAAAATGAAGCAGAACAAGAAATGTAATTGACCTAGATCAACTTTTTTGTCCGCCTGTTGCGTATGCGGCTAAGAAACTCTGTGCTGAACCCGAGGTAAGATGCAAGTACATACTGGGGTATGCGTGCAACGATAGCAGGATATTTACCCGCAAACTCATCATACCGTTCTTCAGCAGTTTTACTCAGGTTAGACAGCATCCTGTGCTGAAGAAATGCAAATGACCGCTGTGTAATGATGCGGAAAAAACGTTCAAACTTGGGTATTTTTTCCAGTAGTAATTGTTCTGAATTATAATCGATTTGTATAACGATGGTATCTTCCAGTGCTTCTACAAATAAGATACCCGGCACCTGGTTGATATAGCTGTAATAATCAGTTATCCACCAGTCTTCTATAGCCAGTGCAATAGTAAATTCTTCACCTTCGTTATTGCGCAGATATGCACGAACAGCTCCCTTAATTACATAATTCCTGTAGCGCGGTACAAATTCCGGCTGGCTGATAAATTGTTTCCGCTTAACATTAGTAACTTTTAACCGGGAGATGAAAAAATCCTTCTCATCCGCTGTCAGCGGCACATATTTTTCAACATAAGCAACAATTACGTCTAAAGAATCCATAGTTGCAAAGTAAAGAGTACATCTGCAGAAGTATGATATGATTATTCTATTTGTTTATAGCTTTTTCTTACAAACACCTAACACAAATACTTTAATAAAAAAAAATAAATACATTTATAGTACAAATAAACGTATATTTGTACTGGTAATAATAAACCTATGTACCCATTACAAACATCCCATCACTACCCTATCCATTCATATATAAGGCCTGATATTTTCTTCCCCGCAAAAAATTATCAAACAGCACATTAAAATATTACATCAAAAACTATCAAAAACTATCAACAGATATATAAAATTGTAATTACGAACCTGTTATCATTAATCTTGTAAAACTGTTAAAACAATTCTAGCGTGATACCGAATCCTATAAATGCAATAACTTGCAATACAAATCAAAAAATATGAGAACTTATCCCATTGCAGTCTTAGCGTTGGCAATATTGTCAACCGGATGCGTAAGTACAAAGAAATATAAACGTTTACAGGCCAGCTATAACAGCTTGCAAAACAATTCCCAATCGAAGTATGACGCTATGAGTTCTAAGAACCAGCAATGCCAGTCAGACCTTTCTTCTGCCAAAACACGTATCAGTTCTCTGGAAGAGCAACTGGCTTCTGAAAAAGCAAATGCTGCAGTACTGCAAACTGCGTTAGATAAATGTCTTACATCCAGCAACCAGGGAGGTGTAAACATTGCTAAACTGGTAGATGAGATCAATGCTTCTAATAAATACATACAGCACCTTGTAGACCTGAAGAACAAAAGCGATTCGCTTAACATAGTACTTACTAACAACCTTACCCGTTCTCTGAGCCGCGAAGAGCTGAAAGACGTAGACATAAAAGTTTTGAAAGGGGTTGTGTATATATCTTTGTCAGACAATATGTTGTATAAGTCCGGAGACTACAGCATATCAGAACGTGCCGGGGAAACGCTGTCTAAAATTGCTAAGATCATTAAAGATTATGGCGATTATGACGTACTGGTAGAAGGCAATACTGATAATGTACCAATATCAAAACCTAATATCCGTAACAACTGGGATCTCAGTGCCCTTCGTGCATCGTCGGTGGTGCAGGCTCTGCAAACCACTTATGGTGTAGACCCTAAACGCATGACCGCCGGCGGTCGTGGCGAATATAACCCTGTAAGTGACAATGATAATGAACTGGGCAAAAGCAAAAACAGGCGTACAGAAATTATTGTTACGCCAAAACTCGACCAGTTCATGGACCTGATAGAAAAAGCCCCTGAGAATAAACAATAATAAAAATGCCCCTCAATTGAGGGGCATTTTTAGCTTATAACACACTATACTTTACTCCTGTATTGTAACAAGAGCTCTGTATATAGTTGTTCCATTCTGTACCTGTATTGTGTACACTCCTTTCGCAACACTATGCAGGTCAAATACCAGCTGAGCATCCGGCATAAACCTCTGTTTCTGAACCAGCTTACCTAACATGTCGGTAATGATCACTTCACCACCCTTTACATTATCAGGCAGTTGTATGGAGAACTTACCCGTAGTTGGGTTCGGGAATACTTTGAGATCACCGATTACTACTGTAGACATACCCGGGTTTGGCGAAGGTTGAGGATCATTAGACTGTCCCTTGTGTTCTGATTCACAATATCCTAAGTCATCACCGTGCGCCAGGTGTGCAGCTACAGCAGATGGGGCTACTGTTATGTTGTGACCATTATGACAGATACGGATATTATCCCCATTCCTTACATCTTCTACCAGTATAGTCTTAGATACTGATCGCATACAACCGTTAGCATCTGTAATGGTTACGGCATATGTAGTTGTTGTAGTAGGAGCAGCTGTCGTAGACACTGATGATGGATTTGTAAGCCCTGTAGTTGGCGACCAACTATATGTATACGGACTAACACCATTGGCAGCCGAAGCTGTGAGCGTTACAGACTGTGGCCCATATCCGCGGAATATAGTATTCATCGCTTGTCCTGATACCGTTGGGTTTGGATTCATTACAACTGTTCCGGATATCTGTGCCGGTTGGGTCACATTGAACGAAGCATTTTTACTGCATCCGTTTGCATCTTTAACTGTTACTAAATAAGAACCTGCAGGTAATCCGGTCCTGTTCTGAACTGTCGAATTATTATTCCACTTATAAGTATATGGACTTGTGCCACCCGTAGCAGTTATAGTTATAGCACCATTACTGCTTCCGTAACAAGTAGCATTGGTTATTACTCCTGTTACTGTGATAGCTGATGGTTGTGCAACAGTGAACGAAGCAAATGCAGTACAGCCGTTAGCATCAGTTACTGTTACATTGTAGCTGCCTGCGCTTAAGTGCGACCTGTCTTTGCAATTCATGTTGTTATTCCACCTGTAGCTATATGGTGCTGTTCCGCCTGATACTGTTATATCAATTTCGCCATCATCGTCACCACTACATGAAACATCTGTTACTGTACCTGTAACTACCAGTTGTGCCGGTTGAGAAACTGTAGCAGTTCTTGTTATAGAGCACCCGTTTGTATCTGTTATTGATACTGTATAGCTACCTGGCAATAAACCTGTTATATTTCTTGTACTAGCTCCGTTGCTCCAAGAGTATGTATACGGTGCAGAACCACCGGTAACATTCAGTGTCACAGCGCCATTCACACTGCCATAACAAGGTACATTCGTAACAACTGTATTAGCATTAAGCTGTGTTGGCTGACTAATACTGAATGTTGTTGTTTTTGTACAACCATTAGCATCAGTTACAGTTAATGTATAGTTGCCTGCTGAAAGTGATGTTCTGTCCTCATTTGTACCACCACCATTACTCCAGTAGTAAGTATATGGCGCTGTTCCGCCTGTTACCGTAACATCTATACCTCCATCATTTCCACCATAACATGAAACATTGGTTTTTGCTGCTGTAATTGCTATCGGTGTTGGTTCTGTTATTGTAAATGTCATAGTCTTACGACATCCGTTAGCATCTGTTACAACTACAGTGTATGTGCCGGCATCTACATTATTCAGATCTTGCTGATTACTATTGCAATGACTACCATGTCGATTACACCAGTGATTATTATATGAGTGGTTACAACTATGGTGACTATGACTGCTATTATCGTCATCATCCCAGTCATAGTTATAAGGACCAGTTCCGCCAGTAACGGTTATATCTACTGCACCCGTTTCAGCACCATTACATAGAATGTTTGTTACAGTTCCGGTAATAGCAATAGGAGCAGATGGTTGCGTAATAATAGTTGTATCATTCATTGTACAATCATTATCATCGGTAACTGTTACGATATATGTTCCTGCAGGCAAACCATACCTATGCTTA
Organism: Flavipsychrobacter sp.; assembly: GCA_044227125.1. Lineage (GTDB taxonomy): Bacteria > Bacteroidota > Bacteroidia > Chitinophagales > Chitinophagaceae > Polluticoccus. The sequence goes on from JBGAFS010000001.1 coordinate 9,966, forward strand.
CTTGTACTACCTGTATTCCATAAATATGTATATGGATCATTACCTCCGCTAACATTCAGATATATCGACCCTGAGCTATCTCCATAGCATCTTACATTATTTTGATTACTTGCTATGTTGATCCTGCTATATTGAGTAACCGCAAATGAAGCAGATGTAGATTCTCCGTTTGCAGAAGTTACAGTTACACTGTAGCTACCTGCTGTTAATCCATTTACATCTTCTGTTGTTGCTCCGTTACTCCATAAGTATGTATAAGGCGCTACACTTCCGTATACAGTAATATTGATTGAGCCATTACTTCCTCCATAGCAGGATACTTTACTAACAACACCATCTATATCAAAGCATGTACCAAGGTGGTCTCCATGATTAAGATGTGAATTAACAGCATTTGCAGATATACTAATAGTATTGCCATTATGACAAACCTTAACCTTGTTGTTATTAGCCCTTACATCTTCCACGTATATCGTTTTATCTGTTGATACTGTACATCCTTTTGCATCAGTGACCAATTGTGTATATGTGGTTGTTATTGTTGGTGAAACGGATGTACTAAAAGATGATGGCGTACCCACACCAGTAACCGGTGTCCAGCTATAGGTGTATGGAGTTGTTCCACCTGCTATAGTATTACTCAATGTCACTGATTGAGGACCATAACCCAGGTATATTGTATTCATCGCCTGGCCGGTTACTGTCGGATTCGGGCTTGCAATTATTGCTGTTGCTGTCAGTAATGGTGGTTGTGTGACATTATATGTTGCTGTTGCAGTACAACCGGCGCTATCCGTTACTGTTACACTATATGTACCTAAAACTAAGCCTGATACATCTTGCGTATTTGCTCCGTTACTCCATGAATAGCTGAGATTACCCACCCCGCCCTGTACTGTCAGGTCTATGCTACCTGTAGCAGTGCCATAACAAGAAACATTGGTAATGTCAGCAGTGAGGTGCAGTTGTTGTACTGTTATTTCCTGTGTACAACTGCTTGAGTTACCATGATTATCTGTTGCAGTCCACGTACGGCTGATCACATAATTATAATGTGCTGCATTGGCCGGGTTAGAGCTGTATGTACTGACATCAGTGTATATAATATTACTTATTCCGCATGCATCAGTTGCAGTTGCAGTACCCGTATTAGATGGCAGGGTCAGGCAACTTACAGTAATATTTGCCGGGCATACTACTACAGGTTTAACAGTGTCTATTACAGTAACAACTGCTGTATTATTTGCTGAGTTACCATGAATGTCATTAACTGTCAAGGTGACTGTATTGTTACCAACATTTATACATCTGAATGTATCAGGCGATACGCTCAATGATTGGATACCGCAATTATCAGAACTTCCGTTATTCACATCCGATGCTGTAATTGAAGCAGTACCGCTGGCATCCAGGTAAACCGTTACAGGTTGAGTAACCACTATCGGATTCTGGTTATCATGTACGGTTACTGTTTGAGTAGTACTATTTGTATTACCATGAATGTCAGAAATATTCCAGGTTACTGTTGTTGTGCCAACTGGATAGCTTGTTAATGCATTGTTCCATACAGAATCTATCGTACAATTATCTGATGTAGCAGGAATTCCTAAGCTCACATTTGTTGCTGCACAGCTTCCGTTATCTGCGTTAACATTAACATCAGCAATACTGATAGCAGGTTTTTCATTATCTGTTACCACCACATCAAAGCTGGCAGTTGCTGTGTGGCCATGTGCATCTGTAACAACAAAGGTGTTGGTAGTAGTACCTACAGGGAATGTAGAACCACTAGCCAAACCTGTTGTTTGCACCGTAGTTGATCCCGGGCAATTATCCGTTCCAATAGGGGTAATGTATGTAACTGTTGCACCACAAATACCGGAATCATTATTCACTGATATGTTAGCGGGGGCAGTTATTGAAGGATTTTCATTATCAGTAACAGTTACAGTGAAGCTGGCTGTTGCAGTATTACCGTGAGCATCAGTTACTACAAAGGTATTCGTAGTAGTACCTACAGGGAATGCAGACCCGCTTGCCAAGCCTGCTGTTTGTATTGTAGTTGATCCGGGGCAATTATCCGTTCCTACAGGGGCGGTATATGTAACCAAAGCACCGCAAACACCTGCGTCATTATTCGCTGATATATTAGCAGGAGCTACAATTACAGGGTTTTCATTATCTGTAACAGTTACAGTGAAGTTACCTGTAGAGGTATTACCACATTCATCTTTAGCAGTAACATTAACTGTAGTGCTACCTACAGGGAATATTGTTCCTGAATTCTGGCTATATGTAATTGTAATGTTATTTGAACAATTATCCGTAGCTGTAGCCTGGAAATTTGCCACTGCACCGCATATGCCTGTAGCATTATTCAATACAATATTAGCAGGCACTGTAAGTACAGGCGCTATTGTATCTTTAACTGTAATAGTTTGTGAAGCTGTTGTAGTGTTATTTGAAGCATCTGTTGCAGACCACGTACGTGTTATAGTATAACTTTGAGGGCATGTAACAGCGCATAACTGTGCAATTTCTGTTGCATCTAAAGCCCTGTCGTATATGGCCACATTATCAACTTTGCTATTCGTTCTGCGGCTATCGAAATCAACTGAACCCACACGAACCGGATAATTGGTTGACAGTTCCATTTGACCGATATACAATGTCTGTACGTTAACACCATTGCACCATAGTTTCGCTATACCAGTTGCGTAATCATAAGTTGCACCTACACAGTTCCATTGATTCGGGATTAATGTATTTGCTGCAAGATTATTGGTAAAGCTTAATGTATTACGTTGTGTGAAACGTACGAACAATTGATTAGATCCAGTCTGCCATAAGTGCGTGCCCCATCCATTTGCATTATACTGGATGATAGGGTTGTTCTGAGATGCATTTGAACCCGGCCAGTACCACGCAAACATTGAAATAGAATAACGAGTATCTAATGCTCCGTTAGTAGTATTAGGCAGTTGGACATAATTATTACCGGTGCCGGGGAATTGTACAGCACTACCCGATTGTCCCGGGATCCATGATACTCCTGAACTTAATACACCATTGTTGCCAAAGCTTGTCTGGTCTGCGGTTGTTGTACCACTATTTTCGTTGAAATTCCAGAAGCCTTTTAAACCTGTCGGAGGTAGTGCTCCGTTAGTGATAATTTGTGAGTATGTTACTGGTAATGTTGTATTGCAGTTATCACTCGCTGTAACTACAGCCGGACCAGGAACGTTGTCACAAGACACAGTTGCATTTGCCGGAACTCCTGACAGTACCGGTGCCTGATTATCCGTTACAATTACAGTAAAGCTAGCTGTTGCAGTATTACCATGAGCATCTGTTACAACAAACGTATTTGTTGTGGTACCTACAGGGAATGTTGAACCGCTTGGCAAACCCGCTGTTTGTACTGTTGCAGCTCCGGGGCAGTTATCAGATCCAACGGGTGCGGTATAGCTAACCACAGCACCGCAGATACCTGCATCATTATTCACTGCTATGTTAGCCGGAGCCACTATTACAGGGTTTTCATTATCTGTAACTGTCACCGTAAATGTACAGTTAACATTACTGCAAGGATTCACAGCATTTATCGCTACAGTTGTTACACCTACATTAAATGTTGAACCACTGCCATCGCCTGTACCACTACCTGTAGTAGCCCCTGTAAATGTATAGGTAACATTAGGTGCAGGTGTACCGGTAACTATAGATGTATAATTCACGGACTGGCTGCACATGCCGGCAGCTGCGCTTACTGAAATGTTTGAAGGACATGCAGTAAATACTGCAGGTGCACAAGTAATTTCTCCCTGCACAGCATAATCATATATGCTTTCATCACAATCATTTGTAATAACATTAACCGTTGCCGTTTTAACACCAACTGCTGTTTCATTGAATGTAACCGTGTATGCAGCAGTAGTATTAGGAGCCAAAGTAGCAGGTAATGTTATGCCACTCACAGAGAAACTTGAAGCATTGGTACCTGACATATTGATATTCGATACTACCAGGTTAGATGTACCATTATTCTCTATTGTATAAGTTTTCGAAACTGTTACAGAAGGCAGCACTCCACCGAAATCTGTATTATCTGTTGAAGAAGGTGTATAATCGCCGTCGGCTATATTATTGCCATTTCCTTTAATGTTGATCTCAGGAGCGTTAATAGTAACAGTAAAGCTGCATGTAGCTGTATTGCCCGATGCGTCCGTAGCCAGCACATTAACAGTACTCGTACCTATCGGGAATGCAGAGCCACTTGCAGGATTATATGTTACAATAGTACCCGGGCAGTTATCGGTAGCTGATATACTGTAAGTAATATTCTTAGTGCATTGTCCTGAATCGGCAGTTGCAACAATATTATTACTTCCGGCATTGGTATTGAACAGCTTCACACTCCTCACTTCTATATATCCACCATTTCCAAGAGTACCATTATTTTTAAAATAGAACCTTACGTAACGTGCTGTTACCGGAGTGAATGTTACAGAAGTAGGGCTGCTTACGTTATTTCCACTCAGCACACCCGCGCCTACTGCTGTTTCAGAGAACATTGATGTCCATGAAGGATCATTATACGCTGGAGGTGTAGATGAGGTTGAGCTGTGATAGAAACCCTGGAAGCTGGTTGTTTTACCATCAGAGAACATTTGATATAGCTGTGCCATATTGAATGTCTGCACGCTTCCCAGGTCAACTACCATAACACCAATACCGTTAGTTACATTATTCCATGTAGCTCCGGAGTGTGTATTAGTTTTAGTACTGATAGTTTGACTATTTGTATTTGGTGTCTCATCACACAATGTTCCGTATGGTGTCCAGTAATCTGAGCAAGAAGAACCTAATCCGCTGCCATACTGAGAAGCGCCATTCAGTGACCCTATTGCTACTACTGATGCTGTACCGCCCGTACTTACGCTTCTCATCAGGTTCGGGGACGAACCACTACCGCAGGCTAATACTGGAGGCGTATTATCTACAACTGTTACGTTGAAAGAACAACTATCCTTATTACCGCACGGGTCGGTAGCATATGCCTTAACCTGTGTGGTTCCTGTCTGGAAGAAGCTACCAGAAGGAATTGAATAAGTAATTGTCGGGGTGTTTGTTCCCGCACTCGCTGTAGCAGCAGGATAAGTAACTGTTGCACCGCATTGTCCTGCAGCATTATTAACTGTAATGTTTGCAGGGCAAGTAATCGTAGGTAATGGATTAATTGTAACTGTAGCAGGTGCCGAAGTTGCAGAACAACCGTTGGTATCTGTAACCGTAACTGTATAGTTACCTGCTGCTGTAGCGTTAATAGAAGATGTTGTAGCTGTAGTTGACCACAGATAAGTAACCGGTGCACCTGATGATACCGGCGTGCTTGTTATTCTTGTCGGGCTATTGAACAATGTACCATTGTTAACACCTGTAGCATCCAATATTGTGCTACCTGTACCTTCATTAAATTTGTAGTATGCTACAAGGCCCGATGAACTTGTTGGTATTTCGCTGTTCATATTCGCAGCGATCTGCGCCTGTGTACGAGCTGTATTCCATACGCGTATCTCATCCATCTTACCATTTATCCAACGGCCCAGCCAGTCGCGTCCTATATACAATACTCCTGTATTAGCAGAACCTAGCGACTGTGTGAATGTATTTTTTAATACACCATTAAAATAGAATGATACTGTACCTGCATTAAACACTACTGCAACGTGTGTCCATGTATTCCAGCTGATAGAAGATGTTGTCACTGAAGCACCTGTTGTGCTGTAATAACCTACAGTACCATTTGTCTTGACAAAGAAACGGTAGTTAGGTGCATCATTACCAACAACGTTTTTATCTACAATATCCTGGTCGTCAGAAGTAGGAGCAAGATTTACCCATGCTTCAATAGTACCTGAAGATGTAAAACTTAATAAAGAGTTATGTGGCACCTGCCCATACTGACTGGTACCATTTAATTGAATACCGCCACTGCTGGAAGCACTGAGAACTGCTGAACCACCCGGCAGGCATATTGCAGCAGTTGACGGAGATATAGAAACATTTGGCAAAGAATTGATATTTACAGTTGCGCTACCTGCCATATTTGTGGTACAATTAGTAGCAGCATATGTGGCTACTACTGTGTAAATACCTGCAGCAGTTTGATTGCCAAAGCTGATGGCACTACCTGTACCTGCTACAGCGATTCCTACATTCGAAGCACCATTTCTCAACTGATAATTGACACCTGTTTCAGAACTGCTTAATCCTATTGCAATACCCGCACCACCTGTACAGTAGCTACCACCACCTGTCACATTATATACTATTGGCGCAGGGTTAATTATTACAACAGCGCTACCGTTCATATTAGCTGTGCAATTACCAGCAGCCGTATGTGTCGCTATTACTGTATATGTTCCTGCAACAGTTTGGTTACCAAAACTGATTGCTGAGCCTGTGCCGGCAACCGGGCTGCCAACTGTTGACAACCCATTCATCAACTGATAGTTCACACCTGTTTGTGAACCACTTAGACCTATAGCTACACCGGAACCATTACTACATGCCGAACCGCCTCCGGTTATATTATATACTGTCGGAGAAGAATTAATGATAATAGTTGCACTGCCTGTCATATTTGAGGTACAGTTAGTTGTAGCATTTGTAGCTACTACCGTGTAAGTGCCTGCTGCTGTTTGATTACCAAAACTTATAGCAGAACCTGTACCTGCTATCGGGCTTCCTGCATTCGAAGCACCATTTTTTAATTGATAATTAACTCCTGCTTCTGAGTTACTTAAACCAATCGCAAGTCCGGCACCACCGGCACAATATGAGCCACCACCACTTACATTATATACAGCCGGCAATGGGTTTACTGTTACTGATGCAGCCGCAGATGTTCCTGTGCAGTTATTTACGTCTGTTACAGTTACAGAATAGTTACCTGTTGTATTTGCATTAACAGATGCAGTGGTTGCACCACCCGGGCTCCATAAATAAGAAGCATAACCACCAATCGGAGAGCTTGAAGGCACTTCCCAGGCCATGCCGTTCACCAGTGTGCCGTTCGTGCCATTTGCAGATAAGTCAGTAGCTGTAGTGCCACTGGCATTATCAGCTCTTAAATAAACTTGCAGGTTGGCGCTGGATGGCGATACGGAATTATTCATATTCGCCTGTATCTGCGCTTGTGTCAAAGCAGTATTCCAGATACGGACTTCATCCATCTTACCGTTAAAATAGTTACAAGCGCAGCCTGTGCCCTGCATACCCAGTATCAATGGCCCGTTTCCGCCATTGTTGATTGTTATAGAAGATGATGTAGAGCTACCTGCATTTACACCATTAATATAGAAAGTAAGTGTTTGCGACGGGCTTGTAGTAACAACTACTGCTACGTGCACCCATTGGTTAAATGGTACAGTTCCTGTAGAAAGGATCGTGCTGCCACAACCAGCGTTTACCCAATAACCCAGTTTATTACCCGGTGAGCAACCATCATTACCAAGATGTATACCATAACCATAGTTACCTTTCATTAAGATATTTGCACCACCCGCAGTTGTACTGCGTACGTACACCCAAGCTTCCATGGTCATTTGTGTAGCCACCTGGCCAGAGCTGTGAGGTATGGTTACATAACCATTAGTACCATTAAAGTCTAAAGATGATATACCACCTGTAGATAAGTTAACTGATCCGCCTGAGCAGAATGTAGTTGGCCCACCGGCAGTGATTGTTGGTATTGGTAAAGGATTTACAGTAACAGCAGTTGCTACAGATGTGGCCGAACAACCAGTATTAGTTACCACAACACTATAGTTGCCTGATGCACTTGCTGTATATGTGCTGTTTGTTGCACCGCTAATATTAACACCATTCAGCTGCCATTGGTAAGTATTACCAACACCAGAGTTTGCCGTTAACAGAACTGAACCACCCTGGCAGAAAGTTGTAGCTCCACCAGCGGTAATATTAGCTGTCGGAGGTATAAATGCCGAGCAATTTCCGCTAACATTACCCAGCACCCAATTTGATGTTGCACCGGTTAATGCAAAATTAGATAGTGTACCGTTATTACCATTACCTGAAGCATCTGTTAAAGTAGTAACACTGCTATTATTCGCATTCACAAATCCCTGGTTGAATTTGTAATAAGCCAAAAGTCCTGTCTGGGCACCCGTAAATTCACAAGATTTATGTGCAATCAGTTCACCCTGGCAAAGAGCCCTGTTCCAGAAACGCACTTCATCCATTGATCCGTTAAACCTTGTATTACCGTTTAGGAAAGCACATACGCTGTTCCCTAATGTTAACGTATAATTATTATTCAGGTTAGCGTTGGCATTGTTTGCTGAAGCAGACAATACACCATCTACAAATACCATTAGTTTTCCCGACTGTCTTACAACAGCAAAGTGATGCCAGTTGCCATCATTAATACTTATTGTTCCTCCTAATCCTACATAGCCACCAATGCCGTTGTCAATTTCAATGCCAGGTTTACCATTGCCTGTATTTATGCTGATAAAGTTATCGCCTCCGCATATACCTCTTTTCGACAGGATATACTGGTTGGCCGCGGTAGTTTTAATATTCATCTCAATAGTAAAATCACCACTACCAAAATTTCCAAGTGTATTATTAATTGAGATAAAATCGTCATTGCCATCAAAATTAAGTGCACCGGCTGCAGCATTGACTACAACTACTGTACCAGCAGTAGCTGTACAACCATTGGCCGTAGCAGTTACGTTATAAGTGCCTGCATTTACTGCCTGTGCATTAGATACAGATGGGTTTTGTATTGAGTTACTAAAACTGTTAGGTCCTGTCCATGCATATGTAGCAGAACCGGCTCCCGAACCTGAAGTTGTAGCAGTAAGATTAATAGCAGAACCCGCATTAACAGGGCTATTGCTGCCTGCGAATACGGTTAATGGAGTAAATGCAGTACAAGCAGTGCTTAATGTACCCGTACTCCAGTTTGATGTAGCACCAGTCAAAGCAAAACTGGTGAGTGTACCATTATTACCATTTCCGCTCGCGTCAGTAAGAGTAGTTATACTACTATTATTAGCACCTACATATCCCTGGTTAAAATCATATAAAGCTGCAAGCCCTGACTGCCCGCCTGGATTTAGCTCGCAATTCATATTATTTTGTATCTCTCCCTGGCATAATACACGATTCCATACACGCAGTTCATCCATCTTGCCATCGAAGTTGTTACAAACACAACTGCCTGGTTGCTGACGCCCGATGTTTATTGGCAAATTATCCGCACCGCCATTTACAGCACCGGTATGGGTACTTAATATATTACCATTCAGGTAGAACGTTACTTTATTGTTAGGTACATCAAATGTTACAGCAATATGTACCCACTGGTTGGTTGGTACTGTACCTGATGAATATATCCAGCCCATATTGTTATTATACAAGCCAAGGCCTGTATGTCCGTTAGGATGTGTCTGGAAAAGATACCTGTAATCTCCTTTATCTATTATGGTGTTATTTGCATTGTCGTCGAGATAAACCTTAGCTTCAATAGTATAGGTATTACCCAGGTCCATAGTATTATTATCAGGCACCGTCACATAGTCATAACTTGTGTCTATATTCGATCCTCCCGGGTTGGTATTACCCCAACCATTAAAATGTAATGCTGTTGCAGCCGGATTAACAACTGCCGTAGTTGAAGAATTGGCAGGGGTACAGCCTAAAGCCGATGCAGTTACTGTATAGCTGCCTGCATTAGAAGCTTGAGCATTTGATACAACAGGATTTTGCGTTGTCGATGAAAAACTATTTGGACCAGTCCAGCTATATGTTGCAGAAGCAGCATTAGTTCCTGATGCTGTTGCCGAAAGATTAATAGCCGAGCCTTGATTTACCGGGCTATTGCTTGACGCAGAAACACTCAATGGTACAAAAGCGTTGCAAGCATCGGTAACATTTCCTGTAGCCCAGTTTGATGTTGAACCCGATAAGGCAAAATTAACCAGTGTACCATTATTGCCATTGCCACTCAGGTCTGTTGCCGTAGTTAACCCTGCATTATTCGCACCAACAAAACCATTGTTTAGCCTGTAATAAGCTTCCAGGTTGGTTTGCGAGTTCCCTAATTCACAATTCATATTGTTTTGTATCTCACCCTGGCAAAGTGCTCTGCTCCATATGCGCACTTCATCAATATCACCGGGGAAATACCTGTCTGCACCCGGTCCGGTAACACCCCAGTCATCTGTACCTATATACACTCCCAATGAGTTATTTTCTAATGCCCCGAAAGAGGAATTGACAACTGAATTAACCAGTACCCCATCTACAAATATTCGTGCTGTTGTTCCATCCCAGGTACCGGCCACATGGTGCCAGTTACCATCGTTATAATTTTGGTTGGTAGAAACTACAATGTCTTGTACAGATGTATTCTGTATAATGAAAATGAGTCCTGAGCTGGTCCAGAACAGGGAATAGGCACCATGCCCTGCCCATCCGCCGGTATGCCATTTACTCACCAGTGTACGATAGTTACCAAGGGATGATGTAGTTCTGAACTTACACTCAAGGGTAAGGTTACCCGTAATTTGCAAACTACTCGGATTGCCGATGGACACATAGTCATTGCTCCCATCAAAATTCAAAGCAGTGGCTGGGGGCAGGCCTGAGCCCTGGGTGGCGAAATCATATACAGCCTCATCTGCATCATCGTTGTTTACCGTAACAGTTGCAGTGCGTGTGCCAGCGGCACCCGGTGTAAAAGTCACTGTGAATGTAGTGCTGCTGTTTGCAGACACAATTGCAGGCAATGTGATACCACCAATTACATAATCTGCTGCATTAGTGCCACTTAAAACAATACTTGATACAGTAAGATCAGCACTCCCTGTATTTTGAATGGTAAAAGTGCGAACCAGGTTATTGCCCATGCCAACATCACCAAAATCAGTATGATCTGTTGACGAAGGCGTATTATCACCATCAACAATAGTAGTTGTGTTTCCCGTAATGTTTATTTCATTTGACGGTGCAGTACCATGTATCATCATAGCCTGCAAATTTGTTACGTCATAATACCCTATATACACGTCATCGCCATTTACTGCCATGCTCGTGTATTGCCCTGTGTTACCGTTAGCATCAAGCGTAACAGGACTGCCCCAGCTGCTGCCATTGGCATTTACAGCACGTATATATTTAAGATCTCCGTTAGTAACATCATAATATGAAATAGCCGGGTAACCTTTGACAATTGCCATGCTCAGATGCTGTCCCACAATCGCTGCAGAAGCCAGAGTTATAGGGGTACCCCAGGCAGTACCATTCGAATCATTTGCGCGAACAAATTTTAAATCGCCATTTGTTACATCATAATACGCAATAGCAGGGTAGCCATTCACAATAGCCATACTTGTATACTGTCCTACAGCTCCACTTGCATCCGGTGTTACGGCAGCACCCCAGGTTGTTCCATCAGGGTCATTTGCCCGCATAAACTTCAGATCGCCATTTGTGGCATCATAATACGAAATAGCAGGATTACCGTTAACTACCCTAAGGCAGCTATACTGACCAACAGTACCAGCAGATGCCAAGGTCATTTGACTACCCCAGGCAGAACCATCCGCATCACTTGCACGAACATATATCAGATCACCTGTTAAAGCATAAAACGAAATAGCAGGATAGCCATTTACAACTGCAAGGCTTGTGTACTGACCCTGATTAGTGCCGGGGAAACTAATACCTGTTCCCCATGCCGAACCTGTAACATCCAATGATCGTACATACCTGAGGGCTCTGATTCTATAATCATAATGCGATATAGCAGGATTACCATTCACTATGGCCATACTCGTGTATTGTCCTACACTGGCTACATTCGGATAATCTGCAATTATCGCACTGCTCCAACTTGAAGCTGTAGAATTATCAGCTCTTATATATGACAAAGCGCCTTTATCAGTGTTATTGTATGATAATGCCGGTTTACCAGCCACTATTGCCACACTACCGTACTGACCTGAATTAGCACTAACATCAAAACTTTGCGGTGTACCCCAATATCCACCTGAGGCATCTGTAGCACGGTTATATTCCAGGTCATTATTTATTGCATCCAAATAACATACAGCAGGATAACCATTCACAACTACCAGTGAGCCATATGATCCGTTGGCAGATGCATCAGTTATTATGATACTCCCCCAGCTTGAGCCAATTGAATTGGTTGCACGGATATAATTCATTGTACTTGCAGTTACTCCACCATAATATGATATTGCAGGGTTACCATTAACTATAGCCATGCTTGCATAACTACCAACAGAACCCGAACCAGACACTACAGTTGATATACTGCCCCAACTGGTACCGGATGCATCTGCCGCCCTGATATACTTCACACCTGTGCCGCCTGAATATGCTATGGCAGGATTACCATTCACAACTACCATGCTTGTAGTAGGTGTAGATGGCAATGTATTATCCAGTACTAAGGCAGTGCCCCAAGCGCTGCCATTTACATCTGCTGCACGTACATATTTGAGTGTATTTGACGGTACTCCGACACCATATGATATAGCCGGGTAGCCATTTACAGTAGTTAAACTGCAAAAATAACCGGACTGTATAGTCGTATCTGCAAAGATCGGACTACCCCAGCCTGTCCCATCAGCATTTGTTGCACGCACATATTTTAATCCGGAAGAAGTCCAGTAAGATATCGCCGGGTTACCGTTTATTGTAGTAAGGCATGGAGTAGTAGTAGAACCTGTCTCTATAATAACCGGGGTGCCCCAACTGGCTCCGGATGCATCATTTGCACGTATATACTTCAGGCTTGTACTACCCTCAGAATATACTATAGCCGGATTTCCGTTCACAACAGCAATGCCCAGCACACCAGAACCACCTTTTAAAACTGTAACTGGTGTACCCCAGCTGGTTCCGGATGCATCATTTGCCCTTATATATAACACCCGCTGGTGCGAAGCATCATATGCAACCATAGCAGGGTTACCATTCACCACTTCCATCTTTGCAAACAACCCAAATCTGCCACCGGTACCAGCTAAAGACTGCAATGCCACCGGGCTATCCCATGTCTGGGCAAAAGCTTTATCACTTACAAATAAAAACGCCACTATCTGCAATAGCACAACTGCGGCCAATGAAGTTTTGAGGAAATAATGCTTCATATTATAGATGATTGTTATTTTAATATCCCATATTCTCCCGGCGGGATGAAAAATAACCATGCACAAAACCGGTCAAGGTTTATGCATTTTATCCTCTATAATGTATATGTGAGATTGTGGTAATAGGATTGAAAATGGTATTCGCTCTAAAGCGGAAGCATAAAAGTTGTCTTAAATCAGTATGTATGCAAATATCACTCGTCACAAAAACGACACAATAGGCATAACAGGGAGTAAAACAATCATAAATAGCTGTAAACAAATAATAAACACATTTTATATTACATAAACTAAAAAGAACAACAATCTATTATACTGATAAATATTCCCCACCAAGGTTTTGCTGTAAGGAGGAACGACATATCGTCACATATGTCGATTATACAACCATAAAGATTTAATAATAAATATATTATCATTATAATTCACGAAACAGACAATCTGTTTACATTGTTTATACGTATATTTGTCATAGATACATAGAAAGGTATCTAAAAGTTCTTTGACATACTGCTAAACCGTCTATACATGTCACTCCATTCAAGTTATATGCCCCCTATAGTTATGGGAACAAAATGGAAACAATTTATTGTCCATACAGAGTGATAATTGAATATCAAGAAATTACGAAGCAGAAATAGATGCAGGATTAAAAAATGGATTTTTTTGACGCTTACAGGTACTATTTCCAGTATAACGGACAAATAAAAAGCCACTATATAGTGGCTTAGATATTAAAGTGATCCGGATTGGATTCGAACCAATGACCCTCAGCTTAGAAGGCTGATGCTCTATCCAACTGAGCTACCGGACCAAAACGGGGTGCGAATCTACAAAAAAATGACTAATGACAGATACTATTCCTTAGGTTTTACAGGAATTGGTGTTGGTGCCTGGCCATCTTTCAGAGCCTCCACAGGGATTATATCCTGCAGATAGTTCCAGTAGCCATCTATCCACCTGAAGCCATCATATGCACCACTTGGAACATATGTGTATTTACGGTTAGGGTCATTAACCTGGGAAACTAATTTATCAAAGAACACGATGTTGAGTTCATTATCCCAGTTGAGTGAAGCCTGTACATCTTTCTTATATTCAATGATAAACCTGTTCACCCTGTCATTTGGCCTTGCCTGCGATCTCACATTGAAAATAGGTGCACCAAAAACAGGCCCTTTATCTGTCAATGTCATCGGGTCCATCAGTTTCTTGTTACTGATAGGACTGGAAGCATTTTTACCAAATAAGGTATATACAGATTTATCCTGCAGATCATTCTTCATTATTCTGTATATAAGCGCACCGTACCATCTGCCTTCAGTCAATACAGTATCTTCAGATAATTTACCTAATTCAGTACTGCAATCAATGAGTGGATATAATTTCAACTGTTCACCGGGCATTTGTATAGCTCCGTAATATCGTGTAGTCACATCTGCAGGTACAGTCCAGTTGAAAATCCTGAAGCTTTTATCTTCCGGGTATATAATATTGATTTTAGTCCCAAGACTATCAAACGGGTAATTGAAAGAGTTGGGATTCTTTAATGCCCTGACCAGTTGTTTTATGAATTTTTCATTATATATGCTCCTTACTTCGGGCATAAACCCGTTGTACATTGAGTCGGCCGTAATAAGTAATGAATCTTCTATAGTTTTTATCTGTTGAAATCCATCCTGGGCTTTAACAGTTACAGTGCATAGAAGTAATAAAGAACCGATGCAAGCAACAATTCTATTCAACATAGTCATTACACATTTGCATCAAACCTAAACAATTTATCTGAAACAGTACAACATAGCTTGTTAAACTATGTTTTTAGCGTAAAAGCATTTATTTTCGGGGCATCAAACTACTTGTCAATGCATATTGTCCAGCAGATATTTTTCATATTATGTGCAGGTGTCGCTATATACTTCTTTTCAAAGAAAATAGCCGAGATAAGAAGGAATATTAAATTAGGAAAGGATGAAGACCTGACCGATAATTCGTCTCAACGATGGAAGAACATGATTCTGTTAGCCCTTGGCCAGCAGAAAATGTTCAAAAAACCAATACCTGCCCTATTGCACCTGTTCGTTTATGCGGGATTTATCATCATCAACATAGAGATACTTGAGATATTCCTTGACGGGATACTGGGTAAACACAGGTTATTTGCTCCAATGCTGGGCCCCTTATATTCATACCTGATAGGTTTTTTTGAGATATTGGGAGCTGCAGTACTCATAGGCTGCGTTATATTCCTTATCAGGAGAAATATTATTAAAGTAAAACGTCTTAACCAGCCTGAGCTGAATGGCTGGCCACGTAATGATGCTAACCTGATACTCATCACAGAAGTAATATTAATGAGCCTCTTCCTGATAATGAATACTGCTGACCAGGTATTACAAAGCCGGGCTATTGAACATTACACCATCACAGATCCATTTTGGGTTACAGGAAATTTCACAGGCATGTTCGCAGGCTTATCAGATGGCACATTGATAGGCATTGAGCGTACAGGTTGGTGGCTGCATATTATTGGTGTTTTCTTATTCCTTAACTACCTACCCTACTCTAAGCATTTCCATATAGTACTGGCATTCCCTAATGCCTATTACATGCGCCTGAACGAACAGGGAGAAATGAAGAATATGAAGGAGATACAAAACGAGGTTTTGTATATGATGCAACCGGAATTGGCGCCCCCAGCAGATGGGAACCCACCGGTACAACAGCGTTTTGGTGCTAAAGATGTCATGGACCTGAGCTGGAAAAACCTGCTGGATGCATACTCTTGTACTGAGTGCGGGCGGTGCACTGCTTCTTGCCCTGCAAACCAGACAGGCAAAAAGCTATCTCCCCGTAAAATAATGATGGATACTCGTGACAGGCTGGAAGAAGTTGGTAAAAACATCAATAAAAATGGTTCGTTCCTGGATGACAGTAAATCATTGGTGCACGACTATATAAGCATTGAAGAATTGCGCGCTTGTACAACATGCCAGGCTTGTGTTGAAGCATGTCCTGTAACTATCAATCCGCTGGATATCATTCAGCAACTGCGACGTTACCTCGTAATGGAAGAAAGTAACAGTCCGCAGGAGTGGAACCTGATGTTCAACAATATCGAAAACAACATGGCTCCGTGGAAATTTAGCCCGGATGACCGTGATAAGTGGACTGAAGAAATAACTGCTTAATTATTTAACACAGAGAAGAAGAGTATATGCATATAAAATCAATGGCCGAATATGCCGCTAATGGCGATACACCCGAAATACTATTCTGGGTGGGTTGTGCTGGCAGTTTTGACCAGAGGGCTCAAAGAATAACTAAAGCCTTTGCACAGATACTTGACAAAGTGGGTGTGAAGTTTGCTATACTGGGAAAGGAAGAAATGTGCACCGGCGACCCTGCGAGACGTGCAGGAAATGAGTTCCTTTTCCAGATGATGGCATATAACAACATTCAGACAATGAATGGATATGGTGTGAAGAAAGTTGTTACAGCTTGCCCTCACTGTTTTAATGTTTTAAAAAATGAATACCCTGCTCTTGGTGGTAACTATGAAGTAATACACCATACTACTCTGATACAACAATTGATAAATGAAGGGCGTATAACATTAAAAGATGGTGGTGAATTTAAAGGCCGTAAAATAACCTACCACGACAGTTGCTACCTTGGCCGTGGTAATAATATATATGAAGCCCCGCGCGAAGTATTACAGGCACTTGATGTAGAACTGGTGGAAATGAAACGCTGCAAGACCAATGGGCTATGCTGCGGTGCGGGCGGTGCGCAGATGTTCAAAGAAGAAGAGTCCGGCACTACACGTATCAACTTTGAACGTTCTGCAGAAGCTATAGATACCGGGGCTACAGTAATAGCTGCCAATTGTCCTTTCTGTACAACCATGCTTACCGATGGTGTTAAGAACAAAGAAAAAGAAGATTCCGTTGCAGTACTTGATATTGCAGAGATGGTAGCACGCTCATTGGCAGACTAACATATGAAGCAGATTGATTCCTCTTCACAAAGTGGACAATGGGAGAACCGGCTGTTAAAGGAACTTAGTTTTATCAAAAAACATGGCCGATACCCTATTTCAAAGAAGACGCTGGCACCTGCCACTGCTATATTGTTTTTCATAGTGTTCATCGCCAGGTTCAGCTTACCATTGGTTTTTCTGAATAAGGCTCCAAACCTCGTAATAGCATTACTGACAGGGATTGTTGTATTCAGTTTCGTGAGAATTATATATGGGTACTACAATACACTTGTATTTAAAAAGGTATCTACCCCATATTACCTGGCTGATAATCAGGTTTCACTAGAACGTTTCCTTTCTTCACAGCACCTCGCATTTTCAAGGCTTGAGAGTGCACCGGAAGTATTTATGATAATGAGTAAGCCCATAACACTAAATACAGAAGAGCGTGAAGTAATGGTTTTTATAGCTGATGATAAACGCATATTAGTAAATAGTCATTTTACGGGCAGAAAACTTGCCATTTCAGGCTCACGTAAACATCACAAGCAAATGGTACTTGCCCTGATAAACTGGATAAATAACACGCCAAACGATGACAATAGCCTTATAAAGCAGGCAAAATAATTATTGCCATATCTTTGCATTATGCAATATCAAAACGAATTAGCATCAATAATACCAGCCGAGCTTTCAGACAATGCCCGTGTATGGATATTTCAATCGAGCAGAGCTTTTATTGAAAAGGAAGAGAAAGAAGTAAACGAGCAACTCTACCAGTTTTATGCCCAATGGCTTTCTCACGGGGCTCCGGTAAATGGATGGGCTAAACTTATTTACAGGCAGTTTATAATAGTCATAGCCGATGAGGCAGATGTGCATGTAGGTGGCTGTAGTACCGACTCTATGGTACGTGTAATAAAAAGTATAGAGAAACAATACGATGTCAATATGTTTGACCGCATGATGCTTACATTCTTAGTAAAGGGTAAAGCAGAAATGTTACCATTAAATCAACTGCAGTATGCTATAGACAAGGGCTATATAACAGCAGATACTCCTATGTTCAATAATATTGTAGCTACCAAGAAAGAATTACTGAATAACTGGCTTGTGCCTATATCGTCTACCTGGCTGGCTAATCGAGTATCTTTCTCTCAGGCCTGCTAGAACATACTAAGGCCCATGAATATAACCAGACTTCTATTACTTATAAGTGGTTTATGTGTAATCACATCTCAACTGTCTGCTCAAGAAGAAAGTAATGATAGCCTGCATAAAATAATACAGGAAGTTATTATTACTGGCTTCCAGGATTCAAAACCCGAGGCTACTTCCCTTAATATTGAGGCATATAAGCTAAAGGACATTGAGCAAAAGGCACCTTACAATCTGTCTGATGCCTTAGCAAAGATTCCCGGAATAAGCCAGATGACTACCGGAAATGCCATCAGCAAGCCTGTAATAAGGGGGATGTTTGGCAATCGTATCCTGGCGTTACTGTCAGGTCTTAGGTTTGATAATCAGCAATTCCAGGACGAACATGGATTGGGCTTATCTCAGATCGGCATAGACCGTGTTGAAGTAATAAAAGGTCCGGCATCATTATTATACGGAACAGATGCTGTTGGTGGCGTCATAAATATCATCGAGGAGTTGCCTGTTGTACAAGGTAAGCATACAGATATAAACATACGATTATACCCTACTACTCTTGGCACACTTACTGATGCTGGTTATAGTTCAGTAAAAAAGAATAACTGGTGGCGGTTAAGACTAGGTTATGAAAACCATGCAGATTATGCTGATGGGTCAAACAATCGTGTATTAAACTCAAGAAACAACGGATACTACCTGAAAGCCGGATATGGATTCAAAAGAAACAACTGGGAGCAAAACAATTCATACAACTTCTCATTCAACCAGTATGGTTTCATTCTGGATAACATGAATCTGTTCTTTACTGAAGACGGGCGCTGGTCAAGAAGCATGGCAGGTCCGCATCACAATGTATTACTGAATATCCTCAGCTCTCAAAATACTGTGCGATTAAGAAATTCTATATTGAAGTTAAATATAGGAGCACAAAGCAACAGGCGCATGGAAGATGAAGGCGGCGGATCTATAAGCCTCGATATGCACCTCATTTCCTTGCTCGAGAATGCCCGCTGGGAAAAACACATTACCAAACACAGCCTGTTTGTTATCAACCAGCAATTTACTTATGAAAACAATACAAACCTCGGTAAAAGGATATTGATACCTGACGCAAATATGCTGGAGGGCAACTTGTCATCATTCATTCGTGTATACCTTAACAAAGTAAATATAGAAGCCGGCGTTGGTGGCAGTTACAAGCAGATACATACTTATCAAACCGGGTTACTCAATATACCTGCGGAAAGAATTCAACCATTCAATATTGGCCATCCTGCTTTTAATGGTATGCTGGGATTAAGTGCCTTTCCATCTGATTGGCTAAACATTAAAGCTAATATCGCTACAGGTTTCAGGTCCGGCAATTTATCTGAACTGTCATCAAATGGCTTGCATGAGGGTACATTCAGGTATGAATTAGGTGACCCTAATTTAAAAATTGAACAAAATATCAATACAGACATCAGTATAGAAGCTACTAAAGAAAAATGGTTTGTATCGGTATCAGGTTTCTACAACAGGTTCTTTAATTATATCTACCTCGCCCCTACTATGGATTCTATTTATGGTTTCCAGGTATATAAATACGAACAACAAAATGCAAAACTGTATGGCGGTGAATTTATAAGTATATACAAACTCTCCAGATCATTGCAGGCGAAAGAAACTTTTTCTGCTGTTAATGGAATCTTAGACAAAGGGGGATATCTGCCATTTATTCCTGCCTGGAAATCTGCAACATCAATAAGATTTCAAAAGGACCTGTCAGCTAACATGAGAGCGTTCTATACTGAACCTGAAGTTGAATATGTATTACCTCAAAACCAACCTGCCAGGTTTGAATTATCAACACCAGACTATTTATTGCTGAATCTGAATGCAGGTATTGTCAGCAAAATTGGCAAACAGCAAGCAATATGGAACCTGTCTTGCAGAAATATCCTCAATAAAAAATATGCAGATCACCTGTCACGCTTAAGATATTACGGGTTATACAACCAGGGCATTAATATTGTAATATCTTTAAGTGTTAAACTCTGATTAAATAGAATTGAAAGGACTGTATAAATATGGTTTAGGTCTCATGCTGGCAGTATTATGCCTGGCTTGTGCATTCCATTTTATATATCCTTTACTGTATGCCGCTTCATCAAGCCATATAAAGGCGGAAATGATTGATAAAATATCATCCGGGAAATATGAGAATGATGAAACACAAATAATATCGTTAATTGAAACAGATGTTCATAAATATTACAATACTGAAGAAAATGAACTTACGTTCAACAACAAAAAGTATGACGTAATATCAATTGATATCGGGCAAGGGACAGCCCGATTTACTGTATTGTACGATGCGGACGAAACTAACCTTGACAAAGACTATGGTAACCACACAGAAAGTAAATCAGTAAAACTACCAGTAACGTGGCTGGCATGCTATATACACAATTCAATACAGGTTCTTAAGCCTGGTTATACAACCACTGATAAAGAAATATATCCTGATATTATTCTACGTCGGAACTCTGACGGATACAATACACGCTACCCTAAACCTCCTGAACTTAAATGTTATTCTTAATTACAATTATCTGATAACATTTAACCGTTCAATAAAATATCATAACAAATGAAAAATATTTTCAACCTACTGGCAGCAGTAGCGATAGCTTCTGCATCTATATTCTCACTAAATTCCTGCAAAAAAGATGAAGGCAAACTGCCTGCTATATCATTTAAAACAGGTACTGATTATAAATCAGCAGATGCTACAGTAGCGCAAAACACTACAGTAAAAATTGGTATTACAGCTGCTAAATCAGAAGACAAAGATGTGTTGACTAAATTTAACATCACGAGGTCACTGGACGGAGCTGCAGAAACTACAGTATTTACAAAGGATCTGTCAGGTTCTGAAGGAGATAATTATTCTTATGACTATAACCTGACTACACGCACACAGGCAGGTACCGAGAAATATACCTTCACTGTTGTAAACAGGGACGGCCTTGTAAATAAAGTAAGTCTTACATTAACAGTACAATAAACTATTTGTTTATAAAATTAAAAGCCCCGAAATCGGGGCTTTTAATTTTATAACTTAGTCTCCAATTTCTTTCTCAAAATATTTACCCAGAGCTTTACCTGCCATTGCATAAGCCTCTTCCAACCTTTCACCTGTATCGTAATCATTGCCACCGAAAGTACGTCCGGGGCAATTTTGAACAGACAATTTAGCAATTACTTTATCAGGATTAGCTGTTTCTACAATCAACACTTCACCATCTATCTCAGCATTCTTTCTGGTTACATAAACATTGAACCCAGGTTCTGTATAAATGGTTTTGAAAATAAACGTGTATTTCTCATTCGGATAGTCATCAAGATTAATTTTAGTATACTTAAAGAACAATTCTTTGAACTGAGGTTCAAACCTGTTTTTCCTGTCGGCCTTCCATGATTTTTCCCATTGATCTCCCTTACCCGCCTCCTTTTGATTATAATCAGCTTTCTTTTTATCAATATACTCCTGTTCGGTTTCAAATTTACCTACCCCCATCTTGCTATAATCAAACTGCACATTGAACTTCTTAACTCCTTTTAAGGCATCCAGGCTGCCATCTACCACCCGGATACGTTGTGCAAAACCTGCAAATGAAAGCAATGCAAATAATACTGTAAACGCTGCAATCTTTGTTCTCATAAATGTACTTTTTCGCAATTTACGATGAAACTGGTATGTTAAGTGTTAATAATCAGAGATTATACTAACCTTCAATAAACATATTATCAACAAAAACAATGCTTGGGGACACAATTTATCTACACCTTGCAATATTTCTTCTAATTGCTGATATTTTTGCAGCAATTTAAAATGCCCGGATCAGGTCAATGACTGAACAGAATAATCATACGGAACAGAGTTCGGTTCTGATAAATCAAATGTATCAGAACTGGTTTTTGGACTATGCCAGCTATGTAATACTAGAACGTGCAGTTCCTGCTGTAGAAGACGGTTTAAAGCCGGTACAGCGCAGGATATTGCATGCTATGAAAGAAATGGACGATGGCCGATACAATAAAATCGCCAACGTTATCGGGCAAACTATGCAATACCACCCCCATGGTGACGCATCTATCAGCGATGCAATTGTGAACATGGGACAGAAGGACCTGCTCATAGATACGCAAGGAAACTGGGGCGACGTAAGAACCGGTGATAGTGCAGCTGCAGCCCGTTATATAGAAGGCCGCCTGTCTAAGTTTGCACTAGATGTGGCATTCAATGGTAAGACAACCGGGTGGCAACTAAGCTATGACGGCCGGAAGAACGAACCTGTAACATTACCTGTAAAATTTCCGCTGCTACTGGCACAAGGTGCCGAAGGCATCGCTGTAGGTCTTTCAACTAAGATACTGCCACACAATTTTTGCGAGCTGCTGGAAGCCTCTATCAAACATCTTAAAGGGAAAAAATTCGAGCTGTATCCTGACTTTATTACCGGTGGCTTAATTGACGTAAGCAACTATAATGATGGTGCGCGTGGCGGTAAAGTCAGGGTAAGGGTACATATTGAAGAGGTAGATAAAAAGACTCTTGCAATCAAAGATGTGCCATATGGCGTTACGACAACCCAACTTGTTGATAGTATTCTGAAAGCCAACGACAGTGGCAAAATCAAAATTAAAAGTGTTACAGACAATACAGCCAAAGATGTAGAGCTGATAGTGCAACTTGCTCCCGGAGTTACAACAGACCAAACAATAGATGCTTTATATGCATTTACCGACTGTGAAGTATCAATATCGCCGAATGCATGCGTTATCATCAATGAAAAGCCTCAATTTGTAGGTGCGTCAGACTTGTTGAAGCATTCTGTTGAACACACCAAACAACTACTGCTCAAAGAACTTGAGATAAAACTGAGTGAGTTAGAAGATGACTGGCACTATTCTTCACTTGAAAAGATATTCATTGAGAAAAGGATATATAGGGATATTGAAGAAGAAACTACCTGGGAAGGTGTACTGAATGCTATCGACAATGGTTTAAAACCATATAAAAAGAAGTTTCGCAGGGAAATTACACAAGATGATATCGTCAAACTAACCGACATCAAGATCAAACGCATATCTAAGTACGATAGTTTTAAGGCCGACGAGCATATAAAAGGCGTTGAAAATTCCATTGAAGAAGTAAAACACAATATTGCCAACCTTACAGACTTTGCAGTTAATTATTATGAAACCTTACTTAAAAAGTATGGTAAAGGCAGAGAGCGTAAAACTGAAATTAGACCATTCGAAACCATACAGGTACAAACGGTTGCTATTGCGAATACAAAGCTCTATGTAAATTATAAAGAAGGTTTCATAGGTACAGGTCTTAAGAAAGATGAGTTGGCGTTCGAATGTTCGGACCTGGACAATATTATTATTTTCCGTAAGGATGGCAGGATGATAATCACAAAGGTAGCAGATAAGACCTTTGTTGGTAAGGATATTATTTACCTGGCTGTATTCGTCAAAAACGATGAACGCACTACCTACAATATGATATATGTAGATGGGAAAACAGGTATTTCCTACGCCAAGAGATTCAATGTTACGGGTATTACCAGGGATAAAGAATATGATCTTACAAAAGGCAATCCAGGTAGTAAAGTACACTACTTTAGTGCCAATGCCAATGGTGAGGCAGAAGTTGTAAGTATTACCCTGTCCCCGGGCAGTAAAGCAAGAATTAAAGTTCTTGATTTCTATTTTGAAGAACTGGAGATCAAAAGCAGAGGAGCACAAGGTAACCAGGTAACAAAGTATCCTATCAAAAGCATCAAATTCAAGGAAAAAGGCAAGTCTACCCTTTCCGGTCAGAAAATATGGTTTGATGATACTATAGGTAGATTAAATAAGGATGGTAACGGACTATTCTTAGGTAGTTTCGAAGAAAATGACAGAATTATTACCTTCTATAAAGACGGAAATTACGAACTTACAGACTTCGAACTGACCAATCGATTTGATATCGATTCATTGGTGAGGATAGAAAAGTTTGATGCAGCTAAAGTTGTTTCGGCAATCTATTTCGACAAAAAATCCGGTTGTTTCTATGCTAAGAGATTTAAGATTGAAAGCCAGACCCTAAAAAACAAATACCTGTTTATAAAAGAAGGAGAAGGCAACTATCTTGAACTTGTAACAACATCATCCGACCCTGTTATATCCATCAAAACCGGCAAAAAGAAATCTGAGCTGGTAGAGACTGAATATAATATCGCCGAGTATGCTGATATTACCGGGTGGAAGACTGTCGGTACAAAGATTGACGAAGCTGATATAAAAGAAATATCATTAATATCAGACGATGAAAGTGAAGAAAATGAAGCACTTACACTATTCTGATATTACGATTTTTTACAAAAAATCAGTAACTTTACAAATCGTACTTTTCTGAAAGTAGCAGGTCATAGTAATGAAAAAAATAGAACTGGAAATTGTTGCATTATCGCATAGTATTACGCAGACTCATTCTTATGCCGTTGTCTTAGGTGAAATAAATGGACTCAGGAGATTACCCATAGTTATCGGCGGATTTGAAGCTCAGGCTATTGCAGTTGCTCTTGAAAGGATGCAGCCAAGCAGACCACTTACTCATGATTTGTTTGCCAATTTTATGACCACTTTTGGTATTGACCTTAATGAAGTGATCATATACAAGCTGGAAGAAGGTATATTCTTTGCAAAGCTGGTTTGTCAGAATGATGGCGAACCCGTTGAAATTGACTCACGGACATCAGACGCTTTAGCATTAGCTGTGAGAGCAAATTGTAAAGTTTATACTTATGAACATATATTGGAGTCTGCAGGTTTATACATAGATGCTACTGAATCGCAAGATCAGGATAAAACAACAGCCCAACCCGCAAGTTCTTCATCTGATATTGGTAAGGATCTGAAAAGCATGAGCCTTGATGAATTAGAAACTTTATTGGAACAGGTTTTGGAGCAGGAAGATTATGTTAGGGCTATTAATATTAGAGATGAAATAAATAACAGGAGAAAATAATACTCATAACAATAAAACACTAACAGGTAAATGAAAAAAATGGTGGTTGCAGCTGCAATGTGTAGCGGAATAATGATGAGCTTGAATGCAGCGGCTCAAATAAAAGACAAATGTGGGAATGATGTTATTACACAATATCTCATACAAAACAACCCTGATTTACAGTACAAATTCGACAAGTATGTAACTGAGTCAAACCAATTTGTTGAAAATTACATACAGGAATCTGCAAATTCTGCAAACAAAGGGACAGGTCAGACTATATTACCTATAGTATTTCACGTTGTATTAACCCAGGCAGAAATAGACCAAATTGGCGGGACGCAGGGTATTTATGACAGGGTTGTAAAGCAATTAGATGTAATTAATACCGATTATAATGCGCGGAATAGCGATAGCAGTGCGATACCAACAGTATTCAAACCATTATTTGGCAAGGTAGGTATTTCTTTTGCGCTAGCTCACAGAACACCAACTGGCACCGGAACTATAGGAGTTGAAATACGTGTGGCTGCATCTAACTTTACCGGCTTTTCTCCCCTCACCGGAGATATGAAGCATAATAGCACCGGTGGCTTAGACCCGTGGGATAATACCAAATATATAAATGTCTGGGTAGTTAATATTACAGGCGGCAGCGTGTTAGGATTTGGCTATAGCCCTAATTACGCAGACAACTTAGGCGTTCCTCAGGAAACCGGTGTTGTAATACATTATGGTACTTTGGGCAAAAAAACGGCTACGCTGGAATACTATGTATCAGGGGCCGATAAAGGAAGGACCCTCACTCATGAATTAGGACACTTTTTCAATCTATGGCATGTTTGGGGGAATACAGCAGTAGGCAGTGGGGTTTGCACAGACGATGATGGTGTAAGTGATACACCTCCTCAAAAAGATGCAAATCAATCCTGCCCCTCATTTCCTAAAACAAATTGTACCAATAGTAATGGAGGTGAAATGTTCATGAATTATATGGACTACCCGGGCGATGCATGTGTTCACATGTTTAGCAAGGGTCAGGTGACACGTATGCAGGCGCAAATTGCTACAAATGGCCCATCATACCAACTAACACAACATCCCGAATTGCTTTTATGGCCTACAGACGTTTCCGATTTAGATAGGAATAATTCTGTAGATGTATATCCTAACCCTGCTTCAGATATGGTATATGTAAGCTTAAACGCTTCGCATAGTGAACTAAAGTCTATCAATATTGTTAACTATCTGGGGCAACTAGTAATATCATCAAAAGAAACCAGCAATAACGGTATATATACTTTCAATTTATCAGGTTTACCAAAAGGTATGTATGCAATTCAGTGTAACTTTGCTGAAGGAACAGTGACAAGAAAAGTAGTATTACAATAAGATGATCAACAACGGAATTGAAGAAATCTTAAAGACAATACCTGCCGATAAAAATCTGCAGTTAATAGCTGAAAAGATATATAATAATGAACGCCTTACCGTTGAGGAAGGCGTTCTGCTTTTTGAAAAAGGAGAACTAGGATTTGTTGGTGCATTAGCCAATTATGTTACGCAACGGCTGCATGGCAATAAGGTATATTTCAACAGGAACTTCCACATAGAGCCAACAAATGTTTGTGTATTTACGTGCAATTTCTGTTCATATTCACGACAGTACAAACATAGAGATGAAGGATGGGAATTAAGCATTGAGCAGATGCTTGATATCGTTCGTAAATATGACGGGCAACCTGTAACAGAAGTACATATTGTAGGTGGCGTACACCCTAAAATGAATCTTGAGTTTTTCTGCGAGCTTATAACGAAGATTAAGGCACACAGGCCTGACCTTCATATCAAAGGGTTCACAGCAGTAGAACTTGATTATATGTTCCGTAAGGCAAAGTTATCTGTAGAAGAAGGGGTGCTTGCATTGAAACAAGCAGGACTGCAATCATTGCCTGGCGGCGGAGCAGAGATATTCCACCCGGATATAAGAAACGAGATATGTGCAGATAAAGTTGATGCAGATGGCTGGTTGCTGATACATGAAACAGCTCATAAGCTGGGAATGCACAGTAATGCAACAATGCTGTACGGCCATATAGAAAGCTACTGGCACCGTGTAGACCATATGGATCGCCTGCGTCAGCTACAAGATAAGACCGGTGGTTTTAATTGTTTTATTCCGCTCAAATTCAGGAACAAAGACAATGACATGTCGAACATTCCTGAAGTAACAATGATAGAAGATATGCGCCTGTATGCTATCTCTAGGTTGTTTATGGATAACTTCAGGAATTTAAAAGCATACTGGCCTATGCTGGGTCGTCAATCAGCACAGCTAACACTTTCTTTTGGAGTAAACGACCTTGATGGTACAATTGATGATACCACTAAGATATACTCGATGGCAGGCTCTGAAGAACAAACACCATCAATGAGCACAGAAGACCTGTGCGACCTCATAACTTCCGTAGGAAAAACACCTGTAGAACGAGATACGTTATATAATGAACTTAGAACTTATAATGTTATGGCATAAAAAAGCGGGTGTTACCCGCTTTTTTATTCTTCAAGAAAATTCAAATCCTTGCCATAAGTTTCTTCAGTCATAATAGCAGCAATAACACTTATCACCATTACTATTACCCCTGTTATTTCGGCAGCCTCAATATAATTATAATTACCCTGTAGTTTTTCAAACATTAATAGCATTAGTGGTAATGAGCCCCGTACAATATTAGGAACCGTTGTTGCTGCTGTAGCCCTGAGATTAGTGCCGAAATGTTCTGCTGCCATAGTTACGAATATAGCCCAGAACCCAGTTGCAAAACCGGCAAGTGCACACAATATATACATCTGGTTTGCTGTTCCGTTATGCTGCCTGAAATAAAGAATGATGCTGATAATTGTTATAACATAGAATATATACAATGCTTTCTTCCTGCTTTTCAATGCCTGGCTAAGAAAACCAATACCAAGATCTGCGATTGAAATAGCTACATATGCATACATAACAGCCTTTGCTGGTTGTATTTCCTCAGCAATTCCAAATGCCTTACCAAACTCCTTAGAAAATGTTACGAGTATCCCGATCACATACCATGTAGGCAAACCTATCAATATGCTGAGAATATATTTCTTTGCCCTCTTGCCATTAGTAAAAAACATGAAGAAGTTGCCTTTGCTCACTTGTTCGTGCTGAATATTTTTAAACATTCCGGATTCATATACGCTAACACGCAATGCCAGTAATGCAAGACCCATACCACCGCCTATATAATAACAGACTCTCCAATCAAACTCCTGTGAAATAAAATACGCTACTACCGCCCCCGTCAAACCAATACCTGCAACCACAGAAGTAGCCAATCCCCTCTTCTCTTTCGGTATCAATTCACTTACTAATGTAATACCTGCGCCCAGCTCTCCGGCCAAACCAATGCCGGCAATAAAACGACAAAGAATATATTGGTCTACGTTTTGTACAAAGCCATTAGCTATGTTGGCAAGAGAATACAATAAAATAGAACCGAACAAAACACTTAAACGCCCCTTCTTATCTCCCATCATACCCCAGATGATGCCACCAATAAGTAATCCCCACATCTGGTAGCTTATAATTCGTGCACCATCAGATTTTATCAATTCATCTGCAAGGCCAAGACCCTTTAAGCTCTTTACCCTTATGATGCTGAATAACAGAAGGTCGTATATATCTACAAAATAGCCGAGCGCGGCAACAATTACAGGTATACTGAATATTGAGGTTGTTTTATTTTGATTCATTTTTGTCTGAGGTCGTGTTTTCAAGACTATCCTCCAGCAAATCCTTAGTCACTTCTAAAACAGGAGATTTTTTCTTACTAAAAAACATCTTAAACAATACAGGTCCTGTAGTTACTACAATCAGGCCTATTACTATCTTCTCAAAATTGTGTTTCACCCATTCATTCTCACCCAGAAAGTATCCTGAGAGTGTCATACTTGTTACCCATGCCACACAGCCAATTATATTGAACAGGAAGAATTTCTTTTTATCCATATCCACTACCCCTGCTACAATTGGTGCAAATGTGCGCACTATAGGCAGAAAGCGCGCTAAAATAATAGCACTACCACCCCGTTTATCATAAAACTCCCTGGCTTGTATTACATGCTTTTTTTTGAATAATAACGTATCTCTGCGTTCAAAGAGCAATGGTCCTGTTTTTCTGCCGAACCAATAACCCGCAATATTACCTATGACACCTGCAAATGTTATGAGCGTTATCCAGTAAGCAAGATTAGCAATATCGCTATGAAAAGGACTTTGAGAATTAGCAATCATAAGACCTGTTACAAATAATAGAGAATCACCGGGCAGGAAAAAACCTACAAATAACCCTGTTTCTGCAAAAATGATAAACGCTACCAGGTACAGCCCCCCATATGCGGTTACCAATGCTGCCAGCTTTTCCGCATTCATTAACTCCTTGATCAGTTCAATAAAATCGTGCATGAATCTATCTTAAAACGTGAAAATAGCGAATTATTGCTAATTTGTATCTCTTAATGCGACAGTGACTTCTCCCATTTGCTTACCACAACTGTTGCTACAGAGTTACCAACAACATTTGTAGCACTTCGTCCCATATCCAGTAAAGGATCTATACCAAGCAATAGTGCAAGTCCAGCCTCAGGAATGTTAAAAGTAGCCAGCGTACCTGCAATAACTACCAATGATGCTCTCGGAACTCCTGCTATACCTTTACTGGTAAGCATAAGTATCAAAAGCATACTCATTTGTGTAGCAAAATCGAGATGTATACCGTATGACTGGGCAATGAACAACGAAGCAAATGTCATATACATCATTGACCCGTCTAGATTGAAAGAATAACCCAACGGTAAAACGAAACTGACTATCCTGTTCTGGCAGCCAAAACGTTCAAGTTCAATAAGTGTCTTGGGGAAAGCAGCTTCACTGCTGCTGGTACTGAATGCCAGTAAAATAGGTTCTTTAATACGATGCAATAATGTGACCACTCTCCTGCCTATGAATAATGAACATGCAAGAAGCAATACTATCCATAGTAAAAGTAGCCCGGAATAAAACTCTGATATAAAAATGGAGTATGTTTTTAATATTCCTAACCCCTGCTTTGCAATAATTGCAGTCATAGCTCCAAATACAGCAACAGGAGCAAGATTCATCACATAACCTGTGATCTTAAGAATAACATGTGATATAGCATCAAACGCTTTAATTACAATCTCTCCTTTTTCACCAATGCTGGCAGTAGCAACACCAAAGAACAGGGAGAATACTACTATCTGTAGTATTTCATTTTTTGCCATTGACTCAACTGCACTTGAAGGGAATACATGGTATAAGAACTCCTTAAGCGAAAGTGCAGCTTTCTTAATACCAGTATCCATACCAGCATCAGGCAATGGTAAGTGCATAGCGGTACCCGGACTAAAGAAATTTACCAATACCATACCCAACATTAAACTAACAAATGATGCACTGAAGAACCACAATAAGGTTTTACCGCCAATTCGCCCTACAGACCTCATATCTCCAAGCTTTGCAACACCTACAACAAGTGTGGAGAATACCAGTGGAGCAACGATCATTTTTATCAGGCGTATAAATATATCTGCCAATAAAGAAAATGGCTCAAGTTTTTTGTCCCTGCTATCTAATATTTCTGCTTTATTTTTTGATAATTCTTTAAGTTGTTTCGTAAGTACGATATACTCAACGCTATTGGTATCGGAAAAAGATTTTAACTGTACCTGAGAAACCTTGATTGATGATTCAATCTTCGCTATACGTAAATTATCATCTTTTATATAGGTATTGTTAAGCAGAAAGCCGGTACCAATTCCAAGAAGCAACCCAATAATAATATATAGCGTAAGCTTATTGCCTTTCTTAGTTGTATGCATTTCCATAATGCCGGTGCTTTAACGTGCAATATAATATTAATAGATGAGCTTTCCTTTCAGAGAGGTATTGCCCTGTAAGCCACCGGTATGAATGCATAAGACTTTAGACTTTTCATGAAAAATACCTGCGTTTAATTGTTCTGATAGACCCAGCATCATTTTAGCAGTATATACCATATCCAGTGGTATATTATTTATGGTATAAAACTCATTCATAAAGTCAACAAGCGAAGTATTCCATTTGCCGAATCCCCCACAATGCCATGCATCATACAACATATAACCATCTCTCATGCCTACGTCTAAATATTTATCAATCTCTTCCTTCATGTAAACACCTCCCTTCATAGGCACATAACCCAAAACCATTTGGCCAGACGAGATGCCATTTCTGATACCAATGAGCGTAGTACCGGTACCAACAGATACACATATGTGCGTATATGATTCATCAATGTATTCAGAGATTTCTGCACTCCCATCTCTCCCCCATTCATTGGCGCCGCCTATAGGCACAATAAAAGGATTATCAAACTCACGACTTAAATATTCTATATAATCTGCAGTACCATACCTGCGATATTCTTCATTACTCACAAATTCAAGGTGCATACCATAATTCAGACAATCTTTTAAGGTATCTGTCAGATCATGCTGTGCATATGTGCCTTTTACAACACCAATCGACTTAATCCCGTATTGATATGCAGTTGCTGCAGTAGCAATAAGATGATTGGAGTACGCACCACCAAAAGTAAGAATAGTGCTGTATCCATCATTTTTCAAATGGCTAACATTGTGTTTCAACTTATACCATTTATTACCCGAAACCACCGGATGTATCACATCCAGTCTCAGCATATCAACACCTAAAACCAGGTCGCTATACCATGCTCTGTTGAGTGATTGAATATATGGTTCCTGCTCAGGAATTGTAGCCATATTCCTTAAGATAGTTATCATTATCGCGCCAGTTAGGACGAACCTTTACAAATAATTCAAGGTGTACTTTTGCCTGCAGAAATTCTTCTATCACCTTCCTGGAATTAATACCCAGTTGTTTGATCATACTTCCCCCTTTACCTATCATTATTACTTTTTGCGTTTCCCGGCTAACAATTATCTCCGCTTTTATTACGTTAAGGGTAGGTTTCTCTTCAAAAGATTGTATGATCACTGCCGTATGGTAAGGTAGCTCTTCATGATAGAGACTATATATCTGCTGACGTATCAACTCGCTTACAAAAAAACGTACAGGCCTGTCTGATATACTATCTTCTGGATAAAAAGGTAATCCTTCCGGGAGATATTTTAATACAGCCGGCACTATCTTATCTACATGCCTTTTATCTTTTGCAGATACAGTAAGTATCTCGTAAGCCGGAAATTTCTCTTTATACTTATTTAATACCTCATTTACTTCTTCATTGTTCTTCAGCAAGTCTGCTTTATTAAGTATAATAATACCGGGAACCTTTAGTTTCAGTGATTTTAGTATTGCCTCAAATTCATCTATTGGTTGTGTAATATCATGAATCAGCAATGCAACGTCTGCATCCTCAAGAGCGCTCTTTACTTGCTGCATCATTTTCTCATGCAGCTTATATTTTGCTTCAATGATTCCTGGTGTATCTGAGAAAACAATTTGATACGCAGGTTCAGTAAGTATCCCTAATATTCGGTGCCTTGTAGTTTGTACTTTAGGTGACGTAATTACTAACTGCTCTCCGAGCAATGCATTCAAAAGTGTTGATTTTCCTGCATTCGGAGCGCCGAAAATGTTTACGAAACCTGCCTGGTGTTTATCCTGCATAAGGTTGCAAAAGTAATATAGCCTTCAACAAAAACAGTTGTTTGATTAAATAAAGCAATAATCGTTTGTTATTACCGAATTGTTAACCTATCTTTGCACCCGCATCGCGAGGTAGAGCAGCGGTAGCTCGTCGGGCTCATAACCCGAAGGTCACAGGTTCGATCCCTGTCCTCGCTACAAAAAACCACATTGAATAGGTATTTATGCCAATTTTAGTGTGGTTTTTCTCATTTCAATAACATCCTGTTAACGACTATCAGAAACAACAATTGGCTTGAATACCATACTTTTGTTAATATGAAACAAACCATCTTTTTATTATCAGCTCTTGCAATTATAGCTGGCTCATGTGGCAAAAGAGCTAATGTGAATGGTGATATCAAGCAACGTTGCATGATATTAATGACACACAAGTGGGTATTGGTGAGTAAAGAAGTAAATGGTGCAAATCAACCTATCAAGGAGTGCGAAAAAGACAATTACTTCGTATTCGACACAGCAAGTTTAGGCCGCTGGGAAGAGGGAGCAATGAATTGCCTCGATACAGGCAGCACTGAAAACGGAGTAGTTCCTACTTATACAGATTTCAGGTGGTATATTACGGCTGATCAACGTGAATTGTATATTAAAGATTTCGGACAAATAGGTCATGACCCTGAATGGGAAATTACAAACATGGACTATAGCAGTATGGATGTTACAACATCTGAAAGAATTGATGGGGTCTATTACTTATACAAATACAAGTTTGTAACCAAATAATGAAAAAGCGCTCTTCAACTTGAGCGCTTTTTTATGCCATAATAAGTAAAAAAAAGACCGGCTATACCGGTCTTAAGTCTTTAATATTTATTGTTCACTTATTGTATAATACGAACATTCACCGCATTCATGCCCTTCCTGCCCTGCTGTAATTCAAACTCTACGTGGTCATTCTGCTTGATCTGATCTTTCAGGCCACTAACGTGTACGAATGTTTCCTGGTTAGAATCATCATGTTTTATAAAACCGAATCCTTTTTCAACATTAAAGAACTTTACTGTTCCAGTTAATTTCTGTGTTTGCAATTTTTAAAATTTATAAATAATAGAATATTTCAAAGATACAAGAAAATATAAATAATTAAACAATTTATTCACTGCCTAATTTTTTTAACATTTTAGCATGGTTAACCAGCGCCGCAACAAATGTTGGTTGTTCCTGGTAAGGAAGGCCATACTCCAATGCTGTTTGCTTTACCAACGGCGCAAGCTTTACATAGTGGATATGACATATATGAGGAAACAAGTGGTGTTCTATTTGCCTATTAAGACCTCCGATAAACCATGACATTATTTTGCTTTTAGGAGAGAAGTTAGCCGTATTCAAAACCTGGTGAACGGCCCAACTATTTTCCATTTTGCGCTCATCAGTAGGAACCGGAAATTCACAACTATCAATAACGTGTGCCAACTGGAAGATGGCGGAAAGTAACAGACCCGCCGTGAAATGCATTATCAGGAAACCTATCAATACTTGAGAAAATGGTATACCGGTTATCCATACTGGTATTACCATGATAATAAAGTAATAAACTATTTTATATGCAGCCACCTGTAAAAGGGCTTGTGTAAGCGTAAGTTTTTCCTTTTTAAGCAAGTCTTTCTTATAGTAATCATATACCTGGCGAAAATCCTTTATCGTAGCCCATTGCAATGTAAGCAAGCCATACAGGAACCATGCATAAAGGTGTTGATACTTATGTATACCATAACGTTTTGAGTGTGGAGAAAATCTCAGCATAGCACCCGCATTAATATCATCGTCTAAACCTTCAATGTTAGTGTATGTATGATGCAGTATGTTGTGCTGTATCTTCCATGTTACTTCGTATCCGCCAACTAAAGCTATTATGCGGCCCAAAGTACTGTTAAGGGTCTTATTGGTAGAATATGATCCATGGTTTGAGTCATGCATAATTGAACAGCCAATACCTGTCATGCCTACACCCATTAAAAACCATAATCCATAAAATATCCAGAGATTACCGGTAGCAACACCTGATACCATTACGGCATAAGGGATAAGATACATAAGTATCATTGCTACAGTCTTAGTGTACATGGCAGCATTGCCATGTTTGTCGATGTGATTTTCAGTAAAATATGCGTCTACTTTCTTCTTGAGTGACTCATAAAAGCCATCACCATTTTTTGAAGCGAAACGAACAATATCTAACTTTTTAATTTGTGCCAATTGAAATAATTATAAGATTAAATTAATACCCTTAGCTTTTAGCCTTGAATAATGTTATTTTGATTTTATTTGTTCCAGCTTAGCTTTCATTGCCTCAGCTTTAGCGGTGTTGTTCACACGTACATATATTTCCTTCAACGCAATAACAGTAGACTGAAAAGTAAACTTATCTTCTGCATTCAGGCTTCCGGCTTTACTATCCAGAGTAGCGTATGTTGTTTCAAGGTAAGGTAATGCTTTAGTAAAATATGCTTCACGCTTTAATTTTAGCTGGTCATATTTTTTCTGTTCTGCAGCACTGTTGCCTTTAATATCATTCATCTGTCTGTTTACATCTGTAGCCTGGTTATAATACATTACACCAGTATTATAATTTACGCCTACATTTTGAGGGTCAAGCTTCAATATTGCCATGTACAACGCTTCGGCCTTTTTCACCAGTGTATCATAGTTTGCAGGCTTAGGTAATTCTTTCCCTGTAGCATCTTTAGGTGTAGCCATACCGCTATATGTGTCTGCGAGGTTAGACATCAGATCTACGTTATTAGGTTCTTTAGCTACTGCTTCTTCCAGTTTTTTCAAAAGTAGTTCCTGTTGTCCGGACCTGATATAGTAATTCAACTCTTCGTTCCTGAGATTTACGTTTTCAGGATAAGCCTTTCTGCCATCAGATAATGTCTGCATGTATTCCTGGTCTTTCCCGGTATTTCTGTATATATCAGCCAACAACAGGTATACCGAAGCATCCTTACCAATAGAACCTGCTTTTAGACTCTCTAATACAGGTATTGCATCTGCATATTTTTTAGCATAGTATGCACTATACGCC
This sequence comes from Flavipsychrobacter sp., assembly GCA_044227125.1. GTDB lineage: Bacteria > Bacteroidota > Bacteroidia > Chitinophagales > Chitinophagaceae > Polluticoccus. The sequence goes on from JBGAFS010000001.1 coordinate 46,182, forward strand.
TGAATGATTTTTGCCTGGGCAGCTACGGTGTCGAAACTTTTATTAGTAAACCTTTTACCACCTTCCATATCATGTATATCTATAGCATTCTTAGCCAGGTCAATAGCCTCATCATATTTTTTGCTATTATAATCAACTGCTGCATCGTTATAAAAACTCATTGCACAATACAACAGTAATTGATTTACCGCATCCTTCTCATATCCTGATTTGAGTTGGGCCACCTTCATATATGACTTTGCAGCTTCCCTGTAAGGTGATGCTACTTTTGTCGGAGCATCTTGTTGCAAACCCATGTACACATTACCCCTTACAAACCATGCTTTAGGGTCATCTTTGGTAGAAGGATCATTAACAGCCTTTTCAATGTACTCAAGAGCCTTATCATAATCCTTGTCACCGAGGTAATTATTTGCAGTCTGAATATTTTGTTTCTGAGCAAATGAACTTGCCGAAAAGCAAATACCGGCAATTACCACTAACGTCTTTTTCATTATTATACTAATTATCGTGTCTAAGTTATTATGCAAAAATCTCCCGCAAAAATACATGGGAGATTTCTGTAGTATTATTACATATTTGCTACAATGTGTTGTTAAGCATTTGTTTCCTCTGATGATTGTTCTGATTCAGGCGCATCCGATATATTTTCACTATCGTTCTCATCTTCTTCACCTTCCTGTTCTTCAATTCTTGCTATAGCTGCTATCTCATCACCTTCATCAATATTTATCAGTTTAACACCCTGGGTTGCCCTGCCGGCCTCACGTATATGCTCTACCTTCATACGGATAGTGATACCTGATTTACAGGTTATCATCAGGTCATCCTTTTCATCAACTGCCAGCAAGCCTACAAGTGCACCTGTTTTATCGGTGATATTAATGGTTTTAACGCCCTTACCACCACGATTAGTAATACGGTATGTAGGTTCCATTTTGCCATTCTCTTCATTCAATTCTAAGAATGGTGTGCGCTTACCCAAGCCTTTTTCAGAAACTACAAGTATATGCTTCGTACTGTTATCCTGCGATAAACATATCATGCCGATTACCTCATCATTGTTCTCATCCAGTTCTATGCCATATACACCAATAGCCCCACGGCCTGTAACACGTACTTTTTCCTCTTCAAAGCAAATAGCGCGACCACTTCGCACAGCCATCATGATATAACTGTTACCATCAGTTAATGATACATCCAGCAACTGGTCTCCTTCCTGAATAGTGATAGCATTAATACCATTGGCACGCGGGCGGCTGAAATCTTCAAGCGAGGTTTTTTTGATAATACCTTGCTTCGTACATAGCACTATGTTATGTTTTTCAACATATTCCTTATCCTCAAGATTAGGTATATCCATTACTGTACGTATCTTATCATCAGGCGGCAACTGTATCAGGTTCTGTATAGCCCTGCCCTTTGAATTCTTATCAGCTTCCGGTATCTCATATACCTTCAACCAGTAACAACGTCCTTTCTCTGTAAAGAACATAAGTGTATGGTGCGTAGATGCAACAAACAAATGTTCTATATAGTCTTCATCACGCGTACGGCCACCTATGGCACCTCGTCCGCCCCTGCGCTGGGCACGGTATTCTGCAGCAGAAGTACGTTTGATATAACCAAGGTGAGAAACTGTGATTACAACATCTTCTTCCTCTATCAGGTCTTCAATACGCATTTCATTTGCGAGGTATTGTATCTCTGATTTACGTTCGTCACCAAACTTATCTTTGATCTCTGTCAGTTCATCTTTTATTATCTGGAAACGAAGGCCTTCATCACCCAGTATTTCTTTCAGGTGTGCGATCAGTTTCATCAGCTCTGCATGTTCTTCACGTATCTTATCACGCTCCATACCGGTAAGACGTTGCAGGCGTAATTCGAGTACTGCCTTTGCCTGTATCTCCGTCATACCAAACTTCTCTATCAAGCCATTTTTCGCCACTTCAGGATTTACTGAAGCACGAATCAATGCAATCACTTCATCCAGGTGATCAAGAGCTATGAGGTAGCCTTCCAGTATATGTGCACGTTTTTCTGCTTCCCTTAATTCGAACTGGGTACGACGCACAACAACCTCATGCCTGAAATCGATAAACTCACTTATCAGATCTTTCAGGTTCAGTGTGCGTGGACGACCTCCAACAAGTGCTACGTTGTTGATACCATAAGAGGTTTGTAATTCGCTGAATTTATAAAGCTGGTTAATGATAACCTGTGCTACTGCATCACGACGAAGTTCTACTACTATCCGGGTACCATCTTTATTAGATTCGTTGGCTACGTGGGTTATGCCTTCAATTATCTTATTATTTACAAGGTATCCTATTTTTTCAGCCAGTGCATCACGACTTACCTGGTAGGGTACCTCCGTAATTACTATCTGTTCTTTGCCGGATTTAGTAGTTTCCACGTTCACCTTACCACGAAGTACTACCCTGCCACGGCCTGTATGGAAACCTGCCTTAATACCCTCTACACCATATATGATACCACCTGTAGGGAAATCAGGGGCTTTCACATATTTCATCAATTCTTCTATAGTTATCTCCCTGTTGTCAACATATGCAATACAGCCATCAACAACTTCAGAAAGGTTATGCGGCATCATATTGGTAGCCATACCCACAGCAATACCCGAGGAACCATTCAACAGTAATTGCGGTATCTTGGTAGGCATTACGGTAGGCTCCTGGAGAGAGTCATCAAAGTTGAGCGAGAAATCAACAGTTTCCTTATCCAGGTCTTCCATCATACTTTCCGCCAGCCTTTGCAGGCGGGCTTCTGTATAACGCATAGCTGCCGGGCCATCACCATCCTGCGAACCGTAGTTACCCTGTCCGTCAACCAGCATATAACGCATACTCCATGGCTGCGCCATACGCACCATTGCATCATATACCGAGCTATCACCGTGCGGGTGATATTTACCTAATACCTCACCCACGATACGGGCGGATTTCTTGTATGGTTTATTATAGTTAATACCAAGCTCATGCATGGCATACAGCACACGGCGGTGTACCGGTTTCAAACCATCACGAACATCAGGCAAAGCACGCCCTACTATCACCGACATTGAATAGTCGATGTAGGCCGTTTTCATCTGTTCCTCAATATTTACCTGGATAATTTTATTCGATTCGTTAGACTCTTCCTGGGGTGTTAGCTCCTGGTTGTTTTCTGACATATTGACTATTAAAAAAAGTAGATTGCGAAGGTACTAAAAATAGGCTAGGAAACCAGCTTAAAACACAAGTAAAATGAAGGTTTTTAACAGTTTCTGCCGGATTGTGGAAAACCTTATTCAGAAGGCTTTTTAAGTATAGCAACTGTAAGCCTGCTCACATTTATAAGCTTACCTCTTTCATCATGTATTTTTATATCCCAAACATGTGTGGAAGCACCAATATGCAAAGGGGTACAGGTAGCTGTGACTACCCCTTCCTTTTTACCTTTTATGTGGTTACAGTTTATCTCAAGCCCTACACATATTTGTTTTTCTGTATTTATACATAGTGATGAAGCTACGCTTCCTACTGTTTCAGCCAAAACAGCAGAGGCACCACCATGCAATAATCCATAGGGTTGTCTCGTTCTTGCGTCAACAGGCATTGTAGCTTTCAGATAATTATCCCCAATTTCAGAAAATCTAATATCCAGTGTTTCGGCCATTGTATTAACAGATAGCTTGTTTAATTGCTCTATTGTTACTGACACCTTCCAAATTATAGCCATAATACTATGATTATTAATAAGTATTAAAATTTAATATATAAAACAAGTTTCGCTATATTGAGTTGTTTTAATAATTTTGAAGATACAAAATAGCCTGACTGCATGCAAACAATATTGGTTGCCGGTGCCGGAAAATCATCATCATATCTTATAAGATACCTGCTTACTAATGCCCAGCGAAATAAATGGAAGGTAATAGTAGCAGACGGTGATGAGCATGCTATCCGGGAAAAGACAGGTAATCACCCTTCTGCAATCATTGCACCTATTGATATTTCTAACAGCGCAGAGCGAGCACCTCTTGTAAAACAGGCTGATATTGTAGTATCATTAATGCCACCGCATTTGCATATTCACCTTGCCAAAGACTGCCTGCAATACGGTAAGAACCTGATCACATCATCCTATGTGTCGCCGGAAATGAAAGAAATGGATGAGGCAGTGAAAAAAGCAGGGTTGATGTTCATGTGTGAAATGGGCCTTGATCCGGGCATAGACCACATGACGGCCAACCAATTGATACATAGCATTCAACGCGTGGCAGCCACCATCACTTCTTTTAAGTCATACTGCGGCGGACTTATAGCGCCTGAATCGGATGATAATCCATGGCATTATAAATTTAGCTGGAATCCTAAAAACGTAGTACTTGCGGGTATGGGTGGTGCACATTTTTTACAAAACGGCAAAGAGGTGGAAGTCCCTTATGAAACGCTCTTTGATAATGCTAAACGCGTTAACATAACAGACTTGGGCTACCTCGCCTCCTACCCAAACCGTGACTCTATAAGGTACCTTAACCTATACGACGTTCCGGATATAAAAACATTTATACGAGGAACTCTGCGGTATCCTAATTTCTGCCGTGGCTGGCACTCTATCATCACTCTAGGCCTTACCCAACAGGATGACAATACTGCAGATATAAGAACATATGCTGAATGGCTAAGTAAAAAAACGGGCTATACGGACACCTCTATATCTTTACACAAACATGTATCTAATTTTCTGAAGCTGGACGACGATGATAAAGTAATATCAATGCTGGACTGGCTTGATTTATTCGAAAACAAGGCACTTATTCCTAAAGCCAGTTCTTCAGATTTAATGCTGGATGTATTACTTGATAAGTGGAAGATGCAGCCGGAAGATAAGGACATGGTAGTGATGCAACATGAGGTAGAATACCAGCACAAAGGACAGAGAGTTAAATGCACCAGCACAATGGTAACTACCGGTGAGAATAGTGAATATACCGCAATGGCAAAAACTGTCGGGTTACCGATGGCTATTTTGGCAAAGTTTTTGCTGCAAAATAAAATAACACCCCCCAAAGGTGTTTTAATACCGAATATGGCTTCAGTTTATCGCCCCATAATGACTGAATTAGCCCATCACGGTATTGAATTCAAAGACGTCGTCGAATAAACCTTATCTCTGGAATATCATCTGTCACTATATAGCCGTATTACCTGCTGTATGGCGTTGCCATATACGAAACAAACAATCAGCATATGGGGTTAAGATTTAAGTTTATTGCCGTTTGGGTAGCTATTATCAGTAGCATTGCCCTTAATGCCAACGCACAGGTTTATTGTCCGCCGAACATTGATTTCGAACAGGGGAATTTTAATTACTGGCAACTCTTTACAGGGAGTTGTTGCCCTATCACTACACCCACATTATCCGGGCCGGTAGTAAACAGGCATACAATTACCAGTGGTACTGGCGTAGACCCATATGGAGGTTTCCCTGTGGTAATGCCCGGCACAGGTACATATTGCCTGAAACTTGGCAATAATAGTGTTGGCTCACAAGCAGAACGTGCTAAGTATTTTATCCATATCCCTAGCGGGTTAAACAACTATAGTATCATATTCAGGTATGCAGTTGTTTTTCAGGACCCAAGTCATACACTAGCTCAGCAACCTCGTTTTGAAGTAAAAGCATATGATTCTGCTACAAATGCCATTATCAATTGCAGTCAATATACATATGTAGCTACAGCAAACTTACCAGGATTCACTCTTTCTAATGTTGGTTCAAATGTTTGGTACAAACCATGGTCTACTGCCAGTATCGATTTATCAGGATATGCCGGCAGAACAGTTGTGGTTGATTTCGCCAGCGGAGACTGTGCACTGGGCGCCCATTTCGGATATGGATATGTTGATCTTGGTTGTGGGTTATTCCAAATAGGTACTACTACCTGCGTTACTACACCCACTACCGTATTAACTGCGCCTCCCGGCTTTGCACAATATATTTGGAAAGATTCCGCCCTGACAACAACAATAACAACCGGACAGGTTGCTAACATTGCTACTCCATCTACTACTACAACTTATGCTGTTATATTGGTTCCATATACAGGTTACGGTTGTCCGGACACTTTATACAGCACGGTAACTGTAGCAAATATATCTGTAAATGCAGGAGCAGATACCAGTATCTGCCTGGGCGAAAGCGTACAATTATCGGGCATTGCAACAGGCATAGATACTCCATTTATATATAACTGGACACCATCAGGAACATTAAGTTGCTCCAATTGCACAAACCCCGTTGCTACCCCTAATACCACCACCAGCTATATTTTAACTGCCACAAACAGTATAGGCTGCACAAAAAAGGACACCATCCGTATCAATACCAGTAGTTTGGCATTAGGACTTAACAAACAAGATGTAACATGTTTTGGCCTGAATAACGGCAGTATGACATCTTTAACTACAGGTGGTATATCCCCTTTCTCCCGAACATGGAACACCACACCGGTACAAACCACAACCACTATCAGCAATCTTACACCCGGAGTATATACAGTTACAGTTCGCGATAGCCTTGGTTGCACCAAATCAATATCAGATACTATCAAACAACCTACATTACTATGGGATAGCCTTGTCAACATCGTGAATACTAAATGCTATAGCGATAGCAATGGAAGTATTATTGTTGCAGGTAAAGGTGGGACACCTCCATATACTTATACATGGAATACAACACCTGCATCTTCTAACTCTACATTAGCAAACATTAAGGCTGGTACCTACATAGTGCTTTTAACCGATAACAAAGGCTGTACAGACAGAGATACATTTACGATAACACAGCCTGATTCTATTATCACAGGCATATCCAAAAATAATATCCGATGTTTTGGCTTTGCAAATGGCTCCATAAACACTAATGTTACAGGTGGCACTATACCATACAGATATTCATGGAATACTAACCCTGTACAAACCACAACATCTTTATCAAATCTTATTCCTGGCACATACATCCTCACACTTACAGATACTAATGGTTGTATTGCAACAGACTCTGCTATTATCATACAACCATCGCAACTTACAGACAGCATTACCTATAGAGATGTTCGATGTAATGGAGAAAAATCAGGCATGGCAAGTGTAGCGACTACAGGAGGAACCACTCCTTACAGTTACCTATGGAACACGACACCGCCTCAGGCAACACCTACAGCTAATAACCTGCAAGCCGGCAACTACGTTGTCGTTGTCACTGACAATAATAATTGTACAGACTCTGAAATTGTTATTATCAATGAACCCACGCCACTAAGCATTACAGCTAATGGTATCGATTCCACCTGTTTGGGTTTTACGAATGGTACAGCATTAGCCGCTGATTCAGGAGGGATACAACCTCGTACTATCACATGGTTAACTACTCCTGTTCAACATACCAACCTGGCGACTAATCTTGCCGCAGGCACTTATATAGTAATTGTGACTGACCAAAATGGTTGTACCGATAATGCCGAAGCCATCATTGGCTCTTACCCATCTCCTGTACTGACAGTTACACCCGACAGCAAGATATGCGTGGGCGATAGTATAAAATTAGTAGCAACAGGAGCTGATTCATATAAATGGCAACCTAAAACAACTCTTAGCTGTGATACGTGTTCCTCTGTATATGCAAAACCAGCTACAACTACCACATATAACTTAACTGGAGTTAACAATAACGGCTGCGCAGACACTGCTATGATAACAGTTGATGTAGTGCAGAAAAAACCTGTTGGCATTAACCCTGATGTAGATATATGTCGAGGTGAACAAGCGCAACTAAATGCCACTGGCGGCATTGACTATATTTGGGAACCTTCTTCAACCCTGAATAACAACAGAATAAGTAACCCTGTTTCAAATGCAGATACTACCACGAAATACAAAGTGGTCATAACTGAGAATGAATGCTTCAGTGATACATTATATCAAACAGTACATGTACATAAGCTACCAACTATACTATTGCCACCGGACCAAAAAGGTGTGCCGGGTGGTACTTACTCAATATTTGCAGACACAACTTTAGGTAACAGAATAGAATGGACACCAACAGAGGGCCTAAGTTGCGGTAATTGCATCAATCCTATAGCCTCTTTATCAAAGACAATCGTATACACAGCTACCGTCTACAACGATTTTTGCAGGGCCAGTGACGATATTCGTATTGAGGTGTCTTGCGAGAATGCACATGTGTTTGTACCCAATACATTCACTCCTAACGGAGATGGCCTCAATGATTATTTCTGGGTAAGTGCAGATGGAATTAGTACCATAAGTCTATTCAGAGTGTATGACCGGTGGGGTGAAAAAATATTTGAAGCGAGGAACATTGCTCCTAACAAACCTGAATTGGGATGGGATGGGAAATATAAAAGTCAACCGTTAACTCCCGATGTATACGTCTACTATCTTGAATATAAATGCGGAGATAACCGGGATATATTTTTGAAGGGCGATATATCGCTGATACGATAATGCCTATTTCAGAAAGCGTTTCATTTCACGTTCTGCATCTCTTGATTTGATGCTTTCGCGTTTATCATGCAGTTTTTTACCTCTGCCGAGGCCAAGCTCAAGCTTTGCAAAACCTTTTTCGTTCACAAACATTGCAAGAGGAACGATTGTAAGTCCTTTCTCTTTTAGTTTCGTTTGCCATTTAGCCAGCTCACGTTTCTTTAGCAATAGCTTTCTTTCCCTTACAGGGTCATGGCCTGCATAACCGGCATTTACATATTCAGCAATATGCAGGCTCTTGATCCACAATTCTCCATCATGAAAGAAGCAATAGCTGTCATTGAAACTAACCTTCCCTGCCCTTACTGACTTTATCTCTGAGCCGGTAAGCATAATACCTGCAGTAAGCCTGTCTTCAATAGCGTACTCGAAAGTGGCAGGACGGTTTTTTATATAGACTTGTTCTGTTCCCAATTCAGATTTGAAAAGTGATGTGTGATCACTTATTTTTCATGAACCAATCAATAACTGTGGTAAGCTTTTGCTTAAGAATCTGGCGTTCTGCCACGAAGTCAAGGAAACCGTGCTCTAATAGGAATTCAGCCCTTTGAAAACCGGCAGGCAGGTCTTTCTTAATAGTTTCTTTAATCACCCTCGGACCGGCAAAACCTATGAGTGCCTTGGGTTCTGCAATATTGATATCACCAAGCATCGCATAAGATGCGGTAACGCCTCCCGTAGTTGGGTCTGTCATTAAAGATATATATGGCAAACCAGCTTTGGCCAGCAACGTAAGCTTTGCAGATGTCTTAGCCATTTGCATCAGCGAAAAAGCACTTTCCATCATACGCGCACCTCCTGATTTGGAAATGATCATAAATGGGAGCTTATGGTTAATAGAATAATCAATAGCACGGGATATCTTTTCACCAACAACGCTACCCATTGATCCGCCAATGAACTTAAAGTTCATACATGCCACAACCATTTTACGGCCATTCACGTCTCCGGCACCAACAGTCATTGCATCTTTTAACCCCGTAGATTTCTGCGCGTCTTTCAATCTTGCACCATAAGGTTTAAGATCAACAAAGCCTAACATATCCTTAGGCATTATATTTTCGAACAGTAGTTCGGTTGTGCCTTCGTCAAAAATTATCTTAAAGTATTCTTCAGCATCGATCCTGTTATGATGGTTGCACTTTGGGCAAACATACAGATGATCTTCAAGCTCTTTAGCAGTCTGCGTGGTCTTGCATTCCGGACATTTATGCCATAACCCATCCGGCGCTTCCTTTTTTTCCTGCGTGCTTGTTATTATACCCTTCTTTATGCGTCGAAACCAGGTAGACATAGTAATTCAAAAATTAGTTTACAATAATATTCTATATGGTATTAATTGTAATTGGGCATCAAAGATACGACATGCAGGCAAAGAGTAAAGTAAATAGGCAATAATTAAAGCTAAGTATCTATTTTTAGGCTAATATACTATCAACTAACCCGGTGCTGATGTCTGTAAACACCAAATCTGCTAACCTGTTTTATATACTGATACCCATTATCTTATTAGTAATGTTGCTGGACAGGCTGCTACCGGAAGGCATGTTCCTTGATGGTGTAACATATGCCGCCATATCCAGGAATTACGCAATAGGTACCGGAAGTTTCTGGGCACCATATTATCATGGCGGAAAAGCATTTGCTGAACATCCGCCACTAACGTTTGCTCTTGAGGGAACATTCTTCCAGTTGATGGGAGACCATTGGTATACAGAAAAGGTTTACAGTCTGTGTACATGGCTTATCACTTTACTACTTGTACTTAGGCTAGCTAAACTGACCACCGGCAATAGTAAAACGAACATGCTGGCAATAATGCTATGGGGTATAGTGCCCAGCGTTATCTGGTCTTATCCAAACAACATGCTCGAAAACACAATGTGCATACTGGATATGCTGGCAATTATATCTATGTACAAAGCGTTGAACACAGACAAGCGGAAAGCACCATTACTTATAGCAGGAGGTATTTACACATTGCTGGCTACTCTTGTAAAAGGTCCTGTAGGTTTATTCCCGTTGGCATTCCCGTTCATATATCAACTTATATTTCGTACCCGCAGAATAGGGCAAACAATAATCAGTTGTTTGATTCCGGTATTAACCATTGCAACATGCTATCTTATACTCTGGCAATTTGCAGCCCCACGGCAATGTCTTGAGAAGTATCTTAACCAGCAAGTACTTGCTGCTATAGGCGGACAGCGGGAAATGACAGACGCGTGGGGAAGATATGCCGTATTTAAATACATGCTTACTGACCTGGCTCCTATGCTGGGTATTACTCTTATTATATATCTCCTTAGCATCAAGCTTAGAAACAAAGATGTAACCGGTGCCAATAATAACAGGAAGATTGCTTTACTCTTCATATTAGTTGCGCTCAGCGCTACCCTGCCTATGATACTTAGTACGAAACAAAGGCCTTATTATAATATACCGGCATTCCCATATTTCGCAGCAGGCTTTTATGCTTTGATTAAGCCGTATGCAGAGGCATTATTCCTTAAAGTGAAACTGCCTGCTGCAATAAACAAGTACCAGTATCCTATACTCACTGCAGTTATCTTATCCGCTACCGTTTACCTTATACCTAAAGCACAATCAAACGGCCAGAACAAAGAGACTATTGCAGAAGTAAGAAGCCTGCAGGCTGTGATACCGAAAGGTGAATTCATAACTGCCTGTTATAATACACTTGACGATTGGGCCTTCCTGGCATACCTGCAAAGAATGCAGCGTTCTGAAATTACATTCAAACCGAGGAACTATGCCATTGTAGACGCCGGGTATTGTATGAGCAACATGGTGAAATACCTTGATTACATGGGTTTTACACCAGTACCATCTGGCTCTAAGAAGTATATGGTATTTAAGAAAACTAGGCCTGCTCTACCTCGCCCTTTCCGGAGAGGAGATATATAACTGCCATTCTCACAGCTACACCATTTTCTACCTGGTCGAGAATGATAGACTGTTTGCTATCAGCAGCATCAGAGTTCAATTCCACTCCCCTGTTTATAGGGCCCGGGTGCATGATGATCACATCTCGTTCAAGACTATCAAGCATTTGCTTATTGATGCCATAGTAGAGTCCATACTCCCTGAGCGTAGAGAAGAGTGGTTTGTGCTGCCGTTCCAATTGTATCCTGAGTACGTTTGCAACCTCGCACCATTCAAGTGCCTTCTTCACATCATACTCTACCCTAACCCCGAGGTCTTCGATGTTTCGTGGTATAAGTGTTGGCGGGCCGGCAACTGTTACTTCTGCCCCCTGCTTGGTGAGGCAGTAGATGTTACTCAATGCCACCCTTGAGTGCATGATATCCCCTATTATAGCTATTCTCTTGCCTTTTACATCACCCAGTTTTTCGCGTATGGAGTACGAATCAAGGAGGGCCTGTGTGGGGTGCTCATTGATACCATCGCCTGCATTGATGATACTGGCATCTATATGATTAGCGAGGAACCATGGTGCGCCACTGGCAGAATGCCTCATCACCACCATGTCTACCTTCATGGCCAGTATATTGTTTACGGTATCTATCAGTGTTTCTCCTTTTGATACAGAAGAGCCTGAGGCTGCAAAGTTCACCACGTCTGCGCTCAACCTTTTCTCTGCCAACTCGAAGGAAATACGGGTACGTGTTGAGTTTTCAAAGAAGACGTTAGCTATTGTCGTGTCCCTGAGCGCAGGCACCCTTTTTACCGGCCTTTGCAAGATCTGTTTGAAATTATCTGCCGTACGAAAGATGAGCTGTATATCTTCCGGTTGCAGTTCTTTAATTCCAAGCAGGTGCTTTACAGAGAGCGACATTCAAACTTTGTTTTACTGTTTATCAATAAGTACCACTTCATCTTTATTATCCTTTTCCATCCAGTACACTTTCACTTTCTGGGTCATCAGGGTATCTACGGCCTGGCCTGTATAATCGGGCTGTATCGGTAACTCGCGGCTATACCTGCGGTCTATCAGCACCATAAGCTCCACATTGCGGGGCCTGCCAAAGTCTATCAGGGCATCCATGGCAGACCGTATCGTGCGGCCCGTATGCAGTACGTCATCTATCAGAATCACATTCTTGTCTTCAATGCTGAAACTGATATCTGTTTGTGCAGGCAGGTGTATCTCATTACTCTGGTGCACATCGTCTCGATAAAAAGTAATATCCAGCTTACCATAGCTGATATGCTCATAACCTGTAATCTCCCTTACCAGTTTGGCTATACGGTCTGACAGCCATACCCCGCGGGGTTGTATGCCAATAATTACAGTATCCTTAAAATCGAGGTGATTCTCAATTAATTGATGAGCAAGCCGCTGCAGTGTAATATTCAGTTGTTTGTTATCGAGCAGGGTCTTCAAACTTGCGAGATTTAGACAAAAGTAATACGGATTTTGCGATTTTCATAAAACACAGGGCAGGATGATAAACATTGGAAAAAGTACCTAATGGCGTCAAAAAAATCCATTTTTAAAAGCAATGCTATTTCCGGACAAAAATGTCTGATATAGGTTTACAGTATGTCAAAGAGCTTATACTCCCTAAAGGAGTATTTTATATAGCAAATTTACGACTATAGATATTAACAATTGTGACTTTTTACAGGCTGAAAACTTTTTTATAAAAATGGGTGTTTTTCACGTTGTTGAAATGAAATTCTTTGATTATGTTTGTGTTGTAAGCAACGGAATAAATAGCCCCTGATTATTCCACCGACTATAACCCATGCGTATTCTGCGCAGCAGTATAAGGAGACATATTCATTAAATAACAGGTATTCAAGATACTCCATCACGGTATGGATGCATAATTACGCATCCCATACAGGCACACGAACCGTGTGACCTCTCACTATGAAACGCAACCCGTTCTTCAGCGGGTTGCTTTTTTATATATAGTTCCAACCATTCAACCTGGGTTATATTGCAGGTTTTATAAACACCCTTAACCTGTAATCATATAACGCAAATAACATGTGGTTATATAGAGATACATGATTATTTTTAAGCGCGAATGAACCAAATACTAACCGAGTACTATAAGATACCTAAGCCAATAAGAGTATTTCTGCTAAGGGCTCTTATCATTTTTGTTGCCTGGAAAAGCATATATATTCTTGGCCTGCAACCGGGCAGGATACTGGACAGGCCTCTTACAGATGTTACAAGCCATCTTACCGCGGTCATATATGCCAAACTTTCGGGCGGCGATGTTATTTCTGTAAACGGGGAGAAAGATATTATTTACGTAAACGGGCGCAGGATGCTGTCTGTTATGGATGGCTGCAACGGGCTTGAGCTTTTTGTGGTATATATAGGCTTCCTGCTGTGCATGCCCGCCGGCAGAAAGAAATTCTGGATGTACACCATCTTGGGCGTTGCTGCCATCTTCATACTCAATATATTAAGGTGTGTAGGGCTTACCTGGCTGGTATGTATGCATAAACAATATGCTGATTTTGCACACCACTACCTGTTCAAGCTCATCATTTATGGTTTCATCTTCTACTGCTGGGTACAATACAGCCGAAACTACATGAAACATGAAGCCTGAGAAAAGAATTATTACCGCACAGGTAGCTATCCTTATTATATGGCTGCTGGATTCTGAATACCTGGGGCTTCAGAAAACAGTGATGTTCAGGCATGTGTTTCATGTAATAGCTGTAATAGGCATTGGCCTGTCCGGCTACTATGCATGGAAGAAGAAGGAGTCATGGCTCAACTTCATTTGGGTGGGCATATATTCTATAGTATTACTATTAGTAGCGGGCTATGGAGTATTAATAATCAGCGGCTTGCGCATTTCTGAAACCACAAGGACCAACATTTGGAATATACGGCTGTTCTTTACCAGCCCATTGCCATTCCTGGCACTATATACCCTGTATATCTTCTACAACAGGCAAAGAAAAAAGGCCGGATAACCGGCCCGTTTATTGCTTTGTTCTCTTTCCCTTTTGCTTGTTTGTGTTTAACGCAAAGCTAAAAAAATGCAATTAATTTTTTATCCATTTCATTACCTGCTCAGCATCATTTCCGGCAGATAGTTTTACAAAATAGATACCTGAAGTGAGTTCTCCGGCAGGTAATGCTACCTGTTGTGTGCCCTTTGTACCGGCAACAGCACTTGTCCATACTACCCTGCCCGCTATATCTGTAACAGTAACCCGTACACCTGCAATTTTTGCCATGCTAAACTCAATTACAGCTTCGCTGCCTGACGGATTAGGGAGTATAGATGCTGTATTAATAACCGCATGCACATCATTGACCGAAACAGGGAAATCAATATACACCTTTGCACCTATAGGGTTGTAACCCAATGTAATAACACGCCCTATACTGTCAATGATCCTCAGGTTGCTTACATTGATGGTCATAAGGGTATGTAAAGGCGTATTGGCCGGTATATCTACCTGTAGCTTACCAATTATGCCAAGACCTGTATTATTATTATGGTCTCTGCGTGCAAATGCCCAGTCTAGTGTATTGTTATTGGCAGATTTTGAGAAATCAACCATAGCGGCAGAACCCGGCAACCAGCTAACAGATGTATTTACCGCCATAGGTATCGATAATGCCACACCCTGTACATCAAATGTTGTTGCTATGCCATACATACGAGCCATGGGGTTAGCAAGCGTTCCCAATTTTATAGGTATAGAAACCGATTTGCCGGGCTCAAATGTCAGTCCTGTCGTATCAAGGTACAATTGTGTATTGACTGTATCAGCATAAGCCAGTCCGATACCCTGACGAACAGGATGACTAAGTGTATAATTGCTGTTTACTGCTGTGAGGTCTGTAGCATCTACCCTGCCGTTACCATTACAGTCGGCATGCTTCATGTTAATATTATTGGTAAGAAACACGTTGGTCCATGCAGCGCAAGCCTGTGGCACCCATAATATATTAGCACCGGTACGTGTAGTGCCTATCTCACCATCTGCTACTGCTATTGACAATGGGTCATAGATATCTACTACACCATCGCTGTTAGCATCGCCCGGCCAAACACTGTCTGCAATGCAATCGCGGGTGCGTACCTGCAAAGTATATTCTATCATATTGTACGGACATTCATTGTCCCTGACTTTCAGACGTATATTAAACAAAGATAATAGCGCCGGATTTAGACCCGCCGGAGAAGACCATGTGATATGCACATTAGCCTTACCAATACCCGGCTTAACTGTACTGTTAAAAACAAAACCAGGAAGTACCGGAGGTATAACTTCTACATAAACTGAATCAGAAAATGAAGGATCAACGAAGTTCAGCATCACACTATTATTACTGCCGGGGCATGTATAAGTAGTAAGGTTTGCATTATTTACAGGAACAGGTACAGTGTTTGTGTTTGAGCCGGGGAACATGGACGAAGCATAACAGGAAACCTGGAAATCTCTTATATAACTGCCAACCAATACACCTGCCCTGTATTCTTTTACCATAAATGCCAGTCCAAACTCACCCTGTGTTTGTGACAATAACAGCATATAATTATTATCAGCAGAGAACGCAGTTACGCCACTACCAAATGGCAATGTAACTGAATACCCGATATTATAGCCGACAGGTGAGGTAGCATTCTGCAACGGGGCGATGTACTCATATGTCACACTGTCACCATCTATATCTGTACCCATAAGCGGCAAGTGTGCAGTATCATTCACTCTTGTCACATAATTAGTATAGCTGCTGAGCCTTGTACTTGAGTTATTGCCTGACGAGTTATTGAGTGTAGCGAAAACATATGATGAACCGGATATGCCCCCAAATAGATTCGTCGTGTTATCCCTGCAACAATAAGTATATTCAATAAGCCAGTCTGCGGCAGATGGAAGGCTGACTGTATCTGTAAAGTATAATGCCATGTAACCTGTTATAGGAGCATTTATATTAGTACATCTCGTTGTATCGCCGAGGCAACCTGTTTTAAAAGTATCAACATATTGTAGCTTCAGGTATCTTGTTGTATTGAAACTCAGGGATGCTGAATTAATGGTTATAAACATCGATGTATCAAATAACACACTGCTCTGACAAGCCAGGTATTTTGTACCGTATATGGTATAGTTGGTACCATTGTATTCGTATCGTATTTCTCCGCCGGCAAAATGGCTGGCTCTGACCTGTAAAGTGCATAGGACTATTACAAGGAACAGAATGAGGGTTCTTTTCATACAGGTTCTGTTTATTAATAAGCAAATTTAAACAGCATTATGCATAATACGAAAGTGTGCTAGCTGTTTAATAGTTATTATTAATTACCGACTAATATTCAGGACGATCAACAAGATATTTTACTCAACTGGTTTATAAGTATCATGAACCCTACCATATAGGCAATATCTACCAGCAGGTACAGAAAGGGCTCAAAACCCTTCAGTTTATTGATGCGTACCACTATAATAACTGCATTGGCAAGGCATAATAACATAGCAAATATTGTAACCCATAAACCTAAGGCGTCTGATTTCCAGGAAGCAGGCATGAAGACAACTCCAAAAAGTATCAGCCAGTAGAGAAAGAATGTGATGCGTATTAGTTTCATACATATTGTTTATAGTATAGCGCGAGTCAACCACCTCCCACTCGCTGCTCTCGGGTACTCCTCCTAAAAACAGGAGGAGAGCACTTGATTAAGCCCTTAGTATTTTTTCCATCTTCTTACCCTTGGCCAGCTCATCTACCAGCTTATCCATATAGCGTATCTTTTGCATCAATGGGTCTTCAATTTCTTCTACACGGTAGCCGCATATAAGGCCTGTTATTTTTGATACATTGGGATTGAGTTGCGGCGCCTCTGCAAAAAACGTTTCAAGGTCTACCTTCTTATCAATTTGCTTTTGCAGTGTTTTAGCATTATAGCCCGTGAGCCAGAAGAGCACTGTATCCAGTTCCTCTACGCTACGCCCCTTCGACTCTACTTTTTTAATATAGAGTGGGTATATGCTGGCGAAGATCAGTTTGTATACCCTTTCAAGTTTCATACCATTAGTATTGAGCTATAAAGTTAATGAAGACGTACTAAAACAAAAGCCTGCTCAATGAGCAGGCTTTGTTTGTATCTATTAAACTTCTTTACAAGACTCAGGAGATTTAGCTTCACTGAGAATGTTCTCCTTACAGTCGAAATGACGCCTTGATGTTCTTATTTGAATGCGTTCAATCCAGTTACATCCATGCCGGTAATCAGCAGGTGTATATCATGTGTACCCTCGTAGGTAACTACAGATTCCAGGTTCATCATATGGCGCATAATGCTGAACTCTCCTGTTATACCCATACCACCCAGCATCTGCCTTGCTTCACGCGCTACCTTCAAGGCTATATCGCAACTGTTGCGCTTAGCCATAGATATTTGCGCAGGTGTGGCACGGTCCTGGTCGCGGAGCACACCAAGGCGCCAGTTGAGTAATTGGCTCTTAGTTATCTCGGTGATCATTTCTGCCAGTTTCTTCTGCGTAAGCTGGAAGCCTGCAATTGGTTTGCCAAACTGTATACGCTGCTGTGAATAGCGCAATGCTGTATCATAACAATCCATAGCACAACCCAGCGCACCCCATGCTATACCATAGCGGGCACTTGACAGGCAGGTCAAAGGCCCTTTCAGTCCTTTCACACCCGGCAGTATATTTTCTTTAGGCACTTTTACATTGTCAAACACCAGCTCACCTGTAGCAGATGCACGGAGCGACCATTTGCCATGTGTTTCGGGCGTGCTGAAACCTTCCATACCACGCTCTACTATCATACCGTGTATCTCTCCTGCTTCATCCTTTGCCCA
This sequence comes from Flavipsychrobacter sp., assembly GCA_044227125.1. Taxonomy (GTDB): domain Bacteria; phylum Bacteroidota; class Bacteroidia; order Chitinophagales; family Chitinophagaceae; genus Polluticoccus. Next base: position 64,567 of record JBGAFS010000001.1, read on the forward strand.
TACCACAGCTATGTCTGCAAACGGTGCGTTTGATATCCACATTTTTGAGCCGTTCAGTATCACATGGTCGCCCGCATCTTTAAAATTACTCAGCATGCTCGACGGGTCTGAACCATGGTTAGGTTCTGTGAGCCCGAAACAGCCCATCAGTTCACCTGTTGCAAGTTTTGGCAGGTATTTCATTTTCTGCTCCTCGCTACCGAATTTGTAGATAGGGAACATAACCAGTGAGCCCTGCACAGATGCTGTAGAACGGATGCCGCTGTCGCCGCGTTCCAGTTCCTGCATCATGATGCCGTAAGAGATGTAATCGAGGCCGGGGCCACCATATTTGGCAGGGATGAAGGGGCCAAAGCAGCCCAGTTCGCCCAGTCCTTTTATTATTTGCTTAGGAAACTCTGCACGCTGGGCATAATCCTCTATAATGGGAGATATTTCCTTTTTTACATATGAGCGAACAACATCACGTATAAGCTTGTGTTCGTCTGTCAATAATTCATCAACGAGATAATAGTCCGGGTGTTGATAAAGGTCTTTTTGCATATAATTGTTAAAGTTCAGTCATTTTGTGCGGCAAAGGTAGCATTTTTGGCAGTTGCGATATAGCTTTGCAGTTCCCCCGCCAAAATTATTATACCCATTAAAATTTACTTAATAAGATATAATGGTATAGATAAAATCCATAAACCGCTCTGATACAACAGAGTCAAGGTTTTGGCGGAAAAGATAGCTGTATATACAATATATTAAGAAATTATTACAAAAAAGTGGAATAAAATTTGATGCTTATAAAATGTTGAAATAAAGACACAATCAAACAAACTTTCAGACGTTTTTAAATGTCTTATTACAACAATCGATAATAACCCGACACAACATTAATTAATATTTTAAAAGGAGAATTTTTATGAGGCAGTTAAAAATTGCCACCCAGATCACCAACCGCGATTCGCAAGCCGTAGAAAAATACCTGCAGGAGATCAGTAAGATATCAATGATCACCCCTGAAGAGGAAACTACACTTGCGCAAAAAATACATATGGGAGATCAGCGTGCACTGGAAAAACTGGTGAAAGCTAACCTCCGTTTCGTGGTTTCGGTGGCAAAGCAATACCAGCACCAGGGCCTTTCCCTGAGTGACCTGATCAATGAAGGTAACCTGGGCCTGATAAAAGCAGCACAGCGCTTTGATGAGACCAAAGGTTTCAAATTCATATCATATGCCGTATGGTGGATACGCCAGTCTATACTGCAGGCTTTAGCCGAGCAGGGACGCCTGGTGCGCCTGCCGCAGAACAAGATAGGCACGTACAACAAAGCCAACAAAGCTTATATAGCTTTTGAACAGGAGAACGAGCGTGAGCCATCTACTGAAGAACTGGCAGAGATACTGGACATGAGTGAAACTGAGATCACCAATATCTTCACCAGCAATACACGCCACACATCACTGGATGCACCTGTGCACGAAGCAGAAGATGTGGCTATGGGCGACCTGCTGGAAGGTGCCAGCGATACGGACGAAGATGTGATGAAAGACAGCCTGCGTAATGAAATAAAACGCATACTGAAATCACTGAGCGTACGTGAAGCTGAGATACTGGGTGCTTACTTTGGCCTGGAAGGTGATGACGGACCGACAATTGAAGAAATAGGCGAAAAGTACGACCTGACAAAAGAACGCATACGCCAGATAAAAGAACGCGCTATCAAACGCCTGCAAAAAGCTCGCTACAGCAATGCGCTGAAAGTTTATTTAGGCTAATATTATTATCAGCATGTATTATCAATCCGCAGCTAAGCTGCGGATTTTTTTATGCTATAAGGTCTTCAGGTATTCTATCACGTCAGATCGTTCTTCGTCCGTAAGTGCATCACCGAAATAGTGCCCGCTGTTGCTGTACCCGGGTAAGGTAGTATTATATACCCTCTTGGCAATAGCTGTGTCTATTACCTGGTACTGTACCCCGAGCTTATTATAATCATAGGAAGCACTGGTAAAATCCCATTGCCAGTACACCGGCCTTAGCTTACTGTTGAGCAGGGCTTCTATAGTTGGCACAGAACCATTGTGCAGGTATGGGCCTGTTATCCATACACCATCCAGCGGCGGGGCTATATAGCCATGATATGGTACAAGAAATGCCGGATTATCTCCCTGCACAAACCAACTGTTCCTGAACCAATCCAGAAAGGGTGTGTTTGTTTCTATAGAAGTACACAACATAGAGTCTGTCTGTATAACAGACAAAGGAACCAGCCTGTTGGGATAGCTCCCATTCTTACCATATGTGCCATGACAAGAGCTACAGTTTTCATTAAAAACAACTTCTCCCCTTTTTGCTTTTTCTTCCACAATGATCTTGCTATATCTCGGTGCTTCTATAGATCTTATGTATGCCATTACATCTCCGAAATGGGTACTTACCTCGCGGGCCTCGGCACTGTCTTTTACAGTCAGCAGGTTAGAGAGCATCATGAATGTGGCCTGGTCTCCACGGCCGAAACCTGTATAGAACATGGCATTCTTCTTTTTCAGGAGCCACCATGCAGGTACATCAGTAGGTATTACTTCTTCGGGTATCTTCAACAGTGCAGAATCAGACCATTTTAATGTTTGCGGGTCCCTGTGTGCCACAAGTATAGCAGCCAGCTTATCAGCAATGTTCACTCCCCTCACCTCTGTTTCCATCAGCGGATAGCTTACCGTAAAAGATTTGAAGAATGCTTCTGCCGCCCTGTATTGACGGGGAGATAATGCCTTAAGCATCTTTATCTGCGAAGAAACATCTACACTTTTGGTATGGGCGAAATTGATTGCGTTATTGCCAAGTCCTATCACCAACTGCCCGTCAAACATGCGTGCATGGCACTGCAGGCAGGTTGGTACTACCATATCCACATCATCATGCGTTATTACATTATAGCCATATGATACAGTTGCGTTTTTACCTGACCTGTTCAGGTAGTCATAATCTGCTTTCCCGTTTGCCATTATGAAATACCTATACGGGACACCACTTTTTATAAAATCGCCGGTAGTAAGATATTCATAGCCTCTAGTAGCATCGCCTGTGCGCTGTGGTGTTGGTGGTATAGTGTTTGCATCATCTTCCCTGCCTGCAAAACTGAAGCATAGTGCAGTCAAAAGAAGAATAGAAAGCAAACCCGTTGTCTTTTTCATGATTATATACCTGCTAATAGAATGTTGAATAAAATTATTCTACTCTGCCTGCATTGAAAAAAATATTTGCAGTAAATCACGGCTTCATTAAAATAAAAAGCGCGGTGTATCCGCGCCTTTTATGAAACAACATATAAAAATGAAAATCAGAGCCCTATTGTTACTCCCGTTGTTACAGGATATGTATAATGCACAGTGCTTGCTCTGGTATTATCCAACTGCGGATAATATGTGAGGTTACCACCTGAATGCAGGCTTAACCTGTCAATGCCCATACCCAGGCCAACACTTATACTTTTTGATACTTTCAGTTTCATGCCTGCCTGTGCACCCAGTACATAACCATCATCCGGCATAGTATATCTGCGCACTTCTCCCTTGGGTTCGAAGGTAGTAACATAACCACCTGAAGTACCTGCATAAGCAGTGAGCTTTTTGCCAATATTAAATTTCATGTTTGCAAATGCTTTGCATGACAGTACTGCCCTGTAGCCATCAGAGCCCCATGCGCTGGGCCTGTCAGGATTATTGATGCTCGGGTACAGGTCAAACAATACAGGAGTGATATTTTCGTAGTAAGGTATACGGTAATAATCGACCATAACGCCTAATTGGAAATGCTTACAGACATTATAACCTTCAGAAACTGCAACCCTAACAGATGTCATATTGGTATTTGACACTTTCATGCGTGAATGAGAAACACCTGTATGTATGCCTAATTCAAATTTCTGGGCATAACTGATACTACCGGCAGCAACTAAAGTAATTGTAGCTATAACTGTACGAAGCATAGTTTTCCTGTTTTAGATATTATTATAGACATTAGATATAACGCAAGCAGTTGGGTATTAGTATATATCTGCAGCTTTTTTGTATATTTATTGAAAATTATCGCAATATGATCCGTCTGATCGTTTTATCAGCATTATTAATAGGGCTTCAATCATGCCAAAAGACCGGAAACTATACCTGTACCTGCACTAACGGCTCCAGCGTAGTAGAAAAAGCTGATTATACGAATGTAAACCGTAATACTGCTCAAAAACGCTGTGAAGCATTGCAAACCAAATACAAGGTTACGAACACCTCTCAAATCAATAATTATACCTGGTGCGGTATATACGACCAATAACTGGCTCTTGCATTTCCCGTAATTTTTTTAGTATCTTTCAGTCATAAAATCTAATACATGGGCCGTCTGACTCTATTGGCAATAGCTTCTTTGGTAATATTTGCATCATGCAAAAAAAATCAAACGGGTGAGTTTACCTGCACCTGCACAGATGGTGCTACCGTGCTTGAGACTAAGGTTATTAAAGATTCTAATTTTGAAGAAGCCAATTGGGAATGTAAGAACCTGAGGGTAAAATACTCTGTTCGTCCGGGTGCTACATGCGGCCTGTACGATTAATTATATCGGAGACTGGTTCGGTTCTCAATTTCCTTGATCTATATTAACTACTTGTACGTTAGCTTGAATGCTATAGGTAAGGTGTAATATACTTTTACAGGTACACCTTCCTGCATACCCGGTTTCCAGGGTGGCATATTATTTATTACATGCAACGCTTCTTCGTCGCAACCTGCACCAATACCCTGTATTACAACCGCGTTTGTTATCTTTCCATCGGTATCAACCACAAATTTCACTACTACCCTGCCTTCAACTTTCTTTTTTACTGCCTGCTTCGGATACTTCAGGTTTTGCCCTATGAACTCTCCTATATTAACTGTGGGTTCCGGCATCTTTTCTGAAGGAAAGAATGGCACTTCTTTGCCACTCGCATCATAACAGGTACCTGAAACAAATTCATCATCTTCAAACAATTCATCACGGCTTAATTTACCATTGGGATGATAGACTTTTCTGTGCCCGTGACGCATGCCATTACTATACATGCACTCAACCCTTACCCTCCCGGTGCTGTCTGCTGAAAACTTCCAGAGTCCGTGACGTTCGCCTTTTTTATACGGGCCTTCATCATCTACATTGCCATTAGGATAATAGAAGATGAAATAGCCATTCTGGTACTGATCTGAAATATCTCCGTTGGTCATGAACTCGTCGGTGCTGTCAAAATAACCCACCATTTGTTTTATGCCAGAAATAAAATAATCAACGACCTTATAATTGCCTTTATCCTTATCCAGCTTGGGCTTTGGCCTGAAAAATGCAGCCTGCTCTTTATTGCACAGCTTCCAGTCTTTATCAAAAAAAGCAGTGTCGGATTTCGAAGCAAAAACTACATTCGCCCACATCATCATTAAAGCAATAAAGAGGCTTCGCATATTGTATATTACTGTTTAGTATAGTTTACAATTCTGTCGATACTCATTTGCGCCAGCGGGTGATAATTACCCCTGTATTTGGCATAGATATCCTTAGCCATTTGAACCTTACCAGTCTCCATCATTTCGTGGTATAATGGCTCAAGGAATTTTCTTCTGCCTACCCTGCTCAGGAAATCATCCATTGCTTTGTATGCAGGCTCATAACCGGCTGCAACAGACATTACAAACCAGAGGTCAGCTATCTCACTATTACCTGTATTAGTAAGGTGAAAAGCATTATCAAGCTCCTTCATTTGTGCAAGGCTCAATGGCTTTGGCATCTTACGCAGAAAATGGAGCCATTCATTTGTTGTCCATGAGCTTGTATTAAGTTGTTTCGCAGGCATAGCTTTCAAAAATGCTTCCCGCTGGCTGTCAACAGCTATAAACCTTACAGGGTTGATTCTAGGTGCATTGACAGGTATGCCGGGGCCATATACCCAGGCATTAATATCCAGCTTTTTATATAGAGCACTGTCTCCCTTCAGCAAGTTCTTATCAAGATAAGTAAGGAATTGCTCTGTAGTGATAGTTTTAAATGCGTGTTCATTAAAGTAGTTTTTCAGGAATACATCAAATTTATCCCTGCCTACATTATCTTCTATCAACCTGAGAAACAAAGCGCCTTTTTCATATGGTATATCCGTAAGGCCGTCGTCAGGATCGCGGCCTTCCAATGCCAGTTTCAGGTGTGTATCCCTGCTGTCTTTACCCAGGTCTTCAACTTCTTTTTCAAGGTCCTGGTAGCCAAGTTCCCATAGCATATCCACATATGACTTATCAGTCATGGCCTCTGTAATACGACGTTCGAAATACACGGTAAACCCTTCATTCATCCAGAAATCATCCCATGTAGCATTGGTAACAAGATTGCCACTCCAGTTATGCGCCAGTTCATGCGCTATCAGGTTCATCAAAGACCTGTCTCCGGCTATGATGGTAGGAGTACAGAATGTAAGCTTCGGATTTTCCATACCACCAATAGGGAACCCCGGAGGCAGAACAACAGCATCGTACCTGCCCCAGCGATAAGGGCCATACAAAGCTTCTGCTGTCTTTACCATTTTGCCTACATCTTCAAACTCATAACGTGCTTTGTCTATCATTGTTGGTTCGGCATACACACCTGTACGTTCATCTATGCTGCGAAACTGTAAGTCACCCACAGCCAGCGCCATGAGGTATGCAGGCACAGGTTTATCCATTGTGAAATGATATACACCGCTATCATTTGCCTGCTGCGGATTCTCTGCACTCATTAATGCAAGTAATCCCTTAGGTACAGTTACTCTTGCTGTATAGGTAAACCTAATACCCGGGCCATCAGGACAAGGTATCCATGAGCGTGCATAGATAGATTCAGATTGTGTATAGAGGAAAGGATATTTCTTGCCATTGGTTTGCTGTGGCTCAAGCCATTGCAGCGCACGCGCATTAGCCCCCGTATGATAGTATATAGAAACAGCATTAGTGGCTGGTTGAATATCTATATTAAGGCGGCTGCCCAGATGCTCAACAGCCTTATCTAAATTAAACGTAAGTTTTTTACCATCGCTTACTACACTATCGATACTAAGATCATATGTATCCATGCGAAGCTGCTTCAAGCCATTCTTATTACTAATCGCCCAGTCTGCCCTGCCGGATATTTGCTTATGCTCAAAATCAACAGTAATATCCAGGTTAAGTGCAGAAATATTAATACTATCCGCATTGCTCTGGGTATGTACATCTTTTGATATTACTTCTTTATCCTTAACAAGTTTAGTATTACAACCCGCAACTATAGCGGCAATGAATAACAGGTTTAATTTCTTCATTCTAAAAATATAAGTTCACTTATAAAGCATCTTCTGCTCTTTTGATATTCTCCCAGCTTGTACTGATATAGCTATCCCAAACCAGCCATAGAAATATGGAAGACAATATCAAAAACAGCAGTTTCAACCACCAAAAATAGGACGCAAGATAATGACCAAAGCCTAAACCACCCATCAGGATAAATACAAAGAAAATTCTAGCCACTGCTTTACCTCCTGATGAACGTATCATTTCAGGAATAGAGAATGGCAGGTATCGTTGATTTACCCGCATCATCATTACCACAAAAAGAGTAACATTGACCATCGCCAACAACACATCCAGTATAGCCGGTAATCCCCATACATATACTACGAATATGCCCAGTATACTTATGAAAGGAAAGAAATACTTTATCCAAATAGCTTTAAATGCACCACCTAATACACTGCCAGGCACCTTAACCGGTGCTGAATGATACACCCATGCTGCTTTATATTGTTCACTTATAGTGACAAAATTAATTGCATTCATGATAACAAAACCTGACATGTATAATATCACAAGGTGCTTCTTTGTCTCCGGCAATTGTGCCCAGACATCTGCCAGTGGCATATCGTTGAGCGTGAGCAGGTAAACGAAGTAAACAGGGACGTAAGCAAAGCCGGGGTATACGCGCATCTTAAAATTCCTGCTTCTTCCTGTCAGTAACCATGTAGCCATGAACCCTGCTTTAGAAGCATCATTGCGATTAAGGATATTGGCCAACTGCGCATAGCGACTACCACGCTTAGCTTGCCTTACTGTACGTTTTGCAGGCGACACCTCTATACCATCTATTGCACTGATTATTCGTATGAAACTTGGGGCAAAGAATTTTACTGTCACCCACAACATCACAACCGGAAGTAATATAGCAAGTATGCTAAACCAGGCTGTACCGGCAAGTGTAGCCTTTTCCGGCTCCACCCAATACCAGCAGGATGCCAGCCAGTATGATGGCGTGAAGCGTATCCAGGATACACTCTCAATAGTAAAATGTTTGAGCGCCTCGAAATCCTGTATCCTCGGCATGAAATAGTAAGTAATGAACAGAAGTATAGAAAACAATATCTGGAATGACCCGATGATGTCCTTAAATTTTTCAGGCTTAGCCAATTTCAATAAAAGCAAATAACAACCTAAAACAAGGAACAAGCAGATGAACGTAAGCAATGCCATAGGCACAGGAAACCATATTGCACCTTTCCATCCGTGCAGGATAGTCCACACGATCCATGGTGCCAGCGACATAGGAAATACACTGCGGAAAAAGTAGATGAATATGTGCAGCATCCTTGATACAAATATTGTACGGTCTGCAACAGGTTTGGGAAAGATGATGAGTTTATCGCGGGTATCAATTAATACACTGGAGAAATCTGTTATAAGGCCGAATGTCTGCAATACCATAAGCATAGTATACAGGCCAAACAAAGACATATAAGGGTCTTTGAAAGTCACCATCGGAAATATGTACATAAACCCGACGAAGAAATTGACAATGAACGTAATAGTAGAAGTGAATCTTGTTTTACGCTTTTTACTTTGTGACCGTCCCATACCGAATGGCTTACGGTCGTCCATTTTCAGCTTTACCGAAAGTATTGCTTTCAGCTGTTCTGTATCAGCGCCTAAGGCCCGCCATAAACCACCGGGCAACATCAGCAGGTATAATAATATCTTATTCAAGGCGGGATGTTTTAGTTATTAGTACTGATAGCTGATGCAAGGTCATCTGCCCTTCGGCCAATATCGTCTGTAATAGTAAGGCGAGAGAATATCTGTTCTAATGACTGGCCGGTATCTCCTTTTAACTCAGCAATGGTACCATTAGCTATTATCCTGCCTTTATCTATAAGCACTACCCTGTCTGATACTTTCTCTACAACATCCATCATATGTGAGCAGTAAAAGATGGTCTTTCCTTCCTGCTTTAGTCGTTGCAGAAGTTCTTTGACCAGTATCACTGCATTAGCGTCAAGCCCCGAAAGAGGCTCATCCAGTATCACGATACTCGGATTATGCAGTAATCCGGAAGCCAGTAAAACTTTCTGCCTCATACCTTTTGAAAAACTATCCATCCGCTGATCAATATTCTCTGCAAGGCCAAATAAATCCAGCATTCTTGTTATGCGCTCATCTATCACTGCAGGTTCCATATGATACAAAGTGCCTGTAAATGTCAGATACTCTCTCGGGGTAAGAAGGTCATACAATTCCGCAAGCTCAGGCACATACCCTATCATTTTCTTGATCTCCATCAGGTCTGAACGCAGGTCTTTCCCGGCAACAGTTACATCTCCTTCATAATCCTGAATTATGCCTGTCAGTACTTTTACAGTTGTGGATTTACCTGCGCCGTTGGGCCCTATGTAACCTATTACCTGCCCGGGGTAAATATCAAGGTTTATATTGTTCAGTACGGTCTTCTCACCGTAATTCTTTGTAAGATTCCTGATGGTTATTATTGGTAGCATAGTGTAAAATAAATATTCCCTGCCATACTGTAATCAGGCAGGGAATAAAAATCCAATCTGAACTAATTATTGTTTCATCAATTTAAAAGCATGGCTCCACTGGTTGCGCAAAAATCCGGGGATACACCATAGAATGCATAGCTGTTCGATAGGCCCGGCAGCGGTATCCTTGCCCATATCTTCAACCTCCCAGCCAAATTTATCCAACACATTGGTAACCTGTTCTTTTGCAACCTCGTTATTCCCGCAAATGAACATGGTAGGCTTACCTTCTTTAAAATTCGGATTTACCATAAAAGCATTGCCGACACTATTAAATGCCTTCACAAAATGTATGGCCGGAAATCTTGCCTGCAATATTTCATGCAATGATTCATCTGCGTTCGTGAAAAATTTCAACACACCATTTTCAGGCGGAGCTTCAGCTATCGGGTTTGTTGTATCAATAACTGTTTTACCGGCCAGGTGTTGCGGCCCTGCTATCTCAATAGCTTCTGCTGCGCCTTTACCTGATACGGCCAATACTATCATATCTCCAAATACCGCAGCTTCTTCAAAGCTGCCCACCAGTGCTTTATCTCCATTAGCTTCTTTCCAATCTGATAGCTTAGATATATCCCTCGTGCTTAGCATCACAGTATGCCCATGCTTTATAAAGCCTGTACCCAATGTTTTGGCTACAATACCTGAACCAATTATTCCTATCTTTTTCATCACTAATAATATTTATAACTGCAATGTAGGGGAAAAAAGATTTGAGCAATATAAACTATGTATTAAAGTTTTTGATGACCTGATAAAAAATCTTTAAAAAATTTTTATCAGGTATTATTAAACGCAGAAAACAATTCAGCGGCCAATATTGAACTATCAGTTAAACACCTTTATTAATGATTGTTTCAGAAGATTTTATGTGCCCAACCGAGAGCTATGTTGCATTGTCTTTTTATACATGCACATAAAACATTCAGCTATGAAAAAGTCTGCATTTTACATCACCATTCTTGTTACGGTGCTTGTTATGTCTTTTAAACCGGTAACGGTTAAGGCATCGCACGCGGCAGGTGCCGAACTGATATATGAGTGGATAAGTGATTCCACTTACAGGTTCTTTTTTAAACTATACAGGGACTGTTCCGGCTCTTCAGCACCAACATCACAGGTGATGTGTTGCTATAACACATGTACACAAACATCATTTGATGTAACAATGAACCCGTGGAATGGCTTGTTGCCTGATGGGCGTTCTAACGGTTCGTCACTTAGTGCAGGATGTTCTCAATACAAAAACTCATGTGATAGTCCCGGGTCCAACCTGAAGGGCTACCAGGAGTGGTGGTATTCTGCCATAGTTACATTACCACTTCAATGCAATAACTGGCGTTTTGCATGTTGGGTGGGTGTACGTAACCCGAGCAATAACCTCCCTCAGCCCAACTTATATGTTGAAACTACGTTCAATAATACGGGTAGCTTCCAGGGTAATTCTTCACCATATTTCTCTATAAAACCGATACCATATGTTTGTATCAATGTTCCTTTTACTTTTAACAATGGCGCCATTGACCCGAACAATGATTCTTTAGTAACCGAAATTATTAACCCGCTTACAGGTGCTGCTTGTAATGTTGCCCCTACTGCTATTGGGTTTAATTCTACAACCTCAGGCCCTCCATATTCTATACCTAATAATCCGATACAAACTAACAATACATTTACTACCAATGCTCTTACAGGTCAGTTAAGCTTTACTGCTACGCAGCAGGGGGGCTCTACATTAACCACAAGGGTAAAAGAATACCGTAATGGTGTACTGATAGGTTATATAATACGTGACATACAGGTTCAGGTAATACCGTGCAGTATATTACCTCCGGGTATAAATGTAAACCCTAACACAGTTGTTGGCGGAGCTTACAATTCAATCACCGGCCAGATTTCCGGCTGTATCAATACACCATTAAGTTTTTGTTTTGATGTAGTAGGTATAAGTCCAAACTCTGTATACATTGTAGAAGATAACCATAGTAAATCTATACCTGCTGCCACAGTTACCTATAACATGCAATTGCAGGACTCCGTGCGCGGTTGTTTTTCATGGACACCCGGCACAAACGATGCAGGGCTTAAAAACCTGATAATAGGTGTTAAAGATTCTACCTGTGCTCCTCCGGGTATTATGATCTACTATACTAAAACCATACCTATATATATATGGCCATCAACAATAGGAATCGGAGACACGAGCATTTGTCCTAAAGGACCGGCCTATTTAGGTGCTACAGGTGGTGGTAACTACCAATGGTCTATCCTGTCCGGTACGCCTAACAGCCTTAACTGTACTAACTGTCAGAACCCGGTTGCAGCACCAGTTGTAACAACTAAATATCTTGTCACATCTACTATCAACAGTTATTGCAGCAATAACTTCGATACTGTAGTTGTAGATGTATTGCCCGGACCTCAATTCATCGGTCAAAACGACACTATCACATGTCCGCGCAACCCGATCATGTTGAACCTGAAACCTACCCCACCATTGGGAGTTACCTACAACTACAAATGGTCTCCATCTACAGGATTAAACAATGATACAATTGAAGCTCCGATAACAAGCGTCAATAAAGACATTACATATATCGTAACTGTAGGCAGCAGTGCCAGCAAGTGTAAGGCTTATGATACAGTAGTTGTAGATGTGCTGGACGGTTTCAAAATTGATAACCCTGATACATTCATATGTGAAGGTGCAAAAGTACAGATAAGAGGTACCGGTGATTCACGATATACATATACATGGTATACAAATTCACCTGCAAGCACCTTCTCTAACAATGCGATAATTAACCCAGAGATCAGCCAGAATGTAATCGATAAATATACTTACACTGTTAAGGCCAGTTTTGCAGGATGCCCTAATGATAGTGTAACCTCTGTAGATATAACCGTAGAACCCATACCTACTGTTAAGGTCGATGACGATTCGAAATTGTGTTACGGTGATACTATGAAATTGCATGGTATTGTAACGCCGGCAGGTTTCCCATTTGCATTACAATGGTCTCCGGCAGCAGCCCTGGATAAGGACAATATCCTTAACCCGATATTTACTGCAAGTGCTATTGGAGACAATAAAGTGAAACTGGTAGCAACCAGCCCTAATGCAGGCTGTTCAAATGCCGACTCTATGACATTAACCGTATTCTCCGGTAATTTCATGACACTGTCTAACGACACAGCTGTTTGTCCGGGTGACAGCATCCAGATACACATGACAGGAAATGGCGTTAAACAATTCCACTGGACCCCTGACCAAAACATAAGCAACACAAAAGGTACAGACCCAACCGTATGGCCGGTCAGCAGCCAGGTATATACCGTTTACGGAATTGATACCAACCAATGCTCTGACACCCAAATGGTAAAAATAAGTGTAAGGCCTGGCGCTGTAATTGACCTGCCTGATACAATACGTCTTTATCCTGGCGAAAGATACAATATCCAACCGGGCGGAAACTGCTTGTATTTCAATTGGTTCCCTGTTGTAGGATTAAGCAATGCCAAAATTGCTAACCCTTCTGCCCAACCCGAAGTTAATACGCACTATACGGTTACTGCGAGTACAGAATTTGGTTGCAAAGCATCAGCAGATATCAACTTTTTAGTTATGCCAGATTCATATATAGAAGTACCCAACGCTTTTGTACCCGGCAGCAGTCTTAATGGTAAACTAAAACCTGTATACCTTGGAAATGTCAAATTAAATCATTTTTCAATATTTAACAGGTGGGGACAAAAAGTATATGAAAGCAATGATATCAATGATGGATGGGATGGCAGATTTAATGGTGAGACACAGGCAATGGGAACCTATCTATATATCATTGAAGCAACCACTGTGACAGGTAAAAAGATTACAAAACAAGGAAATATAACACTTATCAGATAGGATGTTTGAAAGAACAGAAAAGCTAACTATATTTAATCCAAATTTCACATTTATAAAGAGATAAAACTATGGTCTCTACTTTTAAATCAGCCCGCAGGGTAATACTAATGTTGTTAGTCCTGCTATTCGCAACAGGTTTACAAAAATCCTATGCCTGTCACTTTGCCGCAGCAGATATATATGTTACATATAGCGGCGATGGTGTAGACGGTTGTTCCGGTACTACTGAGTATAAGTACGATGTAACACTGGTTATCTACTTTGGTTGCCAGACTTGTTATGGCGATCTGGGAACCAGTACAAATGTAAGTTATCGTTCTGCCAATGCAGGTTTTTCCGGCAATATGACAGTAACTGACGTGAACGCAGATCCGGACACTGTTCACTCTCTTTGTCCTGCATTTGAACCATTAAACAGTTGTAAAGTAATGGGTAATGCTAATATATATCCTGCCTTCAGACGAAGGATATATACCGGAAGTGTAATATTACCTTCTCCGCAGACTGACTGGGTTTTCTCATGGACAAGCGGTGCAAGGAATGCCAATATCCTTAACGTTGCAAACTCCAGCAGCCTTTCAATCTATATTGAAGCAGGGCTAAATAACTTTACCAAATACAATAATAGTACTCCTAGGTTCTTAAGTAACCCGCTGCCTTATATCTGTATCAATCAACCTACCACATACCTCAACGGACCTTATGATCCGAACGGGGACTCAATGGTTATTTTCCAACAGCTTGCTTGTCAGGCTCCGCTTCCTGGTGGTGCTATACCCTATATCAGCCCTTATAGCCTTACCGACCCTATAGCATCATCAGCTGCAAATCCTTATAAACTAAACCCGGTAACAGGTACTGCAACTTTTACGCCTACGGTACAAGGCTTCTTCCTGTTCGCTTTCCGGGCAGAAGAGTTTGAAAGAGGAACAGGTACACCACTCGGTTATATATGGCGAGATGTGCAGGTATCAGTACTTCCTTGTACTGCCCCGCCCCCTGGTATAGATTCTGTATCAACAAATTTTGCTGTTAGCGGTGGTTCAATAGTTAAAACATCTAACCAGGGATATGCAACTTTTGTTTGTCCAGGTAGTAATTTAAAGTTTGATATTCATACCCAAACTGATAGTGCTACCCACCAGGTATATATGGAATCAAACTCATACCTGATCCCTGGCTCTTCATGGTCTACTGTTGGTGATGGTACAAATAACGTTACAGGTACATTTACCTGGACACCAACAACTTCAGATTATGGTGACCATACATTCATAGTAATTACGAAAGATTCTACCTGCCAGGTATGGCAACCAATTGTACTGAAAAACTATACAGTTGTACTTATTAAAGTAGTAAAGGGATTGGATGCAGGTCCGGACTTACCTGTTTGTGAATTAAATCCGCTACCTAGACAATTGTTTGTTAAAGGAGCAGAAAATTTAAGGGTAAAATGGACTAATGTAGGCACAGGAGATGGCACAGGATTAAATAAAGATGATATTATTAATCCTATAGCTTCAGTAAATAAAACTACAACTTACAAAGTATTTACACCTGATCTTGTAGGACCTGATAAGGGTGGTACATGTATTAACGAGGATGAAATTGTTATATACACAGACACTACTAATACCATTAATGCATTCCCCAATAATCCTTTCATTCTTTGTCGTCCTGATTACGTTCAGTTAGATGCTATAATTACAGGTAAAGGCCCAATCAGTAACCTGAGCTGTGGTATCGGTACGATAGCGCCAACTGCCAGGATAGATTCAGTTGCTGTATATGGATCTCCTGTATACGGTGATGTACCTTACGATACGCTCGGCCCTGTAACTCCGATATTCCCTAACTACACGAGCAGTGCAAAAATGCAATTCCTGATAAGGAAAGAAGAATTGCGTGAAAAAGGTGTGCGTTCATGTACATTAAGGGATATTGCGTTCGAGATAACTAACGCATTAGCTGATACGAATGAGTACAATAATTTCCGCATAGGCCTGAAATGTACCAATAAGAACACATTAAGCAAAACTTCCGGTTTTGAGTCGGGTGTAACTAATGTGTACACTGCTACAGGACCTACACTGTTCCAAAATGGCTGGAAACAGATTGCCTTTGATAATGCATATAACTGGGACACTACTAAGAACCTGATTGTAGAGTTTTGTTACAGTTATGCAGAAATGATTCCGCAGGCTGCATGCGGTGGTACAAACCTGCCATCATCACCTATCATCAAATTCGCTCCAACAACTTACAACTCAGCTATATTTGTACAGTCTACACCGTTTGTTGCATCTCAGGATATGTGTGGTACACTTACCTCATCGGCAATAATAGAACGCCTTGGTCGTCCGGTTGTAGCTTTCAATTATACAGATGCTCCGGAATTGCCATTTAAAATCAACTGGACCCCTGGAGATAATTTATCAGACTCTACAATACAACAACCATTATCATATGTAAATAAGAGCATTAAATATATTGTACAAACATATGGCAATAGCGGCTGTTATATAAGGGATTCAGTAGACATATTCGTACCTAAACATGATTTCCGTGTTACGCCACTGGATACAGCAATATGCTTCGGCGAAGTAGCTGCTCCAAAAGCATATGGCGGATTCGTTTACAAATGGTATGAGTATACAAGCGATGGTAAATACGTGCTTGCTAATAATACAGCCAGCTGTTTTGACTGCCCTGCACCTATACTGAAACCTCTCGCTACCACTACTTACAAAATAGAAATTGGTGATTCTGTATTCTGTTTTGATACACTCACAATGAGGGTTAAGGTATTACCATTACCTAAAACAGACTTGCTGAACCACGATACTACTATCAAATATGGCCAGAGCATTCAGCTCCTAGCTAATGGTGCTAAATTGTATAACTGGACACAGGCTTCTACACTCGATAATCCGAATATCTCTTATCCAATAGCTACACCAACGGGCCCTACTACTTATGTAGTTACCGGTCTTACAGCAGATGGTTGTCGCAGCACAGATTCTGTAAGAGTAAATATTGACTATCGTGATAACCTGTTCGTACCTTCAGCCTTCAGCCCGAATGGCGATGGAAAGAACGATGTATTCAGGGTATCAAACCTTACAGTTCAAAGGGTTATGGAATTCAGGGTGTACAACCGCTGGGGCCAGGAAATATACTTTGCTAACAACAACAAAGGCTGGGATGGTACATGGAAAAACATTCCTCAGGACATAGGCAACTATACTTACTTCATCAAAGTTGCATATCCTGACGGTCTGATAGAAAACTACAAAGGAGAAGTAACCCTGGTTAGATAATAACTAAAAGTTTATTAATAGATAGCCCCCTTTAACAAGGGGGTTATTTATTTGTAATGGTTAAAAAAACTTAAGAAAATACCCAACACAATCACTATAAATTATTGTCTTGATATATAAGAAAATGTGCATTTTCAATGCAATTTTCATATCTTAGATTATCCACCCTCACTACTAAATTGATACAGGAATGAGACATAGAAAAGTACTTTTAAGCATCAGTATGTTGCTATTGATGTTTACCTTAAAACCAACAATTGCAAAAGCTGACCACTGCGCAGGCGGTGAGGTTATTTATGAATGGATAAGCGATTCTACTTATCGTTTTTTCTTTAAGTTTTACAGAGACTGTAACGGTATCGCTGAGTATGCTACCCAAGACCTTTGCTGTTACAATACTTGTACTAACACCTCGTTTAATGTAACCATGCAGAAATGGAATGGGACCATTCCCCCATATAATCAACCTAATGGTACGCCACTAACTGCCGGCTGTTCCGGATACCCTACAAGGTGTCAGCAGGTTGGTTCACCTATACCCGGCTACCAGGAGTTTTGGTATTCCTGTATTTTGACGTTACCCCTGCAATGTAATTACTGGAAATTCACAGTATCTGTAAGTGCCAGAAACGTCAGTACAAATGTGGGAGGCGGCTATCTTTACCTGGAAACTACATTTAACAATACAGGCAGTTACCAGGGTAATTCATCACCATATTTTTCGGTCAAACCGATACCATATTGTTGTATAAACCAGGCATACACATATAATAATGGTGCTGTGGACCCCAATAATGATTCATTAGTAACCGAAGTGATGGCACCCCGAACGGGACCCAACTGTATAACGACACCTACGAATCTAACATATAATTCGGCATCTCCGCCATATTCTATACCCAACAACCCGATACAAACCAATAATTCATTTGTAACTAATGCACTCACCGGCCAGTTGAGTTTTACTCCCACTATGCTGGGTAACCCTACCCTGACAGTGCGTGTAAAAGAATACAGGAATGGTGTGCAGATCGGCTCGATTATCAGGGACGTACAAGTACAGATACTTAACTGTAGCAGTACTATACCATCAGTTACCGCTGACCCTAATTCAATCGTAAACGGCTCTTATGTAAATGGCCAGATTAGAGGTTGTGTACGCCAGCCGCTAAGCTTCTGCTTTGATTTGAAATCAGCTGATACGGCTGCTATCTTAATGGGTGATGATAACCACCTATTCTCATTTCCAAGTGCAACAATTACTTATACCAACCAGAAAACAGATTCTGTAAGAGGTTGTTTTTCGTGGACACCATCTGTAGCAGATACAGGGCTTAAGACACTGATCGTTACATCAAAGGATTCCACCTGTCGTCCACCAGGCATTTTATTATATCAAAGCTTTACATTACCTATATATATATGGCCTACCACAAGAGGATTAGGCGACACAAGTGTATGCCCTAAAGGACCTGCATTTCTGGGAGCTACTGGTGGTAGTAATTTTGTATGGACAGTGGTACCTGGTGGTTCACCTATTACAAGCCTGAATTGTACCAATTGTTCTAATCCTGTAGCAAGTCCTACAGATACTACATATTATATAGTAACCTCTACAAGCAATACCTATTGTCCGGACAATGCAGATACAGTAAAAGTAAGTGTGATACCCGGCCCTAAGTTCGATGGACAAAATGATACAGTCACTTGTCCCGGCAATCCGGTCACATTAAACCTGAAAGCGACTCCGCCAACAGGGGTTACATACAGCTACAAATGGACACCCAAGACATATCTTAGTAACGATACCATCATGAATCCGCTTACCAGTGCACCTAAAGATATTAAGTACTATGTAACTATAGGGTCTGACAAATCTATTTGTAAATCTTATGACACAGTTAATGTAGATGTACTCGATGGATTCAAAATTGACAACCCAGATACCGCGATATGCGAAGGTGCTAAAGTACAGATAAGAGGTACAGGAGATAGCAGGTATACATATACATGGACAACAAATTCACCTGCAAGTACATTTTCGAACAACGCTATCATAAACCCTGAAATAAGTCAGAATGTTATAGATACTTTCAGGTACACAGTCAAGGCATCATTTGCAGGTTGCCCGCATGATAGTATTACATCTATTAGAATTGAAGTACAACCTATACCAACAGTTGTGGTTGATGACGACAACAATATATGCTTTGGTGACACTATGCACATGCACGGTAAAATTACACCTGCAGGATATCCATATACACTGACCTGGGTACCCGGAGCATCTCTGGATAATGCATCAAAAGCTAACCCTATCTTCAATGCAAATGTGATTGGCATCAACAAATTGGTATTAACAGCCAGTTCCAGCGCAGGTTGCAGCAATTCGGATAGCGTTAACCTTACTGTATTCCCCGGAGACTTCCTGAAAATAACAACTCCTGATACCGCAATTTGTCCCGGTGACTCAGTACAAATCGTACTGGATGCTTCCTCAGCAAAATCATTCGTTTGGTATCCGCAGCTCAATATGAGTAATAAAAGCACAGCCAATCCTACAGTTTGGCCAACTGCTAACCAGACCTATTTTGTAGCCGGCAGGGATGTTAACTCATGTACCGATACTGCAAGTATTTATATATCAGTAAAACCAGGTGCTGTCATTTATCTGCCTGATTCAGTAAGATTATATCCTGGCGATATATATCAAATAGAGCCTCAGGGCAACTGCCTATACTTTACATGGTTCCCTTCTGTTGGACTGAGCAGTACAAATATTGCTAACCCAATTGCCAAACCCGAAGTAAATACTAAGTATACAGTTATAGGGCAAACAGAATTTGGATGTACAACTTCCAGCACTATCAACATTCTTGCAATGCCTGATGGTAATGTAGACATGCCAAATGCTTTTGTGCCAGGCTCTGGCCCGAACAACTTGCTGAAACCTGTTTACCTCGGCAAAGCAAAACTAAAAGCATTCAGGGTATACAACCGCTGGGGTGTAAAAGTGTTTGAAACCGCAGATATTAATGATGGATGGGATGGCTCTTTTAACGGAGAAGCACAACCAATGGGCGTATATATCTACACTATTGAAGGCTACAGCTCCGGCAACCAAAGCTTTATCAAACAAGGTAATGTTACCTTAATTCGTTAATAGAAATACTCTTCCAGGCATAAAAAAACATCCCGCAATGCGGGATGTTTTTTTATGCCTGGATACAATCTTAATTAAGATTCAGTTTGGTCTTTATTGAGGTTGGTAACCCACCTTTATGCAGCAGTATTGCTGTTGTTTTGTATAGTACGTACGGCTTAGAAACATAGATATACCCTTTATAATCATTCTTCTCACCCCATGAGTTCTTAACAATATAATACTCTTTGCCAGATTGGTCTTTTGCAGTACCTACAATATGCATACCGTGGTCATCAGTAGTAGTATAATTGTCTAAAGCTTCCTGGCGCATTTCAGGAGTTATTTCCCTGTCAGCTTTAGGGCCATTAAATAATTCTTTTTGCTCTTCTTCTTCCATATCATCCCAGTCTTTCTCCGGCACAAATGCTACCCCATTCTTCCAGCTAAAATATTTTTCACTTACATCAGCAGCCCATGCTACTGTATAACCATTTTTCAATGCATGATCTATGATCTTTGTCAGGTCATTCATCTTAACATTATAAACTTTCTCAAAACTCCAGTTGTCCGGCACCAGGAACAATGTCTTTTTATAGTACGGCTTATCAGTCATCGATGACAGCTCGATATAATCTTTAGGATTTATACCTACTACTTCATCAGCAAAAGTTCTCGGGGTGTATTGTTTACCTTCCCATGTAAAAGTATCCGGTGCAGCACCAAGATATGTATCCAAGACAGCTTGGAATGCCTTTTTCCAGCTTGGGGTAAGCTTTTTATTAGGATTACTTACTACCGCATCCAGCATTGCTTTCAAGATTGCCTGCAATTCTCCGAACTTATTCTTATTGGTACCATAATGCAATCCTGTGTAAACATCCTGCGGAAGCATACCATACTTCGCGTACATGTTCAGCACATCGTGGCATTCACCACCATCGCCCCATGATAATGCACCATGCATTTTCACATAATAGTCAGCCTTATCGAGATAAACGCAACGTGCAGTAAATATCTCTGCAAGATCAACGGGCTTTTTACCCATACGTATCATTTCACTTTCAAGAAATGACGTAGTAGAATAACTCCAGCAGGTGCCTGAACTGGCCTGGTTCTTTACAGATGTACGTTCTACATTAATAATATCCGTGAATACGAATTTCTTTTTGGCACTATCGCTTTTATTGGCATCCAGTTTTTTAATAAGGTCATCCTGGGCAAATACCAACATTGGCATTGCAGCAGTAATGAGTAACAATAATTTCTTCATTTTATGTGTTTTATTATAGAATTGCGAAAATAGCAATTTGACAACTGAATTAATCCCCCCTATAAGGGCGATTTATTCACTAAATGCAGAAAGCACCTACATGAAGGTGCTTCCTGTGGATTATTTATATGATTAATTACTGTGCTCTTACTAAAAGCTTGCTGCGCTCCAGTTCTTTTAACTGATGCTCCAGCTCTTCCCTTATTTTCTGATATTCGGGCTCATAAGCCAGGTTTACAGCCTCCAGCGGGTCTGCTTCCAGGTCATATAACTCATATTGGTTAGCATAAGCACTCATAGCATCAAAATAATAATCATACTTCCATTTTTCGGTTCTGATACAACGAATACGATTTGCCGCATTTACAGCCGACCACATACTATTGGATCCTGCCTTAGTATCATCGAAAGTGAAAAGTATACTATCCTGCACTGGAGTACCATCTGTCATAATAGGCACCAGGCTTGTACCTGCAAGCCCTGTTGGCGGATTTTCTACGTTAGCTATCTCCATAAGCGTTGGCATAATATCTACCAGCGTAGCTAGCGCATTAGAACTCTGCAAACCGTTACCATCAAACAATACAGGGTTTGAGAATACCATCGGCACCTTTATCGCTTCTTCATAGGCAACAAATGTTTTTTGTCTTAAGCCACCATGTGCCAGCCCCATTTCTCCGTGATCTGATGTTTGTATAACGATAGCCTTATCCGCCAGTCTTCCTCCTTCTGCTTCCCTGTACAGGTCTTTTATCAGGTAGCCAATTTCATTATCAACATGAGCCTGCAGGTAAGCGTAAAAATTCACGTAATTGAGTTTTTGCTCATCATTCGGTAAAGGCCCAAGCAATCCGGCCATGTTGATCAGTATATTTTCCTGTGCAACAGGCTTTTTGCTTCGCAGCAGGTTTTCATTAACCGTAGCCGGAAGGCCTATCTCGCGTCCTGTCCATGATGATGAATGATAACCATAGATGCCTGCTGTTTTAGGATAAGCCAAAACATCATGCGGGTTTACAAGCGAGACGATAAGACAATAAGGCTGCATATCTCCTGATGCACGCCTTACCCTTACCTGTTCCAGGAATTTTATAGCCTGTTGTATGTATTTAGCATCGTGATTGGCATAACCTCCGCCAAAGTTCAACGGGTTTACATCTTCACCTGCATCGGGTGCTTCCCAGCCCATAGCACCATACAATGCTATGTCTGCTGCAGTTAGCTGGTCATAATTTGTGTTTGAACCATTTGCTGCTGCCCCTTTACTCATATGCCACTTACCCCTGTATTGTACATCGTACCCTGCACCCCAGAGCGTATTCATTATATTGGGCATGCTATTACTAAGTGTGGGTTCTGCAGGAGATAATGGCCCGCCTTCTGTTAGTGTTTGGCTTACTCCGTGAATAGCAGGATATGTACCGGTAAACAATGTAGCACGGCTAGGAGAACACATACAAGTGTTGCAGAACGCCTTGTTGAAACTAAAACCATTCTTTTTCAGGAACGTAAGACTTTTAAGGTTTTCCTCTTCCCATCCCGGGGGATAATTCTCTGTGGGCGTTGTCTGTTCGTCTGTAACGATGAGAATAATATCGGGTTGCTTCCCGATCTGCTCGAGCTTTTCTTTGAAACTCATGGTGATTGTTTTTGTGTGAACGATATTCTGCTACACTTCAACTGTACGCATTGCTGCAAACATAAAGAAACAGATAGCAAATCATCACAGTGTTTTCACCCAAAATGCACAGATTAAATAATATATAGATGTAAAAGAAAAACGGTTTCAAACAATGTTGTCTGAAACCGTTTATTTTGTTGTGACCTCGTCAGGATTCAAACCTGAAACCTTTTGATCCGTAGTCAAATGCTCTATTCAGTTGAGCTACGAGGCCATCCGTTTTGCGGAGTGCAAAGGTAATAATCAGTCCTGATTTTTCAAAAACTTTATCAAAAATAAACTGTAAACCCTGTTATTTAGCTACTTTCGGGCTCTTATGCATATAGAAATATGGTCGCTGGGCAAGGAGAATGAAAGCTTCATACAGCAGGGATTGGATTACTATTTCAAAAAAACAAAACCATATAATTCAGTTGAACTGGTCATCCTCACTCCGCCCAAAAAACTAGCCACCACAGACCCTGAACGCATGAAGCAGGTAGAGGAAGAACTTATATTAAAAAAACTTGACTCTACACATTACCTCGTATTGCTCGATGAGCGGGGTAAACAATTAACATCCCCGCAATGGGCACATCAATTTCAGCAAATGATGAACCAGGGAGTAAAAACACTGGTACTGCTCATAGGTGGCGCATATGGCGTATCTGACAATGTTAGGAAACAGGCAAAGCAGACATGGTCCCTGTCTCCGCTCGTTTTCCCGCATCAATTAGTAAGATTAATATTAGCAGAACAAGTATACAGATCGTTCAGCATACTCAATAACTCACCGTATCATCACGAGTAATCTGTATTTTAGCATATTCATATTCTAACAATGAGTTTTACGGTAATAATCATAGTCATAACAGCGATAGTTTCATTTTTAGCTTTCAATAACGAAGAACTAAGGTCTAAATTGCTACTCTGGCCCAACAGGATGAATAGCCTGACAGAATATTATCGTCTGCTTACCTGCGGATTCGTGCATTCAGACATTATGCACCTGCTCTTCAATATGCTCACTTTGTATTTCTTTGGCGAGGCTGTTGAATATTATTACAGTGCTATTGGTCACGGCGACCTCTTCCCCGCCCTTTACTTGTCTGCAATAGTTGCCAGTTCTATGCCATCATTTACCAGGCAAAAGAAGAACTATTATTACAGGTCGCTGGGTGCGTCAGGCGGTGTAGCTGCAGTAGTCTTTGCTGCTATTTACTTCGCTCCCTGGAGCAAGATATACATACTCATATTGCCCGTACCGGGCATTATAGCAGCAATTGCTTACCTGGTATATTCTGCCTACATGAACAAAAAAGGCGGCGATGGTGTAGCTCATGATGCACACTTCTGGGGGGCTGTGTATGGGTTCTTATTTACACTGGTATTTGATCCTACACACGGACGTATATTCTTTGAGCAATTGTTGCACCCTACTTTTTAAACAGCAGATAGTTGAATGCGTAACACGTCAATAGTATTGGCTGTTATTTTAAATCGCTCATCAAGACGCATACCTGCTACCCATACGATACGTTTATTTGATTCTACTACCCACACATGTTCTTTCTCATGTACCGGTATCTTATTATCAATAAAGAATTTGCTCAATTTCTTTTTCTTCATCCCCATACCTAAAGGATAGAAATAATCGCCCGTACGCCATTTACGTATAGTAAGCGGGAAACTGACCTTAGCAGCATCAATAAGGGCAATATCATTACCTGTATTTACATCCGCAGGTTTTGTCTGCAAGTCAAAATACAGCTTCTTGTTTCCTGCATGTAGTTTACAAGGAACCGCGTCTACATGTATCATATCCGCCTGTCCCGATTCAGGTAATAAGGTTACTATCAGGAAATTTCTATCCCTGATTATGCGGTGTGTAGCAGAACTGATATATCTGCCGCTTTCTGAAGATAATAATTGAACTATATGAGGTACCTGTGCAGAAGTGAACCCATATTCATTGAATAACTCATAGCATATGGTATACAAGGGCTCCGCTTTTTGCAGTTTCAAAACCGGGATGTATATATCATTGCCTCTATGCTCCTTTAGCTGCTTTTTTTGTTTTTCAATAGCCCCTTTATATATCTGTTCTGCCTCTGCAAACCTCTGTATACTGTTGCTGACATTATCTATAATATTTGGGAACCACTTTTCTGCAGTTGGTATAACATGAAGCCTTACAGCATTTCTAAGATAGTCATCCGTATCATTAGACACGTCTTCACGAAAAGCTATCTTATTTGCAGTTGCATATTCTCGTATCTCTTCTTTACGGGCAAACAACAACGGTCTTATCTTATAGCCATTCTGCACAGGTATACCGTGTAGTCCGCTGATACCTGTTCCTTTAAACAGGTGCATTAACAGTGTTTCAGCATTATCATTGGCATGGTGTGCAGTTACCAGTCTGTGAAACCTGTGTTCATTCATCAGTTTATCAAACCATTCATACCTCAGTATACGGGCGGTTTCCTGTGTTCCTTTACCCATATCCTCACATGCCTGTTTCGTATCAAACCGGGTATTGTAACAAACAATATTGTTTTTGGCAGCCCAATCAATTACTAGTTGTTCATCTAGATCAGAATCATTTCCCCTTAGTCCGAAATTGCAATGCGCAATTGCAAATGAAAACCCGGCTTTTAAGCAAAGGTCAGCCAACACCATAGAATCAACACCTCCGCTGACAGCCAGCAACAGTTTATGTTGCTTATCAGCCAGCTTAAGCCCTTCTATATTCTTAATAAATCTGTTTAATAACTCCATTAGTATACCAGGTCTTCGTATGCGCTTTGCAGCTCGTTGTAAGAATGCATATCACCTGCCTGTTTTGCCACCTGCATGCCCTGCTCATATATCTTTACTGCACTGTCATTATCTCCCGTACGTTCCAGCAGCTTACCTAAATGATAATAAGTAGCTACATAGTTTTTATCATTGAGCAGGTTCTTTTCAAAATATGCTTTAGCTTCTGTCTCATCTCCCTGCTTTACATATTCTAATGCCAATGCATGATTAAGAAAGCAATCCGCAGGTGACTGCTGCAAAAATGCCTTCAGCTTTTCTATTCTTTCACTCATAACTCTGCAAAAATAATAAAGGCTGCCATATGGCAGCCTTTATATATTGTTCTGTATTATTTATTTAGCAATAATAAGTCTTGTCTTCAGGCTTGCATTGGTGCCATCAGAATAAACTATTGTATACATACCATTATTGAGAGACGAGGTATTCAGCGTTTTATTAGCTGTTGTACATTTTTCATAGATCACTAGGCGGCCCATTGCATCAAATACCTGAATAGTGCCATCTACCTTATTCATACCATTCAGCATTACAGTTACATTATTATTTGCCGGGTTAGGATAAGCGAGTATACCTTCATCTCCATAACTCACATTTTCAACTCCTGTTGGCCAAACTACAGTAAAATAATGTTTGAATCCGCAACCAAAATCGCCTGAAAAATAGCCGGTTAATGGCAATGCTAATGCAGAAGATGTACTTTTCACCTGTAAAGACCCTGTGCCTGCACCAGAGTTTGCCCACCACTTAAGTCCGTCACAACCGCTATCTGATACCTCCAACCTGTAATAACCGGGACCTAAGTGAACTGTATCAACATAAGTAGTATTTACAGCATTATTGATACGTTGTGCGACAACCGAACTGCCGGAAATAATACGCCATTCAGACTCACTGTTACCGTTTGACATCTGTCCGGCATTTGTTTTAAGCGTTACAATCAATGTCATTGGCCATTGTGGTGCAGCTGTGAAGGTAGATGTAAATGTATTGTTGCTGGCGTCATTATCTGCAACACCATTCACTTCAAGTATCTTTGCAGTAAACTGGTTAGTGCCTGTAGCGTTACGCATATCCCATGGTTCCGGTAATTCTACATCTGCCTCAGCCAGTGGTGCCAGATTACCAGGCCAATAATATTGCGGCATATAGGTTCCGTTTACTATGCCGTACTCAAACTTAATAGAATTGATAGTAGTTGCACCGGTATTTTTCACATGCACAATTGCGCCACCTGTATGTGGGTTTTGGCGATAATACATCTCATGATTATTAGGAGCTACAATATCATCCAGCGATGCATCCAGTTGTTTATTGAAACCACCATAATAAACAACACAGGCATCTACTCCATAACCTGCGCCGCCATTACCGGTATAGTTTTCAAAATCAACATCTACAGAATAGCCATTTCCGGCAGTGACACCGGTTAGTTTATGCGTATTTGTGTGTACAAGAGCACCCGGACACCAGTTGCCTCGCTCATACAACCACGTTCCGGATTGAGGATAAAGGTTATTAGAACCACAATCACTCCTCCAAATATCTTTCTGTTCTATCATGTTACCATTTACCAATACCTGGTAGTATTTTTTACAGAATTCTGAGCATTGGTTGTTATCAGAGCCGTGACCGGTAACATTGAATTTTAATTCTGCAGACTGCATGCCCGAAGGTGCAGTTTTTGAGATGGCCATAATATTGCTGTCAATTGGTTTTACATTGCCAAAACCAAAATAACCATGCCACAGTCTCTCTACACCTAATACGTTCCTTGGTGGTGTGCCTTCAACAAAATAAAACTTGAGATTTGCGGTAAACCCACCAGAATACCCGGAATATGATATCCTCACAGTAGCACTGTCTTTCAGCAAAGTATAGAAGTCCGTTACATCGTATACGTAACGTTCGGTCCATGTCCATGGTGTACGGGGAGAAGAAGCGTTGGCATAGGGTGTTATCAGGCGACCCAGTTCTACAGTATCACCAGTCTTGGTCATTAAGTAGGTATTCACTGTATAATCCCAGTCGCCGCAATACTGTGGAGAACCCGGACACTGGTATTTTCCTAATGTAAATACCATCATTATCCTGCGATAACCTACACTTCCATCAGGGAATTTTACTGTTGTATCAAAATTGCCGGGGCTGGCACCAAGCCATATATCGCTATGTGCCTGCACTAAAGTTGTATCTCCGGTAGCTGCACCAACAGTTAATTGCCCCAAAGCAGCAAATAAAAACAGTAAAATTGCTCTTTTCATCTACAAAAAAGTTTAAATATGAACTGTAAATGTACAAAATATACCATTCACAGGCGTAGAATTACATCTGTATACTGCGTATATAATAGTACCTTTGCGCACTAATTTTTAATCATGCCCGGATTTACCGTAGCTATTGTAGGAAGGCCCAATGTGGGAAAGTCAACTTTGTTCAACCGTCTGCTGGAACAACGAAAGGCTATTGTAGATGATATAAGCGGCGTAACGCGTGACCGCCAGTATGGTGTAGCAGATTGGAATGGTAAAAATTTCAATGTGATAGACACCGGAGGCTTTGTAGTGGGTTCAGAAGATGTATTTGAGCGCGAGATACGCAAACAGGTACATATAGCTGTTGATGAGGCAGATCTCATACTTTTTGTATGTGATACTACAACCGGAATCACTAACCAGGACGAAGAAATGGCCGACATACTGCGTCGTGCTACAAAACCTGTGTTGCTGGTAGTAAACAAGGTTGACAATTCGGAAAGAGCACTTGATGCCACAGAATTCTATTCTCTTGGTTTCGAAAAAACCTACCTGCTGTCTTCTATCTCTGGCAGTGGTACGGGTGAATTGCTGGATGAGATAACATCTCATATACCGGATGAAGCAGCTGATACAGATGAAGAAGAAAATACCCTGCCCAAATTTATCATTGTAGGCCAGCCTAATGCTGGTAAGTCAACCCTGCTCAATGCACTTATTGGCCAGGAGCGCACCATTGTTTCTGATATACCGGGCACTACCCGCGATACGATACATACGCATTACAACCTCTTTGGCAAAGAATTCATGCTGATAGACACAGCAGGGCTCCGAAAAAAGAAAAATGTGCATGAAGACCTGGAGTTCTATTCAGTTATCAGGGCTGTACGCGCTATGGATGAGGCAGATGTTTGCCTGATAGTTATAGACGCAGAAAAAGGCATTACGGCTCAGGATATCAATATTTTCAGCCTTGCCGCTCGTAAAGGTAAAGGTATAGTACTGCTCGTAAACAAATGGGATACAGTAGAGAAAGAAACTAATACTGCGCGCGACTATGAAAGGGTGATAAAAGAAAAAACTGCTCCTTTCACTGACATCCCTGTAATATTCATTTCTGCAAAAGAGAAAACAAGGATATTCCAGGCAGTGGAAAAAGCGTTGGAAGTGTATGACAACAGGAAGAAACGCATCTCTACATCGAAGCTGAATGATATTATGCTGAAGGAAATAGAATACTACGCACCACCAATGGTTCGTGGTCATTCTGTGAAGATCAAATTCGTACAACAACTCCCTACTGCTGTACCTTCATTTGCATTCTTTGCCAACTACCCAGACTCTATCAAGGATCCATACAAGAACTTCCTTGAAAACAAACTGCGTGGCCATTTCAACTTTAACGGAGTTCCCATTCGTATATTCTTCCGCAAAAAATAAACCATTACAAAAGCTGATTTGTGAAGACGAAAAAACTAAAACAGGATAAGGTAAATATCATAACGCTTGGCTGCTCTAAAAACATGGTAGACAGCGAGGTACTTAGCGGCCAGTTGCATGCCAACGGTATTGATGTACTGCATGAGAATGCAAAGCTTGACCACAACATTGTGGTTGTAAACACCTGTGGTTTTATAGATAAAGCGAAAGAAGAAAGCGTAAATACTATACTGGAACAGGTAGAACTGAAACGCAAAGGCAAGCTGGATAAAGTATATGTTACAGGATGCCTCAGCGAACGCTATCGTGGCGACCTGAGCCTGGAGATACCTGAAGTAGATGCTTGGTTTGGCACAATGGAACTGCCATTAATGCTAAAACAGCTCAATGCTGACTACAAATCAGAACTGATTGGTGAACGCTTACTCAGCACCCCTAAGCACTATGCTTACCTGAAAATATCAGAAGGCTGTAACCGCACCTGTTCTTTCTGTGCCATACCACTGATGCGTGGCGGCCACGTTTCAAAAACTATTGAAGAAGTAGTAGCTGAAGCAAAGAAGCTGGTATCTATGGGTGTTAAAGAAGTAATGCTCATTGCACAGGAGCTTACTTACTACGGACTAGACATATACAAGAAAAGAGCACTGGCCGACCTGCTCAAACACCTCTCCGATGTACCCGGATTGGAGTGGATAAGACTACATTACGCCTACCCTTCTAAATTCCCGATGGATATATTGGATGTGATGCGTGAACGTGACAATATCTGTAACTATCTCGACATGCCACTGCAGCATATATCAGACAATATGCTCAAAGCTATGAAGCGCCAGATAACAAGTGCGGAGATATACGACCTCGTAGCAGCTATCAGGGATAAAGTACCCGGCATTGCTATTCGCAGTACACTTATCACAGGCTTCCCCGGAGAAACAAGAGATGATGTTGATGACCTGAAACGTTTCCTTGAAGAAGTAAGGCTGGACCGTGTGGGTATATTCACCTACTCCCACGAAGAGAATACTTCTGCATACGAACTCGAAGACAATATACCTGCCGAAGAAAAAGAAGCCCGCGCACAGGAGATTATGGAAGTGCAGCAGGAAATATCTTTCGAAAAGAACCAGGAAAAAGTAGGCAAAGAATTCAAAGTTATAGTCGACAAAAAAGAAGCAGGAAGGTATCTTGGCCGCACCGAGTTTGACAGCGTGGAAGTAGACAATGAAGTGATCATCAATACAGACAAACCATTACCAATTGGTGAGTTTGTAAACGTACGCATCACAAAGGCTTACGATTTCGACCTGGAAGGAGATGTGATATAATTTATCCCAGCCTGTACATCTTTCCCGGCAATGCCCTGACCACACCCTGCATTTCCAGTTGCAATAGAATAGCAGCAAGCTGGGAGCTATTCATACCTGAAAGATGAAATAGCTCATCTGCATGCAATGCATCTTTTGATTGCAGTATATCTACCAGTTTTTGTTCATCTGCAGACAACTCAATGAATAATTGCCGCTGCATATTCTTTTGCCTTCCTTTATTTTCCCAGTTCATCAATTCCAGCAAATCATCGGCACAGGTTATCATAGCTGCAATATTGTTTTTTATTAGCTGGTTGCAACCTGATGACTTTGCGTCCTTCACCCTGCCGGGGAAAGCAGCTACTTCACGATTATAACTATTAGCTATCCTGGCTGTAATAAGTGCTCCGCCTTTTACATCACTTTCCACCACCACAGTCACATCGCACATACCGGCAACAATTCTGTTGCGCATCGGAAAGTTTTCTCTATCCGGTAACGTACCTGATGGAAACTCTGTCAATATGCCCCCTGATTCCTGCATCTCCTTTGCCAGCATCCTGTTAGTAGCAGGATATATACGGTCCAGGCCGTGCCCCAGCACACCCACAGTAGGCAAATTGTTCTTCAACGAATTTTTGTGTGCAACGGTATCAATGCCATGGGCCAGCCCGCTTACCACCAATACATCTTTCAGGTCTTTGATATCTGCCAGCAATTCTTCACACAATTGCACACCATAGTCAGTATATTTTCTTGTACCTATTACAGCAATTGTTCTTGCTGTATTCAGGTTAGCATTACCCTGGTAGTATAATAATACAGGCGCATCAACACAACTTTTAAGGCGTTCCGGGTATATATTATCCTCGTACCACAAAACAGATATACCATTTTCATTTACGTACTCCAACTCCAGTCTTGCCTTCTTCATAACCTGGTCATCCCTGAAGGCCCTTGCCCTTATCTCGCCAAGCCCGGCTATTAATTTCAATTCTTTCAGCGATGCATTAAATATGGCTTCTGCACTTCCAAAATGCTTCAATAATGCTTTAGCCCTGATGGGTCCTATATCTTTTACAAATGTTAAAGCTATCTTATACAATTCGTCGGTAACGGGTTCTGGCAACATATTTGTTTTATAATTTTCAATGAGAGTCTAATACGAAAATCTATCTTTGCAAACTGAAAAATAATAAAATGAAGAAAATAATTTTAAGCACTGTCGTAATATTCATTTTGATCATTACCGCATGCGCTGCTACAAAGAAAACCACAAAGCCTAAAGGCACTACATATGCAAAAATAGAACGCACAGCATGCTTCGGGCGCTGCCCTAATTATTCTATAGAAGTTTATAGCAATGGCCTGGTAAGATACACAGGCAGAATGTTTGCTGACCCTTCAGGTACTTATGAAAAAAACATTGGTGCGACGAAAGCTCAGAAGCTTCTCAAAAAATTTGATACTTACAGGGTTGATACCTGCAGCGAAGTATATGAGAACAGGATACCTGACCTGCCGGGACTTATTATACACGTAACTTATAAAGGCAAAGAAAAAGAGATACATAATGCCAGTTTCGGACCTGATTTTCTTGACCTGCTGGCTAAAGATATGGATGCTGTGTCTACTCCTAAAGAAGAAGGATGGAAGAAAACAGCAGATTATAAAGAGCAATAAAATAAAAAGCCCCGCAATTGCGGGGCTTTTTATTTTATCATAAATGCAATTTCTCTTTTTTAGCCAGTAGTTCATCTACTGTTTCTTTATACATCTCATCAGGTACGCAGCAGTCTACAGGGCAAACAGCAGCACACTGGGGTTCTTCATGAAAACCCTGGCACTCAGTACACTTATTAGGAACAATATAATATATATCCACAGCTACAGGTGCATTTTTAGCAGCCGCATCAATTGAGCTCCCATCCATTAATACAAAATCGCCTTTAACTGCGGTACCATCTGATATGGCCCATTCTACTCCACCTTCATAAATGGCGTTATTAGGACATTCAGGCTCACATGCCCCGCAATTGATACATTCGTCAGTTATTTTGATAGCCATAAAGCTTATTTTATTTTATGGTTGTAAAATTACAACTTCGCACCCGTAAATTGCTATACGGATCTGCAAGAATTTTATTCTTGTTCAAATTAAATACCTGTGCTTAATGACAACTGAAGCTAGAATAGCCTTACTGGTAAAACTCGGGCAATATATTGATGCCAATAATGAAGAATGGCAGGAGATAAAACTAAGAGCTGCAGGTGCTAATTCCTGGTTCACTGCAGAACATATTGATATGGCTGCTGAAGCTATAGCAGATCAGTACCTTGAACATGATAAACTGGAAAAATGGATTGCATCTTATAAACTCCCTGTTGAACCTAAAAGAATAGGTATAGTAATGGCCGGTAATATACCTATGGTAGGCTTTCATGATATGCTTTGCGGCTTCGTTTCAGGGCATAATATGGTTATAAAATTATCTTCAAAAGA
Organism: Flavipsychrobacter sp.; assembly: GCA_044227125.1. GTDB lineage: Bacteria > Bacteroidota > Bacteroidia > Chitinophagales > Chitinophagaceae > Polluticoccus. The sequence continues at coordinate 98,076 of JBGAFS010000001.1, forward strand.
CACGGTGCTGATGAAGCACTTAATTACTAAGCTTACTGAATGGGATCCCAATACTGCGGCACAGTTTGAAGTGGCAGAAGTACTAAAGGGTTGTGATGCATATATAGCCACAGGCAGCAACAATTCTGCCCGCTATTTTGAGCAGTATTTTGCCAAATACCCCCATATCATAAGACGAAATCGCACCTCTGTTGCTGTGCTTGATGGCACTGAAACTGAGGAAGAACTTCAGTTATTAGGTAGAGATATTTTCAGCTTTTTCGGCCTGGGTTGTCGCAATATTACTCAGGTTTGCATACCCGGTGGATATGACATTCCAAAATTGCTGGATGCGTTCAATTCGTATAATGATGTTATCATGCATCATAAATACAAGCATAACTATGACTACTACCTCGCAATATACCTGCTTAACAGAGTACCATACCTTGCCTCAGACAGTCTTTTAATGGTAGAAAATGAGATCCCATTCTCAGCAGTTAGCGTCCTCCACTACAGGTTTTATGATGACAAAGCAGCTTTACTGAAAGAATTGTCCGGCAGCGCAGATGTACAATGCATCACAGGTCATGGTTTAGTACCGTTTGGAAGTACCCAAAAACCGGCTTTATCCGACTATGCTGATGGGATTGACACCATGCAGTTCATGGTCACATTATAACACATTTTATATATTTTTATTATTCAGGGCTTAATGAGACCATTTCGTCCTACTAATTTTAACAGAGTTTTGCAAAAACCGAAATAAGTAGTATTTTAACAGCAGTTATGGAATCTTGTTTGTTAACCCAAACAAATACCCCATTAAAACCAACTTTTTAACAAAATAAACGGTCTTATTAGGCAGAGGCATAATATTAATTAAGAAATAGTAATTCCATGATAAAAAAACTATCTGTTAGTCTATTATTTATTGTTGCATTATTAAGCTCCGACAAACTGAAAGCGCAAGCTTTTACTATATCTACAGCTTATTCAAATCAAACAGGTAATGCCCGTTGGAGTAATGTAGGAGCACCACAGTTTGTAACATTTAGTGTAACAAACACTAATAACTTTCCTGTTGCAATCAGGGGTGTTGGCATGTTTCATGCTGGTGTAACACCTATTTCAGGCTACTTATCTAATGGTAAAACTTATTCTGTTTATTATTCAACAAGCAGCCTTTCAGGTAGCCCAACCCCAATTACCACGCCAACCTGGCAATTGGCATCTACATCAGGGCCGATAACAACTTCATCAGATGGTAAAACTTTAGTCGTTTCAGGTTTAAACATAGTATTACCACCCGCAAGTTGTGGTAATAATACGATTCGATTCGCTGTAATTACCGATACTGTACTTTATGCAGCAAACCCGCCTCTTTATCCACCGCTTACACCTACAACTTTTGTTACACAAGGTGTGGTAATGGATGCAGGTAGTGGTAACCAATATGGTGGACAGTTCCCTAATGGTCCGGCTTCACAATCAAATGCAATTTCAGGTGCTGGTGTCGGTTTTGATGGATTTGTCACTTTTGATACAGGAAGTTTTATAAAACTGTCTCCTCCTACTATTATAGCTACAAGAAACCCAGTTTGCTATGGTAATGGTGATACACTGACCGCGAGTAATACGCCGTCATGTTATGGCACACCAACTTATTTTTGGTATGGACCAGGTGGCTTCTTAGGCACAGGCCAAAGTATTTCTCTGGGCAATCTGACACAAACAGGTATTTATACTTGTCGCGTTAAAACCCCTCTTACAGATACATCTGATGCCGGTAATATAATAATCAATGTTATTGATCCGCCGGCTCCTATTGTTACAGGTAAGTTTCAATACTGCTTAAATGAGCCATATGAAGCATTTACTGTTAATGGTAGTAATCCTAAATATTACTATTTAAGTAGTGGTGGCGCTCAAATCCCGATTACTCCAACATTTAATACTACGACTGTAAACAGTGACAGTATCTTCGTAACACAAACTGTTAATGGTTGCGAAAGCCGTACAAGGACTGGCGTTTACTTCAGTGCTGCACCTAAGCCTGTAGCGCCGAAAGTTACATCCCCTATATTTTATTGTGAAAATTCAGTACCAACACCACTTACTGCACAGGGCCAAAACCTGCTTTGGTATTATGATGCTGTAGGCGGCTACCCGTCTATATATCCTCCTACACCACAAACCAGTGTAAAGGATACACTTGCATTTTTCGTAGCACAAAAAGTTGACGGTTGTGAAGGTCCTCGCTCTAAAATTGATGTAATTGTAACATTTAAGCCTAATGGTCTTATAGTACCATCAAGAATGGAGCTTTGCCAGAATGATACGCTTTCAATAAACTACTATGGTAGCGCTTACGACACAGCTGCATTCAACTGGGGTGCTCCGGAAGGCGTATTACCAATAAGTGGTATTGGTAAAGGTCCTATTGTATATAAATTCACTAAACCAGGCACTATCAAACTTGATTTGCGTGTTGGTAATGAAGGCTGCTTAAGTGAAAATGTACTTGAAAATATCAAAGTAGACCCAATGCCTAGTGCAGAAATTCATGCAAATGAAAATCTATGTTTGGGCCGCATGGAGTTAGTATCACTTACTTCATATACTCCAACTATTGATAGCTTCTTCTGGGATTTCGATGGTGGTAATACATCACACTATGCAACAGATCAGGGTCCTTATGGCGTAAGCTGGAATAATGCAGGTGTACACATAATAGCACTTCGCGTTATTGACGAGCTATGTGACACTACCTACAGGGATACTATCAATGTTCATGATAAACCTGATGCAAAGATCAATATTGATAACTTCAATAGTAATTCTGTATTCTGTGCCGGTGATAGCATAAAAATGACTGCTAACACTATTAAACCTGCATCAAAATACAATTGGACCCCTGCTCGATTCTTTGATACATACAATGATGTTCCTATTACATTTGGCCGTGTAGATTTCACTGATACTATACACCTTTCTGTAACAGATGAATATGGATGTACGAATACGGGGTCTGTTTATATCAAAACAAAACCGTGTTGCGAGATTACATTCCCTAATGCCTTTACACCTAATGGCGATGGTAAAAATGATGTGTTCCGTCCTATTACTGCCGGCTGGAGAGAACTGAAAAGCTTCAGAATATTTAACCGCTGGGGTGTGACTGTATTTGAAACTACAGATATCCGCAAAGGATGGGATGGTAATTTCAATGGCGAGCCTCAGGATCTGGGTAATTACTTCTACTCTATCATCTTCAAATGCGAAGACAAGCTTACTGAACAAAAAGGCGAAGTTGTCTTGATAAGATAATAACGCTCCAGATACTAAAAACACCCCGCAAATGCGGGGTGTTTTTTTATTGCTACCCGGCTAAAAATTCGTAATTTCAATAGAGTTGACAGGCATATCTGAAAGGTCTGCCTTAAACCTTATAAGTTCTTTGAAATACTGTAAACCATATCAATACATTCAACAGGTTAACAAGCATATATAATTTTATGCAGCGTTAAAATGCAACCTATAATAGTCATGCGAAAAATTGTTACGAACGGATAGAATGTAGAAAAGCGTAACAATTTGTAACACAATCAAGTCAATTAGCTGATTATCAAACCATTGCTTCTGTTTGCAAGAATTGGATTGTAACATTTAGTTGTTACACGATTGACTATTTACGCCTGAAGAATACAAAGCCATTCTTCTGCCCTATTTCTTCCAGTTGAGGTAATTGCCGATATTCTTCAGCCCGCTGCACTTTACAGATAAAATATACGGGTTTATCCGTTTCGCCATTGAGCAACCATTCTTCATGGTAGTAGTTAGTATCAGTAGGGGCATTTTTAGCCGTATAGAAGAGGTGCGCATAGCTTTTGTACCCAAGTACATGCACATATACGTCTTTGCCTTTAAACCCTTCAAAGTATTCGATTGCAGCCCTCTGTGAATATGCTTCAATTTTGGGGGTAAAGTGCAGTACGGTCACCTGTATAATGATAATTTGTCCTGCACATAGCAAAAGCATACCATTTCTGAAGCTTTTTCGCATGGCATACATAGCTGTTAATATGCAGCACAGGTATAGCAATCCCCATAATGACTCTGTATATGACCAATTAACCGCAGCTTGCAGGTTGCCGACAGCGAAGGGGTCTTTAATGTATGGTATTAACTTCTCCTTATAAATACCCACCATCGGGAATAAAGCTATTAGAATGGCCAATAATGAGCCTATTATGGTGAATAAAAGCCTTGTTCTACCCTTCAGGTGCTCTCCATTACTAAGCCTGTATACCCGGTATGCAGCAAGAAAGGTCAGAGGGAAATAGCACAGGGAAGAATAATGTACGATCTTAGTTTTTACTATTGAAAACAGTAAAAGCACAGTCCAGAACATTATCCACATCCATTTTTTGAAATCTTCAGCAGCATCGGGCACAGCATCTTTATCCTTTCTGCTATATTGAAACAGAAATACAGATGCAGGGAAGCAACCTATAAGAAGTACAATAAAATGATATATGAATGGCCCGCCATGACCTGAGTCTCCTGTGCGGAAAAGACGTATCTGGTAAGCAATAAATTCATTAATAAACCAGGTGCCGTGAGCTATTATCTCAGAGCCAAACCATATCGCTGTAGTTACAAATGCCGATATTGCTACACTGAACAGATACTTTGGCTTGTATGCTCCAAAACCACGATTTATTGCAACATATACTGCAAGAGATAATAAAGATACCAAAATGGCTACCGGCCCTTTTGTAAGTACTGCTAATCCAATAAATAAGCCAGCCAGTATAGCATGCAACATCTTTCGACTGCCATGTTTTATGAGATAAACCTGGAAGAATGCTGCAAAAATGAACAAGTTAAAAAATGGGTCAATAATACCCGATTTAAAATAAAAATGAGGTAACCACGTAGCAGCATAAAGCAAAACCCACCAACGGGCCATTTTTTCATTGACTACTCTTCTGCCGATATGATATAATGTAAGTAGTGTAATGATACCGGCAATAGCATTAGGGAATCGGGCAGCAAATTCGTTAATGCCAAATGCCTTCATGCTCAATACCTGCATCCATATAAATAGAGGCGGTTTCTCCCAGAATGGACGGAAATCGATCTGCACCCTGAAATAGTCGCCGGAAACGATCATTTCACGTGCACATTCTGCAAAGTTTATTTCATCCCAGTCGAATAGATGTACCTGACCAAGGAATGGAATAAACAACAATGCTGCTGCAATGGTAATAATGATGTACCCGTAATACTTCTTCATTTAAAATGAGCTATTTGACTCTTTTAAAGAATAAATGACTAAACCGCTTCATCAGTAAGTTAATGAGCAGCGTAAAGGTAGTACCAATTATGCTACCCACATATACATCAATAAAGAAGTGCGCTGCCAGGTACATACGGGAATAAGCAACAAGTATTGCCAGCAGAAAGAACAATAGACCAAACACCCTGTACCGATATGGTAATAACAGGGCTAAAAAACAAAACAGCCCGAATGCACCACAGGTATGACCGGAAGGAAAGCTATGCTCCATTAGTCTTGGCCATTCCGGTAGTGTATGGATCCACCTGGCCTCATTAAAATACTTAAGTGGTCGCGGAGCATTGGCTCGGTGTTTTATAAACTGTGTTATAAAAGCAGGGATTACATTGCTGCATAATGCCGCAGTAAAATACCACCAGTTTCTAAAACTGCCTATACCAAGTAATAGTAACAGAACTATGGTTATAAAGCCGCCCTCCCCCATATAAGTTATGTAGTACATCAATACATCTGAAAATGATGTATGATGTCCGTTGATGGAAGAGAACAACTGTTCTTTATCGAAAGCGAGCAATAGTAATGCACCAACAACAACCCATATAACAAATGGGACCAGGAAAAAAGGATTCAGTGATGTATATGGTGTTCTTTTATCCAACGACAGTCGATTTGTCTTTCCTGAAAGTGCGGGATATTCTGCCCCATAAGCGGGTATACCATTCTTTACTGAATATCTGGGAGTCATTCCTCGCCTGGTTAATCATAATGAAAGCAATTGGCAGCAACATCAGGGTAGCCATCCACATACCCATCCATGCACTCATAGTGCCTGCCTTTGCCAAGCGTTCGCCCGTCACAGACATAATATGGAATATCACGAAGAAAACTATTGCTATGACCAATGGCATACCAAGTCCTCCTTTACGTATGATAGCACCTAATGGTGCTCCAATAAGGAATAACAGGATGCATGCAAACGAGAGTGTAAACTTCCTGTGCCACTCAATATTAAACTTCAGGAAGTTATCCATATGCAAAGTTTTGTCATTTGCAGTGATATCAAGTAACCCTTTTGCATTCCTTGCATTACTGATAGTTATTTCCAGAGCTCTTTTGCGTAACGTATCGGGTATTAACTGCACAAATGATGTATCATATGAACGTGCAATAAGCTTATTATTTTTGAGTTTATACACAAGGCTATCTCTCTCATATCCTTTCGACATCAATGTTATATAGGGCCCAACGTAAACAGCAACATTATCAGCCAGACGTACCCTGTATCGTTTCATGCTATCGATCATGCTATTCAACTGAGATACATTCATCATTTGGTATGAATCCTTAAACAATTCTTCCTTAGTGCGGGTTAGCCTCAAGGATGATAAATCAAACACCTTATCCCAGCTCTTGAAGTACATGCGTACCTGCTGGCTATGATTCTGTCCGTTTGTATTATTTGTTTCTTCATACCGCCACCCATCTTTCAGCCGAAATATCATGTACTGCTTATCTGGGGAAGGTATCATCTTACCTTCTTTAGCCAATACTATCTTGTCATTACCCAAGCCACCAGTATGATCATAAATCATTACATCCCGAATAGTGTATCCATCCTTATCTTTTTGTCCAACTCGGATTGCATAGCCTTCAATTCCTTTATTGAATTGTCCTGCCCTGATATTGAATGCCGGTTTGGAATTGCGGAGATCATATAATAATGACAGCGCTTTCAGGTTAGCGTAAGGAATTACATTATTACTAAACAGGAAAGCCAGGCCTCCAACAAATATTATGACGATAAGCAGAGGTCTCATGAACCGTAGTAGCGATATACCGGCAGATTTAATAGCAACCAGTTCAAAGTTCTCACCAAGAGCCCCGAAAGTCATAATAGAGGCTAACAATATACCCAATGGCAATGCTAAAGGAACAAGCGTAGTAGATATAAAAAACAATAGCTGTATTATCATCCATACACCTAATCCTTTACCAATTAGCTCGTCCATATACAGCCAGAAAAACTGCATAACAAGCACAAATAAGGTTATGAAAAAAGTGACAATAAAAGGGCCAATGAAACTACGAATGATGAGTATGTCCAGCTTCTTGATCAATGTACCTGACTATTTCTGCAAACCTACGTAAAACAATGTCTATTTGCTATTTAATGAGATGTTTAACCATTCTTTACAAATTAAAAAGCTTGCCGAGGCAAGCTTAAATATATTGAGGGCTTAACTACCGATTCTGTGCTTAAGATCACTTACCTGTGTATTCCATAAACGTTCCTGATCTTTCATATCAGCTTTGTCCGCGAAATCAGTAATCTTTAAAATAGTTTCGTTCGTTATCGGACTTTGTTCTATGCTGAATTCAAAGAACTCATCATCATTATAATAATCCCATTGATAACGGATAAATTCATTTTCCAATTGCTCCAGCACTTCAGCCGTATCTGTACTTCCATTCCAACTAAAATAGAATGTGTGGTCTCTCTGATCAACCTTATCTGCAAACCATTCCTGAAGGCCTACAGGAGTAGAAAGAAATTCATATAATATTGATGGTGAACAGCGTATTGGGAACTCGAGCGTATACATTAATTTTTTCTTCATCGTAGAGAGATTCACTTAATCTTAGACTTGGCTGCAATAATAGAAAAATGGTCGAACAATCAAAATTTTTACGGCCAATAAAATGAAATTTATATAATAATCATATTAAAAACTACAACTATATAACTGTTAAGAAATTCTTAATTTTTTTTGGGTTGAATTACTCAGAAACTTAGATTTGCCATAGAAATGTCAATAATTACTCATTCTTAACGCATACCGATTACATTTTCTAACCAACAAATCATTTGCCTATGTCGATGCGTCAGCTAAAAATCACGAAGTCCATTACCAATCGTGAGAGCCAGTCATTGGAAAAGTATCTCCAGGAAATTGGTAAAGTCGATTTGATTACCCCCGAAGAAGAAGTGCAACTCGCTATCAAAATCAAACAAGGCGACCAGAGAGCACTTGAAAAGCTGACAAAAGCCAACCTACGTTTCGTAGTATCTGTGGCAAAACAGTATCAAAATCAGGGCTTATCATTAAGTGACCTGATCAACGAGGGTAACCTTGGCCTCATTAAAGCAGCCCAACGCTTTGATGAAACAAGGGGTTTTAAATTCATTTCTTATGCAGTATGGTGGATACGCCAATCAATACTGCAGGCATTGGCTGAACAATCTCGTATCGTTCGCCTGCCGCTGAACAAAGTTGGCCTGTCCAACAAGATCAGCAAAGCATACTCTCAACTCGAACAGGAGTATGAACGCGAACCATCAACTGAAGAACTTGCAGAACTACTCGACATCGGCACTGAAGAAGTAGAAACTACTTTAGGTGTTGCTGCACGCCACGTATCTGTTGATGCTCCTTTCGTAGACAGCGAAGACAACACTCTGCTTGATGTACTGGAGAATCCAAACTCTGACTCTGCAGATACGGAACTGGAACACTATGACTCTCTCCGTTGCGAGATCGAACGTTCTTTAAGCACTCTTACAGATCGTCAGCGCGATGTTATCAAGTTGTATTTCGGCATTAGCGTAGAACACCCGATGAGCCTTGAAGATATTGGTGAGAAATTCTCACTGACAAGGGAACGTGTTCGCCAGATAAAGGATAAAGCAATAACTAAACTGCGTACCGCCAGCCGTTGCCAGTTGCTTAAATCATACCTGGGTAACTAAACAATATTGTACCCATTACGTAAAACAGCTCCGATACCGGGGCTGTTTTAATTTTGTTCCGGTTGCTCCTCCGGCTCCAATCCCCACTTTTCAGATAAAGCGGTATAGACATCTTGCGGCAGCCTTGGCTGTCCACTGTAATAGCCTGCGATCTCCCTTTGCCTGTATGCCTCATATAAGCTCACGGCACAGGCCACAGATATATTCAGCGACTGAACCATACCTACCTGTGGAATAATGAAATTACCATCGCAGTAGCTAAGACACTCTTCTGTAATACCACCATGCTCATTACCAAAAACCAATGCTACCGGCTCCGTTAGCTTCAGGTCATACAAAGAGCTGGCAGATTCTGATAAATGTGTTGCATATATCTTGGCATACTTCTGCTTCAATGCCTGCATACAGGCTGCTGTATCATCATACTTGTGGATGGTTAACCAGCCTGCTGCACTGGCGGAGCTCTTTTTACCAAACTTCTTATGCATCGTGATGGCATTATTCAACACATATATTTCCTGAATGCCCACAGCGTCACAAGTGCGCATAACGGCTGCTATATTATGCGGGTCGTGTACGTTCTCTAATACTACTGTCAGGTCGGGTTGCCTGTGATTTAATACCCTGTTTATTTTAGCCTTTCTTTCCGGTGTCATAATCGCCGCAAAAATAATCGCTTTAATTCTTTCCTGTTAATTCAGTGCATATTCGATATATATCATCTGCAATAGCCCTGAATGTTAGTTTATCCTCAAAATGCTGTTTAATAATTGCCGGGCTTAGTTGCTTGCTGTTTGTACCGGCCTGTGCTAATGCAGCAGCAAATGCATCTGCACTACCCTTCCCGAAGAGGTAACCATATTTACAACCGGCTGTTATAGTTCTGAATGGCGGGATATCTGTAACTACAGGCACACAGCCACAGGCCATGCTCTCTATCAATGCATAACCCGAACCTTCTCGATGACTGCCGGATACAAATACATCTGCAGCAGAATACCAATATGCAAGTTCTTCCTTATTTACCCTGCCTACTAATACAACTCTATTTTGCAACCATTGAGACTGACTGATATACTGTTTCATTTCCTCCAGCAACTCCTCTGTCTGGTATACCATATACAGTTTTGCCTGCCCGTCTTTCTGCAAGTATATCTCTAATCCTTTCAGTACGGTCATCGGGTCCTTATCCCTGTTTAACCGCCCTACCCAAAGCAGGTTGAATACCCCACTCATTCCCAGTTTCGCTTTTGCTGTGTCCTTACCTACAGGGCGTATATAGGTTGATGCCTCCATCACTTCCGCACATTTCTTTACATCTTCAATAATATGGCTTTCTATATAGGGCAATGCATTACCGAGGGATGTAAACAAATAACGATTTGCGCAATTCTTTGATAGTTTTTGATAGTATTTTTTAGGAATAGAAATAAATGGACGCTCTCCGTGATGCTGGACGATGAAACGTGTATGCCGCCCAAGGAATAATTTGAGCAACTGTACCTGGAAGGGATAAATAAGCCCCTGTACTATGACCACATCAGGCCGATAGGCACGGATATGGCGTATTGACCGCAGTGGTATATGGAAGAATTTATTGCGGGCATAAAACCCGTAATACGGCACGCCATCGCGCTCCTGGTATTGCCTGCCATCTGCAAAATGCTTTACGACCATTATATCAGCCCTGTCTTTCAGGTATGGTATATACCCGAATGACTCCTTATGCCGTTCAAGGGCTTCGGCCATGCCTATACCCTTTTCGTGTGCATAAAAGCTGATATCAACTATTTTCATGGCAATAAAATACAAAAAAATCTATATACAGAAACAGTCGCCTATTTCAGTTCATTAAGGAATGCTTGTAAATGCTCTACCTCTACATGGTCCATCACCACAATTTTATACCACTGGGGGTTATTATCGTGGGTATCGGGCACCAAACCATATTTCTGTGCTATAGTGGCAGGTATATGCTCTGATTTGATAGTTATTATGTTCATTTTAGGGTACCTGTAGTATTTTATGCCCAGTTGGTCGAGCTGTTTGCAACACCAGTCTGTACGGTACAGCAGCTTGTTTATCTTCTCAAACCAGCCATGCGGGCCATAGGTCATCAATATCATCCATATAGCTATGGCATTAGCGCCTGAACGGCTGCCGCTGAGCGTAATATCCATACCATTAACATACTGGGCCTCTTTGGTATACACATAAGGCATGAGCCCCTTACGCGCCAGGAATATACCTGTACCATAAGGCGCCTGCAGCATTTTGTGCGCATCCAGCGTTACAGATGATACCACAGGGTTGCGGAAGCATGCATTGGTATCAGGATAGCTGATGGGGTAAATAAAGCCGCCAAAAGCCCCGTCTACGTGCAGCATAAACTCTGCTCCATTTGCCTTGAGGTACTCTGCATATACATCAGGGTCGTCTACACTGCCAAACATGGTAGTAGCCATGTTTGATATAACTATGAAGTACTTAATACCCTCTGCCATTGCCTTTTTGATCACCTCATCCAAACCGGTCTTAATGATGATGCGGGTATCGTTATCTACAGGAACAGCATACCAGTTGATGCTGAGCAGATTGGCAGCCTTAGCTATTGAGTAATGGGTATCTACAGACCCCAGCAGGGCTATCTCGCTATTTAGGGCATTATACTCGCGCTGGAAGTAATTACGGTATATCCATGCGGCCTGTATATTGGCCTCGGTGCCACCGGCAGCCACATAGCCATCGCAGCTATGGGGTTTGGCATGTAATATATCTACACTCAACAGTTCTATCACTTCTCTTTCCAGTTCCTGTGTACCGCTGAAGAACTCTTCAGAATCGCCCATGGTATGGCAACCTATATGGTTTGGGTTCTGTACATAGGTCCTGAGCAGTGGAGCGTCTTTGAGAAAAGGTGCCTGCTCGTAAAATACTACCTCATCGAGCCTGGAAGCAGGCACACCAAGCGACACCTTCTGCCTGTAGTCTACATTCTTGCCCAGGGCTTCCGTTATCTTTTTATCCTGTTCGGCGAACGACAGTTTTTTCCAGTATTTCACGTTTTTTCGATTTTTCAGGGCGCAAGTTAAGCCAATAGTGCGTGCGGATTGGTGATTATAATCAGGTTTTCACATCCCCTTACCCATTTCAAAGCGGGAAAACGGCATGATTTGTTACAATTTGCCTGCCCGACTTTGGCGAGTTACGGTTTTAGCAATTCAAGAGGTGTAACATTCTGGTGCGGCATATGAAAAAGAGCTCAATAAAACAGGTGTGTTTTATTATAGCAAATATACGTAAATATTAAATAATATAGAACAAATATTATCGCAACTAAATACCCTCACTGGCGCGAGTGTTCACTTTCGGCACTTGTATCAAATAAACTAACGGTTTGTAACCGGAATTCATCTACAAAAGATAATGGTCGTATTTATTGCTCAATAGAAATCCTATACCAGTTTACAGTGTAATATCAGTCTATGTTCTGAAAATACCGATTACAAATCGGGGTATTATATTTAGACACAGGTCACCCTGCGGAAGACCTGCGCCAGTTGGGTTTAATATTTACCGATTCTGCAATACTGTATCTACCGTTGAACCTTGATTTTTTTTACCCGTAAGAATAACTTGAGACAAATTTTGTAAGTCTTCTGCTTGCTCTTTAGTTAATTCTATTATAACAACTTTTTTGGCAAATTGAATTTTAACTGCTTTCACAGTCTGGCTTGATAACTTCAATAATTGTTCCTTAGTAATTGAATATATTGGTTTAATAATATCCTTCATGCCTCTATGCTCAATATCTGTATTAAAACCACTAAAACTTAATATTACAGGTCCATTATCTATATCAAACGCGATTTTATTATCTTCATGTATTTCACTTGTATTCCTTCCAGCTGATTTTATGATTAATTCTACAGTATATGTATTATCCCTATTTACATAATGTAGATTAACGTGCTTTACACCTATTATTTTTGCGTTTTGCTCAATTTTTATCCATCCCGTTTCATACCAAATATGTCCATCTATAGGATTGACATTTTTATATAACTTTTGTGCTATACTCGATTCATTTAACCCTAAGAATAATATTATAAGTAGATACCTCATTGACACCTTAACTAACATAAAATAATATAAAGCATAAATATAGCTTTAATATAAAGCAATAATAGTCATTTCATGTAAAATCGTTACAATCTAAATCGAGCATCTGATAGTACTAAGCAATACTAACCTAATATGTATAACTATTTTACAGGCAACTGGATATTCAACCGCACTGTATACTGATAATGGAGCGATACTCCATGCTACAGCAAATGGTTCTGCATCTTTTGAAAACAGCTTTGCTGATGAGCTATGCGTTTATTTCAATGATGGTGCAGATACGGGTAAACGTATCACTCATTATTCAGCAACTTTCCACCTGTCCAACTAAACAGTATAGTTACTAAATTGCATGTTCACAAGCTAATGGCAGGTTATGTCAATAAACAATGAAGCCGAATTAACAGGCATGAAGAAAGCCAGCGAGGCTGTCGCGGTCACGCTCAGGCAAATGATAGATCATGCCCGGCCGGGTATGACCACTAAAGAACTGGATGACTTTGGCAATGATATATTGCACACGTTCGGCGCAAGATCAGCACCCAACCTGGCTTATGGCTTCCCGGGTTATACCTGCATTAGTGTAAATAATGAATTCTGTCATGGCATACCCTCTGACAAAAGGGTTCTTAGAGAAGGCGACCTCATCAATATAGATGTATCTGCCGAACTTAATGGTTTCTGGTCTGACAACGGAGCATCTATTGTACTGGGCCGGGATATCAACAAACATCAACCCCTCGTAGATGCATCCCGCGATATTCTCCGAAAGGCGCTCAATAATATCAGGGGTGGCGTTCGCATATCTGATATCGGTCTGTTGATAGAAACGGAAGCAAAGAAGAAAGGGTTAAAGGTAGTAAAGAATATTACCGGACATGGTATTGGCCGCAACCTTCATGAAGAACCTTTTGAAATAGCTAATTATCGCGACAGGTTCAATCGTCAGCGTTTCAGGAAGAATTCGGTAGTAGCTATAGAAACTTTTATTTCTACAGATTCCTCCATCGCAATAACACTGGCGGATGACTGGACAATGGTTGGCAATAAAGGTGGTTATATGGCACAACATGAGCATACAATAGTAGTAACAGACAACAAGCCGTTGATACTTACTGCTATGAATGGCATATGGAACTAAACTGCCCATAACGCCATCCGGCATTTCAACATTCCTGTTGCACCCAATTGTATATATGCAAGTTAAGAGCCGTTTTTACAGCGGCTCTTAACTTGCAGAGAAGACGGGAGTTAAATCCATGACGACAAAGACAACCTAAATCAACCTGATAAGAAGCCTGTTTACTCTAATTCCAATAGCTTTGCTAAGTGAAACATCTTGCAAAGGCCACAACCATACCCACACATAATTTGTACGAATATTTTCAGGGCAACTGGACTTTTAATCGCACTATATACACTGATAATGGAGCGATACTCCATGCTACTGCAAATGGTTCTGCATCATTTGAAAAAGATAATGCTGATGATACTAAACTGATATTTGCAGAAAAAGGACAATTGGCATTGGTACTAACAGGACAAAAGTCAGCTTTCTACAAAAATTACATTTACAGGTTTGCTGATGAGCTATGCGTTTATTTCAATGATGGTACTGATGCGGGTAAATTATACCAGTGCTATAATTACGATATAACAAATAATGAATTGACAGCAACAGAGAGGCATATATGCGCCAGAGATAATTATAATGCTTCTTATAAGATAAATGACCGGAATAGTTATAGACTGCGACAAACTATATCAGGCCCCAAAAAAGACTTTATCATCATTACGGATTTTTGTCGCGTATCTTAAAATTATCCTGACAGATGGCTGTAAAATAAAAAAGGCCCTCAATTGAGAGCCTTTGTAGCGAAGACGGGAGTTGAACCCGTGTCCGCCTCAGGCGGATATGAATCCTGCCTGGTAATATTCTGTTGCTATTTTATCGCGTATCCATTGTCTGCCTTGCCCACCTTTTAATTCCTTTTCCCTTTTCATAGCATCCTCTTTTACGTTATACCATTCGCAATAAATAACGACCCATGGTCTATAGCGTGTTGTCCAGCCTTCATTACTTAATTCATTGTGTGAATGAAAACGCTGTATTAGATTGGAAGTATAGCCGATATATATCTTATCGAAACTTGCTGAATACAGGATATAAACGGTGTACATGGTGCAAAATTAAAAAAGGCCCTCAATTGAGAGCCTTTGTAGCGAAAACGGGAGTTGAACCCTTGTCCGCCTCAGGCGGATATGAATCCTGCATACAATAAAAAAGGCGCTCTATAAGAGCGCCCATGTAGCGAAGACGGGAGTTGAACCCGTGTCCGCCTCAGGCGGATATGAATCCTGCATACAATAAAAAAGGCGCTCTATAAGAGCGCCCATGTAGCGAAGACGGGAGTTGAACCCTTGTCCGCCTCAGGCGGATATGAATCCTGCATACAATAAAAAAGGCGCTCTATAAGAGCGCCCATGTAGCGAAGACGGGAGTTGAACCCGTGACCTCAGGGTTATGAATCCTGCGCTCTAACCATCTGAGCTACCTCGCCGGAAAATATGTAAGAATAAAGTTGAAATCATCGGAGTTGAACCTGTGTTCGCCTGAGGCGGATATAAATCCCACGCTCTAACCATCTGAGCTACCTCACCGGAAGATCTTCAAACCATATAAACTATTAAGAACTTATTACTGAGCCCGTGTCCGCCTGAGGCGGATATGAATCCTGCGCTCTAACCATCTGAGCTACCTCGCCAAAACGGAGTGCAAAGGTAAAGCAAAAATCATAAAAGTTAAACTCCTGTCAACCAATTTTTTAATTCTTCAGGCATAGCATCTATTTTCCTGCTTTCGTAGTTGTAACATATCATTCCCGTCTTTGCTTCAGCAATAGTTTTCACCACATTATTTTTTTCTGTAATCAATTTATAGAGCAGGTCGAAGGAATGCCCGGTGATATTTTCAGCATATATCTCAATCACTAAAATATCTCCGTAAAAAGCTTCTGCCTTGTAGGCTATCATTACATCAGCCATTATCATACCTACCCCGCCCGCATTCAGCTCTGTATAGCCCCAGCCATTCAGCATATTTACTCTTGCCTCGTGTATGAGCGATAAAACAGAATCATTGCCCAGGTGGCCACCATAATTTATATCTGAAATCCTTACAGGCAACGTAACTTTGCCTATAGCTTTATAATCAGGAAATTTTATTTTTACACGGTTCATATCAACGATTAAACTATGAAGATCATTTGTATCGGCCGAAATTACAGTGAACACGCGAAAGAACTAAATAATGAGGTACCATCAGAGCCTGTAATTTTCATGAAACCCAAAAGTGCTTTATTGTTTAATGATAAACCGCTTTACTACCCGGAATTCACCGACGAGCTGCAATACGAATGCGAACTGGTGGTGAAGATATGCAAGAACGGCAAATACATACAGGAGCGTTTTGCGCATAAATACTATAATGAAGTTACCGTGGGTATTGATTTTACCGCCCGCGACCTGCAGCAAAAACAAAAAGAAAAGGGCCTGCCCTGGGAAATAGCTAAGGCGTTTGACGGTTCTGCCGCTACAGGACGCTACCTGCCTATTACCCCTGAAATGAACCTGCAGAACCTGCATTTTCAACTGAAGCTGAACGGACAGGTAGTACAGGATGGCTATACAAAAGACATGCTGTTCAATGTGAACAGGATACTGGAATATGCCTCAAGATATTTTACCCTCAACATTGGCGATATCATATTCACAGGCACACCTGCAGGTGTTGGCAAACTAAATGTGTATGATAAACTGGAGGGGTATCTTGAAGGAGAAAAACTACTGGACGTAGACATCAGGTAATAGAAATGCGCATATACAATACAAAGGAATGGTTCAACATACTGTTCCAGTTTCACAAATATGATACGCTGCGGAAGCTATTGCCGCTGATATTTGTTATTGCCGCTTATGCAACAGGGATTGCATTCATTGAAGTAAACTATGTACAATTTGATGAAGGCAGCCATATTAAAAACCTGTACCAGCTTCATACCCTGCTTGGCCTGGTGATGTCATTATTGCTGGTATTCAGGACCAATACTGCTTACGACCGCTGGTGGGAAGGGCGTAAGCTATGGGGTGCGTTGGTAAACAACAGCCGCAACCTGGCTATAAAAATGAACTCACTCCTGCCGGAAAATGATGCAGAATCGCGTACTTTCTTCAGGAGGATCATACCACTCTATGCACGCATACTTAAAAACCACCTGCTTGCGGACGCTACACTCTATGCACTTGATGAGGAAGAACACCCCGAACTGAAACAACTGGACAAAAACAAGCATCACCCCAACCAGGCAGCAATGATGCTGATAAACAAAGCCACAGACCTGCAAAGGAAAGGAGTGATCAGTGCTGAACAATTGTTATTCATCAATCCTGAGCTATCATCGTTTACAGACATATGCGGTGCGTGCGAAAGGATAAAAAATACGCCTATCCCCTATTCTTACAGCGCCTTTATCAAAAAGTTCATATTTATTTATGTAATGACGCTGCCTATAGGTATTGTACACCTGCTGGGATTTTATATGGTACCGGTTGTGGCTATAGTGTTCTATGTAATGGCTAGTCTTGAGCTGATAGCAGAAGAAATTGAAGACCCTTTCGGCAAAGACAGCAATGACCTGCCAATGGATAAAATAGCGGCTAATATCCAGAAGCATGTGCAGGAAATACTCTAATTTCGGGCACACAGTTCATTTCCTCTTTTCATGAGATTATTATACTTATTGATTGCCATTATATCAGAGGTAGTTGCCACGAGCAGCCTGAAAGCATCTGAGGGTTTTACAAGGCTCTGGCCCAGTGTAGCCGTTGTAGTGGGTTATGCCTTAGCATTTTACTTCCTGAGTGTCACAGTAAAAGTTATGCCTGTAGGTGTTACCTATGCTCTATGGTCGGGCATAGGCATAATATTAGTAACTATTGCCGGCATTATTTTGTACAAACAAATGCCTGATCTGCCGGCTATTATAGGTATGATATTCATTATCATCGGTGTGCTTATCATCAACCTGTATTCTAAAACTACGCTTGACCATTAATTATTAGTAACGGGTTATATAAAACCTGCATATTTCTTTATCTTCACTATATCAATCATTGCAGATGCGAAATATACTTTTAGCTGCCGCTTTTTCTGTTTCCATGTTATCTGTTACCGATGTCTGTGCACAAGCCAATATAGGTTGTATGGACAAATCCATCCGCCTGCAGTCGGAACAGGTAAAGCATGATTTCAAAGCGCAGGGCATGTTTGTTTATAAGGATGCTATGGTGAGCATGGTATCTAAAGAGCCTTTCCCGATAGCCGTGCAGCTCAATAAGGGCGAACTTTACCAGTTGGTATTCATTGGCAACAAGCAGGCTAATAATATGACCTTTGAGCTGTTTGACGGCACTGACAAAAAGATAGGTGAAAAAACTGCCGATAACCCTGAGCAAAGTAATATCATCATATACTCTTTTGTACCGGAAAAAACTGATGTGTACCTGGTGGTACTCTCGCAGAAAATAAAATACAAATCAGTGTGCAGCAGTTTTTGCATATTGCAAAAAGGCGAAGCACCGGCACAGCAATCAAATACTACACCTAACAGCAATACCCAGTATAGCAATGACAATCCTTACCCGCTGAAAAGAGGTAAGAATATTGAGAAAAAATAGCCCATATGGATGTTCAGATAGAACAAGGCTGGAAGCAGATACTACAGGACGAGTTTAGCAAACCATATTTTGAACAGATAGCCTTGTTTCTCAAGGCAGAAAAGAAGGCAGGAAAAGTTATTTACCCCCCCGGCCCGCTTATATTCAATGCCTTCAATACTACCCCTTTTGATAATGTAAAAGTGGTAATACTGGGGCAGGACCCGTATCATGGTCCCGGGCAGGCACACGGGCTTTGCTTCTCTGTACCCTATGGTGTACAGCCTCCGCCCTCATTAGTAAACATCTTCAAAGAGATACAGCAGGACCTGGGATTACCTGTTCCGAACCACGGCAACCTGGAGAAATGGGCGCAACAAGGGGTGTTATTACTCAATGCCTCTCTTACAGTGGAGGCGCACCAACCTATGTCTCACAGCAAAGTTGGCTGGCATCATTTTACCGACGATGTGATACGCATCATATCAGAAAAGAAAGAACATGTAGTTTTTATTTTGTGGGGTAGCTTTGCCAAAACAAAAGCAGAATTGATAGATAAGAACAAGCACCTGATACTGACGGCTGCACACCCCTCCCCGCTATCTGCATATAACGGATTTTTCGGTTGCAGGCATTTCAGTAAAGCCAATGATTGGCTGCAGGCTAAAGGTATATCTGCAATAGACTGGTCTTTATAAAATGAGAATCATTAGTAACATATTAGGCAGGGTTTACTTTTTTGTTGGTATGCTGTTCTTTGTAGCTACCATGCTGGTAGTATTCATCCCTATATGGCTTATATCGTTGCTACCGGAGCCTGCATGTTCTAAAGCATTGCACCCGGTATTTAAGTTATGGATGAGCTTCTTTATGCCATTAGTAGGATGCCCTGTGTTGAGGAGAGGTAAAGAGCATTTTAAGAAGGGTGAGAATTATGTAGTTGTCATCAACCATAATTCGCTGGTGGACATACCTGTATCTTCTCCGTGGATACCCGGCCCTAATAAAACACTGGCCAAAGTAGAAATGGCCCGGATACCCATATTTGGTGTTATCTATAAAGCAGGCTCTATACTTGTAAACAGGAAAAAGGAAAACAGCCGCAGGGAAAGTTTCAACAAAATGCAGGAAATGCTGGAAAAAGGCCTGCACCTGTGCCTGTATCCTGAAGGTACACGCAATAAAACGGGAAAGCCATTGCAAAACTTCTATGACGGGGCATTCATTACAGCCATAAAAACACAAAAAGATATTATACCCGGTGTTATCTTTAATACGGGTACCATACTGCCTCATGATAAGAAATTGTGGGCAAGGCCTAAACGTATACATTTCCATTTTCTACCCGCAGTATCTACCAAAGGATTGACCCTGAATGATACAGCCACACTAAAACAAAAAGTGTATGACATGATGGAAGAATATTATGTAGCTAATGAAAAGAAACTATCATGAAGTTCAGTATCATAGGCACGGGTAATACGGCATGGTTCATGGCCAAACGCCTCACAGATGCAGGCAATACCTGCCTGGGCATATGGGGGCGCAACCAGGCATCGGCTGAACTGCTCGCAGAATTGGTTAACACACATGCTTACAGTACTCTTGGTGAAATCAGCGAAGAGAATGATATTTGTTTCATAGCTGTTACAGATAGCGCGATACCTGTTATAACATCACAACTCAATTTCACCAATACAACACTGGTACATACTGCTGGCTCCGTTGACATAAATGTATTAGAACAAGCTGCAAAAAACTACGGCGTATTATGGCCTGTTTATTCCATCGTTAAAACAGACCTGCCACAACACAGAAATATACCCTGTATATGGGAAGGTAATAACCATACTGCTAATGAGGCAGTCGAAGCTGCTGCAAAAGCCATAAGTGATATAACCTATCATGCTGATAGTGAACAACGTAAATGGCTGCACCTCTCGGCTGTAATGAGTAATAATTTCACCAACCACCTGCTGGCCATATGCGACGAATTATGCAACAGGCATAATATTCCACTGCAACTGTTATTACCCATATTATCCCAAACGGTTAACCGCATTAGCAGTCAAAGACCTGCAGATGTGCAGACGGGGCCTGCAAAACGTGGGGACGAAAGTATTATAAATAAACATATCTCTATGCTGGGCTCAGAGCCGCTCTGGCAGGACATATACAGAACATTGAGTACCTCTATAGAAAACATGTATAAGGAAAGCAAAAAATAAAGGCTTTCATGGTGTACCTTTGCGCCAAATTATGATTTTAGTTCATGTACACTATTAAATTCAATTTTGAGCAGAAAGGACAGGAGCCGATAATACTGGATAATATAAGCGGAGATCAAAGCATACTTGAAGTAGCCCTTGATAATAATATAGAACTGCACCATAACTGTGGTATGGTTTGCGCCTGCAGTACCTGCCACCTGTATGTTGAAAAAGGTGATGAGCATTTAGCTGACCTGTCTGATAAAGAAGAAGATTTTATAGACCGTGCGCGTAACCCGCGTATCAATTCCCGCCTTGGCTGCCAGTGTGTACTGGAAGCTGGTGGCAGCGGAACGGTTGAAGTAACTATACCTGACCAGTCTTTAATACACGGAGAATAAACAATAACACTTACCAATAACAGCACAATGGCTCATTACGAACCACCGATACACTGGAATGATTACGAGGATATAGCACAGAAACTTTATGAACGTTTCGGTGACGACTTTACTGAAAGTAAAATATACCGCATACGCTTCACAGAACTTATAGATTGGGTACTGGAATTGCCCAATTTTGCAGGTAAACGTGAAGAATGCAATGAAGGGCACCTGGAGATGATACAATCTTCATGGGTATATGAATGGCGCGATAACCAAAAATAATTATGAGCCTGTCTGAATTGCTTAGCCCCATACGAACATTCGTTTTTGATGTAGATGGTGTACTCACCGATGGCTCCCTGCTGGTAACAGAAGAGGGCCAATTATTGCGCAGTATGAACATTAAAGATGGTTATGCTATGCAACTGGCCATCAAAAAAGGGTACAATATCTGGGTAATATCAGGCGGCACATCTGAAGGGGTCAAGATAAGACTCAACAAGCTGGGCATATCTGAAGTATACCTTGCTGTAAAAGACAAGAATGAGATACTGAACCTGCTGCTATCCAAATACAACATCTCACACAGCCAGCTTATTTATATGGGCGATGATATACCGGATTATGGCGTAATGCTGAAAGCCCGTGTACCATGCTGCCCTGCCGATGCAGTAGACGAAATAAAACAGATATGTAAATACATTTCTCCTGCTAAAGGAGGGCGTGGCGCTGCAAGAGATATTATTGAGAAAGTGTTAAAGCTTAACGGCGACTGGGACCTGCCAACCTAAATGGCCTGATTAATGTCTTATATTTGTACATATGAGACTTCCTGTTTTATTCCAGAATATTTTACTGGCTGCATCTGTATTCTGCCTTTCAAATAATGCCCGTGCTCAGTTTCCTAATGCTGAAACTAAGATATGGGAGATAGTAAAAAAGCAGTATCCTGATGATGTGCGCAAGCAGGAATTAGCCTTTGAAAAACAAAAGGACGCATTTATAGCCTTGCTAACCATTAAAGACCCTGAAGTAAAAAGAATAGCAGAAAGCCGCTATATAGATGACTATGTAAAGCAAAAAGAAGTTTATGATGCCCAGCTGGACGCTAAGACTTATATGCAAACAGTCAAGAACAAAGAAGCAAAAGAACGAGTTACAGCCGCATATCCACACGACTATGTAGCCCAAAAAGAAATGTACCTGAAGCTAACTGAAAAATAGCATTACTTGTGTTCAAAGCTGCCGTTGAGCTTGAACATATCTCCATTATCCCCTTTAAAGCTGGCATTAACATTGTAAACAGAATTGGCTAATTGCCAGCTCACATTTACTTCAGGAGTCGTATCCGGTGTAAGGAATTGCAGAAACTTAACCTGCCCTGCTGCTTTAAGCCATAATTTGGTATCAGTAAATTGCTCCAGCAACTCTCTGACCATTTCCATCATACACACACCGGGTACAACAGGCTGGCCGGGGAAGTGGCCTTTGAAAATATTATGCTCCGGATTGAAAGATACTTTGCAGGAAATACTGTTAGGTTCCCTGTGCGTTGATTCTATCCTGTAAAAATCATTCATCAGCATGTGTCTCAATTTTGGTCAGTTCAATGGTGAAATTTGCCTTATGATGGTCAAATACAACAGTATCCGGCATCGCGGCATTGTTTATTTTATTCTTTAACGTTATCGTTATTACCTTACTTTTTTCGCCGGCATTTTCTATTCTTACCAGCTTACCCTGCTCACTTATATAATAAGCATACCCCTTCTCTAATGTATAACGTGACAGGTCTGCCTTACCCCTATCTGATATATAATATTTTTCTGAAGAAAGATCCAGTCCCTTCATTAAAAGCAGGTTCATATCCTTCTTCAGTATCTTCAGCACGGCGGGTTTATCAAGCTGGGGTATTACCTGGTTCACTTTGAATGAATCATTAGCATTCCATTCAAAATCGAAAAAGGTAAAACCCATTTCGTTTTGAAATACTGCACGTATCGTGCCAGTTTCTAATTTCTTGAAAAGCAATATGCCGCTGAGGTGGAATTTCTTAAAGACTACCCTGCCGTTGACCACACATCTGTACAGTTCTTTTTCGAAAACGGGCTTGTATATAATAGCGGATGAAGAATGCTTTTCGGCAACAATGAGCTTTTTGTAGGGTGAGCTGCAGGAGAACAGCAGCACTACCAGCAGACTATTTAACTTTAAAAAGAGTTTCATTAAGCGCTGCGTTATGCTGGGTATTGACAAAATCCATATCGGTATAATCGCCACCTACCTCTGTAAGTGTAAGCCTGTCTACATCAAAATTCTTCCTGTCCATATATACGTCTATCTGTTTGAACATCTTCTTCATAGCATCTGTAGCAGGTACCAGGGATAAAAGATAGCCATTGCTGCTTTCGTATGCCATAACCTTAAAGTCAGGATTCTGGAATACTGTGCCTCTCATGCAATCTATCATTATCCTGTTCACAGATTGCATGGTCTTACTGTTCTTTGTATTGATCTTGCTGGTCTTCTGCTCGTCCTTTACCATCATTTGCCCTCCGTTCATTACCATCAGGTAGCTGTAAGGAGATGTATATTCTATTCGTACTTTATCCTCTTTCTTGAAATAGAACTTACCTTTTGATTTTATCTTTTCAGACAGCAGCGACAGGTTCTTTACCTGTACAAAATCGCTGCTGATAGTTTGTATAGCTTCATTTGATTTTGAAAGAGACTGCTGAAACTGGGTAATATTCTTAACAGGAGTATATCCTTTAGGCTGGGCAGACAATGTAAATGTACCTGCCAAAAGGATGCAGGTAAATATTTTATGCATATGCTTCAATATCAAGTAATTTATCAACTCGCACAAAGGTAAAGCCCTTTTCCCTTGCTTTATCTATAAGTTCTGCTAAAATATCTGCCGTTATGGCCATTGAATCGTGCAATAAGATAATATCCCCGCCTCTAATAGAGCCCAGTACCTTATTCAGCAGCTTATCCCTGTCTTTGGCTACAGTATCGTAAGAGCGGATATTCCAGCCAATAGAATACATACCGGTACGCATTACAGCCCTCCCAAGGTTAGGGTTGGTAACCCCATAAGGCGGCCTGAATAGTTTTGGGGTACTCCCGGTTATGGCTTTTATTTCGCGGTTGGTATGTTCTATTTCTGCAACCATAGCTTTAGAACTTTTCCAGTCGAAGTTGAATGAATGGTAATAGCTATGGTTACCAACAACATGCCCTTCATCTATCCAACGTTTTACCAATTCAGGCTGGGCAGCAGCATTTTTTCCTATAGAGAAGAATGCCGCCTGAACATTCTTTGCTTTTAAAATATCCAGTATACGGGCTGTTTCTTTATTGGGGCCGTCATCAAAAGTTAGTGCTATAAACTGCTGTTTGTTTCCATTATTGTATGACCTGAAATAGAAATTCAACTGAATTTTAGCAGCACCAATAACGAACAAGGGTGATATTATAAGGCAGGTAAGCATTGCATATAACAATGCATCTGGTACTGACAGCTTTTGTTGCCAGGCCATATATGCTATTGTCAGCAATGCTGCTATAAGAATAACACGCACTATATGAAACGGGGTTATCTTCATTCTATACCCAGCCCATTTTATCCATTAATGCTATAGCCCTGTCAATATCTCCCGGCACATCTATACCTACTCCGCCATAGTGTGTAACTACCATTTTCATTGTAATGCCATTTTCCAGGAACCTGAGGCATTCTATCTTCTCTGCTTTTTCTAATGGGGTCATTTCCATTTTAGGGAAAAGCAATAACGGTTCTTTCCTGAAAGCATATACACCAATATGCCGACAATAAGCAGGTGCTACATCTTTATCCCTGAGGTATGGTATGGGTGAACGGGAAAAGTATAATGCATTACCATTTTTAGCCAATACTACTTTTACAAAATTGGGATTAGTAACATCTTCTTCATTCAATGGCTCTACAATAGAAGCTACCCCTATTTGTTTACCTGCATCTTCCCTGAATACGGCCAATAGTTTTTCTAATGGTTCGCGGTTTATGAAGGGTTCATCACCCTGCACGTTCAGGAATACATCTGCGTCTAAACCTTCTGCTGCTTCTGCTATCCTGTCTGTTCCGCTCTCATATTC
Organism: Flavipsychrobacter sp.; assembly: GCA_044227125.1. Taxonomy (GTDB): domain Bacteria; phylum Bacteroidota; class Bacteroidia; order Chitinophagales; family Chitinophagaceae; genus Polluticoccus. The sequence continues at coordinate 123,684 of JBGAFS010000001.1, forward strand.
TTTCTTACTCTTTACTGCCTTACCGCCAAAACTCTGAACTTCTGCTATGATACGGTCATCGTCAGCTACCACAACCACCTCATCAAACAAACCTGTTTTTACAGCAGACTCGTATGTTCTGCGGATAACTGTCTTGCCTTTAATATCTGCCAGCAGTTTTTCAGGAAAACGGGAAGCTTTCAGCCTGCCCGGTATCAGTGCTATTACTTTCATTTATTACCTGATTTAGCAATACCTAATGTTAATAACAACCAACCGGCAATAAAACATAATCCGCCTATAGGTGTGATAATACCCACACCGCCGAGCCCTACTTGTCCGTTTGCTTTCATCATGGTGAGTACATACAACGAACCACTGAATAATATGATACCCAGCAGAAACAGAGCATAAGCATTCTTAAGCAGTTTTTGTGGTGCAAAACCATATATGATGCCGGTGGCTATAAGCGCGAAACTATGATAGAACTGGTAACGTACACCTGTCTCAAAAGTCACTAACAGATCAGGCGTTAGCACCTGCTTCAAAGCATGGGCACCAAAAGCGCCCAATATAACTGCCAGTGCAGCAAATAGCGTACCCGATATCAACGACGGTTTATGCATTGTTCAATAATTTTATCAAAAATAGTAAGAGAAATATTTTCTGTCTGTAAAATATGGTCGGCCTTTGAGTAAACAGCTACCCTGTCTGCATATAATTGCTGCAGCCTTACTTCAGACAACTCCTGCAACAAGGGCCTTGCTGGTATCATGTCCTTTAGCCGACTGTACAGGGTATCAATTTTCGTTTCCAGGTATATAACACAACCTGCTTTTTTCATCCTGGTCAAGTTATCATTAAACAGGGGTGTACCACCTCCACATGCCACAATACATGGCTTAGCCCCTGTTGCTATCAATTGTTCCAGCACTTCTGTTTCCTTCGCCCTGAAGTATGCTTCACCCTTCTCCTTAAATATTTCAGATATGGTTTTCTGCTCGGCGTTTTCTACCAATATGTCTGTATCATATAATGGCAGGCCGTATCGTTCAGAAAGCAGCTTTCCCCAATACGACTTACCTGATGCAGGCATACCAATAAGAAATACAAAACTCATAGCGTACCATTAATAAATCGTAACAACATGAGCATGCCCATAGTTGCTGCCAACTCTTTATTGCGTATACGGTCATTCCAGAAACGGTGTTCCTTAGCAATAGTTTTATGAGCCGACGAAACTGCTATCCATACAGTGCCCACAGGATTCCGGCCATCATCTACACCCGGCCCAAGAACACCTGTAACGCTTATGCTGTAATCGCTACCCAGTTTATTACGTACACCCTCTGCCATCTGTATAGCAACTGGTTCGCAAACAGCTCCAAAATTCTGCAGGTCATCATGACTAACCCCTAATACGTTTTCCTTCACATCAACAAGATAAGATACGACCCCTCCTTTATAATATTCACTGGCTCCCGGCACCTGGGTTATAAGATGCGATATATAACCGCCTGTACAACTTTCGGCCAATGATAACGTTGCATTCTTTTCAGCCAGTACCTGTCCCAATACCTTTTCTATACTCAGGTCATCTTTTGCTATAACAATCCTGCCCAGTATCGCCACAATTTTATCCTGGAATTGCTGCACTTCTGCATCCAACTCTTCTTTATTAGTACCACGTCCTGTAAGCCTTAGCTTTACCATACCGGGGCTGGGCAGATAAGCCAGTTTAATATAGGGAGGCAATTCATTTTCTATATGCTCGATCTTTTCTGCAATGAAGCTCTCTCCTTCTCCAACCGTTATCAGTGTTTTATGAATAAGTGCATCACTGCTATAAGTACGAGCAAGTAAAGGCAAGACCTCATCTTCCATTATCGCCATCATTTCAAACGGCACTCCCGGCATGGAGATAATGAGTTTGCCGTCTTTATTAAATAACATGCCGGGGGCTGTACCTTTCCTGTTAAAGAGTACAGTGCATACATCAGGCACTTCGGCCTGTTTCATGTTTCTGTCAATGAACGGACGATTGCGCTTAGCGAATATATCTTTTACATGCTCCAATACACGTTCATTCACCACAAGCCTGCCGCCAAAATATTCACAAAGAAGTGGCTTGGTAATATCATCAGACGTGGGGCCTAAACCACCGGTAAGCAATATTATTTCTGCCTGCGGTATTTCTTCATCCAGTGCCTTAATTATATCCGGCTTATTATCGCCTACTGCTACACGTTTCACAACATCTATACCCTGTTTATTGAGTTGCTGTGCTATCCATGCAGAGTTCGTATCAATAGTTTGTCCTATCAGCAGTTCATCCCCTATCGTTATTATTATCGCCTTTGTATTAGCCATGTGTAATTATCATTTTTGAAAGAAAGGTTGCAGCCTGTGCAACAGCGCATCAGGCATATTTACTTTCTGTTTTTGTTTGGGGTCGTAAAACACGAGTGTAGTAACACCTTTATTCAGTAGTTGCCCCTGTTCATTATATAATTCAGAATGGAAATTGATCTTTGAGCCCTCAGGCATTTCTTTGAGTATGGTTGTAACAGTTACCAGGTCGTCATACAAAGCCGGCCTGAAGTACTGAGCTTTCAACTCTACAACGGGCATCATGATACCCATTTCTTCCAGTTCACGGTAGGTAAATCCTAACTGCCTGATGGCTTCTGCCCTTCCTACTTCGTAATACAGGGCATAATAACCGTAGTATAGATACCCCATCTGGTCAGTCTCTCCATACCGCACCCTTACCTGTGTTGTTGATGTGTACATGTTGTTCGTCTATTTATTTTGCAGATCCAGCCTGTCAGCATCTTTTAAATTATATACACTATTTGCCTGGTTGAGTGGCGATAGTGTAAGATCGTTGATACATACGTGCGGCGGCAGTGTAGTGGTGAAGTAAACAACATTAGCTACATCTTCTGCACGCAATGGCTGGAAGCCCTGGTAAACAGACCTTGCCCTGTCAGTATCGCCTTTGAAACGTACTATAGAGAATTCTGTTTCTGCCATACCGGGGTTAATGGCCGTAACCTTTATACCATAAGGCAGCAGGTCTATACGCATAGCCTGTGTAAGTGCATCTACTGCAAACTTGGTAGCGCAGTACACATTACCATTCTTATATACTGTTTTAGCAGCCGTAGAGCTTATGTTAATGATGTGCGTTCCTCCATGCTTCATCAGGGGCACTACCATACGTGTTACATAGAGCAGACCTTTAACGTTTGTATCTATCATCACATCCCAGTCATCCATATCGCCCTCATCAATAGATGAAAGCCCGGATGCAAGGCCGGCATTATTTATGAGTATATCAATCTTATCTACCTGCGCTTTCAATTCCTCAACTGCATTTGCCACTGCTTTCCTGTCTCTCACGTCAAACTGCAGTGCTATTACTCTTACGCCATTCGTTTCGAGCTCTTTTTTCAATTCATCCAGCCTGTCTGCCCGACGACCTGTGATACAAACTGTATTTCCGTTTTTTGCAAATATTCTTGCTATCTCCTTACCAAATCCTGAAGTAGCTCCTGTTACCAGTACTGTTTTTGACATAGTATTTAAAAATTGACGGCATAAAGATAAGGCTCACAGAACAGGTATGCACATAAAAAAAGCATGCGGTGCATGCTTTAAATATTCTTTAATAATCACCTTATCAGGGTAACATCTCCTTTGATCATAGATTCCTGCCCAAAGCGGTCCGTGACACCTAAAACCCAGAAATAAGTACCCATTTCAGCTTTGCGGCCATTAAAGGTTCCGTCCCAGCCCTTTTCGAAGTTATTAGAATCAAATACCAGTTGCCCAAACCTGTTAAATACCCGGAAGAACCGCACCTTACTGTATCCTGCACTCAGCACTCGCAGGTAATCATTCAAACCATCATTATTGGGCGTAAATGCGGATGGCACAAAAAGAGATGGATTAGGCACAACCCATACCGTTAAACTATCATCTGCCTGGCAACCGGATACACTGGTAATATGCACATTATAGTAGAATTTACCGGTATCGGGATAATACCCTGTAGGGTTAGGCACATCAGTAAAACTGAGGTTGGTAGTTGGCGTCCAGACATATTTTACCCCACCAGTTGCATGAAAATTAATATACTCACCCTTTACAATAACGGTATCATTGCCTGCAAATGGCTGGAAATTTTCTATTGTAATGGACTTAGTAACTGTATCAACACAACCCTTAACACTACCGGCAACCAGGGTTACTTTATATGTTCCCCCATGTACGAAAGTGTGTGTTGGATTTTGTCCATTATCAAATGAATTATCACCAAAACTCCATGCCCATGAATTAACAGGCTTGTAAGTAGCATCTGACAGGTCAGTAAAGCTCATTTCTGCATTGGGACATTGAAGACCTGAATACTCAAAATCAGCTTTCATATCCGGGTATACCTTCACTATCCTGGATATACTATCAGGGCAGGTACTTCCTTTATTTACATAAAGAGTAACAATGTAAGACCCTGTATCCGGATATGTATATTCCGGTTGAAAATCTGTAGAAGTTGCTCCCGGAACACCAAAGGTCCAATCATAAGAGAACCCACCTGTACTTGAGTTCAGGAACGTTACGGTCTTACCCTTGCACTGTACTATATATGTATTAAACTCTGATGATATCTGAGGTATATTGGCAACTACAGCTTTAGAACAATTAGTAACAACAAACTGGAATTCTCTTTTTACTGTATTGATTATTTTACCGGCACGCCATTCGTTGCAACAAACCGTAACAACAAATCGTCCCTGGATATTTGGAGTACCCGATATTATACCTGTTTTAGGATCTATCTGTATTGGCGGATTCCCTCCCATAGGCTTTATCGCGGAGAAGCCATTTACATATCCCGGCGCTATACTTATAGGATTAGGTAAAAATGGGGTAGGGAATGGTTTAGGCTGTGCGTAATTACCCCCCGGGTAAGAATCACAAAACTCATAACTCAATGAGTCTCCATCTGCATCTGTAGCATGGTGATCATAAACAAAAGGATTGTTTACACAGATGATCTGCGGAGGAAGGTTTACGAACTGTGCACTGTTGTTACAGGTTGCCGATGTAGATGGGGGTATATCGCAAAAATAAGTTGCTCCTGTTTCGCTTGGTTTTCTGATATTCAGTATACCTGCATTACGGCAACACCTTACATAATAAAACCTGTAGCCACTGGGGCTAGGTGGCAGGTAATAATCTTTAATAAATGTAACTTTCCTTAAACAGGTGGTAGGAGGATTGTTTACACAGTTGTTATTAAAATTCGCAGGAACAGAGATATTGGAACTGGGTGCAATGGAGTCTGCCCAATAAGGTGTTTGTTCTCCAGCCCCTGTAAATATGCCTACATAAGCCGGAGTATCCTGCGATATAGCAGTTGGTTCTCCATTAAGGCAATCCTGGTAAATAACGAGTTGTATCCTGTAGTAATTATTGCCAAGACACTTATACGTTATTTCTCCGCCTACAATATGTGTTGCGTAAATATGGCTGCTGATACCAATTATCAGTACCAGCAAAAAGCTTTTAATATGCCAATTACGAAACATGAATGTCTAATTTAAGCTATTTCGTACAAAAAATTGCAAAATCCTCAATATCTGCTGCCAATCTCTTGGGTTGTTCTATCATGCTCATGTGGGCACAATCATTATATACCTCCACAAAGTTAACGGATGCCAGCCTTGTTTGTTGTATTAATTTTTCGGGCAAAATGAGATTATCCTGTTTACCGGCAATCCATTGCACAGCAAAATCCACGTCCTGCAAGGTATTTGTTCTGTCGTGGCGATTTATCATAGCATTGTAAAAAGCTATGAGGCTATCTCCTTCCAGAAATAAAGCCTTGTTTATTTGTTGCTGAAGCTCTTCCGGGTGTTCTTTTTTAAACTCCGTGTTAAACAAATTAGGTATCATTTGTTTTATGAACAGTTCTTTCCCACCCTTACGGATCAATTCAATGGATTTTCGCCTGAGGTCTATACGTTCAGGAGTATCGGCCAGCGGTATAGAATGTACCATAGATATCCCGGCTACATATGACGGATACAGATCAGCAAATGCTACAGCCACATACCCACCCATAGAATGACCTGCAATAACAGCTTTGCTTATCCCCTCCCTGTCCAGTACCTGTTTAACAATACCTGCCATCTGTTCTACTGTCAGTTGCGGTCCAAGGTAAGAACTACCCCCCACACCGGGCATATCGGGTACTATTACTGTAAACTTCTGTTGTAATAAGGGACATATTGCAGACCACAATTCTCCGCTTTCCGGGAAGCCATGAATTAATACTATAGCCGGTCCTCTGCCATACCTGCGGTAAAATATTGTATTACCGCTCACACCTTCAATAGTATTATACTCCTGCATTGGCTGATCGTTTATTCTTCCTGTAGATATTGCCGAATATCATAAGCATAGATAAGAGCAATGGCCACAATTCGAGCAATGGCATTTTCTGTACGTTAAATACGTGTAATACCAATGATAACAATATCAATACAATTGCCACCAATGCATATTTATCTTTCCTTCTTTTAGGCAGGAAAGCCAGCAACAGATTGAGTGGTAATGCCCAAAGTACATTATAGTTATTCTGGCAGCCCTGGTGATCTGTGCCCAACCACATGAACAGGATAAGGCAACCTAAAAGACCTGTAACCAGCAGCACTAAAAACTGCATGATATTACCCAGCCATTTCAGGTTCTTAACAGACAAACCAGCCACAGTCAATGTAGCTATCAATACCATTACTATCATTGGCCAGTTTGTGCCGGCAGGATGTGCCGGAGAACCATCTAATACCAGCACCGGCTCTGCAGAAACAGGTTTATTATTAACCGTCGCCTTCCCTATTCCATCACTTAAAAAATCAGGCACAAACATGATGCCTTCATTGGTGATTCTTTGATCTATCCTGCTGCCCAACAATATATTCACCCCTATACGCTCCCAGTGCTTATAGTAGTAATACTGGTTCATCACATCACGGTAGCTGAGTTTTTGTGTAGTTGCTACCGTTTTTCCGAAAACAAATGATTTGCCTAATGCCATCGGGAACACATCTCTTATTCTTGTAGCGCAGTTGTCGAAGAAAAAATCGTATTTATAATACTTGTTTTCATCTTTGGCATTCTCTTTCAGAAAGTTGTATATATCCCACGCTGTTTTGTTGTCTACGCTCAGAACCTGCTCCTTAACGCTTCTCTTAGCGTATTTATATTCGTCCAAAAAGTTTGAATAAGGATAATAAGAGACATAATAAAGCAATTTGCCCCGCATAAATTTCAGCACAAAATCATCATCAAAAGAAAATGTGCCATAGTTGTATACATCATCAATACCTGCTGCAGAATCGGTTACCCTTAGTGCTGTATGGCCAAAGGTTTCCCACGATTCTTCACCGGTACCGCATGTTAGCAGGCTAACACGCAACCTGGCGGTATCTCCCTGCGCGTATGATGCTGCACTCAGCAGGCAAACAAATACAACGTATAACAGACGCTTAATCATATCGGAAAAATAAGAAAAGGCTGCCTATTAACGGCAGCCTTTGTATGACAATTTCAATAAATCTTAGATCGCATTCTGTGAACCACCATTGAGCATTGAACCAAGGTACTCGCGGTTCAGGCGGGCGATATTCTCGATAGATATGCCTTTAGGACATTCAGCTTCACAAGCACCGATGTTTGTACAGCTACCAAAGCCTTCTTTATCCATCTGCTCTATCATGTTCAGTACACGTGTTTTACGCTCAGGATCACCTTGTGGCAACAGTGCCAGGTGAGATACCTTAGCAGAGACAAACAGCATAGCCGAAGCGTTAGGACAAGCAGCAACACAAGCACCGCAACCTATACAGGCAGCAGAAGCAAATGATTCATCTGCAGCATGTTTTTCGATTGGCAAAGCGTTAGCATCTACAGCATTACCTGTGTTTACAGATATGTAACCACCTGCCTGTATAATACGGTCGAATGACTGACGGTCAACAACCAGGTCTTTAATAACAGGGAATGCATTAGCTCTCCAGGGTTCTACTACAATAGTATCTCCATCTTTGTACTCGCGCATGTGCAACTGGCATGTTGTTGTATGATGCCAGGGACCATGTGCTCGGCCATTGATATACATGCTGCACATACCACAGATACCTTCACGGCAATCGTGGTCGAAAGCGATAGGTTCTTTGCCCTCTGCTATCAGTTGCTCGTTCAACACGTCAAACATCTCAAGGAAAGACATTTCAGAAGAAATGTTCTTTACCTGGTAAGTTTCAAAACGTCCCCTTTCATTCTTGTTTTTCTGCTTCCACACCTTTAAGGTGAGATTCATATGATAATGTTCCATCTCGGAATATCTTTTTCGTTAATTACTATTATTTGTATGAGCGTTGTGTTGGATGAACCACATCGTAGATAAGGTCTTCCTTATGCATTTCGAACTGGCTATCACCTTTGTACTCCCAAGCTGCTACATACATGTATTTATCATCTACGCGTTCTGCTTCACCATCTTCTGTCTGGTATTCTTCACGGAAGTGGCCACCACAACTTTCGTTACGGTTCAGCGCGTCGATACACATTAACTCACCAAGCTCCAGGAAGTCAGCAACACGGTTTGCTTTATCCAGTTCAGGGTTATATTCATTTACATCGCCCGGTATACGCACATTGCTCCAGAATTCTTTGCGCAATGCCTGTATTTCTGCAATCGCTTCTTTCAGTCCTTTTTCGTTACGGGCCATACCGCATTTATCCCACATGATCTTGCCAAGGCGTTTGTGGAAGCTCTCAACGCTTTCAGTACCCTTGATGCTCATCAGTTTATTGATACGGTCGCTTACTTCTTTTTCTGCTGCGGCAAATGCAGGATGGTCAGTAGGTATTGCTTTTGTACGGATATCATCCGCCAGGTTGTTACCTAATGTATAAGGTATTACAAAGTAACCATCAGCAAGCCCCTGCATCAATGCAGATGCACCTAAACGGTTGGCACCATGGTCGCTGAAGTTAGCTTCACCCAGTGCATATAAGCCCGGTACTGTTGTTTGCAGTTCATAATCTACCCACAGGCCCCCCATTGTATAGTGAACGGCAGGATAGATACGCATGGGTACTTCATATGGATTTTCGCCTGTTATCTTTTCATACATTTCAAACAGGTTACCGTATTTCTCTTTTACTACTTCTTTACCCAGCTTGGTAATAGTAGCAGCATCAGCATTACCCAAGCCTTGTTTGTTCACTTCTATTTTACCATAACGCTGTATAGCTGAAGCATAATCAAGGTAAACAGCCTGCTTAGAAGCACCTACTCCATAACCGGCATCGCAACGCTCTTTAGCAGCACGGCTGGCTACGTCGCGCGGTACGAGATTACCGAATGCAGGGTACCTGCGCTCGAGGTAGTAATCCCTTTCTTCTTCAGGTATATCATTTGGTTTGCGGTTGTCACCCTGTTTTTTAGGCACCCATATACGGCCATCGTTACGCAGTGATTCTGACATCAACGTCAGTTTCGACTGGTGGTCGCCGCTTACCGGTATACATGTAGGATGTATTTGTGTAAAGCATGGGTTACCGAAGAATGCACCTTTTTTGTGTGCTTTCCACGCAGCTGTTACGTTGCTGCCCATAGCGTTTGTAGACAGGTAGAATACGTTACCGTAACCGCCGCTGCACAGCAATACAGCATGGCCAAAATGGCGTTCTAACTCACCTGTTACCAGGTTACGAACGATAACGCCACGAGCTTTGCCATCTATCATTACGATATCCAGCATTTCATGACGGCTGTATTGAACCACATTACCTAAGGCTACCTGGCGTTCTAATGCCTGGTATGCACCTATCAGCAATTGCTGTCCCGTTTGACCGGCAGCATAGAATGTACGTTGTACCTGGGTACCACCAAACGAACGGTTGCTCAGCAAACCACCATATTCACGTGCAAAAGGAACACCCTGTGCTACACACTGGTCGATGATGTTGGCACTCACACTGGCCAAACGATAAACGTTAGCTTCACGGGCACGATAGTCACCGCCTTTTACAGTATCATAAAATAAACGGTAAGTGCTGTCACCATCATTCTGGTAGTTCTTGGCAGCGTTGATACCACCCTGTGCAGCGATAGAATGCGCACGACGCGGACTATCCTGGAAACAGAATGTTTTTACTTTATAACCAAGCTCACCGAGAGATGCAGCAGCAGATGCACCGGCAAGACCGGTACCAATTACTATTACTTCTAATTGGCGTTTGTTAGCCGGGTTTACCAGCTTACAGGTTGATTTATATTTCTCCCACTTCTCCTCAAGAGCGCCGGCGGGTATTTTTGAATTAAGTGCCATAGTAGCTATGGAATTATATTATTGAAGTAAATGTATTAAGATATCCAACCGAGGTAAAATGCAATAGGCATCAATGCAAATACCAGCGGCACTATTATTGAGAATGCCACACCTACGGATTTTATTATGCCTTTGTATTTGTTTGTACCTAAGCCCAGTGTTTGAAATGCACTGAAGAAGCCATGCACCAGGTGCCATGCTAATGAGAAGCATCCTAACACATAAACAACTACATATACAATGTTCTGAAACTCATCGCGCATCATAGAGTACAGATCCAGTTCACCCGAACCGAATGTTTGCTCAAAACGGTTTGGTGCCCAGAACATCCTGATGTGAATGATGAGGAACAGGAGGATAAGCGTACCCAACAATGCCATTGAGCGGCTATACCATTTGCTGGTAGCATTGCCTGCAGACACTGCATAACGCACAGTTCTCTTTGACCTGTTTCTTAATGCCAGCATCAAACCCTGAACAATGTGCAGTATTAAAAATGCAAAAAGGCCTATTTCGATAGTACGGATTACAAAGTTGGTACCCATGAAATGTGCGGCCTCTTTAAATTTCTCACCACCGTCGTTCCAGAATATCTGTGCATTGATGTAACAATGGACTACGAGAAACAAGATGAGGAACAAGCCCGTAAGTGACATCTGCAGCTTTTTACCTACCGATGTACTAAAGTAATTCTTCCAGGACATAGAATGTCGTTAAGTTTTTTTATAAAGTGTTTGGAATAACAGGCACAAAGATAACAAGCTGCAACTTAAGGTGCAACCTGTATTAATGTGCAAAAACGCATATAAAACTGTTTTGCAATGCTAAATGTTCAATTGTGGAAAAGATTATGCCGACAAATTATCAAGTCTCAACATTTGATTGTCTACCAATTGATAAAAATGCTGTGGCTGAAATGTTCTCCAGTTGGGATATTCTAATAATTTTATATACCTGTCGATATGAGAGCGCTGAAAATCATATTGGGTTTGTACAGGCATATTTACTGATACTATCCACCCTCCATCATCCTTAATGTCCTCGTACCACTCTTCATAATAATCTGTATCACTACTATGAAAGTTCATGACATTCTCTGTTATAAGAATAAATTTTGAAATATCCTTATCTATCATCCTGTCTATTATCTCCCGCTTCAGTTGCATGATATCATTTTCCACAGCATCATTCCACTCCCCTATCATTTCGATAATTACGAAATTCAGGTCATAGTCTGCGTACAATTCTTTCATATAGAGTGTACGAGAACCGAACTCATCCCACTGGGGATGTATGTAGTAATTATAAACCGTATTGGTGTACTCAAACTCGCTGTACTCACGACCAAAGAATGGGGAATTTTCATCCTCTTCGGCGGTATATAAATGTCGCCAGTTATAATATGGCTCTATTTCGTGCATTATAATTTCGCATTACCAAACTTTTCCTGCCATGCAAGAATACCTCCTACCACGTTTACTGTATTAGTGAAACCGAATTGCTCTAACATGAGGCAAGCTTTTGCACTGCGCGCACCAGATCTGCAATGTATTATAAGCTCCTCATTCTTCAGATTTTCAATTTCATCTATCTGCATATTCATGATGTTGCCCAGTGGTATCAGTTTAACGCCAATATTGCTTTCTGCATATTCTGACGGTTCCCTTACATCAATTACATTCAGTTTTTCTCCTGAATCAGCCCTCTGTTTTAGTTCTTCTACTGTTATTTCGCGCATAATGAAGTTATAATGAGTTACAATTTTATGATTTTCTGCGGATTTGACACCACACCTTTTACGTTTAGTTTCACGAGGTAGACCCCCGGTACAAGTTCTGACACATCTATGGTTTCTTCTGAATTAACAGAACCTTTCTTTATGACACGTCCCTGCATATCATATATTTCATAAGTACCGGCAGATGAAGTATTAAAGTGAAACTGTAAGCGGTTATCTACAGGGCCCGGGCTGGTAGACCATTTCAGTTCCGGAATAATGACATCCTTAACTGTAGTGGGAATAATAGGCCCAAAAACAGGCCTTACCATTACAGCCCCCTGCAAAGTGGATGGCTCCCAATTACCTACTACATTGTAGTACAGGTGGTTGTTGGTAGTCCTGTTAACATCAAAACCAAAATAGAGACTATCGCTGTTACTTAATGCAGGTTGTATAGTACCCAGGTAAAACGTACCTGCATCTACAGGAACAGGAGCATCAAACTTGTATACCCAAAAACCATTAATACCAGTATAATCAGGATTTAAAAAATCCTGCTGATAAATTATCTGGTCTGAGCCTCCGCTTACAGCAATAGACTTGTATACTACGGCTGAGAAGTACTTACTGTATGCAAGTGGCACCTGTCGTCCGAAACATATCTCTAACCCCACGATAGTATCGGGCTGATTTAGATGAAAATCTATTGCAAGTTTACCGGGCAATGTCGGGAAGAGATTCAGGTAATAGCTCTTCTCTGCAGTTCCGTCATCATACGCGAGATAATTATGAAATACCTGGTCAAAAACTGCAGTATCATTATCTTTTGGGTCTGAAGGCGATAGCGATTCGATATAGTACTTATTCTGAAAATCTATCCATTTATTTTCATTGCCTGCAGGTAATGGAATGGTATTGCTATAGGTATTAATAAATGCCTGCTGGTAAGACTGTGCATTGACATTGGCCGTAGCAGAAGAACCTGTGAAAAGATTTGTATTAGTGCTTACTTCTTTTGCAGAATAATTATACGTAACAGTTTGGTTAGTGCCGGTATTATTTACTAACCACATTGAATGCTGAGCAGCACGTTCTCCGGGCAAATTTGCCAAAAACTGCCTGTAGGTCATATAGGTGTAATCTGTCAGCAGGAAACTGGGATTCATAGCAAAACCTATATCATTAACAGCAGTATCATACTGATTCCTGTTAGCAGCTATTCTTATGTAATCAACATTCCAAACATCATCATTGGTATTAATGGACGCCTTATTGACAAAACGAAACTGGAACGTACCATGAAAGAAGTTAGTATCCGTAAGTGGTATCATAACCTGCGTAAAAGGCTGCACTGTAGTACCTTCTTTCGACCAAACTTTAATGAATGCATTGTTATTCTTTTTAAAGTACAACATCAGGGAGTCTTGTATTTCAGGAGCAAAACCGTTACCCTGCGGTTGGTAAAAGAAACTGAAATAAACACTGTCTCCCGGTGTGAGAGAACTTAAGTCAATGGGTTTAGACGTAAGACTGTCTGCATACACCAAGGCAGTGCTTGAGGCTGTATTGTAAGGATACCCCTGAGAATTGAGCGCATCAAATGTTGCCACTCCACGGCTCACAGGATTCAGGCACATTGTATTGTTGATATAGACTTTATCATCCGCCCATTTTACAGAATCCGGCCATATGCTATAGCCTGTAAAATCTTCAAAAAATGGCAAAGTAGCAACAGTGGTTTTAGCTACAGATGCACCACCGGATATTTTATGTTCTTTTAAAACATTATTGTATGTAACAGGAGCAAGCTGTTCCTGCGCTTTCAGTTTTAGGCTGATAACTGAAGATATAAATAACGCTATTGTAAATATTCGTTTCAAGATAGATGGCTTGGTCTTACTATTTAACTTCAGTATCGGTATTCTTATTGCCTTGAAAATCTTCCGGGCTTGGGTTTTGTTTCAATCTAATGTCCACAATATCACCCTCTTTTATCCTGTTAGGGGCAGACAGTTCGTTGAGTGCTTTTGGAGTCTGGTCAAATACTACTGCGCTACCTGAATCTGTAATATCTCCTTCCCATATTGTATTGATATATAAACCTGTACCATTAAGCATAGTAACTGCTTCTGCATAACTCATCCCGGTTACATCAGGTACATTGAACTGTGTATTGCCTAATCCATCACCTATTACCAGGTCTATATGGCTGCCCTGCGGCACCATTTGTCCCGGCCGTATTGACTGGCCTTTGTACAACTGTTCTAATATGGCGCCTTTTGCTATATCAGGCTTATATGTAGTATCTCCCAGTATCAGGTTGTTGCTTTTTATCAGCATTTCCGCACTTCTGTATGACAAGTTCAACAGGTTAGGCATAGGCGTTAAAGGAGGTTCGGCCTTATTTACTGTTATAAAGATGGTCCTGCCATTCTTAACTACAGAGCCTGCTTCCGGCATTTGTGACAGTATAATATATGCTTTGCTTTTGGGATCGTACGCAGAGTCTACGTCTAAGTCATAGCCTGCTTTCTCCAAAAAATCAGCAGCCATTTTTATATCGCGTCCGGTGACGTCCGGCACTTTTACCTCATCTCCATGATGCGTGATAAACCCTAAACTTGTAAAAAACAGTATGTAGCACACCAGCGATAGTAACAACACTATCACCAGATTAAACCTGAATGACCTTCTTATTTCTTCCTTTATAACGAACATACCTACCCTAAAATATGAAACTATACCGAAAAATGATATTTAATTAATTATTCAGGCACTCTTCTATCAGGTCATTGTAAAACTTAAACAAAGTCATACCTGTAGCCCTTACCTGCTGAGGCACAATGCTGTTTTCGCTCTGCCCGGGCATTGTATTTACTTCAAGGAAGTATAGTTTATTGATATTTTTTTGCAATATGAAGTCAATGCGCACCACCCCGCTACAGCCAAGTTGCTCATATATCAATGCAGCATCTGCTTTCAGTCGGGCGGTAATATCATCATCTATTGGGGCCGGTGTAATCTCATTCGTTACCCCTGGCGTGTATTTAGCCTCGTAATCGAAAAATTCGTTTTCTGTTACCAGTTCGGTTGGCGGTAAAGTATGTGTTTCACCCTTCACGCGGTAAACCCCTATAGACAATTCCCTGCCATCAATAAATTCTTCAATAAGTACCTGGTTATGCTCTTTGAATGCTTTTTCGAGCGCAGGTTTCATTTCTTCAGGAGTTTTTACTTTACTGACACCAAGACTGGAACCACTTTCACTGGGCTTAACAAATACGGGCAATTGCATACTTGTCATTATCCGGTCCGTATCATATGACATACCCTCTGTAACTGTTACAGACTGTGCCACATTAATACCATCAATAGCTTTAACTACTTTATTGCAATAGCTTTTGCTGAATGTTAATGCTGACACAAGTACATTGCAGCCGGTGTATGGCACCTGCATCATATCAAGATACCCCTGCAGTTTCCCATCTTCGCCGGGTGTGCCATGAACAGCAATAAATGCTGCATCAAATTTCACTTTAGTTCCTTCAATAGTCAGGCTGAAATCATTCTTATCTACATTCAGTTTCTGCCCTGCACCTGTTTCATATTCCCAACCTTCTCTTGTAATGATTATTTTATAGACATTGTATAATTCTGTATCTATATTCTTTTCTATTGTAGCCGCGGTTTTGATAGAGATAACATACTCTCCTGAATAGCCGCCTGCTAATAAGGCTATATTTTTTTTCATGTAAATGCCGAAATAGTGCTCAAAGGTAATGGAATTGCATGAAGCATTTATAGCCGGTAATATGCATAAGTATCGTATGTGGTTAAAGTTGTGTTAAGCCAGTGTTTTGGCACAATCTGTGCATCAGCACAGGCATGCATTTCATAAAGCAGTTGTTCACATTTGGTTATCAGCAGGCATTATGCTGCATCTTCCCGGTTATTATATTCCTGGCCCTCGCTGTTACCAAGCATTTTCCCCAACCCTATATACACAGGTACGACCTGATACTGCTCATATGTATCCTTACCCAGTTTCTTATGGTGTATACAAAACTGGAAACAATTGATGAACTAAAAGTTATATCCCTGTTTCACCTTATAGGCCTGCTGCTGGAGCTATACAAGATACACAAAGGCTCCTGGGCATACCCTGAACCTGCCTATACCAAACTAACGGGTGTACCCCTGTACAGTGGCTTTATGTATGCAAGTGTAGCCAGTTATGTATGCCAGGCATGGCGAAGGTTTAAACTTGAATTTCATAACTGGCCACCCAATAAAATTACCTACCCGCTGGCTGTTATCATTTACCTTAATTTCTTCCTGCATCATTATGTAGCAGACCTGCGCTGGGCAATCATTATCTCTTTATTTATCATTTTCAGGCGCAGCTTTGTGAGCTTTTATGTGAATGGAAAATTATACCAGCTAAGAATGGTTACCTCTTATTTCCTGATAGCATTTTTTATATGGCTGGCAGAAAACATATCTACTTTCTTTGGGGCATGGCAATACCCTAATCAAAAACATCATTGGCAATTAGTGCACTTAGGGAAACTCAGTTCATGGTTCCTGCTCGTTATTATTACAGTCATAATTGTAGCTAACCTGAAGCTTATAAAGCAAAAAATGCAGTCAGCCGGGTTATATAAACCTACTAATATGATAGCTTAGCAATTCCTTATCCACTTGTTCTATAGGATGCGGAGTAGCAGGCAGAATACCTAATTGCGCATTTGGTAATACTTTATACACAGCCACTGTTTCATCAAGGCTTACCATTTTATCCCTGTCGCCCAGCAACACCAATGCAGGTTGTGTAATAGTTGTATAATCAGCCTCCTTTAATGGATTATCAGCACCAAGTGATATAAGCATCTCCTTTGTATTATTCAATACCTGCTTCCAGTCATTAGGAGCATGGCGTTTTTCCAGTGCGGCTGCAAAATCCGGCAATTTCTGTGCTATCTTCTCAGCATCCAGCATTTTCACCTCGCGCTGGGCTGTTTCTTCATCCCAATGAAATTTAGTAGCAAGGGTAATAATATTATGTACTCGTTCAGGGTAATACTTTGCCAGATACATAGCTACATAGCCACCCATACTATAACCAAAAAATGATGCAGTAGTTATGCCATTTTCATCCATTCCCTTCAATACATCTTCTGCAAACAATTTAATAGAGAAAGGTGCTTTAGGCATTGCTACTCCACCATGCCCCGAAAAGTTGACTGTATGTACATTATAGCCTGCTTCTAACAATTGGCTTAATCCTGCTAATTGATCTGCGGCTCCTATTGCTCCATGTAATATGATGAGGTTCTCCATAAATGAAATTATGCGCAATAATACAAAGCCCCCGGCATAACCGGGGGCTTTGATATAATTTTCTTACTTAATTACAGTTGAGTTGCAGTGTACACAACGTCCACAGCATAGTTACCTGAAGGGTAGCTGAAGCCCGGAGTTGCTTCGTACATTACAGAGAAAGTTTGGTTACCACCACGGCTACCGTTAGTAATCAGGTTCTGGTTAGTAGAAGTAAGACCAGAGAAAGCTGAGCTTGAGAACGGAGTAGCAATAGAACCACCGGTACCGTTAGCACTTACTTTCACACCCAGAACACCGCTTACAGGCATTGTAGGAGCAGGAGTAGTAGAACCGGTATAAGTAAAGTTGGCAGCATTTGTTTTAACAGCTACAGTAAAGTTTTTGTTAGAGCGAACTTTCAGTGCCTGTGCAGCAGACTGAACACCGTTAGCGTAATCGTTCACATTGTTGAAAGACATAGTAACAGCAGCACCGGTAGCAGTACCAGACCCTGTAAATGTCAGTTCGATTGCATCAGTCAGAGACAGGTTAACAGTCTGAGAAGCAGAAGTAGAAGCAGGGGTTTGAGCGTTGGCAGCGAAACCTGCAGAAATTAAAGCGGCGATTGCGATGATCTTTTTCATTGTTGTTTGTTTAAAATTTGGTTTGTTGTTTAGTTATTTGATTTAGTTATTTGTTCGTTTGATGATGCAAAGATGCAACCGCCCCCGAGACCCTGCAAAGAATCAGGCACTGTTAACCCGTATTTTGCAAGCGGTTAACGGGCGATTAACAAATGATGCTTCTGTATGAATAACAGATTGAAAACAATGATAGATGCCTACCCTGCTAAATACTGAATATCAACACTTAACATTTCTTTGGGAAAAACAGGAACTGCATTTGGTCTACATGAATCAAACAACGATTAAAAATGAAAAAGCTATTTAGTAAAGTATGGATAACGGGGCTGATAACAGGCATACTATTTTTAGCAGCGAATACTGAAAAGGCCTCTGCCCAACCAGGGGTATCCATTACATTTCAGACATTCTATGATGAGTTATCTCCATACGGGCAATGGATAGATGACCCGCAATATGGCTATATATGGGCACCAAATGTAGACAGGGGATTCAGACCTTATTATACAAACGGCTACTGGGTAATGACAGAATATGGTAATACCTGGGTATCTAATTACAACTGGGGATGGGCTCCTTTCCACTATGGTCGCTGGACATATGATGATTATTACGGCTGGATATGGATACCGGATACAGAATGGGGCCCAGCATGGGTAAGCTGGAGAGACGGTGGTGGTTATTACGGCTGGGCACCTCTGGCACCACGCATCAGTATTTCAGTTTCTTTCGGGCCGAGATATTATGTACCTAATGACTGGTGGGTATTTATACCATGTAATCATATGTACAATCGCAGGTTCCAGGGATACTATCGCGGGCCCTCATATAATACTACCATTATCAATAATACTACGATCATCAACAACACATATATAAACAATAACAGGACATATGTTTATGGACCGCGTGCTAATGAGTTTGAACGTCGTACAGGACAACACGTAAATATATACAGGGTTAATAACACCAACAGGCCTGAAAGGACAATGGTACAACGTAACGGCCTGAATATGTACAGGCCCGAAGTAACCAATAATCCGAGAGGAGCTGGCTACAGGCCTAACGAATATGTTAGTACCAACAGGGACAGAAGCAGGCAGGAAAGAGTATCTAACAACAATAACCGAGACGCTCAACGCCCTACTCCTTCTGCAAATACACCTGACAGGAATAACTACAGAAGGGACGCACAACCTAATAATGCACCTGCGCAGCAGGAATACACACGCCCGCAAAGGATAGAAGAAAGAAGACAACAGGAATGGGAAAACAGGCCGCAACGTCAGGAGCCCCCTCAAAGGCAGAACGAACAACCAAGAACATATGAAAGGCCTCAACCGCAAAGACAGGAGGGACCGCAATACAACAGGCCCGAACCGCCACAAAGGCAACAGGAGCAGCCAAGGTCTTATGAAAGACCTCAACCGCAAAGACAGGAAGCACCGCAATATAACAGGCCCGAACCGCCGCAAAGACAAAATGAGCCAAGGTCTTATGAAAGACCTCAACCACAAAGACAGGAAGCACCACAATATAACAGGCCCGAACCGCCGCAAAGGCAACAAGAGCAACAACGGTCTTATGACAGACCACAACCGCAAAGACAAGAAGCACAGCCTGATCGTCAGCGTGGTGGTTTTGGCGGAAGACGCTAGTTAATAAAAAAGAACGCGCTTTAATAAGCGCGTTCTTTTTATAAATGCCTTTATATACTTACCAAACCAGTGCACTTGCCCCGAGGATGGCGGCATCGTCGTCAGGCAATGCTGACAATAATAGAGAAACCTGGCCCTGGTAGATATTCAGCAGATTCATTTCCATATATTTCTTAACCGGCACCAGTAGCAGATCACCGGCTTTTGCCAATCCACCTGAAAAAACTATTGCCTGTGGCGAAGTAATAGCTACTACATCTGCAAGGGTTTGTCCCAGTATCATAGCAGTGTAATCAAACACATCCAGTGCAAACTTATCTTTCTTTAACGCTGCACCATGCACCAATTTAGATGTGATCCTGCCTTTGTGGATTCTTAGTATGCTTTTATCAGTCCTAACGTCCAGCCATTTTTCAGCAGTTAATGCAATGCCGGTTGCTGAACAATACCGCTCAAGACACCCTCTTCTTCCGCAACCGCATTCCCGGCCATCACGCTCGGCAATAATGTGGCCTATCTCACCTGCAAAACCATCATGCCCATATATAAGCTGGCCATTGGCTACTACCCCGCTACCCAAACCTGTGCCAAGGGTTATCATAATAAAATCGTTCATACCCCTTGCCGCACCATATTGCATCTCACCAATTGCTGCAGCATTTGCATCATTGGTCAATACGGCTTTTAGTCCCAGTGCTTCACCAATCATTCCTGCTATAGGCACTATTCCCCGCCACTCCAGGTTTGCAGCATCCTTAATCTCGCCGGTGTAAAAATTGCCATTAGGTGCACCTATGCCCACACCTGTAATATTTCGTCGTCCTGCCTTACGTATTATGGGTGTTAATTCTTTTTTTAATGCTTTCACATAGGCTGCAGCAGAGCTGTATCCGGTGGTTCTCATACCACCTTTTTCCAGCAATTGCCCTCTCCTGTCCACCAGCCCGAATGCTGTATTTGTACCCCCTATATCGACGCCTAAAGCTAAAGGCTCTGACATGCTAACTTCATTTTGGAATTAATTATCAAAATACGAAAACTATAGAATTACAATCAATTAGTTATGCAATTAACCTGAAAAAAGTATTTTAGTAGGCATATATTACGCTACATGAGCTCTGACAAAAAACAATCATATACTACATCACTCCTGCTTGTAGGTTGCCTGTATTTTATTTTCGGTTTTATAACCTGGCTCAATGGCACACTTATACCATTTTTAAAGGCGGTATGCCAGTTGAACAATTTTCAATCATACTTTGTAACCTTCGCATTTTTCATATCGTATTTTGTGATGGCCATACCATCTTCAGCTATTCTCAAAAAAACAGGATTTAAAAAGGGCATGACACTGGGCTTGCTGGTGATGGCTGTGGGTGCTATCATGTTCATACCTGCTGCAATGCAGCGCAACTATGTATTCTTTTTGACAGGCTTATTTACAGAAGGGCTTGGATTAGCTATACTGCAAACAGCAGTGAACCCATATGTAACTATACTTGGTCCTGAAGAAAGTGCCGCCAGCAGGATAAGTATGATGGGCATAGCCAACAAAATTGCCGGCATGATAGGCACCTTTTACATGGCCGGTATATTGCTGAAAAATATAAACAGCATTAACGAACAGGTGGAGAAAATAACTGATGCAGCACAAAAAGAAAACCTGTTGAACGAACTGGCACAACGTATCATCAACCCTTATGTGATCCTGACAGTTATCTTGTTAGTCCTTGCGTTACTTATTCGATTATCACCTCTCCCCGACCTGAATGACGAACAGGAAAATCCGGAAACCGGTACTTCAGTACACCCTTCATTAGGCAGTCATACTTATCTTTTTCTCGGTGCACTTGCCATATTCTTTTATGTAGGAGTAGAAGTAATAGCAGGTGATTCTATCATTAGTTACGGCACATCATTAGGTATACCTATTGAAGTAGCAAGGAAATTTACTTCATACACACTTGCGGGTATGATAGCAGGTTATGTGAGCGGCATTATACTCACGCCAAAATTCATATCGCAGGAAGCATTTCTTAAATTCTGTGCTGCGCTGGGCATTTTATTGGTAATTGGCGTGCTTACTACAACCGGCACTACCTCTGTTTACTTCCTCGCAGCGCTGGGCTTCGCACACGCTATAATGTGGCCTGCTATATGGCCAATGTCACTGAAAGGCCTGGGTAAGTTTACCAAAACAGGTTCTGCCTTACTGATAATGGGAATAGCCGGCGGGGCATTACTTCCTTTGCTGTACGGAAAGTTTGTAGATAGCATAGGCAATCAAAAAGCATACATTATGATGATTCCTTGTTACCTGTACATACTTTACTTTGCGGTTAAAGGCCACACGGTTGGTTACAAAAAATCTGCATAGTCATTTATCATAGTGTTTAGTAATTATTAAGCATTCTTAAGTCTTGTTATAAGTCTATTACAGATCTAACAGATAATTTCATTGCTGCAAAAAAAACTACAGCAATGAAAAAAATTCTTACTCTATTCGTCATCGCAATTAGCGTATCCGGTACTACACATGCTCAATATTGTATGTTGCCCGGACGTACATCTTATAGCACCCTACAGCCGGGCATTCTCAACTTCAAACTGAACACGATCGACAGAACCTCCTTAAGTGTTGAGAATCCATTAAGTTCACCACCGGTAGTTGTTACAACAGATTCTACAAAACTGGAAAGAGGCAAAACATATACAGTTACTATCAAACACTCACGAGATTCTGCTTTTTTCCCTACTTCCAGGAATAATATTCGTGTATGGATAGACTATAATAACAATAAAGACTTTACAGATGCAGGAGAAACAGTTATTTCTTCTGACTTGCAAACCTATGGTGTATTTACCGGTACTTTTACTGTACCTGCAACTGCCCCGCTTGGCACCACACGACTCAGGGCTACAGCCAAAATGAGTGCCGATGCAGGACACAGCGTACCAACGGCATGCGATATGCCTGCAGATCCGCTAAGCTATCATGGAGAAATGGAAGATTATACGGTTACTATAGTTCCACCTACCGGCATCTCTGAAACTGAAACAAACAATCCGACCGTTATTATTTACCCTAATCCATCCAATGGATCGATACATATCAGCCTGGCAAACAATAACCCGGGTGAGCTGACAATTGAACTGCTTGATATGACAGGTAAACTTATAGCGACCCCAATCAACAAAGACATCGCTCATCTGTCAGAATACAGCATCAACCTCAAATCATATAACATTGATGAGGGCATTTATCTTGTCAGGGTGATTGACAATAATGGTGCAAGTTGCCACAGGATATTAGTAAACAATTAGTGCAAACAGAACGGGGCTAAGCCCCGTTCTGTTTATTACAGCCTGTATACTTCATAATTATACAAAGTGCGTAGATCATATTCATTGTCCCTGCTAATGTCTATCGTAGTAGCAGGTTGCACACACTTACCACAACAACCTGTGAAGAAATGTTATTCTTCGTACGCCGCTGATATAAAACCCATTGTAACAGGGAAATGTGTGACGGCAGGATGCCATGATGGAAGTACTCAATTGCCGGACTTCAATAATGATAGTATCATATTGGCAAAAGCGAAAAACATACAGCAGTTTGTATTTGAATTGAACATAATGCCTCCTGCCAATGGCTTACCGCTATCGGTACAGGAGAAAGAAAAACTTAAATGCTGGCTGGACAATGGTGCAATTCAAAAGTAGGTTAGTATTGATAATTATATTACTGTATTCTTGCAAGCATGCACCGCAACTGAATACAGCCTATCCCAAAGAAGTGGGGAATATTATATTAAATAAATGTGCTACTTCTGGTTGTCATAATAACATTAGCTATAGCGGAGCTGGTGGGCTGAACTTAACCGAATGGGATAAGCTATTCCTGGGCGGCACATCAGGTGCAGTGGTAATACCTTATCGTCCTGACTTCAGTACGCTATGTTATTTTACTAATACGGACAGTGCTTTAGGCATAACACTTAACCCCACTATGCCTTTATATGCACCACCGCTAACAAAAGAAGAATACCTGGCACTCAAAAACTGGATAATGACAGGCGCTCCGGATATTAACGGAAGGATAGAATTTGCAGACAATGCCAACAGAAGGAAAATATATGTAGCTAACTGGCTTTGTGATGTAGTATCAGTTATCGACCTGGACAGCAAATTGCTGATGCGCTATATTGATGTCGGCAACAAATCTTCACAGGAGTTCCCGGAATGTATAAAAGTATCACCAGATAAAAAGAACTGGTATGTATCCTTTTTTGCCCCATCAACATTTATACAAAAATTCGATGCGGCAAACGATATGTTGGTCAGTGAAATACCATTAGGACAAGGCGTATGGACTAGCTATACTATCACATCCGATTCAAGATGTGCATACATTGTTGACAATAGTGCAAATGGGAAAATTGTATTTACCGACCTGAACAAAAAGAAAACAGAATTGATCTATACGTTCAATGATAGCCTCATTTATCCCAGGGGGATAGTGCTGGATGAGCAGTTACATAAACTGTATGTAGGTTCATCAACCGGAAACTATATTTATTCTATAGACCTCTCTGATAATATAAAGCCTTTAATGAAACAAATAGTCATAGACAAGTCCGGACAGCCACATAACAATTCAACCCTTGACCCTTCTAATCTACTCATTGCAGGCGGGTTATGTTATATCGCATGTAAAGGAACAAACAGGATATGTGTGGTTAATATGAAAAATGATAGCCTTTTAACAACAATTGAATTACCTGCTATACCTCAGCAAATGGATTATTCACCTCAGTACCGAAAACTATTTGTAGTCTGTCCGGATGATTCATCCACCTTCCCGGGGTACAGGGGTGCAGTTATTGCCATAGATATTAACAACAACCAGATAACAGGAAATATCAAAAGCGGATATCAACCCTATGCCCTATCTGTTGATGATAAAACAGGCATATTAACAGTAGCCAATGCTAACCTGAATAGTAACGGGCCAACACCGCATCATGTAAGTGGCTGTGGTGGCAGAAACGGTAATGTTAGTTTTATTGACCTGAAAACAATGCAGGTCATTAAGAACAAGACATTTGAAGTTGCAGTTTTTCCGAAAAGTGTAGCTACCAGGTAAAATAATAAAGCCCCTCAATGAGGAGCTTTATTTATGTAATATTAATAATTGACGTTTGGCTTAGTATTTCATATTCCAGTTATACACATCTTCCTTCCTGCCATACTTAATACTATCCAGTTCTTTCTTTACCCATTCAGATACTGACCAATTGCCTTCTGCTGGCAACTCAATTTTAGTATCCTTATAGGTCATAGATGCAATATGTGATACTGACGCTGCAGTACCTGACCCGAAGGCTTCTTTCAAAGTACCTGCGTGGCTGGCAGCTAATATTTCATCTATACTTAATGGCCTTTCTTCAACAGTATATCCATTATCACGTAACAGGGTAATAATGCTATCCCTTGTTATACCATCAAGTATTGAGTCTGTAAGGTTCGGCGTTATTACTTTATCACCTATCACAAAAAACACATTCATAGTGCCTATCTCCTGCACATATTTATGCTCTATACCATCCATCCACAATATCTGGTCATAGCCCATTTGCCTTACTTCCATTACCGGTAACATTGTAGCTGCATAGTTACCCGCTGCTTTTGCATAACCAGTACCACCCGGGAATGCACGTACATATTTATCATGCACATATATAGATACGGGGCGCGCATAATAAGGTCCGGCAGGACTGGTGATTATCATGAAAGTAAATTTCTCTGCAGGTTTCACACCTATGAATTCATCTACTGCAAACAGGAAAGGACGTATATATAATGATGTACCTTCTCCATCAGGAACCCAGGCTCTGTCTAACTCAACCAGTTGACGCATACCTTCTATAAATATTTCTTCAGGTACGTCCGGCATACCCATACGGTGTGCTGAACGGTTCATCCTTTTCCAGTTATCCGTAGGTCTGAAGATAGTTATCTCACCATCAGCATTCCTGTATGCTTTTACACCCTCAAATATAGACTGTCCGTAATGTATAAAAGTTGTAGCCGGGTTTAAGCTGATATTGCCGTAGGGCATTATTTCTGCCTGCTGCCACGCACCATTCTCATAATGAGCAACAAGCATATGGTCAGAATACAACTTACCGAATTGAATATTATTAGGGTCTAACTGGCTAATCCTGCTTTTACCTGTTTTATTCACGATTATATCCATAGCTGAAACACTCATAACAGATGATTGTAAAGAATATAAATAGATTACTTTCGTGCAAAGAAACAAAAAAAAATCCGTAGGCACCTTATATGTGCTTATATAACATATCTATTGCATGACTGAGAATCCGGATATAATACAGTCAAAAATCATTGGTAAACAATGGGATGCACTGTGGCAACTAAACAATCATAACGAGTTGTCACAAAAAAAAGTGTTAGTTATTTCACAGCATTATTCTGCAGGTAGTACTGAAGAAATGCAATTGCAAAAAATGTTGCAGGCATGCAATCTGACAACTGACGATTACCAGGTAGTATTATTACAGGAAAATGAAATGATTGCCTGGCACCTGTTAAGAGAAAAATGTGCTCCTAAGGTCATTATAACATTAGGTATTACCCCTATGCAACTGGGTATATCAGCTATGTTCCATTTACACAGCATCAACAGCTTTAATGATTGTTATTTCATACCAGCAGTATCGGCCGGACAAATGGAAAAACAACCTGAGGCAAAAAAACAATTATGGCTGAATGCACTGAAACCTTTATTTATAGATAAAGTAAAAGGTGATATCTAACCTTGTCTGCAGCCGAACAAATACTTAAACAATACTGGGGCTATGATAATTTCCGCCCTTTGCAGCAGGATATCATCAATAGTATTCTGCATGGCACTGATACATTAGCTATGCTACCCACAGGTGGTGGCAAATCTGTTTGTTATCAGGTGCCTGCACTGATGATGGAGGGAGTATGTCTTGTCATTTCTCCATTGATAGCACTGATGAGAGACCAGGTGGCATCTTTAACAGCTAAGGGCATATCTGCAGCATCAATTGATTCAGGCATGCATTTTCTTGATGTGAAGCGCGTACTGGAGAATACAGTTGAAGATGGTTATAAGCTGTTGTATATATCACCTGAAAGGCTGCAAACAGATTTCTTTAATGAATACCTGCCTAATATAAATATCAGTTTCGTAGCAGTAGATGAGGCCCACTGTGTATCGCAATGGGGGCACGATTTCAGGCCCAATTACCTGAAAATACCATACCTGAGAGAAGTTTTCAGGCAGGTGCCCATGATGGCATTAACTGCAAGTGCTACCCCACCCGTACAGCAGGACATCATCACACAACTCCGGCTAAGACAACCGGTTATTTTCCATGCAGGGTTTGAGCGAAAGAACATTGATATATCAGTACAATACACTGAAAATAAGAACCGTGATATAGAAGGCTTCCTGTCAACACATGCAGGAAGTAAGATCATATATTGCCGCAGCCGCAAACAAACCGAGCAACTATCAAGATACCTGCAACAACATGATATAAATCCAACCTTCTACCATGCCGGCATGTCGAAAGACAAGCGTGAGCAGGCACAGGCTGCATGGATGAACAATGAGGTTGATACTATCATTGCCACTACCGCTTTTGGTATGGGCATTGACAAACCTGATGTAAGAGCTGTACTGCACTATGATGTACCGGAACACCTTGAAGCATACTACCAGGAAACAGGGCGTGCAGGAAGAGACGGGAAAAATGCTGAGGCTGTTTTATTATATAATCAAACAGATATAAACAGGCTGCAGGACAGTACAGAACTACTTTTCCCGCCGGAAACTTACCTGCGCAATATCTACCAATCAGTAGTAGAATACCTGCAGGTACCTATAGGTACCGAACCTGACAGGTATTTTGCTTTTGACCTGTATGATTTCTGTAAGAAATTCAATGCAGAACCTGTACCCACATCAAGAGCTTTAAAACTATTGGAGCAGGAAGGTTTATGGACCATGAGCGATTCCGTATTCAAACCCGCTACGATACAAATAATAGTTGACAGGCATGAACTTGACAGTATATCTAATACTTACCCCGACCTGGGTTATGTATTAACAAATATTCTGCGGTTGTATGGCACTGTCTTTACCTACCCCACTCCCGTAAGGCTGAGTCTTATAGCGAAACAGATGAGAATGAACCGTGAGCTGACCGAAGAACTGATACAGAAGCTGCACCAGATGCAGGTAATAGAATACAATAAACCGATAGATGCACCGCAACTATTCTTTCACCACTACAGGGTGGATAGCAGGCACCTGCTGCTGAATATGCAGCGTATAAATGTGCTCAAACAACAGCATATAGCCCGTACCGAAGCTATGATTGGCTTTATTGAAAATAAACGTACGTGCAGAAACAGAATATTACTGGCCTATTTTGGCGAACAAACGGCTAAGGATTGCGGGCATTGTGATATATGCACTGCTAAACAACAGCCGATAGCCGGAAAGCCAACGGAAAGCGAAATAATTTCAAAACTCCAAAACCAAAATAATATCCCGATAACTGCCATACTTAATGAATACCCATATACAATAAAGGATGAATTGGTTTCGTTAATCCGTAAAATGGCTGATAATGACCTTATTACTATCAACCCGGGCAATACCATCAGCCTTAAAAAACGATTTTAAACAGGGAGTTTTATACTTTTGAGCCAATGGCAGCTACAATCAGATTTGCAATTATTGGATATGGGAATATAGGCAGGCGCCATGCAGAGCATATCCGCCACAACCCTTCTACCGAATTAGTTGCTGTTTGTGATATTAATGCAGCCACAGCACATAATCTACCGGCAGGTGTACAGTATTTTGACGATATACAGCAAATGCTGAAAGACGGCATAGCAGATGTATTATGCGTCTGTACACCTAATTACCTGCACGAAAAACATACTATTGCAGGGCTAAACGCAGGGCTTCATGTGGTGGTGGAGAAACCAATGGCAATAAGCGTGGCAGAATGCACAAGAATGATAAATGCAGCCAATGACGCCGACCGGACCATTTTTGCAGTAAAACAAAACAGGTATAACCCCCCCGTACAGGCTGTAAAAAAGCTGATAGCCAACAACGAACTGGGCAATATATACATGATACAGGTAAACTGTTTCTGGAATCGCGGTGAAGCTTATTATTCAGAAAGTAACTGGCGTGGCAAAAAGGATAAGGACGGTGGCTGCCTGTTTACCCAATTCAGCCATTTTGTAGATATACTCTATTACCTGAATGGTAAAATAAAATCAGCCGAAGGTAATATTCATAACTTTGCCCACAGGCATAATACCGAAGTTGAAGACACAGGCAGTTTTGTACTACAGGCTGCTAATGGTGCTATTGTCAACTTCAATTTTACCACCTGTGCCCACGAAAAAAATATGGAAGGCTCAATAACCATATTTGCAGAAAAAGGTACAGTGAAAATAGGCGGACAGTACCTGAACACAATAGAATATCAGAACATATCAGGCATTGAACTGCCCAACATCAATATCACAGCCAAATCAAATGACTATGGGCTTTACCAGGGCTCTATGAGCAATCATGATAAAGTAATACAAAACGTGGTAGATGTAATTCATCATGGCCATGCTGTGATGACCAGTGCGGAAGAGGGACGTGAAGTAGTAAATATTATTGAACAGATGTACGGCGGAGCCGAAAAATTATAATTATGGTTAACGTAGGCAGGTATAATACCTTAAGAGTAGTAAAGAAAGTAGATTTTGGTTTTTATCTCGACGGGGGCGAAGATGGTGAGATACTGCTGCCTAAAAGATTTGTACCTGATGGTTTAAAAGAAGGTGATGACCTTGAGGTATTCATTTACCATGATTCAGACAACCGCCTGATTGCTACCACCCAAAAGCCATATGGTATTGTAGGTGATATTGTATTGCTGCGTGTTGTTGCGGTCAATAAACAAGGAGCATTTCTTGACTGGGGGCTGATGAAAGACCTGTTCCTGCCGCTTTCGCAACAGGAGTCGAGGATATTTGTAGATGGTGATTACTTCGTGCTGATATACATAGATGAGATGACCGGCAGGGTAACCGCTACAGAAAAAATAAGAAAACACCTGCAAAATGAAGATCTGACGGTTAAAGAAATGGATGCTGTTGATCTGCTCATTTACCGCAAAACAGAGATCGGCTACGAGGTCATAATCAATAACAAGCACATAGGACTCGTACACTACAACGAAGTATTTACCGATTTAGGTATCGGGGATAAAGTAAAAGGCTTCATCAAAAAGATAAGGGACGACAAGAAGATAGATGTTGTATTAGGCGAACGTGGCTACCAGCGTGTAGAGCAGGAAACAGATAAAATAATACGTCTGTTGCAGGAAAATGATGGCTACCTGCCCTACCACGATAAATCTGACCCTGAAGACATTTACGAGTTCTTCGGCATGAGCAAAAAAACATTTAAAATGGCAACCGGTGCCCTGTACAAACAGAGGAAAATAGAATTCACACAATCCGGTATAAAACTGCTGGAACAGTAATTAGTGCATACCCATTTTATAGTCACTCATGCTCACCTTCAGGTCTGCATGTTCATTTACGTCCGTAACTTCTATTTTGGCTTCTAATTGGCCATTCTTATAGAAATCACCTTCCATCATCATACCTCCAAGCCCTTTCGAACTACCAAAATATGATGCCCATGGGCCTTTACCGCCGCTTTCGGCAATGTCTATATGTATCTTAGTAGTTATCCATATTTCGCTACGCCTGTTCCTGTCTTCATCCGTACATACATACTCCTCACAGCTATAGCCATGTATCATTTTGGTACGGCCGGTTTTTTTGCAATCACTGTTACCTTTAGTTCCAGTAGGCTGTCCGCGCCTTGCCTGTGCATCTGCACTCATAAATGAATTGATATTGATAGCCATCCCTGTTTTTTCTTCCTCGTTCAGCATCACCATGCTATTGTTCTTATAATCATATATCATGAACATATCCCCTCTCTTACGCTTCTTTTCGTCGCTCACCTTCATGGCAAAAATGTTTTGTGCAGCATTTATATAATACTTCATATCATTTTCACCCTTCTTTTCCCCGTTCTTATAATCTGTAACATGCATATTCAGAAACAATGGGAAACTATACTGGCTTTCCGTTTTGCCATTCATCATACCGGACAACCATGCCTCACCTTTGGCTTTATTATCAGCGTTTTCATTTTCGTACTTACGTTCGTAAGCATTTTGTGTCTGGCTTCTGCCTGGTTGTGCATATGATGCAGGCATCAAAAAAGACATAGAAATAACAAGCAATACAGTTTTCATAAGTAATCCGTTTGTACAGTTATAAAATTAATGAATTACAAAAAGGAAACATGCATATTAACCGGTGATTTTTAACAGCTTTTTGACTAGTAAATACCTATTTTCATGTCTGTATGCGTTGGAAGCAATTCAAAAAGCAATTCCGCTATTATAGCCAGTATATCCCGTTCACAGTCAACACAGTACTGTATGGCGGCATATCATACTTTGCATACAAACTGCTGTACAAACAAACCCCGAAAGGCGAGGAACCATCCAGCATACAACCTTTTATCATACTCATGGGTAAGATGGTATTCTGGTTTCTGATTGCAGCAATCGCAGTATCTGTTTTAAGCACCTTAGCCGGATGGATATACTATTTATGGCTGCATAAAAACAAAGGCTGCAAACTACAGGTCACATTTACCTCAGACGAAAAAAATAACAGGCAGCAAAATGTTAATGCAGAACTTGAGGGAACATTCCGCCCGCTGCTCGGGTTTATAAAAGGAAGACTGTTTTATGATGACCTTGAAATGACTGATAGGTTCAGCCTCTTATCAAACCGCAGAAAAGAAAAGAGCCTGTTTCGTAAGTCTATCTTCGGCAGAAACAGGCTGTTATTACCCGACATAAAGGAGTACCAGTTAAAAGGCGGGTTCATTTATTTTGAAGATATGCTCAGGTTATTCAGCCTTGCTGCAGCACAGCCATTAAGTGGTGAATTCTACCAAAAGCCTTCTTCTGAACCAATAACTGAAAGGGAAGTAGCGCCGAAGAAAACTGAAACTACAGATATAAGGATAGACCAGCTAAGACGTGTAGAAGGAGAACATCTGAACTATAAAGATTTTGAAAGCGGCGACGATGTGAGACGAATAGTATGGAAACTCTACGCCAAAAACAGGGAGCTTGTAGTGCGCATACCGGAGCTGTTTGAGCCCTACGCTTCTCACCTGTATTTCTACATTTCATTCCATAATGCCCTGAAAACAGATTGGCTGGGTGATTCTTATTTCAGAGAAATGCTGAACTATTATAAGAACAATACATGGGCTGTATATGAAGCACTCAGCAAAAGAGACTGGCAAATACGCTATATCCCCGACCAGCAATTCAGCATACAGGAAAACATGCAGGATGCTGATAAGAATGCGCGCATCATCAGCAACAGCACTTGGCAGGCTGACAAACCTGTAGACAATTACTTCAACCCCAAACAGGGCTCTGTACTTTGCATATCTTCTCTTACAGACATTGAATCGCTCAGATCGGTTCTTAATGTCTCTGATGCATCTACTGTTATCTACTTCATTAAATTATCAGGCACATTCAGGCACAACATAGCCTGGCATTGGTTCAAACGCTTAATATTCCGCCCCACAGAAGACAGGCTTAACAAACTTCGTTCAACATGGATATTTTCACCACTGCGCTTACAGATACAGAGAAAAGAAAAAGAAATAGAAAAAATGCTGAGCCGGGGCAATTGTACTGTTGTTATACTTTGATAAGAAAGCAGGCTAAACGATAACTTATTTTTTATCTGTTTTCACATCCACATTCCTCTTCCACCTGATAGCATAACACAGGTAGACGTTGAAGTCGAATACAGAATTCTTATCTCCTTTACCATAGCCTGCCATATAGGAAGGCGGTAACTCCTTAAATGGTTTTTGATTCATTAGGAATTTGCCTCGTGCTGTCCAGCCAATGAAAATACCTTTGTAGAGTTCTATCCTTGTACCTCCGGTTATTTCTATCCAGTGTCCTGTATATTTTTTGGCAGGTGTTATGCCTGTAGTTTGCCCCCAGATAGTATTGGTAATCGTATAATTTGCTGCCCCCCTGTCAACCAGTCCTACAGCATATCGTACCCCGATAGATGCCATATCCCAATCCCTTGAGCTAAGCCTTAGCAAAATACTCTTATTAATACCGGCTTTAAAAAAGATATTACTACTGCTATAGTTTAGGCTGGCATTATTAAAACTGGCTCTGCCCCATCCTCCTTCTGCCACGAAGTACAGGTCTTTTTTATGGTAATAATCTACCGCGAATTCGTAGCTCTTTTTGTCTTTGCTGAAATAATTGGTAATGGGCTTATATATATCTGCCTCTATACGCAACTGGCTAAACGAATCTCTCACAGCAGACTTTGGAGCATCGTCTGCTTCATCGTCCTGCGCCATGGCATTAAAGCCTGCCAGTACCAGTAATATGCTAATAAAATACCTTAACATTCTCTACGTTAGCATCTCCTTTTATATCATAATTTTTGATCACTACAGAGTCAATTAAATGGTTTGTAGCAGTCACATTCTTTAATGAGTAATCATACATATAACCACAGGCGTTAGACACGAAGTGCAATGACCTGCTGTAATAGAAGGTTAATGTATCAGCTTCCTTGATTTTAGTTGAGTCTGGTATTATATACCACCTGCTACTGTCCTTCAACGGATTCAGTGACACAAAAAACTTATTATTCTTGCCCCAGTAGTATGCAATATTTGTATCTGCAGAGCCAATAATCGGAGTGTTTAAAGTATAATCCTTACCGTTGTGTCCCGTATCTGCGGGCTGGTAAGTACCAAAACGCACAGGCGCTGTAGTTGGTAGCAGGCACGGATCCTTTATCTGCTCGCAGGATGCCAGCAGCATGGGTACCAGCAATACCGGTAACAGGATGTAAACAACCGCAGTTTTAATCATTGAGCGTAATAAGTATTTTATCGATCTCGCCTATTACACTGTCCAGTTGTTTGCGCATGGCATCTTTATCTTCATCTGCAAGTGCAGTACTCAATCCGGCATGAGCATTCTTTTCCTCAAGGCGAACCAGTTTTTCATTTAATGCCGCAGTTTCCTTTTGCTGTTTACCAATAGTTTCTTTCAGGCTTTTATTTTCGGCCTGCAGTGCTACATATTTTTTCAGCAACAGATCAAGTTTCTCATTTAATGTATCCAGTTCGTGCATTATTCCCGAATTTGAGCCTGGAGTTTAGATTTATATGCTGTAATGAGTTGCTGCATAACAGCTTCTATTTCAGCATCTGTTAAGGTACGGTCTTGCAATTGAAAAGTATAATTGAGCGCATAAGATTTTTTACCTGCACCCAGTTTCTCACTTTCAAATACATCGAACAAACCGAAAGATGCTAACGCATCTATCTTCTGCTGGCTGGTTACCTGTTCCACTTCAGCATACTTCACAGCTTTATCAAGTATTATCGCCAGGTCTCGTTCTACAGCAGGATATTTTGGCACTTCGGTATATTTCACCTTAACATCTGCTGCTGCTTTTTGCAACAATTCCCAATTAATGACAGCGAAGTAAACCGGTTGTTTTATATCGAAAGCATTAAGATGTGCATCGCTAACCTGTAGAACAGTACATAATACCTGGTTTTTCCACTTCCATGTTATACCTGTTTCATCATACTGCATTACTATCTTCGCTATACCGCACTGCTCCAGTATATTCTTCACTACACCTTTTACGTAGAACACATCAGCTTTCTTTGCTTTATTGTTCCATTGTCCTGCCGCAACATTGCCCGTAACATACAGTGCCAATTGGTGCTGTTCATGATACTTTCCGTCAGCCTGTGTATATACCTTACCAAATTCGTACAAACAAAGATCTGTGCTTTTCCTGTTGCAGTTATAGGCTATGACATCCAGCCCGCTTTCCAGCATCGACGGACGCAACACATCCAGCTCACTGCTCAGGCTGTTCAGCATTTTCACAAGATCATTTCTTTCAGGATAGTATTTGCTGTTTACAATAGAATTAGTAACTATCTCTTTAAACCCTGCACTGCTCAGCATATTTGCAGTCTTATCGCGTTCTTTCCTGTCATTTGGCAATGGACGGGTGAGACTGATATTCAGCTTTGACGGCATCTCGATATTATCCAGCCCATCTATGCGCAATATCTCTTCTACAATATCCGCGCCGTTAGAAATATCTGTTTTATTACTTGGCACGCTCAATATCAGGCCATCCGCATCTTCCCTGTCTATACCAAATCCAAGTGCAGTTAAAATATTTTTGATATTGTCTTTACCATAGTCCTTACCGCTAAGGCGTTTTATGTATTCATAAGTAACATGCACTTCGTCAGGTATTATTTCGCGTGCTGTCACATTAACAATATCAGAAGCAACCTCACCACCTGCTATTTCTGCAATGAGTGCGGCTGCGCGTTTTAGCGCAGTTATTACATTACCCGTGTCTACACCTTTTTCAAAATGTGTGGCAGCATCTGTACGCAACCCGTGACGTAATGATGTACGCCTTACATACTTAGGATGGAAGTATGCACTTTCTAAAAAGATATTAGTGGTTGTATCTGTTACACCACTGTGCAAGCCACCAAACACACCTGCAATACACATACCATCTGCATCATCGCATATCATCAGGTCATCATCTGCAAGTTTTATTTCCTTACCATCCAGTGCTAAGAACTTTGTATCCTGCGGCAGGAACTGCACATTAACAGTTTTACCCTTTATTTTATCTGCATCGAATGCATGCAGAGGTTGTCCGAATTCGTGCAACACAAAATTGGTGATATCTACAACGTTATTGATAGATCGAACACCGATTGTTGCTAACCTTTGTTTGAGCCAGTCCGGTGATGGTTTCACCTGTACATTGCTGATGCTTACACCTGTATACCTGGGGCAGGCATCACTTGCTTTTATATGCACCTTTATATCCAGCTTTTCTTTACCTGCTGCGGGCATATTAGTGGGCGGAACCAGTACCCTGTAAGTACCTTTCTTATGATGAGAGAGATACGCGCATACATCTCTTGCCACACCAATATGGCTCATAGCATCACTGCGGTTGGGCGTAAGTCCTATGTGTATTGCATAATCCGGCTCAGGAATATTGAAATATACATGGGCAAATACACCCAGTGGAGCATTTTCAGGCAGCACCATAATGCCTCCGTGATCTGTGCCAAGGCCTATTTCATCCTCTGCACATATCATACCACTGCTCTCTTCTCCCCTTATTTTAGCTTTCTTTATTTCAAATGGCTCACCCACTGTAGGATACACAGTAGTGCCTACCGGAGCTACCACTACACGTTGTCCTTCGGCTACATTGGGAGCCCCGCATACTATCTGGAGCGGGTTTTCACCCCCGCCTATACTAACTGTTGTAATTTTGAGTTTATCCGCGTTAGGGTGTTTTTGACATGACAAAACCTCCCCTATTACAAGCCCCTTAAGGCTTCCCTTTACTGCCTCTACCGGTTCTACAGCTTCCACTTCCAGCCCTATAGATGTCAAAATCCTGCTCAATTCTCCCACCGGGAGCGGTTCCGGGAGATATTGCTGCAGCCATTGGTACGATATAACCATCTGTTTTTGATAAAATTTGTTGTAAAGATAGCCTAAGCCGGGGATGTTTATAGCAATTCGCATCGTTTTAAAAACACCCTGAAAAAAAACATTTATTCACATTTATTTGGGGGTAATCTGTGAATAGCTGTGATTATAACCCTAATTTTGTGAATAGAATCCGCAATATCGGCACGGTGGGTGGATAAGCTGGTGTATTAGTCGTGAATTAGGGGCTGATAATTTTTTATTTTTCCTTTTTTTGACGTCCCGATTTTCGTTTTACATTCGAAACATGCCCCCCGGATTAAGGCACCTTGCAAAGCCCGCCCGGTGATAAAATTGTTAAGTTTTTATTACCGGCAGGTTAAAATAAGGTAAACAGCGCCGGACGCGGATTTAAGGTAACAGATTTACATAAAAGACTCAAAGACTAACCCAAAGATGGCCGTTAACATCAAAAAAGACTTCGGAAATACAAGAAACCGCAAACCTGACCTCTCCTCCCTGGTTTACGGTAAAGTGCCACCCCAGGCACCCGAACTGGAGGAAGCAGTACTAGGCGCCATAATGCTCGAAAAAGACAAACTGGCCGAAGTACTGGAAATAATACAAAGTGAAGACTGTTTTTATGTAGATGCCCACCAAAAGATATATGCGGGTATACGCAGGCTTTTTGACAAGGGTATGCCTGTAGACCTGCTTACTGTAACAGAAGAATTGCGTAAGAGTGATGAACTGGAAATAGTTGGTGGTGCTTACTATCTTACCCGCCTTACTATGAGCGTGGTATCGAGTGCCCACGTAGAAGCCCACGCCCGTATCGTAATGGAGAAATTCATTCAACGTGAGCTGATACGCATCTCAGGACAGGTAATTGGCGATGCATACGAAGACAGTACAGACGTTTTCGACCTGTTGGATAAGGCTGAAAGCAACCTCTACGAAATAACAGATAAACACCTCCGTAAGAACTTCAAGAGCCTGAAAGAAGTATTGGTGAAGACCGTACACGAGATAGAAGAGGCGAAGAACAAGAAAGACGACCTTACCGGTGTGCCTTCAGGCTTTGCTCCACTGGATAAACTGACCAGCGGCTGGCAGAAAACTGACCTCATTATCCTGGCAGCCCGCCCGGCGGTGGGTAAAACTGCATTCTGTCTTAACCTGACCATGAATGCTGCAATGCACTCCTCCAAACCATTCCCGGTTGCCTTTTTCTCGCTTGAAATGGGTGCAGGCCAGATAGTAAAAAGGATGCTGGCAGCAGTAACCGAGGTAAGTATGGATGCCATTACTAAGGGGCGCATGCAGGAACATGAATTTGTGCAGATGACCCAGAGGATGAATAAACTGGCTTCTGCCCCAATCTTCATAGATGACCAGGCAGCTTTGAATATATTTGAGCTTAGGGCAAAAGCAAGAAGACTGAAACAAAAGCATGATATTCAGATGATTATAATAGACTACCTGCAGCTGATGCAGGCGTCTATAGATAAGGGCGGTAACCGTGAACAGGAAATCTCTAAAATATCCCGCGACCTGAAAGCGCTGGCTAAAGAACTGGAAGTACCAATTATTGCACTTTCCCAGTTGAACCGTTCTGTAGAAAGCAGGAAAGAAAGCAAGGTGCCACAGTTGAGTGACCTTCGTGAATCAGGAGCCATCGAACAGGATGCCGACATGGTAATGTTCCTGTACAGGCCTGAATACTATGGTATCAATAATGACGCTATGGGCCAGCCTATTGAGGGTGAAACCCACGTACACATAGCCAAGCACCGTAATGGTAGCACCGATACAGTAAAAGTACGCTTCATAAAAGAATACCAGAAATTCGTTGACCTGCCAGATGAAGGTTTCGGGTTTGGAGGCAATGACTTTAACGGTGGTGGTGGTAACGGCGGCTTCGGTGGCGGTGGTGGTTTTAAACCGGCCGGAGATAACCCGCAAGCTGGCATACGCAGGGATAACAGCGAGTTTGGTGGCAGCAAAATGTTCATACCGGGTGGCTTCCAGACCATGCCATCTAAAGCAAACGACTTCACTTTTGATGATGATGATAATGCACCGCCATCACAGTTCAGGATGCCGCCACCAAAACCGGAACAGGGTTTTGATGATGATGCACCATTCTAAATAATACTCTTATTTACTAACCGAAATACAAGCCATCTTTTTGATGGCTTTTTTTAAATGATATTTGCAAGATGAACACCAGGAAACTTATACTTTTTATAGCGTGCAGTCTGGATGGATATATAGCTAAACCTGACGGAGATATATCATGGCTCAACATTGTACAACAGGAAGGTTCAACTGAAGATTACGGCTATAGTAATATCGTTCAGCAAACGGACACATTTATACTGGGACGTAAGACTTATGAAAAGGTACTGACATTCGGTATGCCTTTCCCGCACGATAGCAGGGATACATTTGTTGTTACAAGCAAAGCATTAGAGGATTCAGGCAATTTACATTTTACAAGCCTGCCGGTAGCAGATCTGCTGCAACAAATAAGGGCTAAAGATGGTAAACACATTCATCTAGATGGCGGCGGTGAGCTTATTCATTCTTTTATGAAGGAGAACCTTATTGATGAATATATCATTTCCATTATCCCTGTATTATTGGGCGATGGTATACAACTCTTCAAATCAGGCAGCAAACCTGAAATAAAGTTGAAGCTTATTGATAGTAAACATTACCCTTCAGGACTTGTACAACTGCATTATGAACGGATTTTAGGATAGAATAAACGGTCAATAAAATCCTTATCCCTATATTTACAATATGAGGGTAACATCAGGTTTGTCTGCAATATTCGTTGCATTATCAGTTACTGTACTGGCACAAAATTTTCCGCAGGATAGTCCGAACGAAATGCTGAAACAACGCCTTGGCGTTAGCGATGTTACTATTGAATACAGCCGGCCTTCCGTAAAAGGGCGTACTATATTCGGCGGGTTGGTGCCCTATGGTAAAGTATGGAGAACAGGTGCCAACTACCCTACCTTCATTACATTCCCCGATTCTGTAACTATCGAAAATAAATACCATTTACCTCCCGGTAAATATGCCCTTTATACCATACCATATAAAGATAAATGGACCATCATCTTCAGCAATAATATCAGCCTGTGGGGTGCATTCGGTTACCTTGTAAAAGATGATGCACTGCGTGTAGACGTAAAACCCATCCCGCACCCCTTCACTGAAACATTTACGATTGCTTTCGACGACCTAACCTACGAAACCGCTACCCTGCACATGGAATGGGAAAGATTGACTGTACCATTGAAAATATCTGTAGACAACTACAATAGCATTATCAGGTATATGCAAACCATCGTACCACAGGACACTGAAAAGTCGAACGACTGGGGTATTTATATGAACGCGGCCAAATACCTGATGTATAAGAAACGTTCTTTACCGCAGGCTATGATCTGGATAAACAGGTCTATAGACCTTGAGCAAAATTTCAATAATCTTTGGGTAAAAGCAGAACTTTCTGCTTACAATAAAGACTACAAAAACGCTGTGAAGTTTGGTAA
This sequence comes from Flavipsychrobacter sp., assembly GCA_044227125.1. GTDB lineage: Bacteria > Bacteroidota > Bacteroidia > Chitinophagales > Chitinophagaceae > Polluticoccus. The sequence goes on from JBGAFS010000001.1 coordinate 163,742, forward strand.
AATGGCACTGCAGAAAGGCGAAGAAACAAAGGTGGGCTTTGTATACCATGATGTATATCGCCTACAAATAAACCGATGGCAAAAGCTCGTGTCTCCCGCAGTAACTAATTAATTATTATTTTGGCTGCCATGAACAAGAAAACAGTGATATACGGCGTATCGCTGGCATTACTTACTGTACTGCTTAGTGCAGCGCAATATCATTTCATTGTACTTAACCATTCTATAGAAATATACATCGGGCTCATTGCCATAATATTTGTTATAGTAGGTGTTATAATGGGTCGGAAACTCACAACGCCTAAAGAAGTTATAATAGAAAAAAAGGTATTCATCCAGGCTGAACATAAAGCCATTGCACCTCCCACAGAAACGATAGAGAAATTAGGTATCAGTAACAGGGAACTGGAAGTATTACAATTAATGGCCAATGGTTTAAGCAACCAGGAAATTGCAGATAAAACATTCGTATCTGTAAACACCATCAAAACACATGTATCAAATATCTTATTGAAACTGGATGCCAAAAGGAGGACCCAGGCCGTGATAAGGGCAAGAGAATTGAATATTATAGCCTGATTAACTGGTTCTTTAGTAGGAAAAACCGGCCTGTTCACCCAAAATCATACTTTAGTATGAAGGAAAAACTGCTCAGCAAGTATTATTTCGCTTCAAAAAATAACTATTTATGAAACGCATTATTATTACTTACGGTACGATCTCTTCTGTCATCATTGCCCTTATGATGTTTGTTATGATGGCAGCCTTCGAAACTGTGGGCATGGAAGGAAGCATGATAGTTGGCTATGCCAGCATGGTATTATCTTTCTGCCTCATATTCTTCGGGCTCAAGTCTTATAAGAAAAACAATGATGGGCGAATAACATTTCTGGATGGTATAAAAATAGGCCTTGCTATCACGGCTATAGCCTGTACCGTTTATACCATCATATGGATGATATTATCTGTTACTGTATATAAAAACTTCATGGCCGACTATAGCAATGCAGTTATAGAACAAGCTAAGAAGGCTGGCCAATCTGTGGCAGAAATTCAGAAACTAACAAAGGAAATGCAGAAAGCTACAGAAGATTATCAAAACCCTGTTTACAGGGCAGCTATGACCTTCTGTGAGCCATTGCCGGTGGGTATCATAGTAACCCTTATATCATCCCTCATAGTAAGGACGAAGAAAAAATAAATAAAGGCGGGCAATGCCCGCCTTTATAATAATTCTTATTGCATTGTAACCCTTAGCCCGGCCAGGAAATTGATACCCGGCATGGGCCTGTCCTTCACTACTTCATAATGCTTATCCCATATATTGTTGCATTGCACTGTTAGCTGCAAAGGCCAGTCATTTACTTTGAGTGTGTACAGTAGTTGCACATTTCCTGTATTGTAAGGCAAAAGATATTGAGACTCATCAGTGGTTATAAACCTGTAACCTGTATAGGTATGATTATAATTGAAATGGATATTCTTATAACCAAGGCCAATATTGGCCTGCCCGTTATATCTCGGAGAATAAGGTATCTGTTTGCCAATACTGCCATCGTTGGGTACATAGCTCTGTGTGGTTGTAGCCAGCACATAAGCGGTGTTTAATCCCAGCTCAATTTTCCAGTCTTTATTTATTTGCAGTTGCAGACTGTTTTCAGTTTCCAGTCCACGGCTGTAAACCGTAGCTATATTATGTGGTGTCCATATCGATCCGCCAAACCAGATGATCCAATCATTGATAACCCGGTTGAAATAAGACACATCATGCCTGAATACCAGTTTCCCGTGTTCAGGAGTTTTAATTGCATACCCCCCATCAGCACTCCAGCCATGTTCCGGTTTCAGTTTATCGTTACCACCCGGCACATAATACAATTCATTAAGTGTTGGTGCACGATATGTTTTCTGCACATTAGCCCGCAGGCTCAACCAGCTTATTACATCATATGATAGGTTTACTCCAGGCAGCAATACAGATATATCATTTATCTGTTCTCCTCTTATACTGGCAGAAGCATGCAGGGTGTTTTGCATTGCATCTATAGCATAAGCAGCAGCAATTGCCGCTTTTCTCTGGTATTTATAATCATGTACTACTACCCTGTTCAATGCTGTTAATTGCAATGGCACAAATACAGTTAAGCGTTGTTGCTTATTGATTGTGTAATTGATACCTGTTTCCCAGTAATACTGTTGTGTGGTATATTTTGAACTAAGACTTATAGCCAGGTCCTGGAAATGCATGTAATCATTGATGAAACTGAACTTGCTATAGAAAATTGTATTCCTGCTGTTATGTTTCCAGTCTGCCAGCAGCCGCAGTGATTCATCTCTCTGGTTTTTCAGCGATGAACTTTCGAACAAGGCCGGTGGTATTTCCCTGTAGTATTGCTGGTACCAACCTGTTATACCTATTGTGTTTTTATCATCAGGTTTATAACCAGCCTGTAGCATTACTACACCACTCTGCAATGCAGCATTATCCATTACCTTTTTGCTGCCTGCATTGGTATATGTAAAATTGTTTCGCGTACTCTGAGCAAAAACATTGGCCGATAAAAACATGCGGCGTGTACGCAATGAAGACCTTGCACCTGCCTGGTATTGATTGAAGCTTCCCCCAACAACAGACACTGAATGGTTCCAGCTACCTACACTGTCAAAAACAGGAGTATTATTTTCCAGCACTAAAGCCCCACCAATATTACCACTACCCCATAAGGCCGACGAACTTCCGTAAACAATATTTACTTTATCCATTAATGATACAGGCAGCAATGATACATCAGATATACCCAGTGCAGGATTTTGCAATGGCACCCCATTCCAGTACACCTGCGACTGTGCAGAAGATGCACCCCTGAAATTGAGCGTAGCTATATTATTAACCCCGTATACTTTTACAAACACAGGTACACGCTGGCTAAGCAACCCGGCAATGCTCTGGTATTGGTATTGTTGCAGGCTTATGCTGTCTATTGTAGTTATCTTCTGTCCCGGGGAATAAGCATTGATACGTTCATCACCCGATACCTGTTTTTTATACCTGCCTCTTACTTTAACTTCTTTGAGTGTATCAGACAACGTTTGTGCACGCCCGTGAACGGAAAATAACATTGTAAAAAGCAATACTATAATACCGGCTATACCGTTTGCATGAATACGTTTTATGAAAATACTACTCATCAAAATAAAAATGGCCCGGGCCTATACTGGTGCCAAACTGGTTTACTTTACTTCCTGATGAATCATACATGTAAACAGCTCCTTTTTGAGTAAAGCCTTTGGGGTCTCCCACATAGATGCGCCCGCTTGCCTGTGATATACCCAGTGCCCAGAAATACTGGTAAGACTGTGCCTGTATAAATGCTTTAGATGGCAATGACACTTCATCTATATCCATACGGTAGATACCATTATTCGTAATACCGCCAGTATAGTTTACCTCTATAAAGTAGAGCATATTTCCTGCGGGATTAAACACAGGTCGTATTGCATCCGCCTGTGCGGGAAATGAAAATGATTTTATTGTCTTATCATTCTGTGGGTCTATACATGTCAATGCACATGATTTACCCTTCTGTACATTTCCGGACAATACCCATATGTGTTCATTCTTATCAAGCAACACCTCCTGCGGAGCTGAACCGCTAACAGTTATCTCTTGTAGTATATTATCTGTAACAGAATTTATTTTCAACAACTTACTGCATGCAGTATCCCAGCAGCAGACATACGCATTGCCGTTGTACGACAATAGCCCTTCTGAATTTTGGTAGGGCAGCGTTATGCTACCTGTAAGACTCATGGTCTTTGGATTAATGATGTATAGCTTATTGCTATACAAAGACGACACATAAGCCTTTTCTGGATTAATAGGCATTATATACCTCGGCTTGGGAACATTGATAGTACCCAGCAGCTTATGATCTGTCTTATTAATGACAGCTACTTTATCAGAATTGTTGACACAGAGAAAGAACCTTTCATCGATTAGCTGCATACTTTGAAAAACATCGCCTACAGACTGGTTATTAGCCATTTTGTAGACATCTTCAATAACAGTACCTGCCTTGGTGCTGAAAAGTGTCAACCCGCCATTACCACTTCCATAACTACCCTCACATATCACATACACTGAGCCGTCCTTACCGATAGTGACAGGTGCTACCGGGTCAACAGGCTTATCTTTAACACAAGCCTGTGCAAGCAATAATGTTGCGGCTAATATTTTATAACTTTTTCCTGCCAAGTGGTTCCGTTTGCTCCAACTAATATAAGACAATATACACCTTCGGGATAAGAATGCATGGATAGCTTTATCTCACTGCTTGCTTCAGGTGCTGTATACAAGACTTTTCCGGTAACATCAGTAAGTGTTACGCTTTTCAACTTACCCGCAGCACTAATATTCAAAACATCAGCTACCGGGTTAGGATAAATACTTACAACAGGCTTGTTGTTGCCTTCTACAGATACGGGAAACCATCCTGCCATATGTATGACTCCTACTGCATCCAGATCAAAGCCACCTCCTGCTATAGGAGTAGGATAAGGATCATTAATGGCATGGCCATTTTTATCAACAGACTTATTTGCATTTACAGAACCCACTACATCTACTATGCGTATGTGTGTAATGTGGTTGATATCCAATCCGGGCGTTCCTGCCAGCTCCTGAAGGTCGAAAGGTGTACCATATCCGCCAATGTATTTACCTGCAAGGTTGTCAATGTATCGTGCATTCATATACACACCGGCTATGGGTATTTGTACACTGTCATATGTATTTGATGTAGCAGGAAACCTGGTAAAATTAGCACCATCAGAGCTTACCTCTACAAATGCCAGTTCAAGGAATGCTTCTTCGGGATTTGCACCGTTTTGAAACCCATTTTCAAAAACAGCAAAATCTGCTCCCGGCCCATCATACAACGGGCTGTTGAAACTCATTGTGGCCCTTCCCCTGTCACCGAGGCTTACTATATTAAAATCAGGGCTGCCTAATGCTGCACTGCTGTCTCCTAGGCTAACATACCCTTGCGTGGTATCATTGATATCCTTCCAGCCACGATCTATACGGCAAGATGTAGCCCAACCTGTAAAGACTGGGCTGGTTGCAGAAATAGCAGTACTGCCTGATACACCTGCCTGCGGTGCAAACTGCGCAAATGCAGTTTGCACCGCCATACAGGCAATAATATTGGTCAATAGTTTTTTCATGACTATTGTTTAATGAATTTAGTTACAGCAGTTCCTTTATCTCCTGATAATTGCAGGATATAGGTACCTGTTGCAAGTTCCGCAATATTCAGCATAGTGCGCGTTCCGTTAGCTGCCGAACGTATCAATGCCTTACCTGTAATATCGGCAACTGTTATGGTTTTAACCGACTCGTCGCTGATCTCTATAAATAACTCATTCTTAGCAGGATTTGGATATACTTTCGCTGCTACCTGCTGAGTATTAGCTACAGATACGTTCTCAAACGTTGTGAAATTATCCATACAGAAATAAGCAGGCGTATTCATACCGAAAGAACCTGTATCTGTAGAGGTGAGTACAAACTCAAGGCTATCTACAGCGCCCAGTGGCAACAGGTCTACCCATTTCCAGTAGTTCAGTATACTGTCTTTTGTATTATCCAAAGGTCGGTAATCTGCCAGGTAAACTTCTACTTTGCCTGACTTCATGTTACCGTTATAATATCCTTTTATAGTCAGCATATACCAGTCTGAATCATTACCGCTGGTACCGCCAAACTTTTTGGAGAACATATTACCATCCCTGATGGTTTTATAAGCATAGGTACTATTGGTAATATAGAATCCCTTTACAGGTTTGCCTTTAGCAGCCCCCTTCAGGTAAACATTATTGTGCTCGCCCCAAACTACTGTATATTGGGATGAACCGCCATATCCGTCTGCTGTGATAGAAGAGTACTGGTTGCCATAATTACCATTTACACTATCAGTTTTGTTACTGTAAGCAAAACCATAACTCCAGAATGAGAAACCGAATGCAGTATCATATACGCACGGGAAATGTGCTAGTCCGTCATCATAACCTACATCCGCACCCGGTGTGTTATAGTTTACATAATACGTGTCTGCAGTAGGCAAAGACAGGTTGTCGAATGTGGCTACTGTTTGCGCCTTTAAGGCTGTTGTGCCCAGTAGCAGGGCTGTTGTTGCGAGTAAAATTTTGCGCATAAAAAATTGGTTAAACAATTAATTAAATGCGGCTTTGGAAAAATATTTCAGATATGAAAAAGGCGTGTATGGAGCTGCCTTCGTCTCACCTGTGCTTTTCTTCCCGAAAGCAGCGATAAGTTATTTACAAAGGCAGGTCTTCTGACTCGCTTCACCTCTTGTTGCCTTCCCATCCGCCTAAGGCGGACAGTGGCTAGCAGATACAATCGGCTTTTTTGAAGCTCACAGCATCGGGTAATGTCCGGGATTTGCACCCGGTTCCCTATTATTTCCGTTTATGAGCGGAAACCCTTGCTGGCACAAATGTATAAAAGAGAGGGTCAAAAAAACAAAAAAACTTATACAGAACCTGTTAATCGCTGTCTCATAGCCTCATACAGTATCATGCCGGTAGCTACAGATACGTTAAGTGAGTCGAATTGAACAGCCATAGGTATACGTATGAGTACATCTGCCCTCTTCAGCACATCTTTACTGATACCACTGTCCTCTGCTCCCATTACTATGCAGGAAGGTATATTCAGATTCGATTCGTGTACGGGTATACTTCCCCTCATCTCAGTACCGAGCACCTGTATGCCGTTTAACCTCAATACATCTATAGCCTGTGGTACAGATGGTATCCTGCAAAGCATGATCTTATGCAGCGCCCCGGCAGATGTTTTAATTGCTTCTTCCGTTAATGAAGCAGATGATGATGTAGGTAAAATAATACCCTGTGCACCGCAGCAGTACGCAGTTCGTGCTATGGCGCCTACGTTACGCACATCAGTAACCCCGTCCAGCAAAACAAAAAGAGGCGTACCCCCCTGCTCTACTACGTGTGATATAGCGTCCTGTAGTTCTACATATTGCAGCAGGCTGGTCCAGGCTACTACGCCCTGGTGCTGGGCACGGGTCATACCATCCAGCTTTTCAACCGGTACCTGGCTGATGGGAATGTTCCTTTCTCTTGCCAGTTGCTTTATGCTACTCACTTCCGGGCCGGTGGCACTGCGCAGCATGAATATCTTTTCTATAGTAGTACCCTGCTGTAAGGCTTCCAGCAATGGCTTGCGACCAATAATCAACGGCAGAGAACGTGCAGGCTTCATGGGCTAAAGATAATGAGAGACGGTGTATAATTCTGTATTTTAGTGTTGAAGACAGTTATGGCAGCAGGTTATTCATCAAATCCTTTATATAAAAAACTGGGCCTCAAAGAAGGACAGGTAGTTCGTTTTATCAATGCCCCGGAGCAATACCCGCAACTTATAGGGGATATCTACGACACACTGAGCATAAAAGCTAAGACCAAATACGGGTTTGACTTTATTCACTTCTTCACTAATAAAACTGCCGAATTTCAAAAAAAATTACCCCTCCTTAAAGACACTATCAAAAAGGATGGTACCATATGGGTATCATGGTATAAGAAAGCATCGGGCAAGCCTACAGAAATAACCGAAAACGCTATTCGCGACTATGCCCTATCCATAGGGTTAGTCGATGTGAAAGTATGTGCAATAGATGAAGAATGGTCAGGATTGAAACTGGTATTCAGGCTGAAGGACCGTTAAACTGTGTCTTTTTTGCCCTCTGCATATTCTGCCAAACATGAAGGGCATAGACAATCTGCGAAATTCTCTTTCAGTTCAGCAAGCGTATCTGTCTTTACAGAATACTGTTCGCACCAGCAGCCGCTGCCATCTGCACAGCAGTCAAAACTCTTACCACATTTAGAACATTGTTTTTGAGCAATCATTTAGTTTATTGTTACAGAATCTCCTTTATAATAAAAATGTAGTCCCATAAATTTTGAGCCGTTACCATAATATGCAGTCCCATAATATACCCCGGTTCTACCACCAATTCCATATCCAAAGCCAAAGAAATCACCACCACCCCCATTTAATATCCATCGCTTCACATAACATGATGCAATTAGAATACTATCAATTTTAGTTACTCTACCTGTATTCGGAATCTCATCTCCAATCTTGGCAGCAAAATTAAAAGCAATAATTTCAGAAGTATCTCCCAAATACCTGTAAACTTTGCTATTTATAGTATCCTCTCTTAAGAAATAACGTTCTGTTGTTTGTTCATTGTATTTGCTTTGCGGGTGTATTGTTTGATGAAAAACATCATATATGTAATACCTTTTCCCTATTGCAATGGTATCTTTATTAGCTGCTACTATTGTAGTGATATAGTGAAAATCATCGTCATAGTGATATCCTAAACTATCTGTGTAATGCCATGTGCCCTTGTACATATATTGCCACTTCGCGTCTTTTACAGGAAAGTATAAGAAATCTCTTACCAAGCTGTTTGTATTACTACTTGTAGCTGGGACTGTTGTATTTCCTTTATTACATGCGACAAAAACAATAACAACAATTGCAAACATCCATTTCATTAAGATAAAGTTACATAAAACACAAATGGCAACCTTGTGGTTGCCATTCTATATAAATTTTACAACTAACTGACTATCCCATATTATGAAACACATGCTGCACATCATCATCTTCTTCCAGTCTTGCTATCAGCTTAAATACATCTTCTGATTGTTCTTCGGATACTGCAACTGTATTCAGTGGCAGCCATTCCAATTCGGAAGAAACCGGTGTGATACCTTTTTCTTCCAGCGCTTTCTGCATCTTACCGAAATCTTCAAAAGCACAGCGCACTATCAGTTTACCTTCACTATCCTCACCCAGTTCTTCCAGACCATAGTCTATCAGTTCCAGTTCCATATCTTCTGCATTCAGGCCTTCCGGGTTCAGTTTAAACACACCCAGGTGCTTGAACAGGAATCCAACAGAACCACTGTTACCCAGAGAACCACCACCTTTATTGAAATGAGAACGTACGTTAGCAACTGTACGTGTAGTATTATCTGTAGCTGTTACTACCATCAGCGCTACACCATGCGGTGCATAGCCTTCATATAATACCTCATCATAGTTGCTGGTGTCCTTACCCAATGCATTTTTAATAGCAGCCTCGATACGGTCTTTCGGCATGTTGAAAGACTTGGCATTCTGCATTACCCTGCGCAGCATAGGGTTTGTATCCGGGTCAGGTCCGCCTTTCTTTACAGCTATGGCTATTTCCCTGCCTACGCGGGTAAATTGCTTTGCCATACGGTCGTACCTGGCAAACATCGATGATTTACGTACTTCAAATATCCTACCCATGTGTAGTGAGTTTATTATTTATCAGGGCGCAAAAATAGTAAACCTGTTTACGATGTAAAAATTTTTTAATAAAACTGTCCGAAACACACATATAGCATCTTTTATAAACCATACAAAACCCTTTACAGTAAAGGGTCTTAACCTCCGTTAACAAGCAATTAAACAATAATTGGTTAACTATTCACAAAAACAATAGTTAACCAATTACAAAGCTCGCGTTAAGCTGTTCCTGTTATTTGGAGAGAGGCTCCCGGTAGCCCCATCTTTGTGTCATCAAAGCAAAACAAAAAATAAAAACACAAACAAAACAAAGAATAAAAAACACACTTTTCAAACAAAACAAACAAACACAAAACACAAACAAAATGAAAAACGCAACTTACATCCACCGTTCTGAAGCAACTAAAAAAATAGCTCTTTTTGTTTCTATCCTTATTTGTATCGTAGTTTCTGTTAACCTGTAATTCTCATCAGAACCGTACAAGCAAATAAAACACCACAGGCAACCTTATCTCGCCATCTTTTACTTTGTTATCAACGATCGACGTTTTAGTAACATATCTTGGAGTAATAGCCGTCTGGTTTCTTTGTGTTATTGACACAACTTCTTTCTGGTCTCCCATCAAATAATAAAAACTGGCTTCTGTACCCACCTGTACATGCTCCGATATATTATACCTTAGCCAGCACATAGCACCTCCTCCATAGTTCCTGTTAAATGTATGCGTATTGGTACTGGTAGTATCGAATGAGCGGATGATGCTGGATGAATAATCATTAATACTATTGAACACGCCATCTATACCTGCTCCTGCCACCCAGCGGGCAGACAAGTTGAATCTTTTTTCAATACCCAATCTCGCATTAACATCATTATTATTAGTACTCCGCGTAGATATACCATCAGCTATCTCTATTCCTTTGAATACACATCCTGCACCCAACCTGAGCCCCCAACCCGACTTAGCAAGATTGATATTGTAAGTGAGGAGGAATGGATTATTGGTACTTACAGCAGTATTATTGAAATTAAATACCTGCCTTATCAATTCATTGATCTGAATACCCACACTATGTTCAATTTTTTTTGTGTGCGGCTCATTGTTTTCAACTTCCTGGGCTTGTGAATTATAGGCAAACAACGAGGTACAGGCTATAGCCAGCAATGTTTTTTTCATACGGTTAATGATTATTTATTGTACTTGAAACGGGTTAGAATACTTTATATCGGTGATCATATCATAATCTGTAAGCGTATTCAGAAATGCTATGATGGCCTGCTTATCATTATCAGATATCTGCATGCGCATAGGGTTGCCATCAGTATCTTTTAAACGGTCATCAAGATTAGCTGAATTTTGGATATTCTTACTGTAGTGATTTAGCACTTCATCAAGGGTTTTAAACCTGCCATCATGCATATATGGTGCGGTCAATGCTATATTCCTCAGGCTGGGCACTTTAAACTTACCCTCATCACCTGCATTTTGAGAAATATCTGCTCTTCCTTTATCTGCATAATTACTATTCAACCCTATATCTATAAACGCAGTACCACCCGGATTACCGGAATAACTACCAAACGTATCTACACTATGGCATTTACCACAGTTATATTTTGATTGAAATAGATTCATGCCCATTGCCTCTAAAGCAGTAAGATCTGCCATGCCTTTTCTTGATTTATCGAAACGACTGTTGGTAGACCTGATACCCGCCATAAAGAAACCTACCGCGTCCGATATCCTGCTCAATGTCACTTCCGGAGTTCCATAAGCCTTACTGAACAGGCTCGAATAATATGGTAAAGCTGACAACTTTTCGCATAATGAAATACTATCTGTAATACCCATCTCCACATGATTTGTGAGCGGCCTTAGCAAAAGCGTATTGAGATTATTTTCCCTGCCATCCCAGAATAAGTTAACGCTGAAACCTGATTTAATTCCTCCCAATAAAAAATTCGATGTCGGGGATAAGTTCATTACGGGAGGAGAATTCCTTCCAGTAAGGTGTCCTTCATAACCGGTGCTAAAAGCTACATTATCTGCAAAAGCATATGCCTGCTTATGACATCCGGCACATGACACTGAATTATTAACAGACAGGTGGTTATCATAGAATAACACCCGCCCAAGCGTAGCCCGGTTATTAAGGCTATCCTGAAATTGTTGGCTACCGGACACAAAATATACATATGGTTCAGCAGGTAATACAGGATTGATACTTACATTATTATTTCCTGAGTTAGTTGTATTCTTTTTGCAGGCATAGAATACAGAGGCTATTGATATTGCCGTGATTACAGCATACGTCTTTTTCATAGGGCAGTTTTAATAAGTAATTTATATAAGGTTAGGTTAAAGTTACATATAATAACGAGGCAAATATCACAATATTGTCATGTAGTAAAAAATATTGCGCCTATTGTTTCGGTACATAGATCACATACTTCGTTTCAAAGGACGGCTCAGGAAAAATATCATGCACACTCCATGCTTGTGCCGTCGCTTCCAGCCCTGATGCTTTTATTTCTTCCGTAAGGTCGCCTCCTTTCAGGCATATCAATCCTCCGTGCAATTCTTCACTTTTTTTGCCGTTCCGTATCATCGGCCCCACCCATTTCCATAAATCCCCAAGTGGTGCTACTGCCCTGGATACTGCATAATCAAAAGTGCGTCCTTTTATTTCCTCCACCCTGGTGTGTACAGCTTTTACATTTTTAAGGCCTATAGCATTGGCTACTTCATTAACTACTTTTATTTTCTTGCCTATACTGTCTGTCAGCAAAAATTCCACTTCCGGAAAGAAGATAGCCAATGGGATACCGGGGAAACCACCACCTGTACCTATATCCACTATTTGTGCGCCGGGCTTGAATGTACAAATAGCCGCAATAGCTAATGAGTGCAATACATGGCGCTCGTACAGCGAGTCTATATCTTTACGGGAAATGACGTTTATTTTTTCATTCCATTCTTTATATAGCCCCTCTAATTGCCCAAACTGCTTGAGCTGGGTATCAGTAAAATCGTCGAAGTATTTGAGTATTATGTCCACCGCTGTTTATTTTTCCAGAATATGTATGGAGAAAAGGCAAAGTTATATATCAGCCAGCCGATATCTGCTACGAGATACCACCAGGATGTTCTTTTTTCTTTGAGCATCATAGCAGTTGCATCCCACAGCAACCAGTACACTATGCACCTGGCAGCCATTACACCTATAGCTATCTGCCAATCTACAGCCAGCATAGCAATGAACAATATCCAGGATAAAGCATGTGAAACTGCATATCCGCCCAGCAATAGCTTAATTCCCATCTTATAGTATTTACCGGTAGACAGGTGTCTTTGTTTTTGCTTTATCCATTCACTAAAACCTTTTGGTGCCGCAGAAACAGTAAATGCACCCGGCTCTGTAACTATGGCCATATTATCTTTTGTAGCCGACAAGCTAACTAACAAGTCATCATCACCTGATGGCAGCTTACCCCACACATCAGACAATTGGGCTTTTTGTAATACTTCTTTAGTACAGGCCATATTGCGGCCCACCGCCATATACGGCCTTCCGGCAACCACATAACTGCTGTACTGCAAAAAACTATGTAGTGTTTCCCAGCGTACAAATGCATTGAGCATATCCGGCGCATAACTGTACTGCCCGTAACCCGCTACTATTTGCTTACCCGCAGTAAAAGGCTCTGTAATCCCTGCTATCCACCGGTCTGATGCAGGCTTGCAGTCAGCATCCGTTAGCAACAGTATATCATGAGCGACCTGCTCTACGCCTCTTTTCAGTGCATATTTCTTGCCCGGCAGGTCCCTTTTTTCATCTTTTGCAATAGTTACGACTCTTAAATGGTCAAACTGCCCGCAGAACGTACTAAGCACACTGGCAGTATCATCATCAGAGGCATCATTTACAACTATTACCTCATACATGCACATACCTGCATCATTCATGTATCTTTGCGCCAGTATTGAGGGCAGGTTAGCCTTAAGGTTCCCTGCTTCGTTCTTTGCGCAGATAATAACAGATACTGGCCCGGCAGGCTTTTGCCCACCCGGTTTTCTGTTTTTCAGGCTGAAAACCCGCGCATAGAAATACAGGACATACCCCAACTGGATGGTAATGACCGACAGGAATATTAAAACCATTGTATCGCCAAACACGGAACAAAGAAACAAAACTGGATGGATTTTGAATTACAGGTAAAAGACAATCATTCTGAAGCGAGGGCGGGTATCATAACTACTGCCCACGGACAGATACATACACCCATCTTCATGCCCGTAGGTACAGTAGGCAGTGTAAAGGCTGTAACACAGGAACAACTGAAGAATGAGGTCAAAGCCGAGATAATACTGGGTAATACCTACCACCTGTACCTGCGCCCCGGCACCGGCATACTGGAAGAAGCCGGCGGCCTGCATAAATTCAATGGCTGGGACAGGCCTATACTGACCGATAGCGGCGGCTACCAGGTATTTTCATTGGCCAATAACCGTAAACTAAAAGAAGAAGGTGCAGTTTTCCAATCACATATTGACGGTTCTAAGCACCTCTTTACCCCGGAGAATGTAATAGATATCCAGCGAAGCATAGGTGCAGATATAATAATGGCTTTTGATGAATGTCCGCCATACCCCAGTGAATATGATTATGCAAAGAAGTCTATGGAGCTGACCCACCGCTGGCTGGCACGTTGTGTGAAACAGATGAGCGAAACGGAACCAAAGTATGGATATGAGCAATCGCTCTTTCCCATTGTTCAGGGCAGCACGTATAAAGACCTGCGCCAGACATCTGCCGAATTTATAGCAGCTATGGAATGTGACGGTAATGCCATAGGCGGCCTTTCTGTTGGCGAGCCGGAAGAGATGATGTATGAAATGTGCGGCCTCTGCTGCGAATACCTCCCTGCAGACAAACCACGCTACCTGATGGGTGTAGGTACCCCATGGAATATATTGGAGAACATATCACTTGGTATAGATATGTTTGATTGCGTGATGCCTACACGCAATGGCCGAAACGGAATGCTCTTTACTTCGCAAGGGGTGGTGAACATCAAGAATAAGAAATGGGCCAACGATTTCGGCCCTATTGATGAAGGTATAGATTGCCATACCAGTAACTTTTACAGCAAGGCATACCTGCGCCACCTGTTTGTGGCTAATGAGATACTGGGCCTACAGATAGCAAGTGTACACAACCTTGCCTTTTACCTGCATTTGGTAAAACAGGCGCGTACGCATATTTTGCAGGGCGATTTCACACAGTGGAAAAACAACATAATACCTCAACTGAAACAACGTTTATAACTGCATTGCAGGGCTAATGAAAAAACTGGACTGGTATATAGCTAAGAAATTCTGGGGTACATTCTTCTACGCCATAGCCATTATGGCTATAGTGGCCTGCGTTATCGACTATTCAGAAAAGGTAGAGAGTTTTGTGCAAAAGAAGGCTCCCGCCCTTGAAGTATTAAACTATTTCAAAAACTTCGTTCCTCATATCACAGCGCTTCTTTTCCCCCTTTTCATATTCATAGCAACCATATTCTTCACATCGCGCCTTGCTTATCGTTCTGAGATAATAGCTATGCTGGCAAACGGCATTTCGTTCCAGAGATTCTTACGTCCATATATTATTGCCGGTGGTGCGCTATGTTTGGGTTCTCTCTTTGCTAATCACTGGATGGTACCTAATGCCAACAAACAACGACTGGCTTTTGAAGATAAATATGTGAATTCTGCCCCATGGGGTACGGACCATAATGTACACCTCCGGCTATCGAAGAATTTTTACGCTTTTGTACAATACTATGATTATCATGCCAATACGGGCTATGCTTTCACTACTGAGCGAATAGACGGACAGGAAATAAAAGAGCGCCTGTATGCCGAAAGAGCTGTATATGACAGCATCAAACACATGTGGCATATGTACAATGTAAGGATTCGCACATTTGATGGCCTTAAAGAAACTTATACTATAAAAGCAGAAGATTCTGCCAAATATCCGTTCAAACCAGCCGATTTTGATGAAGATGAGGCCATAAAGGAAGCACTGACCACTCCGGAACTCAACCGTTATATAGCCAGGGAGAAACTCCGGGGACGTGAGAGCCTTAGTTTCTTCTATGTAGAGAAATACCGTCGCACAGCCCAACCATTTGCAGGATTGATACTCACCATCATCGGGGTAACAATAGCGAGCAGAAGGATAAGAGGTGGCAGTGGCCTCCATTTAGCTTTAGGTATAGCTATCAGTGCATTGTATATCATGTCATTACAATTCACAAATACATTTGCTACAAAGGCAGGGTTAAACCCAATGATAGCAGTTTGGATACCCAATTTTCTATTCGGTATTCTGGCTTACTACCTGTACAGGAAACAGGTAAAATAATTAAAACTGTATTGGTTGCTGAGGTATAGGCTGGAAAGAATTGCGCCTGCTGAGTACCAGTTTTACCGACCTTAAAAAGTCCTGTGTAGACTTATCTATGATCTTTTTGCAGCTTTTAGTAAAACGGGTTGATTTATAACCCCTGTCTTCTCGATAATCTTCCCTTATCCAAACAGAGCGTCGGGTCAGGTCATCATGCAATGCACGAACCTTATCCATCAATTGCTCAAACGATGGTGTAATGCCGGAAGAAAGTACCTCTTCATACACCTCATTCACATATGCATTTGTAACATTTTCAGCCACTTTGGTGAACATGTCAACGAATGATCGTTTACTCTCTATAAGGTTTGTTAGTTTGCTTAGCATAACTGTTTATACCTACGAATAGCAAATATAAAGGAATTAATCTTAATATTGTCAATATTCAAATAGCAAAATTGATTATCAATGAATTAGCAATCACCATCTACTTGTATTCCCACGAATTAATATATTCTATTCAGAACATTATCAGTCGTTATGTTTAATCAACGAAGAGTCTTTTTCCGGCACAGGAGGTATGTAGCTGGCTACAACCCTGCCTTTGATGATCAGTCTGACGCATTCTTTACCTTCAGTAGATACACCGTTTGAATAGACCACTATTGTCTTTGTAAAATAACCCGGCCTGCCCATAGTGCAATAACTGATCTTGATTATACCCTTCTTTCCCGGCAATATCGGTTCTTTGGGCCAGCTTGGAGAAATACAACCGCAGGAAGGCTGGCATGACCGTATAATTAGCGGGGATTTCCCCCTGTTTATAAACTCAAATTCATAATCAGCATTAGGGCCTTCCTTCACTACCCCAAAATCATGCATCTCACCTTTTGGGAAATAAATTATGGGCATGCTGGCAATGCTATCATTAACACGAGCAGGCATTTGTGCAAAAACTCCATTTATCAATAACAAACAGGCTAATATTAATATGTATCGCATACTATCTATCTAATCTGTTAGAAACCACTAATCACATCTGAAAGACAGGGCAATAACGTTAGATGTCTATTAAAAGGACCTATCTGAGCGACTATACTAAAGACATTAGTTTGCAAATGCCGGATGAGAAATACCCTTAAGCTCCTGTTCTATGTTTTCAAGATACGATCGCATTTCTGTACAGTATTTTTCAGTTTCAGCAATGAGTTCCGGTATGATCTTTTTATAATAACTGATTCCTTCCAGCAGATTTTCTTTAAATGACTTAAAATACTTTGCCTTCTTATCACTAAGACATAATACGCTCTTTGCTATCTCTTTCTTATAGTAATCTTTATACAAAACCAACTCATTAATGAAGAAGTTAGGGCGTCGGATATTATTCAGCAGGTTTACCCTGCCATATATATGCCCCACCATTTCACTAAGCGAAAATATACCTGAGAAATATGCAAGATTAGGCCCCGGGCATATTGTTACAGCTTTAAGATTATGAGACAATGGCAAATCCTTATTGATACGAACCGGTGCACCAAGCCCTTCACAAAGACAATCTTTCTCCACTATGCTATCGTACTCTGCCTTATATTTTTCAGCAGTTGCCCCTGAATCTGCAAGTTGTTTTAATTTGTTGTGCTGGTACACCCTCGATGCTGTACAGACAGGCTCATCAGTAAATTCTGAATCAGACACAAGATATTTTTTATAACAGGGACTACCCGGCCTGCCCTTTTCAATTCTGTCCATTCGCTGCTTTTCCGAACTGCTTTTCCTGAAATTATTAAATGGCACTCCTAAAGGAGATGCATTACTTAGATAATAATCAGACGGAACAGCGGTTGCCAGTTGTTGCAATGTTTGCTTGTCTACGTTCGTCACTTCTGGCACCAACAAAAACGGGCTACCCCATCCTGTACTATCCATTTTATAATACTGCAACAGGAAATCATGTTCGTTGTGCGTACCAATACCTCCCTGTACAGTCACTTTTTGAACAGGTTGTTCTTTATATACACATCTGCCTTTAGCTTCATTTACCTGGTTACAAAGCGCATACAGTTCCGTTGCCAACTCATCTTTCTTCAATTTAAACTCTTCGAGTATCGGCCCAAGTAAGTGGCCTTCGGTAGCAAACGCATGTCCTCCGCAATTCAATCCCGATTCTATCCTGAACTCAGAGACCCATATGCCACGCTTTGCCAGCAAACGGCCTTGTACTGCAGCCGACCTGAAATCACTTACTTTTAATATGATCTTTTTATAGCTGACACCCTGCTCATCGGGATAAAAATCAACAAAAGACTCCAGGTAATTATACAATTTAGGATTATATCCGGCCGATAATACCAGCGACGATTTGAGACTGCTATTGGCATACCCTCTTAATGAAGCCATCGCATCTGAATATTCAGCAGGCAATGCACTCCCATCCGTAGCAAAATTTGTCTTATCTATCTTAGACATAATATTTACATCAACAGAACCTGTAACAATCAGAGTCCTAAGTTGCTCCTGTTGCTCTATTTTCTCAGGGCATTCAGGCAAAGCAAGCATTGCAAGATATTTTTGCTTGATCTCGCAATCAGGCAGCAATTCGAAATAGAGGCTTATCTCATTCCCGGGCTCAAATGGCTCAGACCTGAGTACAGTAAGTTGTTTCGCTACGATCTCACCTACTACGTCAAGATATGCTGTTATGCGTTTAGCCCTGCAATCAACATCTGATATATTTATCGGAGTGAATGGAATATCATATTCCCTGCAATAATCTGCACGCAACACCTCCAACAATTCATCATCCATTATCGATATAACTGACGATATGCCAAATCGTGCAACTTTGATTGGCGTATCAATTGAGTATGCTATACCCAAAACAGGTATATGAAAAGTGTGTGCTGAGCTGATATCCATAAAAAGGGAAGGCGGAACCAAACATTGATGTGCGGCAAAGCTACCTGAATAAACCAACCCTAAATATGATATACATCATCTGTAACATGATGTATTTATAGCTATACACTTACAGATGAATAATGCTGCAATATCTCTTCAAAAACACTATTTATCTCCTCCGGTGTGTCAAAACTCACCAGTTTGGTGCGATATTCCTTTATATGTGATAACCCTTTAAGATAGTTAGCATAATGGCGTCTCATTTCTAATATACCTAGTTTCTCACCTTTCCATTGAATACTGCCTTCCAGGTGCTTGCGACAAGCATCTATTCGCTCTTCTACCGTTGGCGGAGGTAATATCTCACCCGTCTTTATATAATGCTTTATCTCTCTGAATATCCATGGATACCCGATAGCAGCCCGTCCAATCATCACACCATCTACCCCATACCTGTTCTTGTATTCTACTGCCTTTTCAGGGCTATCTATATCACCATTCCCGAATATGGGTATTTGTATACGCGGGTTGTTCTTCACCTTCCCTATCAGGGTCCAATCGGCTTCTCCTTTATAAAGCTGGGTACGCGTACGGCCATGTATAGTTAACGCTTGTATACCTACGTCCTGCAAACGCTCGGCCACTTCTTCAATATTCCTGCTATCGTGATCCCAGCCGAGGCGTGTCTTTACTGTCACAGGTAGCTTTGTAGCTTTTACTACAGCTTCTGTAAGGCGCACCATAAGGTCAATATCCTTCAGCACAGCAGCACCTGCGCCCTTGCATACCACTTTCTTTACCGGGCAACCGAAGTTAATATCCAGCAGGTCCGGGTTGGTGGCCTCAATTATCCTGGCACTTATAGCTAATGCCTCTTCATCACCACCAAATATCTGTATACCTATCGGGCGCTCATAATCGAATATATCCAGCTTTTGGCGGCTCTTAATAGCATCACGTATCAAACCTTCACTGCTGATGAACTCGGTATACATAAGATCGGCACCATGCTCTTTGCACACAGCACGGAAAGGGGGGTCACTGACATCCTCCATAGGAGCCAGCAACAATGGGAAATCCCCCAACTCTATATTACCGATCTTGGCCATTTGCGGCGCAAAGGTACGACAATCTTACCAAGCACATCAGACCCGCCCCCTACTCCTCAGATGTGTTCTTCAGTTTCATCAGCAAGGCATAAGCATTTTTAGTAACAACGGCCTGTGTTTGCAGGTCTACCCCATCAGCTTTAGTTATTGCTACAAGGCCATTTTCCGATGCACCTGTCTGCACTTCTTTCATTTCATAGCTATTAGCCGACTTTACAATAAAGATGTACTGCTTATCTCCATACCGCACAACTGCTTCTTCCGGCATTACATACGCGTTAGCACTATTCGCCTCTATCTCTGCATTCATATACATGCCCGGCACCAAGGTGTTATCATATTTCTCAAAATGGCAATGCACCTGTATAGAGCGTTCGGCACTCACATCCTTACCAATGAGTATTATCTCGCAGGGATATTTTTTATCCGGGTTATTGTTGGTATATGCCACCAGTTTCTGGCCTATATACAGCGAGTTAATATCCTTTTCAAACACAGTAAGTGCGAGATGTATATCGGTAGGGTTCACCAACTCAAACAATACATCTGAAGGGGTAACATACTTGCCTATATTTACTTTCACTTCTGACACAAAACCATCTATAGGCGCATGCACACTTACAGTTCTTGAAATATTAGCTTCATTCAGCTTATCGGGGTTGATGCCTATTAGTTGCAGTTTCTGTTGTAACCCGCTGATGAGTATCTTATTACTTTTATACTCTGCCTCGGCCTGCTGAAAGGTCTTATCGCTGCTTGCCTTACTCCTGTTCAATTCCCTTTGGCGCTGGTATTCACTTTCCAGGTAATCTTGCCTTGCTTTTGCCGTCAGGTAGTCCTGCTGTAATTGTATATACTGCTGGTCTTCCATTATAGCAATTACCTCTCCCTTGCTGATGTGCATACCGGGCAGCAGCTTGGTTGATTTCAAATAGCCTCCCAATGGGAAACTTACCGACACCATATTCTGTGGCGGTACATCTATCTTACCTGCCACTTTAATGATGGATTTGATATCCTGCCTGCTTGCATTCCCTGTTTCAATATTTGCATTCTTCAGTTGCGCTGCAGTAAGCGACACCGTAGTACCCGTAATGGCTCCGGCCTCTTTCGTATCAGTTTGTTTTTTGCCACCGCAGGCTGTCAATGCCAACAGGGCTATGAATAATATATATCTCATGTTCTTAGTTTTTTGTGAGGTAGTTTATCTCAAAAATAGAATCGTTCAGTTTTTTTAATTCATCATAATAGCGGTTGCTGATATCAAATGCCTGGTTCAGCAGCATAGTATATTCCAGGTAGCTGATATCCCCCTGCGAAAACTGGCTGCCCGCAGAATTGATTATCTCTTCAGCATTCCTGTTACCTGTCTGCTCAAAGTAGGCAACTGCACTTGCCTGTTTTTTATAGGCGGCAATAGCGTTATCATACTGCAGTTCCAACATGCGTCTGCCGTCTTCAGCCTGTGTTTCAGCTATTTTCTTATTAAAGTATGCCGCTTTGATCCTTGCTGCCTGCGATGAGAATATCAATGGTATCCCCACGCCTATTTGCACAGAGCTGAATCGCTGCGACCGGGTATAGAATTGTTCTGCATTATTCACCTTCTGCCATCCCTGGAAGCTCTGGTTATAATAACCGCCTATTATATCCGGCAACAATTTAGTTTGCTCCAGTTGATAGGCATTTTTTGCCATCCTTTGCTGCATTTGCAGGTAAGACAGGTAAGGATGTAACCCTACTGAATTAGCCAATGCAGGTGCTCCGGACCTCAACAACTCCCTGTCAGGCACGTAAGCAACATCAGTATTCAGCCAGTAGGCAAACTGGTTGAGCAAGATATGCAGGTCTGCCTGCAGTTGTTCCAGTTGCAGGTGTATCTGCCCGCGCTGATTCTCAGCCGTAGTTTTTTCAAGTGTATTTGATTCACCCAGTTTATATCTAAGCTGCGCCTTGCGTTCAAATTCTGCATAAAGGCTATCAGCATGTATCAGCAATGCCTGTTTTTGGTACAGGCTATTTATCTCATTATAGAGCACTGACACTTCTCTTACTACTTCCTTTTCTTTAAGGCTGGTTTGCAGTTGTGCCGACTTCCATTCATCATGCAATACATTCCTCTGTTTCATATACACAAGAGGAAATGAGATGCTTTGCGTAACACCGTAACGCGTATCTGTATATGCACTGTTTATATTACCCCACTCTGCTGTTACATTGGTCTTGTTGATATCCCAACCCGTACCCTGCATTTTTTTGTAGTGGTCCTCACTTAGCCTTTGCGACCTTAGCTTCAGGTTATTATGCAATGCAGAATCTACCGCAGCCTCCAGCGAAATGCTTTGCTGTGCCCCGGCCAACAGCGGCATAAGGCTCAGCAGCAACAATATGATGCTTGCTTTAGGTTTCATTTTCAAACTGCTTTTTTCGAATAATAAATAAAGTACCGGTAAGAGGAACAGCGTAAGGAATGTGGCTGTGAGCAGTCCGCCAATTACTACAGTAGCCAGCGGACGCTGTACTTCAGCCCCTGCCCCGTTGCTTATAGCCATAGGCAGGAAACCCAGCGAGGCTACTGCAGCCGTCATCAATACGGGACGCAACCTGATACGCGTACCCTGCATAACAATCTCTTTCAGGTCTGTTAAACCCTGTTCTTTCAATCGCCTGAATTCTGCTATCAATACAATACCGTTCAATACAGCCACACCAAACAAAGCTATAAAGCCTACCCCGGCACTAATGCTGAATGGCATACCTCTTGATGCCAGCGCAAATGCACCACCTATGGCAGACAATGGGATAGCGGTGTATATAATAAGGCTGTGCTTTACAGAACTGAATGCGAAATATAACATCAGGAATATTAACCCCAATGCAAGGGGCACAACTATCGACAAACGCTTCTTAGCCTCTATCAGATTTTCAAATGCACCACCGTAGGTAACATAATAACCGGGGGGTAGATTTATCTTATCTGCTTTTTGCTGCAGTTCATTCACTATGGTCTGCACATCCCTGCCGCGCACATTGAAGCCCACCACTATCCTGCGCTTGGCATCTTCACGTTGTATCTGGTTAGGACCGTCTTTTATAGAAACAGAAGCCAATTGGTTGAGCGGCACCTGCGTACCATATGGCGTTGGCACCAGCAGGTTCTGAACGTCTTCAAGATTCTTCCTTTGGTCGCCCGCAAGCCTTACTACAAGTTCAAAACGTCTTTCACCCTCATATACCATGCCTGTACTTTGTCCGCCAAATGCAGCATTGATTACATTGTTTACATCTGCTATGTTCAATCCGTATTGCGCAATGGCTGCCCTGTTATGCTCTATCACAATTTGCGGCAGGCCTGTAACGGTTTCTACATATATATCCTTAGCGCCTTCTACAGAAGAAGCCAGTTTACCCAGTTCATTGGCATAATGTGCTAATGTATCCAGGTTCTCTCCGAATATCTTACATACTACATCCTGCCTTGCCCCTGTCATCAGTTCGTTGAATCGCATTTGTACCGGGAACTGGAAACCGGTGGTAATACCGGGTATCTCGCTAACGGCCGCACTCATCTTCTCCGCCATTTCGGGGAAGGTTTTGGCAGATGTCCATTCTTTCTTATCCTTTAGTATCACCATCATATCACTGGCTTCCATAGGCATCGGGTCGGTAGGTATTTCACCACTGCCTATTTTGGTTACCACTTTTTCTACTTCGGGAAACCTGCTCATAAGGATGTTTGCTGCCTTCTGTGTGGCTGCTATTGTTGTGTGCAGATTACTGCCTGTGAGCACACGTGTATCTACTGCAAAATCTCCTTCTTCCAACTGAGGTATGAATTCTCCGCCCAAAGACATGAGTACTATTACTGCAATTGCGAACAAAGAAAATGCTGCTGTTATCATCAGTTTGGGGAACTGTAAAACTTTTGCCAATGCCTTCTGAAAAACCGTTTCCAGCTTTTGCATCATCCTGTCAGATAAGGTTGGTTTGTGGCTGATGCGTTTGCTGATAACTATCGAGCTCATCATAGGTATATATGTAAGCGATAGTATGAATGCACCCAGCAATGCAAACGCCACGGTTTGTGCCATCGGACGAAACATCTTACCCTCTATGCCCTGCAATGAGAAGATAGGCAGATATACAATTAGTATGATTATCTGCCCGAATACGGCACTGTTCATCATGCGCGACGCGGATGTTTTTACCTCAGTGTCCATTTCAGGCTGGCTGAGACGGGCAACATCCTTAAACTGTTTTGAATGACTGAGACGGTGCATTACGGCTTCTACTATTATCACAGCGCCATCCACAATCAGGCCGAAGTCAAGCGCACCGAGGCTCATCAGGTTGCCGCTCACGCCAAACAGGTTCATCATAATAATGGCAAACAGCATAGAAAGCGGGATGATAGAAGCTACCAATAAGCCGGCACGTGCATTGCCCAAAAAGAGTACCAGTATGAATATTACTATCAGCGACCCTTCCAGCAGGTTTTTTTCTACCGTACCTATAGCGTTATTCACCATCTTGGTACGGTCAAGGAATGGCTCTATGACTACTCCTTCGGGTAGTGTCTTTTGTATCTTTTCTATACGGTCTTTAATATGCTGTATGACCTTACCGCTGTTCTCGCCCTTCAGCATCATTACCACCGCTCCTGCTACCTCACCTTTATCATTATAGCACATAGCACCATAGCGTGTTGCAGAGCCCAGGTGCACATCTGCCAGGTCTCTTATCAATACAGGCGAACCACCCGACAATTGTTTTACTACGATGTTTTCAATATCACTAATACTTCCGGCAAGGCCTTCGCTGCGTATATATAACACAGCAGGCCCTTTTTCTATATAGGCGCCCCCTGTATTATTATTATTCTTTTCCAGTGCACTGAAAACATCACTGATAGTAATATTATGCGAGGCTAGCTTCGATGCGTTCACTGCTACTTCGTATTGCTTCAGGTATCCGCCAAAGCTGCTCACATCTGCCACCCCTTCTACGCCCAGCAATTGCCTGCGCACTATCCAGTCCTGTATGGTACGCAGTTGCATGGCATCATATTTACCCTCGTACCCGGGTTTAGGGCGCACAGCATATTGGTATATCTCACCCAGTCCTGTAGTTACCGGAGCCAGCGACGGCACGCCTATACCTTTGGGCAGATCTGCCTGTACCAACTGTAATCGCTCAGACACTTGCTGCCTGGCCCAGTACACATCTACATCATCGTTAAACACTATAGTTACCAGCGATAGCCCGAAACGGGAAAAGCTCCGTATCTCTTTAAGCCCGGGGATATTACTGTTGGCCTGTTCTATAGGGAAAGTAATAAGCCGTTCTACATCAGGTGCACCCAGCGAAGGGGTTACCGTAATTACCTGCACCTGGTTATTGGTAATATCCGGTACTGCGTCAATTGGCAGTCTCGTTAGTTCGTAGGTGCCATAGCCTATCAGGGCCAGCACGAACAACATAATAATGAGTTTGTTCTTTACGGAAAACTCAATGATCTTATTCAACATAAGTATCGTATGGTTTTACAGAACCGGGCAGTTATCCATTACCCGGTAAATAATAAATAGGAATTATGGCCGAAGGCCTGTGTACTGCAGGAGCAGATACAAGGGAAAGAATATCAGGCACGCGGTGGCTGCCAAATCTTAGCCAGTGCTTCTGTAGCATGATAAGGTGACCTGTAGTGAGACAGGGGCTTTATGATACCTGCATAAACAGGCTTCTGCGATAATTCAAACCTTGCCTGTTCTATAAACCCTATGGCAAAAGAAATCGGGCTGCATTGCTTGAATGGCAGTTGCATATCCCTGTCATGCCCGGGGTGATTCTCTGTATCATGCGCATAATGCATGTACAGGAAATCCATCACACTCAATTTACGGTTCTCAGTCTTATGCTCGTGGTAATGCTCGACTAGGGCATGTATCTTCAATAGTTGGGCAACTGGTGTTTGCACCCAAACAACAGAAATGAATAATAATATGGCGATAACCCTGGTCAACTTTGCAAAGTTATTATAATTAAACTGAATTTTATGTAACTACTGTTACATTGATGTTAAATCATAAAAATAATTGTATATTTGCTATAATAAATGACCAAGATCATTTATTATAGTTCTTATTAATGCTATCCAAAACCCATATCAAATAACAATATAAAACATATAACACTTAGCAATTCTTAGCAACACATATACCTATAAGTAATTTGAATCCATGAATAATACCCAATCACAAGTCACAACCTATGCAATGAAAATGTTACAACCGGCACAAGCTTCAGAAACCGTAACAAATCGTAACAATTCTGTTGAAGATTTTATCCGGGCAAATACTGTACAGTGTATTTTTTATTAAAAACCGGATCTGTTTGACTCCATTATGTGCCTTTTCCAACATTGCACATCCGAAGTATTATTAGACAATCACATAAAACACTAAATTTGCTTGTCATATTATCAAACTAACCACTAATAAGCTGTGGGCAAAAATATCAACAAAGCCACCCTTGCAGGACTAGTTATTGCACTGGGCATCATTTACGGCGACATAGGAACCTCTCCCCTGTACGTATTCAACGAGATCTGTAACGGACGAGAAATAAACGAACTACTAATAGTTGGCGGCCTGTCCTGTATCATCTGGACGTTGACCCTGCAAACTACCATTAAGTATGTATTACTGACCCTGAAGGCTGATAACCGTGGTGAAGGTGGTATATTCTCGTTGTTTGCCCTTGTGCGCAGGCATGGCAAATGGACTGTAATACCGGCAATGGTGGGTGGCGCTGCACTGCTGGCCGATGGTATGATAACTCCCCCCATCTCTGTAGCCTCTGCTGTGGAAGGGTTACAAAATATACCCGCACTCAAACATATTACAGACTGGACCATTGTAAATATTATCATGGCCATACTTACCGGGCTGTTCTTCTTTCAACAGTTTGGTACTGCCAGCATTGGTAAACTGTTTGGCCCTGTTATGATGATATGGTTCCTTATGCTGGCTTCATTAGGATTGTATCATATAAATGATGACTGGGGTATTTTCAAAGCATTCAACCCATACTATGCAATAAAGCTGCTCACGCAATACCCTAAAGGTTTCTGGATACTCGGAGCAGTTTTCCTGTGTACAACGGGTGCCGAAGCATTGTATTCGGACTTAGGCCACTGCGGTCGCGGCAATATCCGTGTATCATGGATATTCGTTAAAACATGTCTTATTCTCAACTACCTTGGCCAGGGCTCATGGCTGCTTACGCACAGGGGACAGATCTGGGATTCGGCAGTTGCTAACCCGTTCTATGAACTGATGCCATCATGGTTCCTATTGATAGGTATCGTTATTGCCACTATGGCCGCCATCATAGCCAGCCAGGCATTGATATCGGGCTCATTTACATTGATAAGTGAGGCAATAAAACTGAACCTATGGCCAAAAATGAAGATCAATTACCCCACTATTGAAAGGGGACAACTCTTCATTCCGGGCATCAATATGCTGTTGTTCGCGGGTTGTACTGCAGTGGTACTGATATTCCAAAAATCATCAAACATGGGTGCGGCTTACGGCCTTGCTATTACACTCTGTATGATAATGACCTCTACCCTTTTTGCCTATTATATGTTCATCAAACGGGTACCTCTGGTAGCAATAGCTGCCTACCTGCTGCTGTTCCTTACTATAGAATTCTCATTCCTTATAGCAAACCTGGAAAAATTCAGGCATGGTGGTTATGTAGCACTGATAGTAGCCGGCCTTCTGTTCATGACCATGTATATATGGTTCAAAGCACGCAAGATCAAGAACCGCTATGTGGAGTTTGTACGCCTTGAAGATTATGTGCCTATACTGCAGGAGCTTAGCAATGATAAGACGATTCCTAAGTATGCAACCCACCTGGTGTATCTTACGAGTGCCAACAACCCTAAGGAAATTGAACACAAGATCATCTTCTCCATCCTATACAGAAAACCAAAACGTGCAGATATCTATTGGTTCGTTCACGTAGATGTATTGGATGACCCGTATACCACAGAGTATGCCGTGCAAACCATTATCCCTAACGAGATAATAAGGGTTGAATTCCGTCTTGGTTTCAGGGTAGAACATAAGATTCAGGCTATGTTCCGCAAGGTGGTGGAAGAGATGGTGCAGAACAAGGAAGTGAACGTGGTGAGCCGTTATGAATCATTGAGCAAAAACAACGTAAAAGGAGATTTCAGGTTCATAGTGATGGAGAAATTCCTCTCTCACGACAATGACCTTCCTTTGATAGAACGTTTTGTAATGCGTGGCTACTTCCTGCTCAAAAAGGTGAGCCTGTCGGAAGAACGTGGTTTTGGTCTTGACCAGTCAGATGTAACACTGGAGAAATACCCTATCGTGGTATCCAGCATTTCTGACATTAACCTTAAACGTATCGACGACGATTAACGGCGACTAACTGCCTATATCACCCAAGCCTATTACCTGGTGTTGGGCGGGTATCTCAATATCTCTGAAGCCTTTCCTTACCAGTCGTTCACGAAACTTCATCTGAACTTCGTATTCGCCATGCACCAGGAACAGTTTGCTTACTTCAGTAGGGTCCTGGCAGGCCAGCCACTGGCACAGGTCTTCATAATCACCATGCGCACTCATACTGTTTAAGGAAGCAATCTCAGCATTCACATCGAATCGTGTACCAAATATGGTTACCTCTTTATTGCCTGCCTTCAGCCTGCCGCCCAATGTATTAGGTTCACAATACCCTACCAGCAATATGGTATTCCTTGAGTCACCTACAGTATGAGAGATATGGTGTTTCACTCTACCAGCTTCAGCCATACCTGATGCAGATATGATCACACAAGGGTCATTGGTATCATTCAACGCTTTAGACTCTTCAACGTCTTCTATAAACTGTAACCCTTTGAACTGGAATACATCTTCATCTTTCTTCAGCAACTCCTTTACATGTTTGTTAAAGCAGGCAGGGTGTCTTTTGATAACACCCGTGAGCTCTGTAGAAAGGGGGCTATCTACATAGTAATTGACAGGAGGCAGACGACGCTCTAACTCAAGCCTGTTCAGCAGATATAGTATCTCCTGTGTACGACCGAGGCTGAATGCAGGTATGATTAACCTACCCTTCTTCTCAAGACATGTATGTACTATATGGCCAAGTATCTTCTCTGTAGCGGGTGTCACAAGATCATGCAGCTTATCACCATAGGTAGATTCCATAATAATGACATCGGCCTGCGGGAATACATCTGGAGACCGGAGGATATCGTCATTATAACGGCCTACGTCTCCGCTGAAAGTCAGCCTTGTTGTTTTGCCATTCTCTGTTAGTTTCAGGTTAACCGCAGCACTGCCCAATATGTGGCCGCAATCTGTATAATACAATTCAATACTGTCATCGATCTTGTACGAGGTATTATAGTCTACACCAACAATGTGTGGCATAACCTGCTTAGCATCTTCTTCTGTATACAATGGCTCTATAAGCTCTCTGCCCTGCTCCTTACGTTTCTTATTTGAATACCTGATATCCGCTTCCTGTATTCGTGCAGAATCCAGGAGCATTACTTCCATAAGGTCTTCAGTAGCTTTAGTGCAATATATCTTGCCCTTATACCCATCCTTTATCAGCTTCGGCAATAACCCTATATGATCTATATGCGCATGGGATATGATAACGTAGTCAAGCTCTGATGGTTCAAATCCCCATTCTTCATTCAAACGGGCTGTATCTTTACCCATACCCTGGAACAAACCACAGTCAAGCAGTATCTTCTTGTCAGGGTGCATATGTATGATATGTTTCGACCCGGTTACAGTTCTTGCAGCGCCATGAAATGCTATCTTCATTGTATATGGATTTGACTACTCAAGGTAACGAAAAACGCCCTCATAACAGAGGGCGTTGATACATAATATTATAGTTCAATTATTTAATAATGGACTTAAACACCTGGTCGTTAACCTTTACCGGATACTTCCTCCTCATGCTTTCATTCCATTCTTTCTCCAGATAATCCTGGTATTCAGCAACTACATAACCCCTTGCATCTTCAAGCGATTTTGATGTAGGTGCATCAAACACCTCATTTACCTTAACTACAGTATAAGTACCGTCATCGTTTTTCTTAGGTTCTGTTACTTTACCTTTAGCTATAGAAGTTTTAGGCACTTCATTAAATTTAGAGAACTCATAATGACCTCTCTGTATGGCTACTGCATCAGGCATTGAATCTGTATTCATCTTCTTGATGATATCTTCATCTTTTAACTCTTTTTTAGCCAATAACTTCTGCCCTTCTTTCAGCGCCTTTTCATTTTTGAATTTATACACGGCACCTGTGAAGCCTGGTTCCCAAAGATATTTGCCTTTGCGTGTTTCATAAAAAGCTTTCAGGCCAACAGTATCTCTTGATGCTTTACCCCACACATTACGCTCCATCAATTCGAAAAGCATTATACCATCCCTGTATTCGTCCATCAGGTTTTTAAAATCAGGATGCTCTTCTACGAGTCTGTGTTCTTCAAGATCATTAACAACTGTAGTAGTATACATATTATACAGATCACGAACAACTGCTGCCTTAGGCCCCATTAACCTGCCGCGGGTAATATTTTCTGCATAAGTAACAAAGTCCTTCTGCATGTATTGTTTACCACCCAACTCAAATAATGGCTGGTTCATGTCGTTATAGTCACTTGCCTTAAATGTATTTGCTGTTCTGCCTGTATCTGGAATTTTAGACATTCTTGCAATAACAGGATCAAGATTAGCTCTGAATTCCTTGAACTGGTTCTTTTGCTTGATCTTCTCATAGAAAGTCTCCCTGGCAACTTGCGAACGTGAATCGCTTTCTACCTGGCGTTTCAACTGAGATTTGATACTATCATATGGTTGCAGTGGATATTTAGCCAATAATTTGATGATATGGAAACCATAATCAGTTTGCACAGGTTCAGAAATATCGCCAGGGTTTTTCAACGCAAATGCAGCTTTTTCGAATGTAGGATCTACACGACCCACTCCGAATGGTTGTAACTCACCACCATCATTAACCGAATATTTGTCATCAGAATACTTCTTTACCAAGTCTTTAAAGTCAACACCTTTCTTCATGTCTGCTTTGATGGAATCGATACGCTTTTGAGCAGCTTCAACCCCATCTATACCTTTTGATTTTGGAGCAGCCACCATTATTTGTGCTACTTTAACCTCACCCAATGTAGGCCTGCGATCAATAACCTTAAGTATATGGTAACCAAACTGAGTTTTAAAAGGTGCAGAAACCTTACCTACAGGTGTACTATAAGCAGCATTTTCAAAGGCATATACAGTTTGTAATGCTGTGATGTAGCCTATATCACCACCCTTATCTTTTGAACCTCTGTCATCAGAGTACTTCTTAGCCAATTCTGCAAAGTCTGCTTTCTTCTTGGTAATGGCATTATATATACTGTCTATCCTCTTATATGGAGTAACGGTATCTGCTGATGGTGCAGTTGGAGACATCAGTATAAGTATGTGAGCTACATGCACCTCTTCCTTCTTGCGATCGTAAGCTTCTGTTATAAGCTTATTTTGTACCTGTTCGTCTGTAAGGTAGTTCTTAGCAAGCTGTTTGCGATAATTGTTTAATTCGTTCTGGATACTGGCTAAAGTATCAAGATGCTGCAACTCAGCTTCTTTAACCTTCATTCTGAATAGTGAATACAAATCAAGGTATTCTTTCAGAGCAGGTTCAGAGAAGTCTGGCTTTTTGTTCAGGCTGTTTTTCTGGTATATTCTCAGAAAATCATCCTTACTAACAGCATTGTTGCCAAAGGTAAATAGTGTTTGTGTCCAACCAGTAGTAATGGCGAATACGGATGTAGCAATTGTTAAAACCAGCTTGCGCATTTTGTGTAATAATTTTAAGATTTCGATTTATTGTCCTGATTAGCTTTTAGTTTTCTTTCAGTTATTTGAATAGCATCTAAAATATTGGAATGATCCAGCCTTTTACCTCGTATGATTTTCTTTTCGTCCAGCAAATATATGGTAGGAGTACTATAAACGTCATAATCTTGTTTATATCTTGATACATGATTAGGATCGTAAACATGTACCCAGTCGTTCAAATTATACTTCTTAATCATATCCTGCCATTTCGTGGTGTCTCCGTCATCTCTTACTGCATATATCTTCATCCCCTTGTCTTTTAGTACAGCCCGGTAAACTGAATCTATTTTAGGTATTTCAGTTTGACAATGTCCGCATTCAGGAGACCAGAATATTAATAATGTGTATTTGCCCTTAACATCAGATAGTTTATGCTCCTTATTCTTGATGTCCGGCAGGTTGATATCCGGTGCGATATTACCTATGACATTGGGAGCTATCTTATGTGCTCTGTCGATATACTTTTCCAGTTGTTCACTATTTAACCAATAGGCATCACCCTTCATATAATAATTCTCCACTAAGTATACAAAGACTGCATCCATACCCATTATCTTGCTTTCCTCAACATTGTGGGTAATCCACCATAATGCATATTGAAATAACTCTTTGCTTCCTCTTGCTTTAGCTAATATTATATTTGCTTCTTTCTCTACACTGTCTTCATATGGCCATACCAGTTTATTAAAATATTCATCAAGCCTTGTATCAAATATTGGAGTATTAATTAGACGGTCATCTTTGAAATTAAAATTATCCCAATAGTGATCTTTATAGTACCTGTAAGAGAACGTAGAGTCTACTTTACCATCTGGTGTTAAATGTTCTCCTTCAGGCACCTGCGGCATTTCCAATGCATTAAAAATAGATGCAAGCATCGTATTCGGATTCGCAGCAACGTAATCACGGCGATACTTTACCAATTCCTTCCCTACTATGGCAGACTCCTTACTTATTGCATCAGAATCAGCCTTCGTTTTTGCTTTTGCTATAGCATCAATAAACTTCTGCTGCTTTTGACCATAACCTGCGAGGAACTTACTGTAATCCAAAAACTTATCATTTTCGGGAGAGTTTTTGAATTTAATGCCGGTAGGTATTTCTGCTACATCAGCTGTGATACCTATATCGTCACCATTATTCAAAAGGAACTCAAAGTATGTTTTCTTATCAGACAAAAGCATCATGTAAATACCACCTACTATTGATTCTGTGTGGTTAAAAGTTGCTACACCATTCTTATCTAATAATGCTGAGTCTGTTTTATAAATAGTTGGTAATGGTTTCCCGAAATAATGGGCCAGATATACCAGAGAATCATGAGAGCCATTAAGTTTGAGGCGAATTTTATAGCCATCTTTAGCTGTAATAGTGCTAAAACTTACCAATAACAACAAGAATGTCCCCATTACATTCTTTACTATTCTGATCATATAGTTCCGTTTATAGAGTTTTAATTATCCTTCTTTTCAAGAATGTCTATTAGTTTATCAATATTTGAGTAATCAAGTTTTTTACCCCTGATTATTTTTTTCTCGTCAAGCAGGTACATCACCGGAGTTCCATAAACATCGTACTGTGCTTTATAATTTGATTTATGTTCGGGATCATAAACATTTACCCAATCCTGCATGTCATGTTTCTTAATAAACTCCTGCCATTTGTTTTCTTCGCCTTCTGTTCTTACCGCATAAACCTTTACGCCTTTACTTTTGAGGGTGGCTTTGTATACAGAATCAACCCTTGGTATCTCCGCCTGGCAATGTCCGCAATCAGGAGACCAGAATACCAGCAAAGTGTATTTAGCATTAACTGAATATAAGCTCTGTTGTTTCTTATTAATATCTACCATTTTTATGTCTGGAGCAATATTTCCTATAACATTAGGTGCAATTTTCTGCGCCCGATCTATATATTTAGCCAATACATCACTAGTCATCCAGTAAGCGTCTCCCTTCATGTGATAGTTCTCAACAAAGTACACAAATGCCTGGTCCATGCCCATAACCTTACTTGTTTGCGCATATTGGGTTACCCAATGCAATGTATATTTAAAAAGTTCCTTCCTACCACGTGTTTTCGCAAGCAACATATCACCTTCCTTCTGTACACTATCAGGCCATGGTAACACTAACTTATTAAAGTATTCGTCCAGGCGGGCATCATACATAGGTGTATTAATCAGCCTGTCGTCTGTAAAATCAAAATCATCCCAATAATGGTCCTTATAATAGTTGTATCCAAACAATGTATCCTCAGTCTTACCATCTTCAAGGTAGTGTTTACCTGCTGGTATCTCTGGTAACAATAAAGAGCGGAATATATTAGCAAGCAAAGTGCCGGGATATTTTGCAATATAATTTTTACGGTAATCTTTAAGCTCTTTAGACAAAACTTTGCCTTTTTCAGCTATAGTATTAGTATCATCCTTCGTCTTTGCACGAGATACTTCATCTCTCAGTTTTTGCTCCCTTTCTGTATAGTCTTTCAGATATGCAACATATTCAGCAAACCTTGTATTCTCAGGCGAATTTTTGAATCTAACTCCTAAGGGCAACTGTGATACAGTTACACTCATATTGATATTGTCTCCATTATTCAGTAGTATCTCGAAATATGTTTTCTTATCAGAAAGTAAGATCATATAAATACCACCCAAAGTCTCCTCCTTGCTTTCCATCACAGCCAAACCATTTTTATCTACTCTTGTAGAATCTGTTTTGTAAATGGTAGGTAATGGTTTAGCGTAATAATGTGCCAGATAAATTACAGAGTCTTTAATATCTGTGAATTTGATTTGCAGCTTATAGCCATTTGCAGCAATAGATGAATAAGTGATACCTGTCAGTAATGTCAATAATAGTAATAATCGTTTCATAATTTTGTAATTCGTGAAGATAACTGTTTTCGCATTATTACAGCTACCCGGCACGTTTATTACCGGCCTAACTGTCAAATTTATATCATAAGACACCTTCTTCTTATTGTTAGATTGTAAATTTGGCCTCAATTAACTAATTTCTAACAATTTGTCGCGAAATAAGAAGAGGCAGCTACAGGCTGTAACCATTGATACATATGCCGCTGAAGGTAAAAGCATTGCACATCTTGAGGAAGGGAAAGTTCTGTTTGTAGAGAATGCTATCCCGGGAGATGTGGCAGATGTTTTTATAACTAAAGACAAGAAGAGCTGGGCACAAGGACGTATTACCAAACTTATTAAACCATCAGATAGCAGGATTGAGCCATTTTGTAAACATTTTGGCATTTGCGGTGGCTGCAAGTGGCAAATGCTACCCTATGATAAGCAACTTGAATATAAACAGCAACAGGTATATGACCAGCTCACACGCATAGGTAAGGTATTCATACCTCAAATGATACCAATATGTGGAAGTGAACATACACAGTATTACCGAAATAAGCTTGAATTCACATTCAGTTCACATAGGTACAGAACATTTGAAGAGCTAAATGATAACCGGGATGTAAAGCTGGAACCCGAGCCTGCACTTGGATTTCATGCACCGGGATTATTTGATAAGGTGGTTGATATAGATACTTGTTATCTGCAGCAAGAACCTACCAACCTCCTTTTGAAAACCCTTCGTGAATTTGCTGAAGCAAATGACCTTGCTTACTATGATTACAGGAAACATGAGGGATGGTTACGTAATGTGATATTGCGTGTAGCAAGAACGGGTGAAATACTCATTAACCTTGTCATTCAGCACGAAAACAAAGCAATGCGTACTAAGCTGCTTGACCGCCTGTTGCAGACAATACCCGGTATCACAACATTACATTACACGATCAATCCAAAGGTAAATGACTCTATAAATGACCTTGACGTTCACTGCTATTATGGAAAAGGGTTTATAGAAGAAACACTTGAGGATTTCAGGTTTAAGATATCACCTAAATCATTCTTCCAGACCAATACATACCAGGCAGAGAACCTATACCGAATAACAAGGGATTTCGCCGGACTTCAGGGCAACGAGGTTTTATATGACCTCTATTGCGGTACAGGTAGCATAGGCATATTCTGCTCAAAGAATGCAGGCAAGATTATTGGCATTGAAGTAATAGAAGATGCAGTAAAAGATGCAGAAGAGAATGCACGGCTAAACAATCTTGATAACTGTCTCTTCTTTGCGGGTGATGTGGCGGCAATATGTACTGATAGCTTCTTTGCAGAATATGGCAAACCGGATGTGATAATCACAGACCCTCCAAGAGCAGGCATGCATGAAAAGTTGGTGCAACAGATCATTACGTTGAAAGCGCCTAAAGTAGTGTATGTTAGTTGCAATCCTGCTACACAGGCAAGAGATCTGCAACTACTGGACGAACAATATGAAGTGACGAAAGTGCAACCAGTAGATATGTTTCCTCACACTCATCATATAGAGAATGTGGTGCTGCTTGAATTAAGGAAATAAGGTAAGAGAGCCATCTGCATGATGGCTCTCTTTATATTAATTATTTCAGGTCGCAGTTTTGCACCATTTTCACAGGAGAACTTGTACTATCAGAAGAAACATAATCATAACTTCTGTTTGCACACCTGTCTTTCGCATCGTTCCTTGAAGTATTGTAATTTTCAGAGCTGCGAACTGTATCAGAAACAACTGTTGTAATTGTACCGGTAGAATCGGTCATACTTGTAGTTGTGGTAGTAACTGTTTGGCAAGAACAAACGAAGTTCTTTTTACAAGAAGAAAACGCTACCAAAGCTACCAGAGCAAGAGTAGATGCTGTCGCGAATAGTTTCATATCATTGATAATTTGCCTGTAAATATAATATTTTTACATAAAGAAGTAAATATCAGTTTGAAATATATAATCATCTCAACACCATAGTACAATTTTATTGTATTTTTAAACCAATATAATCTTATCTCAACAGGTGCAAAAGCATTTCAGGATCTACTTATTGCTATTAATGCTTACCGGCATTACAGCATGCAGAAAGGAGAAAGCATTTTTCGAAAAAGTAATACGTATTGAATCTAATACTTCGGCAAGGCTGAACAGGATACAGTTTGTAGATGGCAACACCGCATTTATAGCGGGTGGAGAGCGCTTCTATTCGGCCCAAATGCTGATATCTGACAACGCTGGAGCAAGTTGGAAGCTTGATTCTATGCCTGAAGCCGGTAAAGGCATGTATGGATTGGCTTATTCACCTGCAGGCATCATATACATGTCAGGGTATGACGGCAAGCTAATATATAGCGCAGACAAAGGCCAAAGCTGGCAGTTCAAACAGTTACCCAACTGGACCTTCCATGTTGGTATCGCCTGCCCTACTGCTGATAAGCTGATCCTTATAGGCTATGAAGGCAATGTCGTGACCCTGGACACCGGCTATAGCATTACCGATACCAAACACTATGACGCCAACCTCAATGACATCTGCATGGTAACCGACAAAACCGGCTACATAGCAGCATATGGTGGTGTGCTCAAGACCACTGATGGCGGTAGTACCTGGAACTTCCAGTCGGCAGTGAACGACAACTTTACGGCGGTGTACTGCCTTACAGAGAACGAGCTTTGGCTATGTGGCTACCAGGGTACTATCTATCATTCGTCAGACGGTGGTGCTAACTGGCACAAGCTGAGGAATGGCAATGCCCTCGTACAGAAGCGCTACAGGTTCCTCGATATCATCTTCCGCGATACACAGAACGGCTGGGCCGTAGGTGAGGATGGCCTTGTCGTTTACACCAAGGATGGCGGTAACACATGGGCCGAATACAGGCAGTTTACCAAATCTGCACTCAGGAGTATCACCTTTGCCCCGGATGGCAACCTGATGACCGTTGGCGATGATGGCTCCATCTACAA
Organism: Flavipsychrobacter sp.; assembly: GCA_044227125.1. Taxonomy (GTDB): domain Bacteria; phylum Bacteroidota; class Bacteroidia; order Chitinophagales; family Chitinophagaceae; genus Polluticoccus. Next base: position 201,380 of record JBGAFS010000001.1, read on the forward strand.
GCTATATATACATTAGCAGCCCTTACAGCACTAATCAACTATTCAGCTTATCTTTGCACACATTTTAAAATCACGTTATTAATGCAGGCTACATTAAGTGAACAGGAAATTGTTCGCCGCGAGAAACTGAAAGAATTACAGGAACTGGGCATTGACCCATACCCTGCCCCGCTTTTCGAGATCACCCATACTGCCAAACAGATAAAGGATGAGTATACGGACGATAAGCAGGAGCAATTCAAAGCAGTTTCTATAGCAGGCCGCGTTATGAGCGTGCGTGATATGGGTAAAGCCAACTTTGCCGTATTGCAGGACAGCACGGGCAGGATACAGATATACATCAAACGCGATGATATATGCCCGGGCGAAGACAAGACCCTGTACAACACCGTTTGGAAGAAGCTGATAGACATAGGCGATATAGTAGGTGTTAAAGGCTATGTATTCACTACCAAGACAGGCGAAACATCTATACACGTAGAGCAGTTCAGCATACTCACCAAGTCTTTAAGGCCATTACCAATAGTAAAGGAGAAAGACGGCGAAGTGTTTGATGCCGTTACCGACCTCGAATTCAAGTACCGCCAGCGTTATGCTGACCTTATAGTGAACCCTGATGTAAAGGATACCTTTACCAAGATCACTAAGATGAAGAATGCCATCCGCTCTTTCCTGAATGAGCGTGGTGCACTGGAGGTTGATACCCCTGTGCTGCAAAGCATCCCCGGTGGTGCCATAGCCCGCCCGTTCACTACCCATCACAATGCGCTGGATATACCGCTGTACCTGCGTATAGCCAATGAACTGTACCTGAAACGCCTGATAGTAGGCGGTTTCGACTGGGTATACGAGTTCAGCCGCAACTTCCGTAATGAGGGTATGGACAGGACCCACAACCCTGAGTTTACCATCCTTGAGTTTTACGTAGCCTATAAAGACTACCTCTGGATGATGGAGACCACAGAGCAGATGCTGGAACAAACCGCCATAGCTACCAACGGTACCACCCTTGCTATGGTCAATGATACAGCTATCGACTTCAGGGCACCCTATCGCCGTGTGAGTATTTACGATGCTATCAAAGAGCATACAGGCATCGATATCAGCCATATGAACGAAGACCAACTTCGTGATGTGTGCAAACAACTGCATATAGAAGTAGATGCTTCTATGGGCAAGGGCAAGCTGATAGACGAGATATTCGGCGGCAAATGCGAGAAGCATTATATACAACCAACATTCATCATAGACTACCCTATAGAAATGAGCCCGCTTACCAAAAAGCACCGCAGCAAACATGGGCTGGTAGAGCGTTTTGAGCTCATTATAAACGGTAAGGAGATAGCCAATGCCTACAGCGAGCTGAACGACCCGATAGACCAGCGCGAGCGTTTCGAAGACCAGGTGAAACTGATGGAGCGCGGCGATGATGAGGCTATGTACATAGACTACGACTTCCTCAGGGCACTGGAATACGGCATGCCGCCAACAGCAGGTATCGGTTTCGGTATCGAGCGACTGGCTATGCTGCTCACAGGCCATGTATCTATACAGGATGTACTCCTTTTCCCGCAGATGAGGCCTGAGAAAAAAGCTGAAGCCTAACCAATGCGCAGCCTGCTGATACTTGTTATGTTTGGCCTGTTGCAGTTATCTGCGGCAGGACAAACTTATACTGACAGTATAGCCATACACAGGCAGCATTACAAGCAGGAATTCATAACCGAAGAACGCAGTCCGCTGAAAGGCAATGACACCTCGTACCTGAGGTTCTTTGCTGCCGATGCGCAGTACAGGATCATGGCCACATTTCGGGCTACGCCAGATGCAAAACCTTTCGACCTGCCAACCTACAGCGGTAAGGTGAAACAGTTCAGGCAGTACGGGGTGCTGGAGTTTCGCATTCATGATACCAGCCTTAGCCTGCAAGTATACCAAAACCTGAAACTGCTTGACGACCCGAAGTATAAAGACCACCTTTTCGTGCCATTTACCGACCTTACTACTTACGTAGAGACCTATGGCGGTGGCCGCTATATAGACCTGAGTACAGCTGATATACACAACAACACCATCCTGCTCGATTTCAATAAGTGTTACAATCCTTATTGTGCCTATGCTACGGGGTACAACTGCCCTATTCCCCCTGTAGAGAACAGGCTGCCTGTTGCTATCCATGCCGGCGAAATGCTGTTTAGCAAAGAACACTGATATTTAATGCAAAATGTAAAAGGGAAAATGCCTTTAGTTAATTGTTACAATTTGCCTGCCCGACCGAATGGGAGGGTTACAATTTGTTACGCTTTTGCAGTTACGGCCAGTCCCGTCATTGCCAGCAGCGCAGCTACGTGGCAACTTCCCTCTTTAAACGCAGTGAGAAAATCTCACGAAATGCGAAGGTGAAGCTTAGAATATCATATCATCATTTCACCACCCCGATTGACAAACTGCTTCGCAGTTCGTCAATCACCCCTCCTAAAAACAGGAGGGGAGCTTTTTGTTACGATTTGTTACGCTTTTTACAGTAACACCAGTACCGTCATTGCCCGCCAGAATGAATCTTTCGGGCTGGCGAGGAGCGCAGCGACGTGGCAATCTCAAAATAACATGAGCTTTGACCTTATGGATGTGAGATTGCCACGTACATATTTGCCTTCGCAAATACTCCCTCGCCCGTCCGAGCGGCATGGCCGGGCGGGCAATGACGCGAGAGAAGCTAATTGTTACAATTTGTTACGCTTTTACACTAACACCCAATCGTCATTGTGAGCAGCGCAGCGACATGGCAATCTCGAAACAACATGAGCTTTGACCTTATGGATGTGAGATTGCCACGTACATATTTGCCTTCGCAAATACTCCCTCGCCCGTCCGAGCGGCATGGCCGGGCGGGCAATGACGCGAGAGGAGCTAATTGTTACAATTTGCCTGCCCGACTAGACGGGCGGGTTACTGTATTTTCAATTGCAGTATTTTGTTACAACTAACATACATTAGGAATGAGACTATCTGTTGATAGTTTTTGATAGTATATTAACTGAAACAAAAAATTGTTTATCCTTGAGAAAAGAAGACATCATGGCGACAGTATTTCAAAGAGCTTAAATAACTATTCACGAAGTTATTTAATAGCAAAAATACAATATATAATTTAATTAATAAAATAAATAACATTCACATGTTGTTTGTGAAGAACACAAACAATAGCAAAATACACAATGCATTATCGCTGACACGATGAGAGGGGTAAGTTGTGTTATTGGGCAATAAATAGTTTACAATGATATATTGATTCAAGTTGTGTTTTCGACAATTCAATATCATTCAATACTGAGTCATTTCTACTCACATAATAATATGTACATGAAATCAAAAACGCGCTGGGAGGCTCATTCTCGTAGGCTTCATACCAAAGCCGTTTATAAATACTATCATTTCGTTTAAAATAGACATTTTCAAAATTATTGGTAGCACCAATATTCCATAAATCTCTTAGTGAGTCGTCTATTTGATTAGTAATGCTGCTGTGGGTATTCTGGTTTGTTTTATCCTTACTCATAAGAAGCATTAGTAATATTATATTACCAATTATGGATATCGTTACAACAAGATTCCTTAACATAACTTAATTATATAATCGCCTCTTCTGAAGCTGATCTTCCATATTTGGCGAGCATTATACTAGTTTGCGCGTCAATAATATTCCTAATCAACAACGGAAATATTGGCATTAAACTTAAATTAACAATATTGCCCTATTTATTGCAAAAAAGGATCTTCTCTCCCGCATTATCAGCAAAATCTATCAGGGAATTGTTAAAAACTTAATTAAACGTTTGTTTAAAATTAAACGAGCGTTTAATTTTGCCCCGTTCAATTACCCCGATAATGGAATACAACGAGAAACAATTGCAAATACTGGAGGTGGCAGAAAAGCTTTTTGCCGCTAACGGGTTTGACGGCACCTCGATAAGAGATATTGCCTCTGAGGCCGAAGTGAACATTGCTATGATATCCTATTATTTCGGCTCAAAAGAAAAGCTGATGGAAGCCCTTTTCATGAGCCGTTATGAACAGATAAAACTGCAACTGGAGAATATAGTAAAGGATGAGAAACTGGGGCCGCTGGAGAAGGTATATGCTCTGGTAGATAATTATGTGGGCAGGGCGGTAAAAAAACATATGTTCCATAAAGTACTGGCAAGAGAGCAGATGTCTGACAAAGACAGCCCGCTGACGAAGATGATGTACGAGATGAAGTGCAACAACCAGGCACTGGTAAAAACCCTGATACATGAAGGGCAGAAAAAAGGTGTATTCAGAAAACATGTGGATATACCCATGCTGATGTCGACCCTGGTGGGCACGGCCAACCAACTGATAACAGCACAGCATTTCTATAAAGAAATAAATAACCTGCAGGATATGGAGCAGGAGGAATTCAACCAATACTTACTGAAAAAACTAAGCGCACATTTAAAAAACGTTTTCAAATTAATACTTACCAATGAGGACTAAACTAAGACTAAGCATTATAGCACTGGTAATGACGGGCTCGCTGGCCCCGGCTTTTGCGCAGGACAGCAGGCCAATATCTCTGGATGAAGCTATACAACTAAGCCTGAAAAACAGCAAACAACTGAAGCTGAGTGCTGCACAGGTAAAAGAATCAAAAGCCGGCCTGCGCGAAGCACGCGAAAGAAGGCTGCCTGACCTGTCTGTAACCGGCTCGTATATGTGGCTGACACAACCCAAACTGGACCTGAAAGTAAAACTGGGGAACAGTGGCGGAGACGGTGGCTCATCGGGCGGCAGCACGGGGAGCAGTATTCCTAAAATAGACCAGGCTATGTATGGCATTGCCAACCTGTCTGTACCATTGTTTGCAGGCTTTAAGATACAGAACGGCATCAATGCGGCTAAGTACCTGGCCCATGCTGCGGAACTGGATGCAGAGAATGACCGCGAAGAAATAATAGCTAATACCATAGCTGCATACTGCAACCTGTTCAAAGCGAAAGAAGCGCTGGCTATAGTAAAACAAAACCTGCTGGAAGCAGAACACCGTGTGGCCGATTTTACCAACATGGAGAAGAACGGGCTGATACCACGCAACGACCTTCTGAAGGCGCAATTGCAGAAATCTAATGTAGAACTGGCTTTACTGGATGCTGAGAACAACTGGAAGATCACCTATATAAATATGAACCTGATGCTGGGCCTGCCCGAAGAAACAGAACTGGTACCTGATACCAATTCGTTTAAAATGACTGCAGATATGAGAACCTTTGAGGAATGGGAAGCCGTAGCCCTGGAGAACAGGAAAGATGCCAAAGCATATGAATACAGGGTGAAGGCAGCCAATGCAGGTGTGCGTGCGGCACGCGGCGACTACTACCCTTCCCTGGCACTGACAGGCGGGTATATTGCGGCTGACATACCGAAACTGCTGACAATAACTAATGTAGTGAATGGTGGTGTAGGTCTGAAATACAGCCCTTCATCTCTCTGGAAAACAGGTGCTAAAGTAGCTGAGGCCAAAGCCAAAGTACAGCAGGCCGAAGCCGGTATGGAACTGATGAATGACGGCATACGCCTGCAAATAGCAAAAGCATACCAGAACTACCTGTCTGCCAATAAAAAGATAGAAGTATATACTAAAGCAAAAGAACAGGCCGAAGAGAATTACAGGATAGTGAAAAACAAACACACCAACAGCCTGGCTACAACAGCAGAACTGCTGGATGCTGACCTGGCAAAACTACAGGCAGAACTGAACCATGCATTTGCACAGGCGGATGCCTATGTAGCATATAAAACACTGCAACAAAACGCAGGCACTATTAATAACTAAACCACATTTAAAACTAACAATAGAAATTATAATAAGGCAAGTATGGAAAATAAACACAGTCACGAAGAAGCAGCACCGAAAAAACGTAATAAACGTTTTACCATCATACTCGGAGTACTGGTAGTAGCAGGCGGCACGTTCGGCATCACAAAATATGTTCACTCCCTGTATCATGAAGAAACAGATGATGCGCAGATAGAAGCTAATGTAAGCCCTGTAATACCAAGAGTGGGAGGCTATATCAATGAAGTAAGGGCCAAAGACAACCAACTGGTAAAAAAAGGCGATACACTGGTAATACTGGACGACCGCGACCTGAAAATAAAACTGGAACAGGCAGAAGCAGCACTGGCGGCTGCTAAAGGCGGCATGGCTGCAGCAGAGGCTACATCGGGCGCATCTGTGGCTAACATAGCTACTACCGATGCAAACGTATCGGCCATCAGCGCACAGATAGAAGCTGCCAAAGTGAATGTATGGCGTGCTACACAAGACTATGAGCGTTATGCCAACCTGATAAAGGACCATTCTATCACACAGCAACAGTTTGAACAGGCGCAGGCACAAAAGCAAACAGCAGAACGCCAGTTGCAGGTATTGGTAGAACAAAAGAATGCAGCTATTAAACAAAGATCAGCAGCATCTTCACAGAGCAGCGCATCAGGCCAGCAGGTAAATATTGCAAATGCTACTATTAAACAACGTGAAGCAGAAGTTGAAGCCGCGAAACTGAACCTGTCTTATGCATATGTTATTGCACCATCTGATGGTAAGCTATCTAAAGTGAATGTGCAACCGGGGCAGTTCATACAGGCAGGCCAGTCTATGTTCAGCGTAGTAGCAGATGAATCTGTATGGGTGATAGCTAACTTTAAAGAAACACAGTTGGAGAAAATGAAAGAAGGCCAGAACGTAACAGTGCATGTTGACGCTTTCTCAGGCCACGACTTCAAAGCTAAGCTCACATCATTCTCTCCTGCTACAGGTGCAAGGTTTGCATTGCTGCCGCCGGATAATGCTTCGGGCAACTTTATTAAAGTAGTGCAGCGTGTACCTGTGAAAATAGAATTCACAGATAAGAATGATGCCCTGCTGGCAAAACTGAGAGCAGGTATGAATGTGAACGTAGATGTTCACCTGGATTAATTTATCTAAATAAAACAAGATGACCGATCATAATTCATTGGTTGAATATGGTTCAAGACGTGTCATTATCACCATCACTGCCATATTATGCGCACTGCTGGAGATAGTAGATACCACCATAGTAAACGTAGCGCTGAATGAAATGAGGGGCAACCTCGGCGCTACGCTCAACGAAGTAGGCTGGGTGATCACTGCATATGCTATTGCCAATGTAATAATAGTGCCTATGACCAGCTGGCTGTCTCAGCAGTTTGGCAGGCGCAATTACTTTGCGGTATCTATAGTGATATTCACTACGGCATCATTCCTCTGTGGCAATGCCACTAATATATGGGAGCTGGTAGCCTTCCGTTTCCTGCAGGGGCTTGGTGGTGGTGCACTGCTTGTAACATCACAAACCATCATAACAGAAAGCTATCCGCCCGAAAAAAGAGGTATGGCACAAGCCATATACGGGCTGGGTGTGATCATAGGCCCTACACTGGGCCCTACACTTGGCGGGTTTATAGTAGACCACTATTCATGGCCATATATATTCTACATCAACATACCGATAGGTGTGGTGGCTACCCTGCTTACACTGCAATATGTACGCAGCCCTAAATACTCTGAGAAATCATCGAGGAGGGATATAGACTGGCTGGGTATAGGGTTGCTGGCAGTAGCTGTGGGAGCTTTGCAATATGTACTGGAACGTGGACAGGAAGACGATTGGTTTAACAGCCCGTCGATAACGGTATTGAGTGTAATGAGCGTGCTGGGTTTCTTCTTCTTCATATGGAGAGAGCTCTCGTTCCGAAACCCTATAGTACAGTTGCGGGTACTGGGTAATGGCAACCTGCGGATAGGCACAATACTATCCTTCATACTGGGCTTCGGACTGTACGGATCTACATTTGTGATACCATTATACACGCAGGCCACGCTCGGCTGGACAGCCCAGCAATCGGGTATGCTGATGATACCTGCTGCACTGACCACTGCATTTATGATGCCTATCATAGGGCAGTTATTACAGAAAGGTGTGCCGCAGCAATACCTTGTGGCAGGCGGTATGCTATTGTTCTTCATCTACAGTTTCTGGGGTTATAAAGTACTGACTCCCGACACCGGTGGCGAACACTTCTTCTGGCCGCTGATAATGCGTGGTATTGGTATGGGTATGTTGTTCATTCCTATCACTACCCTGTCATTATCTACCCTTAATGGACAACAGATAGGGCAAGGTGCGGCATTCACCGGTATGATGCGGCAGTTGGGCGGTTCGTTTGGTGTGGCTGTTATCACCACATTCATTTCGCGCCAGAACATGGTGCACCGCAGCGACCTCGTAAGCAAATTGTCAGTGAATGACCCTGCTGTGCAGCAACGCCTGCAAGGCATGCAGGGAAACTTTATTGCCAAAGGCATGGCGCCTGATGTAGCCATGAAGAATGCGCATAAACTACTCGATTTCTCTGTAATGAAACAGGCTACTATACTCTCGTACATGGAAGTGTTCCTGTACATAGGTATCATGTTCCTGGTATGTATACCATTCGTATTATTAGTAAAAGGAAAGACCAATAAGAAAGTAAGCATGGCAGACGCACACTAGATGAACCTAAGACTGACAGACAAAAAGAAACGCCACTGCATGCAGTGGCGTTCTTATTATTATCAGTACGGTATTATTTCACCATATACATTACTTCTTTTACCAGCTTCACAGTTCTTGGTACATCAGGCAGGTAGGCAGCTACCAGGTTTGGTGCATAGTGCATATTAGCATCTGCAGATGTGATACGGCGGATAGGAGCATCGAGATAGTCGAATGCTTCTTTCTGTACGCGGTAGCTTATTTCTGAAGATACAGAGCTGAACGGCCATTGTTCTTCAACAATAACCAGCCTGTTTGTTTTCTTTACAGACTCAACTATTGTATGCCAGTCAAGCGGGCGGATAGTACGCAGGTCTATTACCTCTGCATCTATACCTTCTTTTGCCAGTTCTTCTGCAGCAGCTAAAGCTACTTTCATCATCTTATTGAAAGAAACGATAGTAACATCCTTACCCGGGCGTTTGATATCTGCCTTACCTATTGGTATGATATATTCTTCTTCCGGCACATCGCCCATATCGCCGTACATCACCTCACTTTCCATGAATACTACAGGGTTCTCATCGCGGATAGCAGATTTCAGCAGGCCTTTAGCATCGTAAGGATTAGATACTGATATTACTTTGATACCCGGTATATTGGCATACCAGCTTTCGAAAGCCTGAGAGTGCTGTGCACCCAACTGGCCTGCAGAACCGTTTGGCCCCCTGAATACGATAGGACAATTGAACTGTCCGCCGCTCATGGAGAGCATTTTACCGGCATGGTTCAGTATCTGGTCAAGTGCCAGTACGGCAAAGTTCCATGTCATAAACTCAACGATAGGCCTTGTACCATTTGTAGCTGCACCCACAGCTATAGCTGCGAAACCGAGCTCTGCAATTGGTGTATCTATTATACGCTTAGGGCCAAACTCATCGAGCATGCCCTGGCTAACCTTGTAAGCACCATTATATTGCGCTACTTCTTCACCCATCAGGAATACACGCTCATCTTTGCGCATTTCCTCTTCCATTGCCTCTCTTAATGCCTGCCTGAAAGCTATAGATCGCATATTATATTATTAATAGTTTTAAATCGTTTTAAATACGGTTGGGCAAAGATAACAGATAACCTTATTATTTGTGCGCCGGCTGGAAAGTTACCATACTGGTAGCCCCGTTCTCGTTGAACCTGAGCTTGAGTACGGTATCTGCCAGTTGCACAACTTCCATTTTCAGGTTGCTACCGGCACCTTTGAGGTCCATTTCGTTCAGCATCAGGTTGCCTTCATCATCAAAATACCATTTGGTAGAATCTACCTGCCCGCTGAAATTCATCAGTACGATACCTGATTTCTTAAAGTCGAACCAGGTGCTTTTTAATGAATGGTCCTGCATAGCCTTAAAGTCATTTAGTTGCATTTGTAATGACTGGCGCATGCTGTCAATATTTCTAACCCCATATAAGGAATCATTCTGCGCAGGAGTAGTATGAGCACCAAAAGTATCCAGGAAAACCTGTTGCTCTTTTATCATACTATCCAACTGGGGGTTTTCAAGTGCAACAGCTTCCCACTTCTTAGCTATCATGCTGCTTTTGTCCTGTTTGCAGGAGAATACAGCTACAGAGCCAATGAACAATGCTAATATTATCTTTTTCATAATTGATCTTTAAGGTACTATAAGCTTGAAAAAACCTTTCCACTCCTCGGTAGAAAGCAGGTTTTCCAATGAAGGAAAGGCTGCCTGGTTGGTAACACGAGGATAAACACGTTTCAGGAAAGTATATCGTTCAGGATCATTAGTTAATGTTTTAGCCAGTAGCCTCACTTGGTTGGTGGTATAACACTGGTCGAGGCGGGTAAGCAGATACCTGAGCCTGGCATCTTCAGGCTTGTCAGAAGCCCTGTTGTAGATAGCTTCAAAAGCATCATTACTTATAGCCTGCGGGCAATCACTGTTAGTTACAGTGCCTGATGCTATGTTGTCATTATAAACATCATTAGCTGTATTCGTTTGCTGCTGAACGGAATGTTTACTGTTCAACTCTATGTTCTCTATAAACTGCGGGCCGCTATTAGATTGATTGTTATTTACCCTTGGCTGGTTTCGGCGAACGGGGGTATTGTGCTTAACGGGTTCTGTGTTAGACTTTGTAACAATATATGATGAAGATGATGTAGCATCCGGCATATGGTCTTCTTCTATCTTGTTGCCGGCACGCAGGTAAAACTGCTGCTGGATATCATATAACGAAAAAGCGTTGCTCCGTTTCAGGAGCAGGAAGCCCCTGTAACCATCCTGTGGTACATTAATCGTAAACTTTTGTGAGGGGAATGCATTTTGCTGAAATAATATCTCTATAGTGAGCGGACCCGGAGCCAACTGAGAAATGATGCAGTAATTTTTGCCGTAACGCGGCATCATCTCATTATCGAGCTTTACATAAAACGGTATCTGTTTATCGCCCTGTATGTACACATACGAGAATTCCTGTGCCATTGCCTGCATTGCAAACAACAGAAACAGTAAGACAGTAAACAGGTGTTTATTTATGCGCATTATTATTCCAGTTCTATCAGTACTGCACCTTTTTCTACGGCAGTACGTTCATTTGTCTTTATGGCCTTAACCGTAGCATCAGCTGTAGCTTTAAGTACATTTTCCATTTTCATAGCTTCCAGTATCAGCAATCCATCACCTTTCTTTATCTGCTGCCCCGGCTCTACCAGTATCTTCAGTATCATGCCCGGCATAGGTGCCTTTATTGGCTCAACCTTTTGCATAGCCTTCAGGTCGAGGCCCATGCTTTCCAGCAGTTGGTCTATCGGTTCCTTTACACTTATCTTGTACGACTGGCCATTTATTTTGATACCCAGTTCTTTAGCCTTCACATCTACTTTCTCTACAATACCGGTATAACTTTTATTGTTATATAGTATGCTTATCAAACCATTTGGCTGCAACTGAATATCAGCATCTACAGGATTCTCATTCACATGCCACTGCCCCTCTACAGCAGCTATATTTACAGGCTTTTTATCGTCAATGGTTATTTGCAGCATCTGGGCCAATTAATTTGTGCGCAAAAATAATCATTTAAGCCCGTAATCGGCATAGTATATTCAAAAGGAAATGATAATATATACTACTATCCGGGGGATGGAAAATGTATAGTTTCATAGTACATTAGCCCGCTCAAGCACAGCCTGTAATGTCAAAATTCAAGATAAATGTATCTGCACTCTTATTAACGGGAATTATATTAGTTGCTGCCTGCAACCCCGGTAAACGCCTTGCTAAAAAGAATGTGCTGCTGGACAGTATCACAGTAAACTCTTCATCCAGTGTTTACCGTGCTGCTACCAGTATAGAATGGGAGATAGTAAATACCATGGTATCCCTTGATTTTGACATGAAGGAAAAAACTGCGCACGGAAAGACTCAACTATATCTGCGACCATATTTCTACGCAACTGACAGCTTAGTACTGGATGCCAAAAGCATGGAGATAAAAGATGTAACCATTATTGAGAAAGTTGGCAAAGAAAAAGCAAACTATACATATAAGGACGATAAGCTTGTATTGCATTTAAACAGGCTGTACAAAAACACGGATACACTCACCCTTGCTATAGAGTATATAGCAATGCCATATAGTGCAGCAAGTGGTGGCAGCAAGGCAATCAATGACGACAAAGGGCTGTACTTCATAAATACAGACAATGCCATACCCGGCAAGCCTGCACAAATATGGACACAGGGCGAGACAGAATCAAACAGCCATTGGGCACCAACAATAGATAAACCTAACCAGCGCACACCACTGAGGCTGGCACTGACCGTACCGGATAGTTTTGTTACACTCAGCAATGGCGAATTGCTGATTCAAACATCGGAACATGGTATGCGCACTGATGTATGGGAAATGCCCTACCCTATACAGGTATATGCTATGATGTTTGCCATTGGTAAATTCTCAATTACCAAAGATGAATGGAAAGGTAAAGAGGTGAGTTATTATACAGAGCCTGCATTTGCACCTTATGCAAGAGATATGTTCAGGAACACGCCTGAAATGATAGATTATTTTTCTAAAGCAACAGGCGTACCTTATCCGTGGAATAAATATAGCCAGGTTGTAGTTCGCGACTATGTGTCGGGGGCAATGGAAAATACAAGCGCCAGCCTGTTTGGCGATTTCATGAACCAGAACAAAAGAGAAGTGGATGATGCAGATAATGAAAATGTGGTATCGCATGAATTATTCCACCAGTGGTTTGGCGATTATGTAACAGCAGAATCATGGTCGAACCTGACACTTAATGAATCTTTTGCAACCTATGGCGAGCAATTATGGCGCAGGTTTAAGTATGGTAAAGCATCGGCCGATGAACTGGCCATGCACGACAGGTGGGCTTATGTGTACGGGAAGGGCGCTACCGGTAATGACCCCGCACTCGTACGATTCTATTATCGCGATAAGGAAGATATGTTTGATGGCATATCATATCAAAAAGGAGCTTCCATATTAAGATACCTGAACCTGCTGATAGGCGATGCAGCATTCAGCAAAGCCATGCAGTTGTACCTGACAAAAAATGCACTGCACCCAGCTGAAGCAACCCAGTGGCGACTGGCAGTAGAAGAAGTGACGGGACAAGACTGGAACTGGTTTTTCAACCAGTGGTATTATAAAGGCGGGCATCCGATACTGGAAACTAAGTACAATTATAACGACGACAGTAAACAATTGATAGTTACCATCAACCAAACCCAGAAAGACAATGCATTCAGACTACCATTGAAAATTGCAGTGTATTTCGATGATAAAACCGACTCTGTGTTCCACTATGAGATAAAACGCAAAACAGAAAACCTGGTTATCAATTATCGCAATGGGTTGAAACCTGTGGTTCTTGTTGACGCAGATTATCGCGTGATATGCGACCTTCAACCCAACATGCAACCATGGCAATGGCTAAGGGTGTACAAACACAGTGCTGATAATATTGTCAGCAAACATTATGCGGTAGGCGCAGCAACCAAACAAATCGACGATAGCAGCTCACAGAAGATAATTGGTTACGCACTACAGGACGCTAATCCGTCAATAAAAGAACTGGCATTGAATAATACCAGGCAAATGAAGGATAAGAAACTACAGGACAAGTGGAAAGGCGACGTTGAATATATTGTCATGAATGAAGGCAACCAAAAAGCAAGGGCTGCGGCCATCAGCACCCTGAGCACATGGAAAACACAAACCGATAAAGAGATATTCTATAATGCACTTAATGACAGTTCATATTTGGTATCGGGCGCTGCACTACTTGCAATTAAGAATATCAATAAAGACACAGCCTATATCTTGGCTAAAAGATTGGCAGCCAACAACCCTAAAAGCAAGCTCCAATCGGCCATATGGGAAATAGTAGCGGCAAAAGGTAAAGTTGAAGACCTTGAACTATTTTCAGCCGCAGCACCACTACTGCCTAACAGGCAGAAAATAGAATGTGCCTCAAATCTATCGGAGTACATACAGCACCTTAGTGATAATGATGCAATTGACAAAGCAGGAAGCATACTGTACACTATGGTAAAAACTGAGGGCATAAAATCTTACCGTTATGCAATAGGATCTTACCTGTTTGAAGCTGCAAGCTATTATAAAGACAAGGCAGACAACAGCAAATCAAATACAGAGCTGGATGAGGCAAAGAAGATACAGGAGATACTAAAAAAGTATGCGCAACAGGTAATCGATAATGAAACAGATGAAGACAACCTGAAGCAATACAAGGCCTACATGAAGAGCATATACGGCGATTAAGCTTTGGTACGTGCCAGCGAGGTAAGATATTTGTGCATGTCCAGCACCTGAGGTATTATTGCCTCTACCCCATCGTTAGTAATCACGTAGTCGCACTTATCCATTTTCTCGTCCTCATTCATTTGAGCAGACATACGCTCCAGCACCTTATCTGCAGCAACCGAATCACGTTGCATAGCACGTAATGTACGCAGGTCTTTAGGCGCATAGACACCTACCATAAGGTCCATATCTTTATTGCTGCCTGATTCAAAAAAGATGGCTGCTTCTTTAATTACATAAGGAGTTTTCTGCTCGTTCATCCATTTACGGCCATATTCTATAACGGCAGGATGCACAAGCGCATTAAGCTTATCGAGCATTGAGGGGTCCTGAAACACTATAGCTGAAAGTTCTGCCCTGTTCAGTTTGCCCTCGTTATATATTTTATCGCCAAACAATTTCTGTATACCCGCCACAAGTTTGGCATCGGTTTCCATCAATTGTTTAGCAACGGTATCAGCGTAAAACACCGGTATGCCTAATGTTTCGAACACCTGACATACCAGCGTTTTACCGGCTCCTATACCACCTGTGATACCTACTTTGAGCATTAATAATTATTTAGAAGAACCGCCTTCGGCTTTCTTGCGGTATGCGTTGGTCATTTCCATAGACACAGCAGAACGGTCAATGGTCATAAAAGAACCACGGCTCACTTCTACCAGCAGCGTACCATCTTCGTTAGCACGATTGATAATTGCATGTATACCGGCAGTAGTAACTATTTTCTCGCCAGCGCCTATGCTTTCAGAAAATTTCTTTTGCTCTTTAGCACGCTTAGACTGCGGACGGATCATGAAGAAATACATTACAGCGATCATACCACCCATGAACAATAATGAGAACATAGGGCTACCCTGCGCCTGTAACAAAACATTAAAAAGATTAACTGACATCGTAATGGTTATTTATTAAAAAATTGAATGATTAATTAATTTTTTGGTTTAACATCTGCCTTTATATACAAGGCATGTACACCTTTGTTTGAGTTGGTTGAAATAGATACAGATTTCTCCTGGTGCCCCTGCTTGCCTGTAGCATCAAATTTCACTTTCATGATGGCAGACTTACCCGGCTCCAGCGGTTCATGCGGATATTCGGGTACAGTGCAGCCGCAAGAACCATTGGCACTGTTTACCAGCAATGGCGTTTTACCATTATTAGTAAACTTAAAGTCGTAAGACACGGTTTCGCCTTCCCTCATTACCCCAAAGTCGTGCATCGTATCATCAAAATCCATTGTAGGCATATCTTTTATGGCAACAGAATCTGCAAGAACAGCCGAACGGGGGTTATCAACTATAGTAGTTGGTAAAAGGTCCTTATTCTCCCGTTGTTCTTCTGCAGGCTTATTGCCACATGCAACTACAAAAACCGATAAAGCAACAATGATGTATTTTTTCATTTGCATATAACCCAATTTGCAAATTTAGGGTTTCCGAGTACGTTCCTGCTTATTAATTTTATTTTCCTTTAGCAGGTCTTTTAATATGTTGTCCAGTACACCGTTAACAAACTGGCCGCTTTGCGGAGTACTATACAATTTAGCTATTTCTATATATTCATTGATAGTAACCTTGGTAGGTATAGTAGGATAATATAACATTTCGCAAATACCCATACGCAGCAGGAGCAGGTCTATCAATGCTACCCTTTCTGTATCCCAGTTGTTGAGCTTAGGCTGAATAAGCCCCATGCAGTACTCATCCTTATCCATAACGGTATGCATGAGTGAGTGGGCATATTCCTTCTTCTCATCAGAAACCGGAACAAGGAAATTGATCTTGGATGTAGATTTAAAGAAATTATCCATCAGCAATACGGTCATCTCTTTATCATCTTCCCAACCTGGTAACTCATCAGTAAAATACTCCTGCAGGGTTTCATTTTCCAGCACCAGTTTCTCCCATATAAAACGCAGGATATCCCTTTCTGAGGCAGATGTCCTGTCATTATCAGCAATGTATGATTCGTATTCAGGAGTTTTAATTAATTGCTGGTATATCTTCTTTACACGCTCATCTTCGATATACTGCTCCAATTTCCCCTGCTTGATCTTTTCACTGAAAGTATCATTTCCCAGAATCTTAAGCATGAACTCGTTGTGAACGATCTTGGTGCTCACATTAAGGTCTTCTTTAGAAGGCAGGTATTTTGATGCACGCTGCGCAGCATCTGTTGCAGCATACTGTGCAGTACGGAAAGTATATAATATAGCTATTGTAAAAAGATCGACAGAATGAGCCAGGTTCTGGTCCAGAAGTTTAGAACCTGCTATTTTGTTTTTTTCGATTTCTGCAGGGTCTGAAGTAGATATAACGGTATACAATGTTTGCATCACTTTTACCCTTATATTCCTGCGGCTGATCATATAGTAAGAACCTTTTTAGGGGCGCAAAGATAGGGCAAAAATCCCATCTTTATACGATTTAGGTAAAGAATTATAGCCCCGGAATTATGACACAGATAATTGTTCTTCAGGCATTTGCGTCATTTCCTGCCTGATTTCTGCTAAAGTAGTGTCTTGTTTGGCATTATCACCACTGATAACATCTGAATATTTGACCTTAGCCTTAATGAAGCGTTTTTCGAAATATTCATAGGAAAGTGCTGATACTAATACGGTTAAAGCAATAGATATGATATAGTACAGAATATTGCCTTTCAGTGAGTGAAGTATATCCGGGTTTATGGCCAATACAATACGCAAGCCCACTACCAGCATTATGTTATGGTACATATACAGGCCGTAAGATATCTTACCCATATAGCTAATAGGTTTAAACTCAAGGTTTAGTATCGTTCTCTTATTAGAAGCCATATTAAGTATCAATATACCAAACATCAGGGCGTAGAATTCGTAATTGAAATGAGGTACAGTTATACCACGTACTGTTATGTAGGCTATTGTGATATAAAGAGCTATCTGCAGGTATTTATTGTACAGCACCTTCAATACCTTCTCTTTTTTGTAGAAGAGCAGGTATGCTGCTATACCACCTATAGCCATACAGTCTATGCAGAAGTTCTGCCAAAACCAGAAAGTGTCTGTAACAATTGGATTGCCAGGGTATTTTAGATGGTAGTAGATAACAACAACCTTAATTACCAGGTAAAAAACGATAACCCCAAGCAGCATTTTCATGGTATTCTTCTTTCTCACAACCAATGCCATGAGCAATGGCCACAAGAGGTAGAACTGCTCCTCCACTCCTACAGACCAGCCTTGCTCTGCATACGGCACATGCGGATAATATGCGTAGACCACATCCGGAAGAAATGTGAGAAACAATATCACTTTCACCATAAAATGGCGGGATATCTCTGCAGTATGACCGGGCACTACAAAAAAGTCAATATGCGGCAGTACAAATAGGCTAAGCGTGATTATCAAATAATACAGCGGCCATATACGCAGAATACGCCTGATGTAAAAATTTTTAATAGAGATACGACCGGTCTGTTCCTGCTCTGTCAGCAATAAATATGTAATAAGAAAACCGCTAAGCACAAAAAACAATATGATACCTAACTGCCCAAATACCCCGCCTACAAATGATGTGCGATAAATGCTCGGCTGGCCAAATACATACTTTGTAAGCTCAATATGGTGAATGATAACAGCCAGCGCAGCGAAAAACCTGATGCTGTTAAGATTCGGAAAATATACTGAGTTCTTACCCATTGTTTGTTTGTTTATAAAGCTATGCTATACAGCGGGTATGGCTTGTATTGGTTCTGTTTTTTCTACAGGTAAGCCTTTATTCTCTACAGTATCCTCAATAGCATTATCGCCACTTATTATTTTACTGTACTTAACCTTAGCCTTCAGGAAGCGTTTTTCGAAGAACTCATATGATACTACAGCCATGAGGATACTACCCCCGAAAGTTACTGTATAGTAAATAATATTACTCATAACCAGGTTATCAGGGTTTACAAAGAGAAATGCCAGCTTTATAGAGCTAACGATGGCAATATAATGGTAGAGGTATAAGCCATAAGTTATACGGCCAAGATAATCGAGTGTTTTATTGGTGAACGAAATGATAGTGTTCTTATTGGCCGCTATGTTTATGATAAGTATAGCAAAAGGAACAGCATATAATTCGTAAGTAAGATGCGGGATGGCAATGCCTTTAACAGTAATGATGGCAAGGCATACATAGGTTATTATCTGCGTGTACTTGTTAAATAAGAACTTCAACGCCTTTTCTTTCTTGTGATACAGGAACCAAGCCATTAAACCGCCAAGCGCCATATCGTCAATACAGAAAAACGTCCAGAAGTAGTTTGCATGATCTAAAAATGAATTATTGGGATAGTAATAGACCAGTATTTCCAGCGTAAACCTGATAGTGAGGTAGAATATTATAACCCCAAGCAGTGTGCGTAATATGTTTTTAGAATACTTTATTATCCACGGCCAAGTAAAGTAAAATTGCTCTTCCACGCCTACTGACCATGTCTGATCTGTAAATGGAATTGGTGTACGCCTGAATATGGTATCCAGCACATTGGGCAGAAAGAAGAATGCCAGAGCAACCTTCAGCCAAAAATATTCTCCCACATGCTCTGTAAGTCCGGGAACATGCAGGAAACTGATATGAGGCAGGACAAATAAACCTAAAATGATAATGAGATAGTACACAGGCCATATCCTGAGAATCCTGCGCATATAAAAACTGCGTACGGATATTGTACCGGTATCATCTTTTTCTTTCATTAGTAAATAGGTGATGAGGAAGCCACTGAGCACAAAAAACAATATGATGCCCAGCCTGCCAAATACGCCTCCTACAAATGAGCTGGTGTATACATTCTTAAGTCCGAAGATGTGTTTATGCTGCTCCAGGTGGTGCATGATAACACCTATTGCTGCAACAAAGCGTACCCCGTTCAGACTGGGGAAATACACTTTGCCTTTTGACATAGGTCTTATTGCAGCTTGTACACTATCATTCATGTTATTTCAATATGGCTACAAACATATTTCTACTCATTAAATAGAGGTTAATTTACACATGGGATTTGCAACTCATTAACAAAAAGAACTATAAATAAGCCTTTAGGTGAAAAGATAATATGGTCGTAGCTTTGCACCGGTGCCAAACCTCGAGATTGCAATGGGTAGCGATACCTGTATTGCAATAACAATAAAACCCCGGCAATTGCCGGGGTTTTACTTATTCTGCTATTTGCTTAAATTCTGAATAATCTACAGATGCTGCTTTGAGCACACGATATTGTGCAAATAGTGCAATAAAACTTATGAGAGCAAATGATGCTGTTATATATGCAATCACGTACGCTTTGTTATCTGTCCGGGGATCGCTAAGCACAGCCGGTATAAATGCCGGCATAGACCACCATGTAGACTGATTAGCTATTTTAACATAGTAATTATCCTGCTTTCTGAATTTTAGAGCCATCCAGAATCCGACACCTATTGAAAGCCACCACATGATATCGGCCAATATATTAGCCCCGAAAATATTTTGCCTGTGGTTGAACCATATCCATAAATACCCCTTGTATATTGCCAGCCAGAGCAGAACACTCAATGGCCAAAAAGATATAGTCCCGAATAAAGTTTTGACACTTGCCCAATACAAAGTTTTGTACCTATGTCTTAATGACTTATCCAGATTAGCCTGAATGACATAGAAGCCCAGAACTCCAAATGACTCATGAGCATTATACATAGCTTCATTAAGACTCAGCTTAGGATTGGCAGACAGTTGTTCTTCCACTTTACATGCGAAATGGTCGAGTATCTCATTAATGACAGCTTCATCGCGGAATCCTCTCTTGTATATGAATTCGCGGAGCCTCTGTAACTCTTCTTTGTTCAATACAATTTTAGTGTCCATAATTAAGTTTAGGATTTAAGATCAGCTGAACAGAACTGAGCGCTTCTTTCAGCACATTTATTTTATTTGCGGTTTCTTTCTTGCCCTTCTTAGTAAGCGAATAATATTTGCGCACACGCCCGTCTACTTTTTCTGAGGTGGTAACCAACAGCCCCTCTTCCACCAGTTTGTGCAGGGCCGGGTAAAGCGCTGCCTCGGTGATACTCATTTTATTTTCTGTGCTTTCACGCACTGCTTTGGTCATTTCATACCCATACATACGGCCATTATCCTCCAGCAGCTTCAGTATTATTACTGTAAGACTTCCTTTTACAACCGGGTTTGATTCTGAACTCATACTATACCTAACTAAATGATGTATATACCTAACGAATTTAGGTATGATTTTCAATTTTCCAAAGAGAATTAATATTTGACAGTTAAATTTGGCGCTTTATAGAAGTTAATGGCTACCCATACAACAGAAACTAAGGTAATAATAATAGGTGCCGGACCGGCTGGTGCAGGCACATCAATGTACCTGACCAATGCCGGGATAGAACATATCATCATTGAAAAGGAAACCTTCCCGAGAGACAAGGTATGCGGAGATGCCTGCAGCGGTAAGACAGCCTTTGTGCTGCGCAAAATTCACCCCGAATGGCTGCAGGAAATATTCTCACAGGAAGATAAATTCATGCCCAGCTATGGTATCGTATTTGTAGCACCCAACGGCAAATCACTGGATATAGCATATAACCCCAACAGGCAGCCGGGAGAAACAGCACCGGGCTTTACAACTCCGAGATTGGTGTTTGATAACTTCCTGTTTGAGAAATTACCTTCAAAATATAATACCATTTACCAGGGGGCTGATATAACCTCTATAGAAAGGACAACTGACAATAAGACAAAGGTTACTTTCACAAAAGGTGGGGATACCTATGAAATTATTGCTCCGTTAGTTGTAGGTGCTGATGGAGATAAGAGTATGGTGAGAAAGAAATTCCTCAATGACCATACATCTGACAAGACATATGCTGTAGGTCTTAGGGCCTACTACAAAGGTGTGGCAGGCCTGCACAAAGAGAATTTTATTGAGCTGCATTTTCTGCCTGAATTACTGCCGGGCTACTTCTGGATATTCCCGATGCCTAATGGCATGGTGAATGTGGGTGTGGGCATACTGTCTGAAAGGATACGTGAGAAAAAGATAAACCTGCGTGAGCAAATGTTGCACGCTATTAAGACCAACCCTAATATCAGCCACAGGTTTAAGGATGCAGAACTTATTGGAAAGATACAGGGCTGGGGACTGCCAATGGGAATGGAACAAATGCCGGTTTCCGGTGATAACTTTTTACTGACGGGTGATGCTGCCAGCCTGATAGATCCGTTTAGCGGAGAAGGCATAGGAAATGCGCTATACAGTGGCATGCTGGCTGCTTATGCTATAGAGAAAGCACTACAGGCCAAGGACTACAGTAGTGCAATGCTTAAGAAGGAGTATGATGATGTGCTCTACAAACGCATAGGCGATGAATTGAAAATAAGCACTACTCTGCAGCGCCTGTGCCGTTATCCATGGCTATTCAATTTTGTAGTAAACAAGGCTAATAAGAGCCCGTCGTTGAGCAAAACAATAAGCTTCATGTTTACAGACCTTGACCTGCGGGACCAACTGCGCAAGCCTTCTTTCTACTTCAAGATATTATTCAACAGGTAATACCCTAGTTGTATACGATCTTGGCCTCAAAATGGTCTTTACCAATTTTGAATTTAATGATATACACACCGGATGCGAATACAGGTGTTTGTATAGTAGTCCTGTTATAAGCATTAGCAGCCGTAGTGGTGTACTTATAAACCTCCCTGCCGGTAATATCAGCTATCATCAGCCCCATTTCTGTACCCGGCGCTGCTTTCCAATAGATATTAATTAAGCCATCGTGTGTAGGATTAGGGCTAACACTTATTACTGTCGGCGTGATTGGCTCTGTTGGGTCATCATAAACAGAGATATCATCTACTGCAATACCCTCTTTAGCCAAACCGGGATCTGAATTAAACACAAATCTCAGTTTGAGCGATTTGCTCTGAGCCGGCAACAATGTAGTAAACCTGCGCCAGTTGATCTTATCCTCTATACTCCAAACATTATGCAGGGAATCATTATACCAATCACTACTTTCGGAGGCTGTGCCAAGCTTAAACCATTGCTGCCCGTCATTGCTATATTCTACATAAGCTGCGTCACAAAGTTGGTCCCCGCAGTTCTCAATATCAATAGCCGCCATAAAACTCAACCGTGGCCTTACCATCACTGACAAATCAAAGCATGGAGAATAGAGGTATGAGAATTCAAGGTTGTTATACACACCATTAAGGTCAGTCTTCCATGCCTTTGTACCACTATAGGCTTTATTTATTTTAGGGGAAGCGGGTATACCATACTCCCATGAGTTATTCTGCCCTTCACTATGCCAGTAACCGTCTCCTGATTCAAATTGTTCCAGGTAGGGGTATGCAGCGATCAATGGTTCGTTATAAAACCGATAGTTGAGAATACTGTCGTTAGGACGATAAGTATCTCCTCCAACATCAAGCCAAACATCAAGCATATACATACCTTTTGCTGATGCATCTATCTTATGGGTGAATGTATAATCAACAGAATCCTTACCGCCTATATGAGCAATGGTTTCATTGACCACTGCACCTCCGTTCAGGCGATAATGCACTTTCACAGAATCTAATCCGTTAAAAACAGTGTTGTACAATCTTATAGTGAGCGGAATTGCACCATTCAGGCCACACTCAACATTTGCAGGAGATACGACACGTACCAATTGCATATCGTTTTTAACTGTATATAGCTTCACATCATCAATAGTTAAGCCTTTACCAAAATTCTGCGATGAGATAACTGAATTATCTTCCTGTGAAAACATAAGCTGTGTGCTACTGCTGAAATTTTGTCCTGACCTTAGCATCGCATCTGTTAAGGATATGCTTTTGGAATTTGTCACCTCCCCTATTGCTATCCTGTTAGTATCATACTGGTACAGAAATCCCCACTCTGCTGCATTGTCTTTACCCCTGAATGATACAAAATTAGATTTACCTGATGATGGCCTGCCATGTAATACATATGAGAATTCCATCCTTACCTCATCCTTATTTGCATCATAGTCTTTAAGATTAAACGTACCTGTAAGGTCGTTCCTGTTGCCTGTCATATACTGGTACGCGTCCATACTCAATGACCTGTTGCCATTAATAGTTATAGAAGGGTTAATGAACGTTCTTATCCTGCCGGTATCAGTACTATTTGCATAATCCCAGTGTTCATTAGGGCTCATGCCCATCGTATCTGACACAGATTCAAAGACACCAATATCCTCGAAACCATCAGAAAAACCAGTGTTCAGGTCAACCGGGGCATTTGCAATTGACAATATTGTTCTTGATACGCTATCATTAACAGGTACTCCGTCAGCCAACGACAGATTACTAACCGCTACCCTGATATTATAGTAGCTATGAGCAGAAAAATCGAAGCCCGGAAGCGTTACAGTTGCATTTGTATTAGCCGGTAAGTTATTGGCTATAACAGAATCCCATGTACCGCCATTCACCGAGTAAGATAATTTATAAGCAGGTACCGCTACATCATCCAGGTTGCGTACCAATACTTTTATGGGCTCATTTGCACCTAATTCTGAACTTGTGAATTTCCTCCCGCTATTAGGGGCTAATATCCCCTGCACCATCATATCTCCGTCAGAGATACTGCCAGCGCAATCACCATCATTCGGCAGTCTTTTTACCGCTAAACTCCTGTATCCTGACAAACCATCTATAACAGGGCTTACAGCTACATAATAGAAGCTATCGAGCGATAACCCTTTAAAAACATAAGACAGGGAGTTAACAGTATCAACCGGTATCATGTATGGGCCGGTTTTCTTCCATACTTCGTAAGCAGAAGCATTAGGAACAGACGGCCATTCGATACTTATATATCCCGGGCATTGTGTATTAGCCAAACTAACGGTTTGCTGATCGTTGATAACAAACAGACCTGACACTGACGACTGTGCAGTGTTGTTCCTGCTTAAACGAACCAGACATTTACCCGAGTTTGTGTTTGAAGGAACATACCAAACATAATATCTCTGAGAGGCAGGTATATTATTATCAAGAATTGTCCAGTTTCCACCATTATCTACAGAATATTCAAGTTTAAAAGTATTATTATCATCAGACGCGTTCCAGTAAATAAAAAGAGAATCATTAGCCTTCACCTTGCTGCCTGCTAAAGGGTTAGTAAGCTGTACACCAACCGGTATAAAATCATAGACAACAACATAACCCTGCGATGCTGAAGGTATATTGGTTCCCTTTACTGAAATAGTATAATAGCCGGTAGTGGGATTGTTTATTATAACCTGCTCACAATTATTTAAATGGTCTACCCCTTCTACTGCATTATTATTAACATTGGCAGGAGTCGGATCCAATATCAATGGATGATGAACAACGCTGGCAGGTGTACTCACTTCAAGGTCGAGGTCGTTGACTAACTGTGCAGCAGACAATGGACTTGCAGCTACATCATTCCAATACAGCATTACCTTTAGCTGTGCTATATTTGATGACACAGGTATTTGCACGGTTTGACCTGCTGCCTGTGTGATTGTATTAGTATAATACTGGCTGTTATTTAATATCTCAATAGAACGGTCGAGATTAAGCACACCAAAACCATTTGTATAGTCAGGCCCCGGATTGCCAACATCAGTTGTTCCGTTTAGTATCAATGCCTTCAACAGATCTGCACGCGGATTAACATTCCCAAAAAACGCCTTACGGTATCTTTCAGTCAATAAAGCCACAGCACCAGCTACCTGTGGTGATGCCATACTGGTACCTAATGTCACTAAATACTCTTCCGTCTTTGTAGGGGCATTAACATCGGCACCAACAGCTACCATCTCCGGCCTTAAACGTCCGTCTTTAACGGGGCCTCGTGAACCTGTTACTTTCTCATTCAAATAATGCTTATCCACACTTGATACGACGAGTATATTTTTAGCAGGCTGATACCCGCCCGATATTGTACCAAAGGCTTGTGGGAAGACACCACATGTAAGCAACCCATCATTACCTGCAGCAAACACATGTAAAACAGAATTGTACTTCAGGCACATTTTATCAAGAGCTTCTGAGTTGACATCGTAGGTACCTGCATAGTCGCAATTGCCTATTACTGCTGCATACGAATTGTTGGTAATGGTCATGTTGTGGGTGTTATACATATCACCGGTTTGTTCCCATATACCACTAAACAACTGGTTAATGATCTTTGTATGGCTGGCCATGCCCTGCCCTTTGGGGTCTATAATACCCGCGCCACCCACGGTGCCACTTGTATGTACGCCATGATATTCATAAGGATATGGGTTGTAATTTATTATCCTGTCCTTCAGGTCAATATGAAAAATACCGGATGTATTATCTCCCACTCCCACTGTAACACTATCACCCGTCAATTCATAACCACCATATACAACAGGTTGCGTTGCCTGAATAGAACGTTGTGTAGCATTCGCTTCTGCATCCAGAGGAACATCATTGCCGGCAGGGCTTATATACTTTACACCATACCATGATGAAAGCACATTTACCTGGTCAGGAAATACAGATACCTTATATATACCTAAATCATTTAGTCCCGACCTTGTTGTTACAGCACCAATACCCGATAAAAAGGTTTGAACCTGTGCCTGGTTAAGTGTATCAGCAAAAGACACCAGAACGTCTATAGCTGATTTTACTGTCTTTACTTTCTTCCAGATAATGTCATCTGCTTTCCACTTGGGGTCAATGTTAATGATCGAATATATTGCTGTAGCATCAATGCTCTTTGTAAAAGAAGATGGATAAACAATGGCGGTATATGTATTATTATCTACGTAGTCTGATAAACAGACACCATTTTCTTTTAAATACCTACGCAGTTTTTCATCCGGCAAAGACCTGAATTTGATTATAACCTGTAATGGTTCACTGCCATAATACTTCCCTTCACTATTCTTTAGCCAGTCTGCAGCATTTGCTGTAATATTGATAGTTCTGTTACGGAGTTTCAGGGGCTGAACTGCAAGGCTCTGCGCTTCACATATTGAAGTGACAAAAGAAAACGACACACAAGCTACAAGAATAGATAACGCCCTTAGTACTCTTAGTTTCATATTTACCATTGCAGAACTGCATATACAAGTTACAATAATAGCATCAGATAGCGCTCAACATCGGTTATTTTTACTATATTTAGACTTAACTTATTAGCATCTTTAACAATTTAAAAGCCTATGAAACTAAATAAACTACTACTTACATTATTAGCAAGTACAGGCTTATATGCATCCTCTGATGCACAAACTGCCCGTATGCAATTCATCAACAACTGCGCGGATGTGAGTGTGCCGTCTGTAGACGTGTATATTAATGGTATTTTATCATTCAACGATCTGCCATTCAGAACAGCCAGTATATTCAAGAATATTACTGCCGGCAGCACAATCAATATCGGTATCGCACCTTCTACAAGCACCAGCGTAACAGATACATTTTATAACCTTCCCATTACCCTTGCTACATCCAGTGTTAACATTGGTATTATCGATGGTATAAAAAGTCCTTCCGGCTATAACCCTCAAAAGCCATTTGTTGTGAACATATTTACACTGGGCAGAGAACTCGCTACTGTAGGCACTAACACAGACCTGCTATTCTATAATGGTGCTACGGATGCTAAAACTTTTGATTTTAGAACAGGTTTAAAAATAATAGCTAATGATGTAGCCTACAACCAGTACAACAGCACCGGCTATTACCAACTGCCTACTTCTGATATCAGGATAAGGCTTACAAGTTCATCAGGATCGAGCATCTACAAAACATATGAAGGTAATTTCCAGGCTCTCGGAGAAATGGGACAAGCTTTGGTGGTATTAACTTCCGGTTTTGTTGATCCTGTTTCTAACAGTAATGGCAGTGCATTTGGATTGTTCTATTCCCGCGCCACAGGGGGGCCGCTGCAGCCACTTAATAATGTAAGCAATGAGTCTTTTGCCAGGTTACAATTGATACATAATTCAGCAGATGCTGCATTATCTACCGTTGACATCTATATAGACAATACCAAAACATTTGACAATATCAGTTTCAGAAACGCTACGCCATTCTTTGATATCTATGGTGTAACACCAAGAACTGTCGGAATAGCTCCCGCAAACAGCAGCTCTGTAAATGATACACTGTATAGCTTTACTAATATTTACGACTCAGCAAAAACATATATAGCAGTTCTGAACGGAACTCATGATACAGCATACCACCCTAACCCCGGTATAGACCTGAATGTATATGCTAATGCAAGGGAGTCTGCAACTAATGGCGCTAACACAGATATGTTGTTCATTAATGGCAGTACTGATGCTCCGGATATTGACATAGTGAAGAACAGCATACCACTGGTATCGGGTCTTGCTTACAATAATTATACTATGGGATACACAAGTATGGCAACTGCTAATACCGTGTTGAATATTTCTAAAACATCTAATAACGCTACGATACAAGACTGTACTGCAGATTTTTTAAGCAATGGTTTCACCGGAGAAGCTACAACGATAATAACATCAGGCTTTGTCAATAAGACAACTAATAAAAACGGCCCTGAGTTTGCAGTATACGCCGCAAGAGCATCTGGCGGAGCGATGACGTTATTGCCGCCGGTAGTAGGCATAAATGATGTCCAAGCTAATAATAACATTCAAGTATACCCTAATCCTGCAACAGCCGGTATCCGTATAAATGGACTAACTAACGGACAAGGCAATACTTACAGGATAACAGACATGATGGGCAAGACAATACTAAATGGAATTCTAAACAACGACATAATAGATATAAGCATGTTAACAAAAGGCACATACATACTTAGCATATCAAATACAAAAGGCGAATCTTATCATATCAATCTTACAAAAGACTAATCAAAGTAAATAAATGAATAAAGCCCGCAATTGCGGGCTTTATTCATTTATGATCAACTTGAATCCGATACCATACGCATTCAATATTTCTATAGTCGGGTCAGTTCTCAGCATCTTCCTTATTTTGCTGATATATACATCCATGCTCTTGGCGGCAAAATAATCGTCACTACCCCAAACCTTTTCCAGTATCTGGACACGTGGCACCAAAGCATTTTTATTAGCAGCAAGTATATTTATCAGTTCGGCTTCTTTCGAACTTAGTTTCGTGATGTCTGAGCCTTTTGTCAATGTCATTTTAGTATAATCGAAAATAAAACTACCTATACTACATGTATTTACCTGCGGCTCAACTTGCCTTGATGAACGTTTCAGGATAGCACTAATACGCATACACAATTCCTGCGTACTGAATGGTTTAGTAATATAATCGTCACAGCCTAATTCAAAACCTTTTATTTTATCTTCATGCAGCCCGCGTGCTGTAAGAAAAATGATGGGCACACTGGTATCTATCTGTTTTATTTCTTTCAAAAGCGTAAAGCCATCCTTATTGGGCAACATTATGTCGAGGATACAGAGATTATAATTATTCGTTTTAAAATTGTCAATACCTTCCTGCCCGTCTTTACACCAGGTAGTACTGTACCCTTTGTGATTAAGGTTTTCCCTGAGCAACATGCCAAGGTTATGGTCATCTTCTACAAATAGAATCTTTGTCATTGTTTCATTTTTTAAGGGGTAAGTAAATAGTGAATTTTGTACCCTTTCCTGTTTTGCTTTTTACCTGTATCTCTCCTTTATGCACATCTACGATAAACTTTACATAACTCAATCCCAACCCAAACCCTTTCACATTATGCCTGTCGCCTGTATCTGCCCTGTAAAACCTGTCGAAAATATGAGGCAAATCATCTGCTGAAATACCAATACCATTATCTTCCACCTGCAACACAAAATAATTTGGGGTATTGCTTGCCGAAATAATAATATGGGGCTGCTCCTGCCTGTATTTAATACCATTATCCAGCAGATTGCACAAAAGGTTCTTTAACTGGTCTTTATTCCCGTAAATAATGGGATCTGAAGCATTCAACTGTAACTCTACCTCGCCTGCAACGTTATCCAATTGCAGGTGAAACATACTCACTACGTTACGTATAAGCTCATGCATATTTACGGGTTCATATGCAACAGGGGTATCATTATGTTCAAGCGTTGCCAATTGCAGTATTTGTTCTACATTCCGTTCAATATGCCTGTTCTCATCTTCTATAATATTGAAATAGTATAACTCATTACCAGATGTCTCTCTCCAGTTTTCAATTGCCAGGTTGATGTTGGTAATCGGCGTCCTGAATTCATGAGTGATATTATTTATAA
This sequence comes from Flavipsychrobacter sp., assembly GCA_044227125.1. GTDB lineage: Bacteria > Bacteroidota > Bacteroidia > Chitinophagales > Chitinophagaceae > Polluticoccus. Next base: position 231,137 of record JBGAFS010000001.1, read on the forward strand.
ATGCTGTTTTCATTTCTGAAAGCTTTCTCTGGTTGACAATTGTCTTTACGAAATACAGGAAAGCAAGGATAAGAGCCAGCACAACAACTATAGAAGACACCATCATTATCCAGCTCGATTTGATTATGCTGATATGGGAGTCCGGCACATACAATAAGAGCTCATAAGGCTCATTAAAACGACTATTGCCCAGGAAAGAAGTTTTAATACTTGTTGCTGTAAGATGTGTTGCAGAACTACCGGGGTGCAGATATTCGAAATTGACATGTCCCTGTTTACGAATACCTGCTTCATAAACTGTATCCAGTTTATTTTTCAACAAAGCTCGTTTTATTAACGAATCAAGAAGCCCTATATCTATTACCTCATCAATCCTGAATTTATTTGCCAGCTTCTCCCTGAAATTCTGCTCATTCAGATTAGACAGGGAATAAGAGCCTGTATCTGTTCTTTTGATATGGGGATTCATACCAACAAAAGTGAACTTAAGATCTATATCTACTGTAGCTGGATATTCTCCAAACCAAACAGAACGATCATGTTCAAATACTGTATCATTATTAATATAAAAAACATTAAATAGATCAAGTGTATCAAGATAACCACCCTCTTTCGGGCCTATGAACTTTTTATCCCACTTCTGTTTTACAATGTAAAGTCCCTCCCCCTTTTTAATATATGCCTTGGAATTGAAACTAAAACAATATGCCTCTTCTTCCACTGTTTTCACTACAGATGCGATATCCTCTTTCAGTGTTCGTTCCAGTGCTGTTTTTTGCAAGGAAACGGCATTTACGATCCAGTAATACTGTATCGCTATAAGACCCGTAATCACCAAGCCAATGATGAAGTACAAAACCCTGGCACCCTTCAATTTATCAGGCATGCTCTAATATATAATATTCACTTATGCCAATAATAATCTAATTGTAATTTTTTAGCTATTTAAGGATTATTAAGCATTGCACAATCTCGTTAAGAATGTTTAGGTATGTTGTAAGCTGTTGTAATGGTAGTTTTGGTAAGCACATGGCGCTCAGCGTTTGGTTAATACTCAGGGCAAAGTTTCAAACGCTATAGGATTAAAAAAAGCCCCGCTTATGCGGGGCTTTTATGATTTGAACAGCAAAGATATTAATTACCTTCTTCTGCTTTTTTCATTTTGTCTTTAAGAGCAGCCAGAGCGCCGAGATCACCAAGTGTTGGTTTCTCTACTTTGCTTTGGATGTTCTTAACAGCTTTCTTGGTTTTTTCACCTTCAGCAGCAGCTTCTTTCTTAGCAGCTTCTTTCTCTTCTACTTTACCTTGCTCCCATACTTTAGTGTGAGAAACCATGATGCGCTTATCGTTACGATCGAATTCGATGATCATGAAAGGAAGTGTTTGTTCAGCTTCAACAGTTGAACCATCTTCTTTCTTCAGGTGACGAGCAGGAGCATACGCCTCAAGGCCATATTGCAGCTGAACAGTTGCACCTTTATCATCTTTCTTAGTAACCAGACCTTCGTGCAGTGAACCTATAGGGAACACTGTTTCGAATGTATTCCAAGGATCTTCTTCCAGTTGTTTGTGACCGAGCGCCAGTTTGCGGTTTTCTTTGTCTATGCTTAAGATAACCACATCTATGCTGTCACCAACTTTAGTGAATTCACTTGGGTGGTTGTAACGTTTGATCCAGCTCAGGTCGCTGATGTGGATCATACCGCCGATACCTGTTTCCAGTTCAACGAACACACCGTAAGGAGTGATGTTTTTAACAACACCTTTGTGACGGCTGTCAACAGGGAATTTGTTTTCGATTGTTTCCCAAGGATCTTCAGTCAGTTGTTTGATAGAAAGGCTCATTTTGCGCTCTTCCTTATCAAGTGTTACCACTACTGCTTCGTATTCATCGCCCATTTTGAAGAATTCCTTCGCATTGATAGGCTGAGAAGACCATGTGATCTCTGAAACGTGCACCAGGCCTTCTACGCCAGGCATGATTTCAAGGAATGCACCGTAATCTTCGATGTTTACTACTTTACCTTTCACCTTAGAACCTTCTTTGATATCATCAGAGAGGTTTTCCCAAGGATGAGCAGTCAGTTGTTTCAGACCGAGGCTGATACGTTTCTTCTCATCATCGAAGTCAAGTACAACCACATTCAGTTTCTGACCATTTTCCAGCACTTCGCTAGGATGCGTTACGCGGCCCCAGCTAATGTCTGTGATATACAACAAGCCGTCAACACCACCCAGGTCTATGAACGCACCGAAGTCGGTAACATTCTTAACTGTACCTTCCAGTACCTGACCTTTCTCAAGTTGAGAGATGATAACTGAACGTTGTTGTTCGATATCGCTTTCGATAAGTGCTTTGTGTGATACTACAGCGTTACGGATAGCTTCGTTGATCTTAACAACTTTGAAATCCATAGTTTTACCAACATACTGATCGTAATCAGTAACTGGTTTAACGTCGATCTGAGAACCAGGAAGGAATGTTTCCAGTCCGTAAACGTCAACGATAAGACCACCTTTAGTTTTGCTGGTGATAGTACCTGTAACGATTTCGCCGGTTTTGTAGAAATCAACGATTTTTTGCCAAGCGCGGCTTGCACGTGCCAGTTTGCGGCTCAGGTGCAGGTGACCGTTCCTGTCTTCTTTTTCTACTACCATTACTTCTATCTCATCACCGATCTTAACATCCGGCATATCGCGGAATTCGTTGAGAGATACAAGACCATCAGATTTGAAGCCGATGTTGATGATAGCATCAGTTTTTGTAAGGCCTACTACAGTACCGTGCAAAAGTTCTGATTCGTCAATGGTTTTGAAAGTGCTGTCATACACTTTATCCATTTCTGCACGTTTTGCTTCGTTGTAAGAAGCTACGTTACGTTTGTCCACGCTCCAATCGAAATCGTCGTGAGCGCTACCTTTTGTGTCCGCAAAGGCTCCGGTTTGGTTAATTAATTGATTTTCTTCCAAGTTTAGTTCCTCCTTTTTAGTGAGATTTTTAAGGAGTGCAAAGATAGTGGAAAGTCATTATGTATGCTAAAAAAACTATCGAATTTTTAATATATACATATATGCTGCTTAGAATCGTAAGACTATCAATACAACTTATTGATTTTCAATAAAAAAGCCCGCAACTGCGGGCCAAATATATTTCAGAACAGTTATTATCCCGGAATACGGGCAATGTATTTGCTCATTTCCTTTATCTGGTCAATGATTTGCTGGTTAGTTGGTTTCAGGCTTTTAGCCTTATTGAAATATATCTTAGCATTCTTAAAATCGCGGCGTTGCATGCAAATGCTGCTAAGCTGCAAATATGCTACTGCACTATTATCAGCATCCGGCAATCCTATTTTCACGGCTTTACGCAGATTCTCATAAGCTTCTTTAGTATTACCTTTTTTATAGGCAATTGACCCTAACTGCAGATAAGCAGTACCCTCATATTCCTTTTCGGGCATACCAGCTTCGAGGCCTTTACGCAGGTCTTCTTCTGCTTTATCAAGGTCTTCGCCCATAGTACTGAAGTTGGCACGGAGCATGTAATATGAAGAGCGTACCGGCTTGTAAAGGAGGTTAGGATATTTTACTGTATTCAGCAACTTTTGAGCTCCATCCATATCTCCATTCTCCACATACCCCTGTATAAGGGTCATAGGCCCTATCATGAAGTGAGCAGCAACCATTAATATAGCAACCAGGAACGGTAACCATGCTATCCACCAGGTAACAGAAAAACCAATCCAAAAGCCTAATGCTATTACAGCAATAGCAAGTGGCAGGCGATACATCACAGTAAAACGACGTAATACAGTCTTCATCTTATTTAAATTGGGTGCAAAGATATGCTTTAATGCGAAAGCCTCAAGACCAGCTATAGGTCTTCTTCTCGCTCCAGCATTAATATACAATGCTGGGGCACTATATAGTATTTTTCACCCTGATAGAGTACTTCTGTAGAACCACCAACGAGAAAAATGGCCAAATCGCCCTCCTGCGCCTGTAGCGGTATATATTTTACTTTTTCCTGTGGTTCTTTCCATACATCGTCATCATCTGCAACTACCGGGATAGGAAACCCGGGACCTGTCTTAATAATATAACCTTGCTGCACCTTCTCCTTTTCATGCACTCCGGGTGGCAGGTACAGCCCGCTGTTAGTGCGTTCCTCGGGCTTGGATGGCTTTATCAATACCCTGTCACCAACTATTAAAAGTTTCTTCCACTTGTTTTCTGATATAGAATGTACCATACCGCAAAATTACAGGTTTAATAAATTGGGATACAAGCTTTAAGCTTTGCATGTTATTTTTGCTCCAAGCTCAGCATTATGCAACAAACAGATTGGTTTGAAAATTGGTTCAGTTCGCCCTACTATAAGATACTGTATGAACACAGAGATGACCTGGAAGCGCAGGCATTTGCAGAGAAACTGATAACTTATCTGAATCCTGCCAAACATTGCAGGATGCTGGACATAGCCTGCGGCGAAGGGCGCTTTGCCAAACAACTGGCAGAACATGACTGCGAGGTAACCGGAATTGACCTATCTCATGCCAGTATAGAAAAAGCTAAGCTCAATGAAGATGACCACCTGAAGTTTTATGTGCATGACATGCGCATGCCATTTTATATCAACTATTTCGATTACGCTTTTAATTTCTTTACCAGCTTCGGATACTTTTCTCACGACCGGGACCATATGCTGGCAGCCAAGGCTTTTGCTGCTGCTTTAAAAAAAGAAGGATTGCTTGTTATTGATTACCTCAATAAGGACTACACCTTGAATAAGCTCATACCCCGCGGGCAGGTAGTGCGTGGCAAGTATATATTTGATATTGCTAAGCGTTTGGAGCGAAATCATTTTATTAAGGAAATATCATTTACAGACGACGAACAAAGACAAAGAAAATATATTGAAAGTGTAGCAGCCTTCACACTTGCTGATTTTATCCAGATGTTTAAAAAGGTAAACCTGTCATTGGTTGCTACCTTTGGCAATTATCAACTGGATGAATACCATCCAACCGAATCCCCGAGAATGATAATGATATTTAAAAAATAAGATGCTGGAAAAACTGTATGACTATATCATCTACTGGGATTATACCATATGGTATTACCTGAATGCTGCCGGTCATAACAGTGTACTGGATTTTATTGTACCATTTCTCCGCAACCAGTGGACATGGGCACCGTTATACCTGTTCTTAGCTATATTCATGCCACTGAACTTCGGGCGCAGGGGTTGGATGTGGTGCGTATTCTTTCTTCTTACTTTTTCACTAAGTGATTATATAAGTGCCAGCCTGATAAAACCATATTTCCACAGGCTCAGGCCTTGTAATAATCCTTACCTGTTTCATGTTGTGCATTTGCTTGTGCCTTGCGGCAGCGGTTACAGCTTTCCGTCATCGCATGCAGCTAACCACTTTGGACTGGCAGTGTTTGGTGGCATCACACTAAGTACTCGTTTTAAATGGATATGGTATGCTACTATTACATGGGCTGTACTGGTTGCCTACGCACAGGTATATGTGGGTGTACACTACCCACTTGATGTGACTTGCGGGGGATTACTGGGCGCTGTTGCAGGATTGCTTACGGGCAAAACCTATAACAGGATATATAACCTGGACTATATACCTGCACAAACTGATTAGTTAGCACTGCGTATATAGTCATTGAACTCATCTTTAGAACTGCTGAACGTAAATTCATTATCCAGTTTCCAGTAATTCTTTCTGTCAGTTACATTTTTGTATGCCCACTTGGCGAAATCCAGCTTGCTGCTTTCAAAGCTCAGCCATCTCATTAGTTCTCTCACCTGCTCTGTGGTATAATACCGTGATTCAAGTACAGATTGCATGAGCTTCATTTTATCTGTATCAGTTATCCTGTCGTCTACCCTTTGTTTCAGGTCACTCATATCTCTCTGGGTCAACAGGCCATTATCATAGGTATCATCATATCTTTTCCTGTCTCTGTGATTGTCATAGTCTTCATAAGGATCGTCTTCGTACTGGTAGTTCGGCACAATGTCTCTAACGTTGTAGCTTAAACTACCCCTGTAAGGGTCTACAAGGCAGGTCATTACTGTATTCTTTTCTATCCTGATAGTACCCTGGTATAAAAGACGGGCTTTGATGCGTCTGCTCCTGTTATTATCTTCATAAGAATACACTTTAAGAAAATGGCGGCCGGCCGGCAGGTCATTAACTGTAATTGTTCTTCCATGCTTGTTATAATACCTGTCATCAATAGCTATTGTAATAAGACCATTATCTGTAAGTCTTACTTTCAGCAGGCACATTCTTTGCTGCGCATTTGCCTGAAACAATCCTGTAATCAGTAAAAGAAGAGTAAATAAAGTACGTTTCATATTTGAGTGATTAATATGGTGAATCAATAGTTTCCAATCAATTGACGTGCCTGAAAAGAAGAAGTTAAATGATACAACATTTCTTAACTCCCTTTTAACAGGGCACATAATATGCCTGTTGATACAGCAGCATTCAGTGATTCCGCCCCGCCAGTCCTGGGTATAGTTACCTTTGTCGTGGCTATATTCATTATTCTACCTGATATGCCTTTAGATTCATTACCTATAACCAGAACGGCTGCAGGATATTTTGGTAAACCATATACATTTTCCCCTTCCAGAGCTGCTGCCAATACAGGCATATTTATCTGTGATAAATACCCAAGGAGGTCTGTATAATGTACTTTAACCCTTAAATGTGCTCCCATAGATGATTGTACAACTTTAGGATTGTACATATCAACACATTCCGGCGAACAAAATATATGATTAATCCCGTACCAATCTGCTATGCGCATAATAGTACCCAAGTTTCCCGGATCCTGTATACCATCTAAAGCTATGCCCCATTCTGCGTTAAGCACAGGCATATCAAATACTGGCATATGAACAACTAACAACACTTTGTTAGGAGTTTGCAGGGTACTTACCGATTCTAGCACATGGGGATCTACTACAATCAGCTCTGCCTCCGGATGCCTGGTGATAAGTACTTCATGTTCTGCTGCCCATTCCTGCAGGCATACTATCATTTGCAGCTTATTTGCAGATTCGAGCCATTCTGCTGCTATTTTATCCCCCTCAGCTATAAATACATTGTGTTCTTTACGGTATTTTTGCTGTGATAATGAACGAATATATTTATTTTGTGCTTTGGACAACATAGACAACAAAGCTAATTAATTGTTCTAACCGGGCATATGCGTTTTAGGAGTATAAACAGAATATTTTTCATTTTATCTGCCCTGGTATTTTTAATTAGCAGTTGTAACACAACCCGCCATGTAAAAGATGGTGAATACATGCTCCGGTCCAATTCCATAAAACTAAAATCGGAGAACTATATACCGGACAGAGGTACGCTGAAAGACAATCTTAGTCAGCTGGTACAGCAAAAGCCTAATACGTACAGTTTCTTCGGAATGATACCCTGGAAACTTATACGCTATAATAACAGGTATGAAGTATTAACGAAAGATACGAGTGCGGAATTGCTGGCTAATAAAAAGGTTGAGCCACCAGTAATATACGATAGCAGCCTTAAAAATAAGAGCTACCTGAGCATGAAAAACTTCATGTTTCACAAAGGGTATTTTTACGCGCAAATAAGTGATACAGCTAAATTCAAAAAGAAAAAAGCATTTGTATCATACACAATCAAAGCCGGCACAAACTATCTTATAAATAATATTGAGCTGGACATTAAGGATTCTGTTATCAAAACCCTTATTACAAAATCAAGCAAAGAATCATTTCTTAAACCAGGAACAGATTTTTCTTATGACCTGCTGGATGAAGAAATGAACCGGCTATCTGCATTAATGCTGGAGCATGGCTATTATCGTTTTTCTAATGATAATATTCATTTTGTCTTAGACACACTAAACAAAAAGTATATAAAAGAATCTGACAAAACCCTTGCCGGCAGTATAGATGCTGTACTTCAAAACAGTGTTACCAAACCTGCATTAAACATACAGCTAAGCCTCACAGACGAAGACAACCCCCTTGCTTTTAAAAAGCATGCAATAAGCACCATCAGTGTTTACCCCGACTTCAGGGATGCAAAAGACATTAATGATAGTGCCCTTATTGTGAAGAAAACAAAAAATGCCACATTCAGGTATCATAAATATTATGTCCGGGAATCTGTACTACAGAGTCATATTTTCCTGGGGCAAGAGCGATATTACTCACAAGGAGACTATGACCTCACTATTACCAAGCTAAATGAACTGGGTATATTTCAGTCGGTGCAGATAGTATTCAGGGATGATAGCACCCGTGAGCCGGGTTGGCTTAAATGTTACATATTATTATCACCTGCCAACAAAATGGATTTCAATACAGGCTTTGAGCTTTCACAAGGCACCACATATGCACTGGGTAATGCACTAAACGTAAGCGTGCGCAACAAGAACCTTTTCAAGGGTGCGAACTCGTGGATCACATCCGTAACAGGTGCATTAGAAACATCATACGATACATCCGAGAAAGTTTTTGTAGACAAATTCAAATTATATACAAGAAGTGCGGGTATTAGCTCCAGCATTATTCTGCCAAAATTTCTTGTACCATTGCGTCAAAGCCTGTTCAGTATTAGAAATACACCACGTACAGTAATAACGACGGGATTCAGTGTTTTGGACAGGGTAAAATATTTCACTTTATTCAACCTTACATCCTCAATTACGTACCAGTGGAAAGAAACGCATACCAAAAGCTGGGAGGTAACACCGATATTTATCAGCAATATGCGCATACCTGAAAGCAGGCTGGGACCAGCTTTTATACAATTGCGCGACAGCAACCCTATCATAAAAAAGACATACAAAAACACATTCATCGAAGGTGAAAGTATCAGCTTTATTTTTTCTGACAGGGAAAAGAAAAAGGATAAAAATTATTCATTCGCAAAAATAAGTTTTGAGGAGGCAGGCGGACTTGTAGGGCTCATGCACATAGTTGATGACAGTATTCTGGCACGCTATGTAAAATTTGACGCCGACCTGCAACATTTTATAACGCGTGCACACTCTATGGTGGCACTAAGGTTATATACAGGTATCGGTTTACCATATGGAAAAACATCCAGTACACTACCCTATGTTAAGCAATATTACGTTGGCGGGTCATATAGTATCCGTGGGTGGAAACTGCGTTCTCTTGGCCCCGGAAGATATTACGATACTAATGCTGTTAAGTCAACAAGCTATCTCATAGACCGTACAGGTGATATAAAACTAGAGTTGAATGCAGAATACAGGTTTGACATGCTAAAACTTGTTGGCGGCAGTATAAAGGTAAACGGCGCCCTATTTTCTGATGCCGGCAATATCTGGATGGCACATGAAAATGCCGGCTACAAAGGCGGAGGATTTAAACCTAACCAACTTGGAAATGACCTGGCCATTAGCAGTGGTGCAGGCATACGTTTTGATATTATGAGTTTTGTTGTGTTACGGTTTGATCTTGCATTCCCTGTTAAAACACCAATATACCCCGACAAATCATCTTCTCCGTATTATCCGGCACACAGTGGTTGGATGTTTAAGTACATGGCATTCGGCAGCAGCCAGTGGAGAAGAGACAATCTTAACTTTAACATAGCGATAGGGTATCCGTTCTGATTAGAATTTTTGCTCATTTTGCTCATACAGGTGGCTTTTAATACCTTTGAATTGTTATGCGTAATATCAAGATCATTGAAGTACGTTCTGAAATAGGTGCGGGCACCCGTGGTGCAAGCCTGGGTATAGATGCTATTAAAATAGCTGCACTTGACTTTATGAGCAGCTTCTTTGTGAACTTCCCTACAGAACAAATAGAGACCGAAAACAAACTGCTTTACGAACCGGTAGCATCTCCTTATGCCAAAAGGATACAGGGTGTATATACAATGTATGAAAGGATTGCAAAGTCTGTATCTGAGACATTGAAGTCCGGCTTATTTCCGCTGGTTCTGGCGGGAGACCATAGCAGTGCAGGAGGTACTATAGCCGGTATAAAAATGGCCCGGCCAAAAAACAAACTTGGTGTAATATGGATAGATGCCCATGCCGACCTGCATACACCTTATACTACTCCATCGGGCAATATGCATGGTATGCCGCTGGCAACAGCATTGGCTGTTGATAATACAGAAAACCAGGTTCACTCTCCTGATGCTACTACAATAGACCTCTGGAATAAACTGAAGAATATTGGTAAAATATCTCCTAAAATACACCCGGAGGATATTGTTTATATAGCACTAAGAGATTTTGAGAAAGAAGAGGAATATCTCATCAAGAAACACAACATAAAAGTAATACCCGTACAGGAAGTGCGCCGTAAGGGAGTGGAAAATGTTGTACGCCAAACATTGCTGCACTTAAGCGCCTGCGATGATATTTATGTATCGTTTGATGTAGATTGCCTTGACAGTTCAATATCGCGCGGTACTGGCACTCCGGTAAGTAATGGCCTTAAAGAACGTGAGGCTGAAGACCTCATAGCATCTTTCATGCAAAATCATAAGATATGCTGCTTTGAAGTAACAGAGGTAAACCCTACGCTTGACAAGGAAAACCTGATGGCCGAAATAGCATTCAATATTTTACAGCGCAGTGTGAACCTGCTGCTGGTTAACTAATAATACTATTTAGTAATAACCAATCGCATAGACCTGCCATCTGCAGGTTTACCCTCCGGTGAGATTAGGCCGACCTGGTCAATATAAACAGTATCCCCGGGCTTAGAACGTTCAGGTATATTTACTTTAAGGAATGGAGAAAGCGTGTCACCAAAGCAATATTCTGTAAGGTAATCTGTAAGTACCATGAGTTTGCCTACAGAATCTTCGTATAAATTCCTCTCACCGTAAGAAAAAGCGAAACCACTTACTTTATATGTTTTGCCGGTTGTATCATGTGAAGTAAGTCCCTGAACGAGGAGTGAATCAAACATACGCTTGGTAATACTGCCTTCACTAACATTACTATTCCCAAGGTATACCGGGATGAGATATGCCTTAGGCTTCGACTTATTTGCAGCCTTATCATCGGGACCCTTAGTGTTCTTTGTTTGTGCCCATAAAGACACCGCCCCAAACAATACGCCCGACAATAACAATATCCTGGTTCCTGTTCTCATAACACACTAAATTTACAGTAAACTGAGGCTTTCTTCAATTGTTTTTATCTTGGCTTGAGCATCGGCCTGCTTTTTGCGTTCATTCTCAATCACTTCAGGTTTTGCATTATTCACAAAACGTTCATTACCCAATTTCTTTTCTACACTTACTAAAAAGCCCTTAAGATAGTCGAGCTCCTTTTGCAGTTGCTCTCGCTGTGCGTTCACATCAATATTTGCGGCATTAGTTTCAATATATATCTTATCCGTCTGGACAACTATTGATATAGCGCCTGCTTTTGCTTCAGAAACAAACGATATACTTTCAGCGTTTACTTGTTTTGCAAGTATTGCCTCTGTTTGCTGATAAAAGGTTGCTTCCGATGCATCTATATGAAGCTTGATCGTATCCTTAGGTTTGAGTTGATTTTTATTACGAGTATCTCTAATAGCAGTTATCAACTCCTGTAAGAATGCACCATTCTTCAACACCTGCGTATCTGGCACTGCATATGTAGTCAATGGACGAACCATCAAATCTTCGCCAATAGCTCTGTCATTTAGTAAATGGTATATTTCTTCTGTAATAAATGGCATATACGGGTGTAACAATTGTAATAACTGTTCGTATATGGCAATTGTTCTATCGTATACTGATTTTGGCATTGGCTGTTCGAAGCCTGGCTTAACCCACTCAAGATACCATGAACAGAAATCGTTCCATATTAGTGAATAGATGGTTTTCAGGCCTTCGCTCAATCTGAAATCTTTCATCAACGCATTCACTTCCTCTGCAACTTCTGCCAACCTGTTCTCCATCCATTCTATAGCGAACAGCGCATCTTTTGCATCTACATTGTCAGCAACACGGGCTTCCCAGCTCTTAACGAGCTTCAAAGCATTCCACATCTTATTACAGAAGTTACGTCCCTGTTCCAGTTGTGATTCATCAAACAATAGGTCGTTACCGGCAGGAGACGATATCATTACGCTAAAGCGCACAGCATCTGCACCATTATCTTCAATAAGCTGCAACAGATCAGGTGAGTTGCCCAATGACTTACTCATCTTCCTGCCCTGCTTGTCGCGTACAATACCTGTGAAATAAACCTTATCGAACGGCTTATTATCCATAAACTCATAGCCTGCCATTATCATACGTGCCACCCAGAAGAATATGATCTCAGGTGCTGTTACGAGTGTACTGGTAGGATAATAATATTTAAGGTCGTTATTATCGGGAGTATTATTCCAATCATATACTTCCATTGGCCACAACCAGCTACTGAACCATGTATCCAATACGTCTTCATCCTGTTTTAATACAGGGTTGGTTGCAAACAAGTCTGCACGATTTGTTTTGTATTGCTCGTACGCTTCGGCCTCCGTTTTAGCTACATAGATATTACCTTCTATGTCGTACCATGCAGGTATACGCTGCCCCCACCATAACTGGCGGCTGATACACCAGTCTTTGATATTCTCCATCCAGTGGCGGTAGAGATTTTTGAACTTGGCAGGATGAAACTCAACATTATCATTCAATACATTTTCCAATGCAGGCTTAGCCATCTCCTGCATATTGCACCACCACTGCATACTGAGACGTGGTTCTATGACTACATCCGTACGCTCGCTATACCCTACCTGGTTACTGTATTCTTCTTCTTTAACAAAATTGCCAGAAGCTTTAAGGTCTTCTACTATCTTTTTACGAACAGCAAAACGGTCTTCACCTATATACAACTGTGCAGCCTCACTCATTGTGCCATCTGCATTGAGCGTATCTACAACCTGCAATTTGTGCTTAATACCAAGATTATAGTCATTGATATCGTGCGCAGGTGTAACCTTTAATGCACCTGTACCAAACTCAATGTCAATGTAATCGTCGAATATGATAGGGATACGACGATTAATGAGTGGTACAAAACAGAATTTACCTTTCAAGTGTGTATACCTCGGGTCATCAGGGTGGACACAGATAGCTGTATCGCCAAGAATAGTTTCAGGGCGTACCGTTGCAATTGTTATGTACTCATCTCCATCTGTATCAAGTTTATAACGCACGTGATACAGTTTTGAGTTGGTTTGTTTGAATATTACTTCTTCATCACTAAGTGCAGTCTGGGCTTTAGGATCCCAGTTGATCATCTTCACACCACGATATATATACCCCTTATTATACAGGTCATTGAATACACGTATAACTGCGGCATAGTAATTATCGTCCATAGTAAACGCAGTGCGGTCCCAGTCAAGAGAACAGCCCAGCTTTTTCAACTGCTGTAAAATGATGCCACCGTATTTTTCTTTCCACTCCCAGGCATATTTCAGAAATTCATCACGGCTCAATTTATTTTTATCAATACCCTTCTCACGAAGCATCGCAACTACCTTAGCTTCTGTAGCGATACTGGCATGATCGGTACCCGGCACCCAACTGGTATTATAACCCATCATCTTGGCACGGCGTATCAATATATCCTGAACTGAGTTATTCAGCGCATGCCCCATATGTAATACCCCGGTTACATTTGGCGGCGGCATTACAATTGTATATGGCGGACGATCATCCGGCGTAGAGGCGAAATAACCTGCTTCGTTCCAATGCTTATACCAACGTTCTTCTGATTCTTTATGCTGAAAATTTTTACTTAGTTCCATTTATATGATTCTGCTGTGAAGTCTGCAAAGATAATATCTATATTTTTTACAGAATTCCCTACATTTTTCTTATCAAAACCTACAGAGTATGTCATTTTATGAATAATAAAATATATTTTTATCAGACTATATCAAAACTGAACATGAAAAGAGTTTTACTATTATCAATGCTGTTGTTAGCTACAAAACTAACCTCTGCACAAACACCAGTATGGAGTACTGATATAGCACCTATATTATACAACAAATGTGCATCCTGTCACCATAGCGGGGGCATAGCTCCATTCGAGCTGGTATCTTATAGCGAAGCTTATAGCCATTCCGGAACAATAGAAAGCCAGGTATCAACAGGTAAAATGCCACCATGGCCGCCAGATCCATACTATAGCAGAATGGCACATGAGCGACTACTCTCTCCGTCAGAAATAGATAATATAAAGAAATGGGTTCAGGCGGGAGCCCCGCAGGGCAACCCCTCTCTTGCCCCGCCTGCACCGATTTTTAATAATAATGCAGAACTGCCTGGTGCGCCAGAACTTAGTGTACGCATCCCGACATATACTTCTACCGCTTCTACGGGAGATGTTTACCAATGCTTTGTTATACCCAGTGGTTTGCTAACCGATAAATACATAACAGCATTTGAAGCACTGCCCGGAAACAGGGGTATAGTACACCATGTACTGGTATATGCTGATACAACCGGTACATGTGCTGCACTGGATGCTGCCAGCCCGGGCCCGGGATATACAAATTTTGGTGGTGTTGGTTCTAACGATGCGATATTGCTGGGCGGCTGGGTGCCCGGAACATCACCTATTACATTACCTGCAGGTTTTGGCATGAAACTACCTAAGAATGCTGACATTGTTTTACAGATACATTACCCTGAAGGTTCTGCCGGACAGCAAGACAGTACAGCAGTAAATTTCTTCTTCTCATCTTCATCATCTGTACGTAATGTACGTATAGACCCTATCCTGAACCACTTGAATACATACTGTACCCTAAGCCCGGGCTCAAGTTTGTTTATTCCGGCAAACCAGACTAAAACTTTTACTGAAACATCAACAATATCTGGTTTAATCGGAAACATATCAATACTGGGTATTGCCCCGCATATGCACCTGATAGGAAAAAACATTTCAGTGTTCGGTGTAGGCACGAATGGAGATACCCAAAAATACATGAGGATAAACGATTGGGATTTTCACTGGCAGGGTTTCTATCTTTTCAGAAACATAAGAAAAATGCCTGCGGGTACCACCCTATACTCGACAGCATTTTATGATAACACATCCAACAATCCTGATAACCCCAGCAACCCACCTATAGATGTATATGCAGGTGAAGCTACAACAGATGAGATGATGCTGACTTTCTTTGTATGGACACCATACCAGGCTGGAGATGAAAATATAATTATGGATACTACTGCCCTGACGCCGTTATCAGCACAATCAGTCTATTATTCAAAAAACGAATTATTCACTCCCTATCCTAACCCGGCAAATGATGAAGTCGCTCTGAAACTATACTTACTGAAACCATGCACAGTAAGTGCAGACATCATTTCACTAGATGGGAGAATTGTGAAGCATCTCCTGAAAAATGAGTCAATGACAGGTGGTTATTCTGCACGAATGTATTCTGTAAACGATGTAGCATCGGGCGAATACATTCTAAAACTAAGCACTACTGAACAAACATATTCCCAACGATTATCAATACGCCACTAACATAAAGAAACAGCCCTATTAAGGGCTGTTTCTTTATAAATATCAAAAGAACTACAAACCTGTAAGCCGGATCCTGTAACCTGTTTGCACAGGGTGTTATCATTTATCTGGCCCGTTCATCGCTAAACGGGTCTATCTGCCAACCCACGGACATCGGGCGAGCCGCCCTCAGGCATCCGCCTATTTGACATTTCAGCGCGCAAGGTTTACCCCGATATATTGTTACCAATATACCGCACAGGCTCTTACCCTGTATTTTCACCCTTACCCGCCAAGGCGGGCGGTTATTTTCTGTGGCACTCTCTGTGTCCTGTTTCCAAGACCCCACCCGTTAGGTGGTGCGCTGCTCTGTGCTGTCCGGACTTTCCTCTACCGCCATAAGCGGCAGCGATAACCCGGTTTGTAGTGCTGCAAAATTACTGAAAGTATAACTATGATATTACTTCTTGTTCAGTTTAAATGAACTGATGAGCAATTTCTGTCTTTCGGTAGGTTCCTTTGACGGGTTAGGATCATTTTTATTATTCGTATGTTCAACACTCCAGCCATCATACTCTCTGAAGGCATGATATGCCCAATCCCAACCAAACTCTTCAAACAACGTTATGCAATCGCGCAGGTAATAGTATGAACTCTCTCCGGGAGTCCAACGCGCAGCGCTGAATTCACCAACATATATCCTGGCCCCAAAATGTTCCTGCCAATCTTTTACCGGTTGTAATGCCTCTCTCATTGTAGCGATGTTCCATTCTCTGCCAAATATGAAACCCGGATACCTCACATCTGTTCTATCGCTGGCTATACCCTGATGTGTGAACTCACCAGGTAAATACATATGAAAGCTGTAGATCAATCCGGGAATTGGTAGTGGTTCCATACAAACCAATGATTCAGACAAACCTGATGGTGAAGCTTCGATAATTATTTGATGGGTAGTATCTACGGCTTTAATTTCTTTTACTACCGTTGTAGCTAATTCGCTCCAACTCATTACACCTGCCTGCCGTATACCTTCGATTGGTTCATTAACAATATCATATGCCCATATGGTGGGTTCATCTTTATAGCGTGATGCCAGGTAGCGCCATATTTCCGGCAGCTTTTGCTGCCAGTAGGCATCTGTAAATATTTTATGAGCAAATACACCTTGTGTGTATCCGCCGGGTAGTGTATGAAGGTCCAGAACTATTTTTATACCATACTGACGGCATAACGGCAACATTTTATCCAAATGGGCCAGCGCGCTGTCCAACCATTTTCTATATTCGTCATAAGTAGCATTATCTGCCGGGGTATTGGGGAACCCATTCCACGTAAGTTGCCACCTTATATGATTGGCACCCCACGAAGCCAATGTTTTTATACCTTCTTCATCAATAAATGTATTCACCATTGTTCCCCGAAACTCTGTCTCGTGCTTATTTACCAGCTTTTCTGCAAAAATATTCTTGTTAATTTTCACAGGTGGCTCTACTACAGTTACTTCAAGATTATCGTACCAAACTTTACCTTTTACTTCTTCCAAACCTATAACTAATGACACTGAGTCGGCCAAAGGAGGTACAAACGCATAAAACCCATTTTCTTTCCAATCAAAATCACGGCTTGTTAATTGCTCCTGGTTATATACCTCATTCCAGGGTTGCCTCACATATAGCATGAGCTTAGCACCATTCCAGGGATGCGGCAATTCTGTTTTGATATGGGCCTTCACGCGCGTTCTTACATATAACTTGGCTCCCCTAACCTTCTCAACGGGGATACTAAGGTGTAACAGGTGATTTTTCCCCTGTATTCTTAGCGCTGTAATGCCATTCTCTGCTACAAGCTTATACCTGCTTGTGCCGGACCAGCCTAACGGAGTATCATTTTCGTTAAAATCGGTCTTTAGAATAACCTCTCCCTTTTGCTGCGCCATTGCAGGGATACAACACGCAAACAAAAGTGTCCACATCAAAAGCCTCATAAATTCTGTTTATTACTGCAAATATGCGAAGAAATAGCTGACTGCTTCAGGCAAATAAGGATGCCTGCATATTTTTCCCGCTGTGCTTCGCCTCGTGCTGCAGCAACCACTTCTTTTTAGGTAATCCTCCGCCATACCCTACCAGGCTACCATTATCACCTATTACACGATGACAGGGAACTATTATAGCAATACCATTCTGACCATTGGCTGTACCTACAGCCCGTATAGCTTTTACATCTCCGAGAAAAATGGATTGCTGTTTATATGAGCGTGTTTCACCATACGGTATACTTAAGAGACCATTCCAAACCTTTTTTTGAAAGTCTGTACCAACCAGATGTAGTGGCAGGTCAAATTCTTTTCGTATACCTGCAAAGTATTCTGACACCTGCTGTTCAAGCACATCTATATATTGATGTTCTCCTTCGTGTACTTCTGTACCGAGCATACTAGTTACCCGTTTTTCTATAGCATCCAGCATTCTTCTATGCACAAAATCAAAAAGGCAAATACCTTCATCTGTTGCTGCTGCCCTCATCAAACCTAGTGGTGTTTCTATATGTTTCACAGTGATCATACAGGTAATTCTTTACTTATTATTTTGCTTATTTCATCGGCTCTGTTATAGATCATTATATGACTGCCACCCTCTATCCAGTAGTCAGCATTGATATTTTCTGCCGGAATAATTTTATCTGCAGTACCGTGAATATGAGTCATAGGTTGAGGGTGAATATCATTCCTCCACAGTGTGATGGCTTTCATAGCCCATTTCATTAACCTGCCATCACTATTCTCCAATATACCTTTCAGCATCAGCTTTTCATCTATTGTACCGGCACCAAACAGATCATAGGTAAAGCTATTGGGTATGGTATAAAAAATGGGAGGAATAATTCGCGAAGTGATCAATGTTCTGAAAAATGCACCATACTTCGGTAACTCAGCAGTATCTTTTGCACTGGATACGAGAAAGAGTTTTTTTACAGGATGTATTTTTGCTATCTCGACTCCCAGCATACCGCCAAATGAGAGACCAAGTATTATAGGGTTAGCTTCTCCTATCTGCTGTATTACTTTCTGAGCATAGCAACCGAGTTCATCATGTTGGTCGAACTCAGGCCACTGTATATGTACTAATTGTGTACCGGGAATATGCAGCCGACAAAAAATGCGTTCGTCTGCACCTAAACCACTGATACAATAGATATTCTGCATAAAAAATAGCCTACTAAAGGTAGGCTAAATCATGTAATAATAAAGAGTTGATTATGCTGTTCCGTCTGCTTGTGTGAAGCGCTGTTTGAATGTATCGACCAAGCCTGAACTTACGATGCGTTTTGTTACATCGATCATATTTTTGAATGCGAGGGCATGAGATATACCATGTCCGATAACGACTGGTTTATTGACACCTAGTATAGGCGTACCTCCGTATACCTCAAAATTATAATTATCTAGAATGGGATCATGTATCCCCCTTTCAACGGTAAATATATCATATATAGACTCTGTAGTTTTTAATATCACATTACCAACAAAGCCCTCACAAACTATAACATCTGCTTTGTACTTAAATACGTCACGGCCTTCAATGTTACCGATGAAGTTTATACCGGTATGTTCTTTAAGCAATGGATAAGTAGCCTGCGCCAGAATATTACCTTTACCTTCTTCTTCTCCCAGATTCAGCAGTCCTACTGTCGGATTCTGCACTCCGTACACATCCTGTATATACAAAGAGCCCATTTCGGCAAACTGTACAAGGTGCTCCGGTTTACAATCAGCATTAATGCCTACATCCAGTAACAAATTGAATTTACCATCAGAACGGGGAATGGGAGCAGCAATTGTAGGCCTGATTATACCATCAATTGTTTTTACGGTATACATGGCGCCAACCATCATAGCACCAGTATTACCTGCACTGATAAATGCATCAGATTTACCCATTTGCAACATGCCAAACCCAATAGCTATACTGGAGCCCGGTTTTTCTTTCAGTGCTTTAGTGGGGTGCTCATGCATCCCTATTACTTCTTTGGCATCTACCAGGGTATATCTTCCCTGGTAGGGCTCTAATAAAGAAAGATAAGGCGATGCAGCATCTGCATCACCTATCAGCAGCAGGTGTACAGATGTGTCTGTTTCCTGCTGAAAAAAAAGTTGAACACCTTTAATAGCTTCAAGAGGCGCGTAGTCGCCCCCCATGATGTCAAACCCTATCTTCATTAAGATGGTTGAATTGCCGTTAAATATTATTGTTCACCTCCTGCTGTAGCCGGTGTTTTGTCCATCACTACTTTACCGCGATAGTACAATTTACCTTCTACCCAGTGAGCACGGTGACGCAGATGGCTTTCGCCGGTAACCGGATCAACGCTCCATGTTTCCGCTACTGCCTTGTAGTGCGTACGGCGTTTAGCACCGCGCTGTTGTGAGTGTCGTCTTTTAGGATTAGGCATCTTATTTAGATTTTATTTCGATTTACGTTTTGTTTCTTTACTTTCTTTATTCTTCAAAGCTTCCAGTCCTTTCCAGATATCGTTTTTTGCGGTATCTCCTGGTTCAGAAAGCTGGTTGAGCAATTTTAGCGCTTTTTCGTCGCATCCCGAACTGCCATCGGGTTTGTCCGGATGTATTTTTTGCAATGGTATACTAAGCATTACAAATTCGTACAACCAGCTACTGATATCTATAACAGTTTCGCTTCTCGGTATGAACACCACATCATCCTCATCATCTATTTCCTCCGCTTCTTCTGTTCCTGTCAGTTTAATTACCAGATCAAACTCATCCCAAAGCCTCAGCTTAAAATCTCCCCCACACCTGTCACAAATCGCTGTTACACTTCCATCTACATCAAAATGACATATAAAGAAGTTGGTTTTTTTGTCGAATCTCAGTGTTATCTGGGCATCAAGATCTTTAAAGTCTCGATCCCCTTCAAACTCAGTCATGAACTTATCGTCCAAAAGATACTGATAGGTGTGCACACCGGGTTTCAATCCCTGCCAAGCTATTTCATATTCCCGGTTATGTTTCATTGCCTTTCTAATATCTGTATTTTACTGATTATCAACGAGTAAAACCCTAATTCAATCAATCATCTTCCAATATAAAGAACTACAATATAAGTCTTCCCGTCCGAACTATTTACAAACGGGATGCAAAGGTAGCAATATTTCAGTGAATTATAGCAATTTATTTCTCTTTAATAAAAACGAATATAATACCTGCTCTACAGGTTCAGACAGGTCTACCTCCACCCTATCTACCTGGTAAGCATGGCAACGTTCTTCGACCATTTTCCTGTAGGCATCCATCCTGTTCACATACTCTTCTTTTATCTGTCCAGGCTGCAACCTGATTTTATCTCCGCTTTCAAGATCTACAAACTCATATGGCCTGTTCTCGAATTCGAAGGCAATTTCATGGTTCTTGTCGGCTATATGAAACAGAATAACCTCATGTTTATTATACCTGAGATGCTGAATAGCTGAAAAAAGCTCATCAATATTCTCAGAAGCGTCCATCATATCACTAAAAACAACTATAAGAGAGCGTTTATGCATTTGCTCTGCAATAAGATGTAATGCTTTCGCTACGTTGGTATTTTTATTTGACGGAACATAGTTTAGCGTTTTTTCCAACTCATTCATTAATTGCCTGTAGTGGCTATGGGCCGACTTACACGCTGACAAATAATAAACGTCCTCATCAAATAAAGCCAAGGAAGCTGCATCTAATTGCTGCTTTAATAACTGCATCAGGCTGGCTGCGGCCACACAGGCAAATTGTAGTTTATTCCATCCTGCAGCATCTTTGGGGTAATGCATGGATGAAGAGGTATCGATAACCATACAACACCGCAGGTTAGTCTCTTCCTCAAAACGTTTAACAAATAGTTTATCTGTGCGTCCATACACCCTCCAGTCTATATGTCTTAAGGCATCCCCCTGGTTATATAACCTGTGTTCAGCAAACTCAACCGAAAAGCCATGAAAGGGGCTCTTATGAAGACCAATAATAAAGCCCTCTACCACCTGTTTGGCTAATAATTCAAGATTTTGTATCAAGTGTTGCCGTTCCAGCATATATAAATGCCTGTTTATCGATATAGGGTAAAGTTAACCTAATTGACCCTTAGGCGAACAGAGTTGAAATACATATTTTTACGTCAATTGTTGTTTGCGGATTTAAAAATTTACTATTATCTTCAACCGTTAAAAGAAAAGTACATGAAATTACGCCCGGGAACTCTGCTGACTATAGCTCTGTTAACAATAGTATCAATGAGCTCATGTTATCATGAATATTTCTGCCAGTGCGAAATCTCATACAGTGGGCAGCCGGGCTTACCTGACACCACTATTAATGAATACAGCATCAAGGATACCAAGGATAAAGCAAAAAGCATTTGCGAACAAAATTCAAATGAGACAGAAAAGAATGGCATCAAATCTGTAGAAAACTGTCATTTATACTAAGCCGCAAATAATCCTTTAATTTTGAGCCGTACTTTACAGTTATGGCTACTACAGACAGGAATATTCAATTTTACATAAAACGCATTACGGGGGCACTGTTGCTTATTGGTATAGCAACAGTGTTTTTTATTTCAGCTATAAGCAAGCTGCAGTCTATGGAGCCTTTTGAATGGACATTCATAGACATGGGCATTAAAAGCAGCACCTATGCTTCTGTAGCTGCACACTTATTTATAGGGCTTGAATTTGCTATTGGCCTGTTCCTTCTGCTGCATATCTATTTAAAGCAGATAACCTACCCGCTAACCATTGGCCTTCTGGTAATATTTACAATTTACCTGGGCATACTGATAAAGCAACAAGGAAATACAGGCAATTGTGGCTGCTTTGGCAACTGGATATACATGAACCCCATGCAGGCAATATGGAAAAACATAGCCATGATAGCCGCCTGTGTTGCTTTAATATATATATATCCTGTAAGGCCTTATAAAAACCAGGAAGCTGTATCTGCTATCGTAGCTATGATAGCGCTTGTTGTACCCTTTATAATATCACCAATAAACACAGATAACCAGCCTACTATTAAAAACAAACAGATAGATATGTCTGCACTCTATGCAGACAGTACGAATCACCCCTCTGTGGAACTGCGACAAGGCAAACACATTGTAGCTTTCATGAGCCTTACATGCCCGCATTGTAAAAAGGCTGCTTTCCTGCTACATTCCATTAAACAAAAACACAAGGATTTCTCCATATTTCTTGTACTAAACGGACACAAAGACAATGCTGCAGAATTCTTCAATGAATCACATGCAGATGATGTACCGCATTTACTGTTCACTAACACAGATGCTTTCCTTGATATGGCAGGCCCCTCTGTACCGGCTATATACTGGATCAATAACAGTAATATAGAAATGGAGAGCAATTATTATCAACTCGACCCAGCATTTATGGAACGCTGGCTGAAAAACTAAACTAATGGCCGAAGAAAAGGATATAGAAGAAATATGGGATGATGATGACCCCGACCAGGTAAGCACTACTGCTGAGCCTGTAGAACGGTTTCGTTTTATAATACCCAAAGGACAGGAAAGTATTCGAATAGATAAGCACCTGATGATGCGTATAGAAGGTGCAACACGCAATAAGATACAACAATCCATAGATGAGGGGCTGGTATTAGTAAATAACAGCCCCACGAAATCTAATTATAAGATACGCCCGGGTGACGAGATAGTAGTATTTGACAGCCGTGGTATTGAAGATACTGAGGTCATTCCTGAAAAGATGGACCTGAATATAGTTTATGAAGACGATGCTGTAATGATCATCAACAAACCGGCAGGTATGGTGGTACACCCCGGTTGCGGCAACTATACAGGTACATTAGTAAACGGACTTGCTTATTATCTGCATGTACCTGACATAGCACAATCTGAACTGCCGCGTGTAGGACTGGTACACAGGATAGACAAAGACACCAGTGGCCTTGTTGTGATAGCTAAAACTGCATCTGCGATGACCAACCTTGCAGCACAGTTTAAAAAACATACCGTATATCGCCGATACATAGCATTAGTTTGGGGTAACTTTGAAGAAGATGAAGGAACAATAATAGCCCACGTTGGCCGCAACCTGAGATTCAGAAAGATAATGGCTGCATTCCCTGATGGCGACTATGGTAAAGAAGCTATAACCCATTACAAAGTACTGGAGCGCTTTAATTATGTTACACTAATAGAGTTGCGACTGGAAACTGGCCGTACTCACCAGATAAGGGTGCACATGAAACATAAAGGGCACCCATTGTTTAATGATGGCACCTACGGAGGCGACTATATAGTTAAAGGAACGGTATATACTAAATACAAACAGTTTGTAGAGAATTGCTTTAAGATATTACCTCGACATGCGTTGCATGCAAAAGAGCTTGGTTTTACTCATCCGGTAACAAATGAATGGATACAATTCAACTCTGAACTACCGGATGATATGCAACAGGTAATAGACAGGTGGCGAACCTACACGGGCGGAATGACCCAGCAATTAAAAGACATGCTTTAACTACTCCCCTGACCTGCGTAGTAACTTTATTTTTATTCCGGCTTCGCTGTCCGTAATGAGCGTATCTAATCTTTTCAAGCGTGTTGCTTCCTGCTTAGCACTCACAACCCACCATATTGCAGGCTTTTTGTATGATGAAGGCATTGCCTGGAAAAATTTCCAGGCTTTTTTATTTTGTTTGAATTTCTTTTCAAATTCTTCACCGAGGTTTATTTCCTGCTGCTCAAACGAATATATACCAGAACGATGATCTTGCTTTTTTTCATATGCTGCTATACCGTTTGGGTGCACTAATCCTAACGATATCATTTCCTCCATTTTTCGAATATTAACCCCACTCCATATACTGTTAGGCTTACGCGGTGTAAACCTGATCGTATAGCTTTCTTCATCTAAACTTTTACGCACCCCATCT
This sequence comes from Flavipsychrobacter sp., assembly GCA_044227125.1. Taxonomy (GTDB): domain Bacteria; phylum Bacteroidota; class Bacteroidia; order Chitinophagales; family Chitinophagaceae; genus Polluticoccus. Next base: position 255,645 of record JBGAFS010000001.1, read on the forward strand.
ATCCAGCCAAAACATAAAGCCACATCTACCGACTGTGGCCAATCAATGCTTGGCTTAGCAGTACCTTTCTTATAATACCCTACCCACAATTCAGCCTGTTTTTCATGGTTCTTCTCCATCCAGCTTCTGAAATCTTTGGCTGACTTAAAATATCTGGGGTTTATATTAGACAGATCAAGCGACATATTATTGGAGCATATAATTTAGTGACCCATCTTTTTTAAGATATTGCTTTAGCTGTAGTGCTGACAGCGGTATATCTCCCACAGGAGACAATGCCTGTATAACATGCGGAAATTCGAAATCATAATTCAATACTAAACCGTCATTTGTCAGGTAAAACCTGTTCAAACTTTCTTTAGTGAACTCAGGGCGGGTGCTAACTCCATTATTATAATCCTCTACTTCTGTAGCTTCAACATCTTTTCTGCTTTTTTCTATTAGTGTATTAATATAATCGTTGCAATATTTCACCAATGCATCAAGTTGACCAGAATCGAATATGTCAGATGCTGTTAATTTATTGCCTGTCCTCAGATCAAAGTTATAATAAGATATACCTGTTGAAGGATAAGCCCCCATATATTCAGCAGTATATTTTATACTTAAAAGACAATGTTCTTCATATACTGTGTCCAGTTTATAGTATGTAAGACCCTGACAACCCGGGGTATCGCAAGGTTTCCATTCATGAGCCTCCTCGGGCGTCATTCCTTCCAGTTCTTCCAGAGAGATTGCTTCTTTGATTTTGGACGTTGCAGCAACATTACTGCAATCGGCACCTGAAGGTGTAACAATAGCAGAATCGCTAACTTTTGTAGTCTCATTACTGCTATGTTCGTTACAACTAAACAATGAGAATACAAATAAGGTAAATAGACACCAGCGCATCATGCATATATTTTATGGACTGTAAATATATTAACATCTCACCTATCTAAAATACAAATGCCACCTTTAGAAGGTGGCATTTATTAAAGTAATTGAAAATTATATTTTCCAGCTCTTATTCTGGAAACGTTCGCTAACTACCAGTTCCTTACTACCCGGAGTGTATTTATAGAAACCTTCACCACTTTTCACACCATGGTATCCTGCCTGTACCATATTAGCAAGCAGTGTAGCCGGAGCATATTTTTGGTTGCCGAAGCCCATGTGCAGTACATTCATAATAGAATAGCAAGTATCTAGACCTATGAAATCTGCCAGTTGTAATGGCCCCATTGGATGAGCCATACCAAGCTTCATTATTGTGTCAATTTCAGTTACACCTGCAACACCTTCCTGCAGTGCAAGTATAGCCTCATTGATCAACGGCATCAAAATACGGTTTGAGATGAAGCCAGGATAGTCATTTACTATACAAGGTACTTTACCCAGGTATTCTGACAGGTGATAAATTGTATTAGTTACTTCTTTTTCAGTTGCATAACCGTTTATGATCTCTACCAGTTTCATTACAGGTACGGGGTTCATAAAGTGCATACCTATTACTTTACTAGGACGTTTAGTATATGAACCTATACGTGTTATAGATATTGAAGACGTATTTGTAGCCAGGATGCAATTTTCCGGGCACAGTTCATCTAGTTGCTGGAATATTTTAACCTTAAGATCAATGTTCTCTGTTGCAGCTTCTACTACAAGGTCAGCTTCTTTAACTGCTGCTGCCAGGTCAGTGAATGTAGTAATGTTTGCCAGTGCGCTCGCTTTAGCCTCTTCGGTAAGTGCATTTTTAGCTATCTGGCGATCCATGTTTTTACCGATAGTTCCAAGCGCTTTATCTAAAGCGGCTTGTTTTATATCCATCATATGAACCTTAAATCCGCTTTGAGCGAATACATGGCAGATACCATTTCCCATGGTACCAGAACCAATCACAGTAACTGTTTTTAATTGTTGTAACATGTTCTTAGTGTTTTCGTCCAAAACAGGTTCACCCAGTTTTACCGGACTTTCTTTTTCTTGTATCATTAAAAAATATTTTTAAAACGTGCCTAAGTTAAGAGAATCAATGCAGAAACCGAAATAGTCAGACAGGGCTGTGGATAAACTGAGCGTATCGGCATATAAATTTATACCATAAGTAATAATAAACAGTCAAAAACATATTCAAATGCACTAGCTATTATCTGCATGTTATGCATATCAGTTACACCCACGCATTATTAAGTTACATATTCTTTTTTTAGCTATCATATCGTATCCGGGTCTCTCCCAGCTAGCATAATTGCACCTATATTCTTTACATCCGGTTTTGGCATATCTGTATAAAACAACTTATACAAATTGTGAAGATTAAATGAAACATTTTTAACAATCTACCTGCATATTTTTCGTTTAAATTTAGGCTTGTAACTCCTTATGCAGATACAACGTGCTACACCCATAAACGAGCTACTGGCAAAGATCATTTTCCTGCTGGTGCCAACTGCATTTATTGGATATTTTGTCATCAACGGTATCAATGAGTATTTCACTGTTTTAAACAATAATGCAGTTACACAATGCATGTATTTCAGCATCGGCATGCTCATAGCATCATTGTTTTATGCATTCAGGTTCCGTTTTTTGCCAACATTCATCATACTTTGTATAGGCCTGTATTCTGTATACAAAGGACTCGATAAATATGCAGTCGGCGAATTTGACGCTTTCTTCATTACTATGCAGTTCAGGGTAAATGCTTTTTTGTTTATCATCGGCTGGCTCAACGGATGGGGATTTACGCGACTCCGGTATTGGGCAGTATTTATTGCCGGGGCTGCACTTACAGGCAGCATTGTCCTGATTGCAAAGCATAACACATATAGCATTTACACACTACTGAGAACTTTTACTCCTGCTCTGCTATATTCTGTATATATAATTTATACCGCTGAGCAGATATATAACTATAAAGACAAGTCGAAGAAATTCTGGTGGTTTTTAAGCAGGAGGCTAAGCGCCTTCATTCTGTTGTCGCTCTTATTGTTTGGCGGTGTGGTGTACCTGATGCGAAAGGAAATCAAAGAAACCGTAGCCAATTATGGTGGTGGCGGACAACAGGGAGAGAACAGCATGCTCAAAAAAAACAATGACGGTACTTTCGACCTGAAGAATTACTCAAGACTACGCAGCAGTCTTGGCAGGAGCAATGAATTGCTGTTTTGTGCACATATAAATAACTACTTCCCGGGCACGGAAGTCCCTAATCCCTTATATCTCACAGCATTCTATTATACCAAATTTGACACTCTTACCGAAACCTTTGAAAGGGATACTACCATACCTAATAACGACCTGTTTGAGCCAAATCCTTCTGCCCTACCGATGTTTTTCACTAAGACAGATTCCTCTGTTCTAAGACCATCACAAAAAGACAAACTTAAACGGACTATTGATGTAGAAATATACTGCAAAGCATTATCACCATCTACCTACCTGGCACCCAGTACAGGATATTTTGTGCAACCAATAACCATAGAAAAAGATTTCAGGGACGAGTTCAAAACTGCATTCAGGGCAAAAAGCTATATATCGGAGCTTAATAGTGCGTATTTCATATATAATGCACAAAATCCTGAACTAAAGAAATTTCAACAACAAAGATTTGACATACTGCGAACAGCAGGTAGCTATGATGGGATGGATAAAAAGTTCATGTCATACTATACCTACATGCCATCTGACACTAAATTCAGAAACATCTCAGATCTGGCACATAAGGTTGCAGGTAAGCCACAAACCACTATTGATAAAATACTGGCCATCAGGGACTACTTCTTAGCAAAAGATGAGAATGGAGAACAGATCTATACATATACTGACAATCCGGGCATACCAGACATACCCAGTGCATCAAAACTGATGTACTTCCTGTTCGAGAACCATAAGGGTTATTGCGCGTACTATGCAGGTGCTACTCTTTTTATGCTGCGTTCTATGGGCATACCATCAAGAATAGCAGTAGGTTTCCTTACGGTAGACCGCAGTGATAAAAACAAAGGATGGTACTGGTATTATGCAGACCAGGCACATGCATGGGTGCAGGTATATTTTCCTGGATACGGCTGGATAGATTTTGACACCACAGTAGGCAACAATGATGCGCAGGAAAGCCCTAAGCCTGATGGCACACCACCTATGCAACCACCACGTGCATGGCTGGCTGTTGATGGTATTATAGAAGGGAATGATACTGTAAAAAAACAACTACAGCTCAATGTTAAACACATCATATTCCACGATAAGGAATATAAGGTTACAGGTACGCAATCCATGACCATGGATATGAAAATCGCCTCTATCTACAGAGATAGCGTTGCTGTTCCATTAAGCAACGTACAAAAAGGAGATGAAGCAACAGTAGTATCATATGCCGAAGCTTTGAAACTAATGTCAGAAATACCCGGCGAAACTACCCCAGCTCTATTAAAAAGGATGGTAAGCCCTACCCCCGCAGATGAAGTTTACCTAAAACGAAAAGACACCAAAAAGCCAGAAGAGAAACCAGCAACCCAAAGACAAGAAAGGTCAGTATCTCCGCAACAGATACTGCTTGATGTGTTAATTGCATTATTTGCCATCATAGTCCTGGTATTGTTTACACCGTATATAGTTTGGCGATACTATTTGCTAAGACATAAGATAAGTAACAGGAATGATAGGCCATACTGGGCATACAGGGCTGCAAGCTTTTACCTGCACCAGTTAGGAATATACAGGCACGATAAAACGCCAATGCAGTATGCCCGTGAAGTTGTTGACCCGATGTTCGGTACGGACTTTACACGTTTCATGAATATATATCTTAAGCGTAAATACGCCAATATATCGCTTAATGAAGCAGAAACAGAGTATGCCGGCCAATTTTTGCTACCATTCGTTAAGAAGATCAAACAACAAATATCTTTGGGCAACAGGGTCTTGGCTTTTTTGAGGCCGGGCCGCTTTTTGAGCTTTTTTGTACAACCTCAAAATGAAGATTAATAATAACAATATTTAAACCATCTTAGAGCCAAGATTTTTTTAGCTTTGCTGACACTAATATCTGAGTCTTGCAGGAAAAGCAGAAACAACATAGAACCAAGCTAAGGGTCAAATTACTCTGGCGTGTATTTTTAATAGGATTTATCACCTTCAATATACTGATCTTAGCAGCCAATATGGGTTGGCTGGGTTATATGCCATCTATGAAAGAACTGGAAAACCCTTCCAGTGCATTATCTTCTGATGTATATGCTAATGATGGCAGTCTTATAGGCAGGTATTATATTACAGACCGCTCTACCTGCAAATACAGGGAAATATCGCCAAATGTATTTAATGCGCTTATAGCTACAGAAGATTCCCGGTTTTATGAACACTCAGGTATAGACCCGATAGCAACTGTAGCCATTCCGTTTTATGTTTTGACCGGAAAAAAAAGGGGGTCCTCAACTATTACCCAGCAATTAGCAAAAAACTTGTTCCCGCGTGAACATCAGAATGCTTTAACACTGCCATTCATTAAACTGAAAGAATGGATAATGGCCGTAAAGCTGGAACGAAACCTTACAAAAAACGAGATTATCTCATTATATCTGAATACGGTGCCTTTTGGAGATAATGTGTATGGTATCAGGAATGCATCCCTCACTTTTTTCAACAAGCTGCCGGATAAATTGACAGTTGATGAAGCAGCAGTGTTAGTAGGTATGCTGAAAGGGAATACTTTGTATAACCCAAGGCGCAACCCAATAAATGCTCTGAAACGCAGAAATGTAGTTTTGGATCAGATGAACAACTATGGATACCTGAATGATCAGCAGACAGAAAGCTTTAAAAAACTGCCTATAACGCTCGACTATCACAAATTAGATTATCATGAAGGTATGGCACCATATTTCAGGCAGGTGCTTGAACAGGAAGTGAAAAAGATATGCCGTGATCTGATGAAGCCAGATGGCACTAACTATAATATCTATAAAGATGGCCTGAAGATATATACCACAATAGACCCTAAAATGCAGTTGTATGCAGAACAGGCAGTGGAAGCGCATTTGCAGGAGCTACAGAAACTATTTGTAGCACAAAGCGGGTATAATAATGGTACTATATGGACGCAGGCTGCTTTACAAAAATCTCTTACAGATGCCATAAAAGGCAGTGACAGATACCAGGAAATGAAAGCAAAGAATATGTCTGATGCAGACATAATGCGGGAACTTTCAAAGCCTGTAAAAATGAAAATATTTGCCTGGAATAAAGAACATCAGAAAGATACTACCATGAGTCCTATTGACTCTGTAAAGTATATGAAAATGGTACTGCAGGCAGGCTTCATGGCAATGGACCCTTTCACAGGCGAAGTAAAAGCATGGGTAGGCGGTATTGACCATACATATTTCCAGTTTGACCACGTAAACATTAATACCAAAAGGCAGGTAGGTTCTACTATTAAACCCCTGTTATACTGCCTGGCTGTTGATAATGGGTTCTCCCCATGTGGTATAGTATCTACCCTGCCTCAAACTTTCCCGTATGTGGGCATATATGATGCCGGCGGTACTAAATACGGGCAATTACCAATGGCAAAGGCATTGGCTTTATCAGTTAATAATGCTGCGTTATACTTAGTTAAACAAGTAGGGATAGATGCTTTTGTAGATTTTGTACATAAATGCGGTATTACGAGTAAAATAGATAAAGTGCCTGCATCTGCGCTGGGCGTACCTGACATATCACTTTATGAAATGATAGGCGCTTATTCTATGTTCCCGAGCGGTGGTATTAACACTCAACCCATGTTCATTACCAAGATCGAAGACAAAAACGGTTCTGTATTGAAAAGCTTTGTTCCGGTACAAAAAGAACTGATAAGTGCCAACACAGCCTTTAAAATGGTGAAGCTGATGCGTGGTGTTGTAGATATGGGTACAGCCCGCAGGCTTAGGTTCAGGTACGGGTTTACAGCAGATATTGCAGGTAAGACCGGTACTACCAACAACCAGGCCGATGCTTGGTTTATTGGCTATACACCTCAGATATTGGCAGGTGCATGGGTTGGTTGCGACGACAGGTTATTACGCTTTCGAAGTGAAGCTTTAGGTCAGGGTTCTGCTGCAGCATTGCCTATCTGGGCAGAGTTTATGAAACGTGTTTGGGCTGATAAAAAACTGGATATTCGTTCAGATATTAAGTTCAAAGAACCTGATAATTTTGATGATTGTGCCTCTTTCGATCCTACCAGTATGGAACGCAGTTCTACATATAATTCTACCGGAGGGAAAGACAACACAGAGGAACCGATGGAAAACATACCAGACATGGAATGGGGCAAATGAGTACTAAAGGAAAGATAGTTAACGACCCGGTATACGGATTTATAAAATTTTCAGAGCCGGAATTATTAGAAATAATAAACCATCCCTGGTTTCAGCGACTAAGGCATATAAAACAAATGGGGACAGCCCATCTTGTTTATCCCGGCGCTACACATACACGCCTACACCACTCTATGGGCGCATGCCACCTGATGAGCAAAGCGCTTGATGAATTAAGGGCTAAAGGCATTGATATAAGCAATGATGAATATGTTGCTGCAAGAATAGCAATACTATTGCATGATATAGGGCACGGTCCGTTCTCTCATGCACTCGAACATTCCCTGGTTGACGGTATGTCGCATGAGTTTGTATCAGGCATGATCATGCAAAGAATGGATAAAGAAGTAGGTGGGCTGTTGAAACATGCTACACAGATATTCAACTCATCTTATCCAAAAAAATTCCTCCACCAGTTAGTCTCCAGCCAACTTGACGTAGATAGAATGGACTACCTGAACAGAGATAGTTTTTATAGTGGAGTATCAGAGGGTGTAATTGGTTATGACCGTATTTTACAGATGCTTACGGTACGAAACGGAGAACTGATGGTTGAAGAAAAAGGAGTACATTCTGTAGAGAAATTTATCATTGCCCGCAGGCTGATGTACTGGCAGGTTTACTTGCACAAAACAGTGCTTTCCTCAGAGGTTATGCTCATCAACATACTTTCAAGGGCAAAAGAACTGGCAATGATGGGCGTAGAATTATTTGCTACACCGGCACTGCGCCATTTCCTGTACAATCAAATAACCAGCGAGAACTTCAAAGATAACCAGGATACTTTTGAGCTGTTTTGTCAACTCGATGACAATGATATCATGGCGTCAGTAAAAGTATGGCAAACCCATAATGATCATATTCTCTCCCTGCTATGCCAAATGCTGATGGAAAGACGGTTATTTAAAACAATCATGAGCAGCGGGTCTGTAGACCATCTGCTAGAAGAAAAACAGGAGCATGCACTGAAACTGCTGAAAATTTCAAAAGAACACCTGCATTATTTTGTTTCAGTAGGCACCACATCAAATAGTACATATAATGTCAATGATGAGAGAATACAGATAGCAATGAAAAACGATATGGTACTCGACATATCTGAAATTGACAACCCGATAGTTAACCAGGCCCTTGCAATGCCCGTTCATAAAAATTACATTTGCTTTCTGGCCCCGGACACTAAGTGATTCGTATTTTTACATGCAAGTTCTTATTGAAAATTCATTATCAAATTTAAATATATGCAGTTTACTGCTCAGCAAATAGCAGCATTGATAAGCGGTGTAGTTGAGGGCAACCCCGATATAGCTGTAAATAAGGTAGGAAAAATTGAAGAAGCCGGAGAAGGAGCACTGAGTTTCATTGCAAACCCAAAGTATGAAGAATATATATATACCAGCAATGCGTCCGTTATAATAATAAATGACAGTTTCATTCCTGCACAATCTGTAAAGCCAACACTGATAAGGGTTAAGGATGCCTACAGCAGCTTTGCCCTGTTATTGGAAAAATATGCTGAAATAATGGCTATGACAGGAAAAACAGGAATTGAGCAGCCTTCATATATTTCCTCAAGTGCCAAAATTGGCAAAAACGTATATATAGGTGCATTTAGCTATATAGGTGATAATGTAGTAATAGGTGATAATGTACAGATATACCCAGGATGCTATGTTGGCGATAATGCCATTATTAATAATAACGCTAAAATATATGCCGGGGTTAAAATATATGATAGTTGCGTGATAGGCAACAGAGTTATTATACATTCAGGAACTATTATCGGCAGTGATGGATTTGGCTTTGCTCCGCAAGCTGATGGCAGCTACAAGAAAATACCACAGATAGGAAATGTTATTATAGAAGATGATGTTGAAATAGGTTCAAATACGACTATTGACAGGGCTACTATGGGCTCAACTATCATCCGCAAGGGTGTTAAGCTTGACAACCTTATCCAGGTAGCTCACAATGTCGAAATTGGAGAAAATACAGTGATTGCAGCACAGGCGGGCATATCTGGCAGCACCAAAATCGGCAAAAACTGTATTGTAGGCGGCCAGGCAGGCATAGTAGGTCATATTAAGATAGCCGATGGCACACGCATTAATGCCCAAAGCGGACTATCAAAATCTATCAATACTCCGGGCAGTGCTGTTACAGGCTCTCCTGCCTTTGAATACAAAAGTTCGCTAAAAAGTCAGGCAATTTTTAGAAATTTGCCCGAGATGCAACAAAAGCTCCAGAAACTGGAGCAAACTGTAGAATATTTACAATCTGTAATACAGGCCAACAATATTCAAAACAAATAACATCTAGTGGAAGCACTTACAAATATTGAAAAAGGTAAAACATTGACTGTGTACGATACAAATTCAGCTCCCAATCAGCATACCATTAAAGGGTCTGTAACGCTAAACGGTGTAGGTATTCACACCGGGCAAAGAAACACTATGACCCTGAAGCCGGCTAACCCTGGTTTTGGCATACGTTTTCAACGTGTAGACCTGCCCGAAAAACCAGAAATAAAGGCAGATGTTGATTTCGTAGTTGATACATCTCGTGGTACTACCCTGGAAGTTAATGGTGTCAAGATCCAGACCATTGAACATACTCTTGCTGCATTGGTAGGTATGGGCGTAGATAATGTACTGATAGAAATAAATGGTGATGAATTGCCCATATTTGATGGTAGCTCTTCTACGATCATCGAAGCTATAGAGAGCGTTGGCATACTGGAGCAAGATGCCAAACGTATTGTTTATAATATTGATGAGAACATCCATTACTACGATCCGGTAAAGAATGTTGATATGCTGGCTGTGCCATCCAGCGAATACCATATTACCACACTCATTGACTTTAACTCACCTGTACTGGGCACACAACATGCTTCACTAAAACATATTTCTGCCTTTAAAGATGAGATAGCCTCTTGCCGTACTTTCTGTTTCCTGCATGAAGTAGAATACCTGCTGGATAACAACCTGATACGTGGAGGAGATTTTGACAACGCAATTGTAGTTGTTGACAGAATGCTGGGTGAAGCAGAGATGAAACGATTAAGTACTGTCTTTAATAAGCCTGATATTAAGGTTGAGAAGGAAGGCATACTGAATAACATTCAGTTGCGCTTTCCTAATGAGCCTGCAAGACACAAACTGCTTGACGTAGTAGGCGACCTTGCTTTAGTTGGTTATAATATCAATGCACATATCATTGCCAGCCGTCCCGGTCATGCTGCGAATATTGAATTTGCTAAACGCATTAAACAATATATAAAACGGAATAAACACCTTGCTGACATACCTCAATATGACCCTAACCAGCCTGCTGTTTATGACATCAATCACATTTGGCGTACATTACCTCATAAATATCCGTTCCTGCTTGTTGATAAGATAATAGAACTCAGCAGCACTAAAGTTGTAGGTATAAAAAATGTAACTTTCAATGAGCAGTTCTTTCAGGGTCACTTCCCGGGCAATCCTGTAATGCCCGGCGTTTTACAACTGGAAGCTTTAGCACAAACAGGTGGCATACTTGCGCTGAACAACTACGAGGATCCTGAAAACTATGATACTTACTTTATCAAGATAGATAAGGTTAAATTCAAACAAAGGGTATTGCCGGGTGATACACTCATACTCAAGATGGAACTGATGAACCCTATACGCAGGGGCATCTGTGAAATGCGAGGCAGTGTCTATGTAGGTAATAAACTGGTAACTGAAGCGGAACTTGCTGCACAGTTAGTACGTAACGACAGAAAATAGTGGTAGGAGCCGCAAACTGAAAACATGAGTATTGTCCTTGATCAAATAAGCAAGCGCTTTCAAAGGCATTGGGTTTTCAGTAACATCAGCTATTCATTTGATAAAGTTGGAAGTTATGCCTTGTTAGGTCATAATGGTAGCGGCAAGTCTACCCTGCTGCGTATTATATCAGGTATGCAGGCTCCTTCAAAAGGGAAGATCGAGTACCATTTAAACGGCAATGTCGTTCCATCGGGCAATATATTTCAACATGTTAGCTTTTGTGCACCGGGAATGGAAATTGTGGAAGAACTGACCCTGATGGAATTTTTACAATTTCACTTCTCGTTCAAAAAACCATTAAACGGCTTAGATATTCATAAAATAATTGAGTTAACAGGCCTGGAAAAATCCAGCGGCATACCAATTGGCGATTACTCATCGGGCATGAAACAACGTGTAAAACTGGCACAGGCTATATTTACCGATACACCTATATTACTACTGGACGAACCTTGTACAAACCTTGATCAGCAAGGGGTAGAACAATACAGGGATTGGATAGAAACGTATACCACAAGCAGATTAACTATTGTTGCATCTAACGATATCAGAGAATATTACTTCTGCAAAGAGCATATTGTACTTGCCGACTATAAATAACTCCTGATTATTTACAGTTTAATCTTCTAAAACTACAGCACACACCAATTGTGTCCTTATCTTTATGACCATGAAAAAGATAGCGGGTATGTATACTGCTGCTTTCAGCGGGCTTAATAGGGCTTCCTGGTTGTTATCAGTTGTAATGCTGGTAAATCGTATGGGAACTATGGTGCTCCCGTTTATGACCCTCTACCTTACTCAAGTACATCATTATAGTATCGCCAAAGCCAGTTTTGTTATTGCCATATTTGGCGCCGGCGCTATATGCGGAGGTTTCCTGGGTGGCAAACTTACAGATAAACTAGGCTTTTATTATGTTCAGATATCAGCCCTGTTGGGTGGAGGTATCATGTTTATTATACTTGGGAGGCTTGAGAATTATACGCTTATATGCTTCACTACTTTTTTTCTTAGTGTTATCAATGAATCGTTCAGGCCCGCAAATGCGGCTGCAATAACCCACTATAGCAAACCGGAAAACAGGACTCGCTCATTTTCGCTTAACAGGTTATCAATAAACCTGGGCTGGGCTGTCGGCGGCATGCTTGGTGGTATAGTAGCCGCAGCAAATTATCACCTGTTATTCTGGATAGACGGATTAACCAATATAGGCGCTGCCATATTATTGTGGTTTTTACTTGCTCCTTCCAAAAATACTGCAACAGCTACTGCAGCTCCCCAAAAGCAATCTGGCAATACAAAATCTGCCTACAGGGATAAACAGTACATTCTGTTTATTGTACTGACCACTATGTTTGGTTATAGTTTTTTTCAAATATTCAGCACACTGCCTGTATACTATAAAGAAAAGCTGCACTTATCAGAATATTATATTGGCCTTATCATGGCGGTAAATGGTTTACTGGTTGCATTGTTTGAAATGGTAATAGTACACAAGCTGGAAGGCAGAGGTAAAGTACTTAGTTATATTTCTGCGGGTACGGCAATGGTAGGGTTTTCATTTATTATGTTCAATATATTCCCTGGAGCAGAAATATTGGCAATGGCTTCAATCATAATCATAACAATAGGTGAAATATTAGCAATGCCATTTATGAACACCTACTGGACCAAACGTTCAACTGATATTAACCGGGGGCAATATGCAGGGTTGTTTACAATGTCCTGGGCGACAGCACAGGTATTAGGACCCGCAACTGGCGGGCAAATTGCAAATTATTTCGGATATACAGTACTATGGTGGTTTATTGGTTCTGTTCTCTTTATTTCTGCAGCCGGATATTATATGCTCAATAAAAAGGCAATGCAACGTGCACACGTCATCGAACAACAGTCATTAGATAGAGTATAGACTAATATTCAATGGATCCATATTAAACCCCGGACTTATTACAATATTTCCTTAAATTCATTTGTTAAATGACACCCGCTTCCTCATTTATGGGCAGAAAACACCTAATCCTGTTATATTGTTTGTTAAGCTTGCTGATGTTTTCAAAAATAGCAAAAGCAATAAACGCGGGTGGTGAATTGTCTTATACATGGGTGAGTGATTCAACTTATCGGTTCTATTTCAAATACTATAGAGACTGTGGTTCTTCAGGAACTGTGCCATACAGCCAGACGCTATGTGTGGTAAGTACCTGTAATTCGATTTTAAACTTTAATACAACCATGAACTTGTACTCCGGGCCTATAACCGGTGGCAATACAAATGGTAGTCCTGTAGCAACATCATGCCCCGCATATCCAACCAAATGCCAAAATGCTGGTTCATCAATACCGGGACTTGAAGAATGGTGGTATACATGCGTGGTAACACTTCCTGCAAAATGTGCGCTATGGAAATTTACAGTACTTATTAGTCCACGCAACACTAGTACTAATATTTCAGGTGGAGACCTATATGTTGAAGCTACCCTCAACAACCAACAATTTCAGGGTAATTCTTCTGCTTATTTTACAGTTTCCCCACTCCCTTATATGTGCCTCAATGTACCTGCGACCTATAATGCCGGTGCTGTAGACCCGAATACGGACTCACTTGTAACTGAAGTATTTAACCCTCAGACAAACAGCAACTGTTTTTCGACACCATCAAATATTGGTTTCAATACAGGCTCACCCGCATATACGATACCAGCCAACCCATTTCAGACCAATACCAGTTTTGTTGTCAATTCGGTTACAGGGATGATGAGTTTTACTCCTACGCTTGCAGGGCAAGCAACGTTAGCTACCCGTGTCAAAGAATATAGAAATGGTGTAATGGCAGGCAGTATTATTCGTGACGTGCAATACAACATAATAAATAGCTGCAGCGGGTCTGCTCCGGCTTACAGTGTAGCTAACATAACAGGCGGCGGCAATACCGGTGGTGTGATATATGGATGCACTGAACAAACAATAACATTTTGTTTTGATATAAAATCACCTGGTACAAATATCAAATTGCTTCTATCCGATAATCATGGACAAAGCATTCCGGGCAGTATGATCACTTACAGCAACCAAAACTCAGACTCAGTAAGAGGTTGCTTCAACTGGTACCCTTCAGCTAGTGACTCCGGACAACGCGTTATCGTAATTACAGCAAAAGATTCATCCTGTACAGCCCCCGGTATTGTCAGGTATTATAACTATACAATACCGATATATATATGGCCTCCGGTAAGAGCGCTTAAAGACACTGCTATTTGCCAGGGGACATCAACAACATTAACAGCAGTAAACGGCGCAAGCTTTAACTGGTCTGTACTGCCCGGTGGTTCATCTATTTCGAGCCTCAGTTGCACATCATGTACCAGTCCGGTAGTAACGCCAACAATTACCACTACATACAGAACAATATCAACAGGTACAGCCTATTGCCCTAACAATTTTGACATAGTTACCATAACAGTTCTAAACACGCCAAAATTTACCCCATTAAAAGATACGGTTAATTGCCCACACACATCTATTCAATTTGACTTATTGCCCACACCTCCTACAGGAGAAACTTATACATATACATGGACACCTTCTACTTATCTCAATAACAATCTTATCTATAACCCTATCGCAATAAACCCGGGTGATATTACATATACTGTAACAATTACGACCAATAACAATTGTGTTGCCTATGACACTGTAAACATTGATGTATTAGATGGCTTTACTATCCTTACTCAAGACACAGCAATATGCATCGAAGAGCTTGCCAGTTTTACTGCTACAGGCGATAGCCGATACACTTATAAATGGAGTAGCAATGCCCCCAACACCACCATTACAGGGCCGACAACACTTCATCCTACTATACAGACTCTTGGGGTAGGCAAATACTTTTTTAAACTCACAGCATCGTTCCCGGGCTGCGCCGACAGTACAGATTCTGTCAGTTTAGATATTCAGCCATACCCGGGTGTTATTGCCAATAAAGACTTGAAACTTTGTCTCGATGATTCCATTCAGTTAATAAATATAGTAAACCCTACCGGGTATCCATTTACCCTCCGTTGGACACCAGGCTCTTTATTAAGTGATTCAACAACATTAAATCCATATTTCTATGGCAAAGCACAAGGAACATACAAACGCGTTCTTAAGGCATGGAGCTCTGCAGGATGTTCGGATTCTGATGATGTTATAATACAGGTGGCATTGCCCGGCTCTATACTGGAATTATTAACACAGGACACAGCGATATGCAGGGGCGATTCTGCCCAGTTGAGGGTGGCTCACAACGGCCTTAAATCTGTACGATGGGAGCCTGCATTTAATATAAGTGACACCTCATCATTTGAGCCATTCGTGACACCTCACGGGGACATTATTTATACGGTATACTCTATAGACACATCAGCTTGTGCAGATACACAATCCGTAAGGGTGACAGTAAAACCCGAAGCATTTGTTTATATGCCGGACACTGTAGATATCTACCCGGGTGAATCTTATAAAATAGACCCGGATGGCAACTGTTTATACTTCAAATGGCAACCATCTTTCTGGCTGAACAATGCAGGGATACAAACCCCTATAACGACACCTAAACAAAGCATACAATACACACTGACTGCCAGCACTGAGTTTGGCTGCAGTATCAATGACACTATAAATATCAGGATAAGAACAGACAGCTACATAGAAATACCCAATGCATTTACACCGGGCACTAAGCTTAACCCTGTATTCAACCTGCTGCATAGGGGCAATATCAGCCTGAAGCGTTTTTCTATTTATAACCGTTGGGGAACAAAGGTATTTGAAACTGCAAATCCTAATGATGGCTGGGACGGAACCTTTAACGGCGAGTTACAACCGATGGGCGTATACATTTATATAGTTGAGGCTACTATGAGTGATGGTTCTGCCATCATGAAAAAAGGCAATGTCACCCTTATACGATAAATCTAATTTCTGCGTTATAATAAAAACCATATTATGAAACATCTTTCCCTATTCTTCGCAACTATCCATGTGATTCTTAGCTCATGCAGCAAAGACAGAAACACAATATCTACTAATCAATGGGACAGGTCCTATACTTTTCAGCAAAATAAGAGCATCGATACAATGACCAATGATGCTACCGGAAAGCTCTTTTATTACATAAAACAGAGCGGAGATATGCTTTTGTTTTCTTACACATACAGTACCGGATATAATAACAACAAATATGACGATGAGTATGTAGGCACCGTATATTTCCAGGTAGATAAGAATGCTACGAAATTCAGCTATTCGGGCACACAGATGAAAGACATGTGGTGCTTTTATATTGGCGGTGGAGCATGGAGCGGATATGCATCAACATTACTTGACAATGGCTCTATAAGTGGCAGTAAAATAAGTGCTAATGAATGGAGTATCAATGTAGATATTACACTTCCTAAAAAAGACGAGAATACGGGACTACAGCGTATACAGAGTTGGGGGGTATATAAACTGGCGCAGTAATCAGGAGTAATTACGCTCTCCAAATAAAAGGCTGCCAATCCTCACCATATTACTACCCTCTTCAATAGCGATGGTATAATCTCCGCTCATACCCATTGATTTAATGCTAAAAGAAGGATCAGTGAGAAAATAGCTTTGTTTTAAGAATTGGAAGAGGTTATTGAGTTTGCTGAATTCGGCACGCACCTGTTGCCTATTATCCGAAAAACTGGCCATACCCATCAGGCCACATATACGCACATTTGCCAATTCAGGTTTCTGTGCTGTATAGTAGTCCATCAGTTCTATTAGCTCCTTTTCATCCAGGCCAAACTTTGTTTCTTCATTAGCTATATAAACCTGCAACAAGACATCTATTACCCGGTCATGCTTAGCAGCCTGTTTGTTTATTTCCAGCAGTAATTTAAAACTATCAACACCATGTATCAGGTTCACGAATGGAGCTATGTACTTAGCCTTATTGCTCTGTAAATGACCTATAAAATGCCAGCGAATATCTGTGGGCAGTTCTGCCTGTTTGTCAACCAGTTCCTGAACATAATTCTCACCAAAATCGCGTTGACCCAGTGCATACATTTCCTGTATATCACTTGCCGGTTTGGTTTTAGAAACAGCTACAAGCGTAACACCTTTCTCCCGAAACCCGGCAGTTATTGATTGCCACGCAGCTACATTCACCATATTAGTACTGTTCGTTCTCGTTAGGAAAATCCTTACTCTTCACATCAGCTATATACTGTTTGGTAGCATCATGTATCTGGTCGTAGAGGTTGGCATAACGGCGTAAAAAGCGCGGAGAGAATTCTTTATTGATACCCAGCATATCATGCATCACCAATACCTGCCCGTCTACATGCATACCTGCACCTATACCGATGAGTGGTATCTTCAATTCCTCAGCAACGCGTTTACCTAATGCCGCCGGTATTTTTTCAAGCACTATAGCAAAGCAACCTGCTTCCTGCAGTATATGGGCATTCTTTACCAGTTGCTCAGCTTCTGCCTCTTCTTTAGCACGCACTACATACGTACCGAATTTGTATATAGACTGTGGTGTTAAACCAAGGTGACCCATAACGGGCACACCGGCACCTACAATACGCTTGATAGAATCCGCCACTTCTTCCCCACCTTCTAACTTAATGGCATGTGCACCCGTTTCTTTCATGATACGGATGGCAGAGTTCAATGCTTCTTTACTATTGCCCTGGTAAGTACCGAACGGTAAATCAACCACTACCAAACAACGATTGATAGCACGTACCACACTCTGTGCATGGTATATCATCTGGTCGAGCGTAATAGGAAGTGTTGTTTCATGCCCTGCCATTACGTTCGATGCACTATCACCTACCAGCAGTACATCTATACCCGCATCATCCAGTATACGCGCCATAGAAAAATCGTATGCCGTAAGCATAGATATCTTTTCACCTTGCTGCTTCATACGTTGCAGCGTATTGGTGGTAACTTTAGTTATTTCTTTATGTACGGACATATTCGATTATTTTACGACGCGAGCGAATTGCAAAGATAGATTTATCATACAAATATCTCAGCAGCCATCATCCATGCCTTATTAAATGCCTCTGTGTTGATGTTTAGCTGTATATCCTTGCCGGCAGCCCATTGTACAATGTTTTCGGTAGCAATATTGCCCACCAGTTCATCTTCTGCCATCGGGCAACCACCTATACCTTTCATCGCACTATCAAAACGCACACAACCATTATCATAAGCAGTTTGTATTTTCTCTTGCCACTTATCTGTTGTGCTGTGGAAATGTGCACCTATATGTACATCCTTAAATTCGGGAACCAGTGTTTTGAATATATATTCGATATTATCGGGTTTGGCAACACCTACTGTGTCTGACATTGCAATGGTCTTAATACCCATAGCTGCTAACTGCCCTACCCATTTAATAGCAACCTCTGCACTATACTCATCACCATACGGATTGCCGAAACCCATAGAGATATACACCACCAGTTCTTTACCATGCTTCACACATAACTGCTGTATCTCTTCTACCTGTGCCAGCGATTCTGCGATGGTTTTATTTGTATTACGCTTCTGAAATGTTTCGGATATTGAGAACGGGAAACCTAAATAATGTATCTCATCATAAACCACAGCTTCTTCTGCACCACGAGTATTGGCTATTATGGCAAGCAATTTAGTTTTACCATCCAATTGCAATTGAGGAATCACGTCTTTGGTATCTGCCAGTTGAGGAATGGCTTTAGCCGATACAAATGAACCAAAATCCAGCACATCAAAACCTACTTTCAGTAATTGGTTCAGGTAGTTTACTTTAGTTTGGGTAGGAATAAAATGCTTCCATCCCTGCATCGCATCGCGCGGACATTCAACCAGTGTTATGCCTTGCTGCATATAAAAATTTGAAGATGTAAAGATACTATGCCCCTTTGGATAATACTATCAGCAAAGCCTATCCTGCTATCATTTGCGAATATGATCGTTTAGCCAAGTTAATTCCCCTTCTATCTCCTTACAGATTGGTATAGCAGCTTTACCAATATCATGACCTATAAAATAATGAAACTTCTTGCCTGCAACAAAGTCTCTTAATATCTCAAATGTATCAATCATCTCCTGAAATTGGAGTTTAAGATTGCGTAAATCTTCTATAACATTACTTTTGCTAACGTTCTCGAATAATTGATGACTTGTAAAACCAGTAACGCCCATAATGTCAGGAGCAACAACACGTAGCAAAATGCCATCTATGTCAAACGCATGACCTTCTTTTAAAAGAGCAACAGCTATATTTATTCTATCCTGAATCATTTAATCAAATCTAAAAATAGTAACAACCCCTTTTTCTTCTCTTCGTCCAGCAGGTAATGTATGTTTTCTGTATAGTATGTATGCAAATCGTAATACGGAAAAGGATTCTGCGCTACTACTTCGTCTATATGCTTCAACCCTTCTGCATTAGCGGCATTAAACGAAGCCTTAAAGTCTGCCGGAAGTTGTTTGTTAGCTACCCAGGCGGCAAAGACAAATGGCAAACCAGTGTAGGCTTTCCATGCCCCTGCAAGGTCGTAGATATACTCAAAATTACTTAGTTGCTTCAGTGCCCTGTCTCCAATTATAACGCCTGCTGTAGTACCGTTTATATAGTCAATATAGTTTTCTGTAGCGGGTTTAAACGCAACATCCTTCTTCCAGTATTTCTCCAGCAGCAGTTGTGCCAGTCGCACAGATGTCCTTGACTGGTAATCGAGATATACGGTTTCAATCTCTTCCATTGGCACCATACTGAATATACACACAGAAGCTACATCACCATCGGCAGCTATACCATAGTCAGACACAATATTAGCCCCCTGAATACCGGGAATGGCAGCCACAGGCAATAATGCCATATCTATATCACCTGCCTGCAGTGCTGCAGCCACATTTGCAGGATAATCTGCTACCAGCTCTATATCGTTCATTACAGAGCTGTGCTCTATACCATATAGCAGAGGCTTAGTATTCAAATAACTTACAGGTGCAACTTTTATTTTGGCGCTCAACAGACTAAATTTGGGCGCAAAGATACGGTTAAGAGTATCAATTCATGTCGAAACAACTGATTATTTACACAGACGGTTCATCTAGAGGCAACCCGGGGCCGGGGGGCTATGGTATTATTATGCAATGGGGCGATAAGGCTAAAGAGATATCCCAGGGCTTTCGCAAAACCACCAATAACCGTATGGAGCTGATGGCAGTAGTAGTAGCCCTGCAATCGCTCAAAAAGGAAGGGCTGGATGTGGTTATATACAGCGACTCGAGCTATGTGGTGAACGCTGTGGACAAAGGCTGGATATGGGGCTGGGTAAAAAAAGGCTGGAAAGACGTGAAGAATGTAGACCTGTGGCAGGAATACCTGAAATACCACAATAAACACAAAGTAAAATTTGTATGGGTAAAAGGCCATGCCAATAACCCGATGAACAACCGCTGCGATGAATTAGCTACTGCCGCCGCTGATAGTGGTAAGTGGCTGGTGGATGTGGGGTATGAGAGCGGGAATGGATGACATGGTATATTATGTACTTATCCTTAACTTTAAATCCATAATGTAACATGAATTCTCACCGTCTCTAATAATGCTATTTCAACATGGGAACAACATTATCAAAAACACTTATTGATAAGGCAGGTAAATATCTATCTACCCATACAGATAGTTACTCTGAAGAACATATAAAATATGAAGATGTTTTTGATGAGTATCGAAAACAACATCTTGCACCATTATCAAATACAACATTAGAGCTACAAAACTGGCTAGATCAATCAGGTATTGATTATTATATCGCACAGAGGTTAAAACGTAAACCCCAAATTTTGAGAAAATTAAAACGCTTTAGCGTTCGTCTCAGCCAACTACAAGATATAGGAGGGTCTCGTATTATTGTTGAGAATAATAAGGATGTCGATAATACTATAAATTTTTTATTAGACAAGTTTATACAAAGTAAGGACATTACTGATGTTAAGAGAACTGATTATAGGGAAAAAGGTAGGGAAGATTCAGGATACCGAGCAGTTCATTTAATAATAGAAATGAAGAATGTGAAAATTGAATTGCAAATCAGAAGCAAGATTCAACACTATTGGGCAGAGTTAATCGAAAGGACGTCAGTGATATATGGATACTATATAAAAGAATTACAAGGAGATCCTACTGTCATCGAATATTTCAAAACACTTTCTGACCTGTTTTTTGAAATTGAATCTGGCCATAAAATTATCACTTCACATAAGCTTCATATAGAGCGCTTACGTCAAAAAGCCGATGAGATTATTAGGTTATCAGATAAAGGTAGAATATTCAGTAGTCATATTAATGAAAGCATAGTTAAAACACTCATTGATAAAGAGAAAAGTTATGGCGAAGCAGGATTGAAAAATTGGATTTTTGTATTTAATTGGACTTATGGATCATTTGTTAGTTGGGATGTTGTTGATAAAGACCCAAACATTGCAATACTTAAATATGTAGAAGCTGAACGTAACTTTCCTGCTGAAGAAGGTTTTGAAGTTGTACTAGTTGGTTCATCAAATGTTGCTACAGTTAGAGATACACACAGCCACTATTTCGGCTTAGATTCTAGAGAAGAATTAGAAACACTAAATGAATCAATTTTAGGCTTCTCAAATAAAATGGATATTGACATTGGTGCGAGAGAAATCCTTTCAATACTGCATAAAAAAAGCTATTGGGGTAGTAAAACAATAATGATAGAAACTCTCAAAAATCATTATTGTCCTCGCATTCTAACATTTGACAGCTCCATAAAAGCACTCATCGAAAAAAAACTAATAACTACATCTACTGTAAGGGGGGTTGCATTAAATGTAAAATTACGAAATGTAATTGAGCGATACTTGTAGCATCTAACATATGAACATCACACGAAAATGTAACACCGCTATTCCTTCCCATGCTTAGAATCCAGCCATACATTTTGCAATGTCCATTGTTCCTGTGCAGCAAATTCGGTTTTACGTTCAGGGCAGTTTTGCAAGCCACATAGTTTACACTGGTAAGGCTGGCATGCATCTATATGTATGAACACTTCCACCCTGTTCTCAAAGTGTTGTTTTATCATGCCTTCAAGTACATGTATCTCTGCATCTGCTTCCTGCACTTTATAATACCAGGGCAGCGTCATATGCGCATCTATATGCAACATATCACCGTACTGTACCACGCGCAGATTATGCAGGTCTACCCAGTCTGCCTTACGGTTTTGCTGCAAGTAGGTTATTACATCCTGCAATAGCTTCTGGTCGGCCTCATCCATAATACCGGATAATGACCTCCTTACCAGCTTATAACCTGTAACCATTATAACAAACGAAAAAACTAAAGCCACCACACTGTCCAGCCATTGCAGTTTAGTTATAATGATGAGCCCTAAACCAATAACAATAGCAAAGGTTGAATAGGCATCTACCCTGAGGTGCTTGCCTGCACTTTCTACTATTAGTGAACGTTGTTTTTTACCCACCTTAACAGCATAGGTACCCACTAAGTAATTGAACAATCCGGTAGCCCCGGTTATATAGATACCTATATCAAGCTGATGCAATGGCTTTGGCTGAAGTAGCTGATCAATAGCTTCGTATACTATCATCAACCCTGCTATGAATATAAGCGAACCTTCAACAGCACTCGATACAAACTCTGCTTTGCTATGCCCGTAAGGGTGGTCAAAATCGCGCGGCTTGGCAGCCAGTATTATACTGTATAATCCAATAAAACCGGCAATGACATTAACAGTGCTCTCTAATGCATCTGTCAGTACAGTTACAGAGTGTGTTAGATACCATGCCCAAAGCTTGCCTATGAACAGGATTACGGAAAGGATAGCGATATTGCGTTGTAAACGAATGGGCATGATAAGTGCAAAAATACTATTTTCTGAATGCCTTGTTCATTAACCCGCCACACCAGCCTGATAGTCCGCCCAGCAATCCTCCCAAAACTGTGACGACTGTAATAAACAGATACCCGTTTGGCAAACCAAAAACTGTGGCCATTCTACCCGACAGGATATGCTCATTGGGTATATCCCTGTATAATGCAACCGTGAACCATAACAATGCTATACCCAAAAAGCCATAAGAAAAAGCAGCACGCGGGCCGTGCTTCATTACCACTGCAATTGTAAATGCCGATACGCAAACCATCCACCATGGCAGCCACCATGTAGTGATACCCGCAATTAATGCTATAGCTATTATTGATAAAATGCTTTTCATTTATTTAGGTTTTACTACCCAGGTATATTTTACGGTTTTATCTTTCGATGCAGATGTATAAAAATTAAGCTTGTAATATTCTCCTTTCACCCACTTATCAATAAATGTATTGTAGTATTTACTGCCGGGGTTACCTGATTGTCCGCCGGGGTATACACCATATGCTTCTATCTCCTTACTCATCTGCACTACCATTCTCCATGATGGCCCATGGTCTCCTTTAGCAGCATTAACCACATTACCCCATCCGCCAATTTTCAGGTCAGTGAATGAGAATGCAGGCAATTTGGTCAGGTGCTTTACCGAAGTATTTTTAGCATGATACCATTCCAGTTTTCCTGCAACTCTAAGCTTTTCAAGGCTATCAGATGCATTCTTCAAACTATTCACCGCTATATCAGCAACATTGCCAAGTATGGGGTCCCTGTCTTTCAATAATTGCATGGTACGTTCAGGCGAAGGCAGCAATTTAACAGGCATATTACTCTGCATATCTTTCCATAAGAGGTCATAAAAATTTGCCCACCATACCTGGAATACTGTTGCTGCTTTGCTTTCTGCTGTCAGCTTATAATCCCAGTTCCCGAAGTATTCGAGATATGCACGCTCCCTGTTATTGAGCAATGCAGGATTTGTATTTACCAACATCACAGGCAACACATTAGCCGCTAATACAGAGTATACATCATTCTGCAAGGCAAACATATCATTTACCGTAGCGCCGGATGTATGCTTCAACACATTGTTTATTCGCCATGCCCTGAACTCATAAAAGCTGCCATTATACCAATATGGGTATGTGGTGTCAGTTACAGTTTGATTAGCAGAAGCAAGATAGCCCTGTGCCGGGTTCAACGAATGTGGATTTTCAATTGCAGGTATCTCTTGCCCCCATAGTGTACTACTGTCTGTACCATTCATCACATAACGGCCCTGCTGTTTCCATTTATTAATAAATTGTCCCTGTCCCCATAATGCTATATCTCCTTTCTTATCAGAGAATATCATATTCTGCGCCGGACAATGGAAATACTGTATTGCATTAGTAAACTGTGTGTAATCGTTACTACGGTTCATCAGGTATACAGCCAATAGCTCATTAGATGGCCGATGCGCCATCCAACACATTGCCAATGGCTTGCTTATACCTTCTTTACCATGATGATGTTCATCATAATACAGCGGCCCATGTACGGTATACCTTACCGTGTCAATAAAATCAGGTTTATTCCTGATGCTTATCTTTTCATACCTGTATGTAAATGGTATTTGCGCCCCGTTGAACAAATATGTTTTACCATCGGCAGATGGCTGAATAGCATAAAAATCTTTTACGTCCCTGTAGTTATTTGTGAAGCCCCATGATATATTATCGGTGAAGCCTATGATAATTCCCGGAGCACCAGGCAATGATACTCCATACGCATTGATGCCGGGAGCGGTCAATTGTATCTCATACCAGAGAGAAGGAAGATTAAGACCCAGGTGCGGATCATTGCACAATATCGCAGCGCCAGATTTTGTTCTGCTACCGCTTAATGCCCAGTTGTTACTGCCCTTTCCTTCTTCAGCCTTTTCAAAATCAGCGCTTGATAAATGCGAAAATGCAATACTATCAGCAGGAGCGGCAGGGATAGCCAAACTACCATGCTGTATTATAGTGTCATGCGGAATAACTGTATTAACCCCGGCAATCCTTTCAGGATATAACCTTGCAAACTCTTCAGGACTAAGTGCATCGTGTAACAATGTAAGCGGTATATCATCAGTTTCTCCGGTGAGGTCATCTGCCATATACTTCAGCAATAAGGCTGATTTTAAATTGGTCCAGCTTTCAGGAGCAAAACCCATCAGTTTATATTCTACCGGGTAGTCGCGATACTTCAGCGACTGTATATAATCATTAATACCGGCAGTGTATGCATCCAGCATTTGTTTGGTACGGGGATCTGCTTCCATTTCCTTCAATGAATTCTCTGCACCATATACCATCCCTTTGCGGCGCTGCCTCCTGTCAAATGCAAAAGCCTTTTCACCAACTACTTCGCTTATTCTGCCTGCAGCAGCACGTGTTTGCATATCCATTTGCCACAACCTGAAACTTGCATGCAGGAAGCCTTGCATAAAATAAAGATCATGATCGTTCGCAGCCTCTATATGAGGCACCATAAGCTCGTCGAAAAACACTTTAGTTTCAGCAGATAAACCTGAATTGTGAATTTGCCTATTGAAATTTGTATTGACAGGTTCTGCGGCAGCCATAGCTCCATTTACCGGGTCTAACAGCCTGCCCAGTGCCGGTAGACTACCCAATGGCTTATCTGCCAGATAAACAATTATGGTAACGAGCACCAATGTTACTATCGCAATTAGCTTGCGCATAACTATATAGTTTACTTAAAGCTAAGTAAACTAAATGGCATTTAATAGTGGTTACTGGCTGGCGAGCGGTAGTTCTATTTCGTAGGTCTTACCCGGCTTAACAGTCAGCGTATGTGCCCTCAACCATGGATTTGCCAGTTTAAGCATTTTGTATGAGCTGCCATTCTCTGTAGCAAAATCTGCCAGATCATCGATGGTAGAGTCTACGGTAATCGTCTTTGTTTTCAGCGGCTTGAAGGCGTCATTGCCGGTAACTATGTAGCCGTATCTTTTTGCATTCCCCAACAAACACTTCAGGGCCAGTATGCGAAATACGTACCTGTTTGTTTCTTCAGGCAATGCAAGGTCGTAATAATTGGTAGTTAACTGGTATTCGGTTTGTTTACCATAGCCACCCATACCGCAGTTGTATGAAGCTGCAGCAGCCGTCCATGAATTAAATTTACTGTACGCCTCTAAAAAATATTTGCAAGCCGCTTCTGTTGTTTTACGCACATTATAGCGTTCATCAATTTCATCGTTTACAATCAGGCCATATCTCAGAGCAGTGGTCTTCATAAACTGCCAAAACCCTGACGCCCCTGCTGGTGATGTAACCTGTTGAAAACCACTTTCTGCAACACAGAGATATTTAAAATCTTCAGGCACACCATTTGCCTTAAGGATATCCTCTATCATAGGAAAATACCGTGTAGACAGCCTGATGAGGTATAAGGTAGTGCCATGCATATAGTAATTGATATTCAATTCCCTATCCAGTCGTTCTTTTACCTCCCATCGTTCTAAAGGCACTTTTTCCCCGGCAAAAGTCAATGCCTTGGGTGTTTCTACAGGATACCATTTATATTGCAACTTGTTATCGTCCTGCACCTCAACAATAGCTTCATCATTATTTACCTGCCTGAAGGCAAATACCGAAGCTATAGCGCCTGTTGCCACAACACCTGACAAGAAGTAAACAATTGGTTTAAAACGTGTACGCATAACCCAGATTTTCAAACTGTATTAAATATAGCGATTAGTTTGTTAAAGCTATTTTAGAATTTCTGGCGTATTTTTTGGATGGTTTAACCTTGGAATGTCTATTTAGTCAAATCAGAATGCGGATTAAATACATTGTAACATATATCGCAGTATTGATGCTATCCATTACCTGCCCTAAAGTATGGGCGCAAGAAGACGATAGTGTCATACTGCAAAACATACATGGTTATATAACGGATGCTGAATCTAAAGAACCTATAGAAGGTGTGACTATCCTGCTTGAGTCTGATAAATCTATTAGTGCGTTTAGTGACAGCGATGGATATTTTGTACTGGCTGATGTACCTGTAGGCAGACAAACTATTATTGCCAGTTTTGTAGGATATGAAACACATACAGTAGCCGAAATTCTTGTCACATCTGGCAAAGAAACGGAACTGAATATCTCATTAAAAGAAAAGCTTACCAATCTTAAAGAAGTAACTGTCACCGCAGGTAAGAACACCAAACCCGTGAATGAATTTGCTACGCTTAGTGCGCGTTCCTTTTCAGTTGAAGATACCAGGCGATATCCTGCGTCCATTTCTGACCCTGCAAGGATGGCCATGAACTTTGCCGGTGTGGCAAATAACGGGGATCTGGAGAATGATATCGTAGTACGAGGCAATTCCCCTAAAGGTATATTATGGCGCCTTGAAGGTATCGAGATACCTAACCCCAACCACTTCAGCGAACTGGGTACCAGCGGCGGCGCAGTAAGTATGATAAATGCCAATACACTTGGGACATCAGACTTCTATACTGGTGCTTTCCCTGCTGAAATGGGCAATGCCTTATCCGGTGTATTTGATCTTAATATGCGTAATGGCAACAGGGATAATTATGAGCACATATTCCAGATAGGACTACTGGGAACAGAAATAGCTACAGAAGGCCCTTTCAGGCAAGGTGGGCAATCCTCCTATCTTATTGACTACCGCTACTCTACCCTGGCCCTTATACAAAACAAACTAAACCTGAATGGTCTGATACCTGACTACCAGGACCTCTCCTTCAAAATGAACTTCCCGATAAAAAAGGCAGGAACTATTTCAATATTTGGACTAGGGGGCAGCAACAGACTACGTACAGACCCGGCTAAAGACAGCACTGAATGGACTGACGCTAACCCTAACCTTAAACTTTCTAACATCAGTAAAACAGGGATAACTGGCATTAGTTACCTGAAATTTCTATCGCAGAGATCATATATTAAAGCCGTATTGTCCGCCTCATACACGCAGGCTAATAAACATTCTGATACATTAAATGTACTTGATAGCTATAATCCTGTAAATACAGAATATGGATCCTTTCAGAATAGCGCGATAAGATTATCTGTTCTGTATAATAATAAATTAAGCAAAAGAAACACCTTTCGGTCAGGCATTGTATTGCACGAATTAGGCTATAAATTAAATGACAGGCAGTACGATTTTGGCACAAGACAATGGAATGAGATACTAGATGGGAATGGCAGCACAGAATATTACCAGGTATATACACAACTAAAAACAAGAATAACAGATAAAATCACCACTACCGCCGGGATACATGCTTCCTATTATGCATTAAACAAAAAATATAGTATCGAACCAAGGGCATCAATCACCTATGGCATAGGTAATAATAAATTATCCATAGCAACCGGATGGCACAGCAAACCTGATAATATTTCAACTTATTTGTACAGGGACCCGTCATTATCATCAACTAATATATACCCTAATATGGGGCTGGATCTGCTCCGGGCTTATCACCTTGTTGCAGGATATGAAACTGTATTACCATTACAGATCCATTTAAAAACAGAACTCTATTATCAATACCTGTATAACATACCTGTAGAAATGGATACATCCAGCGGATTCTCCATTATTAATGCTGAGAATGTGTATTCCCTTATTGGTACAAAACAACTAATAAGTACCGGTACTGGCAGAAACTATGGTATCGACATTACTGTTGAAAGACCTTTTGCTAATAACTATTATTTTCTTGTTACAGGGTCTTTATACAGATCAACATACACAAACTATAAAGGAGATACATATAACGGGCACTTCAACAGGACTTATCAATGCAATGTAGTCGCGGGCAAAGAATTCTACCTGGATAAACGTAAACATGAGCTATTGGGACTCAATGGCAAGGTCTTATATAGTGGCGGGCAGAGAGAGTCTCCAATAGATGCTGCACAATCAATCGCAGCAGGAAGAACCATATATACAAATGGACTTTTCTATACGCTGCAAGACCCGTACTACTTTCGCATAGACGCGGGTTGCTATTTGAAACTCAACAACAGGAAAGCCACACACATCTTAGAATTGAACCTGCAAAATGCTACCAACAGGAGAAACTACTCTTATACATATTTTGACACAAGGAGTAATACAATAAAGTATGTTAGAGAAACTGGGTTGATTCCTGCAATAAGCTACAGGATAGAGTTTCACACAACTAAGTTTGCACCACATATACGCAAAAGAACATCCAAATAAAAAAAGCCGCTGCAAATGCAGCGGCTTAATATTGAGAGTAGCTTAATACTATTCTTCGTCGTCGAATTGAAGCACATCACGGTTAGCCATGAGCAGTTCAAATTCTTCTTTAGAACCAACAACCAAGTCATCGAGTTCACGCATACCGGTACCAGCTGGTATCAGGTTACCTGTAATAACGTTTTCTTTCAAGCCCATCAGGTTATCTGATTTACCGTTGATAGCTGCCTGAGAAAGTACTTTCGTAGTTTCCTGGAACGATGCTGCAGATATCCAGCTTTGAGTACCTAATGATGCTTTAGTGATACCTAACAACAGCGGAGCTGATGTAGCAGGGTTAGCATCACGATATTCAACTGTTTTCTTATCAGCACGACGCAACAAGCTGTTCTCTTCACGTATTTCACGCAGTGTAGCTATCTGGCCCGGATGCAGTTTGTCTGAATCACCCGCTTCCATTACTACCTTCTTATCGAAGATCCAGTCATTTTCAACCTGGAAGTCAAATTTATCAACTGTATCATCTTCAAGGAACTTAGTATCTCCCGGATCAATGATAGTAACCTTACGCATCATCTGGCGAACGATCACCTCAATGTGCTTATCGTTGATCTTAACACCCTGGAGACGATATACTTCCTGTATCTCGTTAACAAGGTATTCCTGAACGGCGAAAGGTCCTTTAATTGCGAGGATATCACCCGGAGTAGTAGCACCGTCAGACAGGGAAGTACCGGCTTTAACGAAGTCACCATCCTGAACCATGATATGACGAGTAAGAGGTACAAGGTACTTCTTAACCAATCCTTCACGTGATTCTACTATTATTTCGCGGTTACCACGTTTTACAGAGCCGAAGGTTACAACACCATCAATCTCAGCTACGATAGCAGG
This sequence comes from Flavipsychrobacter sp., assembly GCA_044227125.1. Taxonomy (GTDB): domain Bacteria; phylum Bacteroidota; class Bacteroidia; order Chitinophagales; family Chitinophagaceae; genus Polluticoccus. The sequence continues at coordinate 285,915 of JBGAFS010000001.1, forward strand.
ATTACTTGGGTTACGTGCTTCAAACAATTCAGTTACACGTGGAAGACCACCCGTGATATCTCGGCTACGACCCATCACACGCGGTATCTTAACGATTACCTGTCCGTTGTTTACAGCATCGCCTGCCGAAACAATGATGTGAGACCCTACCGGTAAGTTGTATGATTTCTCTTCTTTACCGTTTTCTACAACGATAGAAGGAATCTTAGTCTTGTCTTTAGTTTCGATAACTACTTTCTCGCGGTGGCCTGTTTGTTCATCAGCTTCTTCACGATAAGTAACACCTTCGATAACATTGTCGAAACGTATCTTACCATTCAGTTCTGATACGATAACGGCGTTAAACGGATCCCATGTACAGATAACATCACCTTTCTTCACTTTCTGGCCATTCTTCACTTTCAGGTGAGAACCGTATGGTATGTTATTTGTGATGAGGAGACGGTCGTTAGCAACATCTATTATACGCATTTCACCTGTACGGCCAATAACAACAGTTACGTTTTCGCCTTCAGCATCAGTAAATGCTGTAGTACGTAAACCATCGAACTGAACTGTACCATCAAACCTTGCAGCCAATTGAGATTCAATTGCAGAAGAACCTGCCACACCACCTACGTGGAACGTACGAAGTGTCAACTGTGTACCTGGTTCACCGATTGACTGTGCTGCTATGATACCTACCGCATCACCCTGCTGTGCCATGTAGCCGGTTGCAAGGTTTTTGCCATAACATTTCGCACACACACCACGACGGCTTTCGCAAGTAAGCACTGAACGTATCTCAACTGTGTCTATCGGGCTCTGGTCTATACGCTTAGCGATATCTTCAGTTATTTCTTCGCCAGCTTTAACGAGCAATTCTTCAGTCAGCGGATCATATACATCATGCAGAGAAGTACGGCCAAGTATACGGTCATATAATGGCTCTACTATTTCTTCATTGTCTTTCAGCGCTGAAGTAGCAATACCACGAAGTGTACCGCAATCTTCCTCATTGATAACTACGTCTTGAGCAACGTCTACGAGACGACGTGTCAGGTAACCGGCATCCGCTGTTTTAAGGGCGGTATCCGCAAGACCTTTACGCGCACCGTGCGTAGAGATGAAGTATTCTAATACCGACAAGCCTACTTTGAAGTTTGACAAGATCGGATTTTCGATAATTTCTGAACCTGTAGAACCACTACGACGAGGTTTAGCCATCAGACCTCTTAAGCCTGCGAGCTGTTTTACCTGTTGTTTAGAACCACGAGCACCTGAATCAAGCATCATGTAAACAGAGTTGAAACCTTGTTTATCATTTGCCATTTCACGTATCAGGGTTTCAGTCACACGGGTATCAACACGAGACCAGATATCGATGATCTGGTTATAACGTTCGTTGTTCGTGATAAGACCCATGTTATAGTTTTCCCATACTTCATCAACTTCACCCTGTGCAGCCTGGATCATTTCTTCTTTAACATCAGGTATCTTCAGATCTTTGATGTTGAATGACAGACCACCACGGAACGCCGTACGGAAACCAAGTGTTTTGATATCATCAAGGAACTGTACAGTTTTAGGTATCGTTGTATTTTTCAGGATATCACCGATGATCTCACGAAGTGATTTCTTAGTCAGCAATGCATTCACATAACCATTTTCCTTAGGAACGAACTGGTTGAACATTACACGTCCAACGGTTGTTTCCAGCAATTGCCTTTTCAGAGAACCATCCTGTTGACGAACATCTACTTTCACTTTAATGAAAGCATGGAGGTCAACTTTACCTTCGTTATATGCTATCAATACTTCTTCAGCACTGTAGAAAGTTTTGCCTTCGCCTTTTACAGGATCTTCCGGCATGTTCTTTTTACCCTTAGTGATGTAGTACAGACCAAGCACCATGTCCTGAGAAGGCAGGGTAATTGGTGTACCATTCTGCGGGTTAAGGATATTGTGAGAAGCAAGCATCAACAACTGTGCTTCAAGTATTGCAGCATTGCTCAACGGTACGTGTACCGCCATCTGGTCACCATCAAAGTCGGCGTTGAACGCAGAACACACGAGCGGGTGCAGTTGGATAGCTTTACCTTCAATAAGCTTTGGTTGGAATGCCTGGATAGAAAGACGGTGAAGCGTTGGGGCACGGTTAAGGAGAACCGGGTGCCCTTTCAGTACATTTTCAAGGATATCCCAAACGACTGCTTCTTTACGTTCTACCAGTTTCTTCGCACTCTTAACAGTTTTTACTATACCCCTTTCTATGAGCTTACGAATGATAAATGGCTTGAATAATTCAGCAGCCATATCTTTCGGTAGACCGCACTCATGGAGTTTCATTTCAGGGCCTACAACGATAACCGAACGACCAGAGTAGTCAACACGTTTACCGAGGAGGTTCTGACGGAAACGACCTTGTTTACCTTTCAGTACATCAGAAAGTGATTTCAGAGCACGTCCGCCTTCTGCTTTAACAGCGTTTGATTTACGGCTGTTATCGAACAGAGAGTCAACCGCTTCCTGTAACATACGTTTTTCGTTACGTAAGATCACTTCCGGAGCCTTGATCTCTATCAGACGTTTAAGACGGTTGTTACGGATAATAACACGACGGTACAGATCATTCAGATCAGAAGATGCGAAACGACCACCATCCAGTGGTACTAACGGACGAAGTTCTGGCGGGATAACAGGAATGTACTGCATTACAGTCCATTCAAGCCTGTTCTCTACCCTTGTATTTGCATCACGGAAAGCTTCAACTACACTAAGACGCTTAAGCGCTTCCTGTTTACGTTGCTGTGAAGTTTCGTTAGCCGCAGCATTACGCAGATCATAAGACAACTGATCCAGGTCTATACGGCTCAATAAAGAGTGTACAGCCTCTGCACCCATCTTAGCGATGAATTTGTTAGGATCTTCATCAGACAGATGCTGGTTGTCTTTTGACAATGAATCCAGGATATCCAGGTATTCATCTTCAGTCAGTAACTGCTGGTGAGTATTTTCAGAATCTTTAAGATTCAATTTCTGACGGATCATCTCATCAGCTTCACCAGCCTGTATTACTACATAACGTTCGTAGTATACAATGCTTTCAAGCTTTTTAGAGCTTGTACCAAGCAGGTAGCCTATTTTATTAGGCAAACTTTTGAAGTACCAAATGTGTACGATAGGCACCACCAGTTTGATGTGGCCAAGGCGCTCACGACGTACTTTCTTTTCTGTTACTTCAACACCGCAACGATCACAAACAATACCCTTATAACGGATACGTTTGTACTTGCCGCAATAACATTCGTAATCCTTCACAGGTCCGAATATTTTTTCGCAGAACAAACCATCACGTTCAGGTTTGTATGTACGGTAGTTAATTGTTTCAGGCTTCAGTACTTCACCATATGAACGATCAAGGATCGTATCAGGAGAAGCAAGACTGATAGTGATTTTTCCAAATCCCGCCTTAGGGCGGTTATCTTTCTTTATTGCCATAATCTTTTTATACAGTGTTATTAGTAGTTAGTAGTTGGGTTATACTTGTCTACTAGTAATTATTCAAATTTCAGTTCCAGACCCAGACCGCGTAACTCATTCACCAATACGTTAAATGATTCAGGTATACCTGCTTTAGGTATGTTGTCACCTTTAACGATTGCTTCGTAAGTCTTAGCACGACCCATGATATCATCCGATTTCAGGGTAAGCAGTTCCTGCAGGATGTTGGCAGCACCATATGCTTCAAGTGCCCAAACCTCCATCTCACCGAAACGCTGACCACCGAACTGCGCTTTACCACCCAATGGTTGTTGTGTGATAAGGCTGTATGGCCCGATAGAACGAGCGTGCATCTTATCGTCAACCATGTGGTGCAGTTTGATCATGTAGATGATGCCAACTGTAGCTTTCTGGTGGAAACGTTCACCTGTTTCGCCATCATACAGGTAAGTATGACCGAAGTCAGGCAATTCTGCTTTATTAATAAGTCCTTCTATTTCTTCTACAGTAGCACCGTCGAAGATAGGAGTAGCGAACTTAACACCCAGTTTTTCACCTGCCCAACCAAGGATAGTTTCATATATCTGTCCGAGGTTCATACGAGAAGGTACACCAAGCGGGTTCAGAACGATATCAACCGGCGTTCCATCTTCCAGGAACGGCATATCTTCTTCACGAACTATTTTAGCAACGATACCTTTGTTACCGTGACGACCGGCCATCTTATCACCCACTTTCAGCTTACGCTTGCTAGCAAGATATACTTTAGCCAGTTTCAACACACCAGCTGGTAACTCATCACCAATGCTGAGGTTGAATTTCTCACGTTTGTAACGACCCAGTTCTTCGTTGAACTTGATATTGTAGTTGTGCAGTAATTGGTTGATGAGTTCATCTACTTCTTTATCACCTGTCCAACCAAGCGGGTTAACGTTTTGATAGTCTATCGAACCAAGTGTTTTAGAATTGAACTTACCGCCTTTGCTCAATACAAGCTCACCGAAGTTATTTGTGATACCGGCAGATGATTTGTCTTTCAACAATGTCATCAGTTTATCCAGCAACAGGTTCTTCAGGTCTTCGAGGTTTTTCTCGTGTACTTTATCTATTTTTTCCAGTGCAGCTTTTTCACGAACCTTAGAATTTTTGTCCTTCTTAGCACGTTGGAATAATTGTTTAGATATAACGATACCTTCTGTACCGCTCGGAGCTTTCAGAGAAGCATCTTTAGCATCACCAGCTTTATCGCCGAAGATAGCACGAAGTAGTTTTTCTTCAGGAGTAGGATCAGTTTCACCTTTAGGAGTGATCTTACCAATTAGTATATCACCTTCATTAACGTGAGCACCAACCCTGATGATACCATTCTCATCGAGGTCTTTAGTAGCTTCTTCAGATACGTTTGGTATATCCGGAGTAAGTTCTTCTTCACCAAGCTTAGTATCACGAACTTCCAGTTCATACTCATCTATGTGTACAGATGTGAAGAGGTCATCACGAACAACTTTCTCGTTGATCACGATCGCATCCTCGAAGTTGTAACCCTTCCAAGGCATGAATGCCACTTTCAGGTTACGGCCAAGCGCCAATTCACCATCTTTAGTAGCATAACCTTCAGTTAAGAAGTCATGCTCTTTTACTTTCTGACCTACCCTTACAGATGGCCTTAAAGTAATGCTGGTACTTTGGTTGGTTTTCTTATACTTAGTAAGTGAATAAACTTTCAGATCATCTTCGAATGAAACCAAACGAGCTGTTTCACCACGTTCATAACGAACATGAATTTCGTTAGCATCAACATACTCAACAACACCCGTACCTTCAGCGTGTATCTGGATACGTGCGTCACGTGCAGCTTTTGCTTCCAGACCTGTACCAACTATTGGCACTTGCGGGCGGATAAGCGGAACAGCCTGACGTTGCATGTTTGATCCCATCAGCGCACGGTTGGCATCATCGTGTTCTAGGAACGGAATGAGTGATGCACTAAGACCTACTATCTGGTTAGGTGCCACGTCCATGTACTCTACTTCTTGCGGTTCAAGTATCGGGAAGTCACCAGTTTGACGAGATTTTACTTTATCTTCTACGAAATGGCCTTTATCATCCAATGGCACGTTTGCCTGGGCGATCTTAGCCAGATCTTCTTCTTCTGCACTCAGATAATGATGATGTTTCAGATCAACTTTACCTTCTTTAACCTTACGGTATGGAGTTTCGATAAAGCCCATTTCATTGATCTTAGCATGTACGCAAAGCGTAGAGATAAGACCGATGTTCGGACCTTCCGGTGTTTCGATAGTACACAGACGGCCATAGTGGCTATAGTGTACGTCACGCACCTCGAAACCTGCACGTTCACGGCTCAGACCACCAGGGCCTAACGCAGAGATACGACGTTTGTGCGTGATCTCAGACAGCGGGTTTGTCTGGTCAAGGAACTGAGAAAGTTGTGATGTACCGAAGAATGAGTTAATAACAGAAGACAACGTACGCGCATTGATCAGGTCAATTGGCGTGAACACCTCGTTATCACGAACGTTCATACGTTCGCGGATTGTACGAGCCATACGAGCCAGACCCACACCAAACTGAGCAAACAATTGCTCACCCACTGTACGTACACGACGGTTGCTTAAGTGGTCAATATCATCTATTTCCGCTTTACCATTGGTAAGACGAACAAGATATTTAATGATTGAAATGATATCTTCCTTGCTCAATACCTTCGTATCGAGGTTGATATCCAGACCCAACTTGCGGTTGATCTTATAACGACCTACTTCACCAAGATCATAACGCTTATCACTGAAGAATAACTTCTCAATGATACCACGCGCTGTTTCATCATCCGGAGCATCAGAACCACGTAACTGGCGATAGATATGTTGTACCGCTTCCAGTTCAGAGTTTGAAGTATCCTTATTCAGGGTATTGTATATGATAGAGAAATCGCCGCTTACTTCTTCTTTCTGCAGGAATACCGTAGGTATACCCATATCAATGATCATAGCAGCATTATCCTCATCAAGCACACTGTCGCGATCCAACACTACTTCATTTCGCTCAATAGTAACAACTTCACCTGTATCTTCATCAACGAAATCTTCTGTCCAAGTACGAAGTACACGCGCAGCAAGACGGCGACCTATATTCTTCTCAAGTGTTTTCTTATCAGTTTTCACTTCGTCAGCCATACCAAACAGCTCAAGGATATCCTTATCTGTTTCGTAACCTATAGCTCGCAACAAAGTAGTTACAGGGAACTTTTTCTTACGGTCGATGTAAGCATACATTACATTGTTGATGTCTGTAGCAAACTCCATCCATGCACCTTTGAAAGGTATCACACGGGCACTATAAATCTTAGTACCGTTAGGGTGAACACTCTGGCCAAAGAATACACCGGGAGAACGATGCAATTGAGACACTACAACACGCTCAGCACCATTGATAACAAAGGTACCACGCGGCGTCATATATGGAATATTGCCCAGGAACACATCCTGAACAATAGTTTCAAAGTCTACGTGTTCTTCATCATTACAGCTCAGTTTCAGCTTTGCTTTCAGCGGAACTGAATAAGTAAGACCACGCTCCATACACTCATCAATGGTGTAGCGAGGCGGGTCGATAAAATAATCCAGGAACTCCAGCACGAAGATGTTCCTCGTATCTGTGATCGGGAAATTTTCCTTAAACACACGGAACAACCCTTCGTTGTTACGTTTGTCAGGTGTAGTTTCAAGCTGGAAGAAATCCTGAAACGATTGCAATTGAATGCCCAGCAAATCAGGCGTATCAGCAACATCATGTATCTTGCCGAAATTAACACGTCCTGAAGCGGTTCGTTTTTGTGGTATAGCCATAATATGTTAAAAACTCAATTTTTTTACAAACAATAAAGCCCCATACCCAAAGGTCAAACCTTCCGGTACAGGTTGTAACTGTATCAACAAAATTCAGTCAAAAGTAATTTGTGCACGCGCTAGCTCCCAAAAAAGGGATTGCAAATATACGAAGGGTTAAATGATTTAGCAAAATTTATTCCAAAAATGCCTTTGTGGAAAAGATTCTGTTACTCTTCAAAATACTCTCAATGTATAACAACTCACAAGAAATTGATTACCAATAAAATACAAAATAAATGAATAAATAAACAATATATAAATTGGGAGTAAAGATTATATTTATTGCATTATATATAGTAGTCACAAAGTAAATATAAGTGCTGGTACGGATGTAAAATACCCTCAATTCGGTATATACAACCATTATCATACAGGATACTTTTGCTGTACTTTAAACCTAATGGTTAAAAGATAAAAAATTATAGCTATACCTATTTTAATATTTAAACCTGAACATTATATTTGTTTTAATAACTCTAAAAACTGACACAATTATGAAAAAATTCGCCCCGATTGCAGCAATCGCACTTTTCGCAATGGCATTTACATCTTGCAAAAAAGATTACACTTGCTCTTGCACATTAGCTGGCAACACTCCTTATTCTTACACTCTGACAAAAGCTAAAAAATCAGATGCTAAGACTTGGTGTGATACATGGAACACAACTGTGAAAGCAGGTGGTGGTACAGGTTGTACACTTAAATAGTATTTATACTACACGTAAAAAAGGCACCGATATCGGTGCCTTTTTTGTTCTCTGAAGATTGATTAACTATAGTATTTTTGATTATTGTAATTACATTTTACCTCTACGATGAAGAATATAAAATCAGTCCTGTTGACAATTATTTCCATTCTTACCGGTCTTATCTTCTGCTATTCAGCATATACGAAACTATACTCCCTTGAGAGCTTTGAGCGGTTTCAGTATACAATGGTTGAATATGTACATCTGCCGTGGACATTAGCATTAATTGGATCAAGGGTACTTACCGGCATGGAAGCAGCTTTAGGGCTTATGTTTTTACTCAATATATATGGACATAGAAAATGGATTTTGAAAATTGCCCTTGTACTTCTGGCTATGTTTAGTATTTATCTTGTTTATTTATGGATTGCTGTTGGAAATGATGTTAACTGTGGTTGTTTTGGTGATGAAATAGCGATGAGCCCATCATCTTCTCTACTAAAAAACATAGGATTAGCTTTGATAATCATAATCCTTATCAGGTATCATAAAGGATTACAAATAAATCGCTTCAAATGGGTTATACCTATCACTTTCATAGGTTTGTCAGTATCTACATTTGCTGTATACCCTCCACCTGATACGAATCCATCATGGCTAAATAAGGACAAATACAAAATAGACCTTCATGCACTTTATACGCAAGGCAAATCAGATGCACCTTCTATAGACTTATATAAAGGGAAATATGTAATTGCTTTTTTTAGCTTGAAATGCCCGCATTGCAAGATGGCTGCATACAAGATGCATATCATGAAAAAAAATAACCCCGCTCTTCCTTTTTATATGGTATATGCAGGCAATGACAAATATCTTGAAGCATTCTGGAAGGCAACTAATGCTAAAAACATCCCACATAGCAAACTGGAAGCCGATGATTTTACGGCCATAGCCGGATTTAGCTGGCCTGCTATATTTCTTGTAAACAATGGCTGGGTCGAAGCCCGGACAAATTATATCTCAATGAACCAGGCAGAGATAGAAGACTGGTTAAAGAAATAATAATTACCTAACCAGAGTTATTAAAATCTTACAAACGGATGACATAGGTTTGGCTCAATATTTGCGTTACAGTAATTGATTAAATGAATAACAAAGTAGCGCAAATCCTGAATACATGTCACAACGAGTTCATTTGAGAAAAATCGAAGCTAAGGCAAAATGGGTAACTGCCGCTCTTATTGGTCTGTACATTGTTATCACTGCATTAGCATTCCTGAATAGCTAGTAATTTTATCTGAAATACTTCTTCAAACGAAGGAATGGTTTTTCAAACAGGTAATAGGACCCTATACTACAGATAATTGTCAAAACTGCACTACCAATAATAAAAACAATAGCATACCAGCTACTATCTAATCCCCAGTTTAGTTTAGCAAACACTTGCTTCAGCAGATTGATGATCAATGTATGATATAAATACAGCCCATAAGTATAAATACCTAATCTGCTCAGGATATTGGTATCTGTTATTATCAGCCTCTCCTTCCCTTCAACACAGAAAAAAACAAGCAGGCTAAAACCAAGCCCTAACAATGTTGTCATCCAAATAAAGGAATAATCATTGTCCGCGTATTGAGAGAACACTACAACTATTGTTATTAACAATAAGACATACAGTTTCTTGCCCTGAATTGAAAATCTATCAGAAAATTTTCCTGATAATATTGGCTTATAAACCATGAAGTAAGCTGCAATACCTCCAAATGCAAAAAGATCAATATTAGTCAGCAGGTCTAATGATGGAATATTATTCGCAGCATATAGCCACCTGGCTAATATCCCTGTAAAGACAGATGTGAGTAAAAAATAAAGGATATTGCGTGTGCTCATAAAATATGCCACAATACCCCATACTATATAAAAATGCTCTTCTATGCACAAAGACCACATTACTGATAGCGGAGACACATTTGCATGGTTATGTGTATACATCATCCTGTAATTCTCCAAAAACAACGCTGAATAGATCAACTTGGGTTCATATCCATCATTTGACGATGAAAGGTGCAGGAAATTTGATAAAATATATGGTGTAGTGTACGCTACAAAAAGCATCAGAAAATACAGTGGCCAGATCCTGAAAATACGGCGGGCAAAAAAGTTCTTTAGATTTATCTTACCTGCATGTTCTTTTTCGTCCATCAATATATATGTGATCAGAAAACCACTGAGCACAAAGAAAAATTGTACTCCTACCCCGCCACCTGCGCGCAGGTAATTAAACCATGGAAAAGCCAGAATAGGCAAATGCAGCAGGAATACTTTAAAAAAAGCAAGGAAGCGTAAAGCATCGAATGTATCAAAATGCCTCCGTTGTCTTATCATATACTTTATTCTTGAGCTTGTTCTCCGGCTTTCTCCTGTTCAGCCAATGCAAGCTCCTGGGCCTTATTCATTGCAGACTGAAAACCCTGCATATCTCCTTTTGCTCTGCATACCTGCGCAAGAGTTTCAAAGAACTCTGGTTTGGTTGCATCTATTTCTGTTGCTTTCCTGAGTGCATTTACTGCGTCATCTAACTGCCCTATGGATGCCAATGCTATTCCATAATTGACATATGTATACTCATCAGTGGTATCACTCTGTATATACTCTTTATATTTCTCAACTGCTGTAGCATAGTCTTTTTTCATCATTGCGTCATGAGCTTCAATTCCTGCCCTGCTCTTTCTTGCTACTACTACACATAACGGTACTCCGTCTATTTCTACTTTATGAACTGTATTCTGAAGATCCCATTTACCATTCTGCATCTGCTCCGCAGAAATATATCTGGGGTAAGCTACATAATAATCCCATTCCAGTTGGTTACGTTCGGTATATCTTCCGTAATCGGCATCTATAAACGTTGGATGAAATTCAAAATACTTATTATACGCAGACATATTTGAGCGCACCATCATTCTTCTGCCTGGTATAGGCTTCGCATTTGCCTTTATCCAGTCCGCAGCCTGTTTCCCGCTATTTTGATAATAATCGATATCATAGTACCCATACGCTCCTTTCACACCTCCTACAGATTCATTGAAATACACATATTGGTTAGGATGACTTCTCACTATCCAAACTATAGCCGGCAATAACCCCAGTACAGCAACCAAATAGGGTATCATTTTTCGTTTTTCATTCTTAATATATTCCGTAAGAAAATCGAAACCCATAGCTCCCATTACCACCCAGCCGGGGTACACAAAAAATACATGCCTCCATGTGTCATGTACACTTGAGTGTTTGTATATCATATACAGCAATGGGAAGAATGCACAAAATGCAGGAACAATAATCGTAAAAGCGCCTAACTTTTTCAACTGCCTTACAGACATACCCATATACAACAATATACCTGCTATTATAATAAGCGGACTTGTCATCAATATCCACTTAAACTCATAATACCAAGGCATGTTATTGTTAGGTCTGTATTCGCCCTCAAATAGCACACGTAACACTACAGAACGATTTGTCATTTCCTGCAGCGCAGCCAGGGTATTTGAAACTGGCGACTGTATACCCCAAGGCCATGCCAGTAATCCTATTATATATCCGCCTAATACACCTCCGACAAAGATCAAAGCTATTCGTATCAAAAGGCGGTTCTTATTATCAGCCAGTTGGGCTTTAAAAGCCTTATTAGTTATGTAGTATAACCCTGCAAACAATATAAAGTAACCAATAAGCAAAATACCACCGGCAGATCTGACACCAAACGCAATCCCTAAACCGACGGCAATTAGTAATGCATTTATTACTGCCTTTCGGGGGAAATCCTGCAAATAAGCTACAATCGCATACACACCAATCACAAACCCTGTAGCAAATGGTATGTCCTTAGGATTATTCATGCTTTCTCCGAATATCCTGGGAGAAAAGAAAATAAATAACAATGCCAGTAAGCCCACAGACCATTTATTGCTTAACCTACGTGCCAGTAAGCCTGTAAATAGCATTAACAATGCCCCAAATAGTGCATTGAAAAAATGACGGAGCTTAAGTTGTTCTACTGAAGGCATCCATCTGTGTATTACTTCTAATGTATAGTCAAATAACCCACCATATAATTCCTGGTGTTGAAACTGCAAGCTCTTATTACTATAATCAAGGGCTTGTTTATCTCCATTTTTAAAATAATTCCATATATCCTTACCATATTCTATTTGCACCCATTCATCCCCGCTCTGACCATAGTCCTTACTTAAGTAAGGCATTACAATAAATATTATTAATGCAAATATCCAAAAGGCAGTTTTCCAGTTTAACCTAAATGACATAACAGATTATTATCAGGCTAAAAATAGCAAATCATTTGTTTGTAAACAGATATTATAAACCCTTAACTTCATAAGATTACAAAACCTATATTTGCAGGCAAAAATATTTAAACCATTATGTCTGAAAGAAAATTTGATGAGTTCGACGAGTTCGTCGGAGACTACAGAAAGGTACATAATGAGAATATAAAAATCAGTGGAGCCGATAGCGACTATTTTAGTGAATACAGGGTAGAAGAAATTCATAGAGTTGAGTCAAAAATTGGTGATCCAAATAAAAAGATAAAAATTCTCGACATAGGCAGTGGCGATGGCAATGCTGCCAGGTTTTTTATTAAATACTTCCCGAATGCTGAAGTATATGGTATTGATATAACCGAGAAAGTTGTAGAATCAGCTATAGCCCGTAACCTACCTAATTGTCACTTTCAGGTTTATGATGGAGAAAATATGCCATTTGATGATAATACATTCGACATTGTATTTCTGGTAGGCACATTGCACCACGTAGACAAGGCCTACCATCTGAAGTTAATGCAGCAAGCTTGCAGAGTACTAAAACCAGGCTGCAGGATGTATAATTTTGAACATAACCCATGGAATCCCGTGACTCAAAAATTGGTAAAAGACTGTCCATTTGATGTTGATGCTGTGTTAGTTACAGCACCCTATGTAAAGCAATTGGAAAAGAATGCCGGTTTCAAAAATCCTTCATCACACTTCACTTTGTTTTTTCCGAGGCACAAGTTATTCAAGCCATTTCTCCCTCTTGAAAAGTATATGAGCTGGATCCCGATGGGCGGACAATACTATATCAAGGCTTCAAAATAATAATATGTTTATAGCAAATCTCCCGATATATAAAAAACTCACTCACCAAAGGTCTATCACCTTTGCTAATTACCTATCGAAACTAATACCTGACAATTCCAATATGATGGATTTTGGCTGTGGCAATATGTACACAGCCATAGAACTCTTAAAGCTAAATCCCAGCCTCAAAGTAACAGGATTAGATGTAATAAGAGACCAAAACCTTTCAGACGAGATACTAGCAGACCCAAGGATAGATTTTAAGATCACTACCACAAAAGAACTTCCATTCTCCGATAATTCATTTGACATAGTTCTGGCGTTAGCTACTATGCACCATACACCTGATCCTGAATATTATATGTTTGAACTAAAAAGGATACTTAAACCAGGAGGTTCGATAATTCTTGTAGAAGAAATGTATATCAATCAGTTAGATAGAATTTACATCTCAGGTGAGGATTGGATATTAAATAAAATGAAAAAAGGTGTACCCGTACCTCTTAATTTCAGATCGAACAAGCGTTACCTGAATACATTCAAACAACTCGGGCTTACAATTGAATTCTCCGGAAGCGTAAGACCCTTCCCAACTATGATGCATCACTATGTCTACAAATTGCGCAAGTAGCAGATGAAGTAAATAATGTAACAAAAACACAATCAATATATTACACCATTACGCGCTAAGGCGCTTAAATAATTAATATTTTATTCATACCTTTCGCTATACCCCATAAGATAACTATCGTTATCTTGTAAATATTTTATTTTAAAGCAAAAACATCTATAATGAAAACAAATCTATCCATTATCACTGTGCTTTTAGTATTGCTCTCGATCAATGCTATTGCACAGGCCCCCTCTATTGTAACGAACCCTTCGAACAGCATAATATGCGAAGGTGCCAACACAAGTTTTAGTATTAACGCTAATAATGCCACAGCTTACCAATGGCAAATTAGTACAAACAGTGGTGCCACCTGGGTCAACCTGCTTAATACAGGTCCTTATAGCAATGTAAGCACTGCCACATTAAATATCACGTCTGCACTGGCTGCTATGACAGGTTCCTGGTACAGATGCGAAGCTACCGGCCCCACTCCTCCCCCTGCTGTATCATCGGCTGCTACTCTTACGGTAAATCCACTTGCCATAGTCAGTGTCCAACCACCAGTTCAAACGGTGGTATGCACGGGCACAAGTACCAGTATCTCATTTACAGCACCAAATGCTACCAATTTTCAATGGTATGGTGATTTTGGCTCAGGATTTACCATATTATCAAATAATGCAACATATAGTGGTATCAACACATCTACATTAAACATTAGTAATGTTAACGGGTCAACAATCGGGACTTACCGTTGTATTATCAGCAACAGTTGTACTCCGGCTTTTGCAACAAATACATCTGTTTTGAATGTATACAGCACAACATCTGTAACATCAAATCCTGCCAATACGACCAGCTGTGTCGGTGCTAATACCTATTTCAATGTATCAGCATCCGGCTCATCATTGGTATACCAGTGGCAGGAAAGCACGAATAGTGGAGCTACATGGAGCAACCTTTCTAATAGCGCTACTTACGGTGGTGTTAACGGAACCCAATTGACAATATTCAATACACCTTTATCATTTAACAATAATCAATACAGGTGCCACGTGATAGGTGCTTGTTTATCAAGTGCTATATCTGGAGCAGGCACACTTACTCTAAACACTGCCCCGGCTATCACGCTACAACCGGGTAATGTTACAACATGTCAAAACGGGAATACAAGTTTTTCAGTAAATGGCAGCGGCACATCCATTTCTTATCAATGGCAGGTTAACACTGGCTCGGGATTTACTAATATCTCAAACACAGGTGTTTATTCTGGTGCAAACACTGCTACATTGGCAATAACAGGTGCTCCGGCCAGTATGACTGGCTATCTGTATCGTTGCGCTGTGTTAGGCGTATGCCCGACAAATCCTGCATTAAGCAGCGCGGCTACTCTTACGGTTACTCCATTTGTTGCTATTACCAATCAACCTCCTGTAAGTTCATTTATATGTGCAGGTGGAAGCACAAGCATTAGTTTTAGTCATATAGGTGGCACGATCTTTCAATGGTATGTAGACCAGGGTTCGGGCTTTACTCCATTATCTAATAATGCTACATATAGTGGTGTAAATACTGGAACATTGACAATAAACAATGGCTCTGTAGCAAATACAGGCACCTATAGGTGCATCTTTAGCAACGCATGCTCAGGTCCTGTAGTAACAACCACATCTATTCTAAACATCTACCCTACTACAACAATTACTTCTCAACCAAGCTCAGTTACAAATTGCGTTGGCATAAATAGTTATTTTACAGTTGCTGCGACAGGAGCATCATTGGTATACCAATGGCAGGTAAGCACAAACGGAGGCTCTACATGGGCTAATCTGTCTAATGCTACTTTTTATAGTGGTGTCAACAACAACCAGTTAACTGTCACTGCTCCTACAATTACATTAAATGGATATCAGTTCAGATGTTTCGTATCCGGCAGTTGTTCATCTGTTGCTACGTCAAATGCAGCTACACTGAATTTAAACACTACTCCGCTTACTACGGTTTCCGTACAGCCCCCAACAAGTACTACTGTTTGCACAGGTAGCCCAACCAGCATATCATTTACAGCACTAAATGCCAGTAGTTATCAATGGCAGATAGACCAGGGTTCTGGCTTTACAAATGTTACAAACTCAGGTGTGTATAGTGGCGCTACAACCCCAACACTTAGTATATCAACAGCATCACCTGCTACTAACGGCACATACAGGTGTATTGTATCAGGCACATGTAATAGCATTACCACCAATAATACTATACTAAATGTATATCCTGTTACAATAATTACTGCTCAACCAGTTGCAGTAAACAATTGCATAAACACTACTAACTACTTCACTGTTAATGCAACAGGGGCTTCATTAGTGTATCAGTGGCAGATAAGTACGAATGGAGGAACTACATGGAGCAATTTGACAGCAAGCGTCAATTATTCCGGTGTAAATGCAAACCAACTAACTATACAATCAACTCCTTTATCATTTAATAATAACCTATATCGTTGTGTTTCTACCGGAGCATGTTCATCAACTGCAATTTCGAATGCAGCTTTACTTACGCTTAATACCCCACCATCTGTGGTCTCTGACCCTTCAAATACCAGTACTTGCTTTAACAGTAATGCTTCATTCAGTGTAAGCGGGGCCGGTACGTCTATCAGCTACCAATGGCAGGTTAATACTGGCTCAGGTTTTTCAAACGTTTCAAATACAGGCGTATACAGCGGAGCCAACAATGCTACGCTTAATATTACATCAGCGCCAACAACAATGAATGGATATTTATATAGGTGTGCTATATCGGGCATATGCCAACCGTCCCCTGTATTTAGTAACTCTGCAACGCTTACTATAATACCTCCTGTTTCAATTACAACACAACCTCCTGTTAGCACAACGGTTTGTAGCGGCAACAGCACAAGTATCACATTTAGCCATATCGGTGGTAGTAACTTCCAATGGTATGTTGACCAGGGTTCTGGCTTTGTAGCACTTTCTAATAATGCTACGTATAGCGGTGTAAATACAGGAACGCTGAACATTGTTGCATCTGTAGCTACTACAGGTACATATCGTTGCATATTCAGCAATTCATGCTCAGGCCCTGTTGTTACAACAACATCTATATTGAACGTGTATCCGCCAACAACAATAATATCTCATCCAACATCTCTTAACAGTTGCGCGGGAGGATATACATACTTTACAGTTGGTGCTACCGGTACATCATTAGCATACCAGTGGCAGCTAAGTACCAATGGGGGTACAACATGGGCAAACCTTACTAACACAACCTATTATTCAGGTGTAAATGCACCTCAAATGACAATTACCGGCACATCTACGGCACTTAATGGTTATAAATTCAGATGTTATGTAACCGGTGCTTGCCAAACAACCGCAACTTCTGATATTGCTACACTAACTGTAATTACGGCGCCTGTAATTACTACACAACCTGTAAATACTTCTGCTTGCCCTAATAGTAATACATCATTATCTGTTGTGGCAACGGGCACAACCATATCTTACCAATGGCAGGTTAATGATGGCCTTGGATTTGTAAACATTGTCAATAATAGTACTTATAGTGGTGCAG
Organism: Flavipsychrobacter sp.; assembly: GCA_044227125.1. GTDB lineage: Bacteria > Bacteroidota > Bacteroidia > Chitinophagales > Chitinophagaceae > Polluticoccus. The sequence goes on from JBGAFS010000001.1 coordinate 303,352, forward strand.
CAACTTCTTCTCTGAACATTACAGGTGCATCAACCAATATGGATGGATACAGCTATAGATGTATCATAGGTGGTATTTGTCCAGGTGCCCCATTAATATCAAATGCTGCAATGCTGACAGTAACTCCGCTTTCAGTGATTACAACACAACCTTTATCTAATATTGACATATGTACAGGTGCTAATACAACTATCAGCTTTACCCAAACCAATGCGACTAGTTTCCAATGGTATGCCGATTTTGGTTCCGGATTTACACCACTTACTAACAACACCTTCTTCAATGGTGTTAATACTGACATGTTACAGATCAGCAATGCTACAGTAGCTCAAACAGGTTCTTACCGTTGCATGGTTGGCAACAACTGTACTACACCGGTTGCAACTGCCAGTTGCGCAGTGAATGTGTACCCGGTTACAACAATAACATCACAACCTAAGGACACAATACATTGTGTAGGAGCAAATGCATACTTTACTGTAATGGCTACCGGCACATCGCTGATATATCAATGGCAAGTAAGTACTACCAATGGTAATACATGGGCTAATTTATCAAATAGCTTACCTTATGCAGGTGTCCAATCATCGCAACTAAGCATATTCGGAACATTAGCGTCTTTCGACAAGAACTTGTATCGCTGTACTATCTCTGATGCCTGCCAGGTTTCATTGAACTCAGTGGGTGCAAAACTGTCCGTTAACCCGCCTCCTGCTATATATAACAGCCCATTGGATGAAACAGTAGTACAATATAATGATGCAGTGTTTCATGCTACAGGCAATGACATTGCAGGTTACGAATATAGCTGGATAATGAGCCTTGATACTGGCAAGCACTATACTTACGTATACAACAACAGCCAGTTTGCCAATGCTCAAACCAAAGACCTGACCGTTGTTAAAGCATTCCCATATCTGAATGGAGCTTTATTCAAATGTGTTGTAAAAACCAATATGGGTTGTTATTTAATCAATAGCGATACCAGCGAACCAGCTAAACTGACCGTACTACCTTTCACAACCTCAGTTAGTTCAGTTAATGGTGAATTTGGCAACATCTTACTATACCCTAACCCTGTTAGCGGTTCAGAGCTTATGGTCAAGATAGACAACCCGATATCTAAAGAACTGCATATTCGTATTACTGACCAGGTAGGAAAGACCCTGCAATCTGCAGACATCAAGCTATCTCAGCTTAACACTGCCAATATCAATATCGGCGGTCTTAGTAATGGCATATACATCATACAGTTCTCTGATAAGAGCTCTGACTATACTAAAGCAGTGAGGTTTACTAAGCAACAGTAGTAATACACTCTGATATAATACAAAAGCCACTGACTCATCAGTGGCTTTTGTATTATATATCGTCGTCGATAACAGGATAGATGCTAAATAATAAGTCCCGCCTAAAAGACGGGACTTATATAATGTAGATAACCTAAGTATTGATTATTCTGCTGCTGGAGCCTCTTCAGTTGCTTCACCTGCAGACTCTGTACTTTCTTCAGCTGTAGCAGATGCAGCTCTTGCAGCCATCTTCTCTTCTACACGACGTACTGATTCACTCATCAGTGCATGGCGTTTTTCAGCTTTATGCTTACGGTGAGTTTCCTCACGTTTAGCCACCACTTCCTCATGCTCGTTATTCCATGATTCAAATTTCTCCCATGCAGACTTTTCGTCAAACAGACCGAGAGAAACACCACGCATAAGGTGCTTCAGGTAGAGAACACCTTTAAACGAAAGGATACGGCGGCAAGTATTCGTAGGCATAGCACCTTGCTGTAACCAGTACAGTGAACGTTCACGATTGATACGTACTGTAGCAGGAACAGACAGCGGGTTGTAAGTACCTAATTTTTCAATGAATTTACCATCGCGTGGAGCAGCACTGTTAGCTACTACGATGAAGTAAAACGGGCGCTTTTTAGACCCGTGGCGTTGGAGTCGAATCTTAACCGACATAAATAATAGAAATTATTTGGGTTATACAATAAATTAAGGATTGCGAAAGTATGATTTTTCTTCAATAAAATCAAAATAATAAGCCCGGATTTGTGAAAATCACGCTACCCGGGCTTAAATATATAAATATCATCAATTCAACTATTCATCATCATCTTCAGCTGCCTTAGCTTTTTTAGCGGCAGGCTTCTTTTCTACTTTGTGTTTGCCCGGCAGATATACCTGGAAGCCCCAGTTAATACCCGGCATATGATTTATAACAGTTGATTTGAAATCATAATTCATGTGATACATTGCGCTCAACTCCAAAGCTACGTTTGGTGTAATGAAGTGAGCCATGCCTACACCGGCACCTGCAGTCAGCGCATTGTTATTTACACTTGGAGTAACATTAATAGTGCTGTATCCTGCATAACCCACCTGTATATGGGCAAAGTACCTGTTTTTAGTAAAGTCCCTTTTCTTTGTAGGGAAGAAATAACGGGCAAACGGAGTTGCGCCATAAGTGAGGTATGTAGCAGATTTTACAAATGATGCACCTACATTAACTGATGCACCTACTGCCAGATCCCTTGTCAGGAACAAGCCCGCCATTGGGTTCAGGTTAACGCCATAATTGCTGCTGCCAGAAACAAATGTAGCATTTGCATTCGCGAGGTTAGCACCAACCATTATATTTCCTTTTTCCGGTTGGGCCACTGCTGTTGCAGCACAGGTAAAGATCAATAATCCTGTAACGATTGACTTCATAATTAGTGATTGTTTGCTCAAATATAATTCCTGAATTTAAAAAATCCTACTTTCTTCCGAAAGGCATTCCCATACCCATGCCCGGCATCATCCCCTTCATCTTGTTCATTTGCCCCATCATCTGCCTCATTTGCTCAAACTGCTTCATAAACGCATTCACTTCCTGCACATCTTTCCCGGAACCCAGGGCTATGCGCTTCCTGCGGCTGCCGTCAATTACATCCGGGTTGGTACGTTCATAAGGGGTCATAGAATTGATCATAGCTTCTATACCATTAAAAGCATCATCCGATATGTCAATATCTTTTATTGCCTTACCTACACCCGGTATCATACCCAGCAGGTCTTTGATATTACCCATCTTCTTTATCTGCCCCAGTTGGTGCTTGAAGTCTTCAAAATCGAACTTATTGGCACGTATCTTTTTCTCCAGTTTCTTAGCTTCAGCTTCGTCAAACTGGGCCTGGGCACGCTCTACAAGGGTTGTGATATCACCCATGCCAAGTATACGCTGCGCCATACGTTCAGGGTAAAACACATCAAGCGTGTCGAGCTTTTCGCCCATACTTACGAACTTGATAGGCTTATCTACTGTGTATTTGATAGTAAGCGCCGCACCACCCCTTGTGTCACCATCAAGTTTGGTAAGTACTACACCCGAGAAGTTGAGCCTGTCATTGAAGGCCTTAGCCGTATTTACAGCATCCTGGCCGGTCATAGAGTCTACTACGAAGAGTATCTCGTGCGGCTGTACTGCTGCCTTTATATTGGCTACTTCGGTCATCATTGCCTCATCTATAGCAAGACGTCCAGCAGTATCTATTATCACTACACTGTTTCCGTTCTTCTTGGCTTCTGCTATTGCATTTTGCGCTATAGCTACCGCATCCTTATTCTCAGGCTCGCAGTATACAGGTACTTTTATCTGTTCACCCAGTACCTGCAACTGGTCCATAGCCGCAGGGCGGTAGATATCTGCCGCTACCAGCAAAGGATTGCGGCCTTTCTTGGTCTTCAGGAAGTTGGCCAGTTTGCCACTGAATGTGGTTTTACCGGAACCCTGCAGACCGGCTATGAGTATAACGGTGGGCTTATGGTTAAGGTCTATTTCGCTCTCAGTACCACCCATCAGTTCTGCCAGTTCGTCCTTCACGATCTTCACCATTAACTGGCCCGGAGATACTGAGGTAAGCACTTTTTCGCCCATAGCCTTGTCCTTTACCTTATCGGTAAATTCTTTAGCTATCTTATAGTTCACATCGGCATCTACCAATGCACGACGTATCTCTTTAACCGTAGTGGCAATGTTTATCTCATTGATACGGCCTTCACCTTTTAGCTGCTTCAACGCGCCTTCGAGGCGCTCACTGAGGTTTTCAAACATAATATTCTAATCCTTTCGGAGGACGGCAAAGTTAATCAAGATTGGTCAATTACAGGCCTCCTACTTTATTTCAATTTCTTTATATAAGCATCACATTAAAACGATATTTTTACCTGATAATAACATCTGCTGCTCAACAATTTATGAGTATTGCCCGCAAGCTCAGCGAGAAGCTGAAAAGAACATGGAAGGTACTGGGCCCGGGGCTTATAACCGGGGCCAGCGATGATGACCCGTCGGGCATTGCCACTTATAGCCAGGCCGGCGCGCAATTTGGTTTTAAGCTGCTTTGGACTGCTATTGCTACCTACCCTCTGATGGTAGCCATACAGGAGATGTGTGCCCGTATAGGTATTGTCACTAACCGGGGTCTTACCGGCACCATCCGCAAATATTATCCTAAGTACTTCCTGTACCTGGTACTGCTGGTAAGCTTTCCGAGTATAGTGCTGAATATAGGTGCCGACATAGCCAGTATGGGTGCTGTGGGCAACCTGCTGGTACCTTCTGTACCGGGCTATGCATGGTCGCTGGGGTTTACGATAGTACTCCTGTACAGCACTATACAATGGTCGTACAGGAGGATAGCTACTGTGCTGAAGTGGCTGTGCATTGTGCTCTTTGGCTACCTGGTGATACCCTTCATTACAGACACCAACTGGAAAGATGTGCTGAAAAGCACCCTGCTCCCCTCTTTCGAGAACAGCCTTGAATACTTTATGGCACTGGTAGGGATACTGGGCACTACCATATCGCCCTACCTGTTCTTCTGGCAAACGAACATGGAAGTAGAAGAGAACTTCCAACGAAGGCTGGTAGTAGACAAACGCAGCTTTACAGAAGAACATTTTACCGTAGACAAGCACTATATACGCGATATGCAGGCCGATGTAAAAGGCGGGCTGGTACTTACCAATATCGTATTTTACTTCATCATACTCACAGCAGGCAGCGTACTTTTCAAAGCGGGGATACATAATATACAAACAGTGGAAGAAGCTGCTGAAGCACTGAAACCATTGGCAGGCGACATGGCCTATGCGCTTTTTGCTGCGGGTGTAATTGGCACAGGATTGCTGGCCATACCGGTGCTGGCGGGCTCGCTGAGCTATATGATGGCCGAGACCTTTGGCTGGGAAGAAGGGCTGGATAAGAAGTTTCATGAGGCTAAGGGGTTTTATATAACTATGATAGTATCTGTTATAGTGGGGCTTTCAATCCAGTTCATGGGTATTAGCCCTATACAGGCACTGCTCTACACAGCTGTGCTCTATGGCATCACTGCACCCGTGCTCATTGCGGTTATTCTTCATATATGTAACAATAAACGGATAATGGGCCGATATGTAAACCGCAAATGGTCTAATATATGGGGCGGACTGGCGTTGCTGATAATGACCATATCTGCCGGTGCACTGATATACCTGTTTGTAAAATAAGGTTTTAGCCCTGCTCTTGTTTTTTTCAATCACTATAGATACTTTTACTACATCTTAAAATATATGTTCGTGAAACAGTTATTTACCTTTTCAGCTCTGCTAATGTTCGTTTTGACTGCGTTTTCTTCATGTGATAAGCAATATACCTGCAGTTGCGATGAGAAGTATATTGAGAAAAGCTCAGGCAATAAGTTATGGGAAACCAATTCAACACGTGGTATAACTGCCAAGACTAAAGACGATGCCAAATTCCAGTGCAGGGGATATTATGAAACAGAACAGGACTACCTGAACAGGTGGACTGTGGTGCAGCACTACTGCTCTCTGAACGATTAATACATGCTATTGATATTTAACAACCCGCAGTGTACACTGCGGGTTGTTTTTTTAACACTGCATTTTATTGGCTTATACCCGTAATCTCGTCCACGGCTTCTGCACTATATTCCATCAATCGCTCGAGGTGCTCATGAAACGTATCGCAGCATGCGGCAATAGAAATATCATTCTTATCTATGATAACCGATGCGTGCTCGTGGTGTATAGGGCAGGCTTCCTGCTCCAGCAATTCTTTAAGGGGTGGTAACTGTGATGACATATATTTGTTATACCTGTATCTCAAATTTATTTAATCCTTCTGTTTGCCGGCAGAATACATATGCACAGTTGTGGGTAAGTCATGGTTGCAGATATTCTATACCTGCATCATCTCTTTATGCAGGGGTGATGCATAAGCCATAGGGAGGACGGGGATGTTACAATTTGTTACGGGTTTTGTTGTTACAGCTTCGGCTATATGCTCAGGAGATTTAGCTTCACTGAGAGAGTTCTCTCTGCGTTCGGAATGACGGGGTTGATCGGGCTTGGGGTGGTTGACTCGCGTTGGTAAAACAGCCGAGCATTTCACCACCCCGGTTAGCACACTGCTTCGCTGTCTGCCAACATCCCCTCCTAAAAACAGGAGGGGAGTTTTTTTGTTGTTACGATTTGATACGGCTTCTTCTACATGCTCAGGAGATTCCTCCCTGCGTTCGGAATGACGGCTTTGATTGGGCTGTTTAATGTAACGGCCGTATTGGGGTTTCAGGCTGCCATAACCTAAAAGATACGCCTGCTGGGCGGCCAGTTCATTATCCAGCTTCATGGCCATCATACGCTGGCGGGGCGTTATGTCTCCTGTGCCGAACATGAGCTCCAGCAGCATCTTTCTTTTGCGGTCTATTATCTTCAGTTCGTTGTGCAGGAAGGCAGCCTTGTCTTCTCTTATGCCCAGCCGCAGTTGTTTATAGGCATCGGTTATGGGTTGGCGTATCTCTTCCTTTTTCATCAGCCGGTGGGCGGCTGTGCGGGCGGCTTCGCCCTGCGCATTGGGGTATGCTGCTTTGTAAGCGCGTACTGCATCATTATGCAGTATCATTTCATTGACAAAGGTTTGGTGGTGCGGGTTCATGGTATTTATGATCTATGATATATGACCTGTGATTTATGATTGTTTAATTGCTTGCTTTATATCACAACACAAATTTATCACATACCTCAAACAACAACAAATAAAATTATATTTTACATTTTTTTGTTGTAAAAAATCAACAACTCTATTGAGTATAAGATTTGTAAATACAATAATAACTGAGGTTGCATAACAATAAGCCGTAATACCATCCCGAAGGTGGATAAACTCCCCTTTCCCCCTATAATTCAGCCCATCAGCTGTGGATAATTCCGGCAGGGCATGCCCCCCCTTTTTCGTTACTTTGTAAGACGCTGTTTGGCCAAGTGAAATATGAAGTTTTCCCATTTACATAGTCATACCCAATTTTCCCTGCTCGACGGTGCGTCGTCTATACCACGCCTGTTCAGCAAAGCAATAAAAGATGAAATGCCTGCCATGGCCATCACTGACCACGGCAATATGTTTGGTGTGTTCGAATTTGTGTCGGAGGCATGGAAGAATAAAAAAGTGGTAGGCACAACCGAAGACGGTAAAGAGATAACAGAACCGGTAGTAAAACCCATCATAGGCTGCGAGTTTTACCTTGTTGCCGACCGTACCAAAAGACAATTCTCCCGCGACGAGAAAGACCAGCGTTTCCACCAGCTGATGCTGGCCAAGAACGAAACAGGCTACAAGAACCTGGTGAAGCTATGCTCGCTGGGCTACATAGAAGGCCTGTATGGCAAGTACCCGCGCATAGATAAAGAACTGGTACAGAAATACCATGAAGGCTTGATAGCTACCACCTGCTGCCTTGCCGCAGAGGTGCCGCGCACTATACTGCGCAAAGGCGAGGCAGAAGCGGAGAAAGTATTCAAATGGTGGCTGGACCTGTTTGGCGATGACTACTATGTAGAGCTGCAACGCCACGAGATACCGGAGCAGATAAAAGTGAATGAAGTGCTGCTGCGCTTCGCGGAGAAATACAATGTACCCGTGATAGCATCCAACGACGCTCACTATGTAGACCGTGACGATGCTAATGCACATGATATCCTGCTTTGTATCAATACAGGTGAAAAACAAAGTACACCCAGCAATAAAGATTTTGGCGACGATGATGAGTCGAAACCGAAAGACACAAGGTTTGCCTTCTACAACGACCAGTTCTTTTTTAAGAACACGGCAGAGATGACGGAGGTATTCAAAGATGTGCCGCAGGCCATTGAGAATACGCAGCTTATTGTGGACAAGGTGAAACCGATGAAGCTGGAGCGCGAGATACTGCTGCCCCACTTCAAAGTGCCGCAGGAGTTTCATGACGACCAGGATGCCTACCTCGAACACCTTGCATGGACAGGTGCCAAAGAAAGATATAAAGACCTGACTCCTGAGATAGAAGAGCGTATCAAATTCGAACTCTTCACCATCCGCACCATGGGCTTTGCAGGTTACTTCCTCATCGTGTCCGACTTTATACGTGCCGGGCGCGACCTCGGTGTGTTTGTAGGTCCGGGACGTGGTAGTGCCGCAGGTAGTGCTGTTGCCTATTGTATAGGCATTACCAATATTGACCCCATAAAGTACAACCTGCTGTTTGAGCGTTTCCTGAACCCGGAACGTAAGAGCATGCCCGATATAGATACCGACTTTGATGACGCGGGCAGGCAGAAGGTGATAGACTACGTGGTAGATAAATACGGCAAGAACCAGGTGGCACATATCGTTACCTATGGTACTATGGCCGCCAAGATGAGTATCAAAGATGTGGCGCGTGTGCTGGACCTGCCGCTGCCCGATGCCAACGGCCTTGCCAAGCTGGTGCCGGAACGCCCGGGCATATCGCTGAAGCGACTGCTGCGCGCGCCCATAAAAGGTGAAGGCAGCCTTGAAGCTAAAGAGGGCCTCGGTGCGGAAGAGATAGACAACGTAAACAAGCTGCGCGAGATACTGGGGCAGGAGAACCTGCACGGCAATGTGCTGCGCGAAGCAGAAAAGCTGGAAGGTTCTGTTCGTAATACGGGCATACATGCCGCGGGTATCATCATTGCCCCCAAAGACCTTACAGAACTGATACCTGTATGTGCTGTAAAAGATGTGAACCTCCTCATCACGCAGTATGAGGGTAATATCATTGAGAATGCAGGCGTAATCAAGATGGACTTCCTGGGACTGAAAACCCTTACCATCATACGTGATGCGCTTGACCTGATAAAACGCAACCACGGCGTAGAGATAGATATAGACTATATACCGCTAGACGACCAAATAACATACGAACTATACCAACGCGGAGATACCAACGGTACATTCCAGTTTGAAAGCCCGGGTATGCAGAAATACCTGCGCGAACTGAAACCGGATAAGTTTGACGACCTGATCGCGATGAACGCACTGTATCGTCCCGGCCCGCTGGAATATATACCCAACTTCATCAAACGTAAACATGGCGAGGAAGCTATTGTATACGACCTTGATGATATGAAGGAATACCTTGAGGAGACTTACGGTATTACGGTATACCAGGAGCAGGTGATGCTGCTATCGCAGAAACTGGCAGGCTTCAGTAAGGGAGATGCCGACGTGCTGCGTAAGGCCATGGGTAAAAAGCAGAAGGCCGTACTGGATAAAATGAAAAGCCAGTTTGTGGAAGGTGCCACCAAGAAAGGGCACGCCGCCGACAAACTGGAAAAGATATGGACCGACTGGGAAGCATTTGCTCAGTATGCGTTCAACAAATCGCACTCTACCTGCTATGCCTTCGTGGCCTATCAAACGGCCTACCTCAAGGCGCACTACCCTGCTGAATTTATGGCGGCGGTGCTCAATAACCAGGGCAATATCGATAAGATAAAGTTCTACATGGAAGAGTGCCAGCGCATGGGGCTTGCGGTATTGGGGCCTGATGTGAATGAGAGCTTAAAAGGCTTCTCTGTAAACAATGAAGGTGTGGTGCGCTTTGGTATGAATGCCATAAAAGGTGTGGGCGAAGCCGCAGTAGAAGATATCATTGCAGAGCGTGAAGCCAACGGGCCTTATACATCAGTATTCGATTTTATATCGCGCGTCAACCAGCGCACGGTGAATAAGAAATCGCTGGAAAGCTTAGTGCTGGCAGGTGCTATGGATTGCTTTAAAGACATGCACCGCGCACAGTATTTCTATATGCCGCCTACCGACCCTATAAGCGGTATGGAAAGGCTGACAAGATTTGGCAACCAGGTGCAGGCCAGCTCGTCTATGACCAGCAACAGCCTGTTTGGCGAAATGTCTATGCCGGATATAAAGCCGCCTATGATACCTGTGTGCGAACCATGGGCACTGCCCGAGCTACTGGAGCGTGAAAAAGAAGTGGTAGGCATCTACCTTAGTGCGCACCCGCTGGATGGTTATAAGTTTGAGATGAAGCATTACAACATTATGCCGATAGCCGAGTTGGAAAACAACCGCGGCAGGCAGGTACGTATTGCAGGCTTTGTGACCGACGCGGGACATATGACCACCAAGAAGGGCAGCAAGTTTGGCAAGATGGTACTGAACGACTACACGGGCAACCACGAGATAGTGCTCTGGGAAAATAACTATGTGCAGTATGGCAACTACCTGAGCAACGGCCAGAAGCTGATGATACAGGGTACCTACCAGGAGCATAAATACAGGCCGGGTGTTATGGAATTCCAGATACAGCAGATAATGCTGCTGGACCAGGTGCGCAAAACGCTCACCAAGCGCATACAACTGCTGGTGCCATTGCATAAAATAGATGAGGCGCTGGTGGGTTTCTTCAGCGAGAACATTAAGAAATACCCGGGCACTACTGAAGTGGTGATGCAGGTGGTAGACAATGAGGCCGATATGTCTATAAAACTGAAGACCCTGAATATGAGGCTGGAGATAAATGATGAACTGCTCCAGTACCTTGATGAAAACACTGATTTACTGTATTACGTAGAAACAATCGTTAACTAACCATTAAATACTAACCGATATGGCAGCCGTATATACCGATGCTAATTTTGAAGCCGAAGTGCTTAAATCTGATAAACTGACCGTAGTAGATTTCTGGGCGGTATGGTGTGGCCCCTGTGTGGCCCTGAGCCCTACCATTGAGGCCCTTGCCAAAGACTACGAAGGCCGGGTAAATGTAGGCAAGCTAAATGCCGACGAAAATCCTAATGTGTGTATAGATTATGGAATAACAGGCCTGCCCTGCGTGCTGTTCTTCAAAAACGGGCAGGTGGTAGATAAACAACTTGGGCTGGCCGGCCGCAACGTATTTGAAAAGAAGATACAGCAACACATGTAGGTTATTTATACCACTATTTCGGCTGTCTATACTTACAAGCCGAAATTTGGTAGTAAATTTGCGTTTTCATTCATTAATCAAATTATAAATAACATTAAAAATGGCAGCAGTTTATACAGATGCTAATTTTGAGGCAGAAGTTCTGACGGGAGATAAATTATCAGTGATCGATTTCTGGGCACCATGGTGCGGCCCTTGTCTTGCACTCGGCCCTACTATCGAGGCTCTGTCTAAAGAATACGATGGCAAAGTGAACGTAGGTAAAGTGAATGTTGATGAGAACCCTAATCTTTCTATCAACTATGGTATTACCAGCATACCTGCAGTACTGTTCATCAAAAACGGACAGGTGGTAGACAAACAAGTTGGTGCAGCTCCTAAAGCTGTATTCGATAAGAAAATACAATCTCACCTGTAAGAGATAAAGCTATATTAATTGAGAACCGCCCTGATAGGGCGGTTTTTGTTTTATCAGCTTATTGCCATCGGGATACTTGTTGTTTTTAGGCCTAAGCAATATGCTTAGACCAGAGAGGGATACGACTATATTAATTGAGAACCGCCCCAATGGGGCGGTTCTTGTTTTATCAGCTTATTACAAGCGGGACGCTTGTTGTTTTTAGGTCTAAGCAATATGCTTAGACCAGAGATGGCGGCTAAACAGAAATTGCCATTTATCTCATTTTATGATGCCTGCCTTAAAGTAAACCCTTCCAGTATTATATCGGTTACACCGTCATGCTTCTTAATATGCATTGTTGCAGGGTAATATCCTGTCTTCATAAATTTGGCCGGTTGTGGTATGGCTCGTTGAAAATCCGTGGTGTTTTTCAGGAAGTCTAGTGTTATCATTGGCTCATAAAACACTATCCTTCCATTGTAAGAACCATACAAAAAGGTTTGCGTAAAGGGTTGTCCATGCAATTCTGCAGATGTGGCATCCATCCAGTGCTTACCCATCATAGGAACAGCGTTTGCCCCGATATGGTGAGCAGGCAGATAATCAGCTGGTGGATTGACCGCCAGTTTTGCAGTATCAGTATAGTTCATCACTTCAGATTCCGGTGTCATGTAAAAATGCACATCAAAATGCGGCTTATCGTATATGTTAGCCGGAGGGTGACCATGAGGGTTCCAGTCGAGCATAATAAATTTAAATGGTTCCGGAGCCTCGTTCGGCAGTGAAATATTGATATTGTTTGAATGGCTGTGACCATCGGAATCATTTGTTCCTACAGAAGTCAGAACATCATCTGTAAGTGTTAATACCAGTTGGTCGGGTGTGCCATCTTCTTTAAGTTTTACAGAGGTCCATACTTTACCATGCCAGAAATTAGTTTCAGTGCCTTTAAAGTAGTTGTTTTTGATGTTTTTGCTGCTGTCATCTTTCTTGCACGAAACCTGCAAGGCCACTATTGACATAAGTATTAATAATCGCTTCATTGCTGTATTGATAAACTTGTTTAGTAAATTAAATAATGATAAAAAGGAGTATTATTTTTCAATAAGACCGTGCATGATATGCCCTGTGCCGGCCCCGGGGCCGAACATTAATTGTGCAACGATCTGTAATGCGGAGTATTAGAGGTCGGGGAACATGGTTACGCCCAGCTTTTCGTTTAATCTTTCCATAGCCTCAAAAAATTCTTTGGGTGGTTTGGCAACATCAACCGGGGGGAGATCTAAATATTCTGCCGGCCTGCTGAATTCCCAAAACAATTGCTCGAAACCTCCCGGCGTAATGATAAGAATGAATGTAACGGTTTCACTAACCAACCTGAACTTATGAGATATATTTCTTGGCAGGTGAACATAATCACCGGCGGATGCGTGAATGCTTTGGTCTCCCAGTTCGTATATAATTTCACCATCGAGAATTACATAGCTTTCTTCTTCTTTGGTATGAACATGTTTAGGCGGCTCAAATCCGCGCCTGAGTTTACACCTGAGCACAGAGAACGCGCCGTTTGTCTCTTCTGCTTTAGCCAGGAACGTAAAGAAATTGGGTCCATACCAACGCGAGCGCGCCAGCATGTCGTCCTTATCCACATGTAATTTTTGGATCATTTCGATTAAATCTTTCATTATCTGCTTTTTTATTACATGCAAAAGTAGATACCGTTTCACGGGGCCAAATCAGCCAAATGGTGGATTTTACTTCAGTATGCCATACTGCTTTGCTTTAAATATTGCTTCCGTACGATTGCCCGCTTCCAGCTTTAAGTAAATGTTCAGCGTATGTGTTTTTACTGTACTGGCCGATATAAATAACTCTTCCGCAATAACGCGATTGGTATATCCCTTTGACAGCAGGTTAAGCACATCAAGCTCCCTTGCCGACAACGGGTCTAAATGATAAGACTGCGGAATTTTTTCGACAGGCACCTTTGTGCCGGCTATCTTACTGTTTTCTATTGCTTTGCTGATAAATACTGCAAGTGTTTTAAGTGTTTCCAGCGATTGGGGTGTGTACGCATTTTTAAGAGGTGTTCTGACAGACAGCATCCCGATGATATCCTTATTGACAACTAAAGGAACATACATTAATGAAGCCGGCTCAAGGCCCTGCAATGCCGTGATACGTTCGGGCAGGTATAAATGATACTCCTTTTCAAAATCGTTTATCAGTATTTCCTTTTTATGAGCAAATACCCATCCTGAAAAGCGCGCTGTATTATGTGCGTAAATTTCAAAGGGTTGTATCTTTCGCCCGTTTTCCCTGGCGCCTACGTATTCAAAATAGCCTGTTTGAGGGTTATACACCCCGATAGCAAATGAATACGCATCCATAAGCTGATTGACATGGTAGTAAACAGTATCAACTATCTCTTCAACTGTCAGTTCTGTTAAGATAGATGCACCTATCTGGTTTAAAACTTTTAGATGTTCGGTTAGCTTATCAATTTGTGTCATCGTCCTTAGCAGAAATGCAAAGTTACTCATATTTGATATGATAATATGGTAATTGCATACAAGGCTTTTAGCCGGTATATCCTGCTAACGACATGTACAGAATACTTGTTGCATCCTTGCTACTGGAAAACCTCCGTAGCCTGAGGCTACGGAGGTTTTTGTTTTATCTCTCAAGCGGGACGCTTATTGTTTTTAGGTCTAAGCAATATGCTTAGACCAGAGGGTGCATAGCGGAATATTCTCGATACAATATGTGCAGGCATTACGTGAGACTGCTTCGTACCTCGCAGTGACAGGGGGTTTGTGGGTGCAGAACACCTGCATAGGCATATTGGGACAGTTCTTTGTTTTATGTGCCGGCAACCTACTCTATTATCGTAATTCCGGCCATATCTGCTTCGTTGTTTTTCAAAAAAGCATAGGTCAGTTTATCTACGCTGCAGTTGATGAACTGTACTTTTTTAAACTTCCTGTTGTACTTAAAGAAGGTGTTCAGAATAGTGGCGTTCTGAAACTTAACATTATAGAATGCGCAGTTCTCAAAATGGCAGTCCTCCATATTTCCTTCAAACACCACATCACTGATACCCATGTTCTTAAACATGGTAAACTTCCATGTTGCATGTTCAACGATATTAGCCTCGAAATACCCGTCCGTTATTTCTGTACCTGAAAAATCTGCGCCGGAGAAATTGCATTTACCAATATTATTGTGCAGCAGTTTGGCATCAATAAACGAGCAATTATTGAATTGGTTATTCAGCAGGTTAGAAGACTGTATCATGCTGTTTCTCAGGTCTGATGATGAGAAATCGCATAATTCGATATTGTTCCTGGCAAGTGTCAGTTCTGACAGGTCTGAGTTTCTGAACTGGCAGTTCTTCATATTCGAAGAACTGAA
This sequence comes from Flavipsychrobacter sp., assembly GCA_044227125.1. Taxonomy (GTDB): domain Bacteria; phylum Bacteroidota; class Bacteroidia; order Chitinophagales; family Chitinophagaceae; genus Polluticoccus. Next base: position 318,450 of record JBGAFS010000001.1, read on the forward strand.
TTTCTCCTTCAGGTTCTTTAGGCCGGAGAAGTCGGCATCTGCCCAGTTGCCTTTTGACATATCCCAGTTCCAGTCAAACCGTTTCTTTGGTTGGGCAGGCTGTTCATCCGTTATGCGCTTATCGGGCAGTTCGTATGTTGTTGTACCGGCTTCGGCAGCGGGGGCATTGTCTGAAAAGTAGTTAAGGTCTACCCCTAAAATCTCGCCCAGCCTGTTGAGCATGGTGATGTCAGGCATCGATTCGCCACGCTCCCATTTGCCCACTGCCTGGGGACTGATAGACACCTGCTGTGCCAGCGCTGCCTGTGAGAGGTTAGCTTTCTTTCTTGCTTCGGCAATTTTATCGCCAATTGTTCTTGAGTTCAGCATCATTTTTGTTTTTTTATTGACGCCACAAAATTATTTCGGGCTCTTAGCCTGTTCCAAATAATAGCCGCTACCCTTAGTTGTATCTACGTTACTTTCGGTTGTATCGCAACAACTACCGGTTGCTTTGGCTGTATTGTGCTGATCTGTGATGCAAATATCAGTAATTATCGGGCGATATGGGGCGATGTGCAACCAAGCGGGATGCTGGTTGTTTGTAGGTCTAAGCAGGATGCTTAGACCAGAGGGGGAGACATGGCGGCATTCAGATTACTGACAATTTATTTCTTTCACATATCTCCACAATTCTACTCCCCAAAACATAAACGATAATGTAAACAAGAAAAAAAACAATGTGAATGCTATTGAAATTTTATTACTATTAAAAATTTTGGGGGAGGCTTTTACAATTTGCTTATCTAGATTATTCTTCCTCATATAAGCTGTCAGAAAAAATAGCACGATAAGAACAATTGAAAGTAATAACCAAGTTGGTAGGGTTTTACAAAAAAAGTATACACTGACCGTATTGCAAAATGTAATCAAAATGAAGGAAATTGATGCACTTAATGCCATTTTAGTCAACATATGAGGTTCATCATCTTTGAGAATTTTTTTGTAAAACAAATAATAATAATAGTATATACACTTAAACACAACTTATTGTTTAAACTTTTCAATATTCTTCTCCATGTAACCCTAAAGCATCTTGCACATAGGACCTAATGTTTGGCTATACCAGCTATTATGTGTAACCATTCTTGCTAACTCCCAAATGTCAGAACTATTCTTTCTATGCCCTGAGTGTCTCATTTGGCAGATCAGTTATAATTGTAATTCATTTTAAATCACATCAATTCCACCGTGCCCCTATCGGAGACACGGCTGGGACTGAAATAAAGTTTCAATGCTTAGGAGCATAAATAATACCCACATTAAAATCATCCCCCATTTTAGAACTGGCACCCGACCAGAAATCACTATCATTGAAAGTCTGGCCGCTGTAAGTTAAACGAATATTGGCATTTTTGGGGGATTTATACTTTACTATGAACGTACCGTTTGCGTCTGTAGAAAATGGAAACGTTGTAACGCTAAACCTGCTTGGATAGCCATAGATATAAAAAACATGAATTGAAAAGTCCATATTAGCTACGGGTACAGATGTGCTATCTTTATAATAAATAACACCGCGCATAGTTTTATCTGTTGCCTTTCTTTTACAGGAAGTAATTGTGGTAAAGCTGAAAACTGCTGCAATAACCAGCATAAATGCAAACAAGCTTTTCATCGTGGAGAATTTATACAAGATGCTGCATATTCTATGCCAAATAACAACAAGCGGTTAGCGGTTAGCATTTCCCATGACCTTAGCCTTGATACTGCCGTGTACTTATCTGTGACTCAAGCGGGACGCTTATTGTTTTTAGGTCTAAGCAATATGCTTAGACCAGAGGGGGACACGGCGGGGACAGAAAATATTAAATAGCTGAAATTGTTATTTCCTGTGAACCGTTTTTCCAAATGCTGTTACCGAGTTCCACTAACTTTTGTTTATCAGCGTCTATCACCCTTGCAAAAATATTACAGGCATCTAATCCTTTGCCGTCGCCATAATATATTCCAAAACATCCTGCGGTTTTTGTCCTTTCCGGTTTCGCAGGGCCAAAAACAACCTCTCCCGGTTCTGTAAAAACCGATGCATTTTCCTGTATTATATCTAGCCTGGGAACATCATCTATCCAAATTTCCTGGCCGGACACCCTTGCATGATGAAATGTCCTGGTGAATGGTAAGATACTTAAGAAAGCCTCTGAGGTAATAGGTGCCATATCAAGATAAAGCTCGAATTGTATTTCTTGTTTTCCCGAGGTTGTTATTTTAAATCCTTTCATATTGCTCAATCTTCGCCATTGTGGTGTTATTCAACAACGAATATTTTGTTTAGTTATTGCCGGAAGTTAGTTATAAAAACTCAATGATCTGTAGCGTGAAGGGGAACCAAGCGGGACGCTGGTTGTTTTTAGGGGTGGGCAGGATGCTTAGACCAGAGGGGGGGCTATTGAACAATAAAATTGATAGAATTCAGAGATCGTATTCTGCTATCAGGTGCCATTACTTTAATCTCTTCAATAAAAACCTTATCGCCGGGCGCTAGTTTAGTTTGAATAAACTCTTTCAGGGAATTATTGAAGTCAGCACCATTATTTACACATGAAAAGACAGTTTCGTAATACTCCCCTTCTATTTTCTTTAAACAATCACTGCAGTATATCTTTTTATTTTTAGACAGTTTTTTATTACGCATCACTGTTATTTCAAAGCTTACTATAGAAAATATTGCATCAAAATTAAAGTGCTTCGTAATTGCCTGTAACTGATTTTGAGAGCGAAGACTATCCAATTGAAACCAATAAGGGTCATCATGACCCCAACTTATAACCGGGTCAGGTATGTTTTTTATCCTGTACAACGTTTTGTAAAGCGTGTCGTTCCCTTTGACAATGAAAATCAGTGTTGACCCCGGCTTAGTTACAGTTATGCTATAATCACAGTCAGATGTTCTTTTTGCAATACCATTTTCTACCACCAAATCCAAGTCACGGCAATTTGCATTGTCCATAGCGAAAGAGACTGGATTTTCAACACCTACATACAAAACATTCATTTTCGTAGCCGAAATAACAGCATGTTGACTTAGGCAATGAAATGGAAGTAAAAGCAATAACAACAAATAGAATCGCATAATTCAAAAATGCCTTTGGTGAGAGCATAAATAATTGAGGAGGGATAGTTAGAACATCTTATGTATTATTTGTTTATTTCAGCCTTCATGTTTTCCGCGTATTGTGTTATCATACTATTTTCATTAGGTTGGTCTTTAAGCTTGCTATACCACTTATTGAAGTTAGTCTTATCCTTTTTTTGAAAATAATATTGTAAAATATTATAGCAATTTTCAGCATTATATCTATTGTCTTTTAATACTACAACAGATGCTTCAAACTGATTTACGGCCTTATCAATTTTATTGTTTTTCGCAAGCGTGTAAATATACTCTTTGTTAGAATATGCGTCTGTTGGATTGGCTTTAATCTCTTCGTCTAAAATCTCTTCAGCTTTATCGTACTGCTTCAAGCAATTGTATGAGAAAGCGAGTTCTACAGCAAGACCATTAAAGTTTGGATTTATTTTTCTTGCCCTATCCAGATAAGTCAAAGCTTTTGCACATTCTTCCCAACCATTGTACATATACCCCCATCGATATAACCTTTCGACAGAATTCGTATCAGTTTTATAATATTTAAGCCAATCAGGAACTGCTGATATTTTAAGATCCTGAAATTTACTTTCAGGTATGAATGCTACAAATACATCATTAGGCTCAAGACGCACTTTTATACTAAGAGTATCTTTTTTTGTGAGCACAAATGCTCCAGATGTTAATATTTTAAACGTTCCCGCATGTTGAAGCGTCAGCCCAGCCTGCTCATCAATATAAATAAAACCAAAATGGTAAATACTGTCTTTATCTGGTTTAAATGCCACCCATCTATCTTCGCTTTCAACATAACGTTTATCAAAATGTAAGGGCGTTTGGGCATTTATTTTGGTTGCCATAAAGGCAAGAATTAAAAATAAATATCTCATAGTTATAGATTGTTGATCACGCGGCTATATTAGATACAAATGAACCACGATATCGCCACAATCGAATTTAGATATTAACCCTCGATAATCATAACTATGAAGTTTATGATTATCGTATTTCATTTAGAAGAGGTGTAAATAATAAAAATAATCACACAGAAATCAATTAATGATCTCGCCCTTATTATTGGCTAACCTGTCGCGCCATTTCTGGAGTTCTTCGGGGGTTATCCGGGTCCAGTCGGTTACTTCACCTGTTATCTTCAATGGGTCTGTGGTTCTGTAAGAGCGTGTGGGGTTGCCGGGGAATTTTTTATCGGTTACGTTGGGGTCGTTCTCAAAGCTACCTGTGGGCTCTACTATATATACCCGTTCCGGCCCCTCGCCTTTTGCCAGTGCGGCCGCCAGCCCTGCCCCATTCAGCAGTGCTGTGAAATAAATATGGTTCATCTGTAGGTCAGTCTTATAGTTAGACATCCACCCCGGTGTCAGCATATCGCCCACCTGCAGGTCGGCACGGGTGCCATGATAAAATGGCCCTTTGTCAGACGGGTTGTGTTTGGAAGCAACAGCTAGTTCATGATTCTTTTGTGCATTGCCTGCATCACCCAGTTCTTCGTAGCACTTAGCAATGTGTGTATACAAACTGGCATATGCCCCTTTCACTGCATCATTATCTATACTCTTTGCCAGTTGCAATGCGGTTTTGTACCAGCTTAATTTATCGGCAGGAGTTTTTTGGTGGCGGGCCACATAATGGGCAGCCGTATATTTTTCAAAGTCGTTGGCCGCTTCATTCCATGCCTGCATAAAGAGTTGTCCTGCCTCTTCGGGTTTGCCTTTCTCTTCCATATCCATGCCTTGTATACAAAGCCTTATAACCGTGCTGTTGGGATTGAATTCCATGATAAATATTTGTGTGGTTATTGGTTAGTTGCCTGTGCTTCTGCTATTTGCCGGCTATACGCTTATTCATTATCCTGAACCATAGCGGTGGTATCATGGCCAGTATCATACTGCCGGGGTAGCCGGTGGGCAACTGTGGTGAGCCATCATGGTGGCGCAGCAACTGGTATTTGCGGCTGGCCAGATAATGATGGTCGCTGTGACGGCTGAGCTCGAAGAGCATGATGCGCCCCAGCAAGTGGTTGCTGTTCCAGCTATGTTCGGGCATAGCACGTTCATATTTACCATCGCCGAGTGGTTTGCGCATAAGGGCATAGTGCTCTATATAGTTCACTGTTTCCAGCAGCAGTATGCCCATTACCGCTGCGCATAGGTAGTAGCCTAAGAGCTGCCAGCCGAATACCAAACCTATCAGCAGGCAGAAGGCTATTTGTATAAGCTGGTAATGCAGCATTTCGTTTTGCAGGAAGCTGCTGCCCTTTTTCTTTTGCTCATCGATAGCTATGAGCCATGCACGGCGGTACACACCTGTTATGCTACGCAACCAGAAAAAGTAGAGCGGCTCATTTCTGCGGGCGGTGCTCGGGTCGCCGGGTGTGCCTACGTGTTTATGATGCCCGCGATTGTGCTCTATAAAGAAGTGCATGTACAGTGATGTGAGCAGCAACATACGTGCCATTACCTGCTCTGCCTTATTCACCCTGTGCCCCAACTCGTGGCCTATATTAATACCCATAACACCGCAGAGCAGCCCCATACCCATGATGCGCCCTACCCTGTCTATCGTAGCAAGGCCCGGCTCGTTCATAGACTGAAAGAAGAACCAGAGCGATATGTATTGCAATGGCACTGCGGCATAGAGCAGCAGGTCGTATATCCTGTCGTCTTTGGCTATAGCTTCTTCTGCTTCTGTAAGATTGTGCGCATTTGGTTTTATGAGCAGTTCCAGCAGGGGGATGATAGCAAAACCATATATCACCGGTATCCATACCACCCAACCTGTGGCATGAAAACTACGCCATGTAATAAGATACATGAGCAATGGCAAAGTATATTTTACGGCTCTCCAACGCATAGCAGCAACTATACTAAATTACGATTATGTACCGATATGTTTAACTGAAAATACGCTCCAGCGCCCATGCTTTCAGGCGCATCTCGTTCCATTCCGCTTCGGGGTCGCTATCATAAGTAATAGCGCCACCTGCCTGGAAAGAAAGGTAGTGGCGTGCATAATCGTAATACAGGCTGCGTATCACTACATTGAAATCAAAGTCACCATCAGGGGTAATATACCCTACTGTACCGGAGTACAATTCGCGGCGGCTGTTCTCGTAGCGTTCTATCAGCTCCATTACTTTTATCTTGGGTGCACCTGTCATACTACCCATTGGGAAGGTGGTGCGTATAGCATCTGTGAGTGGTGCGTCTTTGCGCAGTTTGCCGCTGACGGTTGATATCATCTGGTGTACCTGCGGGAAGCTATAGATACCGTACAGCTCATCTACCTGCACACTGCCTGTTTCGCAGCAGCGGGCAAGGTCGTTGCGCACCAGGTCTACTATCATTACATTTTCAGCTTTATCCTTTATGCTTTGACTGAGTGCTGTTTTTATCTCTGCATCTTTAGCCGGGTCTGCATCGCGGCGGGCCGTGCCCTTTATGGGTTGCGATATTATTGTATCCCCCACCTTCATCAGGTAACGCTCGGGACTGGCACAGATGAGATGTTTATCCTCGAAGCGGTAAAAAGCTGCAAATGGTGCGGGAGATAATTTATTGAGTGCGTGGAAAACAGAGAGCGGTTCTACATGTGCTTTCTCGCAATAACCTTCTACGCAATAATTTATTTCGTAGCAGTCGCCATCTTTTATGTGCTGCTTCAGTGCATTTACATTGCTGATGTATTGCTGTTTTTCTGTGCGCAGGCTGAATTTTAGTTTCGGTAGTTCCTCGTCTTCTATTTCCGGTACCAGCATAATAGTATGGTACACTTCATCGGGTGTTATGTCTACCGATTCTATATGCAGCGTGCTGCGGTCTTTATCTATGTAGATAACTACCTGCGGGCGAAAGAAATAGAATTCAGGAAAGCCAATCCTGTGCGGATGTTCTGACTTCAGTTTGGGCTCCAGCTCGTTCTTATAGTCGTAGCAGATATGGCCAAAGAGCCAGTCTTTGTGCTTGTCGTGCAGCTCCTGCAATTCAGACAGGCCGAGGATGTTATCGTCGGGGGTTACCTCTATAGAATCTACGGCCATCAGGCACTCGTAGCGGCTGTGTTTCAGCTCGTAACTGTTAGTATCTAAAAAAAGAAGAATGCTGAATTGTTCAGCCCAATCCAGCATTCTTTTTTTTATTTCAATATACTGCCCTTCGGCAAGTGTATAACTACCTTTAAGTCTTTGCAAGTGGCGCAGTTTAATTAAAAATCATCATCGTCATCATCAAAACCATCATCATCGCTGAAGAAACCAAGGTCTTTGAAATCATCATCTACATCGAAATCATCATCACCTTTCGCCGGCTTCTTACCACCTGCTTTGCCTTTTGATTTCGGCATATCGAATTCTTCAAAGTCCTTATCTATATCGTAGTCATCTTCATCCTCTTTGTCAAAATCATCATCCTCTTCATCGAAATCATCATCGTCGTCGTCATCATCATCGTCGTCATCGTCACGGCTTTTAGATTTTGATGCAGTTGGTTTCTTTGCCGCAGTTTTCTTCTTCGGCGTTTCTTCCAACTCCTCGTCCAGTTCATCTTCGTCGTCCTCTGCTTTCTTGGCAGATTTTGATGCTACTTTTTTAGCTGCAGGTTTTGAACTTGCGTCTGCGCTCTTCTTACTAGTGGCTCCTTTTTTGTTTGTTGACTTCATAGCGCTCATACAGATTGATGGCGTAAAATTTTAATTGTTTATCGAAATTGCCAAATTTTTTTTTCGGAATAAAATATTTTTTTTGGCTAAGGAATTTGTAATAGTTGGTCGCGGCCCGTACCGTTAGAAACATATGCAATTTTAGTACCAAGATATTGCTCCAGGAAATTGCAGTATTCTTTAAATACTTCCGGTGTATCTTCGTATGTTTTGCACTCGCTTATCGGCTTACCCCAGCCCGGGAAATCTTTGTATACAGGTGCCACCTCTACACTGCACAGATCATAAGGCAGTTCCTTAGTCTCTTTACCTTCAATATTATATGCTACCGCCACACGCACCGGGTTAAATTCATCCAGCACGTCTGCTTTGGTAACTATCAGTTTGGTAACACCGCTGAGCATTACCGTATAGCGCAGCGCTACAAGGTCTATCCATCCGCACCTGCGTTCGCGGCCGGTAACAGCACCAAATTCATGGCCTATCCTGCGCAGTTCAGCACCCGTATCATTATCTTCCTCTGTAGGGAACGGACCGCTGCCCACACGTGTACAATATGCCTTGGTGATACCATACACATCACCTATATACGATGGCGCCACACCCAGCCCGGCGCATACGCCCGCAGCTATTGTATTAGAAGATGTTACGAAAGGATACGTGCCATAGTCAATATCCAGCATACTGCCCTGTGCACCTTCGGCCAGTATTTTCTTACCGCTCTTCAGGTGGTCGTGCAGCCAGTATTCTGCATTTACTATTTGCAGGTTGCGCAGGTATTCTACCGCTTTAAAGAATGGTTCTTCCCATTCCTGCCATGCGGGTACATCACTATACTGGCGCAGCATATCCATATGCTTTTGCTTCAGCGTATCGTATTTCTTCTGAAAATCTTTAGTGAGTATATCGCCTATGCGCAGCCCATTACGTCCTGTTTTATCCATATAGGCAGGACCAATACCTTTGAGCGTAGAGCCTATCTTCTGCTGCCCTTTAGCAGATTCAGAAGCAGCATCCAGCGCACGGTGCGTTGGCAATATAAGGTGTGCACGGTGTGCAATAAATAAACGTGCCAGTACATCAGGACGTACTGCTACCAGTTGTTCTATCTCTCCCTGCAATGCCACAGGGTCTATTACTACACCATTACCAATGAGGTTAAGGCAATGGTCGTGAAACACACCGGAAGGTATGGTACGTAATACCATTTTCTTACCATCAACATACAGGGTATGGCCGGCATTAGGGCCACCCTGGAAACGGGCAATAATATCATATTTGGCAGCAAGGAAATCTACGATCTTTCCTTTGCCTTCATCTCCCCACTGCAAACCAAGCAGAACGTCTATCATAAAATTTATTTCGCGCCCAAAATTAATTGATAAGTTGAAAAGTCAAACGGGTTTATCAGTTTTGAAAAAAGCAAATGTAAAACTACGATTTAGCGCACATTATTATCTGTCTTATCCACAATCTTAGAATTTTGCACGACTGACATCAGCTGCTGCATGGTACGCTGCATACTTTCGTTAGAGCCGTCGAGGAAAATGGTATTCCCCTTGCCATTCTCGGCAAAATGCTTGATGGCATCTGTCCACATAGAAAATAATATAAAGGATGCGTCGAGGTTGGCGGTCTCCATTTCTTTGGCTGCAAGCGCCATACCACGCGCCACTTCTTCACGAAACAGTGCTACACCCTGCCCCCTGAGCTGCGCTGCCTGCCTTTCAGCCTCGGCAGATATCTTTATTGCATTACCTTCAGCTTCAGCAGCTTTGGTCTTGGTTATCAGTAACGCCTGACCCTCGTTCTCTGCGGCAGCTTTCAGATTATTTGATGCCACCACCTGAGCCATAGAGCGCATAATTGCCTCATCAAAGGCGATATCGTTCAGTTGCAGGTCGAGCAGGTGATACCCCCAGTCCTCAAGCTGTTTATCCAGTTGTTCCTTCACATGAAAGATGATCTCTGTGCGTAGCTGTAATATCTCTGATTGCTTCTTTGTAGCCACATAAGCACGTACAGCACCCTCTACCGAACGGATGAGTGCTTGCATGAAACTGCGGTCATCAACAAACTTAAATGCCACATTCTTAATACTTTCTGCTTCTTCATTTAAAACAGAATAGAGGAGCATGGCAGAGAAATTTACATTGGCCTGGTCTTGTGTGATGGCCTGGAATTTCAGTTCTATAGAGCGGTTCTGGTAGGATATGCGTTTGTATATCGACTCTATTACCGGTACACGAAAATTGAGGCCCGGTTTGAGGATACGCTTGTATTTACCAAACACAGTGATGACCGCAACAGTACCCTGTTGCACGGTAACCAGGCAGAACAACAGAATGATAACGACAACTGCAAGCAGGATAAGAGATGTCATAAGTATATAATTGTTTGGAAATATACGAAGATGCGCGAACTTTGACTTCAATTACCAATTAAAATAATGGCTGCTAAACTGGTGCTCGATATGGCTGCTATGCAGGATGAATTCTTTGCAGACACAGCACTCATCGGTATAGTATGCGCCCTGCCTTCATCCCGCTTCTGCTGGACACTGAACCACAAACTGGATATAGGCTTTGAACGCCAGCCTGATATGGACATTATCCTGCAAATTAAGCCCGGAAAAGAATTCAGTTTCCCTGTTTACAAATACGATATGCCCCATTCGGGCAATAACTACATACTCTACAAGCTCAAGAACGATAAAGAGTCGCTGCTGCCCGAAGTAGCACAGCTCGACTACCTGTGGATGGTGCAGAGTAAAACCGCCGATGAAGAAGTGCAAATACTGAGCCGATACCTGAGAGAAATCCCTGAGATACAACTGGCTCAAATCGTTACAATGGACAGGCTGAAGAACACTGCCAACCTGATATTGTAAAAAGGCCTGCCTAATGCACATTTGCACAGAACATATATAAATATGTTAATTCCATAGGCTACCCTATGTTCGAACGTGTATTTTTCTATTTTTGTTGCCTGTCAAAATAAAGCTGCATGAATTTTCGCAAAGTCAACAACATTGTGGGATGGGTAACATTTGCCATCGCCACTTTTGTTTATCTGAAAACTATGGAACCCACTGTCAGTTTCTGGGATTGTGGTGAATTTTTATCCTGTGCCTATAAAGTAGAGGTAGGCCACTCTCCGGGCGCCCCGCTCTTCATGCTTATACAGCGCATGTTCGGTATACTGGCAGGCTCTAACCTGGCAAAAGTTGCACTGATGATCAACTCATGGTCTGCAATAGCCAGCGGGCTTACCATCCTGTTCCTTTTCTGGACCATAACACACTTTGCAAAAAAGCTTACAACAAAGAACGGTGACGAACCTACCGGTATGCAAACATCCCTGATAATGGGTGCAGGCCTTGTAGGTGCACTTGCTTATACATTCTCTGACACATTCTGGTTCTCTGCGGTTGAAGCAGAGGTTTATGCCACCTCTTCATTCTTCACAGCCATCACCTTCTGGGCGATACTGAAATGGGAGCACATAGCCGACCAGAAATATGCAGACCGCTGGCTGGTATTCATTGCCTACATGATGGGGCTGTCTGTAGGTATACACTTACTGAACTTGCTGGCTATACCTGCGGTTGCAATGGTGTACTACTTCAGGCGCTATACCCCAACCCGTATGGGCACATTCATAGCATTCATACTGGGTTGTGTGTTCCTTGGCCTTGTACAGTTTGGCGTATTGCAGGGTATTCCTATCCTCGCTTCACAGTTCGACCTGTTCTTTGTAAACAAAATGGGCATGCCATTTGATTCAGGTGCACTGGTATTCATCATATTACTTATTGCAGTGCTGGCATGGGTACTTATGTACCTCAAGCGCAAACAACATTACCTGGCACATACAGGTATGCTGTGTATGACATTCATTATCATAGGCTTCTCCAGCTACCTGGCACCGATCATCCGCTCAAGGGCTGATGTACCTATTGATATGACCAACCCTGATAATGCTATCAGCTTAACCTCTTACATTCAGCGTGAGCAGTTTGGCCAGCAACCATTATTATTTGGCCCTGACTTTACCAGCCGCCCTATAGCATATAACGATAAGGGTGAACAGTATGCACGCTCTACCAAAGACGGTAAAGACTATTATGAAGTAGTAGGTAAGAAAATAGAACCTGAATTTGATGCGGCAGACAAACGTTTCTTCCCTCGTATATACGATTATAACGACCCTCAGCACATAAGGTTCTATAAACAATACCTGAACCTGGGAGATGGTGAAACACCAACATCTGCCGATAACTTCAATTACTTCTTCAACTACCAGGTAAACTGGATGTGGTGGCGCTACTTCATGTGGAACTACGCAGGCCGCCAGAATGACCTTGAAGGACAGGGTGACCCTAAAAACGGCAACTGGATATCAGGTATCAAATTTGTAGATAAAGCAATGGGACGCGGCGATACAGATAAAATGCCAGATGGGTATCGCAATAACCCTGCGCGCAACCAACTTTACTTCCTGCCATTCATACTGGGTATACTGGGTATCATCTACCAGTTCAACCGTAGAAAAGAAGATGGTATAACAACATTAGTGCTGTTCTTCTTTACAGGCCTTGCTATTGCCATATACCTGAACATGCCACCATTGCAGCCACGTGAGCGTGACTACGCATTTGCAGGCTCTACCTATGCATATGCTATATGGATAGGCCTTGGTGTGCTGATGGTGAACGACTGGCTGCAGAAAGCAGTGAAAGGCATGGGTGGTGTATATGCTACCGTAGCACTCTGCTTACTGGCAGTACCTGTACTGATGGCGAGAGAAGAATGGGATGACCATGACAGGTCTCAGAAAACACTGGCAAGAGCTACTGCGTACAACGCGCTGATGTCCTGCGAACCGAATGCGATACTGTTTACATTCGGAGATAATGATACTTACCCTGTATGGTACCTGCAGGAGATAGAAGGCATACGCAAAGACGTACGTATAATCAATATGAGCCTGTTAGGCATAGACTGGTATATAGACCAGCTCAACTACCGAATCAATGACGCACAGCCTGTGCCTATGGTGTGGAAGAAAGAACACTATGTAGGCGACAGAAGAAACTACATGCGCTACTATGCTAGCCCGCAAATACCACAGGACAAGTACATCAACCTGATGGATATATGCAACTTCATGATCAGCGACAAACCAGAAGCTAAACTAAGCGCAGGTGGAGAAACTGAAAACTTCATGCCTACACGCAACATATTCGTTCAGTCTCTGTCAAAAGACGAACTGGTAGCAAGAGGCCTTGTAAAAGCTGCAGATACAGCACTGATAGACAATGAAATGAAGTTCTCTTTCCCTAAAGAAATCGCTTATAAAGATGACCTTGCTGCGCTGAACATCATAGCTGCAATAGCTAAAGAAGGCTGGAAACGCCCTGTATATTTTGGTGGCGGATTACCGGGTGATAACTATGAGGGCCTTGAAGATTACATGAAACTTGAAGGCGTAGTATTCAGGCTGATGCCATATAAGATGAAAAACATGGCTCAAAACCAGCAACAGGATATGGGCTTTGTAGATGTAGATAAATCATACGACCTCTTTACACGTACATACATATGGGGTAATGCAGAGCGCAATGATGTATATTATGATGAGAAGAACAGGCTGATGTTTGCTGCCTACAGGATAAACTCTGCCAGGATAGCTAATGAGCTGACAGCTCGTGGTGAAGTAAGCAAAGCTGATTCAGTACTGAGCAAAGTTGTTACAAACATATCAGAGCGCTCATACTTCTACGATGCTACTGTTTATTACATGGCTGCTGCATACTATAAAGCAGGTATAAAAGACAAAGCACGTAAGCTGACCATGAAACTGGTGCAGAATGCTGAAGATGACCTGAACTACCTTTCATCTATCAAAGACGGAGCAATGGAAACCATGACCGATGACAGGGACAGAGACCTGACCATCATCAACGTAATGAAAAACATAGCGATGACATCAGGCGATACAGAAACCGGTAAACTGCTCGATGATAAGCTGAATATGCTCACTAAGAAACTGTCAATACAGTAAGTTTTTAGTCATATTTTTCAATCCCCCTGAGTTTATCAGGGGGATTTTATTTTTTTTGCAGTTAAATACACTAAAGATGAAACGCTACCTTATAGCTGTCATATTGCTCTTATCGGTCTTACATCCGGATGCAGGAGCACAGATATTTCGCAGGAACCATGCCCGAACTGATGAGAAAGCGCCTAAAATTATCCTTGTTCAGCTCTTTACGTACCAGAGAAGGATAGAACATTTTAATAAACTGCACCAGCCCGAAAAAGCAAAACAGGCAAAGACAGATGCCGACAGCGTGATAAAAAAGATGGTGATGGACTTTTCTGACAACTTCAGTTACTGCCCTGTGTACTATTTTATAGATACCAATGCCAAACTGATACGGGATAAAAAATTTAAAGGAATAATACTGGATAAGAACCTGCAGCCTGTAGATATAGATCCGGGGAAAGACTACCAGATAGTTTTATTCGGGTTCCCTGTAGATATGATATCCGATGTACAAACAGGGAATGATGACTATTATGACACCGACTATGTAATAGGCGACAGCAAACAAAAACTGGTAGTATTGGATGGCAATTATAAAAAGCTGAAAAAGCCGCTGCCTAATGGCAGTAATAATAAAATGAAGGGGGCACTTGCACGCCCGTATGAAGAATACCTGTACCAGTCTCCCCTGTTTGATATATACTACCGGCCATATGCCAAAGGTTTGAGCGTAAAAATGTCAGGGTTCTATTAAGCATTGAGCATACTCCAAAAAAAATCCATCCTTAAGGATGGATTTTTTTTGGAGAGGTCCCGAGCGGATTCGAACCGCTGTACGAGCTTTTGCAGAGCTCTGCCTAGCCACTCGGCCACAGGACCATTGAGGGATTGCAAATGTAGTAAAAACAGTTTTTACCAACAACAGAATATCATAAATATAAACTCATCATTTGTTGTATGATAAGACTATATTAAAATGAGTGTTTTTAGGGCTTGCCATCAGCAAGTTTACTTATTTTTACTGCCATGTATCCTGATTTCCAGTACTTATTACAAAGCCTGTTTGGCACAGAGATGCCGCAATGGCTCAGCATCTTTAAAACATTTGGTTTCCTTGTAGCATTAGCCTTTCTGGGTGCCGCCTGGGCACTTACCAAAGAGTTGAGACGTAAAGAACAGGAAGGCCATTTACAGCCAGAAACAAAAACTGTAGAAACAGGAAAACCAGTAAGTAACCAGGAGATAATTATTTCTGCGCTACTTGGCTTTATAGGTGGCTTTAAAGCGGTGGGCATGCTTACTAATGCTGCTGAAGTAGCCCCAGACCCTATGGCTTATCTTATATCTATGAAAGGCAGCCTGCTGGGCGGCATTGCAGGTGCAGCCCTTGCGGCCTATGTAAAGTATAATGATAAGAAGAAACAGGCTAATGAAAAGCCCGGCACAAAACAGGTAACAATATGGCCGCACCAGCGTGTAGCAGAGATAGCTATCATATCTGCTATCAGCGGTATTATTGGCGCTAAAATTTTCAACGCATTCGAAACATGGGACCAATTCATCGCTAACCCCATTGAGAGCCTTATTTCGTCTTCAGGGCTCACATTTTACGGCGGCCTGATAGTCGCTACAGCCTCTCTTTATTATTATGCACGTAAGCACAATATTTCATTCAAGCACCTTTGCGATGCTGCTGCACCGGCTCTTATACTTGCCTATGGTATTGGCAGGCTTGGCTGCCAGTTTGCAGGAGATGGTGACTGGGGTATATTCAACAGTGCCTATGTAACGCAGCCGGATACAAAACTTGTACAGGTTGACAAACCTGTGTTTGAAAATGTAGTGCATAACAATGCACACTACTTCATCAACAACTTCAAATCTGTAAATGAAGTACCCAACATATATGCACCTGCACCAAGTTGGCTGCCCAACTGGATGTTTGCTATGAACTATCCGCACAATGTAAATAACGAAGGTGTACCTATAGAAGGCTGTACCGGATATTATTGCAGCGTACTGCCTGTTGGTGTATTTCCTACACCTTTGTATGAGGCTGTAGCAGGAGTTTTGCTGTTCCTGTTCTTGTGGTCGCTGCGCAGGCGCCTGAAACGCCCGTTACAGATGTTTGGTGCATACCTGATAGTAAATGGGCTTGAGCGATTTCTTGTAGAAAAGATACGGGTAAACTATAAGTATGACTGGGGATTTATACATCCTACACAGGCAGAGATAATATCGTTTGTACTGATACTTTGCGGAGCAGGATTGCTGCTCTTCTATAAAGGAAAAACAAAAGCCGCTAGTGAATAGCGGCTTTGTTATTTGTATACTGATTGTTATGGTCCTTATTGTTTCTTACCATCTTCCTGAGAACGTGCGCTAACTATGCGATACCTCAAACCTACAGTAAAACCGTAGTTAGTGATCTTATAGTTCAGTACTTCTACAGGCCTTATTGCAGGTGCTTCTGCATCTACATAATCGAAGTTATAAGCCCTGTACTGGCCCTCGAGATTGAAAGCCCAGTTATTGTTGATGCCAATAGTAGCACCTGCCTGGAAACCATAGCAGAAGCCCCTGCCACCATCCGGTGCTTTGTAATTTTCACCACTTTGCATTTTGTGCGAATTGTTGCGAGCAAAACCGTAACCACCGGCACCACCGAGGTAGATGTTATTACCCTTCCATGCATAACGCAGGTTGAATAATGCACATGTAGATACTGCAGCTTTTGCGTACACTATTTTCTTATCATCTTTACCTATAGGCAGTTTCCATGGGCTTAGGTATACCGTATCATCTGACTTGCTGGATAGCTCTACAGAGCGTACTTCAACACCCAACTGTACTACCTTATAAAAGTTGTAGTACGCTGCAGCTGATGCATTGTAATTATAGGTTGCAACATTGCCTTTGTATACCATATTACCGTCAGGGCTGCTGTTTGAGCTGAACCCTACATGAAGTCCAAATTCGCTACTTTGCGCATAAACAAATCCCGGGATAAAGGCAATAATTGTAAGAAGTTTCTTCATATCGACTACTGTTTGGAGACGTTAACATACAAAAATAACTTGACAAAACATAACATCATAGTCCTGCCAAAATAAAAACACAAAAATCCCTGCGTTTTTATCCCCATTGGGCTATGAGGAGCCGCCAGTAAGGTTATTAAATCATTAAGGCAGAAATAAAAAGAGGCCGGTTAGTAAACCGGCCTCTTCGTAATAGATTGCAGTGCTCTATAATTATTGAGCTATATCAAGGTGCCCTTTATTGAGCTCAGGGTTAGCTATCTCAGCCTTTTCTATAGGTCCGAAATCTGACAATGCCTCTCCCCTGTCTTTGCGTACCGCTGTGGTATGCTCGTAGTGCACCGAAGGCTTATTATCTGCAGTGAGGATGGTCCAGCCATCTTCCAGCGTAATCACATCTTTTGTACCCAGGTTTATCATAGGCTCTATGGCCAGTACCATACCTGCCTTCAGTTTTTTACCGTCGCCCCTGCGGCCATAATTCGGCACCTGCGGGTCTTCGTGCAGGTTGCGACCTACACCATGTCCTACCAGTTCTCTAACTACACCATAACCATGCTCGCGGGCTGTATAGTTCTCTACAGCGTATGAAATATCTCCTACCCTGTTACCTTCTTTCGCTTCTGCCACAGCTCTTGCCAAAGACTCCTTCGTCACTTTCATCAGTTTCAACACCTCTGGCTTAACATTGCCTATAGCAAAGGTATAAGCATGGTCTCCGTGGTAGCCGTTCATATAAACACCACAGTCTACAGAAATAATATCTCCGTCCTTAAGCTCATAAGCACTGGGGAAACCATGCACTACTGCTTCATTAACAGATATGCAAAGTGTAAAAGGGAAAGCGTTATTCTTTGGCCCGTAACCTTTAAAAGACGGTACACCACCATTATCACGGATAAACTGCTCAGCCATTTTATCAATAGAGAGCGTAGTGATACCGGGCTTTAAAAATTTTGCCACCTCTGTTAAGGTGGCAGTAACCATTAAAGCACTTTTTCTAATTATTTCAATCTCGTCGTTACTTCGGATATGTATCATTTCACAAATTCAGTTATATGGTAGCCGTTGTAGCTGTCTGACGGCCTGTTATGCGTCCTGATTTCATCAGACCATCATAGTGGCGCATCAGCAGGTGGCTCTCTATTTGCTGCAGTGTATCAAGGATAACACCTACACCGATAAGCATTGATGTACCACCATAGAAAGAAGCAAAACCACTGGTAACACCCAGTAATGCTGCAACACCCGGTAATATACCTGCCACAGCAAGGAACACTGCACCCGGTAAAGTGATGCGGTCCATGATGTTAGCGATATAGTCAGCAGTAGGCTCACCTGGTTTTACGCCCGGTATAAAGCTGTTATTACGCTTGAGGTTATCAGCCATTTCTGTTGGGTTAAATATCAGGGCTGTATAGAAGTAAGTGAATGCTATCACCATTACAGCATAAATGATATTGTACCATAGAGAAGTATGATCTGATAATGCACGTACAAAACCTGCTGCATTTTCGTTGTTGGTGAAACCAACAAGCGTAGCAGGGATGAACATGATAGCCTGAGCGAAGATGATTGGCATAACACCTGCAGAGTTCACCTTCAGAGGTATGAAATCGCGGCTGCCTGCTACTTCTTTAGCTGCATTTGTGCTGCCTATGATACGTCGTGCATAGTTAAGAGGTATGCGACGTGTACCTTGTGTCAGCAGTATCAGGCCAACTATAACAGCTATGAAAATAGCTATTTCGATGAGGAAAATGAGGAGGCCACCGCCACCGCCAATGTTCCTGTAATCAAATTCCTGGCCTAATGAGTGCGGAAGACGGGCAAGGATACCCACCATGATGATAAGTGATGTACCATTACCGATACCTTTATCAGTGATCTTTTCGCCCATCCACATTACAAACAATGTACCGGCAGTAAGAACTATTACTGTAGACAGCCAGAACATGAATGTACCGAATTCAGGTACAATAGCAGGTCCTGTCTGGTTGCGCAGGTAAGCTACATAAGCGCTTGCCTGGAATGCAGTAACTATAACTGTGAGGTAACGTGTGTACTGGTTGATCTTTTTACGGCCGCTTTCTTCGCGCTGCATTTTAGCTATCTGCGGTATAACGATACCGGCAAGCTGCATAAAGATAGAAGCAGAGATATATGGCATTACACCAAGAGCGAATACAGAGGCACGGCTGAATGCACCACCTGCAAACATGTTGAATAAGCCAAGGAGACCTTGCTGGCTACCTTCAAGTGCCAGAAGATTAGGGTTAATACCCGGTAAGGTTAAATAGCAACCTGCACGATAAATAAGTACAAGTACTAAGGTATACAGTATACGCTTACGGAGTTCTTCGATACTCCAGATATTCTTAAGCGTTGCAATTAATTTCTTCACAGGGACTGTTGTTGATCGATCAAAAATGAAATGCGAATAAACGATAAAAGACGCATTTTACCAAATGCGTCTTTCCGATATAAGTATAGTTTAAACCAGTTCTACGCTGCCGCCAGCTGCTTCGATAGCTTGCTTGGCTTTTTCGCTGACTGCGTTTACTTTGAAGGCTACTTTAGCTTTCATTTCGCCGCTACCCAGTATTTTAACAGCATCAGTACGGTTGATTAAGCCATTGATGTACAGGTTATCTAAGCTGAATTCTTTCAGATCGTATTTTTCAACCAGGAAATCTACCTGGCCAAGGTTGAATACTTTATAATCTACACGATTCAGGCTCTTGAAACCACGTTTTGGCATACGACGCTGGATAGGCATCTGACCACCTTCGTGACCTATTTTGCGGCTGTAACCGGTGTTAGACTGAGCACCTTTGTTACCACGTGTAGCAGTACCACCATGTCCGCTACCTTCACCACGACCAATACGTTTTACTTTCTGAACTGAACCTTCTGCAGGTTTGAGGTTGTGTAATTTCATTGTTTACAATTTTTGAACTTGCGCGGAATGTAAAACCGCTCGCAAATCAGGTTAATAAATTAAGCTTTTACTTCTTCTACTTTTACCAGGTGGTGAACTTTTTCAACCATACCCAGTATCTGCGGAGTAGCTTCTACTTCTACAGCAGCGTTCATTTTACGCAGGCCTAATGCCAGAAGCGTACGCTTTTGGCGTTCAGGGCGATCGATGCCGCTTTTTATCTGTGTTATTTTTATTTTAGCCATGACGCTATGATAATTCAAGAGTTAAAATTCAAAATTCAAAACCGAACCGGTTTCCCGGTCAATTTATATTACCCGTTGAATACTTTCTTCAGGTTAACGTTACGTTGCTTAGCAACCTGTACAGGCTCACGCAGCTGACCCAATGCACTGAACGTAGCTTTTACCACGTTGTGCGGGTTGGCAGAACCCAGTGACTTAGACAGAACGTCTGTAACACCGGCAGCTTCCAGTACAGCACGCATGCTACCACCAGCGATAACACCGGTACCGTGCGCAGCAGGCTTTATCAATACTTTAGCAGCACCTTCTTTAGCTAACTGTTCGTGAGGTATAGTACCGTTCATAACAGGTACTTTTATCAGGTTTTTCTTAGCATCGTCAATGCCTTTGGTGATAGCTTCCTGTACTTCTTTCGCTTTACCAAGACCATGACCAACTACACCCTGACCATTACCTACAACTACCAGAGCAGAGAAACTGAAAGCACGGCCACCTTTTGTGGTTTTCACCACGCGGTTGATAGCCACTACCTTTTCATGCAGTTCCAGGTCTCCGGCTTTTACGCGATTATATTGTGTCTTCGCCATTATATATTTCTAAAGAAAAATGTTAAACAATGTTTTATTAAAATTTCAAACCAGCTTCACGTGCACCATCAGCTACAGATTTTACGCGGCCATGATACAGGTAACCACCGCGGTCGAAAGTGCAGGCTTCAATACCTAATGACTGCGCTTTCTGAGCGATTGCTTTACCTACTAATGCTGCTTTTTCTGATTTAGTGCCTTTTTGAGCAGCGATATCTTTCTGGCGAGAGTTTGCTGCAGCCAGTGTAGTACCGGTTGCATCATCTATCAGCTGAGCATAGATATCCTTGTTGCTGCGAAACACAGAAAGACGAGGCTTTGCAGCTGTGCCGGTTACTTTGGCACGGATGCGCCAACGTAATTTCTGACGGCGTATTACTTTCGGATCGGTTGACATTTTATTTCAGTTTTTACGGGCTCATGCTGCTTTTGACAACATGGCTACCGGAGTTTTTACAAAATTTTTAAAAACAATTACCATCCTGCCATGAGCAGGATGATAATCAATATTATTTACCGGCTGCTTTACCAGCTTTACGGCGTACGATTTCGTCGCTGTAGCGAACACCCTTACCTTTATATGGTTCAGGTTTACGCAGGCTGCGCAATTTTGCAGCTACCTGGCCCAGCAGTTGTTTATCAATAGACTCAAGTATAACTCTAGGGTTCTGACCTTTTTCTGCAGTTGCCGAAGCTTTAATTTCCTTAGGCAGTTCGAAAATGATGTTGTGAGAGAAACCTAAAGCCAGATCAATTGTCTGACCCTGAACAGCTGCACGATAACCCACACCAACCAGTTCAAGTTCTTTCTTGAAACCATCAGTTACACCTGTTACCATATTAGCTACCAGTGCACGATACAGACCGTGTAAAGCACGGTGGCGTATCTGGTCTGTAGGGCGGCCAATGTTTATTTCGTCATTAGCAACCTCTACTTTGATATCGCGGTCAATAGCTTCTTTCAGTTCGCCTTTAGGGCCTTTTACTATTACTTCGTTTGAAGGAGTTACTGTGATTGTTACGCCTTTCGGAACGAGTATTGTTTTTTTACCTATACGAGACATTGTATTGTATTTTATTTCAGAGTCTGATCGGTCAGCCTTGTATAGGCACGGCTTAATGTATCAGCCCCTGGTTAATTATTTATTATTAATAGATATAGCACATTACTTCGCCACCAACATTGTTAGCACGGGCTTCTTTATCAGTCATTACACCCTTAGATGTAGAAACGATAGCAACACCCAGACCACTCATTACCCTGCGGATTTCGTTTGGTTTAGCGTACTGGCGAAGACCCGGGCGGCTAACGCGCTCTAAAGACCTGATAGCAGGTTCTTTAGTAGCTGCATCATACTTCAGGGCTATTTTGATTATGCCTTGTTTATTATCATCTTCAAATTTGTATTTCAGGATATAACCTTTATCGTAAAGGATCTCTGTAATACGTTTTTTAACATTTGAAGCAGGAATTTCTACTATACGGTGACGCGCCATTTGTGCGTTACGGATACGGGTAAGGTAGTCTGCTATTGGATCTGTTACCATTTTCTTTTTCTAAGTTTTGTAAAGTTTTTAATTGCTCCCGGTTTCAGCTACTATACTGACCTTGAAACGTTTATAAATTACCAGCTTGCTTTACGAACACCTGGTATTTTGCCATTCAACGCCATTTCGCGGAAGATAACACGGGCAATACCGAATTGACGCATATATCCTTTAGGACGGCCGGTAAGCTGGCAGCGGTTCTTAAGACGAACAGCTGATGAGTTCTTTGGAAGTTTATCCAAAGCAGCGTAATCTCCGGCAGCTTTCAGGGCAGCGCGCTTTTCAGCGAATTTTGCTACCATAGCTTCGCGTTTGCGTTGGCGGGCTTTTACTGATTCTTTAGCCATTTATATTAGTTATTGTCTTTTTTAATGTTTTTGAATGGCATACCTAATTCTTTCAGAAGTTCGTATGCTTCTTCATTTGTCTTCGCAGTAGTTACAAAAGTGATATCCATACCGCTGATACGAGCTATCTTGTCGATATTGATCTCAGGGAAGATGATCTGTTCTGTAACACCCATAGTATAGTTACCACGGCCGTCGAAAGACTTTTCATTGATACCTTTGAAGTCACGTACACGTGGCAAAGTCACAGAAACCAGGCGGTCCATGAATTCGAACATGTTAGTGCTGCGCAGTGTAACACGGCAACCGATAGGCATAGCCTTACGGAGCTTGAAGTTTGAGATATCTTTCTTAGACAGAGTAGGCACTGCTTTCTGACCAGAGATGTTGGTCATTTCAGTAACCGCTTCATCTATCATTTTCTTGTCTGACACAGAACCTTTAACACCCTGGTTCAGGCATATCTTTACCAGGCGAGGACATTCCATAACAGTGCTGTAACCGAATTTTTTCATCAGCGCAGGCACCACTTCGTCCTTATATTTCTTCTGTAAACGAGGTATGTATGTTGCTGTTTTCATTATTTAATAACCTCCCCTGTCTTTTTTGATATACGTACAAAACTTCCTTCTTTACGCTCACGCTTGATACGTACAGGTGCTTTAGCTTTAGCATCCCATAACATTACGTTAGAGATGTGTATAGCAGCTTCTTCCTGCACTATACCACCCTGCGGGTTCTGCGCATTAGGCTTCAGGTGTTTAGTCACCATGTTTACACCTTCAACGAGCACGCGGCTCTTCTGAGGGTAAACGGCTAACACCTTACGTGGCTTGCTGCGATCTTTGTCGTCGCCGGCAACTACTACCACGTTGTCGCCTTTCTTGATATTGAACTTAGGTTGAAATCTATTTTTCACAACTTATAAATTAAGTTATTGTTCTTCGGCCGTTTTTTGAAACGGGCTGCAAAGGTACAATATATTTACAATACTTCAGGTGCTAATGAAACAATTTTCATATATCCCTTATCGCGGAGTTCGCGGGCAACCGGTCCGAAGATACGGGTACCGCGAGGTTCATCAGAGTTGTTGAGCAACACTACTGCGTTGTCATCAAAATTGATGTAAGAACCGTCCTTACGGCGCAGTTTCTTTTTGGTACGCACGATAACCGCTTTTGACACTGTACCTTTTTTGATACCGCCACCCGGTAACGCGTCTTTTACGGTTACCACGATCTTATCGCCTATACCGGCATAGTCCTGGCCCGAGTTACCCAACACACGGATACAAAGCACTTCCTTTGCACCACTGTTGTCGGCTACGTTGAGCCTTGATTCTTGTTGTATCATTGCTTAATACTATTACTTAGCTTTTTCAATAATTTCTACCAGGCGCCAGCGTTTAGTTTTGCTCAACGGGCGAGTTTCCATAATGCGCACAGTATCACCTATACCAGCAGTGTTTGCTTCGTCGTGTGCGTGGAACTTGGTTGTTTTCTTAAGGAATTTACCGTAGATCGGGTGCTTTACTTTACGTTCTACAGCTACAGTGATGGTTTTATCCATTTTGCTGCTGCTAACAATCCCGATACGGGTTTTCCTGTTTTTTCTTAAAGTCGTTGTTGACATCTTTAATAATTTATTAGAAACCTAATGCTCTCCTGCGCTGTTCTGTTTTCATACGCGCAATAGTGCGGCGCAGCTGGCGAATACTCAGCGGATTTTCAATCGGGTTAACCGCGTGGCTGAAGTGCATTTTTTTCAAACGCAGCTCTTCATCACCTATTTTCGTGGCCAGTCCCTGATCATCCAGCGAACGGTAATCATCTACTTTGTTCGCTTTTTTTGCTTTTGCCATGATTTAACTTTTATATAATTATTACTATTTATCAATACTCTTATTCACCAGCATAGTCGCGGCGAACTACAAATTTGGTTTTGATCGGCAGTTTTTGTGCTGCCAGTTCAAACGCTTCTTTAGCAACCTGCAGAGGTACACCATCAGCTTCGAACATTATCAGACCCGGTTTTACCACCGCTGCCCAGAACTCAAGGCTACCTTTACCTTTACCCATACGCACTTCAGCTGGTTTACGGGTAATTGGCTTATCAGGGAATATGCGGATCCAAACGTTACCTTCACGCTTCATGTGACGCGTCATTGCCTGACGTGCAGCTTCAATCTGGCGGTTAGTGATCCATTTTGGTTCCATCGCCTTCAGACCGAATGAGCCGAAAGCTACTGTTGCACCGCGTTGTGCGTTACCCCTGATCCTGCCTTTATGGGCCTTACGATGTTTCGATTTTTTAGGTTGTAACATTGTTACAATATTTAAAATTTACTCTAATAAGTTATTAATTACGGCCACGGCCACCACCGCGACGTTCGCCACCCTGGTTGTTACCGCCACGGCCACCGCCACGACGATCTCCACCACCCCTGCGTTCTCCGCGATCACCGCCTTCCCGTTCTGCGCTGCGGCCTTCGCCACGACGGTCAGAACCGGCCGAGAAGTTAGGATTCAGGTCACGTTTACCAAGTACTTCACCTTTACAGATCCATACTTTGATACCTATTTTACCATATACTGTCAGTGAGAAAACTGAAGCATAGTCAATATCCATACGGTATGTGTGCAGCGGTGTACGACCTTGCTTGAACTCTTCAGAACGAGCGATCTCAGCACCACCCAAACGACCACCAACTTTGATCTTGATACCTTCAGCACCCATACGCATTGCTGTAGAGATAGCCATCTTAACAGCGCGTTTGTAGCTTACGCGGCTTTCTATCTGGCGGGCGATTGTTTCACCTACGATATTCGCATCCAGTTCAGGACGACGGATCTCCATGATGTTGATCTGAACGTCTTCTTTAGAAGTAAGTTTTTTCAACTCTTCCTTGATACGATCTACCTCAGTACCGCCTTTACCTATTATGATACCAGGCTTAGAAGTGTGGATAGTAATGATCAGCTTACCCAGTGTACGCTCGATAACGATACGAGAGATACCGCCCTTGTTGATACGCGCATTGAGGTAAGTACGGATTTTATGGTCTTCAACCAGTTTCTGGCCGAAATCCTTTTTCTCACCAAACCACATTGAGTCCCATCCGCGGATGATGCCCAACCTGTTACCTATAGGATTAGTTTTTTGACCCATTCGATATTTATATTAATGGTTTTGAATCTTTATTATTAAGCGTTTTCTACGTTTGCAGTTACCGGAACACGACTATCTACAATAACAGTAACGTGGTTGCTGCGTTTGCGGAGCCTGTAAGCACGGCCCTGAGGTGCAGGGTTCATGCGTTTCAGCGTACGCGCGCCATCCACGAAAATAGTCTTTACATACAGGTTAGCGCCGGCCACGTCCACACCTTCATTCTTCACTCTCCAGTTAGCTATTGCACTGAGCAACAGTTTCTCCAGGGGAACTGAAGGATGCTTGGTGCTGAACTTAAGGATATTCAGCGCTTTTTCTACATCCACACCACGTATCAGATCAGCCAGCAAGCGCATCTTGCGAGGTGATGTAGGATAATTACGTAAACGAGCTACAGCTTCCATTGTATTATTTATTTCTTAAGCGGGGCGCCAGAAGACGTTACCCAAAATTTTTAAATTATAATTATTGTTTCGTACCACTATGGCCTTTAAAGTTGCGGGTAGGTGCAAATTCACCCAGCTTATGGCCAACCATGAATTCTGTTACATATACCGGTATGAATTTGTTACCGTTGTGCACAGCGAATGTCTGACCAACAAAATCAGGTGTAATAGTAGAGCGACGGCTCCATGTCTTAATAACACCTTTCTTTGTTTTTCCTTCGTTCATAGCCAAAACTTTCTTGTCAAGTTTTGCATCTACGTAAGGTCCTTTTCTAATTGAACGAGCCATTTATATTGACTTTAACTTCTTTAAATATTGTTTACAGTTTTTTACCGTTGCGGCGTTGGATGATCAGCTTGTTGCTGCCTTTAGTCAGGCTGCGTGTCTTTTCACCTTTAGCGTATTTACCTGTACGGCTACGTGGGTGACCACCTGAAGAACGGCCTTCACCACCACCCATCGGGTGATCTACAGGGTTCATCGCTACACCACGGTTACGCGGACGGATACCTTTCCAACGGTTACGACCTGCTTTACCCATAGACTGGAGTGCGTGGTCGCTGTTTGATACTGTACCTACAGTAGCCATGCAAGTGCTCAGCACTTTACGAAGCTCACCAGAAGGCATTTTCAGTACGCAATATTTTTCTTCTTTAGCGTTCAGCTGCGCATAAGTACCTGCAGAGCGTGCCAGAGAACCGCCACGGCCAGGCTGCATTTCGATATTATGTATAACTGTACCTAAAGGCATGTTTTTCAACAGCAGTGCATTACCTACTTCAGGAGCTACTTCGTCACCACTTATTACAGTAGCGCCAACTTCCAGGCCCTGAGGAGCAATGATGTAACGTTTTTCACCATCAGCATAGTTTAACAATGCGATGAATGCAGAACGATTTGGATCATACTCGATGGTTTTAACCGTAGCAGGTATGTTTTTCTTATCGCGCTTGAAGTCGATGAGACGGTACATTTTTTTGTTGCCGCCACCGATATAACGCATAGCACGACGGCCCTGCGCGTTACGGCCACCTGTAGCCTTCAGTGGCTCTACCAGGCTCTTTTCAGGCTGATCAGTGGTAACTTCTGCGTAAGCGTTACCTATTCTCCAACGTGTTCCGGCTGTTACCGGTTTATATTTACGTAATGCCATTTTCTAAATTCTTTTCAGATCTATGAGAATAAATCTATCGAACCACCGTTAGCCAGTGTTACGATTGCTTTTTTATAAGAAGGTTTTACACCTTGTAACAAACCTGCTTTAGTAAAGCGGGATTTGCGTTTGCCCGGAACTACAACTGTATTTACGTCTGCTACCTGCACACCATAAAACTCTTCTACAGCTTTTTTAATTTCCAGTTTGTTAGCCCTTTTGTCTACTGCAAAAGTGTAGCGGCCAGATTTTTCCATCTGGGAGTTCACTTTTTCAGTGATTATCGGCCTAACCAAAACATCAGCGAGTTTCATCTTTTAATATTATTTCGGTTTACGAAAATCTTTTTAATTATTAAGCTTCTGCAGGTTCTTCAGTGAACATTTTAGCAGCAGATTCAGTGAATATCACTACCTGAGCATTTACCAGGTCGTAAGTATTCATATCACTCAGTACTACACTTTTGTTCCTTGGCAGGTTGCGGCTGCTCATATATACATTCATGTCCAGTTCAAGCATGATGAATAATGATTTTGGCGAACCCGGCTGCAGGCTGTTGAGCATAGCTGCGAAATCTTTAGTTTTAGGAGCAGACATGTTCATATCTTCTACTATTACTATTTTGCTTTCGCGTGCTTTGTGAGAAAGAGCAGACATTTTAGCCAGATCTTTCACTTTGCGGTTCAGCTTGAAATCGTAACCGTGAGGAAGAGGACCGTTAACTGTACCACCACCTTTGTATAAAGGGTTACGGATGTTACCTTTACGAGATCCGCCTGTACCTTTCTGGCGGTGTAATTTCTTAGAAGAACCATGCACTTCTGCACGTGTCTTTGTTTTGTGCGTACCCTGGCGTTGAGCAGCTAAGTACTGTTTCACTGCGAGGTATATACAATGATCGTTAGGTTCGATATTGAATATCTCATCCGGTAATTCTACTGAACGGCCGGTCTTTGCACCTTTACTATTTAAAACGTCAACTTGCATGACTTAATTAATTCTGAATTAAAACAATTGAACCATTATGACCCGGAACTGAACCACTAACGAGTATGTAGTTCTGATCAGGGAACACTTTTACTACGCGCAGAGCTTTAACCTTAACGCGGTCGCCACCCATACGGCCAGCCATGCGCATACCTTTAAATACGCGGCTAGGGTAAGATGAACCACCGATAGAACCCGGTGCACGCTGACGATCGTGCTGACCGTGCGATGCTTCACCAACACCACCGAAACCGTGACGTTTTACAACACCCTGGAAACCTTTACCTTTCGTAGTGCCGATAACACTTACTTTCTCACCTTCAGCGAAGATGTCGCATGTAAGCGTTTCACCAACTTGTTTATCTATAGAGCAATTACGCAGTTCTTTAACTACTGCCTTAGGCGATGTACTTGCCTTAGCGAAGTGATTCAAAAGCGCTTTAGGAGTATTTTTCTCCTTAGCCTCGCCGTAAGCGATCTGGAGCGCATTATAACCGTCGGTATCCACGGTTTTCTTTTGAGTAACCACACAAGGACCAGCTTCGATAATGGTGCAGGCGGTCTGCTTTCCATTCGGCTCAAAAACACTGGTCATGCCGATTTTTTTACCAATAATACCTTTCATTTTCTTATATTTTAGCTCAGCGCCCGGTTCTGTATAGTGTGGACCGGGATGGGCCGTTTATCTAATATTTTTAAAGAGCTGTAAAGCTATCAAGCTTTAATTTCTACTTCTACACCACTTGGCAGATCGAGCTTTGAAAGCGCGTCAACTGTACGCGAAGAAGAAGTATAGATATCCAACAGGCGCTTGTGAGTGCACAATTGGAACTGTTCACGTGCTTTTTTGTTTACGTGCGGTGAACGCAATACTGTAAAGATCTTCTTCTCTGTTGGCAGAGGAATAGGGCCTGTAACCACTGCTCCTGTGCTGCGTACTGTCTTAACGATTTTCTCTGCGGATTTGTCCACCAGGTTGTGGTCGTAAGATTTCAGCTTAATTCTGATACGCTGTGACATACTTATTAATATCTTCTAACCCCGTAAAATTTGGGACTGCAAAGGTAATGAGTAGTTTTCAATCAGGCAAAATATTTTAAGGGAATTTTTTATTTTTTCCCTGATGGGCTAAAAAGCAGCACTGATGCGGGCTCAGCGGGCAACATAAAGGGATAACGGCCTGTTATTTTGCTGCACAAAACTAAGAAATACGGACATTAAAGCCTGTTATCGTCTCTTTTTATGGAAATTTTGCAACCCGGTATCTATATATATCATGAAGAAACTGTTACTTTTTTATGTCTCTGCCCTCTTCCCCGCCGTGCTCCATGCCCAACAACATGCAGACACAGAAATAAGGGTTGGCCGCCTGAAAAATGGAGTCAGGCAGGCGGGGAAAGACAGTTTTCTTGTAACTGACCCTGCAAATGGCCATACAGAGACCTTTACATACCTGGAAAGAATGGCTGCCCCCGGCTATGACCTGAACAGGTTCCTGGCTGATAATATTAAATACCCCGACTCTGCGCGTATAAATGGATTGCAAGGGAAAGTGGTGATAGAAGTTATAATATCAGAAACCGGGGCAATAACAGCTCCCAGGATAGTACTATCTGCCGACCCCCTGCTAGATGTCGAAGCCATGAGAGTTGTAAAGCTGCTTCCGCCATGGAAACCTGCTTACAGGAATGGCGCCCCTGCCAGAGTCTATTATTCAATACCTGTCGTTTTCAAGCTCTGACAACTCCTTATACCTTACTTCTGAAAATATATTTAAACCGCATAGGGGTATACTATACATCCGACGTTATTTCACGTTCGTATATGCTACCTGTTTAAAGATCATGCTGCCATACCAGCATTTTTAATAAACAGATATTGCATTAAACATTCACACATATTAAATTTATTGCCAATTAAAACCACCATTATGTTCAAAAAGATCCTGAAATGGACAGGAATCGTCCTATTAGTATTAATTATTGGTATCAGTATTGCTGTAGCTACAAGGCAAAACCTGAAGTATGACGCCCCGTATCCTGATATCACATTATCAAATGACAGTGCAGTACTGGCACGCGGTGCCTATATTGTATATGGCCCCGGCCACTGTGCCGACTGCCATGGCAAAGTAGATATGATGGCTGCTAAAGAACGCGGCGAAATAATTCCGCTGGCAGGAGGTAAAGACTTTAAATTACCAGTCGGCGTGATATACGCACCAAATATTACCCCCGATAATGAAACCGGTATCGGCGGACTAGAAACAAAAGCGCTGGCAAGGGCTCTGCGTTACGGAGTAAAACCTGACGGCACCATACTGTTCGACTTTATGCCATTTCACAACACCAGCGATGCTGACCTGAGTGCAGTATTCTCTTACCTGAAAACTATGCAGCCGGTAAAGAATGAAGTACCAAAATCTACACTCAATGTACTGGGTAAGGTTGTAAAAGCATTCTTGGTTAAACCCGCAGGACCTACGGGAGAAGTTCCAAAGTCCGTAACACCCGATACAACTGTTGAGTATGGTAAATACCTTGCTAATAGTGTGGCCAACTGCCGTGGTTGCCACACGCAAAGAGACCTGATGACGGGTGCTTTTATAGGGCCTGATTATGCCGGCGGCCTCCAGATGGAATCTGCGATAGACCCGCAACACTACGCGTGTGTTACACCCAATCTTACTCCGGATAAAGAAACGGGGCACATCACGGGATGGACGGAAGATATGTTCATCAAACGTTTCAGGATGGGCAAACTTATAAAACACAGTGATATGCCATGGGGACCTTTCAGCAGGATGAGTGACGAAGACCTGAAAGCTATATACAGGTTCCTGCAAACAGTAAAACCTGTTAATCATAAAGTTGATAAAACACTGATTGAAATAAAAGCATAAATAAAAAAAGCCTCGGTATCGGGGCTTTTTTTATCCGTCTACGAAATACATTTTCAGCATGCCCTTGTTCTTTGCTTCTAATTCTCCCCGATATGTACAGATAAATTCATCTTTTATCAACTGGTAGGTGGTTTCAGACACATTTACCCTACCGGGTGTACCATGCTGCTCCATTCTTGCAGCTGTATTTACCGTATCGCCCCATATATCATAAGCAAATTTTGAAAGCCCTACTATACCGGCCACGAGACTACCACTATGCACCCCTATACGCATACGGAAGGTATTATCACCTAACTGCTTCCTACGAGCCAGCATAAAATCCTTTATTTCTATTGCCGCTCTCACTACATTCATAGCATGGTTTTCATCAGGTAAAGGCAACCCGGCCACTGCGAGGTAGGCATCACCAACTGTTTTTATTTTCTCGATATTATACTTTGCCATTATCCTGTCGAATTCTCTGAAGCAGGCATCCAACTCATTCACCAACTCTGTAGCCGTTAGCCTTTCGGATACATTAGTAAAGCCTACAAAATCTGTAAAGAGAACAGTT
The DNA here is from genome assembly GCA_044227125.1 of Flavipsychrobacter sp. Lineage (GTDB taxonomy): Bacteria > Bacteroidota > Bacteroidia > Chitinophagales > Chitinophagaceae > Polluticoccus. The sequence goes on from JBGAFS010000001.1 coordinate 350,224, forward strand.
ACATTATCAAAATGCCGGGCATCTGCCACTCCTTTAGACTTGAGTTCTGCTGCCACTGCTTTAGGCAATATGTTCAGCAATAGCTTGTCTGATTTTTTACGCTCGCGGAATATGAAAAATGAAAACATTGCCAGTATAAGCACTGCACCGATACCTGAATAAGTAAACATTCTTTGTCTTTGCAATTTGAATGCGGCCTGTTTTTTTACGTCCTCATTCTTCAGGCTATCGGAAAACTGTTTACGGTCAAATTCTCCCTGCATCTCAGTACGGGTTATCTGCTTTGCTTTTTCCTGGCTGAAAACACTGTCTCTTAGTCCTATATATTGTCTGTATGCATTAAATGCATCCTGTGATCTGCCCATCAGCTCATATGCCTTACTCAGCTCCATCCATACTTTACTTTCGTCGTCCAGCATTCCTGCCCTTTTATAGATAGCAATGGCTTTCTGAAAATTGGCAATGGCATTATTATATTGTTTACGTGCCATAGCTATCTTACCGGTGAGTATTGCGCATCCGGGTATACTGTAATTGTCATTACTGCTTTCTTCATCAGTAAACTTTGATGAGATATCTGCGACTTTAGTGGCGTATGCTGCAGCCTCATCAATATCGCCCATCTCAAGATATATATTACCTAGCTCAACCAACACTTCCCTTGTATCCAGCCCCTTTTTTACGTTCAATGCCAATGCCTCCTTGTAACTATTGATAGCGGCAGTATAGTCTTTCTTCATCAGCAGGCATTTTCCTATACCCCTGAGGCTATACACATTTAGCAGGCTATATTGTATATGTTTATTGAGTTCCTGCATATGCCTGTAGTTTTCCAGGGCCCTGTCATAATCAGACATAGCAACATAAGCAATGGCTATATTATTGAGCATGCTAATTAAAACAATGGTATCCATTTCAGATGCATGCCCTTCAGTTATTAATGATCTGCTATGCATATTATAGGCCCTGACATAGTAATCGACTGCATTAGCATAATCTCCGATCTTAACATAGATACTGGCCACATTTGCAAAAACAGATATCTTCTGCTGGACAGATGAATCGGTTTCCATACATCTTCGGTAATAGTCTAATGCGCGCACATATGATCCCTGGTTATAGTAAATGAAGGCTATATTATTCAATGCCTTTGCTGCAATAACATTATAGCCCCATACTGTTGCCTGCCTGTAACAAGTATCATACGCAGCTATTGCTTTATCAGCATTGGCCAAACATGTATTGTAATAATCTGCAGAATACAACTGAGCGCTAAGTATCCCCCTCTTATCATTAAAACGCCGGGCGATAGCCCTGTATTTATCAATATAATACCATTGAGTACTATCCTTGCAGCCCTGCATTATATCTACTAATTCATTCAATACTGATATATAGGCCGTATCCTCTTTATGCTGAGCTAACACAGATTTTAATGAATCTGCCTTTGAGGTTTGTTGGGAGTATGAAACATTAAAAGCCAGTACGAAGATCAATAACAGTAGTATATATCGATATGCAGGCAATGTCATCAATAAAATATTCATAAAACTAATATAAAATCCAGTAAAAGTGTATTTTGTAAATATATTATACCCTTTTCATCAGGAACATTCTCATAATCTTTAAAAACCATATTATGAAAAAACTGAAGAATCTATTATTAGGGTTATCTATTTTACTGGCACTATTTTTATCTGACACACTCTTCGCAGGTGTTGTGACCAAAGAAGGGGGCACAGCAATAGTTTTTGGCATAAAAGATAAAAGCCGCAGAGATCTCTGTAACCCCGGCAATGCCATATGCAGCACAGGCACACGTGTAGCAGGTGGATCGTGCAGCTTCACGTATATTTTTGTTGATTCAACCGATTCAGGCAATGAAGGTATATGCACGCTGATACTAAAATTTTCAAAAGATCAGTTTGCCAAATCAGGCCTTGTAACAGGAGGCAATACCAGCGGAAGCTTCACAACGGATGACGATGCAACCATTGACCTTGGTAATGGTATTACATCCTTTACAATGCCGAAGGGAAGTTTGATCATTTGGACCATAGACCCGAATGACGGAAGTGCGATGGTTTTGCCAATGCCCTTTGGTACGTCCGGATCAGCCTCAGATGCAAGTAAGCGTTAGTAATATTTTAAAAAATAAAAAAAACACCTTCATCCTGATGAGGGTGTTTTTTATGCCATATCACATAGTATGTATATACTGATATTTAGCAAGAAGCATTATATTACAATGACAATATATTTATGCAATTAGGAGAAGCTAAGAAGTATGTACTGAAAAGGCTGAAGGACGAGTTGCCAGAGCATCTTAGCTACCACAGTGTTTCTCATACTAAAGATGTATACAGTTGCTGTAAAACTATAGCCGCAGCAGAAAATGTAAAAGGCAATGATCTGAAATTATTACTTACTGCTGCTTTGTTTCATGACACAGGTTTTCTGAAAGGGCATAAGGAACATGAAAAAAAATCGTGTGCTATTGCCCGACAAGAACTTCCATTATTCGGCTATAGTAAGGAGCAAATCGAAACAGTATGCGGAATGATAATGTCCACAAAAATTCCGCAATCTGCACATACGCTTCTTGAAGAGATATTATGTGATGCCGACCTCGATTACCTGGGACGTGATGATTTTTTCGCTATAGGCAATCGCCTGTACCGCGAACTGACAGCATTAAAACAAATAAAAACTGAGTGGGACTGGAACATTATGCAGGTTAAGTTTCTCGAGTCTCATCATTACTATACTAAGACATCTCAAAAACTCAGGCTGAAAAAAAAGGATAAAAACCTGTCTCTTGTGAAATCTAAACTATTATAAAACATCCTCTATGAGCCATAAGGTTTCTGTAAAACATCTTGTTCAGGATACGGTGTATATTCTATTGGGTATACTTTTCAGTGCTTTTGCAATGAAAAGCTTTCTTGTTCCCAACCAGTTTATAGATGGTGGCGTAACGGGCATATCACTACTCTTTCATGAGGTGTACCACTGGAACCTGGGCATACTGCTTGTGCTCACGAATATCCCGTTCATTATTATGGGCAAGTACCTTATCAATAAAAACTTTGCCATTAAAACCAGCCTGGCTGTTATTGGCATGGCTACCTGTCTTCAGTTCTTACATTTTCCTACAGTTACATCTAATACCTTACTTGTATCAATATTCGGCGGCTTTTTCCTTGGCCTGGGTATAGGACTGGCTATGCGTGGCGGCTGTGCAATAGACGGGCTTGAAGTACTTGCCGTTTTCACCCTTAAACGGACCAGCCTAACTATTACAGAGGTTATTATGGGCATGAATGCGATCATATTCCTGAGTGCAGCATTTTATTTCGGTTTAGAAACAGCATTGTTCGCAATGCTCACGTATTATGTAGCCATGCGCACCATAGATTATGTGGTAGAAGGACTGGAAGAATATACAGGTGTTACCATCATATCATCAAAAAGTGAAGAACTGAAGCGCGAACTGGTACTAAAGTTAGGAAGAGGTATAACCATATATAAAGGCGAGCGTGGTTTTATGAAAGACAGCTTTGAAGTAAGTCATGAATGTGATATTGTATTCACCATCATAACCCGCCTTGAGGTACGTAAACTGAAAAACATGGTTCACAGGATTGATCCGGCAGCATTTGTATTTACCAATACGATAAAAGAAACAGCAGGAGGTGTACTAAAACGAAAAGCGGGAGAACATTAATAACCGTATTTTTCTTTCCAGCATTTCCTGAGGTATTCCCTTATACGAGCTTCAGAAGCATTATCCCCGGGTTCATATAGTTTTGTACCTGCTACCGCATCAGGCATGAATTCCATATTCACAAAATTACCCTCATGACTATGTGCATATTCATACCCCTTACCATAGTCCAGGTTCTTCATAAGCTTGGTTGGTGCGTTGCGTATCTGTAATGGTATTGGCAGGTCTCCTGTTTTTGAAACAAGAGCCTGTGCGCTATTGATTGCCATATATGAGGCATTGCTCTTGGGCGATGTAGCGAGATAAGTAGCACACTGCGAAAGTATGATACGACATTCAGGATAACCTATTAATTCAACAGCCTGGAAAGTAGTTGTAGCCAGCAACAATGCATTGGGGTTTGCATTGCCGATATCTTCGCTTGCCAGTATCACCATACGGCGTGCTATGAACTTGGGGTCTTCCCCACCCTCTATCATACGGGCAAGATAATATACCGCCGCATTGGGGTCACTGCCGCGTAACGATTTTATGAATGCAGAAATAATATCATAGTGCTGCTCTCCTGTTTTATCATACAGTGCCATTTTCTTCTGCACTATATCCTGCACTAACTGATCTGTTATATCTTTAGTGCCTGCAGGTAACGATGTTACTATCAGCTCCAGTAAATTAAGCAAACGTCTGCCGTCACCACCACTTAGTTGCAACAGAGCTTCCCATTCTTTCATGATTACCTGCTGTTGCTTCAGCCATTCATCTTTTTGCAATGCCTGGTTTACCATTTCTTTCAGCTCTTCTTCGCTGAGCGGTTGTAATACATATACCTGGCAACGGCTCAGCAAGGCACTGATAACTTCAAAAGACGGATTCTCTGTAGTGGCACCAATCAGTGTAATGATGCCCTTCTCTACTGCGCCCAATAAGCTATCCTGCTGTGCTTTATTGAACCGGTGTATCTCATCTATGAACAGTAGTGCATGGCCCAGTTTTTTTGCAGCATCTATTACACTACGTACTTCCTTCACACCACTGTCGATGGCACTGAGTGAAAATATCTGCATCTCAAGTGAATGGGCAATGATCTGCGCCAGCGTAGTTTTACCAACACCGGGCGGGCCCCAGAATATCATTGAGTGTGCTTTATGATTGGCTATCATCTGCTCCAGCACTTTACCTTTGCCCACTAAATGTTGCTGGCCTATGTAATCGGCCAGTGTTTTGGGACGCATACGTTCTGCCAACGGAGCCTGCAATATATCTGTCATATTATTAGCAATACTTTAAAAGGTATTTCCCTAAATTCGCTGATATGTTACGCAAGATACTAATCATTACCTGCCTGTTCGGAACAGTTTTTGTAGCCTTCGGACAAAAGAAAAGGAAAAAGGATAAAGCAAATGAAACTATTGCAGCAGCCAATGACTCTGCTATAAACTACAGGGAATTGGGCTCCCCCCTCCCCGACAATTTCAGAGTTTGGATGGTAGCCAGTAATAAGTTGGTCACTAAAAAAGACCTTGCAAATGATGCTAATCTTTTGGTAATGATGTTTAACCCGACCTGCGAACACTGCCAGGAGGAAACCGAATTATTTAAAAAGAATATTTATGCTTTCAAAAAAACACAACTGATATTAGTTGCTGCACCTGTAATGAAGGATTACATGGAGTTTTTTGAAAATGTAGTACGCGTAAAGGAATACCCTACAGTACAGGTATCGCTGGACAGCTGCAAATTCATAGACAGGGCATTTACCTACCAGTCTTTGCCGCAGATAAATATTTATGATAAAGAAAGGAAACTGATAAAAATGTTTAGCGGAGATACCCCAATGGACTCTCTCCGCCAATACATTGAATAAAATAATCTATAAGACACATACAATGCATCTTATAAAAACAAAGCGTAGCTACTTAAGCTACGCTTTGTTTTTTTATGTGGTCACGTACCTTACGTACGTAGTCAAAATAACCTCTCTCCATACGGAGCCAGAAAAGAACAAGTATACTGGCACCTATTGCAGAGAATACATAGCCATACAACTCATATTCCGGCTTGCCGGTAAACATGAATGCCAAAGCAGCCAATATCATTACAACACAAAATACCATAACCAGCATCGGGCCACCTGAGTCAATTTTACGCATGTGGGCACTGATAACTAATTGTGTTTTGTCTCCTTTACCGCCAAATTGAATGTTGGTGATAGGCAGCGTGCGGATATGGGTATCCTGTTCTGCATGAGGTACTACCTTGATCATTTCGTCTTTCTCCATTACCTCGAAATCGAGGTTGTGGATCTTTACGTGTTGCCCGAGTAAACGGCGTTTGATGTCATCGATTTTCAGAGAGGTCTGATAACGATAAGTCCTTGTAAAAATCATAGGCAAAATTTTTAGTTAAAAAACTGTTAAACGTTTTTATGCTATGAAAGTTAACTAGAATTTTATATGAAAACAATGGGCTATATGCCCTGTTGATTCTTTTTTAACCTTCATTAATTATAAGACACCAAAAACCATGCAAAAGTTTGTCATAACATTGTGAATTGTAATGTTTTAATCAACAATTACTTAAAACAGGAAATTATTCACCTGTTATAAATTATTTGTTGAAAACAAGACTTGACAATATGATATAAAATATTATATTACTTAGAGCCAATACTCTTATAATACTGCTCTACCATCTGTTTGTAATATGGCTTGAGTTGTGGCGGAACTGTTTTGTATTGTTCTAACAATTGCTTGTTATCCTGCAGGTATTTTTGCAATTCGGGTGGTAAAGGCCTGCTTATCTCTTCTGCAGTTTTTGAAGAACGTTTATCATCCTGCTCCTGCTCTCTTAATGACTTCTCTGCCTGTAGTAAACGGGTAAGTATCTCGCGCTGGCGTTGAATAAGTTCTGTACCTAATCTTTTATTTACAAGGTCAGTTTCTGTACGGTCCATCTGCTCTTGTATCTCTTTCAGCTCTTTAGCATTGCCCATGCCTTTGCTGTTGAGCAAACTATTGAGTTGTTGCAACTGCCTGCGTATAGCCGCCTGTTGCTGAGCCATGCGTGCCAGTTGTTCAGAGTTGCCATACTCGCTCTGTCCTTCCTTCTCTCCGGGTTTATTTTGTTCCTTACCGTTCTGCCCATCCTGCGATCCGTTCTGGTTACCATTCTTCATCTTACTCTGCATTTGCTGCATCATATTACCCAATTGCTGCTGCTTGGTTATTACGTCGCTAAGTTGTTTACCAATGCCGGGCTTCGGTGTCATACCACCGGGATTATTGCAACTGCCCTGGTTAGGGCTGGGCTGCATACCCATATTTTTTTGCTGTAAGAGATTATTCAGCACCTCGTTGAGCATCAGTGCCAGGTTATTGGTATGGGTCATTACATATTGCTGCCTTGTTACAGCATCTGTAGTCCGCCTGTCTTCCAGTGCAGATGCAGCAAGACCCATATTCCTTTCCAGCTCTGTAGTTTCTTTATTTACGGTAGCCCTTAGCTTGAACGATTTCTTGCTAAATGCAAAGAGGCTGTCGCGTATCATTTTAGAATTCTGGTGCAGCCTGCTCTGTTCCTGCTGGTTGGCTATATATGATTGTGTGGCTATAGGTGTTTGCGGCACTTTCTTCATCAGTTGCTCCTGGTCGAAAGAAAGGCGAATAAGATTAGTGAGCGTTTGCCTCACAGACTTGATATTACCATCCAGTTCTTCCATACCCATGCCACCGGCTGCAGCACGCATACTGCTTGACATAGACTGCAGGTTCTGTATAGCCTTACTCTGCGATTTGCTGGAGTTACTGTTTTGCTTCTGGTCCAGTTCCTGCTTGCTGTCCTGCATATTCTCTCCGGCCTCTTTAGCATCTTTTTCCTCACTATTCAGATCCTTAGGTTGCTCTGATTCCTTGTTGGCATCCTTAAGGTCTTTCATATCCTCTTTCATTGCCTTCTCAAGTTCCTTCTTTAAATCGTCCTGTTTCTTAGCCAGTTCTTTGCTATCTGCCTTGCCGTTATCCGTTTCTTTCTTAAGCTCTTCCTGCTTCTTAGCCAGATCGTCCATCTTGTTGGCCATATCCTCAAGGCGCATCTGCATTTCCAATTGCTTCATAAGCTCCTGCATACGCTGCATATCCATATTGAAGAGCTTGTTATCCTGCTCCAGTTGTTTCATAGTTTGCAGGGCATTCTCTTTATTCAGTCGCTTCATCAGGTCTTGCAGTTTTTTCATCTGCTCCTGCAGTTCTTTATTCAGCAGGTTGTCCATCTGCTTTTGCAGTTCGTCCTGCTTATCCTTTAAATCCTGGCTGTATTGTTTCTGTTCACTTTGCTGTTTTTGCTCTTCCAGCCTCTTCTTCACGTTCTCTAACTGGTTCTTTAGCTGGAGTTGTTTGTTCATGAGTTGCTGCAGGGTTTGCTGCTGCTCCCATTCTGTACTGTTGCTTTGCAGCATACGGCTTTGCAGGTCTTTATATTCATCCTGCAATTGTTCTGTATGCTCTGCGCTATTACTGAGACCGGAGTTTATCTGTTCTGCATTGGCATTAATGGCGGAGTCAAGCTGCTTCATATCATACATGGCATAGCTCATCACCTCGCTGCGGCTGGCCTTGCTTCCATGTACACCGTCATTATCCCATGCTTCTATATAATAGGTAAGTTTCTGCCCGGGTTGTAGTTTCAGTACATCTACATCAAAATAATGCTGGAAAACGGTTAAAGACCCCGGCGTTATTGACAGCGGGATTGCTTTTTTCAGCAGTTCCTTATTCTGTGCATCTGTTACCGTGAAATGGAAGAATACTTTATTGATACCATAATCATCCCCGGCAGTACCGGTGAGTAATACCTGTTTGCCGGAAACAGTATCCTTCACTTCCTGCAATTGTATAACGGGGTATTGATCGGCTATTACCTGTACATTATAATGCAGGCTGTCTGATACATTGCTCTCTCGGTTACGAAGTATGAGCGTATAGCCCGTATCATTCATGAACCTGTACTGAGAAGCATAAACATTTGCCTGCCCCTGTAGTTTTACGGCCGGGCCTTCTCCCAATCGCATCAAGGCCTCATCTGTATGCTCCGCCACAAATGCCCAGTTGACCTTAGTACCTACCGGAACAGTCATATCACCGAGGCTGTTCATTTCTTCATCTTTGCGCCCGGTATAATCAGGATAATCTACATGTACTTTGAATGCTTTAAGTACCGGTTGCTGCACCACCTTAAGTGTATATGGCTGAGAATAGAACCCGGCAGCATATAGCCTGAATTGCACGGCATCCGTCACATTGCGAAAAGTGTACTGGAAGGTATTCTTTGCGGGTGACTGCATGAGCAACCTGTCACCATTCAGTTCTACAGACATATCTGCGGGTAGTGCACTACCTTCGGTTACTACTTGTAGTGTATAGTCTGCATTGCGCACTGTTTGCAGGGGCAATGTTTTAATGATGAATTTGAAAGGAGCGGGTTTTTCAAAAGTTTTGGTGGGTTGCAATAAACGCTCCGATGCATCACGAAACACATTGGGTGCCGCCACGAGTATAAATACACCTGCCAATACCAGCGGCAGCAGGAAGGGCAAATATTTTTTGTTCTTTGCTATATCAATTGCCGATGTTATAGGCACTATGGCTATCTGCGCAGCTTTCTGGTTGATGCTTGCCTCAATCAGTTCGTGGCTTTCTTTATTATCTGTATGAGCTTTCAGTTGCAGTATGTTCAGCAGCTTATCGCTTACCTCGGGGAAATGCTTACCAATGATAACTGCTGCCTGCTCGTGCGAAATAACCTTACCCAGCTTCGACATCTTAGCCAACGGAATGATGACCCATACCACCAGGGCTGCTATACCCAGTACCACAAAAAGCGATACAACACTCAGCCGAAGCCATACGGGCATATACAGAAAATACTCCCCTATGCTGACTGTGAGAATATAGAACAAGAGGCAGGTGAGCAATACCAGCGAACCACGCACCAACCGGTTGGCATAATACTTACGGATAAATGCATCTAAACGCGATATGAGCCTGTCGTAATTGTTCATAAATGGTGCTGATACGCAATATAACGGAAATAATGTTTTTATAAACTTAAAAATGGCTGTATGCTTACCTTTGCCAGCCGGAAGCAGATATCATGATGCAGTTATACCCTGCGCACGCCGCAGAAGCTTTGGAATTTAATAAGGTAGCCCGGTTGCTGAAACTAAAATGCCGCACCGATGCCGCACGTACCCGTGTGGATGAAATACGTTTTCATACACGTATAGAATATGTGGAGCGTGCCTTGCAGCAAACCTATGAGTTCAGGAACATACTGAAGAGCGGAGATTATTTCCCGAACGACTTTACACTGAACATAGAAAAGGAACTGAAACTACTGTCGGTACCCGGTGCAGTGCTGATGGGTGAGCAACTATTGGCAGTGCGCAACCTTGCATATAATACACGTGATATATTATTATGGTTCCGAAAAAATGAGAACCTCTTTAATGCCCTGCGTTCTATTACAGAAAAAACAGTTTATGAAAAACAAATAGCCGAGACCATAGTCGCTGTTATTGATGACTTAGGCCATGTACGCGATAATGCATCGCACGAATTGATGCGCATCCGTACCGAGTTGAGCTCCATGAGACAGCAACTGCGCAAGCTATTTGAAAGCATACTGCGCAAGCTGAACAAGCAGGGATACCTTGCAGATATATCAGAGGGGTTCCTGAACGGGCGGCGCACAGTGGCTGTATTTGCAGAGCATAAACGCATAGTGAAAGGGATACTGCATGGAGAAAGCGATTCGCAACGCACGGTATTTATAGAGCCCGAAGAGACCATAGAACTGAATAATGAGATCGCTTCGCTGGAGCGTGCTGAAGGCAGGGAGATACAACGCATACTGGCAGACACCACTGTCGCTGTGTCTGCCTATCACCCGCTGCTGGAAGGTTATTATCACCTCTGCGGCATATTTGATTTCATAAGGGCTAAGGCACTGCTGGCTATTGAGATGAATGCAGAGATGCCCCGCCTGAACCCCCACCCCGCAGTACATTTGATAAAAGCTGTACACCCGCTGCTGTACCTGCACAACAAACAACATAACAAACCTACCATACCGCTGCATATAGAGCTGAACAAGCAGCAGCGTATACTCATCATCAGCGGGCCGAATGCCGGTGGTAAAACGGTGTCGATGAAAACTGTAGGGCTGCTGGTACTGATGACACAGGCCGGGTTACTGATACCTGCGCACCCAGACTCCGAGATAGGCATCTTTAAACAGGTGATGATACATATAGGTGACACACAGAGCATAGAGCATGAACTGAGCACCTATAGCGCCCACCTGCGCGACATGAAATACTTCCTCGACTTTGCTAATGGCAAGACCCTGTTCTTTATAGACGAGTTGGGTAGCGGTTCTGACCCTAACCTGGGCGGTGCCTTTGCCGAAGCTATTGTAGAAGACCTTGCACGTAAACATGCAGTAGGCATCATTACCACCCACTACCTGAACCTGAAGGTGATGGCGGGTAAGGTACAGGGTATCTTCAACGGGGCAATGGCTTTTGATGAAGAAAAACTGGAGCCTCTGTACCAACTGACTGTAGGCAAGCCGGGCAGTTCATACACTTTTGCCATAGCAACGCGCAGCGGACTACCGCAATCTATAATAGACCGTGCAAGACAACTGACAGAACGCGGCCATTTTAAACTGGACAAGATGCTGCACCAGACAGAGCAGCAAAGCCAGAAACTGGGTAATAAGGAAAAAGAACTGGACAAACTGCTGAAGAAGAATAAAGAACTGGAGCGTGAATTTGAAGAACTGATTGATAAGGAAAAGAAAGACCAGCACTTTAATACACTGAAGCTGCAAAACAAAATAAAGAAAGAAGAGCTGGACTACCTGCGCGATATGGAGCGCAAATTCAAGCAAATAATACACGACTGGAAAAAGGCAGAGAATAAAGCTGAAGTAATAGCCAATGCAGAGAATGTATTATTTAAACGTAAGCAGATAGCGGCCAATACGGCTATGGCCAAGAAGGCCGACAAGAACTATGATGTGGTGGGCGGTGAACCCAAAGTTGGCGATTTAGTACGCAATAAAGACAACCACCAGGTAGGTAAGCTAACCGAACTGCGCGGCAAGAAAGCCATTGTGACCATTGGCCATATGCCTTTTAATGTAAGTATTGATGAATGGATAGTAGTGAAGAAGAAAGAGCAGCCTAAGGGGAAGAAGAAGTAATGTAGCACGTAGTTGAAACTTTTGACCTCTATAATCATTAGTTTTATATTTAAGTTTCACCGAATGAACAGACTTTTTCTTGCTATAGCTTTTGCATACTCAGTATCGGCCAATGCGCAGAAACAGCTTTCTGTTCAATCATGGGTAGATACATCGGCAACAAATGTGCAAAAAGCTATTGCATTCTACCGAAGTTATGTTGAAGGATTTGATGGTGATACATTGCCGCAATTCTCTGCCTACTGGAGAGCTAAAGACCTGGAACAATATAAGATACCCGATCATATCATCTACGGTATATCAGGCGACCATCCCACTTACAGTATGTGCGAACAGAGAGGCATTATATATGTAAAACCAATGGGTGATACGATACATATAAAAACACAGTTTGGAGGGAATGTTGATGGAAGATACCAGCTACTCTGTATTACCAACCACTATATAGGTTTTGGTGAAAATGGCAAGCCATATTTCATAAGTCCGTTAGATATTGCAGCATCATGCTGGCAGGAAACCCAAATACGAAATGTAGTATTTCACTACCCTGCTTATCATGTATTCGATAAGGAGAAGGCGAAATCATTAATAGCAAACATAAAAATGCTGGAAAATGACTGGCAACTTCAACCGATAGAAATAAACTATTTTTTTGCAGATACAGAGGAGGAAATAAAACAGCTTGCTGGATTTGACTATACGCTGGACATGGGTAATGCCCCTAAACCATCAGGTATTTCAAATGAGATCAACAACACCGCTTTTTGTACCGGCTTAGGCGAAGATTATTTTCATGAAATAGTACATATTTACCTTAACAGGGTATTCCCTAAATCACCTCTTCGAGAAGGATTGGCGCATTTTTATGGTGGTAGTATGGGCAAGCCATTATCGTACCACAAAAACAAACTAATAAAATACCTGGTAGCCCACCCTGAAATACACGTTAACAGCATAGATGATCTGCCAAAAATCGATGATTATACTAATGAATACAGTACGGCACAAGCCATACTATGTGCAGATGCTTTTGCAAAAGGCGGTTTTAAAGGGCTGCAGCAAATTATGCAATACGAAAGCATTGAAGCTATACTAAAACAGGAGTACGGAATACAAACGTTTGCAGCTTTTATTGACAAACTGAAACAGGAGTATAGTGATAGACAGAAAGAATAACCTAGGGGAAATTACGGCACCTCTGTATTACATCCCACAATTACAACTTGCAGGCTTCTCCTTTTCGGGGTATTTACATGGGCATTTAAAGTTGTAGCTTCTATTTGAACGTTGCCACTTTATTTGTCTGCTTATATCAGAAATATTCTTGGTTACATAGGTTAACCCTAACGACGGGTGACAACCGTAGAACCGTATTGCTTTTACAGACCCATCATCAAGATAAACATTGAGCACTATACCATCGGTATGATCCATACCAATATCATATGTACCTCTAATCAAATCGAGCCCTGTATATGCGATTAAATTCCAAAGCTGGGTTATTCTTTTAGTATCTATTACACCCGAAAAAGCCGCATCATACCCAGAGTATTGTAAATAGCATTTGCCATCTTTATCCATTTCTATACAATCATAACCGTCGCGCAAATTACCATATGATCGCATATAATGGTAGTATATTTTAGAGATATTAGCTGACTTAAACTTGCCATTATACCGTAACAATCCGTGGAATTTATATACGATAGTATCGAGACTAAAATTATATTTTTTATCAAATGTATTTTGCCAACTTCGCTCAATCCGAAACACTAATCCAATAGAACTATCTGGTAATGAAACCAAATACTTAAAGCTAAGTCTTGTTGAATCTACTACAGGGGAGAATAGATGTCCCTCAAATTTACCAACCAAATCAACGACAATTATGACAATACCCGCATTTACTACTAAATCAGTAAGGCCATTATGGTCAATATCAGCTTTATAAAAACGAAAAGTGGAGTTTTTAATAATACTATCAACTTCATCATATGAACTATTTGACGGAACTTGAGCATCATTAATTAGGCTCTTTTCAGAGCCATATTCGCGAGGTATGGTTTTAGCTACATATCCTCCTGTTGCCGGATCCTCAACTCTTATAGTATCAGGAACTGAATAGTACAATTTAATTTTTTCCGATTGAGAAATATTAGCATATTGATATAAAGAAATGAACCCACTCTTACCAAAATTTGTCAGTAAAAATTTTTGTACATTTTCTTTAGTTGATAGAGAGTCTATAGCATTAGCGTGTACCAGCTTTACGGGGAGAAAATAAACACATAAAAACAGACAATATCTTAAACGATTCATTACTATTATTTAGTCATGAATAATTAAATCTATTAAAACCCATACAACAACACTCGCTCACCACCACTCACCCCGTAAAAACAGCCTTTGTCTACCACAAAGCCTGAAAAATTATTTTTCAGGAAGTGTACTATTTGTTCGCGCCTTATATCATCAAACAATTCAAGCGCATCTTCTTCTGCCATTTTCCGTAAGTGGGCAGTGAGTTCTGCATCCTCGTTCATAGCTTTTGTAAGCGTATCAACAATACCCTGCATATAGCTCGATGGCTCTGCTATCTCGAAATCAAACAATACCTCGAACAGGGTATCCTCATCACTGAACTGCTGGTTTTTGATGTACATAATGCAAAACTATATTAAGAAACAGTAAAACGGTACTATATGCCTGCTACATTCTTAGCATTAAATTAATATATACTCCGGCTATTGTATATACAGGTTCCCTAATTTTATTCTCCCATGAGTAATTATTGTCCTCCCATACCGGTTAGTATTGCTGACGCAGTGAATATCCTGCTTAGTGATACTGTGATAATACATAAGGATATAAAAGAACAGATAGCTGCTGTTGATGAAACAACTTTCATCAGGGAAACGCACCACAGCCTTGGCGCGCACCTGCGCTATTGCTGGAACCTCTGGTGGACAGATGATGTACCTGAAAGGTTTGTAGATTCAGTGCCACCCAAACCCGCAGTTGTAGAAGAATTTCACAACATAGGTATTAATGCCGCCGATACCATGAGCGCCGTGATACTGGCCCGCCTGTACAGGAGCCTTCATCAAAAAGAAACAGATACTGCAGTACAGCAATACACCGTATAAACAAGTCAGCTTTACAGCATATCCTTCACCAGCCCGCCCAGTTTTTTTAGTGAGCGCTCTACCTGCGGCGTCCATTGCATACCATAACTCAGGCGCATACAGTTGCGATACCTGTCCTGCAATGTGAACATGCTGCCCGGTGCTATGCTTATTTTATGCAACATAGCCTCACGGTACAACTCATAGGTATCAATACGTTTATCCAGCTCCAGCCATTGTATAAAACCACCTTTAGGGCTGCTCATTTTAGTGCCCTCGGGAAAATACTCACCAATAGTACGTGTAAACTGCAGGCTATTGGCGTGCAATGTCTGTCTCAGTTTACGCAGGTGGTGCTCATACCTTCCGGTAGACAGGAAGTTAGCTATAGCTGCCTGCTGTGCTGTAGCACTGGTTATACTGTGATACAGTTTCAGTCGCTTTACCTTCTCTATGTATTTACCCGGCGCTACCCAGCCCACCCTGTAGCCGGGTGCCAGTGTTTTTGATACAGAACTGCACCAGAGTACATTGCCCTCTTCATCAAAACTCTTGCATGATTTTGGCCTTGTCTTCCCGAAATACACATCACCATACAGGTCGTCTTCTATCAATGGCACACCATGGCGCGATAATAATTTCACCAATGCTTCCTTCTGTTCATCAGGCATGGTATAACCCAGCGGGTTGCTGAAGTTGGTAACAAAAAAACAGGCCTTGATATTATGCTTCTGCAATGCATGTTTCACATCGTCGGGGTCTACACCTGTATCAGGATGCGTTGGTAATTCCACCACTTTCAACCCTATACTTTGTGCAAAACGTAATGCTCCGAAATACACGGGGCTTTCCACTGCTATTGTATCACCTGGTTTTGTTATAGCCATCAGGCAATAAGATATGGCATTCATGCAGCCCGATGTGGTTACAATATCTTCTGCCTTCAGCGCACCACCCCACTGGCGAGACCAGCGTGCCACCTGCGTACGCAGCACTTCATTACCCTGTATAGATTCGTATGATGTACCATTATCGGGCAGGTCCCTCAATGCCTGTGCCATAGCCTTATTTAGCTTAGGCAACGGAAGTATCTCCGGTGATGGTACACTTAATGAAAATTTAATGATACCCGGCATTACAAAATCATCATACACCTCGCTGATGATAGCCTCTACATTTTTATTCTTAACAGTAAGTGCAGGGTTACTTTTTTCCAGTGGTTTGGGTGCACGTGCAGTATTGAAACGGACATAATAACCACTCTGCGGGCGAGACTCTATAAGTCCTTTACCCTCAAGGTGATAATACGATTGCAATATGGTACTTACACTCACTTCGTGCTGCTCACTCAGCGAACGGACAGAAGGCAATTTATCACCTATATTAAGCACCTTGTCCATTATCTGTTGCTCTATATTATCTGCTATATGCAGGTATATATGGCCGTCTTTACCTTTTATAAGTTTCTTCATTGTTAAAAAAACTGTTATGGTCGAAATTACGAAAATTGTATCTGTTTTGTTTTGAAAAATCTATGGAGTTTTGCCCTGAATTACAGATGAACCTAACCTGTTATGACTAAACACACCAAGGCCTATTTAGCACTGTTATATATATGCATAGTATGGGGCACCACATACTTAGTAATAAGAGTTGCTGTACAACTCTACCCTGCATTCCTGTTTGCTGCCATCAGGCAACTGATATCGGGACTTACGATTATGGCTATAGGATTATTTATGCGTAAAAAAGCAGACCTCAGTGCACAGAATATAATTCACCAGGCATTGATAGGCTTTCTGCTCATCACTATAGGCAACGGGCTGGTAAGCTGGGGTGAAAAAGTTATACCCAGTGGTGTAGCTGCACTTATTTGCTCGCTCATGCCGCTTAGCTCTGTTATTATTAATATGTTCATGACCAGGGAGAAGATAAATGGCGCTATTGTTTCAGGGCTTATAACAGGTTTCTGCGGCATAGCCCTGATATTCAG
This sequence comes from Flavipsychrobacter sp., assembly GCA_044227125.1. GTDB lineage: Bacteria > Bacteroidota > Bacteroidia > Chitinophagales > Chitinophagaceae > Polluticoccus. The sequence goes on from JBGAFS010000001.1 coordinate 367,334, forward strand.
GGATAATTTTTCAGACCTTGCCAACACTTCTTACCTGCTGGGCATACTGGGCATATTCATTGCTACAACAAGCTGGGCTTACGGCAGCGTGCTCAATAAAAAGAAAGCGTCGCCTATCAATCCTATATTTAATTCAGGCCTGCAATTGTTATTTGGCAGTATAGGCCTTTTTGCATTCAGTCCCTTCATGGATGATTATACCAATATTAATTTCTTTCAGCCAGAAGTGATATGGTCTATGCTCTACCTCGTGATATTCGGCTCTATACTGGCTTATACATTTTATATGTACACGTTGAAGGAATTACCTGTAGGTGTAGTATCGCTGTATGCATATGTAAACCCATTGGTAGCGGTTATACTTGGCTACTTTATACTGAATGAGCAGCTCACATGGTACACCGCTTTTGCATTCGTTGCCATAGTAGCAGGCATATACCTTGTTAACTACGGTTATCGTAAAAAACACAAAGCACTGGAAATACAGGATTTCGGAGACAATGAACTGGGAGCTTTGCCCGTTACTAAATCAACATCCAACCAATCATAAAACACAGCGTATGAGTTACTCGATCTCAATTTCGGCACAAAAAGACAGGCAGGTAAAGGATACAAAATCAATACCCTTTGGCCAGCAGCCTACAGAACACATGTTCATTGCCGAATACAAAAACGGACAATGGAACGATACTCGTATCGTACCTTTTGCAGACCTTACAATGAGCCCTTTTGCGCTTTGCCTGCACTACGGGCAAACTGTATTCGAGGGCATGAAAGCTTTTCGTATGGATGACGGCAGGATAAATATTTTCCGTCCTGACAAACACTACGAACGCTTTTCAAAATCGCTCGACCGTATGTGTATGCCGCAGGTACCTAAAGGGTTGTTCATGGAGGCTTTGCACCAGTTGGTACAACTGGATGGGGCATGGATACCGCAGGAACAGGATGGTTCTTTATATATACGCCCCTTCATGATAGCATCAGAAGAAAAGCTGGGTGTAAAAATTGCTGAGGAATACATCTTTATGATAGTTTGTACACCTGCATTCCAGTATTATGCCAACCCGCTGAAGGTGCGTGTAGAAGATAAATATGTACGTGCAGCAGACGGAGGTACAGGTTTTGCCAAATGCGGCGGCAACTATGGTGCGGCATATTACCCTACCAAACTGGCTCGCGAGGCAGGCTATGACCAGGTGATATGGACCGATAGTAAAACACACCAGTATATAGAAGAATCTGGCACCATGAACCTGGTGTTTTATATTGATGGCACCTTACTCACGCCGCCATTATCAGGCACAATACTGGATGGCATAACACGTGATTCACTCTTAGCATTAGCCAAAGACATGAACATAAAAACAGATGTTCGCCCAATAAAACATGAAGAGATAAGGCAAGCCCTCGAAGCAGGTAAACGTGTGGAAGCTTTTGGTGCAGGCACTGCAGCAGTGATAGCACCTATAGAAGTATTGTCTATCGGCGACAAACAATATCAATGCTATACAGGTGAAGATGCTGTGATGTACAAACTAAAGAATGCGCTGTATGATATAAGAAAAGGCAAAGCAGAAGATAAATACCATTGGAACTATATTATCTGATATGCAACCGGTAACAATAGACTATAAAGGCTATATCATAACTACAGACAAATCATTGATGCGTACGGAAGATATCCATCAATGGCTGTCTACAGAAGCATATTGGTGTAAGAACATCCCATTCAGCGTAGTACAAACTGCTTTTGACAATTCGTTCTGCATAGGAATTATTAAAGATGGCAGGCAGGTGGGTTATGCCCGCTTTGTTACAGACTATGCAGTGTTTGCTTACCTGGCCGATGTATTTGTTACAGAACAGCACCGCGGCTTAGGGCTCAGCAAAAAAATGATGGAGATACTGATGGACATGGATTGGGTAAAAAACCTGAGGGGTGTAATGCTGGCTACACTGGATGCTCATGGCTTGTACAAACAATTTGGTTTTGAGGCATACAAAAAACCTGAAAGAATAATGGCCATAGCCCGCCCTCATATTTACGGAGACAATAATAGTGTACTTAATTAAAACATAAGACCATGTCAATACCATATTTAAAAAGTGCTGTACGCCAGTTCCAGATGTATAAAAAGCTGGGCGAAGGTGCCATGCAGCAAATACCTGACGACAAACTAAACTGGCAGGCAAACGAAGACAGCAACAGCGTAGCTGTGATTGTAAAACACCTTTGGGGCAACATGCTCAGCCGCTGGACAGATTTCCTCACCACCGACGGAGAAAAAACATGGCGCCAAAGGGATGCCGAATTTGACAATGACCTTTTGGGACGTGAGGCTATCATGCAAAAATGGGAAGAAGGATGGCAATGCCTGTTCAATGCTCTGGATAGCATTACCGATGAAGACCTGGAGCGTATAATATATATACGCAACGAAGGACATACTATTCTTGAAGCCATCAACAGGCAGATAGCACACTATTCATACCACGTAGGGCAGATAGTATATATAGGCAAACTGGTAAAAAGCGGAGATTGGCATACATTATCCATAGCACGAAACCAGTCTAACGCATACAACGAAAAGAAATTCTCTGAAGAAAAAGGCTCCCGCCATTTCACTGATGAATGGCTGGACAAAAAATAAAAAAAGCCCCGTACCTACGGGGCTTTTTTTATTCCTGTTTGCTGCGCTTCTGTAATTCTCTGTTTTCTATAAAATAGGATATTAACAAGCCCAGTCCACCTCCAATGGCTATCAGCGCAAAATACAGTCCCGGGTTATCTTCGTGCACGTTTGTACCATCGGGCAACAGATGCCGGTTAGGATATGCATTATCTATAAGCAGGGCCGATAGCAATCCAAGTCCGCCGCCAATCATCAGGAAAGCATATTTGAGATAAGCCAGTGATGCTATCTTTCTGTAACCCTCTCTCGGGTTGATGCCCCTTTCTATAAGCGCCATATTCTCTTTATTGCGCAGGTAAAAAATGCCAAACAGCGTTGTGCTGGCCGAGATAAACAGTACGATGGGTATCATTGCCCTTGTTGCTTCCATAATTATTGTTTTATAAAGTCATTAACTTGTTACAGTATCTATGACGCCTGCTAATGGAATAAGGTTACGAAATACTAAAAAATAATTTTCTGTAACCTGCCGGGTTGGTTTTGCGTCTTATAAAATCATATGCACGAAGAATTACATGACGAGAGTATCGTTCAGTCTGTATTGAATGGGGAAAAATCTTCCTATGCAATACTGGTAGAGCGCTACAGTAATTATGTATTCACCATCATCAGCAGATTGGTGGCTAACCGTGAAGAAGCCGAAGATATTGCACAGGAAGTATTTGTAAAAGCATACCTGTCGCTGGCAGGATTCAGGGGCAAAAGCAAATTCAGCACATGGCTATATAGCATAGCGCATACCACGGGCATATCACACCTGCGCAGAAGAACTGTAGACAGGATATTTGCTGAAGAAGACCAAATTGCGGCCTATGCTGATAACAAAACACATGAAACTTCCGAGCAGTCGGTCAATCATAAAACAATGCAGCAGATAGTAGAGTATGCCATAAGCAAACTGGATATAATAGATGCGGAAATAATAACCTTGTTTTATATGGCCGGGCAAACTGTTGAAGAAGTGGCAGCCATCACAAGCATGGAAACAGGCACAGTAAAAGTGAGGCTGTTCAGAGCGAGACAAAAAATGAAAGACATAATAGAACAGAAATACGGAGCTGAAGTGAAATATTTCTATACTAATTGATTATTGACTTAACTTTAATAAGCAAACTATGCAGCGCTTAGAAGAAAAAGAACTGGACGATATACTGGGCAAAACAGAACCTATGATGCCATCTATGCGTTTCACAAAAAACGTAATGGAAGCTATTGAGCACAGAGAAGTAGTTGCTGTGTCAAAAAAACATATTACCCCCCTCGTTGTGAAGCTGGTATTTGCCATACCTATACTCAGCATTGCCATACTTAGCATATATATTATGTTCGGTCCATCTTCCGAATACATGCTTATTATTAAGGACACCAGCTTCCTTACTGCATCCATAATATTCATCAACATAATCCTCATATTGGCCCTTGTTGATAAGCTGCTCTCAGGAAAGAAAAGACTGAAACAATTACTCGAAGAATGAGGAGACAGGCATTACTATACCCTTTACTATTACTGGCTTTTGCCATCAGCATTGCTTTCACCCCTGATAATGAAAGATTCGTCAGCTATACAGCCGACCCTGCAAAACAACACATACAGCTATTCTGGAAAGATGATAATGGAAATATACTGCGCAGCATAGCCTCTTTAAAAACACATACGGAACAGAAGCATAAAAAGCTGCTCTTCGCCATGAACGGTGGTATGTATATGGAAGACCGCAGTCCGCTGGGGTTGTATATAGAGAACGGTGTACAAAAAAGAAAAGTAAATAAAGCCACAGGCTATGGCAATTTCTACCTGAAACCCAACGGCATATTCTACATCACTAAGAATGGCAAAGCGGGTATATGCAAAACAGAAGATTTTAAGAATGACAACATCGCTTTTGCTACGCAATCTGGTCCGCTACTGCTGATAGATGGCAATATCCATCCTGAATTCAAAAAAGGGTCTAAGAACCTGCAAATAAGAAACTGTGTAGGCATACTGCCTGATGGCAAAGTATTATTCGCCATATCAAAAACAGAGGTCAACTTCTACGACTTTGCCGAGTACTTTAAAAATGCAGGCTGCAAGTACGCCCTTTTCCTCGATGGCTTTGTATCACGTGCTTATATACCGCAAAAGAAATGGGAACAGACTGATGGAGACTTTGGTATCATGATAGGCGTCACACAGCCTTAGTGCAATCGTTTTATCACATCCATATCCAGGTCTTCCATAGTGCTCAGTTTGGCATCCGCCAGTGAGAACCTCGGGTCGTCAAAATGCACCTCGTCAGGTATGGCTATCACTTTCATTCTTGCCGCCTTCCCTGCTATCATACCGTTTACAGAATCTTCCAGCACCACACAGTTCAGTGGTTTAGCTTTCAATTCATTCGCGCAGTGCAGGAAAACACCCGGATGCGGCTTACCCAGTTCCACAGCATCGGCAGATACGATTGAATCAAAATAATCTTTGATACCGAAAAAATTCACCAACGCCAGTATCATACGCTCGGGCGAGGATGAGGCAAGTCCTATTTTGAAATCATGCTTCTTAAACATTTCCAACGCATGCTCTACCCCCGGCATTATCCGTCCACTGGTTTTCGATAATTCTATAATATCATCCAGTATCTCTTCTGCTACATCCTGCGAGCTTTTACCCTCCCATGGGTACTTATGCGCCCAGTGTTCGGTAACCTCGTATATATGAAAACCTCTTGTCTCTTTGAACTTCTCCCTTGTTATGGGTATACCATGCTTTTCTGCCACGCGCAGCATACTCACACCCCATAATGGTTCCGTATCTAGCAAAAGCCCGTCCATATCAAACAACACCGTATTGATCATATATCCTTAAGTTTCAGTGCAAATATCTAAACTCAGGGGGGAATTTCGGGGGAAATTGGGATACATTCCTATAATTAACATTTATCGTTACCATTCTAACCAGTATTTTTGCGACCTAAACTATTATTCTTTATGAAGCGCAACGCTTTCTATTCTTTGCTGCTGGGCACCTCGTTGTTCAGTACCAATGTTATGGCAGAGGGGAACATCAAGTTCACTGAATACGATCTGCCAAACGGACTCCACGTTATCCTCCACGAAGACCACGCTACACCTATCGTAGCTGTATCTGTAATGTACCACGTAGGTTCTAAGAACGAAGACCCGCAACGTACAGGCTTCGCGCACTTCTTTGAGCACCTGCTCTTCGAAGGCAGCGAGAACATAGGTCGCGGCGAGTACATGAAAATGATACAGGCTGCAGGCGGACAGCTCAACGCTAACACATCACAAGACCGTACATATTATTACGAAGTGCTGCCTTCTAACAAACTGGAGCAGGCACTGTGGATGGAATCTGAGCGTATGCTGCATGCCAAGATCGACACTACAGGTGTTGAAACACAACGCAAAGTGGTAAAAGAAGAAAAGAAACAACGCTACGACAATACACCGTACGGCCAGCTGCTGAATGTTGTATATGAAAATGCATACACTAAACATCCTTACCGCTGGAGCCCTATCGGTAAAGAACAATATATAGATAAGGCAGGCCTTGATGAGTTCATGAACTTCTACAAAACGTTCTATGTACCAAACAATGCTACTCTTTCTATTGCGGGTGATCTTGATATAGCTAAAACTAAAGAATGGATCGCTTCTTATTTCGGAGAGATACCTAAAGGCACAAAAGCTATTCCGCGCCCTACAGAAGTAGAGCCTGCACAAACTGCCGAGAAGCGCGTAAACTTCTACGACAACGTGCAACTGCCTGCTGTGATACTTGCTTACCACGTTCCTAAAATGGGTTCTGATGACTGGTATGCACTGCAACTGCTTACACAAATGCTGTCTCAGGGTAAAAGCTCACGTTTCCAGAAAGAAATAGTAGAGAACCAGCAGAAAGGCCTTGCGGTAGGTGCATTTATGATACCTAACGAAGATCCGGGTGTTGCATTCATGTACGGCATCACCAACGCAGGTGTTAGTCCTGAAGACCTCGAAAAATCTATGGAAGCTGAAGTTGAGAAAGTAAAAACAACCCTCATCAGCGACGAAGAATACCGCAAACTGATGAACCAGGCAGAAAACGATTTCGTACAGCAAAACCAGCGCGTAGTTGGTATAGCTGAAAACCTGGCTACTTACTACACATACTTCGGCAACTCTAACCTTATTAATACAGAGCTGGAGAAATATACCAAGATCACTAAAGAAGAGTTGAAACGTGTTGCCAACAAATACTTCACCAAAGAAAACCGCCTGGTAGTTTATTATTTACCAAAATCACAGGAGAAAAAAGGATAATCAATTTACTAACCGGCAAACTTGCTTCAACATAATTATATGAAAAAGATAACACTCTCTATATTATCAGTAGCATTGGTGCTCAGCGCCTCTGCTCAAAAAATAGACCGCAGCAAATGCCCTAAACCGGGCCCTGCTCCCGAAGTGAAACTCGGCGATGCAGAGAGCTTTACACTGCCAAACGGGCTGAAGGTTTACGTGGTAGAAAAACACAAACTGCCTACTATTGCCTGCAGCATACAGTTTGACATTAAACCTGAACTGGAAGGCGAAAAAACAGGTTACCGCGATATGATGTCGGAACTGCTGACAAGCGGCACCAAAACACGCAGCAACGAAAAACTGAACCAGGAAATAGACTATATCGGTGCCAATATCAATGCTTCTTCTGACGAAGTATTTGGCAGCGGTCTTAAAAAACATGCAGCAAAACTGTTTGAACTGTTAGGTGATATCACCATCAATTCTGATTTCAAACAGGATGAACTGGAAAAGATAAAAAAGCGTACGCTATCAGGCCTTGAAGCTAATAAGAATGAGCCCGACGATATGCTGAACAATGTATCAGCTGTGATGAACTTCGGCAAAGGCCATCCTTACGGCGAAGTTGCATCTGATGTAACCGTTGCTAAAGTAACCCTGGCTGATTGTAAAAAATACTACAGCACTTACTTCCGCCCTAACGTAGCATATATGGCTATTGTTGGTGACATTACCATGCCGGAAGCAAAACAACTGGTAGAAAAATACTTCGGCAGCTGGCAGAAAGCAAATGTTCCTGTTGCTTCATACAGCAACCCTACTGCACCTGCTAAAACCAATGTTGCATTTGTTCCGCGCGATGGTGCAGTGCAAAGCGTTATCAACGTCACTTACCCTGTTGACCTGATGCCGGGCACACCTGATGTTATCAAGGCTCGTGTTACCAACTCTATACTGGGTGGTGGCTCTAACGGCCGCCTGTTCCTGAACCTGCGCGAAAAACATGGCTGGACTTATGGTTCTTATTCATCACTCAACCAGGATGAACTGAAAGGCCATTTTACTGCGTATGCAAAATGCCGCAACATAGTAAGCGATAGCTCTGTAGCTGAGATAATAGCAGAAATGAATAAACTGCAAAACGAAAAAGTACCTCAGGACGAACTGCAAAACCACCTGAGCTACCTGTCAGGCAACTTTGCTATAAGCCTCGAAAATGCGCAAACAATAGCTCAATACGCTATCAACATTGAGCGCTACCACATGCCTAAAGACTACTACCAGAACTACCTGAAAAATCTGAACGCTGTTACTGCTGACGATATACAGATGATAGCACGCAAATATGTGACTCCTCAAAATGCACATATAGTAGTAGTCGGCAAAAAAGGCGATGTTGATAAAACACTGGTAAGGTTTGATGCTGATGGTAAAATAGATTACTACGACAACTATGGCAACCCGCTGAAAGAAACAGCTACTCAGGCTGCTCCTGCAGGCATTACTGCTGCTGATGTAATGAAGAAATACATTGCGGCTATAGGTGGCGAAAAAGCTATCAATGGTATTAAAGACATCAAAACTGTAAGTAAAGGAACGCTGAACGTACAGGGCCAGCAAATACCACTGACCATTACAGAAATGAAGACTGCTTCAGGCAAAGTAAAATCACTGGTAGAGGGTATGGGTATGGTACTGTCTAAAGAAGTGTTTGATGGTGCTAAAGGTTATATGGAACAGCAAGGTCAGAAAAGAGATATGACCGCTGAAGAAATAGTATCTTCTAAAGAAAAAGCTGATATCGCATCTGACCTGCATCCTGAAAAATATGGCACTAAACGTACCATTATAGGTATGGAGAAAATGGGTGATAACGACGTATATAATGTAGAAGTTACCGATGCTAAAGGCGATAAATCATCTGAATACTATGATGTAAAATCAGGTTTTCTGGTGAAAAAAGTAGAAACAGCAGAAGGTGCTACCCAAGCCGTAGAGTTTGCTGATTATAAAGAAGTACCGGGAAGTGGCGGTTATAAAGTACCGGGCAGTGTTAAAATAGCTGCTGGTCCTATGACCATCTCTGCTACACTCGAGTCTTCAGAAGTGAACAAAGGTATTGCTGATACTGAGTTTAACTAGTAGCAACTGACATAATATCTTAAGAAAGCTCCGCCTAAGGCGGAGCTTTCTCTTTTTAATTTATACCTCTATAGCCTTTATTTAAGCTGTATTTATGTATTTTTTAAGGTCTATAATACTTAACTTTGCTCCCTCGAAACTGAAATTATGGCAGAGATCCTGCAGAAAGAAATAGACGAAACAAAACAAGGGGAAGCCTACGCGCCCTTTGCAGATGACCCGAACGCATATGGCAAGAAATTCTATATTGAAAGCTACGGCTGCCAAATGAATTTCAGCGATAGTGAGATAGTAGCCTCTATCCTCCACGGAGAAGGCTTTGGCGCTACCCGCAACCTCGAAGAAGCCGACCTCGTATTTATCAATACCTGCTCTATACGCGAAAAGGCAGAACAGACGGTGCGCAACCGCCTGCAAACCTTCAAAAAGATAAAGGACGATAACCCGGGTATGCTGGTAGGCGTACTGGGCTGCATGGCAGAAAGGCTGAAGGCAAAATTCCTCGAAGAAGAAAAACTGGTAGACATAGTGGTAGGCCCTGATGCTTACCGCAGCCTCCCCGGCCTGATAACAGAAGCCGAAGGTGGCCAGAAAACAGTGAACGTACTGCTGAGCCGCGAAGAGACCTATGCAGACATAGCCCCTGTTCGCCTGGACAGCAATGGCGTTACTGCCTTCGTAAGCATCATGCGCGGGTGCAACAATATGTGCACCTTCTGCGTGGTTCCGTTTACCCGTGGCCGCGAGCGCAGCCGCGATGCAGTTAGTATTGTAAACGAGTGCAAAGATCTGTTTGAAAGAGGTTTCCGCGAGGTGACCCTGCTGGGCCAGAATGTAGACAGTTACTATTACACCACTGCCGAAGGAGAAGAGATAACCTTTGCTAAGCTGCTGGAAATGACGGCATTGATATCGCCGCTGCTCCGTGTACGATTCAGCACGTCTCACCCCAAAGACATTACAGATGATGTACTGCATACTATGGCTAAGTACCACAACATCTGCGAGTATATACACCTCCCAGTGCAGAGCGGCAATACCCGTGTACTGCAACTGATGAACCGTACCTATACCCGCGAATGGTACCTGGCCAAGGTAAAACGCATACGCGAAATAATGCCGGACTGCGGCCTGAGCACTGACGTAATCAGCGGCTTCTGCACAGAGACCGAAGAGGAACATAAAGAAACGCTGGACCTGATGGAACAGTGCCGTTTTGATATGGCTTATATGTTCTCTTACAGCGAGCGTCCCGGCACACTGGCTGCCCGCAGGTATACAGATGACGTACCCGAGGATGTAAAAAAACGCAGGCTCGAAGAGATCATCAACCTGCAAAACGGACACTCACGCGAAAGCTACCGGAACGATATAGGCAAAACATTTGAAGTACTGATAGAAGGCGATAGCAAGCGCAGCAGCGATGACTGGTGCGGCCGCAACTCGCAGAATAAAATGGTGGTATTCCCTAAAGGGAACTACAACCTGGAAAAAGGTGACTACGTACATGTGAAGATCAGCAAAGCCACATCGGCAACGCTGATAGGAGAAATAGTAGATTAATTCAAAAGTAAAAATTCAAAAAAGTAAAAGCGTTTTTGAATTTTGAATTATAAATTTTGAATTTGTAATGGAATTACAAAGCATAAAAAGCAGGTTTGGTATCATCGGCAATTCGCCGGCACTTACACATGCGCTGGACACAGCCGTGCAGGTATCAGCAACCGACCTGTCTGTACTCATAGCAGGCGAAAGCGGTGTAGGTAAAGAAGCCTTCTCAGGCATCATACATGCACTCTCTTCGCGCAAGCACAACCCTTTCATCGCTGTTAACTGCGGCGCCATACCCGAAGGCACCATAGACAGTGAACTCTTCGGCCATGAAAAAGGCTCATTCACAGGTGCGGTAGATGCCCGTAAGGGTTACTTCGAAACCGTGAACGGTGGTACGATATTTCTTGATGAGATAGGCGAAATGCCGCTGGGCACACAGGCACGCCTGCTGCGCGTACTGGAGAGCGGCGAGTTTATCCGCGTAGGTTCTTCTAAAGTACAGAAGACCGATGTACGCGTGATAGCTGCCACCAACCGCGACCTGCTGGAGCTGGCACAGGCAGGCAAATTCCGCGAAGACCTTTATTACCGTCTCAGCACCGTACCTATACGTGTACCTGCCCTGCGCGACAGGAAAGAAGATATTCCACTGCTCTTCCGCAAATTCACTTCAGATTTTGCAGAGCGATATAAAACCCAATCCGTACAACTGGATACCAATGCACAACAGGTGCTGATGAACTATCCATGGCCGGGCAATGTGCGCGAGCTGAAAAATATTGCGGAACAGATATCTGTACTCAGCACAGAGAAAATACTTACTGCTGATGCACTGCAAAAATTCCTGCCGCAGGCACAGGGCAACCGCGGACTGGCATTACTGCAACCTGCAGGTGTGCCTATACCAAGCCCGTCTGCCACAGGCAGCAGTGATTACAGTAACACTACTGAACGGGACATACTATACAAGCTGTTTTTCGAGTTAAAGAAAGACATGAATGATATAAAGCAGATGATATACGAACTGGGGCACCAGCAGGGTGGTTTCTCTCCTGTGGCAGTACCCGAGAGCAATATCATGCCTGCCTACCCTGTAAATAATGACGCTATCGTAACACCGGTAAATACACCTATCGTATTACAACCATCAGCACAGCAGGTAGACCATCATGAAGATGTGGAAGAATCGCTGATGCTGGCAGACAGGGAAAAAGAATTCATCATCAAATCATTGAAGAAACACAAAGGCCGCCGCCGCGATGCCGCCAATGAACTGGGCATATCAGAGCGCACCCTGTACAGAAAGATAAAGGAATACGATATACAGGAATAATCAAGTAATTTTAGCGGGATTTATATGCGCAGTCTGTTATTATTGTTCGTTGTGTTTGCCATAGGATTATCTGCCTGTGGTGTTTACAGCTTTACGGGTGCCAATATAGAAGGCAAGACCCTAAACATGCACATACTTGAAAATAAGGCAAGAAATGTGGTGCCTTCACTCAGTGCTACTTTAACCAATAAAATACGCAACCGCATCCTGTCGCAAACAGGTCTTGCCCCTGTCAATACAGATAATGCAGATTATGATATATCCGGCAGCATTACGGCTTACGAGGTAACCGTATCCGGCCTGCAAAACACACAGACAGCCAGCAAAAACAGGCTTACAATTACAGTTAACATAGATTTCAAGAACAGGCGCAACGAAAAAGGTAATTTTACCCAGTCTTTTAACCGCTCTGCCGACTTTGCAGCCGATAAAACAGTGCAGCAGGTAGAAGGTGAGCTCATTGAGGATATAGGTAATCAGCTGGCTGAAGATATTTTTAATAAAGCATTTGTAAATTGGTAGTAGATTAGCGGTTAATTAATGATCACATCATCCTCTATACTATATATTACTGAAATGCTCAGCGAACCGCAGAATATAACCCCTGCTGACGCTGACAGCATAAAGGAATTGATAGAAACTTATCCGTATTTTGTTCCTGCCCGGTATATGGATGCAGTACAAAAACATAAGGAGCAACCCTACTCTGCCCCGATGATGGCAATGATGCAGTTGTATATGAACAACTGGTTATTGTACTCCCAGCTACTGCTGGATGCACTGGGCGGCGAAGATGTGTCTGCGGCACAGGATATACCCAAACCTGCAGTAAGTGGAGAACCTGCGGCACCTGTTAATGCTGCTACTGCTACAGAAACAGAACCTGTAATAACACCTGCAGAGCCAATACAGCATACTACCCTGCCACAGATACCGAACAATACGGTTGAAGAAATAACAGGCTCAGAACCTGATGAGGCTATCATACTGCCTATATATACCGAAGACTATTTCCTGCACCAGGGCATCAATGTATCTAACAAGATGCCTACAGATATAGACAGCCTGATAAAACACACTGCCGAAGACAAATCACTGATGGTAGTGATGAGCTTCTCTGAATGGCTGATGTATTTCAAGACCAAGAAAGAAAAAGACGCAGAAGAAGTAGAAGACCAGAAGGCCCTGAAAACCATGTGGCAGAAAGAAAAGCTGGCTGCAGCACTGGAGGAGGAAAATGAAGAAATACCGGAGAGTGTATTTAAAATGGCGGTATCTTCCATAACTAAAGAAGATGACCTTGCCAGCGAATCTTTTGCTGAAGTATATGCCAAACAGGGCAGATATGACAAAGCAATAGATATGTATCGCAAATTAAGTTTGCGGAATCCCCAAAAAAAGGCTTATTTTGCCCGGAAAATTGAGGCTTTACAAAAAGAAAAACAATCATGATAGCGATAGTTACCATCTTAATATTACTGGCTAGTATAGTTCTGGCTTTCTTTATTTTAATACAAAACCCTAAAGGTGGTGGCCTGTCAGGCTCTTTCGGTAGCCTCAGCACACAGGTAATGGGCGTAAAACAATCTTCTGATGTAATGGAAAAAGGCACATGGACCACTATGGGTGTTATTGCTGCGCTTTGCATCATCAGTGTAATGTTCTACAGCAACCCTAAGCAATCAAATGCTAAGGAAGGACAAAAATCAGGCGCTCCTGCACAGCAGAAAAAATAAGCTTAAAACATTCCTAAATACATACCTGCTCCGTAATATTGGGCAGGTATTTTTTTGTCCCTGCGCTAATGGCTAAAAAGAATAAAGGATTGAGCCCCTTTCGCATCATACTTATAACGCTGGTATGCATCGCAGCACTTGCTGCATACAGGATATTCGGGTCGAATGTAAGATCAGCCTCTTCCGGCAATGATTTTTATTTGTTCATCCCTACAGGAGCCAATTACGATGATGTAAAAAAACTGCTTACAGACGGAGACCACCTGGTAGAACCTTTCAGCTTCGACCTGCTATCGAAGATGGCTAAATACACCGGCCATGTACGCCCCGGCAGGTATCACCTCACCAATGGCATGAGCAACTATACACTGATACGTATGCTGCGCTCAGGCAGGCAGGAAGCTGTAAAACTCGTCATCAACAAACTGCGCACTAAAAAAGACCTTGCCGAATTTGTATCTGCCCAGTTGGAAGCATCTGAAGACAGCATACTCGCTATACTTGATGATACTGCATTCCTATCTCAATACGGGCTCGATACTAATACAGCTATGTGCCTTGTAGTGCCCGACACTTATGAGTTTTACTGGAATACCAATGCAAGAAAATTCTTCAGCAAAGTAGCTGCAAACTATAAGAACTACTGGAACGAAACACGCCTGCAAAAAGCAGCAGCAAAAAACATTACTAAAGAGCAGGCCATCATCATAGCATCTATAGTAGAAGAAGAGACTAATATGGAAGCGGATAAGGGCAATATCACCAGTGTGTACCTGAACAGGCTGCACATAGGCATGCCGCTGCAGGCCGACCCTACCCTGAAATTCGCTGTTGGCGATTTCACCATCAAACGCATAACAGGAGAGTTGATGCAGGTGGTATCTCCCTACAACACTTACAAAAATAAAGGTCTGCCTCCCGGCCCTATATGCATACCATCAAAAACAACTATTGATGCTGTACTCAACGCACCTGACACCAAATACCTCTATTTCTGCGCCAGGCCAGACTTTAGCGGGTACAGCGTATTTGCCTCCAATATGATGGAACATATGGTGAATGCACGCGCCTACCAGAAAGCACTCAATGAAAGGGGTATACACTAAACGCTATGAAGAATAGGTTTATACTTTTTATAATTGTTTTGCTGATACTTTCATCCTTTAACAATGAGGAGAACAGTAATGGCAGGAAATTATTTATAGCTAACTGTGCCATGTGCCACAGACCCGACAGACCTGTAGTGGGACCTCCATTCCAAAAAATTCGGGAAGATTATGACCTGAACCGTATCTATTCAATGATACGAAATCACGACTCGTTCATGAGGAACAGCGATATAAGAGCACGTTACCTGTACGTTGTATGGAATAAGTCAACGTTTAAGAAAACTTACCATTTCCTGAGTGATACTGACATCAATAATATATTAGATTATGTAGACACCGTAGAACCTTACAACCCACAATACTATGCACACCGGAAGCTATCAGAAAAAGAAATGAACAGAAACCTACACAAGTATGAACAAATACTGAAAAATAGTGGCCCCTTTGCAGCATCAGATTATTTAGACTCACTAAAAAAGCATTAAGCTTAACATTATTGCATTATGAACTGGTTGATACTGATACTGGCAGGTTTATTTGAAGTAGGCTTCACTACCTGCCTTAAACTTTCTGATAATTTTAAACACCTCAACTGGAGCATTGGCTTCTTCGTCAGTATCACGCTCAGTTTTGTATTGCTCAACAAAGCGTCGCAAACCATACCTATGGGTACAGCTTATGCTGTGTGGACAGGCATTGGGGCAGCAGGCACAGCAATAATTGGTATTATATTCTTCAGGGAACCAGCAGAATTTTTGAGGTTGTTATTCATTACCACTCTTATTGCGTCCGTTGCGGGACTAAAGCTGGTGAGTAATTAATCCTCCAGCGTGTATTCCTTGCCTTTGTTTCGGTCTGCCCGGAAGAAAGCTATATAGTAAAACAAGAGCAAAGCCAGCCCTATAAGGAATATGATAACTGCATAGTGCCTTGCTTCTATTGCAAAGAACTCCCCTATCATCCATACAGAGTTAGCCATTATCCACAGGCATACCGCCAGGTTATGAAATAGTTCTGCACGTATATGTCTTGATTTCCAGAGAATGTAGAATGCTACAGATAATGTAGGTACAATCATAAATATACCCCCCGGTTTGAACTCAAGCGCCCAGCAGGTATCTTTTATCAGCCATAATAATATATGTCCGTTCTCTATCCAGCGATACCTGGGCTCTATATGAATTGTATGCTCATCCTGCCTTTGCATATGCAAGATTAAATACAGAATTGCAAATTCTGAAATCCACAATACATTTTACAAAATAACATATCTATTCCTTTTGCATTTTACATTTTGCCTTATTGACCGTACCTTTGCACCCGAATTTTAATTAATCTGTTTTTAAACACTCCATAAAAATGAGTAAAGTAAAAGTTGCCATTAATGGTTTCGGCCGTATCGGTCGCCTGGCTTTCCGCCAGATCTATAACATGGACGGTATCGAAGTAGTTGCTATCAACGACCTGACTAAGCCAAACGTACTGGCTCACCTGCTGAAGTATGATACTGCACAGGGCCGTTTTGGTGTTGAAGTAACACATACAGACGATGCTATCGTAGTAAATGGCAGCACTATCAAAATATACGCTCAGAAAGACCCTGCACAAATTCCATGGGGACAACACGATGTTGACGTGGTTCTGGAATGTACTGGTTTCTTCACTGATGCTGATAAAGCTAAAGCACACATCACTGCAGGCGCTAAGCGTGTAGTTATATCTGCTCCTGCTACCGGCGAACTGAAAACTGTTGTTTACAACGTAAACCACAACATACTGGATGGCAGCGAAACTGTTATCTCCTGTGCTTCTTGTACTACAAACTGCTTAGCTCCTATGGCTAAAGCACTGCAGGACAACTTTGGTATCGTTACAGGTATCATGAGCACTATACACGCTTACACTAACGACCAGAACACACTGGATGCTCCGCACCCTAAAGGCGACCTTCGCCGTGCACGTGCTGCTGCGTCTAATATCGTTCCTAACTCTACAGGTGCTGCAAAAGCTATCGGTCTTGTTCTTCCTGAACTGAACGGCAAACTGGATGGTGGTGCACAACGTGTACCTACTATCACAGGTTCACTTACTGAACTGGTATCTGTACTGTCTAAGAAAACAACTGTAGCAGAGATCAATGCTGCTATGAAAGCTGCATCTAACGAAAGCTTCGGTTATACTGAAGATGAGATCGTATCAAGCGATATCATCGGTACATCTTACGGTTCACTGTTCGATGCTACACAAACTAAGGTTATGACTGTTGGCGATCAGCAACTGGTAAAAACTGTTAGCTGGTACGATAACGAAATGAGCTATGTATCTCAGCTCGTTCGCACTGTGAAATATTTCGCAGGTCTTATCTCTAAGTAATCTAACTAACTATACGAAACGCTGCCCCATGGGCGGCGTTTCTCTTTTTTAAAACATTTGCTATGAGCACATTCAACAACCATAATTTCAAAGGACAGAAAGCGCTGGTACGTGTAGACTTCAACGTGCCAATCAAAGACGGTAAGATAACTGACGATACACGTATACGTGCGGCCCTGCCTACCATTAAAAAAATACTGGCAGACGGCGGCGCTGTGGTACTGATGAGCCACTGGGGACGCCCGCTGAAAGACATAGAAAAGAAACCCCACCTTACACTGGCAGACTTCACCCTGAAGCCTGTAGCGGCACACCTGGCTACCCTGCTGGGTATGGATGTACAGTTTGCTGAAGACTGCATCAGCGACGATGCTGCTGCTAAAGCTGCTGCGTTGCAAAGCGGACAGGTATTGCTGCTGGAAAACCTGCGCTACTACAAGCAGGAAGAAAAAGGCGATAAAGAATTTGCTGAGAAGCTATCTAAATACGGTGATGTATATGTGAACGATGCATTCGGCACGGCACACCGCGCGCATGCTTCTACTGCTGTGATAGCAGACTTCTTCCCAGCCGACAAGAAAATGTTCGGTCTGCTGATGGAAGGTGAAGTTAGCGCTGCTGAAAAAGTAATGAACGAAGCACAAAAACCATTCGTGGCCATCATAGGCGGCGCTAAGGTTTCCGATAAGATACTCATCATTGAGAACCTGCTGGAGAAAGCCACAGACATCATCATTGGTGGTGGCATGGCTTATACCTTCTTCAAAGCTATGGGCGGACAGATTGGCAATTCTCTTTGCGAAGACGACCGCCTGGAAACTGCGAAAGAACTGCTGGCTAAAGCAGAAACAAAAGGCGTACAGATACACCTGCCGCAAGACAGCATCTTTGCTGATAAATTTGCTGCTGATGCCAATACATCATCTGGCGTGAATACAGAGATACCTGATGGCTGGATGGGACTGGACATTGGCGCTATGGCCTGCGATACTTTTGCTAAAGTGATAAAAGAATCTAAGACCATACTCTGGAATGGCCCTATGGGTGTTTTTGAGATGGAGAAATTCCAGCATGGTACTAAAACTATAGCAGATGCAGTTGCTGAAGCTACAGCAAATGGTGCCTTCTCTTTAGTTGGTGGTGGCGATAGCGTAGCTGCTGTAAACAAATTCGGTTATACCAACAAAGTAAGCTATGTATCTACAGGCGGTGGCGCCATGCTCGAATTTTTCGAGGGCAAGGTGTTGCCGGGTATAGCTGCTGTGAAAAACTAATAAACTGTGTCATTTCGAACGAGTGTAGCTAGGAGAAATCTCCCTAGCATTAGCACTAAAGTCAGGGGATTTCTCCTGCTTCGTACCTCTCAGTCGAAAAGACGAACATAATATAACTAGCCCGCCGAATGGCGGGCTTTTTGTATTTTAGCTTTACTTAAATTATTACCATGTCAGAAATTAAAGCAGAGCTTTTTAATCAACCTAATGCAGAGTTTACAGAACACCTAAATATTCCTAATAATGAACGGATAATCTTCTCCGCCAAGTTCGGTATGGGCAAAACAACGTTTCTTAAATGGTTTTTTGAGCAAGATGAAAACAAAGCGAAGTATAACGTCATTCATTTATTTCCTGTAAACTATTCGGTCGCAAGCAATGAAGACATTTTCAGGTATATAAAATATGATATAATAACCGAGCTATTAGAAAAACAAATCAACATTCCTTTTGAGGAGATAAAATCAAATGAAGTACTTAAGCAGTTTTTAAAAAAGAACTCAGATAAAGTGCTTGCAGGCATTATCAGCATGCTTCCTATTTTAGGAAAACAAGTACTGGATTCTTACGACAGAATAAGGCCATTATTTGACTCATTTAGCAAAATAAAAGAAGAACTAAATGCTGAAAATAACGTCGGTGATGTGTTAGTAAATTTCTTAGAAGAAATCGAAAAGGAAGATGGAAATATATTTGAAGACAACATCATTACTCGGATTATTGAAGATATACTCAAACAAAACGAAGGAAACAACAAAGGAAACGTACTAATAATTGACGACTTAGACCGCATTGACCCTGAACATATCTTTAGGCTACTAAACATCTTTGCTGCACACTTTGACCGCACTAACCCAACAAAATCAAAAAACAAATTCGGTTTTGACAAAGTGATTTTTGTTTGTGATATTGAAAACATCAGGGAAATCTTTAGACACAAATATGGTTTGAATGTTGATTTTAATGGTTATATCGACAAATTCTTCAGCAACACCGTATACAACTTTTTACACACTAATAATTACCCAAGCTTTATTTATAGCTATATAAATCACATCCAATGTTATGGTAGAAATTACTCTGGATATAAAATCCCCCTAAACAATAATGGGTTCCTGAAATTTTTTATAGACATATGCATAAACTCAAACGTATTCGATTTAAGAAACGTTATAAAATGGGATTACTTACCATTAATGCATGAAAACTCATTTACAATTGATAGTACACATAAAATTAGATTCGAAGATCATGGTTCAATTTTTACAATGAGATTTTTGCATGATATTAAAGGCAATGTAGATGGCCTGCTTAGTGTTTTAAATTTCATAAACAGTCGCCCATTAAAACAACCAACTCAGGTTATTAATGGCATGTGTGGTGAATTAGTTTTACTAATGAATTATAAATCTTATGGGAAGGACAAAATAGCTCATAAGATAGCTGACAAATATTATAACTTTTATTACGATAATAGCTCTCATATTCCAAAGTTGATAAAAGTCGAAGATGCTGAACGTCTATATTCAAGCATCAATTTAACCGATGATAATTTCATGACGCTATTATACGAAACAGTAAAATTCATGGCGGACAACAACATGTTTAAGTAATTAAACCTCCCAACAATTGTATTAGTTCCAAGCGTACTACATTGTCTAATATATTACAACCTAAATTTTCTTATTCTCTATATCCTCATAGCGCAATACAATATTGCGTCCCCTCTATTAATCCCTAACTTACAGGCACAAGGAGACAGATAAAGATGCAGTTGGTTACAATTGCTGTATTCCCTACAGCATTTATGGCACACGTAGTAGAGGGCAGGCTTCAGGCAGATGGTATAGAATGCTATATACAGGATGAACATACCCTGCAGGTAAACCCATTACTTACGAATGCACTGGGCGGTATAAAACTACAGGTAAAGGAAGAAGATGTACCGATTGCAGTATCACTATTAAGGCAATCAGGCTACAGAACAGTATTTGATATGCCGCAAGTAATACAAAAGAAAGAACCACATATCATTATACGTTTCCTCAAATTCCTTGCAGCAGCAGCATTATTACTGGGCTGGCTATACCTTACTGTGTATAAGAAGTAAATCCGTTCTGTCCTGTTAAATATATTCCTGAAAAGCACAGACTCATTAAGCAGAAATAAAAAATTAGCCGGCCACAAGGGTCGGCTAATAACCACACAAACACAAATCCACTTTTACCAATCCTACTTCCTCAACACTTTGTTCAGCACTGTCTCCTTATCTATCTTCTTAGTACAGAAGAACCAATCATAACACTTCATCTCATCCTGTTTCGTATCCATCCTTTCTTTAGCCACACCGCAGGAACCTGCAGTAGGCACTATAACATCGTCACCCGGTTGCCAGTCGGCAGGTGTTGCCACACTAAACTCATCTGCTGTTTGCAGTGCTATCAGCACCCTGTACAGCTCATCAAAGTTTCTGCCCAGGCTCAGCGGGTAATAAATAATTGTTCTTATCACACCCTTAGGGTCTATCACAAATACCGCGCGCACTGCTTTCGTGCTGCTCTCACCCGGCATTATCATTCCGTACTTGCCCGCCACTTCCATAGTTATATCTTCTATCAGCGGAAAGTTTACCTCTACATTCTTCATGCCCCTGTACTCTATCTTATCCTTAATGGTCCTCAGCCATGCTATATGGCTGTACAGTCCGTCTACAGATAAGCCTACAAGCTTACAGTTGGCCTCATTAAATTTCTGCTCCAGCGATGCAAAGGTCATGAACTCAGATGTACATACCGGCGTAAAATCGGCCGGGTGGCTGAAGAGTATTACCCAACTGCCTTTATAATCTGCTGGGAAGTTTATATCGCCCTGCGTTGTCACTGCTTTGAATTCGGGAGCTTTATCGCCAATGCGCGGCATTGATACGATCTTAACCTGGTTTTCTTGTTCTGTCATTTGATACGGGATTTAATTTTTTAGTTATTGCTTATTGCAATCAATGCATCAAAAGTATGGACCAGTCAATTCCTGCATTGTTACATTGGTTACATAAAGCTCCCGCAGTTGCATTTTTAACATATCATTATTCTGCTATTGCGTCATTACTCTTTATGCATGGTATTTTATATTTTAGGCCATCATTGCACCATGAAAGGAACACAACCGGTTTATATACTCGGCACAGGCTTATCTCACGACGGTTCGGCAGTATTGCTGAAAGATGGTAAAATAATCGTTGGTATAGAAAAAGAACGTATCACCCGCCGCAAGCATGATGGTGGTAACGATTTACAAGCTATACAATATTGTTTAGATGCCGCTGGCATTACTATTAATGACTTGTCGCTGGTAGTGCAATCTGCCAATTTCGAAAAAGATATTGCCAAGTCATCTTACTTAGGCAGGCGTTTGTTTCCGGAAGACTGCCGGGTACCTTTTATTACCATATCCCATCATCTTGCGCATGCCTGGGGCGCTATAGGCACAAGTCCTTTCGATGAGGCTAATATTCTGATAATAGACGGCTGTGGCAGTCCATATGAGCAGTGCGATGATATTGCAGGTTCATTCATTCCTCAGAATATTGAGCCGGACAAATATTACTGTGAGAAAGATAGTTATTACAACTTATCAGACAATAAAATGCAGCCCTTATATAAAGACTTTGCAGAGATGGTTACAGGTTCTGCATCGGGTGTACAGATGCCTACGATCCGCCATTCTATAGGCGGGCTCTACAGTATGGTGAGCCATTACACATTTGGTAACCTCGATGATGCAGGTAAGCTGATGGGACTGGCACCATATGGCAACCCTAAATACAATATACCATTATTCAATTTGCAGGATGGCAGGTGTTTTGTAAACGAAGAAGCTTTCAGTGTCTTCGATACACCATCGAACGGTTATGAAGATTTCAAAACGCGGTTTCAATATTTTGCCGATATAGCCGCATGGGTACAGCAGGAAGTAGAGACGGCTATTCTATACACCATCAACAGCCGGCTTGAATACAACTATCACCCTAACCTTTGCTATGCAGGCGGCGTGGCACTCAATGCCAAAGCCAATGCCCGTATACTCCGCGAAACCAGGGTAAAGAACTTATATATACAACCTGCCGCCGGAGATAACGGCCTTTCAATTGGCTGTGCGTATTATGGTTGGCATTATATGCAACAGCAGATTAAAGTGCCTGCCTATGTTACAGGCAATTATTATGGCAGGAGTTATAATGACGATGAAGTGATACTGGCTGCCGATGAATATACCAAAGAACACCCTGAGCATAAAATACAATATAGTATGTCTGCAGATCTTTATCAAGATACCGCCCGCCTGTTATCTGAAGGGAAGGTAATAGCATGGTACCAGGATGGTGCAGAGTTTGGTCCGCGTGCACTGGGCAACCGCAGTATAATAGCAGATCCGCGTATAGATGGTGTTAGAGAACACATCAACCGTGATATAAAATTCCGGGAAGACTTTCGCCCCTTCGCACCATCTGTGTTGGCAGAAGATGTAAGGCAGTATTTCAAACATGGTTACAACAGCCCTTATATGATATTGGTAGACGAGGTAAATGATGAATGGAGGGATAAGATACCCGGCGTGGTGCACAGAGACAGGTCTGCAAGAACACAAACTGTAACTAATGAAGCCAACTCTAAATATTATGATCTGCTCTGTGCATGGAGATCTGTATCCGGCATATCCGTTTTACTCAACACTTCGTTCAATAAGCGGGGCATGCCCATAGTAGAAACCCCGGCAGAAGCTCTTAGTTTCTTTTATGAATCTGCGCTGGATGTACTGGTCATCAATAATTTTATCTTTTATAAATAGTTACTAATTTCAGGTATGGCCTATTCAGAAAAACTTGCCGACCGTGTACGCGAAGCTATTGGCGAACAAAAAAGCATAGAAGAGAAAGCCATGTTTGGCGGACTATGTTTTATGGTCAATGATAAAATGTGCATTGGGGTAAATGCCGATGAGATAATGTGCCGGATAGACCCTGCAAGGGAAGACGAGGCCATGAAACGAAACGGTGCCCGACCTATGGACTTTACGGGGCGGCCTATGAAGGGCTATGTATTTGTGCATGAGGACAGCATCAAAAAAAAGTCTGACTTACAATACTGGGTAGACCTTTGTCTCGATTTCAACCCTAAAGCAAAGGCAAGTAAAAAGAAAAAGAAATAATATTGCATATACTTAATGCTTATCATCATTTATGAAAACACAACTATCTCCGTCTACTGCTACAGGCAGTCTTGGCATCATGCATTTGAAACGTTACTGGGAGAAACAAAATGCGCTTAAAAACGGGGAGCTGCCGGGCAATGCACTTGCTAACGAATGGGTACTTGATACGACGCTTCTGTCTGCGCTCAACCTGGGGCTCGAGCAAACTATCACCTACCTGTACCGGGAGACGCCGGCATTTGATGATTTCGAAAAATGGATAGCACAGGTAAACAACGGGCAGGTACCTGCGGAAAAGATAGAATTGTTCAATCGGGCACTTCAGGAACAACCGGAACAAAATACCAACATCGAAAAAGTATTGACAGATGATGAACTGGCTTTTTGGGATGCCAACGGCTATCTCATCATACGCAATGCTGTGCCTGAAGAAGATGCTGATGCTGCCGTAAAAGCTATTTGCGATTATATAGGTGCTGATATCACCAAGCCTGAATCATGGTATAAGCCACACCCTGCCAAACAGGGAGTCATGGTGCAGCTTTTTCAGCATGAGGCCCTGGAAAAAAACCGCAGGTCTGAAAAAGTTAGGAAAGTATATGAGCAGCTATGGGGCAGAAAAGACCTCTGGCTCAATACTGACCGGGCAGGTTTTAATCCTCCCGAAACTGACTTTTACAGATACCAGGGGTTTCCGCTGCACTGGGATGTAAGCCTTAAGCTTCCTATCCCCTTTGGCCTGCAAGGTATCTTATACTTAACAGATACGGCAGCACACCAGGGAGCATTCACTCTTGTGCCGGGCTTTCAGCACAGGATAGAAGACTGGCTCAATAGCCTGCCAGAAGGTACCGACCCAAGAGAAGAAGATATGTATGCACTGGGAGCAGTACCTATTGCTGCTAATGCCGGTGATTTTATTGTATGGCACCATGCACTGCCGCACGGCAGCAGCCCTAACAGGGCCGGCTCTCCGCGTGTGGTTCAGTATGTAAATTACACTCCCGTAAATGCAGAAATAAAAAAGCAGTGGATATAAGTTCCGGGCAGAAAACTATCATACACATTTGACTTATTTGCTGTCCTGATTAATTTTATAGTGCAGGTATACCCTGCACCTGATTTCTGCATATGAGAAAACTGTTACAATATATAAGCCTGGCATCTGTATGTGTGCTCCTATGGGGATGTCCGTATGAATCTCAATATCCTATTGACAATAAGCCGTCAATAAAAACAGATAGCCGCCTGCTGGGTAAATGGGGCCCCGCAGACGGAAGAATGGGTGATTCCTGTATCATAACACAGGCAGACGATTACAGATATTATATAACCATGTATTCACCGTCTATAAAAGGCAATACCGGCGGATATGCATGGTTAAGTAAAGTTGGTTCATCTACCTACCTGAACCTGAAAGAAGAGAATGACATGGCACAGATGAGGTTTATTATTTTAGATTCTGTATCTGACAATAGCTTCAGCTACAGAACCATCAGTGACATTAACAGGAAAACAGCTCGCAGTTCAGACGACCTGAGGAAATGGATAGAGACAAACCAAAAAAATAACAGCTTTTTTGAAAAAGGTGACAACATGATACGTCTTAAATAAGGTATCAGTCTTTGTATGCTGCCAGAATTTTAATGATAGTATTCCAATTGCGGCTGGTAGACACTTTACCAAATTCCTTCTCTATATATACCAGCGGGTTGCCGAAACTGCCGTTAGGCATCCTTCTCGTTACATAACATACTTCCCTGCTCTGTACAGGCAGCACATCAAAATTCTGTTTTGTGTCTGTATAGGGAAGCTTGGGCAGTTGCAGGGGCACAGCAGGCAGAAAGCTCACATACAGTTTTGTATCCTTATCTTCTTTAGTTTTCTTAAAGGGTGCTGAATCTGCCAATTGTTGCAGTTCATCTATGCTTCGCAGTAATACCTTTATCTCTTTACCTATTATTTCTGCCAGTTTCTTTTCCAGTTTCTTTATAAGCTTAGTTTCATCTTCTTCTGCACTGTCAAATATTACATTACCGCTTTGTATATAAGTACGTACATCCTTTATACCCGGCAATGACAGCACTTCGCGCAGCTCTTCCATCTTTATAATGGCATGCCCGCCCACATTAATACCTCTCAGAAAAGCTACGTACCTCATTTCTTATCTTTCTTTTCAGGTAATGGCTTGCGCGGCATCATCTCATCGCGCATGGCTGTGTTATATACAAACGACGCTATGATAACTGATGCCTGCATCAGGTCATTTGCATTCACACGGTCATAGGTGTCCATATTAGTATGATGTGTACGTGTACCATATTCCAGCGGGTCCTGTATAAACTGGAAACCCGGTATACCTACTTCATCAAAAGATATATGGTCGGTAGAGCCAGTGTTCCTCAATGTTACGGTCTTAGCACCCAGGTCGGCAAAAGGTTCCAGCCATGCTTTAAATACGGGGGCAATTGCATCATTACCCTGCGCATATATACCGCGTATCTTACCAGCACCATTGTCAAGGTTGTAATAGGCTGACACCAGTTTATGTTCAGGCTTCAGCTTCATTGTCTTACGGTCGCCATAGTGGTTCTTTACATATCCGCGGGATCCCAGCAAACCCTGCTCCTCACCACTCCACAATACGATGCGTATAGTGCGGCGTGGTTGTATGTTCAATGCTTTCAGTATACGGATAGCTTCCATCATCACAGCAGAGCCTGTGCCATTATCAGTAGTACCGGTAGCCGCGTGCCATGAATCCATATGCGCCCCGATAATAACCAATTGATCCTTCAGCTTTTTGTCGGTGCCTGGTATCTCTGCTACTACATTATATTCGGTCGAGTCATTGGTAAGAAAATTGGTACGTGTATCCATTTCAAGCGTCACATCTTTTCCTGCTTTCAGCATACGTTCCAGGTAACTGATATGTTCCAGGCTCATTTCCATTTCGGGCAGTACAGGTTTCGCATCCCATGCACGGCTGGCCCCGTTCGATGTAAAGACCGTCCCCATTGTACCACGACGTGTACTCAATACTGCCGCAGCTCCTTCCTTCATCAGGAAGCTATCTATCTTCTGCCTCGATACGGCAGGAGGATTATTCCTGTTATTAGATTTAGGATTATCTGCATCTGCTACATGAGGGTCAATAGCCAGTTTATCAAGGTCTGCTTCATCCAGCCTGCGGGCATCTGCCTTAAAACCCATTTCTATTGTTGCATTAGGTGCTATCACAGCTATTTTGCCGCTGAGCTTCCCTGCATACTTTTCCATATCAGCCATGTTGCCAATATCTACCAAAACTGCATTAGCTTTCAGTAATCCGTTTGTGCCGGGGGTCCATGCTTTGGGTACAGCTATCATCTGCTGGTAATATGGCGCCGTCATAGCTACATAAGACTTTTGTATCTCCCAGCCTTTACCAAAACCACCCCATGCTTCAATATTCACGTTAGACAATCCCCAACCTTCCAGTTTTTCTTTAGCCCATTTCTCTGCATTTTTCATACCGGCAGATCCTGTGAGGCGCGGACCGTTCACGTCAGTCATCTCAAACAGCGTCTCCATTACTTTCGAACGATTGAACCCTTCTTCTTTTATTTGCATTATCACATTCGGATCAGGCGTATCTGTTCCGTCACCTTTGAAAGAAAGGCATAAAACGCATGCCGCTATTACGGATAGCCTTGAAGCATAATTCATGTGCATAATATTCTGTTGTTTGAGGAGAACATAAAAAAACACAAAAAACAGGTATTATGCAATCACCCTGTACATATATCAGCTATACACTGGTTAGGAGTTTACTGCTAACGCTCCCATTTATAGGAGAATGGCATGATAACTATAGAGAAGGATATACCATTGGTACCCCTGTAGGCCGATGACACATAATCATTACCTAACACATTCTGGTTCTCATTTTTAGCATAGTAAGAATTGCCAAAATTATACACTAATCTCGCCTTGAAGGCTAGCCCGGCAAATGCCCCCATTTCCAGTTTTATAAATGGAGTGGCTTTATATGGCATTACTTTCCTGTCATCAAGCGATCGTATGATACCTACATTCACCCCTCCCCCTATTGTAAACATCATGGTTGAATTCTTATTCAGTGTTACATCACCACCTGCCCTGTATTCAATAGAGATAGGTATCCCGGCTCTGAATGTCTCGAACGACTGGGATAGCTTGCCACTGTCTGCAAAGTATACTGTATCGTAGGTTAATTTACTGTAAGAGCCCATAAGCTCTATATTGCAGACCAGCATACTGTTGTCAGATATAATAGCCAATGGAAAATAATCTCCAACTGCAATTGTGTAAGACCTGCGTGCATGCATAGTGAGGCTCATTGTGGTATCTACAAACAGGGAGTCCGGGATGCCGGAATAGTCAACATCAACCTTTCCGGGTATAAAGTATTTACCAAAACTTAATGATAACCTGCGTGCAAAATGACCATATGGCGATGACATTTGCAGGTAATAATCCTGTAACCGGGTACGGTATGATGATTGCGCTGTTGCTGTAAAACTGATGCCAATCATTATAACTATAATAAACCTGCGTATAAATAACATGGGTGTAGTTTTATAAGAAACACAGGGGTAAAATGTCACGGCTATATAAATATACGCAGCCATTTTGTATTTGGTATAATCTTTGCAATTATTAATTGACCAACGCATTATTAATGAACAGAAAATCAGCGCTTGTTTTATATACGGGTTCATTTTTATTCGGGCTGCTTCTTTGTTATATTGATGATGAAACTCAATCCGTTAGCACATTATTTACCCCGGGCATGTTGCTTATTGGCCTGTTCTATTCTATACCGGCTTTCTTAATTCTGCTCATCACGAAAATGCTTAAGTTAAGCCCTTTTATTACATACAGCGCCCTGCTCGTTATTTCCTTTCTTATTACGTATGGCCTGGTCGATTTCAGTTTTGCCTATACACGGGCTCTTGTTTTCTATACCATCATTTTCTTCCTGCTTTTTGCAACTACATACTTCATAGACACAAAATTCATTTCTGCTAAACGCTAAGCACCTGAATAAACAATACCTATAACTATACCACCGAATACATACAATCTATTCCTACTGCATAACTACTATCTATACTATACATTACATCTTAAAAATAGGGTGTTTTAACCCTACCATATACAAAATACGTATTCTATCTTTACGCACATGCCCCCATGTGTAAGAAAGAGAGAGTACCACACATACTAACTCGTTATTCACTAACTGATATACTAAAACAACGCTCACTTATGAAAAAACAACTCTCCATTCTCATGCTGGGTGCATCTGCGTTAGTCTTTTTTGCCAAATGCGGTGGCGACAAAAAA
Source organism: Flavipsychrobacter sp. (assembly GCA_044227125.1). Taxonomy (GTDB): domain Bacteria; phylum Bacteroidota; class Bacteroidia; order Chitinophagales; family Chitinophagaceae; genus Polluticoccus. Next base: position 396,413 of record JBGAFS010000001.1, read on the forward strand.
GAAGGCGAAGAAAAGATGGAAACAACATTCATCATCCCTGTAGAATTCAAAGACCCGGGCATACCCGGCTTCAGTTTCCCGACAGATTCCAACACTATTAACGGCTGGATAAATAACCAGCAGAATGATAGTATAGCCGCCCATGCCTGGGGTATATGGGCAGGCCTCAACATGAACTCAGGCGAAAAAGTTGAAGGACAGGATATACGCACATTCGAAACATGGCTTACTCCTGAAGACATGCAGCAGATGATAGTTTATGAAGAAGATAACGGAAAATCGCTGAAGGCTGAAGAATTTAAAACAAGCCGTGGTGCACTGCACAAACCCAACCAGTTCCTGCATAAGGAAAAAAATGCTGCACGCAGGCTGGGTATCATCAATATAGACAGTATAGACAATGCACGCATTACAGGTTTTGTAAAATACAATCCTGCAGCATCCATCTTCGCTGTTAAGAACAAACTGTTTGATTCTGCAGTGCTGCAGGGTATGATGCTCCAAAGCATGACCGAGATACCGCAGTTCCCAAACAACGGTATCACCATCAAACCTGTATTTGAAATATTCCAGGTAGGTGCAGACACATTCAATCAATGGGGCGGCTGCTACAGGCTCAATGTATGGACAGGCCTGCCTGCCACACCACAATCTTATGGCGAAGGCCAGTGGCCGGGCTGGGTATACATAGACCCTAAGAATGGCGGACAGGGACATGGCGGTGTTGATACCGGACAGGGACGCACCCCACAGAATACATACAATGCAAAAGACTTTGTAAGCTTCACACTCGATCAGCAGACAGCCAACCAACTGAATGCATCAGGACAAACCAAAGGTGCTAAAGCGGGAGATATTGCCCTGCTGGTAGCTATGCACGTAACCACAAAAGAAACCTTCCGCTGGACATGGCAAACATATTGGTGGACACCTGATGCAGACAACCCGCCTGCTCCAAGCTCTGTTGCTATAGCTGCAATGCGCCCTTCTCAGCTTACAGGCGCACCACGCCACTATGCTATGGCACCTGCCTATACATTTATTTATCCTAACCAGCCGTATACAGGCGGCAATAACATAGGAACATCTATCTATGCCTTCAACCCGTATCTCGAAGCATCATTCACCTTCGGGCCTATAGGCAGCGGCGCAGCGCTCAATGACTCTGCCACTGTAATTACCAATGGTAAACCTGTTTATAACAACTGGGGTATACTCACCAACTGTATGAGCTGCCATGCACATGCCAACTATGCACCTGCAAGTGTATCTCAGTACAACCTGCCGCAATACATCGGCGATACTTATATAGACCTCAACGGACCTATCTACAACCAATGCCTGAAACTCGACTTCGCATGGTCGATAGCAGACAACCTTATCACTGCCGAAAACCGCGGACAGTTTAAGAAATAGACCTGTTTTTAAGTGTTATATACTAACAAGGGCCCCTTTTGGGGCCCTTATGCATTTTATATAGATTATTGCTAGTTGTACAATTTCCTGAAGGCATTATACAGCGCTATATGCCCTATCGTAGCATGGTTTTCATCGGGCAGGTAGTCGAAGTATAACTTTGCTCCCGGCTTGGCGGTCCTCTTCAGTTTTTCATACAGTGCCTTAGCATCATCTTCCATTATACGGGGGTGCGCTCCCGGTGTCTTGCCCTCTTTGCCCACGCTTATATATACATCCGGCATTCGGCCGCCTTTTACAGCATATGCCGGCTGCACATTTAGTATAGAGCCATTATCCCACCATATGCTGGGGCTGGTAATGATGTACTTGCTGAACAACTGCGGATGCTTCAGCAATATCTCCGTTGCCAGCAGCCCGCCCAGCGATTCGCCTATCAGTGTATTGATATCATTCACTGCATAATGCTGCCTGATGTAGGGCTGCAATTCTTTTTCAATAAATGCAATGAATGCTGCCGACCCGCCCGATGTTTTGAGTATCTCCTTCCCTTCTGCAGTCGTGGAAGGAAAACTCATATCACGCTCACGGTTGGTATTAGCTATGCCTACTACTATAGAACGCGGCACACGGTGCACCCATTCAAAATTGCAGAACTGTACCAGCCCCGCCACATGTATAAAATCTTCGTCAGCACCACCATCCAGCAGGTATATGACAGGATACTTCACCGTATCATCTTTACTATAACCCTGCGGCAGGTATATATTCAGCGTACGTGTTTCCTTCAGTTCATTCGAGTACAATTCTTCTGTTACACCCAGCACAAAAGGTTTAGGTTGTGCAGTTACAATACTTGCACTAAAAATGAATAACAGGATGGCTATGATTCTCATAGACTAAAGTTACGGTATCTGCTACCTTGCGGAAAGGTGAGAGAAGGGGGAGATCGGCAGAAACAAAAGCAGAATTACGTTACACCTTTAGGAGTTCTAATATTTGAAGAATAAAGCCATACAAGCAAAAATGAAACCAAGACATACAATAACAAAATGAAATACAATTTCAGGCTTAATAAAATAAGTATACCTCCAATGAATAGTATTATATTAAACAATCTGATTCTAAACATGTGCCAGTATAATATGTGTCCTAATTTTTTGGAATAATCATGTATGATTACGTAATCATCTATAATAAAGAACAATGCAAATCCGATAATATCTCTAAATATGTTGTGTTCTTGAATTACAATACTTATCTCAGCAATAGATAGGTTTAATATATAAAATCCAATTTGAGGAAGAAAAGTTGTGCTATATTCTTTGTCACTTAATATATTTAATCGACTTCTACTTTCATATTTAGGAATTATGCTTGCTAGCACACTACTAAACAAATTATCTTTTAAGACATATTTAATTATAAAAGCTGACAAATGATAGAGCAAAATAATAGATGACAATCTATAAGCAAATATTCCTAATAGCTTATCTTGTTTATACCAATCCATAAAGCTATCGTGACTAATATAATTATAGTATCCGTTTGCTATTGAATATATCCCTGAAAATAGTCCCACACATATTATTATGGACAATAGAAAATACCTAATATTATTGTTATGATTACCCGAGTGCCTAGTCTTATAAAAAGCAGTTAAAGTAAAAAATGTAATAATAACAGAAACTAAAAGTGAAAAAAATATTCCCTTCTTATAATCTTCAGCGATATTATCATTAATAAACAACCAATCTCGTAGGGTCATTTGTCTTATTGCAAACCATTTATGAATACTACTAATCAAATATTGAGATAAGTGTAGCATTACAGCCACAATGAGAGTAAATAATAAGGTTGTGGATACATATGATTTAAAGCCCCTAATTTGACTTACTTTGATATAATTCTTTTCAGTTAGATTTTTACGAATAGTGTCATTAAACAAATAATAAACAACACAAGCTATTATGACAATTGTAGCTGTAGACAAAAGTAGACTTACAAAATTAAATATTTCAGTTGAGTCATTTATAATTCGTCCACCAATCGCTTGAGGAAGCTTTGATCCTTGATTCAACAACAGAATCAACAGACTTATAAACATGCAATACCTAACTAAGGTATATGCTATTTTAACAGTAAAAAATGAACGAATTCTATTATCAATAGTGGTTGCTATATTGTAAATTTTCATCACACTCCATTGCAAAAAATATGATATCAATATATTTACAAATAGCAGAACGTAGTCACGCTCAAAAACAACTTCCATATCTGGTGAATAAGTTTTTACAGTACATAAAAAACATTATAGCTAATATATGAATAATCGACAAATAGCTACAATAGACATATAAAATTGTCCATATTAGTATTAATCATTAGTTTTCGCCATTGTTGGTGTTCTTCGCTAATAAATGTAGCCTCAGTCATGACGAACGAGTCCAACGAGTGTGGTCATCTCACGTAATGAGTAAATAACCCGTGTGGTCTTGAGATTGCCACCTGCTTCGTTCCTCGCAGTCGCAATGACGGGAGACAAATTATGCCCGCAGTTATTGGCTTTCTTCACCCAAACAACCCCGTCATGACGAACGAGCGCAACGAGTGTGGTCATCTCACGTAATGACAGAGCGCATTTCTCTCCTAAGAACAATGTCAAATAGATCTATGTATCTTTAATAAACATGCGTACCTATATTCTATTCATATTACTGTTTTCTAAGATCAGCACATCTGCACAAATACCCTTGAACAAACTACTTGATTGCGGCAAAGTATGCCCTATGCTATATTTATCGAAAGACTCCATTTTCTATTACGGGGGTGTCTCCTGTTACGAATCATGGATATCAAAAGGTAAATGGGCAGTAGAGGGTGATAGCCTCATATTAAATAGCTTTGACAGTATTAACTGTAGGCCAATTGTAAAAATAACACGCTATGGACGAAGAGTTAGTGACTCTACCATTATAATAAAACCTACTATTGGAAGTTTCAATATAATTTTTGCCAGAGAAAATTCCCAACCTGAATATGGTATATTAAACAAAAACGGTACAATAGAAATACCAAAGGAGAAGTTTACTCATTTTGCAATTGAATGTAAGGATATTGACAATTACACCTTCACTATTCCGGAATATGATTTTATAGTATCATCTGACTATCCTGAAAGTATGGTAGATAGATATTTCACTTTTTTTACATTAGGCAGGAAGGTATATTATATCAAAAGTGATGGTCTTTATGAAGACAGGAACAGCAATGCGATTGTGTTCCCATTCAACAATTAGAAACATACCCGTCATGACGAACGAGTGCAACGAGTGTGGTCATCTCACGCAATGAGTACACAAACCATGTGGTCTTGAGATTGCCACCTGCTTCGTTCCTCGCAGTCGCAATGACGGGAGACAACTTATGTCTGCAGTTATTGGCTTTCTTCACCCAAACAACCCCGTCATGACGAACGAGTGCAACGAGCGTGGTCATCTCACATAATGAGTAAACAGCCCATGTAGTCTTGAGATTGCCACCTGCTTCGTTCCTCGCAGTCGCAATGACGGGAGAAATAATTCATACCATCAGGACCAACAGCTCGGCAGCACAGTAGCACTACGCTAAATAGATTAACACCTGCAATCACGTGGTGATTGATTGCAGGGCTCCTTTTCTTTGGTTCGTTTCTTTTGGAGAAGCAAAAGAAATGAACAAAAGCTTAGTAGGGGTAGGAAGCTCATGTTATGGTGAGATTGCTTCGTTCCTCGCAATGACAAGAGAAGCAACAATACATTATCAAGGCCAACAGACTGGCAGCACAGTAGCACTACAGCTAAATAGATAAACACCTGCAATCACGTGGTGATTGATTGCAGGGCTCCTTTTTTGGTTCTTTTTTGGAGAAGCAAAAAAGAACAATACTCATAATGAGCAATAAACACATATTATCTCGAGATTATTCCGCTATGCTCCATGAGAAAAGTAGCTTCGTTCCTCGCCCGTCCGAACGGTTCATCCGGGCGGGCAATGACGGGAGAAATAACTAATACCATCAGGGCTAACAGTTCGGCAGCACAGTAGCATTAAAGTCAAATCAGGGCACCACCGTCATCACGCAGTAACTGATGACGGCGCCTTTTATTTGTTACTTTCTTTTTGCGGAAAAAGAAAGTAAACACACTACAGGCAGTATAAAATAACGTATATTTGCTATAAATAAACTTGCAATGAAAACAATAAACCTACCCGCCTGCCGCACCACCCCACCCGGGCACCCAAAGAACACAACTTTTTATTTCTTCAAAAAAGCTATCAAAAACTATCAACAGATATAAAATAGTTGTAAGTATTAAGTAATAAGTGGTAAGAATGCAGTCCCTGATATTTCAAGTTTTGAGTTTTCTTAATGTTTATTCAGGAGTTACTCACAATCGTACAAACGCTTTTTACTTTCTACTTACTACTTACTACTTTTGACTTAGAAGCATGTCAGACAATTACGTAGTATCGGCCCGTAAGTACCGCCCCCAAACCTTCGACACGGTTGTGGGTCAGGAACATATTACCACCACCCTCAAGAATGCCATCCGTCATAATCATTTGGCCCATGCCTATCTCTTTTGCGGTCCGCGTGGTGTGGGTAAGACCACCTGTGCCCGTATACTGGCCAAGACAATCAACTGCGAAAACCCAACGGCCGATACAGAGGCCTGCGGTGTATGCCCTACCTGCCAGAGCTTCAATAACAATACCTCATTCAACGTATTTGAACTGGATGCAGCCAGCAACAACTCGGTAGACGATATCCGTAACCTGACCGACCAGGTGCGCTTTGCACCCCAGCAGGGCAAATACAAGATATATATCATAGACGAGGTGCACATGCTCAGTGCCTCGGCCTTCAACGCCTTCCTGAAAACACTGGAAGAGCCGCCGCCCTATGCCATATTTATACTGGCCACTACAGAGAAACACAAGATACTCCCCACCATCCTCAGCCGCTGCCAGATATTCGACTTCAAGCGCATTACAACGCACGACATAGTAGGCCACCTGCACAGCATAGCCACCAAAGAGGGGGTGATAGCACAGGAAGCCGCACTGCACGTAATAGCACAGAAGAGCGAAGGTTGTATGCGCGATGCCCTTAGTATGCTGGACAGGATAGTGAGCTTTACCAACGGTATGCTCACCTACCAAAGCACTATGGAGCACCTGAACCTGCTGGATGCTGACTTCTACTTCAAACTCACAGATAATATACTTAGCCAGGACGTTAGCGGCACCCTGCTGATGCTGGACGAAGCGCTGGAACGCGGTTTTGAGGGCGATGTAATATTGGAAGGACTGGCCGAACACCTGCGCAACCTGCTGCTCTGTAAAGATGCACGTATGGCCAAGCTGCTGGACGTACCCAACGACCATAAACCGGTATACCACGAAAAAGCCGGGCAGACACCACCGTCATTCATACTCTCCGGCCTTAACCTCGTCAACGACAGTGAGCTGTCTTACAAGAACGCCACCAATAAGCGGCTGCATGTAGAGATGTGCCTCATTCGTTTATGCTATGTGCTCCAGGCCACTGACGTAAAAAAAAACTCTGATAGTGTAGAAACTGTAACAAATAGTAACATTCCTGCACCACCTCCCCCGGTACAGGCAGCACCATCAGCATCATATACACAGGCAGCACCACCTGTTACTCAAACAGCAGAACCGGTTGTTACACCTGTTACACCAAAAACCGTAACAAATAGTAACAATCCTGCACCCGCAGCCCCGGCACCACCACCCGTACAGGCTGCTCCTAAGGCAGCAGTACCGCCGCCACCTCCTCCACCCGCCGGTGCAGCAGGCAGGCGCATCAGCCGGAACCTGATGAGCGAGATAGACCATGCAGTGAACAACAGCAGTCAGCAGGAAACCGAGATCAGGGAGCTGACACAGGAACTGGCACAAACTGTATACAACTCATATATACAAAGACTGAAAGATGAGAAGCGTGAAGTGTACTATGTACAGTTCTCATCTATGAAGATAGAAGCTAACCCGCCGGAAGAAGTACGCATCATAGCACATACCAACTTCTCGGTAGAATATATCAAAGAACAGCGCAGCTTCCTGATAGACTTCTTCAGGAAGGAAACGGGTATACCCACCCTGCGCGTTACAGCCGAAGTACGCGAAGAGCCCGATGCTGTAGCCGCAGAGACCAAAGTAGTACTCAGCAAGCAGGAAATATATGATGTCATGGCCTCCAAAAACCCCAACCTGGCACATCTAAAAGATGCCCTGAACCTGCAAATAGAGTACTAAATACACAAAGGGCCGGTAGCTGAAAAATCAATCAATTGTGTTACTTTTGACCCACAAAAACCAGTAGATATAACTATGGCTGAAGCGATAAGAATGCCCCTTTTGAGTGATACGATGAAAGAAGGCGTGATAGCAGAATGGCATAAAAAGGTAGGTGACAAGGTAAAATCTGACGATGTAATAGCAGAAGTAGAGACCGACAAGGCCACTATGGAGGTAATGCCTTACTTAGACGGCACTTTATTATACATAGGTGTTGAGAAAGGAAAAGGAATACCTGTTAATGGCATCATGGCCATAATAGGTAAAGAAGGTGAAGACTATAAAGCCTTACTGGACGCTGATGCTGCCAAAGGTGGTGCTGCACCTGCCGCAACTGCTCCTGAAGCCCCGGCTGCTGCCACTGCACCTGCTGCTGCACCAGTAGCATCTGCACCACAGGCTGCTACCACTACTGCTACAGATGACAGGGTTAAAGCATCTCCGCTGGCCAAGAAACTGGCAGAAGATAAAGGCATAGACATCAGCCGCATAAAAGGAAGTGGCGATAACGGTCGCATCATCAAGCGTGATGTAGACAGCTATCAGCCATCAGCCGCAGCACCTGCTGCTAAAGCTGCATTTGTAAGCTCATCATTACCTGCTGGCCAGGAATCATATTCAGATACACCTGTATCGCAGATGCGTGGCATCATAGCCCGCAGGCTGGCAGAGAGCAAATTCAGCGCTCCGCACTTCTACCTGCGCATTACCGTTACTATGGATAAAGCCATGGAGGCGCGTAAGGCAATTAATGATGTATCTCCGGTTAAAGTATCATTCAACGACCTCATTATAAAGGCATGTGCTATGGCGCTGCGCCAAAACCCCGATGTGAACAGTAGCTGGATGGGTAGCTTCATCCGTCACAACCACCACATTCACATAGGCAGCGCGGTAGCTATTGAAGATGGCCTTATAGTACCTGTTATCCGCTTCGCAGATCAGAAGTCATTATCGCAGATAGCTGCAGAAGCTAAAGATCTGGCAGACAAGGCTAAGAACAAGAAGATACAACCGCAGGAGTTTACAGGTAATACATTTACAATCTCTAACCTGGGCATGATGGATATTGATGAGTTCACAGCCATCATCAACCCGCCTGATAGCTGCATACTGGCAGTAGGTAAGATAGCTGCTACCCCTGTTGTAGAAAACAACCAGGTAGTAGTACGCAACCTGCTGAAACTCACCCTCAGCTGCGATCACCGCACTGTAGATGGTGCGGTCGGTGCCAAGTTCCTCCAAACGTTGAAAACGTACCTGGAGAACCCGGTTACTATGCTGGTATAATACGGGATTACTGTTGCATTAACTTCTTCTGGGTCCTTACCTGTACTATAACAGTGCATATAATACCTAATAGTATAGTTATGCCCCTGTATATATTAGCCGACCTGTTGAGCAGGGCTGTACTACCCACATCATACAGGTTAAAGGACAGGTTCATCAGGAAATGGAGAAATATGGTGAACCAGATGTTCCAGTTCCAGTACATATAGAACAGTGAGAATCCTATACCTGCCCCTGACACGAAGAAGAAGATACTGACAGCCTCTCCAATGCTATGTGCCTGATAGAGGTGCCCCTTAGCAAACAACAAGGCTGAGATAAGTGCCGCAGGTATGAAATGCCATTTCGCCTCCCTTACAAGTATACCCATAATGAAAGCCCGAAACACCAGTTCTTCATTAAAGCCAGGCCAAATAGCGGTAGTGAATATGTCATAAAGGGTTGTCCCCGCTCTCAATTGGGCTGTAAGAGCATAACCAATGAACATAGGCGACGTGCAAAGTACCGCAGCCAGAAAAGGCAGAGCAATGCCCCTGTCCAGCCCCAGCAGACCTGTTGCCTTCCTTACATCAAATGAAGTGATGATGAGTGTAGCTATCAGGCTGAGCAGCAAAGCACTTACCTGTATGAGCCAGATACGTGTATCCTCCGGAATAGCATTATACTCCTCCAGTCCAAATATCAGGTAAGCGTAGATGTACTTAAGGCTATCATGCAGCAGTATTACACCCAGCACTATGGCAGATATTATGACACTTCGCTTATTCAACCTATGGTTATATGCATTAAAGTTATCAATTTGGCCTGACACAAATAAGAGAGCCACCTTTTGGGTGGCTCTGAAGTATGTTTATAAGTACTAAGATTTATAAGCTTAGTCTATAGAGGCTGATTATTTAGCAAGGAAATCTTTTACTTTATCCTTGTGTACCATAGCTTCTTTAAAAGTATAAGCACCGGTTTTAGGACTGCGTACAGCTTTAATCACTTTAGTGTAATTCTTAGCTTCTGCGGCCAGTTTCGGGTCTTTCTTGATCGCGGTTTTCGCTGCTTTTGCCATGACTCAAAATATTTAAATAGTATTACTTAATTTCTTTGTGTACAGTTACCTTCTTCATTATAGGGTTGTATTTCTTCAACTCTATACGTTCCGGAGTATTCTTCTTATTCTTAGTGGTAATATAACGGCTTGTGCCGGGCATACCGCTGTTTTTATGCTCTGTGCATTCCAATATTACCTGAACGCGGTTTCCTTTTTTAGCCATTTTATAAGGAGTTTATTCTTTTTTAACTTACTTAATTAGATTTTCTGACCCTGAGCACGTAATTCTTTTACTACAGTCAACAGACCATTTTTGTTAATGGTACGGATAGCATCTGTAGTTAATTTCAATGTTACCCAACGGTCTTCTTCGGCCAGGAAGAAACGCTTAGTTTGCAAATTGGGCAAAAAGCGACGTTTTGCCTTCTTGTTAGAGAAAGATACTTTATGACCAGTTACGGGTTTTCTGCCTGTTACCTGACAAACGCGTGCCATGCTTTTAAAATTTAGGACTGCAAAGGTAATGAAAAAATAAAAGTAAAAAGTAAAAAATGAAAAATAATTTAAAAACCTTCTGAAAACACCTGTTTTAGGGTAATTCAGGATAGATAAATTGTCCCAAATGGGCTATCCCAGGGGTATTTTCACTCACAAAGCCTTCCCCGTATTTCACACCTATCCTCTTACCCAGCAAAGAAGCATTGTACCTTATATTATCCAAAAAGCCGGATGCTGATATATACGTCAAAGGTTCCTGAGACCCAGGATCATGAAACTGGCTCTTATAGCACAGTATTGCCTCCATTTTGGCATCAAAGCTATCTGATATATCTACAATGAAGCTTGGTTCAAGAAGACGGTCCTGTATCATATGGAATACTCTTTTAGGCCTCCAAGCCTGCTGTGTCACCCCATCAAGGCTTGTTTCTATCTTCCTTAGCCCTGACAAAAAGGCTGCATCAGCAATTAGACGCCCTGCCCTGCCATGGTCAGGATGCCTGTCAGACAAGGCATTAGCAAGTATTACATCCGGCTGATATTTCCTAATGTATTGAATTAGCTTCAACTGGTGCTCTTTGTCGTTGCTGAAGAACCCATCAGCCATACCCGCATTCTCCCTGACCTTCACCCCCATTACCATAGCAGCAGCAGCAGCCTCCTGCAACCTTAGTTCAGGTGTCCCCCTTGTACCTAACTCACCCTGTGTGAGGTCTACGATGCCTACAGCCTGACCCATACGGGCATGTTTTATCAAAGTGCCTGCGCAACTAAGCTCAATATCATCAGGGTGAACCGCAATAGCCAGAATGTCAAGTTTACTCATAGCAGGCAAAAATAACTTGTTTAGGCTATTTTACTGTTTATTTCTCTTTATATACATAAGTGCCTGCTGGCGTTGGTATTGGTATTGGTAATAATAATTAGCCTCTATTTCCGCTACTATCAACTCAATATCCCTATCCCTGTCGTCGGGGTCATACTCCCTTTTCAGGTTATTATTAAACAGCAATGCCACAGATTGCCATATAATAGCAGAAAAACCACCTTTCAACTCCCGGATAATACTGTAACAATTTTTGCCCGTTTGTCTGTTGATAAGCCGCACAAGCAATTGCCCCTGGGTTATTGTAAGGTTCTCGAGCTCTCCTTTAAATCTTTTATTCAGTTCCTTTTCTACAGATTTCAAATAAGCTTTCCTGGCAGAACGGTCATCTTCAAGTTTTGCCAGATTGCCATCAACATCCTTCAGTACATCTGCAGCAATTATTGCATAGGGATAAACCTTGAAAACATTATACCTGAGCTGATCATACTGCGCTTTACGCCTTGCCAACCTGCGCGGCATTTTCCCGTCAACATAGACATCCGGCATATACACCATAGCAAATGTATCTTGGGCTATCACAATACCTCCCAGCATTATGGTATCATTGGTCCCATTCTGGGCCAATGCCCTGCAAGGCATAAATGTGCCGCTAAACAGGATAATGAATAATATAGCAATACGACGGGTCATCGTTAATAGTAAATTTCCCTAATTTTTATCTTATTTGGCTGTATAGCGCCCATAAATTTTTCAAAAAACTATCAAATCAAACCAATAGACAACCAATCATTAAAGACCAATTATTGACGTATTTTTGCAGGAAAGTACATTCTTTATGTTCAGATCCGTTTTGGTATTTTCCCTTACAGTCTTATTGTTTTCATGTGATTCGAAGCAAAAGGCCATTACAGAAAGCGAAAAAAAAGCTAAAGTAGACTCCCTGGTTGGCACAAAGTTGGATGAGATCAACAGGCAGGCTATGGATGACAGGGACAGAAGAATATCTATCGAGGTAAAAGCAAAAGCTGATTCTATAGTAGCAGCATATATACAGGCTAATAACCATACAGACTCAGCAAAAACACAACAATAAAATAGTGAATAACACACCTGTTGTATATTATGATAGTGAATGCGGGCTGTGCAATTACAGTGTACAGTTTATCATTAAGCACGACAGGAAGGCTATATTCAGGTTTGCAGGGCTAAATACGCCACAAGGTATGGCCGCGAGGAATTATGTAACTCATAATGGCCAGTTACCCGATAGTATCATAGTGTTTGACGGAGCAAAATACCTTACTAAATCCAATGCGGTATTTTATATACTGAAAATGCTATCTAAATACAAAGCGTTGCTGTTTCTCATGAAACTAACCCCGCTCGTGTTAAAAGATGCTACCTATGACGTGATAGCCCGTAACAGGAAATTGCTTTTCAAAAGAAAATCCTGCATGGTACTTAGCCCTGAACTGCAATCGAGATTATTTATTTAGAGTTTATTGATCAATTACTAAACCAGTTGTTTTGAAAAAAGCATTATTATTCCTTCTGTCAATAATCAGCCTGCAGGTACAGGGGCAAAAAATATACTATTCAGAACCTGTAAAACATGATTTCAACAATGGAAGCTTTTCTGTAGTTGGCAAAACAGGCAACAAACTATACATGTTTCATGGCACAGGTAATGAATACTATCTCGATGCCTATGACAACCAGATGAATATTACGGCTAAAGTATTGCTGGATTTTATTCCTGAAAAATCATACCCATTCAAATTTTTCATAAACAATGGCAACATATATCTGCTATACCAATCTTTACTAAGCGGCAAAATAATACAACATGCTGCATTAATGGACAGCAATGGCAGATTATTGAGAAAGCCTATCAATATTGACACTACAAAGTCAGCCGTATTTGCAGGCAACAGGAATTACTTCTCATCTGTATATTCTGAAAACAAAGAACAGATAGTAGTTTATAATACCATAGAAGCAGGCAAAGAACTTGAATTAAAATGTACCTGGCTTGATGCGGACCTGAATATAAAATCGCGCTACAAAACAACATACAGGCAGGAAAACAACATAGGATACGGCGATGCGATTGTAACCAATAATGGCAACTTCATCTTGCCGATATATACGCCAATAGGAAACAGGGGGTATACTGACTACCTGAGTGTTTTGGAAATAGATAGAGACAATCATAAAGAAACAACTAAGGAGTTTCCGCTGAATGAAAAATTTGTAGGTGGTACCTATATGAAGCTGGACAACAGCGATAATAAAATATACATAGCAGGATTTTACTCTGACAAGAAAAATGGCAGCTATGATGGTATTCTATATTCCTGCTACGACCCCGCTGTACAAAACATAGAGTTCAACAAATTCATACCATTTTCGGGTACGCTTTACAGTAAATTCATGGAGCGTAATAAGAAAAACGCGTTAAACGATTACCAGGTGCGCCAGTTGATTCTGAAGCAGGACGGAGGCTTTGTACTCTTAGCAGAAGAATACTATGTATCTACACGTAACAACTACTCGCCGGGACTAGGTTATTATTCCTTTTATTACCCTGCTATGGGTCCTTCAGTAAGAGAATATCATTACAATGATATACTGGCTATGTCATACAACAAAGACGGCGTTAACGAATGGAATAATATTATCAGGAAAAACCAATATTCGCAGGAAGATGATGGCTTCTTCTCATCATACCTGCTTGTAAATACGGGCGGTACTTTGGGCATATTGTATAACGACTTTAATATGGCACGGTCTAAAATACAAATGACAAGCCTGGATGCAGAAGGCAATACACAACTCCAGACATTTTATAACGACCAGAACAATGGTGACTGGGTACCAAGGCTTGGGAAACAGATAAGCTCGAGAGAAGTGATAATACCCTGTTTGTACAAAAAAGAGATTTCCTTTGCCAAAATCTTATTTTAGCCTAAAATCAGTCCATTGATCAATATAATACGGAATAACAGTCCTTATACCGTTGTACTATTATTCATTTTTGCATTAATAGTAAAGGCCACGTCATTAATACATCCTGTAGCAGTCAATGCCGAATCAGGGCATATAGCGTATGTTGCTGTGCTGAAAATTATCAAGCTGATAACTCTAGGCAGCAATTTTGCACTTACGCTTTTCAATATTATCATGTTATTTATACAAGCATTGTACCTGAATAGCATAACGGTAAAGCATAAACTGTTTTACAAACCTACCTATATACCAGCGTACACTTATATATTATTGACCTCGCTATTCCCGCCATTTAACTATTTCAGCGAAATGGTGTTGCTTAACTGGTTGTTTATCTACGCATTGGACATACTGATGGGATTACACCAAACCAGCCAGCCACGCAAACAGATATTTAACCTGGCATTTGCACTAAGCCTAGCCACGGTCTTTAATTTCAGTAGCATAGCCCTGGTACTGTTGCTTTTTACATCTTTACTGTTGCTGCGCAGTTTCAATATTGGTGAGTGGGTGGTTGCTATAACAGGCTTTCTAACACCCATATATTTTCTTGCAGGGATCTTATTTCTTGCCGATGAAACAGGCGCATTGCGCTTATGGCCTGAACTACCTATGTCTCTGCCTTCAACAATTGCTCATCCATCATATTTCATAGGTACAATGGTAGCGGTATTGACCCTGTTTGTAATGGGCGTCATTACTCTTCAACCTGTTTTGGCTAAAGCGAGCGTATTCAGCAGGCGTACCTGGACCATACTAACCCTGTTTCTTTTTCTGTCATTTTTCATTTCCCTGGCCCAGCATAGCTATGAACGCAGCGCCTGGTTATGCACAATACCCCTGTTATCGCTGTTCATATCTAATGTTTTTTATATTGAAAAAAGTAAAGGGTTTAGTAACTTCGCCTTTTATTTTTCGCTGTTTGCACTGGCATTCAGCTTATATACTTTTAAATAATAGAATAATCATAAATGAAATTCGGAATAGTAGTTTTCCCGGGCTCTAACTGCGACAGGGATATGATGCATGCATTACAGGATGATCTGAAACAGGAAGTTGTAATGTTATGGCATAAAGACAATGACCTTAGTGCATTTACCAAAGATGATTGTATAGTTCTTCCCGGGGGCTTCTCTTATGGAGACTATCTCCGTTGCGGAGCATTAGCTCGTTTCAGCCCGCTGATGGAAGAGGTGATAAAGTTTGCAAACAATGGTGGTAAGGTACTGGGTGTTTGTAATGGTTTCCAGATATTATGTGAATCAGGATTATTACCTGGTGTACTATTGCTGAATGACCACCAGAAGTTTACCTGCAAGAATGTGTACATAAAATCGGAAACTGACAGCAACAGGATAGGAAAAAACGTTGGTGACAAAGTTTTGAAAATACCGGTAGCCCATGGCGAAGGCAGGTATACTGCTGATGCAGCTACTATAGAAAAACTAACGAGCAACAACCAGGTATTATTCCGCTACTGCGATGAGAACGGACAGGTACATGTCAATTCTAATCCGAATGGTGCTACCAATAATATTGCAGGTATTTGCAATGAAGGCCGCAATGTATTTGGCATGATGCCGCACCCAGAACGTGCATGCAGTGAAGAACTGGACAATACTGACGGCAGATTGATACTACAGGCCCTGGTGATGATGAACTAATTATAAAGTTTTCCTAAAGTAACACAGGTTACCCAACATTATTTACAAAACCGGTTTCTTTACAACAAAGTGAGGAGTTATAATGACTAAGCTAATCAGGCAATTATTTTTTCTTGTTACCTGCTTTATATATATCGCAGGTGCTAACGCGCAAATATTAAAAGACCCGACAGTCTGGAAGGTTGAAGCAAGAAAAAAGAGCGGACACCAGTACGAATTGGTTTTCCACGTTGACGTAAAGGACAACTGGCATGTGTACGCGTTGGACCCGGGTGGCGATGGCAGCTTTATAGCTCCGGATTTTCATCCCGAGAAGTCTACCCGTTACAAAGTAACCGGGAAACCTACCGAACATGGTAAACGCATTGATGAGACCATAGAGGATATTGGTACAGTGCATTATTATCACAATGCAGATTATATACTCCCTGTAACAGTAGATACGAATGGTGTTATCAAGGGTAAGTTTGGCTACCAGACTTGTAATGATCAAACTTGTCTACCTCCTAAATCTCTGCCATTTAAAGTAGAGATCAATGACCCTGAACTGCCTAATCCTGTAACAGCAAATACAACTGATACCACAGCATCTGTAACAGATACAAATAGCAAAGCGGGCGTGACACCTGCTGCAACAGCAGACAGCACCGGCAATTCAAATAAAGAAGCGTCTACTCCTGTTGAAGAAAAATCACTTGCATGGTTATTCTTTGCAGCGCTGCTTGGCGGTCTACTTGCAGTACTTACTCCTTGTGTATATTCCATGATACCTATCACGGTTAGCTTCTTCACCAAGAGAAGTAAAACACGTGCAGAAGGTATACGCAATGCTATATATTACTCACTATCCATCATCATCATATTCACCCTGCTTGGCGTTATTATATCAGCCACATTCGGTGCTAATGCACTTAACAACCTTTCTACCAACTGGATAGCTAACCTCTTCTTTTTCGCCATATTTGTTGTCTTTGGTATATCATTCCTTGGCGCATTTGAAATAACACTACCATCTTCATGGACAAGCAAAACTGATGCAAAAGCAGGGTTAACAAGCTTTGGAGGTATATTCTTCATGGCTATGACACTGGTGATAGTATCATTCTCTTGCACCGGCCCTATAGTTGGTCCGTTGCTGGTACTGACAAGTAAAGGAGGCCTGGTAGGCCCGGCTATTGGTATGTTCGGATTTTCAGTTGGCCTTGCACTGCCATTTGCATTATTCGCCATTTTCCCGGGTATGCTTAACAAAATGGCTACAGGCGGCGGCTGGATGAACCAGGTAAAAGTAACACTCGGTTTCATAGAACTTATGCTGGCTATGAAATTCCTATCCAATGCAGACCTTGCCCAAGGCTGGCGCTTACTGGACAGGGAAATATTCATTGCTATTTGGATAGTACTATCTGTACTCTTAGGCATTTACCTGTTAGGCAAGTTGAAATTATCTCATGACGATGCACCTCCTAAAAATCTTTATGGTCAGGAATATGTTGGCTTGTTCCGTTTGTTCCTTGCTATAACCAGTTTCTCATTTGCGCTGTACCTGTTGCCGGGCATGTGGGGAGCACCGCTCAACGGTATGAGCCAATTTGTACCACCAATGGGCACACAAGATTTTGTGTTGACCGAAGGTGGTGGCACTGTTGCTAATACAGAAAGTAACAGTGCTGTAAAGCCTGTTAAGTATGTGCAGGAAATGAAGATATATGAACCGCCCGTGGTTAAAAATCTGGGATTGGAAACATACTTTGATTATGAAGAAGCACTTGCTGCCTCAAAAATATTAAAGAAGCCTGTGATGCTTGATTTCACCGGCATCAACTGTGTGAACTGTCGCAAGATGGAATCGCAGGTATGGAGCAACCCTGAAGTAGCTAAAAGACTTAAAGAAGATTTCATTGTTGCCTCACTCTATTGTGATTACGACAAAACAGACCTGCCTAAAGAGAAACAACATCATTCTGATGTTTTAGGGTCTGATGTAGTAACTATAGGTGATGGCAATGAAGATCTGCAGGCAACCAAGTTTGGTTCAAGCGGGCAGCCACTCTACTATTATGTAGATGAAAATGGTGCAGTGCTGGCAGATAAGAGTTATAGCTATGACCCTGATGTACAAAAATTCATCAGACATCTTGATAATGTAAAAGCTAAGTACAAGGAATTACATCCTTAATAAAACACTTGCTTTTAGGATAAAAACCTAACGCAAATGATAAAACAAATCTCAATCTCGGTACTGCCATCAGAGGCAGCCGAAGAAAAGTTTAACCGATACATAGCTGAAGAGGCAGGCGTTGATAAAAAACACATAACGGGATATCACATCCTGAAGAAGTCTATTGATGCACGGAGCAGACAGGCTCGTGTCATCTTACAACTGCAGGTATTCATTGACGAGCAGGTACAACCATTACCTGCATTCGATCCTGAACTGCAAAACGTTTCCAACAAACCGCATATAGTAATAGTAGGTGCCGGTCCGGCAGGACTATTTGCCGCAGTCAAAGCCATACAATTGGGATATAAGCCCATAGTACTGGAAAGAGGCAAAGATGTACGCAGTCGCAGGAGAGACCTTGCAGCCATGAACAAAGAAGGCATTGTAAATCCCGAATCGAACTATTGTTTCGGAGAAGGTGGCGCAGGCACTTACAGTGATGGCAAGCTGTATACACGCAGCACCAAACGCGGCAATGTGCAAAGGATACTGCAACTATTCCATCATTTTGGAGCAGATGACAGGATACTATACGAAGCACATCCGCATATAGGCACCAACAAACTCCCACATATCATCACTGCTATGAGGGAAGCCATTATTGAATGCGGCGGAGAGGTATTGTTTGGTAAGAAGCTGACTGACATAGTGCTTGATGGCAACAGGATCAAAGCTGTGCAGACTGCTGATGGCAGCAGAATAGAGACGACAACTATCATATTGGCTACAGGCCACTCTGCCCGAGATATATTTACACTGTTACACGATAAAGGCATTGAAATAGAAGCTAAGCCATTTGCGCTCGGTGTACGTATTGAGCATCCACAGATACTTATAGACCAGGCACAATACCATTGCAACATAAGAGATGAGTACCTGCCACCAGCCAGCTATAGTGTAGTAGCACAGGAAAACGGCCGCGGTGTATTCTCCTTCTGTATGTGTCCGGGTGGTATTATAGCCCCTGCAGCTACCAATCCCGGTGAAGTGGTGGTGAACGGATGGTCTCCGTCTAAACGGAATAACACCTATGCAAATTCAGGAACAGTAGTAGCTGTAGATGAAAGAGATTATGCTAAATATGGATTCTCCGGACCGCTTGCCGGTATGCACTATCAGCAAATGGTAGAACAGCAGGCATATAAGATAGGCGGTGGTAAACTGGTAGCTCCAGCACAACGTATGGCCGATTTTGCAAACAACAAAGTATCGTCTACCCTACCCGATTGCTCATACTTGCCGGGCATACATAGTGCTGCGATCAAAGACGTTTTACCTGCTGAAGTAAACGAGGCTTTACGAAAGGCAGTTGTCGAATTTGGTAAGAAGATGCGAGGCTATTATACCAATGAAGCTGTTTTGGTAGCAACAGAATCGCGTACCAGCTCACCTGTGCGCATACCTAGAGATAAGGACACTTTACAACATACCCAGATAAAAGGACTCTACCCTTGTGCCGAAGGAGCCGGTTATGCCGGAGGTATTGTAAGTGCTGCCATAGACGGGGAGCGTTGTATGGAAGCCGCTATACAATTCATCGAAAGCAGGCTATAGCTATTTTCCTGGTACAAGCTGGATGGTCATACCAGGTGTAAGGCCTATACAAACATCTATGTTATTGAACTTGAATGAACCCATTTTCAGTTTATCCCTGTACTCATCAGTAGTTACCAGCATCTTTACTATAGTGCCCAGCATAGCCTTGTCTTTATGCTGCTCCATGATCTCGGCCCTGCGCTCTGCAGATACATCTGCTGTTTTCTCAAAATGGAATGTAACATCAGGCGGCAAACCAATAGTAATAGATATACTGGTAGTTTTATAGCCCATCTCTTCGATTATAGGAGACAGTGATATAAGCTCATTCGTAGTATTGGTGATCTTCTCTTTAGCTGCATCGCTGATATTTCCCAGCTTTTCTGTTATCTTATCAAGGCTTATGCTGTCCAGTACAGAGTCTTTTGCTTCTGATACCTTTTCGGTCATTTTATTCAGGAAGTCTTTCATTTCAATTGATTTTACTATCTAAAGTTACTTAAGGTTTTCTATTGAAGCACCTGCATATTTACGGAAGAACCAAACCTTTAAGATATCCCCCGTAGCTATGTATAGCAAAACAATGCCCAGCATCAACGATAATGTTATCATCGGCAATGGAACTAAACCTAATTCTGTTGCCAGGAATGAATAAGGAAGTGCCAATGTTAATACAAGCGCCAGCACACTGAGCAGCAGCAGGTATTTACCCGGCCTGCTTTTTATAAATGAGCGTTGAGTGCGGATGACAAACAGTATGAACAATTCTGTAAGTATTGACTCGATAAACCAACCCGTTTGGAATGTACTCTCTGATGCCTTATTGTAATATAGCAACACAACAAACGTCAGGATATCGAACAGTGAACTATGGATACCGAAGTATACCATATAGCGGCGTATAAGGGTCATATCCCATTTGCCCGGCCTTGATATTTGTTCATCATCTACATTATCCGATGCAACAGCAAGGTAAGGGAAGTCTGTGAGGAAGTTTGTAAGCAGTATCTGCTTAGGCAACATAGGCAGGAATGGCAACAACAATGAAGCGACAGACACACTGAACATATTGCCAAACGTTGCCCCGGTATTGATGAATATATATTTCAGGGTATTGGCAAATGTCTTCCGACCTTCCCTGATACCGTCAGATAGCACCATGAGGTCTTTCTCTATCAGTACGAAATCAGCTGCTTCTTTAGCAATGTCTACTGCGTTATTTACCGATATACCAACATCAGCGGCATTGATAGCCCCCACATCATTGATACCATCTCCTATATACGCTACGGTAAATGACTTACGCAATATTTTGATGATGTTCTCTTTCTCTTGCGGCTCCACCTCTGCAAATATGTGTGTGGATGCTACCTTTTTCTGCAATTCATCAGCATTCATTGACTGTATCTCCTCACTGGTAAGTACTACAGGATTCTCTATTCCTATAGTCTTTGCGATGCTGGTTGCAACATTCCTGTTATCCCCGGTTATTATCTTCAGGCCAACCTGTAATGCTGCCAACTGTTGTATTGTACCGGGTATACCTGGTTTTACAGGGTCCTGCAATGTAATAAACCCGGCAAAAACCATATCCTTCTCATCGGCCGCCGTAACCTGCTTACCGGAAATACTCTTATAGCACAACCCTATTACCCTGAAGCCACGAGCACCATAACCTGCATACAACTTTTGCAGGCTATCAGCATACCCGTCTATGGGCTCTTGTTTGCCATCTGCAGTCCTAACCAGGGTACATATGCTCAGTATGTTTCTGAATGCACCTTTAGTGGTCAACACATCACTGCTGTCTATATCCGCTGCAATACTGAGCCTTTTACGGGTAAAGTCATAAGGCACTTCCCCTATCTTGCTATACGACTTTGGCGCAGCATCTCTCAACTGTTTCAATGCGTCATCAATAGGGTTGGTATAGCCTGACTCCAGCACGGCATTTATATATGCCAGCTCTTCTGCATAAGGACTTGTGTTTCCGGCAAAGTCATATACACCTTCTACGGTTATAACACCTTCGGTGATGGTACCTGTCTTATCGGTACACAACAGGTTGATCTCTCCCAGGTTCTGGATGGATGGCAGCTTCTTCACTATGACCTTCTTTGCCAGCATCCTCTTTGCTCCTGAAGACATGGCTATGGTATTGATAGCAGGCAATAACTCCGGCGCCATACCTACGGCTAATGCCAGTGCAAACAACAATGAATCGATCAATGGCCTGTGGAACAGCAGGTTAACTGCCAATATGAATACCGACAGAACGATAGTAACCTTCATAAGAAAGTAACCAAACTGCCTGATGCCTTTTTCGAATGTAGTTTCGGTTAGCGTCTCAGCACTCTTACTAATGGAGCCGAAAACTGTATCGGCACCGGTTTGAATAACAATCGCTTTTGCTGTTCCGCTGACTATGTTAGAACCTTCCCAGAGACAGTTGGTACGTTTTGCCAGTACCGTATCAGCAGGCAGAACGCCGGATGTCTTAACTACAGGAAATGACTCTCCGGTAAGGCTGGCTTCATTGGCCTGTAATTCTGTAGCTTCTATCAGCAGGCAATCTGCCGGGACGATATCTCCAGCTCTAAACAATAGTATATCTCCGGGCACCACTTCTGATGACGGTATATCCTTTTCCGTACCATCCCGCAACACGGTACACTTGTGTGCTATAAGTGATTGCAGTTTCTCTACTACTCTTCCTGCATTTCGTTCCTGCAGAAAGCTGAGCACTGATGTTGAGATTATTATAAAGGATATGATGATGGCATCAGATAATTGTCCCAGTAATGCAGACAATACAACCGCAACAATAAGCAGTATTACCAGCGGGCTCTTTAACTGTTCGAGGAATAGCTTTACATCTTTCAGGTATCGCGGGGCTTGCTTTCTTGAAGATGAGAGTGCCTTGAGCTTATCCGAAGCTGCAGCCCCAGTTAAACCGTTTGCTGATGTATTGAGCTGTGTATACCAATAAGCGGCTTCCTTATCCCAAAAGGCTGACTCCATGGTCGTAATGAGTATTAACTATGTTAAGTTATAGCATTTATTACGAAAACAGCCATCCCTGCGGGGATGGCTGTTAAATATTGAGTCTAATTTAACTTTTAAGCACTCACTGCTTTCTGTACCAGTTCTGCAGCTTCGCTGAGGAGGATAGCAGACTGTACTTTCAGGCCGCTGTTCTCTATCAGTTCTTTAGCTACTTCTGCATTGGTACCCTGCAGGCGAACAATGATAGGGATGTTGATATTACCCATGTTCTTGTAAGCTTCAATAACACCTGCTGCAACCCTGTCGCAACGAACGATACCACCGAAGATATTGATAAGGATAGCCTTAACGTTAGGATCTTTCATGATAATGCGGAAACCTGCTTCCACTGTTTGCGCATTAGCTGTACCGCCAACGTCCAGGAAGTTAGCCGGTTCGCCACCCGCCAGCTTAATCATATCCATAGTAGCCATTGCAAGACCTGCACCGTTTACCATACATCCTACGTTACCATCCAGTTTTACGTAGTTCAGGTTATGTTCACCAGCTTCTACTTCTGTAGGGTCTTCTTCATTCTTATCGCGCATATCTGCGAGGTCTGTATGGCGCATCAGTGCGTTGTCATCGATGTTCATTTTACAGTCTACAGCGAATACTTTATCATCTGCAGATTTGAACAGCGGGTTGATCTCGAGCATTGAGCAATCTAAACCTACATAAGCGTTGTACAGGTTAGTTACAAACTTTACCATATTCTTATGAGCTTCTCCGCTCAGGCCTAGGTTGAAGGCTATTTTACGAGCCTGGAAACCCTGCAAAGCCATATTAGGAGCAACCCATTCTTTGAATATCTTCTCAGGAGTGTGGTGCGCTACTTCTTCAATATCCATACCACCTTCTGTGCTGTACATGATAACGTTCTGCTTCTTAGCACGATCGAGCAGGATAGACAGGTAAAATTCTTTACGTTCGCTAGGACCATCATAATACATGTCCTGCGCTATGAGTATCTTATTTACCTTTTTACCTGCTGCACCTGTTTGTATTGTAACCAGGGTATTCCCCAGTATGTTCTTAGCAACTGTTTCTACTTCGTCAGCACTCTTTATCACTTTTACACCGTTCTGTTCCGGTACTTCTTTCATTGTACCCTTACCGCGGCCACCTGCGTGTATCTGCGCTTTAACTACAGCAAACTTAGTTCCTGTTTCAGCAGCTATTTGTTTGTAAGCGTTAACTGCATCGTTTACATTTTCTACAGCTATACCCGATTGTGTAGGTACGTTGTAGCGTTTCAGTAATTCCTTGGCCTGATATTCATGTAAATTCATGACTCTGAAAGTTTTTTATAATACGGCGCGAAGATACTTTTTAATTGCTCAATTGCGAAATGGCGCTGAGCCCAATTTGGATTATGTTAATATAAAAAAAAGTTTAATCAAATAGCTCGCTTTCGTACAGCATTTTAGGCGGGTTCAGGGTGGTGCCACAGTGTTTATTCAATTGTTCCATTAAGTATTTTATTAATTCGGGGCTATGCAACTCCTCGTGCTGGTGCATAAAGAAATAACAGGATTCCAAGCCCAGCCCCATCCATTGTTTTATGCGCTGCACCCATTCGTCTATACGCTCATAATCGGTTTTGTGTAATGAATTGCCTACAAAACGGATGAAACATTCCGGGGTACTGAGGTGCATATGGACACAATCCCTGCGGCCAGCTGCATCTGTGATTATGGTACCCCTCTTTTGCTCAACAAGGAAATTGTACAGGTCTTTATTGTACCCGTCTGTATAACAATCCTCGTGGCGCAACTCAAGGAACAGCGGAACATCCTGCGGAAAATCGGCTATAAATGCCTTGATAGTGTCCAGTTGCTTTAGGCCCATCTGCGGGTGCGGCATCAGGAATATGGGGCCCAGGTTATCCCTGAACTCTAGTATAGAATCGAGGAAGGCATCTACTTCTACCCTTGTGTTCCTTAATCGCTTCAGGTGGGTGATGGTTTGCGGGAACTTGGGAAAGAACTTAAATCCCTGCGGCACTTTACCCTGCCAGCGGATAACATCTGACGCCGATGGTGACTTATAGAATGTAGCATTGAACTCTATGCTATTGAACAGGCGGGCGTAGTGCTCGAGGAAGTCCTTTTCTTTAGTACCCTTTGGGTATAGTTTACCAATCCAGTCTTTACGGCCCCATTTGGCACAGCCTATATAGAATTGTGTATTGCCCCTGCCCTTGGCCAATGCCTGAGTAGTAACGGCCGGGTCTTGCGGCAGGCTAAAATCTATATGCTCCAGTTCTGATTCGGGTACTTTACCAAATTCCATGATTTAAAATTAGGGGGTAAAATGTTACGATTTGTTACGGGTTTGCGACGTAGTCTGCCAAATGAACAGTTCGGATGAGCGAAAATCAAGCAATATCGAGATAACATGAGCGTCTAATTGCTATAAGCGAGTATTGTTCTTTTTTGCTTCTCCAATTAAGCGCAGCGAATCATTGAGGCAACTGAAAAGACAAATGATACCGAAATAAAAAAGAACCAAAAAAAGAGCCCTGCAATCAATCACAACGTGATTGCAGGCGGGTATCTATTTAGCCGTAATAGTACTGTACTGCTGAGCTGGGTATCCCTGAAGTTCTCTTCCTGCTTTTAGTGGGATTACCAAGGAGCAAAGAAGTAGTTAAGCACATTACCAGCAGACTATAGTATGTTACGATTTGTTACGTTTTTGCCGTTATGTCTTTTTGTTACAGGCCTCTAATATTATAAACCGTATTATCTGTTGATAGTTTTTGATAGCTTTTATGAAAGAATAAAAATCTCTTATCCTTCAGCTAAGGCAATATCATGGTGACAGTATTTCAAAGAACTTCAGATAATTGCCTGAGCAGCAATTATTTAATAACAAATATACAATAAATAATCAACAATACTAAACCCACCATTGTGAACTAAATGGTGTACAACACTAATGCTGCAAGCCAACGCTCCATTAGTGGCAATAGATTATTTCTAATAAACATATTCCTGTAGTTTGAAGTTAATTAAGTCACCAGCCATATTATACTTGCATAATACTTTTCCACCATACTCAAATTCACCTTTGTCTATTAATAAATCTGCAGAAACTAATACGTAATAATACCCTTGATAATATACAGGATCCGACACACGCCATTTGTTACAGATATCCTCACATTTCACCTTTTGTATGCTATCATTGTTATTTTCAATCTTCTGCAAATCATAAATCGTATTGGTATCTACCTGGAAAAATTCTATCCTGGTATTCTTTGCCATCCATATAGTATCATTAAGCACATCATCAAACTTATGGATATTAAATCCAAAACCATCCATGCTATAGAATAATACTTGCTTTTTATAGTAATGTTCATCTCCTAAAAGGAAACCCTGAACAGGTTTCACTTCGTTAAGCGCGAATACAAAAGTTTTTTGTTTAAGCTCCTCTTTGTCTACGGGTTTATTGCTGCAAAAAACAATTATGATTAACAGCAGTGTCGCATAGAATGTTTTTTCAAAACCAATGTGCTTATTTGTCTTTTCTATAATTATGTGTGTTTCCATTACTGTGATTGATACTTATTATTAAAAATTGTTCAGTGCTGATTAGACCTAGCCAGAATATCTGTTATAAACGGAGTGATTATTTGACACGAGTGCAGCATGCGAACACTCGCGGCACTTGGGTACGTTTACTGATATATGTGGATATTATGCTGATCTTCGCAAGGTAAATATCTTACCACATTCATATTTGAATCAAACAATAACATTAGTGAACTTTGCGGGTTATTTAATGCATATTTAACTTTAAATTTCATACCCTTTTTTATTTCGAATTCAGGCTTTGCACAAAAAACAGTGCTCTGATCTCTTTCGTACTTGCGTCCATTTACTGAGTACTTAAACCCTAAATAGACTGTCTGTTTATTTTTATACATACCTGTTGATACGTCTCCAATAATTTCTCCTTCTGTGTAACCAACAGAGTCATCTGCAAAAAAAAACGGGGTTGAGTCACCAATAATACATTCATTGGGTTTTACAGGATTGTACAGGATCAAATATTTGTCTCCATATATAGCACCCGGAGGAACTAGCTCACAACCTGTATACCTATTACCATCTACTATATACTCATAAGACACCTCACTTCCATCTATCTCCCAAATTTTATATACTCTTGCTACCGTCAACTTCCAATTTGAGTAATTCTTCTCCTTGCATGCACTTGATGCACATATCATCATCAACGCGGCAATTATTTTCAGTTTAAACGTCATAAAATTGGGGATAAATTATATAGTTTGTTTATCAAAAGCACCGCTTAAGCAAAGCATAGCTGAACTATAAATATATACTTCTCCTTGTTCTGAGTACGAATAGCAAACGCCTGCTTTTCTGATACAGATACTATAAAGATAAATCCCTAAGCAGGGAAAACTATTTTTTGATTTGTTCGCCTCCATATTCCTGATAGTAAACAATAGTGTCGTCTTTGTGTATTAGGTAATATTCAAGGCTTCCAGCGTTCTTCAATAACACATCACCGGGTCTAACAGTACTATATATATCATTCTGGACGGATACCTTCATACCGTTATTTAATACAGCTTTAGGCTGCATCCTTGAAGCCGGGTCTAAAAAGGTACTATCAACTATTCCAATATAGTCTTCGGACTTTAGCTTTTCAATATACTCATTCCTATCACTGTTATTAATAATAAAGAAAATAACCCCTCCAAGTATTAACACGACTATTGTCAATATATAGTTTCTCATTTGTTTTTTACTTTCAACGGGTGTTGATCTGCTGAATGCGGACTAAAGAGCTATAAATATATACATAATTATACTCTATAACTTCTGGCGCAAATAGGTAGTTTAATAATACAAGTGCAACAATCGAGCATAAACACAAAAAAACAAGATATCATTACCTGATAAACAAATAAGTCGATGCTTCTCCCAATATTTCTGCAGTATCTGTTTGTTTTAATTCTATTTTGAAAAAGCCTGTAGTATCTGTTTGAGTCGCTTTAGTATTTGTACCAGAATAGTAAATGTCGTAATATTTTATATTCGGATTATGTTCATGAGCCAGGTTTTCTACCTTGCCGTAAATAATATACTGATGTTGCCTGCGCAGATAGCATACATTATATATAGTTATTCTTGGAGGTACCAATCCTAATATGATGTTTTTTGATTGAGGGTGAATATATACTACACTATTGGGTACTGTGATTTTATTAGTACAGCTTACTATAAATACAATTCCTAAAAAGATATTATTTCTCATGTTGTATCATATTTACCGAAAGGATTTTTGACACGAGTGCAGCGTGCGAATACTCGCGCCAGTGGGGTTCTTTAGTCAGAAATAATCTTAGCAGCTTCTATCAGTTTTGTACTGTGCTTACTATTTATTCTTTCAAACAATATATATTTTGATCCTAATCCAATTCGCACGTCTGTAATTGGTATTGATGTCAATTTTGCCAATACATTATCAGGAAGCAGGTATGCAACCTTAAGCTCCCAAACACAAACATTTCCAATATTCTGGAAATCTGCTACACCACCCCTTAAACACTTAATAGGTATGCTGATACTATCAGAAAAAAGGAGGTACATCTCATCATTTTCATCTATTCTAAATGCAGACATGCTTGATACAAAAGCTTCAATCTGGTATATATCATCTACCTTTCTTAGTCTAAATGCCAATGCTTCGGAGAACTTTGAGCGTATGTCGATTGATGAAGTTTCTTTGATATAAGAACCTGTAAATTTATCACGCTCATTTCTCACAATCTTCTGAGCATAAGAAGAAAATGTAAGAAGTGTTAACAACATTAAAAAAGTGTGTCTCATTTAATATTCATTTCAAGTATCAATACCAATTGGTAATGTTTTTTTTACATTATCTCAGTTCCAACTGTAGCATTTATCATTATTCGATTATATACAATACGAAACAAATACGCTTTGTAAATTAATCACAATATTCTGACCTTCAAACTATACAAAACAGGGCTGTTTGCATTTTGCAGCTTGTTAAGCGGTTGTTAGTAAGTAGTTAAGCTGCAGTTAGCTATTACCCTAAATCTTGCCTATCTTTTATCGGGCATCTACTTTAGCCGCATGTTATTTAACTCGTTTGAGTTTTTAGTATTCTTCATTGTGGTGACCACAGTGTTTTTTGCACTGCCTCATAAACTGAGGTGGCTGCATTTGCTGCTGGCGAGCTTTGTATTCTATATGGCATTCCTGCCCATATACGTATTCATACTGCTCATCACTATAGTGATAGATTATTTTGCCGGTATATATATAGAAAAGGCTGAGGGTAAGAAACGAAAGAGATACCTTGTTATCAGTATACTGGCAAATGTGGGTTTCCTGTGCCTGTTCAAATATTACGACTTCATTGTTGGCAACCTGAATGATATACTGCCCTTACATATTCCTTACCTGAAAGAGTTATGGCTGAGCGAAGGCATTATACACACCAACAATATTATCAATACCCGCATTAACGGTGTACTGGGTACCAACCTGCCTATACTGGAGAATATCATATTGCCTATAGGTCTGTCGTTCCACACCTTCCAGGCCATGAGCTATACGATAGAAGTGTACAGGGGCAACCAAAAGGCAGAAAGAAAATTTGGCATCTATGCACTGTACGTGATGTTCTATCCACAGTTGGTTGCAGGGCCTATTGAACGCCCGCAGAATGTGCTGCACCAGTTTCATGAGCGTAAGTATTTCAGCGCAGAGAACCTGGCAGGGGGTATAAGGCTAATGCTGTGGGGACTTTTTAAGAAAGTGGTAATAGCGGACAGGTTGTCTGTGTATATAGATATGGTGTATGCAGACCCGGGGGCTTTCCACTGGCTGAATGTGCTGCTGGCCACGCTTCTTTTCGGCGTGCAGGTATATTGTGATTTCTCAGGTTATTCTGATATGGCTATCGGTGCCGCCAAAACTATGGGCTTTGACCTGATGACCAATTTTAAACGCCCGCTATTTGCTACCAATATCAAAAACTTCTGGGAACGCTGGCATATATCACTCACCAGCTGGTTCAGGGACTACCTGTATATACCCATGGGCGGCAACAGGGTTTCGTTCAACAGGCTGTTGTTGAATATTGCTGTAGTATTCGTCGTGTCAGGTGTATGGCATGGTGCCAACTGGACCTATGTGATATTCGGGTTCCTTCATGCAGCATTTGTAGTAGGTTATTTACTGTTCAGTAAATACATGAACCGACGTGGTATAAAAATGGAGAGCCTGTTCTGGAAAACAGGGGGCTGGCTGCTGGCAGTATCAGAGGTCACCTTCTCCTGGTTCCTGTTCAGGGCAAAGGATATACACCAGTCCTGGGTGGCTATAAAACAGGTATTTACATTACAGGCACCACAGGCATTTAAATATGTGATACTGGATGCGCAGTTTGAAGATGGTTTCGGGTTGCTTAGCGCTGCACTGGTGTTAGTGTTTGGTTCTTTCATGTTCTGGGTGGAGAAACATCATGAGCCAAGGCTGGGAGAATTCAGCAAAAAACCAA
This sequence comes from Flavipsychrobacter sp., assembly GCA_044227125.1. GTDB lineage: Bacteria > Bacteroidota > Bacteroidia > Chitinophagales > Chitinophagaceae > Polluticoccus. Next base: position 426,907 of record JBGAFS010000001.1, read on the forward strand.
TTGCAGATATTTTGTTCATGGGGCTTGTGGCATTTGCCATCATAACATTCGGGGCATTTACAAAAGAAAGTTTTATCTATTTCCAATTCTAATGAAGATATTGAATAACTATATCGTCCGCTTAACTATTGCCCTGCTCATTGCAGCAGCGCTTAGCGAGGTAGCATATACTGTTATCATCAATAATGACAGGAAGTATTTCAATGCAATACAGAAAACCGAATTTCTCTTCAAACAAGACACCACCACCTACGACCTAATAATGATAGGTGCATCAAGAATTAAGAACACCGTAAACCCGAGAATCTTCGACTCTGCCACAGGACTCAATACATATAATGCAGGGGTAAGCGCAGCCCGCATACGCGAGCACAAAATGATACTGGATGCTTACCTGCAAACACATAAACCACCCAAATACATCCTGATGACCCTTGATATGATTACTATGGAAACTGATGGTTTTGTTGGTTATCATCCCAACTATCTTACTGTTGCAGATGTTCCTGCAATCAGAAAGTCATTAGACAAAGAAGGTGTACATACAGAACTATATGATTACCTGCCCTTCCTGCGTATGGTAGAAATGAACGATTACTACAAAGGTATTGTGATACGAAACATAAGGGGCAAAAAAGAACTGCGTGAAGGAGATTATATGTACAAGGGTTATGTAAGCAATACTACTGATACCATCAGAGAAGATAAAACAGGTATAGAACATGCTGCCACATACAATAAGGAAAGTTTTGACTTACTGCAGGCAATGGCAGACAGTGCCAAAAAATACGGGACCAAAATGATATTTATTTACTCGCCCGAGTATAAAGGCCTGAATTATATTGGCATGAAAGGATACCAGGAGTTGTTTGATAAATATGAAGAGTTTGCCCGCAGGAACCATATACCATTTTACCGCCACGACAAACTACCTATGTCGCAGGAGCGTAAATACTTTGCTAACAACGGGCATGTGAACAGGATAGGCGCAGACGTATATACCCGCCAGCTGGCCCGGATACTAATAGATGACAATATTATTACTGTAAGAAAAGATACTATTCAATAAAACCGCTATCTTTATTACAGTAAACAACAATGCTATGAGAAAGTTAGCTCCTTATATATTTGCTTTATTCATTGCGTCATTCGTCCTTGAAAGCTGCCATGTAAACCGCCCACCTAGGAGCACAGGTCACAAAACCTACTCACATAGCCGCAGAAACAGGTAATCAAAAAACTGTACTGGTTATTATTCCTTAATTTCGGGAAAATTCTCAGGTGTCTTTTACAATCAAAAAAGGCTGGATCATAAATATTGTCATTGTTGCCATACTGGCAACAGGGTATTTTATTGCCCGCCGGTCAGGAGCATTTAAAAAGACAATAGTATACTATGCCTACTACCCTACTGTAAAAGGCTTGCAGGCATCGTCTATGGTGCAGATGAAAGGTGTGCGAATAGGTAAAATATCAGACATAGACGTTCAGCCCGATGGCATGGTACGGGTAAGCCTGGCTATAAAAAAGGATGTACGCATACCACAGGGCACTGTTGCCATCCTCACTTCCGGTGGGCTGACAGGCGATAAAAGCATAAGGCTGGATGTGGGTAATGGCCCCGGCTATATGACGGAAGGCGGTTCATTCCTCACGCTTAACGACAGCCAGTCAAAAGACGTATCTGTGAAAGTGACCCCGTATATGGAGATAGCCAAGTCTATGCTCAGGGGTACAGACACAGCTATACGCGGATTGAGAACACTGATAGGCTCAGGGGTAATCAACCCTCTTGAGAAAACAGTTAAGACGCTGGAAACAGACATGAGTTCTTATGCCGTAAAATCTGCGCAATTAAATGCTAAGGTTGGTGATGCTGCCAAAAGCATCAATGGTGCTGAACAGGGAGCTGCAAAACTTTCAAAATCGTCAACAGGCTGGAAAGGCTCTCTTAAAGAACTGGCAGAGGAAACAAAGCCAGGCAATATAGATATAAAGAAAGAAGTGAGCGAATTGCAGGCTTCTGTGAAACAACTGAGCAGCAGTTTTAAAAATTACAATTCGTCAGATACAGCCTACACATCTGCAGACAGGAATATTAAGGATATGAATGCTGAACTGAAAGAGACACAGAAGGATGGATACAGCATGTCTATCTTAGGAAAAAGTAAAAAGAAGAAATAATGAGATACCTCGGCATATTAGTGACCGCAATTCTGATATCATTTTCATCAGTTGCACAGCAGGAAGAAAAGCCACATATATATAATCCTGAAGCCAATGCAGAGCAACAGATAAAAACAGCTGTGGCAGAGGCTGCTAAAGAAAATAAACATGTGCTGGTGCAGATAGGTGGCAACTGGTGTATATGGTGTGTGCGGTTCCACAACCTTGTGAACTCAAACGACACACTGAAGCAACTGGTAAACGACAATTACGTAGTAGTACACCTTAACTACAGCAAAGAAAACAAGAATGAGAAGATGCTGGCTAAACTAGGCTACCCGCAGCGCTTCGGGTTCCCGGTATTTGTGGTGTTGGACAAAAAAGGCAACAGGATACATACCCAAAACTCAGGGTACCTGGAAGAAGGTAAAGGACATAGCAAGGAAAAAGTGGCAGAGTTTCTGAAACAATGGTCACCTGCTGCATTAGACCCAAAGAACTATACTGACAAATAGCTTACTTAACGAGGTACATCAGTTTCAGAGAGAAGAGATTATTATACTGAACCGGCCCGCCCAAACCCTGAGGGATATTAGCAGCATCACGAATTGTATTGAGCGAATACTGGTATTTACCAACCAGGAACAGCCCGTCGCCTATCTGCCATGTACCTGAAAATATGATGTTATAATCCTGTTTACGGAACTGGCTTTTTGAAGGGTCTATGATAATTGGCTGGTCTGTAAAAATGCTTTCTTTAGATTTTATCAGTTGTGCATAAGAGGCCCCGATGCCTATATTCCATTTATCACTAAGTACGTAGTGAATATTAAATGGCAGTTCAACGTAATTCAGGTCTATCGCATAATGTTCTATTGCAGTACCCGTATAGGAAGATTCATAGACCTTAACACCCCTGCTCCCTTTTTGTGTGTATAATATCTCTATACTGACCATCATTTTTTTCAGCGGCTTTACATATACTATACCGCCTGTATTCCAGCCTGCTTTATGATACCCGCCATAGTTATCTCCGTCTACAGTACTGAAGTTGGCACCAAGGGAAAGGCCGCCAATGAAGAATTTGTCTTCGCGGTTGAAGAAGCCACGGCTAAGGTTTTGTCCGTAACTAATGTCCTGACAAAAACTCAATACGATCAGCATGCCTAAACCGAGTAACTTCCGCATATTACCAAATGTAAGAAACATCAGTACTATTAACGCAGGTGTTGCACCCGGTAGTATGAAATATTAACAGGCCACCGGCTGAATTTTCATATTGTGGTGGGGTTATAATACCTCCTGCACAAATTTGACTATTCGCAATACATTATACATCTTTGTAACAATAAACACATCACCATGGGCACCACTACTAACAATGCAGGGGCTTTAACACCCACTACTACTCCATTCAGCAATATTGCATTAGCATTTTCAGGCGGTGGCTTCAGGGCGGCATCGTTTGCGCTGGGTACTTTATCTTACCTCGAATCTGTACGCGATATCAGCAATACGCCATTGCTCAATAAGGTCACTTATATATCATCGGCATCGGGCGGCACTATTACCAATGCTATGTATGCCCTGCACAGTGCAGAAGGCAAATCATTCGAGGAATTTTACCGCAATATTCACGGAGAGATCAGCGGTGTAAAATTGCTGAACAACGTATTCAGGATACTGAATGACGATAGTATATGGCGTGCGCAACCAACCAAAAGGCGCAACCTCATCAATGCTTTTGCATTGGCATATGATAGCAGCTTGTTTGGCCACAAAGAACTGGGAGCTTTGTATTCAGATAATCCTGTTACCCATCTTGATGAGGTGTGTTTTAACACTACCGATTTCTACAGGGGCCTTTTATTCAGGCAGGCGGTTAAGTTAAAGCCGGATGTGAATGAACCCGGGTTCCTATATGGCAATTATATAACCAACCTTGACCACAAGGCCGCAGCAAAACTGAAAATAGCAGATACGCTTGCTGCTTCTTCCTGCTTCCCTGCCGGGTTTGAACCTATCATATTCCCCGGCGATTTTAATTATGATAAGGATAATACGGTAAATAAATCACTCACCATACAATTGCAGGAGGTTAACTACAAGGAATTATTCCTGCTATATGGGGAAGACAGGGTAAAAAAAGTGTTAGCAACTATACCACCGCCACACACTGCCAGCACTATTGCTAAAGCTTTTGAAAGCGAAGAAATACTGCCCGGCTTCCAGTTTGGGCTGATGGACGGCGGCATCACAGACAACCAGGGAATTGAGAGCCTGATGCGTGCCAATGAAAGGCGCATGAAAAAGGAAACAAAATTCAAAGAGTTTGACTTGATGCTCATTAACGATGTGGGCAGCCATTATATGGACCCATACCAGTTACCCAAAACGAAAAATAATCATACAGGGCTAAGCAGCATTAGTTTAAGAACAGTAATGTGGATATGTCGTATCCTGATACTGGCCAGCATTGCATGGTTAGGATATTATTTCTGCCAGGATGAGGTAACAACACTGAAAAGCATAATCACCGTAGTATCCAGTATTGTATTGGCATTAAGTACTATTATATTAACCACACTGTTACTGGTACGAAGCAAGATAAAATCTATACTGCCCGATGGCAAAGAAGCTTCTGCCAAAGAATATGGGGGGCTGGGGTCTAATTTCTCCGGCATGATAGTAAAATTGTTCTTCAATTTTTTTGGCTCTACCCCTATTCCTATCATCGGCAGAATGCTGCAGGAACGTTTTAAATCTGTTTTGACGCTTAACAATGATGTTTTCCTGAAGCGTATCAGGCAATTGCTTTACAAACAGTTTTATGCCGACGGCAAAAGGTCATACAGGCTCAAAAGCAACCACGTGTACGACCTGACATTCACTAATGATATTATCCGCAACCAGAATGACAGTATGGTGCTGAAGCCCAGTGAACGGATACAGAAAGTAGCACAGGAGGCTTTTGAAATGGGTACCACGCTATGGTTTGATGAAAACAATGAAAAACAACATACGCTTGCATCATTAATAGCCTGCGGGCAGTTTACCACCTGCTACAACCTGCTTGACTATATACACGAGATAAAGTATCCTAAAGATGGCAGTACACCCTATTTCGATCAGCTGGACATTCAGGAGCAGAAGAAGATCAATGACCTGGAGGATAAGTTAAACAACGACTACATGAATTTCAAGGATGACCCGTATATGCTGTACAATGAACTGGGCAAGAAATACAAGCTACCATCGTTCAAAGAATGTTCTGCCGACACAATACCATTCCCGGAAGAGTTTAAAGGATTAAGACAATAAAATAAGTTGAGGATTAATACGAACGTCCCTGCAGATTTTCTATCAGGTTACGTATTTCAGAAGGTATTGTTACCTTCTCATTCTTAGTAAAATCAAACATCACGATAACGTCTTCTGCCTCTGCTGCTATTTCTCCATTTGCATTCAGGATGCGGTGGTGTATACCAAAGCTGGTATTCTTCATAAAATTTACACCTGCCTGTACAGTTATATTGCCCGGATAATGCAATGGCTTAATAAACCTGCAGGATGCAGATGCCAGCATTGGCCCTATACTCATTTTGCTGTGCAACTGTGTGAGCCCTATTGTCTCCCAGTAGTTGACACGTGAGGCCTGTATGTATTTGAAATAGGAAACGTTATTGATATGCCCGAACATATCCATCTCGCTCCAGTCGAGCCTGAGTGATAATGTTACAGGAAATTGTTCCATTTAGCTTACCGATTAAAACAGGTACATCAGGCGCATTACCCACGCATTATTATACTGCTCTGCACGGCCAAACTCCGGGTAAATAACTTTGCGTACAGGCAACAAAGAGTACTGGAACCTTACATTAAAAAACAACCCTTTGTAGATGTGCAGTTCTCCGCCTATAATGAAGTTGATATCGTATTTCTTAAAAGGATACCTGTCAAAATTTATAGTGTCGTTGAAAGTCTGGTTACTGGTAACTGCTTTTTCCTGCTTGCTTATAAGCTGTGAATAAGAGATACCTGCACCAAAGTGACTTTTACGTTTATCAAAATAGTTAAGCATGATAGGCACTTCTGCATAATTCAGTTTTATATCATACTTAGTAATATAAAATGCGCCTGTATTAGAACGTTGCCCTTTATGGCCATGACTACCTTTTTGTGAGTACAATATCTCCAGGCTTGGTGCAACGTGCGGTGCCATTTGAGCATACACAATACCACCTGCATTAAGCCCTGCTTTATGATAACCTGCATAATTATCACCATCTACCTGTGTAAAGTTGGCACCAAGTACCAAACCACCGTAAAAAGTACGTTCATCTTCAATATAATAACTGTCTTGTGCACGGCTAACCACAGTTAATACACATAACAAAACAGTACATACTATAAATGCTTTGATTTTTCTAATTTTAGCCATTGAAACCGGATTGCAAATGAGCTTCAAATATACGCCAAACACCCTTAAAAAACTGGAACAGCTTTTTGAAGAAGCTAAATATATAATACGTTACGAAAAGGGTAATTTCAATTCAGGCTACTGCGTACTTGAAGATAAACGTGTTGCTGTTATCAACAAATTTCTGAGCATAGAAGGGCGTATCAATGCCCTGCTGGAAATACTGCCCCTGATAAATGTGAACATTGATGAACTGAGCGGCGAGATGCAGAAATGGTACCAGCAACTGAAGACAGAACCGGCTGCGAGTGAGGATGAATCTGCACAAACTGAAATAGACGTCTGATTTTGAAGATCACATTTTTAGGCACAGGCACATCGCAGGGAGTACCCTTTATAGGGTGCGACTGCCATGTATGTACCTCTGCCGATAAAAGAGATAACAGGCTGCGCACATCTGTATGGGTAGAAACCCCGGAAGCAAGCATTGTAATAGACAGCGGGCCCGATTTCCGCTACCAGATGCTGCGCGCCAATGTGCGCAGGCTGGATGCTATCATCTTCACACACGGGCATAAAGACCATATAGCAGGACTGGATGATGTGCGTGCATATAATTACCATGACAATAAAGCCATGGAGATATATGCCACAGAAGAAACGCAGACTACCCTGAAAAGGGAATTTGAATATGTATTTAAAAATGCCACCTACCCCGGCATTCCGCAACTGAACCTGAACACTATCAGTGCGGCTCAACCATTTTATGTTAACGGACTCGAGATAATACCCATCAGGGTGCTTCATTATAAAATGGAGGTGCTGGGTTTCAGGATTGGCGACTTCACTTACATAACAGATGCCAATTATATAGCCGAAGAAGAAATGGCTAAAGCCCTAAACAGCAAGGTATTTGTACTCAACGCACTCCGCCACGAAGAGCATATCTCACACTACACATTGCAACAGGCTATAGATGTAGCCCATGCTGTAAAACCGGGGCAGGCATATTTTACCCATATCAGCCACCAACTGGGCCTGCATGCCGAAATAGAAAAGACCCTGCCTGATGGTATGCTGCTGGCTTACGATGGCCTTACCATCGAATTATAATATTTAACCGAAATCGACCTAACTTTCTTTACTTTGCTTCGGTCTTAACATACATATGTATCATACAATGAAAAAACTATTATCTGTACTGGCGTTAACAGCTTTTATCAGCACAGCAGCCAATGCCCAATACAGCAATGAAAAAATAAAGGTGGGACAAAAAGCACCTGAACTGGAATTTGCCCGCCCAGATGGTACCAAGATAAAACTGTCATCAGTATATAAGCACAGGTACGTACTGCTAGACTTTTGGGCTTCGTGGTGTGGCCCCTGCCGCCGTGCAAACCCGGGTCTTGTAGCCCTCTATAATGAGTACAAGGAGAAGAAAATCAAGGGCGCTAAGAAAGGTTTTACCATTTTAAGCGTATCGCTGGACCAGAAAAAAGAACCATGGGTACAAGCTATAGAAAAGGATAGCCTGTACTGGGAAAACCATATCAGCGACCTTGGTGGCTGGCAATCTGAACCTGCACAGATATATGGTGTACAATTTATCCCCCAGGCATTCCTGGTAGGGCCTGACGGTAAGATCATAGCCAAATACAATTTTGCCGAGGAAGCTGCCGCAGACCTGAAGCGCCTGAGCGAGTCAAATAATTAATATTTATATTTATTTGATTTAGTTTTGCTCGATACAGAAAATTAGCTACCTTTGCACACTCTATTAAAACGCATGGCAAAATCCATGCACAAAATATTGATACAATGAAAAAAGGAATACACCCGGAAAGCTACCGTTTAGTTGTTTTCAAAGACATGTCTAACGACTATTCTTTCCTTACACGCTCTACAGCAGCTACAAGAGAAACAATTACATGGGAAGATGGTAACGAATATCCCCTGGTAAAAGTGGAGATATCTCATATGTCTCACCCTTTCTATACTGGTAAATCAATGTTCGTTGATACAGCCGGTCGTATCGATAAATTCAAAAAGCGTTACGAAAAGAAGAAATAATATCATTTGCAATACGCATGAAAAATCCCGACTTTTGTCGGGATTTTTTGATTTATGCAGGTCACTCTTTTCGATTCCGAAGTACGCAACCGGCTTTTACCATTTACACATACCCGTCCTGTAGCAGATATACGATGTGGTATAATGACCATGCGTGAGCGCTGGGAACTGCTAACGGGTGAAAAGACCAGCAGCATTACAGAACAACACCTGCAGGAAGTTTACCCGATGGATGTATCGGATGATAACCTGCTGATAAACGGTGCGGTATTTGCCGATAAATACCTGCTGAAAAGTATCCTGCAACTGGCAACCGGCGAAAAGCTGGTACAGGATGGTATGATACTCGCCCTGCGTACAGATGCTGCTTCACTGCAGGGGGCATTACTCAATAAAGATTTCAGGGAATTACCTTATACAGGCGAGATAAAAGCGCTCAATAATACCTGGGACATCTTCTCGCTGAATGACTTTGCCATAAAGTATGATTTCGCACTGCTTACAGAAAACAGGAAAAGCCAGCATATACCGGAAGGCGTAACTGTAACCGGTAAAGAAAACCTTTTTATAGAAGAAGGTGCAATCATCAATGCAGGTGTTATTATCAACGCATCAACAGGGCCGGTATACATAGGCAAAGATGCCGAGATACTGGAAGGCTGCATGCTGCGTGGCCCAATAGCTCTTTGTGAACATGCGGTACTGAAAATGGGTGCCAAGGTATATGGTGCCACTACTATAGGTGCTGGCTGCAAAGTGGGCGGGGAAATAAGTAACGTGGTATTCTTTGCTAACAGCAATAAAGGGCACGATGGTTACCTGGGCAATGCTGTGATAGGCGAATGGTGCAACCTGGGTGCTGATACTAACTGCTCTAACCTGAAGAATAATTACGACGAAATAAAAATATGGGATGAGTATAGCAACAAAGCAATACGCACAGGGCTTACCTTCTGCGGGCTGCTGATGGGCGATCATTCTAAATGCGGTATCAATACCATGTTCAATACAGGAACAGTGGTAGGTGTATCTGCTAATATATTTGGTGCGGGTTTTCCTGAGAAATACATCCCATCATTTTCCTGGGGTGGCAGTGAGGGTATGACCACTTATAGTTTTGACCGTGCAATGGAAACAGCAGAGCGCATGATGGCAAGAAGAAACAAGCCACTTACCGAAGCAGAACGCCAGTTGTACGCTTATATATTCGAACAAACAAAAGGCCAGCGAGCCATATTTGCCAATAACTAATTAACATAGAACATTTATAAAAATGCGCAGAAAAATTGTAGCAGGAAACTGGAAGATGAATATGAACCTGGATAAAGGTCATGAACTGGTAGCGGGTATATTGAAAGGCTTACCTGAACTGAATGATAACAAACGTGTTGTCATTGCCCCACCCTTCATCAACATACAGCATACCGTATACCAGGTAGAGGATGCTAACTATATATATGTTGCGGGACAGAACTGTAATGAAAATACTTCCGGCGCATACACAGGTGAGGTAGCAGCTAATATGCTGAAAGATACGGGTGCTGAGTATGTTATAATAGGCCACTCTGAACGCAGGGAATATTATAATGAAACTGATGCACTGCTGGCTAAGAAAACTGATGCAGCCCTTGAGTGCGGACTGAATGTAATATTCTGCTGTGGTGAGCCACTGTCTGTACGCGATGCAGGTACACAGAATGAATATGTAGAAGCACAACTGAAAGCAGGCTTGTTTCACCTGAACAAACACCAGTATTCGAATGTGGTAGTAGCGTATGAACCAATATGGGCAATAGGCACCGGCCGCACTGCAACCAGTGCACAGGCACAGGATATGCACGCACATATACGCAGTGTGTTTGCTGCACAATACGGACAGGCTATGGCCGACAGCCTGACCATTTTATATGGCGGCAGTTGCAAACCATCAAACGCAGCAGAACTGTTTGCGTGCCCTGATGTAGACGGCGGATTGATAGGTGGTGCATCACTGAAAGCCGATGAATTTCTGGGTATTATTGATGCAATGATGGCGTCTTAAAAAATCTTGAAAAAAATCTTTGCAAAGAAAGAAAACCATCTTATCTTTGCACTCCCAAAAGGGAAAAAGATGGCGCGTTGGTCAATCGGCTAAGACGCCTCCCTTTCACGGAGGAATGACGGGTTCGACTCCCGTACGTGCTACAAAAGGCAACTATTTTAGTTGCCTTTTTTGCTTTATTGTTCTTTAATTTTACTGCATGGCCTCGTAGTACAATGCCCGCCCGTACCGAACGGTACGTTCGGGCGGGGATAGTTACAAGAGTTTCTTATGTTTTACACCTATGTTATACAAAGTGAAATAGATACTAACTACCTGTACAAAGGACATTGTGAGGATCTGCAAAAAAGATTATCACAGCATAATGCCGGCTCAACAAAATCTATAAAGCAAAAAGCACCATTCAGAATACTGTATTTTGAAACATTTACAACCAGGGATGAAGCTGTAAAAACTGAGAAGTATTGGAAAACAGCAGCAGGTAGAAGATATTTGCAAAAACAACTGGCCTCGTAGTACAATGGATAGTACAAGAGTTTCCGAAGCTCCAGATTCAGGTTCGATTCCTGACGAGGCTACTAAAGAATGCAAGCGTGACGCTTGCATTCTTTGTCTGGTCTAAGCGAACGCTTAGACCAGAGGAAGCCCGAATATTAAATACCAGAGATCCTACTTCCAAATCTCTGTATATGTTTTAGTACTCCAGTCCCATACAAGATACTTCACCTGCACTTGTGTCTTTGAGCCGTGACAAACATCGCAGACACCGCCCTTTATTTTCTTATATTCGTATGTAGATGGCTTTCTGTACCCGGGTGTACTCGTACCTTTAGTAACCATAGTTGTTTTACCTACATAGCAATTGCAATTAGTATTCCACACACTATTGTATTTATATCCTGTTGAAGACGTACTCTTTTCCGGCACCCACTCTCCTTCTATTTCAATTTTCTCAACACGGTCAGGCAGCTTACCCAGTCCTTTGCACTTGCTGCAGAGCATTTCTTTTACATTAATATCCTGAAATTTATCTGGTCTGTAAAGAGATTGCAGGCTAACATTGTAAACTGTATTGCCAACACTAAACTGAAAAAACAAGTTGCCGCTGTTCTTATCGCTCATCTTTTCAAGAGTGATCTTATCAAAAAAAGGATAAACCAGTGTTTCATTATGTTCATCACATATGCCCAGTTTCCCGTTCAACTCCAATATGCGGTATTTAGCTAAGACTGAAACATCTCCGGGTGTCAGGCTTAGTCCTGTGGGTGGCTTAATCCTGTAACTCTTCTGAATAGCAACACTACTTTCACTCACCATATGATTTACACCTGTAAAAAGAGTACTTGAAGAAAAGTTTATGAAGAGGCTGTCATTAAAAAAAACATGCCAATCTTCAAGGTGATCCAGGGTAAATCTGGTAACCTGTTTCCATTCTTTATTTTTATTTAATACATACACCACTCTTTCATCCCTGTTCGTTTCACGCTGAAAATCATACAGCTTACCTCCCCTAATCATAATTTGTTCAAAATCCCCCGGTGGCAGTTGTACAGAATCTGCCGCATTCTTTTTCCAAAAGAAAATCTTGCCGCTGTTTATGCAATTACTACATATAGGCACTCCATATACTATATTGTTATCCTGGTCAATGTCAAAAAAAATGTTTGATTGCCAGCTTGAAAAAATGTTTTGCCAGGTTCCACCATTCAAACCGTATATACTTGCGTATGCGCCGGGAGTTACAATTTTTATAAATGGTTGCCCCTCCTGATTAACTATTAGATCTTCACACCTGAAGTTATGTCCTGAATAAATGGAGAAGGAGGCATTCTCCCAACCAGAGTTATTCAAGATTTGGATGCGTAAATCTACGCTATCGCCACGCTGAGAAATTCTTTGTACCAGGTAAAATTTATTATCCTTACCTAAAGTAACATACGAATCTGTATAAGAAGCGACAGTCGGCACACAATCTTTATAAAGTATCGGGAGCCCATTTTCTATTTTAAATATCTGCCATCTCATATCGTACCCTTCACGTGCGGCAGCTGTAATATATATGTTACCAAATGTATCTATCAACAACCTGTCAGGCTTGTTATCCATTTCAAAACTTGTCTTAACTCCGTCATAATTACAAATGGCCACTTCAAACTTATTAGATGATGTTAAATGGCGCAGGTACACCTGGTTTGATCTATCTGCCCCTAATGCAAAATCATACCTGTACTTATTAGCCTTACGAGTCCAGAATGTTTTATACTCTTCGGGCATTAAAATGCTCTTGTAAACAGTATCATTTTTTAAAGCATTACCCTTTTTAAGGATGGGTTTGTTTTGCGCTGTTGATGGCAATGATGAGGTTAGCATCAGCAATAAAACACATGCAAATAATCTCTTCATATATAACTATATATCTAGTAAGTGTAGTCAATTAAATACATAACACAAAATATCACTAATTCTATAAATCAGCACGACAGTAACGGTGCGTAAGAAATTCTTCCAGTATAATAATCCAATCACCATACAACCGAAAAAATCAGCCCAAAGGCTGATAAATGACCAATTAAAATATAAAAGCAGGCATACTGCCTGCTTTCATATTTTCAAAACAGTAAGTAACTAATCCTTCAGGCTGTATAGTATCTTCTGAAAATCCGCTTTCACCTTGTCTTTATTCTCAAGCGAGGTAAAGCACAGCACTTTATAGAACGCATCTTTTGTTTCTACAACACCTACGAAATAGTATATATCGCCTTTGGCGTCTTTATCATAATAGGAAACATCTGTTTCAACGAAATTGCTGCCGTTCTTAGATGATGACTTTGGTGTACCTACCGTACGTTTATCTTCATCTTTCAGGAAGTCTTTGATGAAGTGTTCATAAAACTCATTAGCAGACCCGAATTTCATATCCACCATTGCCAGTGTCTCTTTGGTATCCTCAATTACAAAGCCGTATACATCCTTTACCACATTCTTGAACTGTATGGTCGCATCATCATTCAGCCCATAGGTTTTATCCATATATTCCGGCACGGAAATGTAGAATATATGCCCTGCTTTCAACTCCTTCATTTGCGCATTGGCATGGACGCTCAATAACACTAAAAGGCTGCTGATTATTAGTTTAACCTTGTTCATATTGCGATTTATATACCCAAATGTATCACTTCCTGTCTAAAAACTATACTGGTTTACAAAAGCTATTATCTTTATAATATGAAAACACTACCCTATTTATTAAGCATCTGCCTGCTTGCAGCCACCAGTATGATAAGCTGTAAAAAGCAGGGAACAAAATCCAATTTCAGGCTGGAGAATTATTACAGCAACACAACGGTACATGCAGATGTTTATTCTAATGAATCTGATTACCTGAATGGTACAAACCCAATTGTAAAGGCAACTGTAGACGCAAATACGACCTACGAATTCTCATCGTCAATATTGAAAAACGGAAGCTGGTATTATGTAGATGTATACAATGACGACTATACCATAACCAACTGGGCTAATTCTGACAATATTATAATTGGGCAGGATTCTGCCAGTTCAAGAAGGTTTAAATACAACAGCAACAACGATGTTTTTGTACTCTCTACCATACAAACCAATGCAAGAAATGTATTGCTGAAAGCCACAGCCACTTCGTCTAAATGGAGAGCTATAGGAGCAATAGACCTGCAGGATGGGTCTGATATATGGTGGTCGCTGAGTGCTGCGGAGCGTTACCAGGAATTATATTTCTACAAAACAAGTACCGGCATACATAAATACCTGCAGGGTACAGATACTGCCTTACGTAATTTCTCATTTAAAGAGACTACCATAACGGGATACCCTACATTTATCATTAATGCCTACCCCTCAAACCTGCATTTATCCATTACCAATACATATAAAAACATTGTGGTATCGCCGGATGACCAGCCTCCCACAAAAGATTCCCTGCTGGCACTGCTTAACGGCAACCTGTACATTTTGAAAAGGCAATAGAAATATAAACCAGTCTTTAGAAAATTACCTTTTAACTTTGCTGCATGAAATATTATCTGCCAATAATAGCTCTGTTTGCTTTTTTCAACACAGCCACTGCACAACAATGGAAACAATGCGTAAGAGAGCAGAAATTCATTTATGCAGAAGCCGGCGATGGCAACCAGAAGAATACAGGCATTTCTTTCTGCTCAAACGATAATTACTTCAGTATTTTTGATAAAGAAGAGAAGAAAGTATTCAAGATAGCCAACTATGAGCAGTCTGTTAACGAAGATGGGAATATTGAAGAGAGCTTTACCAATGCTGCAACAGACACCAATAAAGAAGGTGAATACGACATCACGATAGTTCATAGTAAACCAGCCTCTATTACCATACATCGTATCAGCGAAGCTGGCGGAGTATGGTATGTAACTACTCAGAATATTGCTCCTGTAAGGAAGCCGGAGAACTCTGCAACAGAAGAAAAATAATGAAACGCTCATTACTGTTCATCATATTAGCACTGCTCGCAATCATTTCCGGTTACCTGATTTCTAAAGTTAACTGGATAGGCAGACTGGGTATCAACCTGTTTTATGATGAATATAAGATATTCAAGAGCTGGCCGAAAAGTACAGCCTTAATTGGTGGTATTTATCTTGTATTGTATATCGTTCACAGTATTATATATAAACTGGCTTCGAAAAGCAGGTCAAACCTTTTCAATATTATCTGCATACTCCTTGCAGCAGGGGGCATCTATTATACTTACTATGATTTCAGGAATGATTTTTCACACCATGTGGCAGGAGAACGTTTTCATCTTGGTTTCTACCTGTCGTGGGCAGGATGGATAGTACTCGGCTTATACTTCCTTACGGTTAAAAGAAAAGGCATTACAGCTTCTGATAAAATGGCTGCAGCAACCGTATAGCATCATCTGCATATGCAGATGCATCATAGATAGTTAACCTGTGTACTGCAAGGGGGGAATGTTGCTTGGTACATACGCTCACTACCCTGTTCACTTCGGTATTAGCCCTTGGCTGTACAAGCAATGTATCACTAATGCTCCAGCCATTTCGATTAACAATTTTCTCCCATTCTGCATGTTCTGCAACGGGTAGCAGCACTACTGCATATCCATCATCATTCAGCACTTCACTCATCAGGCTAAACAGGTCTGCATAGGTAAGAGACAATGTATGCCGTACAGAATTGCGTTTATCATCGTCGCCCAATAAGCTATTGTTGAAAAATGGCGGATTACATATCACCATATCATACTTCTTCTGAAAACCGTACGAGCGGGCATCTGCCTGTATGATATTTATCCTGTTTGCCCAGGGTGAGGACTGCACATTTTCTCTTGCCTGTGTAGCAGCATCCTCATCCAGCTCTATAGCATCTATATGTATCGTGCTATTTCTCTGTGCCAGCATGAGCGATAAAAGGCCGGTACCTGTACCTATATCCAACACATTTTTAACGTGTGGCAATATAGGCGCCCATGCTCCCTGTATACAGGCATCGGTTGATACCTTCATGGCACACCTGTCCTGGTGGATGGTAAATTGTTTGAAATTGAAATAATGGTTGCTCATGACCAGGCAGCCCTTGCGGTGGGGCTCACCGTCAGGTCAGTAAATTCTCCGGAGAGATATTTGTAGTACCCTGTTATACCAATCATAGCAGCGTTATCGGTACAATATTCAAAGCGCGGAATGTAGACATGCCAGCCATATTCTTTACCTGCATCGGTCAATGCCTGCCTTAACCCTGAATTGGCTGATACTCCGCCTGCTATGCCTATGTGCTTAACCCCCAGTTCATCTGCTGCCTTCTTCAGTTTGTTCATCAGCATTTTTATAATAGTGTGCTGAACAGAAGCACAGATATCTGCCAAGTTATTTTCAGCAAATGCAGGGTCCAATTTTTTCTCTGCCTGCAGAAAATACAGCACGGCTGTTTTTATGCCGCTAAAACTAAAATCGTACCCCGGCATATTGCTCACCGGGAAAACAAACCTGTTCTTGTTACCCTGCTGTGCCAGTTTATCTACCATTGGCCCGCCGGGGTATGGCAGGCCCAGCATTTTAGCTACCTTATCAAAAGCTTCACCTGCAGCATCATCTATAGTTTCACCCAGCACTTCCATATCAAGATGGCTGCGGCATAATACAACCTGTGAGTGCCCACCGGAAACGGTGAGGCAGAGAAAAGGAAATTCCGGTTTAGGGTCTTCAATAAAATGCGCCAGTACATGCGCCTGCATATGGTGTACTGCTATCAGTGGTACATTAAGCGCCTGTGCATACGCTTTGGCAAAACTTGCCCCCACCAGCAATGACCCGATAAGACCGGGTGCCTGTGTAAACGCTACCGCATTTATATCTTTCTTATCTACCCCTGCCTGCTTCAGTGCCACATCTACCACAGGCACAATATTTTGCATATGGGCACGTGATGCCATTTCCGGTACCACACCACCATATTGCTCATGTACTTTTTGTGTAGCTATCAGGTTGCTGAGTACTACTCCATTCTTTATCACCGCCGCACTGGTCTCATCACAGGATGATTCTATTGCCAGTATGTTTACTGTATTATCTGCCATTTATGCCTGCAAAATTGGGCATTCGTGTCCGTTTGACAAAATATATGCACACTTGTTACTATTTAAAATCTCACATCACTTTGAATAATGGCTATGATGGCTATTTTTGTTGAGGCTAGCTCTAGCAAATGCATATAAAGAGGATAATATATTATTTGACTGCCATTGCAACTGTGGCTTCGTTTAGTGCATGCACTGAATCGACTGCGTCAAAGGATATTGCTCCTGTTGTACTTAAATTCAATTTTAAACCGGGCAAAACATACCGCTACTGGCTTGACAGCCACCTAGACCTGCAACCTGAAATAAATGGCAAGCCTATAGCCATTAGCCAGGATATGCGAATAGTAGCCGGATATAAGGTATTGGAGATTGACAGCAACAGGAAAAAGATATCAATCACATACGAGCGCATAACAATGAGGTCGGGCAACAGCATATTGTCTAAACAATATGACTCTGATGATACCTCAGCCCATGACGGGCTTTTTAACAGCGTAGACAACCTGGTCAAAAAACCTTTCACAATGACTATCAATGACATAGGGCAGGTTGTTTCATACGATGGTTACGGCACAAAAAGTACATCAGACGATTATATAAGCGACAGCTCTGTACGAAAAATGATGATGCAAACCCTGAATGTATACCCTAATAAACCTGTAAAACCGGGTGATAGCTGGAAGCGCGCATTCAGCACCTCTGTAGGTTTCCTGAGCATGAATATTGTAAACATATACAAACTTGCATCTGTACAAAACGATACCGCGCATATAGAACTCACATCAACAATATCTCCTGCAGACAGTGGTATGGCTATGGGAGCCCGCGTAAAGGGCATTCAAAACGGCAACATCGAAATAGATGTACCTACCGGCATGATACTATCAGCACGTATTACACAGGAACTATCGGGTACGCTTAATATGACCGGGAAGGATGAGAATGTAACAGCGAAGGCTAGCATAGAAATTACGGGCAATAAGGACGACGAACAGCCCTAAAATCAAAAAGCCCCCGTACCTCTGTCCGACAGCGTT
Source organism: Flavipsychrobacter sp. (assembly GCA_044227125.1). Lineage (GTDB taxonomy): Bacteria > Bacteroidota > Bacteroidia > Chitinophagales > Chitinophagaceae > Polluticoccus. Next base: position 445,248 of record JBGAFS010000001.1, read on the forward strand.
TGGGGAATCTTTTATATAGCAATTGCAATAAGTATAGTACAATTATTGTGCCGAGTCATCTCCGGAATTGTCTTCAGAAGGTAAGTTTTCACCTTCTCCCCCCTGTATGTCATGCTCTTCCTCGTTATTATTCCATTCTACAATGAAATTGTTTCGGCCGGTACCTATCAATATGCCAAGATAGCGCTGCTGTATTAATTCAAGCATTGCCAGAAATGTAAAAATGGCATGTATCCTGTTCTCGCACTGAGAGAATATTGTTTCAAATGCTACCCTTGTATTCGACTTCATATAGTCGAGCAAAAACGCTTTTTGCCCTTCCATACTATAGTTATACTTAACAACTACGTGCTGAGGTTTATGATTGCGGTCGGTGAAGCGCTTCATCACCTTCTCAAACGACTGCATCAATTTGAACATGGTAACAGTCTGTATCTCAGTGCCTTCTGAATATTCTTCGCCCAGCGCTTCCAGTTCCTGTTTTATATTACCACGTTTCTGTTGCAGCAGCCTGTCGGCCTCCATCATTATCATCTGCTCCGATGCCTCTTTGAAACGCTTGTATTCAAGTATCTTATCTACCAGTTCCTGCCTTGGGTCAATTTCATTACCGTGTGCGTCCAGTTCTTTACGCGGCAGCAGCATTTTAGCTTTGATGCGCATCAGCGTAGATATGAACAGGATAAACTCACTTGCCAGCTCTATATTCAGATGCTCCATTTCATGGATATAAGCCAGGAAGTCTTTGGTCATGCTGTGAATAGGGATATTATAAATATCCAGCTCATCCCGCTCAATAAAGAACAATAACAGGTCGAATGGTCCTTCGAACTGGGGTAGTTTTATCTGGTATGAAGTAGTAGACATCCGGTAATCCTAATAATGAAACAAACCACATATTGCTATGTGGTTTGTCAAAAATAAACTTTTCGCTGAACAAATACCTTATTAAAACTTGTACTGAAACCCTAATGTGAATATCTGTTTCAGCTGCAACCAGCCAAGCGACTGTCCTGGCTCATTTTTCTGCATTACGGCACCTGTAGTTTTATCTACATATGTGCTTACATAAGGCAGATCGTTATCATATATAAACGTAGCACCTATAGACACATTAAAAAACCTTGATATTTTAGCAAGGAGTATGTTATCCCAAAGCACATCTACATTGCCCGGGTTATCTTTCTTCACCACTTTACCTGCAGCATCTTTATTGTCTTTTGCCAGGTAGTTCATGTACAGGTCCAGTCTTGTTTTGTAAGTTATGTTCTTAGTTATATTGGCAGTGTACCTACCTGAAAAATAAGCACCGAATTCAAACCTCGAGGTTTTGCCGTTCTCTATACCAAAGGCACCTTCGGGCAATTTACTGGTATAATAAGTGCTGGCAAATGTAAAACGTGCTGCAGCGGGAGACAGGAATAAGGACAGGTCACTACCCTTACGATATTCTACACCGACAGCGAGTGTAACATACAAAGGAGAAAGAAACTTTGATGTGGAAAATGTATCCCAGTTTGATGCTGTGTAATCATACCCTTTGGTAAATTGTGTTTTAGCATTCAGCAAGCCTGAGAGATAAAAATCTTTTGTTGTATCAAGACGCACACCATATTTAGATGTGAAGTCGATACGATCATCAGTTTTCTTTGGAATGAACTTATTAGAATAAGCATAGAACAGGCCGTAATTCATATCCAGGTTGTTAGACCATACCTGCCTGTGATACAATCTTGTAACATTACCTGTAAACAAGCCATTAATAGTCATAGAGGCAAGTTCACCACCTGCTGCCCAGTTGTGCAGGAACCCTTCATTGACCCCAATGCTCAGTAAGCCACTCTTCACCCATGCCACTGTGTCATTATTTTTGTTTTCGAAAGATTTCTTCAGATCATCTGTTTTAGCCAATTGTGCCTGCGATGAAAGTACCATACCGGACAGTATGGATGTAATAAGTAAACGTTTTGTCATATCCCTTTAATTATAGTTATTGTTTATTTCGGTTTGTAGCCTGATTCCTGCAGAAAGACACGGTCTTCTGTATTATTCTCTGCCAGTTGCAATAAAGTCATTTCGCTGTGTGCGTTCATATAAGACTTTACAATTTGCCAGCCCAGCCATGTACCTATATTACCGGGACTATTGGGTATGCCTGCCGATGTAGGACCATCGCTGATATAGCGTAGTATCTTTTGCCAGTTCTTTTCGTAAAGAAGGTTCTCATGAATGAAGAAGTTGTACACCAATGCTTCATTTTTCTTGCACCACTCTGCCTGCTCATCTGTATACCCCATTAATACCGCTTCTGACTTGAAAGGCAATATCTTACTAACCACATACATTTCTTTACCCTTTTGTATCATCATATTCAGCAGTGTGCGGCTATCGGGTATAAACGGCGTATGGCTTTCATAAATAGCCTTGAATACTGCCACAGGCATATATGATGCCTCCAGCTTGTTGCCCATATAGTCAGGTATGCCTACCGATCTGTAGTAAGGATAGGATGCCCCGAGGAACATGTCCAGTCCTACCCCCACTATTTGCTCTCCGTATGTAAATGCGCCCCAGTTATTCAACCCTGATACGAGATAAATAACTTTAGGCTCTTTATAGCCGGGGTAATAATGTTTCATGAACTGGAAACCCTTTTGCAGCTCCGCATCTTCATCTTTTGTATCGGGATAATGTTTTGCTACAGTATCAAACAACCCGCGATAATCTTTATGGGTGAGAAACATTCTTAACCCTTTATTGATACCATGGTTTGTATCTGTATAATCCCTGCCTATGCCAAAGCCCATCAGTGTATCAAGATAGAAGTCGAGAAAGTCAGGATACTTATCTGCCAGTTTTGTGAGCCCGGGTGCAATAGCATTTGTATCAAGCGCAGCAAGCTCTTGTTCCAGCCTGTATGTTTTCATTTCTACTTTTACTCCTGATACATCAGGATGTTTCTCCTCATTATTACCGCAGCCTGTAGCAAAGAAGCTGAGTATGAGCAGCAAAAATGCCTGTGGCAAACATGTGGATAACTTAAAAGCTTTTGTCATGAAAACTCGCATTGTCGGTGAATTGCATTTATTTTTACAATGGCAAAAATAAGAACTAGTCTTTAAGCATACGAGTTTATTCCGCAATTGATCAATAGAATAAGAATGAAAAGGATATTATTAATCGCTATTTGTGGCATTGCATTCACAGGCAACGCACTTGCACAACAATATGAATACGGTACACCGCAACCTATGAAAGGAGGTGTAGATGTGGGTAAAACACGCTTCGGCATTTTTGTTGCACCTAACCTGTCGTGGATGAAGCCTACTGCTAACAAAAGTGATGACAAACTGTATCTGCTTGATGCTACGGGCAACAAAATGGGCTTTTCATGGGGGTTGATGATAGATTATTTCTTCGACGAGAATTACGGAATCTCTACCGGTTTCCAGCTTACCAGTATGGGCGGTAAAATGAATGCAGAACTCAACCCTAATGTGGCTGCACCGGCAACAAATAATATTGTACGCTCTGCAAATTTCGAATATATGCTGCGGTATGTTGAAGTACCATTCGGTCTTAAACTACTCAGCGATGAACTGAAAAGCGGTATACGTGTATATGGCCAACTGGGTGTTTGCGCAGGTATAGCCATCAGCAAAAAGGCAAATTATGATGTGACTTATACTGACACTAATAATACAGGTGCCATAGTAAACAAAACAGTGAATGCCGAAGATGAAAAAATACAGGGCACAGGCATTGCACCACTGCTGCTTCAAATGAACCTTGGCGCAGGTATCGAATACCCCATCAGTAATAAAATGAGCTTTACAGCGGGTGTATATTTCAACAATGGCTTTGTACCGGATGTTACCAACCCTAAAGAATATGACCTTGACTACAAGGGCAAATTCAGCGATGGCAATACAAGGCTTAACAGCTTTGGCCTGCGGATAGGTATTTTCTTCTAAGCTTACTAACCCATATATATAGCCCGTACAATAATTTTGTACGGGCATTTTTTTACAAGTACCTTAGCATGAGCAAACTGCCGTCGGGCAAGGACTTTTAGCGATTATGAAAATATTCTTAGCACAGCAGAATTATCATATAGGAAATTTCGAGGCCAATACGAAGAAGATCATTGCTGCCATAAGAGAGGCAAAAATGAAAGGTGGCGACCTGATAATATTTTCTGAATTATCTGTTTGCGGTTATCCTCCGCGAGATTTTCTTGAGTTCAATGACTTTATAGAACAGAGTAGTTACGCGGTAAATGAGATACGCAAAGAGGCTGATATTATTGGTGTTATCATAGGAGCTCCCACACACAATGCTAACCCGGAGGGCAAGGACCTGCATAATAGTGCTTATTTCCTTTACAACGAACAAGTAATAGGTATTGCGCACAAAACGCTGTTGCCTACCTATGACATTTTTGATGAGTACCGCTATTTTGAACCTGCTGACAGCTGGAATATTATAGAGTTTAACGGGAAACGAATAGCACTTACCATATGTGAGGATATTTGGAATCTTGGTAATAACCCATTGTACAAGATATGCCCTATGGATAAACTCATAGAGCAGCGTCCTGATATCATGATAAACATCAGCGCATCTCCGTTTGACTATATGCATGCAGAAGGGCGCATGAGTATGATTAAACAGAATGTAGCCAAATACAAGTTGCCGCTTATCTATTGCAACACCGTAGGCTCACAAACTGAGATAGTGTTTGACGGCGGGTCTGTAGTAATGGACAGCCACCAGAACATAATAGCTGAGCTTCCCTATTTTGATGAAGCACTGCAAAGTGTTACACTTAAAGATGACCGCAGCTTCGAAGAACCTGTATTGAAACCGGCTATGGAAGTACCATCAGTTGAATTTCTGTCAGAAACATTTGATGATGATTATGATATTGACGAGATACATGATGCACTGATACTAGGCATTCGTGATTATTTCAGCAAAATGGGCTTCAGCAAAGCTATAGTAGCATCATCCGGTGGAATAGACAGCGCTGTTGTATTATCGCTGGCATGCGAGGCTTTGGGTGCAGACAATGTACATGCATTACTTATGCCTTCTCAATTCTCTACCGGTCACTCTGTGGGCGATGCAGAACAGCTATCAGCTAACCTGGGTAATAAATACGACATCATACCTATCAAAGATATTTTCGGGGCATATGAGCAGGCACTCAACCCCGTTTTCAAAGACCTGCCATTCAATGTAGCAGAAGAAAACCTGCAATCGCGCATACGCGGTGCACTGGTTATGGCTATGTCAAACAAGTTTGGCTCCATCCTGCTCAATACATCTAACAAGAGTGAGCTGGCAACAGGATATGGCACACTGTATGGAGATATGGCCGGTGGATTAGGAGTTATTGGTGACCTGTATAAGATGCAGGTGTACGCGTTAGCCCGCTATATAAACAGGAACAAAGAGATCATACCTGAAAATATCATCACTAAGGCCCCGTCAGCAGAGTTAAGACCCGGGCAAAAAGACAGTGACAGCCTGCCGGAGTACGATGTACTGGACCCGATATTGTACCAGTATATAGAAAGACGCAAAGGGCCTAAGGAGATAATTGCCATGGGCTTTGATGAAGCACTGGTAAAGCGTATACTGCGACTGGTTAATATAAACGAATATAAACGTAACCAGTTCTGTCCCATTATCAGGGTATCACCCAAAGCCTTTGGTGTAGGCAGGCGTGTACCCATTGTGGGCAAGTACTTATCTTAATATAAGAAAGGCGCCTTACGGGGCGCCTTTCAATTTATTGCCTATGAAAAAATATTACAGTTGAGTAGCAGTATAAACTACATCTACAGCGTAGTTACCGGCAGGGTAGCTGAAGCCAGGAGTTGCCTGGTACATTACTGAGAATGTCTGGTTACCACCGCGGCTACCGTTGTTGATGATGTTCTGGTTTGAAGAAGTGATATCCTTATAGTTATCAAAACCTGTACCTATTGTACCACCAGTACCGTTAGCACTTACTTTAACATCCAGTACGCTGGCAACCGGCATAACAGGAGCAGGTGAAGTAGTACCTGTATAAGTAAAGTTTGTAGCGTTAGCTTTTACAGCTACAGTAAAGTTTTTGTTAGAGCGTACTTTCAGGGCCTGTGCAGATGAAGTAACACCGTTAGCGTAGTCGTTCACATTGTTGAATGACATAGTAACAGCAGCACCAGTAGCAGAACCGGTTCCGGTGAAAGTCAGTTCGATAGCGTCAGTCAGAGACAGGTTAACAGTCTGAGAAGCTGAAGTAGAAGCAGGAGTTTGAGCGTTAGCAGCGAAACCTGCAGAAATTAAAGCGGCGATTGCGATGATCTTTTTCATTGTTGTTTGTTTTTGTTGGTTTGTTTGTTTAGTTGTTTGTTCGTTTGATGATGCAAAGATGCAACCGCCCCCGAGACCCTGCAAAAAATCAGGCCTTGTTAACCCCGGCTTTGCAAGCGGTTAACAAGCTATTAACGTACCAGGGCCATTATTTTTTAAAGCTTACGCAATACGAAAACCCTGTATACTCGTATATTTATAAGACTTTCAACACTTTACATTTAAACAAAACACAAAGTGAGCAGAGCATATTCGTTTGAAACGAACTGGTATATAAAAGCTCCTGTTAAAGCTGTTTGGGATGCCATATACCAGTCACAATACTGGCCGCAATGGTGGAAAGGAGTATTATCGGTTGAGGAGAAAAAGGCAGGCTATGATAATGGCATAGGAGGCATAAGAGTGTATAAAATGCGTAGCCCGATGCTATATACGCTTTCCTTTGATATGGAGCTGGCAGAGTATACTGAATACAAGATACTTAAAGGCTATGCTACAGGCGATCTTGAAGGTGTTGGTATATGGCATTTTGAAGAACAGGGAGACATTACCCATGTACGCTATAACTGGGATGTAAAAACAAATAAAGCATGGATGAATGCCTTATCATTTGCACTTAAGCCAATTTTTGAATATAACCATGATGCTGTTATGCGACGTGGTGCCGAAAGCCTGGCCAAAAAGCTAAACACAGAACTCATATCGTTTGAATAAGCTCAAAAGACATAAAAATGTACACTATCAAGATCATAGAGGAGAATGAAATAAGCAGCATACTACCCTACCTGAAAATGCTCAATGAAAAAACAGATGAGGCTATACTGGTATCAAGGCTTAAGGAAATGATGGAGCATAACTACAAATGTGTGGGTGTATATGACAATGAGAAACTAATAGGAATAACCGGTTTCTGGGTATTATATAAGCATTATGTTGGTAAGCATATAGAACCGGACAATGTTATTATCCATCCTGATTACAGGTCGAAAGGTATCGGCGAATTAATGATGAACTGGCTATATCAATACGCAAAAGACGAGGGCTGCCTTGCAGTTGAACTAAACTGCTATGTTTCAAACCATAAAGGTGTGCGGTTCTGGATTCAGCAGGGATACAGAATAATTGGCTACCACATGCAAAAATTGCTATAATAAATAAGCCCCTCTGTTGAGGGGCTTATTTATTATTTAAAACTATGTGGTTTATTATCTAACCAGGGTTACTTCTCCTTTGTAGTTTTCTATCAGGCCATCAGGATATGCAACTTTGATGAAGTATGTGTAGTTTCCTACATCCTGCGGAATGTTTTTCCATGTACCATCCCAGCCTTTGTTGTTGTTTGCAAAGTATATTTCCTGGCCCCAGCGGTTGTACACCCTGAATTCCATTACTCTTTGAACTGTCAGGTTTGATACCCTGAACACATCATTCTTGCCATCGCCATTCGGGCTGAATGCTGAAGGTACGAACAGGTTATCGCGATAGTCGATATTAACCCTTACAGAATCTGTGCTGCGGCAGCCATCAGCTGTAAGACCGGTAACTACATAAGTAGTAGGGCCTGTTGGTGTAGCTACAGGGTAAGAGATATTCGGATTATCAAGTGTAGAAGCCTGTGTCCAGTTATACAATTTAGCACCATTAGCCAACAGTTGAATGCTCTGACCATACTTGATAGTAGTATCGTGGTTCAACAGGTGTGTCCTTGGCAGCGGCAATACTTTAACCCTCATTGTGAGTGTATCAAAACAGAAAACAGAATCACCGATTTCTATTTTGTAAGTAGTAGTAGCCAAAGGTTTCAGGATCGGTGCAGGACAGTCAAAACAGCTGGCTGTGTTATTTGCAAGCACGTATTTACCATCTTCGGTATACTCATACCATTTGTAAACGAATCCGCCATATGCTTTTGGAGCAGCTACTTCACCGAAGCATATTGCTGTATCCAGTGGCGTAACACGGAAATCATGTTTAGGTACGAATATATCTACTGAATCCCTGATTATACATCCGCTCTTACCATAAGTCTCTACCATATATTTCACACTCTTATTAACATACGACAGTGGTTGCAGTATTGTAGAGTCTGACAAATTATCACCAGGAGTCCATTTTATAGTAAATGGTAATGCCGGTGCATCTACATAATTAAATGCAAATGACGGACGAGCTAACCTCTCAACAATGCTGGTAGAAGTTAGTGTACCACACATATCATAGCTTGGCAGATAATTTGGTGAAGCAAGGAACAATGCTGAATTATAAGTTGTCGGAGAGAATTTAAGTATAGGGGAAGAAGGGCCACTAGAAATACATGCCGCAGAAGTTACGATATCTGAATTATAACTATAACATATCTCCACTAACAGATTCTTAGTAGTATCCCAACTATATGGGTTACTGAATGTAAACTGCTTCCAACCATTAGGAAACAGAGTAGGACCAACAGCAGAATATACAGTGGTTACACCAGATTCAAAACCTGATGTCTTGCTCAGGCTGCTCTTGTTCGTACATTTCATACCTATACGGAAGTTCATGTACTCTACAGTATCTGCAAAAGCTTTAGCAATTTCAAAAGATATATCCCTTAATGTAACGGAACGAATGCCAGCTTCTTTAAGGTCCTCTTTAGTAATCAGGAATTGCATTTTTGCACTGCTCACTGTATTAGGGAAAGTAGGAGTAGTAGCGCCCAGCGTATCGTATACGAACGTTCCATAAACAGGAGAACCATACAATCTTACAGAATCTATGCGATCACCTGGGGCAATCACACCTATACCGCAACTCTGGTTGCTGATAGGGCCCTTACCGGTAACAATTGCATCTAACTGAACATAATCAGGCCTGCAAAGTACAAATGGATTCTCAGGGAATGCATTGATGGTATTAGATGTATCAACATACACCATTATGTCATCTGAATTCTTACACTGACCAGTCAGATCTGTAGTAGATACATTGAATATCGTAGTGCTTGTAACCGTAGCAACGGGATTCACTATATCTGTTTTATTTAAACCTGTTCCGTCACCTGTACCTGTATTCTTCCACGTAACTTTAATATCAAGAGGCCCTTTTACGAAAAGCTGACGTGGCACCGGGTTCAGGTCACAAATCGGAAGATCCGGACCGGCATCAATACCATCAACAACTTTTATCAGTACTACAGTATAATTCTTAAGTACTATCGGTTGATTAGCATTACATGTTGAGTCCTTCGTAGTAATAATAAGCGTATGCTCGCCATATTCTGATGTAGAAGGTGTCCAGTTAAAAGTACCTGTCACATTATTTGTACCATTGCCTGTCGGATTAAATGTTGCAGTAGGAGAAACCTGAGCTTCATTAGCCTCGAGATAGATATTATGATTTGCACTGTCTGTCTGCGTATGTATATCAAACTTCATGTTACTACCCGGACAAACATACACTGCATAACCTTCTGTTTTTGTTTTAACAATAGTAGCCTGGTCTATGGTAAAGCTAGTAGATATAGAATCTATACCTGGAGGTGGTGCTGTACACGGGAATACAGTAACCTGTACGTCACGCATAATGTACCCTAAAGGTATACCCGTACCACGCTCATACTCATCACACTGGAATGCCAATACAAACTTACCCTGGTTGGTAGGCGTAAATGTAGCGGTACCTGTAAGCGGGTTAACAGTAAATGGGTTATTAGCCGCAGATGCTATAGGATCTGTTACAGAATAACCGGCATTATAACCACACGGATTACCAGGCCCTTGTAATGCATCGTGGTGATAAATATTAAGCGAGTCATTGTTTGCATCATATGGACCATTCAGGAATTTAGCCGGTTGGTTTACGCATATAAATGGAATAGGCTCCACCAAGAACCTTGGAGTACTGTTGTTATATTTGGTCAGATTATTTAACCCTGCTTCAATATATAGCACGCCCAAATTGGCAAGGTTTAATATTGTACTATTACGACAGCAAGTATTTTGTCCCCAAGAGAATTTCCAGTCTACCTGAGGTGATGGGGCAATCCAGATATATGTGTACCTGTGCCTGATAAAAGCCCAGTAAGGACCAGCCTGACCAGCATTGCGACATGAGTTTACTGGTTTGTAAACATCACACAGCTGGTCCACAGTATCTATCTGTGGATTTGACATTTGAATACTCTGATCATATCCGGCATTGGTTGACCATATGCGCAGTGTTTCATTTGTGCCTAAAAAAGATGACCCCGGCTCGCATGCTTTATAAACGTCCACGGTTATCTCATATTTATATTCCGTAGTACCGGAGCAGCCATCCTGACCTGCACCAATGTAAGTTACATAAATATCACCGGCTGCATAGTGGGAGGCAAATACAAACTTACTTGTAAGTGATAACAACAATGTAAGACTGAATATAAGTAACCTTCTCATTGACATAATTTTCATCATTAATACTCTATAATTGTGATATGGTTTTAAAATATGATAGAGCTTGGTGTCAAGCTCTATCATAAATCAGATTTATCGTATCAAGGTAATGTTACCCTGTTTAGTAAATGTTTGACCACTTGGTGTAACCGCTTCTATCATGTAGATATATACACCCATTGGTTGTGTTTCACCATTAAAAGTACCATCCCATCCTTCGTTGATGTCTTTTGTTTCAAAGACTTTCTTACCCCACCTGTTGAATACACTGAATGTTTTCAGCGTAGCCTTACCAAGATGTATCGGTTTCAGCGTTGAATTAGCTCCTGTACCCGGAACAAAACCGTTCGGCATATCTATATATGTATCCGGCATTACCAGGAAGTTGATCTCTGCAGATGTTTTACAACCAAACTCAGTTGAGCCTGTAACAACATAACGAGTATTCACCTGCGGATTTGCTAAAGGATTTGCGATCTTAGAATTATCCAGGCCTACTATAGGGAACCAATTGTAGTACAAACAGTTGCCACCAGGCTGTATACGGTATGAATCGCCCGGGTACAAACGTACAGTATCAGGAAGATCTACAACAGCACCAGGTTTAACAGTGATCATTACACTTTGCGTATCAGAACACTGGTTGGTATCTACACCATATACTGTATAAACTTGTGTTGCCACAGGCCATACCGTAGGATCTGTATTCTTAATACTGCTGATATTCTGATTTGGCCCCCAGAAGAACTTCTTAATACCATTTGCCGTCATATGCAACTGAATGCTGTCACCGGGACATACTGCAGTATCATTAGACAATGTCATGAAATCGCCGGAGAAAACAGTTAAAACCAATGAATCTGAATTAGTACATTTTGCATTAGGAGTGGTTGCTGTAAGTATTAATTTATTAGCACCGATAGCAGTACCTGTAAATATAGGCGATGCTATATTATCCTTATCAAGCGATGCGGCAGGTGTCCATTGTAAAATGAATGGATAACTGGCCGGCGTTACTATACCGTGCAGCTTCATAGTATCTCCAAAACAAAGCTTAGCATCATCATCGACCTTAACAGTTGGTATTGGTTCTACTGTAATACTTATAGATGTAACACTATCAACAGGACAGCCTGTAAAACTAGCCTTTACAGTATAAGTATACTTATCTACTACATTTTGGCTGATCTCCGGATTAATGATAGCATTATTAGAGAATGTACTGGCCGGTGAGTTGGTAAACCATGTATATGTATACCTGGAATCACCGCTACCTCTTACCTGTACTTTAGCACCTTCACAAATGAATGTATCAGGGTTATCTATTTTGAAGCCATCAAGAACATCAACTACTATTGTATCATATGCTTTACACTTATTCGTATTGCTACCAACTGTAACTATATATGTTATGTCCTTGTTAGTACTTGATATAGGATTAACGATTGTATCACTACTCAAAGCAGTACTTGGAGACCACTTATAGGTATACACTACCCCGCTTGGCGGATTTGATTTAAGATCAAGTTTAACCGGGTTGCGCGGACATGTTATTGTATCATTCTGACCAATAAATGCAGGGCCGGGCAATACAGTAACTTCTACAGTATCGAAGTTATTACTACAATATGAGTTAATAGTAGAGGTTACGAGATATTTAGAAGTCACCAACGGTGCTGCAACAGGATTTTGACAGTTTGTGCAATTCAGACTGTTTGGTGTACCTGACAGAACTGACCATTGATAGTTACCACCACCTGTAGCTCCTAAATATGCAGGTCCTTTAGGACAAACACTGGTATCACCTAAGCCTATTGTAGATGGCCATACGTAAATTGGTATTGTCTTAGTATAGTACAACATGATTCCCGGAGGAGCGCATGTAGAGTCTTTTACAGTAATGATCAGGTTTTTCAAACCAACGTCATTAACTGTTGGTGTCCAAGAGAAACAACCACGTACAGAGTCATGTAACTGATTTGTAAATGTGGTAGTAGCTGCAGGTATTGAGAATGAGTGGTTATCATCACAAATCAAAACAGAAGATGACTGAGGCGATACAACATCCCAGCAGAAACTCATTGGAGTATTGATACAACCAGATACCTGGCCTGTTACAGCGTTATAGTTACCACCTACCACAGAACTGCCTACTGTACCAATATTAGGCGCTACAGTACTGCATGATAATACCTGTACCTGGATATCACGGATGATATAACCGATCAGAACACCATTACGATATTCTTTAACCCGCGTAGTAAGTGTTGATGGACCCTGCTGTGAAGCTGTAAAGCTCATCTGGCCGGTTTGTGCATTGGTAGTAAACGTATTGTTTGTCTGTATCGGGTTATTAGGAATAGAGAATGCAGGAGATGCACTGTTAAATGTAATATTAGTTGGCGGTGAGCTGCAAGAGCTACCGTCAAGAGGATTAATCACCTCTGTTATCAGGGAGTCATTATTCGGGTCAATCGCACCGTTGTTATATGTATAAGATGTATTTACGCAAACGTATGGTATCGGCTTGATTGAGAAATAAGGCGATGAGTTACCCTGGAAACTACCTGTATTATTAAACGTAGTTTCTACGTACAGGTTAGTTGACGGTATATTGTTACTCGTGTTTCGCGCACTTACAAAACAGGCAAAACGCCAGTAGTTACACTGGAGCGGTAAAGTAACAATTGCAGAATACCACCATTCCTGGTAACCGGGAATGCTGGAACTTGAATTCTGGCACCTGTTAGGGTACTGAGAGCAACCCGCTGATACAGGGCTACCGTTGCTACCACCGCCGGGTAAAGAACCGTTCCATTTATTCATGGTAACGTTAAAACTTGTATTAGTACAAGTATTGTACACACACAGATCCTGGCTGCTTGGCTCAGAAATACCTGTACAGTCGCGGTAGAACTTGAAGAAGAACCTGTAAGTGGAGTCACTGATCCACTCATAGATGATCTCTGCACCTGCTGCGTGTGATGCTTTCGCTTTATTGGGGTTTACGGTGAAACTCAAAATCGCGAAGCAAACAAAGAGAAGTGATTTAAACTTTCTCATACGGGTCGATTTATTATATTTAATATTGATTTTTTACTATCTATAAGCCTGTAATATAGGTAAAACCTGTCGTTTCTGAAAGCCTTTTTGCCATTATTTTTGCCACTTTAATCACCTGTTAAATATTCTTAATGCCTTGCTTTAATCTGCCATTAAACCTATATAATTCACTAACGTACATCAATTATAGACATTAGCATATTCGTCATGGTTGGGTCAACTAAATAAAAAACTATTAACATTATTACTAATCATTATTTAATTGCCTTCAGCATATCATTAACTCTTGCTGCTACCTGCTGCATATCCAGCTCATTCATGCACTTAAAATGCCCTTTAGGGCACTTTTCGTAGCCTATCTTACTGCAGGGCTGGCAACTCAACTTAGGATGTCGAACGATTACAGATTGCTGATTTACAATTGTTTTAATATTATTATTTCCATAATACGGGAACATACCAAATTCAGGTACTGTATTACCCCAAAACGATATGACCGGCTTTTTGTAGGCGGCTGCCATGTGCATGAGGCCTGTATCGTTGGTTAACACCACCTTGGCATTATGCACCAGGTAGGCTGATTCATTTATGGTAAATTTTCCGCAGGCGTTGTATATCCTTATATTATCAAGAGCCGCTATTTGTGCTCCTTCTTCCCTATCGCCCGGGCCACCCAGCAGTATAACCGGGAAGTTGACCTTAGCCAGCAATTCCTTCCATTTTTCTACCGGCAGCTTTTTGGTGTTATGCGTACCCCCTATCACACAGCCTATATAACCTGCCCAGTGGCTCATAGGTATATCGCCACTCTTAAGTTTGGTGAAATCAGGTATATGATACTCCAACCCCTCACCATCGTTCTTTACACCCAAATGTTTAACCGTATCAAGATAGCGAAGCACGATACTCTTATCAGGCATCAAGTTTATCTTAAGATTTACCAGCAGCCATTTGCGTATGTTCAGCTTGTTGAATGAATAACTCTTCACCTTTAGTTTGCGCTTCAGGCGCAGGGTACGCAGGTTGTTATGAAGATCTATGATGTAGTCAAATTTTTCTTTCTTCAACTCCTCCACCATCGCGTTGAAATCATCTTCCAGGTAATGGAATTTATCTACATGCGGGTTGTAGGCTACCACCTGCCTGAATGCAACTTTTGTAAGATAATGCACCTGTATATCGGGACGCTGTGTTTTGATGCAACGCAGCACAGGAGTTGTCAATACTATATCACCAATAGAAGAAAACCTGACGACTAAAATCTTCATTGCGGCAACCTACTAAAATATAGGCAATATGGCCGCATGAATTTTCCCATCGTTGTGAATAACAGCGCCTATTTTTTTTCAGGCTGCTCTATGGGTTTTCCTGCATATTTTATCTCGCACCACACTTTACTTTCTACAGCCACCACGCCCAGTGCTTCGCGCGCCATACTATTGATGCCCATGATGCTGTTGTAGTATTGCTTAGTACCCGGTACCGGCCCCAGCACTTTTACATAAACAGTTTTATCTGCTGCAGGATTATACACTTCTATTATCGTGCCTCTTTTTACCCCGCTATGAAAACCATAAAACATATTAGGCACTTTCATGCTGCCGGGGCTATCGAAGAACACTGCACTACCCCGTTCTGATGTTGTATCATTATCTGCTGCCGCTACCTGCTCCAGGAACATTTTCTTTGCCGGGGGTATTGTATCAACCGGTTGTTTAGGCGGCATAGGTATCAGCACTGTACCATCAGGCAGTTTCTGTGTTTCCGTTATGGGTTTTGATGGCTTGGGTTGCGGTGGGGGTGTTGGTGCTCCTCCTTTGGCAGAGAGCTGGTCATGCGGTAAGCCACCCATAGTGGTGTTATCATACAGTATCCACCCTGCCAGTAGTTCCTGCCCCGGTGTTACCATATTATCGGGCATATTATTCCACTGCTGCACCATGCGCTGCGATACACCAATGTGGCGCGCAATGCCTTGCAGGTTATCTCCTTCGGCTACAGTATAATATAGTTTGCGCCCGTCGTCTGCATTTAGCGGCTCTGATGTAAGATGATTGTAAGCACCCAATGGAATATACAGCGTAGTGCCCGCGGCAGGTACCGAACGATAGTCAATACCATTCACATTGGCCAGCGTAGCCGGCGGCACATGATAGCGGCGTGCTATGGTAAATATTGTTTCTTCCGGCTTTACGGTATGCTGCACATACCATTTATCATACTGAACGGTGATATGGAAACTATCTCTTTCGGCTGCAATGATAGTTGTAGAAAAAAGGAATGCTATAAACGAAAGGAGCAGCTTATACATAAGCAAGCCATTTATTTTGGCAGCAACAATATACAAATATTATTCCCAATCTGCATCTGATATCTCCATGCGTATACGCCAGTGTTTGGGCAGGTAATTGTTATAACGGTTTCCTATACTTTTTATCCAGCCCAGTCCCAATCCCTTATAAGTAAGCAAAAACCAACCTTTATCATTGAGTGTAATATCTGCCTCTTCTTTTTTAAGAAATTTTAACGCCTGTTCCTTATTTAATTCTATCTGCGGGATGCTTTTACTGCGGTGTATGCTCAACGCCACATCGTGTGCAGGCAGCCATTCTTTGGGTGTGGGTGTGCCTAATTGTGTACCTGTTTTGCGCAGGTACACAAATTGTTTCAGTGTGTGGTAATCCACTTCGTGACCTGGATGAATGGCCACATAATTCTCTTTATCCGGTTGCAGGCAAATGAAATCCGTATCTAACAAATGTTGTGTCTGCTCCTGTGCTTTTTTGTCTTGCAGGGTTTTGTAACGAACTGGTTTCAGCTCATCGGCTTCTTCTTTCTTCTGCACAGCAGCTATAAAGAATCCTTCGCCTTTTACTTTATCAGGACTGAACCTGTAACCCTGCAATCCTTTTGTTGATTGTGTTTCTACTACACCCCATTCTTGTTGTGTGGTTACACTCAATCCCTTCACTTCAAAACTCTCACTCAGCCAGTCCAGTATCTCTTCATCTTCCTGCGGACTGTAACTGCAGGTAGCATATATCAATACACCATTCTCTTTCAGTGCAGGCCATACATCTGCCAGTATGCGTTGCTGGCGCTGGCAGCATAGCTGCACATTCGCTTCGCTCCATTCATCTAACGCTCTTGCATCTTTACGAAACAAACCCGAACCGCTACAGGGTGCGTCTACTACTATCACATCAAAATATCCTGTAAGCCTGCCCAGGTCTTTAGGGTCGTTGGCAGTAACCCATGTATTCATATGCCCCCAGCGGGTCATGTTCTCTTCTAAGATGGATGCGCGTGAGCGTATCACTTCATTACTAACTAATAAGTCATCTTCACCAAGAAACGATGCTATCAATGTACTCTTGCCACCGGGTGCCGCACACAGGTCAAGTACTCTCAGTGGACGGTTATTCAATACTTCATTACTCAGTACCTGTTGCAGAAACATACTCGATGCTTCCTGCACATAATATGCCCCTGCATGAAATAAAGGGTCTAAGGTAAACACAGGGCGCTCATTCAAATACCTGCCCGATGCACACCAGGGTACCTGTTCATTATCTGCAAACGCGGTAGAATATTTATGCGGGTTAAGACGAACAGACGTAACAGCCGGATGGTTGTGCGCAGCAATAAGGGCTTCTTTATCAAAGCCCTTTACTGTTGTCAAACTATCTATTAACTGTTGTGGTAAATTCATTTCATTGAGCTATTCAGCCATTGCGCCATTAAAAGATACCTGTATAGTTGAACGGTGTTATTGCTTTCAGTTCTTTTTTGATGGCGGCACTTACTTTCAATCCGTCTATGAATTTATGCAGCGACTGTTTAGTGATACCCTCTTTACCACGTGTGAGTGCTTTCAGTGCCTCGTATGGCTGCGGGTAATTCTCGCGGCGTAGTACCGTTTGTATAGCCTCTGCACATACTGCCCAGTTGTTGTCAAGGTCTGCCAGCATCTTGTCTTTGTTCAGCAATAGTTTGCCCAAACCTTTTTCCAGCGAGCGCAATGCCAAGAAGCTATGCGCCATAGGTACACCTACGTTGCGCAGTACAGTACTATCTGTAAGATCGCGCTGCAGGCGGCTGATAGGCAGCTTGGCACTCAGGTGTTCGTATATGGCATTAGCAATACCCAGGTTGCCCTCTGCATTTTCAAAATCTATCGGGTTCACTTTATGCGGCATAGCGCTGCTACCCACTTCACCCGCTTTGGTTTTTTGTTTGAAGTATTCTACACTGATATAGCTCCACACATCGCGTGCAAAATCGATGAGTATGGTATTGATGCGTTTCAGGGCATCGAACTGTGCGGCAAGGTTATCGTAATGCTCTATCTGCGTAGTGTATTGCATACGCTCCAAGCCCAGTCTGTTATTCACAAAATCGTTGCCAAATTTCTCCCAGTTGGTTTTAGGGAAGGCTACATGGTGCGCATTGAAATTGCCCGTAGCACCGCCAAACTTGGCAGCAAACGGTACGTGGCTCAGTTGCGCTATCTGTCCCTCAAGGCGCTCTACAAACACCAGCCATTCTTTACCCAATGTAGTAGGCGATGCCGGCTGACCGTGTGTGCGTGCCAGCATAGGTATGCCCTTCCATTCCTTAGCCTGCTTCTTTAGTTGCAGTACAATGTTCTCCAGCGCGGGCAGAAACTCCTGCTCCAGTGCTTCCTTCCACAGCAGGGGTACGGCAGTATTATTTACGTCCTGAGAAGTTAAACCAAAGTGTACCCACTCTACCGCATCGCCGGCACCGAGTGCCGCCAGTTTCTCTTTCAGGAAATACTCTACCGCTTTTACATCGTGGTTGGTGGTGCGCTCGGTGAGTTTTATTTTCTGTGCATCATCCTCGGTAAAGTTGAGGTATATATCGCGCAGCTTAGCAGGCTTTACGGCTGCGGGCAGCTTAAATATCTTTCTCTCGGCAAGAAAGAGGAAATACTCTACCTCTACCCTTACACGGTAACGTATAAGCCCGAACTCGGAAAAATAAGGAGCCAGTGAAGCCAGTTGGCTGCGGTAGCGGCCATCTACCGGCGATATTGCTGTGAGTGCTGTCAATTCCATAAGATGGGGCAAAGATAATCAGGAACCCCTAAATCCCCTAAAGGGGACTTTGCACAATCGAAGCCGCCATTCCGAAAGAAGATAGGAATCTCCTGAAAGGTAACTACATAGTTTGTCAGAGAAACAATTGCAAATATCCTATTTGCTACATTTACAATATTTATCATTTTTTATGGGAGTTTTGATTTTAATGCTGCTAGGAGGTTTAACAATAATATACTTAGTAATAAAAACAAACCTGTATGCCAAACAGTCGCATTTTCCAAAATGGTTTATTAAACTCAATTATGCTGGTATGTCGCCGGTAATGATATGGCCATTTGTTGCATTTGGCTCTATCTTCTTATTTGACAACTCAGACACACCTAAAACCTGGTTGATTTTCATACTCATAAATAGTTATCCTCTAATTATATTGAGCCTTTCACTACTCAGCTATAAGCTATATGACAAAGTAAAAGTTATATCAATTGTACTACCATTTATCCCAATAATAGCGTTCATATACTGCCTGATATTATTCTTTAAAAATTAGCAGTTCTCCAATGCTAGTCTTCTCGACCGCCTTTGTTGGTGTTACTCACCAACACCCCACCGTCACTGCGAGGCACGAAGCAGTCTCACGTAATGAGTGCCTATATTGTCTCGAGATTGCTTCGTTCCTCGCAATGACAGGAGAAAAGGCACAGCCGGGCGGGCAATGACACGAAAGGAATAACCACTACCCGCCGTCACTGCGAGTTCAATTAATCTATTCTGCCTATTATTTGTTTTACCACTCCTTTACCAATTTATCCCCTGCCGTGTCTCGTTTTCGGACACGGCAGCAGTAGTATTCCCTCAGCTTATCGCCTTGATACCGTCGTGTCCTTTTCAAGAGACACGACGGGGACATCAAAACTATCATGATCCCCACTGTCACTGCGAGGCACGAAGCAGTCTTGCGTAATGAGTACCCGTATTATCTCGAGATTGCTTCGTTCCTCGCAATGACGGGAGAAAATAGAATTATTTAGCCCGGCAGCACAGTAGCAATGCGGCCCAATAATTAGAGCCCTGCAATCACGTCGTGATTATTTCGTGCATTATGATTTTCAAAGGTCTCAATGAGTGCTTCGCAATTGATTGCAGGCAGCTTTTCCCCGCCCGTACCGAACGGCACGTTCGGGCGGGTTTGGTTCGTTTCTTTTGGAGAAGCAAAAGAAATGAACATGCTGAAGAGAGTGAATAAGCATAGTATATGTCGCTATGCTCCTCGCCCGTCTGAATGGCATGGCCGGGCGGGCAATGACGAACGCCGAGCGCCACATCTAACCATCAGGAGATCCCTCCTACCGTCGGAATGACGGCCTTGATGAGCAGGCCGGGCAATAACGCAATAAACTAATCCCAGCTAACATCAAAATTACCATTGGTAACTTTCAGGCTGTCTTCCGTAACGAAAGAGAAAGTACCCTTAGCGCTTTTATCGCCGGTGCTTTGTATCTCTACATCGCCCGAAACTGCGTGGTGGCCTTTGGTATCATGATAGTTTGCGGTATTGAGCACGTAATCTATAGTGTATTTGCTCTTGGCCTTGTCATACTTTTCAATGGCTATATCCAGCGTTTCATCGCTCGATGCATTAGCCCCATTGATCAAAAACGCAGTGGACGTTACCGTTACGGCAACTGAGCCCGCTTTGTATGATTTACCGCCTACAGTAGCGGTCATTGTGCCATGGGTTGAGGCTTTGTTGGCTGCATTTTCCAGTTTCTTGCATGCGCCCATACCTAAGAGGGTTACAGAGAGGATTACAGGTATTATCTTCTTCATTTTATATTATTTGCCCGCAATGATATTGAAAAAATCGTGCAACAAAAAACATCATCACTTCAGTATTGATAATCAATACACGTCGCCGGATGGAGCGCAGGAAAAACAGGTGCACTTAAATAACAGATGTTTTTTATTTGAAATAAAAAACATATTTTGTCGAAAATATATGTCATGAAACTAAGTATGCTCACCCCCGGCGCACTATGTGTTTTATTTCTTTTCTCCGGCTGCCAAAAAAGTACTGACCTTGATTACGGTTATTATTCCGACTGGTATCTTATCGACAAGACAGGCACGCATGAACACGGTGCCAAAAGTGTAACCGTTCAAACAGACGGATATTATTCCTGCTATAAAGACACTTCATTACAGGTGTTTTTTGCCGGCTCTATTCCGCCTGAATTAGGCAAATATCATATAGTATCAGAGGCAAAAGCTGCCAATCATACACTGGGAGCCAGAGAAGTAGCCTTTGAATGTAATGTAGGCCTTACGGATGTATACCTGAGCCTGGATGGAAACGACTCAGCCTATATCGCAGTTACAGATAAAGGCTTCAGGCACCTGTATATACCCGATACTAAAGTAATACACGTCAACAACGGGCAAATGATAGATTCTGCGAAAGCAAATGGCAGTATCAGTTTCCCCGACCATAAAATATGATGAATACGACAGGAGAACTAAAGTGCCCTGCCATATTCACCACATTCAAAAAAAGTAGCTGGTATCATGTACGCGCTGCCTGCGGCTTATAAAATATAAGCAGCAGCATAGAGCACAGAAAGAGGAAACTTTCGATATTGAGCCAGCGGCTGCCAAAGTCGCCCAGCGGGCCTTCGCTGATGATGGTAATGATGCGCGAAAGTGCATAAAAACCCCATAGCATGGTAAGGAATGCCAGCCCCGCACGCTTGTCTTTCAGCAGCAGGTACACCAGGCTGATAACTATGGTAAGCCCAACTCCGCCATACACTCCGCGTATGGAGCTGAAAGCATCAGCATTAGGCAGTTTTACCTGCACCAGGTCCATCACCATCTGCGGACTGAAGAAGGCCATCGCACTCACCATAAGTAAAGAAAATGCCGAGAAAACTATCAATATCCCTGCACTGATGTTTACAAATCTGTTATTGCTTTTCATAATCATTGAAATTTTATGCAAAGCTCTTATGTGCTGTATTTATAAATCTTGGCGAAGACAAAGATTTATCTCATTGAAGGCATCATTATATGCGGCGTATTTCGACAGCAGCGATGTAGCCACTATATAACGCTTACCCTGCCAGCTGGTGCTTTCACTGTATCACTCATGAACACTCCCTCTCCCCAAAGCAGTAAGGTGAATAACAGATTCTTAATATGCCGTAAAAGACACACGAGCTATGGTTTCTATAAATGTTTTTGTACAGGATACTTCATAATTAAGCAGTTGCATTAACCTAAACTTCATCTTCGCTTCATATTGCTGACACATGCCTGCCTCAACTTTGCAGTAAACAGAGGACTAATGAGAACAAATGCTGACTGGGCTTATATACAAGCCTATAAGGATGAAGTGGCTGCCATTATACAACAAATGCTGGAAGAGAGAGCAGGCTGCAATCAACAACCTGTACAGAAGATAGTAAAAGTGCCACGGCCCAGGACTACCAGCCGCTACTTACAAGGTTTACAACCGGGCATTATCAATACCTACCTTACAGGTACATTTTCGGCCAGGGCATAAGGATATACATGAGGAAGTGTATGGCAATTATTGCCAGTCTATAGAGCTAAGCTGCCCCTGCGTTGCGATGCCGACTATTATGTAGCTATCCATAAACATACTGGAGTTGAGCTTATCCATAGCATCGAAAGCCTGGCTATCCTGCTCAAGGTCTACATATGCGTATCCGCGCGAGCGTCTCGTTATCTTATCAAACATGATGCGCAGCCTGCTAATAGTACCATAGCCGGCAAACAACTCTTTCAACTCGCGTTCTGAGGTTAACTTACTCAGGTTCCCTACAAATAATATCATACAACAGCATTTAAGAAATTAAGAACTCTTACCTCAGAGAAGGCAAGTAAAATTATGTTAATTTTTATAAAAAATATATTAAAAATGATATTGAAAATATATTTCAGTATCTTCGGTAAAATGCAGTATATGGTGACTACTAATGATGTGTACAGGAAGATAAAAGAGATAAGCCAGCGTACAGCCAACCCAAGGCCTCAAATATCAGTAACAGGTATAGCAGACGAACTAATGCAGGTACGCGAACAAATACTGCCTATGCTTACCGAACTTAAAGACCTGCGCCTTATTACCTTCGACAATATTTACGTACAGTCAATAAAACTTACCCTGCTGGGTTTTACGGTAAAACGCTAACTGCTTTGGTGCAGTTTTTCTTTATTTTAATAATGTGCAGTCTTTGCAGTAACAGCATGGCTTTGTAGCCCATATCCCATTCATACCATTTGTGGGCATTATCAGCATTAGACGGGTGTTTATGGTGGTTATTATGATAAGCCTCGCCCCAAAACAGGAAATCAAAACGTAAAATATTCTTTGACGTGTTAGCCATCTTATAGTTCTCATAGCCAAACTTATGCGCCCACCAGTTTACTGCTACCCCCTGGAAAGCCCCCATGGCTATTGTAAGCGGCAGAAATAAATACATCCACCATTGAGTTGCCAGTGCAGCATATAGCAACACATACAAGATCACCCATACTATTTTAGTTACAGGGCTATGCGCAAAACGGTCAAAAGCTTTCCATAGCGGCAAGTCCTTTCTGTATTTTTCAGGTATATCTGATTTTTCGGTGTATATATCCCTGTAATTGTTTCTTGTATCCCACATCAGTGCAAATACATTGCGCGAATTAGCGGGAGAATGCGGGTCTTTACCGGTATCTGTATGTGCATGGTGCAACCGGTGCATGATGCCATAAGCAGGGGCGCTGATGTATGATGCCCCCTGCGTAATAAACGAACCTATGAAAAACATCTTTTCCCAAAACCTCGACATTGTAAAAACGCCGTGTGCTGCATAACGGTGATGAAACACCGACTGAAAAAAAAGCGAGCTATACCAATGTATAAGCAATAGAAAAAGAATGGCCATGACCGATCATAAAGTTTTTGTGACAGATTGTTGCTAATTGACCATGCGTACAATGCACCGCATGGTTTACAAAAACTTATATCAGTATGGGCGTCTGTCCGCCGATGCCGTGTAAATTTATGCCGGATAGACGTGCTTAGACCGCTGCTTTTACTTTTACGGCACTGCTGCCCTTATGTGTTTGTTCAATTTCAAAAGTTACCTTATCGCCTTCTTTTACAGGAGCCGACAGGTTGTTGGCATGTACAAAAATGCTTTCGCCGGAAATATTGTCTCTGATAAACCCGTAGCCTTTAGATGAATCAAAATTTCTGACAACACCGTTGCGTACGGTATCTTCTTCGGGCAGGTCTTCCTGTTTAGGAACACTTACCTGTATGCTCTGTGCCATTATTTCTTTTTTCTTGCGTGGGTCTGGTGGTGTAGGTGAAAGATTGCCATTCTCATCAAGATACATCAGCATGTCTTCAAAACTCTTGCCCTTATCGTTTTCAGACCTGCGTTGTTCACGCCTATCTGCCTTATCCTGCTTTTTTCTTTGCTTTAATTTTTCCCTTTCTCTTTTTCCTGATGTTTCTCTTGCCATATACTACGTACTTTAAAAATGAAGAATCTGTTAAAAAGGACAATAGCCATACTTATCGTATGGCTATTGTCTAAAAAATGCTTAGAGCTAAATCTCTTTGAGCAAAAAAACTATCTTGTTTTTCTCCCGCTATTAATAACGTTTGTTGAAACTCCTGTCCCTGTTGCCAAAACCACCCCTGTCTCTGTTACCACCAAAGTTGCTCGGGCGTTCTTCACGCGGCCTTGCTTCATTCACCACGATCACGTTACGATCGAATGTAGAGCTGTTCAGTTTGTCGATTGCTTGCTGAGCAGCAGCGTTGTCCGGCATTTCTACAAAGCCGAAACCACGAGAGCGGTTAGTGAATTTGTCGAAAATGATCTTTGCAGATGATACTTCTCCGAATTCAGAGAATAAGCCTTGTAATTGGTCATCAGTAGTCTGAAAATTCAGGTTGCCTACGAAAATGTTCATAAAAAATGATTATAAAAAAACAAAAAATATATGGCTATAGAAAAGAGACTGAAGAGAAATATACAAATGCAAATCAGGAACTGCAAAAACTAAGAACCATTGTCTTACTGCAAAGATAAGAAAAAAATTAAATACACACCAAATTTTATCTATTTATTCATTTTTTGTGGAAAATAGCTCATGGGAGCCGGGTACTTTTCTTTTACTTTCTTTTTATTTCTTTTATTTTCTTTTGCTTGAAAATCGTTCAGCTTAGCTTAAGCTTAGCTCCCCCACTCGTTGACTATAGCTTAAGCTTAGCTAACAAAATTCTGCATTTAGCTTAAGCTATGCTATTTCCCAAAGTTTGAGACAACCCAAATAAAACATGTACTTACGTCACATTTTCAGGTATTCCAATGCCTTATAGACCAAAAGTGCGGGCCAAACTAAAGCTTTCAGTACACCAAGCACCCCATCTCCAAAACTATGGGCATGCTGTATAAAATATACCAGGGCACCTATCAGCCCCATACCATACACAGCAGAAGATGAACGGTACACATTCTTGTTCTTGATTTCCATAAGCGGGTGGTTTTATGACTCAAAAGTACTTATTACCCACATCTATATCATGACCCGGCTCATATATGCAAATGACAATAATCAGGTCAAACAATCAGCAATTATTTATTCATAATTAAAACTATTTATAGTATATTTGTCATAATGAAATACTATTACCATATCGCACACGCAGCCATGTATTACACAGAATCACCAGCTAATATTATCAGAAAAAAACATATCACACTTAGCAAAACTTAGCAACACATATAGCTTTTCATAATATCACATCAAATAGTTCAACCCTATAAACCCATGACCTGCAATCACTTATACCAAAAGCACTTACCTGCTCAGAAAATATTTCAAAATAAATTTTGCGCAGCCATATAGCTGCATATATATTTGCAGTCAAATAACTGCACAATGGAATTAAGACGAGATGTATTCCAGGCCATAGCCGACCCTACCCGCAGAGCCATCATTACACTGCTGGCAGCACATGCTATGACACCCGGGGCTATAGCCGACCAATTCGACTCTGCACGCCAAACCATTTCGAAGCATATACAGATACTTACCGAATGCGAACTGCTGACGCAGAAACAAAATGGCAGGGAAATATTATACCAGCTAAATCCGAAGAAGATGAAAGTGATAGCAGACTTTATAGAACCCTTCCGCCTGTACTGGGACGATAAGTTCAACACGCTGGAAGCTGTGATGAAAAAATACCAATCAAAAAAATAACGCAATATGGAGATGAAAACACAAGTACATGCCGAAGACGGCAAACAAGACCTGGTAATCACACGCCTGTTCGACCTGCCGGCAGAGCTGGTGTTCAAGGCCTATACTGAACCCGAACTGCTGGAACAATGGATGGGTACCAAAGTACAGAAGCTGGAAAACAAGCCTCATGGCAGCTATCGTTTCGAAACAACAGACCCGCAGGGTAGTAAGTATGGCTTTAACGGCACCATACACCAGTATGTACCCAACGAAAAAATAACCCGCACGTTTGAGTTTGAGAACACACCTTTCGGCGTTCAGCTAGAGTTCCTGGAGTTTGAAGCACTCTCTGGAGACAGCTGCAGGCTTACTATACATTCTATATTCAGAACTGCGGCGCAGAGAGACCAGCAACTACAGATGCCTTTCAAACAGGGCCTCAATATGGCACACGAAAGGCTGGAAGCTATTGTAAACAAACTAAAACAACAGTCATGAACAAGAGAAATAAGGTCATTTACTGGATAGCAACATTATGGCTGTCGCTGGGTATGATATCTACCGCGATAGTGCAATTGTTACAAAAGAAGGAAGGCCCCGGTGGCATGGATAGTATGCTGCACCTTGGTTATCCGGCATACCTGTCAGCCTTGTTAGGTGTATTGAAAATATTGGGTGTTATAGCATTGCTCATGCCCCGTTATCCACTTTTAAAGGAATGGGTTTACTCGGGCTTTGTATTCATGATGGCAGGAGCCATATTTTCTCACATAGCTGCAGGAGATATTTATACAGAAATATTTCCCGCATTGCTGCTGTTGATGCTGGCAATAGTATCATGGTACTTCAGGCCTGCTAACAGGAAGATTATTTCAGCTTAACTTTAATGTATGAGTAATACAAACCCAAAAGTTGATTTCTTTTTCGATAAAGAATCACAATGGCAGAAGGAATACGGAAAGCTGCGCAGCATAGTATTGGATTGCGGACTAACTGAAGAACTGAAATGGGGTTGCCCCTGCTACACACTCAATAAGAGTAATATAGTACTGATACATGGGTTTAAAGAATACTGTGCATTACTCTTCATGAAGGGCGCACTACTCAAAGACACTGACGGCATACTGATACAGCAAACAGAAAATGTACAATCTGCCCGACAAATACGCTTTACCAGCGCTAAAGAAATAACTAAACTGACAACTGTACTGAAAGCATATATCAAACAGGCTATAGAAGTAGAAAAAGCCGGCTTGAAAGTAGAACTGAAGGCACCTAAGGAGTTTGTAATGGCAGAGGAATTCCGCATACAACTGAATAGAAACAAAGCACTCAAAAAAGCATTTGAAGCATTGACACCGGGCAGGCAGAGGGCCTACCTGCTGCATTTCTCACAACCCAAACTTGCAAAGACACGCGAGGCCAGAGTAGAGAATTGCATACCACGAATACTGGAAGGTTTTGGCCTGAATGATTAAAACAACTGCAAGCATGAAAAAGAAACTATCTGCATCAGAAAGCAAAGAACTCATCCATACATTAAAGTCGCGCTTTGATAAAAACATGGGCCGCCATAAAGGTATTGAATGGGTTAAGGTGCAGGCAAAACTGGAAGCAAACGCTGACAAACTGTGGTCGCTGAATGAAATGGAGATAACAGGCGGAGAACCGGATGTAACGGGCTTTGATAAAAAAACAGGAGAATACATTTTCACCGATTGCTCGCCAGAAAGCCCTGCAGGACGTCGAAGCCTTTGCTACGACCATGAAGCACTCGAGAAGCGCAAGGAGCACAAACCCAAAGACAGTGCCACAAACATGGCTGCAGATATGGGGATAGAGATACTCACAGAAGCTGAATACCGGGACTTGCAAACACTGGGCAAGTTCGATCTGAAAACATCAAGCTGGGTGGCTACGCCTGATGCTATACGCAATCTAGGTGGTGCCGTATTCTGCGACCGCAGGTATAATACCGTATTCTACTACCATAACGGCGCAGAATCTTATTATGCTGCAAGAGGATTCAGAGGAACACTAAGGGTGTGAAAGCCAGATAATCCTTCTATGGGTTTACAAATTAGTGACAACTAATGGCATTATTATTGCAACACAATGCTTAAAGTAATACTATACCTATGAAACAACTATTAATAGCCCTGCTCATCTCCATTCCCTCAATGAGCTATGCTGGCAGAGTTAGTATTGGTCCTGGCCTGGGAGGAGGGTATATCAGGGTATATGGCTTACCAAAAAGTAATGGTTTCGAAACGCAAGATGGCATAAAGGATATCTTGAGCAAGACGCTCTTACGCTTATCTTATCTCACAAAACACTTTGAATATGGTATCAAAGCAGGGGCTATCGGCAGTAGTCCGGCAATCACAATCTTCACTAATTACAGGCTATTCCCTAATAAAAGGAACCAACTGTATGCAGGACTGTCCACAGGCGCTACTGAAATTGTATACGCCGATGATATAAGGACGTATAACGAGACTTATGGCGATGGTTATTTTGCCGGCATATTGCTGGGTGGACATATGCGTATTAACAACTTCATTTATTTCAACCCGGAATTTGGCTATAGTTCAGGCAGCATAAAAGCACTGCATAGTCCATATAGCCGTATCCCGCAAGCTGTCGTCCCCCCTTCTTATTATGTCAATCATCATTTTACAGAATTCCATTTTACAATTGGCGTAAACTTTCTGATTGGTCGGCAGAAAAAAGCAGGAACATAATAATTCATGGCTGGTTATTTTTAAAACCCATATTCAACTATAACTCCTTACCCTTGCATGACAATAAACGGCACCATTATTTCCTTATAGTAAATAAACCACCTGACAATGACATTGAAACGCATTTCACTAACTGCCATGGCAGCTATAACATGCTTATCCTTTGGCTGCAAAAAACATCCTGCTACCAACCCCACTCCGTCAACAACTGTAAATGACCTTATCGGCAATTTCAGCGGCAGTCATTTTCACAAGTACAAAAACACAATGAGCGGGGGTATCTATTCTGATAGCTCTACCGTTACAGATACTTTTGTTATCAGCAAAGTTGGTGCTGATTCTTTTACACTCGCCAAGCCTTACTGGGATATATCAATCACTGCATTTATTTATAACAGCAGCAATCTATATACAAGATCAGTTGGCACTACTGCATTCAACGACCGCCTTCGCGAACTGACTATTCACTACAACACCGGCCTTGATAGTATATATGTTGAGGTCCATTACGTACAGGTAGGTTCTAACATACTGGAAACTTGGGACAGTTTTGCAGGAAAAAGACAATAGTAAGTACGGGCATATAAATAAAAAAGGGCTGTAAAAACAGCCCTTACTGACCTGTTACTACTCTATTACATTTTTTGAAAAGTTGACATCACAGGTTGTTCACCAACTATGCGTATTATATATAAACCACCTGGAAGTGTACGCACATCTATACTGTTATTATTCACCTGCACACTCATAACCTTTACACCTGTACTATTATAAACATCAGCTACACCATTTATCGTTTTACCA
This sequence comes from Flavipsychrobacter sp., assembly GCA_044227125.1. GTDB lineage: Bacteria > Bacteroidota > Bacteroidia > Chitinophagales > Chitinophagaceae > Polluticoccus. The sequence goes on from JBGAFS010000001.1 coordinate 474,972, forward strand.
TTGATATGAATATAGTCAGATGCAGGATTGGGGTACACGCTCACTTTCATCGTATTGCCTGTTTCCTGCACATTGGTTGTTTGCATGGAATATTTATAAAACTTATCGTCGCCTGTAAGACCTGAGCCCGCAAACTTTGCGCCCAACCCTACATAAGCAGTGTTCCCTGACACAAACGAAGACGACCATGCAGGGCCAAGCAAGGGCACATCTTCAATTTTCTTCCATTGCCTGCTGGCAGGTTCAAATCTCCATACGTCAGAGTACACGTTTGTATAAGCAGTCATTCCGCCGCCATAATAACCATACAAATTGTTTGAAAATGCAAATGCGGCCTGTCTTGCAGTACCAGGGAAACTTACAGAAGCCTTCCATTTACCTGTTGCCTGTACAAACTCCCACATATTTGCGGTTTCGCTCGTACCGGCAGGTGGTACCCCTCCCCCTATTACATAAGCAGTATTACCTACAACAAAGCTATTCGAGAAGATAAGATACTCAGGCATAGGCTCGGGCAATTGCATCCAGTTATCATTAACTTCATCATATTTGTAGATATCGTTGTGCATACCCGTACCATCAAAACCCGCACCCACATAACCAGTGTTGTTTACCGCAAATGCTACACCTGCATCTCTGACACCTCCGGGAAAATCTTTTTTACGTGTCCATTTAGTTGAGGAAGCAGGATCAAATTGCCAAACACTTGCCATGGGATAACCGGAACTGTCACCACCAACAACATAGGCTTTGTTGCCCAATACAAATGCCATAGCAAAAGCATGCCCGGCACCATCTGGTATAGACCCGATATTAGCCCAGCTATTACCGGAAATATCGTACTCATATACATTACTGGTTGAGCTGCCGGCTACGAGGTAGCCTTTATTGCCAATAACAAAAGAAACAGCACCGTCGTTGCCAATAGCCCCGCCATAGGCAGGTTTAACAGCAGTCCATTGTGCCTGTGCAGAAATACCTGTCAATGCAAGCACAAGTGTCATAACTGACTTTAAAGAACGTAAACTTGTTGTCATAGAATTAGCTTTTCCTAAAAGTAGGAGCGGCTGTATCAGAAACTTCTTAAAGAAAGCAAAGCAGTTTCTTAAAAACGTTTAAAGACATACCAGGCAACAGATGCACAACATTTGTATGGTCAGAAATGACAGTTCTGTGTTAGTACAATACCTCTGCAAGATTTGATTTTGCAATTATTAAGTATCTGCATTGGGAATATCACCCTTACGGGGGCATAAATGCCCGGCTATAGATTACCTACAAAATGTCTGTACAACATAAGTACAAGCCCCACACCATACAGGCTGCCGAAAATGAGTTTGTTATACCTCGCCAGCCAATTGGGCAAATAAATATCAAAGTTGTCCTTATCAGAATCAGAATACTTTCTTGCAACAACAGTCAATGGGCAACTGCCTTTGAATAGCAACAACACAACACCTTCCACAACTATGGCCAATGCCGCTATCCATGAATAAATGGTGATGTGACCTGTAACTCCACTCCATAATACATACAAGACAACCGGTGCCAATACCAGCCATATAGCAGTATGTATCAGCTTAACGTACATTAATTGTTTTGCGTTATTATTCACCCTGTGTATTGCACCAATTATTTTTTACGTTTAATACCTGCTTGCTCAAGCCCTGCTTCATAGCAGGCGATCCAGTCCTGTGGTGTCATTTTAGAAACCAGTTTACCTATCAGCTCATATGGAATATCATCCATGTATTTGAACCGTATACAGCTCTTACCCATATCGAGCTTCTTTTTACAATGTTTTGGATACTCATCCGTAAACCATTTGAGCAATTTAGGATCAGCATATATACCCATATGGTATACAGCAATAAAATTTTTCTGGGATGCAATATTCATAAGGCCAAGCGGCAGCCTGGGGTCGCAATGATATCCGGCAGGATATGTACTCAATGGAACCACATAACCAACCATACCATATGCCATGCGTTCCTCAAAACCTTTGGGCTGGTTTTTGAGAATAACCTTTCTCAACTTCTTCATAGGCTCCTTCCTGTCCTCCGGGAGGGAGTCAAAGTATTCGTCAACAGTGGCTGCCTTTGATTGCATAAGAACCGTTTAAGGGTAAAAATAATAAAAGCCCTGCAATGCAGGGCTTTTAAACATAGTACATATAACCAATTACATATTAATACCTCCCGCCACTTCTATTCGCTGGCCATTTACCCATCTTGCTTCTTCTGTACACAGGAAAGCGACTACGCCACCCACGTCTTCTGCATTGCCCAACCGGCCAAGAGGAGTTCTGTCTATAATGCCTGCCTGTGCCTGCTCGTTAGAGCGGACGAATGCATTATTAAAATCGGTAGCAATTGGTCCGGGAGCTACCACATTAGCACGTATCTTACGTGGTCCAAGCTCAGCAGCCAGGTGCCTGGTAAATGTCTCCACTGCCGATTTCATGGATGAATAAACCGAATACCCCGGCTGGCGGAAACGCGTAGTACCCGTAGATATATTCACGATACCTCCACCATCATTGAGATGCGGGAATAATTTCTGTGTCAGGAAATACACACCTTTAAAATGAATGTTCATGAAGTTATCAAATACTTCCTCTGTAACATTTACTATAGGTATGGTAGCACCAATGCCGGCATTATTTACCAGGAAATCGATTTTACCTGTTCCCCATTTATCCTGCATTTGCTGCACCATGTCATTAATAAAACCATCATAAGAAGCAATATCTGCCATATCCAGTTGCAGTGAGATAGCTTTTCTCCCCATACCCTGTATGGTAGCCAGCACAGCTTCTGCCTCTTCTTTTTTTGTCTTGTAGGTAATCACTACATCTATACCCTTTTTAGCCAGTGCTATAGCCATTTCTTTACCTAACCCGCGGCTGGCACCTGTTACCAATGCTGTTTTCTGTGTCATAAATTCAAAGTGTTTTATCAGTAGCAAAGCTATGCCTGTTTGAAAAGAAAAACATGGTGACTACTTCAGATAAAATGGTGAACAGTTCAGATTTAATGCAAATGCTGCTCCCTGTATTGTTTAGGCGTCAACCTTTCATATTGCTTAAAGAACTTTGTAAAGTTTGAAGGGTCATAATGCAATTGGCGGGCAATAGATGCTATTGAGCGATTAGAAGCCAGCAATAACTCTTTGGCTACTTCGAGCAGTTTATCTTCATAAATATCACAGGGAGACTGCTCCAGTACATGATGAATAGTATTGCTCAGATGCCGGGGATGAATGTACAATTGCCCGGCGATATCGTTGATGGTAATACTCCCCTCTGCTTTTCCTGAACGTAATTCATCAATATGGGCATCAAGCACCACAAGATACTGTTGCACTATCTCCTTTTGCCTTGATGAAACTTTTCTATCGGTTTGGGCTTGCATGTCACAAATTTCGTACAGATACAGTTATGACAATATTGATAATACAAATAGCCTGTTAGTAAACATCCTATTGTCCTTTCAGGAATAATTCTATTGCCCCGCTTTTTCGTGAATCACTGCTCAGGTCCATCTTATACACCTTCCGTGCTGTAGTTACCACCATTCTTGCCGTACATGGAGGCAGCACACCTTCACTTTCAGCCACCATTACCACCCTGCTTATGGGGTTATCCTTATTTACAGATACAAATATTGCCTCAGGCTCTGCCAGCAATTTATGTTTATCGACTACCAGCACATCATTTACATATACAGAAACCACATCACCGTCTACCTCGGCATTATCAGACAATTCAATTTTAATATTATCCTTTTCTTCTTCACTTAGTTCTATAAGGCTCTGCACATCGTACGCCCTATCGAGGTTCTTATCTCTTTTCTTTGGCTTTACAGTATCTCCCTTATGTTTAAGCTGCTTATCCAACCAGGCCTTTGTTGTAGGGCATCCGAATATCTGGCTTGAATTATCCCGCCACTTACCTTCCATATGCAGGAAGCTGTCTGTTATCTTCAGCTTCATGGTATAATTACCCAGGCAATTATCTACCATAAAACCCAATTTCACAGCAATAGTGCTATCCTCTTTTATATATACTGTCGAATCTGCAGGATGATAATAACCCCTTACCCTGTAATGCTCATACTTATCATTTTCGTAGTATAGATGGGATGTGCCGCTAAGCACAGTATCATCAGTCATATGGAGGTCTACTACCAGCTTTTCGACATAGCCGGACAAGATATTTTTAGAGAAATTGCCCTCCCAGCGGCCTTCCAGCAACTGTGCAGATGCCTTGCTCTCATACACTGCAATAAATACCAGTAGCAGCAGGTATTTTATGTTAAAGTATCTGTAATGCTTTGCCATAAGACACAATTTACAATTCGAAGTGTAATGAAAAAGCTAAATTAGCCCCCGGCACACCAACATAATCTCTAAAATACTTACTAATGAACAGGCCTGAACTCACAGAACACAGGGAATACTTCAAACGGTATATAGACATGGTACCAGAAGGACCATACGCAGGTACATTAATGCAGAACACAAAGGATATGATATCGTTACTGGATAGCATATCTCCCGACAAACACAATTATCGTTATGCAGAAGGTAAATGGAGTATCAAAGAAGTATTGTTGCACATTATGGACACAGAGCGCATATTTGCCTACAGGGTACTTACAGCTGTACGCGGCGATAGCGAATCATTGTTACCCATGATGGACGAAAACAAATTTGCAGCCAATGCCGATGTCAGCAACCGTACAATGCAGGATATGCTGGAAGAGTTCAGAGCTATAAGAATATCCACCTTAAAGCTGTTTGAAAATATGACCGAAGAACAGACCAAACTTACAGCCAATACTTCCGGGTTCAATACATCTGCCCGGGCTATTGGCTATATGATCATCGGCCATGCATTACATCATATGAACGTTTTAAGGGAAAGATATTTATAAACTCTGCAAATAAAAGGACAGAGTGTACTGATTATGGGCCGTATATGATACCTACAGCGAACCCTACACCATCCCATGTAGGATTGCTTAATACACCATACAGGTTCCAGTTAGACATATGGGCATAACGCAATGCAGCAAAAGCCCTGTACCTGTCTGCAATTTTTACATCCGCCCCTGTTGATACATTCAGGGTGAAGTTAAATTGAGAGCCTCCTTCAGGATACTGAGGGGTCATATATATTATTCCACCTTTCACCTCAGCAATGATGCGATAATTTTTTGCCCTCCAGATATAATATTTCGTTGTTGGCCTGATACCAATACCTGTAGAGCTAAAACCCTTATCAATATACTGGTACAGGCTAAGCTCACAACCAAATGATTTCAATGGATTACCGATATATTCAAACCCGGCATCTGCCATCAATACATACGACCGGTAATAATCAATTTCTTTAAGAAATGCAGTCTCTCCATATGTATACCATTTCCCCTTTGCCTCTGCAATGACAGGGGAAAGCAATAGCAACAAGTATAAGCAGATACGTTTCATCAGAACAGCTATGCTCAAAAATCAGCAATAACTGATCAACACCATATGACAGTACTCAATCCGGATACTGACAGGCATCAGTATTAGCCCTATACCGACTTGCTGACCAGGTCAATAAGCTTGTCTATCTCTTCTTTATTATTATAGATATGAGTAGATACCCGCAACGAATTCAACCCATTCTCGGCAACACTCCTGATACGTACTTTATTTTCAGCACAAAAGTCATAGAACTTGGAATATTCCATTCCCTTTATCCTGAAACCATTTACAGCACAACGGCTGCGTTCTTCAGTAGGCGTAAGTAATTCGACCTTATCACCAAACTCTGATAACCTGTCCTGTGTATACTTACCCAGGCTCTTGATACGGTTATGTATATTATTGAATCCGATGGTTTCTATAAAATCTATGGCAGCAGTGACCCCTTTATACAACCCTAACGATTGTGTTCCGCCATAGTATCGGTGCGCAGTATTACTGTAATCACCCATAATGATGGGGTGCGCAGCCATATTCCATTTAGCATTGTCACTACCGCCACCCACAAAATATGTTTGCAGTGTATCCCTGAATTCTTTGCTCACGTACAGGAATCCGGTACCCTTCGGTCCCAGCATCCATTTATGAGAGCAGGTGGCATAAGTATCGCAACCTATATCATGCATATCCAGCGGTAACATACCCGGACCATGCGCACCGTCTATCACACTGTATATTCCTTTCTCTTTAGCCAGTTTGCATATCTCTTTTATGGGCAATACCTGCCCCTGTGTACAGGGAACATGTGGTACAGCTATTGCTCTTGTTTTTTTAGTAATGAGTGCTGCTATTCTGTTAAGTGTTTCATCAGCAGTTGAAGCCGGAGAAAATGTTTTGATTACTATACCATGCAGCTTTTGCCTGTTCAGCCAGGGGAATGCATTACCCACATGCTCGTGCGTGGTTAAAATCACTTCATCACCGCGCTTCAATGGCAGGCCCCAGCAGGCTATATTAATTCCGTCTGTTACATTATGTGTCAGCGCTATCTCTTCTTTTTCTGCACCTACGAATTTTGCCAGCCTGTCTTCTGTTGCTTCCCAACCACCGTAACTGCCATGATGGTCTCCATCCATCATACCATTGCGCACAGCCTCTATTACAGGATACGGCGACGGCCCCATTGTGCCGTTGTTAAGATATGCCCAGTCTTTAGTGAGGGGGAAAAGTTGTCTTACATTCTTCCAGTAAGTTTCGTCATCGGCCGACACATCATCACCTCCCGTATTGATGTCGTTCATTGCGGCCATAGCCTCAAGTTCTGTAAATGAAGCTGCGGCCAGTACTGATGCCGACCTGATAAAGTTTCTGCGGTTAAATTTCATAGGGGTATATGATTAAATTCTTCTAAATATATACACAATGATGCATATATTTCAGCAAAGGAGATTAAAAGTTTTACTTGCCGAAGCGCGGGTGGTATTTCTCTAAGGTCTGTCTTAAATACCCGCGATCAAGGTGCGTGTATATTTCGGTTGTAGTAATGCTCTTGTGGCCCAGCATTTCCTGTACAGCCCTGAGGTCTGCCCCGGCTTCTACCAGGTGGGTAGCAAATGAATGGCGCAAAGTATGCGGATGTATATTCTTTTTAATGCCACTTTTTTCTGTCAGGTCCTTTAACACCAGGAAAACCATTACTCTTGATAATGCGCTGCCTCTCCTGTTCAGAAACAATATATCTTCTGACCCCTGCTTTATCTTAACATGGCTGCGAACATGTTCTTTGTAGAGTTTTACCTGTGTTATAGCGGTAGCACCAATAGGCACCAGCCGCTCCTTATTGCCCTTACCGATAACACGTATAAAGCCAACATCGAGGTATGTATTGGAAAGCGTGAGGCTTATTAATTCGCTTACACGCAGCCCGCAGCTATACATAGTTTCCAGCATAGCCCTGTTGCGCTGTCCTTCAGGTGTGCTGTGGTCTATCGAGGAGAAGAGTGTTTCTATTTCATCCACACTTAAAAACTCGGGCAATTTTCTTTTAAGCTTCGGTGTTTCGAGCAATGCTGTAGGGTCTTGTCGTACTATTTCTTCCAGCAACAGGTATCTGAAAAAAGATTTAATGCCGCTTAACGCACGCGCCTGTGTGCCTGCTGAGAGTTCCAGCTCGTTTATATATGCAAGAAAAGACTGAAGATGATTGAGTTCTATCCGCTCCAGTGCTGTTGTGGCTCCTTCTGCCTGTACAAAATCTCTTAGCAAGGCTACGTCATGCAGGTATGCATCAACTGTGTTGTCAGACATTGACCGCTCCAGTTGCAGATATGCTTTAAAGCCTTTCAGGTATGCATCCCACACAACAATCTATTTATTCATTCCTGAGATTATCCAGCCATTCTGCCATATTAGCTGCTTCTTCTTTAGATATATTCGAGCGCATACCTTTAAAGGCAACTTCAAAAACCGGTTCAATATCGCTTAGTAATTTCAGCCCGGCTTGCGTAATGGCGATGTCTACCCTCCTCCGATTGTCTTTACATTCAGTACGGGTCACCAGTTTTTTCTCCAGCAACTTATCTATCAGCCTCGATACGTTAGACATCTTCTGTATCATCCTGTCCTGTATCTCGTACAGGTTCATGGAATTACCATTTTGCCCGCGAAGTATACGCAGTACATTATATTGAGGTTCAGTAATATCAAATGGCTTTAACGCCTGTGTAACCTTATTGATCAACCAACTGCCCGTGTACATAATATTAAGTACGACTCTGTCGTACGGGTCTTTTATTGGCTTTGTTTTGATCAGTTCTTCAATAGTTGGCATATTTGGGATATAATGTACAAAAGTACACAACTGTGTGTTTTTCTTATCTTTCCACCAAAATTTTATCATGTTACACCTCGCAATAGTCAATGGCCCCAATCTTAATCTTGTCGGCACCCGCGAAACTGACATATACGGGGGTAAAAGCATGGATGATTTCTACGGAGAGTTGAAAACTGCTTTTCCGGGTGTCAGTTTCAGCTACTACCAGAGCAATGTAGAGGGAGAACTGATCAATTTCATGCATTCATGCAGGGGTAAAGTACATGGTATAGTGTTCAATGGCGGGGCTTATACGCATACCAGTATAGCTATTCCTGATGCTATAGCTGCTATCAACATACCTGTTATAGAAGTACACATCTCAAATATATACGCCCGCGAAGAATACCGTAAAACGTCTTACACGGCAGCAAAATGTATAGGTTGTATAACAGGATTAGGCCTTAACGGTTATAAACTTGCTGTACAGCATTTTATAGACACATTACCCCCTGTAGCCTCTTAGAAAGTCGGCTATGGCCATTTTCTTTTTACCTTCCTGCTGTATCTCATCTGCATATAGCCAGCCATCTTTAGCAGCAAAACGGAAATAGCTCTTGCCATCTGTATCTATGGTACCTGAAGCAGGTAGTTCATCTGTCAACTCAACATGTGAGCGATATATCTTCAGGAATTTATCCTGCAACATGGTATATGCAGCAGGCACCGGAGATAAGCCTCTTATAAGATTATGAATGGCAGTTACAGATTGTTGCCAGTCAATTTTGGTATGCTCCTTAAATATCTTTGGCGCATGCTTTAATTCTCCCGTATACCCTGATTGCGGCACCTCTTTCAATGTACCATCAGCAAAGCCTTTAACAGTATCAACAAGCAGCTTACCACCTTCCGTCATCAGCTTCTCATACAGGCTGCCTATATTATCTTCAGGCAGTATGGGTACTTTCTTCTGCAACAGAATATTACCTGTATCTATCTCATGCTTTAGCTTGAAGGTAGTAACACCTGTTTCTGTTTCACCATTTATTATTGCCCAGTTAATAGGTGCTGCCCCCCTGTATTGCGGCAGCAGTGATGCATGTACATTTATTGTACCCATAGCAGGCATATTCCATACCATTTCCGGCAACATGCGGAAAGCCACTACCACATGCAGGTCCGCATTATATTCCTTAAGCTGCTGAATAAAATCAGGGCTTTTCAGTTTTTCGGGTTGAAGCACAGGCAGGTTATTGGCTTCTGCATATTGCTTAACAGCAGATGCCTGCAACTGCATCCCCCTCCCGGCAGGCTTATCCGGAGCTGTTACCACGGCAACCACTTTAGCACCGGCTTCTACCAAGGCCTTTAATGATGCAACGGCAAAATCAGGAGTACCGAAAAAAACTATTCTCAATTGTTCAAATAATGGCATTGATGCAAAACTACATTCCCTGAAAGATTTCCCCTACTTATTAAACTTTAGTATTTTCAAACAGTCAGAATAACAAACACCCCCGAATGGCAATAGCCAACAACCATATGGACGACAGTATGATACTTGCTGCCTTCAGGAACGAGGCTGGCAGGGATGCTGCCTTTACCCAACTGGTACGAAAATACCAGGAAAGGCTCTACTGGCATATAAGGCGTATGGTAGTGGAACATGAGGACAGCAACGACATATTGCAGAATGTTTTCATAAAAGTATGGAAGAACCTGGGTGAGTTCAGGGAGGAAGCCAACCTCTATACATGGCTGTACAGGATAGCCACTAATGAAACGCTGACCTGGATAGACCAGCAAAAGAAACGCAGTGCAATACCAATAAGTGACGGAGAGAGCGACCTGAGCAATAAACTGGTGGCACAAAAAGGATTTGATGCGACTAAAACTGAATGGAAACTACAGCAAGCCATCCAGTCACTGCCTGAAAAACAGAGAGTTGTGTTCACACTCAGGTATTATGACGAGATGCCGTATGATGAAATGGCCATAGTTCTGGACACCTCTGCCGGTGCCTTGAAAGCGTCCTACCACCACGCAGTTAAGAAAGTAGAACAATTTTTAACACAATAATTAAACATTTAACAATACTAGTAGTCTAAGATTCAAATGGACAACAATAACGGCATACTGGATGAATTGAGAGGCATGGGCAGTCCGCTGGCTGCATTGCCCAGGACTATGCCTTATCGGGTGCCGGATGGGTATTTTACCATGTTGCCGGATGAACTTACCAAACTATTCGAGAAATCAAATGGGTTGAAAATAAACGGGACCAAAGGAATGCCTTTTAATGTACCGGAAGACTATTTCGATATGCTGCCTCTGGCTATTACAACCAAAATGAACGAGGGTCAGTCACACCCGATGCTCGTACCGGAAGGTTATTTTGAGTCATTCCCCGATACTGTTCTTGAGAAAGCAAAAGCAGCCAATAATCCGTCAGGCAAAACACGCCCGTTTGGCGGTGCTGTATGGAGCAACCTCAGGTGGGCGGCAGCTGCTATACTGGTAATGGGTATTGGCGTAGGCTCTTACAGGATGTATTATAATACACAACCTCTGAATGCAGAAAAAGAACTGGCTACGTTACCAGCTTCAGATATTAACGATTATATAAAAACTCATCTTGATGAATTTGATGCTGATATGATTGCCGGCACCCTCGGATCAAATGGCATTGAAACCATTAACACAAACAATATAAACGACGATGAGATACAACAGTTTCTTGATGAATCAGGGAATGATACTGTATTAAACTAAAGCTATAAATTGCAACGGTAACTGATGAAAAGGATTGGATACATAGTATTGATACTGCTGCTAACAACTGCAACTGTTTTTGCGCAGCCAAGGCAGAAATTCGAACGCATTCATGCTATCAAAGTAGCATACATTACAGATAAAATACACCTCACGTCAGAACAGGCAGCAGAGTTCTGGCCGGTATATAACCGCTTTGAGGACGAGCTTTTCTCTACACGTCGCAAGTACATCAAGAATGTCGACGATATCGAAACAGCAAAAGACGATCTTGAACTGCAACAGGAAATGCTTGATATACGTAAGAAATATCAAAGGGAATTTCTAAAGATAATTTCAGAACAGCAACTGAACGAACTATATATAGCAGAACGTGAATTCAAAAAAATGCTACTGCAACAACTAAAAGCCAGGCGCGACGGCGGCGACCGCAGACCTATGCGCCGGTAATTACAATTTAGCTACAGGTGTCTTTACATCATGATAGAAGAGAAATTGCCAACCTTCCGCCCTGCCTCTTTCTGCGTATTGTTCGCGTAGCTGCATTGCCTTCTTTCCATCATAATCGTATTTGGCTACATACTTTATCTTCATCTGTTTTAGCTGGGGTGCTTCATCTCCGCCATAAAACACTTTATCTTCTCCACCATCTACAAGAAACACAATATGCTGAGGGCTATGGCCGCCCGAATGATAAAAATGTATATAGCCATCAATAACACCTTCTACCCCATCCAGCCAGTGCACCTGCGATGAAGATAGCAGCGGTTCTATATCTGCTGTCTTGTATGATGGTGCTCCCGTACTTAATGCAAAATCAGCTTCGGGTCTGTAGATATAATAGGCAGCATTAGGAAAAGTAGTATTGATCACTCCTCCTGCATTTACATATGTAAGCCCTCCTGCATGATCTTTATGCAGGTGCGACATCAGCACTTTGGTAACATCTTCAGGCTCATAACCCAGGTTTCGGAGGTTATCATGTATCTGCAATTCACCGTTAGCATTTTTATAGCCCAGTCCGGTATCGAATATTATTACATCTTTGTACGTAACAACAAGAAATGGCAATATTTCAACCAGCAAAGAACCGGTAGGCCTGTCATTAAGTTCATCTTCATGCAGGCTGAATGGAACGAATTGCTTATCCCTACCTACCGTAAATACCCCTTCTGATAAAGGAAAAATCTTGATCATCTTCAGCAAAATTAACGCACCATTACACTTCTGTCCGCATCAAGGCGCAATAAAATAAATATCAGTACACTAAATGACAAGAGCGACGACCCGCCATAACTCAAAAAAGGCAGCGTGATACCAATAACCGGGGCAAGTCCTATGGTCATAGAGATATTAATAGCAAAGTGGAAAAAAAGGATCGAAGCTACACAATAACCATATATGCGGCTGAAAGATGAACGTTGCCGTTCTGCTACGAACAGTATCCGCAACATTAATGCGAGATAAATAGCAATGAGTATGGCGCTACCCACAAAGCCAAACTGCTCACCTATGGCACAAAATATAAAGTCCGTATTCTGTTCCGGTACAAACTCATTTTTGGTAGAGGTGCCATTCAGAAAGCCTTTGCCTAATAATCCACCTGAACCAATAGCTATTTTAGACTGCCATACGTTGTAGTCAGACACATTGCCTTTTTTATTCTTTGCACGTTCGGCAGGATCTCTGTATGCATCCGGCACATCGCGTCCCAGTGTAGTATATATACGCTCTACCTGGTGCTTTTGGAGCACATGCTTAAATGAGAATGGCACTATAAACTGTGAAAAAAGTATGCATACACCCCATACACCTATTAACATTACCCACAAGGCATAATTCCTTCTGAGATGGCGTCTTAACATGTATACAGCCAATGCAAATATCCCTGTAAGAATATAGAATAAAATAATTCTGTCTACCAGCAATGTTGCCAATGTGAGTACTACTAATGATATACCAATGATAAGTATAGAGTTGGGCAGCCCTTCTCTATACATCACCAGGAAAAAAGAAAAGTACACCAAGGCGAGACCTGTTTCCTTTTGCAATATTATTAGCACTGCCGGAATTAACGCCAACGCAGCACCTACCAGTCGATGTTTGAGCGTACTGAAGTTTGTATCTGATGAAGAAAGAAAACGTGATAACGCAAGTGAGGTAAATATCTTGCACACCTCGCCCGGCTGAAAACGTATGCTACCCACACCTAACCATGACCGGGATCCTTTTACATCCACACCGGCAAATATTGTGACTATAAGCAATAGCAGACCAAATGCATATATGAGGTTGGCAAATGATGAGAAGAATTTACTGTCTGTAAATACTATTACCAATCCTACCAGCAATGATATGACCAGCCATATCGCCTGGCGCATATGGCTTTTACTCATCATAAATATGCTCGGGTCAGTTGTACGATACTCTACAGAAAACACAGCCAGTAAACCTATCACTACAAGTGATATATACAGGAACAGTGTAACCGTGTCCAGCCTGCTGAATATAGATTTACTAGTTGTAGTAGTAGTATTCATTACTTGCCTGCTTTTCTGTAGTTTTTATCATAAAATCTGCGGAACATCTCATAATCTCGGGCCCTGGTCACACTATCATCATATCGCTTACGCTCTTCTCGCTGCATAATTCTTCTCTGGTCTCTCTTTCTCTGCGCTGAATCTATTGCGTAGGTATACCTGCTTATCAGCTTCGCGTCGTACATCTTTTCTTCAAGGTATTTACGTTTTACGGATACGCTGTCTTTCAGATATTTCTCCATCATAAGGCTGGCAATAGGCCCCGCCCATGTAGCACCATAGCCTGAGTTCTCTACAATAACTGCTATGGCAATCTTAGGATCTCTCCTCGGGGCAAATGCAACGAATACAGAGTGGTTCTGGAGTTTTACAGCCTGCCCGTTGATGGCAGCTTTATTTTCTACTGTACCGGTTTTCGCACAAATCTCTATCCCCTCCAGTTTAGCAATAGTACCTGTACCATGGTCTACCACATCCTGCATTCCCTGCGCTATGATATCGAAGGTTGTATCGGGTATATGCGTTACTACGTGCTTCTCCAGGAATGGTTTTAGTCTCTCTGCTTTAGGGTTATTACCTATAGACTTTACAAAGTGCGGTGTATAATAGTACCCCTTATTGGCAATGATACAAAGTGCATTTGCCATTTGTATTGGCGTTAGCGCTATCTCACCCTGGCCCATACCAACAAAAAGCATAGTGCATGAGTTCCAGCTACCGTTATACATTTTATTGTAGGTGTTGCTGTCTGGCAATAGCCCCGGTCTTTCATAAGGAATATCCAAACCCGTAGGGCGTCCAAAACCAAAATCGGAGCAGTATTTATGCCATGCCTGCACCCCTTTCTTTACATCACCAAATCGTTTTGAATCGACTGTTAAACGGAATGCGTGTACAAAGTAAGAGTTGCACGAGTGTGCCAATGCAAGCCTCAGGTTCGCAGCGTGCCCTGCCTCATTATGCGTACATCCTATTCGTTTACCACACGCATAATAACCACCACGACATGGATAGCCGAATGACGGGGTAATTGCTCCCACATCAAGTGCTATGAGCCCTGTCATAGGTTTCATAGTAGAACCCGGCTGATATGATGCCTGTGTTGCCCTGTTCAATAAGGGGTGCGTAGCATCCCTGAACAGTTCTGCATAATTCTTTGTACGGTCTTTACCCTTCAAAAGGTTGGGGTCATAGCTCGGGCCACTCACCATAGCCAGGATACCACCTGTTTTGGGGTCAATGGCAACCACACTGCCCAGTTTATTCTGCATTAACTTTTCACCATACTCCTGCAGCTCTGCATCAAGGTATAATTGCAAACTACCACCTGCAACAGCAGGTGTATCTAAAGACCCATTCATATACGGGTCTCTCGGGCGGTTGAAGTTATCGCGCTCAAGGAAGTATACACCTCGCTGACCACGCAATATCTCCTCATAACTATTTTCCAAACCACTCAAACCGGCATAGTCGCCCTGTGCATAGCTTTCGTACCTTTCCTTCTTCAGCATTTCAGGAGACACTTCACCAATATAACCTAGTATATGCGCAGCGCTTGTATTCGGATATGCACGTATGTAGCGCTCCTTTAACTCAAAACCCGGGAACATATACAGGTTTTCCTGGAAACGTGCTGTCTGCTCCTGGCTCATCTCTTCTATCAACGGACCCTTACGCATAGGCCCATTTTTGATGCGAACCCTGTCCAGCAGTTTTTCAAATGTTTTACGGTCTATACCTAATACATCACATAGTTGTAATGTATCAAGTTTCTTAGTTACATCTTTGGGGGTTACCATCAGGTCGTACACCACGTTGTTATACAACATTGGTTTACCCTTCCTGTCGTATATGACACCTCGCGGAGGATACACAACCTTTCTGTAAATGGCAATATCGTTGGCCATTGCCTTATACTTGCTTTCAAACACCTGCAAAAAAAGCAGCCTAAGCAGTATAGTACAGGCAACGCCTATAAATATAAAACGTATTATATATTGACGCGGATTGGCCGCAAAAGACATGATACTTGGCTATTAATGGGAACGAATGCAAACCTAAAAGAAAAACATGGTTTTTATACATGAAACTATTTTCTGTAAACACATATTTATCCCCTTGTTGTTATTTATTCTGAAAAAATATCTGTGAGAAAAGTTTGGCATTTTTTGAAACGCTGCTTACATTTGCAGCCCGATTAGCCAGAATAGTCCGCGGAATAGTCCGATTGTGTAATGGCAGCACAACTGATTTTGGTTCAGTTAGTCTTGGTTCGAATCCAGGTCGGACTACTCGGAAAAAGGATAGCATTAGCTATCCTTTTTTATTGCAAACACTGTAACATGCGTTTTATCATCAAGCGATAAACTATACTTTCCCCTGCTTTATCTCTTCCACAACACCCGGGTCTAACAAAGTAGAAGTATCTCCTATATTATCAGTTTCACCCTCTGCTATCTTCCTCAGTATACGGCGCATTATCTTACCACTGCGTGTTTTAGGCAAGCCACTTACAAACTGTATCTTATCGGGTTTTGCAATAGCACCAATGATTCGCGTTACGGTTTGCATAATGTCCTGCCTTGTCAGGTTCTCGTCTCCATGAGTATTGCTATATACAACATAGGCATATATACCCTGACCTTTTACGTCGTGCGGATATCCCACTACTGCACTTTCTACCACACCTGCGTGCATGTTAATTGCATTTTCTACTTCAGCAGTACCAATCCTATGACCACTCACATTCAACACATCATCAACACGTCCTGTTATCCTGTAATTACCTTCTGCATCACGGTAGCAACCATCACCCGTAAAATACAAATTGGGATATGTTGCAAAATAGTTGGTGCGACAACGTTCATGGTCGCCATAGGTAGTGCGTATCATAGATGGCCATGGCTGTTTGATACATAGATTTCCGCTAACGTCATTACCGGTTATCTCATTGCCATTTTCATCTACCAGTATCGGGTGAACACCGGGCAGTGGCAGCGTTGCATAAGAAGGTTTGGATGGTGTAACCCCGGCCATGTTTGATATCATAATGCCACCAGTTTCAGTTTGCCACCATGTATCTACTACAGGACATTTTCCTTTACCAATATTCTCATCAAACCAATGCCATGCTTCTTCATTAATAGGTTCACCAACAGAGCCGAGAACTTTCAGGCTACTGAGGCTATGTCCCTGAACAGGGCCCAGCCCATAGCCCATCAGGCTGCGTATGGCGGTAGGTGCCGTATAAAGGATATTTACTTTGTATTTATCCACTATGTCCCAAAACCTGCCGGCATCAGGCCATGTAGGCACCCCTTCAAACATAAGAGATGTAGCGCCTGCACCTAACGGACCGTAAAGTATGTAGCTATGACCTGTAATCCAGCCAATATCAGCGGTACAGAAATGTATATCACCCGGAGTGTACTGGAATACATTGACGAATGAATAGGTAGTATACACCATATACCCGCCGCATGTATGCACTACACCTTTAGGTTTGCCCGTAGAGCCTGATGTATACAATATGAACAAAGGATCTTCTGCGTCCATTATTTCTGCAGGACAGTCGGGATTGCCCATTGTCTCTACTTTCCTTATCTCATCTTCCCACCATAGGTCCCTTCCCTTTATCATACTTACGGGTGTTCGGGTACGGGTAAGTACTATAACTTTCTTTACAAACCTGCATTGCACCAACGCATCATCTATGACTGATTTCAGCGGTATCTCTTTATTACCGCGATAAGCCCCGTCACTCGTTACTATATACTCTGCCTGGGCATCCTGCAACCTGTCTGCAATACTTTGTGCACTGAACCCGCCGAATATCACTGAGTGTACAGCACCAATGCGTGCTGTTGCCAGCACTGCTATGGCTAACTCAGGAACCATACCCATATAAATGCAAACCCTGTCGCCTTTTTTAACACCATTATTCTTCAGCACGTTGGCAAACTGTATCACTTTATGATGCAGGTCTCTGTAAGTGATGACCCTGTGATGCTCTTCCGGATCGTTAGGCTCCCAAATGATTGCCGGTTTATTACCCAGTGTACCTAAATGCCTGTCAAGACAATTCTCTGTTATATTCAGTTTTGCACCGCGGAACCATTTTACATCAGGTTCTGTAAAATTCCATTCCAAGACACTATCCCATCTTTTACGCCAGAGAAAAGAGGAGGCTACCTCTGCCCAATAACCTTCAGGGTCTTCTACACTTTTATTCCAGGCTGCATGATATTGTTCTTTCGTTTTTATTTGGTACGGATATGACATGACTTAAATTTTATCAAAAAGGTTAGTTGTCATTATTGGCGGTACTTTACACCAATATATGTATAACTGTCTGACAGTTGAAGTTAATGATAATTCTCCTGTGATTTATGCAATATCAAATATCCTGGTGCAGAAATAATATCATTTTCCGGGACTACCATTTATACCAGGTGTACCTCTCTGCCCGGAAACACAACTGAACATACTTAGTATTACAGTGGGCTAGTTATTTTAATAATAATTTCAATACTTTGTAGCTCAATTACTACTTCTGTAAATGAAGCTGAAAACAAATAACATATTCAACGTTTTCGCATTTTGCGCCATCATCTCTATCGCATTCCTGATTATGAATGAAGGGAAAAAGCTGGAAGTCCCCGGCGCAATATCCAATATGGTTTCGGCTCAGGCAGAAGAATCAAACATAGAAAGCATACTGCAATCTTTTACGAGCCCCTTACCGGTATTCATATTACAGCTGATTGTGATCATCATTACGGCACGTATATGCGGCTACCTGATACAGAAAATAGGACAACCATCTGTAATGGGTGAGATACTGGCGGGTATATTACTCGGGCCATCATTTATCGGCATGCTTTTCCCGAAGTTTTCTGCCTTTGTATTCCCTGCAACATCGCTGACCAACCTTCAGATGCTTAGCCAGGTGGGCCTCATTCTGTTTATGTTCGTTATAGGGATGGAACTGGACCTGAACCTGATACGCAAGCGTGCACGTGCAGCTATATTTATCAGTAATACCAGTATCATTGTACCCTACCTTATGGGTATAGGTCTGTCTTATTTTCTATACAGGCATTATGCACCGCATAATATACCATTCTATGCATTTGGTATGTTCATGGGTATAGCCATGAGTATCACTGCCTTCCCTGTGCTGGCACGCATTATACGTGAGCGCGGGCTTACAGAGACACCACTGGGCACCACTGCCATTACCAGCGCAGCTATAGGGGATGTAACGGGGTGGTGCATTCTGGCGTTCGTTATAGCTATAGCAAGGGCGCATAGTATATATACCTCATTTTATACCCTGACAGGCACTGTGCTATATGTAACGATCATGCTGGCGGTAATACGCCCCTGGCTAAAGAAACGCGCCGGGCAAAAAGAATCAGCCGGCAGTGTACCCGGTATTGCTATCAAATTCATTATTCTCCTGCTCAGCTCTTATTGTACAGAGGTAATTGGTATACACGCCCTGTTTGGCGCTTTTATGGCAGGGGTTGTAATGCCGCAAGACCATTCTTTCCGCAAGCAGATGATAAACAAGATAGAGGATGTGGCCCTGGTACTCCTCTTACCTATTTTCTTTGCACTAACAGGACTTCGTACACAGATAGGATTATTAAACAACAGCAACCTTTGGGCTATATGCCTGCTGATAATTGCAGTAGCCATAGCGGGTAAATTTGGAGGCAGTGCAATAGCTGCCAAACTATCAGGCGAAACGAACTATAACAGCCTGGCCATTGGTGCACTGATGAATACCCGCGGATTGATGGAACTCATCATCCTGAACATAGGCTACGACCTGGGCATATTAAGACCCGAAGTATATACTATGATGGTGCTGATGGCACTGGCCACAACCTTTATGACCAGCCCCATACTTAACCTGCTGAACAGGATATACAAGCAGCACCGCTCATATTAAACCACACTCTATCTGTTGATAGTTTTTGATAGTCTTTTTGCAGAAAGAAAAATCTCCTGTCCCCCGCAAAGGGCGAAATCATGGTGACAGTATTTCAAAGAGCTTCAATTGCTACCCGTGGTAACAATTCAATAACAAATATACAATAATTAAGCCATCCTGTAAAAATGCAGGCAACAGCCTCGCCAAGCTTTGCAGCCCTGCCAGCAACAAGAAAAACTACTTAAAATAGGGATGATCATCGTATAGCATGTATTTACCTTGCATCCACAAACACACTGGCCACCAAACATCAATAGCGGACAGTACAACAAAAACAAAAAACAAAAAACTAAAATACCATCCGGTAGTTCTTAAAACCACTGAGCGTGTTGTTCATTATCAGAAAAACAATAGTGTTATCAGTACTGTCTGCTGTTGCGGCCATCACAACCGCAAAGGGGCAGAATATGTATAATTATATCAGCCTCAACCAAACATCGTCGCTGAACTATACATGCAGTACCGCCTACTCTTTAGAGAATAGCCAGACATTATCCAATGCCCTTGACCTGGTACTAAGGACCACCTCATCTAATTGTTCTGTATATGCCCGTATCAGTTCCTTCACTGCACCGGCAGGTTTTAATGTCAGCTCACCCTACCCTGTTCAGTTAGATTTCAACTCCACCAACTCAGGCAGTTATTCCAATCTCATAACTGCTCCGATAACGCTTACTTCATCAAACCAGCGGCTGTTTACGCACACCAAAAAATCAAACATCTACCACTTCTACTATAATCTTATCCTGCTTCCTTTAGGCTATACCTATCCTCCCGGCAACTATTCATTTACCATCCTCTTTACAATGACGCAACCATGAGGCAGGCATTACTCATATTCATATTTTTATTTGCATCAGCAGGCAGCTATGCGCAATATTCCTTTTCGCAATCGGCAACAGGCAATATCACGGTCAGCTCTGTATTGGAACTGTCGGTGAACTCAGGTGCAGCTGTTACATTCAGCGATGTAAATGATTATGCCAACGGACAAACTGTTGCCGACTATGCTACCATCAGTTTAAAAAGCAATATCCTCTGGCTGGTGAATATATCTGCCAACGCTACTTACTTTACGGCACTCAGCAGCGGGGCCAGTACTACTATGCCGGCCTCTGTTTTAAACATAAAACTGAACACCTCAGGCAACTATATGAATTTATCTACCACGGCACAGACGCTTAAGACCGGCGGCAGAGGCAGTGGCCAAAGTTTTAGTGTAGACCTGAACTCTAACCCCGGCTATAACTACCCGGGCGGGCTCTATAGCATAGGTATAATCTACACACTTACCAGCCAGTGATATAATGTATAGCAGGACCTATGCATGCACACCATATAGTATGGCCGCATCCAGTACGTCCATATTTATATCCTTCAGTGTTTTGAACTTGATGCAATAACCTGTCACCTTTGCCTTACCAATTGTTTTTCCGTAGGTCTCTGATAAATATGTTTTGTCATTGAGGCCCATGATATAGACTGATATCCCGGCAGTATTGGCACTGATACCTATACGGTAAAAATCGCGGGTACTGCCGTCGGCATATTTTATGGTGTAAGAACCATACCCGACATTAGGATTACTGACAGTTTTGCCCTCGCTGTTCTTACCACTTTCAAACCATAACTTAGTTTTGGGCAATAGCTTCAGGATATGCTGATGCAGGCCCTGCATCTCAGTGCTTTTAGGTTCCGGCAGGCCGGATATATATTCCCCGATCTCTTGTTCAACTTTCATATGAAATACAGTTATGGGTGGTTTGCTCTGCCAGTGCAGTACCCAAATATACCATACCTGTTATGAAGTTATGGGGGTGTAATGCGACAATCTGAAGAGGATACAACGACAAACAGAATGCTGCCATGTCCCTATCGGAGACACGGCAGAGACGAAAAATATGAAGAAGATACGGCGGCAACCATGAATGCTGCCGTGTCCCTATCGGAGACACGGCAGAGACGGAAGATTGTGTTTACTTTAAAAACGACGCTACATATTCATGCTTTGCTGTTGGCGTTTCGTGACATTGCATTAGCAATATTTCCCGTTCATTCCTATACTTGTTTTTATCAAATAGATACAAATAAAAATATGGTACCAGGCTGACATCATCGGTATATTCAGAAATAAGATTTCTACATTCTTCTTCAGAAAATTCCTGTCCCCATAATCTCATACTAAAGTATTTATCCCAAAAATGCAGCTCAAGGCTTTCAGGATATTGCTCCATACCCAATTTGAGTATCTCATTATATCTATTACCGCCTATCATACTCCATTCATCAGGAATATTATTAGGGATATTGAATTCAAATAGAAGAGATGCAAATGCCCAATATAAAAATGCGAGATTAACATACTCTTCTAAAGTAGCAGTATGTGAGGAGATGCTATTCTCATACACACTTACTGCATCTATATATTTCTTATTTATTTCGTTTAAAATGGATGGCTTCATTTCCAATATTTTTTGTCCCCGTCGTGTCTCCGACAGGGACACGACGGTAGTCAAGGCTATGAAGCCTGAAATTAAGTATTAGCCTAGCCATAAAGCCCATACATTGTCTACTTCATAAATACCGCTTCCATCACAATAGAACCCCGCAGAACTATGTGTATATGACACTGCATCTTTTGCGAGATTCCATTTTTTACTCACCGGGTTTTGATGAATATAATCCAGTTTTTGTTCTATAAAATCACGGCTATAGCATAGTTTCATATCGAAAGATAGCTCAAAAACCTGGTGCTTTTTACCTCTTTTTCTATCAGACGAAGAAACTCCTGCCGACAATCTGGACAAAATATCTTTTCTATTGCTGCGCTCTAACTGTTCAACAATATAATACGCCATAAACCTTTTACCGTTACTGATAATTGTATTAATGCTTTTAGTATCAGCGTTGAACAGGATGAGCACATGAACATGGTTTGGCATGATAACATATCCTGTTACTTTATGTCCTTTGGATTTCAGATGATCCAACCACTTATAAACAGCCCCATACGCATTGGCTATATCGAATAATGGTATCCATTCAAAGTTGGTGAACGTAATAAAGTAAAGCCCGTTTTCAGTGATATGTGCCTTATCTACTGCCATGACAAGCTAAAATAACATTAATTCAGCTACCAACCATGAATGCTGCCATGTCCCTATCGGAGACACGGCAGAGACAGAATCCAACCACTTATAAACAGCCTCATACGCATTGGCTATATCGAACAATGGCAGCCATTCAAAGTTGGTGAACGTAATAAAGTAAAGCCCGTTTTCAGTGATATGTGCCTTGTCTACTGCCATGAAAATCTAAAATAACATTAATTCAGCTACCAACCATGAATGCTGCCGTGTCCCTATCGGAGACACGGCAGAGACAAATATATGCTCCAACAGCTTACTTCTTTTTACCACCAATCATCCCTATACCAATTAACATCGAATAAAATAGGAATAATACAAAAGTTGAAATAAAATAGGTCTTTAATAAAGCTCCGAGGCTCCTTAATTTTAATAATGGGAGATGATGTGTGTATAATATCTTAGTAGTTATCAAGACACTAATTGGCAACGAGTATATAAGTATCATTTTAGCAACCTTCGAATCGCGAAACAATATCTTTATGAAATTTCTAAAAAAATCCATTTTAAGTGATATGTGCCTTGTCTACTGCCATGACAAGCTAAAATAACATTAATTCAGCTACCAACCATGAATGCTGCCGTGTCCCTATCAGAGACACGGCAGAGACGAAAGAGAAACAGTAACCGAGTTTTATCTCTTTTTTCCCTTTATTGGTATTGCGATTCCACTCCCTTGCAGTATTAGCCCTGCTCTTCCAATATCACTTGATGCAGACATATGAGACACTATCCCGACAAGGCTTAGAAGACCTCCTGCTATATAGAAAATATCATGCCCTCTGAATGAATTTGTGCTACTCGTGGATGAATTACTTACGTTGTTTGAAGCCTTAATAATATCAGTCACAGCTCCAATTGCCAGTAGTGCATTACCACTAATGTATAGGGTAAGAGCAATATTACTTTCTCTGGCATATGCTTCAAGGTGCTTACCAGCTATAGTCATTGAATTCTGAAGAGAATCTAAACGTTCATTTGTTTGCGCAGAGCAGTGAATAGAAGAAATAACAAGTAATAAGAGTATATACCTCATGGTTAAATATTTCGGCGAATATATAATATACATCTCATTAAAAAAGCAATGGGAATAACAGTAGTTATCTCTCCTTGCCAACATCTAAAACCTAAGTTACAACTCCTACAAATCCCCGCCACCTGCACCACTGCTTAGTTGCAGTCCGGCGGCTAATGAATTGGGGTTGATGCCTATGCGCAGTCCTGTGAATGAACGGCCCGCTGCATCCCAGCCCTGTACTACATCGAGCCGCAGGAAGCGGTACCATTTATAACCGAGGTTGTCTATACCGGCAAACACTTCTGTATAATAATTCTTCTGCCCTGCGTAGAATGTATTGGTGCCTGCTACCATATACCATTTGGCCTGGCGCAGCAATGGTATCTTATTAGTCAGTAACCCTTTCAATGAATATTCGAGGTGCAGTTCTCCGTATAGTTTAGCTGTATTGCTGTACCTGTAATAGGCTGCCAACTGGAAGCTTTGCAAGTATGGTGCGGCCAGTGCCAACTGGTTATCTGCCAGGTGCATAGCGTCGGGTATGCTTGCTGATTTCTTATTTAGGAAACCGCCTGCATACAGTTTATAAGAGATACTGCCCATCAGCTTCAGCGACATATCATCTTCTATACCCAGTTTCCATTTATCAAAATCAGAACTGCTGCCGAATATACCGGGCAGCCCTTTTGTATAACCGAGGGTGAACAATGGCCAGTCGCTGCTGTTGGCTACTTTATAATCGGGGTATTGCGTATAGGTATAACCAGGCCTGTATGACACCATGAGGTCTACCAATGCAGCAGTATGCTCTTTCCATGTTATCCACGACAGCTCTGCGGGGTAGTTTGATGTCATTTTACTGAGTGCATCCTTCGCCCATGAATAGGTGGTCGTATTATTCACAGGCAGGCGGTGCTGGTAATCGGCACGGGCAGAGAGGCTTAGGCCGTTACCAAACTTGCGCTCGAAAAACAGGGCACCACCCCAGCGTTCATAGAGCTTCATATAGTTGCGCGCTTCCAGCAGTGTTGTGTATGTATTAAAGAACTGACTGAGTGTACTGCCCGGGTTGTACTGGTACAGGTATTTACCACCTTCTACTCCTATCTTCCAGCTACGGCCTATCCAGTCGCGGCTGTTCTCAGTGTAAACTACGCGACCCAGCAGGTTGAAATGTGTATTGGAGAACCCGTAGCGTGCTGCGATATTGCCCGTCAGCGTTTTGCCGGTATCTACCCTGTATCGCCAACTGAATTTAGGAGCTACGTTCAAGCCTTCTACCGAATTGAAATTGACAAGATTGAAATCGAACAAAGCATTTGTACGGATATTGAATTTGTACTCCTTACCGGAATACCCCACACCGCCCATGAGCAATGACATAGGTTTAAATTTATTGCCCTTGCGCCTCAGTGAGTCTGCACGTACAGGGTCGTTTTGCACCGTGCGCATACTGTCTTTGAAATTGTAATCTTTTGTTTCGTCCTGCTCCAGCGGTATGGGACGGTTGGCTGTCCAGTAGGCAGTATCTTTTTTATTGGCCGTCTTATCGTACACGCTTTCTGTCTTGCTGTTGAAGAGGCTGTCGGGTACGGGTTCATTCACTTTCTGTTTTTCGTACACGGTAGCAAAGTAGCCGGAGATATCGAACATCAGTATCTTAATAGTAGGATACAGTACCTGGTTCTTTACCACCCAGGTATCTTTTTTCAGTTTCAGGTGTGTTTGCTGAAAGCGCAGTGTGTCAAGCAATTCAAGATTTGATTTGGTAGTTGCCAGCAGGTCGAGGCTGTGAATGGCCCAGTCGTCTTCTATTATGTAGATGGTACCCTGCAACAAGGGCTCATATTCGCGGCGGGGGATTACAGTTATTTTATCAATAGTATAACCCCCTTCCCTGAATTCGCCTTCGTACTTGTACTTATAATAGTGCAGTGCATTATCGCTGATAGGTGATACAAAACCACGCGGGCTTATGTCAGCCATCATAGCTACATTGTTCTCGTAAAAAGTAATGATGGGCGGCATCTTTGACATGCCAAAGCCATTAGGATTACCACTTTCGCGCACAGAGCGTATTACGGTCCTGTCTTTACCATCTTTGGCATAATAGTCCGCCTCTTCTTCACAGAGATAAAGCACACCGCGGCCCACAGAGTCCATACCCATTTCTTTTTTTGATGCTGTAGCTTCACTGCCGTTGAGGCTCACGCCCATAAAATTGCCCGACAGGTTCCTGCTGCGCAACACTCCTTTCAGGTATATAGACGACTGAAAAGACTTTACCTGCTCCAGGTGCATCTTACGTTTTTTTATAGCCTTGCGGATGATGGCATATGCGGGGTCTTCTCGATTGGCCTTTACCACTACAGCCTTCATTTCCATATTCTGCTCCTGCAGTGCAAAGTTGTGCGTTACAGTTTCTTCCCTTCCTATACTCAGGTTGAATACCTGCTGCCTGTAACCTATATACTGGCACACCACCTTATACTTACCTTCGGGTAGTGCCAACTGATATAATGCATCTGCATTGGTGGTAGTACCATTGGTAGTACCTTCTATATATACTATGGAGAATGGCAGCGGCTCGCCTTTAGCATCTGTAACCTTACCCTTCAGCACACCGGCATACACAACAACGGGAAGTAATGATATAACGAACAGGCAATAGAAACGTAGTATAGCTTTAGTCATGCAAACAGGTATTAATACTATTACAGGATGTCCTGCAATATATTAATCGTAAAGCTAAAAGAAATGTTACAGGGATGCTAAAAAAGTCCGTGTATCTGTGCGTCTATCCTGCGTACTACTTCGGCAAAATCTTCATCCTTATCTGCAAAATTCACTTTGTCGATATCTATTATCAGCAGGGGGCCATCGTTATACTGCTCTATCCATTTATTATAGAGGTCGTTGAGGCGTTTCAGGTAGTCGAGCCTGATATTCTCTTCGTATTCGCGGCCGCGTTTCTGTATCTGGTCTACCAGTGCTGGTATAGATGCTTTGAGATATATAAGCAGGTCGGGCGGGGTCACCATCTTGCGCAGTGTCTGGAAGAATGATGAGTAGTTCTCGAAATCGCGCTTGGTCATCAGCCCCATCTCATACAGGTTGGGCGCAAAGATGTAAGCATCTTCATAAATGGTACGGTCCTGTATCACGCTCTCTGTACCGGTGCGTATCTCGAGCAGGTTCTTAAGACGTGTATTGAGGAAATATACCTGCAAATTGAAAGACCAGCGGTGCATATCCTCGTAGAAATCTACGAGATACGGGTTGTGCTCTATATCCTCGAAATGAGGAACCCATTTATAGTGCTTTGCCAGCTTAGTAGTAAGCGTGGTCTTACCGGCACCAATATTTCCGGCAACAGCTATATGCATAGGTGCTGCCTTGGCGGGCGTGCTTTTAGTATTAGTTGCTGCAGTTTTTTTCAATTTGCATTAAGGGGACAGATTTGCCGCCCCGATTACGGGTACAATATAAATAAGCTATTTCAATAATTACAGCCCTTATTAAAGGGAAGGCCATGGATTTAATAGTAATTTATGCCTATCTTCTTCCTTGCCTCTGCTATAGTGACAGATGCACTGGCCCTTGCTTTCTCAGCCCCTTCCTTCAATATCTTCTGTATTTGTGCAGGATCGTTTTGCAGGTCGGTAGCTTTTTCACGTATCGGGCGTATGAAATTTACCATATCCTCTGCCAGTTGTTTCTTCATATCACCATAACGGATAGAACATTCGTTATAAGCCTTACGGAATGTAGCTACTGTATCATCTGTTGATACGAGGCTCATAAGCTGGAAGATATTCTGGATATAATCAGGCATTTCGCTGTTGGGCTCAGTAGGGCCGCTGTCGGTCTTTGCCTTCATTACTTTTTTGCGTACCAGGTCATCATCATCAGCAAGGAACAATGTAGAATTCAGGTTTTCGCTTTTACTCATCTTGCCTGCACCGTCAAGGCTCGGTACTTTCACGAGGTTATCACCATAATTGAACGGGTATGGCTCGGGGAATGTTTCTCCATAACGGCTGTTGAAACGGTTCACAAAATTGCGCGCCATTTCTACGTGCTGTTCCTGGTCTTTACCTACCGGCACTTTTACTGCTTTGTGTATGATGATATCTGCAGCCATCAGTACCGGGTAAGTGAGCAAGCCAGCATTCACATTATCGGGTTGTGTGCGTACTTTATCTTTGAATGTGGGTACTTTCTCCAGTTCACCTTTGTAGGCCATCATATTGAGCATGAGGTAGAGTTCAGGTATCTCGGGAACATCACTCTGTGCATAGAGGGCTACCTTTTGAGGGTCAAGGCCGCAGGCTACGTTCTCCGCCACTACCCTGTACACATTGGCACGCAGGTCTTTGGGGTCGGGGTGCGTAGTGAGCGAGTGGTAATCTGCTACGAAGAAATAACAATTGAAATCGTCCTGCATACGCACATAATTGCGCATGGCACCAAAATAATTGCCTAAGTGTAAATATCCTGTAGACCGTATACCGCTTACTACTATCTCTTTGCTCATAAGGGCTGCAAGATACTAAAAAGAAAAATCCCCCTGAACAGGAGGACTTTGAAACTGTTTATATTCTTACTGCACACATTAGCTTGCCGCAGCATTTGTTGCGGGCAATCTGAATGTAATAGGCTGGAACATCTTTACGGCTACTTTTTTACCACCTTTCTCTGCCGGTATCCATTTTGGCATATTACGTATAACATTCAAGCCCACCGAGCCGAATAAGCCATCATGCCCCGGTGTACCAGTAGCCTTACCATCTGCACCCTTGTAGTTTTCTGTAACTACTTCAGCATCTTTTACGTTTCCTTCTTCATCAACAGTAAAGCGAACCACTACCCTGCCTTCTAATTTTTTCTGTATTGCCTCCTCCGGGTATTTGATGTTTTTTGCCAGGTATTCATACAGGTTGCCATTGAATTCGGCGCCCTTGTCTACTTCCTGGGCCTTGTAGACTTCCCATTTTTTTGTAGTACAACTCTGCAATGCTACCATATTGAACAATAGCGTACCTGTAGCCATCATGGCGATAAAACCGATCGTTACTATCAGCGGTTTTTTAGTTTGTTTTTTTAACATAAGGATTCTTCTTTTTATCGGGTGAATATTAAATGAATGTGTGAATGGTAATGAACATGTATTAAATACGTTTGATAAAAGCAATTCGCCATATTGCTGCCTGCCCATACCTACAGCAGCATCGGCCTGGAACTCGTGCAATTGTTTCAGTTCATTCTTTATAACCTGCAGGAACAGGTTGGGCCAGAATATGCATTGCAGCAAATTGATGAATATGATATCCCGCGAATGTTTCAGCCTGATATGCGCTGCTTCGTGTTCCACAATTGTTTCATGCACCTGTTCACCAGGCAGCAGTATATACCTGCCCCAACTGCCGGGGCCATATTGTGTATCCAGTAAAAGCGTATAATCTTTATGCTCTACCCTTATGCCCTGCTTTAATACCGAGCGTAATTTTATATACCTGCTTATAAATAGGACAACCATTAATAAGGCCACCATCAAATATGCCAGTCCAAACCAGTTTACGGCTGTATCTACTGTTTGCTGCTGCTGCTGCTGCGCCTGCGCAACAACCATCTCAGGCAGGCGAATGTTTGTTATACGGTTGTTCTCAAAGTAAGATGTAAGTGCCGACAGTTTTATAAAAGGAACTACAACCGGCAGCATAGTTATACCGAGCAGGTATGACCTGTTGAAACTATGCATCGGCCTGTTGCGCAACAGCAGGATGTATATTGTGTATAATATCCCTGTATATAATATTACCTGTGCTAAGTATAACATACGCTATTTTTTATCGGGTGATTGTTTGAGTTCTTTTAAAATATCTTCAAGCTCTTTGATGGTGATATCTTTTTCTTTTGCAAAGAAGGAAAGCATGTTAGCGAATGAACCTTCGAAATACCCCTTTACAAATTGTGTCATTGTCTTCCTGCTGTATTCCTCTTTATCTATAAGCGGGTAATAGCGGTTTGATTTGCCAAATGACTCATAGCCAATAAAGCCTTTATCTGCCAGTATCTTGATAATAGTACTTACCGTGTTGTAATGCGGTTTGGGCTCCGGCAACTCATCTACTATGTCTTTTACAAATGCTTTATTGAGTGTCCACAGCACCTGCATTATTTGCTCCTCTGCCTTGGTAAGTGGTTTGAAATTGTTTTTCATAGTCAACGTATCTACTAATGTTTTAGTAAAACTACTAAACACTTAGTTTAAATACTAATAATTTAGTTGATAATTATTTTTATTGCAATTTGATGACTGTTTAAGAATTAATTTTTAGATTTGTCTAAAATTATTTTTAGGCGCTAATTTAAATGAACGACAACAGGTCTCTTAGCGAGGTACATAGTACAATAGACCCATCAAAATCGGGCAGCAGGTGGAGAAGGATATTTGCCTTCTTCGGACCGGCTTACCTGGTAAGTGTCGGGTATATGGACCCCGGAAACTGGGCTACAGACCTGGCAGGTGGTAGCCAGTTTGGTTATAAGCTGATATGGGTGCTGCTTATGAGCAACCTGATGGCATTGCTCCTACAGGCATTGAGCGCACGCCTCGGTATAGTACAGGGGCGAGACCTTGCGCAATGCAACCGTGAAGTGTATCCGCGTGGTGTCAATTTCGTTTTATATATACTGGCAGAGCTTGCTATATCTGCCTGCGACCTTGCAGAGGTTTTAGGAATGGCAATTGGTTTAAATTTACTGCTGGGCATACCATTATTATTTGGTGTACTTATTACTTTCCTCGACACATTACTACTACTCTACCTGCAACGTTTGGGTATGCGTAAGATGGAAGCTTTCATCATTACACTCGTTGCTATCATAGGCGGCTGCTTCCTGCTGGAAATGTTTTTTGCGAAACCGGATATACAAGGTATTGCATCGGGCTTTGTACCAAGTATACCTAACCACCAGGCATTGTATATAGCCATAGGTATTATAGGTGCTACTGTTATGCCGCACAACTTATACCTGCATTCGGCATTGGTGCAGACAAGGAAAATTGGACGTGATGATCGCTCTGTAAAAAAAGCAATCAGGCTGAATGTATGGGATAGCGCGATTGCACTGAACATGGCATTTTTTGTAAATGCTGCGATACTGATATTAGCTGCTGCGGTATTCTTCACATCAGGCAGGCAGGATGTAGCTGAACTAAAAGAAGCGCACCAACTACTGGCACCTATGCTTGGCACCAAATGGGCCTCGCATTTGTTTGCAATAGCATTGATAGCTGCGGGACAAAGCTCTACTGTTACCGGTACACTTGCAGGGCAAATAGTAATGGAGGGTTACCTGCGTTTGCGTATCAATCCTGTAGTGCGAAGATTGCTGACACGGGTACTGGCCATAGTGCCTGCCATTATTGTAATACTGCTGACGGGAGAAGACTCTGTAGATGAAATGCTGATATTCAGCCAGGTATTGCTGAGCATGCAATTAGCATTTGCAGTAATACCACTGATACATTTTGTAAGTGATAAGAAGAGGATGGGTAAGTTTGCCATCAATACCACAGTCAGGTCGGCAGCATGGATAGTTGCATCTATTATCGTTACTCTGAATCTGAAACTGGTATATGAAACTGCTGCCGGATGGATAGCCGCAACAGATAGCATACTATTGAAGGGACTTATCATTGCCGGAGAACTGGGGCTGGTTACACTATTACTTATTACCTTTATTCATCCCTTAATATTGAAACACAGGGAGACAAGTATTAACATCCACCCCGAAGTATCTATGGATGCATTGTACACTACAGTATCAAAACCCTTTAAGCGTATAGCTCTTGCACTTGACTATGGCGACAGGGACATGGCTGTGATACAATATGCACTGCAACTGGGTGACGTGGAAACAACATATACCCTGATACATATTGTTGAGAGTGCTCAGGCCAGAATGATGGAAGATATGGCTTATGATTATGAGACCATCAAAGACAGGGAACTACTGAAATCATACGTAGAACTTTTCCATAAAAAGAATTATAAGGCAGATGGTGTACTGGGTTTTAAGAACAGGACCAAAGAGATAGCGCGTATTGTGAAAGAACATGATTGCGACCTGCTGGTACTGGGCAGCCACGGACATAAAACAATTAAAGACTGGATATTCGGTGAGACCATTAATACACTCAGGCATAAAATAGATATACCGGTTTTCATAGCTAAATAATCTGCCTAACTTTAGGCAACATAAATATCTTCATCATGGCTATCCTGAAATGGGTCATCATCATACTGGCAGTACTCAACTTTGGCTACATGGCATTTGATGGCGGGCGAGCACTAGTAAAAGGTGATTATATCCGCCCTTCGAGCGGAGCATATGCAGGCAAACTCGGGCCCTGGAGCAAACTGGTGGAAAAAGCTGGCATCAACCCTGAGTCTATAGCAATGAAATCCGTATTCCTTCTCTGGGGCTTATGCGGAATAGTAATAACGATAGCCTATGCTATGGGTATTAGCTGGGGATGGAAAGCAATGATGGTAATTAATATAGCATCTCTCTGGTACCTTGTACCGGGCACTGCCAGCAGCGTTATTCAGATAATACTTCTGTTTATTACACGCTGATCATTCTTTTGTAAACTTCAGGCTGGTTTGACCACCGTCTTTATCATAAACTTTTAAGGTGTATAGCCCCACAGGTATATCTGTAAGGTTTATTACATCTTCCCGCCCTGCTTTTATATATTGTTCATGCTTTACCACCTGCCCGGTTGAAGAAATGATCGATATCGCAGTAATAAGTTTAGAGGAATTTATTTTCAACTGGTTTATTGCAGGGTTAGGAACCAGTGTTATTTTATTAGTAACAGTTTTATCTTCTATACCTGCGGGTATCAATGCCCAGTTTACCGCATTGGTAATAGCTGCCAGGTCTGATGCCCCGGAAGCCTCAACATTATAATACACTTTATGCCCTGTACCACCGCCGGCTACCAATACTCTTGGCATTCCTAATGACCCATACTTTGTCTGGTCTACAACAGTTCCTGCATTATTGATCAGTGTGTAGAAGTTGGTATCAATACCACTGGTATCCATCCATTGCCTCAATGCATTACAATCGTTATCACCAAAGTCATCAGTCATGTAGCCTATCACACGCCCGGGATAGGTAGTATTGAAGTTCTGAATAGTTTTTATCACTGTCTTTGCCCCGGGTGTACACAGATCACAGGGCATTACCCAAATAATGATCACTACTTTACCGCTATCCAGTTCATCAAACAGGGTATGCATATTTCCATTGCAATCAGGCACAGTAAAATTGAATGCCGGAACCTGTGCCTTAGCAAAGCTGCTTAATAACACTAACAACAAACTACTGATTATCGTCTTCATTTTCCCTATTTGTATAAAGGTAAGATATTCTATTGAGGGTAAACTTTAACTACAAAAGCTGTATCAGTTACTTCATAACTGAAGTTATAATGCTTAGGGTTTTCATCTGCAGTCATCGCCTTGTATGCTGTCATTGAGCTTACTTTCATTTTTGCGTATTGCAATTCATTCTGTAACTCTTTAGCCAGGTGGATAGTTTCTGCATTGTCATAGTACAAAATAGCTATCGGCTGCTGTTCTACATTGATGTTCTTTATTCGGAGTACGATATCTGAACTTACATATCGTTGTTTTGCTGCTTTATTACCTGCATCAGCCATGCTGTCTGCCTGTGATGCAGTTATTATGTTTTGCTGGGCTGTTACATAGCCTGCCAGAAATACTAAAAGAACGACAAGGGTTTTATTTTTCATGATATAAACAATTGTATATCTAAGTTATTAAATCATGTACAATATATGCCACGTCCTGATACGTTATTCACATTAACAACATGCTTATATAACCTCGTTTACGGGTAAGTATTAAATATTATATATCTTCGCGCAAAATCTAGTGATAATGAATTGGAACCCAGCAGGCATTGCCGAAGAACTTACCTCTACTACGCACAAACTCGCAGCAGGTTATGAAACACTGCAAAACATTGACAATGTTGAAGTTGGAGCAACTCCGAAAGAATTAGTATGGAGCAGCGGACACGTAAAAATGTACCACTACATCCGCGAAACCCCTGCAAAATGCACTACACCTGTATTGGTGTCTTTCGCTATGCTGAACCGTCATGATGTACTGGACCTGCAACCTGACCGCAGCCTGATGAAGAAACTGCTGGAAGAAGGACTGGATATATATATAATGGACTGGGGCTACCCTACCAAAGCGGATCGTTATGAAACGATGGAAGATTATATAGATGGCTATATGAACGATGCCGTTGACTTTGTACGTAAAAGCAACAAGGTTGATAAAATACATAAAATGGGTATCTGCCAGGGCGGTACTTTCTCTATGATATATGCATCTCTGTATCCTGAAAAACTGAAATCACTGACTACTTATGTAGCTCCTTACGATTTCTCAGGTAATACATGTATGCTGTATCGCTGGACAAAACATATTGATGTTGATGCTATCGTTGACAGTGTAGGTACTATTCCGGGAGAAATGATAGACAGCGCATTTGGTATGCTGAAGCCAAGCATGAATGTGAGCAAATACATTGGTGTTATGGATTCACTGGGCGATAAGGACAAACTGGAGAACTTCCTCCGTATGGAAAAATGGAAGGGAGACCTGCCTGCTATTCCGGGTGAAATGTACCGCAAGTATATCAAAGACCTTTTCCGCGATAACAAGCTGCTGAAAGGTGAAATGGAACTCGGTGGCCGTCCGATAGTATTGAAGAACATGACTGTTCCGTTCCTGAACGTATACGCTACAGAAGACAACATCATACCAAACGACAGTACCTTACCGATAATGGAAGCTATAGGCACTAAGGATAAAACAAATTATCCTTTCCCGGGTGGACACATCGGCGTATTTGTTGGTGGTAAATCTCAAAAAGAACTGGCTCCTGCAGTTGCCAAATGGGTAATTGAAAGATGCTAATCAACTAAATACTCAGAAGGTGCACCATATGGTGCACCTTTCTTATTTTTATACAGACCGGGACAGGCAATACAGATGAATACAGCAACACAAGAATATACGATACATAAGGTTCAACTCTCCAATGGCTGCCATGTAAGCTATATTGATGAAGGCAGCGGGCCACAGACCTTACTCTTCATTCACGGGCTTGCCCTGTATGCCAAAAGCTGGAGAAAGAATATAGAATACCTGAAAAAACATTTCCGTTGCATAGCGATAGACCTGCCCGGTAATGGCTATTCTGACAAGGGAGATTATCCTTATGGCATTCACTTCTTTGCAGGCAGTGTTTATGATTTTATGCTGAAGCTGAAACTGCAGCATGTATCTGTCATAGGGCATTCTATGGGTTCTCAAATAGCCGTAGAACTGGTAGCCAATGAACCCGGGTGTTGCGAGAAACTGGTGTTATGTGCACCAGCAGGTTTTGAAACCTTCAAGCCATGGGAAAAAGCAATTTACAAATCTACTGTTCACCTCATAGACTTCTTCTCTACAGAAGCCAACAGCCTGCGCAAGGTGATATACAGCAGTGTATTCAGGAATGCTGAGCAGACCGACCCTATGATAGATGACCTGGTGCAGATAATGAAGTCAAATTCTATTACCCATTATCGCCGTATGATAGAGGCCTGTATAGATGGGATGCTGAATGAAGAAGTATTTGACAAACTGAAACTGATACAGCAGCCAACACTGGTAGTGTATGGAGAACGTGATGCCTTGATACCTAACAGGCTGATACACCCAATTACAACCCGCCATATAGCTGAAGATGGTGCTGCACAGATACCCAATGGCAAACTTATCCTGATACCGGATTGCGGGCATTTCCTGCAATGGGAAAAGGCTGATTATGTAAACAAGGAAATTGAGCGGTTCATCACCACTGCATAGTTATTTCTTCAAGCCGGGGTATTTCATCTTAAAGCCCTTCATAGTATCCCTGAGCACTTTGGCTACTATGTATGATTTATACCAGTTCTGGTCTGATGGAACAATATTCCATGGCACATCGCTGCATGTAGCAAAGACATCCTCATAGCATTTCATGTAGTTATCCCAGAGCTTAGCTTCTTCAAAATCGCGCTCATTATACTTCCACATTTTCTGCGGCACCTGCATACGTTCTGTGAGCCTTGCCTGCTGTTCTTCTTTTGATATATGCAGGTAAAATTTCAGTACAGTAGTATTGTTGTGCTCTGTAAGCAGGCGTTCAAAATCATTGATAGCTTTCATTCGCTTCCTGGCAGTTGCATCATCTATCATGTTATGTACCCGGGTCACCAGCACATCTTCATAATGCGAACGGTTGAAGACCTGTATCATTCCCTTACCGGGTGAATGCTGGTGTATGCGCCATAGAAAATCATGGTCATATTCTTCTGCTGTAGGCACTTTAAAAGGCTTCACAGCCACGCCCTGCGGGTTCATGGTACCAAACACATCTCTTGTCAGCCCGTCTTTACCACTGGCATCCATACCTTGTATCACTATCAGTATTGAATGTTTATGCTCTGCATACAGCAGGTTTTGCAATTCATCCAGCTCGCTGATGATAGCTGCCAGTTTCTTTTTCGTAGCTTCTTTTGCAAAGCCCTTTGGAGCCCTGGTAGAAATGTCTTTAAGATGCAGTCTGGCCATGATCATTGATTTTAGTCTGCGTGTAGCATACGCCTGTATGCCTTAATAAAGATAGCACCCAGGTTTTTGTGCGGTGGTATATAATCACTGAACTTATCGCCCACATCTGCCTTTTTACCTGTAAAGTATATTCCTAACTCTTTCCATATACCCACCCAGTTTATATCGTTACCTGCCAGCAGGCGGTCATTAATAGCTTTAATGATGGGTTCGTTCACAAACATAGTACCTACCTGTTTTGAGGATATAATATGTGCATCAGGGGAATGCTCCAATACAGTACCCAGGTTATGGTAACCTCCGCAGGAACCCAGCATTACTATTTTACTGTCCTTGGTCAGCCTGTCTATCGTCAGTGGCAGGTGGTAGCTGTGACCGCGATGCACGATAACAGTAGGATGAATATCATTTGCCTCCAGGTATTTTGCCAGTTCCTTCTGTGCTTCTTCATCACCCGGCTCCGGTATCGGCAGGTTGGCAAATATGGTTATTGGCTTACCTGTGGTAGACGTGAGCATTGTCCAGTATTTATTATCTGTCTTCTTCCACTTGCCATCTTTGAAATTACCTAAGAAACTACTGTAAGAAGATTTACCATCTTCATCTCCATAAAAGAAGAACTGTTCATAAACAACACCACTGTCATTTACAAGATTCTTGTATTGCACCAGGCTGATAGGTGGTAGTCCCAGTCTTTCAGACTGCGCCATAAGTTCCGTGTCATTATCGGAAGCACTCATACCCTGGAAAAGTGTAGCCAGCAAACCATACACTATGATACCCTTCTTGCTTTTCGCCTGCGCATAAGAACGTTCGTAATTATCTTTCACCTGCCTGTCAAGATAAGCAGACAGTTCAGGGTCTGTGATACTGCCAAAAGCATCTGCTACGTCCACCGCATCTTCCAGGTCATCTTCTTTGCCTTTTTCCAGCCCTGCTATAAAGTCGCGCATCAATTCATTTTTCTTATTAGGCTCCATAGTAGCCAGAAACTGGCTGAGGGTATTATACCCTGCACACATCCTGATGAAGGTCCTGAACTTATCCCTGTGTACTGTATCCAACAGTTCGTTGCCCTTCATAGGCGTCATGCGTTCCATCATTCGCTTGAATGTACCCAGGAAGGTGCTGGTGTATATCTCATCCTGTGCATACACCATTATAAAATACAGTGTGGTAGGAGAGAAATTATCTATGCATTTAAACCTTATCGGGTCTTTCTCTTCATGCAGCTCGTTCATCTGGCGCACATACTTCAGTCCGCGGTACTTCAATTCATCTGTATAGGTATCTCCGCCCAGTGCTACATTTTCCAGTTTCAGGCGCACAAGGTTCTGATAGTAGAGGTCATCATTAGCTGCTATCTGGTCTACCTGTGCTATGGTCAGTTTGTTGGTATATATATCATATACAAAGGGTAGTGCTTTCAGCGGCGCTTTTGACTCCTGCGCTATTCTTACAATGGCCTGCACCAACGGGTCTTTACTGCGTTTTACAGCACTGCTAAGCGGGTAGTTTGTCGAAGATGCATAATTGAATATCTCGCCGGGTACCACTTTGGCTGCAGAGCTTACTACATCATCAGCATATGGCTCATTTGCAAATTCTGCCAGCCTTTTTATCATCATCTGTGGCTCGGCCTTACCCATCTCGCTGTATATGTAGGCTTTCTCCTGCGATGCAGATTCATACAACTCCTTTACGTTGTTGAGTGTGTACACATTCACATTAGCTTTGATAAAGTCCATGCCCCTGCCCTCATTGCGTGCTATGATTAGGTCGTGCATATTGGTCACCAGCTTTTTATAGAAATACGGTTCCGCACTTACATTCTGGTTGTATTTATAGAGCATATTATACACAGCAGTCAGGCAACGTATTTTTTCCTGGTTATCCATTACCGGGTCGCGTGTACCGGCAGGCATATTCTCTATCATTACCTGCAAATGGTCTACATCTTTAAGGATAGCCTTGGTAATGGTAGCAGTATAAGTTGTATCGTCAGAATAATAAATGATACCGTCTCCTTCGCCATCAGAAAAATCTGCACGCTTCTGCTCATGGTCTATTTTATCATGCCATAATTTACGTTGTCTTGGCACAGGGAGAAATAAGCTGTCAATATCATACACACTTACTTCTTTAACATGTACTTCTTTTTTCCTGCGCTGGGCAAATGCTGCATCTTGTGCAAAAAGCAGGATGCAGAGTATTGTTATGAGTGCTGGTATTAATTTCAATTTAGGCATAACGGCAGTAAATGGTTGGGATCTGTTGATTCTGACATGCATACTACAAAAATATTAAAAGCCACTGTGTTAAAATAGTCATAACAACAGTGGCTTTACATATGTTACTATTATTGCTACCATTCAGGATACATCGGGAACTGCTGCATAAAGCTATTCACTTCTGCTTTTACATTATTTATTACAGTGTCATTATCAGGATCCATGAGTACCCTGTCCAGCCATTGGGCTATCTGGGGCATATGCTCTTCCTTCAGCCCGCGTGTGGTCATAGCCGGTACACCCACCCTGATGCCTGATGTGATGAACGGTGATTTATCATCAAACGGCACCATGTTCTTGTTGATGGTTATATCTGCCTTTACTAAGGTATTCTCTGCTTTCTTACCGCTGATGTTCTTATTTCTCAGGTCTATCAGCAACAGGTGGTTATCAGTGCCCCCAGATACTATATTATAATCCTTAGCAAGGAATTCGTTAGCCAGTGCCTGCGCATTGTTGATTATCTGTTGTGTGTAAACACCAAATGAAGGATCAAGTATCTCGCTGAATGCTACTGCTTTAGCAGCTATCACGTGCTCCAGTGGGCCGCCTTGTGTGCCGGGGAACACAGCGAGATCAAGCAATGCGCTCATCATTCGTATCTCGCCCTTAG
Organism: Flavipsychrobacter sp.; assembly: GCA_044227125.1. Lineage (GTDB taxonomy): Bacteria > Bacteroidota > Bacteroidia > Chitinophagales > Chitinophagaceae > Polluticoccus. The sequence goes on from JBGAFS010000001.1 coordinate 514,362, forward strand.
GGTCTTTGATACCCCATGGGTTTTCGAAATCTGTTTTCATCATCACCAACCCGCCACGAGGGCCACGCAGTGTTTTGTGCGTAGTAGTGGTAACTATATGGCAATGCTCAAACGGAGAATTAAGATGTTTCTTAGCTATCAAGCCTGCAGGGTGCGATATATCTGCCAGTACTAAGGCTCCTATCTTATCTGCCGCTGCGCGTATGCGGGCATAATCCCAGTCGCGGCTGTAGGCAGATGCACCGCAGATAATGAGTTTTGGTTTATGGTCTGCCGCCTGTTTTTCAAGATGGTCGTAATCTACCCTGCCGTCTTCCTTGCGCACGCCATAGTGTACAGCATTATAGAGCTTGCCAGAGAAGTTTACCGGGGAACCATGTGTTAAGTGCCCGCCCATGCTCAGGTCAAGGCCAAGAATAGTATCGCCGGGTTGCAGGCAGGCCAGCATAGCAGCCGCATTTGCCTGTGCACCACTGTGCGGCTGTACGTTCACATAATCAACACCGAATACTGCTTTTACCCTGTCTATAGCCAGTTGTTCACTCTTATCCACTACTTCGCAGCCGCCATAATAGCGACGGCCCGGATAACCTTCTGCGTACTTATTGGTCATAACACTGCCCATAGCCTGCATAACCTGCATGCTGGTAAAGTTTTCAGAAGCTATCAGTTCCAGTCCGCGGCGCTGGCGTTCTAGTTCTTCGTGAATGAGATTGAATATTGCGGTATCGCGTTGCATGTGTACTTTTTGATTTAACGGTCAAATATACAGCTTCATTCAGCACTTGCAGCCTAAGTCGTATTGATATTCATCAGCATATTTAAACATTAAAAAAGATTTTCTTTTTAAAAATCCTGAAGCCCTTTTACATTCGCAGCCTTAAGAAAAGATACATGACAGAATATTCACAGGTAGTAGCCGGGAAACTGGGTCTCAGGGAACAACAGGTAAAAACAGTACTGGAATTGCTGAATGAGGGTGCAACCATACCCTTCATTGCCCGTTACCGTAAAGACAAGACCGGTGCTCTTGACGAAGTACAGATACAACAGATACAGGAAGAAGCTAAGTTTCAGAAAGAGTACTCTGAACGTAAGGCCTTCATAGAAAAGACCATTACCGAACAGGGTAAAATGACAGAAGCCCTGCAAGCTAAACTGGATAAAGCCACCACCCTTGCAGAACTGGAAGATATATACCTGCCATACAAACCTAAGCGCAAAACCAAAGCACAAACAGCACGCGAGAACGGGTTGGAACCATTGGCAACACTGGTACTGGAGCAAACAGGCATTGATCCATTGGCAGAGGCTGCTGCATTCATTACAGAGAATGTAAAATCTGCCGAAGATGCGTTGCAGGGTGCAAGAGATATAATAGCAGAGACCATCAACGAGGACGCTACTATACGTGCCAAGATGCGTAAGCTATTTGAAGACACGGCAACCGTACAAAGCAAGGTGATAACTGATAAAGAAGCTGAAGGCGCTAAGTACAAAGACTATTTCGACTTTTCTGAACCTGTAAATAAAATACCATCGCACAGGATACTGGCAGTATTGCGTGGCTTTATGGAAGGTGTGCTGCGTATGACCATTGCACCTGTGGAAGAAGATGCTCTGGCCATACTTGAAAAAGCCTATGTAAAAGCTAATAACCCTGCCGGGGAACAGGTAAAGAAAGCAGCCAGGGACGCATACCGCCGCCTGCTGCACCTGAGCCTGGAGAGCGAATTCCGCATGGCACTGAAAACAAAGGCTGATGAAGAAGCTATCAATGTATTTGCTGAGAACCTGAGGCAACTGTTACTCAGTTCACCACTCGGTGGCAAACGCATTTTGGCAATAGACCCCGGCTACCGTACTGGTTGTAAAGTAGTTTGTCTTGATGATAAAGGCATGCTGAAGAAAACAGACCTGATATATATACACGAGAACAACAGACTGGCAGATAGTGAACATAAGATACGCTCACTGGTGCAGCAATATGATATACAGTGCTTCGCAATAGGTGATGGTACTGCAGGGCGTGAGACAGAACAATTCATCAAAAAGCTCAATCTCAACCTGCCTATATTCCTGGTGAATGAAGATGGGGCATCGGTATACTCGGCATCAGAAACAGCGCGTGAAGAATTCCCTGAGCAGGATGTTACCGTGCGTGGTGCAGTAAGCATTGGCCGCAGGTTGATGGACCCGCTGGCCGAATTAGTGAAGATAGACCCGAAGAGCATTGGCGTAGGACAGTACCAGCACGATGTAAACCAACTGCGACTGAAAGAACGCCTTGACCAGACCGTAGTAAGCTGTGTGAACATGGTAGGTGTGAACCTGAATACAGCCAGCAAACACCTGTTGAGTTATGTGAGCGGTATAGGTCCGTCTATAGCTGAGAATATTGTGAACTTCCGTAGCGAGAGTGGTGGCTTTACCTCCCGTAAACAATTACTGAAGGTGCCAAGACTGGGCAATAAAGCATACGAACAATGCGCAGGCTTCCTTCGTATAAAAGACGGAGAGAATCCGCTTGATGCCAGCGCAGTGCACCCTGAAGCCTATGATGTAGTGGCTAAAATGGCTGCTGACCTGGGCATGGATGTGCAGAAACTGATAGGCAACGAAGAAGCTATTAAGAATATAGACGTCAGGAAGTATATCAACGAAACATTTGGTGAGCACACCATTAAAGACATACTCAACGAGTTGAAAAAACCGGGGCTCGACCCGCGCAGTGAGGCTCAGGCTTTTGAGTTTGCTAATATCTACAGCATAGAAGATGTGCATGTGGGCATGATAGTGCCGGGTATTGTAACCAACATCACCCGCTTTGGTGCCTTTGTAGATATAGGTGTGAAGCAGGACGGGCTGGTGCACGTATCAGAGATATCACACACTTATATAACAGACCCTAATGAAGCACTGAAACTGAACCAGAAGGTGCAGGTAAAAGTGCTGGAGGTAGATGTGGCACGTAAACGCATAGCTTTATCTATTAAGCAGACAATGGAAGCACCTGCTAGAAGTGGCGGCAAGCCTCAGCAGAGAAGGAATGAGAATAACAGGCAGCCCGACATGAGCAATATGAACATGAACGATGCCCTGAGTATGCTGAAAAAGAAATTCGGAAGATAGGATCAGTTAAAGAGTTTTCTTTTCTCGAAAGGAACGGAAACATCTTTGGCAGTAAATGTGTATTTGCCTTCCGGCAGCCCGGTTGTACTTATGTTATGACTCTGGATGCCGGGAGGCAATTTTCCTTTACGTATGGTCTGCCCTTCAGACCCAATTATCTGGTAAGCAGTATGCTCATCGGTAGCGATATGAAAAACAACTCGTACTTCCTGTGTGAGCTGGCTGTACATTACTACCATAGTTTGCCTGTTTTTAAGCGGTTCGCTCAAAACTATATATGGGATATTAGCCTATCATTAACCAAATATTATTTAGCTGATAAGAAAATGTAAAGGCCATAAAAAAGCCCCGCAATGCTGCGGGGCTCTGAATATGATACACAATGCTTATTAAGCACTGATGTGTTTCTTTTCCTTGATACGTGCAGATTTACCCTGACGTTCGCGAAGATAGAACAGTTTAGCACGGCGTACACGACCTGTTTTATTCACTTGTATAGAATCGATATTAGGTGAATACAGAGGGAACAGACGCTCAACACCTACACCGTCAGATATTTTACGAACGGTGAAAGTTTGGGTAGCACCACGGCCCTGGCGTTTGATAACATCGCCTTTGAACGACTGGATACGTTCTTTGTTACCTTCTACGATTTTATAGTTAACTGTTATGTTGTCACCTGCTTTGAACTTCGGAAGCTCTTTCTTCCCTGTCATTTGCTCGTGTACAAAAGCTATAGCGTCCATTTTTACTATTATTTTGGGTCTGCAAAGGTAATGGATAAAACCGAATATTTCAAAATAATACAGGAAAAGCGAAAAATAAATACTTCGCCCTGCTGTTAATTATCATCCAGTAAGCCCGGGCGGCGCTCTGCAGTACGCTTCAGGGCTTGCTCATGGCGCCATTCGTCTACCTTTTTAGGGTCGCCGGAAAGCAGCACATCCGGCACCTTCCAGCCCCTGAAATCGGCCGGTCGGGTATAGACAGGCGGCGCCAGCATACCATCCTGGTAAGAATCGAACAGGGCCGAGGTCTCATCGTTAAGTACCCCGGGTATCAGGCGGCCTATAGCATCTACCACTACAGCAGCAGCCAGTTCTCCCCCGCTCAGCACATAATCCCCTATTGATATCTCCAATGTCACAAAATGTTCCCTGATGCGCTCATCTATGCCTTTATAATGGCCGCAGATGATCATCAAATTGCCTTTCAGCGACAACATATTAGCCGTTTTCTGATTGAATTGCTGCCCATCGGGGGTCATATAAATTATTTCATCATAACCTCTTTCTGTCTGCAGCTTTTCTATCAGTATTGCCAATGGCTCCGGCATCATTACCATACCCGCACCGCCGCCAAACTGGTAATCGTCTACCTGCGCCTGCTTGTATGGGGTATGATCTCTCAGGTTGTGCACAAACACCTCAAGCAGCCCTTTAGCCTGTGCCCGCTTCATTATTGAATGATTGAAGGGACTCTCCAGCAAATCGGGCACCACTGTTATTATATCTATTCGCATGTTTGCAATTCAGAATTCAATAGTCAAAATTCAAAAGCCGAAATCTCTTACTGACCGAGGTACACATCTATCAATCCTTCCGGCAGGTCCACCCGCACATATTTATTACGCACATTCACGTCCAGCACTATATCATCTACCAGCGGCACCAGCACTTCTTTTCCTTCTACCATAATCTTAGCCAGCCATTGTGCTCCGGCCTGCATTACGTCTTCTATCTGCCCTACTGTGCCTTTTTCTTTGTCTACAAGATTGAAGCCTATCCAGAGCAACGGAGAGTCTTTAGCGAGGATGGACAATGCATCTTCCAGCACATACACCTGTTTGCCCACCAGCTTCTTAGCTGTTTCCACATCCTGCACATCTTCAGCATTCACTATATATTCCTCATCATTAACAGGCTTAGCCGCTGTAACAAAATATGGTATCTGGCTACCCTTACGTATCTCTACCATCAGCACATGGTCTTTTTTCAGCCAGTTGCTCTGCCCCGCCACATGCTTTAATATAAAAGCACCGGTAAGTCCGTGTGTAGCTACTATTTTACCTATCCTTATCATCAGAGCGGCAAAGGTAAAATATTTGTGATTTATCGTGGTTGCTTAAAAATAACCGAGGTATTGTTTAGAATAGGTAGTGTATTCTATACTCAGTTCATCGCCGCTATCCATGCGCCTGTAGTCATGCTCCTGTACCTCTATGCTGAGCTTATTGGGCGAATCGAGGTAGAAATAATAGGTGTTATTATGCGGCATGTATTGTTTGCGGGTGATATGTGTACTCTCAATGGTCTTGGTACGATGTTTAATATCAAACTGCACCCTGCGCAGCGTACGGTAGTAGGCTATATAGGTGACTACTGAAGTAAAGACCAGCAAAAAGAACACTCCAAAAAAATACCGTGCAAACGAGAATGCCAGCTCATCACCTTCAGCAGCGCGAAACCATGCCATGGCAAAGGGAATGATGAAAGCAAACAGCATGAGCCTGCGGATGAGTTTATAAAACTGTTTACGTTCCCGTTCTTCCTTCCTGCGAAGAAAAGCTACCTCATCGGCATCCAGCGGTTCATTATGTCTTAATAACTGCAGTTGCATTACCATGCGTTTATGCCATATACTCCTGCATATTTATCCTGTATGTATTGCAGGAAGTAATTGAAATTAAGGCCTTCTCCTGTTATCCGTTTACACAATTCTTCCGATACATACCTCTGTCCATGCCTGTGTATCTTTTCCCTGAGCCAGTGCAGCAGGTTGCTGAATTGCCCCTGCTCTATTTCTGCATCCAGCCCGCTTACTTCTTTTGATGCCTGTCTGAAGAACTGCGCCGCATAAAAGCTGCCTAATGAATAGGTAGGAAAATAGCCAAACATACCATGACTCCAGTGCACATCCTGCAATACGCCCTGCTTATCATCAGGCGATGATACACCAAGGTATTTCTTATACTGCTCGTTCCATACTGCATCCAGCCCTTTTGCTTCCAGTTCTCCGCTTATCAGTGCTTTCTCAATTTCATAACGTATCAGTACATGAAAATGGTATGTTATTTCATCGGCCTCTGTCCTGATGAGTGACGGCTCAACCTTGTTCATCGCCTTATAGAAATCCTGTGAAGTTACATCTGCCAGCTGCTGCGGAAAATACCCCTGCAACTTAGGATAGAAATATTTCCAGAATCTATTACCCCTGCCCACACAGTTCTCCCACAGTCTCGATTGTGATTCATGTATGGCCAACGATGCAGCAGCACCTAATGGCAGTCCGTATTGTGCTTCAGGCAATCCCTGTTCATACAAGGCATGCCCACCTTCGTGTATAGAGCTCCACAGCAGCGACGCAAAATTATCTTCATCTACACGTGTGGTAACACGCACATCTGTTGCGGCAAACGATGTTGTAAAAGGATGCTCTGCAAAATCCTGTCTGCCTGCTTCAAAATCGTAGCCCATCTGTTTCAGCACAGCAATAGAAAAATCCCATTGCTGCTGTTTTGGATAATGCCTGTACATCATTGCATCACTTACCTGTGCTGCTGAAGATATTTTTGATAATACCGCAGGCAATTGGGCCTTTACCATTTCAAACACAGGGTCCAGCATAGCTACGGTTGCGCCTTTCTCATACTCATCCAGCAATGCATTATAGATATGCCCCTCGTATCCGAAAAGTTTTGCTTCCTGCCTTTTAAGGTCTATCATCTTAGCCAGGTCAGCAGCATACAGGCTGTATTTATTTTCTTTTCTTGCTTTCAGCCATGAATCATAACAGATACTTGTTTGTCTTGATAACTGCTCTACAAAACTCGAGGGCAGCTTCCTGTCTTTTTCATAATCCTCCAGGCTGATGCGCACATTGTCTTTTTGTTCATCACTAAGGTCGGTACGTTGCGCCAGTTCTTTCAGCACTGCGCCAAAATCATCACTGGTTTTCAGTTCATGTGCCTGCCCTGCCAGCGTGGCAATTTGCCTGCCACGGTATTCAACACCTTTAGGCGGCATATATACTTCCTGGTCCCAGCCCAGCACGGCTGATGCATATTCAAAATCGGCAGCTTTCTGTGCTATCTCTGTATAACGGCTGTATAGCTCCTGTGTATTGGTCATTATGTATTTGCTCTATGTAATTACGCCACCTCTCCTTCGAGGCGCTCTACTTTATTGATACCTTCCAGTGCAGAAAGGCTTTGGCAAAGTGCATCCAGTTCTTCCCTGTCGTGCACGTATACCTTTATGGTTCCGTCAAATATACCATCATGAGAGTCGATACTCAATGAACGCATGTTCATCTTCAATTCCCCTGATATTACGTTGGTTATTTTCTGTATCACGCCCACATCGTCGTGTCCGAGGATGCGTACACCACTGAGGAAGGATATTTCTTTATTCTTCGCCCATTTGGTTTTCACTATCCTGTGCCCGTAATTAGCAAGAAGCTGCGCCGCATTCGGACAATCTGTACGGTGAATCTTTAAGCCCTCGCCTGATGTAATAAAACCAAACACATCGTCGCCGGGGATAGGCTGACAGCATTGTGCCAGTTTATACAATATCTTATCAGAGCTTTCCCCAAATATCACCAGCTCACCTGCTTTGCCGGGCTTATGCTTATGAGTATCCTCTGTATGTTTCTGCTCTTGCTTTACTTCTTTAACAGGTGCCGATAGTTTATCACCGTGTATCGAAAAGTCTTTCAGGTCTTTCAGGTCTATACCGCCAACCGCTATTGAATAATACAAATCTACTGCCGATGGCTTTTTATAAAACTGGCAGAGTTCACCAAGATTGTGTTGCGATAACGGCACTTTCATATGCTCCAGTTTCCGCAACAGCATTGCTTTACCATCCTCACCTATCTTACGTTTTTCTTCCTTGAGGTAGTATTTGATACGCGATTTAGCCTTACCTGTAATAACAAAACCCAGCCAGTCTTCTGATGGCTTTTGCTTTGATGATGTTATCACTTCTACCTGGTCGCCACTTTTCAACACATGGCTCAACGGCACCAGTTTATAGTTCACCTTTGCACCTATACATCTAGCACCCAACTCAGAGTGTATATCAAATGCAAAGTCTAATGCAGTAGCACCTTTGGGCAATACGCGCATTTCACCACTCGGGGTGTAGATATAGATTTCTTCAGTAAAAAGGTCGAGTTTAAAATCCTGCAGGAAGTCCAGCGTATCTGTATCTGCATTGCTTAATACATCTCGCAGGTGTTGCAGCCAGCTATCCAGCTTACTTTCCTGTGTATTGCCACCTTCTTTGTATTTCCAGTGTGCTGCAAGTCCTTTCTCTGCTATCTCATTCATACGGGATGAGCGTATCTGCACCTCTACCCATCGGCCACTATTACCCATTACTGTTGTATGCAGTGCTTCATAACCATTACCCTTCGGCATGCTTATCCAGTCACGCAGACGTTCAGGACTTGGTTTATAGAAGTTCGTCACAATAGAATACACCTTCCAGCAGTCTTCTTTTTCTCTTTCCTGTGGCGACTTGATAATTATACGAATAGCAAACAAATCATACACCTCTTCAAATGAAACATGCTTGGTACGCATCTTGTTCCATATAGAATGTATTGCCTTCGGTCTGCCGTATATCTCAAAATCAAAATCCTGGCTTTGTAATTCTTCTTTAATAGGCCTGATAAATTCATTGATATACCTGGTGCGTTCACGCTTGGTATCTTTCAAGCCATTTGTTATCTCTTCATATACCTCGGGCTGCGTGTATTTAAGTGCCAGGTCTTCAAGCTCAGATTTGATCTCGTAAAGACCAAGCCTGTGTGCCAGCGGAGAATATATGTACGTAGTTTCAGAAGATATCTTCAGTTGCTTCTCCCTGCTCATACTGCTCAGGGTACGCATATTATGCAACCTGTCCGCCAGCTTTATCAATATCACACGGGGGTCATCAGCAAGTGTCAGTAATATCTTCCTGAAGTTCTCTGCCTGTATAGTTGTATCAGCCTTCAGGTCTACCACATTTGATATCTTGGTAAGGCCATCTATAATTTTGGCAAAATCGATACCGAATTCACGTTTTATATCATCCAGCCCTATCTCTGTATCTTCTACCACATCGTGCAACAGTGCACATATTGAAGAGGTTACCCCAAGGCCTATTTCTTCTACTACAATACGGGCTACCGCTAAAGGATGAAGGATATACGGCTCGCCGGATTTGCGGCGCATATCACGATGCGCATCTGCCGACATTTCGAAGGCCCGGCGTATCAATGCCTTATCACCACGTTTGATACGATGCTTCAGCGCTCTGAGCAACGCCCTGTATTCCCGGAGGATCAGGCGCTTCTCTTCTTCCTCATTCAGATTGTATGGTTCTGTCTTTGTTAACTGCATAATGCCTTGCTATACAATTTACAAAATTCCGCAGGTTTATTGATATAAGGAAATGTTATTCAAAAAGAAAAGCTGTTAATATGATTAACAGCTTATAACTAATAACTATTTAAGTGCGGCTATTTATAGTGCGACTTATAAAAAATAAGGTATGGTTGAATATTCTTATCTGCCCTTAGTTTCATCAAATTATCGCCAGATATCATAATAAGCTTATACTCACTGCTCTTATACTCCCTGAATACCTGGTCAGTACCTGCCAATGTATTAAGGTATATTTTAGCCGCAGACGCATTAGGGAATTTGTCTATTATGAGTACCCCCTGTTGTGTTTCCAGCATTTCTGATTTCACAGACAGGTTCATAGAACCAAATTTAAATGTATTGAAATCTGTGATCGCAGATTTCACGCCCATTGTTCTCTGCTCCATAATACCAAACACAAACAGCGCATAATGCACATCGCCCGGTTTGTAAGTATATTCTTTGGGAGCTTGTGATATAGTACTATCTACCGACATGCTTTTCTCAACTGGTAATTCCGGCATTTTCTTATCTGCAGCCTGCGCCGATGCATCAGCAGCCACATCAGCAGCTGAAGGTTGCTGTGGTGCAGGATTGCCTGGCTGTTGAGGTGCCTGTACAGGTGGTATAACTTGCGCAGGCTTATTCCTGTTTATATAGTCTTTTACCGTCTGCGCCCAGCCGAACAGCGTATCCCCTGCATTGTTGGCAAGGAAATCTGTAATAACTGTATCCGCTTTATAATAGTCTCCCGTACCTGCCAGTGCCATAGCTTCTATTATCTGCATACGCTTATTAAAGCGAGGCTCATTATACTTTTGTCTTCCGACAACTACCCTTTGCAAGGCTTCTGTATACTGGTACCGCTGAACGAGGTCATATGTTTCGTCATAAAAAGCTTTTATAGAATTATCGTCCTTAACTAAACCTGCTCCATCTTCAGTAGGCTTCACTAATGCTGCCCATTTAGAACCCGGGAATAATTCAGTTATACGCTGTCCATATCCTTTTGCATCCGGCAACCTGTTTTGCCTGATAGCAATAAGATACCTCAGGTATAATGACTCTGCCTTATGCTCGTGTGCAGGATATTTTGCATCCAGCGTATCCAGTGTTTTTATAGCCTGCGGATAGTCTTCAAGGTCTGATATATATGCGTTTGCCAATGCTATATAGGCTGCTTTTATCTTCACCCTTGCACTATCCTTTTCATCATCAGAAGATGGTATCAGCACCATGAGGGCATCTTCTGTTGGTAAGCCGTTCTCGTCCAGTTCTATTGCATCTGCACTGGTATCATTCGAGGCTATATTATTATTTGCACTGCTGCTGAAATCAAGAGAAGAACTACGTCTCCAGCTGTCCTTCAGCGGCCTGTTGCCCCATTTACGTTTAAACTCGTTAAAGCCCTGCTGCATGGTAGTAGCATTGGCAAAATACCAATTGGCAATACCGGCATTAGCATTATCGTTCACATCAGCATTTTGTGCAGTATTCAACCCTGCATTCTCTGCTTTGTATATACTGTCTGCCCGCTTGTTGCTCAGCATTTTTATATACTTACGCACTACAGATAATTGCTCTTTCCGGGTAAGCGCACTAAGCGCCAGCAAACTATCCTGTTCTGTAATAGTATTAGCAGGCCCTGTGATCTGTCCCAGCACGAGGCTTCTTTTTACCGCATTATTCACAATAGAATCTCCAGGTGCGGCGGAAGAAAATGCTGCAGCACTATCATATGCGCTTTTTGCAGGCATATATTTAGCCGTAGTATAATAAACATCTCCAAGCGTAGCATATGATATAGCTTTCTGCTTCTTGGTAGCTTTTGATGAAGATATACCTTTACGCAGGTACATAACGGCATCATCATAGTTGCCGGTATTTGCAGCCAGCCTGCCCAATACATAATATACCTGTTCGTAATAGTTGGTGTACTTACCATCGTTCAGCACCTTTTTCAGCATATCTATAGCCACCTCCTGGTTACCGCCCGACAGCATCATGCAGTAAGCCATATTCTTACGTGCATAAAAATCCATATCGATTTTCGGGGTCAGGTCTACTACCTGCTGGAAGTTTTCAGCAGAAGCTGTGTACTCACCGCGTTTCTGCAATAGCTGCCCGTTGATAAATGCTGCCCGCATCCTTATCCAGTCCGGCAGCTTTTTATCTTTAGCTACTATACCTAATTGCTCTATAGCTGCTATCTCATCGTGCTGATTGAGGGATATGAATGATTTCTCTATTGCCAACCTGCCCTGTAATGAGCCCGGGAAATTAGGGTCTGAATCCAGCAGGTCCAGCACGGACTCTGCATTACCTTCCTGTTTAGATTGTGTATATGTTCTTGCCAGCCACAGGATAGATTCATTATGTACCGACCTATGCTGGAGGAAGCTTAGTATACTTTTATTTTCGGCCTGTGCTATGGACGGTGCTTTGCCTTTTGCTGATTTTACGGCGGTCCGGGTAGCTGAATTAGATTTTTTCTTTTTATCAGGCAAACTTAATATATACCTGAAGGCAGTTGCAGCATCGGTATAATTGCCTTTATAGAAATATGCCTGTCCCAGCAGCAGGTACAGGTCATCACCCCATTTAGTACGCGGGTCATGTATCTGTATACCAAGAGATACCTTCTGGATGATACTATCCATATCAGCAGCCAGCACAGAAGAATCCCTGTCCGGGTTGAAAGGGAACAATGCCAGGAGCGAATCATAATTATCTTTTTTCACCCGCTGCATATTCTGCAGCGCCTCGTCCATCTTTCGGTTGGCGTTGAAATAATAATTGTACCGCGAAAAACTATTCTGAACTACCTGTCTCGGCAAACTCCAGCGTTTCTTCAGCATTTTTTCATTACTCCATGCCTCATGCTTCTTTTTTATCTTTAGCTCCAGTGCCAGTTTCTGCCGGTCTTCCCTGCTCTTGGCTCTTGCCACCTGGTCCTTCTGCGCTTTTTCCTTTTTCTTAGCCAGCGCATCAGTCTTTGCCTTACGGGCATTCATTACACTGTCTGTATGCTTCTTACGGATACTGGCCAGGCTGTCCGTTCTGAACTTACGCAAGGCCATCATATCATCGGCCCTATGCTTCCGTATGGTAGTCATACTATCATTAAAGGACTTTCGCCTCGCTTTCTGGCTATCCATCTTCACCTTCTTCACCACTGCTACACTATCCCTGTAGCGTTTACTTTCCCTGTATTTCCTGATGGCAGCCAGGCTATCGGCCCGGTGTTTTTGTATTGCCCTTATGCTGTCGGTCCGCTGTTTGCGTACAGCAATGGCGCTATCAGTAATATGTTTACGTGCAGCTATTATTGAATCCTGGAATGATTTACGTTTTGCCTGTACCGCAGCAAGCTTATTCTTCCGGCTCTTTTCTACACTGTCCTTATAGTGCCTGCTTTCTTTATACTTGCGTATGGCTGCTATACTATCTGTAAAATGCTGGCGCACAAGCTTCACGCTATCGGTGTAATGCTGCCTTACAGCACGCATACTGTCTGTCTGCCTTTGCTGCCGCTCCCTTGCTGCTGCTATCTGCTCTTGCCTGGCCCTTGCTGCACTATCGGCCTTTGATTCAGTTTTGGTATCATTTTTATGAGACTTCTGGGCAAACGCTTCTGTACCGGTATGCATGCCGGCAAATAGGAAAAACAGGTATATTAAGAAAAACCTTAAACTCAAAACTTATATTTCTTAGCTACAACTATACAGATATAACTGTATAAATCGAAAAATATTTTACTGAACCCCGAAAGGAGGCTACAAGTAAAGCAATTCTCTCAAAAATACCCAAAAAACAGGGAATTTACATGCATATAAATTGCTCAACATCTGACCCGTTCACCTGATTTTAACTAATAGTTTCTGTGTGCAAAAGCGTAACTTGCCGATACTGCAATGAAACCAAAAACGGGTAAAAGAAGGGATATATTTAAACGGCTCAACACCCAGTACCGGGTGGTTTTTATAGATGATGAGTCGCTGGAAGAGCTGGCCTCTTTCAGGCTTACTATGCGCAAGCTATATATATTGCTGAGCAGCATATTTGTGACCGTGATATTCCTTACCGTGCTGGTGCTGCTGGCTACCCCGCTGAAATACTATATACCGGGCTATGGCAATAACTCTACCCGTACAGAGCTGGTACGCATGAAACAAAACGTAGACTCGCTCATGGATGTGGTATCAGCCCAGCAGAAATATGAAGACGACCTGAAAAAAGTGATCAGCGGCGAAAATGTGGTGAAACCCGATACTCATATGCTGGACCTCAGCAAAGTAAAGCAGGAGGCTATGAACAGCATGCTGCCCGCCAATGAGGTATTAAAGAAAGACGCCATAGAAGGCGTTCGCAGAGATAATAAGAAGGCCACTAAATAATGGCAACAGAAGATAAAAACCGTAATATATTGCGCTATGCCGGGCTGGGTACCCAGTGGATGGCTATGCTGTTGCTGGCGGTCTTCGGGGGGTATAAGCTGGATAACTTAATTGGTTGGAAATTCCCTTTATTTATAATTTCGTTGCCCCTCGTAGCGCTGGGTATTTCGCTTTGGCAACTGATACGGGAATTTAACAAACCAAAAAAATGAAAAAATATTTTGTTACTGCCATTGTTATACTATTTTTGGTATTGAGCGCAGTATTCTACTCGCTCAGACTGTACGCTCCCCAATATAGCTTTCCTGTTCTGATGACGGGAAACGCAGTAGTAGCACTACTAACCATCACGAGCTATTTTTTAGTAACAAAACAACTTGATAACAGGCCGGCAGCATTTGTGCGTGGCGTAAATGCATCATCATTTCTTAAACTGTTTGTTTGCATCATAGCAATACTCATTTATGTAATGGTGAACAGGCCCAATGTGCACAAACCTACACTGTTCGTATTATTCGGTATATATGCCGCATACACAATAGTTGAGACCTGGGCTTTATCTAAGTTGGCAAAAGAGACGAAATGAGAATATGAAAAAGAAAGAAACTCCTATCAATTACCTGCAAAACTTTCTGCCGGATAACACCTTCGAAATGGTGGCTCCGTATTTCAGGAACCATACTATTCACCTGACACTTACACACGAGCGTAAATCTGTACTGGGCGACTACAGGCAGCCAATGCCTGATGCCAATTATCACCGCATCAGTGTGAATGTGAACCTGAACAAATACAGCTTCCTGATAACACTGCTGCATGAGCTGGCACATATGCTCACTTACGTACACTTTAAAGATACCGTATCTCCGCACGGTAAAGAGTGGAAGACACAATTCAGGCATGTACTCATACCTTATATAGGTAAAGGAATTTTTCCGCAGGATGTAGAGAAAGCACTCATTTCATACCTGCGCAACCCTGCTGCCAGCACTTGTACAGACCCCGGCCTGTTCAAAGCATTATACCGCTACGACGAACAAAAGCCCGGCCACAAACTGGTGGATGATATAGAACCGGGACAATGGTTCCAGACGGAAGAAGGCCGTGTATACGAAAAAATAGAGCAACTGCGTACACGCTGCCTTTGCAGGGATATTGTAAGCCGCCGGAAATACTTCTTCCCCGGTATAGTAGAAGTAAAACATATACGGAGGGACTGGCGGCGGATAGCCTGAACACATTTTCACCCGGTATTTCACCCCAGCTACTTCATTAAAACCTTTCAAACAGATAGGTTTATTAGTACATTTGTTTCCCTTAAAAAAAAGTCTGATGAAAATTAAGCACTTATTATTTGTTGGTGCATCGGCAGTTGTTATGACATCTTGCCAGGATGCAGGCAAAAAAACTGCGGAGAATGAGCCCCGTAAGTTCATCGACCCGGCCAATATGGATACAACCATACGCCCCGGCGATAACTTCTTTCTCTATGCTAATGGCACTTGGTTAAAGAACAACCCTGTACCGGGTGATAAAACCCGTTGGGGCAGCTTCGACCTGCTGGTAGAAGACAACTATAAAAAGCTGCATGAGATACTCGATGCCGCTGCTGCTAAGAAAGATGCTGCGGCAGGCAGTGCAGAACAAAAAGTAGGTACGCTTTACCGTAATGGTATGGATAGCGCTGCTATTGATAAAGCCGGTATCACACCGATGAACGACATACTGAAACGCATAGATGCTATCACAGATGCTAACGGCATACTAAATGAAATAAGCACCGGCTATGCACAAGGCAATGGTCAGCTGTTTGCATTCTATGTATCTCCTGATGATAAGAATGTAACTAAGCAGATATGCCAGTTTGCACAAGGTGGCCTCGGCTTGCCTGACCGCGATTATTATTTTGATAAAGACCCGCGCACTACCAAAATACGCGACGCATATAAAGTGTACCAGGTGAAGATGCTGATGCTGATGGGCGAAGACAGCGCTACTGCAACTAAAAATGCAGCAGCTATCTACAAACTGGAAGAATCTCTGGCCGGTGCTTCTATGACACGTGTAGAAATGCGTGACCCATACAAACTATACAACAAATTCAGCATTGACGGTTTCAGCAAACTGACTCCGGGTATAGACTGGAAAACGATGTTCACGAACATGAAGATCGCAGGACAGGATTCTTGTATCGTTGCTACCCCTAAATTCTTTGCAGAAGTAAGCAAGCAACTGAAAGCTACACCGCTGGATGTATGGAAAGCATACCTGAAATTCCATGCTGTAAATGATATGGCTCCTTACCTTGCCAGCAATATCGACGAAGCACATTTTGATTTCTATGGCCGTACCGTACGTGGCCAGAAAGAGCAAAGGCCTCGCTGGCAGCGTGTACTGCGTGTAGTTGACGGTTCACTGGGCGAACTGCTGGGACAAATGTATGTAGACCAGCACTTCAAACCGGAAGCTAAACAACGCATGCTGGAACTGCTGAAAAACCTGCAGGACACCTATGCAGAACGCATCAAACGTCTTGACTGGATGAGTGATGTTACTAAGCAAAAAGCAATAGGCAAGCTCAACACCTTCATGAAAAAGATCGGTTATCCTGACAAATGGAGGGATTACAGCAAACTGGACATCGCAGGTACTGACTACGTGAAAAACATCATGGCAGCTTCTGCTTTTGATTATGATTATATGATCAACAAACTGGGCAAACCGGTTGACCGTACAGAATGGGGTATGACACCTCCTACTGTGAATGCCTACTACAATCCTGCATTCAACGAGATCGTTTTCCCTGCCGGTATACTTCAGTTCCCATTCTTCGATCAGAATGCTGATGATGCAGTGAACTACGGTGGTATAGGTGGTGTAATAGGCCACGAAATGACACACGGTTTCGACGACCAGGGCCGCCAGTATGATGCTGATGGTAACCTGAATGATTGGTGGACACCGGAAGATGCTAAGAAATTCACTGAAAAAACTAATGTGGTTGTTAACCAGTTCAATGGTTATACGGTACTGGATACTGTACACGTAAATGGTCAACTGACTCTGGGTGAAAACCTGGCTGACCTTGGTGGTATTGCAATAGCTTACGAAGCATTCAAGAAAACCAAGCAAGGACAAAGCGAAGAAAAAATAGATGGTTTCACACCTGACCAGCGTTTCTTCCTGAGCTGGGCACAGGTTTGGAGAGCAAACGTAACGCCTGAAGAAATGGCTACACGTATTAAAACAGACCCGCACTCTCCAAGCGTATGGCGTTGTAACAGCCCGCTGAGCAATATGCCTGAATTCTACAAAGCATTCGGCATAAAAGAAGGCGACAAAATGTACCGCGCTGAAGCTGACAGGGCTAAAGTTTGGTAATAACAATACTAGCATATTTTAAAAAAGCCACCGCATGCGGTGGCTTTTTTATTGTCATCACTCAGTCAGGAAAATATTTTTTCAGAAAATTTTATGGAATCCATAATAACGTATCATCACATAGAGGACAACACAATCGAAATTTGTACAACTGGTAAAGAAAGTTAACAGAAATGATGATAGAGTAAGCCGGAAGGAAGAGTAGGTTGAGGTTTGCGTAGATGCACAGCCGGGAGTTTTCTCCCGGCTTTTTTACACTCCTATATTAGCCCTGAACATCTTCACAGCTATAGCCAGTAGTATAACGCCGAAGAATTTACGTACCACCAGTATACCCGATGGTCCCAGTACACGCTCCAGCAGGTTCAGCGAGCGCAGGGTGATGTACACAAATATGAGGTTGATGAAAATTGAGATCAATATATTCACAGCATGGTAGCTGGCTTTCATAGACATCACAGTGGTCAGCGTACCCGACCCTGCTATAAGCGGGAAAGCTATCGGTACTACATTGCCTGATTTATTATCCTTCTCTGCACGGAATATCTCTAAGCCCAGTACCATCTCCAGTCCCAGTACAAATATTACTATAGACCCTGCTATGGCGAAGGAGTGTATATCCAGCCCCATGAAATTGAGCATCTGCTCGCCTATGAAGAAGAATACCAGCATCAACGCGCCCGACACCAGTGTAGCCTGTACCGCGCTTATATCACCCATCTTTTTCTTCAGCGCCAGCAGCACGGGTATAGACCCCAGCATATCTATCACCGCAAACAGGGCGAAAGACACCGTTACTATCTCTGATAAACTGATACCATCCATGCGGCAAAGGTACAATAGTTATTTCGTAAGCAACAATGGTGCAGCATTGTTGTCAATTCATTATTTTTTCATTTTATTATACAATTAATGTATTTTTGTACTGATAAAATTATAAACCCTGAAAACTATCAAACCATGTCAACTATCAACCTTGCCTATGAGCGGTTCATCAATTCCATGATACTTACGGGCGACCGCACCGGCTCTTACCAGTATGCCTACCCCGGCACATCCGAGCTTTCTGCACAATCGGGCGCAAGCCGCTTGCTGGCCAACTCCTATATCAGGGGCAAAATAAAACAGGCGCTGATGCAGGCCGATGAAGAGGTAATGGAAGAGTGCCGCAAGATTCATAAGGGACGTATTGCCGATATGACCGAAAAACGTGAACTGCTGGCCAAAATAATGCGTGGCGAACTGGGTACAGAAAAAGAAGTGTTGCGCGATGGCGAAGTAGTAGTGCTGAAAACCACCCACCTGCGCGAAAGGCTCAGGGCTATTGAAAAAGATATACAATTAGAGAGCAGTTGGCACGGCCGCCACCTGAAATATCTTGAATAAAAAAATATCGCACTTAGCAATTCTTAGCAACAGATATAATAGTTTGCAATCTGAATGGTTGGCAGCTATCATTTTTTGCTATAATTAACTACACTCTGCCGCAGGTAGCTTATTTTTACGCCCTTAACATTTATCATGGGCATAACCAATTATACACATACAGCCGCAGAGCGTTTCATGCGCTATGTACAGGTCGACACACAGAGCGACCCTGCATCTCCCTCACAGCCATCTACAGAAAAACAAAAAGACCTGAGCCGCATACTGGTACAGGAGCTGCAAGCTATGGGTATAACAGATGCTGAACTGGACGGGCATGGTTATGTGTATGCAACCATCCCTGCTACATCAGGTAAGAACGTACCTGTATTATGTTACTGCTCTCACGTAGACACTGCTCCTGATTGCAGTGGTGAAGGCGTGAAACCAATACT
Organism: Flavipsychrobacter sp.; assembly: GCA_044227125.1. Taxonomy (GTDB): domain Bacteria; phylum Bacteroidota; class Bacteroidia; order Chitinophagales; family Chitinophagaceae; genus Polluticoccus. Next base: position 533,510 of record JBGAFS010000001.1, read on the forward strand.
ACACAAGAATTACAGCGGTGCTGATATAGTACTGCCTGATGATAACAGCGTGGTAATTACCACCAAAGAACATCCATACCTCTTGCAGAGAATAGGTGATGATATCATTACCGCATCGGGTACTACCCTGCTGGGCGCAGATGACAAAGCAGGTGTAGCTATCATTATGGACCTTGCAAACTATCTCATACAACACCCTGAAATACCGCATGGTAAGATCCGCATACTCTTTACTCCTGACGAAGAAGTAGGACGTGGTGTGGCAAAAGTTGATATGCAGAAACTGGGCGCACAGTTTGGCTATACGCTTGACGGTGGTGAACGCGGCCATCTTGAAGGTGAAACCTTCAGCGCAGATGGCGTTACGGTTACCTTCCATGGCATCAGTGCACACCCCGGCTATGCTAAAGACAAAATGGTAAGCGCTATAAAAGCTGCTGCTGCTTTTGTAGATAAATTGCCGCGCAACGAATGGTGCCCCGAAACAACAGAAGGCAAACAGGGTTTTGTACATCCGGTGCATATGGAAGGCGTACTGGAAAAAGCAAGTGTATCATTCATCATCCGCGATTTTGATACAGCAATGCTGGCAAAGCACGAAGAAAGGCTGAAAGCCCTGGTATATGAAACAGCAAAAGAATTCCCGGGTGTGACAACTGAATTTGTGGTGAAAGAACAATACCGCAATATGAAAGAAGTGCTGGATGATAACCCACAGGTAATGGACTATGCAGAAGAAGCCTACAAGCGTGCAGGTATGCAGGCAGAGCGCATGAGCGTGCGCGGTGGTACAGATGGCTCTCGCCTGTCTTTCATGGGGCTGCCTTGTCCTAACCTGTTTACAGGTGAGATGGGTATCCACTCAAAACAGGAATATGTAAGCGTGCAGGACATGGAGAAAGCAGTAGAGACATTAGTGCACCTTGCACAAGTTTGGGAAGAGAACAGCTAGAACCCGATTAATAGATTACATGAAAAACAATCATAGATCATAAATTAAAATCATAGATAAAATGAATGCCCAGTTAAAAACAGTATTGCTCACCGTGCTTACATTATCGCTCTTCGTGATAGCACTGGTAGAGCTGAGCGGTGTAAGCAGCACAGCGTTATTCAACAAATACCATATTGGCGCAGGCAACGGCAATGCTGTTCCACAGGACGAAGCCATGCAGCGTGAACGCAAAATGCGCGAACTGCCTAAAACTACTATTGCTTTCGACAGCCTGAAGCTCAACTTCGGTACTATTACAGAAGGCGATGTTGTAAAACATTCTTTCCACTTTAAGAATACAGGCACAAGCCCGCTCATCATTTCAAATGCGGTTGCTTCATGCGGTTGCACTATACCATCGTTCCCAAAAGAGCCTGTACAACCTGGCGGAGAAGGCGATATAGTGGTACAGTTCAACAGTGCTAATAAAAAAGGCCACCAGGAAAAGAACGTAATGATATATTCTAACGCACAGGAAGAGGCAATGTCTGTAGGCTTTACTGTTGATGTAAAAGAAAAATGAGTACAGCAGAAATAACATTAGGCAAGCGTATCAACAACTACCTGTCGCTGATAAAATTCAGCCACACGGTATTTGCATTGCCGTTTGCACTTATTGGCTTCACGTTGGCTGTAACTGTGGAAAACCAAAGCTTTGCGTGGCCGCTGTTCATTAAAGTGTTGCTCTGCATGGTATTTGCACGCACATCGGCAATGGCATTCAACCGCTATCTCGATCGTCGCTTTGACGCGCTTAACCCACGCACTGCCAAACGTGAGATACCTGCGGGTATCATAACCCCGGGCAATGCACTGGGCTTTACCATAGCCAATGTGCTATTGTTCATACTCACAACATGGTTCATCAACACAATGGTGTTCTACCTGTCGTTCGTGGCAATATTTGTGGTATTGTTCTATAGCTATACTAAACGTTTTACTGCACTTTGTCACCTGGTGCTGGGCCTCGGTCTCTCACTGGCTCCGCTGGGTGCTTTTCTTGCGGTAACAGGTTATTTCAAACTACTGCCTGTATTGTTCTCGCTGATAGTGATAACATGGGTATCTGGTTTTGACATTATCTATGCTTTGCAGGATGAAGAATTTGACCGTGACAACAAACTGCATTCCATACCTGCTATGCTGGGTAAAAAGAGAGCTTTGCTGGTATCTGACATGCTGCATGTAGTAACAGCCATTACCGTTTTTGCAGCAGGTATATATGGCGGCTTTAGCTGGACATACTGGGTGGGGGCAGCAGCATTTACAGGTTTATTGATATACCAGCACATGCTGGTAAAACCCAACGACCTGAGCAAAGTGAATATGGCATTTGCAAATACCAATGGTATAGGCAGCATTATCTTTGCCATCTTCACCATCATTTCATTAGTAATATAGCATATGAATATAGCCCTGATTGGATATGGCAAAATGGGCAAGGCCATAGAAGAAATAGCCCTGCAACGCGGACATAGTATCGTTATGCGCATCAGCACTGCCAACAGGCACGAGATGACAAAGGAGAACCTGTCTAAAGCAGATGTGGCGATAGAATTCACCAACCCTGAAGCTGCGAAGGAAAATGTGATTGCCTGTCTTGATGCAGGAGTATCTGTAGTGTGCGGCTCTACGGGCTGGAACGAAGGACTGCCCCATGCTAAATTGAAAGCGGCTGAAAAAGGCAAAGCATTTCTGCAGGCATCTAATTTCAGTATTGGTGTCAATATCTTCTTCGAGATAAATAAGATGCTGGCATCACTGATGGACGAGCAGCCTGACTATAATATTACTGTAGAAGAAACACACCATACCCAAAAGAAAGATGCACCAAGCGGTACTGCTATAAGCATAGCAGAGCAGATACTGGAAAACATGACCCGCAAAAAACACTGGGCTAAAGAAAGTACAGACAACCCCGATGCTTTCCCGATTATAGCTCATCGCATAGAGAACGTACCCGGCACACACGTAGTTAAGTACTCATCAGAGATTGATGATATTGAGATAATACACACTGCCCACAACAGAAAAGGATTTGCGCTTGGTGCTGTACTTGCGGCAGAATATATCAATGGTAAAGAAGGTATATTTGATATGCGGGATGTGCTGGGAATAAAGAAACTGGAAGACTAACATTTCAAACTTAACACCTATGAATAATCCACTTATATCACTCCTCTTTCTTTTTGCTTTTATTGCACTGATCGTAGCTTATTTGCTCACTTTACAAAACACGTTGAAAGCAATAAAGCCATTGAACAGAAAAACAGAACCAGGCATGGTATGGCTTATGCTAATACCCGTATTCAATTTTGTATGGAATTTTATTCTTGCTAAGAAAATAGCTGAATCTATAGCTGCAGAGTTCAATGACAGAGGCGAACATGTGGACTATATGCCTTTATATAACCTTGGTGTTTTTTCATCTGTAATGTATCCTATTACGTTGATAGCCAAATATATCCCCTTTGGTATTATCCTGTTATTGGCAGGAATGGTTGTCTGGATTATGTATTGGAAGAAAATAGCAGAATATAAGAAGGCTTTGAATAAGATTAATCTACAATAAAACTAAAAGCCCGCTCATCGCGGGCTTTTAGTTTATTTCAAATAAGTATCGAAGTAGTCAGTTATCTTCTGCATCAGGTGTACACGGTCTTTACCACGCACATTGTGCTCATAGCCCGGGTAAACAAAATAGTCTACCTGTACATTCTCATCCACAGCCTTCTTGAGGAAGTTGATAGAATGCTGCCATACAACCGTAGCATCATCTGTACCATGTATCAGCATCAGTTTGCCTTTCAGGTTCTTTACTTTGGTCAGTAGATTAGCAGTCTCATAACCTTCAGGGTTCTCCTGCGGTGTATCCATATAGCGTTCTGTATACATTATCTCGTACATCTTCCAGTCCATCACAGGCCCACCTGCTACCGCTACCTTAAACACACCAGGGTGGCGCAGCATCAGTGATGTGGTCATGAAGCCACCAAAGCTCCAGCCGTGTACGCCCATACGTGCAGTGTCTACCCAGGGCATAGCTTTAAGGAACTCTACCCCTCTTAACTGATCTTCCATTTCTATTGTACCCAGCCTGCGGAAGGTTGCCTGTTCAAACGCAAGCCCCCTGTTACTGCTGCCGCGTCCGTCCATAGTAAATACTATATAACCATGTTGTGCCATATACTCATACCAGAGGTTACCGCTTTCAGGGAAAGTGTTCTTTACTAACTGAACATGAGGCCCATTATATAAATACACTATCACAGGGTATTTCTTGTGTTCATCAAAGCCTACCGGCAATACCAGTTTTGCGTACAATGGAGTACCATCACTTGCTGCCAATGTTACCTGTTGCACTTCAGGCCTTGCATAATCTGCCAGTGTATTAGGTGCTTCTACCAGCACATAGCTGAAGCTGCCTTTTGTAGCACGTACTTCTGTACGCTTAGGAACATTTTTAGAACTAAACACGTCGAGCATATAAGTACCACTGTCATTAGTAGTAATTGTATGCCATCCCGGCTCTTTGTCTATACGTTCTACCTTACCACTTTCTATATCTACAGAGTAGCAATGCTTCTCAAGCGGGGATTCTTTACTGGCAGTAATGATTATTTCGTTAGTAGCTTTATTGATACCCACTATCTCGTTTACTATCCATTCACCTTTGGTCAATTGCTTTATCACCTTACCATCTGTATTACAAAGATAAAGGTGCATATAACCATCATGCTGACTCATCCAAATAAACTTGTCTGATGAACCCGGCACGAATGTGAGTGGGTTGAGCGGTTCTACATATTTAGGACTGGTTTTCTGTATCAATGTTTTGATTAGGCCACCATTATATACCTCGTACTGGTTCAGCCACATCTCGTTCTGGCTGCGACTAACAACAGCTATGTATATAAAGCGTTCATCAGGGCTCCATGTTACATTAGTCAGATATTGATCTTTAGGGCCATCAGTTTTTATAATAGTAGTCTTGCCTGTTACCTGGCTGTATACGCGCAGTGTTACCTGGTGCGAAGTACCTCCTGCCATTGGATATTTAATATTCTTGCTCTTAGCAGGCACGACAGACCAATCGACAATTGGATAATCAGCTACCATTGTCTGGTCCATATGATAGTAGGCAATATAATTACCATCCGGAGATATGAATATACCTCCATCAATACCAAACTCATTGCGGTGTACAGCCTGCCCGTTTATTACATTGCTATCCCTATCATCTGTAAGACGGATGGTCTGTTTATTGTTATTGATAAACCAGAGGTTATTGTCAATCGTGTAAGCTACATTACCTGTTTTATGCACAGTGATATTCTCAGCTTTCTCCGGTAGAGTCAGCCAGTTACTCCACAAAAACCCTTCGCCGGACATTATACCCTTCTTGATCTCATGACCATCTATATAATATGCAGTACCCTGCTCCAGCCATTTCATGGCCGGCATGAACATCAGCTTCTCTTTGCCATATACCTTTGTATTCAGGTCTTTCAGTTTCAGTACTGTATCAATAGTCTTTTCAGGAAACTTAGTTGATATCCATACATCCCCGCTGTCAGTCCTCACTACCTGGTATAATTTATTAGTGCCCGGTTCCCAACTGGCCTGTTTAATACCCTGCAGGGCTAAAGTAGTTGTAAGTCCATTCGTTGCCTCTGCCATTGTAAACATCTTCTTCTGTGCTTGCAATCCCTGCAGGCTCAAAAGGCCGAATACCGGTAAAAGGAGTAAGTTCTTATTCATAAGCAAATTTGCCTGATCAAATAGCAATCAATAGCGGGCGTGAAATTATTCATTATTAAGCAAAATATATACCCCGCGGTGGGTACTTGTTTATTGGTTAAATTTGAGAACCATTTGCACCATTATAGCGTTTATATCATATGAAACTTTGGCTGGCAACACTAATATTATTGACTTCTGTACCTGCTTTCGGGCAGTTTGGCTGGTATAACAGCGAAGATTACTGGCATAGGTTATCCCTGGATAATACTCCTCCCGCCTCACTCACCGAAACTGATACAGCCATTGTAGTGGTGAGCAACCGCATTATGCAGAAAGATAGCTTGCGTTTCATGGCACAGAAGCGTGATGAACACAACCTGCACTATTTCATATGTTATACATATAATGGCCAGTGGCATCTGTATGAAACGCATACGCTTGAAGCTGCAATAAACTATATGCCTGATAAGAACAGGGATTGGGTAACTTATGTCGAAGGTATGGGTAAACTCTTCACCTCTGACCTTGAGCGAGGTATCAGCCTCACAGGTACATACAAGGTGAATACCATCATGTTCGATTATCCAAGCATAAGTACCACCAAAAAGAGCCTGGGCAACTACTATTTTGCCATGCACAATGCCAAGATAGTTTATAAGGACTTTGTACCGGTATTGGCTGAAATAAAATCTCTTAGAGAGCATAACAAAATGGGTACCGGGCATATATCATTATTCTTCCATAGCATGGGTAATAATATGATAAGAGAAACTGTAAGAAAGAATAAATTATGGCTGCTAAATGATGATATATGGGCTGACAATATAATCCTGAATGCACCCTGCGTGCCGCAGCTTGGTCACAGGAAATGGTTAAACAAAATACAGTTTGCGCGAAATATATATGTGCATTACAACCCTAAAGACAGAACACTTGGCGGTGCTTATTTAGTAAGCAAGCTCAACCAGTTGGGGATGAAAGTAAAACACCCGTTAAGCAGTAAGGTCTGCTACATCAATTTCCACCCATTGGTAAACATAGAGCATAGCAATTTCCTCAATCTACCTTACCATGCACCTGCAATGCAGGAAGCCATTGCCCACTACAACATTATATTACACGGCCATTCTGCGCATCCGGAAAATAACAATGCTTATGCACATTCTGCATATAAGCACATTGGTTGGGATATACTCCCAAAAGAGAACGGGAAACTGACTAGAAAGTATTAACTACCTGTTTTAAACGCGTCAATCTATCCATAAGACTATCAAGCAAATCTAAACGCAGCATATTAGGGCCGTCAGATTTTGCATTTGCCGGATCTGGATGTGTTTCCATAAACAATCCATCAGCTCCTACAGCTATTGCTGCACGTGCTAAAGTTTCTATCATGCTGGAATCTCCACCGGTAAACCCTGCTTCCTGGTTAGGTTGTTGCAGGGCATGGGTACAATCAAGTATTGCAGGTACACCTATTTCCTGCATCTGCGGTATAGCGCGCATGTCAACTATCAGGTCATGGTAACCAAACATAGTACCACGATCTGTAAGCATTACTTTATCATTGCCTGCACCTATCACCTTCTCTACAGGAAATCTCATTACCTGCGGGCTAAGAAATTGCCCTTTCTTTATATTAACTACCTTACCCGTAGCTGCAGCTGCTAAGAGCAGGTCTGTCTGGCGGCACAGGAATGCAGGTATCTGTAACACATCTACATATTCAGCAGCCATTGCTGCTTCATCAGGAAGATGAATATCCGTTACTACAGGCACATTAAATGTATCACGTACCTTGGCAATGATCTTCAGAGCCTTCTCATCACCAATACCCTGGAAACCGGTAGCTTTGGTCCTGTTGGCTTTTCGGTAAGACGCTTTGAACACATAAGGTATCTTCAGCCTTTCACATGTCTTTACCGCACTTTCTGCTATCTGCATTACATTCTCTTCGCTTTCTACCACACAAGGTCCGGCCAGCAAAAAGAAGTTGTCTGCATTGTATTTATTACCAAATAAGTCCTTCAGGAAATCTTTATTCATGCCGCAAATATAATAGTTGATTCTGTTAGCATTCAGGTAAGCTCAGCGGAATATGTGCCGCGAGGCCTCCCTCTGCTGTTTCTTTGTATTTATGGTTCATATCAAGGGCAGTGTTCCACATGGTGCTCACCACATTATCCAGCGACACGCGGGCATTATCAGGATTGCTTTGCAATGCCAGTTGTGACGCGGTGATGGCTTTAATAGCTCCCATCGTATTACGTTCTATACAAGGCACCTGCACCAGTCCACCTACAGGATCGCAGGTAAGCCCCAGGTGGTGCTCCATAGCTATCTCTGCCGCCATAAGCGCCTGGCGTACATTGCCCCCCAGGCTTTCTGTAAGAGCTGCAGCAGCCATTGATGAGGAAACTCCTATCTCTGCCTGGCAACCACCCATTGCTGCCGACAGTGTTGCTCCTTTTTTGAAAATACTGCCTATTTCAGATGCAGCCAGCAGGAAGTTGATGATCTTACCCTCGTCGTATCCATCACAGAATGCTATGAAATAATGCAATACTGCAGGTACAACCCCGGCAGCGCCATTGGTAGGTGCAGTCACTACCCTGCTGAATGAAGCATTTTCCTCATTTACAGCCAGCGCGAAACAGCTTACCCAATCTAGCGTATACTGAAATCCTTGTCCACCGCTTCTTATAGCCTGCAGCCACTCTTCGTAATTATTATATGTCTTACCCTTCAGTAATTTCTTATTAAGGTTCGCCGCGCGTCTTGTAACCTGCAACCCTCCCGGTAATTCACCCTGTATGTGGCATCCGCGATATATACAGTCGCGCATCACTTCCCATATCTTGAGCACTCCCTTTCTTGTTTCTTCTTCACTTCTCCAGCTATGTTCATTTTCCATCACCACTTCAGCAATGCTCAGGCCTGTCTTCCTGCACCAATGCAGCAATTCATCAGCCTTTGCGATAGGGAAAGGGAGTTCTGCAGAATGTACACCGCCACCGTCTTCTCCTTCCTTCACTACAAAACCGCCACCTATAGAATAGAATGTTTCTGCGATCTCGTTACCATCATTGAATGTGCAGAGAAATGTAACTGCATTCGGGTGATATGGCAGGCTTTCATCCATCAGGAATACTACATCGGTAGCAGGATTGAAACTAATTTGTTTGGCCAGTGCCAACATCATTTTCTTTTCAGCGCCTATCTGTTGTATTCGGGGTGTTATTTCATTTACATCAAAAGTCACGGGATCTTCGCCACATAAACCCAATATAACGGCAACATCTGTACCGTGGCCCTTACCTGTTTTAGCCAAAGAGCCATATAGCAAAGCCTTTACAGACACTACATTATCCAATCCATATGACTTCACAGTTTCAAGAAAACGAAGTGCCGCCCTCCATGGACCTAATGTATGTGAACTGCTGGGACCTACACCTATCTTAAATATATCAAATACCGATATTGTTTCTTTCTTAGAATTACTCATATAACAGGCAAAAAACGGGGGGAATAAAAATTCCCCCGCAAAGATACTATGTAGCTATATATAAAATCCTTTCCTGCAATGAATATTACATAGGCATTAACACATGGTCAATTACATGTATAACTCCATTTTTCTGGTGCACATCTTTTATTGTGATCTTAGCCATACCACCTTTTGCATCCCATACCCATAAAGCGCCATCCTTTTCCATTATGGTAATTTCACCACCCTGTACTGTTTTCAGTACTGCTTTGCCTCCGCCTGACTTTACCTTTGCCATCAGAGATTTAGCATCCCAGTTACCTGCTACTACATGGTAGGTGAGCACAGCTGTCAGTGTAGCTTTATTCTCAGCTTTCAACAGATTATCAACGGTACCGGCAGGCAACATATTAAATGCTGCATTGGTAGGGGCGAATACTGTAAAAGGACCCTCACTTTTAAGCGTTTCCACAAGACCGGCAGCTTTTACCGCAGCTACAAGGGTTGTATGGTCCTTTGAGTTTACAGCATTATCGACAATATCCTTTGATGGATACATAGGAGCCCCGCCAACCATAACTGTTTTGTCGTTTTTGGCAAAACTTACATTCGGGTTAACAGCAATGAATGCTACCAGCAATGCCGGAATAAAAATGATACGTTTCATAAATCAGCTTTTAGATAATTGTTAGAAAATGTTTTTATGATTTTACTTACGGAGGTTTATCGGTTCCGGATTTACTTTTTATAAAAAAATATCCCCGTAGTAGTCACTACGGGGATATTCCAACTATCAATAAACAGCTTAGTTCACATTAAGCAGGTATGGCAAAGCCATCATAGACTTACCATTCATACGGCGCAGATCATTGAGTTGTTTAAAGTATTCATAATCTACCCCTACTTCATTTTCCAGCACTGCTTTCATCACAACTGCTGCCTGGGAGTTATTCTTGAAACGTTTGAACATAGACTCAAACCTGTCTGCCGGTTCCGGATATGTTGTCACCTGGTAATCACTTACACCTGCCAGCTTAGCTGCGCTTACAATAGCCCTGTCGAGGTTGCCAATTTCATCAACAAGCCCTATTTCTTTTGCATCAGAACCTGTCCATACCCTTCCTTGCGCTATACTGTCTACATTCTCAATATTCAGCTTGCGGCCCATGGCTACCCTGCTTTTGAAAATAGTATATATGTTGTCTACAGAGCTTTGCATTTTCTGTGCTTCATCTGGAGTCATTGCTCTTGTAGCATTAGGGAAGTCGGCATAAGGGGCATTTTTAACGCCATCAAATGTTACACCGAGTTTATTCTTCATCAGTTTCTCTGTATTGAAGAACATAGAGAATACACCTATACTACCGGTTATAGTATTAGGCATGGCAAATATGCTGTCAGCCTGGCAAGAAATGTAATACCCGCCTGATGCTGCAAGGTCTCCCATAGACACCACCAAAGGTTTTTTCTTACGCAGCAGGTTCAACTCTCGCAGTATCACTTCCGATGCGAGTGCACTACCACCCGGAGAATTGACACGCAAAACAACTGCTTTTATTTTATCATTATTAGCCAGTTTGCGTATCTCATCTATCATATCTGAAGATGCCACCTGGTACATATCATCGCTTTCGCCATCTACGATATTGCCTTCAGCAAAAAGTACAGCTACCTTATCTGTCTTTATTTTACGGTTGTGCCTTGTACTTTCTACATAATCATTAATCGCAACGTATCTGATATCATCTTTTTCTGAGTCCCCTGTATGTTTTTTTATACGCTGCTCTACCTGGTCCCAATAGAGCAATCCGTCTACCAGCTTATTGGTATATGCATCTTTAGGGAACTGTATAGCTCCCGAAACTGCCAATTGATTGATATTAGCTGCATCAGTATGAGTATGTTGTGCAGCGGCCCTGGTAAATTCTATCCAAAAATCATCAATAAACTCCGTTATCTGCAACCTGTTAGGTTCACTCATCTTATCTGCCCGGAAGGGTTCGGTAGCACTTTTGAACTTACCGGCATAGAATATTTCCGGCTCTATCTCAAGTTTCTCCAATGTACCCTTAAAATAAGCAAGTATGGTAGCAAAACCTTTCAATTCCATATCCCCCATCGGGTTCAGGTAAATGCTATCTGCTGCTGATGCTACATAATACGCCCCTTGTGTTATTTGCTCACCATAAGCGTAAACAAACTTATTACTCGACCTGAAATCATTGATCGCAGAACGTAACTGCTGCATTGTAGCCCAGCCATTGGGGCTCTGGTCTAATTTGATCAGTATACCCTTAATATCTTTATCTGTTTTTGCGTATCCTATCGATTTGGTAATATCATAAATACCGGCATTATAGGCATCTCCATCTGCGAATAATGCAAGCGAATTACTTTCGCCCTGCTCATGTATCTTTTTACTGAGGTCGATCACTAATACAGAGTTAGAGCTTACCTTGATCTTAGACTCAGGCGATACTGATTTAGAAACAGCTGATACTATCATCCCAATAATTACCCCGAAAATTATTACACCTGCTACGATCATAGCCAGCAGCGAGGCGAAAAACATCTTAAAAAATTGCTTCATCTGGTAGAAGTTTGTTTATGCTTATATTATTGCTATGCAAATATACATGCTTGGTTATCAGACAATCAAAATAAGTTATTTAATTAGGGTTATTTTTGAAGGTAATTAGCTACCAATGATATCAAAGAAATTAGGTGCGGCACTACTATTATACGTGCTTAACCTGAACTATACACTGGCACAAGACCTGTTACCTGCATCTATAAAAATTAAGGGTGCTTATGAGCAATTATTAAAAGCCCCCTTATCGCCTGTTGTACAAATGCAATATATATCTGCATTCCCGGCAGACAAAAACACCCTGATGGACGTATTTAACCCCGCTCCTATGGATCAATTGTATAAGCAACGCCGTATATACATAGATTCACTGAGAAGCATGGGTAATATCTATCCTAAAGAATTACTTACAAAGGCTATTCACCTATCTACAGACATAAGGAGCGACGGAGATGTATGCAGCGATCTGCAAACCATCATTTTAAAACTGGCCAATAAAGAGATAACTCATTTTATCAAGGAGGTGAATGGCCTCAAGAAGAAAGAACAAAAGGGCTTATTCGTATTCCTTGCAGACACTAAACAAACCAGCGCAACAGCAGAATATGAGCTACTAATGTCCAACCTGAGGTCTAACAATGCCGCAGATATGGCAGAAACGATAACTGCATTAGAAAAACACGACTAATATGAGCAACCCCGCACCTATATATAACACAATAGGCATTGGATACAATACCACAAGGCGTGCAGACCCATACATAGTGGAATGTATGCTGACTAACCTCTCAGCTGTTACAAACGGACATTACCTTGATATTGGTTGCGGTACGGGCAACTACACCAATGCATATACCCAACAGGGACTTCTTTTTACAGGTGCAGAACCTTCTGACCGTATGATAAGCGAAGCCGGCAATAAGTATCCGGACATTAATTTCATCCAGGCTAAAGCCGAGCACCTGCCTTTTGATAATGAAAGTTTTGATGGAGCAACAGGTACGTTCACATTGCACCATTGGGATAGCATGGAGAACGGCCTGAAAGAAATATACAGAGTACTGAAACCCGGCTCAAGGGCTGTGTTTTTAAGTTTTACACCTACGCAGATATACGGTTATTGGCTCTGTCATTACTTCCCCGAAACTATGCGCAACTCTGCGGCTGTAGTGCCCGAAATATCAGATATGACGGATATATTTTTAAAAGCAGGATTTACTTCTGTAACTACAGAAAGATACTTTGTGCATGATGAACTGCAGGACCATTTCCTGTACAGCAATAAGAATCGCCCGGAACAATACCTGCGCCCTGAAATCCGTAACGGAGCTTCCTCATTCACTGTATATGCCAACCAGGAAGAAGTAGCTGAAGGATTAATTCAGCTCGAAAAAGATATTGCCAGTGGTGAGATCCGGGATATCATCAAGCGATACGAAAATGACTTTGGCGATTATTTATTCTATACGGCAGTTAAATGAATACAGCGTATTTACTATTAGGGGGAAATGAAGGCGACAGGGAACAAAACATTGAACGTGCTATTGCGTTGCTGAATGAACATGCAGGGAACATAACCTTAAGGTCGCATATATACCAGACCGCAGCGTGGGGTAAAACAGACCAACCTGACTTCCTGAATATTGCAGTCGCCATGCAAACTGAACTGATTGCAGAGAATCTGCTCAAAATGATATTGCAATGTGAGCAGCAACTTGGACGATTCAGAACTGAAAAATGGGGGCAGCGAACTATAGATATTGATATACTTTTCTATAATAATAGCATCATACAACAAGAAGACCTTACAATACCACACCCATATTTGCATGAACGAAGATTTGCACTTGTACCGTTAAACGAAATAGCGCCGTCTTATATCCACCCGATACTAAAACAAAGTGTTACTGATTTATTGGCGATATGCCCTGATATGCTGGAGGTAACCCGATTCAATTAAAAATATCTACCATGAGATATTGCTTTATTATTTTATTTTTTTTAACTTGATAATCGTTAACTTCGCACGCCTTTAAATCAGGGGGTGTTTTTAACTGCATATTGAGGTGCTCATATATCAAATGCCTATGATTTGATGTTTACTTGGTAAAATTTTAGTGTTTTATGGCTGCCGTTTCCACAAAGCTGAATCTAAAAAAGGCTCTGAATGAGCATTTTGGGTTCGAATCATTTAAAGGAGAACAGGAAAAGATCATCAAAAGTATTCTTTCCGGTAAAGACACATTTGTAATCATGCCTACAGGTGGAGGAAAGTCGCTGTGTTACCAGTTACCGGCTCTCATGAGTGATGGTGTAGCTATTATAGTATCACCCCTGATAGCATTAATGAAAAACCAGGTAGACCTGATACGTGGCTACAGCAGCAAAGACCATGTAGCTCACTTCCTCAACTCTACCTTAAGCAAAGCGCAACAGAAGAAGGTAAAAACTGACCTTGTAGAAGGACATACCAAGATGCTATATGTAGCACCGGAAACCCTGACCAAACAAGAGAATATATCATTCTTCTCAGACATAAACATTTCATTTATAGCTGTAGACGAAGCTCACTGTATATCTGAATGGGGGCATGACTTCAGACCAGAATATCGCAAACTGCGCGATATGATTGACGAGATCAACCCGGACCTGCCTATCATTGCTCTTACGGCTACCGCTACTCCTAAAGTACAGGATGACATTGTTAAAAATCTTTCCCTCAGAAAACCTGAGGTATTTATAGATTCGTTCAACAGGCCTAACCTGTATTATGAAATTGTACCCAAGGGCAGCAAAGACAAAGTGCTGAAGAATATTGTGAAGTTCATCCACTCGATGAAAGGCAAGAGTGGCATCATATATACACTCAACAGGAAAACAACAGAAGAGTTGGCTAATACCCTGGTGGCCAATGGCATATCTGCCGTTGCCTACCATGCAGGGCTTGATGCCTCACTAAGGGCACAAAGGCAAGACCAGTTCCTGATGGAGGAAGTAGATGTAATTGTTGCAACAATTGCATTTGGTATGGGGATAGACAAACCTGACGTGCGATTTGTTATCCACTATAACATACCTAAATCCCTTGAGAACTACTACCAGGAGACAGGCCGTGCAGGAAGGGATGGATTAGAAGGCAAATGTATACTGTACTACTCTCATAAAGATGTGCAGAAGCTGGAACACCTGATGCGGGACAAGCCATTGAGCGAAAGAGAAATGGGTGCCCAACTAATAGCTGAAACAGTAGCTTACGCTGAAAGCAGTGTATGTCGCAGAAAGTTACTGTTGCACTATTTTGGAGAGAAACTGGAACAGGATAATTGTGGCAACTGTGACAACTGTCTCAATCCTAAAGAAAAACTTGAAGTACGCGATAGTTCTAAAATAGTACTCGATACTATTAATGAACTGGATGAACGCTTTAACATAGATTACGTAGTTAATATCATACTGGGTAAAACCAACCCTCAGATACAGACATTCCGCCACGACAAGCTGAAGTCATTCGGCAGTGGCCTTATCATGGAGATGGATGCCAACTTCTGGTATTCACTTATCCGCCAGATGATGCTGGAAGGCCTTGTACGCAAAGACATAGAAGAATATGGCCTGCTGAAAATAACAGACAAAGGGCACAAATTCCTGAAGAAGCCTTTCTCTATTATGGTATCGTTGAACCATAATTATGAAGATGCTGATGGAGACGATGATGAAACAGAATCTGCAAGTGGCCCTGCTGCTGTAGACCCTAACCTGTTCAGCATGCTGAAAGACCTGCGTCGCCAGGTAGCCAAAGAAAAGAACCTTCCTCCGTTTGTAATATTCCTCGAAAACTCACTTGAGGATATGGCCATCAATTACCCTACAACGCTGGATGAACTGGAGAAAATACAGGGTGTAAGCAAGGGTAAAGCTTTAAGATACGGGCGTAAGTTTGTAGACCTTATTGCCAAATATGTGGAGGAGAACGACATCGTGAAGCCAGACGACTTTGTGATGAAGAGCGTTGTGAATAAGAGCGGGATGAAGGTGTTTATCATTCAAAATATAGACAAGAAGATACCGCTCGAAACCATTGCAAAGAACAAAGACCTGAGCCTGCAGGACTTGCTGGCAGAAATGGAAACGATCGTTGCCAGTGGTACCAAACTCAATCTTGATTATTGTCTTGAACAAGAACTGGATGAATACGAACAGGAAGACATTTTCGACTATTTCCGCAGCAGTCACGACGACAACCTTGAGTTTGCTTATGAAGAATTCAAAGACAGGAATGTAAGCATTGAGCACCTGCAAATGATGCGTATCAAATTCCTGAGTGAATACGGTAATTAATACAATCTTATATTGAAAATAGCCCTGCCAGACAGGGCTATTTTTTTAAGCATATACTACATCTGCCTTATCCTATTATTTTTGTCGGGTCCTTATATGTTTACAGAATGAAGCAATTAATCATACTGGCATCAGCAGTCTTACTCAGCACATACTCTTACGGACAACAATATTCTTTCTCGAGGCAAGGAGAACGAAAGATTGAAGAAACTGATGCTAACACATCAGGCGAAGAGCGCTTCAATATCCACTTTCAGCATACATATGTGTACCAATACAAATCGGCTATGGCATCTCCTTACCAGGGATTTAACAGCCTTACCAAAAATGAAGCACGTGTCAATTCTGTTTCCACTACATTATACCTGGGCGCCCGCTTATGGAAGGGAGCCGAGATATACGTTAACCCGGAAATAACAGCAGGAGATGGCTTCAGCAATAATGCTGGCATGGCAGGTTCCTCAAATGGTGAAACATTCAGAGTTACTTCATCTACCCCAACCTTATACCTGGCTCGTGCATATTTCAAACAAACCTTTGCTATACGAAACGAACATGCCAGAAGAGCAGGCACGTTAAATAGTGAGGAGACCCATAGCTGTGCCAATCAACTGGCAGGCTATGTACCTAAGAACTACATAAGGATATACGCAGGCAAATTGTCCCTTCCCGATGTGTTCGATAATAACATCTATAGCAACTCACCCCGCAGCCAGTTCCTTAACTGGTCATTAATGAATAATGGCGCATGGGACTTTGCTGCTAATAATCATGGTTATACTTACAGCTTTATAGCAGAAGCACAGCTGGAGAAAACAAATCTGAAAGCAGGCATATCTACACTACCATCTGTAGCTAATGGCCAATATCTCAACACTTACATAGATGAGTCTTATGCCATAAATGCAGAAGTAGCTCGTCGCATCAACATTCACAAACGCCCCGGTAATATTCGCCTGCTTGGTTTCTATAATGTAGCTAATATGGGCAACTATGATATGGCTGTTGCAAATAGGACAGGGAATCTGGCACCGGATGTATTGAGTGTTGCCAAGAAAGGGAATACCAAATACGGATTAGGGCTCAACATAGACCAGCAACTGAATAACACACTGGGTGTATTTGCCCGTGTAGGTTGGAACGATGGCCGTAATGCTACATGGTGCTTCACTGAGATTGACCAAACTGCATCAATAGGGCTATCTGCTAACGGGCATTCATGGAACAGAGCTAATGATGTATGTGGTATAGCTTTAGTTGCCAACGGCATATCCCAACAACATAGAAACTACCTTGCAAATGGCGGTTATGGCCTGATGTTGGGGGACGGGAAGCTTAACTACGCAAATGAAATGATAACCGAGCTATACTACAGTTTGAAGCCTATAAAACAGGGGCTCTGGTTTACTGCTGATTACCAGTTTTGTATGAATCCCGGCTATAACAAAGATCGGGGACCGGTACACATAGTATCAGCGAGACTGCATATTGAGCTATAAAAAAAGAACTTCTTATTTGCATTTACTGAAACAACCCGCAAATGCGGGTTGTTTTATTATGATTCCGGAGTTGGCGGCTTCTGTTCCCTATTAGGATTAGGGTTGTTGCCTCCACCCTGCCTGTTTTGATTTTGATTCGGCCTTGGCTGGTTTCGCTGCTGACCTTGCTGATTGCCGGTATTACCTTGTTGTGGCCTGTTTCTTTGCTGGCCTCCTTGTTGTTGCCCGCCACCACCTTGTTGTTGAGGCTTACGCGGCTGTCCCTGCTGCGGGTTAGCACCACCTTGTTGCGGTGGCCTGTTGCGCTGCGGTTGTTGCGGCTGATTACCTGCCTGTTGTGGACCTGCACCTTGCCTGTTCTGGGTTTGCTGCGGCCTGTTACGTTGCTGTCCCTGTTGATTACCACCAGCCTGTTGCTGTGGCCTGTTACCGCCACCCTGGGGTTTGTTTTTATCTTTGCTGCGCTTCTTGCTGCTTCCTTTCTCCAGTGCTTTCAGGCTTATCTGCCCTACATCGTTCACGAAGCCAACATCTACTTTCACACTGGCTTTGGTCGTGTTGTGTTCCAGCTCTACAGGTTGCAGTTCTTCAGGTTTAATACCCTGTTTATTCAACTTCACTATCTCCCTCACTCTTTCTATGCTCAACGGGTATTGCTTGTTGCTATCGCTGTAGCTATACCACATCAGGTTTTTGAAGATATCTTTCTTCTGCAAATATGCAGTGCCTTTTATAGTTTGAATAGAGTCTGCGTTATCAGGAAAAACGCTGAGCGCATCCATGTAAGTATCCAGCTCATAGTTCAGGCAGCATTTGAGCCTTCCGCACTGGCCGCTAAGCTTTGTCTGGTTGATAGACAAGTTCTGGTAGCGAGCAGCAGTGGTATTAACACTCTTGAAATCTATCAGCCATGTACTACAGCAGAGTTCACGACCGCAACTGCCTATACCACCTACTTTACCACTTTCCTGGCGGGCGCCTATCTGCTTCATTTCTACCTTCACCTTAAACTCAGAGGCGTATACCTTGATAAGCTCGCGGAAGTCTACACGGCCGTCTGCCGTATAGAAGAACGTAGCTTTTTTAGCATCTGCCTGCAGTTCTACTTCTGCTATCTTCATTTCCAGGCCAAGAGAACGTGCTATAGCGCGTGCGCGGACCATTACTTCCTGCTCACGAGCTTTTGTAGCATTATATGCTTCTATATCCTGATCGGTAGCTTTGCGCAGAACGCGCTTCATGGCGCTTTCATCATTAGCACCATATTTCTTTTGCTGCAGTTTCACCAGCTCGCCGGTAAGGCTCACCTGGCCAACATCAAAGCCGCCTACACCCTCAACTGCAATCCATTCACCTTTCTCGAGCAAATGGTTTGAATTGTTTTTGTAGAAGTCTTTCCTGCTACCTTTATTGAAACTTACCTCGATTACCGGGTAAGGTTTTGCGCTGTCGTATAAGGGCAGTGCGCTCAGCCAGTCGAAAACATTTAATCGGTTGCACCCTCCTGTACTACATCCTCCGTTACTCTTACAACCTGCAGGTTTTCCGCTCGCGCCAGTCCAGCAATTACCACATCCCATTTATATATATTTATGTTGACTGCAATAAGCGGGTACCCATTTGTTAATATCGACCGTAAGCACTATACCTTTTATTGCAGGATTTGCGAAAATAACCATTTTTGTCATTGGTTGGGTTCATTTTATAAAATACCTGATATGACTATCCCTGGCTTACCGGAATATGGAAAAAGTACCTGAAGGTGTCAAACAGATCCGTTTTCAGAAAAAAAGTCGATTATGGTGTGTGGAACTTTGCTACTGGTTCAACACTCACCAACATATAGAAATAACCGTATTCGTTGCTAAGAATTGCTAAGTGTGATATTTTTATTCTTCTCATAGATAATGGGTTTTTAGTTTTCGGGGTGGATTAAACTTAGTAATATGATAGTCTTCGATGCCATAATTTATAGCAACAAAAATACAAATAAATAGTCAATAAATAAAATAAACTACACCCTATTACCAAGCACTAGAACTTGATACCCAGGCCTATATTTGCATGGCTCACCAGGCCGCTGTGTGAATGCGTGGCTATCATATACCTGACATTCTCTGATATCTCAGCATAAACAGTTTCACCGAAATTGAACCTGAAACCCAAGCCTATTCCCAGCCCGCCCCTATAGTGGTTTTCGCTCTGGGTGTAATCCATTTTATTGCCCTGGTAATAAACCCCGCTTACATTATTGGATGAATAACCGACTGTAAGATTTCCGGCAAAGAATGGCTGCATTATTGTACCTACTATAAACTTGCGGATGCCTATAGTTATATCAGTATTAGCGGCTTTCCCTTCCATACCTACCAGTACGGTATCAGGATTGCTGCCTGCTGCTTTTTGCAGAGAAGTGTACACCTCGCCGGTATTATAGCCCCAGTTGCCTGTTACTGCGAGGTCTAGCTGCAGGTCTTCGCCTACATACTTAGCTATGCGTACACCAAACTGTTTTAAAGATGTTGCTTTTACTGAGACAGTAGTATCTACAAAACTGAAATTACCACCCAGCAGAGATGCTGTATTGCTATAAACATTGCCCCCGGCAGCTTTGCTGAAAGAACTGGCATGTACTGTAACCGTATTCAGGTCTCCTGAAAGATTCCAGAAGAAACCGCCTGTAACACCCAATTCAAAAGATTTATTGCCATCCTGTGCAGTGGCATGAACAACGGGAGCTATCAGCCCTAACAATACAGAAGTAAAAAACAGCTTCATTTTTTGCATGGGGCGAAAATTACAGCGAAAAAAAGTAACCAAACAAAAAAGAGCAGAAAATTCTGCTCTTTTCAACATTACAATATACTGTCTTATACTACATACCACTATAGCCGGCACTATTACCACTATCTGACACTGCAGATTTGGTAGCAGCAGTTCCATCTGATTTGAGTGGTGTTATAGTAACTGAAGAGCCAAAAGTGATCTTCATGAACGGGTAAGCTGTTCTTACCTTATCCAGCGATGCCTTTGTAAGCTTAACACAATTGCTGACACCTGTGCGCGTTCCCATATAATTATTCACCATTCCTTCTGCACCGTCAGCATCTATATAAGCGCCGCCGCCTGAAAGAGATGATGGCAGGAAATCGCAGGATGGAGGACAATCGCCCTTGTAATTCTGTTTATACACCTGGCCACCCATCGTGTTAAATTCGGCATCGGCACCGGTGAGTATATAATACAGGTTGCCTGCTTCATCGGCAGCTGCATATATCTTAATGGCCTGTGCCCCATTATTAAACATATAGTTAATAACAGAGGCATCTACCAGAAAGCCGTTAACGTTTACTTCACCTGCTTTTGACAGGGTTGGGGTACATAATGCTGCGGCTATGCAAAAGGCAGCAATAAAAGAGCGCAATAATTTCATAGAGGATAAATTTGTTTTTGTTCAATCTTTAAATATATAAATTATTGACAAACACCAATAGCAACAACTAAAATATTTCAATATATTGTATGCTAAACAACAAACCACCAACATGTATCGAGCCCCCCTGAGATACGTTTTGGTGCCGGTTATATTCGTAATAGCCTGCACTATTAATTGCTTTGCTACAGAGCATAGCAGCGAAAACATAAATAGCGACGAGCAAACTAATACTACAAAAGCTAAGATCCAGGTACTGTGCACTGCGGCAAACAAATATGCTGAGAAAGAAGACTGGGAAGCAAACGACAGCTTATTAGCCATTGCTGTAGAAGCTGCTGAACTTAATGACAATGACAGTTTGCTGATGAGCGTTTACCGGCAAATATTCAGCAACAGGGTCAATAACCTTTCCAATGAAAATGAGGCCAGGGAGTATGTACGCAATATGCTATCGATAGCACAGGCCAGTTCGAACAATCTATGGCTATATTATTCCTATTATGCAGATGCAATTATAAATCTTCAATTTGATAACAGCCAATCTGCAATCGATAAGATCACAAAAGCTAATTATTATGTAAACCTCGTGAATAGTGACGCATTGAAAGCAGAATGCTTTTTACTATGGGGTAAGTGTCTTGAGAAAACAAATAATAAGATCGATGCTTTCCGCAACTATCTTAATGCACTCTACCTTGCTCAAAAGCTAAAGAATAAAGACCTGGTATTTCAGTGCTACAATAACCTGTCATTTTTCTATTTACTCATAGGCAATTATGAACGCGCCAGGGATTATAAGATAAAGCAGTTTGCATTATTACCAGATTTAAAAACAGGCCATGATTCAGATAAGATAATGACCCTGTACAGCGAGCTGTCTGTACGCTATTACTATAACCGGGAACGGCAAAATGCCGAGAAGATAACCAACAGGTTAATAGATTATGCGACCAGAACGCACAACGCAGACCTTATGGACCTTGCAGTAGCAAGGCATATAAACTTCCTGACAGAAAACAGCTTATTTAAAGACATAGCCGATTTCTACCAGCGCGAACATCCTGATGAACTGAAGAAACTGGCAATGAATGATTCTGAGAAGTACTGCAGGGTAATGGGCTATATATCAGAGGCAGACGGTAACCTGACAGATGCAGAGCATTATTTCGGAGCAGCAGAGACGATCATTTTACGTAATAAACCTAATAGCTCTATTTACTGTTCTAACTTTCTGAAGCGCTATGGGCAATTTCTTATCAGGTGCGGCAAGTTAGATGCGGCAAAACAAAAAATGGAAGCCTCATACATAGCCGCAAAAGAAGCTGACTACCTCCCCTACCTGATTGAGACCAGCCATTATCTTGATTCGCTGAACTATGTTACAGGCCACCTTGCGCAAGCTTATGAATATGCGAAGCTAAACAAGGAATACTCTGACAGGCAGGATATTGCTACTAAAGAAGGTGCCATACTGCATATGGAGATAGAGAATGAAACGAAGCAGAGAGAACTGAAACAGCACCAGGAAGAAGAAGAAACCGAGCACAGGCATAACCTGCAGTACACCGGTATCATCTTCACGATCATCACAGCATTTATCATACTTATTATGATGGGAGTCTTCAAGGTTTCCAAAGTACTGATACGCTCACTCGGTTTTATCTCGTTTATCTTCTTCTTCGAATTCATCATCCTGCTGCTAGACCATAAGATAATGGAGATAACCCACCATGAGCCATGGAAAATGCTGGCTATAAAAGTGGTTATCATTAGTATGTTACTGCCATTTCACCACTGGCTGGAGCATAAGGTAACGCACTACCTGATAGAACATAAACTGGTAGATGCTAAATGGCTGAATGGCAGAAAATTCTGGAAAAAGAATCCTGTACCCGCACAAAAAGAGCTGCCGGATAGCAGTGAATTGTGATTACACATATACATAATATTAATTTATATTGTTTTTTCTTTTGAATTTTGAATTTTGAATTAGATATTTTTCATACCTTTGCCGTCCAATTCTCAATATTGCTCTTATAAAGATTGCATTTGGGAGAGTTTTAGTAAGTAATACTCGTTAAAACCAAAAGTTAAAATGGCTAAAGAAATCACTGGCTATGTAAAGCTGCAATGTAAAGGCGGCCAAGCCAATCCGGCACCACCAATCGGCCCTGCACTGGGTTCTAAAGGTGTCAACATTATGGAATTCTGCAAGCAGTTCAATGCTCGCACACAAGACAAAATGGGTAAAGTATTACCTGTAGTTCTCACAGTTTATGCTGACAAGTCTTTCGACTTCGTTATCAAAACCCCTCCTGCTGCTGTGCAGCTGATGGAAGCTGCTAAGATCCAGAAAGGTTCTAAAGAATCTAACCGTCAGAAAGTGGGTAAGGTATCATGGTCACAGGTAGAAGAGATCGCTAAAGACAAAATGAGCGATCTGAACTGCTTCACACTGGAAAGCGCTATGAAAATGGTAGCCGGTACAGCGCGCAGCATGGGCCTGAATGTAGAAGGAACAGCTCCCTGGGCTAATTAATCCATTGGTTCACCTTACTTAAATCATTGCAACAATGGCAAATCTGACTAAGAAAAGAAAAGCTGCAGAAGCTAAAATCGATAAAAATAAAGAGTACACCCTGAGTGAAGCAGCGTCGCTGGTAAAGCAACTGAACTGCACAAAATTTGACAGCTCTGTGGACGTACACATCCGCCTCGGTGTAGACCCTAAGAAGGCTGACCAGGCTATACGCGGTACTGTTACCCTGCCTCACGGTACAGGTAAAACAAAACGCGTACTTGTTCTTTGTACTCCTGACAAAGAAAATGAAGCAAAGAACGCAGGTGCTGACTTCGTTGGCCTTGACGAATTTGTTCAGAAAATAGAAAGCGGCTGGACTGATGTGGATGTTATCATCGCTACTCCTGCCGTGATGCCTAAAATAGGTAAACTGGGTAAAGTACTGGGTCCTCGTAACCTGATGCCAAACCCTAAAACAGGTACTGTTACTAACGATGTAGCAGCTGCTGTAAACGACGTAAAAGGCGGTAAAATAGCTTTCAAGATAGACAAAGCCGGTATCATACATGCTTCCATCGGCCGTGTATCATTTGAGCCAACTAAGATAGCTGAGAACGCACAGGAACTGATAAACACCCTGGTACGTATGAAGCCATCTACAGCAAAAGGAACATACCTTAAAGGCATCAGCATGGCATCTACCATGAGCCCCGGTATAGCTATTGACTCAAAAAGTGTAGCGTAAAAGAAGGAAGTAAAAGGTTTAATTAATCTTTAAAAAAATTAGCAATGACACCTGCTCAAAAACAAGAAGTGATAGAAGCGCTGAAAGAGAAATTCTCTCAGTACAACAACTTCTATATAACAGATACAGAAAGCCTTACAGCAGCACAAACAAGTAACCTGCGCAGGCACTGCTTTGACAAGCAAGTAGAAATGAAGGTGGCAAAAAACACCCTCATTAAAAAGGCGCTGGAAAGCCTGGACAGTGAAAAATACAGTGGTATCTATGATTCACTGCACAATGTAACTGCCCTTATGTTCAGCGAAAGCCCTAAAGACCCGGCATTGATCATCAGCTCTTTCCGTAAGGAAAACAATGGTGAAAGGCCAGTACTGAAGGCTGCCTTCATAAACGGTGATATATTCGTAGGCGACAACCAACTGAAAGCGCTTACCAATATCAAAACCAAAAACGAACTCATCGGGGAAGTGCTCGGTTTGCTCCAATCTCCTGCAAAACGTGTTATTGCTGCATTGCTGCATAACGCTGAGAAAGGTGGTGAAGCAACTGCTGCTGCACCTGAGGCGCCTGCTGCGGAAGCACCTGCTGCTCCTGAAGCTCCGGCTGCTGAAGCTGCACCAGATGCACCTGCTGCTGAGTAATATATACCTGCCGGGTATAAAACGGCAAATAAAATTGGCTTCCAAGTCGTACTATAAAAAACAATTTTTTAAAACATTTAAAACGATAATAAAATGGCAGACGTAAAATCTTTAGCCGAACAATTAGTAAGCCTTACTGTAAAAGAAGTACAGGAACTGGCTGACGTACTGAAAGCAGACTACGGTATAGAACCAGCTGCTGCTGCTGTAGTGGTAGCTGCAGGTGGCGACGGTGGTGGCGCTGCTGCTGCAGAAAAAACATCTTTCGATGTAATACTGAAAGCTGCTGGTGCTAACAAACTGAACGTGGTTAAAGCAGTTAAAGAACTGACTGGCCTCGGTCTGAAAGAAGCAAAAGAACTGGTTGACGGTGCTCCTAAAGCAGTAAAAGAAGGTGTTAGCAAAGCAGAAGCTGAAGACCTGAAAGCTAAACTGGCTGAAGCTGGTGCTGAAGTTGAAATAGCTTAATTCTAAGACTTACAACATATAAAAAACGGTTCCTTCGGGAACCGTTTTTTTATTGCTGCAAAAGGGAAAACACAATTTTAAAATTTGTATTTGCTGTTTTATTTATAATGCAATAGCTTTATATCATAAAATAACTCGTCATGGCAAAGAAAAAAGCAGCTAAAAAAACAGCTCCTAAAAAAGCCGCAAAAAAAGCAGCCCCTAAAAAGGCAGTAAAAAAAGCTGTAAAGAAAGCAGCTCCTAAAAAAGCAGCGAAAAAAGCTGTAAAGAAAGCAGCTCCTAAAAAGGCAGCGAAAAAAGCTGTAAAGAAAGCAGCTCCTAAAAAGGCAGCGAAGAAAGCCGCTCCTAAAAAAGCAGCGAAAAAAACTGTAAAGAAAGCCGCTCCTAAAAAGGCTGCAAAAAAAGCAGCACCTAAAAAAGCAGCGAAAAAAGTTGTAAAGAAAGCAGCTCCTAAGAAAGCAGCAAAAAAGGCAACGCCTAAAAAAGCAGCGCCGGCACCTGTTCCTGCGCCTGCTCCGGTAATGCCAGAAAATACAGCACCTGCTGCACCTCAAACACTGTTTGACGATAACAGCAATAACAATCCTATGTAATTTATAAAGGACTGTACTAACACAATTTTAAATACCTGAAGGGCTATCTATATGATAGCCCTTTTCTTTAGATTGTCATGAAAAAATTACATAAATCACAAACTACCAGTTAATACGCAAGCGTTATTATTGGTAACTTGCCGCCCTCAGGCAAACAGCTTATTCTTCAATTAGATGTTTCGGAAATCGACTGGCATTGTAGCTATTATATTATTTGCAGGATACTCTTTATCTGCACAACAGTTCATTGGACTTACTACTCATGATTATATATCAGTAAACCAACTGGCTTTAAACCCCGCATGGGTCAATAATGCGAGGCTCGGCACAGAAGTAAACCTGGTAGGTATCAATGTCTTTGCAGGGAATACAGCATACCAGGTAAACGGGGGTTCATTATTCAGCCTGGGAGGAAAGAACGTGACTTTTGAGGAGGGCAAGGATTATTCCAAGATCGATAAAAAAGGCAAGAAGAAACTCTGGGCAAATACTGATGTAATGGGCCCATCTGTAGCTTTCAAGTACAAGAATGGCCAGCAACTGGGCATTTACACAAGATTCAGGGCAATTGCTGCCGGAGGTAATATCACCAAACCTCAGCTTGATATATACTCTAATGATAAGGCTCCTGCCTTTTTCAATCATACTATCGAATTAAAGAAAGCAGGTGCAGTAGCACAAACATTTGGTGAAATAGGGTTTACCTATGGTAAGATGATACGCAATGACCTGTATTACAAAGCCGGGTACGGCGTTAGTATCAAATACCTGATGGGGTTTGCTGCTATGAATATCTATACGGATGACCTTACTTATCAACGCCATGATGACTCAATTGTATATGCAAAAGGAGACCTGACAGCTTTGTATACTTTTAATACTAATCCCGACGGTACAGCAGACCTTGGAAAGAGAACAGGCCGTGGCGGCCTGGGGCTGGACCTTGGGTTCTTTTATGAGTATTACGATAATGCTGACCCTAATAAGAAATCGCCTTACAAATACAGTGTAGCAGCCTCTATAACAGATATTGGCGCCGTACCCTATTTTGGAGATGCAGGTAGTGGCAGCTATAATGTAGTAAAGGCCAAAACCAAGCTTAATACACTACAGGTTCAGGACATTGACAATAAAGAGTATGGCAACGTAATAAAGCGACTTACTGCAGATACCATACTTAGCCAAACAAATGATGGAAAAAAATTCAGGATAGGGCTGCCAACAGCATTCAGGCTTACGGCTGACTATAACCTGGGTGCCCATGTCTATGTTGCCGTTAATACCATGGTTAATCTGAGAGGCTTTAACGGAGAAGTGTATAACCCGGGGTATGACAGCTACCTTAACCTGACGCCCAGGTATGACCTTGGTGCGTTTAAAGTTGGTCTACCATTTACTATGATGAGATACAAAACCATGCAAATGGGCTTTATCCTTTACCTGGGGCCGCTTTACATCGGTTCCGCATCGCTGTTGTCTGCGGCTACCGGGCAAAACATACGCAACATTGATATCTACACAGGTATTGCCAGCAAGTTTGTGAAAAACAAAAGAGAACATCTCTACGAGTTTGATAATGCATATGATGACCCCGATAAAGGCCTGCGAAGCTTGAGAAAAATACTTCCAAGATTTTTGAGAAAAGATGCTAGTTACAGGCAAACAAAATGCCAGAGATAAACGACAATAAAAAATAAAGGCCTCCGTTCGGAGGCCTTTATTTTTTATTGTCTGAATAAATTATTTAGTTTCCTTTTTAGGAACGTAGAATTCTGCTTTAGAGAATACTGTAGAATCTTTATCAGCATCTATTTCCGGAACTATGCGACCTAACATACCTTTTAATGTACCACGCATATTACCACTTTCATCTCCTTTGACGTTTAATTCAACTACCCCTTTACCTGCTGCCTTACTTGCCAGATAATATTTGTATACCTTTTTAACGGTATCATACTTACTGTATGCAACTGATACACCCAAAGAATCAAATGGATGATTACCGCAATAATAAGTGATAGCACCTATGTATTTATCCTTAGGGAATATTACATCAATTGTACGGGCAAATATTGTATCGTTCATTACCCTGCCATGTATAATACGATTACCTGAAGTATCGATAGAATAGGTAACGGGTGCAAAAAGCACATCGAAGCCATCAATGTTGGCTTTCATAGAGCCTAACAAAACAGTTACTCCGCTATTAGGGTCTAACGGATTAAGTCCGTTAGATTTAGGATATGCAGTATAATCCCCATTGTTGCAGGAAAACATAAAACTAGCACCTGCAGCTACAAGGCCGGCAATGATAAATTTCTTCATAGAACCAAATTACTGGGTATAAAGATAACAATCAGATTATAATTTCAAAATATTACCCGGGGTTGTTTATTGTTATTTTCCTTTGAAATGGAGACCTAATTCGTCCAATTGCTTAGTATCTACGGCAGACGGGGCATCCAGCATCACATCGCGGCCGGCATTATTCTTCGGAAATGCGATAAAATCCCTTATGGATTCCTGGCCACCCAGTAATGCACAAAGCCTGTCGAAACCGAAAGCAATACCCCCGTGTGGCGGTGCGCCGTATTCAAAAGCGCCTAACAGGAAACCGAATTTCTCGTCAGCTTCTTCTTTGCTCATACCCAGCGCACTGAACATCTTTTCCTGCAGATCCCGCTGGTATATCCTGATAGAACCACCACCAATTTCTGTACCGTTGAGCACAATATCATAAGCGTTGGCTTTTATATCCCCATACACCTCCATATTATTCATCATAGCTATATGCTCGGGCTTCGGAGCGGTGAACGGATGGTGACGTGCCACCCAACGATTTTCTTCCTCATCACGTTCAAACAATGGGAAATCTATCACCCATAAAGGTTTATACTCATTGGGGTTTCTCAATCCCAGTTTGTTACCCATTTCGAGGCGCAATTCGCTCATTGCTTTGCGGGTACGTGTCTCATTTCCTGCCAGTATCAATATCAAATCTCCACTTCCTGCGCCACAGAATGTTGCCAGTTCTTTGAGCTTATCTTCACTGAAGAACTTATCTACACTACTCTTGAATGTACCGTCCATATTACACTTCAGATTCACTACCCCACTCATGCCTATCTGCGGGCGCTTTACCCATTCAGTAAGCTCATCAAGCTGTTTGCGGGTATACTCACTGCAGCCCGGCACAGATATTGCCAGGATTGTTTCAGCTTCGTTGAATACTTTAAAATCAACACCATTCAGCACATCAGCGTATACTTTACCTGATGCTTTCAGGTTCTGTATTTTCATACCAAAGCGGATATCCGGTTTATCATTACCATAGTTCCACATAGCATCATCCCATGTCATACGCGGGAATGCTTCATTTATCTCAACCCCTTTAACCTGTTTGAATACGTGCTTGAATAACCCTTCAAAAGTTTGCAAAATATCTTCCTGCTCTACAAAGCTCATCTCGCAGTCTATCTGTGTGAACTCGGGCTGCCTGTCGGCACGAAGGTCCTCATCTCTGAAACATTTTACTACCTGGTAGTACTTATCATAACCGCTTACCATCAGCAATTGCTTGAATGTTTGCGGGCTTTGCGGCAGTGCATAAAACTGTCCTTCATTCATACGGGAAGGAACAATAAAATCGCGTGCACCTTCAGGTGTAGACTTTATAAGGAATGGTGTCTCAATATCCCAAAACCCTTGCTTATCAAGATATTCGCGCACTGCTCTGTTTACTTTGTAGCGTAGCTCAAGATTCCTTTTCAGGGAAGGACGACGCAGGTCAAGGTACCTGTACTTCATCCTTAATTCATCACCTCCATCTGTTTGTTCTTCTATGGTAAATGGCGGTGTAGATGCCATGTTCATAATGGCAAAATCAGATACTTCTATTTCAATATCGCCTGTAGGTAAGTTAGCATTCTTATTGCTGCGCTCTACTACTTTACCTTTTACCTGTATCACATATTCGCGCCCCAGGGGTGTTTCGTCCAGCCTTGTATTAAGTGATTCGTTGAACAGCAATTGTGTAATACCGTACCTGTCTCTCAGGTCAGTAAATGTTATGCTGCCAAATTTACGAATGGTTTGCACCCAACCGGCCAGCGTTACTTCCTGACCAGCATTACTTATTCTTAACTCCCCGCAGGTATGCGTACGATACATATGATAAATTGAAAATATTTTATACTCCTAAACGAGTGCAAATTAAATCAAAAGTCGGCAGTAAACGACCAGAAACTATAAGGAATAAGGGCTAATCCAGTTGATTCTTATGTATTGAAGGCACCGAGCTTGATTTCATCATCTGGTAACCTGCATGAATCAGGCAGACACCAATAAACTCAGTGATATACAGCACTTCTATATGACCATATTTTGAGGCTGTACCACCTATTCCGGGTAATATGCCGCCTGCCGCTATCAGTACATTGCCCCAAAAGCGGCTCTTATCTATAACTGTTTTGTAATAAAGGGTTGCTGAATATATAGCGCCACCTACAAGGAATAAAAAGGCGTAAATATTTATGAATGGTGTGATACCCCTTATAAAAGACCATTCCAGCAATTGCCCGGACAGCTTTACGTTATTAATATCTGCAGGTTCTTTTAAAGGTGATAATATAACCAGTGTTGCTGAAACCAGAATAACAATAATAAGTATCAGCGATAGCAAATCAGCGGTTTTGCGTTTCAACAATAAATATACCGTTCCCTGTGCCAATGGTGCACCTCCCAGCAATGCACCAAATATGTACCATATCTTAAGATTATAAGGATTGTACCCTGCTATAGCATGTATGCTCTCTGTAATAGTTCCTGCTCCGTAAAAAAATATTCCTACTGTCCACCAAAGCACATGTGCTACCCTGTGTTTTTGCCAGTGCTGCACCAGTTCAATGAAAAAGAATGCACAAAAAAGAGTAGTAGCTATGGGTATGTAATAAAGCAACTGTAACGGTTTATATAAAGTTATTAAAACAGAAACTCCATTAGAGAAAAACAATTGTCACAGAATTGCCATATATAATAAGAGCGGGTGCAACACCACCCGCTCTTTTACTCGTCAATATTGTTACTTAATGCTTGTATGTAAGCCCCATATTATAAAACAGGAAAGCCCATTTATCAGCCTGTTCGTCTATTATCATAGCTGTAGGTTTACCTGCGCCATGACCGGCCTTTGTTTCTATCCTTATCAGTACCGGGTTGGGGCATCCCTGCGCTGCCTGCAATGCTGCCGCAAACTTGAATGAGTGCGCCGGAACAACACGGTCATCATGGTCGCCTGTCAGTACCATGGTAGACGGGTAGCAAAAACCTTTGTAAACATTGTGCACCGGTGAGTATTTACGCAGGTAGCTGTACATTTCTTTACTATCGTCGACAGTACCATAATCGAATGCCCAGCCTGCGCCGGCAGTAAACTTATGGTACCTCAACATATCTAACACGCCTACCGCAGGAAATGCAACACGGAAATAATCCGGGTGCTGCGTAATACTTGCCCCTACAAGCAAACCACCATTAGAGCCCCCTGAAATAGACAGGTATGGCTTTGATGTATAGTTCTGTGCTATCAGGTAATCTGCAGCCGCAATAAAATCGTCAAACACGTTTTGTTTTTTCATTTTAGTACCTGCTATATGCCAGTCATCTCCATATTCTCCGCCACCACGCAGGTTGGCTACCGCATATACACCACCAGCTTCCATAAATACAAGATTACTTACACTGAATGTTGGTGTAAGACTAATGTTGAAACCGCCATAACCATATAACATGGTTGGATTCTTACCATTGAGTTTTATACCTTTTTTATAGGTAATTATCATGGGCACTACGGTGCTGTCTTTTGATTTATAGAATACCTGCCTGCTTTCGTACAGGTTAGGATCGAACTGGACATTTGATTTTTTATATAGTACAGATTTGCCTGAAGCTATATCATACCTGAATATAGTAGCCGGTGATGTGTAGGATGTAAAGCTGAAATACAAGTCTTTATCTTCTTTCTTACCACCAAAGCCGGATGCTGTGCCTAAACCAGGCAGTTCAATTTTTCTTTCCTGCTTACCATCTAAACTATACTGGTATACCTCAGAAACTGCATTCTTAAGGTATTGAGCATAAAACTTACCACCGCAGGTAGATATGGTCAATGGGTCTTTAGTTTCCGGTATCAGGTCTTTCCAGTTTGCCGGTGCAGGGTCTGCTGCATCTGCCACTACCAGTTTCCGCATCTTGGCATTTTGGTTAGTTACTATGTACAGTTTGCCATTTTCTGCATAAACTACATCCTGTTCATGCTCAAACCCTGTAACCACCGGTATGATCTTGCTGTCTTTTTTACTGAGGTCTTTTATGTATAACTCATTACCATAGGTAGCATTGGCCGCAGATATTACAAGGAAGCGCTGGTCTTCAGTAACACCCCCACCTATATATCGGCGCGGAGTAGCATCTCCGCCAAATACCAGCTCATCATCTTTTTGCTTAGTGCCCAGCTTGTGGAAATACAGTTTGTGTACCTGTGTTTTACCTGACAATGCACTACCATCCTTCGGCTTATCATAGCTGCTGTAATAAAAGCCCTCATTACCCAACCATGAAATACCGCTGAACTTTACATCGTACAATGTATCACCTACCTGTTTCTTTGTTTTAGTATCCAGCACTATCACTTTCCTCCAGTCGCTGCCACCTTCTGAAATCTGGAAAGCGCATAATGAACCGTCTTTGGTAAAGTCTATGCCTGCCAGGGAGGTGGTACCATCCGGCGAAAGTGTATTGGGGTCAAGGAATACTTCTGCTTCTTTGCCTTCTTCCTGCCTGTATAATACAGACTGGTTTTGCAATCCATTGTTCTTATAGTAATAAGTATAATTACCTTCCTTAAACGGGGCACTATACTTCTCATAATTCCACAGTTGGGTAAGACGCTGCTTTATCTGCTCCCTGAAGGGGATCCTATCGAGATAGGCATTAGTTACCTCGTTTTGCCTTTTAACCCAGTCTTTTGTATCTGCGGCAGTGTCTATCTCAAGCCACCTGTAGGGATCCGCTACAGCTTCGCCAAAATAGGTATCATACTGTTCAACAGTCCGGGTTTGAGGGTAGGTGCCTTTAAAGTAGGCAGGATTGTTATCTGTTACTACTCCGGTCAGTTTTGAAGCCGGTTTCTTTGGTTGTGCATCAGCAGACATAGCAGCCATTAATAAAGCGGGGAGAATTATGTTCCTCATTGTTTAGTTTTTACTGTAAATACGGATATTTACGATGCCGAAAATAAGACCCTTTTATAAAAATCCGTTCTATATTATTATTTTCATTGTACCTGCAGGTAATCATTAACAAAACCTTCGATAAGGTCTGCCTCAGAGGTGTTATTTTTGTATGTAAATTTTAAAAAGGCCAACTGAAGCGGTTTCTTAAAATATTCAGGAACATTGTCCTGTCTTTAATCGGATTAATATTAATATTAATACTATCGGTCACACTGACGCCGGTACAGAACTTCATTGTCCATAAAGCAACCTCAATACTAAGTGATAAGCTAAAAACAAAGGTCAACATCAATCATATACGCATTGATTTTTTGAATCATATTGTAATAGAAGGACTTTATATCGAAGGACAGGACAAGGACACATTGCTCTATGCCGGAGAAGCCAGGGTGAGGATAACAGACTGGTTCATACTGAAAAAGGGTGTACCTGTACTTAAATATGTAGGCCTTCATAATGCTTATGCAAAACTGTACAGGAGAAAAACTTCTGACAAATGGAACTACGATTTTATTATAGATGCATTTGATACAGGGCCATCTACCAAAAAGAAAGATACCACATCACAGAATTTTGAAATCGACCTAAAAAAAGTTGACCTGTCGAATGTACGCTTCCATATGGATGATGCCTGGGTTGGTAATGATATGGACTTTGATGTAGGCAAGTTTGTAATTGATGCCAATAAGGTTGACATGGCCGGAAAACAAATAGATGTAGATGAAATAATAGCTGAGAACACATCCATAGTTTTCAGAGATTATGACGGGGGCAGGCCACCTAAACCAAAATCAAAGATCAAAGTAATTGACACCACTGCATTTAATACAGGCAACTGGTTAGTTAAGCTCAACAAAATATCGCTGGAACATTGCCTTTTCAGCAATGACATAGGTACTGAAGAGCCAATTGCCGGAGAGTTTGACCCTGAACATATTTACATCCGCGATATCAACATTGATGCACAAAAAATATCAATAACGGGAGATACCATAAAGGGTAAAATAAAAGACCTGTCTGCCAAAGAAAGATGCGGACTGGTTTTGAAAAAGTTGAAAGCAGATGTAACAGTATCTCCTAATGCATCTATATGTAAGAACTTGTACCTGGAAACTGCCAACAGCAGGCTTTTTGATTACTATGCTATGCATTATGAACGTTTCCCGGATTTCAACGACTATATCAACAAAGTGGTAATGGTAGCAAGACTGAAGGGTGCTACTATCAATTCAAAAGATGTAGCCTACTTTGCCCCTGTGCTTAAAGAATACCCGACAGTGATAAATGCCAGCGGTAGTTTTTACGGCACTGTAGACAGCATTACCGGCCGAAGTATAGTAATTAACGATGGCAGAAGTGTAGTAAAAGGGAACCTGCGTATGATAGGCCTGCCTGACATTGACAATACGTTCATTGATTATAACAACGGGGAATTCTATACCAATGCCGAAGGTATTTACAAATATGCCCCCGGTTTGCGCAACAATGCAGACATTAATTTAGGCAGTATTACACATGCTTATTTTAAAGGCAGCTTTACCGGGTATATTGAAAACTTTGCCGCCGATGGGATTTTGGTGACCAATATAGGTACTATAGAATCGAAAGCTAAACTAAAAATGCCCGGGCTTGATACCAGAAATGCGTCTTATTCAGGCACCATCACTACCAGCAACTTTAACCTGGGTGCCCTGCTGAGGCAGTCTGACATTGGTGCTATGACGCTGAATGCTACCATCAGCGGTAGCTCATTTGATCCTGCAAGGGCTGAAATAATACTGAAAAGCACTATACCATTGTTTGAATACAGGGGTTATGCTTATCACAATATAACTGCCGATGGCACACTGTCGAAGAATAAATTTGTTGGTAATGCCCTGATTGATGACCCGAATCTTTCACTGGCTTTTTACGGCGGTATAGACCTCAGCCAGAAAGAAGTTAAAATAAATGCCCGTGCCAACCTGCTGCAAAGCAATCTTGCTGCTTTAAAACTAACAAGAGACAGCATAAGACTAAATGCCGACTTCGACCTGGACTGCACAGGCAGCAGTATTGACAATTTTACGGGCTATGCCAAGCTCTTTAATATAAACCTGGTGCGTAACGGGCACCGATTAGACCTTGACTCTATCTATGCATTTTCCTCAAATGCAGAAGGGAAAAAATCTATAACCCTGCAAAGCAACATCCTGTATGCAAAAGTGTCTGGCAATTACCAGTTAAGCAGCCTGCCATACTCAATACAGTACTATGTATCACAATACATACCTAATTATATAAAATCACCAGAAAAGTATGCGCCGGAACAAGACCTGAGTTTTGAAATGGAAACACAGGAGATAGACAGCATGCTTGCCGTGCTGGCTCCTGACATAAAAGGATTTAACAAGTCTACACTGAATGGCACACTGAATACCAGCAGGCACCAGTTGACACTGAACGGAGACATACCTTACGGCCGAATAGTGAATGTAAAAATGCATAACGTAAGCCTTAAGGGCGAAGGCAATTTGAATGTCCTTGGCATAAATGCAGATGCAGAAAAAATAGTATTGGGCGATAGTGCAGCCAGCGGTTCAATGAGTATTACGGCTACGATAGGTAATGACTCTCTCAACTTCAATATAGCGACAAATTCTCCCGATGCTTATGGCACCGCCACCATCAACGGACGAGCAGTTGCTAAAGGCGACTCACTGCATTTTACCATGCTGCCATCAGAGTTTTACCTGAATAAAACAAAATGGGATATACCGGGTGGATATGCTACACTAAGCGGAAGCTACCTGTTTGTGCAAAACCTGGTAATGCATTCATCAACAGAAAATATAACGCTTAACTCCATAACTAATAATGCACATAATGCCTTGAATATTGCCATCAGCAACCTTGATGTTTCCGAACTGGGCAAGCTGGCTAACATTAGTTC
This sequence comes from Flavipsychrobacter sp., assembly GCA_044227125.1. Classification (GTDB taxonomy): domain Bacteria; phylum Bacteroidota; class Bacteroidia; order Chitinophagales; family Chitinophagaceae; genus Polluticoccus. The sequence continues at coordinate 569,789 of JBGAFS010000001.1, forward strand.
TTATGAACCGTATGGGCGTATAAATGGCACGGTGAGGATAGACAATCCGCTAGACAGTTCAATTACAATATACCCTTCTTTAAAGGCAACTGAAGTACGTTTCGGAACAGATACGATAGGCGATGTAAACATTACCGGCAGCTATCAGGTTGCCGCTAATATTATAAGGCTGGATGAGCAAAGCGGTATTTACAAGAACAACTCATCCATACAGGCATCCGGTAAAATTGTATTGTTTGACAAGGAAAGCAAACAGACACTTGACGGAGTTATACAATTCAACAATACACCCGTATCATGGATATCTCCATTACTTGTAGGTTATGTAAGTAAAATATCAGGCAACCTTGACGGAAAGGTGTCTATAGCAGGTACATCAGAAGCACCGGATGTACAGGGCAGTGTGAAAATGACAGATGCGGGAATGCGCATAGATTTCCTTGGCACCTACTACAAAATACCCAAGGCCAATATCACGGTAAGCAACAGCGAAATAAATCTTGGCAACATAACCCTGCAGGATGTAAATAAAAATAAAGCGATACTTGCAGGAACTATTACCCATAACAGGTTTAATAATATGCGCCTTAACCTGAACATGGGCTCTTCAAAATTTGAGGTTATCAACCTGAAAGAAAGAGAAAGCGAATTGTTTTATGGAGACCTTATTGCAGGCTTCCAGAACATGTCTGTAACAGGCCCGCTGGATGATATATCCATAAACATATACAAGGCACGCCCCACGCAGAAATCTCATTTATACCTGCCTATTGGCGGCAGCGGCTCATCAGGCACTTATAATTATGTAACATTTAAAAGCTATGATACGACCAATGTAATTGTGCGTAAACCTAAGTACAAACTGAGCATTGATATAGAAGCAATATTAAACGACCTGGCAGAGATCACTATGGTGCTTGACCCATCAACGGGTGATGCCATTAACGCTACAGGTACAGGCAATATAAAAATTGAAATACCATCCAGCAACAGCATCAGGATGTATGGCAACTACAATATAGACAAGGGTGATTATACATTTACGCTGAAACAATTACTGAATTTCAAACGTAAGTTCGACCTGAACCCGGGCAGTACTATCTCGTTCTACGGCCCTATATCCCAAACTGCGCTGAAAGTAGAAGGTAGCTATACTGTGCGAACCAGCCTGTACCCGCTCATACCTTCCAACCAACGTTCATTTGCAGATAGTAAAGAACTGAGCGATGCAAGGGCTACACAGGAAGTAGATATTCTCTTGTATATGGGAGGATCATTACAAACACCGAAGCTATCATTTAAGCTGGATATCCCCGACAAGAGGCTGACCAGCAATTTAGCCTATCGCTATGTGGAGTTACTGAATCAAAACGATAATGCACTTGCATCCCAGGTAGTATCACTGCTATTGGTAGGCAGCTTCCTGCCATCTGATGGCACCGGGCTTGCAAGCCTGAATACCGGCACTGGTGCCATAAGTAATATTGGCGAGATCATATCGGGTACTGCTTCCACACAGCTCAATAAGCTGATGAATAAAATCACCAAAGACGATAAATTATCTTTCGACTTTAAGTATAAGGCTTATAACCCTACAGATGATATTGCCGGCGGTAGTGCTTCTGTAACCAACACAAGGAGTGCTGCTAAACTGAGCGCTACTTACAATGTTAATGACAGGCTTTCTGTACAGGTAGGCAGTGCGTATGACTGGGGTAAAGCAGGCGGTAGCAATACGAGCAGTCTTGCGGGTGACTTCAGGGGTGAGTGGCAAATAAAAGAAGGTGGTAACCTAAGGCTGAACATATTCCGTACCAGTAACTATGATGCCATAGCCCTGCGTAATATTAACCGCGGTGGCCTTGGTATAACCTGGCGTAAATCATTCAATACGTTCGGAGATTTCTTCAGAAGTGCTAAGGCTATACAACGCAGAGAAGATGAACAGCTGCCACCAAATGCAGATAGCGTAAAAGATGATACAGGAGGAACCTGGTAATTATTTTTTCTCAGCTACACGCATAAAATACTGCTCTAGCTGAGCAGCTATTGCATCCCAACCAAAACGCGCCTTCATTACTTCTGCACCTTTTCTTCCTACTTGCTCTCTTAACACAGCAGAATCAAGTAAACTGATAACAGCATCAGCAAACAATTGCTTTTCTGTTTGCATAATCGCTCCTTCACCACTGGCAACACCCAAACCTTTGAAACCCACATTGGAGCAAACAACAGGCACCCCCATAGCCATACTCTCCAGCACTTTATTTTGAGTTCCTGCACCAAAGCGTAATGGAGCAACGACAACACTTGCGCTGTTATACATAGCTGCAAGATCTTCGACAAAGCCTGTAACAACTACATTATCCGCAGCCAGTTCCGTAACTTTTTTTACAGGTCGCTGCCCGGCTATTACAAACTTTACATTGGGATGTTTTTCAAGTATAAGCGGGAAAATATCTTTTACAAAATATCGTACAGCGTCTACATTGGGTGCATAATCCATATTGCCTGTAAAAAGCAAGGTATGATTATGAGTATAGTCGTGCCGGCCAGCTTTGAAGGTATCAAGGTCTACCCCATTGGCCAATAGCTGTACATGCTTTATTTCATGCTGGTCATTCAGGTAATCTACATCTTCCTGCGAACAAGCAAGTACCAATGGGTATTTTTTCATTATGCTTTCATAACGAAGCACCCTTTTCTGTTCTATACCCTCAAATACTTTCAGCAAGGGATTCTTCTGTGCTTTTTTTCTCCTGTCCCAATAAAGAGAAAATGCATCGGGCATGTCGAGAATAGCAGGATACTTACTGTTTGCCAGGTATGGCGCCATACGCAGATGTTGCACATGTATTGCATCAAAAGAATCATTCTTCAGCACTTCATCAAGCGCTTTACGCATAGCTGCAGAACGGAAATACAAGACCTGTAACGGCGTCTTATCCCATACTGCAGCCAGGCAATTCAATGCTGATTGCCATTTAGGTAAGTAAACCAGTGTTACTTTAGTGAATATTTTTTCAAGCTCTTCCCTGTACCTGAAATCTTCTTTATCCTGTACAAAAGTGAGCAGGTGCAGTTCATGACGAAACTTTAACCTTTTAGCAAGGTTGAATATCTTCAATTTATCACCGCGAAAAGGCGGGTATGGTATGCGGTTGGCGAAAAAAAGTATTTTCAAATCTGATGATTTTTGAAAATGCTACCTAAGTATTTCGTGCCCCAGTTTATCTCGCTTGGTCTGAAGATAAAATTCATTATGCGGGTTGGGTGCTACTTCAATAGGTACATTCTCTACTATTTCTAAACCATATCCCAACAGGCCCGCACGCTTGCGCGGGTTATTGGTCATCAGTCTTATTTTAGAAACACCTAAGTGGCGTAATATCTGTGCACCAACACCATAATCGCGCTGATCATTTTTAAAACCAAGAGCAAGATTAGCTTCTACAGTATCCTTACCCTCTTCCTGCAGCTTATATGCTTTCAGTTTGTTAAGCAGACCTATACCACGCCCTTCCTGGTTCATATATATCACAAGGCCTTTACCTTCTTTCTCCACCATTTCCATTGATTTTTGCAGTTGCTCCCCACAATCGCATCTTAAAGAATGGAGTATATCACCGGTAAAACATGAACTGTGCACCCTTACAAGCACCGGTTCGTCTTTATCCCAGTTACCTTTTTTCAGTGCAAGATGTTGCTCGCCCGTATTAGTTTGGCGAAATGCTATAAGCTCAAAATTGCCATGTTTAGTTGGCATTTGTACACGCACTTCTTCTTCTATCAGGCTTTCTGTACGCAGCCTGTATTCTATCAGGTCTTTGATAGAGATTATTTTAAGATCAAATTTCTTAGCTATCTCCATCAACTGTGGCAGGCGCGCCATAGTACCATCGTCATTCATTATCTCCACCAATACACCCGCTGGTTCAAATCCGGCAAGCCTTGCCAGGTCTACCGTAGCTTCTGTATGGCCCGAACGCCTTAGAACACCTTCGCTGCGCGCACGCAGTGGGAAGATATGTCCCGGCCTGCCCAGGTTTTCCGGTTTGGTAGCCGGGTCTATCAATGCCTGTACAGTCTTGGACCTGTCGTGCGCAGATATACCGGTTGTACAGCCATCACCTATAAGGTCAACTGAAACAGTAAAAGGAGTTTGATGAAGCACTGTATTATTCTCAACCATGAGGTTAAGCCTCAATTCGTCACAACGTTGTTCTGTCAATGGTGCACATATCAACCCCCTGCCAAACTTAGACATGAAGTTGATAACCTCCGGTGTTACATTTCTTGCAGCAGTAATGAAATCACCCTCATTCTCACGGTCTTCATCATCAACCACTATGAGTAATTTCCCTTTCCTAAGGTCTTCCAGAGCCGATTCTATAGTATCTAACATATTATTATTCCTGTGATAATATTTGGAAAATGTAAAATTACAACCTATTCCGCCTAAACAGTCTATTTATTTATTGCAAATATTGATATTTAGGTATCCAAATACTTAACACAAGTTACAATATCTAACCCATTAATGATTCCAGGTATACAACAAGACCTTGGGACAGGGCATTAGCATCATAATTAAGCCTTACCCACTCTGCCGCCTTCTTGCTCATGTTTTCTGCCTTTTCTGTATCTGAGAATATCTCGGCAGTAGCCTCTGTAAATTCGGACGGGGTATTTGCCAAGAGGTAATGAACCCCGGCCACTGCTTCTATACCCTGCATACCAACTGATGTGCTGATAATGATCTTACCCGCAGCCATAGCTTCAATTATTTTTATACGGATACCCCCACCTGAATGGATAGGCACAAAGAGTATTTTCTTGTCGGCAATAAAAGCACCGGCATCAGGCACCTCTCCATGGCAGAAAACTCCATCGCCATTCAGGCCCTCCAAATCTTCCGGCATATTCCTGCCCGCAAAATGAAATTCGAATAAAGGATGTATATTGTGTATTCCGGGCCACACCTCTTTTAAAAACCAGCGAACCCCCTCTTCGTTAGGCAACCAATCCATCGCCCCAATATGATACCCCTTCCAATTTTCAGTAATAACAGGGGCATATGCTGACAATGTAGTAATACCGTATGGCACTATCCTGATACGTGCATTACCTGTATAATTGCCCGCCACATCAGCATCATGTTTGGTTATAGGCAAGAGCACATCAAATCGCGGCCATACAGCCTGCTCATACTTCCTGATACGTGAGGCAAGGTTGTACAGGTATTTACGTTTGAATACGTTTGCAGTATTACCCGCCAACCTATCCCAAACCTGGTATTCAATATTGTGCATCCGCAATACAGTAAGTGCTTTTGAGTTTGACTTTACAAGAGGCAGGTAAGATGCTAAGAATACACTCTCAAACTGTACTATATCCGGACTGATTCGTGCCAACACTTCCCCTAGCTTAAGGGTAAATGTTTTATGCAAAAAACGGCTTACGTGGTTAGCTTGTCTGCTAAAAAGATAATTGACCAAAACCTGTACAGGAGAAACATCATTATTAATATCAACTGTTTCGAACGAATCAATATCTGTATACAATTTCTGCAATATATCGCGTTCTATATTGTGTCTGCTTGTATTCATAGACAGCAGGTGCACCTGCCAGCCGGCCCTTTTATAGCCTCTTATCATCATGTCCATTGCCATATTTCCGCCATCATTCAGCGGGAACGGAACGCGATTGGTAAGTATCAGTATTTTTTTGATGGCCATCAGACTGCGAATTACAAAAATAAAACACAACTTTAAACGCTTATTTTTACGTGATTATGCGAAAGCGGATAGTATTTCTAGGTTCTAAGCCTATTGGGTATAATTGTTTCAGTTATTTACTTTCTGAAAAAGACAGGTTAAATATTGAAGTGGCTGGACTGCTTACACAAGCCAGAAAGGAATTTGGTGACAATGACCTTACTGCCCTGGCTTCAGAATATAATGTTCCTGTTATTACCGGCCTGAAAGAATTACCGGAATGTGATATATTATACAGTGTTCAATACCATGAAATACTGAAAGCTGAACACATCAGCAAAGCAAAGCAAATAGCTGTAAACCTGCACATGGCTCCACTACCTGAATACAGGGGCAGCAACCAGTTTTCTTATGCGATCATCGAAAACAAAGCAGAGTTTGGTACTACTATTCATCGTATGGATACGCGAATAGACCATGGAGATATCATGTTCCAGAAAAGGTTTCCTATTCCTGCCAACTGCTGGATAAATGACCTGTATGAACTTACGTATGATGCTTCCCTTACTTTATTCAGGGATACACTTGCCGATATAGTAAACAATAATTTTTCACTGATACCACAATCAACTCTCGAGGCTCAACATGGTACTTCATTGCATTATCGTACCGAAATAGCTGAACTGAAAAAAATAGACCTGAACTGGGACTGTAGTAAAATAGAAAGGCATATCAGGGCTACATCGATGCCGGGTTTTGAACCACCTTACTTCATTATCAATAACGAGAAAGTCTATTTTTCTAAAGAATACAAGTAATGGCAGGTAAAAAGATAGTTTGCACAGTTACGAATGACCTGAACTATGACCAGCGTATGATACGCATATGCACTACACTGGCAGAAGCAGGCTATGATGTAACACTGGTAGGATTTAAGAGAAAAAACAGCAAACCGATCATTCCACGTCCGTTCAAACAGGTAAGGATACCCATTATAGCAGAAAAAGGTAAGATACTCTATATAGATTACTGGCTTAAACTATTCTTCTTCCTTCTTTTCAGACCGGCAGATGTATTCTGCGCAATAGACCTGGATACTATATTGCCGGTGTACTATGTATCGAAACTAAGAAGGAAGAAAAGAGTTTATGATGCACACGAATTATTTACAGAACTGAAAGAAGTGATATCCAGGCCATCCATTCATAAAATGTGGACATGGATAGCCAATCATACTGTACCTCATTTCCCGGCCGGATATACCATAGGAGAATGTTATGCAGATGAATTAAAGAAGCGTTACGGAGTAGATTATGGAGTAGTGAGAAATGCCACCATCTTAAAACCGTTTCAGATACCGCAGAAACAAACAAAATATATTCTTTACCAGGGAGCTGTGAATGTTGGGCGCTGTTTCGAGCAGCTAATACCTGCCATGAAGGATGTGGATGCTAATCTTATAGTGTGTGGCGAAGGTAATTTTTATGAGCAGGCACTGGCGCTCACAAAACAGTATGGACTTGAGAATAAAATAACATTCAAAGGCTATGTTCCACCAGACCAGCTAACAGAGTATACAAAAATGGCCTGGGCCGGCATTACGCTATTTGAAGAGACCAGCTTAAGCAACAGGTTATCTTTAGCCAACAGGTTCTTCGACTACATGCATTTCGGCGTACCTCAACTCTGCATTAAATATCCTGAGTATGAGAAAGTGAATACCATGTATGAAATTGCATACCTGATAGAAGACCCAACACCGGGCAATATAGCAACGGCATTGAATAAACTGCTGCATAATGAAGATTATTATTACAGGCTGCAGGCAAATTGTATGAAGGCACGTGAAGTATATAACTGGCAGGAACAAACCAAAACACTCTTAAATACATACGAGCAACTTGTCGGGCAATAGACTCCATATCGTATCATTTGACATACCATATCCGCCCGATTATGGTGGTGCCATAGATGTTTTTTATAAAATAAAAGCATTGGCAGAAGCAGGAATGAAAATATACCTGCACTGCTTTGAATATGGGCGCGAACACAGCAATGAGTTGGAGCAGTACTGCGAACAGGTATGGTACTATCCGCGGCATACGGGCATAAGAGGACTCTCATTGAGAAGACCATACATAGTCAACTCAAGAAAAAGCAAACTCCTGCTTAGCAGGTTGCAGGAAATTGATGCACCAATACTATTTGAGGGTGTGCACACCAGCTGCTACCTGAATGATGCTTATTTAAAGAACAGAGTTAAGATAATTCGTGCTCATAATATTGAACATGAATATTACCGCCATCTATACGTAAAGGAAAGCAACCTGTTCAGGAAGTTGTTTTTTAAAACAGAATCAAACCTGCTGAAATCCTATGAATACAGGTTAGGTAATGCAAGCGGATTTGCGACACTTTCTATTGCGGATGCTGATTTTTTCAAGAAACAATATCCGCTAGCAGCTACATCCTTCATTGCCCCTTTTCACGCATTTGATGAGGTAACCATTGAATATGGCAAAGGGGACTATGTATTATATCATGGCAACCTATCTCACCCCGAAAACAGGGAAGCAGCCCTATACCTTCTACACGAAGTATTTCCGCATATAAACACGAAAGCAATAATAGCCGGAACAAACCCGAATAAAGATATAATAGACGCCTGCAATCAATTGCAACATGTAACACTGGTCATCAATCCATCGAGAGATGAAATGAGCACATTAATCAGGGAAGCTCACATACATACATTACCTACCTTTCAGGCAACTGGCATGAAATTGAAATTATTGTATGCCTTATTTGCGGGCAGGCATGTAATAGTAAACAAAGACATGCTGCATGGTACGGGACTGGATACCGTATGTACAATAGCTAATGACGCAAGCAGCTTTATTCACCAGATAAACTTACTGGCAGACAAGCCTTTTACAGCACAGGATGCAGAACAAAGAAAAAGCCTGTTGGCTGATAATTACGACAATAAGAAGAATGCAGAACTACTAATTAAATCTCTGGCACGCTAACATCACGAACTCCCCCCTGCTCTATTCTCACTACCCTGGCAGGATATTTCTGGATTATAGAATAATCGTGCGTGGCCATAATAAATGCAGTATGATAATCTCTGCAGATATTGAATAACAAATGCATTATTTCATCTGTAGTATCAGGATCAAGATTGCCTGTAGGTTCATCGGCAAGTATCAGCTTAGGGTTATTCAATAGAGCTCGGGCTATATCTACCCTTTGCTGCTCCCCACCAGACATCTCGTGTGGCATTTTATATCCTCTGTCACGCAACCCAACTTTACTTAGTACATTATCAATTTTTTCTTTCATGAGGGCTTTATCTGTCCAGCCCGTAGCTTTAAGCACAAATTCAAGATTATCGTTTACGTTTCTGTCAGAAAGCAACCTGAAATCCTGAAATACTATACCAAGGTTCCTGCGCAACAAGGGCACAGTTTGCCACTTAAGCTGTTTCAGATCAAAACCGGCAACATTCCCCTGTCCCTCTTTCAGGTATATATCTCCGTACAGCGTTTTCAACAGGCTGGATTTACCACTGCCAGTCTTACCTATAAGGTAAATAAATTCGCCCTTGCCTACTTCAAAATTCACATTACTCAATATCAGGCTCTTACCCTGGTATATATTGGCCTGCCTCAATGATACTATTGCTGAATCCATTGCTAATCCGGTTTGAAACAAAAATAAAATCTAATCTCCAGTATCTGGTTATTGTTATAAAAAAAATCCCCCGCATAGTAGCGGGGGATCTTAACAAATAAAACAATATTAGTAAGTAACCAGTTTTTCTGTACGAACTGTGCTACCGGTAGATATGCGCACCATGTACATACCCTTAACTGCTACTGCTGCTGCAGGTATCTCTATACGGTTAACTTTATCATTCAGACCTTGCTGAGTAGTATAAACTACTTTACCAGTGATGTCTGTTACCGCGATTTGAGCTGTAGTATTAGCCGCACCCTTAATGATAACATAAGAGCTACCATTTGTTGGATTCGGAGCCAGTGTAATATTATTATTCACATCAACTAATGTATTAACACCATCAGCAAATGGGTTTACATTAATACGGTCGATATAGAAGTTGTTACCTGTACCTGCTTCGAGACCATTAATATTTTGGTTGTCATCCACGCCGGTTTTATAACGGAAACGGAAGAATACTTTGTCTTTACGAGCTGCACCCGGAATACTTATTGTTCTCAGGTTCCAGTCGCCAAACCATAACGGAGCATACGGCACACTTATAGTTCCTTTATTAGCCAGTTCAGATTTTGTAAGTCTTTTCAGCAATTGCCAGCTATCACCGCAATCTGTACTATATGCTATTTCCAAAGTATCTCTCATGAGATTAGCATCAGATGTCCTTGATGCACCTGAATACATGAAGCTAAGATTACATTCTCCGCTAGCTAAACCTGAAAGGTTAAATGCCCTGGTGAAGAAATCATCGAAGTCACCTTTAGGAGAGCCGATCAACAGGTTAGGGTAAATCCTGTTATCATAGGCAGAAAACATAATACAGGTATTATCATAAAAACCAGTATTATTTACTACCTGCCATTTTTGAGCATTGTTATAGTAATTAAATGTTGGCCACTGCTCAACATCTGTACCCGGATTAAATTCCTGAGTGTATCCAGACATTGGATCAATTGCATTATTCGGATCAGCTGCATATACCATTTTCTCTACAGTGTCAGAAGCTGTACTATTGCTGGCAGCCAGTTTCACTGACACCCAACCCGGCTGAGAAATCTTAGCAGTAAGAGTTGTAGTAGAATTAGGATTGCTCAAAGTAGCATTATTTGATACTATCCATGTAATGTTGCTGGCAGTACCATTCCAGGTCTGGTTCTTAAATACAAAGCTTTTGTTGCCATCTCCACATAAGAAAAATGTTCTGTTACCACCAACTTTTTCTACAGAAAAATCTGCAGTTATCAAAGCAGGGTTACCGCTAACGCTGTAATTCGGATCATCAACACCTGTAACAGAAAGGTTATTTGCTGTAGCTAAGTTATTCCTGTTAGCAACTGCATTAATCAGACTTTGCCTCATTCTTATAACCTGCTCTTTGGTAAACATGATAGGGCAATCTCCATAGTCCATAATATTCTGCATATTAGCGAAATCAGGATAGTCCATAGTATCGCTTTGTGCATTTACCTTATAATAACCGAGACTACCATCAGTAAACATGAGGTGATCTACATCTAAATAACTTCCCTTGGCCCAGTTTGCAGAATTTTCACTACTAGAAGATAATTCTACTAATACACTATCAGCTTTTGAACTGCTCTTATATGACAGTGGCAACGAGAAAAACTTCCAGGAAGGTACATTACCTGTCAGAGAGGCATATGCTGTAGCTATGGTATCGCGCTGAGACGTACCTGCATTCCATTTATAATACAACACATTAATGAATCCATTATCAGATCCATTTATTTGATACTGATACAGGCCACTTATGCGTTTAGGCCTTGATGTATCAGGATAGCCGCGTAATGCCCTGTATGTTCCGGTACTAATTTGCCCATAAACAGCCCTACCAGGAACCAGATTATTAATTGCTCCTTTTATAGAGTCTGTTACCAAATGTAAGCTACTTGACCCTACAGCACCGAATCCTTTACTGAATGTAAAATGTACAGTATCGTAGTTCACAGTATAACTATTAAGGCTGCTCCAGTTAGGAGAAACATCGAATGTATCTGGGATAGTCACAGTTGTCAGCAATTCAAAGCCACCGTCCATAAGAGGAGAGTTAAGGTTTGCGCAGTTTGTATCATACATGTTTACCAACCTGTTGCAATCGCCACTAGGGTTACCAAAGTGTCCTTTAGTAGGTGGTGTATCATCAACCTCATCATCACCGCAGGCAACAGATGCCCCCTGCTGGCTGCTATTCCATGGGTGGTACAGATTCAAATAGTGACCTGTTTCGTGAGGTATGGTCTTTTTACTATCATTAATGTATGGAGATGCAACAATTACACCATCTGTAAATGGACTGGCTGCGGCACCTGAAGGAAGTGTTGCATATGCCAATATTGTACCATTTGAAATACCGCGACCGATTACTTTCTCCACCCATATGTTAAAATATCTGTCAGGTGCCCACTGATCCAGTTTAGCCTGATCGTCGCCACCAGTTGTCAATGGAGATTGGTGACGCACAATACCATTAGTTGGCCTGCCCAACGGATCTTTCGCTGCTAACCTGAACTCAATATTAGCTTTACCTATATATCCCTTGAACGGATCAACCACATTGGCCGTATCCGAATTCTTCTTTTGGTATACAACATTCAGATAGCTGATCATAGCCCTTATGTCTGCATCTGTTACGTTCTCATTACCATAGTCATGTATCACATGTACGACAACAGGTATGGTTAATTTAGTAGCTGTCAACGCATTATAAACAGAGTCTATATAATCATGGTAGCTTAAAATTGTTGTTTTCAAAACAGCACCTTTGAGATGCATGTCAAGTGTTTGCTGAATTTTCTCTACCTGTGGGTATATTTTTTTGTACTGATTATGGACTTCATCAGTAGCACATTGCTGGGCACGCGCAAAACCTCCGATAGATAGCATGGCAGCAAGTAAAAGAATAGATTTTTTAGCCATTTTCTTGTAGTTGTATATTAAGATAGATACAATGGTTCCAAAGATAGATATTCCTGTTAAAAAATTGCAAAGTTTTTGTCACGGCAATCTCTTTTTTTGCATTAAACTACAGGCAATTACAGTATTTTGACAATATGATTTTATAAAAAAATATCAGTACGCTAATACTCTATTTAAAGAAATCTACCGGGGAAATACATAGTTGTTTCAGCCATGTTTCATCCTCTGCATTCCAAAAGTGTCTATCAATAACAAGCCAATAACATACATATTCATTACACAGATATGTACATGATGTAACTTAGCCCCCTAAAATAAGGGACAGAGAAAACCGGAAAATAAATCGACTTAATGAAGCAAAACATGAAATCATTAAAAACCATCATTCTAATCTCTGTTGTAAGCAGTACTTTGTTCTCATGCGGCAAATGGAACAATGAGTCTACTCCGGACACGCACAATTTCACAACCGATTACTATTCGGACGAGGTACCAACCGGCTGGATGACGCTTGAGCTTAATCTCATCAGGACCACTCCCGGATTTACTCCACCCGTTGCCTCCAGGGCTCTGGGATATACATCACTGACTCTTTATGAATCAGTGGTTAATGGTATGCCCGGATATAAGCCGGCCAACAAGGTACTGGGTTTGGGCTATAATTTACCTACACCGGAAACAGACAAAACTTATAACTGGGTTGTGGTTGCTAATGCCGCCATGAAAACCATAATCACCAACCTGTTTGGAAATGCTACATCAGATGGTCGAAACTCTATAGATTCGATGTATGAAAAAATGACTGATAAGCATAAGATAACGCTTAACTATGATGAGGCGCAAAGATCAGAAGCATATGGCCAGGCAGTAGCCCAGGCAATATTTGAATGGAGCAAGACAGATAATGGGCATGAAGGATATAATAACAGCTATCCTTCTAACTATACATCTCCATCAGGCCCTGGCTTATGGATACCTACCCCACCTGCTTATCAGCCTATACCATTATTACCTTACTGGGGCAATAACAGGCCATTTATGGCGGCAAACGTTACAGGCTCATGCCTGCCTCCTGCACCATATCCATTTTCTACAGATACCAATTCGTCATTTTACAAAGATGCATACGAAGTATATACTACTAAGTTCGACCTCACCCCTCAACAAATTCATATTGCCAAATTCTGGTCTGACGGAGGAGGTACATTTACACCACCGGGGCATTTGATGAATATCGCTACTGTTTTTCTGCAAACAACCGGTGATAAGGGAGCCTCACTTACCAAAACTGCTGAGGTTTATCTTAGAATGGGCATTGCTTTATCGGATGCCTTTATTGCATGCTGGAAAGGGAAATACACTTATAATGTTATAAGGCCCGTAAGCTATATCAATCAAAACATTGATCCTGAATGGACACCGCTGATAACCACTCCAAACTTTCCGGAATATGGTTCTGGGCATAGCACTGTATCTGGTGCAGCGGCAGAGGTGCTGACCAGCATGTTTGGTGACAATGTCGAATTCATTGACCATACAAATGACAGTCCAACGATGGACCCGCGCGGTTTTACAAGTTTTCGCCAAATGGCCGAAGAAGCAGCACTATCAAGATTATATGGCGGTATCCACTATAGAAACAGCAATAACAATGCGCTTATTGCAGGCAGACAAATAGGGCAAAATGTTGTCAGCATAAGACTAAAATAACAAGCATTAGCAAAATATAAAATCCGCCTGTATTTCATCATACAGGCGGATTTTTATTATGATCGAATTTAGCTACTTAAGCGCGTTTGACGCTTTTGCATTTTTCTTTCTTGCAGAAACTACTTTTTTCACGCCATAGCCAACACCTGCGATAGCCAGAAAACTTAATCCGCCGTCTATTGGCACGGGTACATCATTCACATCATCATCAAAACCTGGCGCCCCTTCTACAGGACCATCTGTATTATCCATGTCTGGCGGGTCGTCATTACTATTTGCTGAATCCAGTGTCGAGTTCCAGATACGGGTAATCTGTGTTTTATTATCGGTATTCTGAGCCTTGAGACCGGTTATATGAATAAACAATACCAGCAAGGTGCATATCGTCAATTTATTATTAAATACTTTCATCGGTTATAATATTTCAGATTCTTTTAAATTATTATTTCAACATAATCCGCCCGTCCTGCTTATTCTTTTACTAATCTCCTGACAATTCGTTCACCAGAAGCGTTGCATAACTCAATAAGATATACACCATGAGCGAATCCTGATACATCAATAATATCTTCTGGCTTCGACATGTGTTTAGTATAAACTACAGCTCCTGTAATATCTCTGACAACTAATTTCGCGCCAGAGTTCGCAATAGTATTACAAACTACTTTTACCACGTCTGTAGCCGGGTTGGGTATTAACTGCACATCAAATCGATTACCGTTATTTCCTATCTCTGACACACCCGTTGGTTTACCTAATGTTTGCAATTCAAATCTTTTATCACCTTGTGTCAGGCTGTCAGAAGTCACGTCAAACAAGTATTCAGCTCCTTTTGTGAGCAAAGTAGTTGTGTTGAGATATTTATCATGCAGGTAAAGAGACGTTCCCTGAGGCATATCCAGTTCATCTATCCTGAGTTTGTAACTACGCAGTGGCGCATATGAAACTCCCAGTGGAATAACAGAACTATCTGAATAAGGCCTTGTATCTATAGCAAGCATTTTACCATCCTGGGAAAAGCTATAAATACTCAGATCAGGATTAAACAGTTTAGGCGCATCATACCATTCACTATCGGCTACGGCATTATCATTGAAGTCTAACTGAAACTGATCCCATGTTATGCTGTCATTATTGCTATATACACGGAACAAGACAGAATTTGTCGCTCCGGTTGGTTTAAACACAGTACCGCTGGCACCATTGGTTGATTTATCCGATTCGTGAAAGGTAATCGTATTGTTTGTGTTGGCGGATGCCTGAACAAAGAAGCCGGAAAATGAAGGAAGATAATATGTGGAGCTAAATAAATTAGTTACATATGCTCCTCTTGTTCCGCTGCTTGGATTCCAAACGTAAAAACTTGAACCTATATTACTGGCCCTGGTACATACATTAAGATTTATCTCAGAAGGGTATGGATTTCCTATAAATATATAATCAGTGCCGGAACCTTTTGTACAGGTAACGACCTGGTTGCCCTGATTAACTGCACCTGTAGCATCTATCGTAACGGCACTAGGAGTGTAGGCAGCACCAGTAAGTCCTTCGCCTTTAGATCCCCTTACTAATACACGGATACCTTCATACTGATCCCAGCTATTGGTGCTGGCACCATTTGTATTGGTAAATGCGGTCCAACCTGGGTCATTAACTGAACTGCCATTACCTGCAGTAATATCGTACCAGAATGCTGAAGGGTTATTAGTTGTAGTAGCAGTAAATCCATTCGTTGCACCACCGCTACCAGTAATATCTATATCATCAGTTAATGAAGTTAATGCCTGCGCACTGCTGAAAGGATGTGCAAAAAAGCGGAACGCGCGTCTGCCCCCCGGAATATAACGTTGAATTGTTACATTTCCGCTTATGCTACCGCTTGAGTTTGCTATTGCTGCAGTTCCGTTTGCATCTGAACCTAATGTAAGATTACCCCCCGTAGTAAGAGTACTGCTTGAGCCTACCGTTACAACCCCGTATGATGAACCGCCGGTAATAGTAATAGCAGTACCTAATGTTGCTGTAGTACTGGCATTTAAAGTCAGGTTATGTAATGTCCTGTTTGATGTACCCGTTGTAAAATTCAATGTACCTACAGTACCTGTAAGAGTGAGGTTTGAAGTACTGCTGCCTGCCAATGTGCCTGTTCCTGCAATTGCACCGGTCACATCTAATGTATTACCATTTATACCCAATACTATTCCTGAACCGATATTTAACGTTCCTGTGCTGGAGCCTACAGTCCAGTTTGCGCTTAGGTTTACTGTGCCTGATGTATTAGCGACATAATATGTAGACCCTGTTGTAGTAAAACTAACAGGCGCTGTACCGGTACCGTCTATATTAGACCCCCAGTTACTTAATGTTGTTATTGCGCCGGTGCCTTTATAGTAATAATCTGAAGATGCAAGCGTGAAAGCGGTAGTACTAAATGTAGTCGTGCCTGTGCCAGTGGTTGTAGTCCAGTTACTTGTATTCTGCACCATTGTTTTATAAGAGGCAAAACTAGACTGACTAGATCTACTACCTGTATATTGACCTGAATTGGCGTTCCCTCCAAATGTCAGGTTAAGCGTAGAACTGCTTAATTCTGAGGGCAGGTATGACTGTGTTGAAGATGCCGAACCAGATGTTAGCCAAATGGAAGAACCTGTTGCCCCCTGATAGTTTAGGCCATATAATATTGTCCCCAGGAATGTACCTGTGCTGGTAGGTGCAGAAACATAATCAGACGACCCCTGATATATAAATATACGTCCGCCGGTATTACTCAATGCCAGAGAAGTACCCTGGCTCTGGCTACTATAGCTTACAGTGCCCGTACTGGCTGTAGGGGATGTAGACGCATCTATTGTAATAACAGTCCCCGCTGATATTGCACTTGTAGCTGTCCAGTAAATAATTTGTTGTTGAACACGGGCATTGCTTGCAGTTGTTGCGCTACTGCTACTCAGGAATGCATTATTGGTAAACTTTATCACAGTGCCAGAGGTAAGGGGTACCCATGTGACGAATGCAAAACCATCCGGGGTAGTAGAACTGTTCCACCCTACAAGAGACACATCTCCTGTACTGAGCGTTGTTTGAGCATACAATTTGCAGGGCACAAATTGAACTATTGCAAAAAAGCATAGTAATAATGCCTTACAAGCAATATGCATAATTGTTTTAGTGGTCATAATATTAAGTTTAGAGTTGGGGTGTAATACTTCTGTTTTATTATTTTCTATTTAAATTTTGATCAAGCAACAATAGGCTCTTCTATTTTTTCGAAAACGGACATAAACCTATCGCCTGTTTTAATACTATATGTAGCCAGCTTATACCCAGTTGAATAACCATCTGCCGTAAAAACAACTTCCACTAATATTTTTCTCCTGTTCCTGCACATTACCTGCAATCCCTCTGATTCATTTACTACTATCACAGTTCCGGGAACAATATCTGTGTCAACTTGTTCTTTTAATACTTTTGCAGATGTGATACATACCAGTACATTGTTAATCGTAGTTGCAGCTCCGCGATTCCAGGGATTGCAAGCATTTACCAGCGCTACTATATCTTCAGCATCCATCGTATTCCATTCTATAGCTACATCTTTCTGAGCGGGTCTTTTGTAATAATGTGCTTCTTCCTCATTTTGAGGGAAAGCAGGCAGTTTTCTACCACTAATGATCATATTCATCAGCATGCCAGTGGCCTCAACACCTGCCAAACCTAACTTGCGCATATGCGAAGCCAGGGTATCATCAGTGGCTATTGGCACCCGTTGTTGCAAAATAACCGGACCGGTATCAATCCCTTCATCTATATGATGCACAGTAATACCACCATAAGCCTCTCTTCGCTTTATTGCTTCGAAGACAGGATTTACACCTCTATACCATGGGAGCAATCCGTAATGGAAATTTATAAACCCATACGGCACTTTAGTAAATGCATCTTTCGGAATGATGAATGGAGAGGTCATCACTAAGACCACATCCGGCTTATATATATCAAGCCATTGAGTAAGCTGAGCCTTGAATGATTGTTTGGAGAATACCTGTAGTCCTATATTATCTTCACGACCAAAGCCTGAAAGCAAAGCCTGTAACTCTGTGTTGTTGTCTGCAACAGCTACCGAAACAAGCAACTTATTATGCGCCAATGCCTGCAATGCAGGCAGGGCTATTTCATGATTACATATAACTGCTACTTTCATTCGCCTATATTTATCAGGAGGTGCATAAATAAGTATTCAGCCACCTTGAATTGATACCTTCCATCGGTTTCCCGGCATGTTTTGCCCAAACCCTTTCAATTGAATGTTCCTCTCCAAGCTTTAATGCACTCATGCCATTATCACTGCGTACTATTTCAGCTTCGTACACCGGTGCAATAAAGTAGTTAGTATTATTATCCAGCTTCATCAGGCCCCTGGTACTATCCATTTCTGTATCGCAGAGTGCTGATGCTGCTTTCATTATATTCATTTTATTTTCGAGCAATGCTGCAGTTGCTTTGCATACAAACTGAGCTGTATCCCAGGCCAGGGCAGAAAAACAATTCCCTTGCTTATTGCATTCTTCGTCCATTGTCTTGAGAAACGCAGCATTAGTTGCGTTATCAAGTTGTCTTGCCCATGGAACATACCCCTTAATACCTTCGAACGGAAATTTCAATGTTTCGAGAAACTGCTCTTCAAAAGTGAAAGGTGATGCATAAAAATGCGGGATTCGTTTTGGCAGCCCTACTTTAGCATATTGATCTAAAAACACATTACCACATTCTATACTTAACTGGGCAAGGACCCCGTTAACATTATATGCATTGATCGCTTCTTCAAGCGGAGTAATATCAAACTCTTCAAATTTGAACGGTACAATGCAGTTATATTTCACTTCACCATCACCTTCAAGAAATTCATTGATCAATGCACCGCAATTATGGTATCCTCCATCATAATAGGTAGTACAAAAAGCAGTTTTATCTACCCCTGCATCTAATGCGGCCAAAGCAGTATGACGGCCAATTACGGCCGAATTAAGCGTTACATGAAAACGAGATGGAGATGCATCCCATTTATCGGGGATAGTAGCCCCGGGCTCCATTATTATAAGCATTTTACCTGCAGCATTACATAACGGCTCTAAATTAACTGCAGCGTAATGGTCAATATAGGCTACAAGTATATCAGCATTTTCCTGCATGAGCAGTTTTTCCGCACACTTATATATTTCTTTAGTATCGGCGCCAACCCCTACACTTTCTGTCGCTATCCTGATATCTGTCCCTGTTTGATTATAATATGCTATTCCTTTTTTAAAGGCATCTGAAACATCAAAGCCTATAGATCTGTACAATGCAGATCTCGGAAATAATAACCCTATTGTTACTGTTCTCATTTATGTTTGTCTATTTCAGAAAATATGCAGAACAGGTATTCTGGCAACACCTGTCCTGCATAGGAAATTGTACTTAGTTTAGTTACGTGAAGGATATATTCCTTCTACAGCTATGATGTAGTTAAGTGCCAAATAAGGCATTACAACATTTATTGGTTGCCCGCTACCGGCTATGCTTGTCGTAACCATGGCATTGTTATACTGCATAAATGCCCCGCTTGATGCAGATGATGCATATACTGAAGTTTGTGCAACCCCGAGGTAATTATTCTGCGGATTTGGCTGGCCACCCGAATCACTGTTTGCTTTCAGGCTAGCAGATGAACTGATTACCTGGTGAACGTGAGCAGGCATGTTTGGAACAAGGATATTAACGTTCTCAGTTCCCCAAACTTCACCAAGATCTACATTAGGCAATCCGGGGCCCTGACCTGTGCCTACCGGTATACGGCCTCTTAAATCAGGTAATGCAAAAGTGGTTTGTCCATCACCACCGTATGTAGTACCTATGAGAGAAAACAAAGCAGTGTTTTCTGCGATTGACAACAATGCACCATTACAGAATGCCCAATAGAGCGGTGCGAAATTGCCACCGAACAGCGTTATATTAGCTAAGTATGGATCCATGTTTAAAATAGTTTTATGGTTAATGATTTTGTTTTACGATAATGATAATTAGTTGCGCGAAGGGAAGATTCCATATAAACAAATAATAAAATTCATACCCAGGCTGGGTTGTTCTATTTGCAATGGCACATTTGACCCGGAAATCTGGCAGGTAACTGTTGCCTGGATAGCCCCGGTTGTTACCCCGTCAGAAGCCGAGGAAGCATAAGCATTATCGGTGCTGCTTACAGCAAAATAGCCTGTAGTAGGTGAGTCTAAAATTGCATTTGTGTTATTTACCGGAACCGGCACATTTGGGGGTACAGCATTAACGTGTGTGTGGGGCGCTAAATTTAACGACGTGAGGGTAACAGTATTATAACCATCCATCTCCCCTAATGTAACATAAGGTAAACCTGCGCCCTGACCAGTACCAATAACAGCCCTGCCACGTGTATCAGGCAATGCAAATGTTTGTACACCATTGCCACCATAAGTAGTACCAAGCAATGAAAACAAGGCAGTATTCTGAGCTATTGACATGATCTGCCCTGCACAATAAGCCCAGTTACGAGGTGCAAAAGGTGCAGCGAAATTGGTTACAACTCCAATATATCCTTCCATGATTAATGATTTTTTTAGGTTAAAAGATTTGTTTATTAATTTCTAGCAGGGAAAACACCGTACAGGCAAACGCAATAATTCAATGCCAAATATGGCTGCGTAGTATTAAATGGCTGCCCACTACCGGCCGTACCTAACGTAAAATTAGCTGTCATAGCATTTGCTGCCAGTGTGGCTCCTGCTGAAGGCGAAGATGCATAAAGTGTAGGCCCGATAGCAGGGAATGCATCTGTTGGAGTATCCAATCCTGCAGCATCTTCATTAACAGGAATATGCGCCTGTACCAGTACACTATGTACGTGTGCGGGCATATTATTCAAGGTCATTGTCGCTGTATTAGAACCACCTTTCTGGCCTAATGTATACGGCGATAAACCAGGTCCGTTACCGGCACCTACGGGTACTCGTCCCTGCAAGTCAGGCAAGGCAAATGTGGTGGTGCCATTTCCTCCGTAAGTGGTACCTAAAATTGAAAACAATGCAGTGTTCGAAGTAATATTGATTATTTGTCCATTGCAGAATGCCCAGGATTTCGGGGCGAAGTTGAAGGCTACAGGAGTAATGTAGCCAATGGTTCCTTCCATAAATGATCGTTTTTATTTGGTTAAGAATGAATTTGTTTTACTGGTAACGGATAATAGTTTCTGAATCAATTTCCGGTTTGTTTAATTGTGTAGATTTGATATTGACGGTTTTAAAAATATAGAAAAAAAAATTGGTAAAAAAGGGTGTTTTAACGGTTTTTAATATCAACTATTTTCAGTACCATGCCCTCTTACCCACGATACCATTTCAGGAAAAACTACCCTGTTTGTCATTCCGTCACCCCGTTCACTGGTAAGGCCAAACCATTGCAGCAGTGGGACCCCTAAAGTCCGGCCTTCCTGAAAATTATCAATAAGATTTTCTGAAGCCCCTTTATATCCATGCTCATGAAATACAATATCTGGCGGTATATTGAGATGCTTTATGGCAGCCCACGACCATGCAATAGCTGCCATCTCAGCTCCACCATCCTGTAAATCGCCAGACACATTATCATCATTAGCATTTTTCCTGTCATCGGGTAGTAACACGGCAAGGTGACCCGCCTCATGTAACAAATCTCCCGGGCTAAGTAATTTATCTGCATCATACACTATTCTGCCCTTATTAATATAAACCCCGGGCAGGAAGGAGCCTTGCGGTACTTCTCCAGGCCTGCAATCAATACCTATACTGTTTATAAAGGCGACTATCTTATTCAACATACTATGATCAATTATTTGTTTCAGATTCATTGCTCACATGTAACAGCTCATTTTCCAATTGCACAATAAGCTCCCTGGATACTGGTGTATTTATCAGCTTCAGGTGCTCGATCATTTGCATTTTGTCATTTATTGAGTACGCCTCTTCAACCTCTATTATTTTCTTATCACTATCATCCGCAGCAGCAAACAATTCATGCACCCAGTCGTTAACAACACAATCGAATACAAGGTGTATTCTATCTGCAGCACTATTATTGGCTAACCTGTGCCTGAGGTTAAAATTGGCATACCAGCATTCTCCCGCCTTCATATTAAGGAGATCATCTTCCGAATAAAAAAGAACATCGTTGTTGGTGATCAATGGCACATGAATCCGCACTTCTCCTTCTTCGTAGCACAAACCGGGATCCTTATGCTCTTTGACAATAGCACCTGCTCGTAAATTCAAAAGCCTGACTGCAGTTTTTTTGCATAAAAAACTTTCGAGTACTTTTTTTATTTCAGGACATTGATCCATCAATACGGTATCCTGAAAATCATCTGTTGACGATGACTGTGCCAGCACATTAGTCACATTGCCACTTACAGAACGCAAAGGAAGCGCCTTCCACTCTCCGCTAAAATCATTACTGTTATAATGCAACAACCACTCAGCAGACAGTTTATTTACCTCTGCAAGCATTACATCTGCTTCAAAGGATAGTGGCAGCTTGGTATATTGGATGATTGTTTTCATGGGTTATCGCTATCTATAATTCTGTCCACATACGCATAAGGTTACTATATACCTGCAACAGCATAAGGTTTTCAGCCGACTGAAGATTTGCAGATGCAATATTTTCCTGGATAGTTTTCAACTGGAATAACAATTCTCTTTTATCCGTATCTTTTACCAGTGATTGCATCCATGTAACACATGCCACACGCTCTCCTTCGGTTACGGGGTTTACACAATGAAGCCTGGTAGTAGGATAAATAATAGCATCACCTTTATTGAGCTTAAACGGCACATAACCTGTAGGTGTATGAATAACCAGTTCTCCTCCTTTATAGGTGCCTGGGTCAGACAAAAATAAAGTCATACTAAGATCAACCCTGATCGTATAATCAATGGTCATTACCGGGCTATCTGTATGCCATCCATATTGCATACCATCACTGTATTTACTAATAATAGGCGGCAGGATACTCTTAGGCATTACCGCTGCCTGTATGAGGGGACTTGTGGCAACTGCATTGAACACCATTTGCTGCATGCGCCTGCGTGCAGGATTTTCATCGCGCTGCGCCTGCAGATTATTCTTTACTTCTTTTGCAGCACCTTGTGCTGTATTTTTCCCATCTTCAAAAGCTATATCTTTCAATAGCCTGTCGGCTTCGATAAGTTCTTCTTGTTTCAGAAGCCCCTGAACATGAATTATTGATGATGGTATCTGCATGATGTATGGTATACTTATAGAACAGATTTCATGGTGATAGGATTCAGAAGTAAACTTATAGATAATTTACCTCTGAAAAAAGGGTGTTTTAACGGTTGCTTTTTTTATCCAAACACCAGAATGCAGTTTTCCAGCATAAATGGAGATAATTAGCACAGGGCATAACAATAAATTCATTGAGGGATAACACGAATGGGAGGCAAATAGAATCAGAAATAAAAAAGCCATCCAGATTACTGAATGGCTTTTGTGCCCCGGGCGGGACTTGAACCCGCACATGCATTGCTGCATACAGGATTTTAAGTCCTGCGCGTCTACCAATTCCACCACCAGGGCGCCTGTGCACAAGGTAGAATTTGTGCAAACAAAAAATTCCAAACCATAGGGCTTGGAATTCTTAGAGCGGAAGACGAGACTCGAACCCGCGACCCTCACCTTGGCAAGGTGATGCTCTACCAACTGAGCTACTTCCGCATGTGTTTTAAGAACTTTGGGAGTGCAAAGATAATCGACTGATATTAAACTGCAAACTCCTTTGTCAAAAAAAAATTTCTACCAATTGTTATTATTCAAATACGGGCTGCAAAGCATAGTTTCATGTATACAACTACAATGCTACCTTTGCTCAATGCTCACTAGTCACATAGCAGCACTGGTAAAGAAAGACCTCATCACAGAATGGCGCCAGAAGCACACCCTGTTTGGAGTGCTTTTGTATGTTGGTGCCACTGTATTTACTATATATATGATGAGCGGAGAGCCCGAAATAAAGGTCTGGAATGCGCTTTTCTGGATATCACAATTATTTGTGACAGTAAACTCTGTTGCTAAAAGCTTTTTACAGGAACATGCAAACAGGTTCAGGTATTATTATAGCCTCACCTCCCCCTCTGCCTTCTTCATAGCAAAGATCATATACAGCAGTGTGTTGATGCTATTCATCAGCCTGCTAAGTTTTTTTCTTTTCACATTAATGCTCGGCAACCCCGTATTACAAACTGCTAAGTTCCTGTCTGTGACAGCTGTAGGAAGCATAAGCCTGTCTGTTGTATTTACATTTTTATCAGCCATAGCCGCAAGAACCAACCAAAATGCGGCCCTGATGGCCATTTTGGGTTTCCCGCTGGTAATACCGCTACTGATGATCCTTAGCAAGCTGGCATTATCCACGATTTCTCCTGTATTTGTAGAGGGCTGGTCAAACCTGCTTATAGTATTATCGGCCCTGAGTGTATTGGTTATAGTCCTTGGTACTATCCTTTTCCCTTTTCTATGGCAGGAGTAGGAATTTGTTTAAAATGAAGTTTATTATCCTACATTTGCGGAAATTTTCACGTAGCCTATGCGCAATTCATGGTGGAAAGTTCTTTGCGTAATTCTTTTGGCTTACACCGTTATTGGTGGATTATTATTGCCCGTTCCTGCCCGACATATATTAAATGAAACCATACGCAATCTATATTTCCATGTACCGATGTGGTTTTGTATGATACTGCTGTTCAGCTACTCTTTCTATTATTCACTTATATATCTCAGGAAAGGAGATATGCAATATGATATTAAAGCGGTTGGATTCTTAAAAGTAGGTGTTGTATTTAGTTGCCTTGGTATGCTTACCGGAATGGAATGGGCTAAATATACCTGGGGCGAGCCATGGAGCAATGACCCCAAACAACTTGCCACAGCAATTTGTATGCTTAGTTACTTTGCATACCTCATTCTTCGCGGTGGTATAAAAGATGAGGAAAAACGTGCTAAGATATCTGCAGTTTATAATGTATTTGCCTTCGCATTAATGATACCGCTGTTGTTTATACTGCCACGACTTGTAGATTCATTACATCCGGGCAATGGTGGCAATCCGGCCTTCAGCAAATATGACCTTGACAGCAAAATGCGTCTTGTTTTTTACCCGGCAGTAATAGGCTGGTTTCTATTGGGTTTATGGATAAGCAATCTTCATATCCGCATCAACCTCTTACGTTATAAAAAAGAAAATACTATCTGATAAAAGTCAATATATGAAAACTATATCTACACTACTTTTATTGCTCATGACCTTGGCTGTAAAGGCTCAGGATGCGGCACCGGAAATGGCAGATAAGTTCAGGTCCGACGGTAAAATATACGTTGTGGTTTTAGTATTAGCCACTATCTTTGCCGGGATTATTATATACCTCATTCGCCTTGACAGCAAAATAAGTAAACTTGAAAAACAAAAATAATATCATCTCTTTTATTTAATAATCAAAAAATATGGCAGAATCAGCTACCGGTAAAACAGCAAAGCATTATAGCTTTTTCCAGGGTGTAGAACGCAATTTCGACAAAGCCGCAAAGTATACCAGGTTTGAAAAAGGTATACTGGAACAAATCAAAGCCTGTAACTCTATTTATCAAATGAAATTCCCGGTACGTATCGGCGATAAAATAGAAGTTATAGAAGCTTATCGTGTACAACACTCTCATCACAAACTGCCTTGTAAGGGTGGTATACGCTATAGCATGGATGTGAACCAGGATGAAGTTATGGCCCTTGCTGCACTGATGACATATAAATGTGCTATTGTGAATGTGCCATTCGGTGGTGGTAAAGGTGGTATAAAAATCAATCCTAAAAACTACTCAGTATTTGAACTGGAAAAAATAACTCGTCGTTATGCATCAGAGCTGGTGAAGAAAAACTTCATTGGCCCCGGCATCGACGTTCCTGCCCCTGACTACGGTACAGGTGCACGTGAAATGAGCTGGATAGTAGATACATATGCATCTCTGAAACCGGGTGAAGTAGATGCAATGGGCTGCGTAACAGGTAAACCAATTGCACAAGGCGGCGTTCGTGGCCGTACAGAAGCTACTGGTCTGGGTGTATTCTATGGTATCCGCGAGCTATGTAATGTAAAAGAAGACATGGATCGTTTAGGTTTAACCACAGGTGTTAAAGATAAAAGGGTGATTGTTCAGGGCCTGGGCAATGTGGGCTACCATGCTGCTAAATTCTTCTTTGAGGGTGGTTCTAAAATAGTTGGTCTTGCTGAATATGAGGGTGGTATATATAACGCTAACGGTCTTGACCTGGAAGCAGTTGTAGCACACCGTAAAGCAACAGGTTCTATACTCGGATTCCCTGGTGCTACAGATTTCAAAAACAGTTTTGATGTGCTGGAACAGGAGTGCGATATCCTGATACCTGCTGCATTAGAAAATGTTGTGAATGCTGATAACGCTGACCGTATCAAGGCTAAAATAATTGGTGAAGGTGCTAATGGCCCCCTCACTCCTGAAGCTGATGAAATACTGCTGGCAAAAGGCGCTATTATCGTTCCTGACATGTATCTGAATGCAGGCGGTGTAACGGTATCATACTTCGAATGGCTGAAAAACCTGAGCCACGTACGCTACGGCCGTATGGAAAAACGCTTCAGCGAAAACCAGAACAGCACTATACTGGAAACAGTAGAACACCTTACAGGCAAAAAAGTGACTGATCTTGAACGCAGGCAAATCATGCATGGACCGGACGAAGTAGACTTGGTTTACTCAGGTCTTGAAGATACCATGATAGGTTCTTTCCACGAGATACGTGATACTATGCGTGAACACAATATGAATGATATGCGTACTGCAGCATTCATAGTAGCAATCAATAAAGTTGGTGTAGCTTATGAAGAACTGGGTATCTTCCCATAGTCAATAAAAGACTCATATACTACAAAGGCTGCCATATGGCAGCCTTTGTCTTTTAAACTCTGTTACATTATTCCCTTTGCAATCAATATATTTCAAATAGATAAAACCCCCATATCACATAAAAAGTAGCTTAATTTATTTTATTGAAAACTAAAGGAAAATGTAAAAAACTATTAATTTCACTGGTACTAATCAGGTATTTATGAAAAATGCTATTTACAAACATTTGCCCTTATTATTAATACTGGCGTTCAGTACTGCCTCCGTACAGGCACGTATAGAACCTACCGGTATAAAAAACCAGCCTTCTACCCTTTCATTTAAAGAAAATAAAGGACAAGTGGTTGACCAATATGGTAACCCAAGGAATGATATCCAATATAAGCTGGATGCCAACGGTATGAACATCTTTGCCGGCAATGGCGAGTTGCACTATCAATGGCACAAAAACGCCGGAGACAATAAAGAAACCATCTATCGTATGGATGTTTCGCTGGTTGGTGCAAATAAGAACGCGCAAATAG
The DNA here is from genome assembly GCA_044227125.1 of Flavipsychrobacter sp. GTDB lineage: Bacteria > Bacteroidota > Bacteroidia > Chitinophagales > Chitinophagaceae > Polluticoccus. Next base: position 597,417 of record JBGAFS010000001.1, read on the forward strand.
TGCAGGATAAGGCGCTGCAGTATACAGAGTATTATTATACGGCAGGTGCAGCAGAAGCGCTAACCATACATACTTATAATAAAATAACATACAAAGACATATACCCTAACATTGACTGGGTATTGTACATCAAGGACAATCAACTGAAATATGATTTTGTTGTTCACCCCGGTGGCGATACTAAAAAAATACAATTACGCTACGATGGTACCAACAATCTGAAACTGCAAAATGGCAGTATAATAGCAGAAACTCCGTTCGGTTCTGTGACTGAACAAAAACCTTTCAGCTATGATGCAGAAACTAAAAAAGAAATCCCATCTGACTTCGTACTGCTTGACAATGTTCTCAGCTTCGGGATAGGCAAAAACAGTGGTGACATAGTTATTGACCCTGCGCTGTTCTGGTCTACATATTATGGTGGTTCTGGTGGAGAAGACGGCCGTGCTGTAGGCGCAGATGCTTCAGGAAATGTTGTATTTGCCGGACAAACATCCAGCACATCTAACATAGCAACTTTTGGTGCTTTCCAGACAGCATTGTCAGGCGTAGGCTCTAATGCCTACATAGTAAAATTCAACAGCTTGGGCGTACGCCAATGGGGTACATATTACGGTAGCTCACAGACTGATTTCAGTGCTGTACATATAGACCTATCCGGCAACGTATATGCAGCAGGTTCTTCAACAGCAACAACAGGTATATCATCCGGCGGAGCATATCAAACTGCAATGGCAGGTGTTCGCGATGCCATATTGGTAAAATTCAATTCTACTGGTACCCGTCAATGGGCTACTTATTACGGTGGTGCTGCTTATGATGAAGCACTTGCAATAGATATTGACCCTTCAGGTAACGTATATATGGGTGGCCGTACATTCAGTACTTCAGGTATTGCCAGTGTAGGTGCATACCAAACCACACTCAGCAGTGTAAATGGTACATGGGAAGATGGATTTGTAGCTAAATTCAACTCATCAGGTGCGCGTCAATGGGCTACATACTATGGTGGTGATACAATTGACTATGTAAAAGGTCTTGCCGTTGATGCATCTGGCAATGTTTACATAGGTGGCCAAACTTACAGCACCACAGCAATAGCTACTGTAGGCGCATACCAAACAAGCAAATCAGGTAGTATAACCACAGCAGATGGTTTCCTTGCTATGCTGAATACTTCAGGTGTTCGTCAATGGGGTACCTATTATGGAGGTACCAATACCGAAATAATCAATGCTGTAGCTACTGATATATTAGGCTATGTATATGTAACAGGTACAACAAACAGCACGAGTGGTATAGCATCACCATCAGGTGTACAACAAACTTCTTTATTTGGTGGTACAGATGCGTTCCTTGCTAAATTTAACACCGCAGGTGCTCGTCAGTGGGGCTCTTATTTCGGATGGACAGGAAACGAAGAAGGACTTGGTCTTGGCGTTAATACTGCAGGCACAATATACTTTGCAGGTACAACCAATAGCACAACCAACATATCAACTACCGGCAACTTCCAAACTTCACTGGCTGGTGGCGTAGATAACTACATTGAAAAATTTGGTCCTACAGGATTAAGACAAGAAGGTACCTACTTTGGTGGCAGCGGAACAGAATATGCATGTGCATTTGCTTACAGCGATGCAGGCATGTTATTCCTGGGTGGCTATACTACTTCTAATGTAGGTATAACTTCGATAGGCAGCCATCAAAGCAGTTTTGGTGGTGGCACCACAGATGGTTTCCTTGCAGCATTTAATGTTACCGATACTGTTGCTGCAATTGCACAACCATTTATTGACACTATTAAATGTGCCGGAGATAACCTACTCGTTACTTTTGGTGTAACCAGCACATTCAGACCAGGAAACGTATTTAGCGTACAGTTGTCAAATGTTTTCGGCAGCTTTGCGAGCCCAACTACAATTGGTACTCTTACAACCTCAAACGGCGGAACAATATCTTGTACTATCCCGGCTGTTGTTGCATCAGGCACGGGCTATCGGATCAGGATAGTATCAACATTACCAGTTAAAACATCCGCAGATAATGGTAAAAATATCAGCATTGGAACAAAACCGGTTAACCTTGTTGCTACAGGTACTTCACCTGCATGTACTGGCCGTACGCTGAATCTGACCGCTACTACAACTACTACCCCAGTTACGTACAGCTGGGTTGGACCAAACAGCTACACTTCTGGCGTACAAAACCCAACTATTACAAACCTTACGACTACTCATTCGGGCGACTATATAGTAACAGCAACAAACAATCAGTGCAGCTCTAAAGACACCGTTACTGTTACGGTTTATAATACTCCAACGTTGCCGGTTCTTTCTGCAAATGCTCCTTGCGAAGGCGATACGCTGAAACTTACAGCCAGCAATACTACGCCTGCAGCAAGTGCATATAGCTGGACAGGCCCTAACACATTCACTGCCGGCACTCAAAACCCTATAATTGCAGGAGTTACTACAGCTGCTTCAGGCACATATAAAGTTGTAGCAACGTCAAGCAACGGATGTAATTCTGATACAGCAAACGTTGTTGTTACTATTCAGGCTGCTCCTGTAAAACCTGTAGCTACTAGTACCAGCCCTATATGTAGCGGCAATACACTCAACCTGTATGCTACTACGACGACAACGGGCGTTACCTACACATGGGTTGGACCTAACGGCTTCTCGGCATCAACACAAAACCCTGTGATAAATAATGCTGATACACTTGCTACGGGCAACTACATCGTTTCTGCTAACATTGGTGCATGCTCTCGTACAGATACGGTTGCTGTTACAGTTAATTTCACACATACACCATCTCTTTCAATCACTTCAAACCCTACAAATCCAACCGCTGCTGATACGGTAACATTTACTGCATCAATGACAGGTTGCAATACTACTCCTGTATATCTATGGAAGAAGAACGGATATTTCGTGCTTGGTGTAACAGGTGCTACATGGAAAGTGGGTGGGTTAAACGCTAAAGACACCATAAACGGAGTTGGCGTTTGTAACGACCCATGCGCTATACCACAGACCGTAAGCAGTAATGCTATAGGTATTGATCCTGTTGGCGTACATAATATACCTAGCAATCTCAATGTTGCATTATACCCTAATCCGAATAATGGTACTTTCACTATAGCAGGTAACGTTGGTAATGAAAAAACAATAATTGCTGAAGTATTAAATACAGTTGGCCAGGTTGTTTACCAGGAAAAACTGACTCCTGCTAATAACTATATCAACAAGACTATATCAGTAAGCAATATGTCTACGGGCATATATATACTTCGCCTTCGTGGAGAAGAAAGCAGCAAACTTATAAGGTTTACATTAGAACATTAATAAACTGAATACTGCATATTAAAAGAAGAGGGAGGCTATTGCCTCCCTCTTCTTTTTAGTAATTATTAATAATAGTACGGTCAGCAGACCTGACATATTTTTCAAACAAATGAATATCTGAAACAATCGGGCATAAATATCGGGGGAATATTTTCCTTGTGTTGAAATTAACTATGCGAACCATAAGACGATTATGCTCTGCTCTTAGAATTACATTATCAGATATCTCCTTGGGTCCATCTTTAAGCATACTCTTTAGTATCCCTTCCCACACATAACCGGAAAACTCAAATTTGTACCTGTCAAATATGGGCTTGAACCGCCTTATAACATTCCCATCTTCAACATCTATAATGTAATCATATAACTTATAGATATTATCCTTTTGCAGGGGGAAACAATTTACAGTATCTACATATGATGTATTGTAAGGTGCCGATCTCTGAACTCTCCCTTTTGCCATATGGCCGGAGTCCTGCCCAAAGCAGGCAACCGAAATACCGTATGAAAACAGTATCGTAATAACAGTTTTGAAAGCCATATCCAATCTAACGTCTCAAATATTACCTATCAGGGTAGATAGCAAAACTAAGATATTTAGAACCGACCGTAGTGTGGTGGAATACATTAAAATATCAACCAAAGCAATTACACATTAAGCCAATTCGATATACATATTTCATTTTATATTGTCTTGTCATTTCGGTAACTTCGCGACGTCTTTTAAAATCCAAATTCAACACAAAAATGGCATTTGACTTAGATCTCATCCAGAAAGTTTACAGTGAACTACCGGGCAAAGTAGCAGCGACACGCCAGTTACTTGGAAAGCCCCTGACATTTGCAGAAAAAATATTGTACGCGCATAGCTTTGAGAAAGCAGCACATGCATATGCACGTGGTAAAGATTACGTAAACTTCGCACCAGACCGTGTGGCGATGCAGGATGCTACAGCTCAAATGGCGTTATTGCAATTCATGACTTGCGGACGTGCAAAAGTTGCTGTTCCAAGCTCTGTACACTGCGATCACCTGATACAGGCAAAAGTTGGCGCTGTTGCTGACCTTGCTACAGCTAATGATGTAAATAAGGAAGTTTATGACTTCCTTGCTTCTATATCTAACAAATACGGTATCGGTTTCTGGAAACCGGGAGCAGGTATCATCCACCAGGTTGTTTTAGAGAACTATGCATTCCCGGGTGGTATGATGATCGGTACCGATAGCCACACTCCTAATGCTGGTGGCTTAGGCATGATAGCAATAGGTGTTGGTGGTGCTGATGCTGTGGATGTAATGGCAGGTTTGCCATGGGAGCTTAAAATGCCTAAACTGATAGGTGTGAAGCTGACAGGTAAAATGAATGGGTGGACAAGTGCAAAAGACGTAATACTGAAAGTAGCAGGTATACTTACTGTAAAAGGTGGTACCGGTGCTATAGTTGAATATTTTGGTGAAGGTGCCGATAGCCTGAGTGCTACAGGTAAAGGAACAATCTGTAACATGGGTGCTGAAATAGGTGCTACATGTTCATTGTTTGCTTATGATAACAAAATGGCTGATTACCTGCGTGGTACTGACCGTGCAGATATAGCCGCGCTGGCTGATGGCGTAAAAGAACATCTTCGCCCTGATGCTGAAGTATATGCAGACCCTGCTAAATACTACGATCAACTGATTGAAATAAACCTGGACGAACTGGAACCATATGTAAATGGACCTTTCACTCCGGATCTGGCTACACCTATCAGCAAAATGGCTGAAGTTGCTAAAGCAAACGGATGGCCTGAAACTGTTGAGGTAGCACTGATAGGTTCTTGTACCAACTCTTCTTATGAAGATATTTCTCGGGCAGCTTCAATTGCTGAAGATGCAATGGCTAAAGGCCTGAAAGCTAAGAGTGAATATACTATCACCCCGGGTTCTGAAATGGTACGTTACACTATTGAACGTGACGGTTTCCTGAAAACATTTGATAAGATGGGTGGTGTAGTACTGGCTAATGCCTGCGGACCTTGTATTGGTCAATGGGCTCGTCACATAGATGACCCTAACCGCAAGAATACGATTGTTACATCATTCAACCGCAACTTCGCAAAACGTAACGACGGTCTTGCCTCTACGCACGCATTCGTTGCATCTCCGGAAATAGTTACTGCTTTCGCTATTGCAGGTCGCCTGTCTTTCAACCCAATGACAGATAAACTGGTAAATGAAAAGGGTGAAGAAGTAATGCTGGATGAACCTAAAGGCTTTGAATTGCCTGCTAAAGGCTTTGCAGTAGAAGACGCCGGATATCAGGCACCTGCTGCTGATGGTAGCGGCGTACAAGTTATCGTAAAAGAGGACAGTACACGTTTACAATTATTAGCACCTTTTGCTGCATGGGAAGGCACTAACCTTCATGGTCTGAAACTGTTGATAAAAGCATTCGGTAAATGTACTACTGACCATATCTCAATGGCTGGTCCATGGCTGAAATTCCGTGGTCACCTTGACAACATCTCAAACAATATGTTGATAGGAGCTGTTAATGCTTACAACAACGAAACAAATAAAGTTAAGAATCAACTTACAGGCGAATACGGTGAAGTACCTGCTACTGCACGTGCATACAAAGCGCAAGGCATTGGCAGCGTGGTAGTAGGTGATGAAAACTATGGTGAGGGTAGCTCTCGTGAGCACGCTGCTATGGAACCTCGTCACTTGGGTGTTCGCGCAATCGTTGTAAAGAGCTTTGCACGTATCCACGAAACTAACCTGAAGAAACAAGGCATGCTGGCTTTGACCTTTGCAGACAAAGCTGATTACGACAAAGTACAGGAAGATGACAGCATTGATATACTTGGTTTGACTGATTTCAAAGAAGGCACACCGCTTTCAATGATATTACATCACTCAGATGGCAGTGTAGATGAGATCATGTTGAATCATACATACAACGAACAACAAATAGGCTGGTTTAAAGCCGGTGGTGCGTTGAATGTTATCCGTTCTGAATTCTCTAAATAATTCAACATATCTATAAATAAAGAAGCCTCCTTAAAGGAGGCTTCTTTATTTTAATCATTCATCAGGTCTCTGATAGCTACCGATGCTACGCAGGCACCAAACGTTGCCGGGAGGTAGGATATAGTACCGTACGCTGATTTTTTGAAATTGCTCCCATCAGTCAGCATCAGTGATTCCTTGATAGGCTCCTCGGGGGAGAATACGACTTTGATGCCTTTATATATCTTATCTTCTTTCAGTTTCTTACGTATTTGTTGTGCAAACGGACAATTGTAGGTCTTAGAAATATCCACCACTCTAAGTTGTGTCGGGTCGAGCTTGGCTCCAGCCCCCATAGAACTTACTATGCGAAAACCTTTAGCTTTAGCAGCTTTAATAAATGTAACCTTTGGGGTAATACTATCTATAGCATCTACTACATAATCAAAACTAACCGACAATACTTCTTCTACCTTTTCAGGAGTAATAAACTCCTTTATGCTATGCAGTTTCAGTTCCGGATTAATTTCCATTAAACGTTCGGCCATAATATCTGCTTTGTATTGCCCATGAGTTGTAGCCAAAGCAGGTAATTGCCTATTGCGGTTGCTGGGGTCTACTACGTCACCATCTACAATGGTCATCTCTCCTACCCCTGCACGGCAAATAAACTCGGCCGCAAAAGAACCTACACCACCCATACCCACAACAAGGACGTGAGCATTGTGCAGTTTTTGAAGATTTTCCTTACCAACTAACAATTCAGTACGCGATAACCAGGCAGTATCTTTCATCTCTTAAATACGGTTTCAAAGTTTTTTTGAAGCTGCAAAATAAGGGTATCTACAGGAGTTTTTCGAATTACGGATACGGCTTGATATAAATCTTTTATATCTGCTCCCGAATCATCTGTTTCGAGGAAAAATTTACCTTCAGGAGTATTAGCGAACACTTCTCTTACAAACGCATCTTCTTTCAAGAGTGCAGCACCGAATGAGAGATAGTATCCTTGCTTCAGTACCTGTTCGGCCAATTCCCATTTCTTATTAAATCCATGAAATATCACAGGCACCTTTACCCCGGTTTCCTTCAATATCTTCAGCACCTCATTATATGCCCTTACACAGTGTATAATAATTGGCTTATTGATGTTCTTTGCTAATTCTATCTGCAATCCAAAGACCTTTACCTGCACATCCCAATCTGTCTTTGATAATTTATCTAACCCGCACTCACCAATTGCCAATACATTGGGCCGGTTGGCAAATTGTGTTAAGGTTGAAAACCGGCTATCAATATCCGGCGCATTCACATACCAGGGGTGTATGCCTATTGAGCAATAAGGCGTATTCACAGAATCTTCATACTGCCGATACAAATTATGTACCGACAATACATCATCCTCGTCTTTACTATGAGTGTGTATATCAATGTACGTCTTCAAAAAACAGCAGTTAAATGTTTATGAAAATACCCCAAAATGATTAAAAGGTTATTTTCTGAAATACGATTTTTCATATTTTTACAATCATGAAACCACTGTATGATATAAAGAACTTTATTGAATGGAAGGCTTTTGGTGTATGTTCTGCTATTGGAGACAAGCTGGGCATTGCAACATCTAAGATCAGGCTTTGGTTCATATACATTTCATTCATGACTCTTGGCTCTCCGCTTATCATATATATGATACTGGCATTCTGGATGAATATGAAACGCTACATATTTATGCAGCGCAGAAACCCGGTAAGATGGTAGGTGTTTATACCACTCCAAGCGTCATGAGTATGATGTTCCCTTTATAGAACCGTATAGTTTTAATATTCTTATTACGTTCTATCACCACCAGCGATAATGGCACTGACACGTACGTATTCTTACCTCCTTTCGTTGTGCTGCAATATACATTTAGTATATGTCCGTTAAGCTCTGCCCTGTCTATTGACACGGTCATGTTATAATAGGTTGGCGAAATAGCTACTGCTAACACATATTCTCTCCAGAAGTGCGGTGCTAATGTATCATTCTGCATAGTAACAGCAATACCAAACGTTTTCTCGAACTGTGCTTTATTGCTTATGAACATGCAATTAATGCCCGGCGCCAGTTTATATGTATTCTTTACAAAGTAATTGTTGAGTGGTGTAAAATCAATATTCCTTTGAGCATACAACTGATAGCTGCATAAAACACAAAGCATTGCAATGAATGATCTTTTCATAAACCGTCTGTATTAGTGCTTCTCTCCTACATCTACAGTGCTGATTAGCTTCATATCATCTACATCATAAAAATCAACATGCCTGATACCGGGATATTTAGGTATGATACAGGCGCTAAGCGGATTATACAAATATGTTAATGGCTGTACATTTTTATCGACCTCACAATACACCTCTATAAAATCACCAGCTTTCATGGTAATTCGCCTGAATACGAGCTTAGCTTCCTTTTTAGTAGCGGGGAGTAATAATAGCAGCATCATTTCTTTTTGAAAATCGGGTGTATCGGCGCGGTCAGTTTCGCCAAACAACTTCTCAAATTGCTTCCTGTTTTTAATAACAAGACAATTGAGGCCCTTTTTAAGCGCATTGTTATCCCCGGAGAAGAAATAGTCTTTCACGGGCTTTACCTGTACAGGTGTTGGTTGTGCAAACAGCAATACAGGCACAAACAAAAACAGCAACAACAACATTTTCATATGCTGAAAATACAAATTTCAGTGGTTAAAATAAATCGAATAGCGTAACTTTGCGCTTCATTTTTAACCTCAAAAGAAAAGGACGTACACCATGCCAGTGTTACACAACCGGATCTCGAACGAGGAACTGAAGCATCGTATGCTTGCGGAAACAGAATTCCGCAAAACAGTTTCTTTCTACAAGTACTTCAATATTGAAGATCCGCAATCATTCAGGGACAAACTTTGGATAGAGTTTGACAAGCTAAAGGTCTTTGGCCGTATCTACATTGCTAAAGAAGGAATTAACGGGCAAATAAGTGTGCCTGAAAGCAATTATGAGGCGTTTAGGGACGCTTTATATGCAGCTGCGCCCGAGCTTAACGGCATCCGTATGAACATTGCAGTAGATGATGACGGAAAATCATTCTGGGTACTACGCATGAAAGTACGCGAAAAGGTAGTAGCAGACGGAATTGACGACCCTGCATTTGACCCATCAAAAACGGGTGTATACCTGAAAGCAAAAGAATACAATGAATTGTCCGAAAACCCGGATACTATTATTGTGGATATGCGCAACCACTACGAATACGAGGTGGGCCATTTTGAAAGAGCAATAGAAGTACCTTCTGATACATTTCGCGAACAGCTACCTATGGCTGTAGATATGCTGAAGGGGCAGGAAGACAAGAATATCATTATGTACTGCACAGGTGGCATACGTTGCGAAAAGGCAAGTGCATACATGCTGCACAATGGCTTTAAAAACGTATTCCATGTAGAAGGTGGCATCATAGAATATACACGTAAAGCCAAAGAGCAGGGACTACCTGTAAAATTTAAGGGAAAGAATTTTGTGTTTGATGAACGACTGGGCGAACGCATAACTGATGATATACTTTCTGAATGCCATACCTGCGGTAAACCATGCGATACACATACCAATTGTAAGAATGATGGATGTCACCTGCTATTCATACAGTGCGAGGAATGCGCAAAAGAGTTGGACGGGTGTTGCAGTGCAGAATGTAAAGAAGAATATAACCTGCCAGAAGATGAGCAAAGAGCAAGACGTGCAGGAAGAGAGAATGGCCAGAAGATATTCAACAAATCAAAAGACCACCCGCTACGTAAACACAGGGAACAATGGAAACAACAAAGACAAGATAATCAATAACAAAATGCCTCGCAATGCGGGGCATTTTTATTTCTGACAATCTTCTTACAATCCAACTTATGAAAACATGCGTTCAGTGAGTTTTAATAGTAAACTAACTATCATGGACGCTAAAACAATCTCACAAGCCAACTATCTTGATATACTATATGAAAACCGTAACAAGAAATACGGTGGATACGAATTAAGAAATCATTATAGCCAGAGAGCATTAAAATCTATAGGTCTTGTATATGGATTAATGAGTCTCTTCATTCTGAATGGTCTAATACATAAAAAAGATGCTCCTCCTCCGATCACTTCATTAACCAGTCGTATTATAGAGCTCAAAGACATTCCAGTACCGGTAATAACACTCCCTCCTCCCAAACAGGTAGCCCCTCCTCCTGCTCACGCAACAATTGCTAATACAATTCCTGTAGTAGTTGCAGATAATGTAGTACATAACCCACCACCTACAGTAACTGATTTAAACAATGCAGAATCTGGCACCACTACTACCACAGGAAGTACAAATGGCGGTACAGGCACTATACCGGGCACAGGTACTATAAATACACCTGTTATTGAAAAAACAGATCAGCCCATTTACGTACCGGAAGTATTGCCCCGTTTCAACGGAGATATAATGGAATACCTGCAAAAGAACATTCGCTATCCTGATGCAGCAAGGGAGTCAGGTATAGAAGGCAGAGTGGTTGTTCAGTTTATAGTAGATGAGAACGGTAATATATCCGGCGCTAAAATAATACGTGGAGTTGCCGGTGGCTGTAATGAAGAAGCATTAAGGGTAGTAAACAACATGCCAAGATGGGAACCCGGCAAACAAAACGGCCACGCAGTTAAAGTATATTATACGATCCCTATAAGTTTCCTCCTGCAATAGATATCCTCTTACCTTTGAAAGTCGCGGTGTATTTACACTGCGACTCTGTATTTTTACACCAGATGACCGAGATAAGTATCAATGGAGAAACGCTGGTATTGCTACCTGAGAAAGCCTTACTATGGCCGCGTGAAAATGCACTGGTACTATCTGATATGCACTGGGGTAAAACAGCTCATTTCCGTAAAAATGGTATCGCTATCCCAAAAGGTTCTGAGCTTGCTGATGAAAAACGATTGAATGACCTTGTCAATAAACATTCTGTAAGCAGGCTGATAATAGCAGGCGATATGTTTCACAGCACCGACAATAATGATGTTTCTGCATTCAGGTCATGGAAAGAAAAACACAGTGATCTACAGGTTGATCTTATAATTGGCAATCACGACATTCTTGATATTGAAAAATACACAGGCTGGGGTATAAACATTTACCCTGAAGTTTTTGATAATGAGTCTTTCTGTATAGCACATGATGAACCTTCTGTAATTTCTAAATTTTGCATACACGGGCATATTCACCCGGCTATACGCATTAGTGGTAATGGCAGGAACAGCTTAAAACTTGATTGTTTTTGCGTGGATGAGCATAGACTTATTCTTCCTGCCTTCGGGAGTTTTACCGGGTCTAAATCAGTTGAGCCAACAAATCACAAACACATATATGTGATTGCAGGTACTGAAGTAGTAAAATGGACGTAATTCTCTTACATATATTATCTGCTTATTTGTAACATATGTAAACGCAGCATTATGGCTTTCAATCGATTTTTTGTAGGTTTGCACCCTAATTTTATAATTCATGCAGCCTTCGGTTTTCGACTTAGTACAGCAAATGGGACATGAACAAGTTGTGTTCTGCCACGACCCTCATTCAGGACTCAATGCTATAATAGCAATACACAATACAACGCTTGGTCCGGCATTGGGCGGTACCCGTTTATGGAACTATAACAGCCACCAGGATGCGGTTGTAGATGCCCTGCGCCTTAGTCGCGGCATGACCTACAAAGCTGCTATCAGCGGTCTGAACCTGGGTGGTGGTAAAGCGGTTATCATAGGCGATGCAGCTAAAATAAAATCAGAAGGTTTATGGCGCCGTTATGGCAAGTTCGTAAACAGCCTGAACGGTAAATATATAACGGCAGAAGACGTGAACACTGCTGCCCGTGACATGGAATATATCCGCCTTGAAACGCAACACGTTACAGGCGTACCTGAATATATGGGCGGTAGCGGTGATCCTTCCCCGTTTACAGCTTACGGTGTATTCATTGGCATGAAAGCATCGGCCAAGAAAGTATGGGGTAATGACAGCCTGAGTGGTAAAAAAGTATTGGTACAAGGTGTAGGTCACGTAGGTCAGTACCTGGTAGGCCACCTGATAGAAGAAGGTGCAAAAGTGTACATATCAGACATCAACGAAACTAAGATCAAAGAAACTACTGACAAATTCCGTAATGTGGAAGTTGTTAGCGGCGACAAAATATTTGACCTGGAAATGGACATCTACGCGCCATGTGCTTTAGGTGCAACTGTTAATGACGAGAGCATCAGCAAAATGAAATGCCCTATTATTGCAGGCGCTGCAAACAACCAGTTGGCAGATGAAAACATACACGGACCTAAGCTGATAGAAAAAGGTATCGTTTATGCTCCGGACTTCCTCATCAACGCAGGTGGCTTAATAAACGTAAGCGCAGAACTGGATGGCTACAACCGCGAACGTGTTATGGGTAATGTAGAAAAGATATACGACCGTACGCTGGAAATATACAAGCTCTCTGAAACTGAAAATATACATGCACAGGCAGCAGCTATCAAACTGGCAGAAAAACGCCTTGCAGATATAGCTAATGTGAAAGCGAGATTATAAGAACTATATATTTATAAAAAAGCCTCAACAGTTGTTGAGGCTTTTTTATTGGGTGCTTCAAATCTATTTGGTATTAGTGTTCTGATAAACCACAAGCCCTTTAAGGATAGTGCTGCATAGTTTGTCAAGCTGTGTATCATTATTGATACGTTCTATATCCGATGCATTATCAAGATAGCCGCATTCTATTAATACAGCAGGCATATTTACATTACGCAATACATGCAAGCCTTTATCTACTAGCCGCGACGGTATTTGCACTGACTGTAACTGTGCTGCGATTGCAGAACCCAGTATTCTGCTTTCCGTATACTTGCTGCTACGCTTCTCTACCATAATATCAAACCCATTAAATACGTAAGTATTACCGGGCTCTGGTTTGTTAACGTGAATTGATACCATAACATCAGCTGATATACTGTTTGCTTTTGCTATCCTTTCATCTAGAGATATAGCATTATCTCCGGGACGGATAGTTACCACTTTTACATTGTACACCTCCCCCATTTGCGCGAGACGGTTAGCTATCTTAAGCGTCAGGTCTTTTTCTTTTACCCCATTTACACCCAGTGCTCCATTATCCTCGCCACCATGCCCGGCATCGAGAGCAAGAACAAAAGTTTTATTGGCTCGCACAACATTATTGTTGTTTTCTTTGAATGAGAAAAGCAGAATGGTGGAAGCTATTACGGGCAGAACCATCATCTTACGCAAGGACGACAGCCTTGTTTTCTTTAATTGATTGAGCATAAGTAATCTTCTTTTTGTGGATGAATAAAAAAACGGATGAATAATATCCGGGAATTGATTGCCGTAATGCGTCTGCAGCAGCATGCGAGCAAAAGCTTCAGTATCATTATTGCTTATAGCATTTTCATCGGCCATAAACTCGTGTACAAGTGATAGTTCTTTTTGTATGATCCAATAACAGGGATTTATCCAGCAGAAAGCAACAGTAAGCTGCATGAATAACTTATCCCAGGTATGATATTGGCGTATGTGCGTGAGTTCATGTTGTAATATTAGTTTACCTGAATAACTGTTAATATCTATATCATCCCTCCAGAAAAGATTATTCAGAAATGAAAATGGTGCCTTACTATTTTGTGTATGTATAAAATTAAAACCGTGCGCCTGTGTTACTTTGCTTTTATGTTTCAACTTATATACCCATACAATTCTTGCTACCAGCATTACCAGTATAAACAAGCTAACCAAACAATACAGACCAACAATTACAATCTCTTTATATGCCCACAAGGATGCTTTAGATATTATTTCTTGTTCACCGCCAACACCATTTACAACCTGCAATAATTTGAATGTAGCCGGCAATTGTTGTGACTGTGTATACCATTCAAAATGCAGTAATGGAATTGCTATACTGAAAACAACAGCAGACAATAAATATATTCTGTTATAGCTATGCATTTTACGGTTACGGAGAAACAGCCAGTAATAGCCCAGCATCAATGCGCTGCATAGAAATGATTTGAATAAAAAAGCGATAACAGACTGTAATAGCATTATTTCTTTTTTAGCTGTTTAAGTAATAACTCCAGGTCCTGTACAGACAGCTTTTTTTCATCTACCAAAAAAGACACCACATTGCTAAAAGAACCGTCAAAATAACCCTTCACTACATTGGTAAGCGTATTATCTGAATACATATCTTTTGACACCAAAGGCTTGTATTTGTGAATGCGCCCAATATTCTCAACCGTCACAAATTCTTTTTCTACTAATATCTTGAGGATAGTAGCAACGGTATTTTTATGAGGTTTGGGCTCAGGCATTTGCTCAACTATTTTCATTAGTAAACCACCACCCAGTTTCCAGACCACTATCATTACCTGTTCTTCCGCTTTTGTAAGTGTTTTCATCTATCAAAACTAAAATCTTAGTCCAAACGTAAAACTATATTCTTAGTTCACAAAATATTTTGAACTATTTTTTTAGTTTATTGTTGATAACTGGGTACTGACGGGTATGGGCGTTTGGGGTTCAGGTAATATCTTTGCAATCCCATTATCTACTAAATATCGATAAAACACTATAAGTATATGTCAACTCTGAAATTATCTAACCAGACAAATTTTTATAAAGGAAAGGTTCGCGACGTGTACACCATTGCCGACAAGTATATGGTAATGCAGGTTAGCGACCGAATATCTGCTTTCGATGTGGTACTGCCCCGTCCTATACCGTATAAAGGACAGGTACTGAACCAGATAGCTGCACAGTTTCTGGATGCTACAAAAGATATAGTTCCTAACTGGATGATAAGTGTACCATTGCCAAACGTAACTATTGGTCACAAATGTGAAACATACCCTGTTGAAATGGTGGTACGTGGTTTCCTTACCGGCCATGCCTGGAGAACATACAAAAGCGGTAAACGTGAATTGTGCGGTGTACCATTGCCCGAAGGCTTAAAAGAAAATGACCGCTTCCCTACCCCGATCATTACACCAACAACCAAAGCGCATGAAGGCCATGATGAAGATATATCTCGTGACGAAATAATCAGCAGCGGTTTAGTATCAAAAGAAGAATACGAACAACTGGAAAAATATACATTGGCTCTTTTCAATCGCGGACAGGAAATAGCTAAAAGCCGAGGATTGATACTGGTTGATACTAAATATGAATTCGGCCATATTGATGGTAAAATTTACCTGATAGATGAAATACACACTCCTGACTCTTCTCGCTACTTCTACCTCGAAGGTTATGAAGAACGCCAGGCAAAGGGAGAACCTCAGAAGCAATTATCAAAAGAGTTCGTTCGCGAATGGTTGATGGCTAATGGTTTCCAGGGTAAAGAAGGACAACAAGTGCCTGAAATGACTGACGAAGTAATAAAAGGTATCTCTGAACGTTACATAGAATTGTATGAACATGTAACAGCTAAAAAATTCGTTAAAGAAGATGTAAGTGAAGCTGATATGGTGAAACGCATTGAAGAAGAAATAGCTAAACTGGGGTAATTAATTTATCAACTAATTGATTGACGGAATGTCTGCAACAACTAAACGAGTAATACACGCTCCTAAAGGCAACCAACTGAATTGTAAAAATTGGGTAAGTGAAGCTGCGTATCGCATGATACAAAACAACCTTGACCCGGAAGTGGCAGAGCGCCCTGAGGATTTAGTGGTTTACGGTGGTATAGGTAAAGCTGCCCGCAACTGGGAGAGCTTTGATAAAATACTGGAATTGCTGAAAGGATTGAACGAAGATGAAACACTTCTTGTGCAATCTGGCAAGCCTGTTGGTGTATTACGTTCGCATAAAGACGCTCCGCGTGTAATAATAGCTAACTCAAACCTTGTAGGCCGTTGGGCTACGTGGGAACACTTCCGTGAACTGGAAGCAAAAGGCCTGATGATGTACGGGCAAATGACCGCCGGCAGTTGGATTTACATAGGTTCACAAGGCATCGTGCAGGGTACTTATGAAACCTACTTATCGCTTGCTAATCAACATTACAATGGTACACTGAAAGGCACGTTGAATGTTACTGCAGGCCTTGGCGGTATGGGCGGTGCTCAACCGCTTGCCATTACAATGAATGAAGGCGTGTGCCTTGCTGCTGAAATGGAAGAATGGCGTATTCAAAAACGTATTGATACACGTTACCTTGACAAATACACACATAATATTGATGAAGCTATTGACTGGGCATTACAAGCAAAGGAAAATAAAGAAGCTATATCAATAGGCGTATGTTGCAATGCCGTTGATCTGTTACAACGATTGATTGACCGAAACATAACACCTGATACGCTTACCGACCAAACATCGGCACACGATGAATTGATTGGCTATTTTCCTGAAGGGCTGACCGTAGAACAAGCAAATGCGCTACGCGAATCAAACCCTAACGAGTATATCAGTCGTTCATTAGACACGATGGCAAAACACGTGCGCCAGATGCTGGAACTGCAAAAGCGCGGTGCTATTACCTTTGATTACGGTAATAACCTGCGCGGACAGGCACACGATAAACGCGGCGTAAAAGATGCGTTCAATTTCCCGGGATTTGTACCGGCATATATACGTCCATTGTTCTGTGAAGGTAAAGGACCATTCCGTTGGGTAGCGTTGAGTGGCGACCCGGAAGATATATATACTACGGACAAAGCATTGATGGAATTATTCCCTGACAATAAAGGCTTACATCGTTGGCTAACAATGGCTAAAGACCGTATCGCCTTCCAGGGACTACCTGCACGTATCTGTTGGTTAGGCATGGGAGAACGTGAGAAAGCCGGATTGTTGTTCAATGAACTAGTACGTACCGGAAAAGTAAAAGCACCTATTGTTATTGGTCGCGACCACCTTGATTGCGGTTCTGTTGCTTCACCTAACCGTGAAACAGAAGCCATGAAAGATGGCAGCGACGCAGTAGCAGACTGGCCTATATTGAACGCACTTATTAATACAGCGGGTGGTGCAAGCTGGGTGTCATTCCATCATGGTGGTGGTGTAGGTATGGGTTACTCATTACATGCCGGTATGGTAATAGTGGCTGATGGCACTAAAGATGCTGAAGAACGCCTGCGCCGTGTATTGTTCAACGACCCTGCAATGGGCGTATTGCGCCATACAGATGCGGGTTATGAACTGGCAGAAGAAAACGCTAAAAAATTTGGATTGGATATCTGGTAGCAGGTTTTGAATTTTGACTTTTGAATTTGCATAAATGTATCGTATAGGACAAGGCATAGATTTTCATCAACTGGCAGAGGGCCGTGAACTTTGGCTGGGTGGCGTATTGATACCACACACCAAAGGTGCTGTAGGGCATTCTGATGCAGATGTACTGCTGCATGCAATCTGTGATGCTATGCTGGGTGCTCTTGCTCTTGGTGACATAGGCAAGCACTTTCCTGATACGGATATGAAGTATAAAGGCATTGACAGTAAAATATTGCTGAAACATGTTTATGAGCTTATTACCTCAAAAGGCTATAAGCTCGTAAACATTGACAGCACACTGCTGCTACAAGCGCCTAAAATAAAACCCTATGTAGAGCAAATGCAGGTTACAATTGCCTCCATAGTTGGACTGACTATTGAAGATGTATCTATCAAAGCTACAACTACAGAGCACCTCAGCTTTATTGGCCGCGAAGAAGGTGTGGTAGCAACAGCTAATGTGCTGCTGCAAAAAGCCTGATTCACATCATTATTATTGAGATAAGCTCATTTGTAATTCTTTTCACATTTGAGCCATTAATACCGTACATTTGCACCTCGTTTTCGGAAGCATGAGACACATTAGGAATTTTTGCATAATAGCCCATATAGATCACGGTAAGAGTACACTGGCTGACAGGCTTTTGGAACATACCAAAACCATATCAGAACGTGATATGCAGGCCCAGGTTCTGGATGATATGGACCTGGAACGTGAGAAAGGCATTACTATTAAAAGTCATGCTATACAGATGGACTATGAGTATAAAGGCCAGAAATATGCCCTGAACCTTATTGATACTCCCGGACACGTTGACTTTTCATATGAAGTATCTCGCGCTCTGGCAGCCTGTGAAGGTGCCCTGCTCTTAGTTGATGCTTCGCAAGGTATACAGGCACAAACTATATCAAACTTATACCTGGCACTTGAGAATGATCTCGAGATCATCCCTGTCATTAATAAAATAGATATGGAGGGTGCTATGATACCTGAAGTAACCGACCAAATCGTTGACCTTATCGGTTGCAAACCAGAAGAAATTATCCTGGCAAGTGGCAAAAGCGGTATTGGTATCGAAGATATAATGACTGCTATTATCGAACGCATACCTGCACCGGAAGGCAATCCTGAAGCTCCTTTACAAGCTCTCATATTTGACAGCGTATTCAATTCGTTCCGTGGCATCATAGCATACTACCGCGTATTGAACGGCAGCATCAAAAAAGGTGAGAAAGTAAAATTTGTACATACGGGCAATGATTATTTTGCTGATGAAGTAGGTGTATTACGTTTAGGCCTGGAACCTCGCAACGAAGTAAAAACCGGCGACGTTGGTTACATCATTACAGGTATAAAAAATGCTAAAGATGTAAAAGTGGGTGATACGATCACCAGCACAGCTAACCCTACACAGGAAGTAGTGAAAGGTTTCGAAGAGGTAAAGCCGATGGTATTTGCCGGTATATTCCCTGTAGAGACCGATGATTTTGAAGAGCTACGCGATTGCATGGAAAAGCTGCAATTGAATGATGCATCTCTTACTTTCGAACCTGAAACATCGCAGGCACTTGGCTTTGGTTTCCGTTGCGGATTCTTAGGCATGTTGCACATGGAGATCATCCAGGAGCGTTTGGAACGTGAGTTCAACCAAACAGTTATCACTACTGTACCAAACGTTAGCTTTAAAGCATATACCACGCGTGAACCTGAAGTAGCCATTATTGTAAATAACCCTTCTGAAATGCCTGACCCAAGCAGGCTGGACAGGATAGAAGAACCATTTATACGGGCACAGATCATTACCATACCTGATTACATAGGTAACATCATGAGCCTGTGTTTGGGTAAACGTGGTTTGCTTATTAACCAGCACTACCTCACCCCAACCCGCGTAGAACTGATATTTGAATTACCATTGGCAGAAATAGTTTTCGACTTCTACGATAAACTGAAATCTTCTACACGTGGATACGCGTCATTTGATTATCACCCGCTCGATTACCGCGAGAGTGATATCATAAAGATGGATATACTGCTGAATGGCGATAAAGTGGATGCACTGAGTGCATTGATTCACCGCAGCCGCGCACAGGACTTTGGCCGTAAACTTTGCGCCAAGCTGAAAGAGCTTTTACCACGCCAGCAATTCATGATTGCCATACAGGCAGCTGTAGGCGCCAAGATCATTGCCCGCGAAACTATTTCTGCTATGCGCAAGGACGTTACCGCTAAATGTTATGGTGGTGACATCAGCCGTAAACGTAAACTCCTCGAGAAACAGAAAGAGGGTAAAAAACGTATGCGCCAGATAGGTAGTGTAGATATTCCGCAGGAAGCATTCCTTGCTGTATTGAAGCTGGACGAATAGAATTCACATAACTATATTCATTAGTTAATTCGGGTAAGTATATGCACCATACTTATCCCGATAGTATATTTCTGCCCAGGCCTCTCCTCTTTTGGTTTTGAATATGCATTTAAAACTCGTATCAGATACAACTGTTTGATACCTGTAGTCTGGCTCTATGTTATCGAAAATAGCTACTTGCGTAAACACATCCATATCCCAGTTGACATTAGTAAATGAATCAGCGGGGTTTGCGATAAACCCTGAATATGGGTCTGTCAGGTGTATACGCTCAAGGTAGGCGCCACTGGCTATCGGTTTGCCCTGATATTTTTTCCGCAGCAGAAAATCCACTACATCTTTATGCACCATAGCCCCATCATGTGCGCCCAATTCTACGTCCCCTAACCCTTGCGTATATATGTACGAAAGAGCGTTTATTACAAGAATAGAACTTACCAGCAACGAGTATACTATGCGAGTTTTAAAAACAGGTAATAAAGTATAAACCAACATCGCCGTCATAAATAGCAATGGAATGAGTGCTATCAGATAATACCTTGTCAAACACAAATTCATAGCCGAGATGAGTATGAACAATACCACAAATACCCCGTTAAGAAATATATACTTCTTTTTCTGTACGGATAGTTGCTCATTACTTTTCAACAAGTAATACAAACAAAACAGAATTGATAATACAGCAAACAGTACTAAAAACGATCTTGGAAATATCTTGCTATACTCATCACTAATAATTAAGAAAAGCGCAACAACCGGAGCCAGTATGGCAAAGTAATTTTTTCTCTTATAATACACACCTGCAACAAAAATGCATAGTGCAAAAAACAGGAACAGGTTATTTCTCCACCCGTCGTAAAACAAGACCCATAAGCCCAGTCTTACTTTCTGAAAATATAGTTCCCATGTATGCTCCATCAAGCCGCTATAAAGAGGGAATACATACCAGCCTAAACGATTTTTTTGCAGTTGAAAAAATACCGCTATCAAAATACAAGGCACTGCCAATGCCAGCATACCTGGTATAGATTCTTTAATGTTTCTGTTCTTAAATATCCTATACAATTCGAATATTGCTAATGTACCCACAACAACAGCACCCGTCTCTTTTGTATACAAAAGAAGTGTCAACGTTGTAGCGGCCGGTATATACCTTCTGAAGTAATAGAAATATATAGATGCAAAGCCACATAATGCCAGCAACATTTCTAATAACAGCATAGATGACTGTACGAAAAAAATCTGCTCGCTTGCCAACAAAAGCGTCACAATGAATGCACTTTTCTTATCTGATATCGTTAATGTTATTTCATACACAAATACTAATACCAAGACAGATATAAACAGTGCAAAGGCATGAAGAGATAATATTGATCTGCCAAAAACACACATCCAACATGCAGCAGAAAAATGAAAGAAAAGCGGATGTCCTCTTGATAATTCAGGATCAATTGAACCGGGCAAGATACTCGGTCCATTCATATACATATGTTGAACCGCTGAGGCATATGGCCAGCTTTCATCCCAATAGAAAGGATCATGTAAATATGGCAGCTTGAACACAACAAAAACGACCACTAACAACACTAGCGGCCATCGTTTTACCAGGATATGTAACATAGGTATGTATAGGAATATTCAACAATGTACAGAATAAAAAACAGGCGCACAATTGTGCGCCTGTCAAATATTTGCAAACAATATTAGTCTCTCCTGTTACCGAACAAACGCAGCAACATAAGGAACAGGTTAATGAAATCAAGATAAAGGCTAAGAGCCCCCATAATAGCCAGCTTACCTACTGAAGCACCTGCAGCACCGTCAAACTCTATACCTTCTCCTATGCGCTTCAGTTTTTGCACATCATATGCAGTAAGGCCGGTGAATACTGCTACACCAATAATGCTGATGATATAATCCATACGGGCACTACCCAGGAACATATTGATAAGTGATGCTATTACAATGCCTATGAGGCCCATCATCATAATACGACCAAAAGATGTAAGGTCTTTATCTGTAGTGTAGCCCATAATTGCCATTATACCAAACATTGCAGAAGCAGCGGCAAAGCAGCCAATCACAGAGCTAGCTGTATATGCTAACAATATAAAACTTAAGCTGATTCCCGTAGTTACTGCATATGCAAGAAAGAATACAGTCAGCACCCCTCTTGACAAACGATTAAATGCAAATGACATTGTGAGTACAAATGCTAATGGTGCAAACATTACGATATAGCCGAAAATGCTTAAGCCTCGACCTGTACCATTAATTAGATAACTTAATAATTGTTCATTACTAGCGAATGCATAAGCCGAGAATGCCGATATTGCCAACGCAGCAAACATCCATAAAAACACATTTGCCATAAAGTTCTTGGCAATTGTACGCTTACCACTACCTACTACTGTAAAATCCGAAAAATTGATCGGTGTGTTCCTGTCTTCCATTTTAGTTATTTGAATACACAAAATAACATAAAAATCAGTTAACACGAACTTAAATTGGCTTACCTGCGATCTGGCGGAGGTGGTGGCCCATTCCTTCCATCTGCCCCGGGCGGATGCTCTGTTAATCGTCTGCCTATTTCCTCTATCAGGTTATTGTACAATGGCACCTGGTCAGGATGCAGTATTGATTTTAACTCTTTAAAGTGCTCAAAGTTGATCCTGTCTTTTTGTATTTCAACCTCTTTTATACGTTGTTCCAAAGCATATTTATCAGAGTCATTTACCACTTCAGCTTTGAGTAATGAGAAAAGACTATCATGTAACATCCCTGACTCCTGTCTTATTTTCCTGATAGCAGATTGATGTTCGCGTTTCAGTTCTTCAAATTGTCGTTGCTGCTGCTCATCCAGTTTCAGGCGTTCTATGATAAGATTTGACGGACCTCCATGAGGTGGTGGCATCTGGCCGCCAGGCGTATGCCCCCCCATCCATAAATAACCCAGTGTACCAATATTGATGACCAGTAATACTATAATAACAACCCTATAAAAATTATCAGTCCTCATAATTCGAACCCTCCTTCATCGTTTGTTAAACCATAATATTCGATAACAGCATTCAAATTATCGCCATGGTGCGTGGCATTGTTCTTGTAGCCCTTTAGCAGTGTAAGATTCAAAACCAGCAATATTGCTATACATGCGGCAGCGTATGTCACCATCCTTATGGGTACGAGCTTGGTTACCGGAAGACCTGCTTCAAGTTTCTGTTCTATTTTACTGAACAAGGCATCTCCGGGCAGAGCCCTGTCAATCCCCTGAAGGCTACCCATAACCCCTTCTACCCATGTATTTTTAGCCTTATCTGCCATAGCTATATGTTTTGACGTTATTATGACTTATTTCCTTCGTTATCATTATAAAAATTCTCCAAAATCTTTCTCAGGTTAGCTTTTGCCCTCTGCAGCAATGATTCGACTGCCTTTTCAGTCACATCCATAATTTCGGCTATTTCTCTTTGTGATAAACCTTCAATTTGTCTTAGAATAAAGGCGGTTTGCTGATTCTCCGGCAATTGTTTTATTGCGGCAAATACCATCTTAGATCTTTCTTTATTCTCCAGCTTTACCCCCGGGTGCTCAAATACATGCTGGTCGTGTATTACCTCACCTGTCTGGCCAAATATGCTTGAGATAAAAGCAAAACGCTTTTGCCTGCCCTTATACCGTATTCTATCAACACTCTTATTAACAGCAATTCTATATACCCAGGTAGCAACAGACGATCTGCCAAGAAACCTTGAAGCAGACTGAAAGACCTCAACAAATACATCCTGTGTAACTTCTTCCGCCTCCTCGACATTTTGAAGGTATGAAAGGCAGGTATTGTATACCCTCGCTTTATAATGCTCATAAAACATCCTCAGGGCCATGTTATCGCCGGCCGCAACCATTTCGAGGATATTTTCAGGAAGCACTATTTAATAGATTTTCGTTCAATATATATAATACCTGCTTAGAGACATAAAATTGTCTAAAAAATTTCGATGTTACTGATTGTTACTTTAATTTGTATATCGTGAAAAAAGCCGGACTATTACTCATTACCCAATTAATCTTCATCCTCAATATTTCATTCGCTGAGGATACTAAAACCGTTAAGCTAAAACAACAAAAGATCAGTTATGCTCCCGCGAACTATCATATAGGTTCTGTACTTGATGAACGCCCTGATACAACCTCTATTGGCTACTATCATACAAGGCTTAGCAATAAAGAGGTTAATATAAATTTAGAAAATGGCGTTGCTTCCTCATTAAAAAACTATATTGACAAAAACCTGCTGCAGGACAAATCACTACCTGAAATATCCCTGCATATTACCAGGCTTGATGTAACAGAGAAAAAAGCCGGACTAGCTGTACAGATGGACTTAAACTGTACACTTGCTTTCTACGTTAATGGCACAAAATTAATTGAATATACCGGCAGCTCTTATACTCAATCTATAAATGACCCATCTGCATATATAGAAACAATGCTGCGGCAAAACATCGAAAAAAGCATTAAAGATTTTGATAAATGGCTGGACAACAACAAGAATAGTCTTATTACAGATGCTCCCATAGATATTGAAGTAATCATAGCCAAAACTACTGACGATCCGGAACAGGTAGTATATAGCAAAAACATCAGGCTTCAAACGCAAGATTTTCAGGGCCAACCTGATGACCTCAATAGCGGGGCTGCAGCAACTTATAGCGGCATAGATTTTAAATACACAACAGAAACAAGGAATTACAATACAAAAGTAATAGTAACACTTACCCCCTATTTCGACAGATCTAAATCGTGGAAACGTACACAGAATTTACCTGCTAGTGTGCTTGAGCACGAACAGCGACATTTTGATATTACCGGGTACAAAGCCTGTGAGCTTGCAGACTCTATTGCGCATCATAGTTTTACCAAAGAAAACTTTGGGAAAGAGCTAAAAGACTTGCTTAGAAAAACAGATAAAGATATTTCTGCCTTGCAATCTCAATATGATACTGAAACCAATCATGGCACTAATGCAGCCAAACAACAGCAATGGAATAAAACTATCCGGGATAAATTAAAAGAGTTGTCCTGTTACTGATACATTATATAAGCTATCAAGCCTCCGGTTCCTGTTAGTTTCCAGGTCATACCCCATTTCCTGCCGGAAGAGCGGCTTAATAAACTACCAGCCCGGCGTATAACATTCAAATTAACTTTTTCATAAGCCATTAGACTTGATTATTTAATAGCTTTGGAATTCAAATTATTATATGCGTAACAACCACGAAATTGACTACCGTATTATCGGTGAAGAAATGCAATATGTAGAAGTAGAACTAGACCCGCAGGAAACAGCAATTGCAGAAGCGGGCAGTTTTATGATGATGGACGATGGCATCCAGATGGATACAATATTTGGGGATGGCAGTAAACAACAAAACTCCGGTTTCCTTGGCAAACTGCTATCTGCGGGCAAACGTGTACTGGTCGGAGAAAGCCTGTTCATGACCACCTATACAAATATCGGGCAGGGCAAAAAGAAAGTATCATTCGCCTCTCCGTATCCAGGTAAGATAATCCCATTAGACCTGCAACAACTGGGTGGCAGGATCATTTGTCAGAAGGATGCTTTTTTATGTGCAGCTAAGGGCGTGTCGATTGGTATTGAATTCCAGAAAAAACTGGGCACCGGGCTATTTGGCGGAGAAGGGTTCATTATGGAAAAACTGGAGGGTGATGGTATGGCATTTGTTCATGCCGGCGGCCATGTAATGAGCAGGGAACTGCAACCGGGAGAAGTACTGAAGATAGACACCGGATGTATAGTAGCATTTACAAGCAGTGTACATTATGATATTCAATTCATTGGTGGTATAAAAAATACATTATTTGGTGGAGAAGGTGTGTTCTTTGCTACACTTCAGGGCCCGGGCACAGTATGGATCCAAACATTACCTATCAGCAGGCTGGCCAGCCGCATACTTTCCTACGGAACATACAATCGTAAGGAGGAAGGCAGCATTCTTGGTGGGTTAGGCAATATGCTAGATGGAGACGGATGGTAATACTCCAACCTTTTTAATAAGCCCGCAATATTATTGCGGGCTTATTAGTTTATACAGAATATGCTGATTGCTTTTCGTGTCTTGCTCTTACTGATTCTCCAATTGGGGTAGGATTACCATCATCATCAATCCGTACAAAAGTAATCGATGTTGTACACACAACAGTTTCTTCGCTACTGTAGACGTTATATTTCCTTACTTCAATATTCATGGTTATTGAAGTATTGCCAAGATTAGTTACTTCTCCGTATATTCTGATGTGGTTACCCGTCTTAATTGGCTTTTTAAACAGCAACTCCCCCACCCTTAGTGTAACCATATTAGGCGTAAAACAGTATTCAGTAGCATACGCTCCTGCCGCCTCGTCGATCCATGCCATTAGGATACCGCCAAACAAATTGCCGTGTATGCCTATATCTTTGCCCATGCAAATCTTCTTATTGATCAGTTTCATGTATCCTTAATTAAGAAGCCCCCCGGTGTTTACCGAAGGGCTATATCATCAATGTTTATTTTATAATTAAAATGATGTTATCCCCTTCGTTTTACAGAAGTGTTTACAATGTTTATTGTATTTGGTCATCATTTTCATGCCGCAATATTAGGAAGAAATTCTCATCCGGCAATAATTATCAATTCGTAATTATATATTTATCCTGTTTATAGCTTTTCTAAGAGGTTGCTCAATCAGGTAATAAGACAAACTACTCACCACTATCAATGTAAAAACATAAATGCTGAAGAAGGCAATACCATTCAGGTCTAGCTTATGGGCATTAACTACCGAAACGTAATAATAGACCGGTATTTGCAGAATATATATCCCATAACTCACCTCACCCAAAAACACCAAAGGCTTCGAGCAAAGCCACTTGGGTTGACGAGCAGCTAAGGATAGTATAAAAAGCAGAAAGGTGGGTGCCAGTAAGCCATTGTGAATACTGATACTGCGGGGAAAGTAATTTATCAGCAGAACGATCACTACAAACCAAAACAATGATTGTAACCTGCCGGTTTTGAAATTCCCTTTTACAAACACCATAGCCCCGGCCATACCAACCAGGAATTGATTGAGATGAAGAATAGGATTGTAGAATATTAAATCATGCCATTTTGAGAAAGGTGAATTATGTACAGTTTTCAACAGTGCTAAATGTACAGCTTGAGATAGTACCCAGAACAATATCACAAACCTTATAAACCCGGCTTTTCTTGTTACACTATATGCCACAACTATCGGGAATAACAGGTAAAACAGCATCTCTACTGATAATGACCATCCGGGGCCATTCAGTGTAAGTACATAACCCGGAATATATGACTGTAAAAATGAAAGATGCAGCAACAACTTAACCATAAAGCCATGCTCCATTGTAACACCTTTAGTAAAATGATTATATAGCGATGGTAAGATTGTCAGCAGTAGCGCAAAAACATAAATGGGATAGATACGTGCAATCCTTCTTTTCAGATACTCTTTATATGCTATTTCTTTTTCTGCATATGTGTAATACATCACAAAGCCTGATAAAACAAAGAAATAGCTCACAGCAATATTTCCGGCCGTAAAAAAGTTTTCAAATATCGATATGGGGTATACCTGTGTGCCGAAATGAAATATCACCACCATGAGAGCCGCAAACCCTCTTGTGGCAGTTAATGCATCTATTTTCGTTGCTTTACCTGTATTCACTTATCAATGCCTCTTAGCTGAATTAAAATCTATCCTGTAATAAAAGAGTGGCAGAAACCCTAACTGGTATTCCTTAATAAAAGGGTACACCCCTTGCGCAGCCAGATCGGGGCTGTAGGTAAGTGCCAGCAAATTCTTTGTACCGAGTATATTAACAAGGTCAATCGCTATTTCGTGTGTCACTTTTCTTGCATTTAGCCTTACGCCAAGCTTAACATCCGCCCTGAAGTAATCAGGGAATGAAAGTGTATTCCTCAATGAATCTACAATTATAAAATCACCTATTGCATTAGATGCTGCAACATCCGGCGGGGAGTACAACCGGCCACCTGCATAAGTAATTTTTCCACCTGCAAGTATACTGCTGTTTTTACCCAACCTATGTTCATATCCTCCCAATAAATTCAAAGCAAATTTTGTATTGTAATCTGTATTCCGGTACACACCATCATTTCCCCTAGCCTTAGAATCGAACAATGAACCGGTAAACAACAAGTAATAATTATGACTGAATACTTTTTCAACAGTTAGCTCTACACCCTTATTATAACCTGTTCCGGTATTTTTCATTGTATCAGGAAACACACGACTGAATGAAGCTCCCTGGTTTAATGCAGAATAAGATGACCCTGCCCGTATCTCTACAGGTATATTGTAGAGATATTGATAGTATGCTTCAAATCGCACCCTCAATGATTTTGAAAATACATGTTCTTCAGAGACAACAAAGTGATGGCTCTTTGTAAAACCCATATCAAGATTATGCATTGCCGTAGCCGGGTATTGCGGCAGGTGTGCATAATATTGATAAAGAGGCTGCATCTGGCTATGTAGCCCATATCCAAAACTAATAGCATCTGCTACACCCGCCCTATACCTAATAGCCAACCTCGGTTCTAATGATTTTGATTGGTTATGAGTTAAGTATTGGCCATGTAAACCCGCAATGACAGTCAGTTCGTCTGTTGGCCTGTATTTGTATTGGGCATACGCCTGCACAAGATCAGTGTATCCATCATAGTTAAGACGCTGCTGCCAATCTTGCCTTGACGGTGGATATTGCCTGCTGCTATCTATCAACACAGAATGATACAAGTTATTAACAACACCTAACCGTAATATGTGTTTAGCAGATATCTTCTTATTAATATACCAATGCGCTACAGTAGTACCTGTTGTAAAAGAGTAGTCAAGTATGCTTTTCATTGAATCTACCCTGAAGCTCGCATCCCTGAATACTTTATCATGGTGCGCCCAAATAAGATTACCTGTTTCTGCTATAACGAGTTTAGCATATGTACTCCTGTTAATATTATATACCAAAGATGCTCCTCCCACACCTGTATTTGACTTAAAATACTGGTCTCTGTCAGATTCGCCATATATCTCTTCTGATGGTTTTGTGAGCTTACTTACAATCAGGTCTATTTTACTTAATCCGCCTATACCCCACAGCGATAAGTTGAGCTTGTCATTTATAGGAAAATTGAGTTTCAATGCTGCATCCTGGTAATTGGGCACAGAACTGGTACCAATCTTAATGTTAAGCCCTTCAAACAATTTGAGTGTTGAATACCTGTATGTAAACAGGAAAGAGG
This sequence comes from Flavipsychrobacter sp., assembly GCA_044227125.1. GTDB lineage: Bacteria > Bacteroidota > Bacteroidia > Chitinophagales > Chitinophagaceae > Polluticoccus. Next base: position 626,805 of record JBGAFS010000001.1, read on the forward strand.
AACCCGCTTTCTTTGATATCGGGCCCTCAGCAGCAACTTCAGTTCCGAGAAAACCTAACTGTCCGGTGAATTCATACCTGTCTTTATTCCCATTGCGCATTTTCAGGTCAAACACACCGGCAGTAGAGTTACCATATTCAGCAGGAAATGCGCCGGTAAAGAAATCACTATTACTTAACGTTTTGCTATTGAGCATACTTACCGGCCCACCGGATGTACCGGGAATAGCAAAGTGATTGGGATTAGGTATATCTACATCTTCGAGGCGCCACAAAACTCCCTGCGGAGAATTACCACGTATTATTATATCATTTCTTGAATCGTCTGCACCCTGCACTCCTGCAAAGTTAGAAGCCATCCTGGCAGGGTCTGCACGGCTACCAGCATATCGTTCTGTTTCCTGTACATCAAATGTTCTGGCGCTAATGAGGGCCATATCGTTTATATGCTCCCTCTTTTTTGCCACAACGACCTCATCTAACTTCTGTGTACTTTCTTCTATATCAATGTTCAATACTACTTCCTTAGCTGAGGTTACTAATACATCTGACACTACTACTTCCTGGTATCCTGCTGCGCTTATCCTCACGGTATGTTTACCTACAGGCACATCGCTTATCGCATATACCCCATTCTCATTTGCTGCAGAACCTTTTACCGGCTTCAAATCTGTTATAGCTACAGTAGCTCCTGCAACAGGCGTTTGTGACTCCTTGTCTTTTATTATGCCTTTCACAGTTTGTGTTATCTGTGAATAAGAAACACATGCAAAAGACACCATGAGTATACTAAGAATAAAGAATCGCATAAATCACCGATTTATATTTAAACTTAGTTATTTACAGCTGAATATTATAATAGCTTACCGCGAGAAGAACTGAGAAGTGAATAATGTCTAATAAGACATTTCCTCATTACGGCCTAATGACTTTAGCATCATAGCATGCATGTATAATGCCCTCCTGAATGTAGGCTGTACATTGTATGGTAATCCAAAATGTTCAGCAGCAGATTTTACAATTCCTGCTATCTGAGGATAATGCACATGACAAATATGTGGAAAAAGATGGTGTTCTATCTGGTAATTCAACCCGCCAACAAACCATGTAACCAGCTTATTCTTAGGAGCAAAGTCTGTAGTATTCAGTAACTGGTGTACAGCCCATGTATTTTCGATCTTTCCCTTTTCATCGGGAACAGGGAACTCTGATGATTCCATAACATGCGCCGGCTGAAATATACATGCCAATCCCAGACCAGCAAGTAAATGCATAAGCACAAAGCCGCCAACAACATGGTACCACGCCATACCTGAAAACAGCAAAGGCAATACTAGCATGTAAGCAAAGTAAATAACCTTATATCCTGTTAATTCAAGCAATGCTCTTGTTTTAGTAATTTTCTCTTTACGCAGCATACCATTTTTATGATAGCGGAATATCATACGGTAGTCCTTTACGGTTATCCAAAACAGGTTCATTATACCATATAAGAGCCATGCATACAGATGCTGGTATTTGTGAAACTTATAGTACTTCTTCTGAGGACACATTCTTAATAATATACCTGCATCTATATCCTCGTCCAGCCCATTAAGGTTTGTATATGTATGGTGCAGGATATTGTGCTGAATTCTCCAGTTTCTTGAATAACCTCCTATAATATTTAAAACACCCCCAAGAAAATTATTGAGTTTGGTATTATCAGAATAAGCACCATGGTTAGAATCATGCATGATACCTGTGCCAATACCCACTATACCCAAACCCATAACGAGCCATAGTATGTAAAAAACATAGGTAGAAACAGCAGCAGTGCCTGTAATTATAAGCAGATATGGAACAAAGTATAATGACAGCATGACTGCTGTTTTTAAATACATTGCCCAATTACCTCGTTCATAAATATTATTAGACTTGAAGTATTCGTCTACCTGCTTCCTTACGTAATCATAGAAACTAACATCTCCTTTATGAGCGAATTTAACGAACTGCTTTTTTGTTATTGTCTGATCTGCCAAACTTTAATATTAATGTGCAAAGATAATCCAATTAGCGGTAATTGAGGTGGTATTGGGGGTTAAATATATGGTAATTATCAATTGACTATCTATGATTTATGTATATCACGCCTCCTTATACATATAATTCGCTATAATTTATCTAAAATATATTTTAACTTTCTATTAAACAGCCGTTTTCAATCATTTTTAAAAACTATAGGTTATGGGAAGAGTCAACCGCAGGGAGTTCTTTGAAGAACTAATTGCCACCCAGATGGAGAATGCTCCGGCCAAACAGGGTGAAGACCAAATATTTAAAACCTATGCCAACAAATCACTACCAAAAGGTTTAGCAAAATCTACAGCAGGCCTTACACAGTATACAGGCCAGTGGACCGATGCTGAAATAATACACCTGCTTCGACGTACTACATTTGGTGTAAAGTACGCTGATGTAATAGCTCTGCGTTCTATGACCATGAGCCAGGCAGTAGATGATATACTGAATGTAAACACTACCGCACCTGCTCCTCCTGTTAATAACTACCAGGGCAGCTATGCTGACCCTACAGGTGTAGCTTTAGGACAGACATGGGTGAATGCTGCCTATGGCGACAGTACAGTTGACTCATATCGCACCTACTCTCTTAAGTCGTGGTGGATGAGTTTAATGATAAACCAGGACAGAAGCATACTGGAAAAGATGACTTTGTTCTGGCATAACCATTTCGCTACAGAGATGTACACAGTGAGTGATGCCCGAATGAAGTACAAACACCATGCATTACTCAGGGCAAATGCGCTTGGCAATTTCAAAACACTGGTGAGGCAGGTGACCACCGACCCTCATATGCTGAAATACCTGAACGGTTACCTGAATACCAAAACTGCACCTGACGAGAACTATGGCCGTGAATTACAGGAACTGTTTACTGTAGGTAAAGACTATGCACTGAACTACTCAGAAGATGATGTAAAAGCAGCAGCAAAGGTTTTAACCGGGTGGAGAGTAAACAGCACAACTATCAGCAGCTATTTCGATTCTACCAAGCATGATACAAGTTCTAAACAGTTTTCATCATTCTACAGCAATCATATAGTATATGGTTTAAGCGGATCAAATGGCGCGCTGGAAACAGATGACCTGATCAATATGATATTCAGCAAGCAGGAAACGGCATGGTTTATCTGTAAAAAGCTATACCGTTACTTCTGCTATTATGATATAGACCAAACAACAGAGATCGACATTATAGCACCACTGGCACAAACGCTGGTATTCAATAACTTCGATATCAAACCTGTACTGGAACAACTGCTTAAAAGCGAGCACTTCTTTGATATTAATAGTCGTGGTTGCTGTATCAGGACACCTATGGATTTTCTGGTTGGCAGTTTCAGAAGTTTTGGAACTACTGTTCCGACTTCTATAACGGTAGATAAGCAATATACCCTGTATAACTATATACGCAGTTATGGTTCATCACTCAACCAGGATATTGGCGACCCCCCAAATGTTGCCGGCTGGCCCGCGTATTACCAAACACCGGAATACTACGAGATATGGATCAACTCCACTACACTGCCCAAAAGGATGCAGTTCATGGATATGATGCTGAACTCAGGTTTCTCATCCGGCACAGGAACTGCTATCAAATTCGATGTACTGAATTTCGCAAAACTGTTTTACAGTCCGGGCGACCCTAATCTGCTCGTCGATTTCTGTGTTGATATGCTGTTGGGACTACCATTATCAACCAGTAAGAAGAGTGACCTGAAGATTGCCACACTCCTGTCGGGACAAACCAACGATAGTTATTGGGTATCAGCATGGACCAACTATATCACTAACCCGAATACAACCAATACCAATATTGTGAAAACAAGGCTTACCAGTTTACTTACTGAATTGAGCCATTTAGCCGAATACCATTTGTGTTAATCTCCAAAAATCTAAAGAATGAAGCGCAGAGATTTCCTTAAAGTAACACCGGCTGCCAGCCTTGCTTTCATGATCAACGGATTGCCCATAAGCACTTATGCAAGCCACCCGTTACTCAACCTGCTTGCCAAGCAAACACAGGCAACAGGTAAGGTCATGGTACTGATACAACTGGTGGGCGGCAATGACGGGTTGAATACCGTGATACCTCTCGACCAGTACAGTGCCCTTTCAAACGCACGCAGCAATATACTCATACCGCAATCCAAAGTTCTGACACTAAACGGAACAACAACTACAGGTTTACACCCCGCAATGACCGGTTTACAGCAACTGTATAACGACGGGATGATGAACATAGTACAGGGAGTTAGTTATCCTAATCCTAACTTCTCTCACTTCCGTGCTACAGATATCTGGTTCTCTGGTTCTGATGCCAACCAGTATATAGATACGGGCTGGCTGGGCAGATACCTTGATGATAAATATCCCGGGTATCCTTCAGGATTCCCGAATGCTACAATGCCCGATCCATTGGCAATACAGATAGGCTCCGGAGTATCTACTGTTGTGCAGGGCTCTAACGTAAATATGGGTATGGCCATATCCAGCATCAGTAGTTTCTACAATATTGTGAACGGTACAGTAGACCCGGCACCTGCCACACCTGCCGGCCACGAACTCACCTTCATACGTTATATAGCGCAACAGACGCAACAGTATAACAGTGTTATAGCTGCGGCAGCCGCTAATGCTAACAATATGTCTACGCTGTACCCTGCCAATAACTCACTGTCAGACCAGCTGAAGATAGTGGCACGACTGATAGCCGGCGGATTGGAGACACCAATTTACATAGTGAGCCTCGGCGGTTTCGATACCCACTCCAACCAGGTAGATGCCAGCGACCATACAATAGGCACCCATGCTACGCTGATGCAAAAACTGTCTGAGGCTGTGTTTGCCTTTATGGACGACCTCAAACTGATGGATGTACAGGGGCGTGTAGCAGCGATGACCATGTCTGAATTTGGCAGGCGCATTATTTCTAACGCCAGTGGTGGTACCGACCATGGAACATCTGAACCGATAATGGTGTTTGGTACAGAGGTAAATCCAACTATAATAGGCTCAAGCCCGGGCTTACCATCTTCACCTACAGCCAGTGATAACCTGCCTATGCAGAACGATTTCAGGTCGGTATATGCAGCAGTGCTGGCAGATTGGTTCCAGGTATCACCAACAGTACTGAACAGCGTACTAATGAAGAGCTACCCGATACTGCCTATATTCAAAAAGGCCGCATCACTGATACCGGGAGAAGAAACACTCAGCTTTGGCTCTGATGAGGTATTGCACCAAAACTATCCTAACCCGTTCTCAAAAACCACAACGATCACCTTCCTCTCTCAGGGAGAGATGACAACACTCCAACTGTTCGATTCACAGGGAAGGCTGGTTCGTACAGTCTTCCAGCAATATACTGACAGGGGTCAACACCAGGTGAATATTGATCGTGGCAGCCTAGCGGCGGGCAACTATTATTACAGGCTCACCAATGGACGAGAACAATACACCAAGCAACTGGTAGTAGCAGATTAATAACAATGACCAAAATGATACGAAAGGTGCCATATGGCACCTTTTTTACATCCCCCTTTCCCCCTTCTAAGGGGGAAATTGTTACGATTTGTTACGGTTTACTGCTTATCGCAGGTAGGCTTATCCCTTCGTTGTTTTGTCCTGTACGAGTGAACCACCCCGGTTGACAGCCTGCCTCGCAATCTGCCAACATCCCCTCCTAAAAACAGGAGGGGAGCTTGAGAATTGTTACGATTTGTTACGGAAATCCTGTTACAATAACAGATGGAATAAGTACCTGAAAGCGTCAAATAAATCCGATTTTGAAAGTAGGGACATTCCTTACTGAAAAAAGTTCCGTCATTTCGACGAAGGAGAATATTTCTGCGTAGCAAAATCTCCTGAGAATTGGACATGAAGCCTGTATATGCATTTCGTGAGATTGCCACGTCGCCGCGCTCCTCGCAATGACGTTATGGGAAGTGGGTTTACAGTATGTCAAAGAGCGGGATTAAACAGTTTCGTTTAATATAACAAATATACAATTTTTAAAATAATTATCAAAATGATGTAATGAATTAATAATCGGTTTAACCTATTACGCACAGAACATGGCACAATAATTGTATATTTTTAAACATTTCAATACCCGGCAACATTGTTTAAAGCCCTCAATTGCAAACATGAAAATACGTATTCTGGTCTCATTCATAATTTACTTCCTTGTCAATACCGTACCATTGCATGCCCAGAGCTGGCAATGGGGCAAGAGAGGTGGAAGCGATGGCAACTTTGACCCGGGAGACGGAGAGTATGTAAAAGATATGGCAACAGACCGTAATGGTAACATTTATGTATTGGCCAATGCAGGTGAAATAAGCGGGATAAATATAGACGGACAAGTAAAAACCGGATTCAGCGGATGGGATGTTATACTTGCTAGTTTTCGTTGCAATGGCACTTTGCGGTGGGTAAAGATTATGGGCGGCAGATATGATGATGCCGGACTTGCAATTGGTACTGACAATAGCAATGGTGTATATGTGTCTGCTACATTAATGCGTAATTTGGATGCAAGGCCTATATATATTGATGGTGATACCGCAATAACAGATAACAGGCAAAAGAATTTTTACTTAATAAAGTATGACACGTCCGGTAATTTAAAATGGGTACTTTCACCTCAACCAGATACTGTTACAGCAACCCAACAAGCTGGTACAATTGATATGAGCGTAGATAGCGCAGGCAATATTTATGCCTTATGCCAGTTGCCCGGCGGCGAGTATGGAGGTACAGGCGGTTTTGTGGTAACACCTACATTCACTTCTAACGGGCATTCATATGCAGACTGTATGCTTAAATACGATAGGAACGGTAATTTCCTTGGCGGCTTTAACTGGGATACAAAAGGTTGTTTTGGTGCAAAAATTATTAGGGATGAAAAATCAGCTAAATATTACATGTGTGGGTTTAACAGTGGTGGGGCATTACCATTAGGAAGTACTACAATTGCATCTGTAAATGGTTTTATTGCTTGCTTTGATAAAGATGGTAAACACTTATGGAACAGGCAATCACCAAGCGTTGCTTTTTTCGGGCGGCCTGCATTAGATAAAATGGGACATTTTTACATGGCTGGTAATATATTGCAGAATGGGAGTTTCAATGGTTATACAGCCATGCACGCCACATCTAACGGAGGACCTTTTATTATTAAGATGGACACTAATGCTAATAATATTTGGGCCGCAGATGCTATTATAACTGCCAATACGTATACCAATGCATTAGCTATACGAAATGAAGGAGAGGTGGTTTTATGCGGTCATTTTCCTGCACTACTAAGTTGGCCTGGTTATACAAAAGATACGCTTTATCTACCTCCCAATTCTGGTTATATGCCATACATTACTCGGTTTAACACACAAACAGGAAAGGTTCTAGGAATGGAAAAATTGAGTACTGATGGGAATTCAGCGTATGCTGATATTATCATGCCTGATGGCCGCAACAATGTATATTTAGGAGGCGAAATAAAAGGAACACTTACAGTCAACGGTAATACCATTTACAACTCAGGAGGTAGAAATGATTGGTTTGTTGCCAAATATGGCCATAACAACTGTGGATGTACAAATATTCCAGAACCAACATTCAGCTTCAATCGCACCAGTAACGGTAAAACATCGACTACTGCAAGCCCTGTGCATGTGTATGATTCATTGGGTACCTATACTGTATGTGTGAAAGTAACCAATAGCTGCGGGGATAATACCTATTGCGCAGTAATACCTATGTGGCCTGCAGGGATAAATGAAACACAAGGTTTTGACAATTTGCTGGTATATCCCAACCCTATACACAGCATACTGATAATAGAAGGGTTGCCGAATAATACACAGGTACAACTATCTGACATAACAGGCAGGCTGTTACACAAAGTTTCATCAACAGGCGACAAGACCACTATCGACACTGATACATTTCCTGCGGGGGTATATATTCTTCAGCTTACCGATGGGAATGGCAACCGCACCTTAAAAACCATTGTGAAATAATGAAAAGGTTCATCCCCCTATTTTTAATCTTGTTCATTCCATGTACCATACCATTACATGCCCAGAGCTGGCAATGGGGTAAGAGAGGTGGAAGCGACGGTAATTTTTCTGTCAGCCCGGGCGAATTTGTAAAGGATATGGCAACCGACCGCAATGGCAATATTTATGTATTAGCCAATGCGGGAGATATTAGTGGGATTGATATTGCCGGACAGACAAAAAGCGGTTTTAGCGGCTATGATGTCATACTCGCAAGCTTTCGTTGCAACGGCACTTTACGCTGGGTAAAGATAATGGGTGGCAGATACTCTGATGGTGGTTTTGCAGTATGTACAGATAAGGCAAACGGAGTATATGTGTCTGTTGGATTAATGCGTAATTTAGATGCAAGGCCGGTGTATATTGACAGCGATACGGCAATAACAGATAACAAACAGAAGCTTCTTTACTTAATAAAATACGATACATCCGGTAATTTAAAATGGGTGCGATCACCACAGTCGGATACTGTTACAGCGACTGAGCAAGCAATAGTAATAGATATGAGTGTAGATAGCATAGGGAATATTTATGCCTTATGCCAGTTGCCCGGCGGAGAGTATGGAGGTACAGGCGGTTTTGTGGTAACACCTACCTTCACTTCTAACGGGCATTCATATGCAGACTGTATGCTGAAATACGATAGGAACGGTAATTTCCTTGGCGGCTTTAACTGGGATACAAAGGGTGCCTGGGGGGCTAAGGTAACAAGAGATGCCAAAACAGAAAAATACTACTTGGCGGCGACTGTTGGTGGTGCTCCATTGGCATTAGGGAATACATCAATACCAGCGGGGAATGGTTATATTGCTTGTTTTGATAAGGACGGGAAATACCAGTGGGATGTACATTCTGATGCCGCTAGGATTTATGGTAGGCCAGTAGTCGATGCTCAAAATAACTTGTATCTCGGTGGAATTATATTACCACCTTCATCTACGAACCCTGGGGCCAATTTTAATGGATATGTAGCGGGGTCTGATGCAAAAAGTAATGGCTCACCTTTTATAGTTAAAATTGATGCAAACAGAAATAATGTTTGGGCAACATATGGCATCGGATTGAGTTCAGCGGCATTTGTGGCGGGAGTCGCCATGAGAAACAGTGGCGAAATAGTTTTATCTGGTCACTCAGGCTCATTAAAATGGCCGAAGTACACTCTTGATTCATTTGTTTCCTTACCCAATACGGGCTACAGACCGTATATTACTAGGTTTAATACCCAAACTGGGAAAGTTCTCGGAATGACCAGGTTGGCTACAGATAATACAGATGCCTATTCAGACCTTATAATTGCTGATGGAAGGAATAATATATTGATAGGAGGCGAAATTAAGAGTGCGCTTACAGTCAACGGTAATACTATATACAATTCAGGCGGAGTAAATGACTGGTATGTAGCTAAGTATGGCCATAACAATTGCGGGTGTACAAACATCCCAGAACCAAAATTCAGTTTCAATCGCACTAGTAATACAAGTGTAAGCTTTACCTACACTGGTAGCAGCTACAGTACCATAGAATGGGATTTTGATGATGGTAAAACATCGACTACTGCAAGCCCTGTGCATGTGTATGATTCATTGGGTACCTATACTGTATGTGTGAAAGTAACCAATAGCTGCGGGGATAATACCTATTGCGCAGTAATACCTATGTGGCCTGCAGGGATAAATGAGATTGCTGAAGAAAAGGTACGTGTATATCCCAACCCTGCTTTTGACCATTTATACCTAGAGGGTATTACAAATGATATGCAGATACAAATGATTGATGTAACGGGCAGGCTTGTTTATGAAATCAAAGCATCAGGTAACAATACAATGGTTGATATCAGCAACGTATCAGATGGTATATATATTTTGTGCCTTACTGACCAAGCGGGTAACAGGGTTATAAAGCGCATTGTAAAGTCGGGCAGCAGATAACAATAACACTATAGCTATAATCCAGGTACATGTTACTAACACATACACATAGAAACACCCAGCTATCTCCCGATTACAGACAGCCATCTCCAACCCCGCTTATATAAAATGAATATAATGGCCACGAGTATCCATAATGGCCATAACTGAATTATAAATAACACCATGCCTTGCATATAAGACCAACCTGCAGACATTGCCTGTCCTAATCGTGTACTGAAAGGTATGGTAGCCATAAATTCAGGGTCTGCTTTTACCAGCACATCTACCATATCGGGCTGGTATAGCTCAACCGTTATCGTAGCATAATTGGCATCGTCGAGCAATTGCAGGTTCTCTACCCTGCGGTCTATTACCACATCTTTCTGTGCAGAGTCGATCTTCGTCTTTTTAGGGTTCTTTACCAACTCATTACTGCCAGCCTTTGCGACAATTACCGGTGGTGCCACACCTGCAGCTTCATTATGCATGGTATTTGACAGGTATTGCAGCGTTACGTCCTGTTGCCTGAGATTCCTTGCATCAAGAAAATTTGCCAGAGGGGCTATCTGCTTCATCAATGTATCCAGGTAAAACGAGGGCACCCTGAGCGTAAGGCGGGCAGTACCTGTATATGTTTGCACCTGCTTCTGTGAGTCTGCTTTATAATACAGCGTCTTAGAAGACACTATGTTATTACTGAGCCTGCTGTCTGCCACTATACCATCAAGACTACGTGTAATGTCCTCCAGTTTTGCGGCAGCATCGTAAACATTATTTACCCTGCAGCGTATATCAGCAGTACGAATGATCTTGCGTGAAGGAGAGGTTAGCGTACTTACGTCATGTGCCAGTGTTACAGAGTCTGCGGAAGCTATATAGGTCTCGGGACTGTTACTGCAGGATGTTAACCAGAAAAGCGGAACAAGCAGCATAAGGAATGTGTATCTCATATTGAACAGTTTATAGAGATTGATACCGGAATAGCTGAAAGGTGACTTAGACACAATCCCAAAATTGTGTTAAAGCATTTTTCCTTACATTCATATTCTAAACAAGCAATATCATGGCCGGTATATCTAAGAGCACCATGCAGTTTCTCAAAGACCTTTCTAAAAACAATAACCGTGAATGGTTTACAGAGAACAAGAAAAGATACGAGGATGCAAAAGCAGAGTTTGAGACTTTTATATCAGGGCTCATACAACAGATAGCCAAATTCGATCCGGGTGTTGCTAATCTTGAAGCTAAGAAATGTGTATTCAGGATATACAGGGATACCCGTTTTTCAAAAGATAAAACGCCTTACAAACCTAACTTTGGCGCCTACCTCGCAGAGCGTTCAACTGCTGTACATGAAAAGGCAGCCTATTATCTGCACCTGGAGCCGGGTAAGAGTTTTCTTGCAGGCGGCGCCTATGAACCACAGGCACCGTGGATACATAAGATAAGGCAGGAAATAGATTACAATACCAAAGACTTCAAAAAGATAATCAATGCTACTGCTTTCAAAAACAACTTCGGCGAACTGCAGGGCGAAAAGCTGAAGACCGTGCCCAAAGGCTTCCCTAAAGACCACCCGGAGCTAAGCCTGCTGCAATACAAGAGCTTCCTTATGATGCACAAGTGCGATGACAAAACTGTGATGGCAGATGATTTTATGAAGCATGCATCAGGCGTGTATAAAACAATGAAACCGCTGAATGATTTTCTGAATACTGCGATGGAGTAACTCAATTAGAAACATTACAAAGGCTTCAAATTGTTATATTAAAATGTAAACACTAAATACAAACACATTTATTAAATACCATGAGGAAACTAGAGAAAATACTTCTTGTACTGATACTTCTGGCTACATTAGCCAAAACTATTCCAATATTCGGTAGTGGCATTATAATCACAATTGCAGCATCAGCACTATCATTTTATTATCTCTTCTTTGGATTTGCAATATTTACTAAGATCAATTTTAAAGACATATTTAAACGCAATAGCTATTACGGCTTAAAGCCATGGGATATTATCGTCTCCGCTTTAAGCGGTTATGCAATTCAAACACAGGTTTTGGGCATTCTATTTTTATTACAATATTGGTCCGGGGACACGTATATGGGCTTTTCTGCATTAATTACTGCGTTTCCATTCATTATTCTAGCTCTTCTTTTATTGCTAACTAAGAACCGCTTTGTATACATTGAGATTTTAAAAAGAGTAGTACCATTATTTTTATTTGTACTCATATTATACCTAATTCCTCTTACAACAAGATTGAAAATATTCAAGGTATCAAACCCTGAAATTGAGACTCAAATACTAAAAGATAATGGCCGAAAAATCTAATAAGAATAAAGGCTGCTAATTAGTAGCCTTTATTCTTATTAGTGCCATCACTTACATCATAGTTTCGCCCAAATTAAAGCACTTTAATATCCCCTCCACCCTATATTTCGTACCTTGCAAAGGGCAATTCCTCATGGCTGTACATGCCATTATTATACCTGTATTACCCCTCCTTTTTTCACGAATAAATTAATGGGACATGAAGTTAAACGTAGGCATAGGATTCGTTACGGGCAGAAAACAATTTCAGAAAGTACTAAAGTCGTACATAAATAACTGGGTAGAACAGGGGCTGATAGAAAATGACAAGATAAGGCTGCACCTGTTTGTAGCATACGACCTTAAATATCATAAAACACAAATAAGCGATTATAAAAACATTCCGCCAGAATTGGCTAAGATGGTGGACAGCATTAACTTTTACGGTACTGATGCTGTTAACGAAGAAAAGCAAAGACTAATACATACGGGCATACTAAGTGCTCATGAAACAGAGTTGGTATTTGGCGAAGGCTATGCACGCAAGCGAAACGTGGTGAGCTACTTTGCAAAAGCAAACGGCATGGACAGGCTGATATTTATTGATGACGATGAATACCCTATAGCAGTAATGCGCAATGAATACAACAAGCTGGCATGGATTGGGCAAAGTGTGGTAGGCACTCATCTTGAACACGTAACGAATGCAGATATTTCTCACGGCCACCACTGCGGTTATATATCACCCATACCCTACCTGAAGTTTAATGATACGCTTAAGGAAGATGATTTCAGATTGTTCATTGAAGCTATCAGTAACGACATTATAAGCTGGGATAAAATAAAGCACACCATTATAGAAAATAAAGGCGTCACCTATGCCAACCCGGACATCATCAATCATGCAAGAAGTTATGAGGTGCAGGAGGAGAACGGCATGAAATTTATATCCGGTGCTAATCTTTGTTTCAACCTGAAAAGCGGCAAACAGTTGCCGCCCTTCTATAATCCACCCGGTGCCCGTGGAGAAGATACCTTTATGAGCACTGCACTCTCTGAGATAAAGGTGATAAAAGTACCCTGCTACACTTTTCATGACGGGTTTGCTATGTACAATCATATACTGAATGGCGTATTGCCTACTGACCTTGGTGCCATAAGCACAGAGAATGATGCCGTTGTAACAAGGTTTATAAAAGCCACCATAGGCTGGATACGCTACAAGCCCCTGCTGGTGTACATTACGCAACGCGACAAATATGAACAGACCATGCAGAACATTTTTGAAAACCTGGCTGTAACCATACCTAAACTATGCAGCTACTTTAACACAAAAGAATTTGAGCAGGTACTGAAAGAATTCAGGTATTACACCAAACATGTACATGAACATTTTGAGGAGTTTGAAGCAACCAAAAAGGCATGGAGTAAACTTTGTGCAACAGTTTAAACTAACGCCAAAATAAAACGGCTGCCAATTGGCAGCCGTTAAATATTTATTAGAACCCAACTGAGCCATTGCGCAATTGAGCTATTTAGCCATTAAAGGTGTATCGCTTCGCCAAGAGCTACTTCTATAGCATCTTTCACTGCTTCACTCATAGTAGGGTGCGGGAAGATAGTATCCAGTTGTTCCTGCCATGTAGTTTCCAGTTTGCGGCTGGCAACTGTTTGTGCAATGATCTCTGTAACGTTAGCACCTATCATATGCGTACCCAGCCATTCGCCGTATTTAGCATCGAATATCACTTTTACAAAGCCTTCTGTTGCACCGGCAGCACTTGCCTTACCTGATGCAGAGAACGGGAATTTACCAACTTTCACTTCGTAACCTGCTTCTTTAGCCTGTTTTTCAGTCATACCTACCGATGCTATTTCAGGAGAGCAGTATGTACAGCCCGGTACATTACCATAATCCAGCGCTTCTGGGGCGTGGTGGTATTTACCTTCTTTATTAGCTATAGCTTCTACGCATATCACGGCTTCTTTCATAGCTACGTGTGCCAGTGCCTGGCCCGGAACTATATCGCCAATAGCATAGATACCTGCTACGTTAGTATTGTAGTATTTATCTACTATTACCTTGTCTTTATCAGTTTTGATATTCAGTGCTTCTAAACCTATGTTCTGGATGTTTGAAGAAACACCAACTGCGCTCAGTACCACATCAGCTTCAAGTTGTGTCATACCCTCTGCAGTTTTGATGTGCGCTATTACGCCATTGCCTTTGGTCTCAACTTTTTCTACAGAAGCATTGGTCATGATGGTCATACCTTTCTTGCGGTATACACGTTCCAGTTCTTTAGATACATCTTCATCTTCAACCGGCACTATGCGCGGCATGAATTCTACGATAGTAACTTTTGTACCCAGGCTGTTGTACACATAAGCAAACTCAACACCTATAGCACCGCTACCTACTACTATCATAGATTTTGGTTGTGTTGGCATACTCATTGCTTCGCGGTAGCCAATAATGCTCTTACCATCTATTGGCAGGTTAGGCAGTTGGCGTGCACGGCCACCAGTAGCCAGTATCACGTGCTTAGCTGCATATGCTGTTGTTTTACCGTCAGCACCTGTTACTTCTACTTCTTTCTTAGCATTCAGTTTACCCATACCTGTCAGCACATCTATCTTGTTCTTCTTCATGAGGAACTGGATGCCTTTGCTCATTTTATCAGCCACACCACGGCTGCGTTTGATAACTGCAGGGAAATCTGCTTTGAAATCGTTAGCAACTATACCATAATCCTGTGCATGACCGAGGTATTCTAATACCTGTGCAGATTTTATAAGGGCCTTAGTAGGGATACAACCCCAGTTGAGGCAGATACCGCCTAAGCTTTCTTTTTCTACTATCGCTGTTTTATATCCCAGTTGTGAAGCACGAATAGCAGCAACATATCCGCCCGGACCGCTACCCACAACAATTAAATCATAAGCCATAATGAAATATTTATTTAATTATAAAGTTTTACTTAAATAACGGAACAAATGTAGCTAAATAATTACGAGAATGGTAGCATAAAAAAGAGGTGCCGCTACTGACACCTCTTTAAAAAATATGATATATAGATCAGGCTGTGCGGCTTGACTTGCCTTTGCCTGAAGTTATAAAATATATAAGCGCATGTGCAGCAGCAAAGCCCATAGAGAAATAGAACAGGCCTGCATCATCAGCATCAGGACTATTGTGATGCAATAAAGCAACTATTACCAATATGGCTACCATTCCCAGCCCGGTATATGATACTGTTTTATAGCTCTTATTATTGAATACACCTTTATTCAAATGACTGTTACGCATACCATAATAGAGGTAGACATCAAAACCTATCATCATCCATGCCACCAGACGTATCCATGTATCCAGCGGCAGGAATACCATCATGAACAGGCAGGTAGCAATACCCAGGATAGGAACCAGCGGAACCAGCGGAGTACGGAACGCACGTGGCGCGTCAGGCATTTTTCTGCGCATAACTATAACGCCGATACAAACCAGTATAAACGCAAATAGCGTACCTATACTTGTCATTTCGCCCACCACCCTTGCAGGCACAAATGCGGCGAAGATGCTTACAAACAGCATGAACAGGAAGTTATTCCTGGCAGGGGTACGGAATTTGTGATGCACTTCTGAAAATACTTTAGGCAGCAATCCGTCGCGGCTCATAGAGAAGAACACCCTCGATTGTCCCATGAGCATCACCATAATAACCGATGAATAACCGGCAAGGATAGCCACGATAATAGCCTTATTCAGCCATGGATAATCTGGCATAATAACACCATCTGCACCGGCTTTACCCATATGGTCGATAGCTACAGCTACAGGGGCAATACCATCCTTACCTGCAAAGTCTTTATAGTTGGCTACGCCCGTCATTACGTGGGCAAAGAGAATATACAATATAGTACATACAAACAACGACAACAGGATACCTATCGGCATATCACGCTTAGGATTCTTCGATTCCTGCGCTGCGGTAGACACAGCATCAAAACCAATGTAGGCGAAGAACACAATTGCTGCGGCACGAACGATACCACTGAAACCGAACTCACCAAATGTGCCAGTATTATCAGGTATATAAGGTGTATAGTTCTCCGGACGAATATATTGCCAGCCAAGTGCAATGAATATCAGCACTACAGCCACTTTGAGTGTTACAATAACGCCGTTTACAAATGCGGATTCCTTAGTACCCCTCATCAGCAGCAGCGACATAAGAATAATAATAGCTACTGCGGGGATGTTGATGATACCACCGTCAAAGGGGGAAGATGTAAACTCCGGACCGAGGTTAATATTGAAATATTGCAGGAACTTAACCAGGTAACGCGACCAGCTTATGGCCACAGTTGCAGAACCAACGGCATATTCCAGCACCAGGTCCCAGCCTATTATCCATGCTATAAACTCGCCCATTGTAGCATAGCTGTATGTATATGCGCTACCAGCAATAGGTATCATAGAGGCAAACTCCGCATAACAAAGCCCTGCAAATGCACAGCCTACTGCAGCTACAATAAAAGAAATAGTAATGGCTGGACCAGCATTGGCTGCCGCCGCACCGCCGGTAATTGAAAACAGCCCCGCGCCTATAATGGCGCCAATGCCCAGTGCCACTAACGATGTGGCAGAAAGTGTCTTCTTGAGACCCTTTTCTGAATCCGAGGCTTCAGCTAAGAGATGGTTCAATGGTTTCCTTACAAACAGACCCATAAATAAGTTTAGATATGTCTCCAAACCTAATTATAAAATATGGTTTGTACAAGTTGAAGATATGCTTGCAGAAAAAGCCTCAACTGTTAGAAAAAACAAAAATCAGGATTACAGCTTTATGCAATAAAAATTTTGCAGTAGGTTTGAAGGATGATTATGCGCCTACGGGTATCTATCCTGTTCGTTTTTTTAAGTTTTGTTCTCATACCTGCGGCTTTCGCACAACCCACACTTCCTGACATTGCCGGTGCTACTGACAAAGGCATCAACGTTATAAGCTGGAACTGCCAGTATGATGGCATAAAAAGCATTGCCGTGCAACGTTCGGGCGATAGTGTGTACAATTTCACTACTGTTGGCTTTGTAAAAAACCTGAAGAAAGGACCGCAAGCTTTTATAGACGGGCACCCTATGCCGGGGGATAACTGGTACAGGTTATATATAGTATTCGGATCAGACCTGACATGGTACAGCAACCCTACCAAGCTGGAAGTAGACAGTGCTGCAATACTGAACACAGGAGTGTTACCACCCAACGATTCTTTACAAAAGCTGGCTACCAATATAAAGATTGACACCATGCATTCTGTTCCAATAGAACTTAAGCCTATTGATTCTGTACCGCTTCAGAATGTGGAGGTACCGGTACTTAAAGAAGAGCCTCATTTTGTTGTAACAATACCCGACCCGGGAGACATCAGTGCTTATTCTTACATCAAATCGCAATTCGTATATACTAATCCGTTTACTGGTCATGTAAACCTGGAATTGCCCGATGTAAAAGAGCATCACTATTCTGTAATATTCTTCGACCAGCAGGATAACGAGGTATTGGACATACCCAATGTGTTTGAATCTAAAGTGATAATAGACAAACGTAACTTTAAGAGAAAGGGTATTTATAAATTTGAGTTAAGGCAGGACAGGAACCAATTGGAAACCGGTTTTATCACAATATACTGATATCATCATCCTGGCTGTGCCAGCTTTCGTGTTCCATCTGTTTCCATTCAGGGCCAAGGCGCAGACGCTTACCGGCATATATTTTCATCAGGCCTACCATCTCTTCCGCATCCCATGAGTATACAGCGCGTGCAAAGCGTACAGAGAAACCTGCATAATTGAAATAGAGATTACCGTTCTGGTGCAGGTTCTGAATTAATTGCTCCTGTGTTTCGAAACCAAAATAATCGTAACAATTTCCCTTGAGCGGATGGTCGGTTTTGCTGCTTTTACCAACGTAGTGCAAAGGGCCTATATCTTCCCACTCATAACGCCTTATTTTTTGTGTAAATGGAGTACCGTTAATGATGGTTATATATTCAGGGTCTAATACGATAGTCTCATTATAATACATACGAGAGAAGAAGCGGTAAGCCGCCAGCAGGTATAAGACCGAGGCACCCAGGCATGCAAGCCAGTTGACTAAGCTGGTGCCGGCAGGCATCGCCTTCATCATAAATATGGTAGCCATACCCAGTGTTAGTACAAACTCAGACCAGAAGAGTACCCTGATACGGGGTTGTATCCTGTTCCCCAGCTTGATCAACAGATGGTCGTGGCCCCAATGATAGGATATGTTCTCTTTCATATTGCGTGTTATCCCGTCAGTGTTGCTTAATAAAGATAGGAAATTATACCGTTTCTTTAACATGGAAAGGTAAAATCTTTGCACCGAATACAGAACCGAATTCCTGCTTCAATTTTTCCTTAACTTCCTGTTCATCAACCACTTTGCCTAATTCGGCCTGTATGGAGGTAACCTGCTTATCTGAAATGCCGCAAGGCACTATATAACCAAAATATTTAAGATCTGTATTTACATTAAGCGCAAAACCATGCATCGTCATCCAGCGACTGCTGCGCACCCCCATAGCACAAATCTTGCGTGCCCTGCCCGGTACATCAGGATCTAACCACACACCGGTAGAACCGGGGAGTCGCCCCGCCTCTATTCCGTAAGATGCAAGGGTGCGGATTATAACCTCCTCCAGGTTGCGCATATACTTGCCAAGATCAGTACCATAATGCTCCAGGTCAAGTATAGGATAGCCTACTATCTGACCCGGCCCATGATAAGTAATATCTCCACCCCTGTTGGTTTTGTAAAATGATACATTCAGTTCTTTCAGTCTTGTATCATTCACCAGCAGGTTTTCCATATGCCCGCTTTTACCCAGGGTATATACATGCGGATGCTCACAAAAAAGCAGGTGGTCTGTAATTGCATCTTCCGGTATTGCAGCAGCATCTGCCCTGCCATACCATTGCGATTTTACAGCCAATCCTTCCTGCATGATACCTTCCTGCAATTGCCAGGCCTCACCATACTCTGTCTTACCAAGATCACGAAAATAAATTGTATGCATATGATGCCTGCAAATTAAGCATTTTTAGCAGTTCAAATCACCCTCTTGCTAACCCCTTAACAGGCTTTGGATTAGCGTTTTATTAACAGCAAATCGATTACATTTGTTATTCTACCTTTATATAAATACAGATATGTTGAGATTCATGAGGAATAAAATTTTGATACCGCTGCTGATACTTGGTGCCCTGGCCGCATTCTTTTCGTTCAGGTATACCAACACTGGTGGAAGCAGCATAGATGATCAGAGGAGAAAGCTGGTATTACAAACAGTAATGAAAGCCATCAATGCAGGGCACTATTCGCCAAGGCAGATAGACGATTCTTTTTCGCATTCCGTATATGACAAAACCCTGAACGGACTGGATTACGAAAAGAAATTCTTCACCAAAGATGATATAAATAAGCTGAGCGTATATGAATACAAGCTGGATGACCCGGGAGAAGATAATCCTCTTTTATTCTTCAATGAAGCCAACAGCATTTTTACCAAAAGAGTAAATGATGTAGAAGGCTACTACAAAGACATCCTCAGCAAACCTTTCAGCTTTGACAGTAAAGAAACCATAGAACTGAAGACAGAGAACATTGATTATGTAGCCAACGAAAAAGAACTCAAAGAGCGCTGGAGAAAATACCTGAAATATCGTGTACTGGCAAAATACGTAGACCTGAAAAAAGACCAGGAGAAGAAGAAAGAAAATAAAGACAGTGTAAATGCCAAATTCAAAACAGACAGTGAACTGGAAGAACAGGCAAGAACAGACGTTCGTAAAAGCGAAGAATACTATTTTAAAAGACTGAAGAAGCTGGATGATGATGACCGATTTGCACTGTATGTAAACAGTATTACCAACACAGAAGACCCGCACACAGATTACTTCCCTCCGGAAGACAAGAAGAAATTTGACGAAATGATGTCGGGCACATTCTTCGGCATAGGTGCACAACTTAGTCCTGCAGACGGCAAGATAACTGTAGCAGAAATACTGGTGGGCAGCCCTTGCTGGAAACAGGGAGAATTGAAAGCCGGCGACGAAATAATTAAAGTAGCCCAAGGTGACAGTACTGCAATAGATGTGCAGGGCTATGACCTTGACGATGCGGTTAAACTGATACGCGGGCCTAAAGGCACTACAGTGAAACTCACTGTAAAAAAAGTGGACGGTGCTACCAAGGTAATACCTATAGTACGCGGCGAAGTGCAGCGTGATGAGGTATTTGCTAAATCAGCTATTATAAAAGGTGCAGAAGGCCCTGTAGGGTATATCTACCTGCCTGAATTCTATTCTGATTTCCAGCGTATCAACGGACGTCGTTGTGCAGAGGATGTGGCCATAGAAGTGATGAAACTCAAAAACGCAGGCGTAAAAGGCATTATACTTGACCTGCGCAGCAATGGTGGCGGTTCACTCAGCGATGTGGTAGACATGGCAGGTCTGTTCATAGACCAGGGCCCGATAGTACAGGTGAAGACAATGAATTCGGCACCGGTAACGCTTAGCGACAGGCAACCGGGCTCATTATACGATGGCCCGATGGCTATTATGGTGAACCAGGGCAGTGCTTCTGCATCAGAGATTATGGCAGCAGCTATGCAGGATTATAAACGTGCTGTAATAGTAGGTGCTACTACCTTCGGGAAAGGCACTGTGCAGCAGATAAAATCGCTGGAAGAATTCATGTCTTGGGGTGAACGGCTGGATGCCAACTCTAAGGGATTGATAACCGAAGACAAACCAATCGGCTCTATAAAACTTACTATACAAAAATTCTACCGTGTAAATGGTGGCTCTACTCAATTGAAGGGTGTAACTCCGGATATCACACTACCGGATCCATATGAACTGATAGATGTGGGTGAACGCAGGGATAAAGCTGCACTGAAATGGGACGAGATACCTAAAGCAGATTACAAAGCTGTAGCCAGCAGGGTAAAGACATCAGAACTGGCAGAAGCCAGCAATAAACGCATCGCTGCGAATCAGTCTTTCCAACTTATAAGAGAAAGTGCACAGCGCATCAAAAAGCAGGATGAAGAAAATACTTACCCGCTCAATGAACAGGAATACAGGAAGAAACTGGATGAAATAAATGCCAATTCCAAGAAGATAGAAGACATCAATAAAAATGCGACACAGTTGGATATTACCAACCTCAAAGATGACCTGGCTAAAATAAATCTTGACAGTACCAGCATTAAGAAAAATGAAGACTGGCTGAAGAACCTGAAAAAAGACATTTACATAAGCGAAACTGTGAACATAGTAAATGACATGAATAAAATGGGCTGGCAGGTAAATATGGGTACTGGCATGAAATAATCTTCATCATATAATATTTAAAAAGCGCTGTGCATCTGCATAGCGCTTTTTATTTTAATATGGTTTGTATCCGTTTTCTTTACATTAACTTTGAGCTGCAATAATGACCGCTCCGGAAAGAATGAAGCAATTAGTATATATACTGTTTCTTATCTGTATCAGCCATACACAGCTAATGGCCCAGAGCGACACCCTGCAAACAGCAAAAGCGGCAGATAGTGTTATCTTAAAAACAGATAGCCTGAAAACTGCAAAAGACTCAACACCCGTAAAAAAGAAGATCAAATTTGAACCTGTACCTAAGCGTGCGGGTATATACGCTTCTATATTTCCGGGACTAGGACATATATACATCAGGCAATACTGGAAGCTACCTATCGTGTATGCAGCAATGGGAGCTGGGGGATACTTTATAGCCTTCAACCTGGATAAATACAGGACATACCGAAAAGCATACGTTGGCAGGTTGAGTAACCCCAATATTATAGACGAGTTTTCTGATAAATACTCTACAGCAGATCTGCAAAAACTACAACAACAATACAGGCAGAACACAGATATTATGGTGCTGGTAACAGCAGTAGGCTACAGCCTGCAGATAATGGATGCTGTGGCTTCTGCGCACCTAAGAAATTTTGATATATCGCGCGATATATCCATGCAGGTGAAGCCCGCTTTCAATTACAACTTCCTGGGTGTAGGATTAGCTTTCAACTTCAAATAAGCCTTCTGATAATACTTTTCATTTACCCGTGCATTGAGTTAACTTTGCAGTATGCTGCATAGTAAACCAAAAGAAGATACTTATTTACAGAAAGGACTACGTAAACAATTAGTACAGATACTTCGCGAAAAAGGAATAAAAGATGAACGGGTGCTGGCAGCCATAGAAGCTATACCCCGCCACTTTTTCCTTGACCCTGCATTTGAAAGGCAGGCGTACGAAGACCGTGCGTTCCCCATTACAGCAGGACAAACCATATCTCAACCATATACAGTAGCCTACCAGACACAACTGCTGGACATCAAGAAATTCGACAAGGTACTGGAAATAGGTACGGGCAGCGCATACCAGGCATGCGTACTGGCAGAGTTGGGTGCTATGGTGTACAGCATAGAACGCCAGAAAGCACTATATGACTATGTAGGTGAATTTTTCTTCATCAGGAACTACCCCAATATCAAGCGTTTTTATGGCGATGGTTATAAAGGCCTACCAACCTATGCTCCCTTTGATAAAGTAATAGTGACCGCAGCCGCACCATTTGTTCCACCCGCGCTCATAGAACAGCTTAAGCCTGGCGGTATAGCCGTAATACCTGTTGGTGATGATAATGGCCAGAAAATGATGCGTATTACTAAAGACGCTGCGGGGAATGTAAAAGAGGAAGAGCTTGGCGACTTCAGCTTTGTGCCTATGCTGGAAGGGAAGAATAAATAACGGAGATCCTCTACTGCCAATGCCCCCACCAGTGCGATATGAAATATTAACCCACTTACCCCCTTATGGGCCAGCTTATGTGGCGGTACCAGCAAATAGCGAGGCTGAATATTCAGAAGGTTTTGCTGTGCGCTTTTACAAAGAAGATGGTTCTGATTGGGTAGCTAATTTTAAAAATGGCTGGGGACGCCTTAGCACGGTAATTGAGATGCCCGGGCATTTACTGGTGGTTGCCCATGGCATGTGTTATGTAATGGGCTTTAATAGTACAAAACCCGAAAATAGATTCGGAGGTTGCTATGACTCTTATCTGCAACTTCACAATAATCATGTGCTATTATATGGTAATTATCAAATTGTTGTAGTTAACCCAGACATAACTTACGATGAAATACCACTTTATTTTGAAGAGATAAAAAATGTAACATCAGAAGGCAGCATCATTAAAGGTTCAACTTGTGATTATACTGATGTATGGGTAGCTTTCGAATATAATTTTGACACAAGAAAACTCATTACAAGCGACAATAACAAAACTATTGAAGTGAAACCCTGGTGGAAGTTCTGGTAACTAAATACTTTTCACCATCTTCAAATTCCTCTGTATCCCACTCCATTTACTGCGCTTCAGAGGTGAGTTTTTAAATACCTTTTTAAAAACATCTTCGCCCATCGCTTCCCATTCTGCAAGTGATAAATTCAGAATCTCAGGTATGGGTATGAATTGTTGCTCATGATTTGGTTTCGAAAAACGATTCCAGGGGCATACATCCTGGCATATATCACAGCCGAACATCCAGCCCTGCATTTTATCTTCAAAACCCTGCGGCATCAAAGCCTCTTTCAGCTCAATGGTAAGATATGAGATACATTTACTGCCATCTACTATGGTTGGCGATACTATCGCATCTGTAGGGCATGCGTCCAAACACTTAGTACAGGTACCACAAAAGTCTGTACTGAACGGAGCATCTGCTGTAATGTCGATGTCTGTAATAAGCGTTGCAATAAAAAAGAATGAGCCTGAATGTTTGGTAAGCAGGTTGCCATTCTTCCCTACCCAACCCAGCCCGCTACGTACGGCCCAACTACGTTCCAGCACCGGTGCACTGTCTACAAATCCCCGACCATTCACCTCACCAATATTTGCTTTAATGAATGCCAGTAATTCATTCAGCTTGTCTTTTATTACATAATGATAATCGGTACCGTAGGCATACTTGGCTATTTTAGGTGTACCAGGCTGCTGTTGTTCTTCAGGAAAATAATTCAGCAATAAAGTAATGACAGACTTCGCACCGGGCACCAGCTTGCGGGGGTCTGTGCGCAGGTCGAAATTGCGTTCCATATACTGCATAGTACCCTGGTAGCCATTCTTCAGCCATACCTCCAACCTGCGTGCATCATCGTCTAACTGAACAGCAGCAGCAATACCACAAGCGTCGAAGCCCAAACGACGGGCTTCTTCTTTTATCAATATGCTATGTTTATCAGGCGCCGGCACTCTTTACTGTTACACCTCTAATTTCGGAAAGCTTTTTGATGTATTCATCTGCATGCTTTTTAGGTATGCCCGCCTGCACTAAGCAAAACAATTGCAGGTCTTGCTTGTATATAGTAGCTTCTGACTGGCGCAGCAGGTACATAACCTCCCCCATCACGGGATAATCGAACTGTATTTCCACTTCCTGCTCAACCCATTTTTCTATGAATGTGGCTTGCTGAAGAGCATCGTGTGTTGAGGTTTTGTAAGCGTTTATAAGACCCGGCACTCCTAACAATGTACCGCCGAAATAGCGCACAACCACTACCAGCACATTGGTAACACCCATACTATCTATCTGCCCCAGCATGGGCTTGCCTGCACTTCCCGAAGGTTCCCCGTCATCATTGGCACGGTATTGTAGTCCATCTGTACCAATACGATAAGCATAACAATGATGCACAGCTTTGGGGTGCTCTTTCTTCAAGGCCTGCAGGTATTGCTTTACATCATCGGTAGTTGCTATAGGGTATGCGTATGCAAGAAACTTACTACCCCTGTCTTTGAACTCGGCCGTTACGGGCTTCTCTATCGTCTTATACTTATATACCTCAGCCATTTTGTAATGCAATTAATAATATAGCTACTACAGACAACACCAATCCTATTATCCTGGTCCTTGTTACAGATTCCTTAAACACCAGTATTGCCAGCAGCGCACTGCACAGTACAATACCAATGTTATTTATAGCTATTGCCAAAGAGCTGGCCATGAATTTATCGTTCAGGAAACGGATGAGGTAATAAATAGAGAAATAATTCGGTACTCCCAGCACTATACCGGCAATAAGATTTCTAACATCGAATACCATCTTCCCTTTTGCCAGTAAAAACAGAACCAGCACTATACCTATACAGGCAGCGGTTCCAAATACATGCACCGGATAAACTGCCTGCAATTCTGCAGACTGCAAATAGCTATGTTCTGCATACTTGGTAAGGGCATCAAGTGTACCGCTGCCAATAAACAACAAACCGGGCAATAATATATCGTGTGCTTCTGATTTTTCGCCTTTAACCCTTGTAGCCATATACACAGCGGGCAATGCTATGATAATGCCTATGATATTTAACCAGTTCAATACGTCATGGTACATCAGCACCGAAAACAATACGGGTATTACCAGAGATAGTTTATTGGCCACAGAGGCTGTCGTTACACCATAACGTTTGGTACAATAAGCTATAAAATTGAACAGGCTTATATACATACCTCCCATCAGCAATGCCCAGGGCAACCATGGCTGCGATATACTTTCTTTTCCTATAGGGAACCGGCCGAGAAATAAACTACCTGTAACAACGCAGGTAATATAATTGACCACTATAGCCTGTAATGTATTGATATTATATCGTGGAAATAATTTGAACAACACAAAGATGACGGTATTGAGCAGTATGGTCAGCAGCAGGTATATCATAATTCCATTCCCTGCACATAAGGATACAGGCTATTCTTATTTACAAATAATTCGAGTGTATCAGTAGCAACATCCGCATCGAATGCTTTATATGCATTTATAAGTTCCGGCGCAGCTATGCCATGTTCAATTGAGGTGGGTGATGTAAATACTCTCGCTTCATCCCATAGTCCTTTTTCAATGATACTATTCAGCAGCTTTGCTCCTCCTTCTATGATAACAGACTGAATGTTGGTCTCATACAATCTTATCATGAGATTGTTGAGCATATTATCATCAAAATCAAGTTGGATATATTGCAGATTGTTGCTACACTCCTCTTTTTTATCATTTACAACCCATGTATCAACAGAGCCGTCAAACAAGTGAAGATTAGCAGGCAAGACCAGGGAGCGGTCAATTACGATGCGTAACGGATCTCGCCCCTCCCAATACCTTGATGTGAGTTGCGGGTTATCTGCCAGTGCTGTATTAGTACCCACCATAATCGCAGCTTCTTCCGTACGCCATTTATGTACCAGCCTTGTGCTGGCTTCGTTGCTTATCTGGTAACGCCTGTTACCGTATGGGGCAAATATACCGTTTGAAGATTGCGCCCATTTAAGAATAACATACGGGCGTCTGTTTTGATGAAAACAAAAGAACCTGCGATTCAGCCACTTGCCTTCCGCTTCCAATAAACCAATCGATGTTTCAATATGATTATCCTGCAATACCTGCATACCCCTGCCATCAACTTTCTCGAAAGGGTCTGCATTACATACTACTACCTGTTTAATAGATTCCGCAACTATCCTGTTGGCGCATGGTGGCGTCTTGCCATGGTGCGCACAAGGCTCAAGACTTACATACATGGTGCTTTGCGGTATGAGGTGCCTGTCTTCTGTCTTCACATTTTCTATGCAGTTCACTTCAGCATGCGCTTCGCCATATTTTCTATGCCATCCTTCGCCTATTATTCGTCCGTCGTATACCAATACCGCACCTACCATAGGGTTAGGGGCAACATTGCCTTTGCCCATCTGGGCCAGTTCCAAACAACGTTTCATGAATACTTCATTCACCACCATCACACAAATATATCCCAAAATACTTCTCTCTTTAGTAGGTATCTTTGCAGCATGATAACTAATGGCGCTGCTTTTTACCAACTCAAAAACAACCTTCAACCCTTATACGACGAAAGAGAAGCCACAGCCATAGCGCACGCCATGATGGAGCATATAACCGGCAAAAGCAAACTGCAGCGCATAGTAGACAAAGACGACAACCTCTCTGACCTGCAGGAAAAAGAATATAACGCGGTACAGGAACAATTACTGAAAGCAGTACCGCTACAGTATATAGTAGGCAAAGCATGGTTCAGGGAGCATGAATTCATGGTCAACAATAATGTATTAATACCCCGGCCTGAAACTGAAGAACTGGTACAATGGATAGTGTCTGACGTAGCAACCACACATTCGAAACCTGCTATAATTGATATAGGTACCGGGAGCGGCTGCATTGCTATTTCTTTGAAACTTGAGTTACCAGATGCCATAGTTACAGCCTGTGATGTAAGTCCCGGAGCAATTTCAGTAGCACAACATAATGCTAAAACGCTGCACGCAGAACTTACTATACGAGTGCTTGATTTTACAGATACGAGGCAACACGATAGTTTGGGCATGTATGATATCATTGTTTCTAACCCGCCCTATATACCGTTTACAGAAAAAGACACCCTGCATGCCAATGTACTTGAACATGAGCCTCATGTAGCTTTGTTTGTTCCCGGCGATGAGCCTTTGTTATTTTATAAACTGATTGCCGACTTTGGCAAAGCCCACCTTAATACCAACGGATATGTTTATTGCGAGCTGGACAGGGACTATGCAGTTAAAACAAAGGAGCTGTTTGAGATAACCGGCTACACAGAAGTAGAAATAAGAAAAGATATGGCAGGCAATACCCGTATGCTGAAAGCAAAATTGAAATAAAAGATAAGTCCCGCACAAAGGCGGGACTCACAAACACTACAACAAACTAAATATCGTCAATTAAGCTTTCTTCGTCTTCTTAGCAGTCTTCTCTTCTTCCGTACCGTCTATTTCCAACATTTTTTCCAGTTGACGCACTTGCTTTTTCAGGTCGTAGATGGTTTTGTACATCTCGTCCATTTCGCTGCGTGTTGCAACAGGAACACCAACCAGGAATTTTTCCATTTGTGCTTCAACATCTTTCTTCAGCTTCATTTGCATAGAGCTAACTTCAGCCATTATCTTGCTGTATTCTTCGCTTTCGAACAGTGAAACGAATACTTTATCGCTGATGTTTAACCATTCCTGGTACATAGCCATCATATTGTTCACTTCTTCACCTTTCTGAATTTTAGCTGCGATGTTCTCAGCCAGGCTATCCATTACTTTCACACCCTGGTTGTATATCATATATTGCATTTCTGCATTTTTGATATTGTAAACCATCAGGCGGTTAGAGATATCATTCCATTCCAGCATAGTTTTAGTGTGCTGGTTAGGGGTCATCATTTTAGTTATAGGAGCAACTGCATTCTGCACAGTGTTGTACCATGTAGTATAGTTGTTCATCATGCCACCAAACATATCAGCAGATGAAGGCATCATACCGTTCATCATACCGCGCATTTGCTGGTAGTTGTTCATACCTGCCTGGTTCATCTGGCCCATACCTTTCTGCATCATGTCAGTCATGTTTTGCATGTATTGACGGCTGCTTTCTGGCATAAAACCGAAGAATTTATCCATCAGTTCTTTATACACTGCAGGGTTCATATACTGCTTGTACAGGTCTGAATTGAAAGTTTTTTCCTGGATAGATTTCCAGAAAGGCATCCACATTTCAGCGAAGCGTGTAAAACCTTCAGTTACATTTACCATATTGCGGTAAGCATCCTGGGCAGTTCCGTTCTGCATATTTTTCTGCAGGTCAGAAAAACCGTTGTTCAGCATATTATAATACTGGTTGAAAACTGAAGTCCAGTTTTCAGTAGTTTTTTTCCATGCATCCATGCTGAACGGGTTATTGTCCTGGAACTGGTTCATCCAGTTGTTCCAGTTATTCATCTGGTTCATACCGTTCATCCAGTTGTTCATGTTAGATGAAGCATTGTTCCACATGTTAGTCCACTGGTCCATAGGATTAGCAGATGTATTTTGCTGAGTAGCATTTTTCATGTAGTCCATATTCATTTCCCACATTTGCTTAGCCCAGCCCATTTGTGTATTGAACCAGTTCTGGTAGAACTCATTCATTTTACCCATATTATCCTGTGCTGTAGCAGTAGCGTTGTTGGCTTTTTCAGAAGTAGTTGAAAAAACATTTTTCTGAGTATCCAGCCAGTTCTTGTACCATTCGCTTCCTTTAGCTACTGTATCATTTACCATTGCGTTACCGTTGGTAAATTTTTTGGTATTCTCTACCACTGTATCAACAGCTTGTTTCTGAGCATCCAGTACGCTCTCTACAAAGTTTTTACTGTCTTGGTTAGCCATAGTTATTGCTTTTATGATTTTATAATTTTTTCAGTTTTCACAACCGCAGCACAAAGGTCTTATCCCGGTATTACGGTACCATTTCGGGCGCTTTAATAAATCGTCAATTTTTCAAAGTTCCTTTTGGCGCCGCAAAGATAGAGCATTCTTATTAAAATTTGTACTATTTGGAGGGGAAATATTTTAAAAAACTACATTTTGATTGTGGATAACCGCTAAAAGGAGCCACTCTAAAGGATATGAGAGTTTGTTAATGTTTTAAAAATCGAATAAAACGGGCATCAGGGTGCTAAGTTTTTTTGGTGTCATGGCCAATAGTCCGATAAATTTGCAGCATTATTTAATTCCTTAACCCCAAATACAGTATATGACCCGATCTATTCTGTCAGCGTGCGTTATGCTCGCTTTTTTTATTCCGTACAGCAGAGCTCAAAGTATTTCTCCAAAAACACTCAATGCAACAGGTGGTTCAAAAGTGATCAATGGCAACACTTATGAATGGTCAGTTGGCGAGATGGCATTGGTAAGTACTTCTGCAGGCTCTAATATTGTTGTTACACAAGGCTTATTGCAGCCAGTTCCCGGTCCATCCGGCATAGATGTGGTTAGTAACCTCAGCAAGCAGATGGAGGTATATCCTAACCCGGCCGGAGAGATGGTTTATTTAAGATATGATCTGAAACAAGCCGGCAAGCTGGAGTACACACTACAGGATATGACAGGCAAGGCTATCTTGAAGAACAATATCAATGCAGGCAACACAGCATCTACTACCGAGATCAGCCTCGGGAACCTTCCATCAGCTACTTATATGCTGTACATCAGTTTTCAGCCTGTAAACGGAACTGCAGAACAGGCCTCATTCAAAATCGATAAACTCAAAAATTAAAATACAACAGGTATATGAAAAAGACATTACTAATTGCCCTATTAGCTTCAGTTACCAGCCTTAGTGCATGGGCTCAGGCTCCTCAAAAATTCAATTACCAGGGCGTAGCGAGAGACAATACAGGGAAATCATTAGACAATAAGACCATCGGGTTAAGGATAAGTATCCTTGATGGTTCGTCTACAGGTACTGCTCAGTATGTAGAAACGCAGTCGGCAACAACAAACCAATTCGGACTTTACTCGCTGCAAGTAGGTGGCGGTACTGTTGTATCCGGCACCATGAGTGGCGTAACGTGGAGCAGTGGTAGCAAATACATGAAGGTTGAAATAGACCCTAACGGCGGTTCTGCATATACTGACCTAGGTGCAGGACAATTACTGAGTGTTCCTTATGCGCTATATGCTGCAGCTCCTGCCGGTCCGGCCGGACCACAGGGACCGCAAGGCCCCCAGGGCGTACAAGGACCAGCAGGCTCTGCCAACATGAGCGGTACATCAGGCTATCATGTAAAATTCAATACATCTACAAGTGGCAATAACTCTGCCCTTTATGAGACATCAAGCGGCTTAATAGGTATGGGTACGACATCACCTACCAGCGATATCCATGTTAGTACAGCAGACTCAATGCAGTTGCGTGCCAGCTCAACCTACAGCTCACAGGTATCTTTTGGTATCATCAGGGCTGAATATACCGGCACTACAGATGCTAACCATGCTGCTATGATAGGTGTAGCTATACCCAATACCTCGAATGCGAATGGTACAGGTGTACTTGGCGCAGGTGGTTTCTTTGGTGTTGAAGGCCGTGCTTTCTCAGCAAGTACTTCTTCATCTATCAGCAATGCCGGTTTAAAAGGTACATCATACCTTGACGGTGGTTCGGGATATGGTGTGATAGGTCTTGCGACATCTTATACAACTTCAGGCGGCACTAAGTATGGTGTATATGGTAATGCTACAAACGGTACTACTAACTATGCAGGTTACTTCCTGGGTAATGTACAGGTAGTGGGTACACTGGCAAAATCGGGTGGTACTTTCAAAATTGATCACCCGCTTGACCC
Source organism: Flavipsychrobacter sp. (assembly GCA_044227125.1). Classification (GTDB taxonomy): domain Bacteria; phylum Bacteroidota; class Bacteroidia; order Chitinophagales; family Chitinophagaceae; genus Polluticoccus. The sequence goes on from JBGAFS010000001.1 coordinate 658,461, forward strand.
GGATAATAAATACCTCTATCACAGTTTCGTAGAAAGCCCTGATATGATGAACGTGTACAACGGCAATATAACTACAGACAGCAAAGGTTATGCTACAGTAGAACTACCAACTTACTTCGAAGCTTTAAATAAAGACTTCCGCTATCAGCTTACAGTTATCGGCACTTTTGCACAGGCTATTGTAAAACAAAAAGTAGCCGGCAATAAGTTTGTTATACAAACCAACCAGCCAAATGTAGAAGTTAGCTGGCAGGTAACAGGCATAAGGCAGGATGCTTTTGCAAAAGCGCACCCTGTAATACCGGAAGTAGAAAAAGAAGCAGAGAACAAGGGCAAATACCTGAACCCTGCTGAACTGGGCAAATCTCCTGACCTGCAGATAGGTAAATACGTTGACAACAACACCAACGAAATACCTAACAGCACACTAATCAACAAAAAATAATATAATCTGAATTTTCAAAGCCCCCGTTCTATATACGGGGGCTTTGTTATTACAATAACTTGACTATTTTAGTGCTGTTCAAAATCATTTATTATGCTAAAAGTAGGAGACGAGTTCCGTCATAAATTCAGCTACACACAGGACGATGTAGATACATATGCACGCGTGAGCGGCGATGTAAACCCACTGCACATTGATGCGGAAGCAGGCAAAGCCAGTATGTTTGGCCGCAATATCATACACGGCTTTTTGGGTGCCAGCGTATTCACTAAAATATTTGGTGCACTGTGGTATGCCGATGGACATGTATATATGAGCCAGAGCATGAAATGGATGAAGCCGATGTTTGTAGATACAGAATACGAAGCGGTAGTGACAGTGAAAGAAATTTATCCTGAAAAGAACCGCATTCTTTACGATTGTGCTGTGTATGAAGTAAGCACAGGAGATAAAACGATTGCCGGTGAAGCACTGCTACTGAATAAGAAGCAGTATGTGTGGTAAAGTCAATATGCAAAAAGTAAAAATTCAAAAGCACCTCGGTTGGGGTGCTTTTTTATTTACAGGGATTTCTATCAAAAGATATTCCTCCTCGTTCTGCCAATAACAAGATTTGTTGGTTAACGTATTTGGGAGGCATTCGTACTATTTGAGTATACCCCTTGTATGCATTAAACCTAATCTGGCCTATGTGAAGTTCTATCTGGAAAGTGTATTCATATAAATCATCTTTCTTTTGTACTTCCATTTTTATATCTGATATCTCTAACGGTTCTATTGCATAATCCTCTGTGTCAATATTCATTTTCAGGTGAAGCACGTCGTGAAATATGAGCGTACAGGGAGCAATCCAAAATGTAAAGCTATCCCCTTGCACCTTTGGATGCACCCATTTAAAAATATAGTCTATATCGAAAGCTAAATCACCTATATAATCGCCTTCATTAGACAAGAACGTCATAGCATGTATCTGTGCATCATGCCAACCCATTTCGTCAAAGTCTTCCTCTGTCCAAATTGTTTTTTCGAGAATATACGTTTCGCTCATAAAAATGGCGCACAAGATGTGCGCCACTAATTTATACAAACTTGTTAACCAATTAACAAGTAAACTAATTAACTACTTAATCTCACCCACCATATCTTCAGGGCGTACCCATTCGTCAAACTGTTCTGCGGTTACATAACCCAGGTCTATAGCAGTTTGTTTCAGGGTCTTACCTTGTTTGTGTGCCGTTTGTGCTATCTCGGCAGCTTTGTAATAACCTATCTTGGTATTCAGTGATGTTACCAGCATCAGGGAGTTGTGCAGGTGCTGGGCAATATTAGCCTGTATAGGTTCTATACCAACAGCACATTTATCGTTGAACGATACACAACCTTCGCCTATCAGCCTTGCGCTGTGCAGGAAGTTGTATATCATAACAGGTTTGAACACGTTCAGTTCAAAATGGCCTGTAGCACCGCCTATATTGATAGCCACATCATTACCCATTACCTGTGCAGCTATCATGGTCAATGCTTCGCACTGCGTAGGGTTTACTTTACCCGGCATGATAGAAGAACCCGGTTCGTTATCAGGTATAAATATTTCACCTATACCGCTGCGTGGGCCGGAGCTGAGCATACGGATATCGTTCGCTATCTTCATCAGGCTAACGGCTACTGTTTTCAAAGCACCATGTGCTTCTACTATAGCGTCGTGCGCAGCCAGGCTTTCAAATTTATTCTCCGCAGTTACGAAAGGCAGTCCGGTCAGCTTAGCTATGTTAGCCGCTACATGTTCTGCATATCCTTTAGGTGTATTGATACCTGTACCTACCGCTGTACCACCCAGTGCCAGTTCGCTCAGGTGCGCCAGTGTATTGTTGATAGCTTTCAGGCCATGATCGAGCTGCGATACATAACCGCTTATTTCCTGTCCCAGTGTCAGCGGCGTAGCATCCATAAAGTGGGTGCGGCCTATCTTCACTATGTGCATGAATTCTTTCGCCTTCTTATCCAGCGTATCGCGCAGCTTTTTGATGCCCGGGATAGTGGTATCTACCAGCATTTTGTATGCGGCAATGTGCATCGCTGTAGGGAAGGTATCGTTTGATGATTGTGATTTGTTCACATCATCGTTAGGGTGTACAAATTTATCTTTATCAGTAAGCTGTCCGCCGTTAATAACGTGTGCACGGTAAGCTATTACTTCGTTGCAGTTCATGTTCGACTGTGTACCCGAACCTGTTTGCCATACCACCAATGGGAATTCATTATCCAGTTTACCTTCCAGTATCTCATCGCAAACCTGTCCTATCAGTTTTGATTTTTCTGCAGGCAGCACACCCAGGTCCGTATTGGTCATAGCAGCTGCTTTCTTCAGGTAGGCAAATGCACGGATGATCTCCTTAGGCATCCTGTTGATGTCCTGTGCTATTTTGAAGTTCTCGATAGAGCGCTGTGTTTGTGCGCCATAATAAGCGTTAACGGGCACTTTCACCTCGCCCATCGTGTCTTTCTCAATACGGTATTCCATTTGTAGAATTATTTGCGGTGCAAAGGTATTAAATGCACAGCTATACGAAAGTGTATTTTATTTATTTTAATTTTGCGCATCGTGAAGAAAGGGCTAATCATATCTACACTGTTATTATCTGTTATTCTTGGTTTTACATTCAGTAAGAAACCACAGAAACCTGCACAAAGAATAACCAAAGTACAGCTTGGCAAAATGCTGTTCTTTGACCCTATACTGTCTGAAGACAGCAGTATAAGCTGCGCATCCTGCCATAAACCACAATTTGCCTTTGCCGATACTACTCCATTCAGCAAAGGAGTGCATGGCCGTTTGGGCAACAGGAACACACCAAGCGCTATGAATGTAAGTAGCCGTGACGCACTGTTCTGGGATGGCCGTGCTGCTACACTGGAAGACCAGGCACTGGGGCCGATAGCCAACCCCGTAGAAATGAACCTGCCTGTGGCAGAAGCTGTAAAAAGACTCAGCAGGAGTAAAAAATACCGCCACTTATTCTTTAGTATTTATAAATCTGTACCTACAGCCCAAACACTGGCATCGGCCATATCTGCATACGAACGTACGCTGGAAACATCTAACACGCCCAACGACAGGTGGCTGGACGACCTGCCTAATGGTATGACAGAGCAGCAGGTACGCGGCAGAACAGTATTCAGGGAGAAAGGGAAATGCTTTGAATGCCATTTCACACCTGATTTTACGGGTGATGAATTCAGAAGCATAGGCTTGTTTAACGGCAAGTCGCACAACGATTCGGGCAGGTATAATGTAACCCATAACCTGGAAGATATTGGCAAAATGAAGGTGCCCGGACTGCGCAATGTGGCTATGACGGCTCCTTATATGCACGACGGCAGCTTTAAAACCCTCCGCGAGGTTATAGATTACTACGATAACCCTCATGCGGCTATGCCTGATGGCATAAACAGGGACAGCGTACTACGTGAGCCACTGCACCTCACCGAACAGGAAAAACTGGACCTTGAGTCTTTCCTGCATGCACTTACAGACGACAGGTTCGCAAAAAAATAATCCTGTTATAGCTATTATTATAAGCCATTCTTCCGTAATTATGCGCACCTAACACACAATCAATCATATATATGAAAAGCATCCTGACAACCGCCCTACTGCTTTTACTATGCATCAACGCATCTTTAGCACAAGGCTTAAACATCCAGTACAGTGCACCGTTTGAAGAACCCGAAACAGGCTGGAGCAAAGTATTCCAGCTAAGCAACGGTAACACCTTCTTCTTTCACTTCACCAAAAAAGAAGGTATCGAGATAGTGGTATACGACAAATCGCACAAAGAAATATCGCGCAAAACGGTAACCAGCGAATTATGGGACCCGAGAAGAATGCGCGAATCAAAAGTAGAAGGCCTTTATGAAATAGGTGGCCAACCTGTATTATTCCTGCACCAATTGCTGGATAAGACACCTACCCTGTTCCGCATAAAATTCAATGCCATGACAGGCGAAATGGATGGCGAAAAACAAATAGCTACATTACCACGCTACCGCGCAGGCGCAGGCTGGGCTATGATGGTAGGTGCTGTTGACCCTGCTGACTTTTTCGTAGAAAAAGACCCGAATTCTGACTGCTACGCTGTTATCAATTTCAACTCATTTGCATCTGAAAGTGACCAACGTATTGAGGTAATACACTATGGCATTGAAGATGGCAAACATAAAGTACTGAACAAAGCATATTATGATGCACAGGGCTATAAGTACACACGCTTCATAGGCATGACTGTAGACGGGCCTAACAGGGTGTACCTCTGTACTTATGTATTCAACACAAAGAATTCAGGCGGCAGTGATTCAAAAGTTATCGTTTCAAGGCTTGATAAAGGCAGCACTGCTTTCATGAACAAAATGATAGATTTCACTGACGATTTCAAGGATACAAAAGCTGTAATGGCGTATAACCCGGGGTCTAAAACTATCCAATTGCTTACGCTGACCTACATGAACAGCAAAAGCCGCTTCTTCAGCAATACGAGGTCTAACTACTACATGGTGCTGATGAGCTATATTAATCCTGAAACGCTCGACATAATTGACATCAAACCTATGGTTAATGAGAAAGCTAACCAGTATGTACGTGCAAACTTTAATGCTGAAGGATATGGTGGCCTGCCACAGGATATGATCATCAATAAAGACAACAGCACTACTGTTGTGTATGAAGAAATGACTAAAGAAGTAGTAACAAACAATGGTGCTGTGGTGTCTGCAAAGACATACCTGGGTAGCATTGGCGTTACAGAGCTGGATATGAAAGGTGCCGAATCTGACGGTTATGCGTTCAGCAAAATGCAAATGGCCAATAACCTGATAGACCCATTATACCTGTCTCACAAAAGCAAAGGCTTCTGGTCTTACAGGGGAGCTGCCGGTGGCTTTGGCGGACTGGATAATAACTCTTTCATGTCTTTCGATTATATCAATACAGACAAATATCACTATATACTGTTTAACGACTATCCTGAAAACTTTGCAAAAGATGACAATGCAAAACGCAAAAAAACGGTTGTAACGATCAGCGGAGCTAACACTGTATTCTTCAGGTGGGCTAATGGCAAGCGTGAAAAATTCTACCTGTTTGGCACTCCGGCCACAGATGATGAATCTAAATTCTGTGCAGTAGAGTCTTCAAACTTTGACAAAGCCACTAATACTTACGCTACCATGATGATAGAAAAACATGGCAGGGATAAGCAGGCCAAGATAGCATGGATAAAATTTGACTAATTCATTTTATCATCCATAAATAAAGAGAGCGGAACAATGTTCCGCTCTCTTTATTTATCGGCAACTATATCGAGGAAATAATAACCATTTGCATTTGCCCCATCAGCACTGCTGAGATTATACTCTTTATAGATTATCTCTGCTTTCTTAACCGGTATCTTATTTTTAAAATAAGGTGCATTAAACACAAAAGTGTGAAACTCTCCGTTCTCTCCACATGGGTCTACGTTTTCGGGCAGGTCATCCAGCAATTCCCTGTTCACTACCCTGCCGAGAAATTCTTTGGCGAGGAGTGTACCATTCACACATACAAGCATAGCCTCTATACCTGTATCTTCTAATAGCCGCACCAACTCCGTAGTATCTCGTTTCCATAAAGGGAATACAGCATTGAACCCTATAGTGGACAATTGTGCTTCCCTGTATTGTTTCAAGTCATCGAGAAATATATCACCGAAAGCGGCCGTTGTAATACCGTCTGCTTTGAGTATTTCCAGCGCCTTTTGCATTTCAGTCTTGTACACCACATCTGTTGGCGAGGCCGGTAATTTTATTTTCTGAAGGGGAACACCCATAGCCTCAGCCTGCATATCCAGCAACTCTTCTCTAAGCCCGTGCATTACCACTCTGTCGGCTTCAGCGTTTACTGTAGTCAGCAATTTGCATACATCATATTCATTCTCATTCGACAAAGCATGATATGCTAATGCTGCGTCTTTGCCCGAGCTCCAATTCAATACAGTTTTTATACCACTCATTTTGTATTATTCGGCGTATTTTACGGTCAATATTACACAGTTAAACGCTTATATATGCCAAACGCTGTAATTACAGGCGCAACACAGGGAATAGGAAAAGCCATTGCTGAACGTTTTTTAGCAGAAGGCTTTTCTGTAGCTATCTGCGCCCGTACTGCCGCAGACCTCGACAATCTATCTGCTGAATGGAATAAAAGATTTCCGGGGGCTACTATCATTACACATGTTGCCGACCTGTCTAAAAAAAATGATGCGACTGCATTTGCGCAAGTAGTGCTTAACCGATTCAACAGTATTGATGTACTGGTAAATAATGCAGGTATATATATGCCGGGCCTCTTAGCCACCGAACCTGACGGACAACTGGAAAAACTAATGGCTATCAATATGTATAGCTCTTACTACATCACGAGGGCATTATTACCCAAGATGAAAGAGTTGCAGGCAGGCCATATTTTCAATATGTGCTCTGTTGCCAGCCATAGGGCTTACCCGAACGGGGGTGCATACAGCATCACCAAATACGCCATGCTGGGCTTTTCTGAAAACCTGCGGCTGGAGCTAAGAACAGATAATATAAAAGTGACATCCATATCTCCCGGTGCTACAGAAAGCCGCTCTTGGGAAGGGGCCAATATACCCGCAGGACGGATGATGCAGGCTACCGATGTTGCTGATATGATATGGGCTGCATATACCTTATCAAAACAGGCAACCGTGGAACACATTACTATGCGCCCGCAACTTGGCGATTTATAACTTTTTTTTAACAGAGCTATTACCGATTTTAACATCCTGTCGGATAGGCTAAACCCTATTTTTGCAGGTGGACAAAATGGTACGTATTAACACATTACTGCGCTATAATTTCCTACTCCTGTTAGTACTAACAGGATGTGATGCTTTTGCCCAAAATGTGGTTTTTTCTGCCGCAGCAAGTGCTACAAAAATGGGCGTAAAAGACCAGGTACAGGTACAGTATACCATACAGGATGCTGACGACCTGCAAAGTGTGGCCCCGGCGCAGGCGCTCTTCAAAGATTTTGACATAGTAGGCGGCCCATACCAGTCGCAAAACTCACAGGTATATATCACCAATGGTAAGATGGTGCAGTCACAAAGCCTTGTGCTTACCTATGTGATGCAACCCAAACATACAGGTACACTTACTATCCCCCCGGCTATAGCAAAAGACGGAGCAGGACATACATATCAATCAAACGCATTGCAGATACAGGTTGTGCCCGGCAGTGTAGTGGCCCAAAGGCAACCCGCACGCAGGGATATGTTTGACGATGATCCTTTCGACCCGTTTGCAGCTATATTGCAGCAAAGACAAAGGCAGTTACAGGCACTGAGGCAACAACAAGCTCAACAACAACAGCAACCACAGGCTCAGAATGACAAACCTGTAGACCTTGGTAAAGACCTGTTTATAAAAGTAGCTGTAGACAAAAGCAAAGTACATGTGGGCGAGCAGATCACAGCGTCTTACAAGCTGTATGCCCGCATACCCATGAATGTGAGCATTTCAAAGCTGCCGTCACTTAATGGTTTCTGGACACAGGATTTTGAAATGCCTAAGGGAAATATGAAACCTGTAGAGGAAATTGTTGACGGCAAGAAGTATCAGGTATTCACCCTAAAGAAATCCGCGCTTTTCCCGCAACAGCCCGGCACACTGGAGCTGGATGCTGCAGAGGCAGAAGGTATAGCACGTATCATTCAACAGGTACGCCAGAGGAATCCGTTTGCGGGCTTCTTTGATGATCCGTTCTTTTCGCAGGGAGCAGGTAGTCTTATGATGAGCGACCCGTTCTTCAATGACGACTTCTTTAACTCTATGGCATACAGGGATGTTAAAGTGCATCTGAAAAGTACCCCTGTAAAGATAACCGTTACACCGCTGCCTGAAACCGGCAAACCTGAAGGCTATGGTAATGCAGTGGGCAATTTCACAGTAACAGGAAAACTGGACAAAACCAACATCTCTACTGATGACATTGCTACATTAACGCTCACAATAAAGGGTTCTGGCAACCTTAAACTGATCGAAGCGCCCAAAATAAATCTACCAAATGGCCTTACGGCTCTGGACCCGCAGATAACAGATACCATTACAGGCAGAACCACTACTATCAGCGGCAGCAAAACCATCAATTATACCATTACGCCAAATACGGCCGGCACATATACGATACCTGCTGTTTCGTTTACATATTTCGATCCTGCTAGTGGCAAATACATAACACAGGAAACAGGCCCGTATACGATTGATGTTAAGCAGGGTAAAAATTACAAAAGGGAATCAAACACCCCTCTTGCTATTAAAGAAATTCATGACATCAGTAAAAAGCCAATAAAAGACCTTATCTACAATAAGAAGCCGCTCTTCTATACAGTTACCTACTGGTCGTTCTATGCTGTACCGCTGTTTGCATTTATAGGACTTGTAGTGTGGCGTCGCAGAGAAGATGAATTATCTAAAGATATTGCCCTGCTTAAAAACAGGAGAGCAAATAAAGTAGCATTGAAACGCCTGGCTACAGCTCAAAAATTATTGCAGCAAAACCAAAGCAAACCATTCTACGAAGAAGTATCTAAAGCCATCTGGCTATATATCAGCGATAAACTGAACATACCACTATCTTCCCTGTCGAGAGAAACTGCATGGGAAATACTGAACAATAAGAAAGTGCCTGTCGAAATGCAGAATCGAATTGAGAAGGTTGTAAGCAATTGCGAAACAGCATTGTATGCAGGCCTTAGCGGCAATGCACAAATGGCAGACACATATCGTGATGCTGTGGATGTGATAAGCAAACTGGAAGAATCAATTAACGGATGAGACTGATTGCGATATTAATATCTGTTTTTGTTTATAGCCATGCATTAGCAGCAACAGGCACCGGTGAGTACTGGGCAGCGGGCAACCGTTGTTATCAGCAGAAAAAATATGATAGCGCTGCCTATTATTATGAAAAACTTGCCGCTGGGAAACCTGCGAATACTGAAGTTTATTACAACCTGGGCAATACTTATTACAGGCTCAACAATATTGGCCATGCTGTATTGAATTATGAAAGAGCAATAGCCACTGACCCTTCTAATAAAACAGCTCAAGACAACCTGCTGCTAACACAAAGCAGGATTAAAAACAGGATAGCTGAAACAAAAGACATATTCTTCATTAAGTGGTGGAATGGTCTAACCAACCACTCGTTTGCCAATACATGGGCGGTATTGAGCGCTTTAATATTTATAAGCATCATAGGTATACGTGCTGCAAAAAGAATGGGCAAACTGCACTCAGTACCCGGGCAGGTAAACATAGTACTCATCATTGCTTTTGTACTGTTACTTACCCTTTCTTTCTTTTCTGCCAACAACTACGACAAGAACATTGCCGTAGTAATGGACAATGAAACGCCTTTTATGCCTGCACCTAAAGCAGGTCAATCCAAAACAATTATCCCCGAAGGAACAACTGTAAAGATCAGGACAGAAGAAACCAACTGGGTACAGGCAGAGCTACCGGATGGCAGAACGGGCTGGATAAGAAAATCTGCAATAGAAAAAATCTGATTTAATAGTTACGAATAAATTTTGTTGGTTTGCATCATGGCAGTTTACAAGGTTAAAACTCCATGGTGGGTAAGAGACATATTATACAGGAGGCTTCAATGGAGGCTGAATACGGGCAATGAGCCCGCTGTTTACCTGACCTTTGATGATGGCCCCCACCCGTTAGCTACAGAATATGTACTTGAACAGCTTGATAAGTACAATGCTAAAGCCAGCTTTTTCTGCATAGGAAAGAATGTTGTTAACCATCCTGAATTATATAAGAAGATACTGGATAAAGGGCATACAACCGGCAATCATACACATAATCATATGAACGGGTGGTTTACCGACACAGAGGCTTACCTGGAAAATATACGTACTGCGGCAGAACACATAACGAGCAATATTTTCAGGCCACCATATGGCAAAATAAAGCGCTCACAAACCAGCGGCTTATTAAACACTGGGAACAACTGGCGCATATATATGTGGGATGTATTGAGCGGCGATTTCGACCTGAACATATCTCCCCAGCAGTGCCTGGATAATGTGCTGCAAAATATAGAACCGGGCTCAATCGTTGTTTTTCATGACAGTGAGAAGGCATGGGAACGTATGAGTTTTGCTTTACCAAAAGTACTGGAACATTGCCACCAAAAAGGCTGGGCAATGAAGACACTTCCTACAGATTAATTATGTTTATAGATACACATACACACCTCTACGAAGAACAATTTGGCGCAGACGAGCACGATATGATACAACGCGCGATAGAAGCAGGTGTAACCAAAATGTATATGCCTAATTGCGACAGCACTACTATTGCCGGCATGATGCGCATATCAAAAGAGTGGAAAAATAACTGCTACCCTATGATGGGCCTGCACCCTTGTTATGTAAAGGATAATTATAAAGATGAGCTTAGCATAGTAAAGCAGTGGCTGGAGCAGGATAAGTTTTATGCTGTTGGTGAAATAGGTTTAGATTATTACTGGGACCTTACCCATACAGAACAACAAAAAGAAGCGTTTGCTACACAGATAGACTGGGCCCTGGAGCATGACCTGCCGATTGTTATACACAGCCGAGAATCTACACAAGACTGTATTGACATTGTGCGAACCAAACAAAACGGGAACCTAAAGGGCATATTCCATTGTTTTAGCGGCACCGAAGATGAAGCAAAACAGGTAGCAGACCTGGGGTTGTACCTTGGCATTGGCGGCGTTGTAACCTATAAAAAATCCAACCTGCCTGATATTATAAAAAGTACCGGACTGCAACATATAGTTCTTGAAACAGATGCCCCATACCTGGCTCCTGTACCGCATAGGGGCAAACGCAACGAAAGCAGCTATATACCCGCAATAGCACAAAAAGTAGCAGAGGTATTAGAGACAGACCTGGTCAAAATAGCTGCTGTAACTACACAAAATGCAGAAAACATCTTCGGTAAATAATTATTGATTAGATTTGCAGCCCTTACGGAGAGATGCTCGAGTGGTTGAAGAGGCACGCCTGGAAAGTGTGTATATCTGTCAAAGGGTATCCAGGGTTCGAATCCCTGTCTCTCCGCTGAAAAACAAAGCCCCTCCTTGTCGGGGCTTTTGTCTTTTTATATATCATTTCTAAATTTCGCCATTCGCGCAGTTATCAAATCATTACAAAGATTACCTATACTTCCTTCATGAGTATGATGCAACTGACTTACCGAATAACTGAACGTACCATCATTAACCTCATTGCCTACCTGCCTGTACGCATCCCTGAAAGGCATACCCTGCGCGACAAGGTCATTTAATTTTTCTACGGTAAAAATATACTTGTAGCGTTCATCGTCAAGTATACCATCCTTGATCTGTATATTTTCAAGCATCAGGATAACCATTTTTATACATGCCTTTAATGATTCTATAGCCGGGAATAATACTTCTTTGGTTAACTGCATATCCCTGTGATAACCGGATGGCAGGTTATTAATAAGCAATGTAAGCTCATTAGGCACTGCCTGTATACGATTGCACCTTCCCCTGATAAGCTCAAACACATCCGGGTTCTTTTTATGCGGCATTATACTGCTACCGGTTGTAAGCTCTTCCGGGAAACTTATAAATGCAAAGTTTTGGCTATTGTACAAACATGCATCCATGCTAAGCTTCGATAAAGTAGCCGCTATTGCTGCAATGCCCGTTGCCACAAACTTCTCGGTCTTACCTCTGCTCATTTGCGCATACACACTATTATAATGCAGCCCAGACAATGCGAGAAGCTCTGTTGTCCTTGTCCTGTTCAACGGGAATGATGAACCATAACCTGCGCCGCTGCCTAATGGATTTTTATCTGTTACACTGTACGCAGCCTGCAACATTTCCATATCATCGGTAAGCGATTCGGCATAAGCACCAAACCACAATCCGAAAGATGATGGCATGGCCACCTGCAGATGGGTATATCCCGGTATCAACTTATTAGCATGAGTATTACTTAACTCCATCAACAAATCAAAAAGCTGTAATACAAGCCCTTTAATAACACCAAGTTCTTCTTTCAGGTACAGTTTTATATCCACAGCTACCTGGTCGTTTCGGCTGCGGCCACTGTGTATCTTTTTGCCGGCATCACCAATACGTTCAGTAAGCATCCACTCTATCTGCGAATGTATGTCCTCGCAATTATCGTCAATAGCAAAGTCTCCTGAAAGTACCTGTTCAAGAATAGCTTCTAGCCCTGATTTTATCTCAATAAAATCGGGCTCTGAAAGCAATCCTACCTCAAATAACATAGTTACATGCGCAAGGCTACCCTGCACATCATACTTTGCAAGCAAAAGGTCAAAATCTCTGTCATTGCCAACAGTAAACCTTTCTATTGCGGCGGATGTTGTTGTATTTTCTTTTTGCCAGATCTTCATAATACCTGATTTAACAGTTTTATATAAGTATCAATCCCCTCTTCTATTTCGTTTAAATAAATAAACTCATCAGCAGTATGGCTTCGGGCAGAATCGCCGGGGCCCATCTTGACGGCGGGAAATTGCATAAACACTTTATCCGAAAGTGTAGATGAACCAAACGCCTTTCTACCTATGGCTAAACCTGCCTGCACGAGGTAGTGGTCATCGCGTATAGACGTAGAACGAAGACGAAGGCTACGCGGCGTTACAGAGCAGGACACATGCTCCTTAATTTCTTCTACGATCTCTTCATTTGTATAACATTCGTTGACACGGACATCTACTGTGTACCTGCACGAAGCCGGCACAACATTGTGCTGTGTACCGGCCTGTATCATAGTCAACGACATTTTAACAGGACCTAACAATGCAGATTCTTTAGAAAATTTGTACGACCCGAACCATTGTATATCCTGCAAAGCTTTATAGATAGCATTATCTCCTTCATTCCTTGCTGCGTGCCCGGCAACACCTACGGTCTCACAATCAAGCACGACCAGTCCCTTTTCTGCAGTTGCCATTTCCAGTAGTGTAGGTTCACCCACTATTGCAGCATCAATCCGGCCCAACTCCGGTAGCAAAGCAGCAATTCCATTAGTGCCTGAAATTTCCTCTTCGGCGGTAGCGGTAAATACAAGATTGTATTTAATATCTGTACGATGATAATAATTCAGGAATGTTGCCAGTAATGAAACAAGGCATCCTCCTGCATCGTTACTCCCAAGCCCATACAGTTTACCATCTTCCTCCAGTGGAGTGAAAGGCTCTTTTGTGTAAGCGCTATTGGGTTTTACAGTATCATGATGCGAATTGAGCAATATAGTTGGCTTGGTACTATCATAATGAAGATTCCTTGCCCAAACGTTATTCATCAGCCTGTTTGGCAATACACTATGCGATTGCAAGAACTTCTGCAACACGTTTGCAGTACCCTGTTCTTCTTTACTAAAAGAGGGTGTAGCTATAAGTTGCTTCAGCAATGCCACAGCTTCATTTACCAGTTCCTGTTGCTTATACTCCTTCATATTATTTCTGTCCCTGTTTTCCCTTTAACAATATCATCAAGGTAATCTGCATTACCTATGACAACCCTGCGCACACCAGCTATGACTGCATTACAGGCGTTTTCTATTTTGGGTATCATGCCTCCGGATATCACTCCGTCAGTCTTTAATTGTTCAAAATCAGCAACCTGTATCTGCCTTATTACTGAATTATCATTATCAACATCCTGCAATACACCATTCTTCTCAAAACAATACACCAATTGCACATCTGTGTGCGCTGCCATTGCTTTCGCTACTTCCTGTGCTATAGTATCTGCATTCGTATTAAGCATAGTGCCCTGCCCGTCATGTGTTAGCGGGGCTAATACCGGTACGTGTCCACTATTCAGTAATGACTGTAAAATATCAGTATTGACGCCGGTTGCCGAAACATCGCCAACAAAACCATAATCAACCGTCTTAACAGGGCGCTTGTTTGCATTAATTACATTTCCATCAGCACCTGTTAGTCCAATTGCATTACAGCTATACTTCTGCAAGCCAGCCACAATATTCTTATTAATTAACCCTCCGTACACCATTGTAACCAACTCAAGCGTTTCCGCATCAGTTATCCGTCTGCCATCCACATAGTTAGGTTCAATGTTCAACCTTCGCCCGAACTCTGTAGCCAGTTTTCCACCACCATGCACTAATATTTTTGGCATATCCAGTTTACTGAAGTTTTCGAGAAAAACTTCCAGCTTCCCGGCATCGTCTATGATATTGCCACCTATTTTAATAACTGTCAGCATATCAATATTTATATTTTAATATTTCTGACAACACGGCCTGTGCGGCCCATACCCTGTTAGCTGCCTGTTTCGTAACAAGGCTGCTATCACTATCTAACACAGCACTACCCAACTCTACATTTCGTCTTACGGGCAGGCAATGCATCACATGTGCATTATTGGTTTTTTCAAGGTGTTGAGGTGTCAACATCCAACTGCTGTCATCACAAAGCACTTTACCATAATCAGAAACACTACTCCAGTTTTTTACGTACACAAAATCTGCCTGTTCCAAAGCCTTATGCTGGTCGTATTCTATACTTGCACCGTTTGTATATACCTTGTCCAGTTCATAACCCTTAGGGTGTGTAATAACAAAATCAGCTTTCCCCCACGCATTTACCCATTGCGCAAAAGAATTAGCTACACACTGAGGTATAGGCTTGATATGCGGCGCCCAACTCAATACTATTTTGGGTCTCTTTATATCCTTAAGATGCTCTGTAATGGTCAGCATATCTGCAAGGCTCTGTAAAGGGTGAAGTGTACTGCTCTCCAGGCTAACTATAGGGATGCCTGCATGCTGCATTAGCTGATCTATCAGCAACTCACTGTAATCATCTGCTTTATTTTCCAGCAAAGGGAATGTACGTACACCCAGCACATCGAAATAGGTGCCCAATACAGGTGCAGCATCCTTGATATGCTCAACGGTTGTACCATTCATTATAGCATCATCATTCAATTCTAATTTCCAGCCATCTTTATCTACATTGAACACTATTACTTCCATTCCAAGATTACGTGCAGCTATCTGGGTGCTGATGCGTGTACGCATACTCGGATTCATAAACAATAACCCAAGTCTTTTCCCTTCGCCTAAGTTCTTGTCCATAAAAGGACGAGTCTTATATTTCATTGCCTGTGCTATCAGCACATCAATATCTGCTACATCTGTTACGGAAATAAAATGTTTCATTGTGATTTCTATTGTTTATCCAGGTTTTCAATTTCAGATTTGATGGCATTAATGAGCATATCCACTTCATTAGTACCAATATTCAATGCAGGTAATAAACGGATCACACTTGGCTTCGCTTCTCCGGTAAATACTTTATGTTTAAGCAGCAGATTTTTACGCAGATCTTTATACTTATCGTCTGTATCAAACCCTATCATCAATCCGCGCCCCCTGATATTTTTTAACCCTTCTATTTCAGACAGGCACTTCACCAGGTAATCTCCCGTCTCTTCAGCTTTATTTATTAGTGCATCCTGTTCAATCACATCAAGCACTGCCAATGCTGCAGCACAGGCAAGGTGATTACCACCGAATGTGGTACCCAGCATTCCGTACTTAGGTTGTATATGGGGTGCTATTGCTATTCCCCCTATCGGAAAACCGTTACCCATACCCTTTGCCATACTATATATATCTGCATTTACACCCGCATGATCGTGAGAAAAGAATTTACCACTACGGCCATACCCGCACTGCACACTATCTGCAATATATACAGCACCATACTCGTCACACAAAGACCTGATTGTCTGTAAAAACTCTATGGATGTTACATTTATACCACCAACACCCTGTATACCCTCAACAATCACCGCTGCTATTTCACTACCATTATGTAAGAAATAATTCTTTAACGCAGCAACATCATTAAAGGGCAGAAAACTGATATTATCTGTCTCATTTACAGGTGCTACGATTTGTTTATTGTCTGTAGCAGCAACAGCCAATGACGTACGCCCGTGAAATGACTTTGCAAATGCAACCACTTTCTTTCTACCAGTATGGAATGATGCAAGTTTTATTGCATTCTCATTAGCCTCCGCCCCGGAATTGCATAAAAACAACTGGTAATCATCTTTCCCTGAAACCTGTCCCAGTTTTTGTGCTAATGCTTTCTGTACAGGGATGTGTACAGAGTTAGAATAGAACCCAACTTTATGTAACTGTTCTTCTATTGCTTTTACATAATGAGGATGGGTATGGCCGATAGATATTACAGCATGTCCTCCATAGAAGTCAAGATACCTGTCGCCTTTATCATCCCACACATAAGAACCTTCTGCCTTAACTATGGTTATATCATTCAGAGGATATACGTCAAATAATTTCATCTTAAAGATTTATCAGAAAGAAATAGATTTTAGTTTCAACCCTGCATCTTCAGGAAAGCCGAAAATGAGGTTCATATTTTGTACGGCCTGTCCTGAAGCCCCCTTCAACAGGTTATCTATGGCTGCGTGTACCAGCAACTGGTCTCCCACCTTTTCTATGTGCAACAAACACTTATTAGTATTCACAACCTGCTTGAGGTCGATCATAGTACCTGATACGTGCGTAAAAGGATGCTCCTTATAATATTCCACGTAAACCGCATTTGCGTCTTGCTCACTCAAATCACATTTCATATAAGCAGTCAGGTATATTCCCCGTGTAAAGTCTCCTCTCCAAGGCACAAAGCTCAGCGAAGAAAAGCCTTGCTGCATACCGCTTAATGTTTGCAATATTTCACCTACGTGCTGATGTACCAGAGATTTGTATGCCTGTATATTGTTGGCACGCCAGGCAAAATGCGAGCTTTGCTGCAGTTTTTGGCCGGCACCTGTAGCGCCCGTAATACCTGTCACGTGCACCTCACTTAGCAAACCCTTTGATGCTAATGGCAGTAATGCTAATTGAATAGCTGTAGCGAAACAACCAGGGTTAGCTATTGAACGAGATTGCTTTATTTGCTCACGATTTGATTCCGGTAATCCATAAACAAACTGCCTGCTACCAATCACTGACGATTTATCTAATCTGAAGTCCTGTGAAAGATCAATAATGACTACATTGTCATCTATCGTATTTTCTGCAAGAAATGCCTTCGCTTCTCCGTGCCCTACACACATAAACAGTACATCTATTTCGTTATGTATATCGGCAGAAAATTTCAGGTCGGTATCTCCCAGCAAGTCAGCATGTACATGAGACAGGTTTGCACCTGCATTACTCCTGCTGTGCACGAATGCTATTTCCACCACAGGATGATTCAATAATATGCGAATCATTTCTCCGCCGGTATATCCAGCACCGCCTATTATTCCTGCTTTTATCTTAGTTTTCATTACTTACTGTGTCTTTAAGATTATTGTTCACAGAATGATAGATAGCTACCTGGTTCCCGAATATTTTTGAAAAGCCCTTTACATCATCCCCATTCCATGTATTGTTCATCTCTCCGTAAGCGCCAAACTTGCTGTTCATGAGATCGTGAGGTGTCTCTACCCCTGTTAATACAAACCTGTACGGGTAAAGTGTAACATGTACATCACCCGTAACATTAGCCTGTGTGTCTTCCATAAAACGCTCAACATTGCGCATAGTAGGGTCCAGCATCATACCTTCATGCAGCCAGTTGCCATACCATGTACTAAGCTGCTCTTTCCAGTATTGCTGCCATTTAGTGAGTGTGTGCTTTTCGAGCAGGTGGTGAGCTTTTATAATAACCACAGGAGCTGCAGCTTCAAATCCTACCCTGCCCTTGATCCCAATTATAGTATCACCTACATGTATATCCCTGCCTATACCATAAGGCTGTGCTATTGCCTGAAGCTCTCTTATTGCATCAACCGGGCTCAATACCTGGCCATTAATACCATTAAGTTCCCCCTTATTGAAATGCAGTACTAATTGCTTGGGCTCTGCCTCTGTTACCTGTGTAGGCCATGCCGTTTCTGGCAAATATCCATTACTGGAAAGTGTTTCTTTACCGCCTACAGATGTTCCCCACAATCCTTTATTAATACTGTATTGTACTTTTTCAAAATTCATCTCTACCCCGTTCTTCTTGAGATAAGTTATCTCCTCATCCCTGCTTAGCTTCATATCTCTTATCGGGGTAAGTATCTTAGTTTGCGGTATCATGCTTTGGAATACGATATCAAACCTTACCTGGTCGTTACCTGCACCCGTACTGCCATGCGCCACATATTCTGCACCTAGTTGTTTTACATATTCTGCCGTAGCTATAGCTTGCACCATACGCTCGGCACTTACGCTTAAAGGATATACAGCATTTTTCAGCACATTACCATAAACGAGGTACCGGATACATGATTCATAATAATGCTGTGTTACATCAACCACTTTAAATGATGCTACCCCAAGCGACATTGCTCTTGCCTTAATATCTGCCAGTTCCTGATCACTAAAACCTCCGGTCTGGATTGTAACAGCATGTACTTCCAACCCTAATTCTCTGCTCAGATAAATGGCACAATATGTGGTATCTAATCCCCCACTATATGCGAGTACGACTTTTTCTTTCACAATACAGATTTTACCAGATTAACGATTTTATTGTTCTTGATTTCTTGATGAATAGCTTCATAAAGCCCGAGCGTTTGAGACGTAATAATCGCTCGTACCCTTTTGCTCTCTGCTTAAATTCTTTAGCTGTTTCTTCAGGCTCGAAATGATCTTTAGGATCATACAACATAGCTGTACAAAGACAATTCTTCCTTTCTTTAGCGGTCAGGATATCATAGTTCACACAGCTCTTGCAGCCGGCCCAGAAAGCATCATCCTGTGTAAGCTCGGAGTATGTAACAGGCTCATAACCCAGGTCGCTGTTGATCTTCATAACAGCCAGGCCTGTTGTAAGCCCGAATATTTTAGCATCGGGATAAAGTGTCCTGCTCAACTCAAATATCTTCTGCTTTATCTGCTTAGCCAGGCCACTCTTCCTGAATTGCGGCGAAACGATAAGACCGGAATTGGCAACGTATCCACCATGGCTCCAGCTTTCTATATAACAAAAGCCTGCCCATTCTCCTGCGTCAGTAAGCGCTATCACGGCCTTACCTTCTTCCATCTTCTGCCTGATATATTCAGGCGTGCGCTTGGCTATACCTGTGCCGCGCGCTTTAGCAGACGCCGCCATTTCTTCGCATATAATATGCGCATACCCGGCATGATGGCCATCTGCCACCAATACCTTAAAGGTGTGGTTCATTATGTCAATAAATTAAAAGAATAGATACAAGAAACCTCCGTGTCAATTCACGTGGTTTTATCTTTATTCGAAAGCTTTGATAAGCCTCTTCAACAGTCAATGACTATTGGAATAGCAGTGTATCAACGTCGCAACCAAAGGCAGGTAGTGCGGTTAGAAAAAACTGACCCCGTTATAGGTTCAGCAAAAAACCCACGCCTGAAACCTGCAGCCTGTGCAGATTTACAGTTAAGCGATGTAAAAAAGGTTTTTTTCATTTCTTGACGTTGATCTAAGAAGTGTTTTAAAAAATTTGAGATGCAAATGTATAGGATTATTTTATTTATCTGCAAATTAAATTTCAGAGCGGCTCTTGATGACCATATTCCCAACAAAAAAGCCCCTTGACGGGGCTTTCATTAAAACATCTTCCTGAAGCAACGTTTCCTTTTATGCTGGATATGATCATAGTTTTTCCAGTGGTTGATAGCTTTTTCATTTGTCTCTATCATACCTGTGGTTTCTACATATTCCACCCCGTATTTCTGCATTACCTTTTGCAACTCGGTTATCAATATAGCGCTAACTCCCTGCGCCTGCCAATCAGGATGTATACCAGTAAGCAACAGGTCTACAACTTTGGGCTTCTTTAACGCCTGCGAAATGTAGTACCAACCAAACGGCAACAACTTACCCTTAGCTTTTTGCATAGCTACGCTCAGAGATGGCAGGCTTATAATAAACCCTATAAGGTTGCCGTCTTTATCCTCTATAAGTTTTACAAACTCAGGATTAAGGATATTGAAATACTTATTTATGTAGAACTGCTGCAAGGACTCACTCATGCTTACGAAGCTGAACAGGTCACTAAATGCAGTGTTCAGTAACTTCAGCACTCTTGGCGCATGAGCTTTCATCTCATCACGAGTAGTGAAGTTTAATACAGTGAGGTTATAACGCCTTTGTATCATATCATTCAACTTCAATGCCTTTTCAGGTATCTCCTTTTCCAGTTTCAGGCGAAACTCTACCCAATCCATTTCTTTACCATAACCCGCTGCCTCAAAATGCTCTTTATAGTATGGGAGATGATATTCTGATGCTATCGACGGGAGATGATCAAACCCTTCTATTAAAACAGCCTGGTGATCCAGGTTCGTAAAACCTAATGGGCCGTGAATACCTTTCATCCCTTTATCCTTTGCCCATTTTTCCGCAGTATCGAGTAATGCCTTACTCACTTCCTTATCGTCAACAAACTCAATACGACTCAGCCGGCATAATTGTTCTCCGACTTTCTCATTGTATGCTTTATTGATAATGGCCCCAACGCGTCCTGCTACTTTTCCGTTTTTAAGTGCTATCCAAAATTGTGCATCACAATTCTCATATGCCGGATTAGTAGTGCGTTGAAGTGAATTGAGTTCATCTTTTTTCAATGGTGGCACCCAATAAGCATTACCCTTATAGAGGTCATATTGAAACTGAACAAACTTCTTCAGGTCATCAGCAGTTTCACAAGGCTTAATTATTACGGACATCTTACTATATATAATTAGAGTAAAGAACGCTACAAGATATAGACAGGGGTACAATTTTCCTATAAATATGATTAATTCTCATTTCTGCATACATATTATCATAAAAATAGAGGGAGCTGCCAGAAGACAGCCCCCTATCAATTACCAAAATGAAAAATTGGTTCAGGTATTATGAGCGATTATTTTATTACGCTGAGTTTTACCGTTTTCTGCATATCGTTAGCGTGTACGTTTACGAAGTACAGGCCTGCATTAACATTATTCAGGTCGATATTGAAAATTTCAGTACCTGCAGTTTTCTGACCGTTGAACACTTGTTGTACCATTCTGCCAGACATATCATATATAGCAATAGTCAGTTCTGTAGAACGATTCAGTTCGATAGCCAGTGTTGCAGTACCACTTGTAGGGTTAGGGAATACACGAGCTGTGTTGAAAGAAACCAGTTTACCTTGTTCATTTGCAATACCTGTATTTACGAAATCATAGTTTGCGTTCACAGGATCAAAGTTTGTCCAACCTGCCATCCAGTTGTCAGAAGTTGACTGGGTACCAGCGAAAGCACCTACATAGTTTACTTTATCAAAGAAAGCATCATTTGCTTTTGAAGTAGTAAAATCAGGAACTACATCCGGAGCATTATAGTTTTTGAAGAAATTAGATGTATCTGTATTAATAGGCTTAGTGGGGTCGAATGGATATTTTTTACCGTTGTGGAACGTGTCTACACCACCATAGTAAGTATTAACATAAGCAGGTAAGCTCTTATTATTATAACAAATAGGAGATACACTTGTAGGGATGAATTTAGGATTAGCCATGTTCCATGGGCTCCAAAGCTTAGTACCTATTGCATCACTAACGTATGTAAAGTTACCAAAAGCAGGATTATTCATGAAAGTATAAGGACCTGCAAAAGGACTAAACGGAGAACCGGTAGTAGTATCAGCATATGCTGTAGTTGGAGTAAGGCTACGAGCACCATCTTTTACATACATGAATTCTTTCCTGCTAGGTGTACCGTTTGTAGGTATACCTTCTACTATATTGGCACGGAATTGCAAAAGACCAGAAGCTATATTAGCTGATGTTGAACCATATGATGCAGATGATTCATCCAGCAATACGCCGCAAGGCCAGCCGGCAACAACACTATTAAGAAGGCTAAGACCGCTACCCCTGCGGATATGAACACCTGCTACATAGTTAGTGCTATATGCAAGATTTGACGGGTTAGAACCTACAGGGCCCATAATTGTACAATTTGAAAACACTGGTTTAGTGATCTTTGATGTATCACCACCCAGGCCGCTTGCTGTACCAGACTGGTAGGCATCTGATTCAAATGCTTTAGAACCACTAACGTCTGCTGAGTTTGGATCCCTTAACACCACACAGAACTGGTTTTTACCAACGAAACCACAGTCTGTATCAAAATCGTCATCCCATGTAGCATAAGAAACGATGTATTTAGAGTTTACACTACCCCCAAACCACTCAATAGCATCATCACCACTGTAAGATACCTGAACGTGGTCGATTTGGGTTGCATCACCTATAGCGTATAAAGACAACCCATTCACTTCATTATTAGGAGAGAACGGTATACCTGCGAATTCGATACGAACATAGCTAAGCTTACCGCTGTTATCATGAGGATCCGTACCACCATATTTAGAGCGAGGGCCGCCTTCTACTGTATTTTCACCTGCGGTCCAGTTTGTAGGCGCATAACCGCACATTATCAAACCACCCCAGTCACCATAAGACCTGTTACCGGCTTCTTCATTTGAAGTAAAAAGAATAGGGCTTGTCTTAGTTCCGTTAGCATATATCTTGGCACCACGTTCTACAACAAGAGCACCCTTAGTGTTTTTATCGCCACGAATAATAACACCACTGTCAATAGTAAGGGTAGCACCAGAGGTAACGTACACATAACCTTTTAAAAGGTAATGCTTATCAGCTGTCCAGTGTGTGTTGGCAGATATACTATCCTTCACTTCCTGTGTAGGTACTGTCCAAGCAAAACCTTTTACAGCGAATGCAAGGAGCAATAATGTAAATAAGGAAATTTGTTTCATACTTAAGTTTTTATTTAGCACGAAATTAGATTCGCAGTATTAACGCCAGATTAGCTGTAGGTTATGATAAGATTAGCTGTGAGTTACTGTAATGTTTCCAGAATATTAATTCAGTGTTAACGACTTAACCTGAATTTTATACCAAGAGTATAGTACCTGCCGGGTTTATATGTGAATACTTGTCTGTCTCCACTCATCGGGTCATTTTCAAACTTATTATTCATGTTGAAATCCTGTATCCTGGTAATTGAACTGTTCAACAGGTTTTGTACTCCAAAATTTATCGTTACCAGTTTATAGAATGTCTTAGACACAACTGCATCTAACGACCTGAATGGTAATTCTCCTATACTGGGCACTACTGTATCACCTAACAGGTATATCCTTTGGCCGAATACGTTATATAATACTGATGCCTGTATACCCAGCGTATCATTCTGATAGAACAAACCGGCATTGATCATGTAAGGAGATTGACCCTGCAATGGAGTATTGGGTATCTGGCTGGTCAGCACACTTGAATTGCCTAACGTAAGGCTGCTCTTTATCAATGCTGCATTAGCAACTAATGAAAAATCTTTAAAGAAGTTGGTCGTAAACGCATCATCAAGGAACATCAGGTTCTTCCTTGCATCCAGTTCAAGCCCCATACAGGTTGCCTTATTTGCATTGGTAAATGTATAAGACCTGCTATCGGCACTTGCATTTCCACCTACTATTACTTGCTGAATAGGGTCTTTGAATGATTTGTAGTAGCCTCCAAAATGTACCATCTCACCAGTTGATGGATACCATTCCCAGCGCAGGTCAAAATTTTGAACCTTAGCAACTTTCAGCGTATCACCCGGCACAGCATACAAAGAACCATAAATGAGCGCTTTATTATCAAAATCGTAGAAAGACAGAGGAGACCATTCCCTGAATTCCGGCCTGTTCAATGTTTTACCATAAGCAGCACGCACCAGCATGTTATCCCTGAAATTATATGTAACGTTTACCGATGGCAGGTAATAATTAGTAGTCACCTCCGGGCTAATACTACCCGATGTAGTGTAACCCTGTAAATTCATTATATTATATTCATTGCGTACGCCACCCAAGATGCTTATATGTTCGCCAATCGGCAATTTCACAGATATAAAGCTTGCTATCAGCTTATTGTGGGCAGAGTAATTATAAGTACTATCTGTAGATTCTGCCATTTTGAACTTCTTATCTCCGAGATTCGAATCAGCAAATATCTCCTGTATAGGCAGCCTGTTCAGGTGCAGCGAATTAGGATTACCAATCGTTTTTATGGTGTACCCTAACAGTCTTGAATTGAAGTTTCTCTTCTTATATTCGATATTATTACCCACATTCACTTCAAAAGAATATTTTCTAACCCTTACCTTTTGTGTGTATTGATGATTGAAGTTGTAGGTATGTTCTGACAATCGCGCATAATAGCGACCACCATATACAGGATCAGCAGTAGCAGCAATGGAGGCATTATACATTGTATCGTCCTGTATATGCTGTTTTGTATATTTCATGCGTCTCAGATCTGGTTGATTTTTAAACAGGTCTGTATAACCCATAGTCCATGCATACTTCCTGTTATCGTTTTTACTCTTGTGGCTACCTGTCAACTGAGCATTATAGGTTGCCCTGCTTTCATATCCTATCAGGTAAGAACGTTCATCAGGCCTTAACGTATCGTGCAGGTCGTAAACAGAATTTCGGAGTGTAACCTGAGACTTACCTATCTGGTTGTATAAGTTTTTGAATTCTACTTTGTTGTTACCCCATGAAACACCTGCGTTATCTAAAAGAGCAATGCTTGTTTTGTTTTCTGACTGCCTGTCATTATAATGGAAATCCTGGGATGTGCTATCAGTCCAGCTTTGCCTGTCGACTGAATAATTAGTAGATATATTTGAATATGCAAGTCCGAAAGTATTACCAATCTTCATTTTTCGAAGTCTCCAAACATTAGATGCAGAGCCATTCAGCCTGTAGTCCGGCGACTGTGATTTTGTTTTCAGCACATAGTCATTCGGGAAAGCCTTGGTAATCTCAGTGATCTTGGGGTCAGAGGAATTAATAAATGCAGGTGTTCCTGCTGGTATACTTCTTTTACCATCATCATACCCCAACCAATCAGTTGATGAGGCCTGTTCGTAAGCAAAATTTGTACCTGTAGAATACTGTCTGTACGAAGATTGTAAACTTAACCCGTACTGTGTTTTATCAGCCAGTGAGGTTGTATATATCTTTATCATGCCCCCCGCAAAATCGCCCGGCAGATCAGGAGCAGGAGTTTTATACACCATTATCCTGTCGATAAGACCACTCGGTATCAGGTCGAAAGAAAACGACCTCTTATCTACTTCGCTGCTCGGAGCTATAGCATCGTTCAGCCAAACAGTATTATACCTGTCAAACAAGCCACGCACCACGATAAAGCGATCATCACTGACTGTAACCCCCGGGATACGCTTTACCACATCAGCTGCATTCCTGTCCATAGTTTTGCCTATCTGCGCAGCGCTGATACCACTCACTACAAGACTGCTCTTTTTCATTTCCATCATCACAGCATTTTCGGTGTGTGTAACGCGGTTTCCTGACACAGAAACACCTTTCAGTTCCCGGTTTTCTGATTTTAGTTTTATATCCAGCACAACATCTGCACCACCTGCTATTGTTACAGCCGCAGTATATTTTTTGTAGGTAACAAAGGCAAACACCAGTTCATATTTCCCATCATTCAATCCTGTGAATTCAAAATTTCCATCTGCATCTGTCTGTGTAGCGATGCTGGTGTTTTTAATGTTAATTATTACACCTGTCAGGGGTGAGCCATCGCCTGCGTCTTTAACCGTACCGGTAATATTTGCAGCAAAGGAACTTAATGAAATGGCTAACAATACAATAAGTGTAAAAAGTTTCTGCATGTTCTATTTATTTGAAATGCAAAGTAAAAGCGCTCAAGTGCGCCTGCAGGGTTTTGCCCATTATAGAAACGTTATGTAATTGTAAAGTCAAAATGAACGCTGGATTACCGAATTGTTAAGTCGGCTAATTGTAATAAATTTCATTCTGCCATATAATATCCACAGACTGTGCAATTTTTAACCTTTTGCTTTCAGGTAAATAAATTAAATTAGGATAAACAAAAACAACCGAACTATGACACTTAGCGAAACATGGTTCATCGAGGGTTACGTTGACTTCGAACTACAGAAATACAGGCTATTAGCCTATCTCCAGGAGGTAAATAAGTTTTTTAGCCAAAATAAATTATACCCCCAGTTATCAGACATCGTCTTCCATTACAACAACCTGGTATCATTCAGGGACAACAAAAAAATACTGCAGGATAATTTTCCAAAACAACTGGGATATATCAATATGCAAAACCTGCAACTTGTATATCAGCGAATGCTGGAAGACAATGAGGTAATGCAGGAGCTAGAAAACATAACCAACTATGCACTTAACGAAATGAAGTGCACACTTGATAACGGGGCAGAGATATATGACATTATAGAAAAGCAACTGCAAATTGAGCCGGTCGGCATCATGCCTCTTTATAAAAATGAAGGGTATATGTTGTTACAGTATGGACAATACTCTGAGATAAGAGCATATGCCTATACCATTACTTTATTTGAGCATCATACAGAGCGCTATAAAGGAGTTAAAATAGACTACATAGACACATGGCAGCATAATATCATTAATACATGTGAGAACATAAAGAGAGAAATTATCAAAACAATTCGCACACTGCCAAACCCTGCGGTATACCGGGTGGAATCCCCGATGTCATTACCACTACAGGAAACATTACTGCCTATTGCGAAGAGAGCACTTGTAAAACAAATAGGAAAAGAAGCTGCCTGATAGCTAATCTACTTGCCGGGCATGTTCTTGCGCCATATCTACCTGCTTACGGGTTGGCAATAGTATCAACCTGAGCGTTGTATCGTTAGTGAAATAACTGATCATCCAGTTAATAAATATCATCAACTTATTTCGCACACTTAATATCAGCATCAGGTGCAGGAACATCCAGAACAGCCATGCCAACGGCCCCTGAAAGCTTATAAAAGGCAAATCAACTACCGCTTTTCGTTTTCCAACAGTGGCCATAGTACCGGGGTTTTTATACCTGAATACCTTAGGCGCTTTCCCAGCAGCCAGCCTGCGGAAATTATCTGCCAATAGTTTACCCTGGTTTATAGCCACATTTGCCAATTGCGGATGCCCCTTAGTCCATTGCGCTGTTTCCATATAAGCAATATCACCAATGGCATATACATTATCAGTACCCTGCACCTTACATAATTCATCCACTTTTATCCTGTTACCCCGCACTACAACATTCGAATCTACCCCGGCAGGCACATTGCCAGTAACACCGGCAGCCCATATCAGGTTCCTTGTTTTAATAATCCTCCCATCCTGCAGCGTTGCCACTTCCCCGTCATAATCTTTCAGTATTACATTTGTCCACACTTTTACGCCTAATCTTTCCAGGTATAATTGAGATTTTTCCTGAGAAGCCTTACTCATATTAGCCAAAGTATGAGGGCTACCCTCCAATAAATATATATTCAGCCTTGAAAAATCCATGTCAGGATAATCTTTAGGCAAAACATATTTCTTCATCTCTGCCATTGCACCTGCAAGCTCTACACCTGTTGGTCCGCCACCTACAATCACAATATTCATTATCTCCTCTAATTCTGCTTCTTTAGCAGCCAGCGCATCCTCAAAATTCAGCAATATCCGGTTACGCAATGCAGTAGCATCTGTTGTCGACTTCATCGGGTATGCATACTTCTCAATATTCTTATTACCAAAGAAATTAGTTGTGCATCCAGTAGCAATTACCAGGTGGTCATACGATATCACTTCTTCATCTGTTATCACGGTATTATTAGCGGTCTCTATCTGTAATACCTGCTGCACCCTGACGTGTACATTCTTCTTTCGTTGAAATACTTTTCGTAAGGGAAATGAAATAGCACTTGGCTCGAGCCGTGCTGTAGCTACCTGGTAAAACAATGGTTGAAACTGGTGAAAATTGTATTTGTCAATGATAGTTATATCATACTGACTTTTACTGAGCGATTGGGCTAGATTAAGACCTGCAAATCCTGCCCCGAGTATCACTATGCGCTGAGTAGCCATAGCATCATGATTTAGGATACAAAGCTACGAACACTTTACTGCATGGTTTATAATTATCCCCTATCCTTCCATATTACACACAAATAATACGGCTCTGAGTATTAAGAAATCTCTATGCTTAAGATTTAATTAAAAAGGCATTAAATCGCTTTAATACAAGGGGATTGTGTGTTTTGTCTGAATACTTTAGCCTTATCAACAACTATATGATACGGTTATATATACCCATACTATTTACCTTGTTATTGCTTAGTATTATATCAACAGGACAACCGAACTCTGATAATTATATTCGCTGCGATCTTACCACTAATCTGCGCTTTGATATAAATTCTACATCACTTGTTGAAAATCCGCAAACACTCAGCAATGCAATAATGCTTACTGTTGCATCAAAAAGGAATGATGCTACCATATATGCAAGTATCCCCGGAGGAATAACAACGAGTACTTCTACTCCTATGCCTGCCGGGAATATCATACTAAAGTACAATCATACCACATGCCCGTCCAAACAACAAAAAAACGTCATAACATCTGAGTTACCTCTTAATACAGGATCAACGCTTCTGTTCAGGCAAGGCAAGAAAAGCAACCTTACAGCATACTGGTATTATGATGTTAAGATACCAGCATTGGGGTACAGCTATATGCCCGGGAACTACAACTTCACAATAATGTTTACCATGACACAACCATAAAAAAAGAGGCTGCAGTAGCAGCCTCTTTTAGAATATCTGTTATCCAAAATTACCTGGCAATATTCACAGCCCTCAACTCACGTATCACCGTCACTTTTACCTGGCCGGGATATTGCATTTCTTTCTGGATCTTATCTGCAATTTCGAATGATAAGCGATCGCTGTCAGCATCACTTACTTTATCAGCTTCTACAATAACACGCAGTTCGCGACCAGCTTGTATAGCATATGCTTTTTCTACACCGTTATAAGCCATAGCTAATGCTTCAAGGTCTTTGATACGTTGCAGGTAGCTTTGCATCATTTCCCTGCGTGCACCCGGCCTGGCACCGCTTATAGCATCACAAGCCTGTACGATAGGAGAAATGATATAGGTCATTTCCATTTCATCGTGGTGCGCACCTATCGCGTTTACGATAGAAGGATGTTCGCCACATTTTTCTGCCAGTTTAGCACCCAGCAATGCGTGGCTCAGTTCTGTTTCTTCATCAGGCACTTTACCAATATCATGCAGTAAGCCGGCGCGTTTTGCAAGTTTCACTACTTTCTGCCCAAGACCCAGTTCCGCAGCCATTATACCGCAAAGGTTAGCTGTTTCTTTAGAGTGCATCAAAAGGTTTTGACCATATGATGAACGGAAACGCATTTTACCTACCATACGCACAAGGTCTTTATGTAAACCGTGCACACCCAGTTCGATAATAGTACGTTCACCTATTTCCATTATCTGCTCTTCCAGTTGCTTCTTGGTCTTTTCTACCACTTCTTCAATACGGGCAGGGTGGATACGGCCATCCTGAACCAGTCGTTGTAAAGAAAGACGTGCTACTTCACGACGCAACGGGTCAAAACAGCTTAACACAATAGCTTCCGGAGTATCGTCTATTATCAGGTCTACCCCTGTAGCGGCTTCCAGGGCACGGATGTTACGGCCTTCACGACCTATTATCTGGCCCTTAATTTCATCACTTTCCAGGTTAAAAACAGTGATCGCATTTTCAATGGTCTGTTCTGCACCTGTACGCTGTATGGTCTGAATGATAATCTTCTTCGCTTCTTTGGTAGCATTTGCCTTAGCCTCCTCCATTATCTCCTTAACATGAGCCATAGCTGCTGTACGAGCCTCTTCTTTAATGGCTTCCATCAGCTCTGCTTTAGCTTGCTCTGCCGAAAGGCTGGCTACTTTCTCGAGACGCTTGATATGCTCTTCCTGGTGACGCTCCAGTTCTGTGCGCTTGATATTTACTGCTTCTAACTGTGCTTCCAGTTTTTCTTTCTGCTGCTGTACCTCGTTAGTTTGTTTCTGAAGAGCAGCCTTTTTATCGTTGAAGCTTTGTTGCTCTTGCTTGATACGAGCTTCGTCCTGGGTTAATTTCTGCCTGCGCTGGCTTTCCTCTCTATCAAACTGGCTTTTCAGTTGGAGGAAATTCTCTTTTGCTTCAAGTATTTTTTTCTCTTTAAGTGTTTCTGCAAGTGTTTTGGCGTCTTCTACTATTTTTTGTGCTTGTTGTTCGGCGTCGTCTATTTGTTTCTGTGTATTTTTTGCAAAAATCAGTTTACCAAGAATAATACCTATTAATATAGCTACCACCGCTACGATGGCAACAATGATTGTTGAATCCATAATTGTTTAGAATCTTTTTGTCCATTAAATATTTCCACAAAGCCCCATCCATATATTATATATAAACTTAATACGGTTCGGCGTTATTAATTGGCTAAGTTAAGAAAAGATTTCGGTATAGGAAATGTAGTCCAAATACCTGAATATGTAGCTATTACAGTGTAATATTGTGTACAAATAAAGACGACAGGCTGTATAATGATATTAAGCTATGCTTTTTGCAATGTTTCGGTGATGAGTGTGCGCGCAGAGCCTTTTCACAAAGCAGCAATGGTAAACGAGGTTCTTTTTGGCGAAAAGATCGAGGTTTTAGAGATAAATGACAGGGAATGGGCTAAAATCAGAACAGAATGGGATGACTACTATGGCTGGTGCAAACTGGGACAGTTAAGCCTTGTTTCAAAGAAAGAATACAGGAAAGAGACAAAATACATAGCCAATTCGCACGCAGATAAGCTAATGAATGATGACGGGGAGCAAGCCTTAGCTTTGGGCAGCAACCTGTTTGGACTGAAAGGGAGTAAATTATCATTCAACAATACCAATTGGAAGTTTAAGGGCAAAAAAACACCTGTACAAAAACTGGAGTTGACAGGCGAACAGCTTATAAAAGCAGCTATGCGCTACATAAATGCTCCGTACAGATGGGGAGGCAGGTCTGTTTTAGGTATTGATTGTTCCGGGCTCACCCAAATGGCATTTAAACTCTGCGGTGCAAGAATACCACGCGATGCAGAACAGCAGGCAATGGAAGGCGATACTGTAGATTTTTTGCAACATGCAGAATGTGGTGACCTTGCCTTTTTTGACAATGCAGAAGGTAAAATAGTACACGTTGGTATATTACTAAACAACCACTCTATTATTCATGCTACAGATGCCAGCGGTCGTGTAGTTATAGATAAAATAGACCCTGGTGGTATCATCAGCACGTCGCTGAAAAGAAGAACGCATAACCTGCGTGTAGTTAAGCGATTGTTTTAATCATCACTGTATTCAGTACCCTTATAATAAATGCGGAACATACTTCTGCCTATCTGGTACTTGAGTACATCATAGTTTATCTCCCAGCTTTCAAGCTCAGCATTCGTAACATCATATGTTTCACCCTCGCTAAACAGGCGCAGCATGCCAGAACGATTAACATAGGCTACTGAGTTATAGCTTATAATGTACTTATCAGGATAATAACTTTCAAGGCTGTAAATTTCTCCTTTGTAAAATACTTTGAAATAGCCGCTTGGATCCCTGTAACAAACCATATTATCTGCCACCCTGAAATCCGGATTAAAGAACCCCAGTGTTCTTATACTATCTCCGTAAAACACCCTGAAATAACCATCATTAGATACATAGGCGGCTACATTATCGCCTGCCTGGTATGATGAAGGAGGAAAATCTTCTGTCACAAAAGTTTGTCCGTTGTGGAATATTTTAAACTGCCTGTTTACATCTACATACGCAACAGTATTCCTGCCTACTTCAAAACTGTTTACAGCATATTCTTCCTGTTGAATGATCTCACCATGATAAAATATCCTGAATTGATTGGCATAGTTATCGTAAGCGGCAACATTGTCTGATACTTTTATTACCTCAAGCGGGTTGCCTGCAAGGAAGCCTTCTATCGGGTAAACCTGCCCGTTATAATAAGCCTTATACTCACTCTTCAGGCCATCAAAGAAAAGTACTACACTATCTCCCACATAATATTGAGGTGAAAACGAAGAAAGGTTTTTCACCGTTCCTTTATCAAATACGTTGAGCGATTTGTTGTTTAAAAAAACAATAAGGTTGTCCGTTACTTTAAAATCGTTGGTAAATCCAATGTTTATATTCTTCACACCACCGCCATAGTATATTTTAAACGAGCGGGAGTTATCGATATACGGAATTGCAATCCTGCCGGTCTTCATTTCTGTTGGTGTCAGGTAGTCTATCTTTCGGATAAGGCCATTATCCCATACCATTACCTGGTTTTGAATATTAACAAATGCGCTCAATGGCTGCGCATGTAAATTGTCAGAAACAATTGCAAGTAAGATGATACAGGCTAATACCCTGCGGAACATAGACAACAAATTAGATAGCTAATATAAACAAAAAAGCCAGCCTGAGAACAGGCCAGCCCCTATAAACCCTATCACCATGAAAACTTCTTTATACTGAAGCAACCAAAGGTTGCGGTATTATCTTATTGTTAGGTTTCTGATGCAAAAATACGACGCGTTTTAATTACAAACAAGACAGAAAATATTTTTTTTCCTAATCGCTTGTTATTTTAAGACTTATTTCACAAATAACGCAAATTCTCCAAATGTTGCATTACCTGTTGATAACTAACAGGCTACTTCTTTTTCTTAGGTGTAAATATTGCCAGCATCCTCTTACCCTCCATTTTGGGCATCGATTCGAGCGCACCAACTTCTGCCAGCCTCTCCGCAAATTTCAGCAACAACAACTCTCCCCTATCCTGGAACATAATGGCACGGCCTTTAAACTGCACGTAACATTTTACTTTATTACCTTCCTGCAGAAATTTTTCAGCATGCTTAGCTTTAAAATCAAAATCATGGTCGTCTGTATTAGGCGTAAAGCGTATTTCCTTTACCTCAGATTGTTTTGATTTAGCCTTTTGCTCTTTATCCTTCTTCTTTTTCTCGTACAGAAACTTTTTATAGTCAATAAGTCTGCATACAGGCGGAACTGCATTAGGTGATACTTCTACAAGATCAACCTCCTGCTCTTCGGCCATCCTTAAAGCATCTGATATTGAATATATACCGGGCTCTATATCTTCCCCTACCAGTCGTACTTCCTGTACGGTTATTTCTCTATTTAGGCGATGTTCGTTTTGAACTTGTCTAGGTTTAAAATAAGGAGCTTTACTTCTTCTTTGCATTAATAATTTTTAAAATGATGGCAAAAATAGTGCATTTATAAACAAAATGCATATGTTTTGTCGGTTAATACATATTCTGTGCCTTAGTATTTTTTACCGGCAGTCTGGGTATTGATTATGTTTAATATTTCTTCCTGGAATTCCTCTTCCTTCACTACACCTTTATCTCCTTCTCCATGCTTACGAACTGCAACAGTACCATCATTCATTTCCTTCTCTCCTACTACCAGCATATACGGCACTTTCATAAGCTCTGTATCACGTATCTTCTTACCTATCTTTTCATTCCGGTCATCTACAGAAACGCGGATACCTGCTGCCTTTAAAGACGCTGCCACTTCTTCTGCATACGGACCGAATTTATCGCTGATAGGCAATACCTTAACCTGTTCAGGCGCCAGCCACAAAGGCAGGTTGCCACCACAGTGTTCCAGCAATACGGCAATGAAACGTTCCATTGAGCCAAATGGCGCCCTGTGTATCATTACAGGCCTTTTACGTGTATTATCAGAGTCTACATATTCCAGCTCAAAACGTTCAGGCAGATTATAGTCTACCTGTATGGTACCTAACTGCCAGCTTCTGCCCAATGCATCCTTCACCATGAAGTCTAACTTAGGTCCGTAGAAAGCAGCTTCTCCGTACTCTGTTACGGTTTTAAGCCCTTTCTCCTCAGCAGCTTGCATTATCGCTTTTTCAGCTATTTCCCAGTTCTCTTCGCTACCTATATATTTGCTGCGGTCATCCTTATCGCGCAGAGATATTTGTGCTGTAAAGTTTGCAAAGTCCAGCGATGTAAATACATACATCACAAGATCTATTACCTTCTTGAACTCTTCCAACACCTGGTCCGGACGACAGAAAAGGTGGGCATCATCCTGAGTAAAGCCCCGCACACGGGTTAATCCATGCAACTCGCCAGACTGCTCATATCGATAAACAGTACCAAATTCAGCCAGTCTCACCGGCAGGTCTTTATACGATTTCGGAGATGATTTGTATATCTCGCAATGGTGCGGGCAGTTCATAGGTTTCAGCATGAACTCCTCACCTTCCTGTGGTGTAGTTATGGGGCGGAAACTGTCTTTACCATACTTTTCCCAGTGGCCTGATGTAACATACAACTGCTTGCTGCCTATATGCGGTGTCATTACAGGTACATAGCCTGTATCTAATTGGGCTTTTTGCAGAAACTGCTGCAGGCGGTCGCGCAGCATAGCGCCCTTAGGCAGCCATAAAGGCAAACCGCTGCCTACCTTCTCAGAGAAAGTAAACAGTTCCAGTTCTTTACCCAGTTTGCGGTGGTCACGTTTCTTTGCTTCTTCCAGCAGAGCCAGGTATTCATCCAGCTCTTTCTGGGCAGGGAATGTAATACCGTATATGCGGGTGAGCATTTTATTCTTTTCATTTCCCCGCCAATATGCACCGGCAATATTTGTCAGTTTTACTGCCTTGATAAAGCCAGTATTAGGAATATGAGGTCCGCGACACAAGTCTGTAAAGTTACCCTGAGTATAAAAAGTTATTTCACCATCCTTCAGGTCCTGAAGCAATTCTATCTTGTACTGGTCGTCCTTCTCTGTAAAGTACGCTATGGCTTTATCTTTGGGTACATCAGTACGCTGGTATGCACTGTTAGTCTTGGCCAGCTCCTTCATTTTATCTTCCAGCTTCTTAAGGTCTTCCTCGCTTATTGCCCTGTCTCCAAGGTCGATATCATAATAAAAACCATTTTCGATAGATGGCCCGATACCAAATTTCACACCGGGGAACAATGCCTCAAGCGCCTCTGCCATAAGGTGTGCAGACGAGTGCCAGAAAGTAGATTTAGCTCCACGGTCATCCCAGGTCAGCAACTTTAGCGACGCGCTATTTTTGATGGGACGTGTCGCATCCCATACATCTCCGTTCACTTCGGCAGCCAGCACTTTCCTGGCCAGCCCTTCACTAATGGATTTTGCCACCTCAAGGGCTGTAACGCCCTCCTGGTATTCCCGTACCGCTCCGTCTGGTAAAGTTATTTGAATCATAAGGTTTTATTCTCTTTCAAAAAAGGATGTGCAAAGGTATGAATTGCACATCTATGTATAATATTTTAAAACAAAAAACCCACCGGAATGACCAGTGGGTTAAATATCATTATTACTGATCACTTTTTCTTCATATAAATAGTATACGTTTTCGTACCTACACCCACGAAAGGCTTGGTAAACGTTACATAGGTTTTATATGTTATTTTAAACTTATCATTCTTGAATTCTACAAGGTTTGCATTTACATTGTTTTCACCAAAAAACATATCACCTGCATTATAGATAAACATCTTAGTATCATTATCAGTAATACCCCACTCAATGACGTCTTCTTCTGTTTCACCATCCTGGCACTTATTGGCTCCTTTTTTCAAGCCACCATCACTATTTTCCCTGAATACCAGATAATCATCTTTCTTACAGTCGTCAAGCTTATCACCCCATGCACATACTGTAGTATCATGCCCTTTTTCAGCAAAGGTT
Source organism: Flavipsychrobacter sp. (assembly GCA_044227125.1). Lineage (GTDB taxonomy): Bacteria > Bacteroidota > Bacteroidia > Chitinophagales > Chitinophagaceae > Polluticoccus. The sequence goes on from JBGAFS010000001.1 coordinate 694,796, forward strand.
TCTTCTACCCAGAAAGTAACTGTTGCTGTATCCAAACGCCATTGGCTTGCACGCAGGGTGTCCTGTTTAGATTTAGGCACATCTACTTTTTTGCATGAAACAATGACAAGAATAGATAAGCCCAGTAAAAAATATCTCATATTTTTCCAAAAATTAAGCACCTAAAGCTAAACAATATCTTTGTGTTGCAAAAGATTTTTCGCCCATTATTTCTTCTTTTCTTTAAATATATCATCTGTCAAACCTATATTAAGGGTATAACTCAGATAATTTATTGATATCCGTCCTTTTCTGCGCTTGCCATCAGCAGAGGGCTGAACCATCTCCTGTTGTGTACCACCTTCATAATCCATCATCATGCCCTTGGGCATCTTATAATCCTTAATATCTATATAAAACACTACTTTATCAGGCAGAGCAAAGCTTGCATATTTACCGAAACTCAATTCCATTTTTATTGTACCATTGTCTCTGGTAGTGGTCTCTGTTCTCAGTGCCAGCAAGTTGGTCTCATCGATCCATATTTTGGTAAGCACGATATCACTGGTCTCGCCATTCGGAACCACCTTGATAACATGCACTTTTTGATTACCTATAGTATCATACCCGGCATCTATTACAGTCACTCCCCCGGCGGGCACCAGGCTATTCAGCGTAAGGCTGAGATTGCTCTTAGGCAGTATTGATATTCCTCCGTTACGTTCCAGCTTTATTTTATCAGGGGCTTTAAAATATATCTTACCATTAAGTTGCGGCACTTTCATGAATGATACATCAATCCTGATCTTTACTTCTGCTACATAATCCTTAACTGATGATAAACGTTCCCTCATTTTATTAAACAGCCCTTCTACATCAGACGTTTGTGCAGACATACCAAACGGGAACAATAGCATTAACAACAACAAACTTCTCCTCATGATTTAATATCTTTTCTATTGAACACGATGATAGATGTTGACAGAAATACGACACAATACAACACCAGTATTGCTGCCGACCTGCCTATTGCAGAATATGGTACAGGATCATCAAAAAAACCTTTCCAGCCTATCATATGCGTGGTAAACAGGTATGGCTTTATCGAGTTAAACAAAGGCAGATCAAATGCTGAAAAAATTGTCAGTACAATGATGATACCCATCGTACTTATTATAGGCCCGATAGCGTTATCCGCAAAAACAGACAGCAGCATAGATAAAGCAGAAACCGTAGCCATAGCCAATGCTGCAAACCCGAAAGCACACAGGTAGCGCCACATAATATCATCTTTCAGCAGCATAACAAACGCATCGCTTTTCAGATTGATCATATCCCCTTCACCAAATATGAGCAATGAAAGAGCCAATGCTACAAAGGCCAACCATAGCAGCAGCAATAATGCATAGCTAATACTGGCTACAAACTTTACCCAAACAAGCTTAGCTCTTGATACGGGTTTGGTTAGCAATAACCTTAATGTACCCGAATTAGCTTCTCCGGCTATTGAATCTCCGGCTACTAATGCCACCAGCAGTGGGATATGTATCAACAACGATTGAAGTATGATATAAGTAATAAGATAGCCGTTGAGGATATTCCCGCGAATATCAAATTGCTCCCCTACTCCCTGCAAAGCAAAACCAACAAAGCTTTTGCCATCAACATACATTGCCAATTGCACTAAAAATGTAATAGCAGCTATGATCCCAAAGCTTATATATGTACGGGGCCTTCTGAATATTTTATATAACTCAAGCCTTAACATGCTCCTCGCTGGTTAGTGATAAAAAATATGCCTCTAATGAATGTCTTGCCTTTATTTCCAATACATCAATCTCGTTTGTAACAAGCAACCTGTTTATTTCCGGCACATACCGGGGGGTCATCTTCAGCGTCACAACTGCTCCCTTAGCATCCTGTATGTATTCTGTCCATTTACTCGCAGTTAATATTGCCCTGGTTTTTTCAGCTTGGATAGTTGATATTTCTATCAGTGTCTGCTCTGGGTTCAGCAAATCTGCAACAGCTCCTTCTGATATTTTCTTCCCATTATGCAGTATGAGCATACGTGTAGCCACCTGTTCAACCTCGCTTAGCAAGTGAGAGGACATTAGTATTGTTTTATCATGTTCGCGGCTAAGGTTTATAATAAGCTTTCGCATTTCTGCTATACCCTGCGGGTCCAGACCATTGGTTGGCTCATCAAGAATCAATAAGTCAGGATCATGTACCAATGCTATAGCTATGCCCAGTCGCTGTTTCATACCCATCGAATATGCCTTTACCTTATCCTTCTCCCGTCCTTTAAGGCCTACTATTTCCAGCACCTCGTGCAGCCTGTTTTTACCGATATTTTTATTACTCAAACGGGCAAACATCTCGAGGTTGTCCCATCCGGATAAATAGCCATACATATCCGGGCGTTCAATAATAGCTCCTATATGCGCCAGCAAATGGCGCCTGCTGTTATTAAACTCCTGACCGTTGATATTTATAGTGCCTGATGTCGGATATATCAAACCCAGCAGCATTCTTATTGTGGTGCTTTTCCCTGCACCGTTCTGCCCGAGGAACCCATACACATCTCCTTTTTCTATAGAAAAAGTAAGGTCCTGTACCGCGGTGATGCTACCAAAGTTCTTGGTCAGGTTTCTTATTTCAACTAATTGGTTCAAGTACAGCTGTTATAATGCTAAATAACAGAATTAAATGATTATGGTTTACCAGTACCAAATAAAAAATGCACTAAACTTCATCAAAACGGAAAAGTATGTATTTTACAAGGTATTCAACCGTTAAATCGGAGTTAAACAAAGGTTGATATACAAAATGGCTATACATGGCCATTGTATCTTTGTCAGAGCATGAAACGAGTCTTTCCGCTGATTGTCGTATTAATCACCCTGTCAGTTTTGGGTATCATATTTATCCAGATGTCCTGGATACGCGATGCTATTAAACTGAAACAGCAACAAAGAACGCAAAACCTGGAAAATGCGATTTCGCAGATACGCGAGTTTGCATATAATAAATACCTGCGCAGGAACAATATCGGCTACCTTGATGAAGAATCTAAAAACTTCTACCTGCAAAACTTTACCGTGCAGGCTCTGCAGGAAGATGAGATTGCCGACATAATTGACCAGTCTTTGAAAAAATACAACATCAAAGACCCGTACGAATACAGCGTTACCAATATATTCAGGGTTCCTATAGTTAGCTCCAAAGGCTTCAAGCCCGAATACATGCACAATGTAATAGACTACACCCTTACGCCTGATAAATCTACCTACCTCGAAACATTACACCTTTATATAAAGGATGACCGGAATTATATATTAAGCAGCATGGGCTGGATGATAGCCGCTTCTATTCTCTTTACGACTATCATCATTTCGGCTTTTGCCCTTACGGTACGCACCTTGTTCACCCAGAAGAAATTATCCGAGATAAAGTCAGACTTTATTAATAATATGACCCATGAGCTAAAAACACCTTTAGCTACTATCTCTCTTGCCATTGACGCTCTTACTAACGAAAAAGTAATCCATGACACCGGTAAGATACGCTACTACAGTGGCATGATAAAAGAAGAGAATAAGCGTATGAACAAACAAGTGGAGAAAATACTGCAGGCTGCCCGTATTGAAAAACAGGATATTAAACTGAACCTGCAGGTATTTGACGCCCACGAAGTAATATCTAAGATCGCCGACAACCTGGCACTGCAAATACAGGAAAGACAGGGCACCCTGCACTTATCTCTTGATGCAGCCCGCCATATGATAAATGCAGATGATGTTCACTTTTCAAATATTGTGTTCAACCTGCTGGACAATGCCATCAAATACTCTAAGGAAAACCCTGTTATAGAAATACAAACACAATTAGTTGGCTCTATGCTGGCCATAAGGGTTAAAGACAATGGTATTGGCATGACCCGCGAAACACAATCGAGAGTTTTTGAAAAATTCTACCGCGCTCATACGGGCAATATACATAACGTAAAAGGATTCGGACTTGGTCTTAGCTATGTAAAAGCTATGGTAGAGGCACATGGCGGTAAAGTAAAAGTAGAAAGCACACCCGGGAAAGGCAGTACATTCAGCGTGTACCTCCCCCTGGCATAAACAAACAGAAACTTCCGCAGCCAGCAATATAAACTGGCTTTAAACATAAAAAATAAGAGGCTGTACAATGTACAGCCTCTTTAATAATATTTGTAAGTGAACTCTGTTGCTTGTTATCGTATCAGCGTAACGTTGCCTGATCGGGTAAAACGTTTACCTGAAATACAGAAACCGTCAGCCTCCCAAACATACACACCTACAGCAGCAGGCTCTCCGTTTACTTTACCATCCCATTCTTTGGTAGGGTCTGTTGTTGTGAACACCTGTAATCCCCAACGATCATAAATAGTGAATGAATTGAGCTTAATAAGTTGGGAATTAGCCAACCCGAATTTTGCGTTTGCACCTGCAGATTCAGGCATAAATGCATTAGGGAGGTTAATGTCATTACAATCAACACGTACTATCACGGTATCTATAGCCGCACAGCCAGCCGTATCTTTCAATGTCAGATAGTATGTAAAATCGTGCGGTGGTTTTACTTCCGGATTAAGTACAAGAGCATTATTCATATATTGATCCGGTGTCCACTGATAAGAATATTGTGGTCCGTAAGAAGTAAGCGGCCCGCCTAATATTGTAGCAGCCCCGTCATGTATTATACGGTCAGGACCAGCATCTGCCTTTATCTTATGTACATCTACCCTGATACTTGTATCCACCACACAACCTGTTACATAAGGCAGCACTATTCGGTATTCGGTAGTGTATGCAGGCCATACAGTAACTGTATTTTTATTAGTAGCACTAATATTATAGTTAGGCCTCCATGAGAAGCTTTGCGCATTTACCGATACTATCTGTAATTGAATAGTATCACCCTGGCATATCACTGTATCATCAGGCATTATTATTGAAGGGATAGGAATAACGTTGATGAGTTTGCAACGCACTTCCATATCAGGCATACCTTCATTTATCGCATAGTAAATATTGAATACACCTGCAGTATCGTAGTAATAGGCTGGTGGTTTATTTGTTGTTGAATAACCAATAGTAGTGTTTACGCACTGGTCAAATGACAACCTTGTAAATGTAAAATCACCGCTGTTGGCTACATAAGCATAGATATTATCATGGTCGCGCATGAATTGAGATAATCCGGTTGGTGTAAGTATACCACCCAGTTTGCTCATGTTGGTAGCTGAGTATGGTCCTGTAACGGATGCCATTTCCATACGTACCAGTTCGTGAGTTGTTTTGTTAGTGATAAATACATTAAAGCTGTCACAATCTCTTAAGATAGTCAGTGAAGATGGACCATCCAATTCGTTACCTAATACGGCTCCATTAATAAGGGTACCGCTTGGGTTAGAGTTGGATAAAGAGTCTATATCGATCCTGGTAACAGCATTTGTCAATTCATCGGTAACAAAGAAATACCACAGGCCATTGTGTTTCACCGCTGCCATATCAGAAGGCACAAATAATGTATTACCACAATTTCCAAGATCAGTGGCCAGCGGAGTATATGATGCATTATTACCGAAACTTAACCTAACCAGTGTGCTGGTGTTTTTGTTCAGCACATATCCCCAGTAGTTAGAGCCTTGTTTACCAACGAAAATACCTACCGGTTGATCAAGAACATTGTTGTAGTTGCCAAAGTTTACAATGTTAGGGACTGTCTTTAATGATTTTCCGTAATCTATACGGGCTATTGAAGACTCACCTACATTAGTACCGCCGGAAACATATATATGCCATGTGCTGTCTGCATCATCTTTGAAGATATACAAACTTGACGGAGAAGCCGGCAGTACTGAATCCATGTTATTATAGTCAGTTACTACAGGTACATTGGTAAGAGAATTACCAAAGTCAAGCCTCAGGAAAGAACGGGTAGTAGCGCAAACGACAAACCCGTAATATGTATCGCCATCCTTTGCAATCTCAATTGCTGTAGGTTCATTGCCGGCGGGCAATATGTTGCCAACATTAACCCCGTTTGGCTTATTAAACATATATGCAGAGCAAAAACCCCAGTAATGGGTTGCAGCATTAGGCTTATTGCTTTTGAGGTTAACAAATTGGCGCACACAGACAGTATCGGGAGCTTCAAACAAATCTTGAGCGAACAATGAATTAACTTGCGACACTATCAAAAGTGCTACAAAGAGTAGGCATTTTCTCATAATACTGAAAAGAGTTTCACTTTCTATTGGGCTAATATAACGAATTGGGCAAAACTTTTATAGCAATACTGTATATTTATTTCTTTTAAATCAAAAAATCTATGTTCAAATCTACCCGTCTCAGACTGGTTCTTTCTGTTATCCTTTTGTACCCCGGTTTTACAGGCTTAGGGGGATCTGTTTCCGCAAAAGAAGGCATGTGGCTACCTGCTACATTAAAAAATAGGGAAGATGACATGAAATCTATGGGCCTGCAAATACCTGTAGAACAACTATATAACACAGACGGAACCGGCCTGAACAATGCTGTAGTACTGTTTGGCAAGGGTTGTACAGGCGAAGTAATATCCTCAAAAGGACTGCTGCTTACCAACCACCATTGCGGTTATGGAACTGTACAGGGATTAAGCAGTAAGGAGCACGACTATTTTGCCAATGGTTTCTGGGCCCAAAGCATGCAGGAAGAACTGCCCTGCCCGGGTCTTACCGTTACTTTCATCCGTAAAATGGAGAATGTGACAGACAAGATACTCACCGGATTGGATGATACAATGTCCGAAACGGCAAGACAGCAAGTGATATCCGTACGTATCAGGAACCTTGAAAAAGGCTATAAAACCGCCACAGGGCTGGATGCCGGCATTAAACCATACTATAATGGTAACCAGTATTGGGTAGCAATTACAGAAACATTCAGGGATATCAGGCTGGTAGGCTTCCCCCCTAATGGTATCGGTGCCTTTGGCGGAGATTCTGACAACTGGATGTGGCCCAGGCATACAGGCGATTTCAGCATGTTCAGGATATATGCAGGGAAAGACAATAAGCCTGCCGACTACAATAAGGACAATAAACCATACAACCCATCAAGATTTTTCACAATAAACGTTTCAGGATACAAAGAGAATGACTTCACCATGGTATATGGCTTCCCCGCCTATACCAACGAATACACTACTTCATATCAACTCAATCACATATATAAAATTATTGACCCTGTAAGAATAGAATCCAGGACAATAAGGCTGAATACATGGACGAAAAACATGAAAGCATCAAGGGATATATTCCTGAAATACACATCAAAAAGGGCCGGGGTAGCTAATGGCTGGAAAAAATGGCAGGGAGAGGTTAAAGGACTGATGATGAATAATGTGATTGGCAAAAAACAAGCTTACGAACAGCAATTCCAGGCATGGGCAGCTAAGGATGAGAGCCTGCCATATGCGGATAACCTTATATCAGAGATAGGGGCCCGGTCGCTTGCTGTTGAAGACCTCATTCGTACAGATGAATATCTGAAAGAGTCAGCATTGGGCGTAGAGCTGGTACAACAGGCTGCCGCAATGGATAAGATACTGGGATATATCAGAGCAGGGATAACCGGTTCTTCCCTGACAGATTCAGTGAAAAAAGTAGCATCTTCTGCAAAAGGGTTTTATAAAAACTATGATGTAAATACCGATAAAGAGGTATTCCTTGCACTAATGCCTGTTATGTTTGAAAAAATAAATGCTACTCTGCCTGCCGAATACAATATACAGTTTGCAGAACATGGCAGTGACTATACTAAATGGGCTGATTATGTATACTCTTCCTTACTTAGTGACGGTGATAAATTCAATCAGTGGGCAGCTGATATAACCAATGCAGACAGTACAGATATCCTTACCGACCCTGCATGGAAATTATACAACAGCATTGCATTATACAGGAAGAATACCGCGCCAATGCTCACTGAATACAACAACCAGATGACTTACCTGAACAGGTTATTCATGAAAGCCCAGATGCAGTTTGACAAGACAAAGAACTTCTACCCCGACGCAAATTTCACACTGCGTCTCAGTTATGGGAATGTGCAGGGCATCGACCCTGTAGGCCATGCCGGATATTCTTACCAGACCAACCTGGAAGAGGCAATTGCCAAAAACAATCCTGATGTTGAGGAGTTTAAGGTGCCTGAAAAACTTATAGAGCTTCACAGCAAAAAAGACTATGGCAAATGGGCTGTCAACAACACAGTTCCAATTGCATTTATAGCCACAAACCACACATCAGGAGGCAACTCCGGCAGCCCGGTTCTTAATGCTAAGGGAGAGCTTATAGGGACTAATTTCGACAGGGTGTGGGAAGGTACTATGAGTGACCTGAACTTTGACACTAAGGTGTGCAGAAATATCACACTGGATGTGCGATATACCCTCTTTATTATACAGAAGTTTGGCGGAGCTGACTGGCTGATTAAAGAAATGAATATTGTAAACAAATAGTTATAATCCTCCCTTATTTACAGCACCGTTACTGGTTAACGGTGCTTTTTTTGTAATTTTAAAGTCTTATGATAAGAAGAATTTTTACCCCGGTTTTGGCAGCTTTGATACTGTTTGGTATTTCAGCCTGTGCTCAGTCAAAAAAGACAAAATCAAAGTCTGCAGGCAGTTCTTATGTAAAACTTATAGAAGCCAATTCTCAACGCAGCCTCCCCGGCATGCGCGGAGCGGAACCTTCGACAGAATATCATTTCGTTATAGTGTGGACCAGCAAACAAAAGCCAGAGACCTTCTTTTGGCGCGGACAGGAAGGCTGGATGCCCTGCAATGTGAGCAAAGTTCACCCGATAAAGGGAAAGAAACCCGGCAACTATTCTGACATGGAAGCATGGTATAGTACAGAAGATATTAACTTATCAGCAGTTAGTAAAGGAGATACTTTGGAGCTTGTACCTGTTGCAGGGGGTAAATATCCCACACCTGCAGAGATACCTCAGGCCGTAACTAATACAGTATTCTTTAAAACAACTAAGACTAACTGGTTAAGATTACCGGTAAAAAATATAGCAGTAAAAAAAGCAGTTGCTATGCCATAACACTGCAAGTTCTACATGCAACAATTGTAATAATATTATCTGTTAATGATAAAGGGCGACTAAGTCGCCCTTTATCATTATATACTTAACTATTCTGCTACCAGCTCTCTTGCATTTTGCATAGCTGCTTCACTTAGCTTTTCACCTCCTATCATTCTTGCTATAGCCTGCACTCGCTCTTCACCTTCCAGCATCTTAACCTTTGTAATAATACGGTTACTTATTTCCTCTTTATATACATAGTAATGAGCGTTGCCTTTTGCCGCCACCTGTGGTTGATGCGTAATACATATCACCTGGTGATGGGCTGCCAGCTTATTAAGCAAGATACCCACCTGCTTAGCTGCCTCTCCAGATATTCCTGTATCGACCTCATCAAATATAAGTGTTGGCAATTGCATTGCCTTCGCTGTTAGCGACTTGACACACAACATGATCCTGCTCATTTCACCGCCCGATGCAGCTTTATATACCGGCAAAAATCGACCACTCTTATTAGCATCCAGCAGGAAAGACACTTCATCAATGCCATCAGGATTAATATCCTTTGTTTGAACCACATCAATCTTCAACCTTGCATTAGGCATACCTACTGCTTTCAGCAGTTCATTTATACTATCTCCAAGGGCTGGCGCTGTTTTTTTCCTGGCTGCAGAAAGCTTACCTGCTTCTACCATTACCAGTGCCAAAACGCTTTCCTGCTCTGTTTTCAGCTTTTCAACCTGTTCCCCAATATCCAAACTGGCTTTTAGCTCTTCGCTAAGTTTTGCCTGTATTTCCAGTAGTTCGTTTGTCGTTTTTACTGCATGTTTTTTAAACAACCTGTACCCTGTATCTATTCTTTCCTGCAACCGCTGTAATTCTGCCGGATCTATATTCACCTTATTTTCCAGCATCTCCAGTTCTGCACCGATATCTTTTAGTTCAGCCCAACCGGATAACAACCTTTCATGCAGTGCTGCCACTTCAGGAAACACATCGCTTATAGATTGTAATTGCTGTGCAGATCTTTTCAGTTCATTTACCAACGGATTTTCTCCTTCGGTAAGGCTGAACCTGCTGCCTTGTAAAACAGTTATTATCTTCTCGGCGTTGGTCATTTGTCTATATACAACTTCAGCCTGCTCTACATCATCCTCTTTAAAGGCTGCCTGTTGCAGTTCTTCCAGCAAAAAGGTCTTATAGTCTGCTTCCTTCTGCCACGCAGCCTGTTGCTGTTGCAGTTCGTTTATTTGTTGTCCAAGAGTAATATATTTTTTATATAACTCAGCGTATATAACACGCGATGCTGCATTCTGCGCTATAGCATCCAGCACATCCATCTGGAAATTATCATCTTCTATAGCAAGGTTATCAAACTGCTGATGCAGATCTACCAACAGGCTTGTAAGTTTACCTAAAATGCCCAGTGTTACCGGTGTATCATTGATAAAAGCCCTTGATTTACCCGTTGTATTTATCTCGCGCCTTATGATGCAGACATCTTCTTTATCCAGTTCTGCATCAGCAAGTGCATTTTGAAATGGCATATTATCAGAAACATCAAAATATGCCTCAACAACACATTTTTCATCTTTATTAATTAGCACCGATGTATCGGCACGTTCGCCCAGTATCAGGGACAGAGCACCTAAAATGATGCTTTTACCGGCACCTGTCTCACCGGTTACAATATTCAGATGGCTGTCCGGGTGCAACTCCAGCTTATCAATGATGGCGTAATTATTTATGATTAGTTTCTGAAGCATAGTTTCACTCTGTTACAAAAATAACTCACAGAAGGTCTGGTATGAATGTTATTTTTGCACGATGGCAAAAATCTTTCTCAGAAAAAAAATTGGAGATCGTGTAATTAATGGCCACCCATGGATATTTGGCAATGAAGTCGGAGATTCAGAGGGTGATTTTGAGGCCGGAGACATAGTTGAAGTATATTCATACAACGGTTCCTTTGTAGGCAAAGGTTATATCAACCCTGCTTCCCAGATACGTATCAGGTTGGTAACCCGCGATAAAAATGAAGAAGTGAACGACGACTTCTTCTACAAACGCATAGAAGAAGCCTGGAAATACAGGCAGCAAATAGGCTATGTAGAAAATTGCAGGCTGATATTTGGCGAAGCAGACCAACTGCCTGCACTTATTATTGATAAATTCAACGACTATCTTGTCATCCAGACACTTGCGCTAGGCATAGATAAATGGAAACCCGCCATTGTTGCAGCTCTTCAAAAAATATTTAATCCCAAAGGTATTTACGAACGTAATGATGTTCCGGTGCGCGAACTGGAAGGGCTTCCTCAGCAAAAAGGCTTCCTCAGTGCCCCATTTGATACCAGTATAATAATCAACGAGAATGGCCTCAAATTCCATGTAGATATAGAAAATGGCCAGAAAACAGGATATTTCCTCGACCAACAGGATAACCGTCGTGCCATACAGCATATCGTAAAAGGAGCCGATGTACTTGAGGCATTCTGCTATACAGGCACATTCTCATTGCATGCCGCACATTATGGCGCCAAATCTGTACTGGGGCTTGACATTTCAGATAATGCTGTTAGTACTGCGCGCCGAAACGCAGAGCTGAATGGATATAGCGATATATGCAAGTTTGAATCTGTAAATGCTTTCGATGTACTGAAACAATGGGTAAAAGATGGTAAACGTTACGACGTTGTAATGCTTGACCCGCCAGCATTCACCAAAAGCAGGGAAAATATACAGAAAGCAATTACCGGCTATAAGGAAATAAATCTGCGCGGCATGAAACTTACTAAACCGGGAGGTTTTCTTGTTACAGCATCTTGTACCAACCTGGTACCACCGGATATGTTCCTGAAAACTATTGAGATGGCAGCTAAAGATGCAAGGAGAAAAATACGCCAGGTAACATGGCAGACACAAGCCTCAGACCACCCTATACTGTGGCATGTACCTACCACTCAATACCTCAAATTCCTGATAGTACAGGTTATGTAACAGAAAATATACTCAAATAAAAAAGGCTGCAATAGCAGCCTTTTTTATTATAATAATGATATTTATTAAAGTTGGTTGTAGATAACCGCGTCGTTAGCACGAGGTATACCGTAGTATTGGTAAGCTTTCTTACGGTATCCTTTTTTCCAGTAAGCATCAGTGTTAGCATCTTCAGGTATTGTTACCCAATCATGATTTTTAGGTATATACCAGCGATAAACTGCTATTGTGTTAGCACCACGACGAGTAAGTGCGTAGAACTGGATATGCTTATTAGTGTATCCCATCTTGATCATTTGATCATCAGTGAATTCATCTTCAGCGATGCTCGCATAATCTTTAGTATCAGGATTGTACCAGCTGTATACTGCTACGCGGCCCGGAGCCGGATTACGGTAAGCGGTGAACAGGTGTGTTTTGTCTTTCCAGTTCCAGTTCAGCATCTGGCCGTCCTGGTATTCTCCGTCTACAACTGTAATATAATTCTGATCAACCGGATTATACCAACGGTATACTTTAACCAGTTCATCTTGTGCAAAACCCTTATTTGCTATAAAAACCGAAGCCAATACAGTTGTAATGAGAAAGAAGGTTTTTTTCATAATTGAGCGCTTTTTTCTAAATCGTTTCCAAAATACATAAAAATTTTGTTGCCTTGCAAGAGGTAGCTATAAAAAAATTTTTATCATACCATACATTCAGCCCCTTAGCCTTGTTCAAATCCCTCATTTGGCGTAGTTTTGGAGCCCTCAAATGCCAGCATGTCAGGTTATCCGGAATTGCACGGCTTTTGATACAACAATATAATACATAAACGCTAGATTATGCCTGTATCAGGCATTTTTAGGATTAAAAACAGCTATCCGGCAATAACAAAACTAAAATGATTGGTTTTCTATCGAAATTATTAGGCGGCAGTAAGTCAGACAAAGACATGAAGCGTATTCAGCCGCTTGTCTCAGAAATAAACCGTGTTTACACCGAATTACAGGGCTTATCCATAGACCAGCTCCGCAATAAAACCCAGGAATTCAGGGCACGTATACGTGAGCACCTTAAAGATGTAGATGCTGAAATAGCTGCTGAAAAAGCTAAGGCTGATGAGCATCCTGAAACAGATGTCCATGCGCGTGAAGCAATATATAACGAGGTTGATAAGCTCATCAAGAAGCGTGATGAACAGATAGAAGTTATACTGGAACAAATATTACCGGAAGCGTTTGCGGTTATAAAAGAAACTGCACGCAGGCTCAAAGAAAACCAGGAATTAACTGTTACAGCTACCCAACTGGATAAAGATCTGGCAATAGAGCGAGATTATATTCGTATTGAAGGCGACAAAGCTATATACAAGAACACATGGCAGGCAGCCGGCAATACCGTTACCTGGAATATGCTGCATTATGATGTGCAGTTAATTGGTGGTATTACCCTGCACCAGGGTAAAATAGCTGAAATGGCTACGGGTGAAGGTAAAACACTCGTTTCTACCCTCCCTGCCTACCTGAATGCACTGGCAGGAGAAGGCGTACACATAGTAACGGTGAACGATTACCTCGCACGTCGTGACCAGGAATGGAACGGCCCTTTGTTTGAGTTCCTTGGCATAACTGTCGACTGTATCGACAAACACCAGCCAAATTCACCGGAGCGCCGCAATGCCTATATGGCAGATATCACCTATGGTACCAATAATGAATTCGGTTTCGACTACCTGCGCGATAACATGGTACATCAACCGGAAGAAATGGTGCAACGCAAACACCACTATGCAATGGTGGATGAGGTGGATAGCGTACTGATAGATGATGCGCGTACCCCGCTTATCATTTCAGGACCTGTGCCTCGCGGCGATGAGCAGCAATTCCACGCTCTGAAGCCCCGTATTGAGCGACTGGTAGAAGCACAGCGCAAAGTGGTGAACCAAAGTATCACAGAAGCTAAAAAACTGATATCAGAAGGAAAAACAGATAAAGATTCCGGCGGCCTTCACTTATATCGTGCATTCCGCGGATTACCTAAAAATACAGCCCTTATCAAATTCCTTAGTGAAGAAGGTAACAGGGCAATACTTCAAAAATCAGAGAACTATTATATAGGTGAGCAGAAACGCAATATGCCTAAAGTAGATACAGAATTATACTTCACTATCGAAGAGCAGAATAAGAGCGTAGACCTGACAGAAAAAGGCCTTGCACTTATTACACAATCAGGTGAGGACCCTCATTTCTTCATACTGCCTGATATTGGTTCAGAACTGGCAGAGATAGAAAAAACAGCAACTACACCTGAAGAAAAAGCACAGCGCAAAGACCTGCTGCTGCAGGATTACGCCGCTAAAGCAGACCGCATACACTCTGTACAGCAGTTACTGAAAGCATATACCCTCTTTGATAAAGATGTGGAATATGTGGTAATGGAGGGCAAAGTAAAAATTGTAGATGAGCAAACAGGTCGTATACTCGAAGGCCGCCGTTATAGCGACGGTTTACACCAGGCTATAGAAGCGAAAGAAAACGTAGAAGTAGAGGCAGCAACGCAAACCTTTGCAACCATCACGCTGCAAAACTATTTCCGTATGTATCATAAGCTTGCAGGTATGACCGGTACTGCTGAAACTGAAGCTGGTGAGTTCTGGGAAATTTACAAACTGGACGTATCAACTATCCCTACCAATGTACCTATTGTTCGTAAGGACCAACAGGACCTGGTTTACAAAACAAAACGCGAAAAGTATAAAGCAGTAATAGATGAAGTAGAAGCTATGCGCGCCATAGGCCGTCCTACCCTTGTAGGTACTACATCTGTAGAGGTATCAGAATTACTGAGCCGTATGTTGCAGCAAAAGAAAATACCGCACAATGTACTGAACGCCAAGCAGCACGCCCGTGAGGCACAGATAGTTGCAGAGGCCGGGCTAGCAGGTGCTGTTACCATAGCCACCAATATGGCAGGCCGTGGTACCGACATCAAGCTGGGCCAGGGTGTTAAGGAAGCGGGTGGTTTAGCTATCATTGGTACAGAACGCCACGAAAGCCGCCGTGTAGACCGCCAGTTGCGTGGTCGTGCCGGCCGCCAGGGAGACCCGGGTAGCTCTCAGTTCTTTGTATCGCTGGAAGACGACCTGATGCGCCTGTTCGGTTCAGAACGTATCGCGTCCCTGATGGATAAAATGGGGCACAAAGATGGCGAAGTGCTGCAACACAGCATGATCACCAAATCGATAGAACGTGCACAGAAAAAAGTAGAAGAGAACAACTTCGGCATGCGTAAAAACCTGCTGGAATATGATGACGTTATGAACACACAACGTAACGTTATCTACAAACGCCGCAGGAATGCATTATTTGGTGACAGGCTGGCTATAGACCTTGACAACGCCCTGTATGCAGTATGTGCTGATATGGCTGCCCAGTTTGAAGAAACAAGAGATTTTGAAGCCTTCAAAATAGAGGTAATGAAACACCTGGCTATGGAGCCGGAAAACATTACAGCAGAAGAGTTCAAAACTGCCAAGACGGATGTTCTTGGGGAGCAACTGTACAGCCAGGCTAAAGATTTCTACAGTCGCAAAACGGCAAATATTCGCGAGAATATAATGCCTACCCTGTCGCAAATACTGGCCGACAATGGCGACCGCGTAGAAAATATCGTTATACCATTCACTGATGGTATGCATGGTATGCAGGTATATGCTAACCTCAAAGAATCTGTAGAGCAGGAAGGTAAACCTGTCATACTCGCTCTTGAAAAAGGTATTACCCTGGCCATGATAGATGATGCATGGAAAAACCACCTGCGTGCTATGGATGACCTGCGCCAGTCTGTAAGAATGGCCTCTTATGAGCAGAAAGACCCGTTGCTGATATATAAACTCGAAGCATTTAACCTGTACCAGCAAATGCTGCTGGATACAAACCGCACTATTATTTCATTCCTGTTCAGGGCCGGTATACCAATACAGGAAGCACCGCCACAGGCTGCTGCAGAACTACCTCAGCATACAGACATGAGCCAGATGCGCATGAATAAGGAAGATATAGATGCTGCAGGCCAGGATTATGCAGCCGATGAACATGATGTATATAATGACCAGGAAACAGCAGTAAGGCGCACCCCGGTTCAGGCAGGCCCTAAAATAGGCCGCAATGACCCTTGTCCTTGCGGCAGTGGTAAAAAATACAAAAGCTGTCATGGCAAAGGCCTTTAATGAATAATAACAATGGTTGATATTGGACTTTTGCCAATATCAACCATTGTGTATACTTTCTTTTTTACTTTTTAACTTTGAGTCTTTACTTTTGACGTTATATGAAACGTAATTACACCAATATCATGCTGGCTGCGGGGCTTATACTTGCCACAGCCGTTATGCGCGTTATCACTGCAGAAATGCACATCCCTAACATCACTCCTGTAGCTGCAGTTGGCCTGTTTGGCGGTGCTGTTATAGCTAACAAGAAATATGCTTATATATTTCCCCTATTCAGCTTATTCATAGCAGACCTTTACTTTCAGTTATTTACCGGCATAAATGGTTTCTACGGCCTCAGCCAGATAATGGTTTATGCAGGCATGGCGCTGGTTACTTTTATCGGTAGCAAAGCTGGACAGATAAATGGCGCTAAAGTGATAGGTTATTCACTGCTCAGCTCAATGGTTTTCTTTTTAGTATCAAACTTTGGATATTTCATGAGCGGCTGGAATGGCTATAGTTTTGCCGGTTTGGTTAAAACTTATGTAGATGCAATACCTTTCTACAAATACAGCATTCTGGGCGACTTAGCAGGCAGTATAGTACTGTTTGGCACTTATGCATATGCAAAGCGCCCTGCAACACCTGCTATGCAGAAAGCTTAAGTCAACATACTATAACATAATTTTTATATGCCCCGCTTATAGCGGGGCATATTTTTTGCACAACCAATAAGTATGGTCGAGGTCTTCGTTAAAGAAAAGAGTGTGCTGGCAAGGATCGCAGCAGCCAGGCTGAAAACTCCGGACGTTGCTGTAGTTATAGGCCGCACCATATTTCTGCATGGTGCAAACAAGCAAGAATTAACGAATAATACCTGTTGGCTGCTGCATGAGCTTACCCATATTGAGCAATATAAGCGTATGGGCATACTACCATTCCTGTGCAGATATACCTGGTACTCCATCAAGTATGGCTACTACAATAATCCGCTAGAAAAAGAGGCCCGCGAGAATGAAAGAAATCATGGCTTGCTGAACAAGTACACGATATCATCTAAATAAAAATGCCCCTTACGGGGCATTTAGTATTATTGATTAATTATGATCCGTTTTCGTCCTATAACACCACTATCCCCTACTGCCTCAAAAATGTAAATACCCTTTGATAATTCTGGCAGATCAATATTCATTGTTCCATCCTGTCCAAAAGTGTATTTTCTGTTCAATACCATCCTGCCGGCATTATCTACAATAAGCACTGTTATTTGTTTGCTGAACAATGCAGCTGTTGTGGTTCTTACATTAAAATGGCCATTGCTCGGGTTAGGAACGATTGTAAAACCATCTGAAACAAAAGGTATAGCGGCAACAATATTGGTAGTATCAGTATCATGTGGTGTAACATAATCTTGTTTTAATGTCTTCCACATACCACGCCCATATGTTGATGCCCAAAGCTCTTGCTTATTATAGTTAATAGCAAGATCTGTCACTTCTATACTTGGCATATTCTTATTGTATGGAGTCCAGGTAAGACCTGTAGCCGTATCCTGGTAAAACACGCCAATATCTGTTCCTACGTATATTATATCATTTGAGCTATCCCGCTCAAAACAATGAACAGGTACATTTGGCAAACCTGTTTTGTTGGTAGTCCACACGCCTGCATTATACTCTACTACCTGCGGACTGTTATACCCGCCGAATGTTATCCAGAACCTATCTTTTTTCTTTGTATCAACCTCTATATCAGTAATATCATATGAAGTGGACGTGTACTGGATTGAATCATAATCAGTAGAAACCCATGGAGAGAAAGTGTTAGTAAAATATATCTTACCATTATTGTCATCCGTGATCATGTAAATAACTGAATCATTTGCCGGTGTCATGGCTATCCTGTTGACACTTTTATTAGCATCCAGGGGTTTATTAAAGAGGTCGATCCAGTTATCACCTGCATCTCCACTGTAATAAACGTTTTTATAACCTGCAATGAGATCCATATTATTGTTAGGATTTATGATATATGGTGTTATCCATGGACCTTTACCACTCATATTGCCCGGTATATTATTTGAGATATTAGCATCGCCCAGGGTTGATGAATGTCTATCTATATCCCCATACTGCACAGCGGTATAAAATGTATTACTGTCAACGAAGTCTATCTGGCAATCCATACCATCACCACCACCTGCTGATACCCAGGCACCTCCCTGGTACATTTTAGTACCATTATCCTGCGCACCACCTAATACAAATGTAGTATTGCTGGTAGCTGCATTCCTATAAAACTGAGTAATGCCCATTGTGTGAGTCAGGTCATTCCATACGGATGTAGGCAATGGATTATCTGTACGGTAAACACCACCATCATTACATTCAAACAACCTGTTTGCTACAAGGGGGTGAAATGCCAGCCAATGTTTATCAGCATGTACGGTTGCTACGCCGGCCATCTGAGAATACCATTGTGTTGTAATGGTCCAACTGGTACCACCATTTATTGAATAGTGTGTATTTACACCACCTACAAATACTTTGTTTGCGTTATTAGGATCAATTGCGATAGACAGGTCATACCAGCCCTGTTTTCCGCAGTTGGTAGGAGTAGCCTTATTATCACTTGAAAGGATATCTCCGGTACAACCGGTAGGGCCAAATATCTTGATAAATGTTTTACCTGTATCTGATGAATTATATACTCCGTTTAATCCATTGCTTGTATTCGCAACCACGGCTTTTACTATCGCTACGTTTGCAGGGGTTACTGCCAGTGTTATGCGTTTAGTACTGCTGAAACTTGTAACCTGTGTCCATGTAGCACCTCCATTAGCAGAACGGAATATCTGTGCATTAGCGCTGCCGTTATAAGTAGCTGCATATAATATTGATGTATCTGTAGGATGATATAATACCTGTTTGAAATTACCGCTTTGCACTTTGGTCCAACTGGTACCTCCGTTGTATGATTTATATATACCATCGCTGGCGGCAAGAGTAAGAGAGTTAGTATCTACCTTATTGATCATAAGACTATTGGCCAGCATATATTGCGATTTAGTCCAGCTAATTCCTGTAGCTACCCATGTATTACCGCCATCAGTAGATTTCATTACACCGATACTGTAGGTATCGCTGGCGTCTCTGTCACCCGTACACAAATAAAGTGTATTAGGATTTTTAGGATTCGCCTTAAGGTCTGAGGCTCCCAATACGGGTAATGACTCTGTAATTGATGTCCAGCTCACACCGTTATTGGTTGTTTTCCAAACACCACCGCCTCCAGTGCACACCCAGTATGTATTAGGGTCTGTTGGGTGAAATTCTATATTCTGTATCCTGCCTACTCCCTCATATCCGCCATTTGAGGTTGTTGGCCCCTGAAATACCCAGTTAGCATTGCTTGTGGCAGTAGACTTTGCCATAGATCGGCCGGCAATGTATTTTTGCCACTCTTCATAGTTTTTCACCGGAGATACAAGATATCCGTCGGCATCTGTATGACTGCTCCAGTACCATAGCCACCTGTCAAAATGATAATCATGTTTTTCTGCAACAACTTTTTTTCGTTTTCTATCACGTACTTCTTCTTCGTCTTCGTTGTCTGCGAATGTTTGTTTTGATTGCTGGTACTCTTTTATTACATCCTGCAACTTCACATTACTCTTACCTTCAAGAAAAGATTGAGGTTGAGCATACACAGAAACAGAAGTTGTAAACAGCAATGATGTAATGAGTAAAATTCTTTGCCTCATGTTATATTATTAAATATTAAACTATTACTCTACAAAAATTTTGAAAAGTTAATAATTTTATCGCACATGTTTGCCAGTATTTTGTCAAACAACATGTACAAAAACAACATATGAACACTGTTTTATAAATCAATCTCTAGCATTATCTTTGTGCAAAATCGATCAATTCATGCCAAAAAGAGTTCCGCCTACCGGCAAGCAAAAATCAATGTTCCTGATACACCTTGTTGTTTATGCTATTGCTTCTGCTCTGCAACTAATGATGTATGATAAAGGCGCTACAGGTTGGGTATACCCTTGGCCGGCATGGACTGTTGCTGCTTGGGGCTTAGCACTTATCGGACACTGGTGCTTAGTTTATCGCAGCTACGATGATGTCGGACAAAAAGAATACGAACGCCAGGCTCAAAACGGATAATAAAACCACTGAAAATCCCTCATTAAAGAGAGAGAGAGATACACACAGGGTTTTCTAATATTACCCCTTGCTGATAAGCAAGGGGTTTTTAATTTTATAGCAGGTATATTTATACGAAATGGACACACCTAAGTACAAAGAATTATTGCAGCAATATGAATCGCTGACGAACGAGAAAACCCGTATTGATACATTCATAGAAATGGCACTGGAGGTCAGAAACTTTGATGTAGATAAGGCTTATGAAATGTCCGGTGAAATAATTGACCGTTCAGAAAAGATCGGTTACAGGCTGGGAGTAGGACGTGGTAAGAATTTACGCGGCTGGTGTTACTGGCAGCATGGCGAATATGACAAAGGACTCGCAATACTGCAGGAAGCCATGCAGGTGGCCAAAGAAATTAAGAATAAGCCTCTTGAGGCCCGTGCCAATAACAACATGGGCTATATATACAGGGATAAGGGTGAACTCGCCGAAGCTCTGAACCGTTTCGTTAAGGCCCTCGCAATAAACGAAAAGCTGGGCGATGAGGTGGCGCAGTCTGTAAACCTGGCAAGTATTGCATACATCAATTACGACCTCAACGACTATGAAAATGCCCTTGAGTTCGCATTACGATGTCTCCCGATATTCGAAAGGGCTAAAGACCCGCATAGGCTCAACTCTTTATACCATATACTGGGCAATATCTATTTCAAACAGGAACAACTAAATGAAGCATTACGATATTTTGAAGAAAACCTTGCCCTCTCCGACCCTGACACTGTAATGCATGCAATGGCCATCAGCGGCCTCGGTAAGGTATACTATAAGATGAATGACTTTACCAATGCATCTAAATACCTGGAAGATGCGTTGGAGCGTTCTAAAGAATTTGGCAATGCAGAAGTTCAGATCATTTGCCATTTCTACATAGGCCGTTTGCTGATGGATGAAGGCAATTATCGCCAGTCTTTACAGCACATGAACGAAGCCTTCACCCTAGCTGAAGAATATGAACGAAAGCATGATGTGATGAGCATCCATGAGGGCTTGTCTATGCTCTATGATAAGATGGGCGATATACCCAAGGCTTTCCATCATCTAAAAACATATGAGCAACTTAAAGAAGAGATATTTAAACAGACAACTTATAACAAGCTTCGTAACCTGCAAACACGCCAGCAGATTGAGCTTGCACAAAAGGAGAAAGAAGTAGCAGAACGTACTGCCCAGCTCAAGCAGCAATTCATGGCAAACATGAGCCACGAAATACGTACACCAATGAACGCAATAGTGGGCATGACAAGACTGCTGCAGGGCAAAGACCCGCGACCCGACCAGGTACGCTACCTGGATGCAATCAGGATGTCGGCCGATAACTTACTGGTTATTATCAATGACATACTGGACCTTTCTAAGATAGAAGCAGGTAAAATAGTCATTGAACAAACTGATTTTTCACTGAAAGAAGTACTGGATAGTATCAGGGATATGTTGCTCTTCAGGGCAGAGGAAAAGGGGATAGAAATGCGGGTATCACTGGATTCCGATGTACCTAAACATGTTATCGGCGACCCAACCCGTATTAACCAGGTTCTTATTAACCTTGCAGGCAATGCTGTTAAGTTTACAGAAAAAGGCTATGTAGAGGTACGGGCATCTGTTCAAAAACAGGACAAGAATAAGACCTGGATACGTTTTGATGTATCAGATACAGGTATAGGCATTGCAGCAGATTATGTCGACAAAATATTTGAAAGCTTTACACAGGCGGGCACAGATGTGGCCAGGAAATTTGGCGGAACCGGGCTGGGGCTTACCATTTCAAAGCAATTGGTTAACCTCATGCAGGGAGATATCTCTGTTAAAAGTGAACTGGGCAAGGGCACTACTTTTTCAGTAGTTATTCCATTCGGAGAATCTTCAGTACAGTCTTCTGCAGAGCAAAGTGTAGTAATAGATGATGCTACCATGAAGAAACTCAACAATGTAAAGCTGTTACTTGTTGAGGATAATGAATTTAACAGGATGGTAGCCGAAGATACTCTTAAAGAACTTATGCCTGGTGTTGTTATTGATATTGCTGTCAACGGGCAGGAAGCTGTGAATCGAGTTGCGAATGAACAATACGATATCATATTGATGGATATACAGATGCCGGTCATGGATGGTGTTACGGCAACTCAAACTATACGCAATACATTACCTGCACCAGCAAAAGACACTAAGATCATAGCTATGACTGCGAATGTCTTCCAGGAAGACGTTAAGCAATATTTCGATGCTGGGATGAATGCCTACGTTTCCAAACCATTTCAGACTGATGAGTTGCTTCTTAAAATAGCTTCTCTGATTGACAATAATGGCACTAAACATACACTTGTAAACCAGCCCAACAGCAATCATTCTGTAGCAGAGCCAACCATGCCTTCAATACCCGATAAGGTAACAGATATGCAATTCCTGAAACAGTTTACCGGGGGCAATGCAGAAAAAATGCAAAAATATATAGGTATGTTCCTCGATAATGGTCCGCGCCTGCTAACCAATATAGACCAGGGGCTATCTGCGAAAGATTACCAGGCTATAAAAATAGCTGCACACTCTATGAAGCCCCAGCTATCATATATGGGCGTAAAAGAAGATATCAGCCATATATTCCTGATAGAGCAAACGGCAGGCGAATCTGCGCATTTTGAAAGACTACCTTCATTAATTAGCCATTTGAAGAAAGTATGCGAAAAGGCCTTTAAAGAACTAAAACAACCAATTAATAATTGATACCAACCCACTAAAAGACAATTATTCAGGTATATTGAGATGATTCAGGTCATCAGGCTCTATAATTTTTGAAATATTTTGCCTATTTTTCTACGAAATTGATACAAGCAATATGGCAACCGAACATAATCGCTACATGTTTTTAGTGGATGACGAACCCATCCAGAATGAAATGCTGAAAGACTATTTATCAGAAAGGTTTTTATACACCATAAAAACTTTCGATAATGGAGAAGAAGCTTTAGCGAATATGAAAATGCATCCGGAGATAGTAGTACTTGATTTTCACCTCAATGCTCACAGGGCTGATGCTAAAAATGGTGTTGAGATACTGAAAGCCATTAAGGAAGAATACCCTGGTGTACAGGTAATTATGCTTTCGGGCCAGGATAAAATTGAAGTTGCAACAGACAGCATGAAATTTGGCGCTTATGATTATGTGGTAAAAGGTGAAACAGCCTTCTCCCGCATGGAGAACATAATCAATAATATTAGCGAGCTGCATAAAATGAAAACGATCAACGGCGCTTATAAGAAAACAATCATTTTCTTAGGCGTAGTTATTGGCCTTATCGTGCTTATGTCTTTTTACCTGGCGTTCTTTACAGATGCATTCTCACATACATCGAATGTAAATGTGACCCAGCCATAATTTAAACATAATATTTACTTCATCTTCGTTAGATTTGCTACTTAACAATAGCAAGAGTTCATGCAATTAGCTCAAAGACTGAACCGAATAGCCGAGCCACAAACCATTAAGATGGCTAAACTTAGCCGTGAACTGAAAGCTAATGGCATAGATATTATAGACCTGAGCCTGGGTGAACCCGACTTTATGACCCCCGTACACATATGCGAAGCTGCCACAGCAGCCATGTATAACGGGTACACAAAATATACTCCTGTAGTGGGTTACCCTGACCTGCGGCAAGCTATTTGTCAGAAATTTAAAAGAGATAACAATCTTGACTATACGCCGGATGAAATAATCGTTTCTACAGGTGCAAAACAATCTCTGGCAAATGCTATACTCAGCATTGTAGACCCCGGAGACGAGGTATTGATACCAACTCCTTACTGGGTTACATACAGTGCATTGGTGAATCTTGCAGAGGGAAAGGTAAAATTTATAGACTGTACAATTGATACAGACTTTAAACTTACTCCTGCACAACTTGAAGCTGCGATTACACCACAGTCAAAACTGTTTATTTTTTCCTCACCCTGCAACCCCACAGGTAGCGTATATTCAAAAGAAGAACTTGCTGCCCTGGCAGAAGTATTCAATCGTTATCCGCAGATACTCATCATTAGTGACGAGATATATGAGTACATCAATTATCGCGGCGCACACGAAAGCATTGCACAGTTCCCCGGCATTAAAGACCGCGTAATTGTGGTCAATGGCCTTTCTAAAGGATTTGCTATGACCGGCTGGAGGCTTGGTTATATGGCAGGGACTAAAGAAATAGTGCAGGCTTGCGAAAAACTGCAGGGACAATTTACATCCGGCACCAGCTCAATAACTCAAAGAGCTGCAATAGCCGCGTTGACCGGCCCGCTTGAGCCTTCTTATACTATGCGCGATGCATTCAAAGAAAGGAGAGATTTTGTTATCGGGGCACTGAAAGCTATGCCGGGCATTAAAATAAACATGCCTGAGGGTGCTTTTTATGCTTTCCCTAATATCAGTTCTTTCTTTGGTAAAACTGATGGCACTACCACTATCAGCAATGACGAGGAAATGTCTATGTACCTGCTGCATACTGCACATATAAGTACTGTAAATGGAGGCGCCTTTGGCAATTCCAATTGCCTGCGTATTTCGTTTGCCACCTCAATGGATAAACTTGAGGCTGCCATGAAACGTATGCAGGATGCATTAGCTAAGCTGCATTAATTACTTACGATCCGTTTCTCCTGACATGATACTCAGGTCAGTTATTACATGGGCATACACTGTATCCAGCTCATCAGGGTTGTTTTTATACCATTCAAGGCTTTTAGAAAACTCCTCTAATGTAAGGTTGTGGTGATGGAGCACATCTTTATAATAGACAGCCAGTGAATCATAATTCTTATTTCTTGCCTGGTGTGTACTGTCCGACATTATCATACTATTCACTTCCGCAATATGCAGATCTGTAATTACCCGTTCCATTTTGTCCTGAGATAAATGCCCTTCCTCTTTTGGCTTGCAGGAAAACATTACAAAACTGCACAATAGTATTAAAATGCTATTCAGCTTCATCATTTTAAATTTGCGTATTTCTGGGCATTGGGTACATCTACCTGCTGCAGCATACTGATATAGGTAGTCCTCTCGGTTTTAGGTGTCTGGCTTAATACGCTCATTATTTCATTACTCTTGGTAGTGAAGAACATCTGTATAAGAATAGAGTTAGGGTTTTCCTTGTTAAGCTGCACCAGCTTACCTATGCCGTTCAATATAGCTTTCCTTGCTTCATCAGGTTTTGTATACAAGTTATCCAAACCTTCCCTGTGCATAGAGTACCAGTAGCGTCGAAATTCGTTATACCTCGGGCTTAATATTTGGTCTACAATCCAGTAGCGGTTCTTTGTACCTTCTACAGCCTTCCAGCCATTAATATCCTTACCCTGCTCTGGGGCATTGTTAACTATATTTTGTGCCTTCTTGAAATAATCTGTTCCGCCATTGGGCGCAAAACTGTCGTAATCCAAACCTATAACCAGGTAGATATAATATGCTACCACAGCAGTCAGGTTAGATGCCAGCGGGTCACTACCCGAAACCCTGTTATCATCAAATTGCAAAGGTGCATACTGGTTGTATCGAAACCGTACTTCCCTGTCTACATAATTGAGTGTAGGGCTATTGTAGCCGGTATTATAAACGGGCCTTGTAGCTTGTATATTAAGGGTAGCTTCAAAAGAACCATCATTCACATTCAACACTTTGGTAAGATTGAGCATGATATTGCACTCTATCTTTTCGCTTGTATTATAGTTATCATTGGTCCACTTCCTTGTGTTAATAAAATCATTCAACGACCGCTCCATGCTCCTGAACACCTCTTTATCAACACCCTGGATGCTTGGCCCCTGCACTTTCACTTTACAGTTTATCTCCTGCGCGTGTACTGCTACCTGCAGGACAAAAGTGCATATGATAAGATTAAATAGTTTTTTCAGCATATCACATTTCTAGAATATTGTCTACAATAGCCTCTGCAGCCTGAACTTTTGTTTGTAAGGGCAATTTAGTTATAGTTCCGTCTTTTTTCACCAGGCTTATCTTGTTAGTATCATGACCGAAACCTGCCCCCTCATCATTCAAAGAATTTAACACTATCATATCGGCGTTCTTCCTGCTTAGCTTTTCTGTTGCATTTGCTTCTTCATTCGTTGTTTCTAATGCAAAACCTACTAAGGTTTGCCCTTCTTTTTTCATTCCTCCCAGGGTAGCCAGTATGTCCTTATTCTTGGTCAGTGTAATATCTAACGTATCACCATGCTTTTTTATTTTCTCAGGGGCAGGTTCTGCAGGCCTGTAATCCGCCACTGCTGCAGACAAAACTGCCAGTTTCGTTTCGGGGAACACGTTTATACATGCTGCGTACATTTCTTCAGCACTTTCTACACGGATAGTTGTTACACCCCTATGCTCTGTTTTTTGTGATGATGGCCCGAGCACAAGAGTTACCTCGGCCCCTCTTTCTGCAAGAGATTCAGCAATAGCTATACCCATTTTGCCCGTAGAAAAATTACCGATGAAGCGAACCGGGTCAATACGTTCATATGTAGGCCCCGCTGTTACCAGCGCTTTTATTCCGCTTAACTGATTAGTGTTTTTTTTTTCGAAATATGCAGAAAGGAATTGTACTATTTCTTCAGGCTCTGCCATCCTGCCCTCTCCAATAAGTCCGCTGGCAAGCTCGCCATGAGCGACAGGGATAATATGATTACCGTAGCTTCGTACCTTATCAAGATTATTTTTAGTAGCCGTATGCATCCACATATCCTCGTCCATAGCCGGTGCTATAAATACAGGACAAGCAGCCGAAAGATATACGGCACACACCAGGTTATCGCACAGGCCATTTGCCAGCTTTGCTAAAGAATTGGCACTGCAAGGGGCTACCAGCATAGCATCAGCCCAGCGGCCCAGCTCCACATGGTTATTCCATGCCGCACCATCTGCTACATTGCTGTATACGGGATTTTTTGATACTGTGGCCAAAGACAAAGGGCTCACAAAGTCAGTTGCTGCATTTGTAATCAGCACCTTAACATCAGCTCCCGCTTTTACCATTAGCCTTACCAGGTGCGGTGTCTTATACGCAGCTATGCTACCCGTTACGGCCAATACTATTTTTCTGCCTTTCAGACTCATATAATATATTATGCAAGGTACTATTTTTTAGACGTTTACGACCTAACTACAGCCAGATAATTAACAGTAATAACTAATACTTCTTGTAATTTTGCTGCAGATGGGGCTTGAATTCAATTTCTTATCCGCAATACTTGTATTGCTGGGTTTATTCACTTTAACGTTAAGTATTGTAACATTTAAGAGATTAGGCACATCAGTCTACTCTTTTGGATACATTACACTTTCTGCCACTATATGGGCTATATTTTATGGCATAGAGTTAGGTAGTTCAGCCCCATGGCTAATTAATATTTGTAACAAAACAGAATACCTGGGCATATCATTCTTACCTGCATTCTGGATAATATTTACTTTGCATTATACAGGTAAAGACAGGCTGCTAACCATCCGGAATATTATAGCAATCTTCCTTATACCATCAATTACCCTCATTCTTGAATGGACAAATGACTATCACCACCTGCAATATGCGACTAAGACATACGGATATGCCGATGGTATATACCAGCTTATAATAACCAAGGGCCCCTGGTATTGGGTACACACTGTGTTCTTCTATTCTATGCTGGTATGGGGGGCATATCTGCTGATTAAGAAATTCAGTGCAGCAGACCCGATATTCAAAAAGCAGAACAGGGCAATATTATTTGCCGTATTTATTCCCTGGATAGCAAACATCCTGTACTTATCTCGCGCTACCCCATTCAGTAACATCGACATTACGCCATTCGCATTTGTAATAACAGCTATAATTATTTCTCTGGCACTCTTGCGGTTTAAACTATTTGACATAGTACCGGTGGCCCGTGAAAGGATAATGGAAGCGATGCAGGAAGGCGTCCTTGTATTAGACAAGAATGACCGAATAGTTGATGCAAACAACCAGATGCGGCAAATTCTTGCGCCATACTGCAGCCAGCTTATTGGTACGGAATTTTCAGAGCTGCATATTGGTGACGGGAATTTATCAGAAGCGTTGAATAAACATAACAACGATAAGATAGAGCTTAAACTGGGTGAAGACAGCAACAGCAGTAATTATTATGCCGTAACAGTTACTCCGCTTATCGAAGCTAATGGCAAGTATGATGGTCAGTTCCTGTTATTCCGCAACATCACCCAGCGAAAACAGAGCGAGGAAAACTTACAGGCGCTTAACCAGCTTAAAGACAGGCTATTTTCTATCATATCACACGACCTGCGCAGCCCGCTTAACACACTGCTCTCCATTGTTACTATGACCAGTGAAGGCCAGATCACAGAAGAAGAACTAAAATCTTTTTTACCGGAAATATCTAAAAACCTCGGGTACACTACCGGTCTTGTAAACAATCTCCTGCAATGGTCTAAAAGCCAGCTCAAAGGAGAAAGCATGAACCCTGCAAATATCAATATCAACGAGAAAATTGAAACTGTTTTGCAGCTAATGCAAAAAGCTGCTTCAGATAAAAAAATAACTATCACAAATGCAGTAGCAAAGGATTTGCTTGTCTATGCAGACAGAGATATGATACAGGCTGTATTCAGAAATCTCATAGGCAACGCAATAAAATTCAGCAACCTGGGTGGCAGGATAGATATAACCGCGGAGCCCGGCACTACGCATACTACCATATGTATTGCAGACAATGGAATTGGTATAGACAAAGTAGGGCTGGATAAACTTTTTGGACTTGAAACATTTACCACCCGCGGCACTATTAACGAGCAGGGCACCGGCCTTGGCTTATTGCTTTGCAAAGACTTTATTGAAAAAAATAATGGCAAAATATGGGTTGAGAGTACAGTAGGCGAAGGCAGCAGGTTCTACTTCACATTGCCTAATGCCCATACGGTTTAGTTCACCGTAGATAGTTTAATTATTATATACGCAACTATTGCAAATAGCAATATCAACAATACCGCAACCATAGCCCATTTGTTATCACGTATGGGTCTGCTTCTTCTGCGGTAGTTCTTAGCGACCTTGCTATGCAGGTCACGATTCAATCGGCTCACTACCTGTTGAGTATCATTTGTCGGCACATTTTTCAATCCTTCCAGTGCATCAGCTTCCATACCCTCCTCTGCCAGCCACAATTCTACCTCATGCTGTTCTTCGGCAGTCAGTTTGCCTTCCAGGTAAGCTATAAGTTTATCTTCAGGCAGCCTGCCACTATTATCATTCCATATGTTACGGCCATCGCTCATTTTCTTTCTGCCTGTTTTTTCAATATTAATTGTTTCAGGTTCCTCTTACCATTCTGTATATAACTCTTTACCTGCGCAAAGTTGAAACCTGTTTTGTCCATTACTTGCTGGTAACTCATTTTATCCAGGTAAAAATACACAATGCAGTCTCTTTGTTCCTTACTCAGCTCATTTAGGGCTACCGTCATTTGCTCCAGGTTATATTCATGCAGCAACAGGTCTTCCATATCATCTTCAGAAGCAGGGACATACGCCAGAACAGAATCATCGCTGGTATATTCCCTGTCGCGCAATTGCTGGAGACAATGATTACGCATGAGTATATATAGCCAGCCCTTAAAATTATTTATCTCCCCCTGCGGCAAATGGGTAAGTACTTTTAGAAATACCTGCTGCACTGCATCTTCAGCCATTACTTTGTCTTTCAGGTATTTCATAGCCACACCAAACAAGAGCATCGTGTACCTTTCCAGCAGCACCCCCATCCATCTGCTATCTTCTGTACTTTTATACAGCAGCAGCAGGGCTTCATCCGGTTGTTCTGTATGTCTGCTATTACTCAATTGGCCTGTTTACATTATAAAGATGCAGAAATTTACAGATTCCATATACTGTTAATAATCTGAGTGATACACTCGGCATCTTTATTTTTTTGTTTCAGGTATTACAACGTATTAAAGGGTTTATTATTTTTAACGCACTAATACCGTATTTATGAAAATGAACATTACCCTAAGATCGTTATTCACATTATTATTAATTACTGCATTTAGCATACAGTCTAATGCAAAATTTCCCGGTGTTCTCACAAGATTCCAAATTGGATATTCATTTGTAAACAGCACAGCAGATTATAATGGCATACTTAAAACATACAATGCAGACAATGTATATGTAGCTGACACTCCATGGAAGGAATCAGTACATACAACTGCTGCATTCGGTGTTGCACTGGGCACATACATTCCTGTCAAAAAATTAGGCAGAGTAAGTTTACTGGCTGTTAATGCAGACTTTACATACGACTTTAAATACTGGAAAAACATAGCTAATGGCCTGTATTCACAGGCATTTGATTTGGGCATATCAGGATTGAGTGCTGAGATAGGTGTACCGATAAGCCTTGATTTCAAATTTGGCTGTGATGCTACCAGCACTAAGAACCAGAGGTTCTGTACATCTATCGGCGCGGGTATTCATCCGTCATTTGCATTTACCAGTTTCGAGGATAACGCCGCTACAGCCTTTGGTATGGCGCCGTTTGTAAAATATGAAGTTGGTTTCTTTAAAGGTATATGTATGAAGTTCAGGTTCATGTATACCTTTGATAACATACAATACATCAACAAATCAGGCTCCGTATTCAAACAGGATGACCTCGCCAGCAATTTTACACTTAAAGGCAAAAACACATTTACTGTTTCTGCTATATTCATGCCGTTCTCATTCCTATGGGAGCGCAAAGGTTGGTGGAACTCTTATTAATGATATTCAAAACCCGGCTAAATGCCGGGTTTTTAGTTTTAACCCTTTGTAAGTGATAATTTACTATACTGAAATCAGTATTTTTCGGTCATGCGCAACCTGTTCCTGTTTATTTTAACGCTGCTATTGTTCAATAAGGCAAATGCACAATTACCGCTTACCCCATTTGAAAAAAGTGATGGCAAACAAACAGCCACTCATGCCGAAGCAATTAATTTTTATACTGACCTGTCCAGGATGTTCCTGACAGTAAGGATAAAAGAAGCCGGCCCAAGCGATGCTAATGAACCACTGCATATTGTCTACTATAACAACAGTGCCAATTTTGATATTGAAAAATGGAAAGCTGCAGGCAATCTCGTAATCCTTATCAACAACGGCATACACCCCGGTGAACCGGATGGCATTGATGCCAGTATGATGCTGATAAGAGATGCTGCCTATGGTAAAATTAAAATACCCGACAATGTACTGCTGGCTGTGATACCGGTCTTCAATGTTGGTGGCGCTCTTAACAGGAATAACTACAGCAGAGCCAATCAGAATGGCCCAGAAGAATACGGTTTCCGAGGCAATCCGCAAAACCTTGACCTGAATCGCGATTTCATTAAAATGGATGCGAAGGAAACCCAAACACTGGTTAAGTTATTTCATGAACTGGACCCTGATATTTTTATTGACAACCACGTAAGCGATGGAGCGGACTATCAGCATGTCATGACCTTATTATCTACCCAGCATAATAAGCTGGGCGGAGCTATGGGTACATACCTGCACGATACTTTTGAGCCCCTTATTTATGCAGACATGAAGAAACGTGGTTATGATCTTGTACCATACGTAAATCATTTCGGCTCTACGCCGGATAAGGGATGGCAGGCATTTCATGAAGGGCCACGTTTTGCCAGCGGCTTCGCTGCCCTGTTTCAAACCTACGCATTCGTTCCCGAAACACATATGCTGAAACCCTTCGGCCAAAGAGTAAAAGCTACTTACACACTCATGCGCAGCATGATAAAACTTGCATCGCAAAATATCAGCGAGATACGCTATACCCGCCTGCAGGATAGGAAAGCTCTTACCGACGCAGGGAAACTCACAATAGAATGGACTGTAGACACAACTCAATTTGAGAATGTAACCTTCAAAGGGTATGAAGCAGGGTACAAACCAAGTGAAGTGTCAGGTGCTCCGCGCCTGTATTACGACCATAACAAACCTTATACTAAAGAGGTACCATACTACAACACATACGCTCCTGCTAAAACTATCAGCATACCTCAAGCGTATGTAATACAACATGGTTGGAGCCACGTAATAAAACGCATGAAACGCAACGGTGTAAAAATGCGCAAAATAACTGCCGACACTACCATGCAACTGGATGTGTACTATATAACAGATTACCAAACCGTATCAAAACCATACGAAGGGCATTACCTGCACAGCAATGTAAAAGTGAAATCATACAAACAACAGGTAAAACTATTAGCAGGTGATTACATCATATCAACCAACCAGCCTGCTAAAAGGTACATAGTAGAAACTCTTGAGCCAACAGCACCTGATGCCTTCTTTGCCTGGGGATTTTTTGACGCCCTGTTGCAACGCAAAGAATATTTCAGCAATTATGTTTTTGAAGACGAAGCATCCGGACTACTCAAAGAAAATCCCGCACTGAAAAAGGAACTGGAGGACAAGAAAAAATCAGACCCGGTATTTGCCAAAGACGGAGCCGCCCAGCTCGATTTCATATACTGCAACTCCCGCTACTGCGAGCCGGTACATATGCGCTACCCTATATTCAGGCTAAACTAATTTATCTATAGCCGCAGCCAGTTCCCGGTCCTTACTTGTTACGGTATTACCGGCGCTATGGGTATTGAGCCATATCTCCACCTTATTCCAGACATTACTCCACCTGGGGTGATGATCATGTTGCTCCGCCAGCATAGCTACTCTCGTCATGAATGCAAATGCTTCAGAGAAGTTTTTGAACGTGAAACTCCTATATAAGGTATTATCTTTTTCTTCCCACATGGTTATAAATTCAAAAGTAAAAAAAACTAATTCAATGGTTCTCAAACACTATACCACATCAAACCAAACAGGTTTGGGGTCATCCCAGTCGCCATTATAGTTAATCGTAAGTTCTTCTCCTGCTTCAATATCGCGCACTGTTTTTATATGGATTGTATTATCCTCGTAATCCATAAAATACTCACAATTCGAGGTATAGCTATGGTTATAAACGGATATATACCCCTGCGCCATACAACACATCTTTTGCCCTTCCGGCATCCATTCAAAAATATAATCATGCAGGCGTGTCTTATCCAGCAATGCCCGTTCTTCACCGGTCATTACTATTACCGGGGAATGCTCTACAATGCAATTAGCAACTATCCCCATATCTGTAAACACACCCCTCCCCTTATTTTTCGTTTCCCTGATATGAATACCCGGATATATCATAGTTATGCAAAATAAATTATTAACCCCTATATAAAACAATGAATGCCTTATTATATTTTTAGGCGATAAATCATTAATAATGAAACACTTTAACTCTACTATTATCCTGTGCTTACTATTAGTGTTAGGCGCATCTATTAATGCAGAAGCTCGTTTACCCAAAGGGTTGCAACGCTACCAGGTGGGTTATTCTTATCCAATCTCAATTTCTAATTACAAAATATCTCTTGCAGATACTGTGATTGAGCGCACGGTAAAAACCAAAGGTGGTTTTGGAGTTACAATGGGTACTTATATACCTGTTGCAAAATTTAGCGAGGCATCTCAGCTTGCATTCAGCATAGATGGCCTTTTCAATATGCTCATATGGGATATGGAACCGGTGAACGATGTATATTATTCAGGTACTTCCGGTTATAACAAGGAATATGTGATCACAGGCGGCTCTATGCAAATAGGTGTACCCCTTGGTCTTGACCTTAAGTTTGGCTGCGATGCCGCCCTTGAAAAATCAAAAGGTGCAGGTTTTACGTTTGGTGCCGGTGTGATGCCTACTGCCGCGCTTACGGCTTATGAAGGTGAGGCCGGAGCCGTAATAAGAGCACAACCATATCTTAAGGGTGAACTTGCTGTGTTTGCCGGCATTTGCTTCAAACTCCGTGCTGTATATGCGATGGGTAAATTCGACTATATAAATGCTACGGGCGAAAAATCCGGCTATGATGATGGTGAAGGCGTTACCCTAACCAACAAATCTACCCTTACATTGTCTCTTATTCTTATGCCATTCTCATGGGCTTGGGACAAAGTGAAATATTAATCAACACGATACTTAATAAAAAAATAAAGGCTCCCGATGGGAGCCTTTATTTTTTTATACTTAAGTCTTACAGTTCACTTTGTTGTTGCTGTTCCAAGCCTCTCTGCACCAATATTGCCAGCCTTCCTTCTTCGGGTGGCACTACCTCAACTTTCACTTTGGTAATACCTTTTCCCTGGAAGTTCAGTTTTCTTGCAGCTATACTGGCCAGGTCTATCAGGCGTTTATTACCTGCGGCCATACGGTCATTGATACGTACATAAACAACCTGCCCGTTATCAAGGTTGGTAACCTTAACATAAGAGCCCAGCTTCAGCTTATTACATGCAGCAGTAAACTTGTCGTTGTCAAAAACTTCACCGGTTGCCGTCTTCCTTCCTTCAAACTTATCATGGTAGAAGCTGGCAACACCATTCTTACCATCGCTTTGCTGCGACGTACCTTTCCCATCCTGGGCTTTTAACCCCAAGGCAGAAATAAGTAGTATGGAAAGAAGCGCAAGCCTCATATTCATTAATAATTTATGCAAAGAAAGCTCAAAATTCCTGTTTAAACAAGCACGTATTTAAAATATCAATCATCTCTTCTGTTAAACTTCTGTGAACCACCTCTGTCACTTCTACCTCTTCCACCTTCATTATCCCTTGAAAATGAACGGTTTGTAGGATAACCGCCGCGGCTTCCACCACGGCCTCTTCCCTGGTCGTTATTTCCTGAAAAACCACGGTTTCCACCAAAACCACCTCTGTCACGGTCACGTTGTTCAGCTTCTTCTATACGTATCTTCCTGCCTTTGAATTTCTTCTGAGACATCGTTTGGACAATAAATTCAGCAGCCGAACCGCTTACATTGAAGAAACTACTCAGGTCGCGAACCGTGATCCTGTCTACCTGGCCCGGTTCAATATCAGTAGAGTCTGTGATGAATCCCAACAGCTTTTCAGCACTATTGATACCATCCTTCATTCCGATATTTATAAAGAGACGCACACTGCTGCGAGTACCCCTCTGGCGGTTCTCACCCTTATTGGCATATCCCGCATTCAGGTCTTCAGCATCATTGTATGCTTCCATAGTATCTTTCAACTGCAACCAGATGAGCCTGCGTATCAGTTCATCCTTATCCATATCCTCGAATTTTTCGTGGATAGTGGCCTGGTAAACAGTTGCGAAATCGCCTTCAGGTTGTGCAGTTTCAATCTGCTCTAAGTAATAGAACAGCTTTTTACGCACTACTTCAGCACCATCAGGTATATCGCTTTTATGAAAGCGGGTTTTAGCCAATCTTTCGACAGCACGTATACCTGATATTTCTTTCGGAGAAACTATCGACATACATATACCAGATTTACCTGCACGGCCTGTACGGCCACTGCGGTGTGTATATACTTCAGGATCGTCTGGTAATTCGTAATTGATCACATGGGTAATATCATTTACATCTATACCCCTTGCAGCTACGTCAGTAGCTACAATACATTGCAGGCTTTTGTTTTTAAAGCGTTCCATCACTTTGCTACGCATCTTCTGGTCCATATCGCCGTGCAGCGGACTTACATGATAACCCATTTTCATCAGGTTTTCAGATATGTCCTGGCAATCCTGCCTGGTACGAACGAATATGATACCATATATACCCGGAGTGAAATCCAGCAAACGGCGCAGGGTCTCAAAACGGTTGTGGTGATTGGTAACAAAGTACTGATGGTCGATATTCTCATTACCTACGTTTTCCTTCGCAACGGAATATTCTTCCCACTTGCTCATGAAACGCTTGGCTATATTACGAACATCATTGTTCATTGTAGCCGAGAATAGCCATGTATACTGGCGGGCAGGAGTGTTTTTGAGTATAAACTCAATATCCTCACGGAAGCCCATGTTCAGCATTTCGTCAGCTTCGTCCAATACTACATATTGTACATGCTCCAGCGATAATGCTTTACGTTCCAGCAGGTCTATTAAGCGGCCCGGGGTTGCTACTATCACTTGCGGATGCGCCTTTACCTCGCGTATCTGGCCACCTATAGGCACGCCACCATACACAGCAGTGGTACGCAAACCACGCATGTAGTAACCATATTTTTTAAATTCTTCCTGTATTTGCATACACAATTCGCGTGTAGGACTCAATACAAGAGCTTGCACATGTTTCTGTGCAACGTCAGTGTGGTGCAGTAGCGGAAGTCCGAAGGCAGCAGTTTTACCGGTTCCGGTCTGCGCCAATCCAATAATATCAGAAGGTTGAGATAAGAGTTGCGGGATAACTTTTTGTTGAATAGGAGTCGGCGTCTCAAAGCCCATGTCCGATACGGCACGAGTTAATTCCTCTCTCAGTGAGAGGCTCGAAAATGAAATCATCTAAATAAAGAACTTTTAATAAGAAGCCGCAAAGATAGGCCTAATAAACGGGATAACCTGAAAATATTAAAAATAATATTTAAATAACAACATCTTATTAATCAATGGGTAAGGGCTTCGACTTTAGCCAAAAGAAAGCCCCACCTGTTTAGGTAGGGCCTTTAAAATACTTACATATAGTACTAGTCTTTCAACACAGTCCTGCTTATTACTATTTTCTGTACCTCGCTGGTACCTTCATATATCTGTGTGATCTTCGCATCGCGCAACAAACGCTCTACGTGGAATTCTTTCACGTATCCGTAGCCGCCGTGTATCTGTACAGCTTCATTAGTTACCCACTGAGCTATTTCAGATGCATACAGTTTAGCAACAGACGCAGGCAATGTATAATCCTGGTGTTGGTCTTTTGTCCATGCAGCTTTCAGCACCAGCAGGCGTGCAGCTTCAATAGCAGTAGCCATATCAGCCAGTTTAAATGCTATAGCCTGGTGGTTTGATATTTCTGTACCGAATGCTTTACGCTCTTTAGAATATTTCAGTGCCAGTTCGTATGCACCGCTTGCTATACCTAATGCCTGTGCTGCTATACCTATACGGCCACCAGCCAGTACTTTCATTGCAAATGTGAAACCAAAACCATCGTCACCTATACGGTTAGCCTTAGGGACTTTCACGTCCTGGAACATGATGCTGTGTGTATCACTACCGCGAATACCCAGTTTGTTTTCTTTAGCACCCACTGTTACGCCCGGCCAGTCTTTATGCACTATCAGCGCATTAATGCCTTTATGCTTTTTCTCAGGATATGTTTGTGCTATTACTAAATAATAAGAAGCAGAGCTACCGTTAGTTATCCAGTTCTTAGTACCATTCAGCAGATAGTGGTCACCCATATCTATAGCAGTAGTACGCTGTGATGTAGCATCAGATCCAGCTTCAGGCTCACTCAGCAGGAAGGCGCCCAGTTTCTGGCCGCTGGCCATTTCTGTCAGGTAAGTAGATTTTTGCTCTTCATTACCATAAGTTTCAAGCCCCCAGCATACAAGTGAGTTGTTTACGCTCATACATACAGAAGTAGAAGCATCTATTTTAGATATCTCTTCCATAGCCAGTACGTACGATATAGTGTCCATACCTGAACCACCATATTTAGGGTCAGTCATCATACCCAGGAAACCCAGTTCACCCAGTTTCTGAATTTGTTCTTTCGGAAACTTTTGGTGTTCATCGCGTTCTATTACGCCGGGCAATAACTCATTTCTCGCAAAATCCCTTGCTGCGTCACGTACCGCTAATTGTTCTTCTGTAAGTTGGAAATTCATATTATAAAATATGTGCTATTTGATTAACAAGATACAAACGTACAGCTTTTTAGCCTGTTTTTTTAATAATCTGTTACGTATGTTTTATTGCTTCATATTCAGATGCCAGCAGACTGTACACTACTGAATCCTGTAAAACATCATTGTAACAAAAATGTTGTCTTAGCAGTCCTTCTATAGTAAAACCATATCCTTCCACCAGCCTGCGCGATGCTGTGTTATCAGGTCCGATGAAGGCTTCCACCCTGTTCAGTTTCATTTCTTCAAACCCGTATTTCAGTATCGCTCCCATAGCCTCTTTCATATACCCCTTATTCTTATACTCATCCTTCATCATATTGTACCCTATCTCCGACCTTTTGTGCATGGCCATATAATTATGGTAGGCACACCGCCCCAGCAGTTTATTGGTCACCTTATCCTTAAGATTGAAAAATAAAAAACCTGATCTCCATGTCACAAACCCGCCTGTCGTGTACTTTTTATATTCCACTTCATAATCCTCTTCATTTTCCCAGCCTATAAACTTCATTGTTTCTTCTTTACTGCACTGCTTGAATAAATAGTCATAATGCTGAGGGGTTACTATCTCCAGTAATAACCTTTCCGTTTTCAGTGTCTCAGTTGGTGGCATTTGCATGTTCCTCTTTTTTAAAGATTGACATAAAAATAAAAGAGCCCGGTTACCCGGGCTCTGTATTAATACTGGATGTTTACTAACTCATCTCTGTAATCTAATATCATAGTTCCGGGTGTGGTAGGACTTTCATCATATTCCTCATTCCTCAACATATACTCATTGTTATTGTACCACACTTTATTTTCAAGGCTGTTGGCATCACTGCTTTCCATATAATAAGCATTGGTAAAGCTGCCTTTAGCCACAGTGACGCTCTGGTTAACGGCTTTAATTACACAGGTCTGATTACTGTTATCAACCCATGTGTCATTCAATGCTGCATTCAGCTTCAGAGACATTTTAGCTCCGCTGCCTGTCATATTATAAACACCGTCCGATGCAAATCTTAGCAGGCCATACTGGCTTCCGGCAGCATCTTTTCTTTCTACGACAAACCATTTTTCATTATTAACTGTAGTATCTCTTACCATAGTAAGTGTATACTGTGTAGTAGATAATAAGGTAGTACCGTTAACACTGTCATAATCGGCATGATTATAGGTAAATACAGTACCTGTCTTTACCGTATTAGTGTTCGTACTGGTAGGATTACTGGTTGTGCTTTTCTTATCGCAGGCTGCGATAAATAGGGCAAATGCAATTGGGATAATTAGCTGTGCTTTTTTCATTTCATTAGGTTTTTTGCAAAATATAAATAATGGATGTTTTTGTCAATTATCAGGGATTGACAATCTACATATAGACGAAAATGATTTTGTTGTTCAGAATCAATGTATGTACATTTGTTGTCTAAACAGTAATATATATGAAAAAGTTAGTCTTACTTTCTGCTATAGCCTTTGCACCATTTGCCGGCATGGCTC
Source organism: Flavipsychrobacter sp. (assembly GCA_044227125.1). Classification (GTDB taxonomy): domain Bacteria; phylum Bacteroidota; class Bacteroidia; order Chitinophagales; family Chitinophagaceae; genus Polluticoccus. The sequence goes on from JBGAFS010000001.1 coordinate 734,574, forward strand.
AAAAAACAAACGGTAAACCAATAGCTGCAGCTACTACTACCCCTACCAAATGGGGATTGGATAAAACACACTCAGGTGTGAAATTCAATGTTCAGCACCTGGTTATATCCGAAGTAGAAGGTACTTTCAAAGTATTTGATGGTACCCTGGTTTCTCCGGGTTCAGATTTCAATAATGCACAGGTAAATTTCAGTGTAGATGTAACCAGTATCAACACAGATGAGCCCAAACGTGATGAGCACCTGAAAAGTGATGATTTCTTCAATGCAGAGAAATATCCCAAAATGAGTTTCACCAGCACATCCTTTAAAAAAGTGAAAGGAAATATGTACATACTGGAAGGAAACCTTACGATTCGTGATGTAACTAAGAAAATAAAATTCGCTGTAGTATATGGCGGTACAGTAAAAGACCCCTGGGGTAATATAAAAGCAGGTTTTAAAGCTTCAGGCAAAATAAACCGTAAAGAATTCGGATTGAAATGGAATGCTGCAACAGAAGCAGGTGGCGCTGTGGTTGGTGATGACGTGAATATGATAATCAATGTAGAATTCGCACAACAGAAGGCTTAACAGAAAGTGTGAAGCATATATGGTGGTTTAGGCGCTCCGGGTTTCCGGGGCGCTTTTATTGTATGGTGAAGTAGTAAATTGAAAACTCGGTATTGTCCTTACCTATTTCATACTCGGTACCATCTGCACACTTTACTTTGATATGGTTGATCCACAGATTGCCACCGTGATACAGGCTTTTTATATAGTTGACCTGGCTCTCTGTAAGCTTGTTATTATCTGAATGGTAGGGCCCAATATATTCTTTACCCGGCACCATACCGTAGATGTCGAAGCCTACCACTTTACAATTCTTATCGAAAGTGGTAAACTTATGTGCCTTTATTATCTGCTCTACAGTAGTATTCTGCGGACCGAATTTCTGGTAATCGCCAAAACGTATCTTATCCTCCCCCTGTTGCTGGGCAACAGCAGTAAAACTTAACAGGGCACATAACACTACCCATACACTACGATTGATCATAGGCAGAAAATTACGAAATCCCGGAAGGATTTGACTATAAAATTTATTGTAAAGCTTATGCGCGGCTGTTATCAACCGTATTTTGCACCATCACAAATTTCTTCGGAGGTGTCGGATGACGTTGCGGACGTGGTATTCCGCGCGAAGGAGCGCATGATTCAACTAATGCTGTAAGGGTGAATAACACACCTGCTATGAGTAATAACTTCTTCATGATGGTGAATTTACTAACCCTCATCCAAAAAAGCAATGCTGATACCCAATTATACTGGTATTTATATCCGGCAACAGACAATTGATACCGGTAAAAGTTAATAAACAACATAACAACCCTCCCGGACTACCATACCAATGATATTACTAATATAATAACAGGTATTTACTGTTTACATTAAACACATTTTAAATTAATACAATCTTAATAATACCTGTTTTTATTATCATACATTATCTCTATTTTTAAATTCAATCCCCGATCATGAGAAACCTCCTCATTTTTGCATTAGTAGCTTCAGGGCTTGCTCCGGTATATCTCGGCGCTATGTCCTTCATTTCTTACGAAAAAGCATTAAGCATACTTAATATGTCCACCTTCCCGGACTCCTTTCAGCTTACAGCCCTGGCAGGTATATGTATGCTTATTACGGCTGGTGTTCAGTTTATAGCAGCTTACTGGGTGTACACACATAACAAATCGGGTATATTTTTATCAAATTACATTGGCTATGCCATGTTGTTTGGCGGAGTAATGACGTTTACCATACTCCACCGCATGGATATTTCTGCCTTGTATGGGGCAACAGGTCTTATTGTGCTTTCTCTCACCTACCTGTATAAGAGAAGCCGCATAAATGATGAGTATAAAACAAGCTGAAGCCATATCTTAGCAGCATGACTGAGATCAGAACAGCGTTAGCTGCAGACGCTCCTTTTATTCATCAGATAGCCGAAGCCACATGGTTCAATGCTTATGAGCCTATTATTGGCAGGGAGCAGGTGCGGTACATGCTTGACGCAATGTATGATACCGAAGTACTGGCTCAACAGATATCCAACAATGAACAAACATATTTATTGTTATTTGAAAACAATACCCCGGTAGCTTTTGCTTCCTACGCTCCGAGAAAAGAAAACCAGGTTGTTTATAAACTCCACAAATTATACTGCCTGGAAGAAACAAGGGGCAAAGGGTACGGCCGCATGCTGGTAAACGCAGTAGAAGACGCTGTAAAACAAAATAACAGCAATATACTTGAACTAAATGTGAACAGGTATAATCCTGCAAAGAACTTTTATGAGAAAATTGGATTCACTGTTGTATACGAAGAAGATATTCCCATCGGCACATATTGGATGAACGATTATGTAATGCGGAAAGAATTGCTTTAATCGCAAATTATTAATTACAGCTATTTTACTTACTTCTCACCGTTTATTGTTAATTATTTCAAAACTATGACAATAACAACCCATCCTTACACGTTTAAAGGGTGTCTGTTTATACAGCTATCCCAAACACGATAAATACTTGTTTCAAAAATGTTGAAGTATCTCACTACTACGGTGTGAGTTTATAAAACCCGGTTCTCCGGGTTTTTATTTTTGGCACATATATTGCCTGTTAAGTACCATTAAGCTTCAGACACGTGCATACATTATCATCCCGTAAGATATTCTGGTGGGTTACCTTTTTCAGTATTGCTATGGGCCTGCTGGAAACTGCAGTCGTTGTTTACCTGCGTAAGCTGTATTACCCTGCCGGGTTTTCATTCCCTTTAGCACCGGTACATAATGATATTGCAATAGTGGAATTATGGCGTGAGTTGGCCACCCTTATCATGCTTATTTCTGTTGGCGTACTTGCCGGCAGGAACAAGGCCGAGAAGTTTGCTTATTTCCTGTACTCATTCGCCATATGGGACCTGTTCTATTACATCTTCCTGAAAGTATTTCTCAACTGGCCCGAATCACTTATGACATGGGATATACTCTTCCTGCTGCCCATACCCTGGGTAGGGCCGGTTATTACTCCTTGCCTCATAGCCCTGACTATGATAGGATATGCGGTGACTGTTATCCATTTTACTGACAAAGGTGTACCTGTGCATATGAACCCCGGAGAAAGATGGCTGTTATGGCTGGGGGCACTGGTGGTTATCATATCATTTACTATGGATTATGCCGCTAAGAAAGGCACAATACTATGGCATAATGTAACTGCAGGAGATTCCCTGTTTACCGATCTTGTAGATTATGTACCAGCCCATTTCAACTGGCTTGTCTTCTTTATTGGCTGGGGCATGGTACTGGCTGCCTGCTTGCGCTACCTGCTGCGCCTGCGCACTTTATAACCTCCATAATACCTAACTTGGACTTATGAAATTTGGGTTACAGTTAATACTCTGTATACTTATTGCCGGAGCTGCATATGCGCAACCTGCGATAACACCGCATGTGGTTAAGAAAACAAAAACTTTCCGCATCGCTAAGAATTGTAATTTTCAGAAGTATTGGTATGAAGTGGTGCTGCCCGACAAAAAAGCACAGGATAGTATCAACCACCAGCTCAGCCGCATATTTTCAGGCGATTTTTTCACTCCAAATGCCGATGAGTACTGTGACCATAATAATGAATACAGTTACAATTGTGAGGTAGCCTGTATCAACCAGTCATTTTTCAGCCTGATTATAGAGTATAATCTTTTCTACAAAGGAGCACAGCATGGTTACATTAATTTCAGCACACTGAATTTCAACACTACAACAGGCAAATTGCTTTCTTTTTCAGACATGGTATTGCCCGAAAAGAAAGCACAACTCGACTCAGTAATGATGTTACGCTTATCCATGCGTTACAGATGCAACCCAATACCTTGTAATCTTGTAGATGCATCTGAACAGCTCAACAACCTCGATTTCAAATTCGACGGGCATAGCCTTGTTATTCTTTTCCATATGGAAAACTTCGGCGCAGAAATAGAACAGCCATGGTCTCTTGAAGAATTAGACTCCTACATGAAACCCGGTTACCTGGGTTACTGATCCTGCTAATATTACCTCCGTACAGGCTGCGCCTGGGGCTGTTGCCTTACAGGTTCAGTACGCTGTACCGGTGGTCTTGATGGCTCTGTACGCTGCGGTTCACTGCGTTGCACAGGAGGCTGCACCTGTCGCGGCTCTGTACGCTGCACAGGCGGTTGTACTCTTTGCGGTTCTGTACGTTGTGGCCTTGCAGGAGGTGTTACATCTCTTGCCGGTTCTCGCTGCACAGGTGGTGGTATCCTCTGTGGTTCAGCACGCTGTGGCCTCGCGGGCTCTGTTACTGGTGCAGATGGTTGTGCAGGTCTCGCAGGTTCAGTTCTTGGTGTTACAGGGCGTTCCACAGGTTGTGCAGGAACATTACCCGGTTGTGCCTGTTGTTTCATTTCGGTTCGATATGCAGGCAGCCTGTTCTCGTTAGTACTCACAGGCTGTGGTTTACCTACAGGTAGCGGTGCACGTACACTATTTGACGGCACGCCACGCACACCACCTTGCTCTATATCAGGTCTGTACACTTTTACAGTATTATTTCCATAACCGGCACCATCAGGATAGTTGGTATCTTCCACCCTGCGCACATCCGGCATTTTACCGGTAGCACTCCTGAATTCATCTACTCTCGGCCCATAAGTATATATAGTACCTTTTCTCCTGTCTGTATACGTATTATTGATGATGACCGTATTGTGAATAATGAAAGGAACATTATGCCATCCTATACAATGATGATGAAACCTGCGCTGGTATAAATATTTGTGCGGCAGGAACACCCACCAGTCATCGGGGCAGTAATAATTACCAAGACTGATGGTGATGCTAAACCCAGGACCTAATGGCGCCCATCCATAGTAGCTGCTATTATACCTCCAGTACACCCAAGCAGGAGCCCAATCGTATCCTGGTATCCATACCCAGCCATAATAGGCATCATACAACCAACGCCCGTAGTGGAACGGAGCCCAGCCCCATGTATAATACGAAACCCAGATATTACCTATATCGGTCATTACCCAATAGCCGTTCGTATAATAAGGTCTGAAATCATCTTCAACATCATACGGTACCCATATATAACCATACGCTGCATCATCTATCCATCGTCCGTAAGGCGATAACTGGTCGTAAAACACCTGGAAACTGACTGGCGCAGGCGGTTGTGCCATAGCCTTGTTTCCGTCAGTACCTGTTACTAATAGTACCAGCAGTACCGGGAGCAGCGTTTTCAATATTAAATTCCTCATGGACAAAGTATTTTGGTTAATAACTCACCAAAGCTACATCTGTTTATATATATACAATCATGATATTCCTCATATGTATACATGACCTTCATCAATTTGCCAATGTATAAATATTATTTTTATTATTTGATACAATATTGTATATTTGCTATTGTAAAAAGTATTGGCAACTACTACCGGAATACTTTGATATTAAACACCTGTAAACCGTAACAAATCGTAACATCATCATGAATCCACCCATCACATATCTTATTGAAATTCAATTGCCGGGCACCCTGAAACCACCCGTTCAATTATTGTTACAACTTTAAAACCGTAACATATTGTAACATTCCCATACAGGCTGCAAAACACGAAAACCGTAACAAATCGTAACAACTTTTCACCCTCCGAATTGTTAATTTTGACATCTCATGGCAAAGAAGGCAATAGTTAAAGAAACGAAGGACAGGGACGACGAACTGTTTACCGAAGAGAACCTCCACAGGAATGATGACAGCATATTCATTAAGGGTGCACGTATGCACAACCTTAAGAATGTGGATGTGGCTATACCGCGCAACAAACTGGTGGTGGTAACAGGCGTCAGCGGTAGCGGCAAGAGCAGCCTTACTATGGATACCCTCTTTGCCGAAGGACAACGCCGCTATGCGGAGAGCCTCAGCGCCTACGCCCGTCAGTTCCTCATGCGCATGGATAAGCCCGATGTAGATTATATACGCGGCATTTGCCCCGCCATAGCCATAGAGCAGAAAGTAACTACCCGTACACCACGCAGTACAGTGGGCAGCATGACGGAGATATATGATTACCTGCGCCTGCTCTTTGCAAGGGCAGGACACACATACTCCCCGGTTAGTGGAAACGAGGTAAAGAAAGATAGCGTGAGCGACGTGGTAGACCATATAAAGACATTACCACATGGTGCTAAGGTGCAGATAATAGTACCGCTGGTTACCCGCTACGGCCGCAGTGTGCAGGAAGAACTGAATATATTACTTCAGAAAGGGTTCAGCCGTGTACATGCAAAAGGTGAAGACAAACCTATACGCATAGAAGAAGTATTGAGCGGAGAAGCAGAATTACCAAAGAAAGATATATACCTGCTTATAGACCGTATAGTTACCAAAGATTTTGACGAGGATGACCTGCATCGTCTTGCAGATAGTATCCAAACTGCCTTTTACGAGAGTGAGGGCGAATGCACGCTGGAAATTGACGGTAAAAAGATGCAGCATTTTAATAACAGGTTCGAGGCAGATGGCATCAGCTTTGAAGAACCAACACCCAACCTGTTCTCATTCAATAACCCTTATGGTGCCTGCCCGCAATGCGAAGGCTTCGGGCAAGTGCTTGGTATTGACACAGACCTGGTGATACCTGATAAACGCCTCAGTGTTTTCGAGGGTGCCGTAGCTCCCTGGAAGGGTGAGAAGATGGGAGAATGGCAGGCAGCCTTTATCCGCAATGCCGTGAAGTTTGACTTCCCTATTCACAAACCTGTTATGGACCTGAACGAGAGCGAACTGGATATGCTGTGGAATGGCAACAGTAAGGTGAATGGTATATTAGACTTCTTCAAAATGGTAGAGCAAAACCTCTACAAAGTACAGTACCGCGTCATGCAGGCACGCTATCGCGGACGTACTACCTGCCCTACCTGCAAAGGGGCGAGACTACGCAAAGAAGCGTTGTATGTAAAAGTAGATGGTCATAATATAGGCAACCTGATGATGATGCCGGCCAGCGACCTTGCGGCATGGTTCGATAACCTGCAACTGAATGAACACGATGCTCAAATAGCCAAACGTATACTGATAGAGATACACCAGCGGTTAAAAACATTGCTGGACGTTGGACTGGGATACCTTACACTCAACCGCCTTGCCAATACACTTAGCGGTGGTGAAAGCCAGCGTATACAGCTCACCAAATTTTTGGGCAGCAACCTTACTGATTCATTATATATTCTCGACGAACCCAGCATTGGTCTGCACAGCCGCGATACTGAACGACTTATTAATGTACTGAAGAACCTGCGCGACCTCGGCAATACAGTAGTGGTGGTAGAACATGACGAGATGATGATGCAGGAAGCTGACTATATTATAGATATGGGGCCGCTGGCCAGCCACCTTGGCGGCGAGGTAGTAGCTGCAGGGTCTTATAAGGAGATAACAAAAAACAAAAGCAGCCTTACTGGCCAATACCTTAGTGGTGCTATGAAAATAGAAGCACCTGCCGTGAAGCGCAAACCTAAGGGAAGCATACGCATAGAAGGTTGCAGGCAGAATAACCTGAAAGATATATCTGTTGATTTTCCGCTGAATGTAATGTGTGTGATAACCGGTGTAAGTGGGAGTGGTAAAACTACATTGGTAAAGCAGACGCTCTACCCCGCCCTGCTCAAACATTTTGGCGAAGGCGCTGACAGGCCGGGTATGCATAAATTCCTCGGCGGTGACCTGAACAGGATAGCCATGGTGGAAATGATAGACCAGAACCCGATAGGCAAATCATCACGCAGCAACCCTGTAACCTATATCAAAGCATGGGATGAGGTACGTAAGCTGTATGCAAAACAGCAACTGTCTAAGATGCGGGGCTTTGCGGAAAAACATTTCTCATTCAATACAGATGGCGGCCGTTGCGATACATGCAAAGGTGAAGGTGAAGTAATAGTAGAAATGCAGTTCCTGGCAGATGTGCATTTGCTTTGCGAAAGCTGTAAAGGCAAACGTTTTAAAGATGAAGTGCTGGAAGTGACTTACCGTACCAAGAGTGTATACGACGTACTGGAATTGAGTGTGGATGAGGCCATAGAATTTTTTAAAGATGAAAAGAAAATAGCTACTGCATTACAGCCCCTAAGCGATGTAGGGCTGGGTTATATAAAACTGGGGCAAAGCAGTGATACGCTCAGTGGTGGCGAGGCTCAACGCGTGAAACTCGCATCTTTCCTCGGCAAAGGTGTTGCTAAAGACAAAATACTGTTCATATTTGATGAGCCTACTACCGGCCTGCACTTTCACGACATAAAAAAACTGCTCGGTTCTTTTGATGCACTGATAGAACAGGGTCATAGCATCATCGTCATAGAACATAATACAGATGTTATCCGCAGTGCCGACTGGGTAATAGACTTGGGCCCTGAAGGTGGTGCAGGCGGTGGTCACCTGCTGTATGAAGGTGCACCGGAAGGATTGAAGAAAATAAAAGAAAGTTATACGGGAAAGTATATGTAGTCTTAAAACACAATATGCGTATAGTAGAATTAAAAGATGTTTTTGATATGGATTCGGGTGCACCTGAACCTATTGTGATCGATGCAGGTTTTTATACTACGGTATCATTCAATAAAATGTGGGATGGGAAAGAACCATATCAGCCAAGTTGTTATACTATTAAATTCCTGCATTGCGTATATCATAGTCATGGCACTCCAAACGACGAAGCGCTGCACGGTCACCTTTATTATGCGTTAGGGCTAAAGCACTACTCTTTTTCTGTGGTTGAAGATTCTGAATTGATTGAAAAGCTAAGAATTATAAATAGTGTTCATCAATATTACAATCCGTTAAAATGGGCAAAATATAAACACTACATCATTACATTTAAAGACAGCACATTTGAATGTGTTGCTGCGGGATATGAAGTAACGGAATACCCTACTACACCCAAAGAACAAGCGCTTTCAATATTAAATGAGTACCAATAACAAAAGACAGATAGCATACAGGTAAATATATGTAAGCACAAGAACCATTAACTCATGAACAAAGTAAGCATTGCCGAAAAACTGGATTTATTCTCTGAATACTGGAGCCCAAAGATAGTAGGAGAGCTCAACGGACAACAGGTAAAGCTGGTTAAATTTAAAGGAGAATTTGTATGGCATAAACATGACGAGGAAGATGAAATGTTCTATGTACTGAAGGGAAGTTTCCGAATGGAGTTCCGGGATAAGACGGTTATTCTTCATGAAAATGAATTTCTCATAGTACCACGTGGTGTCGAGCACCGTCCGGTAGCTGAAGAAGAAGTATCAGTAATGCTATTCGAACCCGCTACCACCCTCAACACCGGAGATGCAGAAAATGAACTTACTAAACATAATTTAGACAAGATATAATATGAACATTTTACCAAACGATTACCCGCTGATACATAACGAAGCAGCTCACAGGTTTGAGATGCATATAGAGGGCCATACAGCATTTATAGAATATAGCCTGGCGGGCAACAACCTGCTCATCATTGCTCACACTGAAGTCCCGCCTGCGCTGGAAGGCAAGGGTGTTGGCAAAATGCTTACTGAAAAAGTGCTGAACTATATTGAAGAACAGGGCTGGACCATTATTCCGTTATGCCCCTTTGCCAGTGCCTATATCAAACGTCATCCTGAATGGGACAGGATAGTGCATAAAACGAACATCCATTAGCGTCCGGGCATTGCAGCTATCAGCTTCTTTGTATAATCACTCATAGGCTGTTTCAATACCTGCTCTGCCTCGCCACTCTCTACAATATGCCCTGCCTGCATTACCATCACACGGTCGCTTATATAATGCACTACATTCAGGTCGTGCGAAATGAACAGGTAAGTAAGTTGTAACTCCCGCTGAAGTTCTTTGAGTAAATTGAGTATCTGTGCCTGTACACTTACGTCCAGTGCAGAAACGCTCTCATCACATATCAGCAACTGCGGTCGCAAAGCAAGTGCTCTTGCTATACCCACACGTTGCCGCTGCCCGCCACTGAACTGATGAGGATACCTGCCTGCACTATCAGATGGTAATTGCACAGCATCCAGCAGCCTGCGGGTTTCAGCCTGCAACTGTTCTCGCGGCACTATATGGTGCACATGCATCACTTCAGCCAGCATATCGCCAATCGTCATGCGTGGGTTGAGTGAAGCATACGGATCCTGGAAGATGAGTTGTATATCTCTGCGCACCTGTTTCCATTCAGATTCGGGTAGTGTGGCCAGGTCTTTACCATTAAACACAATCTGCCCTTCATGCACAGGCAGCAACCCCATCAGGCTCTTACTGATAGTGCTCTTACCACAACCGCTTTCACCAACCAAACCTAAAACCTCACCTTTATACAGATCGAAACTCACACCGTCAACAGCCTTATAATAATCAACCGGTCTTCCTAACCAATCCTTATTCTCCGTAAACCATACCTTAAGATCCCTAACCTTCAATATGTTATCGCCCGTCACAACTTTTTCAAAAGGTTCTTGTATTACTTCTCCGCCATTCATAATATCTGCTACAACAGGTAAACGCTTACCCTTATTAGCTACACCTGGCTTGCATGCCAATAATGCCTTTGTGTATGCATGTTTCGGCGCTTGTAAGACATCAGTAGCAGTGCCATGCTCCATCACCTCACCTCCATACATTACCAGCACATCATCTGCTATTTCAGAAGCCAGTGCCAGGTCGTGTGTAATGAATATCATAGCCGTGCCACTCTCTTGCTGTAGTTGTTTCATCAACTGCATTATCTCCTGTTGTACTGTTACATCAAGTGCTGTCGTAGGTTCATCAGCTATCAGTATAGCCGGAGCATTGCACATAGCCATTGCAATCATCACCCTTTGCTTCTGTCCGCCTGATAGCTGGTGCGGGTACCTGTTATACAACTTCTCGGGCTCAGGTAGCTGCACCTTGCTGAGCCATTCTATAGCACGTTGTTTTGCTGCTTCGCTGGATATTGACTCATGGGTAGTAATGACCTCTGCCAGTTGCTTGCCGATCTTCATCACCGGATTCAGCGAACTCATCGGCTCCTGGAATACCATACTGATAGACTTACCTCTTAGCTTTTGCCATCCATCACTGTCCATACCATCCAATGAAGTTTCTTTACCACTTTGTTGCAGACTAATTGCGCCGCTCACTGCCGCTCCTTTAGGTTGCAAACCCATTAATGCCAGCGCCGTTAGTGACTTTCCCGATCCGCTCTCCCCTACTATTGCCAGCGTCTTGCCTTTAGCCAAAGAGAGCGATATATCCTTTACAGCTACTGTGTCTCCAAATGAGATACGCAGCCTGCTTACAGTCAATATATTATTTGAAATGCTCACTGTTTCTAAAGATACAAAGTATCAACTATCTTGCGCATGCATGATTGACATTGACTTTTCAGGCATATCATTACGACTTCGCAAAGAAGACACTACCACACAGGTATTCGACCCAGTGCGCAAAAAATGGATCGTACTGACACCGGAAGAACACGTGCGCCAATACCTTATTGCATACATAACCGAGCAACTCAAATACCCTTTATCCCTTATAGCCGTCGAAAAACAAATAATAGTAGGAGGTCTTTCCAAACGTTTTGATATTGTTGTTTACAACCGCGAGCATACGCCCTGGTTACTGGCAGAATGTAAAGCGCCGGAAGTAGAGATAACAGATAGAGCGCTGAACCAGCTTTTGCAATACCATAATAAATTACAATGCAGATATTGGCTACTATGCAATGGCCACCAGGTATTTTGTGCAGATACACAAGAAGGGCACGAAATAAAATGGATAGAAAGCTTACCCGCCTACGATAGTTGAATAAGCATGGCTGCTCAATATTTCTCTCGCCTTTTTGATCATCTTATCATCACCGGAATTTATCAGGTAGTAACCATTGTTCCTGTATAAGACTCTTGCCAGCTGTGCTTTCATCTGCAACCTGAAATAACCATATTGATTACTGTCACGGATCACATCTAATGCCACTTTCCTTAAATGAGGTTCTAATGTTTTCAAATAATCACTCACCAGTTCATCCCCTTTAAATTCAGCAGAGTATGATTTTACACTCGGGTATTGTTGCAGTTGCTGACGGTGCTTTATATAATAATCCCAAACAACAGCTTTCAGTTCATCGCTGTATAAGAGATTCAATATTGCTGAAGAGAATTTATTGGTATCGTACGGCACATACACATCCGGCCTTATACCGCCACCGCCATACACTACACGCTTATGAGATGTATAAAACTTCGTAGTATCAGTCAATGTCGTTGAATCATTACCTGTAAGCTCACCCGTTTCAAACCTTCTTACAAAATCCTGTTCGTACTCATCCTTACCCTTAGCATATGACCTTTGAATACACCTGCCGGATGGCGTATAATACTTGGCTATCGTCAGCCTCAATGCTGAACCATCATCCATATCATACTGTTCCTGCACCAAGCCCTTACCATATGTTGACCTGCCTATTATCACCCCCCGGTCCCAATCCTGTACAGCACCTGCCAGTATCTCACTTGCTGATGCTGAACTTTCATCAACCAGCACCACCAGTTTACCATCTTCAAAATCGTTCTTCTTACCTGCAGAATAAGTGTATTGAGAAGAGTGTAATCCTTTAGTGTATACTATGCGTTTATCGCCTGACAAGAACTCATCAGCTATGTTCACCGCCGCATCCAAATATCCGCCGGGGTTTTGTCGCAGGTCTAACACCAATTGCTTCATCCCCGTTTTCTTCAATTCTGCCAGGGCCTTTGCAAACTCATTATATGTAGTAGCACTAAACCTGTTGATCTTAACAAACCCGGTAATACTGTCCAGCATAAGGCTGGCCTCTACACTATACAATGGCACGACGTCCCTTTTGATGGTAACACGTCTTACATCCCCACCCGGTTGCATAAGAGTCACCAATACATTGCTGTATTGTTTGCCTCTCAGCATCTTTATGATCTTATCAGAACTTATACCTGTTCCTGCTACTACACTATCTCCCACTTTCAATAGCAGGTCGCCCTTTTCTACACCTGCTCTTGCAGCAGGCCCGTCATCTATTACTGATGTTACCTGTATTGTATCCCTGATAATTGAAAATTCTACACCAATACCGAAAAAGCTACCCTCAAGATCATCATTAACTTCTTCCAACTCATCTGCAGGTATGTATACAGTATGCGGGTCAAGATGTTTTAAGATACCACTGATAGCATCTTCATACAGCAGGTTGGCATTTACAGTGTCAACGTATTTCTCCTTTATCAGATCAATAAGCTGCTCAAGCCTGTCGTTCCGTTGTATGATTGTATTGAGGTCTCTTTTATATCGTAAGGTATCCCTGAGATTGAAACCGAGTGTCATACCAACAACCAGTATTATGGCCATAAGCAGTGGCAGCCATAGTTTATATCGTTTTGTATCCTCGGTTTCCATTATTAAGAGAGCGCAAAGGTATGTGCAATAATTGATTAAATAATAATCTGTAGTATCAATTTCACTGATACTTTATTATCTGTTAAACACGTGCAAAACATTAGGAAATGATACTATTCATACGCAAATTTGTACTGAATATTACCCATATGGCATCTATACTTATTGCGGAAAGTGGCTCAACAAAAACAGACTGGTGCCTTATATCCAAAGGCAAGAAAAACAGGCTGTTCAAATCAGATGGCATTAACCCCCATCTGCAGGATGTGGAAGGTATAAAGTCTATATTGGATCAGCATAAAGAGTTATCATCTCTGAAAAATACAGTTGATGCTTTATACTTCTACGGTGCAGGAACAGGAGATCCTACTCGAAAAAAAGAGCTTGAAGCACTACTCGGTAAATACTTCAATACTAAGACGACGGTCCAGACCGATATTATGGCTGCCGCTTTAGGATTGGCTGGCAACCAACCCGGAATAGTCAGTATTCTGGGTACGGGCAGTAATTCATGCTATTATGATGGTAAAAAGATAAAAACACCTGGCGTATCTCTTGGCTATATTGCCGGTGATGAAGGAAGCGGCAACCATATGGGGAAACGTGTACTACAATATTATGCCTACAATACTTTCGACACAGAACTTAAGATGTCGTTTGAAATGCTGTTTGGAAATGATATACGCCAAATAGTACGCGGCTTGTATGATGCCGAATACCCAAACAGGTACCTCGCTAATTTCGTAAAACTTCTTGTTGATAACAGGGGCCATTTTATGGTAGAGAATATTATTGAAGATTGCCTGAATGATTTCTTCTATCAGCACCTTATCAAATACAGGCAAAGTATCAATACACCCATTCACTTCACAGGGTCAGTATCTTACTTATTCAAAGATGTAATTATCAACCTTTGCAGCCAATACGAGCTCACTTGTGGTAAAATAGAACAAAGCCCGCTGGAAGGCCTCATCAAATACCATAAATCATTATTATAAAGACCTTTTATTTAAGCAGTATATGCAATAAAAAACTGCCCGGATAACCGGGCAGTTTTTTATTATACTTACTTAATAAGATTAGTCTCTCCTTAAGTTAGGGAATGGAGGCGCAACGTTAGCAGGGCCTTCTTCACCATTCATTGCAGAACGATACATTACAGTGTTTGGATCACCAGCCTGTCCATATTGGAATATGAAACGGTTACGGCTGATACCATGTTTCTCACTCATGTGAACGATAACTGCGTTAACGTGATCCCAAGAACGTTGTTGTTGGATCTTGCTGCCATTACCGGCACCTACGATAACTACTTTACAAGTTGGGTTAGCTTGCATTTGAGCAGCAAGTGTAGCCAGCATAGCTTGTGAAGTTGAACGTATCTTAGAAGAGTTGTTTTCGAAAGTTATGCTACCAGAAGCAATGCTACCACAAGTAGATGGGGCTACACCGCAACCTTCTGGGCAAGGGCATTTACCAACACCGTCAGCATCAACTGGTTGACACTCAGTTGGAGTGATCAATTGCTTATCACGATCATCAGGTACGCCATCACCATCTGTATCCATTGGACAACCATGGCTATCTACTGCTACACCAGCAGGGGTACCAGGGCATTTGTCGAATTGGTCAGTGATACCATCGCCATCTGAATCAGGCAGAACCGGATCAGGCAGTATCATATGACGTGGATAGCTCAGTTCGTTATAAGCATGGTCAAGTGGGTTTAACCAATAAAGAGGTTCTACACTCTTACGTTTGTTGCCAAGGTTGAAGTTCAAACCAAGGTTCAGGTAGTTAATACCATCATTTTGGTTTGACATTACAGGAGAACCAGGAACCTGGCTAGCCCAACGCTGACCATCTAACAGGTCTTCGTCCCATGGCCAAGATATACGATCTTCTAATGAGATGTTTATGCGCTTGCTAACTTTGAACTGCATACCCATACCAAAGCTCGGTGTGAAAACCAGAGTTTTGTTATTGAATATTTCAGGACGACGCCTGTCGCGTTCGTTCTCTGCATCAGTTTCATAAGTTTTATCCATACCATCAAGAAGCTTCTTTTGAGTTTCTCTGTGGTTTTCGTGAAGCTGCGGATTTTGATCAGGGTTACCAGCTATCTTATAGAAATCATAAGTCTGGTACTTATCATCAAGAGCATTGATGTGTGTATTATATGCAAGAGCGCCTAAACCAGCGAATACATATATAGAAACACCTGTAGCTGCTTTATGGAACCTGATATTGTTAGTTGAAGCTATCAGGTCTAAGTTTAGCTGGTGGGCTTCCATACGGTAGTTCCAGAATACTGGGTCTGTTTTCCTGTTAGGATCATTTATATCCTGAGGAATGTACCTGCCGGGAGCAGCCCAAGCCGGATTGTACCTGAAATTCCTGTCTTCCTGCCATTCCTGGCCTTTAGCTATACCATAGATGTACTGAAGACGAGTAGAGAAAATATAACCCCATGATTTACGAATGTGTGCATGGAAGCCATAGCTACCACCACGTGCATTCCAGAACATTAAGGTTGGAACGTCACCCGACACGTTATACATACCAAGACCGGCACCTACTTCCCACATATTACGTGGCTTTGCAGGGAACGCGTATTGATGGTTAAGGAATTTGCGATGCTGTTCCATGCGGAAACCAGGCACATAGCTTGAGTCAAGCACATCATAGCTTTGCCCACGATACGTCATATCGCGGCCAGACCATTTGGCTGACTCTGTTTCTTGTGCGAAAACTGGTTGTGCTGCCATAGCGGAGCATAAACCAGCCAGCAATAGGAATTTTTTGTTGACCATAACAGAAGTTGTTTATTTAAAGAATTATCGTTAAATTATCTAAATATGTGACAAAGGTATGTAGACCTATCAAAAAAACAAAGAACAAAAAATAAAAATATTTAATCCTTTTTGTTAATACGTTGTTATCAACCTATCGCTAAAAACACTTTTATTAATCAATCTCAACCACGATTTTTGTAAAGCTTAAAAGGCACTACTCATTTAATGGAATTTATCAAGCAGGTAATAGGCGCTGAGTTAAACATATTTGAAAAGAAGTTTGCGGAAAGTGTAAAGGGCTCCAACGCAATACTGGACAGGATTATGCAATTCATAATTCGTCGTAAAGGGAAACAAATGCGCCCAATGTTCGTATTCCTGTCTGCTAAAATAGCAGGTGGCTCAATAGGTGAAAACACCTACCGGGCTGCTTCTTTAATAGAATTATTGCATACTGCCACTCTTGTTCACGACGATGTTGTTGACAATTCCATGGTAAGGCGTAATTTCTTCTCAATTAATGCATTATGGAAGAATAAAATCGCAGTATTAGTTGGAGATTACCTACTGTCTAAAGGCTTGCTTCTTTCCCTCGAACATGGCGATTTCCCTATACTCCAGATCACATCAAAGGCAGTAAAAGAAATGAGTGAGGGTGAATTGCTGCAAATGGAAAAAGCACGCAAACTGGACATTAAAGAAGATATCTACTTCGAGATAATACGCGCTAAAACTGCCTCTTTATTATCTGCAGCATGTTCTGCAGGAGCCTTTTCAGCCACTCAAAACCAGGAAGTGGCTGAGCATTTCAGGTTATTTGGCGAAAAAGTAGGCATAGCATTCCAGATAAAAGACGATTTGTTTGACTATAGTGCAGATAATATCGGAAAACCTACAGGCATTGATATTAAGGAAAAGAAGATGACACTACCATTAATTTATACCTTACAAAACGTTGATAATCAAACACGTAGAAAAATAATATATATAGTAAAAAATCAAAATACAGATAGAGCTAAGGTTGATGAAGTTATAGGGATAGTGCAAAAAAGCGGGGGTATTGAGTATGCAACAGAGAAAATGAAGGATTATAAAAAAGAAGCTTTACAGCTACTTAATACCTATCCTGACAGTCCTCAATTGCAGGCTATGAAACAACTCGTTGATTATGTGATTGACAGAAAATATTAATACTGCGGTATTAATTGCTTAACACAGCATTTCAGCTAGGTTAACCAAAATATAACCTTAACAAGACACAGACCTACCATAAGAGCTTTGTTAAATGATAAAGCCAGCCAGCCAGATGAAAAAGGATAAAGAGTTGACTACAGAACACGAACAGATTAAGGTAATGGGCGCACGTGTGCACAACCTGAAAAACATTGATGTATCCATCCCGAAAAATCAACTGGTAGTTATTACCGGTATTTCAGGCAGCGGTAAGTCATCATTGGCTTTTGATACCATCTTTGCAGAAGGACAGCGCCGTTATATGGAAAGCTTTGCTGCTTATGCAAGACAATTTATCGGCGACCTGGACAGGCCTGATGTAGATAAAATAACCGGACTCTCCCCTGTTATATCTATAGAACAAAAAACAACCAACAGGAATCCGCGTTCTACTGTAGGTACAGTAACTGAAGTATACGATTTCATCCGCCTGCTTTTTGCACGTGTGGGAGAAGCCTATTCATATAATACAGGCAAGAAAATGACACGGTTCAGTGAAGAGGAAATTGTGAATCATGCATTTCAACACTTCGACAATAAAAAGATTGTCATACTGGCGCCTGTAGTACGTGGTCGTAAAGGCCATTACCGCGAACTATTTGAACAACTTCGAAAACAGGGATACCTCAAAGTAAGAGTAGATGGTGAAATACTGGACCTGAAAGAACGCATGCAGGTAGACAGGTATAAAGTACACGATATTGAACTAGTAATTGACAGGCTGCAGGTAAATAAAGACATTACAACGCGTTTAAGTCAGAGCATACAAAAAGCATTGCAACTGGGGAAAGACCTCGTCTTTATTCTTGATACTGAGAAGAATAATATCAAGCAGTACAGCAAACACCTGATGTGCACCGACACGGGGTTGTCGTATGAAGAACCTTCCCCAAACACCTTTTCTTTTAACTCTCCCTATGGTGCATGTCCGAAATGCAAAGGGCTGGGCAGTGTATACCAGGTAAACCTGAAGGAAGTGATACCCGACCCGTCTGTCAGCATCAATGATGGTGGTATAGCGCCACTGGGAGGAGAAAGAGAAGCGTGGACCTTTCAACAGGCTACCATTATTGCCAAGAAGAATAAGATACCACTTACAACACCAATCAGTAAAATACCAGAGAAGCAACTTAATATTCTTCTGTACGGTAACGAAGAGGGTACCATTACCTACGAAGACGGAGAAGAAGGAAACTTCAGCAAGCAACATGCAGAGCACAATTATGAAGGCATTGTAAACATGCTGCTGCGCTGGTTTAACGAAACCACCTCCGAAGCTATCAGGGACTGGGCTGAAGGATATATGCAACTAAATACTTGCCCCGAGTGTAATGGAGCAAGGTTAAAAAAGGAGAGCTTATGGTTTCGTATTGCAGACAGCAATATCGCCGAACTATCACAGAGATCGTTACAAGATCTGGCCGAATGGTTTAAAACTGTTGACACTAAACTTAGCGACAAACAACGCACTATTGCCAAAGACATTCTGAAAGAGATAAAAGACAGGCTGCACTTTCTATTAGATGTTGGACTGCACTACCTGACTCTTGACCGCCCTACCCGTACACTTAGTGGTGGTGAATCTCAACGCATTCGTCTCGCTACACAAATAGGTTCCCAACTAACAGGTATAACATATATTCTCGACGAGCCTAGTATAGGACTGCACCAGAGGGATAATCACAAACTTATCAACGCACTCAAAAACCTTAAGGCCGGAGGCAACTCTGTCCTTGTTGTTGAGCATGATAAAGACATAATGCTTGCTGCTGACTATCTCATAGATATTGGCCCGGCTGCCGGGCTGCATGGCGGACGTATTGTGAGTCACGGCAAACCTTTGGATATTATAAAAGCTGACACAACTACCGCCGGATACCTAAATGGCAAATTAAAAATAGAAGTACCTGCAGAACGCAGAAAAGGCAATGGCAAAAAGATAGTATTGAAGGGAGCCTCAGGCAATAACCTGAAAAACGTATCAATCGACTTACCTCTTGGTACATTTATCTGCATAACTGGTGTATCTGGCAGCGGCAAGAGTACACTTATCAATGAAACACTCTACCCTATACTTGCCAAACATTGCTACAGCAACTTCAAACAAGTCCCCATGCCCTACAAGAAAGTGGAAGGGCTTGAACATCTTGACAAAGTAATTGAAATAGACCAAAGCCCTATTGGCCGTACACCGCGCAGCAATCCTGCTACCTATTGTGGCTTCTTCAATGAAATACGACAATTATTCGCACAGGTACCAGAAGCTAAAATAAGGGGCTATAATGCAGGTCGGTTCTCATTCAATGTTAAAGGCGGCAGATGTGAAGAGTGCCAGGGCGGCGGTATGCGCGTTATTGAAATGAACTTCCTGCCTGATGTATATGTGCCATGCGAAAAATGCAATGGCAGAAGATACAATAGGGAAACACTGGAAATAAGATACAAAGGAAAATCGATAGCCGACATACTGAATATGACAGTTGATGAAGCTGTGGAGTTTTTTATCAATGTGCACTACCTGCACCGTAAAATAAAAACACTACAAGATGTTGGCCTTGGATATGTAACATTAGGACAGAGTGCCGTCACACTAAGCGGTGGTGAAGCCCAGAGAGTTAAACTGGCTACAGAACTATCAAAACGAGACACAGGGCAAACGATATATATACTAGATGAACCCACCACGGGGCTACACTTCGAAGACATAAAACATTTACTGGCAGTCCTAAACAGGCTGGTCGAGAGGGGCAATACAGTTCTTGTTATTGAGCACAACCTCGATGTGGTAAAAGTAGCAGACCATATAATAGATATGGGGCCTGAGGGTGGCAATGGCGGAGGCACATTAGTAGGCGAAGGCACACCTGAAGCTATCGCTGCTATCAAAGCAAGTCATACAGGGCGTTACTTAAAAGAAGAACTTAAATAAAAAAAGCGCGACATATTAGTCGCGCTTTTTTTATTTACTGTATCAAGTTATTCCTTTACAAATCTTTTCACAACATGCTCCCCTGTATTCTCATCGACAATATTGATGAGATAAACACCCGAAGTCCAGTTCGCTATATTCACGCTGGTCTCTGTAACTCCCTTTCCGCTCCATATATCCTGCCCTACAGCATTAGTAACATGCATTGAAAAAGGAGTATCAGTTACCACCCTCACGTGCAGTACATTACTTGCGGGCACAGGATAAACTAATACATCTTTTGTCCATGTTAATTGCGGTACACCTGATGGCCAGTCATTGATAATAAAACCCTGGTTGCTTATATCAAAGAACACATTACCCGCACCTTTTACTTTCACTCGTGCACTGGCTGTATAAGAGCCTGCCGGCACAGTAATACTTTCACTTCCGTCATTAGGTGTATTTGACGCTAATACATACGGATAAGTGATACCGTCATCCAGTGAAAGAAATATATCTACATTGCTGCAGCTTATTGGGGCCTGTGTTGTATTTGCCACATCCCAGTTCACATTTACGGTACTGCCTATTTGCCAGTATGCACTTGCTGTATTGGGCTGTGTTACTGCAAACGGGATACCGGTATTTATTACATCCAGTGTTATCATATCACTTGGTGTATTGAAGGTACCCCATCCGTTATACACGTCTCTTACCGTAAGTGCAAAATTCATTGTCCTTGCTACATCGGGTAATTTTTCACCAACATAATTTGTAACATTCTGTCTCAGCTTAGTCAATTCAGGGAATATCCTTGTGCGCGAAGTGTCTGGCAGAAAAGAGCGGAATATGGGACCGTTATGCACATTGGCAAATACTTGTCCAAAATCCCCCAGATCATTTTCTTCCCAACAGTACGTCAACACGTCATGGTCTGCATCTGTAGCTTGTGGCGCAATTAGCTCAAACGGCGTAAGATATGGTATATGATATGTTTGGCTGAACGATGGCAGAGTAGCTGGTATATTTCCCGAAGATGAAGAAGAAGCACACAAGCCACCACCCGTAACATTATTCAGGAAATCACTTATCTGTCCTAAGCTTGCTGAATGAAAATAATCATCACTATGCTGTTGTATATTATCTGCAGAAGTGCATATACCCGCATATGCCATTATTGTAGAACCGCTTCCCGGTTCATATGCTGTTAACTGAGTACCATTACCTGCACAGTCTCCGCTGTTTGAATTGAATGAATGGGTAGCTCCAAACTGGTGTCCCATTTCATGGGCTACATAATCTATATCAAATGCATCACCAACAGGTTTACTCTGCCCTGTAACACCTTTCGCCTTAGTAGTTGGTCTGCATACAGATTCCAATTGCGCTATACCACCACCACCGGTACTAAAAACATGCCCGATATCATAATTAGAAGTTCCGATAATTGAATCAAGGGTAGTTTGATTTTGACCCTGCATTGTCGGGCCACTGTTATTATCATATGGATCTGTTGTACCATCAAGGAATATAATTGCGGTATCGGTGGCTATGAGGTCCATATGTACACCAATTTCTTTTTCATAAACACCATTTATCCTGTTCAGGGAGGTAACCATAGCGCTTAACACAAGTGCTTTAGTTGGTGTATTACTACCACAAACAGCTACTGCATATTCTCCCGTACAAGCCAATGCCAGCCTGTAATTTCTTTTTACGGCACCATGCACTTTCATCATAGATCCTGAATGCGGGTCATTGTTCCCAACTGTAATTGCCCCGCCTATCAATGCAGCAGTGGAGTTATCTGTAACGTCGCATACATGCTGTTTCGATTCCGGCTTTTTATAATCCCTTTTGTAATAACACAAATAATAACCATCATCCTTATCGCTGTATGGATCTATGAAATATGTATTAGCTCCATCCAGTATCATAGCATGGAATCCAAACTCTGTAAAATCAACCTTTATAGTCACAGAAGACTGATCTGCTGCAATACCTGTGAACGTTCTTATTGCAGGATACTGTGCTGATAATGTTGCAGGTAAAACAGGTGATTGCCATAATTTAAAATCTCTCATCGCCCCGTCAGGCATTGGCAATGAGAATGTGCGGGCGTCTGATACGTTTTCCGACAAGCTAACCATCCTCGCCCTCAGCGAAGCTGTGTTCATAAAATACACCTTGTTCTCTGGTGGATACAATGATTGTATTCCGGCAGGATGAGCAGGTGCCTGAACAACGCTCCAAATGTTTTCTTCGGCAATAGCATTCATTGCAAACATGACCGATAGCAGAGTGAATATCTTTTTGATCATATATGGGTTTGGGGTTGTGTTATAGAAAGTTTTATTTATCGTATCTCAATATTTGTGGCTGTGGCGTTTTTGTCTCCGGTTTCCCCGCATCTGCTTTTTCAGTTTTTGTATTTCCTGCTGCTCCGGCAGTACTGCCCTGCGCAGTTGTACCTGTAGCGCCGTTATCTGTCAGCTTAGTACCCGACGCACAAGATGCTACACCTCCAATTAAAAACAAGCAAAAAACATACCATACGTATCTCATATCGTTCAATCAAATTTATACATGTGTAAAATACAGAAAATATCTATACTAAGAGTTACGCCATTGTCATAGATGTATGACCGCTATCGGGTGAGCTTCTTAACACCTAATCTTAATGAGTTAAGAATAAGCACTACATCACTTAATGCCATTACACCTGCACCAAAGGTAGGTTTCAGGTAGCCTGCTGCAGCTACGGGTATCGCTACGATGTTATAAATGAATGCCCAAAACAAATTTTGCTTTATGGTTTGGTCTGTATATATACCCAATCTTATAGCCTTTGGTAAAGCTGACAACTGGTTAGAAGAAAGAATAATATTTGCAGATTGTATAGCTATCTGGGTTGATTCACTAAGCGATATGCCTACCGTGGCCTTTGCCAGAGCCGGGGCATCATTGATCCCGTCACCTACCATCGCGGTAGGAGCGATATGCAACAACTCATCAAGCTTTGCATTTTTTTGCTCAGGTGAATGCTCAGCATATACTGCATCGATGCCCAATTGCTGTGCTATAGGTTCGCATTTACTTTTTTTATCACCACTCAGCAGAATGGTCTTATACCCCATATGCTTCAGCTCAGCTATTGTATCCTCAGCATCAACTCTAAGCTCGTCTTCTATCTTCAGGCTTCCTTTATATTCACCATTACAATACAGGTACACATCTGCACCTTTTAATTTTTCGTCCTTAACAAGCCATTTTTCAGACCCTAGCTGCCACATATTACCTTGCCCATCTTTAGCTGTCATGCCTTTACCCTTCACCTCTGCAACCTCGGGTAATGTAATTGCAACAGAATCCTTCCATTCATTATGTATAGCTTTTGCAATAGGATGTGATGAATGCTTTTCAATTTCAGCTATAATACTTCTGAAGCCCGCATCATCCATATTAGTGTCATAAGACGCTATGTGCAACTTGCCTGTAGTCAGCGTACCGGTTTTATCAAACACGATCTGCTTAATTGTCTTCATGCGCTCCAGCGTATCTCCGCCTTTCACGAGCATGCCATTACGTGCAGCACGACCAAGCCCTACGGCTACCGCAGCCGGGGTTGCAAGCCCCATAGCACACGGGCAAGAGATGACCATTACTGCTATACTGCGCATCATAGAATCTGCAAAGCTCAGGTGCAGGAAAAAGTAATTAACCAGTAATGTAAGCAATGCGATACCTAAAACAGCAGGCACAAATATGGCACTTATCTTATCAGCAAGTTTTTGCAGTTTAGGTTTAACGGCTTGCGCTTCGCGTACCATTTTTATTATCTGCGACAACACAGAAGCATTTCCTACCGCTGTAGCTTTCACCCGCACATTACCATCCAGCACTATTGTACCACCCACTACGTTATCTCCTTTCAGCTTATGTACGGGCAAGCTTTCGCCTGTTATCATGTGTTCATCTATCTGCCCGTCACCTGAAATTATCTCTCCGTCTACCGGTATTGTATCACCCGTATTTACCAAAACAAGATCTCCCGTACGCAGGTATTTACTTTCCACCTCCATTATCGTTTCCCGTCCTATACTGTCAACCATTAACATGCGTGCTTTTTGTGGTTGCAATTTTACCAGCTCGTTAATAGCAGTTGTGGTAGACTTAACAGTCTGATGCTCCAGCCAGTTACCGACCATAACAAGAGTAATAATGGATGCTGTTGTTTCAAAGAACAGGTAATCCATTGCCTGGTGTGTATAAAACAACATCCCGGTCAAAGAATAAAAATATGCTGCGCTGGCACCCAATATGATAAGCACATCCATATTGGGTAACCCATGCTTCAATGAACGTACAGCACTTATTCCAAACTTATATATACCGATAATGTACACGGGTGTTGTTAATGCAAATTGCACCCAGGGATGATGCAAAAAATGCCATGACACAAACATGTGTAATAAAAGCGGCACAGTAAATATCGTACATATCAGCAACCAAAGTGTATTATAATCTTTATGTTCAGTCTTATCCGCAGCATTTGCATCCTCTTCCCTTACTACTTTATAACCTAATCCATCAATCACATCATAGTACACACTTACATCCTGCAAATCATCTATACTGAAATTCACTTCACCTGAAGCTGCGTTGGCAGATATGTTAGTAGCTCCTTTTTTCTCCAATACCTTGGAGATAGTAAGTGCACAGTTACCACATGTCATGCCCTCTACTGTTGTTGAATATGTCTTTATCATCTTAAAAAAAACCTTCACAGCTCTTATCTTTGCATCCATGTCTGCTCCGGTATTACAAATTTCCTATTCTTTGGCCAATATAGAAAGTGCTGTTCATCAGTTCTGGCAATATGCGCATCATTACCATATATTAGCTTTCAGTGGTGAAATGGGAGCTGGCAAAACCACTTTCATACACAAACTGTGCGACATATTGGGCGTGGAAGACGCAGTTTCAAGCCCCACATTTGCTATAATCAATGAATATCATTTTGTTATGAACGGCTTGGACAAAACCATCTATCATATGGACTGGTACAGGCTTCGTGACACTGACGAGGCTATCAACGCAGGAGTAGAAGACTGCCTGCATCGCCCCGGGGCATATTCATTTATAGAATGGCCGGAGAAGGCAACCGATCTGCTCCCGATTCCATATTTGTATATCACTATCACACCGACCGGTGCTGATGAGCGTCAAATGGATATACACCTCGTAAACAATGATTCTCGTCATTGAACGTTAAATATCTTATAACATCTGTATCATTCCCCCGTCTTTATAAATTTTCTATCTTAGAGCATGCATATTATTGATGCGATTGTAAAAGGTTTATTGTTGGGTCTGTTCATGTCTATATCAGTAGGCCCTACTCTTTTTGCAGTCATTCGGTATAGTATGAACCATAGTTATAAAGCAGGGGTAGCGTTTATACTGGGCGTTTCCTTAAGCGATATAATGTATGTAACCATCGCCAATGTTGCAGCAAGCTGGCTGGAAATTCTCAATGACCACAAAACCATCATTGCATACCTTGGCGCCGCTCTGCTCATCGTAATGGGGCTATTTGGCATTTTTGATAAATACAAGCCCAAAAGGCCGTCGTCTACCCCGATGACAATATCCGGTGCTCATTACTTCCGAATCTGGGGCAGCGGCTTCCTCATTAACACTATAAACCCGGGTGTAGTTATTACCTGGCTGGCAGCAGTTACCGCTACCGCAAATACCACTTCATTTTACAGGTTTGTCCTTTTTGGTTGTTGCCTCGGACTTATACTATCTGTAGATTTTTGTAAAGTATTCCTTGCAGATGCCATCCGCAGAAAACTAACATTACGCCGCATATTATACCTGCACCGTATATCTGCTGCCTGTATATTAACAATAGGTATCGCCCTGCTGGTAAGCACTGCATTCCATATCCAGTTTAAAAAACCGGGCGAAAAGGATAGCGCATATAAAGAAATTCAATCTGTACATTCTCAAAACTTCGGGAAAGCTTAGTATCTTTGCCGCCTCATGTCTGACGCAATTCGCCACGAATGTGGCTTGGCTTATATCCGACTTCTGAAGCCACTGGCATATTACCACCGCAAATACGGTACAGCATTTTACGGCCTTAACAAACTTTACCTCCTGATGGAGAAACAGCATAACCGCGGCCAGGATGGTGCAGGCATTGCTACTGTAAAGCTTAATATTGAACCGGGACACCAGTTCATGCACAGGCTGCGTATCAGTGGGGCACAGGCTATATCACAGATTTTCCAGAATGTGCAGCAGGAAGTAGCAGAGCTGGAAAAAATGTACCCGGATATTCGCCAGTACCCGGGTCTTTTAAAGGGCTACCTCCGCTTTATGGGAGAGGTATTACTGGGACACCTGCGTTATGGTACACAGGGAAAGAACAATGTTGAGTTCTGTCACCCATTCCACAAACCACATATCAACCCTACACGCAACCTGGCGATGGCAGGCAACTTCAACCTCGTAAATACTGATGAGTTGTTTGATATGCTGAATGCCCACCCTACCAGCACCATACGAGAAAGCGACCTTGGCGCTATGATAGAAATGGTGCATCACTACCTATGCCTGGCTGATGATACTAACCCGCAACAGTTAAACTTGGAAGGGGTACTGAAACAGGCTGCATCACATTTTGATGGTGGTTTTGTTTGCAGCGGCCTTGTTGGTAATGGCGATAGTTTTGTATTACGTGATGCTAACGGTATACGCCCTGCATATTTTTATAAAGATGATGAAGTAGTGGTTGTAGCATCTGAGCGCCCTGCTATAATGACAGCCTTCAATGTAAACCTTGAAGATGTAAATGAACTGCAACCGGGCCATGCTATCATCGTTACAAAAGACGGTGATTTCAGCAACCCTCGCATACTACCTGAAAAAGAACTGAAAGCCTGTAGCTTCGAGCGTATCTACTTCAGCCGTGGTAGCGACAAAGACATTTATAAAGAGCGTAAACAGCTAGGGCGCAACCTTGCAGAGAAAGTGCTCAAAGCAGTTGACTACAAGCTTAAGCATACAATAATATCATTCATTCCTAATACCGCAGAAACTGCATTCTATGGCCTTATAAAAGGTCTTGAGCAGTTCCTCAACCAGATAAAAATTGAACGCATTACTTCAGGAAAACTGAATGATGAAGAAGTAGCTGAACTAATAAGCCGTCGCGTGCGTATTGAGAAGATAGCCATCAAGGATGTGAAAATGCGCACCTTCATTACAGAAGATGCCAGCCGCAACGAGATGGTGCAACACGTATATGATATTACATACGGCACTGTGGAACGCGGTGTGGATACACTGGTAGTTATCGACGACTCTATTGTACGTGGTACTACACTTCGCGAAAGCATCATCAAAATGCTGGACCGCCTTGGACCAAAACGTATTATCATTGTATCATCTGCTCCGCAGATACGCTATCCTGACTGTTACGGCATTGACATGAGCCGTATGGGTGATTTCATTGCTTTCCAGGCAGCAGTAGCATTACTCAAAAAGCATGGCAAAGAAAACTTGCTGGATGATGTTTATAAGCAATGTAAAGAAGCTGACAAAGCAGATAAATTGAAAGAGCAAAACTTCGTCAAAGCGATTTACGACAGCTTCACTCCTGAAGAGATAAGCGAACAGATAGCATTAATGCTGCGCCCTGATGATGTTACTGCTGAGGTTGATATTATCTACCAGTCTATAGAAGGCTTATATGATGCATGTCCTAACAACCATGGAGACTGGTATTTTACAGGTAATTACCCTACTCCGGGTGGCAATAAAGTAGCTAACAAAGCTTTCATGAACTATATGGAGCGCAAGGAAGGGCGAGGGTATTAATATTAAATACATAACTAAGAGACACATAAATAATATGTTGCATTAGTCTAAAAATTTAATTTGCGATTAACCTGCTATACCTATAAATTGCAAGCCTTTAATAAGTATATAACAGGTATAAGCAATGATCAATATCCGTAACAAAGAACCGGAAGTATGTTCCGTATTGTTAGTAGACCTCCAGGGACGCGTACACTACGAAACTCAAATAGAACCTAACGATAACCTTATTCTCGACATCAGATCTCTGCTAAGTGGTATTTACACACTAATATTCCAGACAGAGAAAACCAGTTTTACCCAGCAAATAGTTAAATACTGATACTCATTATAAAATAAGAAAGGCTGCCATTGGCAGCCTTTCTTATTTTATGCTATCACATTAGAAACTCCTGTTGATACCAACAACATACCTGAATGCTGCATAGCCCGGGTCAGCAAATGGTGTCCTGTTGATGAGGAAAGGCATATCAAAGCGAACAGTGAGCGGTTTCGCTTTATCCATCCATCCCCATTTCTTTATCGTGAGTGCAAATCCTAACCCTGCATCCATACGCACATCGCTCCACATTGTAGTTGGCGTGATATTCCAGTATTGTCCTGCAACAGTCATTTTGCTCAGCTCTATTATACCTGCATCAGCAAACAGGTAACAATCAAGATGCAGGATATCTTTTACCAGCTTAGGCTTGAAGCCTATATAATTATCAAAATCAATTTCGATATTTCCAGACACACCACTTCTTCCTTTGTAGCCAACCAGCACATTACCATTGCGGGTATCTGTAATTACGTAGCCTGCATAACCGCGCAGATTCATACCACCACCCATCTGGAAGTGGTTAATACCGGCTGCAGATATTCCTTCCCAGCTTTCAGGCATCAATCCTTTTGTACGTGTATATTTATTCTCAGCCTGCTCTTCAGGATTAGCACCTGCCGCCCACAATGCACTTTCATATGGAATATTACTACCTACGCCATAGCGACCAAACAGTCTTGTACGAACTTCAAGTTTATCCAGTTTATTATTATTAATAGCTTCGAACTGTGCATAGGCATAATTGAAAGCAGATGCGCTGTTACCATTAAACATCGGTGCACGCAGAGCCAACTGGTATACGCCACTACCGCGTGTATAACGGTAATTATGGGTCCATGACAGATTGAGTGAAGAATTAGGTTGTCCTTTTGCACTGCTCCATTCAAGTGGATAAATGAGATAATCGTAATCAAAACCTTTTGGACGCCACATAGTTTGCCAATAGGCACGAACTGTATTGTTATCATTCATCAGCCAATTAAACCCTGCCCTGTGGTAAGACAAGCCATCCAGTACCCTGCTGTTTAGCTGTAGTTGCAATTTGGGCATAAACCTGTTGAGCGGGGAAACATAATTAACTGTATAGCTTATAGGCAGATACCTGTTATACCACCCTTCGCTTTTATAACTCACATACCTGTTATCCTGCCCTATGTGTGAGTTCCACCAGATAGTGGCATCTATTTTGTGCATAGTGCTGAAGTAATCTCCTTCAAGATGCACACCTGCTTTTAGCCCATCTATCGGGTTCCACCAAAGGTCAGGCCTTATGTAAGCCCGATTATGTTTTCTGTCTGTTACATTCGCTGTGCCGAAATCCGGCTTTACAATAAGAGCGTGCGGAGAGAATGGCAACCCGCGTGTTTTGTAATTGTCTAGGTAATAGATATCTGCCAGCCTGTTGCTGGTATCTATCTGCACATTGCTAATACCACCGGGCACTATTACATGCGCAGTATATTTATCATGTAGTTTACCCCAGCCATACCATTTAGGCAGTATAGTAGTGCCATCGTTCTTTTCAAACCAGGTATTGGGTATGGTATAATTGTATTTCTTACCTTCTTTTGATGTAACGGTAAAATCAACAGGCATCTGCATCAATCCTTTGCGACGGAATCTGATAGCGAACTTATCATCTCCTTTTTCTTTTCTTATTCCAGTTATACCATAATCAATTGTCTTGGTTGTTTCCATCCATTCATCGAAAAACCAGTTGAGGTCTACATGTGTATACTGGATAATAGAATTCCTGAAATCTTCAAAATACGGGTGTGCAAACCTCCATTGGTGGAAATAATGCTTCAATGCGGAGTGGAACAATGAATCGCCCAGTGTGTATTGCAGGTTATACAGCATAGAAGCTGTTTTAAAATACACCTGCCTGTAGCCGCCTTCGTGTCCCAGTGCATTATGAAAATCATCAGAATGCGTATTGATAGGAACCTCGGTCTGGTTTAGCGCATCAGTTGTATAAACATTCAATACATTCCTGTCCAGTACAGTAGTTGGCTCATTTGCCCACCTGCGTATTACAGATTTCGGTTTTGATTGTCTGACATCACTGCCATCTATTTTACGCAGCCCCCATGAAGTTAAGAACTGGGTAAACCCTTCATCAAGTGCGGCCCTGTATGTTTCATTATTACCTACCTGGCCGTAAAACCAGTTGTGGCCTATCTCGTGCACCAACAGTCCGTGATAGTCCGGGTCCTTACCACCATCAAGTGTAAGCATAGGATATTCCATACCATCTCTTGCATCGGCAGCTATCATTTTAGGATATTGGTACATGCCTATATCTTCAGAGAATGTCTTTATGATCTTAGCAACCAGTTCACCGCTATTCTGCCAGCCTGATGCATGCGGTTCCTGTACAAGGCCTACACATTCTACACCATTCCAGTATGCAGTGCTGATACGATAAGAAGGGTCTGCGGTGAAAGCAAAATCATGCACATTCTTCGCTTTGAAATGCCACACCTTACGCTCGTCTTCTTTATACGGAATTATTATTGATGGCTTTTCATCCCATTTCTTATCCTTGAAATTGTTCACATCCAGTTTTTCCCTGAGGTCATCTGGCAACATTTCTTTACGGTTCTGCAATACGCCGGTTGCCTCAACTATATAGTTTGATGCAAAGTCAAGCTCTACATCATAACTACCGAAGTCTCCATAAAACTCTTTGTTCAGGTGCTGATGTGTATCCCATCCAAATTTTCTGTCGTATACACATATCTTGGGGAACCACTGCACACCATTATAGTGCTTGAAGCCCCATGCATCCCACATTTGCATGCGGCGACGGGTACCACCTTTATCATAATAGGTTTTAAACCCGATATTGAAATATGTTTTACTGTTAGGCAATAAAGGCTTGTTCAGGTATACCTTCAGTATCGTATTATCCAGTTCTGTTTTTGCAGGTTTATCATCCGATTTTATCTCTGTGATAACAATACCTAAACCCTGGTCTTCGTAACCACCCAGTTTTATAACTGCGTGTTGTGCTTTCTCTAACTCATGCAGGTGCGAGCCTTTTATAAATGCATTCTGCCACAGGTGAAAATAAACATAGTACAGGGTATCGGGAGAATTGTTCCAATACTCCAGCGTCTCTTTACCATCTATAATATCTGTTTGTTCATCTACAGATGCATGGATGGTATAGTGTACATCCTGCTGCCAGTAGGCCTTATCGGGCATCCTGTTTTTCCAGTATAGCGGATTATTAATGTTTCGGTATTCATTATCGTTTTGGGCATCGGCTGTGAATGACGCCATCAGCACCAGTAATGCAGGTATAATTCTTTTCATGAAACTGATATAACAGCCATGAAAATACAAAACAATGCCAATGAAAAAGGGGGATATGAAGGGTTAATAGTGTAGCAACAATAGTCACGTTAACAAAATTTTACATAAATATGTTATTAATGGCCGATTATTGTCTCTATGTTTGTGATGAAAATAAACATGTGTTGAAGGGGAAAAAGTGCCGATTGCATCAGCCCCTGTAGCGCCACCACCATTTGCTGCAAACCTTATTGACTATACCGCCGAAAGGCGGTTTTTTATTGTACTTCTTTCATCAGCTTCTTTGCCTCACGTTTCATTGCTCCGCCTTCTTCTATTACCTTTTGTAACAAATCCTTAGCTTCAGCCTTGTTACCTAATGCTATATAACATTTCGCCGCCCCTACCATAGCAATGTGTTTATCTGCTTTCTTACCTGTATTCGTTGCATGTTTATAAACATCCAGCGCCTCCTTGTATCGGCCTGATTTGTATAATGATGCTGCACTATCTGATAATGTGCCTGAATTTATCTTATCAGCACCGGGTTTTGAAAGATTAACACCTCTGCTGCCTACTGCTCTTACACCATCAATCGTATATTTTTCTCCGTCAGTTCTTGACCCTGCTATTTTAACACCTCCGGAATCATTATTCGCAATATAATTATTACTCAATTGCGGGCCTGACCTTTGAGGTAATGAGGTATTCAGCTTATTAGATGTTGCCGGGCTTTCCCTGTAAGGGACACTTTTAGGTGCTGCGCTAATCATGTCTTCCACATTCCGTGTAGGCATTTTCTCTATCTGCTCACTGGTAAGTGTTTGTGTTCTGCCCGGGTTATAAGCATCGAGCATGGGTGCATCCAGGGCTACAGTTTTAGCCTTATTATGTTCATTGTCTTTGGGCAATTCTTTACTCTTCGCAGCAGACAACATGGCTATATTATCGGCTCCGGCACTCATGCTATTATTCTCTGCAACTTCCGTTTTATGAACAAAGCCTTTTGTTTCAACAGCGGCCTTCAGTGTTTCTGCTGTTGGCTGTGTGGGTTGTTCGGTTAATGCTGTCGACATTTCATTACGAAGCGGGTTCTCATTTTTAGCAATTCCTGCCGGCAACTGTTTGCTATCCTCTTCCATTCTTTGTTTCAACATCCAGCCAATACCTATAAATAATAGTAGTGCAGCTGCTACAGAGAGGTTTCTCCACAAAGGCACTACCCTTCCTTTTTTCTTTTCATTTGCATCAGCTATTGCTACCGGCGGTATGGCACTGTGCTGCACCTGTTCATCCGCTCCTCCACCAAGATGTATTTTCAGGAAATCTGCATTCAGTTCTGTCATCATATTCACGGCACCTTCATCTTTCATAGCCATCATACCCACCACAGCATCATTACACATCGGACAGCCGGACAGGTGTAATTCTACAGCATGAGCCTCCTCACTGGTCATCACACCATTCACATAGTCTTTCATCTGCCTTTTGGTGAGGCAGGCGCTATGGCCGAATATATGTTCTATCCCTTCCCTGCTCATTTACCTACGTCCTTTGACGCCTCCAGTTTTAGCTTCAAATTTCTTTTCCCGTTTTGTATAGCACTCTTTACCTGCATCAGGCTGTAGCCGGTCTTTTCTGCTATCTCCTGGTAGGTATTCTTTTCAAGGTAAAATAGTTCAATACACCGTCTTTGCTCCTTGTTCAGTTCCTGCACAGCGTCCTCCAGCCGCTCCAGCATATGCTCCCTTTCCATTTTATGATGCCATTCATCCTCAAATTCCATATCCTTTTCACTACTAAATTCTAAATCGCTGCTTACTACAGGATTATTCTTCCTCAATTGCATAAAGCAATAATTTCTGGCTACCTGGTACAGCCAGGGTTTAAAATTGTCTATTTTAAACCGTTTCAGGTCTTCCAGCAGCTTGATAAACACCTGCTGCATAGCATCTTTGGCAGCTTCCGGCTCTTTCAGGTATTTAAGACATACACCAAAAACAAGATGGCCGTATCGCTCAAATAGTACATTTATCGCTAAGCCCTCGCCTTTTTGGGCATAGCGATAAACCAATTCTTCATCTGACAGTTTTTTATAATCCGACTGCACTTTTTAAGCGTATGGGGCACGTAGCCTTTAGGTAATAAAATTAAGGATTCACATACTAATAAAAACCTATAATAAATAACAGATTGACCTATATATTTCTTATTCTCGCGCACAAGAATCCGGTTATGTTTTTAGGTGTCAAACATCTATCTTTGCCCCCACTTTATTATAAACTATATTGTTCTAATATGAATTCACTCTTTTACTTAGTACCTGCCTTTGGAGCATTGGGGTTACTGTACACAATGATAAAAGGCTCGTGGGTGAGCAAACAAGACGCGGGCAACGACCGCATGAAAGAAATTTCTAAGTACATAGCCGAAGGTGCTATGGCATTCCTGAAAGCTGAGTATAAAATACTCACTTATTTCGTGATCATAGCGGGTTTGCTGCTCGGCTTCATGGGCTACAGCAATCCCAAATCAAGCCCGGTTATTGCACTGGCATTTGTTATCGGTGCTGTATTCAGCGCATTAGCCGGTTTCATTGGTATGCGCATAGCTACTAAAGCAAACGTACGTACTGCTAATGCCGCACGTACCAGCCTGAGCAAGGCACTTGCAGTATCATTTGGCGGTGGCTCTGTAATGGGCCTTGGTGTTGCCGGGCTTGCAGTACTTGGCTTAGGCAGTCTCTTCATCGTTTTCAAAATGATGTTTGCTGCAGATGCTGCAGTTGGCAGTGAAGAAATGGAACGTGCTATTGAAGTACTGACAGGGTTCTCCCTCGGTGCAGAAAGTATTGCACTGTTCGCTCGCGTTGGCGGTGGTATCTACACCAAAGCTGCTGACGTAGGTGCTGACCTTGTAGGTAAAGTAGAAGCAGGTATACCTGAAGATGACCCGCGCAACCCTGCGACTATCGCTGATAACGTAGGTGATAACGTAGGTGACGTAGCAGGTATGGGTGCTGACCTTTTCGGTTCTTATGTAGCTACTGTACTTGCTACAATGGTACTGGGACGTGAGACAGCATCTGCCGATAACTTCGGTGGCTTTGGCCCTATACTGTTACCAATGCTGATAGCTGGTTTAGGTATCATATTCTCTATAGTAGGTACATGGTTTGTTCGCATATCTGACAATGCAGGTGTCAATACTACTGCTGTACAGAAAGCACTGAACATGGGTAACTGGGGATCTATCATCCTTACAGCTATCGTGTCTTATTTCTTAGTAATGTACATTCTGCCTGCAAGCATGACGCTTCGCGGACATGAGTTCAGCAACACACAGGTATTTGGTGCTATAGTTATCGGTCTTATAGTAGGTACATTAATGAGTATCATTACTGAATACTATACAGCAATGGGTAAACGCCCGGTTATGAGCATTATCCGTCAATCTGCTACTGGTCACGCTACTAACGTGATAGGTGGTTTGGCTATTGGTATGGAAAGTACATTCTTACCAATACTGGTTCTTGCCGGTGGTATCTGGGGTTCTTATGCTATGGCAGGCCTTTATGGTGTGGCTATCGCAGCCGCAGGTATGATGGCTACTACAGCTATGCAATTAGCTATCGACGCTTTCGGCCCTATAGCTGACAACGCCGGTGGTATTGCAGAAATGAGCGAATTACCTAAAGAAGTTCGTGAAAAAACAGACGTACTGGATGCCGTAGGTAATACTACCGCTGCTACAGGTAAAGGTTTCGCTATCGCTTCTGCTGCCCTTACAGCTCTTGCCCTCTTCGCTGCTTATGTAGGTGTTGCAGGTATCGATGGTATTAATATCTATAAAGCTGAAGTACTGGCTATGTTATTCGTAGGTGGTATGATTCCTTTTATCTTCTCTTCACTTGCTATCCGTGCGGTAGGACAAGCTGCAATGGCAATGGTGGAAGAAGTTCGTCGCCAGTTCCGCGAAATACCGGGCATCATGGAAGGTAAAGGCAAACCTGAATATGATAAGTGCGTAGCCATATCTACAGATGCTTCTATTAAGAAAATGGTATTGCCCGGTGCAATAGCTATTATATCTCCGTTGCTGGTTGGTTTCCTTGTAGGGCCTGAAGCACTTGGCGGTATGCTGGCCGGTGCTACTGTTAGTGGTGTACTGATGGGTATGTTCCAGAACAATGCAGGTGGCGCATGGGATAACGCTAAGAAATCTTTCGAGAAAGGTGTTGATATCAATGGTCAGACTTACTACAAAAAATCTGAGCCGCATAAGGCATCTGTAACTGGTGATACAGTAGGTGATCCGTTTAAAGATACATCGGGCCCTTCTATGAACATCCTTATCAAACTGATGTCTATCGTTGCCCTCGTTATAGCTCCAACTTTAGCTAATCTGCATGGTAAATCAACTGAAACTGCTAAAACTCCTGTTAAACAGGAAGTAAAAGCACCGGTTGTGACAATGAAGTAATCACAAGTAACTTATAGTTAAAAACTCCTGCTTAAAGCAGGAGTTTTTTTTGCTCGTCCCCTCACGTTTGCGGTTGCATTTACGTCTTATATATCAGCAGTCTTTAACACAAAACCTAAATTAAACCGTATGAAAAAGATTCTATCTTTATTTACAGCGCTTGTCCTATCATTAGCAGGTCACAGTCAATGTTCCACTAACTTTTCAACGACAATGGCCCCGCAGGGCAATAACCTGTTGAGGGTCGCATTTACAATCACCAGCAGCCCTACAACTATACCTCCGGGAAAAATGAAAGACCATTATATCTATTGGGGGGACAATACTGGTGTTACCTATGTTACTAATGGCACATATTACCATACCTACGCTGCAACAGGCTCTTATACCCCTTCGTTAATTTATGCCATTTACGATTCTACTACATGGAATCTCTACTGTTCAGATACAGAAACACATGCTATTACGGTAAACTACCTGCCTTGTGCCAGCACTATATCTACTGTTGTAAGCCCATCCAATACAGTAACGGCTACGGCAACAGCTATAGGGGGCTCAGGTTCTACATATATATGGAGCTGGGGCGACGGGTCTCCTAACACAAGTGGCAATCCCGCAACACATGTTTACAGCACAAGCGGGTATAAAACAATAACACTCACTACGGTCAATGGCACATGTACTTTGGTTAACAATACCATTGTAGGAGTATCTACCGGCAGCAGTAATTGCAGCAGTGCTATTGCAAATTTCACCAGCTCAGTTAGTGGCTCTACGGCATCATTTTCACCTACATCTTCTAATGTGCCTTTTACATATCAATTACAATATTGGTCGTACGGAGATGGTAGTACTTCATCTAATTGGGGTGGCAGTCATACGTATACAACCGGCGGTTCCTATAATGTATGTCTTGTTACTTCATGGCACGACAGTGTAACGAACAACGTAAACTGCATGGACTCTGTATGTAAAACTATAACTGTAGGCAGCAACCCTTCGAATATTATATCAGGAACTATCTTTCTTGATACAACTGTAGCCAATTTTGCAAGCACAATAAAAGTATGGCTCATTAAATTTGATTCTGCTACCAATATCCTAAGTGCAGTAGACTCACAAACAATTGTCAACAGCTTCCCTAACTGGGCTACATACTATTCATTTACAAACAAAGCTCCCGGTCAGTACAGAACCAAAGCGCACATACTTAATGGTCCAACTTCTGGCACTACTTATGTCCCTACTTATCACGACTCCGCTTTAATATGGAGCAGCGCCAACATCATCTACCACTCTGGCGGATCAAGCCTGTATAAGAATATCCTGATGCGTATAGGCACAGCAGTTACAGGTCCCGGATTTATAGGAGGGAATGTAAGTGCAGGTGCAAACAAAGGCACAACTGCCGGAATTGCAGGCGAAAGCATATTATTATTTGATGCCAATGATAACCTGGTACAGGGTACGTTTACTGATGCTAACGGAGACTATACTTTCTCCGGCCTGCCAGTGGGTACGTACAAAGTATATCCAGAAGAAACAGGTTTCACTACCACACCTATGACTCTGACAATACAAAGCAGTAAGCCGGTTATATTAGGCGCATATTTCTCTCGTTCAGAAAGCAAAATGACCATTAAACCCGGCAATCTGGGTGTAGCAAACATAAATGCCGCTTCAACCTTCACTGTGTATCCTAATCCGGCCAAAGACAATATCACCATCAACTGGGACAATACCAACGGCTCTAAAGATGCTGAACTAACTGTA
Source organism: Flavipsychrobacter sp. (assembly GCA_044227125.1). GTDB lineage: Bacteria > Bacteroidota > Bacteroidia > Chitinophagales > Chitinophagaceae > Polluticoccus. The sequence continues at coordinate 772,808 of JBGAFS010000001.1, forward strand.
ACAGACATCACCGGGAAAAAAGTTTATCATACAAACTGCAATACCGGTGCGGCAAAAACAATCAACCTGTCTGACCTCCAAAAAGGATTGTATTTTATCAATATCATAGTTGACGGGGCATCAGAAACTAAAAAGTTCATTCTGCAATAATTCCATTTGTCACTACTATAAAAAAGCCTCTCGAATGAGAGGCTTTTTTATAGCTATTGTTTTAAGAAAATATTCTGTATAGTTTTATATAAAATCAATTCTCATGGAAGTAATTTCTCAACCCAATTATAATGACCGAATAGGTTTTGGTCCACGTTTCGGCTCATTACTCATTGATATAGTGATCATATCAATCATTGCGTTTATTCTGGGCATGATGGGACTCGCTAGCGGCGGAATTCTTGGGGCTGCAGCAGGAGCAGGTATCGGTGGAGATGCAGAAAGTGCTATAGGTGGTAGTGTTATTGGAGGCATCATGGGCTTTATTGCCGGCGCTATTCTTGCATCTTTTATTTACAGCCTGCTTGAGGCATTTACAGGACTTACTGTTGGCAAGATACTATTGGGTATAAGGGTAAAAAATGAAAATGGAACCGAGGGCAAAACAAGCCTTTACCTGAAAAGATGGGCAATAAAAAACATTAACACATTATGTGGCATAGCTGCATGGATCACAGGCGCATCGTTTATATCAACAATAGGCGGGCTTTGCGGGCTCGCTATATTCATAGGCTGCTTCTTTGCATTAGGCGAAAAGAGGCAAACACTTCATGACATAATAGCCAAAACAGCTGTTTATAAAAAGTAATACTGCCGCAATAAAAAAGCCCTCTCTGCTGAGAGGACTTTTTTATTGCGGTTTGCTATATAATTTACTTTTTATCAATCCTTTCTTATGCAGCCAGTGTACTAATGAAACCCTAAGTACTCCCCTGCCATACTTCATACTTCTGCTGAAATTGATACTACTTGCCTCTTCAAAATACTTCGTGGGGCATGTTACCTCGCCAATTTCAAAGCCATTCATAAATATCTGCGATATCATTTCGTTATCGAAGACAAAATCATCACTGTTGTGAGTAAAATCAATAGAACGTATCACGCCTGCTGAGAATGCCCTGTATCCTGTGTGGTATTCGCTCAGTTTTTGTCCCAGCATTATGTTCTCGAACAAAGTCAGGCAACGGTTGAATATGTATTTATACATAGGCATCCCACCTTTCAGTGCTCCTTTACCCAATATTCTGGAACCAAATGACACAGGGTATACATCATAAGCTATAACTGATGCCATTGCATGTATCAGCTTAGGGGTGTACTGGTAATCAGGATGCAGCATTATTACTATATCGGCACCTATTTCAAGCGCCTTCTTATAACAGCTTTTCTGGTTGCCGCCATAGCCTTTGTTAACCTCATGCTTAATAATATGCTTTATACCCAATTGCCTGCCTACATCTACAGTATTATCAGGGCTATTATCATCTACCAGCACCACATCATCTACTATATCGAATGGTATTTCGTTATAGGTACGCTCCAATGTCAGCGCAGCCTTATATGCAGGCAGTACAACAACTATTTTCTTTCCGTTAAGCATGTTGGAACGTCAAAAGTATAAATTCAAAAATCAAAAGCGAAATCAGGCTTAGTTGGCTACTTTATAATCACCATCTATCGGTTTCATTCCTGTCACTATCAGGTTGCTGGTAGCTTTACCCAGTAATCGCTCCTGCATATCATACACCCTGCATTCCACATGTATTATCTTCTTACCAGCCCTCACTACCTCTGACACAGCCCGTAACCTGTCTCCTTCCTTTATAGCATATAGAAAATCAACATTCAGGTTGAGTGATGTATAGTGGTTATCTGTATCAAGGCTTACTACCGACCACCCGATAACCTCATCCATTACCAATGCCATCATGCCACCATGTATATTACCATAAGGGTTAGTCATATCATGCTTTACTTCTAATGATATGGCAGCCTTACCTTTTTCTATATGCTCTAGTGTAAAGTGCATCCAATTGCCGGCTGCCGACCTGGAATCAGATACCAGCTTGCCCAGGTAGTTGTCTTTAATAAACTGCAATACCGACCCCGTAGGGATATCCTTATAACTCATTTTTTCTTTTTATTTTCTTTTGCTTCTTTTAGCTTATTCAGCATGTCTATCATTTTTTCTATACGTCGTTGCCTTGTCTCAGGTTTCTTTGCTTCTGCTATTGCTTCCGCATATTCCTTTTTATGCGAAAAGGACATGCTGTTAAAAAACTCTTCCAACCCCTTAAATGCCGTCATTGCAACCACAGCATCTTTGGGCAACTGCACTGTACGTTTTACATAATCAATGCCCTCTGTTTTCCGTTCATTCATAGGCACATCTCTCACATAGTCCTTTTCAGGGTCTTTCTTTTTCAGCCGCATTCCGGTCCATATATCATCTATAGACACAGAGCTGACAAACTGAAGCCCCGACCTGAATACTATATTCCAAGTCTCGTCTTTTACCAGGTCTGATGATATACCACCGGCTTTCTTGGGATAGGCTATCCAAATAACAGCATTTTCTGCTACCCTGCTCTCAAGCTTTGGAAAATATTTCCGGAGGTCTTTCTGATTATTCGCAAATAATAATACCTGGTCTATCAGGTTCTTCCCGGCCAGTGTACTGTTGTAATCATCAATACCCAATATATCGGTAACATTATCAGGGGCATTTATCAACCATATTGGGTTGCCCGATTCTACCCTCAGCTTCTTTAACAAAGCATTCATAGCTTTTATTTGGTGCAAAGTTATGGTTTAAGGACAGAACCATTGAATGCTCATGTTCAATAACATAGATTAATAATATATTCAATAGTTAGCCTATTTAAATATTATACTGTAGGTTTGTGTCATCAACCCGCGCATTAAGATGACTATTACTCAATTAGAATATGTAGTTGCTGTTGCCACTTACAAAAGCTTTGTGGCGGCTGCAGATAAAAGTTTTGTAACCCAACCAACGCTCAGTATGCAGATCCAGAAACTGGAGGAAGAGCTGGGCGTAAAGATATTTGACCGCAACAAGCACCCAATAGCCATTACTGCTATTGGCGAAGCTATTGTAGAACAGGCACGTAAAATACTCTCCGAGTGTGAAAAGATCAATGAACTGATACAAAGCCAGCAGGGCAATCTTGCAGGTACTTTCAAGCTAGCTGTAATACCTACTATAGCACCTTACATTTTACCAAACCTTTTGAGCAGGTACGCAGAACATTTTCCTGATGTGAAGCTGCAAGCCAGGGAAATGGAGACCAAACAGATCATTACTGCACTTCGTAACAACGAGCTGGATGCAGCCTTATTAAGCACCCCGCTTGAAGAAACAGGTATTAAAGAATATCCTCTATTCTATGAGCCGTTTGTAGCCTATTTTTCTAAAAATGAAAAATCGCTATCTAAACGTTTAGTATCTGTAGATGATATTGAACTGGACAGGGTATGGCTGCTCAACGAAGGGCACTGTATGCGCAACCAGGTGCTTGATCTTTGCAGCGACCAAATACAACGTCTGCAGGCAGACCGTCCTTATCGTTACGAATCCAGCAATGTAGAGACGCTTAGAAAAATGGTAGATGTGAACAGCGGTATGACAGTTTTACCTGAGTTGGCTACATTCGAATTCACAGAAGACCAACAGGACAGGGTACGCTATTTTGAAGAGCCGGAACCTGTGAGGGAAATCAGCCTTATAACAAATGACCACTTTGTAAAACTCTCTGTGCTGCAAAGCCTGATGGATGAAATACTAAACCTGGTACCGGAAAAGATGAGAGTGCAGAAGAAAAACAGGAAGGTACTTCGAATACAGTCTGCTAAACTTTAGCAATAATAATACGGTTAATATCGTGGTTCAAAACATTTGCAGATGGAAATACATTTCGTATTTCCATTTCTGTTTTATGCCACTCCTCTTTTGAGTTTACAATATAGTTAAGTACTAGTGCTCCTCCGGGGTTTAAATGCTTTTTACATTTATCAAGAAACTCTTTCTCTGTCACAAAATCAGGCACTACCCTGCCTTTAAAAATGTCTACAACAAGCAGGTCGTAGGTCTTATCATCATTGCTGATAAACATATTTGCATCATTACACACGGTCTGCACTTTATCCATACTCTCTTTGGGCAAAGTGTTCGATGTCCACTTAAGCACCACCATATCATTATCTACTAACGTAACCGCTGGGTTAAAACCTTTCTTATTCAATATCTGTAATGCACTGCCTAAACCGGCGCCCAGTACAAGCACACTCTTCACCTTCGACAGGCCTTTTTTCAATGCGTTAAATGCAATTAACATAGGTCGATACCTGCTGCCATCAGAATAGAGTGCATCTTCTGTTGCCAGCTGAAATTCGCCCCTGTACAGGTATACCTCCAAAAAAGGATTTTCGTTACCCGCGCCCCTCCATATCCTGACAGGATATAGATAGCTCAATAGCTTTTTAAAAAATGAAATAGTCAGCAATCGATGGTTGTTATCAGTAATTTTCAATACTGATACCTAAAATAGTAAATAGAATTATATCTGCTGATTTAATTTATTCAGGAAATTAATCCCTGTTACGACGCAGGCGTCTTTTGCGGAATATAGCCACCTTACTTTCATTGCCATTAAGCAGGCGGTTAATATTCTTATGATGTGTAAGTATCACCAGGCAGGCCGTAGCTATAGCAAATATGCGATAACTGATTTCGGGTTCTTTAAATATATATAAGATGAGAAGCGGGAACGCTACGCTGGCACTGATAGAGCTGAGCGATACGTAACGCGTTAGCGCCAGCATAAAGATAAATACAGCTACTAAACTAACTGCTGCTAATGGTTGTATACCCAGGATCATACCAAACAGTGTGGCGATGCCTTTACCGCCTCTGAAATCTGCCCATATTGGGAAAATATGCCCTAATACAGCTGCCAAACCTAAAAATATCTGCAGGTTAACGAAGGGCTCACTAGTCCATGTATAATTGGATAAAACCGAAAGTTTTACTGCTATAAAGCCTTTCAGCATATCAATAATCATAACTGCTGTACCTGCCTTTGAGCCTAGTATTCTGAAAGTATTGGTTGCCCCTGCATTACCGCTGCCATGTTCACGAATATCGATACCGTAAATACGCTTACTTACCCAAACCGCGGTAGGAATAGAACCTATCAGATATGCTAAAATGATCAGTATTGCTACACCCATTCAAGATAGTTGAAGTTGACAAATTTAAACTTTAGGATTTGTAAATCCTAATTGGTAAATCAGGTTTGGAAAAATATTATGTTTCTATCAGTACACATATTACATATATGTACTAAACTATTTTTCAAACAAAAGAGCTACCCAGTTATCCTTTGTTTCAGACAATATTTTTTTCAAATTCCACTTACCTGCCTCTTCACTAAGTGCTGTAATATCTTCAGTATAAAAACCACTGATAAGCAACCTTCCTCCGTTTGCGAGTTGCTCACTCATCTGCCGCATATATTGTAATAATATATTTCTATTAATATTAGCAAGTATTATATCGAACTGCTGCCCTGATGTTACATCAAGGCTTCCCAATTGCACTCTTATATTATTGCATTTATTACGGTCAATATTCTCTGCAGTATTTTCAATTGACCATTCATCATTATCAATAGCCAATACGTCTGATGCTCCTTTCATGTTTGCCAGTATAGCCAATATCCCTGTACCGGTACCAAAGTCCAACACTTTCATATCGCGCATTTCCATATTTCTCATTAACCTGATAACAGAAGCTGTAGTCGCATGATGGCCTGTACCAAAAGACATTTTGGGGGTTATCACTATCTCATGCTCTGTAGTTACCGAAATGTCATGAAAATCTGCCCTGATGGTACAGTAATCATCAATTATTACCGGCTGAAAATTCTCCTCCCAAACTGCATTCCAGTTTTGAGGTGCTATATCTGTTTTCTGATAAGCTAGCGAATGCCTTGCTGCAATTTCATCAATATCGGCTGCATTATACTTATCTGTAGCAATATATGCCAATAGGTTATCTTCTGTTTCTTCAAACCCCTCATACTCACACGCCGCAAGATCTGCAATAAGGATATCTTTCAGTGCCTGGTCGTTGACCTGAAATACTATTTGTATATAATTCATGAGATACCATTAAAAAACTGCCCCGCTATTGCGAGGCAGTTATATTCATTTCTGGTTATTTGTTTATTTATTAACCCTGCTACCCGGATTTCCTATTTCTGATTCAGGATCAGCATCACCATCCTGGTTCATATCGTCATTCATTTGCAGGTTTTTCTGCTGAGAATCCATATCACCTGGTTTAGCGCTGTTATACAGTACGCGGCGTGTAGGCACGTCTGTAACTATGCGGAACTCTGTACGACGGTTCAACTGGCGGTTATCAGGCAGGTCTTTACCTTTAGCATCAGCATTAGGAGCTGCAGGCATAGCTGCACCGAAGTTCTTAGCTACGAGCCTGCCTTGTTCGATACCTGCTTGTACCAGGTAATCAACTACAGCCTGAGAGCGTTTCAGAGACAGTTCTTTATTGTATTTGTCAGTACCTTTTGAGTCAGTGAAAGAGTAAACCTCAACACTTAGAGATGGGTTATCTTTCATGAAAGTAACTACAGAATCCAAAGAAGCTATTGACTCAGGACGCAGTGTAGCTTTATCATAATCATAGTAAACATTGCTTACACTGAATGGATGCCTGATCTGCTCCATATATATTGTTACAGTCAGTGTATCATCCGGATCAGTACGTTTCATATCCATTGTGCTAACGGTAGCACGGGTAGTAGAAAAGTCCTGCTTATCACCGGTTAATACGTAAGATTTACCACGATACAGAGGGAAAGAGAATTCACCGTCTTTAGAATCGAAAGTTTTAACATCACCGTTTTGATCAGTCATTTTTACTACCAGCTCACTCATTGGCTGTTGAGTAGAACGATCTATAACTTTACCTAATAATGTAAGCTTAGGTTCGTACTGAATACGCCAGATATCATCGCAACATGTTGGGTTTTTCAATGCTATAGAACCAACGCGGTTAGATACTACATAAGCATCTGGTTTACCAACCGGATCTTTAATGAAATACATTTCATCAGCTGGTGAGTTAACAGGATAGCCCATGTTATGCACGTTAGTATAACGAGAAGGTCCACCATCAGCTTCGTAAATATCGAAACCACCCATTGTTTTCCAACCGTTAGACGCAAAGTACAGTTTACCTACGCGAGTATCGTAGTATGGAGTTGCTTCATCTTTTTCAGTGTTAACTTGTTTACCGGCATTTTGCGGACGGCGGTAAGTTTCGTTACGAGGATCGATTACTGAATACCAGATATCGTATCCACCACGGCTTTGCAGCTTACGGTTAGAAGAGAAGAACAGGATTTCTTTCTTACCTACTAAAGCACAATAAGGTTGTGTGTTAGAACCATCTTCGTTGATACCAGAACCAAGAAGTTGAGGTTCACTCCATTTTTCACCTTTGAATTTAGAAACGTATATTTTACAGATAACTTTCAGAGAATCTTCTTCCGCACATTTTGTGAAGTAGAAACGATCTCCTTTAGGGCTGTAACAACCGTTACCTACGTGAACTTTAGGATTGTTGAAATCACCGTCGTTGAATATCAGCGGCCATTCAAATGAGTCAACATCAGGAACGTGGTTTGCTTTACGAGACACCATGAACCTTGACATGTATTCACCCTTGTTACGCTTGTCTATCTCAACAGGTGAGTTTTGACGCATAGTAGCAAACAGGAGCGCTGTATCACCTAGTGGTATAGGAGCATATTCTGTGTACGCAGAGTTTACGTTAGGACCTGCGTTCAGCACATTCATTGCCTCCGGACTCTTCATTGACTGCATAGCCATGTTACAACCTTCAATTTCAAGTTGTGCACGCTTTTTCAGTTTTTTATACGTCTTAGGGTTGTCTGCTATGAATTTCTGAAACCTGTTGATCGCATCTTCATACTGGCCCGATTGCTTCAGCATCAGGGCTTGTTTGTAGATTGCTTCAGGATACAGTTTAGAAGACATTGCGTATGCTTCTCCGTAATAGTGAGCAGCAGGTACGTAATCACGTGTTGCCCAATAACATTCTGCAAGCATATAAGTCAGGTACGGGTTACGTTCCTGTTCTTGTTTCAATTGCTGGTAGTAATCTATTGCATTGATGTAACTACCTTCTTTATACAAACCATCAGCCCACCTCAGCTTCTTATAGTAAGGCAGTTGAGTAGCCGGATCATTTGCTTTATTTCTGTACTTTTCTTTACGTTGTTGCTGAGCATTCGCGTCAAACTGAACAGTTACAATCGTTGCCAGAATCAGGAACAGCCATTTTTTTCTCATGAGCTTGAGCATTGTTAATGGGTATAAAAGTAAAAATTGGTTTAAAAAAAAGAAAGGGCTTTAAAAAAAATTTTTGCCCTTTCTTAATCTATTTAAAAATCTTAGAAGCGTGAGCACGGATAGATCAGCTTACGTGCAAAATCCAGAGGATCAGGAGCTTTGAAAACAAGTGATATTTCGAAGCCGCCATTGCCGTTTGATGCTGTTTTCAGGTCAGACGTGTTATAATCGTAGCTTACACCTACACGCATACCTTTAAATTCTATACCTGCGTTGATCATGATAGCATCGCTGCTACGGTACCATCCACCCAGGAACACTGAAGTAGTATAATCACGGAATTCAGCATTACCTACGATCAGGTCGAATTCGTTACCGGCAACCAGTTCTGTAGCTGTAGCCTGTGATTGGTATAAAACTGCCGGGCGCAGGCTGAATTTTTCACTTACATATGCTACCATACCTAATTGGGCTGTATAGCGCATTCCAAGGCCTACTTCGCTGTTTTTCTTCCTTTGGAATGACTCCTGCGGCTGGTTCAGGTTATTGGCACCAACACCCAGGGTATATGCGAAATTAGAGCTTACTGAATGTGCCCAAACGATACCTGCATTTACAGTGAAATAGTTCACTTTGTTATTGAGGTTTTCACCGCCTAATCCGGACTGGAACTGGCCATTAGTGAATTCATTACCAAAATACAACCTGCTCAGGTCTATACTCTTTTGAGTATATCCTGCCTGGAAACCTACTGATAAAGCTTTATCCTGTTGTTTGCCCATAAATTTATGGTAAGCAATAGAAGCTAAAGCAGACAGGTTTGACAGGTTACCGTCACCGGCGCGGTCATTATACAACTGGATACCGCCAGCCAGGTAATCATCTAGCGTAAGATCACTGATTAGCGGCGCATCGAATGAAACAGCATAGGTTTTGAATGCACTTGCACCTACTACGCTACGCCATTGGTCGCGATAAACAGCAGCTGCACGCCATTGTCCAACGCCATTACCCGTAAACGCAGGGTTTACGATCAACGGAGATGCGGTAAACTGTGTAAAGTGTACATCCTGCGCTTTTGCGGTATTAACTGTGAGCGCTACGGCTGCCAGTATACTTGCACAACTGATTGTATTTTTCCTCATCATGATATTTAATCCTTAAGAGATTTTATCTAATTAATGTTACGTTTCCTTGTTTATAAAATGGTTTCCCCTCAATGGTTTCAGCCTCAATGATATACATGTACACACCCATCGGCTGGTCTGTGCCATTCAGGCGTCCGTCCCAACCCTTTTCTATATCACTGGTCTCGAAAACCTTCTCACCCCAACGGTTGAAAATACGGAAATATTTCAAAGTTGCAATGCCTCGCTTTACAATTTTTAATTCATGATTTGTTCCAAGGGGGGTAAATGCATTGGGTAAACCCAGCTCCGTTTCCACTATGTAGATGTCTATCGTATCTGTCGTAGTACATCCGTCGTTGGTAGTTCCTTTCACATAATAACGGGTGTTTACACTCGGATTTATAACAGGATTGAATGTATTGGTAGCACTTAACCCTACATGCGGAAACCACTCAAATTTGCTGCAATTACCCTGGGCCATCATCTGGTAACGCTCTCCGGGGTGCAGGTATACATTTTCACCGAGGTAAAGCACTGCTGCATTGCCTATTTGTATGTCAATACCAATTGTGTCTTTACAGCCATGCACATCTGTGCCCATTACAGTATAGGTCATACTGGCTGCCGGAGCTACCTTAACTACAGAATCCGTGGTACTGCTTATTTCAGTAGGCGGAGTCCAGAGGTACTTCACACCACCGGTAACCTTTAATACAATACTATCACCGGGACAAACAGAAGCCTGCTCTTTGCTTCCCGTCAGAAAATCTATCGGGTAAAGACTAACATTCATCGTATCGGACCCCGTACAGCCAACAGGTGTGGTCACTGTAGTTATCAACTGGCCGGGCTTGTCTCCGTAATAGGTAACATCCGGTTGGTTATTTACATTAAGATTCCCTGCAGGCTGCCATAGATAGCTATAGTTAGTAAACCATGTTGGTTTTACACCTGCATGTATATTCAGATAATCCCATGTACATATTGTAGTGTCATTAGGCAATTTTACTATTGGGTTAGGCTCTACGGTTATCGTTATCGACTTATGGTTATCGGGACAGGTAGGGAATTTAGCCGTAAGCGTATAAGTTCTCGTTGTGTCAGGTCTTATCAATGGATTTAGTATAGTAGGACTACTTACGCCTATGGTCGGGCTCCATTGGAAGGTGTAATCAGGCTCTCCATATGCTGAGATTACCACACCAGCACCCTGGCAGAGGGTTGTATCATGATTATATATATCAAGCAACAGGTCATCATACAATTTCAATTCCGCACTGTCTATGTGCTTGATATTACCCAAACAATCGTCTGTTACTACTACCAGTTTCACAGTCCTTACGCCTGTCTTAGGCGTTACTACTTTACCGTTAATATTCAGGTTTACCTGTGTTTGGTTGGCCCCTATTATTACAGAGTCGGGTATCATTACATAGTCCGTACCATTGATAGCCGTACCCTGTATGAGATATTTTACCACGAGCGGCTTAGGCGAAGCATTTTTCCTTGTAAATACAAACTTACCCGGGCGGCAACCTCTTATACAGGTCAGGTCACCATTTTGGCCATTACCACCAACAGGTGATATTTTCGGAGGGTTTGTTGAGAGGCTACCTGCTTTCAGCCATACCCCTGAATCCAGCGAACCGTCAAATACGTCTGCAATAATTAGTTTTAGATGGTAGGTGCTGCAAGGCTCTACAGGCGATACTGCTGTCAAAACCTTTGTGAAACCATCATATGTAACCGTGGTTGTTGGCGGAGGTGTTGCTGTTGGCCTGTTGTCAACATAATACATTGAAAAGGGCGAACCCGGCCCCATACCTGTACATTTAGACAATTGTAAAGGCGTGTTTATCGATACATCTGTGGTACTATTTATCGTAACCGGGATATTAGTGCCGGGTATCAAAGCCAGGTTTTGCTGGCCTGTAATGCCGGGACCGGATATAAAAAACGCAAATACATCATTGAAATCACTGCAGGAATAGTTTGTATACTCCTCAGAACCAAATACATATTCAAATTTTACAGTATCACCCTCCGGCCTGAAATCAAATTCCAGGTAACAAGCGTCATTAGTAGTTCCGCCTATATAGCTATCAAGATATGCATCGCCGTTAGCAAAATTATCTGTACTCGCAAAGAGAGAAAAAGCACCATTAGAGCCAACCGTGCTGCCAACTGTAGCCGCCTGGCCTGAAGTAAGTATTATACCACTGTCCAGCCCCAGGTTACTGCTGCCGGTAACCGCAAACTTACCGCTACCCCCGGTAGGGCATACCAGTACAGGATTCAGTATAGTTACGCCCGACCCTACAAGGGTTTGGGCCAGTGCTGCTGCAGTCTGGTTGGCCTGCACATTGATCTGTGCTTTCGCACCTGTGAACATGGTGAAAACAAGCGATAAGGTAAGTATGCTGAAAATACCCTTCATGGTCCGTCTTTTATTTTGGCTAGGTGTCATTATCCGTTGATGTTATTGTTTAGACAGATTTTTTCAGAAAATGGTTTGTATCCCGTTTATAACTTATAAAAATAGTGCTTTTACTAATATCTCAAATGTTTATTTTTAAGCCCTGTACAGCCTAAAGTTTGTACATTTGCGCTTCCTTTGCCTGATATGGCCAACCAGAAAAAAAACAACAAAAAAACAGCCGCTCCTGCCCCGGTCACTCCACCGGAGAACATGCCCGACCGCAAAAGGCAACTGAAACTGGGGGCCGGTATGTTCCTGCTGCTTTCAGGCCTTTTTACCTGTTTTTCAATTGTTAGCTACTTTTTCACGTGGCGCACCGACCAGGATAAGGTCTCTGTCCCCGGCGGGATATTCAAATTCCTGTTTACCGGCAAAGACCATCTCGACAACTGGGGTGGCCGTCTAGGTGCAGCCATCGGGCATAACCTTGTTTATGAAGGTGCCGGTATTGCATCTATACTCATAGGCCTGTGGATAGCTGCTGTCGGGGCAAATATGCTCTATGGCAAACGCGTGGTACCCGTTATGCGCTACCTGCGCTGGCTTTCTATAATACTGCTGGTGGTAGCCCCTACCCTTGCCTACCTGATGCCACAATCCGATTTTCGTTTTGGCGGTGCAATGGGCAACCAGGCTATCCAGTACCTTAACGGGCTTATTGGTTATTCCGGCACAGGATTATTACTGGTGGCCGTTGCCTGTTTCTTCATCTTCGTAGTTTTCGCGCTGGATATTTCTCCGCTGCTGAAACATGCTAAACGCACGGCTCGTGCAGTGGCAGATTCATTAACACCTGCCCCTGTTGCATTCAACGAAACTACAGCAGCAGAAACACCTGCAAACAACAACAACAATAATACATCAGAAATAAAACCGCTCCCTGCCAACTTCAAGGTAGATGAAGAAACAGGAGAGGTACTGGAACCCGGCATATCTGTATTAGAAAAAGGTGCGCCTTCAGGCAATAGCCTCACAGAAACAGAAGAAGAACCGGAAGAGGAAGAATACGAAGAAGAGACCGGGGAAGAATATGAAGGTGAAGAAGAAGAGGAAATTGAGGAAGAGGAAGAAGAACCTGCAGAAATGGTGTTGTCTGTAACGCCCGCTGCGCCTAAGCCAGCTCAGGCTGATGATGTAGAACTTTCTTTTGAAGTAATAAAACAGGATGATGAGCCTGCCGTTGTCAGCAAGAATGCACACATAAGCATCGAGGACAACGAACCTTATGCTCCTGAATTAGACCTTCGTGATTATAAATTCCCCACACTCGACCTCTTGCAGGACCGTAGTGAAACAATCACGCTCGACAAAGAAGAACTGGAGAAAAATAAAAACCAGATCATACAAACCCTGCGCAGTTTTGGCATTGAAATTCAGCGCATCAGCGCTACTGTAGGGCCTACTGTTACACTCTACGAAATTGTACCTGTAGAAGGTGTGCGTATCTCTAAGATCCGTAACCTCGAAGATGATATTGCGCTCAACCTTGCGGCACTGGGTATTCGTATCATAGCTCCTATACCGGGGCGTGGTACAATTGGTATAGAAGTACCAAATGCCAATAAGCAGATAGTATCCATGCGCGCATTACTGGCCAGTGAGAAATTTGCCAAATCGAGCATGAGCCTGCCCATAGCACTGGGTAAAAAGATAGACAACGAGAATTATATAGTAGACCTCGCCACTATGCCGCACTTACTGATGGCCGGTGCTACCGGGCAGGGTAAATCAGTGGGTATCAACGCCATACTGGTATCACTGCTGTATAAAAAGCACCCTGCGCAGCTCAAGTTTGTGATGATAGACCCTAAAAAGGTGGAGTTGTCTATATACCGCACAATAGAAAAGCACTTCCTGGCCAAGCTGCCTAACGAAGAGGAAGCTATCATCACCGATACTAAAAAGGTTATTTACACCCTCAATGCACTCTGTATTGAGATGGATAACCGCTACGAACTGCTGAAAGAAGCAGGTGCACGTAATATCAAAGAATATAACGATAAATTCATAGCACGCCGCCTGAACCCTGAACGCGGGCACAAATACCTGCCGTTCATAGTACTGGTGATAGATGAGTTTGCCGACCTGATAATGACCGCCGGTAAAGAAGTGGAAATGCCTATTGCGCGGCTTGCACAACTTGCACGCGCCATTGGTATACACCTCATCATTGCCACTCAGCGTCCTTCGGTGAATGTTATTACGGGTACTATCAAAGCCAACTTCCCCGGCCGTATCGCCTTCAAGGTATCGGCTAAGGTGGACTCCCGTACCATCCTCGATGCGGGTGGCGCAGAGCAGTTGATAGGCCGTGGTGATATGCTCGTATCGCACGGCAGTGAGCTGCTGCGTGTGCAGTGCGCCTTTGTTGATACACCTGAGGTAGAGAATGTAGTAGATTTCATCGGCAAACAGCGTGGTTATCCTTCTGCTTTCGAGCTGCCTGAATATGAGGGCGAAGAAGCCGATAATGATAAAATGGTAGACCTTACCAACCGTGATAAATTATTTGAAGACTGTGCGCGCACTGTTGTGCAAACACAGTCAGGCTCCACATCTATGCTGCAGCGCCGCTACAACCTCGGCTACAACCGTGCAGGCCGCATTATGGACCAACTGGAGGCCGCAGGCATTGTAGGCCCTGCTATGGGCAGCAAGCCGCGTGATGTATTGTATAAAACTGAAGCAGAACTGGAACAATTTTTACAAAGCCTTTATTAAACATTAGGGCTGTAACTTTGTCTTATTATTAAACAACTGAAAAATTACACGGAACAACAAAAAGATGAAAAGGATCCTGAGTTTAGTATTGATCGTCCTGGTGGGAATGATGCAGCCGGCAATGGCACAAACTGATGCGAAAGCAAAACAAATACTGGAAGGTGTGAGCAAGAAGGTAAACGCGCTCAAATCACTCAAAGCAAACTTTGCACTGCGCCTGGCAGGTGGCAATGTAAAAGAAACCAAGAAAGGTACTTTCTATATGAAAGGCCCTAAATACCGTATATCGCTCGCAGGACAGGAAATTATCTGTGACAACAAAACCGTATGGACTTATACCAAAGATGCCAACGAAGTACAGGTAAGCAACTACAACCCTAATGAACAAACTATTTCTCCGACTAAACTGTTCACCAACTTTTACGACAAAGAATACAAGTACAAATACATAGGCACACGTAAAGCCGGCGGTAAGGTTTGTGATGTAATAGAACTGACTCCCGTTAATAAAAGCAAACAGTTTACCAAAGTAGAACTGCTGGTAGACAAGACCTATACTATAGTAGGCGGCAATATCTGGGAAAAGAATGGTAACAATTACCAGTACGAAGTAAGCGGCTTCACGCCCGATGCTAAAGTAGACGATGCTATGTTCACCTTCGACACTAAGAAATACCCCGGTGTTGAAGTAGTTGACTTACGATAATTTCTAAGAACACTTATTAAACAATAAAGGCGGGCATTGCCCGCCTTTATTGTTTAATATCTATACGCTATGCAGCATCTGCGCGAAACTGTTTTATCTGAGCCAGTTCCTTTTCCTTATTAGCCTGCTCTTCTTCCAGGTCAAAATCGTCCTGGAGGCCAAGCCAGAATTTAGCTGTTGTACCTAAATATTTAGACAACCTCAGCGCCGTATCAGCAGTAATACGTCTCTTCCCTTTTATGATCTCCGAAATACGCGTTTGCGGTATGCCTGTATCCTTCGACAAACGGTAGGCTGTAATAGCCAATTCGGTAAGAAATTCTTCCTGCAATACCTCTCCGGGGTGTATATTTTTAAGTCTGCGCATAACTATTTCAGTTTAATGGTAGTCTGTAATTTCAACATCTGATGCATTTCCGCCATCCCATTTAAATATGATCCTCCATTGATTGTTTATTCTGATTGAATAATACTCTTTCAGTTTACCGGACAACTTCTCCAGCCTATTAGATGGTGGCACCATAAGGTCAGAGGTATTCTGAGAGTTATTCAGCATCCTCAATTTACGCCTGCCAACCTGCTGCACCTCGTTCGGTAATTTTGCGACACGTTTCCCCAGCCATATGCTTTCTGTATCCTTAGAACCAAAACTTAGTATCATACTAACGAAACGCGTTACTAACGACAAAGGTAAGTACTTTTCCAATACTTACCTTGCTATGATTTATTAAAGCATGTTGCATCATGCCAACCAACTAATTACTCAACTTATCCCATCCGTCACCATATCCTTGGCAATCTTCTTCACCAGTCCCTGCAGCACAGTGCCCGGCCCTACTTCTGTAAAGTGTGTAGCGCCATGCTCCACCATCTTCTGCACGGTCTGTGTCCAGCGTACAGGAGAGGTAAGCTGGTTCACCAGGTTCTCTTTTATTACTTCCGGTGTTATATACGGGCTGGCATCTACGTTCTGGTACACAGGGCAGGTAGGGTTGCCAAAATGTGTACTCATAATAGCTTCGCGCAGTTCTTCTTTAGCAGGCTCCATCAGCGGAGAGTGGAATGCACCACCCACCTGCAGCACCAGCGCACGCTTGGCGCCAGCAGCCTTCATTTTCTCGCAGGCTTCATTTATACCCTTTATACTGCCGCTGATAACCAGTTGGCCGGGGCAGTTATAGTTGGCCGCCACTACAACTTCGTCAGTAAACTCGCGGCATATCTCTTCAACCCTGGCATCTTCAAGGCCCAGCACAGCCGCCATAGTAGACGGGTTTATTTCGCAGGCACGTTGCATGGCAGCAGCACGCTTGGCCACAAGGCGCAGGCCATCTTCAAAGCTCAGCACTTTATTAGCTACCAGTGCAGAGAATTCGCCCAGTGAGTGCCCCGCCACCATATCAGGCAGCAGGTCGGGTGTAGTGAGGAATGATATTACAGAGTGCAGGAACACAGCAGGCTGCGTAACCCTGGTTTGTTTCAGTTCTTCATCAGTTCCGCCAAACATGATATCTGTAATGCGGAAACCCAGTATCTCGTTTGCCTGTTCAAAATATTCTTTAGCTACAGAATTGCTTTCGTACAGGTTTTTGCCCATGCCCGAAAACTGCGCTCCCTGCCCGGGAAATACATATGCATGCTTCATGACCGCAAAATAAGTGAAACTGGTTGATTTGTTGAATAGTTGATTGGCTTATATGATATAACAAAGACTAATAAACCAATCAACAAATTAACCAATTAACAGGTTATCAATGGCGTAACTTTGCATATTATGAATTGGAAACAGCTTACAGAAGAAGCACAACTGAACAGCATAATCGAAGAAAGCAAACAACAACCGGTTATTATCTTCAAACACAGCACCCGCTGCTCCATCAGCTCTATGGCCAAAATGAGGCTGGAGCGCAGCACACAACCGGATAATATCAGCTTCTATTACCTGGACCTGCTCAGGTACAGGGATATATCAAACAAAGTTGCAGAGATATTTAATGTGTACCACGAATCTCCGCAGGTATTGCTCATAAAAAACGGTGAATGTACCTACGACGAAAGCCATAATGGTATAAGCATGGAAGAGATAACAGAGCAGGCAGCCTGAGCTAATGTAAAATGCAAAATGTAAAACCATTCCTTTACATTTTACCTTTTACATTTTGCATTAAATCTTCTTCCCCTTCCACCTGCCGGAGCGTATATACAGGTAGCTGGTAATGAACAGTGCCGACCAGTATACAAATTCTGATGCCCATGCCCATTGCAGCGACATGCGGTTCCTTTCTATCACATAATAGCAGTACACAAGGTAGGTGCTTACGCAGGTTATCTCTATCAGCAAATTAGCCATAGTATTGCCAGTTCCCACCACCCCGTTAAACATTACGGTAGACAATGCCATTATCAGCGTAGCCACTACTATTACCTGCAGGCTGGGGCGTGCCAGTGCCACCATACGCAGGTCGTCTTTATATAACCTCAGGAACTCGTCGGAGAATGTAAGCAGTACCACACATACCAACCCGGCATACAACACACTTAGCTTTGCCGTCTTCAGTATCACAGGCAGCACCTCTCTTTGTTTGCCCTGCCCTATCACATTACTCACCATGGTATTGCATACCGATGCAAAAGCCCATGTGCCTATACTCACTATACCAAACACACTGCGCAGTATCTGCGATGCCGCCAGTTCTTTTTCGCCCAGGTGCTCTACAAATATGAAAAATACCTGCCAGCCACCTATACTAAACAGGAACTGGACAATAAGCGGAGAAGCTACTTTCAGGGTGCGTTTAGACAACTCCCAGTCAAACTTGTAATAGCTGAGTATAGGGTATGTATGGTGCAGCTTTTTGAAGAAGAAGATACCATACATCACAGCACAGTAAGATATATCTGCTAATACAGAAGCCAGTGCCGCACCTTCCAGTCCCATTTCGGGGAAACCGAATTTGCCGAATATCAGCAGGTAATCGAACAGGATATTCATGGCCGTAGCCGTCACAGAGCCCGATATCAGCCTTTTAGAATTGCCCGTAGCTATATAAAATGCACTGGCCAGTTGCGTAAGCATAAGGAAGGGCAAGCCCCACACCCTGATATACAGGTAGTTTATGCTCATCACTATATGGTCATCCACATGCAGGCTTAGCCCGAATATCAGCGGCCCGAACCACAGCGACAGCAGCATAAGCAACAGCGCTGCCGCTACAGACAGCATGATACCATTGGTAAAAGTGCGGGTAAGTCCATCCGCATTATTCTCTCCTGCCCTGCGCGCCATCTGCACCTGTATACCGCTGCTCAGCCCGTAGCCTATCATAGAAAGTATCAGGTAATACACACCCGTTATGCCGTTTACCCCAAGCTCCCGCTCACCCACACGGCCCAGGAAGGCCGTATTGGTAAGAAAGTTAATTTGAGGTATCAGCAATGCCAGCGATATGGGAGCCGCCAGCCTGATGATGTCCTTATTTGTTACAGATAACTTCACTGATAATGCAAAGGGTTAAATGCTTTCGCATAACATAATTACACATATCCCTTGTCGCCACTGCATTTCAACCATGTTATGCTTCACAGCAGGTAAAGGTCAATGATGTAATTGTCGCAAATTTATTCTATAATTGCGTCATTCTATGTCTCAGGTTACTAACACTGGTCAAAGTCAGCAGGTCTACAAGGTTCATAGCGGCGAAGGCTTAATGATGCAGGTGGCAAGGGTAATATTTGTACTCATGCCCAGGGGTATCTCTATTGCGGGTTTCAGCGAACGCGGCGACCTGCTGGTAATACATTATAATGAATACAAAAAATCGCTGCCTCCCTGGATACTTGATTTCTTCGAGCACGAGTTCCTGAACGATAGCCTGCTTGCATCGCCGCATAAGGTGATGGGGGCTTTCATAGCCAGCGATAAGAATATGCTTATCCCCGAGGTACTGTTCAACGAGGCAGAGGCTACCAAATGGTTTCACCAACTGAATTTTGTAGAAGGCAACGAGAATATCTCTGTGCATGAGCTGCGCGAAGACAAGGCTTATTATATGTACTCGTGGCCGGCAGCAGTGAAGAGCCTTATCAACAGGTACTTCAGCAAGGCCAAAGTATTGCCTTTCGCTTCTTACCAGTTTTATAAACCATTCAAATCAGAATGTTCGCTGCAATGCTCACTCACCAACGACGAGGTATTTGCAACATTATATAAAAACCGTACCCTCTTCTGGCACCAGGTATTCGATTACCAGACGGCAGAAGATGTGGCTTACCAACTGAAGCACGTCCTGCAGCATCATGAGATTGCGGACAGGGATGTAACCATCCAGTGCACAGTAGCTAATAAGAACATGGCTACGCTCATCACCGAACTGACACAATATTTTCCTGACATTAAAGATGGCAGCAGCAATGTAGTGGCCAGCGATCGAAGCTGGACAGCCACTGTCTACCTGCTGCAGCAGTTATACGCATGCGCATTGTAGGCGGCATATTCAGCGGGCGCAGGTTCAGCCCGCCCACTTCTACACCGGCAAGGCCAACCACTGATGTAGCCAAAGAAGGCTTGTTCAATACACTCGAGAACATGCTGGACCTGGAAGGCATAAAAACCTGCGACCTGTTTGGCGGCACGGGCAGTATCAGCTATGAGCTGGCATCGCGCGGGGCAGAAGACCTCACCCTCATTGAGCGCGACCAAGGCAATATACTCTTCATAAAAAAGACCGCTGCCGCACTCGGCATCAGCGACAAACTGAAGATCATAAAAGGTGATGTATTCAAATTCATGAAGCAGAACACCGAGCGATACAATTTCATTTTCGCCGGGCCGCCTTATGCTTTGCAGAATATCGACGATATACCCATGCTGGTATTTGAAAAAAATATGCTGGCGCCCGAAGGTATATTTGTACTGGAACACACACCAAGAAACGACTACCAGCAGCATCCTAATTTTTTAAGGATGAAGAATTACGGAACAACTATTTTCAGCTATTTTAAACAACCAGCCGAATAATTATGCAACGTATATGCTTATTCCCCGGAACATTTGACCCTATTACCAAAGGGCATGTGGATGTGATAGAACGCGCTGTGTCTTTATTCGACAAGCTGGTAATAGGTGTGGGTATCAACACATCTAAACAACCTATGTTCACCGTTGAGCAACGCTGCGGATGGATAGCTGAAATCTTCAAGAACGAACCACGCATAGAAGTAACAGGCTATACGGGCCTTACAATAGATTATTGCAAGCAGATAGATGCTCATTACATACTCAGGGGCATACGCTACATCAGCGATTTTGAATATGAAAAAGCTATTGCCGATATGAACCGTATGCTGGCACCTGAAGTAGAAACTATATTCCTCACCTGCACACCTGAATATTCTACTATCTCATCTACACTGGTGCGCGATGTTATTCGTAATGGTGGCGATGTAAGTCGCTTTGTACCTAAGGAAGTGAAATACTAGTGCCCCCTGCGCTCCATTACTTTGAAGCGTATATAGCGTTGCGATTCTTTCTGTAATCTTTTTATTACAAGAAATACTACCAGCAGGTCATCCAGCCAGCCAAAGAAGAGTATTGAATCGGGCACAATATCGAACGGAGAAATAACATAGGCCAGTCCTGCAATAGTTATGATGGCTGTAAGGAATGATACATGATAACTGCCTTTGAACACCTCACGTACCATACACCCCATCGTCTTGTTGAACATATTCTTTATTGCCTTCAGCATCATCCGTTCTTTGACACAAAATTACCCAACAGCATGTTGAGGTATTGTTAAGGTCATGTCTAAAGAAAGTTAAAATGTCATTAAGCTATCAGGTGCAGCACTGCGTACAATGATGTAAGTGAAATAACGATCCACAAAAACACACCTTGTGCAAATGGTTTGAAACCTACAGATTGTATAGCTTTTTTAGATAAGCCAGAGCCAATTAAAAACAATGTTACAGTCAATCCTGTTTTTGCCAGCATCACCACATATTTTGTATAGGGTTGTATGGCAGGTACATACGTGTTTACCAGCATAGCAACTATAAACCAGCCTATGAACCAGGGTATCTTTACACCCTTCTTTTCGCTTTTAAAAAACAATGAAGACCCTAATGTCACCGGTATTATCCATAATGCACGCGCCAGCTTCACAGTAGTAGCTACTTGCAATGCTTCCTTGCCATAACTGCTGGCTGCTCCCACTACAGAGCTTGTATCATGTATGGCAATAGCACTCCACAAACCAAACTGCTGCTCACTCATTGCCAGCCAGTGCCCCACAACAGGAAATACAAATAAGGCTACAGAATTGAGAATAAAAACAATACCCAGCGATACAGACATCTGCTCTTCCTTCGCATCTATCACCGGCGATACTGCAGCTATAGCACTACCCCCGCATATAGCTGTCCCGGCAGATATCAGGTGTGATATTTTCTTGTCTATGCCCAGTAATTTACCCGTAAGTGCGCCTAGTAATAGTGTACCCAGTATAGATGCTACCGTAAACATAAAACCCTGCTTACCTGCCGCCATCGCAGCAGTAAAATTCATGCCAAAACCAAGACCAATAACAGAATAGCGCAACAGGCTGCCAGAATACTTTTTACTCTCTTGCGCAAAAGGATTACCAACAAACAATGCCAGCAACAAGCCCAGCAACAATGCAACAGGAGGGCTGCACCAGGGTGTCAAACAAAAAATGACAGCAACGAAAAAAAATGATTTTTGTACGGATGGAGACACTTGCTTGCTAACAGGTATAAACTGCAGGTAAATGTACTGATTTATGCATTAAGCATTTACCATTTCATACCGGCCTGTGTTAGCACTTCGCGTATAGCTTCGTAAGACTTATATAATATGGGGCCCATATCTTTCGAATGTATCCAGCGGGCCTCTTCTATATTCTCTTCCTTCTGAGGTATAAGTTGCTCTTTTACAGTCCCCTTCATATTATACCAGGCTGTACACTTTAACAGGTTTTGCCCGTTTTGTGCGTATACATGGTAAGTATCACAAATCTTATCACCCAGCTTTAATTGGTTAAGTCCTGTTTCTTCACTCACTTCCCTAAGGGCACAGGCACCCATGTTTTCTCCATCATCACGTTTACCTTTGGGCAGGTCCCATTTACCGCGACGGTATATCATCAACACTGCACCATCTTCATTCTGCACAACCCCGCCTGCCGCATCTATCGGCTCATACAGCTCATATAGTTCTTTTTGTAAAGATTCAGGCGATATATCTTCAATAATTGCACCCAGCGTGCGTGGCTTTTCCAGGTGCTCAAATGCCAGCCTGAAATTGCGTGTGAACGCGCCCGTAAACTGAGCATAACCTGCGGCTATAGCATGTTCTGCTATATAGCTTTTACTGTCATTTGTCAGTATCAGGGGCTTATTATTAAAGTATATTTTTTGTGTGAAGATCATCAACAGTTGTTTGTAAACTAGCCTATTTGACGTAGGTTTGAGCGGTCATGAGTACACAAAAACATTTCGCCGAAAAGCTGCTGCAAATTAAAGCATTACAGGTCAACCTGCAAAAACCATACGTTTGGGCATCCGGTTGGAACTCTCCTGTTTATTGCGACAACCGTAAAGTGTTATCTTATCCTTATGTGCGCGATTTTGTAAAAAGCGAACTTGCCAACATGGTATTGGAGCATTTTCCTGATGCAGAAGTAATAGCGGGTGTAGCTACAGCAGGCATTGCGCATGGTGTTATGGCTGCTGACCTGCTGAAGCTGCCATTCGTTTATGTGCGCAGCAAGCCGAAAGAGCATGGCATGGGCAACCAGATAGAAGGTGTACTGGAACCGGGCAAGAAAGTAGTGGTGATAGAAGACCTGATATCAACCGGTAAAAGCAGCCTGCAGGTAGTAGATGTGATACGCGAACAGGGCGGCGAGGTTGTTGGTATGTGCGGCCTCTTTACTTATGGCTTCCCTGTGGCAGATGAGGCTTTCAAAAAAGCAGGTGTACCTTTATTTACCATCAGCAATTATACAGCACTGATGGAAGTAGCAGAAGAACAAAAACTGGTAGAACCCGGCCAGAAAGAAATACTGGAACAATGGCGTATTGACCCGGGCAACTGGGGTAAATAGTTGATTGGTCCATTAGTTGACTGGCTAATACTATAATTAATTCCGGTCAACTATTGAACTGATCTACAAATCAACAAACCAACTGGCATGTCCTGGCTGAAACTTATACGATGGCAGAACCTACTCATCGTCTTTGCCACTCAACTGCTGGCATGGGCCTGTGTCATATTGCCCGTACAGCACTATTCAGAACAACAACTGCTGCTGAACGTTCCTAACTTCCTGCTACTGTCTTTATCTACAGTACTCATTACCGCCGCAGGATACATCATCAATGATTATTTCGATATCAAGATAGATATCATCAACAAGCCTGATAAGGTAATACTGGAAAAAACAATACCGCTGCGCCAGGCTATTATCATGCATACAGTGCTCAATGTAATTGGCATTGTAATGGCATTAATAGTAGCGTCAGGCGTACTGGCAACACGCACCGGCAGCTACAGGTGGATCATACTGCAATTGTTTTGCACATTACTGCTGTGGCTATACTCTACCAGCCTCAAACGTCAGTTCATGACGGGCAATATTGCTGTTGCATTGCTCACCGCGCTCACCATTATTGCCCTTATATTATTTGAACCTGCATTACACACCTATATCATTAAAAATCCTTTCATCGAAACTTCAACAGGAAAAATACCCAACCCTGTATGGACACTGGCCGTATATGCCTACTTCGCTTTTATGCTTACATGGATGCGCGAGATAGTGAAGGATATGGAAGATTTTAAAGGTGATGCGCAGGAGGGCTGTGTGACCATGCCTATAAAATGGGGATTGCAAAAAAGCAGCTGGTTCGTTATCGGCTTAGGCTGGCTTACTTTACTGCCACTGGTAAAAGCTGTTACAGAGCTGCTCTTTTCGCGCTGGTGGATACTGGGCGCATATACACTGGCCGCCCTCATCATACCCATACTGGTATGGCTGGTATTTCTGCCACGCAAGGCTACGCAACAACATTATCATACAGCCAGCCGCTGGCTGAAGATAATTATGGTATCAGGTATAGGTTCACTCATCATTTATTACTTCCTCGCAAATGCATAAAATAATACTCGCATCTCAGTCTCCGCGCAGAAAACAGTTGATGGAACTGGCAGAGCTTTCTTTTGATATTGTGATAGCTGATGTAGACGAGACCAACCCGCCCGGCATGCCCGGCGAAGAAGTACCGGAACACCTGGCTAAGAAAAAAGCCGCAGCTATAGAGCACCTGCACCACGACTGCATCATTATTGCCGCTGACACAGTTGTACTACTCGACCATGAGATACTCGGCAAACCTGTTGATGAAGAACATGCTGTTGAAACACTGAAGAAAATACAGGGGCGTATGCACCAGGTGGTAACGGGTGTATGTATGCAACTGGGCCGTAAACAAATATCTTTTTCTACGACTACAGAAGTATACTTCCGTCCGCTGAGCGATGAGCAGGTAAGGCATTATGTACGTCATTACAAACCATTCGACAAGGCAGGCGCATATGCCATACAGGAATGGATAGGCATGATAGGCATCGAAAAAATAATCGGTGATTATTACAATGTCATGGGCCTGCCCATAGGAGAAGTATGCATCAGGTTGAAACAGGATTTCGGAATCTGGCAATAACATAATGCGGCCTTAGCGAAAAGGCGTAAAGAAAATTCATGTAATGAAGCGCCCGCAATGAAATGAAGATTAGCAAGTGATGCTGAAACAGCAAATGTCAGGCCGTGCACTATTGCCGATAGTAAGCTTTTTCATTGCAGCGAAATGGAATGAATTTTTAGTCTTTTCGCTACAGCCTTGATTTTTTCTTTGTTACTTTCTTTTGCATCAAGGCAAAAGAAAGTAAGGCTTAGACACATGGCAAATCACTCCCTGGCAAGGTTTACCAACGCATACGCCACCTCACTCCCTATAGCTACACCCATCCCCCCCATCCTGAACGCACCTGAAACACGGTTGGTAAATCGTTTCACAATGGGCTGTTTACTATTGCCAAAGGCCATAATGCCCGACCAGCGCCTGTCAATCGTAAAATCCGTTCCGGGCAATATGATATCACGCAGTTTCTGCTCAAGGTCATTTTGTATCCTGTCTGTAGTATTCATATCGGTCGTAGCCTCTCCCTCAAAATCAAGATTACGTGCACCACCGAACAATACACGTCCGTCTATTTCACGGAAATAATAATATCCTTTATCAAAATGATAGATGCCTTTGAATTTTAATCCCGCAACAGGATGTGTTACCAGCACCTGTCCGCGCCCCGGCTCTACATCTGCATCCGGCATCAGTTGTTTGGTAAAAGCGTTCGTGCAGATATACAGCTTTTCACAGCACAACACCAGTGCTTCATTGCGCACAGGGTCGGCTATATGCACATGAACATTATGTACCTGTTCTTCATACCGCCACACCTCGGCCCCTGTTTTTATCTCTATTCCTTTTTGCAAAGCATAATCCGTAAGTGCTCGTATCATCTTACCTGTATGCAGTTCTCCTTCGCAGGTATTTTGTATCAGCGCTTTGGTATAGTTTTTACTAAAGCCAAATGCTTCTGTCTTATCATTCACCAGCCTGAAGGCATCCTGCCCTGTTATATGTTTAAGCAGGTCATTCAGGTAGCCTATTTTATCAATGGCTTCCAGTTCCTGTTCATTGAGCAGTTCGTAGCTGCCATTAGCTGCATAGCCTATAGCATCATCTCCCAGCCTCCTGCGCAGGCGCTCCAATCCTTTCTTACGCAGCTCGTACAGTGCTATGATAGATGCCTCACCGTTATGTGCTATATCATCCAGCAATTCTGTTACACTGCCCATGCAGGCAAATCCCGCATTGCGGCTGCTGGCACCGGATGGCAGGAGTCCGCGCTCCAGCACCAGTACAGACTGCGCCGGGTATAATTCCTTTATTTCTATCGCTGTGCTCAGCCCTACTATACCTGCACCTATTATTATATGGTCGTAATGCAACAGGCTCTGCTGCTCCCAGTAACTCAACATGTGTACAAATTATAAATTCAAAAGTCAAAATTCAAAAAATGAACCCCGCGGCGGATTAGAAGATTAATGTAAATTGCTGTTATGAAAAAACTCTTCTTCTTACTGCTCTTATTACCTTTTACCCTGCAGGCACAGGTAGCCGAACCTGAAGTATTGTGGAATGCTGAAGATATGTACGGCTACTGCATCAAGCAGTTTGCACGCCAACAGGGCGATGCTGCCATACTGGCCAAAGAAACTATGAAAGCAGGCAGCAAAGTGATCTATGTGCTCAACGAACCTTACTTTAAAAACATGCCCGATACAGTAGCCGGCTTTACCATAAAATACGTGGATATGGATAAAGATGCTGCTATGCTCTATAACGAACAAACAAAGAAAGGAGCCGCCATACTCTATCTCGCAAAATTCACCGGCAGCTTTGATTTTTACAGGCTATATCTATTCCCTGTTACAGCGGGCAAAAAAGGACTTAGTTACAGCGATAAATTCTGCGAGTTCCTTTACGAATTCCATTCAGGTAAACAACAGTTCGAGCTCAGAAAAACAAAATATGTAGACCCTGCTAAGGGTGATGAAAAGATCTGAAACCTTGTCATTACAACCTGATGCCTACTTTTACGCCTGCTGTCAGGTAAAGTTTCATATCATCTGTATCCTTATTACCTCTTGAAAAATCTGCCCATCTTGCCCATGTATTGTATTCTGTTCCCGTAGCCGTAACATTTGAATGATGCGTATAGACATCAGATAACCCTATGCCCATATACCACTCAATTGTTACGCCTCCGGATATATTGTACTGCATTCCTCCCAGCACAGCACCGGACAATTTCATTCTTACAACATCCGCATCATTAAAATATACTTTGTTATGATTGCTGCTCTCTCCTTCATAATAAAAGCTGGGACTATTGATATGATATTTCTGCTTCCTGTATGCTGCCTCGAAGCCTATAAATGCCAGTAGGTTCTTCGTATCTCCTTCCGTCAGGAAATATTTCCTGAATTCCACCCTTGATTTTATATCAAAGTTCATCCTGATATCTTCCTTAAACGAACTGGCATATAGTTTATAGAACAGTGGTACCCCCAGCTCATATGATGCGCTCCATGTTCTTGAAAAGCCATATTCAAGACCTATGGGCAACATACCACCCCATGGGTCTACCACAGATGATGGCGTTATTTTCAGGCTCAGTTCACCATTTACATAGCCATTCTTATCTGCTGCATGCAGGTGTGTATTGAATAGTAAGCCAAACAATAGTATTACAGTACGGATCTTCAGGTTTATCGGCATATAACCGGTTTGTAGTCTTAAGGCAAAAGCCATGCCAGAGATATTGTCATTCTGTTGCCACAAAGGCTATTATCATATTATTACTACTAAAAATAGTATATTTGCTATAGTAAACTGCTGACCATGAAGATATCCCTTACTACCTGTTGCCCACGTCCTGCCGAAAATGACAGGGAACATCGCAGACCTCTGAATTTTTATTTTCTGAAAAAAACTATCAAAAACTATCAACGAATATTAAAATAAACCAAGTATCCACCCTCAAGCCGGATTTATTTGACGCCTATAGGTACCTTTTCCCCCTACCTACTTCATTTTACATTAATTTTGGCTCCCGTTCAATACACATATAATTATAATGGAATACGCGTTCAGAGACATAGAAAAGAAATGGAAGCAGTACTGGAACGAGCACAAACTGTATAAAGTAACCAACGATACATCAAAGCCCAAGTTCTACATACTCGACATGTTCCCTTACCCCAGTGGTGCAGGGCTGCATGTGGGGCACCCACTGGGCTATATAGCATCAGATATATATGCACGCTACAAACGCCAGCGCGGTTTCAATGTACTGCACCCTATGGGCTACGATGCATTCGGCCTGCCGGCTGAGCAGTATGCACTGGAAACTGGGCAGCACCCTGCTGTGACCACAGAAAAGAACATTGCCCGCTATCGTGAGCAACTGGATAATATAGGTTTCTGTTACGATTGGGACCGCGAGGTACGCACCTGCGACCCTAAATACTATAAATGGACGCAGTGGATATTCCTGCAACTGTTTCACAGTTTCTACGACCGTACACAAAACAAAACGCGCAACATACAGGAACTCGTTGCCATCTTCGAACAGGAGGGTAACTGCAACCACCCATGCCCCGGAGATGAGAATATCAGCTTCGATGCCAATGGCTGGAAAGCTATGAACGAAGAAGCAAAACGTATGGTGCTGATGCAGTATCGTGTTGCCTTCCTCGACTATGCAGAAGTATGGTGGTGCGAGGCACTGGGTACTGTACTGGCAAATGACGAAGTAGTGAATGGTGTATCAGAACGCGGCGGCCACCCTGTGGTACGCAAGCGTATGCGTCAATGGTTTCTGCGCATTACAGAATTTGCAGAGCGCCTGCTCACCAGCCTCGACAACCTGGAATGGAGCGAGGCCATGAAGGAAATGCAGCGCAACTGGATAGGAAAAAGCAAAGGAGCGCAGGTAAAATTTGAACTTGTCGAAGGCAAGCATATAATCGAAGTCTTTACAACAAGACCCGACACCATATTTGGTATTGACTTTATGGTAATGGCCCCTGAGCATGAACTGGTAGATACCATTACCAGTGAGGAACAGAAGCAGGCCGTAGAAGACTATAAGAAATATGTGCAGAGCCGCAGTGAGCGTGAGCGTATGGCTGAAGTAAAACAGGTTACGGGTTGCTTCACTGGTGCCTATGCTATACATCCTTTCAGCGGCAGAAAAATACCTGTATGGATATCAGAATATGTACTTGCAGGATATGGTACAGGCGCTATAATGGCTGTACCAAGTGGCGATGACCGCGACCATGCATTTGCCAAACACTTCAGCATACCGATAACTAATATATTCGGCAGTCTCTACAATGGTGAAGAGGCATATACCGACAAAGCAGGCAAGTTGGAGAATAGCGATTTCCTCAACGGACTGGATGTAAATGCTGCACTTGAGGCAGCTATAAAAGCTATAGAAGAAAAAGAAATAGGCTACGCAAAAGTAAATTATAAAATGCGCGATGCAGGCTTCAGCCGTCAGCGCTACTGGGGCGAACCTTTCCCTGTGATATATAAAGGTGAGATACCTTATACTGTAAATGAACTGAATGGCAAAGATGCCAAAGATGTACTGCCTGTAGAATTGCCCCATGTAGAAAGCTACAAGCCGGGACCCGAAGGACAGGGGCCGCTGGCTAACCTCGAAGACTGGGTGAACACACCTGACGGCAAACGCGAAGTAAACACTATGCCGGGCTATGCAGGCAGCAGTTGGTACTTCCTCCGCTATATGGACCCGGGCAATGATGCTGAATTTGCAGGCAGAAATGCAACTGACTACTGGCGTGAAGTAGATATATATATAGGTGGTACCGAACATGCAGTAGGCCACCTGCTTTATAGCCGTATGTGGACTAAAGCACTGTACGACCTTGGGCACATTGGCTTCGATGAGCCATTCAAAAAACTGGTGAACCAGGGGATGATACAGGGCAGCTCAAGGTTTGTGTACCGCATCAATGGCACGAATGAATTTGTGTCTTACGGACTGAAAGACAAATACCTTGTTGACGAGCTGCATGTTGATGTCAATATTGTAAACGGAACAGAGCTTGACACAGAAGCATTCAAAAAATGGAAACCTGAATTCGCTAATGCTACATTCCAACTGGAAGATGGCAAATACATATGTGGCAGCGCAGTAGAAAAAATGTCCAAATCAAAATACAATGTTGTCAACCCTGATATTATTGTTAATGATTTTGGTGCAGATACATTCCGCATGTACGAGATGTTCCTCGGCCCTATAGATGTAAGCAAGCCCTGGGAGCAGAAAGGTATTGAAGGTGTACACCGCTTCATTAAGAAGATGTGGCGCCTATTTGCAGATGAACAACAAGGATGGATAGTAACCGATGAAGCAGCAACTGATGCTGAGCTCAAGACTATACACAAAACCATCAAGAAGATAGGCGAGGATATTGAACGTTTCTCATTCAATACTGCGGTAAGCCAGTTCATGATATGTGTTAATGAACTTACTTCGCTGAACTGTCATAAACGTGCCGTACTGGAGCCCTTGGCAGTTTGTATTACACCATTCGCACCGCACCTGGCTGAAGAATTGTGGCAAAACTGTTTCGGGCATAGTACATCTGTACTGGATGCCGCATTCCCTGCTTATGATGAAAAATATACTACAGACAACAGTAAGAAATACCCTGTAGCTGTAAATGGTAAAACACGTGCAGAAATGGAATTCCCGCTGGATATGGATCAGACCCTGATACAGAAAGAAGTACTGGCAGACGAGACCATACAAAAATGGCTGGAAGGCAAAGAACCTAAGAAATTCATTTATGTAAAAGGTAAGATGATAAACGTAGTAGTGTAACACATGGAACTCTCTGATAAAACACCGCAACTGGTAAATGAATTATTTGTAAGCGACCTCAACAGGTCGATAGCGTTCTATACTTCACTGGGGTTCACACTTCATCGTAAGGATGACCATTTTGCTGCATTACACTGGGATGGTTCATTTCTATTTCTTGATGAAAGAAAAGACCTGCAACCGGATAACAACCAGCGCATGAACATACGCATCATGGTACCCGACGTAGACTTGCACTGGCAAAAAGCACAGGAAGCAGGTATTAATATTTACCAACCAATTGCAGACAGATATTATGGCCTGCGCGATTTCACCATTTCAGACCCTGATGGTTTTGGTATCAGGTTCGCAACTATTATCAACTAGATCATTATTCCGTTATGAAAAAAAATAAAATAACATTACTCCTCGTTGGCTTCTTTATTATACTCAGTGCAGTATTCATGACCTATTTCTACAGGGTTACACGTGAGCAGCCGAAGGCATTGCCTGTTATTGGTCTTGAAGGGCATAAAGTTGCCAACTTCTCCTTCACCAATCAGGAAGGCAAAACAATTACACAGGATGATGTGAAAGGCAAAATATGCGTAGTTGAATATTTCTTCACTACCTGCAAAGGCATTTGCCCGCGCATGAATGAGAACATGACTAAGGTATATGGAGCATTTCGTGGTAATGATGATATAAAAATACTCTCACACACTGTAGACCCTAAAAAGGATACGGTAGAAGCGATGAGAGATTATGCGCTGCGTTTTGATGCTGACCCTAAACAATGGATGTTCCTTACAGGAGACAAGAAGGAGCTTTACGACATGGCTCGCTACAGCTATCTTGTTACTGCTGTTGATGATACAGGTACTGTAGACATACAAAGTGATTTCATCCACACAGACAGGTTTGTACTGGTAGATCGCGACGGTCATATTCGCGGACAATACAAAGGCACCGATATGGGCGATATTAACCGCCTGATAGGAGACATCAAAGAATTACTAAAAGAGAAAGAATAAACTACATAGACATAGTCCAGCCCAGCAGCAACCATCCCAGCACTATAAACGGCGATGGTATTTTGGTAAAGTAAAGCAGGCTGAATGTAATAACAACCACCACCACATTCATCCATTCAAATGGCATAGACTGGAACAATACAAAGCCTGAAGCCCATATTATACCCACTATCGCTGCTATGATACCCTCCAGCGCGCGGAATATTACAACGTATTGCTTCAGGTGCTGGTAAACCGGGAAAAGGAAGAATACAAGTAAAGTACTCGGAATGAATACAGCCACAGTAGCTGTTATACAACCTATCACCTGCCATGTTGGCCCATAATCACTCATCACCATGCCACCCACATAAGAGCATATAGAGAATACTGGTCCGGGCAATGCCTGTACCATACCATAACCGGTCAGCAGGTTCTCACCTGTTATCAATGGAGCATTACCTAAACTCATTGGCCTGTTCACAAACTGGAATAGCATCAACGGCAACAATGCCTGTCCGCCACCAAACACGAAAGAGCCAAAACGATAGAAGTTCTCAAACAGATTGAACACCCTTGCATGCGGCCAGTGATACAAACGTGCAGTTTCAGACAAGACACCCGCTACCAGGAATAATACTGCAAACAACCAAAGGTTCATCCATTGTATAGGCTTAGCCTTGACCTGTGTGTCTGGTATACGTTTATTACTGAAATTACTGATGACACCTGCTATTAGTAACAACAACGGGAATACCCAGGGGGCGCGTACTAAGTAAGTAACAATAGCACTGCCAGTCATTATGGCCCATGTAGCCACATGCCGTACACTACCCTTCATCATGCGTGCTGCGGCAAAGAAGATAAAGCCAACAGACATTGGTTGTATATAAGTAAAGAGCGTTGTCTGTACATCCTTTACGTCAAAGTAATATATGAGAAAAGAAAACGCCCCCATCATGATGCCCGCAGGCAGTACCCAGAGCAATAATGTTAACAATGCCAGTGGTATACCCCCTCTCTTCAGGGCAATTAACATAACCGTTTGTGTAGAAGACGGTCCGGGGAGCATCTGGCAAAAGGCATTATACTCCAGTATCTCCTGCTCTGTAACATCATGTCTCTTTTGTGCAAATACTTTAGACATCATACCCATATGTCCAAGTGGTCCTCCGAATGCAGTTAATGAGAATTGGAAAACAGCTTTAAGAAATGGTATATGCCTTGTAAACATGGATCTCTAATGCTATTCAGAAGCGAAAAGTACTTAGAAAAACTGAATAGTTTAAACATTGGTATTTACCATACATCTTTCGTATCTTGCAGCACAAATTTTCAGTATTCATGAATTCAGTATTATTCAACGCTTTCTACGATTCAGTACAATATAATGTAGGTAATATACTGGTGTATGTTTTCCTGTTCCTGATGGTTATTGAACTGATATATGTAATGGCAAAATATCTTAGTGGCGGCGATAAATAATGCTCGTGTCACTCAATTCAAAAAATATTGCTGATATACGTAAGGACTATCAATTGTCTGCTCTTGATGAACAGGCAACAGGTGACGACCCTTTGGTATTTTTTCATAAATGGTTTACAGAAGCTGAAACCTCAAGGATACATGAGGTGAATGCTATGACACTTGCAACAGTAGATGAAATCGGCAAGCCGCATGCAAGAATAGTTCTGCTCAAAGGATTAGATGAAAAAGGATTCGTTTTTTTCACTAACTACAATAGTGCCAAGGGAAAACAAATAGAAACAAATAGCAATGCAGCTATAGTTTTCTTCTGGCATGAACTGGAGCGGCAGGTAAGAATTGAAGGCGTACTCGAAAAAATTACAGATGAAGACAGTGATGCCTATTTTAACTCAAGACCTGAAAGCAGCAAAATTGGCGCATGGTCATCGCCTCAAAGCCAGGTAATTCCCGATCGTTCCATCCTAGATTCAAATTATAAAGAATTTGAAAGTAAATTCTCAAATATAATACCTCGCCCGCCTCATTGGGGGGGGTACAGGTTAGTACCAAATGCCATTGAATTCTGGCAGGGCCGTAGCAGCCGGATGCATGATCGGATATTATTCACTTCTACAGGCTCAGGCTGGCAAAAGTGCCGCTTAGCGCCATAATACAATCAAACGCACTGAAACCCTTTACAGTAGCGGATTTACATTAACATCAGGATAACATCAAACCTGTAAATTTGGCTTGATTCGTGCTAAATAGTACATAGATTGCATCCTGAAAAGTACGCAATCCACACTGTGGATAACCTGTTGATTTAGTGTTGATAAATTATCCACAAAAGCACAAAATGCCATACATTCAGAGTATTTTGCATAGTAGTGTATTTGTATGTGAAACTGGCCATAAAGCTTGTTCAGATACTGCATTTATATATGCCTGTGTGTTGCACAAACTTTCGCATATAGAGGAAATAATAGAAGAGAGCAAATGGTATTGAACCACCATTTATATTAAACATAATATTATTTGCGAATCAGAAAACTGCCATACATGCCACAGTCTCGTAGCCTATCCATGCTTATCATGGTGCTGATTTTGTTTAGTGCCTGCACAGCACCTCAAAAGACTATATATTTTTCTGATAACAGCTCTCAATACCCTACTGTTCAGGTAGATAATATTGAACGCCGAAAGGAGATCAACATACTACCGGAAGATATTATATCTATCAAAGTTTCTACTATAACCAGTTTTCTTGACAAAGGTTCCGGCGGCAATCCTGTCAGCATTTTCAACGAGGGAGGAACAGCTTACAATATCACAGCATCGTTGGGCGGTGGTAGCGGTGCACAAAATATGGGTTACAGGGTTGATGCCGATGGCTACATTGACTACCCCGTAGTTGGCAAAATTAAAGTAGCTGGCCTGACCCTTAGGCAAGTAAAGGATATCCTCTCCGTGAAGTTGAAAGAATATGTAAAAGACCCTGTGGTGGAAGCCAGTATTATAAACTACAAAGTGACAGTGATGGGTGAGGTACCGCACCCGGGTTCAATCATTACACCAAACCATAAGATCAGTGTAATAGATGCATTAGCTGCTGCAGGTGATATTACAATTACCGGGAGAAAAGATAACGTACTCGTAATCAGGGAAACCGAAGGCAAACGTGAATTTGCCAGGCTTAATTTAAATAGCAGAACTGTATTCAGCAGCCCGTATTACTACCTGAAACAAAACGACATAGTATATGTAGAACCAGCCAGGTTAAAACGCCAGGAGAGTAATGATTTCCTGAAGTTTTACCTGCCAGCTATAACAACACTGGTATCTACATTCCTTACTA
Organism: Flavipsychrobacter sp.; assembly: GCA_044227125.1. Lineage (GTDB taxonomy): Bacteria > Bacteroidota > Bacteroidia > Chitinophagales > Chitinophagaceae > Polluticoccus. The sequence goes on from JBGAFS010000001.1 coordinate 808,144, forward strand.
TTTACAGTATTACTCAATTAACGAAGAAATAAACTACAGTATAGCGCACGGATCAGTTTAAATGGAAGCGAACCAACCACAATTATCAGACAGGTTACTAAAGCAGTTTAATTCATCATTTGATTTTAAACGCTTGCTGGGCACATTGGTCAGCAACTGGTATTGGTTTGTGTTATCCCTATCCATTACAATAACTGCCGGATTTCTTTACCTGCGATATACAACACCCAAGTTCCAGATACTAAGCTCTATACTGATCGATGAAACTCAGAATAACATTGCAAAGAATGTATTAAGCAAAATAGATCCCGAAAAGGATAAATCGCAGGTAAACTTGTTCAATGAAAAAGTCATACTGCAATCTCAGGATCTCATTGCTAAGGTCATTGATTCTCTTGGCCTTAATGTCCGGTACTGGGCAATAGGCCGCGTTAAAGAAACAGAAATCTTCTACGAATGCCCGATCAAAATTGTTTTTGATACTGCTGGCTTTACAGGCGCCGCTACAGAATTGCATATAAAGCAAGCTAATCCGGGACAATTTGAGATCAAGTACAACGACATTACAGAACGCATACTATCCGATACATGGGTCAGAAAACCATATGGCCGTTTTAAGATTATTTATACAAATGGTCCGAGAGTAAACAGGGGGTATCTCCAGGAGACAGAATTCATAGTAAAGATACAAAATACTGAAGCTGCAATTAAAGAGATACTCGGATCTTTCAAGGTCAACATTAACGACGGCAGAACAAGCCTTCTGGACCTGTTATATACAGATAACATGCCACAGCGTGGTGTTGATTTCCTTAATGTACTTATCTACTTCTATCAAAAAAGGGAACTGGAGAATATCAACCTTACCGCTGAAAAAACCAGGCAATTTATCAACGAAAAGAAAGCATCAATGATGGAGGAGCTTAAGTCTATAGACTCCATGACAGTTGATGTGAAGCTGAATAATGACCTTATTGACCCTGCTGCACAAACAGGTGCATTGTTAACTGAAAAAAGCAATGCTGAAAAAACCATGAATGACTTATACCTGAAAAAGCAAGCCGTAAGCAACTTAAAAAACAGTATGCTTACTGGCTCAGGCAGCAGAAGCCAGGTTATAGCCGGTGTAGGAATAGATGATCCTTATCTTTCTACCCTTGTCAATCAATACAATGTACTAGTTAGCAGAAAAGAGGAATTAGAAAGAAATACAGGACCCTCTAATCCTGTACTTATTGAAAACAAGAATGAAATATCAGCTTGCCGTAAGCGTATAATTGATGCGGCAAACAACATCGATAGAAACCTTAGCATAACATTAGATAATGCAGCAAAAAATGCACAGGAGTTTACGAGCCGTATAAGAGCTACACCTGAAGTTGACAGAAATCTAAAAGACATAACAAGAAATTACGGCACGCTGCAAAGCATATATCTGTTCTTGTACCAGAAAGGAGTTGAGAATGATATATCTGTATATTCAGCAACAAACAAATCCAAGATCGTCGTCGTACCCGTTGCACTAGGCACACCTATAAGTCCGGTACCCAATACCATATACCTTATGATGGTATTGCTGGGGTTACTGGTGCCGGGGGCAACACTCATTATCAGGGAGCTCATGAATAATAAAGTAATCAATGAGAATGATATAGAATCCCTCACCAGTATACCAGTAATAGGAACTATAAGCCGTGTAGAATCTGCCACAAACAGGGAAAACACTATAGTTGTTGGCCCTCATATCCGGACAGGCGTTGCAGAACAATTCAGATTAATACGAGCGAACCTTGAATTCATGACTGCTGCCAGTAATAACAGGATTTATATGATTACCTCCAGTTCCAGTGGTGAGGGCAAGTCATTTATTTCTATAAACCTGGGTATTACTATGACATTAGCGAGGAAGCGTGTTGTTGTTATGGAATTTGACCTCCGCAAACCTAAAATATCACAGTACCTGGGCATTCCTAATGACGGAGGTATCAGCGGATACCTGGCAGGCATGTGCTCATTAGAAGATACAATAAAGGCTTCAGGCATACACGAGAATCTCTATATAGCCAACTGCGGGCCAATACCGCCCAACCCCGGAGAACTTTTAGTATCTACTAAAACACAAGAACTGCTTGAAGAACTAAAAGAACGATTTGATGTAGTAATAATAGATACTGCACCTATCGGCCTGGTATCAGATGCACTGATATTATCTCAGTATGCCGGTGTTAATTTATTTATCATCAGGCAGTCTTATACTGTTAAAGACCAGATAAGAATGTTTGACGTACTGCATAAAGATGGTAAAATTCAAAACCCTGCGATCATATTTAATGGGGTTGAGTTTTTGAAGAAATACGGATATGGCTATGGATACGGTGGTGGTACAGGATATGGTTATGCATATGGCTATGGATACGGTTATGGTTATTATGATGAACAAAAGAGCAGAAAAACATCAGGAAAAAATATCCTGACCCGTTTTTTTACTAAATAAATACTTCTAAACACATAAGAGAATAAGATGGAATTTCAAGGCACAAGTGCCATATCTTCTGTAAAGAAACTATACCAGATTTTTACCGACAGGCAAAAAAGGCATTTTGCGTGGCTTGTATTTTTTACTTTCCTTAGTTCTATAAGTGATCTGCTTGGGCTATCATTTGTAATACCTGTAGTGGGGCTTGTTCTGTCTGAAGACTTTTATCATACAGTAGTAACACATTTTCCTGCACTGGCAACTCTTACAAAGAATGAGCTATTACTATATACTGTTAGTATCTTTTTTGTATTGATAGTATTAAAGAATGTTTTTGGCTTATACATAAATAAGCTCCAGGTCAACTTTGTCCGCAGCCTTTATATCACGTCTTCAATGAACATGCTTGAAAAGGTATATGGACGTACATTACTGGACATCCAAAAGGAAACTTCAAATGAACTACTCGGAAAGCTAACCTACTCGCAGGTAGTATTGTGCAGTAATGCTGCAATATCCACATTAATAATAATTAATGAAGCAATTGTATTCCTCCTCACGGCAATCATAGTGTGTGCCTGGAACTGGCAACTATTCATTTTACTGATAGGCGTACTGTTGCCTGTAATGGGTTATTTCTATGCAAAAGTAAAGGATTCCATAAAAAATGCCGGTGCAGAGAAAAACAAAAACTACATACAACTATACGCCAGTGCGCAGGAAATGATTTTTGGCTACACAGATATAAAAATTGCTGGAACGGAAAAAAACTTCAAAAAAAGGTTTGAAAACTATGCTCGCAAATACAGCATAGAACAAGGGAAAATAGACTTCATGGCATTTATCCCTACAAGAATCATAGAAATAACAATATTCTTATGTATCATATTGATATTGCTGTACGGTGTTTTTGTTATCAAGGACACTGAAAAGATAATCACAACCATAAGCTTATTTTCTGTTATTGCTTACAGAAGCATACCATCGGTAAACAGGTTTATAATGTCTATAAACAACCTGAATTCCAGCGACTTTATTTTTAAGGACCCAGACTTCCTTCAGGACCTCAAACAAGACCATAAAGCCAGAGAAAACAATCCGGTCAGCTATAAATCCGCTATTAGCTTCAACAATGTAAGTTATAAATATCCTGGCGACCAGAAGGCGGTATTAAATAACTGTTCCCTTGAAATAAAGAAAGGAGAGAAAATAGGGATAATAGGCAAATCGGGCTCAGGTAAATCTACATTGGTAAGTAACTTGCTGGGGTTCCTTCATCCAACAGGTGGCAATATCAATATAGATAACGAGCCATTAAATGAAGATAACATTATTGAGTGGTGGAAAATAGTTGGGTATGTACGTCAGGAAGTATTCATTATGAATACCACTATGGCAGAAAATATTGCTATTGGCCTCTCCAGGCAAGAGATAGATATGCCGCGACTAATGAGAGCTATAAAACTATCCAGCCTGGATGAATTGGTATCAGAATGGCCTGAGGGTGTAGATACTATGCTTAATGAAAGGGGTAATAATCTTTCGGGTGGCCAGAGACAAAGAATAGCTATAGCACGTGCCATATATAAAGGAGCAGAAATACTGGTATTTGATGAAGCAACTGCTGCCCTGGATTCTAAAACTGAGGAAGAGATCACTAATGCCATACGAGAGTTAGGCCACGAAGACCTTACAATTGTAATAATAGCACATAGATATTCATCATTGAAATACTGCGATAAAATATACCAGTTAGAATATGGTAATATCAAACAGGCATATACCTACGAAGAACTAATGGCTTTAGAAAAAAGCAAGCATTAATGAAAGTTAGTATTGTAATGTGTACTTATAATGTATCGCCATACATAGATAGGGCGATACAAAGTATCATTGCTCAAACCTATACCGATTGGGAACTTATTATTAGTGACAATTGCTCTACGGACAACACAAGAGATATAATACAAGGATACCTGGCAGATAAAAGAATAAGTCTGTATGTACAGGCACAAAACTTAGGATACATAAGGAATAAAAACAGCGCCTTAAGAAAGGCAACAGGCGAATTAGTGACATTTCAGGACGCAGACGACACATGTAATGTTAAAAGACTGGAACAACAGGTAAACGTATTCTTATCAGATCAATCAATAACCATATGTGGCACCAACTTTACCACAATTGATTTGCAGGATAACATCCTTAATTGCCAGAAATACGATAATGATTACCTGGTTACAGAAATAATGGACGATTACCCTTTCTGGTTCTCCGGGCTTATGTTTAAACATGAGCTACTAAACGAGTTTGGTTATTTCCCTGAGTATTTTGCAGATATATACGGAGATGACTATTACTGGACCATGAGAGTCAACAAAAAATATCCTGTATATTTCATTAAGGACGCATTATATAATTACCGCCTTAACCCGTCGTCAGTAACCTATGTATTGGATAACACAAGGAAAATGATCGTACCGGATATATTGTTTGAATTGTTTAGTCAAAGATCAGCAATGGGTACCGACTGGCTTGAGCAAGGCGATATTTCTAAATTGACCGCCTTCGAGCAAAAAGTACTTACAAATAAAACACTAATGGCAGAAAGATACAGACAATGGGCCGCTAAGTCTATAGACAAAGGCAACTGGGGGCAAGCATGGTCACTTATTAAGAAATACTTAAGTGCTGGTGAATTAAATGTTAATGGCATAAAGACATTAGTATATTATATACGTAAGCGGTACTTTTTCACCTAAAAGCTATTATAGCTAAATGAATATATTACTTACAACTGAAGTTATACATCCGGGTGGCGCCGAAACATTTGTACTAAGATTATCCAGTGCATTGCAATATGCGGGGCATAATGTTCACATTCTTATTTTTTACAAAAAGGGATTCAATAAAAAATTATACAACCTGCTGGCTCCCGACGTACCGCTAACTTTTGCGGAGATACCTACGTCATCATTACTAAGAAGGTTTGACAGTTTCATGATGCGTTCTGAAACTGACTTTAGCATAAGAGACAATTTCATTAAAAACTCAATAAGAAAAATAGTAGAGCAAAATAATATAGACATAATCCATAGCCACCTATTAAAAGTAGACAGGTTGTGCCTGCAGATTGGCATGGAAAAGAAAATACCTGTTGTGACAACAATACACGGTGATTACCTGCAGTTTTTCTTCAGAACACTTGAGAAAAAATCTATCCCGCTCGTAAACTATTTAAAGAAAGCGCAATGGAATCTTGAACACTTGGGCAAGGTGGTTTGTATATCTGACAAACAAATAGAATTTTTCAGAAGCAATTTTGACAAATACACTAAAGGCAAGATTGTTAAAATATACAATGGCTATGATGGATACCCTGAGCCTGCAAGAAAAATACTGAGAAAAAGGTTAAACATACCGGAAGATGCAATTGTATATGGTATGGTATCCAGAGGTATTGCAGAAAAAGGATGGGAAGTGGCCATTAAAGCATTCCAGAAAATAAATATACCTAACAGCTATCTTATTTTTGTGGGTGATGGCAACTACCTGGTAGACCTAGCAGAAAAATATAAGTCTGATAAGAGAATCTTCTTTACAGGCCATTCAGATAAGCCACTTGACTGGATAACAATGATGGACATAGGACTCCTGCCAACAACCTACCCTTCAGAAAGCCTTCCTACAGTCATTATAGAATATCTCTGCTGCCATGTACCATGTATAGCATCAGATGCAGGTGAAATAGTTAACATGATACGCTATGACAATAAAATAGCAGGAATAATTGTACCAATAAAAAACAAAGAAGTTCCTGTAGATGCATTTGCAAATGCGATGTTGTCTTATGTTAACGACAAAAAGCTATATGAGGAGCACAAAGAAAATGCTTCTCTGTGTTATACACAGTTTGACATGGACCAATGCGTAGCATCATATGTAAATGCTTATACTGAGGCTATTAATAATTACAAACAAACAAAATAACCACCATGAGATTTGCCATTAGAGATGATGATACAAACTACTTCACTACACCGGAAGTTCTGACGCAATGCTATGGTGATATCTGGAATGAATACCCACCTACCCTATGCCTGATATCAAAAGTAAAAGGCAACTGGTTGCATTGGGTACACCAGATATATAAAGACAAACATGAAACAGATTGGGCTGCATGGTCGGCGGACAATACTATGCACCCTATAGAAGAAAATATATCACTGATCAGCTTTATCAAACAGAAAATATCAGAGGGGAAAATAGATGTTGGGTTCCATGCTAAATATCACAGGAATGAAGACGGCATTTTACCGGCCCAAATGAGTAATAATTACACTCGCGGTGCTGAATTTTTCACTACAAGAGATCTGACCGAATATATTAAAAACGAGCTTACACATCTGAATAAATTATTAGAGTATAACATTAGCGTATTTACACCACCACAAAACCTGCTTTCGTTGCAGGGGTACAAATCTGTTATCAATGCGGGTTTAAACATTTGCGGTGGCGGAATAAGCTTTTATAAAAAAGAAAAAAGCGCTAGAGGCATCACTAATTTGTTAAAACAATTATATTTTAAGCTATTACATAACGACGCTGATTATCCTTATGTATTGAAATACAATAATCATAATGAAATAGCATACCACTACCCACTTCAACCTTCTACCCGGTTACAATCACTCATTGATGACTTTGAAATGGCACGAAAATTTGATGGGGATTTTGTATTGTCTACACACTATATAGAATTTGATTACCCGATGGTATATGATAATACACTCACCATGAAACAGGTATTAACAAATTTTCTTGACTATATATCAAAATATAAAATTGAAAAAATGACCCTGTCCGGTTTACTAAAGAATTAATGAGTGTTGAACATAACATATCATCCAGTAAAATAAACTGGAAAATCATCAACTGGATGCGTGGCCTTGCAGCACTTTATGTAGTAATAAACCATGCCAGAGGTCAGTTGTTTACAAATGTCACACAATATAGTGAGCATGTCGCTGCAAAAGCTAACTGGCATTGGTGGGAGAAGTTGAGTTTTATAATCATGCAACATACTAATTTAGGTACGGAGTTTGTTATAGTATTCTTTCTTCTTTCAGGTTTCTCTATAGCACATAGCCTGAACAACAATCATAATACCAGTGATTTTTATGTCAGACGTGCAATAAGACTCTATCCGCCTTATGCCTTAGGGATCATATGGGCCTTAATAGTTTTTTTCATCATAAAAGAATATTCCGCTCCGGCATTTTTTACTTCCTTAGAGCATCACAGGCCATTAAAAGATTTCTACGATAAATTCACTGATTGGAAATCAATCATATCCAACCTTTTGTATTTACCAAAGAATAATTATATAACGCCTCAATACTGGTCTTTACCATTCGAGGTTCTATTTTACCTTATAGCACCCTGGGCAATCAGGAGATTAAAACAATATGGATTGGCTACAGTCATATTGTATCTTGCAGGATGGATATGGATGAAATACAATTATTTTGATGATGAAAAAGACCCAATTATATTACAATTTTTAACAGACTATAACATATACTTCTTCGTAGGTATAATCTTCTATACTTATAAAGACAACATCATACGGTCATTTAAACTATCGAGAACACAGTCACTCATTTTACTGGCCTTTATTTTTGAAGTGGCAATGTTGACAAAGTCTTACCTGTTTCACCAGGTTTCAAATAAGTTTACAGGAATCATTATGGTGGCATTCACATATATACTACTATCATCGGGCCTTAAATACAACATCAGGATAAAGTGGCTGGAGAAAATTGGCGAATATAGCTACACCCTTTATGTAACGCATTTTGCAACCATTTATATTGTTAAAGCTGTATTATACCATTTCGGAATGGGGTTCTATGATATATATACACTTTATGCCTGGTATATTGGTATAATAGCTCCGGTAGCAATAGCGTATGTTCTATACTACGTTGCAGAATACCCGGCGCTGACCTACTTAAACAAACTACGCAATAAGACACCGATAAATTAATGAGCGGAGACAAAAAAATATTAGTTGTATCATTCCAATCCCTAACCGAAAAAAGCGGTGCGGGGATGGCTCGACTTGGTTACTATCTGTCAAAACAGCTGAATGATGTTGGCTTACTCAAAAAATTCATTGTATATTCTAAAGGTAAATTTAATACCCCATTCCCATCATCACCGGTTTCATCTTTATCACGGTATTTCTTATTTGCCTTAAATAAGCTTAATACAATAGCTAAATTTAAACCTTATAAATTCAGGTTCGCTCAGGAACTGCTTTTCGATTATTTCTGCACATTCAACATTACAAACGATATTGATACCCTGTTCGTCACACAGCCATACTTGTACCACACGTTCAGGAAAGCCAAAAGAAAGGGTATCAGAATAGTGTTTGTACCTGCAAATCCCGAAGAGAACTATATATATGATCTGGTGACGGAAGAGAATAAGATCATGGGAATTGAGTCTATTGATGCCTATACCTACAGGCCAAGAATAGCGTATTATAATAAATCCATAAAAATGGTAGATGTAGTGATAGGCACCTATCCTACAGTCTATACCAGTTATAGAGACTCAAACTTTTCGGGGCAGGTAATTAAAATAAACGGGCATCTAAAACCGGATTTTAAGCCATTCCACATTACAAATGACGATTCAAACGATAATGAATTCAGAGTTGGATATCTTGCTCATACAGTTGTACTAAAAGGTTTGCAATATCTGCTGCAAGCATGGTCAGATCTAACCCGCGAACTGCCAGACCTGAAAATTAAACTTGAGATTGCCGGAAAAATGTCTCCGCAATTGAAACGATATATATCATTGCATTTCCCAAATCTCAAGAAGGTTGAATACATTGGGCACATAGCAGATGTTCAGGAGTTCATGTCTAAACTTAATTTATTTGTAGTACCCAGCCTTGTAGATGGCGGTCCATATACCGCACTTGAAGCTGCCCATTGCGCCGTACCTGTGCTAATAACGGAAAACAGCGGTTCATCTGAGCTGTTAAGTCGCAATGAAAGTGGTTGCTGGATTATACCCATCAGAGATGCAAATGCCATAAAAGAAAAAATAGTATATGCTTACAATAATAGATCTGAAACGAGAACTAAAGGCAAGAATGCTAAATACAATCTAGATAACTACAATGTAGAACAGTTTGTATCAGAGATCGCGGATTATTTAAAGAACCACAGACAACAACCCAACTAACATGTGTGGCATAATCGGATTTAAAGGAAACTACATCAACGATAACTTTGAGATTGCCTTTGACAGCATCAGGCACAGAGGCCCTGATGCCAACGGTATCTTCAGGCACAATGATGTAGTTCTAGGACACCATAGATTATCAATTCTTGACCTTTCTGAGAAGGGTGCTCAACCATACTACTTCAAAAACCTGGTCATTACGTACAATGGTGAATTATATAATTTCAAAACTGTACGCAATGAACTGATAACAAAGGGATACACTTTCCAATCTGAGTCAGACACGGAAGTACTCATCACTGCTTTTTATGAATGGGGTCCGGATTGCATCAACAAGTTTGTAGGAATGTTTGCGTTTGCCATATACGACAAGGATGATGATAGCATTTACCTGTTTCGTGACAGGATGGGCGTAAAACCCCTCTATTACTCATTGGATGGCGGCCTATGTTTTGGCAGCGAGCTCCGCACAATACTCCCAATGATCAAGAACAAGCCTATTAACCATGAATCGGTATACGAATATTTCAGGCTTGGATATATCTCAGAAAACAAAAGTATTTATTCAAACGTATACAAACTATTGCCTGGACATTATGCACACTATAAAAATGGAGAGTTAACCCTGAACAAATACTGGGACATCGATCAATTTGCCAAACGAGAAACCAACATCTACACAGACCATGAATGGAAAGAAATATTAAAAGATGAATTGATAAGGGCATTTAGTGATAGAATGTTGTCCGACGTACCTGTAGGAGTCTTTTTAAGCGGAGGCGTAGACAGCTCTCTTGTTTCTGCCATCCTTCAAAAGCACTATGGAAATATACATACATTTACGATAGGCTTTAATGATGACCGTTACAATGAAGCTCCGTATGCTAAACAAATCGCTTCTTATATCGGGTCAAAACATACTGAATTTACACTCGACATAAATGATGCTGAAAAAATACTAGGCAATTTCTATGATATTTATGACGAACCATTTGCTGATTCATCCGGCATACCAAGCACAATTGTATCTACCCTGGCAGCGAAAGCTGGCGTTAAGGTAGTGCTCTCTGCCAATGGGGGGGATGAACTTTTTGCGGGCTACCAGCACTATCAGACTACAATAGACTTCTATAATAAATTCAGGTCAATACCTCGTTCAATAAGAAGCATTCTTACATCCGGAACGCAATCCTTGTACAATACGGGAATACTAAAGTTCTTCTTCCTGAAAAATATAGAACACAGGATTGGGGTAATAAACGAACTGCTTCAGGTGGGTAACCTTATTAGTTTTTACAATTCATTTTTAGCTAACCAGGGATATCTCGAAATAAATGCACTGTTACGCAACCATGATAAACATACCCCGATAAACACAGCCCATATTCCTAATACTATGAATGGCATCATGCTTTATGACATGAAACATTACTTGCCTGATGATCTGTTAGTGAAAATGGATAGAGCTACAATGTATAATGGGATAGAAGGCAGAGAGCCATTTATTGACCATAAAGTTGTAGAACTTGCATGCAAAATGCCTGTATCAGTTAAATGGAGAAATGGAGAAAGCAAATGGATATTAAAAGAGCTATTAGCTGACTACATACCCCGGGAAATGTTCATGCGCCCGAAAATGGGCTTTTCAATACCTATATTCAAATGGTTTAGTGCCAGTATGGGAGATCTGTTTGAATATTATATAACTCAAGACAGGTTAGATGCAACAGGTATTTTCAATACAAATGAAGTATTACATGAGTTCAGAAAATTCAAATGGAATAAAGAAAGAAACAAGGAATATAATATAGAAAAGATGTGGCGCATACTGAGCTTTATGATGTGGTGGGATAAGTGGCGCGCTCCATTATAATATGAAAAACATACTATTAATAGGATCTGAATTAGGGAAGGGAGGTGCAGAACGGTCTGTTTCTCTTTTAAGCTACTATCTTGAGCTGCGGGGATATAATGTCACATTATGCATACTCTCAGGTACAGATAGGGAAAAATTTTATGCTACCTGCAAAGATGTTGTTTTCATAGATCCACCTGCGCATTCAGGATTATTGGGTAAGATCCGATCATGGATATACAGATATAAAAGTGTTAAAAAGCTAAAACAGTCAAAAAATATCGATGTTTCTATTAGCTTCCTGGAAGGGCCTGACTATATTAATATCCTCACCAAAGGCAACATCAAAACATACCTGAGTATACGAGGCTCTAAAGCACATGACAAGGTTATTAGTGGTTTGAAAGGGATGCTTAGAAAAAGGTTTCTGATACCCTACTTTTACAGGAAGGCTGATGGCATAATATGTGTCACACATGCCTTATGTGATGAGCTAGAACAGCATTTCGGCATACCCAAACAGCACCTGCATACCATATATAACTTCTATGAAACAGATGCTATAGAGAAAAAAACTTCCGAAGCCCTTACTACTAAGGAGCAAAACATATTCACTCAACCAGTCATTATTACTTCAGGAAGGCTTCATGTAGCTAAAGAACATGACAAACTAATACGTATCCTGGCAAAAGTAAAAAAGCATATCAACGCTCGTCTTGTATTACTGGGTGATGGTGAACTAAAGGGCAACCTGATAAGTCTGTGTAATAGTCTGGGCCTTACACATTGCGATTGGAATAATGGCGCTACTACTGCAAATGCTGATGTTTATTTCATGGGGTTTCAAGCTAATCCCTTCAAGTATTACGCTCATAGCAAGCTTTTCGCTTTATCATCTTCCTGGGAAGGATTTCCTAATGTATTGGCAGAAGCGTTGATCTGTAATATTCCGGTTATAAGTACAGATTGTCCTACGGGTCCTAGAGAAATATTGAATATCCCAAATCTGCCGGCAGACCCTATTAATAACAATATAAGGAAAACGACGGGCAGCCTTATGCCTATGCTGGACACAGATGACGATACAATCCTTGAAAATTGGGCTAATGAAATTGTATATTGGTTAAATGCTAAACTTCCTGCACCTGCAGAATTCAATAAACTGACAGACAGGTTCACTCTTGACAATATGTTATTGCAGTGGATAGACATAATTGAAAAATAGAAGAATTGAAAATTGCGATAATAGATAACTCTGTAGCCGTAACAGGTGCGTTTAAATGTGCTTTAAACGAAGCAGATGTACTATCCTCAAAACACAGTTTCATATTTATAATCAATACAAACAGCTCTTTAGAACCGGTAATCTCTGCAAAAGGTTATAAAACATATAGGCTACCTTTTGTCGAAATAAAAAAATCTGCATTTACACTCCTGGTGTATCCGTTCTATCTGCTGATAAATACTATTCGCCTGCGCAGGATACTAAAATCAGAGAAGATAGATATTCTGCAAGTGAATGACTTCTACAACCTGCTGGGTGCATCAGCTAAATTATTGGGATATAAGGGCAAGCTAATAACCTACGTTAGGTTTCTGCCCAACACAATACCATCTGCATTACGCAAATTATGGATATACTTTGCCAATAAATATTCTCACAAAGTAATTGCAGTATCAGATGCAGTATTAAATCAGCTTCCTCACTCGAATAAAAATATCAGGATATACGACCCTGCTAACCTGCAGGAAAATCTGCCCACAAAAAAATACGAAAACACAGAAACTGTACAATTTCTGTACCTGGCCAATTATATAAAAGGAAAAGGACAGGATGCTTGTATCAGGGCTTTTCATGAAGCATATAAGACCAAACAAAACATACGTCTAAAATTCATAGGCGGTGATATGGGACTAGGCAAAAATCGTCAATTCAGGGCAGAGCTCGAACAATATGCTAAAGAGAATCAATTAGAAAATATTATTCTCTTTGAGAAGTTTAATATGAACGTTGAAGATGAAATAAAACGCGCAGACATATCCTTGAATTTTTCAGAAGCAGAATCATTTTCAATGACCTGTCTCGAAGCTGCCTATTATGGCACTCCATTGATAGCTACTAACTGTGGCGGTCCGGCCGAGATAATAGTCGATAAAGAAACAGGTTTATTAGTGCCGGTTGGCGACATGAAAAGAATGGCCGAAGCCATATTATTATTAGCCGGAGATTCTGAACAGAGAACCAAACTGGCATTGCGCGGAAAAGAATACGTAAGGACTAAATTTGCCCTTAGTAATTTCATAACTGAATTTGAAACAGCAATAAGATAAGGGGATGAGTAACAAAAAGAAAATATTATTCATTGTTCCTTATCCTGTAAAGAAGGCTCCATCACAGAGGTTCAGGGTTGAATTATTTCTTCCGTATCTCGATGAAGCACAAATAGAATATGATATAGCCCCATTCATTGATGAACATACATGGGATATACTATATAAAAAGGGTGCTTTACCTACTAAAATATGGGGCATATGTAAGGCCTACATTATACGGCTATTTACCATTCTGTTTAAAGCTTATAAATACCAATACATATTCCTGCATCGGGAAGCCGCACCATTAGGCCCCCCTGTATTTGAATGGTTTTTGGCTAGAGTACTTCGCAAGAAGATCATTTACGACTTTGATGATGCTATATGGATACCTAACACAACTAATGAAAACCGGATAGCCTCTATTCTTAAAAGTAACTGGAAGGTTAAATACATCTGCAAATGGGCATACAAGGTTGTGGGTGGGAATGATTATTTATGTGCTTTTGCCAAACAATACAATAGCAACGTAGTATTAATACCCACTTGTGTAGATATGGAACGTATGCACAAGGGCACTAAAACATTTGACGATAGCGTTGTTAATATTGGCTGGACAGGGAGCCATTCCACGCTACCCTATCTCAATATGGTAACTGATGTTCTCAAAGAAATAGAAGAAGAGTACAATACTAACTTTATTGTGATTGCCAACAAACAACCATCGCTACCACTGAAAAACCTCAAATTCATTCCATGGAACGAACAAACCGAGATAGAGGATTTATTGAAAATAGATATTGGTATCATGCCGTTGGTTGCTGACAAATGGAGCGAAGGTAAATGCGGGTTCAAACTTATACAGTACCTCTCATTAGGCATACCTTCTGTTGCCAGTCCTGTAGGAGTCAATAAAGCTATTATCAGCGAAGGAGTAACCGGTTTTTTGTGCACAACAAACGTTGAATGGAAAGAAGCGCTCGTTAAACTGATCAAATCATCCTCATTAAGAAAACAAATAGGGCTGGAAGGTCAAAAACGTATTTCCGAGCACTATAGCACCAATGCGCACAATAAAAACTTTATAAAGCTATTCGAGTAATTACTTCAATTTATACTTGAGCCGAAGAGACAAAATGTTACTCTGCAATGGCATATTGTTATAGTATATAAGCATCAAAGCCATAGCATAAAAAGGCAGACATGGAATACGGTAGCGAGACAATGCACCAAAGTTGCCCGATGACAACCCAACAGCAAATGCAAATACAATAGCAAATATCAGGCAAAACTGTATTGTAGGGTCGCTGACTATTGACCGCCAGGCTTTTTTCGGGCCTATCACAATGAGTATCTTTATTGTAACCCAGAGAAACAGCGTAGCTTCTAAAGCGTTTAATAATTGCATTACCTTTCTCGTCTCCCATAGATATGGCCTGAACAATGAAACGTTTACAGCTAGCGGAAATTTTTTGAGCATTCCGCCTATTGATGGATCTATAGGTCCGAGGTCATACCCCGCACCACCATCAGCAGATTGAGACAGGATATATGAACTGGTAACAGTAGATGTTTGTATGACATTTTCCAGGGAGTATTTACCAAGTGTATCCGCAAACTTTTGCGAAAACACGAGGAATCCCCCAAGAGCTCCTGTTATTACTACAACCTTAAGCATGGCACGTCCAAAGCTATTTTTTATACGGTGGGAGTATGTAAACAGTATCCATAAGATCAGCGCCGGTATGAACGCAAGCAGGATGTATATTTTAATAGATGATACCAGGTAAAAACTAAGAATCACCATTAATATGGTTTGAAACCTGAAATCCCTGTTTATAAGCAATCTGAAAGCGCCATAGGTCATCCACCCCAGCCCGAACATACAAACAGTATCTTTAAATATACCTGACCCCCACATCACAGTACTGGGAATAAATAAAACAGATATGGCTACTTGTTTTACATACTGCGGATACTTAGTTGCAAAAGTTCTGAACAATGCCCATATACCGGTAAATGCTATAGAACCCAGCATTACAGAAACAGGAAGATAGCAATTGAACGCAAATACCCCCAGAAAAGCCGTTATACAGGCTACTATATACTCTGTCGGTGCATCATACCACCACATCTTTGATGTATAATCATCAAAATATTGCCCGTCATACCAATCAGGAATATGGAGTATCAGGTTAAACCACTTTCCTACAGATTCTTTTAATGCGCTGTTTATGATGGTAGCATGATAGTGATAGTTTACAGTATCACCACCGCCGCCGTAATAGTATTGATATATCAGTCCGATTCCAATTGCACCAACCAACTTAACCGTAAGACCAGGTAAAAAATAACGCCGCCACGGATGCCCGACAGGGTAATTCTTATTGCGAAAATTGATAGCAATCAAATATATTACTCCTAGGTAGAACGGCAGTAAGAAATAGTCGAGTAATGTTATAAATTGCATCAGATAATTTTAGCTTACGCTACCAGATTAATATTTATCCGTTCATGTGTGGTATTACCGGCTATTATGCCTTTCATAACAACGCAGTTGACAACCTTACAAAAATAGGACAATCAACTCAAAAATTGATTCTGAGGGGGCCTGATTGTGGCAATACATTCAGCGATAACCGTGTTGCATTAGGACACAGACGTTTGTCGATCATAGATACATCTGATTCTGCTGCACAACCTATGTCTGACATCAGTGGTCGCTATACCATTATATTTAATGGAGAGATATTCAATTACAGCTACCTATCCGAACAATACCTGAAACAGGTATGGCAAAAGAACGGAGGACCAAGGACCAGTTCAGATACGGAGGTACTACTGTACCTGCTGATCGAATATGGCCCACAATGCCTTGAATGGCTGAGCGGGTTCTTTGCACTTTCCTTATATGACAACGAAACAGGGAAATTATTACTGGCCAGAGACCGGTATGGTAAAAAGCCCCTGCTTTATCATGCTAATGATGAGCATATAGCCTTTGCCTCTGAGATGAAAGCATTGCTCGCATGGGGCATATCTAAAGAAATCGACCTTAATGTATTGCATCAGTACCTGCAGCTAAACTATATACCCCAACCACAGAGCATGCTAAAAGGAGTGTCCAAACTCATGCCTGCACATTATATGATATGTACACCTTGGGGTATACAGGAATACAAGCCTTATTACCAGATAAGAATAGATATGGCATCGTATAACCGGTTTGATTATGATGCTGCTCAAAACCAACTAGTTGATTTAATGGATAAAGCTGTACAGGAACGGCTTATATCTGATGTGCCCTTAGGTGCATTTTTAAGCGGGGGGATAGACTCTTCTGTAATCGTAGCTCTGGCCAGCAGACACACAAGCCGACTCAATACTTTTTCGATAGGTTATAAAGACAACCCCTTCTTTGACGAGACTAAATATGCGGCTCTTGTTGCAAAAAAATATCAAACAGAACATACTGTATTCTCATTAGCTAACAGCGATTTCCTGGAACATATCTTTAGTGTTCTTGACTATATTGACGAACCCTTTGCCGACTCTTCTGCCATACCAGAGCACATACTTTGCTATCATACCCGGAAACACGTAACTGTAGCACTAAGCGGCGATGGTGGAGATGAAGTATTTGCAGGCTACAATAAACATGCTGCAGAATGGAAAATTCGTCAATCATCACTATTAAATACATTTGTAAAAGCCGGCCATCCTATATGGAAAATGCTTCCCAGAAGCAGGAACAATAAGATAACCAACATATTCAGACAACTGCACAGGTTTGCCGAAGGAGCTAACATGTCAACAAAAGACAGGTACTGGCGCTGGGCAAGCTTTAACACACCGCACCAGGCCTCACTGCTGCTCAACAAGGATACTAGGAATAAAATAGACAAAGCAACATTAGCTCAATACAGAAATAGCATACTTCAGCATATCGCGGGCTATGATTTTAACGAGGTATTACTTACAGATATGAATCTCGTATTATTGAGTGATATGCTGGTAAAAGTTGACATGATGAGTATGGCTAATAGCCTGGAAGTACGCAGTCCTTTTCTTGATAACAAAGTGGTTGATTTCGCTTTTTCTCTACCATCATCATACAAAATTGATGGCAGTATGAAAAAGAAAGTGGTGCAGGATGCATTTAGGTCAATGCTGCCACCTGAAATATATAACCGACCCAAACATGGGTTTGAGATACCACTGCTCGATTGGTTTAGAAAAGAGCTATGGGGGCTTATAAATGACGACCTACTTCAGGAGGATTTTGTAAAAGAACAGGGGATATTTGACCCGGTAAGCACAGAGCGACTAAAGAAAAAGCTACGAAGCTCAAATCCAGAAGACAGTCATGCTACTATATGGGCACTGATCGTCTTCCAATACTGGTGGAAAAAGTACATTCTTTAAGCGCTTGTTAACCTGTTTTTTATACGCGTTTTCTGGTGTATTTTTGATGTGATTTATATCTATGCCCCGGGTATTACGAATTCTAAACAGGCTTATTATTGGAGGACCAGCAATAAATGCTACCTACCTGACCAAATATATGGCACCGGATTTTGAAACGATGCTTGTAATAGGCGGTAAGGATTCTCACGAACAAGATGCCGACCATTTAAGTATGGATCTTGGAATTGAGCCTGTAGTAGTACCGGAAATGAAAAGGGATATAAGCCCACTCAATGATGGGTATGCTTATAAAAAAATCAAGAAACTAATTGAAAAATTCAGGCCGGATATAGTACATACCCATGCAGCCAAATCGGGAGTAATTGGCCGGCTGGCAGCTGATGCATGTAAAGTCCCTGTAATAGTACATACTTTTCACGGTCATGTATTTCACAGCTATTTCAGCAAGTTCAAGACAAATACATTCATTCAGATAGAGCGCTACCTGGCCAGAAAATCTACCGGCATCATTGCCATCAGTGAAAGCCAGAAAAATGAACTGTCAAACCTGTATAATATCTGCACACCTGAGAAAATAAAGATAATCCCATTAGGCCTTGACCTTGACAAATTCCAACAGAAGCAGGATATTAAACGAGCTGAATTCAGGCAAAGATTCAACATCTTTCCGGATGAAGTTGCTATAGGCATAATTGGCCGTATTGTGCCGGTAAAGAATCACTCACTATTTGTGGCAGCAGCTAAAGAAGTACTCGAAAGAACTTCTGTTCCTGTAAAATTCATAATAATAGGAGATGGTGATATGCGGGAACAAATGGAATCAGAATTTAAAGCTGCCGGCATTGACTATACATACTACCCGGAGAATCCCAGGGAAGCAACAGCCGTATGTACATCATGGCAAACAGAGATGGACACCGTACTTTCGGGACTTGATATTGTAGCCCTTACTTCCCATAATGAAGGCACTCCGTTATCTCTGATTGAAGCACAAGCCGCAGCTAAACCTGTTGTTTCAACAAATGTTGGCGGAGTAATGGATGTAGTGCTGGATAACCAATGTGGTTTCATAACCGAACCAGGGGATGCACATCTTTTTGCTGAGGCATTACTGCAACTCGTAAATAAACCTGACCTGAGAACTTATTTTGGTACTCAGGGCAGGAATTTTGTGCAATCAAAATATTCTTACCAAAGACTCGTATCAGACATGAGTGAGTATTATTATTCACTTCTTGATAAAAAGAACGTGGATTACAGGCATAGACATAGTAAACCTGTACCACATATAACAGAGCATATAGGTTAACTATACATCTCCCTGAAAAAATCTACAGTTTGCTTTAACCCATCCATAAATCGCTGGGTAGGAGCATAGCCTAATAGGTCTTTAGCTCTTGAGATATCTGCAAGTGAATTACGGATATCCCCGGCTCTTGGCTCTCTGTATGTAGCCTCATGTTGCATGCCCAGCATATCCCTGATAGAATTATATAAAAAGTTTACAGAGAAGTTTTCACCTACAGCTACATTATAGGCTTTCCCAAAGGCATCCGGGTTATCGGAGAGCATACCTCTGATATTTGCCTGTACTGCATTATCAACAAATGTGAAATCCCTGGTCTGCTCACCATCACCATTGATATATACGGGCGTCTGTTTAATAATACCACTTACAAATAAAGGTATTACAGCCGCATATGGTCCATCAGGATCTTGTCTTGGTCCGAAAACATTGAAATATCTTAACCCTACAGTCTTCATCCCATACAGGTCAGCAAATACATTTGCGTACAGTTCGTTTGTTTTCTTTGTTACCGCGTATGGGGATAATGGGTTACCGACCCTTTCTTCGATCTTAGGTAATGTAGGCTCATCACCATATACAGAAGAAGATGATGCATAGACAAAAGTCTTAACACCCGCATCTTTTGCTGCAGTAAGCATATTCAGAAAACCAGTTACGTTAACTTCATTACTGGTTACAGGGTCTTTTACTGACCTTGGAACGGAACCTAACGCTGCCTGATGGCTGACATAATCTATAGCTTCACAAGCCTTCACACAATCACTATAACTCCTGATATCTCCCTCTATGAATTCAAAGTTGGTGTAGCCGCTAAAGAGGTCAATATTCTTTTTAAATCCCGTCAGGAAATTATCTAATACTCTCACCTTTCCTGCACCATTTTTCAGCAGGTATTCGGTAATGTGAGAGCCAATAAACCCAGCTCCTCCTGTTACCAGGAAAGAACTATTGCTGATATCTTTTGTATGAACTGTTTGCATTATTAATGCAGCTTGATTTTAAGACAGGCAAACTTACTTGAAAATATCAGTAAATACGCATACCAACAACATCTTAACAAGCAGATTGCATATAAGTAAAATGCCGCTCTAAGGCGGCATTCATGAATGTGTTACGCTTTTTTATCAGCTTTCTGCGCTACTTTCTTTTTAGCAGAACGGCGTCTGCCGAAAGTACCCAGTGCTATTTTACCACGTTTGGAGCGTTTATCACCTCTACCCATAGTTTTTAAATTTTAGAATGTAAAAATAAAAAAAAAGCAAGAAACAAACATGCTTCTTGCTTTTTACTCTGTAAGATAATCAGCTTATTTCTTGCTGCTTATTTTTGTAGAGAATTCTTTACCTGCTTTAAACTTAGGCACTTTGCGAGCTTTGATTTTGATCACTTCGCCTGTTTGCGGGTTACGGCCGTTACGAGCAGAACGTTCAGATACAGAGAAAGTACCGAAACCTACCAGTGTAACGCGATCACCTTTTTTCAATGATCCGATAACTGCGTTTGTGAATGAATCTAAAGCGTCGTTAGCTTGTGTTTTAGTAACGCCTGCATCTTTAGCAATTTTGTCGATCAGTTCAGCTTTGTTCATAGCTTATTGCGTGTTTGGTTGTGAAATAATTTAATTACCAGATAGACAAATATACTCACGTTTAGGTCACTTCCAAATATCCCGAAAAATAATTTTTCCGCCCAAAACCCTTGCCAGTGGCTATTTCCCCGAGATTGTGGATTTCTCAAATCACTATCAGAAACAAAAAAACCAACAAAACCCAATACAGTAAAGGATTTCAGCATATTGGCAAGAATTTTGCATACAATTACGACACCCCTCAAAAACGTGGATAACTAGGTTTTGTTAATATTGTCTAAAGCACCTCCATAACGGTTCTGAAGGCTATAAACCTGTTGCCAAACCTGCTAAAACCCTTGTCCCGCATACCTTGCGCATATTCAGAAATATAAGTATTATACTCATCAAGCGACTTACAGAAATATTGCGCAGTAAAAGTAATGCCGTCAGTTTCATCCTGCTCTAGTAACCGACACAACTTACAATCTAAAAATAAACCTGTATTCAGCAAGTCGGGCATATGTTCCGATTTCATCCATTCTATCCAGTCCTGCACAATACCATGCTCTACTTTAACAGTTACATTATATATGATCATGAGTTAAAATTAAATTTGCCGTATCACCATTTGGTTTCAATAGAATCGAGGATGGTCATATAACTAATGTAACGCTCCTGCGATATAGTGCCATCGTTTACACCAGCCTTAACTGCACAGCCGGGTTCATTAATATGTATGCAGTTATTGAACTTGCAGTTATTCATCACCCTTCTCATTTCCGGGAAATACTGAGCCAGCTCTTCCTTATCAAAATCTATGAGGCCAAATTCCTTTACTCCGGGAGTATCAATGATCGCCCCGCCACCAGGCAGGTCAAACATTTCAGCAAATGTAGTTGTATGCTGGCCCTTCCCGCTCCAGCCTGACACTTCATGTGTCTTAAGCTCCACACCCGGTATCAACTGATTGATCAGGGTACTTTTACCTACCCCCGAATGCCCGCTGAACAATGTAATCTGTCCTGCTATTCTTTTTTGTAAGGCTTTAACAGTATTTACATCAAGTGCTACTATCGGAAATAATTCGTACCCTGCACCCTCATATATCTGAGTCCACTCATCCAGTTGTCTCTTATGTTTCTCTTTCAGCAGGTCTATTTTATTGACCACAATAATAGCAGGTATGTGGTATGCCTCTGCAGTTATTAGAAAACGATCAATGAAGCCTAATGATGTTCTTGGCTCTGCTATTGTTGCTATCACAACGGCAGCATCCAGGTTAGCAGCTACTATATGTTTTTGATTCTTATTATGCGGAGAAACACGGACAATATAATTCTCACGTGGTGCGATAACTGATATCATAGCAGTCTTAACTGCTTCATCTTCTACTTCGAACTCAACATTATCACCCACTGCTATAGGGTTAGTAGATGAAATATCATCATCAACCTTGAATTTACCTTTTACCCTGGCATTCCAAAAATTACCTGACTCGTCTTTAATGATGTACCAGCTACCTGTTGATTTATATACTACTGCCCTGTTAACCATATCATTATTCATATCTCAACGCCACTATTGGATCCAGCCGTGAGGCTTTAACTGCAGGAATGATACCTGAAATTATACCTACTGCTGCACATAGAGTAACACCTGTACCAATCCACAACCACGGTACAATAAAACCTGTTTTAAATACCAAGCTGAATATATTACCCACCAACATACCTAATATAATACCTACAAATCCCCCCATCAGGCTTATTAAGATAGACTCTGTAAGGAATTGTTGTTTGATAGTTGCGGAACGCGCACCTAATGCCTTACTCACACCTATTTCTCTTGTACGTTCCGCCACGGATACCAACATGATATTCATAAGACCTATTACAGACCCTAAAAGTGTAATTATACCTATAACTAATGCGGCCCAGCCTATATACTGTATGCTATCCATAAGCATAGATGCCAGGTTATCGTTTTGCTCTATAGAAAAATCATTGGGTGCACCAACCGGCAGCTTACGAATAACCCTGAACAAACCTTCTGCTTCATCTGCAGCAATGCTTTTTTTGTTCACATCATCTACCATTACATTCAACACATAGCGTTCATTATTCCCATACACTATTCTTGCATTGAGCAATGGCAGTAAAACAAGGTTATCAGAGTTCATGATCATACTTCCTCCCTTCGATTCTGCCACACCTACAACCCTATACTTAAGATCTCCTACTGATATCACTTTGCCTATCGCATCTTTATAATTTGTCTTGAACAGCGTTTTAGCTATACCATTACCTAATATGCACACATAGTTGCCAAACTGGTATTCATAAGGCGAAAAATCTCTGCCAGCTTCCAGCTTGGTGTCTGATATTTTCAGGTAAGCATCATCAACACCCATAGTAGAAATATTAGGGTTTGACTTTTCGGAGCCATATTGCAATGTCGCAATACTGGTGCCGGACATAGATATACCTACTGTTGAAGGAAACTTATATCGTTCTTTAAAGGCTTTAGCTTCTTCATATTTGATCGACTTACTTTCAGACGAGCTGAAGGATGTCTCTCCATGTCTTCTCTTTTTCTTCAGGGTTGTATTAGTTATCTGAAAGGTATTCGAACCCATACTAGAAAAATTGGAATAAACACTCGCCTTCATTACCTCAATAGCCGTAAGAATACCCACCAGCGCCATAATGCCCAGGCCAATAATAGACACAGTAAGTACCGTACGCAATCTGTTATTACGTATTGCCCTGAATGCCAGGCTCAGATTAAATAGGACTTGTGTCATTATTGCTTAACGAAACTCTTAGTGATTATGATTCCGCCATGTGTATTCATTACCTTCAGGTAGTAAGTACCAGAAGACAAGGAATATGTGTCAAATTGTATTAAATTTTTACCTTCTTCACATTGTTGCTCGGTAAGTTTATCTACTACCCTTCCAGTAACATCATAAATAAAGAATGCCAATCGCTCAGGTTCCTGAACTTCAAACTCCAGCCTTATATATTTCGCCGTGGGATTAGGATATAATTTCACATCACTGTTTGCTGCTTTATTATCCTGCACCTTTAACAACGGAGAATTAAGTTTGGCCATCCAGTTACCATATTTTTTATCCTTACGCCCATATATACCCAATACCCAAACCGCTCCTGGCTGGTTCCAATCAATTTGCGAGCCGGTATAATCACCCCACCTCTGCTCCTTTGATGTAAGCACTTTTATACTACTGTCACCTGCTTTTACACTTACCATTTCTGAGTATTGTGTACCATCAAACAATATTGCCCCTAAACCGGGGTATGTATTAGGGCCTGTGTAGTTAAATGAGATAAGTGATTGCTTTAATCCCCACGGGTTACCGGCAAATGAAATATTCGGATAACCCATATCAATAGTATCTATGCCGTAGATAGCTGCATAACTAATCGTCGGACTGGTTTTATAGTTTGATATCTTTCCATGAAATATTGCTGATGCACCAGTAGAAGTATTAACAGTTGTGCTGACAAACTGTATTTCATCTGTTTCAGCATAAGCCCCCAATACCCTTCCATCATTTGTTGCTAATGTAACAGATGTATCAGGCTGTCGGCCAACAGGAGGAACTCCATATGACACTGGTGACTTTAGAATAGTAAATCCAATATTATTATTGCCACTACCTATTACATCCGGCACTTTTATCAGAAATACTGAATCATTCTGAACATCAAAATTCCTGTTTGAAAGAAAATATTGTTCAGGGCCAGTAATAGCCGAACCATTCTTCACAGGGAATAAGTTCCTGATGAATACTCCGCCATAATTGATACTATCCCAGATCTGGTAAGTGAGGTTAGGCGCAGCATCATATCCGTCCTGTTTCTTTACCTGGTATATGACAGATTCAGAAAAACCTGCCTGCCAGCTAGTATTGAACTTAATCTTATTTCCTGTAAGGAAGAACTCATCTTTTGTGATAGCTATACATGGATAATCAAACCACGTTGTATCCCCGCCATAGTTACCATAGAATTTATAGAACTGCCAAGCGCCTTCCGGATCATTAGTTTTAGAGAACCCGAGTACAATATAATTCAGGTCATTAGTAGCGTTGAGCATAACACAAATAAACCTGTCTGCCACAGGATCGTAGATCACTTTAGGGTCATACCTGTAATCATTAATGCCATTTAAGCCTGCACCGCCAGCATTAGACAACAACTTCAGGCTCTTCCTCAAGCTCATCTGACCCGTAGTTCCGTCTAACACAGCAAGACTGCTATTCATTACAGATATTGCCTTATTAGCTTTAGAAATAGCCATATAATTGTCAGGCGGCACACCCGGAAGCGAATCTGCAAGAAAACTTACAGACACCACAGGTGGTGTCACTGCTGTTGTTTTCTTCTGACTTACCGCTCTTTTATACGGGAATAACTTGTGGGACTGTTCCTTTATCTGCTGCAATTTTTCTTGCTCAGGTTCCGCATCAGGCTCAGGCATTTCCAGGTTATATACCTGTACATTGTATTTGTCTTCTACATCCTTAAGCACTACAGAACCCAGCAACGGCGTAGTGTATTTACGCACTCTGGCATGCTGCGCCGATACCTGCCCAACAATTAACAAAGCTGCTACTGATAATAATATCCTTTGCATGATTCCCCAATTTGTTTAAAAATACGAAAACCGCTGCAGATTGCCACAGCGGTTTTCTATCATTGAATATCGTGAATTATCCCTGCAATGCCGCTGCACCACTAACGATCTCTGTAAGTTCGGTAGTAATAGCTGCCTGGCGCGCACGGTTGTAGCTGATCTTCAGGTTGCGCAGCAATTCGTTTGCGTTTTCACTTGCCTTATCCATTGCTGTCATACGGGCACCATGCTCAGAAGCATTGGCATCCAGTATTGCCTTATATACCTGTGTATTCAGGATCTTTGGCATCAACTCCTGCAACAACACTGCCTGTGACGGTTCGAATATAAAGTCAGCATTCTTTTTGCTGTTCTCCTTGTTCTCTACTTTAGGTATTGGCAGATACTGCTCAGAAACGAATGTTTGTGTAGCTGCATTCTTGAACTGGCTGTAGATGATCTCAACCCTGTCAAACTCCTTATTCAGGAATGCTTTCTGTGCATGCACAGCAGCATCGCGAACGTGGTCGAAGCTAAGGTCTGAAAATATGTTCCAGTAGTTATCTATCACTTTGTATCCATAACGCAGGAAGTATTCATAACCTTTCTTACCGATAGGCATTATGGTAACATTACCCTTACTGTTCTGCGCTGAATACTTTTCGCTGATAGCCTGGCGGGTCATTTTCATAACGTTAGCGTTATACGCACCGCAAAGGCCACGATCACTGGTTATTGGTATCAGAAGTACGCGTTCTACCGGACGCTCATCAGCCAGTGGCAATGAAACCTCACCAGATGAATTGCTTACGATGTTGCTCAGCATCTCCTGCAGCTTTTGTGCGTACGGGCGCATTTGCAATATAGCGTCCTGTGCACGGCGCAGTTTAGCAGCACTCACCATCTTCATGGCCTTAGTTATCTGCTGTGTAGATGTTACTGATTTTATACGGTTGCGAACTTCTTTAAGCTGTCCAGACATATTATATAATAAAAATCGACAATAAAGTGGCGCAAAAGTACGGGATAAAACTGAAACTTTAAAAGCAATTGCATCAAATGATATACACAATACATAAATTAAAATATAACAATATTACCAGTTTGTTTACTTTGGCTGAGTATTGGCAGAAACAACCGAAATTTGCCTAACAGAAAGAAGATATATGTTACACAAAACCAAGATTATAGCTACAGTAGGACCGGCATGTAATACATACGAAAAATTACTATCTCTTGTAGAGGCTGGTGTTAATGTGTTCAGGCTCAATTTTTCGCACGGCACACATGAGCAACACCAGGATGTGATCAACCACATACGCCGCATAAACGATGACTACCCTTTTAACATAGCTATACTGGCTGACCTGCAGGGACCTAAACTACGAGTAGGTGATATAGAGAACGGAGCACTTGATCTGGCGAAAGGGGATGAATTCTACTTTACCAATGAAAAGCGTACAGGCAACAAAGACGGGATCTATATATCATATCCAAACTTCTCCAGGGATGTACGCATAGGCGAAAAGATTTTGCTGGATGACGGCAAAATAGAAGTGACCGTTACAGAAGTGACCTCTGATAAAAAAGTAAAAGTACTTGTAACATCCGGCGGCACCTTATTACCTAAGAAAGGGGTTAACCTGCCTGATACAGCCATATCATTACCATCACTTTCAGAGAAAGACCTTAATGACCTCGATTTTATTATCAGCCAGGATATTGACTGGGTAGCTCTTTCTTTTGTGCGTAAACCGGAAGATGTTACCCAACTGAAACAGTTGCTGAAACAAAAGAACAGCCCGGCTAAGATCATAGCCAAGATAGAAAAACCGGAAGCACTGGAGCACCTGCGCGAAATAATACTTGCATCTGATGCTGTAATGGTAGCGCGTGGTGACCTTGGCGTAGAACTGCCGCTGGAGCAGATACCTATGATACAAAAGAACATCATTCGTAAATGCATACACAGGGCTAAGCCCGTTATCATTGCCACGCAAATGATGGAAAGCATGATAGACCGTACACGCCCTAACCGAAGTGAGATAACAGATGTAGCGAATGCTGTGCTGGAAGGTGCTGATGCCGTTATGCTAAGCGGAGAAACCGCTATGGGGCAATACCCTGAACTGGTTATCAAAACCATGGTAAGCATCATAGAAGAGGTGGAGAAGGAAGAGATCGTATACAATCGTAACCTTGTGCCTCAACCCCACTCGCCATCTTTCCTGAGCGATGCACTTTGCTATAACGCCTGTGAAATGGCCAGGGATGTAAAAGCAAATGCACTGATTGGTATGACGCAATCCGGTTATACCGGCTTCATGTTATCAAGCTACCGTCCACGCTCACCGTTGTATGTATTCACCAAAACACAAACACTGGTGAACCAACTGAGCCTGAGCTGGGGTGTACAGGCGTTCTTCTATGAAAAAGAAGAGAGCCTGGATGCTATTATAGCCGACCAACTGGCCATACTCAAAGACAAAGGACTATTGCAAAAGGGTGATATAGTAGTGAGTACCTGCAGTACACCTGTGCACGAACACCTGCCTACCAACACCATCAAAATAAGTAAGGCAAACTAACTGAGGCTTATGAAAAAGATATTGTTTCTATTGATGCTGCTTTCTGTACATGCTTACGGACAGACTAACGACAATATCGGGTTTACAAAACTCAATGACAGCCGCATACAAACAAACCAGACCGGGATGAAAGTGCTGGGGACCTGGGGAGCTGTTAGCCTTGTAAGTGGTGCTGCCGGTTATCTTACTGCCAATACTACAGAATGGAAAGCCTTTCATGGTATGAACGCTGTATGGGGAGCCACAAACTTCCTGATAGCATGGGGCGGATATAGTGGTGCTAAGAAAGAAGCAGGTACAGAAATGTCTTGCGACAAAGCACTGAGCAGGTACGAATCTAACAAAAGGTTGTTCCTTATTAATGCCGGGCTGGATATAGCCTATACAGGCACTGGGCTATTGCTGCTTACCAATGCAAATAATATGCATAACTCTGCACAATGGCGGGGTTTTGGTAAGTCTATAGCCCTGCAAGGTATAGCACTGCTCTTGTTTGATGGCACTATGTACTCACTGCACCAGCACCACAACAAGCAATGGTATAAAATACTACAGGGGCTTTGCCTCTCTGGCAATACGGTAGGGTTTAATTATACCTTATGACACAGGAAATAGCACTAAAAGGCGTCAAATAAATCCATTTTGGAAAGAAAGTGGCATTCTCCGAATGATAAAAATTTGGGTTTACAGTATGTCAAAGAGCTAAGTAGCATAGCAAGTAATAATATACATTGCTAAGTTTTGCTAAGTGCAATATGTTTTTTGCCTTAATGTGTTGAATATTGGCAGGCTGCTTCGCTAATGTCAGTAAGAACTCTTGTAATTCCAACTCTGAATTACCATATCAAATATACAATAATTAAACTAATTATCCAATACTTCCGGTTCTACATCAGTTTTTATGTTGACGGCTGTCATCATACCGATATTCTATTGTTTATAATTTAGCTGCAAACAGCAAGTATATGGCTTATACGCGTAAAACATGGGCAGAGAAAATGAACCCTGATATGGAGCCCAAAATTGAAAAAACAGAAAAAGACTTTGCTGATATACCTGCGGGAGCTAAGATGCTTATAGCTACTCCTGCTATTGTTGACGACTATATACGCAACATACCCAAGGGCAGCACTACCAGCCTGCAGCAAATGCGTAAGGACCTGGCAGCTGAATATTATGCAGACTATACCTGCCCTGTAACTTCCGGCATATTCCTGCGGATAGTGGCAGAGAAGGCTTATGAAGATTATACCAAGGGGAAGGCTCTTAGCAGGATAACCCCGTTTTGGCGGATGATTGATAAAAAATCTCCCACAGCTAAGAAGCTTAGCTTCGGGTATGATTTTGTAGCAGAACAGAGAAAAAAAGAAGGACTTAGTATATAAAAAGCCGGGTGCAATGCACCCGGCTTTTTCTTATTCAGCAATATCCGGCTGCGGCGTGTACCTCAAATAAGGTTTTACAATTTTTAATCCTTTAGGGAATTTCTTCTGTGCGTCTTCTGTAGACACGGCAGGTACTACGATTACATCTTCACCCTGTTTCCAATCTGCAGGGGTGGCCACACTATGATTGGCAGTAAGCTGCAATGAATCAATAACCCTTAATATTTCCTGGAAATTTCTGCCGGTAGATGCCGGGTAAGTGATGGTAAGTTTTACCTTTTTATCAGGCCCTATAACAAACAAAGAGCGCACGGTCTGTGTCATGCTCGCTTCAGGATGTATCATATCATACAAGGTAGCCACATGGCGGTCCTCATCTGCTATGATAGGAAAATCAACAGTAGTGTTTTGTGTTTCATTAATATCTTTTACCCATCCGTGGTGTTTATCTATGGGGTCTACACTTACTGCCAGCACTTTTACGTTGCGTTTGTCAAATTCCTGTTTCAACTGTGCTGTTCTGCCCAATTCTGTAGTACATACAGGTGTATAATCGGCAGGATGAGAGAACAGTACTCCCCAGCTATCGCCAAGGTAGTCGTGAAAACTGATGTCCCCAATGGTAGTGGTTGCTTTAAAATCAGGCGCTGTGTCGCCAAGCCTTATTGCCATACTAATAGTTTTTAAATGAGTTTCGAAAATAAGGGTGAAATACCCTAAAGAATGTTAAATATTAATAAGTTATGGAATAATAGCGATAGTTGATATACAAATTACATACTGTATCTTCGTAGCTTAACGTTATAGCCGAAACCGAATTCATGCGATCAAAGTACCTGTTATTTTTTTTAGTATCCCTGCTTACATTCAGGAATGCAGGTGCACAGACCATAGTTTTGAATATGCCTGAGCATGACGACAAACAATATTATTTCGGTATCACTTTCGGGCTCAATTATTCTACTTACAGGATACGTTATACCAAACTTTTTACAGAAACAGATACGTTTAAAACTATCCAGCCAAAATACAGCCCGGGGTTTAACCTTGGGTTGATAGGTAACCTGAGGCTGAATAAAAGATTTGACCTCAGGTTTGTGCCTTCACTGGCATTTGCCGAAAAGAGGATGATAGTAAATATGCGCAGCTCACTGGCGCAGGATAGCATTACAGACAGGTCTATCGAATCTATATACCTGCACCTGCCGCTGCAACTGAAATTCAAGAGCGACCGTATATATAATTTCAGGTTTTACGCTATGGGCGGTATGAAGTTTGACTTTGACCTTGCTGCCAATGCCCGCTCTCGCAGAACAGATGAATTTATAAAAGTGAAGCCTTTTGATATGGGTTATGAAATGGGCGTAGGCTTTGAGTTTTATAACCCCAATTTCATTTTCTCTCCTGAAATAAAACTGAGCCAGGGATTGATGAACCAGCAGTTCAAAGACCCTAAGATACCGCTGAGTAATGCGATAGACCAGATAACTACGCGCATGATAGTAATATCCATCCACCTGGAAGGATAACTATCCGTATTTGATTATCACAGATTCTATCACATTCACCACATCGTCGCATTTTTCCATCAGGTTTTGCAGTATCTCGTACTGGTCCATACGTTTGATGATGGATACAGCATCAACTGAATCATTAAATAACTGTGCTGTTGCAACATCCAGTAAAGCATCAGCCTTATTAATGAGCATTTTCATTTCTGCACAGGTTGATATCATTTTTGATAAGCCAGTTTTATTCTTCAATGCTTTAACAGAATCACAAAGCCTTTGCACTATCTGCTCGTTCATCTGTGCAAACTTCTGCACGCGCTGGTCGGGTTGCAGTTCGTAGTTCTTAGCCAGTTTTATGCTGCTCCACATATAGTCTATAATATCATCGAGCGATGTAGCGAGGCTATGGATGTCTTCCCTGTCGAAAGGTGTGATAAAATTGCGGCCAAGCTCAAGAAACAAATGGTGGGTAACCTCATCATTATCATGCTCTATCTGGCGCATCAGTGTCATATGGCCTGCCATCTGGTCTGCATCGTCGTACTGGGCCATTGTATAGCTGCGTGCTGCCTTTATAAGATTATCTGCTACCTGGTCAAAAAGTATATAAAACTTCTTCCCGTCCGGAAAAAAAATGTCCTTGATCAATGG
Source organism: Flavipsychrobacter sp. (assembly GCA_044227125.1). Classification (GTDB taxonomy): domain Bacteria; phylum Bacteroidota; class Bacteroidia; order Chitinophagales; family Chitinophagaceae; genus Polluticoccus. The sequence goes on from JBGAFS010000001.1 coordinate 840,137, forward strand.
TTCTTTCTTTATATAGACAAATCTAAATGCTGCGGCCTGCGCTTGAGCGCAGGCCGCAGATACTTAAACAAAAATTAATAATGAGGTAACATAATGATAGCGATTCCGCTACATTATTACTTTACAGACGCAATTTTCGCCTGCAGGTCTTCTTTACTTATATACCCAACGTTTGACCAAACCAGTTTGTTTGCTTTGTAGATAAAGAGCGTAGGCAAAGCATCTACTTTCAGTTCGTTTGCGATAGCAGGATTATCATCTGCATTAATGCGTACAATCTTCAGCGTTGCCTCACTTTCCTTAGCCATTTCTTCGAGGTAAGGTGCCATCTTCTTACAAGGGTTGCACCATGGTGCGTAAAAGTCTATTATCACGAGTTTATCTGTGTTCAGCAACAGGTTATAATCGTCTTTAGACATACCTGTGTTAGCCTTTGCTTCTCCGCCTTCTTCGGGCAGGCCTGCTGCACGCCATTTCATCATGCCACCGTTCAGCTCCAGTACATTGGTAAAGCCTTTGCTCCTGAGGCTGGCTGCTGCAGATGCACTGCGGCCGCCGGAAAGGCAATATACCATCACTGGTTTTGATTTATCCAGTTTTTCTACTGCTGCGTCAAAGCCATCGCTATTCCAGTCTACGTTCGTAGCGCCGGCTATATGGCCTTCTGCAAATTCGCCCGGTGTGCGTACATCGAGCAGTATTTCGTTATTCAGGCTGTCTACGTATTTTTTGAAGGTTACAGCATCGAGCGATGTTTTTGATGCCACTGCATTGCAGGCAAAGAGCAACACGGTAAGTACCGCAGATGCTGATATCAGTTTTATTTTGTGTATCATAGTTTAATTAAGATGCTAAAGCCGCTACTTTTATTTCGGGCTTGAAAACAATAGCAGATTTTATAGAATTAGAGATGAGGCAGGCTGCTTCAGACTTATTAAGTATGCGTTCTGCTTTTTCCCTGTCTTCTTCGTTATTAATTACCAATACGGGCATCAGCGTCACTTCGCTCATCATAAACTTACCGTCTACTTTGTCGAGCTTGCCGATAGCTTTAGAGTCGAAACTGGCGTATGACAGTCTTGAGTTTTCTGCGATAGCCAGGAAGGTTGTCATAAGGCAACTGTTTACAGATGCCACAAACAAATGCTCCGGCGACCACAGGCGGTCTATACCGCCGGGAAACTGAGGTGGTGTTACCACATCAAGGTTGTTGTCTAATTCAGGTGAGTGTAAAACTCCTTTTCTTGTTTCCTTCCAGGAAACTGATACTTCATAAAAATGTGCTGTGTCCATACTTAAATTTTTCTAATAGTTACTCTCGATCACCTGTTTTAGTTTATGTGCGGGCGTAACGCCAGACTGGCGCCATTTTATTTCTCCTTTCTTAAATACAATAAGGGTAGGCACGCCTGATACCTGGAAAGCCTGTGCTGCTTCCGGGTTGCGGTCTACATCTATTTTTACAATTGTGGCTTTATCGCCAACGGCCTGTTTCAGTTCGCTGAGTATAGGTCCCATCATTTTGCATGGTCCGCACCACTCTGCAGAAAAATCTACCAGTACCGGTTTGTCCGAATTTATCAGGTCTGAAAATGTCATTGATTCCATGGATACTTATTTTACTTCTTCGTATGTTATATCGTTTGTTTTTTCTTTGCTGTAACTTACAGGTGTTGTGGCACATGATGTACCACAACAGCCTGTGTTAGTTATTGCCTGGTATGAAAACCATGCACCCACCACTCCTACTAACCAATCTTTCATCACAAAAGCCTGGATAACGAAAAATATACCAAACACCAGTCTCACCACTCTCATTAAATGCCAGTCTGATAGTATCATATTTTTCAATCGCTCGCTCATTTTTCGTATTTTCTCAGGTTTATCCAGCTACCACCATTATGTACTTCGGTAAATCCTGCTGATTTGAGCATGTTTTTTGCCGCACCACTGCGCATGCCAGATGCACAACAGGTAATTATCGCTTTGTCTTTGTTTAATTTCTGCATTCTTGTTTTTAACTGATCTACAGGTATGTTTACAGAGCCCCTGATGTGTCCGCCGGCATATTCTCCGGGTGTGCGCACATCCAGTATGGTTGCTCCTTCTGCTATCAGTTTTCCGATGTCGGCCTTAGGTGAAGAGCCAAACAGTTTGCTTAATATTCCCATTTTAGTCTTTAGTTTTTTAGATTTTAACAAGGTTGCGTGCATTGTACCAAGGCCCTACGTCTTCGAGGTTGTTGAAGCCCTGCTGTGCCAGCATCATCCTTGCCATTGCACTTCTGCCACCCGATGCGCAGCACAACACTATTGTACCGTCAATTTTTCTGAGCTCTTCTAAACGGCCCATAAGATCTCCCACAGGCACATTTATCGCACCTTCGGCATGTCCGCTTACAAATTCAGCTTCTGTTCTTACGTCTACTACAGTCAATTTTCCACTGTTCATGATCTTTTATTTTTCTTTTTTAAACAAACTAAATAATAACCCACCCATCATTGCTCCGTATGCCGTACTATTCAGCGGCTTTGAGGTAATCATACAGGTACCGGTTGCACAACCCACATAATACCAGTACAGGTAACCCGCAAGGGAGCCCGCAATAACACCCGCAACCACGAGCTTATTGTTAACTAACAATCGCCACAAAAACATGCCTGTTATTTTTTACTGTGCTTTTTTCTTTGTTGATATACCAAACAGCGTGTACAGCGGGCAGAAGCCTATTGTTGCTGTAAGCAGGAACACAATAGCCAGCAATGTGAGTATTGTACCTACGGTACCGGTAATAACGCCGGAGAAATAAAGCGCTGCAAGAATAACAGCAACAACGATCCTAACGATCCTGTCTGTGCTGCTCATGTTGTTTTTCATATGGTTTGTGTTTTATTGTGAATGTAAAATTGCGAAGTCTGTTTAACCCAATCGGTTACATTTGTTACATAAGGGTAATTTTATTCCGGCCCAGTTGCACCAGCCCCTCTGCCTCCATCTGTTTCAGCAGCCTGGAAACCACTACCCTCGCGGTTCCCAGCTCATCTGCCAGCTCCTGGTGGGTGATAGAGATTTCCTTAGAATTATTCAGTTTTGCCTTTTCTTTAAGATAGTGCAGTATGCGTTCGTCCATCTTTTTGAAGGCTACCTCGTTTACAACTGCCAGCAGCTCTTCAAAACGTTTGTGATACAGCCTGAATATATAATCCAGCCATTCACTGTTTTCGCGCAGCAGCTCTGCAGCCTTATCTATCGGAATAAACAATATCTCTACATCCTCTTCTGCTATAGCCTTTACCTTGCTGGCCTCGCGGTGCAGCCCGCCCAGGAAAGACATGATGCAGCTTTCGCCCGGCCTTATATAATACAATAATATCTCCCTGCCTTCCTCATCCACCCTCATTACTTTGATGCTGCCGCTTGTAACAATAGGGATGGCACGGATATAGGAGTTCTCGTTCATTATTACTTCCCCCTCTTTGTACACTTTTACGGAACCATATTGCTCCAGTTTTTCGCGCATCTGAGCGGAGAATTGCATAGGGGTGTTATCCTGCTTGATCATACGTGCAATCTGAGTTTTTATTCTGCAACAATACTACAATTGAAATTCGGGACTGACCATGACAATTATTTGTAAAACATATGACATGGCTCACCGGGCCAGTAACGGCCTAACTAATTGAAAAATAACACTAAATGTGCATTTGTCATAATATGATGACGATGGTCATTACCCCTGTTAACCCATGTCATAAACGAAGATATTTATCCATCCTACTTTCACGAAGCATTAAAAGCAAATTGAAGAAGCATAAACTGCTACTAATGTTACTAACAGGCCGAGGGGTTTATTGTAATATCGCAGCCATGGAAATATTAGGATACTTTGCTGCGGTACTGATAGGAGTATCGCTGGGGCTTATAGGCGGCGGTGGTTCTATTCTCACCGTACCTGTATTGGTTTATTTGTTTGGTGTTTCGCCGCTATTGGCTACATCATATTCTCTTTTTATAGTAGGCAGCACCAGCCTGGTGGGCGCAATAAGAAACTACAGGAATGGTTTTGTGAGCATTAAGACAGCTTTGCTCTTCGGACTGTCGTCTATCACTACGGTGTTCCTCACCCGAAAATTTATTATGCCTGCCATACCTGATGTGCTGATACAGGCAGGCGTGGTTACTATAACTAAATCATTTGCCACGATGATATTATTTGCGGTACTGATGGTACTGGCATCTGTATCTATGATGCGCGGGCAAAAGACAAAAACAGAGGCAGATAAAAAACCGGATAGCTCGCTGCGCCTCTTACCACTGCTCACGTATGGCGTAGGTATAGGCCTGGTAACAGGTGTACTGGGTGCAGGCGGCGGCTTTCTTATCATACCGGCGCTGGTATTACTGGTAGGCCTGCCTATGAAAGAAGCTATAGGCACATCACTGCTTATTATAGCACTCAATTCGCTGATAGGTTTTACGGGAGATATAGGACAGTATGATACCGACTGGAAACTGCTGGCGATCGTTACTGCAATATCTGTTGCAGGCATATTCATAGGCGGACAGCTTGGAAAGAAGATACCGGGCAGCAGTTTGAAGAAAGGTTTCGGATGGTTTGTGCTGGCTATGGGCAGCTATATCATCATCAGGGAGATACTAACAAAGTAACAGTGTAATAAATGTTACCGAATAAGAAACAACAACTATTGATTTTTGCATAAATAAAAGCTTAAAAACAACATTATGAAAGTAGAACAAATTTATACGGGATGTCTTGCACAGGGAGCGTATTATATTGAAAGCAACGGCGAAGCGGCAATTGTTGACCCGCTGCGCGAAGTAGGCCCATATATAGAGAAGGCAGAAAAGAACGGGGCTAAAATAAAGTACGTATTTGAAACGCATTTTCATGCCGACTTTGTTTCAGGACATATAGACCTGGCTAAGAAAACAGGTGCACAGATAGTGTATGGCCCTACAGCAAAACCGGGTTTTGATGCAGTAGTTGCTGCTGACGACCAGGTGTTCAAACTGGGTAATATATCTATCAAAGTATTGCACACACCGGGCCACACAATGGAAAGCTCTTGCTTCCTGGTACTCGACGAAAACAACAAACCTGTATCGTGCTTTACAGGTGATACCCTGTTCATTGGCGATGTGGGCAGGCCTGACCTGGCACAGAAAGCAGCCAGCATGACACAGGAACAACTGGCAGAAACACTGTTCGACTCGCTGAGGAATAAGATAATGACGCTACCTGATGACGTGATCGTATATCCTGCGCACGGTGCGGGTAGTGCATGTGGTAAGAACATGAGTAAAGAAACTACTGATACTTTAGGCCACCAGAAACAAAGCAACTATGCGCTGCGTGCAGATATGAGCAAACAGGAGTTTGTGAAAGAAGTGCTTACAGGACTGATGCCGCCACCTGCTTACTTCCCTGCCAATGTGATGATGAACAAACTGGGATATGAAAGCATTGATGTGGTATTGAACAGGGGCCTGCAACCACTGAGCGCAGAAGCGTTTGAAGCGGCTGCCAATGAAACAGAAGCTATAATACTGGATACACGCGCACCGCAGACTTTTGCAAAAGGTTTTATTCCTAATGCCATCAACATAGGTATAGACGGCAACTTTGCCCCTTGGGTAGGCGCGCTGATACCTGATGTAAAACAACCGATACTGATAGTAGCTGACCCGGGCCGCGAGCAGGAAGTAGTAACAAGGCTGGCACGTGTGGGTTATGATAATGCTATCGGCTTCCTGGACGGTGGATGCGAAACATGGAAGAAAGCAGGTAAGGAATGTGATTATATACAATCACTGTCTGCTGCTGATGTAGCTGAACTGATGGAGCAAACACCGATAAACATACTGGATGTGAGAAAGAAAAGTGAGCACGACAGTGAGCATATCATTGGTGCAGAAAATGCCCCGCTTGATTATGTGAACGACAGCATGGCACAGATAGACAAAAACAAGACCTACTATGTGCATTGCGCAGCAGGCTACAGGTCTATGATATTTAACTCTATACTGAGGGCCAGGGGTTATAACAACCTGATAGATATACAGGGCGGATTTGCAGCCATGAAAGAAAGCGGCAAGTTCAACGTATCTGAGTATGTGTGCCCGACCACACTGCTGTAAATAGTTAAGGTGAAGATGAACATAAGAAAAGCTGCCAGGAATGGCAGCTTTTTTCATCGTAACACCATCTAAGCAAAAACTATCTATAGATCATAAAACTCCCTTCTAATACTCTCATTTCCGAACCGTTGTAGTGGTCTTGCAATGCGACCCTGAAATTTCCGTTGACGTGATCGTCGGCCACAGAGGCTACATGTATATACCCGTCGTATAATGAATCGGGAGAAAAGTTCAGTCCGTCTGTATAGAAAATGTTTTTGATGCCCGGCAATTTTATATTCCCGGTATCATGCACATTCTGCAGCGAAAGCATGAACCTGTTGTGACTGAACCCGTCTGCTGTAAGATAGCCGGCACCTGACGCGGGGTCCCAGGCAGACTGTACATCCTGTATGGATACAGGATAAGGGTCTTCAATGAACTTTACAGATACCGAAGATGCTAAATTGGCACTGCGGTCTTTGTTGCATGATATAAACCATATGCAGCAAAACAAAAGCAGGAAAGAATACTTTGACATAGCTATGATATTTTTGAGGTTAGTTCGTATTTACTTCATAGCTACTCCGCGCGGAGCCACCTGCTGGCCGTTCTTCACCTGGTAAGATGCACTTGCTATTACCCGCTCTCCGGGCACCAGTGCGCCAAATACTTCGGTAGAATCTGCTGTTTCATTGCCCTGTGTTACGTCTACGTAACAAGCAGCGCCATTCCTTACTGCTATTACATATTTTCTTTCGGTAGTAGTTACTACTGCCGACCGGGGAACGGTGAATGCAGTTTTATTGCCCCCTTCAGGAATAACCACTTCTGCATACATACCCGCCTTGAAGCGGTGCTCATTGTTGGGCACATCTATTTCTATGGTCTCTGAGCGGTACTTATCACTAAGGCAACCGGACGCGCGGGATATCTTGCCGTTAAAGCTTTCTCCCGGCAATGAATTGACAGTGTACTTAACATCGCTGTTGCCGAACTGCGAGCTGTATTCTTCGGGTATGTTCACAACCAAACGCAGCTTATCCTGTTGCTGTATCACCAGCATGGCTTTTGAATTGGCACTGCTGCCTACCAATGCGCCGGGGTGTATATTCCTTTCGGTAACTATACCATCGAAAGGGGCTGTTACCCGCAGGTAAGCATATACAGCTTTCTGCGCTTTATAATTTGCATCTTCTGCCTGCATGGTTGCATACTCTGCATCCATTTTTGCTTTGGCGGCAGACAGATCATAGGCAGATATTGTACCAGCGGTTTTGCTGGTCTCCAGCATACGGTCGTACTTTTCTTTGCTGGCCTGGTACATAGCCTGCGCCTGTGTGAAGCGCAAACCCGAAGCTGCCATGTTCTGTTGTATCTCCGGTGCTTCCAGCTCCAGCAGCAGTTGTCCTTTTTTTACATGAGAGCCCCTGTCTACATAAACGTTTTTCACAAAGCCGTTTACTTTAGGAAAGACCTGTACAAACTCGTATGGCTCTAATACACCCGGCAACTGTACCTCGTTACTGAGACTGTGCTCTGCCACTGTTACCATATCGTACTTAGCATCGGGCGATTTTCCTTTTTCGTTTTTACTGTCTTTGCTGCTGCATGAAAGGATAAAAACAGGCAGCATTGCAGTAGTCAATACTATTAGTTTATTTTTCATAATCGGTTTCATTTTCCGGCATTAATGATGGTGTTGATAAATCAGATTTAGATTGTGCCCAGATATATGCCTGCGGCACTATGAAGAGAGCAGCGATGGTAGAGGCAATAAGCCCGCCTATCACTGCGCGTCCTAAAGGAGCGGTCTGGTCTCCCGCCTCTCCCAGCCCGCTGGCCATAGGTATCATACCTACTATCATCGCGAGGCTGGTCATCAGTATCGGCCTGAGCCTGATGGCAGCACTTACTTTGGCAGCCCTGGCTATATCGTTATTATACTCGAACCGCAACTTCTCTGCATTGGTAACTATAAGTATCGCATTGGCAACAGATACACCCGTAGACATGATGATACCCATATACGATTGCAGGTTAAGCGTGGCACCTGTAGCCAACAGAATAAGAATAGCCCCAAGCAACACTGCAGGAATAGTTGATAATACCGATAAAGAAAGCCTGAAAGACTGGTAGTTGGCCGCGAGTAACAAAAAGATAACAACGATGGCGAACAGGAGCCCATATTGCAGGCTATCCAGCGTTTCGGTAAGCAGTGTAGACATACCTTTAACCTTTGGCAGAAGCCCTTTGGGCGGAGCGCCCATATTCTTAATAGCCTTATCTACTGCTACGGTAGCAGACTGAAGGTCTTTGCCATAGATATTGGCGCTGATGGTAACAAACCTGCGCGGGCCCGACCTGTCATATTCTCCGGCCATTGTATCAATCTTAAAATCTGCCACATCCCTTAGCAAGAGGTCAGACTTGCCCGGCTCGAGCGGGGTTTCTTCCAGGCTGTTGAGGTTGTTCATTATATATTCGGGCACCTGTACCTGCACCTGGTAGGTATAGGCATTATTCTCATCCAGCCACTGGTTCTTTTCTGTAAACCTGCTCGATGAGGTAACTGCGGTAACAGACCTTGCTATATCCTTCACATCAAGCCCCATCTGTGCAGCCTTCAGCCTATCTATATGCACTTTTATAACGGGGTATTTCAGTGGCTGCCTTATTGTTACATCCCGCAGGAAATCGACCTTGCGCAATTCATTTACCAGCTTGTAGGCGTAGTCTTTTATCTGCGTCATGTCCTTACCCTGTACTTCTACTTCTATAGGAGTGGATGCCCCCTGGCTCATTATCTTTTCTGTAAGTTCTATAGGCTCGAAAGACACACGCAGGTCGGGCATTTTTTGTTTCAGTGCTTCCCGTATCTTATCCTGGAATTCGTCTTTGGGTGGCTTATACCCTTCTTCCAACTGTATCTGCAAAACGGCCTCGTGCGTACCGCTATTAAAGACGTAAAGGTTGCTGGTACCATAACTGCTGGGTATAAGGCCCACGTAAGCAGAGCTGATAGCGATATGATTTCCTGAAACAGTATTGCAAACATCCAGCACATCGTGCAGCATGGTTTCTGTTCTTTCCAGCCTTGTACCATCGGGCAGCGACAGGTGCATCTGGTATTGCCCTGTATTTGTTTTGGGCAGCAGGTCTTTACCTATGAAAACGAAACACAAACCTACCAGCACCATTACCGACAACAGATACACAAGTGTGTTTCTTTTGTAGCGGGGTGCAGCTTTTTCGAGCACTGCCATGAACCGCATCTTAACTCTTTCAAACAGGTCGTTCTTCTCCGGTTCATTTATTTCACGCTGCATGTGCATAGCTACTTCCTCAACTTCTTTTTTATCGAGTGCCAACCCTGCATGTGCATGCAATGCACCATGTTTGTATTGGTACATTTCTTCTTTCAGTATCCAGTTAGATACTATCGGCACCAGGCTTTGCGCCAGCAGGTAAGACACCATCATAGCGAAACCAATAGACAATGACAGCGGCAGGAACAATGCCCTCGGGATACCGGTCATAATAAATGCAGGTGCAAATACAGCTATTACGCAGAGCAGAATGAGGAATAAGGGAAATGATATCTCTGCACAGGCATCGTAGATGGCCCGCTTCTTAGACTTACCCATCTCCAGGTGCTGGTGAATATTTTCTATGGTCACCGTTGCCTGGTCTACAAGTATACCGATGGCAAGTGCGAGGCCGCTTAGTGTCATGATATTCACCGTCTGTCCTGTCATTTTCAAACACAGCACTGCTATCAGTACCGATACGGGTATTGTTATTACCACCACAAGCGCGCTGCGCCAGTCTCTCAGAAACAAGAGTACCATAAGCCCCGTAAGGATAGCACCGATGACACCTTCTGTAACAAGGCTCTTAACGGCATTCATTACATATACCGACTGGTCGAAATCGTAAGAGATATGAATATCATCGGGCAGCAGCGATTGCATTTCGGGCAGTTTCTTCTTCAGGTTCTGCACCACATCCCAGGTAGATGCATCACCTGTTTTTACCACAGGTATATACACCGACCTCTTGCCATTTATCAATGCATATCCTACTGTAACATCAGAAGCGTCAGACACGGTTGCTATATTCTTCATGAATATTGCATTGTCCTTGTCGGCTTTCAGTGGTATGGAACCAAAGTCTTCTACTGTTTTTTCGAGCGAGTTGAGCGTAGTCATGTACATGGTGCTGCCGACCCTTATATTACCCGAAGGGGTCATTACATTATTCACAGCAATGGCTTCAACTACCTCATCGGGAGTAAGATTGTAACTGCGCATTTTTACAGGGTCTACATTCACAACAACGGTTCGCGCATTAGAACCGATAGGCGGTGGCGCAGACAAGCCGGGAACACTGGCAAACAATGGCCTCACCTTTGTTGTTGCAAATTCATGTATCTCTTCGAGCGGCCTGTTGGGGCTGCTGAAAACCAGCTCGCCTACAGGCAATGATGAAGCATCGAAGCGTATCACCTGCGGCGGCAATGCACCGGGCGGGAAAAACTTCATTGCCCTGTTTACCTGCAAAGCCACCTGTGCAGATGCTTCTGCCATATCGGTGTTCTCAAAAAAAGTGAGCTTCAGCAGGGTAAGCCCCTGTATATTTTTACTGGATATGGTTTTAACGCCGTTGATATACAGGAACTGGTCTTGCAGGCGGGTGGCAAAGAAGCCTTCCATCTGCTGTGCGGTCATACCGCCGTAAGGTTCTATAACATATATCGTAGGCAGGTTTAGTTTGGGAAATATATCAATGGGTATTGAAGTAATTGCGAGCACTGAACCCAATAACAATGCTGCTACTATCACTACGATAGTAATGGGCTTTTTTAATGAAGCCGAAACCAGATTCATAATTCGCTATTTAAGTTGTTCTAGAAAAGTGGATAATTGGTTATTGAGCCCTGCCCCTGTACTGAGTAATTTCAAAAGAGTATCCTGCGCAATAATGTAGCTGGTCTCTGCCTCGCTTAGTGCATATAGCGCATTGGTAACATCGACCAGTGTATTGAGCCCCGACCTGTACAATGCAAGCTGCTGCTGATATGCCTGCCTTGATGCGTTTACCTGCCCGGGTATTTCCTGCAGTTGCAGCAAGGTATTAGTATAGGCATCTTTTGTTTGCTGCATAGCTTTCAGCAACTCAGTCTTTGTAGTGTTGAAAGCCTGTAGTTTGGCATCGGCAGTATAGCGGCCTTCGCGCAGCTGGTCGTGCCGGTGCTTGAGGTCAAAGAGATTGTAGGTCATAGCAGCACCAAATACATAATTGTACCGGCTGTACTTAAGCCCGTCTGACAAGTTGTTAGAATACACATCGGCATAGGATATGCTGGACCCCCTCATACCACCCATACCCACGATATAGAATTTTGGCAGGTATTTTCTACCGGTTGCTTTGTTATCGGCCAGTTGCTGCAAATATTGCTGATGGTATACATCCAGTACAGGTTGTGTATCATTGATGGTATCATTACCCATCAGCAAGCCTAAACCTGTTTTATTAATAACCTTGCTGAATATACTGGTATCCGGAATTATCTCTTCTGCCTGCATGCCTGTAAGGCTGGCAAGTGTTATGCGGCTATCGTTATACTTTGTGAGGGCCTGGTAATATTTCACTTTAGCCCTGGCCAGTTCTGCTGATGCCGTCATACTATCAACACCGGGTTTAAGGCCGCCGAGCACAGTAGCGCGGATGGCAGTGTAAATGGTTTCTGTACGTTTTACATTCTGCGTTTCCAGTTGCACAGACTGGTACTGCCGCAGCATATCGAAATAATCGGCTATCACGGTTTGCGCTATCTGAAACTCTTCATAATTGAGCATTGCAGACCTGAATGCTTCTCCGGCTTTGGCATTTTTCTTATCGGCACTATAATACCCAAAATTGAATACTTCCCATTCCAGGTAAGAAACACCAAAGTTTCCTGAAGCGAGTTTATAATTATTCTCCGGCCTTACTCCGCCTGCTGTAGGAACGATAACACCCATCGGGAAAAATGAACCATTGACACCATTGGCAGTACCAAGGGAAACCTGGTCATGAATCTTTAACATTGGAAGCCTGTTCCCTTCTACAGTGCTTACATGTGCATGTGCTGTTTGCAGTTCTGCTTTACGTTGCTGTATAAGCGGGTAATAATCGAGCGCACGGGTAACGGCATCGTTTATGGTAAGTTCGCGGGCTGATAAGTTTGTATGCTGGATTATAACGGATAATACTAATAAGGGTATGCATGCTGCATTGACATGCAATTTTACTCTTGTCATAAATAATGAATGAACGCAGGGTATACCTGCTGCAGTTAAACAATAAATAGTTTGTGTATAAGCTTTAGCTTACAAACAAAGGAGGCCCGCGTAGAGAATGGGCACTGCAGCGGTGTGAGAAATACCTTGTGAGCCTTATATAAAATTCGGCTTGCCTGGTATGGAGAATAATAAATCCGAATGTGGGTTCAGAACAGATATCAGCATCCCAGCTATCGTCCAATATCTTGGTTCTTATTTTGAATGCCCTTGCAGACTTGTGGTGATCTGCAAAAGGTATTTTTATATGATGCTCGTGCCGTGATGTGATCTTCGTTACAACAGAGGGTATAGCTAATGCATGACGGTAGCTGTTAAGCACTGATATTGTTATTACAGTAAAAGACAGGAATAATATGATCCTGGTCCACCTTTGCATACGCTCGAGAAAGTTGGGTGCAAGGTAGAGAAGTATGTTGTTAATAATAATTGAAAATGTGAGAATTACGGGTTAAAGGGCATTAAAATCAGATTAAAGCAATTTCTATTGAGATGACTAAAATAAAAAAGCTAGCCTGAGAACAGGCCAGCCCCTATAAACCCTATCACCATGAAAACAGTACAAAGATACTACAAGGGCTGAAATAGTTATGTAACATTAGTCACAAAAGAAACTGACTTCTATCATTTATAATTATACCATATGTTTTGATGATATGTGGAAACAATAGAAAATAGAAATGCATAAAAAAAGTCGCTCGATGAGCGACTTTTTATTCAGTGGAAGCACACGGGATCGAACCGCGGACCCCCTGCTTGTAAGGCATTACAATATTCCTCTGTAATGCAATACCAGCAATGCTTTCATTAACTAAGCTACTTCTGTTCAAGCTATGTTCAAGCAACCTCATAGGTTAAATAATACTTTTTTAAAATACTTACCCTCTAAATGGAGTAAACTCACCATAAGTCCTGCAATAAATATCATAATCCTGAATGGTTATTCTATTGCAAGTAATACGATATGTCTTTCCATCAATTAGTGGTATAGTTAATATCTTTTTATCTGACTTGGTATTTATGCTTCCTGCTACATATTTTTCAATTTCTGTCATGCCAGAAACACCATGGCATACTATATGACCATAATACCATACTATCACTTTAGCTATTGTACCAGGCTCAAATACCGTCTTTGAAGACTCTCTACTCAACTCTATTATAACATCAGTATTCGGTAATTTCTCCACTGATTTTGCTATCAATGACCGAGGGTTAGTAAGTGCTTCATAAATGGGTGGCACTTCAACATCAGGAGGAATATCAAACATGCTGCTTAATGGCTGTTTTTCAGGTTCCTCTATTTTAGGTTGATATCTGGACGAGCTACCGAATAGTTTTCTAATAAGTGTGATTGGTTTCATAATTGAATATTGATAAATGTACTAAACTAGTTTAAAACATAACAACAGCGAGCCTAAAAAGCGTATTGACTGAAGTGAAACGAAAGGAAAGCAGCTGCGAGCGCCATAAGGCTGGGGTGGCCTGAGAGCGATAGCGAAAGGACACACAGTGGAAGGATTTTGCGAGGCATTTCGCAGAAATAAGCGTAGGTATGTGACCAGCAAAATACTGTAACGCAGCCGTTGGCAAGCGCAGGCGAGCACAAACTCATTGCAGCGGGTGCATTGAAGGCTGCTGAGTGCATGAATGACGAATGAAGGGAATGCAGTGGAATGAGCTTTAGCCTGTAGCAATAATGATATTGCAGCATAGCAAAGTGGGTAGCTATATCATTTGCTACAGAGTAGTATAGCCAGCGAATGTAACGGAATGGACGTAATGAGGAATGAATAAGCGAAGCTGACTGAAAGGCACAGGAGCTGCATGAACGGAAATAGAATAGCTATGCAAATAACATGACAAACTGCGTAGAGTAACGAAGCACCCTTTAGGGCTTTAGAGTGGCTTTCCTGCCACTAAAAAGACATTAGCTATAGGAAAGTGGCTCTAAAGGTTTGGCGTGCTTATTTGCGCTATCTATTGGAGTGAAACCTATTTACCTGCTGAATAGAATTGGTGGTGGTGAAGTATTCCATCAATTGCCCAATCAGGGAACTGAAGCCGGGTATTATTGTATTTGTTATAGGGGGATAAGTGGCAATTGAAAATATTGACGGGTAGGTTATAATAAGTACCTCCAATATCTCATACAGATAAAATGTTCCTGCAACATAAAACAGTTATTATTCTGCTATTTGCTTACAAAGATTGAATAGTAGCAGCAAAGCCAGAATTGGAAGACGTTAGAAGTCTATGAATTCAATATTCGTTTATTGAGAATATTTTACCACTAATAATTTCAACATTAACATAACGACTATTACCTAGGATATTATATACACCATCTGGTGCTATACTACCACTTTTTGATACTTGGTCACCTAAACAAATTTCAGAAGGATAAACGTGGTTAATTATTATTACTCCTTTGTCAGTTACGTAGGCTTTATTTGAATCTCTGTTTACGGGAGTAACTGTTCTGTTGATATTTCTTACGGTGTCACGATTAAGAGCAGGCTTGTTATCAATCAAAGTTCCTAAAAATGTTATTAATTCCCTTTTTGTGATAAGATGCCTATTATAAAAAAATTGAGGGGTTGATGTGGAGTTTGCAATCTTCAACACTAAAAATTGCTTATTAATAAAATTATATTCCATGTTGTATTTAACATGATCAACCTCAACTAATATCCTATCAATACTTTTGCGCAACTCCCAGCTTCCTTCAGTAACAATACCGTTTGATGATATTAACAATCTCCCATTTCTATCAAATTCATATTCCTCAATATCATCGGTGTCTGTATATGCCCTCCATGGCTTATCAACAAATTCTTCAATCTTATCAATACTTTTACTGTACTTCTTTATCCTTGGCAGTATTTCCTTTATGTAGTTAAGCATACTTTAAAGTACATTTTTGATTAATCCAAACAACTTTCAAGATACTGTATTAATGCAGTCTGAAATTCAAAGTTATCTTTCGTTTTGTCGAACAGGTATTCAATGTAGGCAATATCAATTACACCATTCACAACTGCTTTACACAATCTCTCATTACTATTTATATAGTGGCTTTTGAGGGAATGGTTTTTAGCATAATCTATAATAATGCCTATTGAATTTGCTGTTGAGTAATCTTTAATCTGTTCCTTCAAGTTAGCGACACATGTAATAAGCTCAGGAAATTCTGATGGCACAAAACTGACATCTGAATAGTTAATTTGTTTGACAGACTGCGCTTCTAAGGAATTGCTTGAATAGATTGACTCTAATATCTTTCCAACGGCCTGTTCCTGCAACAATCCAAAATATGGTTCGTTTACAAATATCATTGTACTATCAGTACCATCTAGAGCAAATCTTAAAAACTTATCATCGAGAAAATCAATTCTATACAGGTATTCATTAACTGTATTGCTAATAATGAGATAGAATGTATTAGTGACTTGCCAAATTGATCTAGTTACAATACCGTTTTCCGATATGATTAAATTATCATCACCAGTAAATAAGTAAACTACTTTGGTGTTTGCAGCGTCATTTACCAGAATCCAATGTTTGTCTCTCAACTGTGTTTTTATATCCACCAATTTCGAATGCGTAGTATACTTGTTGAGCAAACGAGACACTATTTCCTTCATGTGTAATACTGATTTCTTTACAATACTAATACTCCCAGTCTAAATGGCTTACTGGTAGTTTATTCAGTTCTTCCTTCAATGTACGCCAGTTAGGCAGATATTTATTCATGTACATTAGAAATAGGTCATTATGCCTCCTCTCGAGTAGGTGTACCATTTCATGCACAATTATGTATTCTAAACACTGAACCGGTTTTTTTGCCAATTCCAGATTAAGCCAGATTTTCTTTTTATCAATATTACAGGTACCCCATTTAGTTTTCATCTGCTTTACTCCCCACTCTTCTACCTGTACTCCCATTTTATGCTCCCATTTATCAATCATAACTGGTATCATCTTCTTCAACTCTGTCCTATGCCATTCTGTAATGATGTTATGCCTTTGCAATGTAGTAGCCCCGGGTCTGACGTGGAGGTTAATGTATGCCTTGTTTGTAATACTTACATGCTGCGGTTTATTCTCTTCTACTATCCGGAGGAGGTAGCGTTTACCCATAAAATAATGGCTCTCCCTTTGGATGTACTTACGTTCCGGCTGCCTGTCCTGCTGTGCAAATTTTCGTTGCTGGCGTTTTATCCATGCCAGTTTTGAAATAGTATACAATTTCAGAGTATCATCATTTACACCTTCAGGAGCTGCTAACCTTACCCTGCCATTTGGAGGATAAACTGCCAAATGAAGGTTCTTTATTTTCTTCTTTATCACTTCCACGCTGATGTCGGCTACTGTAAAATGTCTCATTTGAATTCATTTTGGTGTGTGGCCAATTCAAATATCCTCAGCACTTCAGCTTCACCTGTAATGCCATATGCAGTCAATACCTCTCTGATAGCATTTTTAACCACCTTTTCCCTTATATTATTTCCTATCCAGTTATCAGGACGTAAAGTATCTATCTTATGATATAAGTCGATTGCTAATTGTTCGTTGCAGTCAAGGTTATCGTACAGGGCTTTTTTAGCTTGACTATCTATACTACCCGGATAATGGGCTGATCTTTTAGGCTGTATATCTCCTGCCAGCTCTTCTATCTTTTTCAGGAACTCTTCATAAGATATTGCTCCCTGCTTTCTCTGTCGTATCAACTCAGTTAAGAGTACACTCATTTTTTCGTAGTAGACAGGATTTATGGGCATTTCCTGAGTGATGGCTTTACGCATGTTGGCTTCCAGCGTTTCTGCCATTGCTGCCTTATTATTTCGTATTGAATCAGGCAGTTTACCTGTTGCAGCTTCAATACCATTCTCTACTATTAGCTGTAACAATGTAGCATCACCAAAGTCAGAAATGGTCCTGCTGGGGTCGGCAGTCAGGTACATGTCCAGCAATTGCCTCATTTCCGGCTCATAATGTTTGAGGTCGACATAATCACCGCTAGCTATCTTAATGCTGTTTCTTAGCTCAGTATATTCATTGACAGTGCTCTTTATCTTTTCAGCTTCACTATCTGTATAGCCAGCTTGTTTCATTTCAGTTGCTATATTGTTGTATGCTCTAATCAACGCAACAACTGCCTTGTAAAAAGTAAGACGCAGCTCTTCTGTTTCCTTCAGAGCCTCTGCACTATTGGTATCTTTACAGAAGTATTTAATGTATTGTTCAATCTGCCTCGGAGATTCTACGGGCTCGCATAAATGGTGCACTGTTTCTAAGGCATCTGTTAATCGTTCTTTTGCTTTTTCCAACCTGTCGACCAATAAGCCTGCTACATCTTCCTTATCAAAATCATCAAAGGCATCAGATGTGTAATCATGTATTGACCTGTTAAGGCTATTAAACAGATTCTTATAATCTACTATGTAGCCAAATTCTTTGTCCTCCTTCTCTGTACGGTTTACCCTGCATATTGCCTGAAATAAACCGTGATCTCTCATTTCCTTATCTATATAAAGATAAGTACAAGCAGGAGCATCAAAACCTGTAAGCAGTTTATCTACTACTATGAGTAGTTGCATATTGGCAGGCTGGTCTATAAACAGCTTTTTGACTTCTTTCTCAAATTGTTCCCTGCTTTTGCCATTAAGCATCTTCTGGTAAATGGCATATTGCTCTATGCGTTCTGTTTCTCCTTCCCCGGTAGCTTCTCCTTTAGTACTTTCTGCACTTGGCTCGAATGATGTTACAATGGCGCATTTCTTAAAACCAAAACCCTGCAATATCTCATAATACCTGCAAGCCTCGTATATACTGCTGCTCACCAGTATGGCATTACCCCTGCCATCTTTCAGACGTGGTTTTATTTTAAAGTCTTTTATTATATCGAAGGCTATTTTCTCCAGCCTGCTTTTGCTGCTCAGCACTTTTTGCATTGTACCCCATTGCTGTTTTAACTCTGCTTTGGGGAGGTCGTTCATATTGGCTGTGATGGTATCAAACCACTGGTCTATGCTTTTCTGGTCGTGTACATGCTGGTCTACATCACGGGCTTCGTACAATAAATCTAACACTACGCCATCTTTAACGGCCTCATTGAATCTGTAAGTATGGATATAGCCTCCGAATACTTCGAGACTTGTTTTCTTATCTGCCTTCAGGAGGGGTGTGCCAGTAAAACCTATAAATACTGCATCAGGCAGTAATTCTTTCATGGCCTCATGCAGGTTACCGCTTTGTGTACGATGGCACTCATCTATAAACACTACCAGGTTGCCTTTAGGAGAGAAATCCTTAGGGCGTTTCAGTTCCTGCACGAAACCTTTCACATCTGCTTCGTCTTTATTACCAAACTTATGTATCAATGTACATAACAGCCAGGGCTTGGCATCATTGAGTTTCTCCAGTAAATCCCGGCCACTTTTTGTGCGGTAAATATCTTCGTCTACGCCTTTGAATACTTTTTCTATCTGCTCATCCAGTTCTGTACGGTCTGTTATTATCAGCAGGCGTGCATCGCTTGTATTTTCCCGTATCCATTTGGCCAGCCAAACCATTGTAAGGCTTTTGCCACTGCCCTGCGTGTGCCAGATGATACCTCCTTCGTGATTGTGCAGATACTTCTGTGCTTCCTTTACACCGAAATACTGGTTGGGGCGGCAGAGCTTTTTTTTGCCTGCATCAAACACGACAAAGTTATGTATGATGTCTATTACCCTTTCTTTAGAACAAAACTGAAGTATGTGCTGGTCCAGCAGGTTAGTATCGGGGTTGTATGTGTGATTGTCCTCCTTCCATTTCAGAAAGTATTTTTCTTCTGTCTTTGTTGTGCCATAGTACAGGCCCTGCACATCGTTACCTGCCAGCACCAACTGCATGGTGGCAAAAAAAGGCTTTATGAAGCGTGATTGCTGGTTATCTAAATTCTGCCTTATGCCTTCTGTAACTGATACACTTGCCCTTTTCAACTCCAACACACCCATAGCAATACCATTTATATACATTACTATATCCGGGCGTTTGGTACGTTCTCCCTTCAGTGTTACTTCTTCGGCTATGTAAAAATCGTTTTTTAGGGGCTCCTCCCAATTGATGAGCCATACGGTGGTTTTATTTTCTCCTGCTTCTTCTCTTACTTTTACCCCATATCGCAGCATAGCATATACTGCTTTGTTGATGGGGTATATATCATCTGCCGCACCTATTGCGGCAGCTTTTTTGAATTCGTAGATTGCTTTATTAATGATAGTATCAGGATATTTGCCTGTGAGGTATTGGCGCAGGTAATCCTCCTCTATGTGGCTGTTGTCTTCACGGTCTTCCCAATTGCCGAGATAGGTGTAGTTAAGTTTATCCTGAAAGAGTTTAACTACTCTGTTTTGGGTTTCTCGTTCGTTTCTCATTGGTAGTAGTACTTAGGATAATAAAAATAGTAATTTTAGATTAGCCTTATCTTACCCGTGAGCAGGTTTTGCATCATGCCCTGCTTGATGTGGCGGTATTTTTGCAGCTTGGCCTCCAGTGCGGTTATCTCCGCATCCATATCTGAGAGGATAGTAGCTATCAGGGTTTGTTCTGTTTTTGATGTTGGAATATTAATTGTTATTTCAACGAGTTCACCTTTATTTAATTTTGCTCTTGTTCCCCCGTTTATGTAGTCAAGGATATTCTTATGTACCAACATATAATAGATAAAATCCTGAAAAAAATCACTTTTAGCTTTTAAGATATGAGCATGGTTATTCACCCAACACTTACCAGACATTTTATAAGCAATGGGTCTAGTCCTATATTCATCAAAATAGCCACCATCTTCTGCCATCAGAATAATCTCATCATCTATAATATACTGATTTACATACCCTACTATTCCATTTGCTCCACAATATGGAATATCGCCTTTCATTGATTGTCGCTCGGTGTCATTCAATGGCTTTCTTAAATTATCAAGAATTTCACATACATCTCCCAACCTTTTCACCTCCCAACCCTCTTTAGGAGAGAGGAGTTGCTGCATGGCGGCTTGTTTTACAAGGCGTTTTTTAGCTATTAGTTTTTCGGTGCTTTGTATCAGTGCATCTGCATCACTCAATGCCTCTGCTATGGCAGTTTGTTCTTCTGTTTTTTCAGGTATTACAACCTTAAACACTTTTAATATTTGCGTATTAAGAGACGCCATTGTTTGACCTACAGCAACATTTCTGATTCTTTGCTTTGTTGATTCCAACTTAAAATAATAACTAAGGTATAGGGGAGCGAGAGAAATTGACTTTACTCTAATCCTTAATAACCTTCCAGAAAACAACCAGCCATCCTCTTTATATGTTGCAATTGCGTTTCTATCTACAGACCCTACTCTACTAAAGACAATATCATCTTTTTGTATAACATAGGTGTTCAATCTCTTTTTATCATCATTTGACACCATTGGAACATTATGGTCATTAATACCATACTCTCCCAAATGTTCAACAGTTATTATTGGTACACCATCTAAAACGTAATCTTTTTCATGCAACAATGATCCAAATGGACCAGTCTTAATATCTGAAACAGTCCCTAACTCTTTAACCCCCCAATCCTCCGGTATCACACCTACCTCTGTTTGCTTATAGCCTTTCTTTAGTTCCATGTATAGCCCATTTTGTGCAGGTGTGTGTACACTTTATCTTCCAGTGCTTTTACTTCATCTGCCATAGCAGGCAGCGGTGTTTCGTAGCGTTCTGCCAGTTCTTTCACCCGTTGGGTTAATCGCTGGCTTATGCGTTCCATCTCTGCACTTATGGTTTGCTCTATGGCTGCCATCCATTTATCATCTACTACCAGTTGTTTTACATCGGCCTCTGTTAATGTGCCATACTTAGCCAGTGTTTTTTTGTCCAGCTCATCTGCCTGTTCTTTGGCTGCTTTGTTATTGTTGCTGTATATGTCTGCCTGCTGCAGGTATTCTTCCAGCATGGCACGCTCTTCTTTTGCTGTTTTGTCTTTGGCTATATCCTTCAGGCGTTTGGCTACGTTGGCTTTGTTTACTTTATCATATTCGGCAAACCATCCTTCATCACTACTGTGCTCTTCTTCCAGTTCTTCCATACGTGCTTTAGCAGCTTCTGCATCTGCCAGCAGTTGGTCTATTGCCTGCTGCTCTGCAGCGTAGTAGCGTTTTATTATTAAGTGCTGGGGCACCAGGTCGCAAGCCCAGCCTTTGTCTTTTTCTGTGCCTTTTTTATCCTTTACTATTATACGATAGGGTGTTGCTTTCCATCCATCTGTGGCCAGCAGGTAGGCATCATCCTGCATGGTATCATTCCAGTAGTTCATCAGGTGCTGGTATACATCGTACGCATCTACGAGGTTGTGTCCTGTGTAGGCTGCCAGTATATCCTCGCCCAATGCATGTATGAGTTGCTTGGGCTTAAAGCCGGGCTTCAGTGCTTTCAGCATAGTGGCATTCTTAGTGCGCCATTGCTCAAACACTTCACTCATTTCTTTGCCATAGGCTGTAAACTCTGCATGATTAAATATGGTGTGCTTAATATCTTCTTTGGCTACGTTGAGGCTGCAATATCCCTGCCTGTCTTTCATAACTGTAAACAGGGCTTTGCGTATGCCGGGGTATTGCTGCCAGTAGTGGTGCAGTGCATCCACATCTGCCACAGGTATGCCACCCAGCATGTGGGCTGCTATGTCCTGCACATCTTCTTCCTCCTGGCTGTCTATATAGCGGGGTATGTTCAGGTTACAATCGTTCTTAGGTCCTTCTATTTCATCATAGGGTACAAAGCGGCTGTATTTGGGCAGCTCTGCCTGTTTTTCAAACACATCGGTTATCCTGTGTATGTCCTGCTCGCGCAGCCTGTTTTTATTACCATCTTTAATGTAGCCCTTGCTGGCATCTATCATAAATATGCCTTTGCGTTCGTCGGCATTTTCTTTATCCAGCACTATAATGCAGGCAGGTATACCTGTACCATAAAACAGGTTGGCAGGCAGGCCTATAATACCTTTTATGTATTTCTTTTTGATGATGGCCCTGCGTATATCGGCCTCTGCATTTCCCCTGAAGAGCACACCATGCGGCAGGATAACGGCCCCCTTACCTGTGCTTTTGAGTGAGGCTATGATATGGAGGAGGAAAGCATAGTCCCCATTTTTTTCGGGCGGTATGCCATAGCCTGTAAAGCGGTTAAATACATCTTCTGAAGGATTAAAACCCTGTGTCCAGTTTTTAAGGCTGAAGGGTGGATTGGCCACTACATAATCGAAGGTATCGAGGTAGCCATGCTTATTCAGAAACTGCGGATCTGACAGCGTACTTTGCCCCTTGCGTATATCTGCATCATCACTATTGTGCAGTATCATATTCATACGTGCAAGGGCAGCAGTAGCTATATCTTTTTCCTGCCCGTAGATAGTGGGCTTCATAGGAGCTTCGTCTACTGCCTTCAGCAATAGAGAACCTGAGCCACAGGTAGGGTCATAAATTGTTTGACTTCTTGACCTGGCATTTTTTATACCAATCAGTTTAGCCATTATACGACTTACCTCTGCAGGTGTATAGAATTGCCCTTTGCTCTTGCCACTCTCTGTAGCAAAGTGGCGCATAAGGTATTCATAGGCATCGCCGAGTATATCATCACCCTCTGCACGGTTTTTACTAAAGTCAAGTGCAGGGTCTTCAAATATGGCTACAAGGTCGCTAAGGCGGTCAATCATTTCCTTGCCCTTACCCAGCTTCTCATCATCGTTAAAACTCACTACATCAATCACCCCTTCCAGGTTGTTGGCCTTTGCCAATGCGCCTATAGTAGTATCTATTTTCTCACCTATCTCTTTTTTCCCCTTCAGGGCAATGATGTCTTTATAACTACCTCCGGAGGGGACCTCTATCAGTGCGTTGGGGTCTCCTGCATATTTATCGGATACATATTTAACAAATAACAATACAAGCACATAGTCTTTGTACTGGCTGGCATCCATTCCTCCACGCAGGGCATCGCAACCCTCCCAAAGTGTACTGTATAATTCTGATTTCTTAATGGCCATTGGTCTGATTAGTCAAGGTAGTAAAGATATAAAAGGACTGTATTATACCAGATAGGTATCCTGAGGAGAGGTGGTTAATGCTATATTCGTATATTCATAATATCGTTACACTGCTTATTTATCAAAAACACTGTTTTTATAAATATAGCTGGTACGTATTTTTTCACCTACATCAAGTAATACTATGGAAATACTGGATAAAATTGCCGATCAAGTAAAAAAGCTCGACTATAATTGGTTTTTAGCGAAGAGAAATCAATTTGAGGCTGAAGGTTTATATAACAAAGAAACAGGAAAAATAGATGATAGTGTTCCGGACGCAGAAGAAATGAGGGTGTACGATATAACTATTAAACAGTACTGCTGGAATAGCTATTTTCCTGATACAAGTTTCCCTGACGATTTCAATAGAGAGCAAATTGATTCGAAAGAAATAATAGATGCTATAATTGAGCTACTAAGAAACGAATTGAATATCTATACAGATAATGCAGCTAAGCATAAGCTTATAGAGGAGTGCAAGAAATTAGTTACTAAAACTTTATCAAATAATTTCGCGAAGCATATAGAAGATCATGATTACGTTGCCTTGCTTTACTATATAGATGATATGTGGAAAAAGTTACTCTATAAAAATTATCGGGAAATAAAACAACAGTATCAGTTACTAAACCCTAGCCAAGATAAGTTAGAATTCGCAATACCTAAAGAACAGGTAGCTGCGTTAATATATTTCTTATCTGAAGCTAAAATATTAAATGTTACTTCGGGGCAAGATATGACTCCCTTAGACTTCGTTGAAAAATACTTCTATTATAAAAAAGGTAAAAATCCTGAATATGCACAATGCTCTAAGTTAAGACGTAAATATCAGGATATTATAAGGCAGGACAGCTCTAGTATCAATACTATAAAAGAGAAGCTAAGAAGGGTAATTAAATAGCTTATATGCAATTCGTGCAAATTGTAAGGTGCAAATTTTCTGCACCTTTTCTTTTTGCAATCTGTTCCAACTTTACAAAGCCGAGAGGTTATAGCGTAGTGTCGCCGTTATTGCCTCTGCGACACCGGCAAAATTTAATTTTAAAAAAACATTTATGAAGAATGAGATGTTTTTACCTGTAGTAAACTACAATGGCTACTACCAGGTATCAGACAGCGGAGTAGTAAAAAGCATGGACAGATTTATAGAAGATGAAGAATGGAAAAGAAGGTATGTAAAAGGCAGGATTTTAAGGCCAAAAGATAATGGACATGGTTATTTATCAGTAGCCTTATCAATAAGAGGCAAAACTACCAGGCATTATATACACAGGCTAGTAGCAGGGGCATTTATTGACAATCCGGAGGAATATCCGTTTGTAAATCATAAAGACGGCAACCCGGGTAACAATAATGCTGAGAATTTAGAATGGGTTAGTCACAGACAGAATGTTAAGCATGGTTATGAGACAGGGCTTAACAGTAATAAAGGGGGCAGTCACAGTTTCGCGGTTGGAGTAATAGATAATCAGATAGGAATGGAGTTTTCAACTATCAGGGAATGGGCAGAAGCGAGGAAAATAAACTATGCCACCGGGCGAAATATTATAGCCGGTTACAACAATGATAAGCGCATAGACAAAGAATTAATAATTATTATGAAAAAAAGAGAGTATGGAATTTAAAAACATAAAATTTGAAACTTTCCCAGAATCAAAAAAAGAACAAAATGAGCTGGCAAAAGTTGCAAAAGTAAAATACACTACTGCATTAGGAGAAATGATGGAACGAGTAAAGAATGAGCCTAAACAGAGATTTATTTATTCAGGTATTAAGGAATATTCATTAGGCGTAATATATGGCGCACCAAAATCAGGAAAATCGAGCTATGCAGAATGTTTAGCAATGGCAATAGCTTCAGGTGAAAAGGACTATTTGGGTTTGCCAATTGATATTGATAATAAAAAGGTTCTTGTAATATCATTAGAAGAGCATTATACAGGAAGAACGGAAAGAAATTCCAAGCAGAGCCAAAGATTAATCATAAAACATGGCATAGAGTGGCTTAGCAATTATATTGTTGTAAATGAGGAGATGCCAACGTTTATAGAAGATGAAAAGGACTGGAAAATTATTGAGAATGCCATTAAAGATGTACAACCCGGTTTTGTAATAATAGATTCATTAACTCGTTTATGTGCAGGTGTTATAGAGGAAAGCAAATCTGCAAGAGAGCTAATGAAGCGGTTGAGAGAATTACTTGAGCAATGCAAAACAACAATTTGCATCATACATCATTCTCATAAATTGTATGACAAACCATTGCTACGAGATACTATGGCAGGCAGCAGGGTTGTAGGTCAGGAGTTTGATTTTATCATTGGCATAAATAAAACTGATCGAGGCATACGATATATTAAAGAAGTAGATTTCAGGTATAGCATTGCGTCAGGCGATAAAGTAAAAACCTTTGAATTTGATAGTGACTGCTATATCAACTTGACTGGAGAAGCTGATGAGTATAAATTGTTATCAGCTGATGATGGACGACATGATGATACTAATAGAGATTTGATTTACGAACATATCGTTTCTACTACAGGTACCGACGGAACAAGTACAATTAGCACGGCAGAACTTCAGACTGAGTTTGTACCAGATATAATGACAAGAACAACAATGTTTAATATTTTGGGCAAATTTGTAAGGGAGGGAAAAATAATGAAGCTGAGCAAGGGGCAATACAGATTAGCAGCATAGAGCAGTGAGTAAAATTGAACAGATAATACAGGGAGGCTATGACCTCCCTTTATTATTCTTTAGGAGGAACTATGTACCAATATTCTACTCCCTTAGGAGTTATACCTTTTACAATTAAACACTTCTGGTCATGTTTTTCAATTGTTTCACGATCCCATAATTGTTTTTCATCAATGGCTCCGTTTGCTATAGCATCTTCTAAACTTTTACTGATTTTCATTTGCCATGAATGTTCTTTATTTTTGACATTAGTGGGAGAGAAATATATCATCAAAGGTGGCCCATAATATTTTGTTCCAATATAATCTTCGAGACTTTCATCAACAATATTTACCGAATCATAAACATGACATGCAGTTAAAAACTCACCCACGGTACAAATAACATCTTCATCCCTATAATTCAGTTCTGCATAATCAATCTTACTTTGCTCCTCCAGCATATCAGCATTAAGCTTGTTAATGTCCTTCACATACTTCCTAAACAATTCATAGAACTGCATCATAAACTGATTTACGCAACCAGCATTATTCTTTAATATAACTATATTTTCATCATTAACCTTTGCTTTATGTGTCCAATTGTATGAACCGGTTATAACTGTCTTATTATCTATCACACAAAACTTGTGGTGCATTTTTTCATCTTTGGTTTCTACCAAATAAACGTGACCACCAGCTTTTTTTAGTTTCTCAAAGTCTATCTGACTCTTCAATAAATTTATATCATCACTTATAGTAAACAATATAACTACCAAACCCTGTTTGGCCTTTTCGCAGAGTATAGTATACAACTCCGGGTCAGTAAACCAAGCTACAGCTAAATGTATAGTATGCCTTGAATTTTGCAGTTCTTTGGCAATTTCCTGTTGTATATTTTCAAAAACACTTTTTACAATAGTCTCCATGACAGATACAGTTAATTCAGTAATTCTAAATTAAAACATTACTACGATAATAATGCCTTAATAACCTTATCATTCACTTCATCAATTATATCAGAGCTATAATTATCCAGATAAATTCCCGTTACCCTGTTTCCATAGTCGTGCCCCAGTGCTTCTGCTATAATATCTTTTGAATAGCCTAATGAACGGGCAATATTAGCCCAACTGTAGCGGGCATAATATGTAGTGAGCTTTTTACCGATTGAACATTTACCAGCAATACGAACGAGGTATTCATTACAGGTTTTAGTAGCCTGCTTTATGTCATTCTTTAATCGTGTTGCGTCTACATTTAAATTCAATACCGGCAGCAATGGTAAAGCCCTATCGCCTCCGGAGGAATAATAATGATTCAGGATATTAATAGCTTCCTCCTGCAATTTTATACTATAGACTTTACCCGTCTTCTTCCTGCGAAATACCATCCTGCCATTATCTATATTGGCAGCTGTTAAAGTGAGTAAATCGGCAAAATTGATACCAATAAGATAGAAGGAAAGCAGAAAATAATTGCGCCAATGCCAAATCGGGGTATCTTCCTCTAACTGTAGGTGTATTATATCCTTCAACTCAGCAAGTGTAAGTGCCCTGTTTATTGTTTTCTCATTCTTTATTCTGTAAGCAGAAAAAGGGTAAACTTCATTTAAAGTTATACCCTCCTTTCTTGCACGGTTATAAATTGCCCGTATAGTTCTCATATACACTGAGACTGTATTTACTTTTATCCCCTCCTGAAGCATGCTGTTAGTAAATGCTGTCAATAGCTGATAATTCAAATCCTTAAAACGTAATCGAGCACCTCCATACTCCTTCAATTTATTAACAGCACATTCATATACCATTGCATTGCCAATTTTACCAACCATTTTTAATTCCTCCACCTGTTTACTGGCATAATCAATGAAATTGTGGTTAAGTACCTGTGCTTGCTGAGGTTTATCAGCAACAGGATAAATAGCTTGTATTACATCTTCTGCGCTGATGCTTTTACTTTCAATATCAGATAGTAAAATCAGCTTTTCCAGTTTTGCTTTATCTGACAGAATCCTGGCATTATAGATTTTACAGCTTGCATTAGTATTCATAACTAACTGCCTGCTTTCATCCCAATCTGCTTCATGGATTTTGAAGTTTAAAGACTGCTCTTTGTATTCTCTATGTACATAAACACGGAGAATAACCGGGTACTCATCAGTACTGTTTTTACGACGCTTGTTGAGTAAGAATTTGAATGTGATACTCATGCTTTAAAATTTGCATGAGGTGGTTGAACATGTTCAAGCAGTGTTCAAGCAAAAAGGGTATTTTTTGAGCTTTATACTGCCATCTGAACTAAAGAGCCTGAAATGAGAAAACCTCCTAACTACTTGTTTATTAAGCAATTAAGAGGCTTTTATTCTGTGGAAGCACACGGGATCGAACCGCGGACCCCCTGCTTGTAAGGCAGGTGCTCTGAACCAGCTGAGCTATGCTTCCATTCCTTTCAGAAAGGAGTGCAAAGATAAGCAGCTTTCGATTTTCTCCAAATCCTTTTTCATAAAAAAATCAGCCTCATATGTCCCGCTTTCTTCTTTTGCTGGCAGCATGTAGTATTTTCGCGGCGTAAACAACGGATATGGAATTACAACAAATGATAGAAGCGGCATACGCAAACCGCGAATTGCTGAAAGAAGAACAATATAAAGATGCTGTACGTGCCGTAATAGAAGAGGTGGATAAAGGCAGGCTGCGTGTAGCCTCTCCGGGAGAGAACGGCTGGACGGTAAACCAGTGGGTGAAGCAGGCCATACTTCTGTACTTCGGCATACAGCCTATGCAAACATGGAGCATGGAGCCTTTTGAGTTTTATGATAAAATGCTGCTGAAGAAGGATTATGCATCTATGGGTGTGCGTGCAGTGCCGCATGCCGTGGCGCGCTATGGCGCCTACCTGGCCAAGAATGTGGTACTGATGCCATCTTATGTAAATATAGGCGCGTATGTAGACGAGGGCACGATGGTGGATACATGGGCTACGGTAGGCTCTTGTGCACAGATAGGCAAAGGCGTACACCTGAGTGGTGGTGTAGGTATTGGCGGTGTACTGGAGCCATTACAGGCCGGGCCTGTGATAATAGAAGATGGTGCTTTTATAGGCTCTCGCTGTATAGTAGTAGAAGGTGTGATAGTAGAAAAAGAAGCTGTACTGGGTGCCAATGTGGTGCTTACACAGTCTACCAAGATAATAGATGTAAGCGGCAGCGAACCTGTAGAGTACAAAGGCCGTGTACCGGCACGCAGTGTGGTGATACCGGGCACTTATACCAAGAAGTTTGCGGCGGGCGAATATGGCGTAGGCTGTGCCCTGATAATAGGCCAGCGTAAAGCATCTACCGATATGAAGACGAGTCTGAATGATGCGCTGAGAGAATTCAATGTGTCTGTATAATTATCTACAATACATAATTAATTAATAGGCCTATAGTTAACTATAGGCCTATATTTTTTACTCCCTAACTCATGTAGTTTTTGTTAAGCACCCGTTAACCGCTTGCAAAAGGCGGGTTAAGGAGGCCGGATTCTTTGCAGGGTCTCGGGGGCGGTTGCATCTTTGCATCATCAAACAAACAAATAACTAAATCAAATAACTAAACAACAAACCAAATTTTAAACAAACAACAATGAAAAAGTTCATCGCAATCGCCGCTTTAATTTCTGCAGGTTTCGCTGCTAACGCTCAAACTCCTGCTTCTACTTCAGCTTCTCAGACTGTTAACCTGTCTCTGACTGATGCTATCGAACTGACATTTACAGGAACCGGTTCTGCTACAGGTGCTGCTGTAACCATGTCTTTCAACAATGTGAATGATTACGCTAACGGTGTTCAGTCTTCTGCACAGGCGCTGAAAGTACGTTCTAACAAAAACTTTACTGTAGCTGTAAAATCTAACGCTACTAACTTCACTTATACAGGTACTACTTCACCTGCTCCTGTTATGCCGGTTGCCAGCGTACTGGATGTTAAAGTAAGCGCAAACGGAACAGGTGGTACAATAGGTACAGGTTTTGATAACTACAAAGACATCTCTACTACTAACCAAAACATCATCACTAACGGTAGCCGCGGTGGCAACCAGACATTCTCAGTAATGTACCAGGCTACTCCTGGCTTCAGCTACCCTGCAGGTAACTATGCTGTAGACGTTGTTTACACTGCTACTCAACTGTAGTCTCTCTCTTATCCCTTATATAAAAGTCCTGCTTCAGCAGGACTTTTGCTATTTATGAGAGGGTATGTGTTTACAAACAAACAATTTTAAAACAAACAAAGTCAAAACAAAAACAACAAACAGAGTCATTTGCATAGGGTTTTTTCTTATTTTTCGTATCGAAACAGAGGATAATAACCCTTAAGGTCAGCAAACAGCCTGTAGCTTTAAAACAAGGGATAAATTAAATGAAGCTCAGACCAAAAACTTATTTCTATAACCATTTTAAACTGCTTTTAGGCCTGTTCCTGGCATTTATAATATCAGGCACAGCTAAAGCGCAGGTAGCCAAATCTGTCTATAAAACGTCCATATTGTATGATACACTGGTAGCCAGCAGTAATCGCGACTATCTATACAATAACATTACTATCACCAACCTAACCACGGATAAAATAAGCCTGCTCATCAATATAACAGCACCACAGGGCTGGCAATTGATAGGACAGAATATACTTACAGTCAGCCTGGGGGCTAATGAGAATACAGTTATCAACCTGAGAATGGTTGCTTCTACATCTAAAACAGCCAACTGGCAAAAAGTAAAGATCGACTATAAACTAAACAGTGGGATAGAAACTACTACAGACACCTTCAGGGTACGTGTGAAAGAGTTTCTAAAGTTCAAGGCTAATCTTCCTAATCCTTCACTTGTGCTGGGCGCTTACCAACGTAATATCGGCTTTCCTGTATTTATAAAAAACTCCGGCAATACCCCTACTAACTATACAGTGAGGTTCAGTAATGAATTACTGAACCTGAACTATATGATGGTATTGAACCTGCAGCCCGGACAAGACACCACTTACCAGTTACCTCTCAGGCTTAGTGAGAGCCAGTGGGCCAACATGAAGAAAGAGGAAGTAAAAGTCCAGGTAAGCGGGCCGGATGGAGAAACCGCTAACCTGCTGCAAACTATCTCGAAAGTAGGGTTCATGCTCAAGGAGCATGCTTCAGCATACCTTGATATGCCGCTGCAACTGGAAACAGGGGCTACCTACCAGGGCAAAAACACATTACAATACTACGGAGCTGTACATGGTAACCTGGATATTACCAATGATGATAAGGTAGCTTTTGACCTCAGAACTAATACATATTCAGAAGGACAGGTAGCTAAAAACAATATAGTACGTGCCGAATATGCGGGTAAACATTTATATGGCAGGGCAGGTAATATACAGGAGTTTACAGACTTCCCTATGGATGGGTATGGCGCCAAAGCAGGATATGCGTGGAAAGAACGAAACAGGGCTGAAGTGTATGGCATGTTCAAAAGCCGCACAGGAAACAACCAGTTAGGAGGTGCTAATGCCGAAATAATGGCTTTTAACAATGTAAAACTAATAGAAGCTTTAATAGCCAATTTTGACAAAATAAATAACCTGAACAGTTATGAGGCTAAACAGGGCGGCGAGATTCGTTTTGCTGAAACAGGCAAGTTCACCTTCAATGCCGGTATAGGTATGGAGCAAAAAACAGGTGCCTTTACCGGTACCGGCCCATCATCACAGGTTGGTTCTTCATTAGGATATACTTTTAACTGGAATAATAAACATCTTTCGGTATTATCTAACCTGTTATACAACAGCAATGCATTTCCCGGTATATTCAAAGGACAGCGTCAGCAAATGCACGACGTACGTGCTATGTTTAAAAATGTATTTATAGGCGGCTATTATGAATACAATTTTCGTAAACAAAATATATTCAGTGATACGGCACTTTTCTCTGATGTATTCAACCTGAAAACTGATAACTATGGTGCACGTGTCGGCGGTAGTTTTACCGGCACCAACTTCACCCTGTCTGCAGGACAACAAACACAGGTGCAGACAAAAGATACTGCATACCAGTTTGAGCATTATGTTTTTACATACGCTAACCTTAACATGTCATTATTATTCTTCAAAAAATTGATGTTCAGTACCAACTCATATTTCGGACAGGGAAGAATAACAGAGAACCCGTTATCACCTCATAAATTCATTACCAGTAACCAGGGAACACTCCAATATAAATTTGCATCTGTCTCTGTGAGGTACGATAATGGCCCTTATTATTATCATGATTATACCTCTTATGTAAAAAAGCCTGAAAGGTATGAACGTCTTATCATCAGCCCCTCTGCTGACGTAAACCTGTTCAAACATAGTTTAAACTTGCGCGGACAGTTCAACTATGCTAAAAGCTTGCCCGGCGGAACTGAAACTTCTAACATACTTACGAACGTGGCATACATGAATATTGCTCACGGATTTGATTTTACAATGAGCGCCATTGTGCCTATCAAACAATTATCGTCACAGCCTTATGTTAGTGCAACTTTGAGGGTGAGGTTACACACTCCATTTGTTGCTGTCAGAAAATACTACCAGGTAAAGGTTATTATGTTTAAAGATGCTAACAGCAATGGGTATTTTGACCAGGGAGAGCAAGCTGTCAACGGGCAAATGGTATCTATGAACGGTAACCTTTTTGTATCTGATGACAGAGGTTGGATAATATATAAAAACGTAGCTAAAGGCACAATAAAAGCAGACTACGGCCTGAGCAGTAAAATGAAAGGCTGGATACCAGTTGGCGGTACTATCCAAAGTTATGATGTATCGGGTAACAAGACCGTATATGTACCATACAAAATGAGTAAGGTATTACAGGGTAAACTAAACCTGATACTTGACTCTAACTCAAACCTTAGCTTCAGCGTAGCTAATATCAAGGTGATAGCTAAAGGGACTGATGATACTACCGGCAACGTCGTATTCTCTACGCTCACTGACGTAAACGGTGAGTTCTATTTTAACGTACCATCGGGTAATTATATAGTTACGCTAAGTGAGCTCGCATTCGACGACAATTTCAAACCTACCCAATATGCCCAGCCTGCCGATATGGTCAACAACAACATTAAAAACATCTATTTCGACATTAAACAGAAGAAACGGCAAATAAACATTAAGAGAAAATAAAAATGATTATCAACTCTTTACAAAGCCATCAATGTATATTGATGGCTTTGTTGTTAATAGGCCGTTAACCACTTGCAAAAAGCGGGTTAACAATGTCTGATTTTTTGCAAGGATTCCGGGGCAGTCGCATCTTTGTATCATCAAACGAACAAACAACGAAATCAACAAACCAACAAAAACAAACACAATGAAAAAGATCGTTTTATTCGCAGCTATTCTTTCTTGCATCACTTTCGCAGTTAAAGCTCAAACTCCTGCTTCGACTTCAGCTTCTCAGACTGTTAACCTCGCTCTGACTGACGCTATCGAACTGACATTTACAGGATCAGGTACTGCTACCGGCGCTGCTGTTACTATGTCTTTCAACAATGTGAACGATTACGCTAACGGTGTTACTTCTGATGCCCAGGCCCTGAAGGTTCGTTCTAACAAAAACTTCAACGTAGCTGTAAAAGCAAATGCTACCAACTTTACTTATACCGGTTCTACTTCTCCAGCTCCTACCATGCAGGTATCCAGTGTACTGGATGTGAAAGTAAGTGCTAATAGTACCGGTGGTAGTACGAGCTTCAGCAACTATGAAGATGTAACTACTACTAACCAGAATATCATCACTAACGGTAGCCGTGGCGGTAACCAGACATTCTCTGTAATGTATAGGGCAACACCTGGCTTCAGCTACCCTGCAGGTAACTACGCTGTAGACGTTGTTTATACGGCTACTCAACTCTAAGATTTTTCATAGACAATATATAAGAAAGGCGCCCCGTAAGGCGCCTTTTATTATTTGAATGCATCAACCTACAAAAGCAATACGGATAATATATAATCTCCGAGAAGAATAAGGATACAACTAACCACAACAGAAGTTGTAGACGCCCGCCCTATCTCCAGCGCTCCGCCTTTTACATAATAACCATAGTAGGCAGGAACTATAGAAATGATAAGCGCGAAGGTGAGTGATTTCATCATAGCAAAAAACAGGTTGTATGGCAGAAAGCCTTGTGTTAGGCCCTGGTAAAACTGTTCCTCAGTAATGATACTTGAGAAACTACCTGCAATATATCCGCCCCAGATACTTACAGCTATAGATAAAGTAATAAGACACGGCACCATAATAACTGCCGCCAGTATCTTGGGCAATACGAGATAAGTTTTAGTATTAATACCCATTATCTCCAACGCATCTATCTGTTCGCTTACCCGCATATTACCCAGCTCTGAAGCTATCTTAGAGCCTACCACCCCGGCCAGTACAATACAAATTACAGTTGGCGACAATTCAAGTATAGTAGAATCACGATTGATCTGCGCAATAACAGGTTTAGCCACCAGCGGACTTATCAGTTGGTAAGCAGTTTGTATTGTGAGTACAGCACCAAGGAAAAAGGAAATGATGATAACGATAGGCAGCGAGCGTATACCTACGTCATTACATTGCTCCATAAATTCTTTCCAGTATACCTTGATGTTTTCGGGCTTGTTAAAAGAGCCCTTCAGCATTATGGCAATGCGGCCAAGGTGTTCGAGGAAGTTCTTCAACATATACGCAAAAGTAAATGAATAAAAGCTGAATAATTACGCAGCACCGGTAAAAAACAAATCCCGTTCTTCTGAACGGGATTTGTTTATAATTCAATTAAACTATTAAGCCAGTTTTTTCAGTTCTTCTATCTTAGATTCACGGTCCACTTCATGTTTCAGTTTACCGCTCTTATCCATATCGACCAGTATAGGAGCAGCTACGAATATAGAAGAGTATGTACCTGTAACAACACCTATGAGCATTGCGAAGGCAAAACCACGGGTTACCTCACCACCGAAGATGAACAGTATCAGTACAGAAAGGAATACGGTCATTGATGTCATAACAGTACGGCTCAGCGTATCGTTGATAGCACGGTTGATAACGGTTTCCTTACCTTCTCCCGGATTTTTGCGGAAGTATTCGCGGATACGGTCGAATACGATAACGGTATCGTTCATCGAGAAACCAATTACCGTAAGTACCGCTGCGATGAAGTGCTGGTCAATTTCAAGAGCGAAAGGAACCACACCTCTGAAGAATGAGAACACTGCCAGTGTTATACAAACGTCGTGCAATAATGCCACAACAGTACCTAATGAATACTGCCATTTGCGGAAACGCAGGAGGATATATATAAAGATAGCTATCAGAGAATAGATAGT
Organism: Flavipsychrobacter sp.; assembly: GCA_044227125.1. Classification (GTDB taxonomy): domain Bacteria; phylum Bacteroidota; class Bacteroidia; order Chitinophagales; family Chitinophagaceae; genus Polluticoccus. The sequence goes on from JBGAFS010000001.1 coordinate 875,781, forward strand.
AGCCTGTATAGCGCCTGCCTTCAGGTCATCAGATATGGTTGGTAATACTGTTTGAGAGCTTTGTATATACTTAGCAGCAAAATCTTCTTCAGTAGTAGCTGCCGGTATAAAATTAGCGTCCTTCAGACCCTGGTATAACTGGTGCAGAACTTTTACTTCTATCTCTTTACCCGGTTCTTTAATCAGGTAAGCAGTCGTGATGTTTAACTGGTTTTCCTGTCCTATTGTTTTCACAACAGGGTATTCACCATTAAAGTAAGATTTCAGTTTTTCACGTACTTCAGCTACTGTGTGTTTCTGATCGAATTTAACAGTATAGCTGCGGCCACCGTCGAACTCAACACCATAATCAAAACCGTGTATAAACGAACCAATACCACCCAGCAGTACTACCACAGATATTACATAAGCTATTTTACGGGCACCAACGAAGTTGAAGTGCGCTTTACGGAAAATAGATTTAGAAAGACCTGTGAAGTAATTAAAGTGACGTTCGCGTTTAGTATATATATCAGTAACAAGGCGAGATACCAGGATACCGCAGAACAAAGACAACAGGATACTGATGATCTGTGTAGTAGCGAAACCAAGCACCGGGCCCAAACCGAATACGAATAATATGATTGATGTAATAAGGATAGTAACGTGACCATCAAGTACCGGAGCTAATGAATTATTATACCCCTTCTTAACTGCATCGGCATAACTACTGCCACCTGCCAGTTCTTCCTTAATACGCTCAAAGATGATAACGTTCGTATCAACTGCCATACCTATACCCAGTACGAGACCTGCTATACCAGGCATCGTAAGTGTAGCATGCAACGCTGATAAAATACCTATTGTAAAGAATACGTTGAGGATGAGTGATATATTGGCCACTATACCACCTGTATTGTAATACACCAGCATCAGCAGGAATATTACTACAAATGATATGATAAGCGAGTTCATACCTGCATCAATAGATTCAGCACCCAGTGTAGGACCAACTACTTGTTCCTGTACTATACGGGCAGGAGCAGGGAGCTTACCCGATTTCAGGATATTAGCAAGGTCTGTAGCTTCTTCTACTGTAAAATTACCGGAGATAGAAGTATTACCATTTGGTATCTCACCGTTTACTACAGGTGCAGAATACACCTTATCATCGAGTACTACAGCTACATATTTACCTACATTCTCACCTGTCATTTTTTTCCAGATACGTGCACCTGCCACATCCATACTCATAGTAACTTCAGGCTTACCTGTAAGCGGGCTATAGTCCATCCTTGCATCAGTAACGCGGTCACCTTCCAGTTTGGCATCAGTACCACCCGGCAGTGTTTTTATTGCGTACATCATCAGGTATGAATTAGGGTTGCGTGCATTCTTTTTATCTTCTGCACCAAACACGAAACGAACATTGCTTGGGAATTTGTTTTTCACAACATCCAGAGACAAATAGCTCATCAATTTAGCAGCATCTTTCTTAGCCACGAAACCTACCATAGGTCCCTGGTTCACATTACCCTGCTGGGTAACGTTTGGCTGCCATATAGCAAACAATGGATTTTCCTTTTGGGCTTTCTCCATTGCAATTGTGTTTGAATCTTTTGCTCCTGCTTTGTTTCCTGCAGCAGTTGGTTTAGTATCACTGCCCAGCAGAGATGATAAGCTTGCAGTATCGCCCTGAGCAGCAGTTTTAGCAGTATCTGTAACTGCAGTTGTTGCAGCAGCTACAGTAGCGGTATCTGCTGTTGCCGTATCAGTTTTCACACCTGAAAGATAGGCGGCAAGTGCATCATTGGCTGGTTTCAGGTATTGAACGATCTCTTCATTGCTGTAAGCTTCAAAGAACTGGAGTTTCGCAGTAGACTGTAAATAGTTACGTACACGCTCAGGGTCTTTAACACCTGCCAGCTCCACAGTGATGATACCTTTGTTATCATCAAGGTTAACGTTTGGCTGAGCCACACCGAATTTATCAATACGGGTAAGGAGTACATTGTATGTACGCTTGATGGCATCTTTTGCTTCTTTATTGATCTTAGCCAATACCTGTTCGTTGGTAGAGGTAATGGTAATATCTTTTTCAGACGGTTTGGTAAACAAATATGCGAGTTTGCCGGAAGGATTAGACTTTGCATAAGCCTCACCAAAAAGTGTAACAAAATTGGCCTGGCTGTTGGCTTTAGCTTTGTTAGCATCTTCGATAGCCTTGTTCAAAACAACATCTTTAGGGTTGTTTGACATAGAACGTACCAGCTCATCAAGGCTAACCTCGAGCGTAACGTTCATACCGCCCTGCAGATCAAGACCCAGGTTTAATTCCTGTTCTTTGGCTTCCATGTAGGTGTATTTCTTCATGAAAGGTATGCCTGCTACTTTTTCGCCCTGCAGACTGTCTGTGATGTCAGAATAAGTCTTGTCGATTAGTTTGTCTAATTCCGTGCCTTTCGCTTCCGGATGTTCAGCTTTAGCGATACGTTCAGCCTTAATTCGCGCCTTCTTCTCTACATTACGTACAATGAATGTGAATGACAACTGGTAAAGAGAGATAAGGATAAGCGCTGCGGTAAAAAACTTTACCAACCCTTTTAACTGCATAGGTGTTTTAAATTATAAATCTAATTAATATAATACTTTAAACAGAGTGGGCAAAGATAGGTTTTTATATAAGAAAATAAAGATTTGGAGAGCCGAGTTGAGAATTTTGTCAAAATTCTTATTTTGGTTAATTGTTTTAGTAATTTACCCTGAATATCTTATTTTTACGAAACTGTTAATATTTTATAAAAAATCTGTAAAAGGCATGATACGCAAATTTACAACCCTCTTAACTGCACTGGTTTGCACATTTCAATTGGCAAACGCACAAAAATGCGGTTCTGATGTAATACACCAGCGCGATATGGCGCAAAACCCGGTCTATTCCCAGGCTATGTCCCAGTTCAATACACAGTGGAGCAATCTGGTGAGCACTCAGAATAACATGAATGCATTACTTGTAAACCTAAGCAGTACTGATTCTGTATGGGAAATTCCTGTAATTGTACACGTAATACACACAGGAGGGGCTGTTGGAACTATTTATAACCCAACAGATGCCGATATACAGGACTGGATAAACTATACCAATGACGCCTGGGCAGCAGCCTGGTCTTCTTACCCTGCTGCAGGTTCCGGCGGCACCAAAGTCCCTATCAAATTTGTATTAGCACAGCGCGATACTGCCTGTAATGCCAGCACGGGTATCATACGTGTAGATGGCAGCACCCTTACCAACTATGCAGCCGGCGGTGTGAACCAAAGCAGTTCAGGTGGTGTGAACGAAACAGCAGTATTCGGCCTCAGCAGGTGGAACCCAACCAAATACTATAACATATATGTAGTAAATAAAATAGATGGTATGGATGGTACATCGGGTACATTCACTGCCGGTTATGCACGTATGGCAGCTGCACATGGCAGCACTGTTGATGGAGCTGTAATACTGGCTACTCAGGTAGCTCCAAACAAGATCACTCTACCTCACGAATTAGGCCATGCCTTTAACCTCTACCACGTATTTGAGGGTGGTTCAGCTACAGTATGCCCTCCACTTCCTGTATTCCCTCAGACATGTAGTAATACTGGGGATTGGTGTTGTGATACAGAACCAATGAAGCAATCATTATTTAACTGCCCATCAGATCCGAATCCATGTACAGGTAATTCATATAACAATACCCAACACAACTTCATGGATTATTCAAATTGCCAGGATCGTTTTACCCCTAACCAGAGGGACAGGATGCTCCTTGCATTGAAAACTATACGTGCTTCATTCCTTACTTCACTAGGTGCCACAGCGCCTTTTACTACTACATTGCCTACAGAATGTTCTGTAAATATCAGTGGCCCCGGTACTAACAATAACTTTAATATTGGCCCGAGGGACATTGAGATAGTTAATGGCAGTGATACAATAATGCACGTAGCATCTCAAGGTTATACACAGGATGGCTACAAAGTATATATTGATAATACATGTACGCACATGGTTACTTTGAGGCCAGGCGTAACATACTCAATAAGAGTATATGTGGGCCCAACTACAACAAACTCTAAAACAAAAGCTTTTATAGATTATAATAATAATGGTGTTTGGGAAGCTTCAGAACGTATCATGAACGCAGGTGCCGGTAACGGATGGAAGACCGGTGTCTTTACAGTGCCTACAACATCATCTACCGTTAACTGTACACCTATCCGTATGCGTGTAATTACAGACTCTCCGAATGGAAACAACCCGGTTGATTCCTGCGGAACTCTATCTTACGGACAAGCAGAAGATTACCTGGTAATGATTAAAGGCACAGGCGGAGCAGGTACCGTAACTATATCTAACCCTCCTGCAGGCGGTAACCCATCTTGCTTTAATACTCAATTAACATTCAGTGTTACAGGCCACACTGGCGGTACCCCGATATACTATCAATGGTATAAGAAAAATGGTACCACAACCACAACCGGGCCTACCGGTACATTATGGTTATCAAGTGCATTCCAAAACCTGGATACTGTATGGACAAAAATGTTCTATGCTGGTGCTTGCGGTACCGATAGCGTTGAATCAAATAAAGTAGTAGTTTATCGTGTTGCATTTGTACCTCCGGCTGTTACAGTAGCTGTAACCCGCGGCGGTAACCCAAGCTGTATTGATGACTCAGTAACTGTATCTGTTACTTCTAATGTAAACCCCGGTCCTACCCCTCTTTACTACTGGTATGTAAACGGTGTTAAGACCGCGTTTACCGGAGCTTCTTTCAATGCTACAGGTATGGCCGCAGGTACTACTATATTCTGTGTAATGAAATCAAGTGCAGGCTCATGCGCTAACCCTGATTCTGCAATATCAAATACAATTACTATAACACATACTACAAGATCTCCTATTGTAAATATTGCCCTCACTACAGGCACTAACCCTGGTTGCGCCGGTCAGACACTGACATTTACAGCTATCCCTAATACAGGTGGTACAAGCCCTCAATACCAATGGTTCCTGAACAGTACATTGGTAACAGGAGCTACAGGGGTTACATATTCAGGCGTATTTAATAATGGTGACGTTATTACTTGCCGCATGACGTCTAACTCTCCGTGTGCTTCTCCTGCTACCGTTATGTCTACAGGTATAGTTGTAACACATGCAAAAGTTACTGCTGACATACAAATATCACAAGTATCCGGTAATAACCCTTCTTGTTCCGGCCACCCTGTTATATTTGCGGCTAACACAACTAATGCAGGAAGCAACCCTCAATACCAATGGTTACTCAACGGCAGCCCGATAAGCAATGCTAATAACCCTATATATCAGACATCTAACCTCGCGGACCAGGATGAACTGAAATGCGTACTGATAGCTACCGACCCATGCGTTGCTAACCCGCTTGACACGTCGACCGGTGTTGTGATGGATGTGATCCAAAGTAAAGTACCTAAAGTAAGTGTAGCTATCACACAGGGTAAAAATCCCGGCTGTCTCGACTCTCTGGTAGAGTTTACTGCTACAGCAACCAATGCAGGTGTATCACCTGATTTTACATGGCTCATTAACGGATACCCTACTGTTACGGGTTCTGTATTCAGTTCAAACACATTGTTGACCAACGATGTAATAATATGCCGCGTTAACCAAACAGACGGACAATGCTACCTGCCTGATACAGTTTTCTCTACCCCATTCACAATGACTCGCTCTACTACACCAAACCCTCCGTTCATACACCTTGTTGGTACATCACTTATTACAAACCAACCTGGTAACTACATATGGTTTGGCCCAAGCGGACAATTAAGTACCGGTACTAACGGAACTCTTAATCCTACAGAGCTTGGTGCATATTATGCTGTAACTAATAACAATGGTTGCTGGTCAAGGCCTTCAAACGTTCTTACCATTACACTGCTGGATGTATCTACCATTAATTATATGGAACTGCTCAAAGTGTACCCTAATCCTACAACAGGACAAGTTACTCTTGACTGGGGCACACATGCTATCAATTCTGACATTGAACTCTACAACCCGGTTGGTCAGCGACTGATGCATGATGAAGTTCGCGGGCAGGCTCATAAAACATTAGATCTGAGCAACCTCGCAAACGGTATCTATTACATAGTAGTAAAAGACGAGCAAGGCAAAACTGGAACAATAAAAGTGACTTTATCAAAATAAGTTGACTAATAAATAACAGAGAACAAAAGAGAAAAGGCCGCTATATAGCGGCCTTTTTCGTTATTGGTATACAATTGTAAACCAGATGTTAATAATGTTTTTAATCGTTTTTTAATCCGATTAAATGTAGATCTTTGTGTGATGTAAATGAGATGAAAAAAACACTGTCAGTTATCATAGCAATCGTCGTTCTCTTACTGTTATTTGTATTTGACATAACAGAAATCCCTGATTTTGATATCAGGGACAATTTTCTTTAAGTCTATCAGAGTTCATTTTCGTATATCCTCTTTACCCGCTGGGATATGCCTGTCATAATTTCATAAGATATAGTATTTGCCCATTGAGCAACTTGGGTAACAGGCAAATTCTGGCCAAACACAATAACTTCGTCGCCTTCTTTTGCATCTGGTATGGCACTTATATCAACCATACACATATCCATACATACTACTCCAACTATTGGTGCCTGCTTGCCGTGAATTAGTACATACCCTGTACCATTACCAAGTGCACGTGGATACCCGTCGGCGTAACCAATGCTGATAGTAGCTATTGAAACATCTGTATTAAACTTCCCTTTTCGACCATAACCAATAGTTTCTCCTGCAGGTATCCGTTTTATTTGCGCTATAGTTGTTTTTAGCGTGCCTATTTGTTTCAATTCATTTTTCAGGGTATTACTGCTGTCAATACCATATAACCCTATACCCAACCGAATCATATCGTAATGCAGTTCAGGATGTCGTGCCGCTGCTGCAGAGTTACATATATGTCTCAATGGCTTATAACCCAGGCCTTGTATCAGTTTATCACTTAGTCTTAAGAAAACTTCTGCCTGGTATGCAGTGAACGTATCTTCAGCAGGATCTTCACTGGCTGCGAGGTGACTGAATATGCTGGCAACCTTTACGTGTTCATTACCATTGAGCTCGCTAAGTAAAATATCTGTCTCTGCTTCTGTAAAGCCAAGCCTGTGCATGCCTGTGTCCAGCTTCAGATGTACCGGATACGCCTTTGACTGGAGTGTTTTAGCAATTTCACTAAAAGCGTATAATGATGTTAAACTATAAATTTCCGGTTCTAGTTTCCAGGCTATCATCCTGTCGAACGAATCCATATCCGGACTCATCACCATTATAGGCATAGTAATACCTGCACGCCTTAACGCTACTCCCTCATCTGTATATGCAACAGTTAAATAATCGACACCTGAATACTCTAGCAAATGTGCTATTTCGTAGCTACCACTACCATACGAAAAAGCCTTAACCATAGCCATCGTTTTCACGCCCGGTTTCAACCTCATTCTGAAAACATTCAGGTTATGGGTTAAATTCGAAAGATTGATAGACAAGACTGTTTGATGGATCTTTTGCTCCAGCAGTGCAGCTATCTTTTCAAATTTATAGACACGGGCACCTTTAAGCAGTATAGCCTCGTTATCAAAAGTAATATGGTGGAATTTCTTCAGGAAGTCGTCTGTAGTTTTAAAGAAGATACTTCTCAGCTTTTTTTTCAGCCTGAATACCTTCTTATACTTATATAGCGATGGGCCAATACCTATGAAACGTTGTACATTCTTCCTGCTAACAAGGTCTGCTACCTCCTCGTACAGTTCTGCATCGGGCTTACCCCCCTGTAGTATATCTGATAAAATAACTGTATGACTGTGGTGTTGCTTTTGCTGCTCTAAATAATCAAGTGCTATAAGGAATGAAGTAAGGTCTGAATTGTAGGTATCATTAATAATGGTGCAGTCATTAATACCATGCCTTAACTCAAGCCGCATAGAAACAGGTTGCAACTGCAGCATACCGGCAGATATCACATCCTGCTCTATACCCAGCAATAGCATTACGCACCAGCAATGAATGGCATTTTCTATTGATGCAGGATCTGAGAACGGGATAGTTATCGAACGTTCACTGTTTTGATAAACAGCGGTGATTATAGTTTTGCCATATCCAGTGACAGTGTGTAAAATATGCAGATCTGCATCGTTTTTATGAGACCATGTAAACAATTGCAACTGTTTCTCATCTGCATTCTTAATATTGTTAACGTACTGCGCTATGCATTCGTTGAGTTCCGGGTAATCCTTGCAGTATACCAATTGTTCAGCATTGCGAAACAATATTAGTTTCTCATTTACCTTCTGCCTCACATTCAGGAAACCCTCACTGTGGGCCTCTCCAACATTTGTAAATACACCTAATGAAGGTTGAATGATACGCTCAAGGCTTTGCATTTCGCCGGGTTGCGATATACCTGCTTCAAATATGCCTAATCTGTGCTCCTGCTCTATTAACCATACAGATAATGGGACTCCTATCTGTGAATTATAACTCTTAGGGCTACGTACAGTATTATATATTGGGCTTAGCAACTGAAACAACCATTCTTTTACAATTGTTTTCCCATTACTTCCCGTTACACCTATCACGGGTATGTTGAACTGTTTTCTGTAACCTGCAGCAATTAATTGCAGGGCAACTAACGTATTGGTTACTTTAACAAAACTGGCTCCGGCATAGTTATGTGTATTTACTTCACCGGAGATTATAAAATTCCTGACTCCCCTTTCGTATGCAGCTCCTATGTAATCATGCCCATCTCTTCTGTCAGTTTTCAGGGGGATAAACAGGGATACCTCAGGGCGGGAGATCTTACGTGTGTCTATGATCAATTCTTCTATGGCAATATCATTGCCATGTACCAGCATTTCTCCGTTGCACCAACCACACAGTTGTTCTATAACCGGCCTGTTAATAATAGCCATGCTTTATAATTGAAAGAATATTTGAAATTAATATAAATCAGCGGAACTGTACTACCTCTTTAGTGAGGATTGTGCATCTTGATCACATTGCCTGCACCCTTAGGTACCACTATCTTACGCTGAGAGGTATCATCAGGCTGATAAAACTCATAGCCCAGCCTGAATATCTTATCGAAAGTAGTACGCTGTATAATAACTGTATCCAGATTATTATTAATTATTGCATAAAACCTGTCTGCATCATAACTATCGGGGGTTTCAGGGTTAGGAGTAATAAGATTCTTACTCCTTTTGGTAAGGGGCATCCAGTGTACTTCCACATGTTGTTTATCCCCTTTCTTTGATGCGATATCTATTATGCACCTTACAGGGGCATTACGAATAATTGTATCGAGCCCGGGGTCTCCGTTCAAATAACCTTCATGATTGATATTGGTAAAGAACGTACTATACAGATTGCCTCTTCTCGCATTGTATTTATTCGCTTTAATAATCGCACTATCTGTACTTATATTAAAACCGCCCTTACCATCCGGCAATAAAGTAAATGAGTTAACAGGAGCTGATGGATATTGTACAGAAACAGACTGTATTTCTTCAGCCGGTATATCGCATATGGTTCTGTCGCGCCAGGCGCTGAAAGTAGTGGTATAACGGGATGTAAGATACCCCTGCAACCCTTGTATATTCACTACATAAGGGCGCTGTGCACCTTCAATAAGCATATAGGTACCCTCAAGCGCATCTGCCTGCCCGCCAACATAAAAAATACGTATCGGCTGCTCATTTTTATCATATAGCTCAACCTTAATAGCATTGGCAGCCATACTCTTTATCACATTATTATGCTGCGTTTCAGGTACCGGGAACATAGGCACCTGTCTTGTAAGCGTATACAACAGCATATTGACAGAAGAAGGCATGGCTTTGTACTTTTCATTCAAAGTCCAGTTAGCCGCATCAGTACGTTTTAATAATATAGTGTTGCCTTGTTTATCAGCAAGATATATGCGGTATATACTCCCGGTATCTTTAACTGTAAATCCGGCTTCATCTTTAGAAAAGGGATTTTTATCGCTAAAGAGAAAATACCACACACCACCACCTAATATAATCAGGACTAATAGATAAAGGACCGTTTTACGCATAACACTTATTTAATCATCAGTTGTTTTATAATCAGGACTTGCTTTCGTAACGCCTTTTACGATAGAAGAGATATACTGATGCAAAGATTATTACCAGCAATACCGGCACACCAATATTCACCATACGCCAGGTTGCTTTTTCATTCTTAACTCTTCCGGCATCCAGCAAACGCAGACGAACATCTTTTGAGCGTGCTTCTATCAACCCGCTTGGGTCTGTCAGATATTCAAGACAGTTTAGTATAAACCCTTTGTTTGCAAACCTGTCACGGGTATATCTCCAATAGCCCATTTCCATTGGCCCTGTAGATTGCGAGAAATCATTTTCCAGCATATCGCCGTCAGATATAACTATCATACTGCCGGGTTTATCGCAGGCAGATTTAAATTCTGTTTTTAATGAGTCGTGCAAAATCTGCAGGAAACGAGGGTGCAACCTGTTATTGAAGACAGAAGTAAACTTACCTTCCAGCAATACTGCTACCGGCTGGTAAGAGTTATGGAACATTTTAGGCGTTAGCGGATATTTCAGCATGCTCAGGCTAACCCTTACAGGAGACTCTGCTACCCTGCTGTATTTTGATGATGTAAGAAGTATAGTCTTTTTGATAGCTGGATTAGCTATTGTATCAATACTATTCACAAACATACCGGAAATAGCATCCATATTTTTAACTATAGGGTGCTTTGATTCAGGTATGAATACAGGAAAGTATATCCAGTTACGTAATTGTATATCGGGCTTATCACCATTCATACCTACCGTTACCGGTATACCAAGGCACTGCATATCTTCTATCAGGTTCGAGTTGATACGAACACCATATTTAAACAACTGGTCGTCCAAATTCAATCCATAGTCCATTGCAATCATTTGCTCAGAATGTTGCAGACTATCCATAGGGGTATATAACTGGTCAATAGCCCATAGCACATGGCCGCCATTCATTATATACTGGTCTATCTTAAATTTCTCTTTGTCGTCGAAGGGCTGTGTGGGTTTATTAATTATTATAGCCTTGTATATAGGCGGTATACTAATGCTATTTACTAAATCGAAAGTATCTACGCGATATGGCCCTGTTAATGAAGTAAGCAGGTCTAGAGTATTTACTCCTAGCGACTCTCCATTACCAACGATATATGCGATATCCGGTTTATCTGCATAGGTTAATTTATTAATGGCACTTGCAAACTTATATTCCAGTAAAGACTCTGAATAATTGAGGTTTTCCAATGGCTTCATACCCTGGTTATTTTCCAGCAGACGTACAGGCATAGCCCTGCCATTATACTGCACCAGAGCAAAAGGGAAAACTATTTTTTCAGAATATCCATCTTCCTCTCCTTGTACTTGCAGGCGTGTAGGAATAATACCTCTTTGCGAAAGTTCCTGGTATATAGATGCCTTTTCTTCTTCTGTCTTTCCTTCTACAGGATTGACGAACCTGAATACAATATGCTGCCCTGCAATATCCCTGAACGACTGCAAACGTTCCCTTGTTGATTCACTCAACCGTTGAAAACCTGCAGGAAATTTCCCTTTCAGGTAAACATCGATCACTGCCACATCTTTCATGTTGCGCAGCAGTTTCTTCGTTGGCTCTGTTAATGTAAAACGTTTCTCATTAGTAAGATCAAGCCCTGCATGAAAACGTACAGCCAGCATGTTGACACATACCAGTATAGCTGCCATTATAACAATGCGCAGAATGGCCTGCCTTTGTTGTTTCTTTCTTTTATTAGTAATTCCGGTAGCCATATTTCATTTAGTCCTGTGTTGCCGTATCCCATGTACGACGGTTCAGGGAAAGACGAGTAAGAGATATAAAAAGTATAATTACAGACAAAAAGTAAATCACGTCCCTTGAATCTACCAGGCCCCTGCTGATAGAATTGTAATGGAATGACATACCTATCATACCGAGGTAATAATCAATACCACTGGCAAAAGCAGGTATCCTGCTAAGAGACTCAAAGCCACTGTATAACAGATAGCATGCGAAAAGTGCTATGAGAAACCCTACTACCTGGTTATTGGTAAGTGATGAGCAAAACACCCCGATAGCTGTAAAACTCGCAGCAAGGAAGAACAACCCAAAATACGAGCCCATTATACCACCGGTATCAAGATTATTTTCAACCATCGACAGGTTACTAACCGTGTACACATAAATGAGTGTTGGGATAATAGCAAAAACAACCAATGCAAGTGAGGCCAGGTACTTACCCATTATTATATCAACATCTCTCAATGGTTTGGTAGACAACCACTCTATAGTTCCACCTTTAAACTCATCTGAAAATGAGCGCATCGTCACTGCGGGTATCAGCAACATGAGGAACCATGGTGCGAGGTCAAAATATTTATCGAGTGTAGCATATCCGAAATCAAGTATGCTGGAGTCGGGGATCACCCATAAAAACAAGCCGCAGGCAATGAGAAATACGAGTATAGCTACATACCCCACTACCGAGCTGAAAAATGAATTGATCTCTTTGATGAAAATACTGCGCATCTATGCGGTCTTTTTCTTTTAGAAGTGGGCAAATATACCAAAATGACGGTGTATTACCTGTCATACAAATGTGTTAATAATTCATATTGGTGCACACTTATCAGTACCAGCACGTAGATGAATTTACCATATGTGGGGTATGTCCCGGGCCCTACCATATAAATACTTTTGTTCTGTAATACTATTCGCCCCAAAGAAGCAGAAAAATAGCTTTTACCCCTTTGTGAAAGCAACAAACCCGGGAGCCCCTTGCGGGCTCCTGCTGTTATTCGCATAACAGTCATTCATCATATAGGCATAATGTGGTCAAAAAGGCTAATTTTACCCGATTACGGCCTCCTTGAAAAAAGTCAGGAAATATTATTACAACAGCGATACACACAGGTTTGAAAAGCTGGAAACATCATGGCGTGTAAAAGCGCTCAGGGTGCTTGGCTTTGTATCTACTGCTATTGTTACAGCCGCTATTATTGTAGCCATAGCATTTCGTTTTATTGACTCACCCAAAGAAAAGAAAATGCGGGCCGAAATGCGTACGCTGCGTGAACAGTATGCTAACCTGCAATCGGCACTGGATGAAATGAACCAATCTTTGGCAGACCTGGAGAACAGGGATAATAGCATATACCGCTCCGTATTTGAATCTGCCCCACTGCCTGATAGTGTACGGATAGGTAAACAATACAGTTCCATAGACCCAAGCCAGTTTGCCTATACCTCAACAGACAAGCTGATAGAAACCATACAAAATGGCGTTAGCGCACTTCGTCACAGGCTGAGTATACAACGTAGTTCATACGATACTCTTGAGCATTTGGTGAAAGCAAAAAAACAAATGCTTAGTTCTATTCCTGCCATACAACCTGTATCAAATAAAAACCTTGAACGCCTTGCTTCAGGTTTCGGGTACAGGATCGACCCTATCTATAAAACACCCAAAATGCATACCGGCCTCGACTTCGCCTCACCAATAGGAACACCTATATATGCTACAGGAGATGGTACCGTAAGTGAATCAGGGCTGGACAATGGCGGGTACGGTAATCATGTAATAATTAACCACGGCTATGGCTATGAAACACTATATGGCCACATGGTGAAAATTAAAGTACGAACAGGCGAACGTGTTATGCGCGGACAGGTGATAGGATGGGTAGGCAGTACCGGGAAAAGTACAGGGCCGCACTGCCATTATGAAGTAATTAAAAATGGTACTAAAATTGACCCCATCCACTTCTTCTTTAATGACCTGAGCGCAACTGACTATGAACGATTGGTTAAGATAGCTGCTGCAGGCAATCAATCTTTCGACTAAGTATAAAAAAGTACACCTGCCAAAAGGCAGGTGTTTGTTTTATGGTGGTAGGCCCTCTTAGGGACCGGCTGATGGCAAATGTTCCACCAAATAGCTTAGATTCATTAACTGCTTACTTTCTGCAACATTATATTTCTGACAAGAAAAGTGACAACTTTATTAATAAGACTCATAATAAGTTTCATAACCCAGTATCCTTTATATGATTTAGTTATTAGTACTCCTCTTATCGAGGGTAAAAGTAGCCAGCATGATTGACTTAAAAAACCGTTAAAACACGGTTTTTTAAGTCGTTTATTTTTCGTATACGCTTATTAATGTAAAATTCATTTTCTTCGCTTACCATAATAAATAAGAATGAAAAGCTTTGCCAGTGACAATTATGCAGGTGTACTTCCGGAGATAATGGAAGCATTACAGAGAGCTAATACAGGACATGCCCGCTCCTATGGCGCCGATGAAATAACAGCAAGAACAAAGCTTTTGTTCTGCGAGGTATTTGGTGCTGATGTTGATGTGTACTTTGTATTTAATGGCACAGGGGCCAATGTACTAAGCATAAGCAGCGCTACACAATCTTATAACTCTGTATTATGTGCCGACATATCTCATATATACAATGATGAATCTGCCGCACCCGAAACATTTACCGGCTGCAGGTTCTTCCCACTAGCCACTAATGAAAATGGCAAGCTAACACCGGATGTGGTGAAACAACGCCTTATTCGCAAAGGAGATATGCATTATGCACAAACCAAACTTCTGTCACTAACACAGTCTACTGAATACGGCACAGTATACACTGCCGCAGAGATAAAAGACCTGACCTCTCTGGCACATGCCCATGACCTGTATGTACATGTAGATGGATCCAGGTTTTTCAATGCCACAGCATCACTGGGTTGTTCATTAAAAGAAATAGCTACAGATACCGGTATTGATATCCTTTCTTTAGGAGGTACAAAATCAGGAATGATGTTTGGCGAGGCCGTAGTTGTATTTAATAAAGAACTATCAAAGCATATTGCATATAAGCATAAACAAAGCATGCAACTGGCATCCAAGACAAGGTTTATATCTGCCCAGTTTGAGGCTATGCTGCGAAATGAAATATGGAGAAAACATGCTACGCATGCCAACAATATGGCCAAACTTTTTGCTGAAGCACTTACAAAGTATCCACAGATCAGAATTACAAAGCCTGTGCAGGCAAATGCTGTTTTTGCAGAACTTCCGGGAGAATGGACGGAGCAACTCCAGGAGACCCGTTTTTTCTATATATGGAAGGAAGCAACGAATGAAGCCCGGTTAATGTGCAGCTTCGATACTACACCCGACGATATTAAAGCAATCACTAGCACAATTGATAATTTACTGAAAATCAAACGAATAAACTAAATACTATACCATTATTAGTATTTATTATGGTCATTTGTATTGCTGAAATGTGAGTTATTCTTATTTTTGTATCTACAATTATTGTAAATACACCAATTAATATTATAAATCACATTTTATGCAAAAGACAAACTGGAAGATCGACCCGATGCACTCAGAGGTACTCTTCAAAGCAAAACACCTGATGATAACAACAGTAACAGGCCAATTCAAAGCTTTTGACCTGAACGTTGAAACTGAAGGAGACGATTTTACTAAAGCATCATCAATATCATTTACCGCTGATGTTGACTCATTAAGTACTAACAATGAACAAAGAGACGGCCATCTGAAATCACCGGACTTCTTTGATGCCGCTACGCACCCCAAAGTAGTATTTGAAGGCACAAAGATGGAAGGCTCTGGTTCTGATTACAAACTGCATGGCAATCTGACCATGCGTGGCACTACGCTTCCTGTTGTGCTGGATGTAGAGTATAGCGGTATAGTAACTGATCCTTATGGGCAAACTAAAGCCGGATTCACTGTTGATGGGAAAGTGAAACGTAAAGAATTCGGATTGATGTGGGATGCAGTAACAGAGGCCGGCTCAATAGTAGTAAGTGATGAAATAAAAATACATGCAGAGGTACAACTGGTAAAACAGGCATAAAAATAAAGCCCCGCAAATGCGGGGCTTTATTTTTATATACCTGCCATCAACATGATATTTATTATCTTGATGCAGGATGCTTAACAGGATAATTGTCTACTTAGTATTACTCTCACTACCATATACCTGTGCCCTTGCGCAGGATAGCAATAAGCTATCAGGATATGCCGTAGAGGTCAACCCTTTCGCAGCAAAGATCATCAAGCATAATATCATATTCCCCCCCATACCTGCCTTGTCCTGGGGCACTGATATAAATATCATCAGGCAAACTACCGGAACAAAAGAATGGCAACAACGAAGAAACTACCCGGTAACCGGCATAGGCATTACTTACACAGATTACGGATTGAATAAAGTCTACGGGCGCTGTGTGGGTATATACCCTGTATACCAGTTCTACATCATTAAAGGAGAAAAGCTGGAGTGGACGTGGCGTTTTGGTATAGGCATTGGCTATGTAAGCCAGCACCACGAACGAGCACCCAGTTGGGATACCATCAACAACCTGATAGGCAGCGGGCTTAACAATTTTACCATGCTGTCATCAGACCTCAGGTATCATATCAATAAACACTTTGCAGTAGAGATAGGACTAACTGCTACGCATATATCCAACGGCGATTTTCGTGCTCCAAACCTGGGTATTAATATGGCAGGGGCTCATATAGGATTAAGGTATTCTCCCGTAACGTCGAGACCTGCATTGCAGAAAAACAATTTGCCTGACCTGAGAAACAGGTGGCTGCTGCAGTTGCGAATGGGTATGGGCTTCACAGAACTTGGAAATATTAATGGTCCGCTATACCCTGTATACCTGCCGTCTGTCTTTGTTAGCAAGAGATACCAAAGCAAAAACAAATTGGTACTGGGTCTCGATTATGCTTTCTATTCTTCTGTATACAGTTTTCAGCGAAACCACGAGATACATCCCGGAGAAGAAAGGAAACATGCCACAGAAATGACAGTATTTATTGGCAATGAGTTTCTGGTAGGAAGAATAGGACTGCTATTGCAGGTAGGCTATCCCTTCAAGCAAGCTGATAATTATCTTGCTAAATACACAGAGAAACTCGGATACAATTTCTATCTCATAAAAAACGAAAAAGGGATTGTAAAGGAATTAACACTCCACAGCTATATAAAAGCCATCAGGTTTAAAGCTGCGGTGATAGAGTTTGGCGGCGGTATTGCACTCTGAGTATAATATAAGATATTTTAGCCCTGCTAAAAAACAGGGCTAAAACAAAAACGGGTTTACAGTAATTTAAACATACTTGTACAATGCATACAAGCTTTTTACAATAGTAACGGGCATCCATCCAAAGCACCCCTTACATATAATGCATATCAGGTTGCAAGTATTTGTTTTCATTGGCAGTTGTTTATAATATACCGATCTGCACCTCTGTTTGCATATTTTGCGGATTAGCTTCGTCTACAACAAGGTATTGTTCCCGGCATTCATTGCTCATGCTAAGTCCGCTCATTTTCAACTCACCTATTACCTTGCCGTATGTATCGCCAATTGTATCCCACGGACCATAATGTATTGCTGATACGTATTTAAAAGCAGGGTACTCATTGATTTCAAATTCAACGGATGCATTATCACCACTAACAGGCAAACCCATTATTAGTGTAAATTCCTTATCGGGGTTACCGTCTGCATCGAGGTACCGCCAGTATTGCGATCCTGCCGGGGTAAGATTAGAGCCGGCTGCTGCTGTGTAAAATTTGTCCGGTGTATCGCCTACACATTCTTTCAGGTCTTTAAGCGTAGCTTTCACAGTTTTAGAAAGAACCTTTACAGGTTGCTGCATTTTGATTTCCATAAGTGTTTTTGTTTTATGGTACAAAGCAACAACCGGGTAGTGACAGCCTTATGTCAGCAGGGAAAATAAATTTACAGATATTGCTCCTGCAACTCCTTAACCATAGTCTTCATCATATCTACCATAGCTTTGGGAGCCACCACCTTAGCCTTATTTCTGAAGGTGAGCAACCAACTGGTAATGTATTCATGGTAACCGATCATGAATTTCATTTCCGTTGTATCTTTTTTCACCTTCTCACTAACAAAACCATAATACAACCTTTGCTCCTGTATATATCGTACAATGCTATTGTCAAACTCTACAACCACTTCAGTCATATTGTTCTCTTTTGAGAATTGCTTCAAGTATTCTTTAAGGCTAAGACTCTGAACTTCAAATGTTTTGTCAGTCCTTTTATGTTTTTTTATTCTGTCTATCCTAAAGTTTCTGTAATCTTTCCTTAAATGGCAATAAGCTATCAGGTACCACCGGCCACCTGCAAAATATATACCCACAGGTTCTACATCCCTGTCATTCGTCTGTCCGGAGGCATTAGTATAATAAGTGATATGCAAGACCTTTCTGTCACTGATACTCTGTAGTATTTCAAAGATATTATTACTTGTGCCTGCGGGTGGCATACTGCTTCGGCGGCTATATACATATATAGCATCATCAATATCCTCCAGCATACCTTTTTCTGTGCTTCTTAATACGGCCTTGATCTTGTACATAGCGGCTTTGTATTGGTCTGCCGTTGCAGTATCTGTAAGTTTATCTATAAGTTTTTCTGCCGTTAGAAATGCTGTTGCCTCTTCTTTGGTAAACATTACAGGTGGCAGCCTGTACCCATCCATTATACTATAGCCTACACCAGCCTCGCCTATTATGGGTACACCAGCCTCTTCAAGCGAGGCCACATCTCTGTACACAGTACGCAGGCTGATGCTGAACCTGTCAGCTATCTCCTGGGCTTTTACTACTTTTTTAGACTGTAATTGTATCAGTATGGCGGTTATCCTGTCAAGGCGGTTCATGATGAAGTAAAGATACCCTAAAATATTTTTCGCTTTCCTGTTTTACTACTGACATAAGGCTGTCACTACCCCATCTTTCCTTTGCATCATAAACAAAAACAAAAGCTATGTCAAAAATTCAAGAGCTCCTCATTGAAATGGAGCAGGAAGCAACTACTACACGCAAAATGCTGTCTATTGTACCCGATGGCAAATACGATTGGAAACCTCATCCTAAGAGCATGACTCTCGGACACCTTGCAGGTCATATTGCCGAAATACCGGGTTGGGTAAAGATGATCTTAACATCTGACGAACTTGATTTTGCTACAGCCCCATACACTCCGCCACCTGTTACTAACAACAAAGAACTGCTTGCATTTTTTGAGCAAAAACTGGCTGACGGTATGGAGCAGTTGAAAAAAGCTACAGATGAAGACCTGTTACCGATTTGGACAATGCGCAGAGGCGAACAAATACTGGCAGCATTTCCAAAGGGAAACAATATTCGTCATTGTTTCTGCCAGATAGTGCACCACCGTGCACAACTGGGTGTATACCTGCGCCTGCTGGATATACCAATACCCGGTAGCTATGGTCCAAGCGCTGATGAAATGGTTGGTTAGTATGTACATTCCACAATAAAGCCTTAGCAATTGCTAAGGCTTTATTTATTTCTTACACCTTCACCTCTTTCCATTTACCTTTCTTAAAATAGTACCAGGCAATTATGGCTATCAGTGTCTCTGCTACAGGCACAGCTATAAATGCGCCGGTAGACTTCATATCAAGGCCTTTAGCTAGTAAATAGGCAAATGGCACCTGGAACAACCAGAATCCTATAAAATAAATTATAGTTGGTGTCTTTGTATCCCCCGAGCCATTGAGCGCTTGTGTCATCACCATACCTACGCCATAAAATATATAGCCCAGGCCAATTATCTGCAAGGCTTTAGCACCATATGCTACAACCGGTTCGTCATGCGAAAAGAATCTGATAATCGGGTCTGAGCAAAACGTAAACAGCAACATTACAAACCCCATGAACATAACATTGTATTTAGTCGTCAGCATCACGCTCTTTTCTGCACGCTCAGGTTGTTTGGCTCCGAGATTCTGCCCTACCAGTGTTGCAGCAGCATTACTAAGACCCCATGCAGGTAATATAAAGAACACTACATTTCGTATAGCTATCTGGTAACCTGCTGATGCAGTTGTGCCGCCAGTTTCCGCAACAAGCCTTGCCAGCAATATCCAGCTACCGCTGGCTATAATGAACTGAAATGTGGCCGGTGACGCAATTTTAATGATAGATGTTGCGATCTCCCTGTGAAATTTAAAATGATCTGCCCTGAATTTAAGCAGCCCCTTACCTTTAAATAAATGATAGCATTGGTATATAACGCCTGTACTTCTGCCAAATAAGGTTGCTGTAGCAGCCCCTTTCAACCCGAAATAGTGTATGAATATCGGGCATAGTATTATGTTGATGATACTGGCTATCCATAAACTACGCATAGCCATTGCAGCATCACCTGCACCCCGAAATATACCATTGATAAGAAATAAAAGCATGATCGCTATGCTTCCGCCCAGCATTATGCGGGTAAATACTGCACCATCCCTCACCACTTCCTCACTGGCCCCCATTAAGGCAAGTATATCACCTGCATACCATACACCTACTACACTCAACACTATGTTTACTACTAATACTATTAACAATGACTGTGCCCCTGCATGTGCTGCTTCTTCATAATTTTTTTCGCCAACTCTTCTCGCCACAACAGCTGTTGCTGCTGTACTCAACCCTATAGCTACAGAGTATACTATCGTGATGACAGATTCTGTAAGCCCTACAGTTGCAATAGCATTTTGCCCAAGTTTACCCACAAAGAACATATCTACTACAGCAAATACGCTTTCCAGGCTTAGCTCCAATATCATAGGTATAGCCAGCAGGAATACCGCACGCGGTATGCTACCTGTTGTATAATCCTGCTGTTCACCACGAAGTGATTCCTTTACAATGCTGATGATGCGTGACAGGGTTATATTGTTTCTCATCGTCGTATTTTTCTGCGTAAATAAAAATGTTATCAAAATTCACTATGCATTTCCATAAAAAATGTCTGCTGCAAGACACAGTCAGACATTAGAGCCTTATTATAAGCACTATGATAATGGTTCACAATTATAGCCTTCTGCCAGCAGTATGCTTATTGCTTTTTCTGTAATGATCGTATGTCCTGCTATTCTTAACACTCTGTCGCAGTCCTCCATATCAAAACTGATATTGCACCCCGGGAAATGCTCAAGAAGCAGCGAACGCAACCTGTGCGATTCTTCTGCTTCATGAACATTAGTTTTAAATACTTCTACCATACCCGGCATTTGCCTGTTTTATTTTTCCAATACGTGCTTCAGATTATTCAATCCTTCTTGTATATCGTCACCCAGCATTTTATCCATATCCATGAATAACTGCATTATATTCATAGGATAAGGCATTTTGCTGTGAAAGGCCCAGGAGACTCTTGTCTGGTTCTCGCCTAGCGCAGATGTTGTCATCCATGCATTAGCATCACCTTCAAAAGGTCGCAGGAAGTGTATAGCCAAATCCATCCTTTCTCCATCAGTGATCTTAGATATTGTTTGCTTACCGGCACCTACATTTTTGTTCTGGCTGTCCCATGATTGCCATGAACCTACTTCTCCTTCAGTGCCGCCATATTCCAATTTTGCGTTTGGATCCATCATTACCCATTTACTGTATTGTGTCTGATTTTTCAGGTGTATGATGTAAGCAAACACATCTGTCCTGGGTTTATTGATAGTAACTTCTCGTTCAACTGTATACTCTTTCTTCATGAATAAAGCCGTGATAAGCAGCAGAGCTACCAGACCGATCAATACAAAGAGTATTCTTTTCAGGATTTTCATTTTACAAGTTTTTAGTGATAAAACAATGGTATCAGGCAATATAATTGCTTTTAACACACATACCCAATGTTGTAGGTACACACATCACGTTTCAGATAATTTTGTAACAGTTGTTATCACAGCTCCTATGCTTGTATAGTTTTAGCTTTTAATCGTTTGTGGTATAAAACGTATGAAACCAGTCCTACCCCTATTGTAAGAAACATAAAAATTAATCCACCGCCTGCCCATGCACCGCCTAATGCAATAAACGAATAGGTTGCCCCAACCAGGTCGAATGTCAGTCCAGCATATGCCCACTCCTTGATTCTCGGGAAGCCGGGAACAAGGATGCCTATCACACCTGCTATCTTTGCATAACCCAGGAAAGGTATTATGTATACAGGATAGCCCATACCATCGTGCATAAACTTAATTGACTGTTCATCGCACCTGGCATTGCCAATTGCCGAGAATAACATAAATCCGGCAAACAGTACCGTTATAATCCAGTAACTTATATTAATCGTTCTCATAGTATCGATAATATTAGCCATTGAAATTTATCATCCACTGTACACCATATTTGTCAGCAAACATGGCGAACAATTCTGCCCAGAATGTTTTTTCAAGAGGCATTTCAATTTTGCCACCTTCGCTTAAGCCGGCATATATCTTCTTTGCATCCTCTGCACTATCCACAGTCAGGTTTATAAAGAAGCCATCGCCTCTGCGTACAGGCCCGTATGCTGTTGGCCTGTCAGAGCCCTGTATGGTTAATCCCAGGTTGGTTTTTAATGCTATATGCATGATCCAATCTGCGCTAGCTTTAGTAATATCATTCTGCATAGGTGGCGGTGCATCTTTGTACTGCATTCGCATTTCAAATTCGCCGCCAAATACTGAGCGATAGAGATCAAATGCATCTTGTGCATTTCCTTCAAAGTGTAAATACGGGCTAAATGTTGCCATTGTTTTCAGTTTTAGATTGTTAGTAAAATTATGTTTATGTCGGTTAATTAATTATTGAGGAAACTTGCTGGCATCCATATACAACACCTCCCACTGGTGCCCGTCTAAGTCTGCAAAACTGTGCTGATACATCCAGCCATGGTCCTGCGGTTCGCTATACTTATATCCGCCAGCTTCTATAGCTTTCATTACCATTTCATCTACTGCCTCACGATTGTCTGCGTCCAACGCTATTAGTACTTCTGTGGTTTTATGCGCATCGCTTATATCCTTGCGTGTGAAATCGCGAAATCTGTCTTCTACCAGCAGCATAACGAAAATATTAGGAGCTACTATCATGCAGGTAGCCTTATCGTCTGTGAATTGCGGATTAAAAGAGTAGCCTAAATGCGTAAAAAAGTCGATAGACTTTTGCAGGTTCTTTACCGGCAGGTTTACAAAAATTTGGTTTGCCATTTTGTTTGAATTTTTATTTAATAAAGTAGTTATCAGCTAACCGCACCATACATATTACGTCCTTATCGTTCAAATACTGCTCTATGCAAGCCCCTTCAGGATCAAGTCTGGTATCTTGCAGTATTGACTGAAATGTCTTACCAATGCTTGATTCATCCTGACGCCAGTCTTTTATGTACATAGAGAGGTAAGTACCTTGTTTCACCACAAACTCTTCACAATCAAGTCCTTGCTCATCTTCTTTGGCTTCTGCAGCTGCTTTATAAATTATTGTATTTCTTTCTGGCCTTGATACACCATAAAACATCCTGCCATGTTTACCCAGCTTTTGTTCCAGCAACCGGAAAGCATCTCCAATCCCCATCGGGAAAGAAATTGCAGTTACACACCACAACCTGATGTCCCTATCAATTTTTATCTCCTGCATGCCTTTTTTATTTTATAACACAAAGCTACTGTCGTATTCTTGTTATGGTGAGGCGTAAATACGCCATTTAATGTGGTTGTTTGCGACAATATGTCTGCATACATTTGTTGCATGAAGCATATATCTATACTCGTTCCCAAAGGTGCTATACTGGCCAGCCTCGAAGGCTCCCGCCAGTTATTTGCACAGGTAAACACCATGATGCGCATGAAAGGTTTCCCGTCTATGTTTGACATACAATTAGTAGGGCTGACTAAAGAAACCTTAACCAGTGGTGGCCTGTTTACTGTGAATGCTACATCACTGGTTAATGATGTAAAGAAAACTGACCTTATTATTATACCTGCACTGGACGGGGATATGCAGCATGCTATTGAACAGAATAAAGATTTTATTCCGTGGATAGTGACACAGTATAAAAATGGTGCAGAGATAGCCAGCCTCTGCATGGGTGCTTTTCTGCTTGCATCAACAGGACTTGTAGACGGTAAGAAGTGTGCTACACACTGGGTAGCTGAAAACGAATTCAGGAAGATGTTTCCCGCAGTTGATCTTGTAACTGAAAAGATCATCACAGATGAGAATGGCATATACTCCAGTGGTGGTGCATTCTCATATCTTAACCTAATATTGCACCTGATAGAAAAATACTCAGGCCGCGAAATGGCTATTCTCATGGCAAAAGTTTTCGCTATACAACTGGAGCGCGACAGCCAATCATCATTTGTGATCTTCCAGGGCCAGAAAGAACATGAAGACGATGCAATAAAACAGGCGCAGGAATTCATTGAAAATAATTATCGTGAACGAACAACGGTTGACCAACTGGCTTACATGTATGCGTTAAGTCGTCGTAGTTTTGAACGCAGGTTTAAAAAAGCCACAAACAATACAGTTGTTGAATATATACAACGTGTAAAAATTGAAGCCGCTAAAAAAGAACTGGAAATTAGTCGTAAGAATGTGAACGAGGTAATGTATGAAGTTGGCTATACTGATAACAAAGCTTTTCGTACCACCTTCAAAAAAATTACCGGCTTATCACCACTCGAATACAGGAACAAATACAATAAAGAAGCCATTGCCGTATAAACTGCAACAGCTTCTTTATCTTATGCTATTGCACTGATGCTAAATACGATTCCAGTTGATCCATTGTACCACCAAAGCCTTGTTCCATACTTGAGAACATAGAGCGATACGTTTCTTCCTGTGCTGCTGTAGCATTTATCGGATGCCCCTTCAGCGTAAGTATGGTAACGCCATTCTCTTCTTCCAGTGTCAAACGGTTAAATATTTCTAAAGGAAAATCTATCGGGAATGGTGCTTTGCAAATATTCCCTTCCTCGTCTGAGAAAGAGTTTACAAACTCTATCATATCGGGCTCCACAATATTACCATAGTGAAATACGCCCCACATCACCTGTCCATTACCTTCCATTTTATAATGAAATATTCCACCCGGCTTGAAATCCAGTTTATGAACTGTAATCGGCATACCCTTTGGCCCCCACCAGGCTGATAAAGCTTCTGCTGTTGTAAATGCACTAAACACTAATGATTTTGGCGCATTGAATTTTCTTACAATAGTTAATCCTTCCCGCATATAAAATTGATTTTTATTTAGCTGTACAATTAAGCATCCAGTTGATACCATACCTGTCTGTCAGGCTTCCGAAGAATGAGCCAAAGAACATATCTTTTAAAGGCATGGTTATTTCACCACCTGCAGACAAAGCGTCAAATATGCGTTGTGTTTCTTCCCTGCTTTCCGGTTCCAGGCTTATGTGCATATTATTACCGGCAATTAGTTTGAAGCCCATACTTTCAGGTGCGTCGGTTGCCATTAATATATGTCCTCCCAGTATTGGTAACTCTATATGCAGCACTAATTTCTTTGTTGCCTCATCCAATACTGGCATGCCATCGTGTGGCGGCGCATCACCCAAGCGCTGTATACCACCGTTGAACTCTCCACCAAATACTGACTTATAAAAATTGAATGCCTCTTCCGTATTACCATTGAAATTGAGATAAGTACAAACCCTTGCCTTATTATTTGGCTTTAGCTTATAACGCAATTCTGATTGCGCTTTCAGATACAGGTTCAACTTATCTAAGTTTTGTTTCAGGCCTTCATCTGCTTTAAATGTTTTCACTACCTGTATGAATTGTTCTGCAGATTCAAACAGCATATGCCAGTTGATAGCTGTTTTGTCTCCCTGCGCTTCAAACTGTATAGTAGCCAGGAACTTAGGCCCGGAGACATGCTCATACACTATCTTCTCGTGTTTCACTATCTCTTTGAATACACTCATATTCTTATAATCAGTACCATCGGGGCCATGCATTGTTAAATTCCATTCTCCTCCCGGTCTCATATCCATACCATGTATCGTATTGGTAAAGCCTTCCGGTCCCCACCATTTAGCAATATGTTCAGGGTCGGTCCATACCTCCCATACAAGCTCTATAGGTGCATTGAGTGTGCGCGACAGGCGCAATTCACGATCTGAAGTGTTATTTTCTTTTATTGCCATGTTGACGTTCTTTTTGAAGTTTCGCTAAATATGTCTCAAGGGAATCCAGTTTTGCTTCCCAGAATTGTTTGTATTGCTGCACCCAGTCATTTACCTCACTCAGCTTTTGCAATTTTGCTTCTGCATATCGCTCACGTCCCTGCTGTTTTACATCTATCAGCCCGCACTCCATCAGTATTTTCATATGCTTGTAGATAGCTGCACGACTCACATCAAATTGTTCTGCTACCGAGTTTACATTAAGCGGCTTATATGCCACCATGTTCAATATCTCTCGTCTTGTTGGATCTGCTATAGCCTGGAATACATCTCTTCTCATAAAATGAAACCGATTGGTTGCACAAATATATATGCAACCAATCGGTTTCTCAAAATAAATTTCCAAAATTATCTGCCCCGGCTACCTTAACACCTCTGTAAATCCCTGGCTAACAGGGTGTTCACAGGTAAATTTTATTTCTAACAATTCTGCTATGGTCTCAGCATATTGCTGCTGATACAGCTGTATTTCTGACTTTACTTCTCCTTTGGGAGCTATACCCGGCCCGATCACAGCAAACCATATCTGGTCAGAACCGGGTATATATGACCTATGACTTGTCCATAGTGTTTTATCTGCATCGCCCCTGCCGTGATCAACAGTTACAAATAATACGGTCTTATTCTTATAAATGGAGTCAGACTGAACATAGTTCCATATATCTCCCAGCCATTTATCTACCCTGTGTGCTGCGTTCAGATAATCTTTGTAATGCCCTTCATGCGCCCATTCGTCCGTTTCGCCATAAGAAATATATAGTACCCTTGGCTGTCTTTTCTTTAGATGATCAAACGCGGCATAGTGTGTAAATACATCCGTTGCACCGTTATCCCATGGCGCATAACTGTCCTGCTTCATCTTATTCATTAGCTGCTCATCACTATCGGGGTTAATACCTCCGCTATTTTCCATTCCTGCTAACACGGGTACATGACTACGCTTTTCAGCCAGCACATTCTCCAACGCATCCCATCCGCAAAATGCAGCTACTTTCCCATTAAAATTCGGCTGTTTGTTAATAAACTCAAGCAAATTAGTATTGGGGTTTGCCGGATAAGAATTAGTGTTAATAGTAGTATCTACAAAACCTGTAAATATCTCGCTGTATCCCGGGTAAGAAAACCAGTAAGGGTTTGCTACGTTTACTTTATTACCGAGCTCTCTGTTGCCATACAACTGCCCTTTTTTTGCAACTGTACTCCACAAAAACGGCATAAGCACGGCGCGACGCTGCGAAACCGATTCTGACCAGTATCTCCTAAATATACCTGCACTATCTCTCTGGTTGTATGCGGGGTTAACAGCAATCGCAGAATCCATCCCTTTGAAAACTTCCTGCCACCTGAAACCATCTGTTGTTACAATGATAACATTCTCGGCCTTTTGTGCATAAGAACTGAAGCAAGACAATAATGCTGATAATAATACAGTATATCTCATAACCGGTATTTATCTCAATTTACAATATGCAGACAGTGCTGCAAGAAACACATTATCAAACTTAACTAAAGCATAATGGGGTAACTACAGGCTACAAGCCTGTATACATGCCGCTGATACAGTATGCAGGCTGGGCATAATTACCCAGTTTCAAAATTATTTGATAATTTGGTCGCGCTAAGCAATTCATTCTATTTCAGACAACAAGGTTGCACCAATATCAATTTTGCTATCGTATTTAGATGCAAACGCCTTAGTTATATTAAAATATTATCATGTTTACCTGGAACAATATATCAGAGGAAGACCTGGACAAATGGCAGCAGAGAATTTACGATAATGATGCTTCATTATTTCAGTTCCCTTCATGGCTTAGCTCATTCAAACAGATAGGCATTTTCAAACCCAGGTTCATTAAATGCGGTGATGATACAAACTGGGGATACTGTGGTTATTTATATATCAATCTCTTTATTTTTAAAGTAGCTATTGTTTCCCAGGGGCCCGTACTCAAATATTCAGACGAACAGGCTAAAAGGGAAATGATTGGCGGCCTTCTTGACTTCTTCAAAAAGAAAGGTATCACTTTCACCAGGTTTACCGGCAATTATTTTGATGCCATCAATGAGATAGGATCTGCTAAATACAGGATTATACAGGGCACAAATACATTTCCGTACTATAACGATGTATTGAAGAATTTTTTTGTGTACAAAAAAGAAGACCCGGACACACTCAAGAATTCTTTCAACTCAAACTCCCGCAACCTCATCAACAGGATACTCAAAAGAGGCATCTATGAATTCCAGATAGATGAAAAGGGAGATAGCATGAAAGATGTCTACGAACTATTTGTACGGCTGGGCAAAAGAAAAGGATTTAAATACAGGCAGTTAGAATCATACAAACAGTTTTTTAAAAACAACGATCTGCTCAAATTCTGTTCGCTATATATTGCCCGTCACGACGATGGCAGGATCGTGAATGCGATACTGATAGTAAGAGATAAGAATTACAGCCTGAACCTATCCGGTGCACTGGATGTAGAAGCCATTAAAGACAATACACCCCCGTCGAAATACATACATTACTATGCCATGCTGAATGAGTTTTACAACCATGGCACTCAAAAATATAACCTCGTATACAGCGATGGCCCTGTTGGGGAATTCAAGCGTTTATACAACCCTGAATATGTAGAAGACAAGAGCCAGATAACGGTTGTTTTTTCAAATGGACAGTTCAACCTGTATTCTGCTATGCTGCTCAAAAACGCACGCAAATTGAAAAGCTTTGTCAGGAAAATGTTACTACTGGTAAAAAAGTAATACATGCGTACTATCAGGAAATTCATAAAGAAGCTATCTCCACAATACATCAATTTAGTTGTTTATGAATACAACCTGCAAAACATTGACACTGGTATACAACCTAAAATACCTGTAACTATAGAAATAGAGAAAACGAAAAATGCTTTTTCTGAAAAAGTTCATTTCAGAGCATTACATAATAATACGGTAGTCAATAATTCATACATGTTCACAGGCAATTTGCTGGCAAGGCAAATAGGACTGAAGAAGATACCGCTTATAGGCGACTGTGAAACATCTGCCGAATACCGGGGGTTGAATATTTACCCTTATGTTATCAACAGGATACTGCAATACTGTAAAGAACAGGGCCATAAAAAAGCTGTTATATTTGTAGCCCCCGACAACAGATCTTCAATAAGGGGTATCGAAAAATCAGGCTTTACATATCTTTATAAGGTTCGTGTTTTCAGGTTTTTAGGTATAGCCATGAAAGTATATAAAGAATATGGAGTTTAAATCAGTTTTTTGCAGGTACCGTACATCCAACGTTAGCTTTGGTGATAATACAAACCATAAGATAGAGTTAACCACTGATAATATTCAGAACGATCTGTTTGACCTCGTTGTGGCTGGTACTGATGCGGAAAACGTTACCATAAAACTGGCTTTAAAGAAAGACATAGCCATCGAATATCTTTCAGTAAGCTTTTCAATTCCTAAAAACGGACAGGTACGGGCACTGAACAGGTACTACAAAACCACGCCTGTTACAGATACTATATGGAACAATGACTTTACCCCTCTATACATTCTTTATACATCAGGGAACGAAACTTTTGCATTACTCAACTACAACCGGCTGTTTGCACACAAATGCACGGACAACGGCGATCACCTTCTTTTAGAAGTAATACTTGATGCTGCTGCATTACACCCCAAATGGGATTATACCGGCCCTGACAGGCTATCTACCTCTTCACCATTGTTGCCTGCCGGGCATAGTTATAAAGTTAGTTTCAGGAACATTAAGATCAGTACACCTGCACATGTGCCCGTTATATCAAGACACAAGGCAGGTGCTGAAGCTACATTCATGCTAACTGACCACTGCGACTATGATGATGCTGCACGCCTCGAAACATTCTTAAAAGAACCCGATGGATGGCTGAACAAACAGCTTAAAATATCAAAAGGTGTTTTTGCTCGTAATTCCACAGCAAAAGGCGGAAAAAGAAATGACACGCTTGACATTGATAAATATCGTGAACTGATTGACCAGCTTTATAAAGATGGCAGCGAAATTGTTCCACACGCATTGAACCAGTCAGGACAAATATCACCTGAAGATTATCATAGCTCACTCAACAGGCTGCAGCAAAACTATAATTCACAACTCTGGATAGACCATGGCTGTACGCTTAAGTACTGCTATAGTATGGGTGGTAAGAACAATAGCGACTACAGACTGGTAGACAACCTACAGGCAAAAGGATACAAAGGCTTATGGTCTTTTCATGACACCCCGGTAGACCCTAATAAAACACTCAACCACTTCAGCAACGAGAAAGAACATTACTACCAGGTAATTCCTCTGTTCTTAAGAAAACTGTTAAGAGGCCAGGTATTTGTAGGGCTGCATCACCTGCGTGCACTCATAGAGCGGAAGAATGAGGGACAAAAATTCATCAGCCTTACACTGAAAAGAATATCTGCTTTCCGGATACTGCTTGTAACAATTGGTCGCGATAAAAAGACCGCAATAGATAAATTCAGGAAGAACCTGAAAGCGGCTAAACAAACTTCTATACAAACATACCTGCCCTATACCAAAGAAGAGTTGGTACAATTATCATCTCTTCTGTTTACTGAGGCTGGCATACCGCTGTACCAGGCATCTGGCAACGACCTTGTGATGTTCAGCACACAGGAAACAACCCAACTGGATGAAATTTACAATGCGGCATCGTTAGACAGGCTGGTACAGCAAAACGGCATTCATGCAGGCCATACATACATACTCAACAACCTGTCGTACATCAACGGTGTTTTCAAAAAAGGTTCTAAATACGAATTAGCCGACTATTGGAAAAAGTTTACTTCTTACTTATCCGATAGTATAAAGAGCAACAAAGTCTGGAACCCGAACATGTCTGAGTTCATAACCTACTGCAGGCAACTCAACGAATTGAACATATCTTATAACGGCAACAACAGCATTACCATAAATAATAATACAAGCAACAATATCAGCGGTGTTACATTCTGTTTAGCACAACATCCCGCTAACCTCAGTTGGAATGGGCAAAAACCCGCTACCAAACAATCGGGCACACTTACTTACTTCTGGGGAGATATACCTGCCAAATCTTCTGTTGTTATCAATTGGCAATAAAAACAAACGTATCAGTTAATCACCCTGATGATCTTTACCGGGCAGGCATCGGCTACGCGGAGGTTTATATCCAGTTCGTCGTTTGATATAGCAGCCTGCCATACACCTTTCTTTTCCACGCCACCAACCAGTGTGCATTTACCATCAGTACGAGATATACGCCATCGGTGCGGCCATATCTCGTAACACAGGTTACAGCCTATACATTTGCCGCGGTGATGCAATATCTTAGGCATATTCTGTAGCTACTATTTTATACAACTTATCTCCTGTCCGCACTTTGCGGCTTACAGGTATAGTAATGTTCGAACCCTTATCTGCCTTATCTACCGGGCCATTATCTTTATGTATCCGCTCTACTTTTTGTGTATGCAATCCGGTAACATTACCCGTAAGCATTATCTCGTCATCTACTGCTATGCTACCAGCTTCCAGCAAAAACTCCGCTACACCTAAACGGGGATAATATCTTACTACTTTACCTAGCAATACCTTTTTACGAGTAGCCTTCGATCCGTCTGCGTCACTCCACTCTCCCAGCTTTCTGCCCATATAATATCCATCCCAGAAACCCCGATTGAAGACTGTACTCAATTCATCCTTCCAGCGAGCAACTTTATCTTTTGAGTAACTACCATCTTCAATGGCCGTCACTGCTTCTTTATAACATTTTACTGTGGTGTACACGTAATCTGCCGATCTGCCCCTGCCTTCTATTTTCAATACAGATACGCCCGTTTCTGCTATCTTATCCAGGAAGTCTATAGTACACAGGTCTTGTGCACTCATTATGTATTGGTTATCTATTTCCAGTTGCTTGCCATTATCAAGATCTGTTACAAGGTATTTATGCCTGCAATTCTGTACGCAAGCACCCCTGTTGGCAGATGAGTTGTTTGAATCAAGGCTCAGGTAGCATTTTCCTGACACAGCCATGCAAAGAGCCCCATGTGCAAATATCTCAATCTTCACCTGCTCTCCGTTAGGGCCACATATATTACGGCTCTTTATCTCCTGTACTATTTGCTTTACCTGCGTCAGCGTCAGTTCCCTTGATAGCACTATAAGGTCTGCATATGCTGCATAAAACTCTACCGTATCAATATTGGTAACATTTGCCTGCGTACTTATATGCAGGCTTACGCCCTGCTTCCTGCATTCATTGATCACAGCAAAATCGGCGGCAATTATGGCATCTATACCTGCTTCTTTAGCCTTAGCCACTATAGCCGACATGAGTTGTCTGTCATGGTCGTACATAGTAGTATTCAGGGTCAGGTATGCCTTCATCCCGTATTTATGACATTTGCCTACTATCGCAGGTATATCATCAATAGTCAGCGATGCTGCCGACTTAACCCGCATATTGAGCTGCTCTACACCAAAATATATCGAATTTGCCCCTGCCTGTATCGCAGCCTGCAAACTCTCCCATGAGCCGACTGGCGCCATTATTTCCATACTCATAAGACACTGAATAAGGGCGCAAACTTAAACCCAATAATATTTTTTGTTGGTGACGATGGTCATAAACCACCAATAAAATTCATTAATAATTTATCAATAACCTTATTATACCACTTTGTCACTCGTTATTGATATTATTTAACTATAATATTGTATCATGTATTAATTATGTTCAGGCAATGAGTTTAGGGTTAACCGGCGTTGAAGCCGGGAGAAGATTAAAAGAATTCGGCTATAATGAACTACCCTCAGCAGGGTCTAAGAGCATTTTGCATATAGCCCTTGAGGTGATTAAGGAGCCTATGTTCCTGTTGCTTATCAGTTGCGGTACACTGTATATCATACTGGGCAACATGACTGAAGGCATCATACTTCTGTCTACAATATTTATCATTATCGGCATCACATTTCTGCAATACAGAAAAACAGAGCGCGCGCTGGAAGCGTTAAGAAAGCTATCAGCACCTAGAGTCCTGGTTTTACGAGATGGACTTGAGACAAGAATACCCGGTCGCGAAGTAGTACCCGGAGATATTATCATACTACACGAAGGTGACAGAATTGCCGCGGATGCCACATTATCAGAAAGTGTAAACCTCAGCGTAGATGAGTCTGTTCTCACAGGAGAATCAATGCCCGTCAATAAACACCATAATGAAACAGGCAATTTATTATTCAGCGGCACATTAGTAATAAGAGGGAAAGCGATGGCTATAGTCACTGCTACAGGTATTAATGCCCGTCTTGGCAAGATAGCTACATCACTAAAAGAACTGAAAGATGAGCCAACCCGCCTGCAGAGCGAAATGAAAATACTCATCAGGCGCTTATCCGTTATTGGTATATTCATCAGTATCACTGTAGTGATCTCTTATTATTTGGTTCGGGGAAATTTTCTCTTATCATTATTAACGGGATTATCTGCATCTATGGCAATTTTACCTGAAGAATTCCCGGTAGTGCTGACAGTATTTCTGGCACTTGGAGCCTGGAGGTTATCCAGGAAGAATGTGCTCACACGCAAACATTCTGCCATAGAAACACTGGGCTCCGCTACTGTATTATGCAGCGATAAAACTGGCACTATCACTCAAAATAAAATGGAAGTGGTTGCTGTATACAATGGTGATACGATTGTATATAAAGACTTATACCATCAAAATATAGATTCTGTTACCGGTATTGTTACCACAGTACAGCGTGCCACCCAACAGAACTCTGCCGACCCGATGGAAAAGGCCATTCATAAATTATATGAAGAACTGAATATGGCCGCCATTGACGACCAGGTATTACTTAAAGAATACCCCCTGAGCCACGACCTGTTGGCCATGACACGCGTTTTGGAACATCCGCAGGAAAACATGATCTCTGTATCTGCCAAAGGGGCTCCCGAAGCGATCTTTGAATTGTGTAAAATGACCGGGCCTGAACTGCATAAACATATGCAGGCAGTTAATGAAATGGCTGTCAAAGGCTACAGGATAATAGGTGTAGCGGCAGCCACACACACAGAAAACACTTTTCCTGAAAAACAAGCACATTTTGATTTTCAGTTTACCGGGCTCATTGCTTTAGAAGACCCGATACGCACAGAAGTGCCATCAGCTATAAAAGAATGTACTAACGCGGGCATCAGGGTTATAATGATAACAGGCGACTACCCGGCCACAGCTATCAGCATTGCAGTACAGGCAGGCTTTGAAAAACAGGTAGTGGCCTCAGGCGATGAATTAGCTGACATGAGCGATGATGAGCTCAAAGAAAAAATAAAGAACATCAACATATTTGCACGCGTTACTCCCGAACAGAAATTAAGAATTGTAAAAGCACTGAAAGCAAATGGTGAAATTGTTGCCATGACCGGAGATGGTGTCAATGATGCACCGGCATTAAAGGCTGCAGACATAGGGGTTGCAATGGGTATCAAAGGTACAGATGTAGCAAGAGAAGCATCATCACTGGTGTTGCTCGATGATAATTTCGCATCTATCGTTGCAGCAGTACGGTTGGGCAGAAGGATATATGACAATCTTCAAAAAGCAATGTCTTATATACTGGCCATACATATACCCATTATAGGATTAACGCTCTTGCCATCTTTTGCAGCTTCCTTACCTGTTTTTCTGCTGCCGCTGCATATAGTATTCATGGAGCTTATCATAGACCCTGTTTGCTCTGTTGCTTTCGAATCAGAGCTGGAGGAGACAAATATTATGTCCAGGCCGCCAAGGTCTGCTAACAGCCGCTTTTTCGGTATCCGCCGGATGGCTTACAGTATATTCCAGGGCTTACTGCTCATGTGCTCAGTTTTGATCGTATATTTCTTATCCATCCACGAAGGACATACAGAGGGTGAAGTTCGTGCAATTGCATTCTCAAGCCTTATTATAGGCAACATATTTCTCATACTTACTAACCTGTCTAAAACCCGGTATGCATTGCAGGTACTTGCAGAAGGCAATAAAGCGCTTATTATTATAGTTTCAGCAGCCGTAATACTTCTTGCTTCTACCATCTTCGTGCCTGCTCTGCAAAGTGTATTCAGCTTTAATTTCCCGGGGTACAAACATTTTATTTCATCACTAACGGCATCCGTGCTTATGGTTACCATACTGGAATTGATCAAATATTTCAGAAACCGTTCAACTAAACATTAGTCGATCCTCATCATTTTACTACTAATAATACTATCTGATAAAGGGAGTAAACTTTCATTCATCCCTTTTCATGAATACCGGAATTGTTTAGCACAATAAGCATCTGCAATGTTGTCTTCCTGCCTGGTAAAAATATTTTGAAAGAAAATTTGGAAAAGCATAAGATTCTTATGTATCTTTATCTTAGGTAAACGGATTAGATATGATATATTCTACAGAATTAATAAAAGGTACACTCAAAACCATTGTGCTGAAAATGCTTACTGACAATAAAAAGATGTACGGCTACGAGATAACACAAAGGGTGAAAGAGCTGACCTCAGATAGAATTCAGCTTACTGAGGGTGCCTTATACCCCACCTTGCATGCACTGGAAGCTGAAGGCCTGCTAACAACAGAGATAGAATATATAGGTAAACGTGTACGCAAATACTACAGCCTCAGCCCCGATGGAAAAACAAAATCAAAAGAGCGGGTAAATGAGCTGGCTGAATTCATGGAAACAATGAAGTTTTTATTAGACATTAAAACCAAACTGGCATAATGTACTGCATCAGTGATGAGCAAATAGATTATATCCTCAACGACATTAGACGTAATGGCGTTGAAACGGAGGACCTGCAGTTAAACCTCCTGGATCATGTCTGTTGCATTATTGAGCAAAACCTTGAAGAGGGCGGCGACTTCGAGGGCTTCTATCAGCAAACCATAAAACAATTTTATGTACAAAACCTGCACGAGATAGAAGAGGAGACCGCATTATTATTAACATTCAAAAACTATTATGCAATGAAAAAAGTATTGATAACCACAGGTACATTTTCTGCAGCAACATTCGTAATGGGTTCCATTTTTAAAAGTATGCACTGGCCGGGCGCCAATGTGATGCTTTGTTCTGCTATACTATTTATTAGCCTGCTGTTTCTTCCTTTGTTGTTCGTGATGAAAAACAGGGAAATAAAAACACGCAGGGGTAAACTGATACTGGCTACCGGCACACTTACCGGCATACTATATTCACTGGCTACATTATTTGCCATACAACACTGGCCGGGAGTACGGGTACTGTGGCTAAGCACGGTAGTGCTGTCTTTCTTTGTATTTATACCGCTTTATTTCTTCAATGGTATCAAAAATCCAGAAGCAAGGTTCAATACAACTGTAACTACTGTATTACTGGTAGGTGCCACCGG
Organism: Flavipsychrobacter sp.; assembly: GCA_044227125.1. Taxonomy (GTDB): domain Bacteria; phylum Bacteroidota; class Bacteroidia; order Chitinophagales; family Chitinophagaceae; genus Polluticoccus. Next base: position 912,461 of record JBGAFS010000001.1, read on the forward strand.
ACTATTGTTTACTATGATACGCGTAAGAGACCAGCTGCCTATACAAATGTATACCTATGTAAAGAACGAAAGATTGCTGAAACATATGCAGCAATATGCAGCTAATAGTACTGACAGCCTTACTCTTGCCATCAACAATGCCTGTGAAGCACTGAAAGGGTCTTTACTGATGCCCGAGATAGGAACTGCTGCTGTACCGGATGATTTTGAAAGCAGGAATATGGTGATCAATGAAAGAAGTATAGTAGGTACGTTTGGTGTAGGACGAAACATGGAACTCCTGCAGCAATTGAAACAGTCTGTGGAAACTTATAACAATTCAGTAGGCAATGCTGGTTTCCAAATACCAACAGATCATTCTATACTTGATATGCCGCCAAACAAAATTGAGCAGTACAGTAATTTTGCAATTTTAAACAACATAGTGCAGATTCAAATGTTTCTTGCTACATCAGAGCCACATGCTGTAGCTCTTACAGAATAGTATTTTTTCAAGTTCAGTTAAAGCCACCTTATGGTGGCTTTAATATTATCGGTACATTTATCGTCTAAATATAAATTATGTCATACTGCCGTGCTATAGACACCATGACGGGCGATAAGAAAGCCCTGCACAAAGCTTATCATGATAACCTGTATGGTTTTCCTATAGAAGACGATAACGAACTGTTTGGCAGGTTGATACTGGAAATAAACCAGGCAGGCCTTAGCTGGGAAACCATCCTGAAAAAAGAGCAATCATTCCGTAAAGCTTATCATAATTTCAATATCAAAAATATAGCGGCCTATACTGATAAGGATGTCGCAAGATTACTGGACGACGCAGGCATTATCCGCAACAGGCTGAAAGTAAATGCCGCAATAGAGAACGCGAAGGCCATACTGGTATTACAAAAGGAGCATGGCTCATTTGCCGGCTGGCTGGAACATCATCATCCTAAGACCAAAGAAGAATGGGTGAAGCTTTTCAAGAAGACCTTCCGTTTTACCGGTGGTGAAATTGTCAATGAATTCCTGATGAGTGCAGGCTACCTGCCCGGTGCACACTCAGAAGATTGCCCTGTTTATAAAAAAGTACTGAAGGCTAAGCCAATGTGGAAGAAAGGCTGATTACTTGCGCTCCACAAACTTCTTCAGCATCTCCAGAGTTACATTCCAGTAAAAGGCAAGATGATGATAAATAGTTTCATCCGGGAAATTGGAAATGGTCAATGAAAGTTTGGTATTGTCGCCATCCGGTTCAAGGACAAATTCGAGCACAGAATAACTCGCAGGCTCATTCGGCAATCTCGATATAGAGCTGAGATGCGTATAGCTCAGTTTTCGCTCCTTATCAAACGCTAATACAGTACCATTATTCTGAAAAGGCTTCTTGTACAATGCTCCTGTAATAGTAATGGGCTGCCCAACCTCCCAGTTTGTCTTTACCTCTATTGGGAATTCAGACATCCATTGTTGCATTGCTTCAGGCACAATGAGCGCATCCCAAACTGCCTGAATATAGGAATGGATAATTATTGATTTATTAAATACAGTTTCCACAGCCATTGTACTACAATATGCCGAAGTTACTGCATAATGAGGTAGCCTCCTGATATGAGGCTACCTCATTATTATTTAGCAGATATTTCAGCTATCACATCGCTGAAATTGCTCTGTCCCCAGTGTTCCGTATACTTCCCGTCTTTCAGCCTTATAATATCAATTACCTGTATCTCCACCTTCTTATTGCTTGGGGGTATACCGAATATCTCACCCGTATGTGTTCCTGTTATCTTCTTTCGGGTGGCTACCAGGTCTCTTTCTGCAATTTGTTCAAAGATCTCTACCGTAAGGTCGGGGAAGCCCTTCCGTAAAACATTATTCAGAAAATAATCAAAGCCTTCTTTCCCTGTTGGCATACCCGGCCGTGCAGAATGATTATAAACATCTTCCGCTAATATCTCATTCATAGATGCCTGGTTCCCCTGTCCTATTACTTCCTTATTAAACCTAACTACTACCTCTTTGTTAAGTACAGTTGTATTATCCATTGTTCAGATTTTTTTACAAAAGTACCTGCTGTATTGGCGGGCTGTTATTGGCAGTAGTCCATGAATTGTCGCTAAACGTTCAAACTCTTTTGCTGGTATTCCTTCGGGCTTACTCCGAAATACTCCTTAAACGATTGTGAGAAGCTTGAGTGGTTCTCATAGCCCACCTTATGGTACACATCACTTGGTTTTTCTTTCCGGTATTCCAATAATCCAGCAGCTATCTCCATCCTTCTTTTAGTGATCCATTTAGATGGTGTTGTATCGTATATTTTTGAGAACCTCCGTTTAAAGGTAGAAAGGCTGGTATTGCACAGGAAAGCCAGGTCTTCCATAGACAGATTATTAGTGATGTTGGTTTCTATCACCAGTTTAAATGCGGTATCGTCAAAATCTGTATTAGTACCTGTCTTCAATGCCAGTACAGTTAATGGGTATTTCTCCAGCAGGTACAACATCAGCTCTTCAAACTTCAGCAGCTTCATAGACATTGACATGCTTTCAGGTTTCATCAGTAGTACGGATAAAATATAATTCCTGATAAAATCGTCCTTTTCAATAGACACATATGCCTCTGTCTGCACTTTATGTGCAGCTTTAAGTTTGTTTACCCTGTCACTATGCTTTAGCAGGAATGACTGCATTATATCATCATCATAAAACACAAGCAGACTTTTAAACTCTTCGCCGTTCAGCAGGTTGACACTGGCCAGGCAATTTCCCAGCGACAGGAAATGAAAACTTTCAGCATTGGCATGCACTGTTTTTTCTGCAAAGTGCATTGTCTTCTCCCCTTTTATCACCAGGCTTATCGCATTCTTGCTCAGTACACTCCTGCCCTTGAACGTCCGCTTGTGGGCAGCATATTCATACATAACTATAGGCTCGTCTTTAAGCCCATTTTGTTTGATTATGTCTCCTGGCAGGTTAATGATCTCCATCCGGATTATTATTGGTCAATTTAGCTGTACTGTGTTGGTGATGCAGTAATCAAATGTACGATATGAATCACCTATGAAAATCAGCAGATGTGAGTAGAACTATTGTTACTAAGATGTTCTTACCTCCAAATCTAAGTATAAAAGTTACACTCTATTTTTTTGGTTTAACCTTTCGGAAAAACATATTCCCGAATCTATCGGAATAAAAAACATAATAGAACTTATTATGTCCACGGTACAATGTTGGTCCAGTCCTAATCACGTGATATGCAGAATCTGCAGAAACGGTCCAGAAAAATGGTGGGCCATCATTAAAGTTAATTTTGTAGCGAAATATTATATATGGGTTCTGTCTTGAATCCAATATGGTAAAATAAAGACTGTCGGTACTTGTTATGTAAAACTTATAACGGGAATATTGCCATCTTGCATTTTTACCGGGATAAAAAGTTGTGTCAATTCTATACTCGCCCGCAATATCCTGTTTTGTCAAAGCTATTGGTCTTCTGTATTTATTTAGAGTTCCAACGACTATAAACGCTAAAATCACTATTCCCCATACCAACAGGAGTATTTTTAATGCTCTTTTGTATCTAACCGCAAGTATTAGCAGAATAACAGTTCCAATAACAAGTATTGGCATGCCAAATAAGTTAAATCCAAAACCCATGAGAATAGTAAACTTAAAAATACGAATTGCATGAACATATAGTCATTACAGCAAAAAAGCCCAACATTACTGTTGAGCTTTTCTTTGTTCGTGTCGGGAAGACAGGATTCGAACCTGCGACCCCCTGGTCCCAAACCAGATGCGCTACCGGCCTGCGCTACTTCCCGAACCTTATTGATGTTACCACCAATTTCTTTCTGGCGGTGAGGGCGGGATTCGAACCCGCGGTACGGTTTGACCCGTACGACAGTTTAGCAAACTGTTGGTTTCGGCCTCTCACCCACCTCACCTTTATATAACCTGCAGCATATACCGCAGTATAAATGAGCCGATTCTTTTTCCCGTTTTTGGGATTGCAAAGATAATGGTATTAACGAAATAACAAAAGATATTTTTGAGTATAAACTATATGCTTGCTAACTGCACCTTCTGTTGCAATTCCAGTAAATGTTCTTTATACTCTGTGTCTGTATCCATCAGGTTTTCTACTGTCTGGCAGGAGTGTATAACCGTTGTATGGTCAAACCCGCCAAAGTGTTCACCGATGTTCTTAAGAGAGCTCTTTGTAAATTTTTTCGCTAAATACATGGTTATCTGGCGTGCCTGTACCACTTCACGTTTACGGGTCTTAGCCAGCAACCTGTCGTATGGTATATGATAATACTCGCATACCATTTTTTGTATATTTTCTATAGTCAGCTCACGCGCAGCTGTCTTCACAAAATTCTTCATCACACGCTTGGCAAGGTCTATATCTATTTCTTTCTTATTTAATGTTGCCTGTGCAAACAATGCTATCAATGCACCCTCCAGTTCACGAACATTACTCTGCACATTATATGCCACATATTTTACTACTTCATCAGGTATCTCCAACCCTTCCTGCCTCATCTTCATTTGCAGTATAAGCTGCCTTGTTTCAAAATCAGGTGGTTGGATATCCGTATTCAGTCCCCAGCGGAAACGGCTCAATAAACGTTCCTGCATACCTTCCAGGTCTTTAGGAGGGGTATCGCTGGTCAATATTATCTGCTTACCGCTCTGGTGCAGGTGGTTGAATATAGCAAAGAAAGCATCCTGCGTTTTGATGGCAGGTACAAACAAATGAATATCATCCACTATCAACACATCTATCAGTTGGTAGAAATGTATGAAATCATTTATCTCGTTATTCTTAGAGTGCTCAATAAACTGGTTGATGAATTTCTCTGCACTTACATACAGCACTGCTTTATTCGGATGCAGCCTGCGCACTTCATTACCTATAGCCTGTATAAGGTGTGTTTTACCCCAGCCCACACCGCCGAATATTACCAGCGGGTTGAAAGAGGTAGCACCCGGCTTTTGTGCCACATGTATACCTGCCGAACGGGCAACACGGTTGCAGTCACCTTCTACGTAATTTTCGAAAGTGTAGTTTGCGTTCAACTGCGGGTCTATCTGCATGCGCTTAAGGCCCGGTATAGCGTATGGCGTTTTTATATTGTGCGGGTCATCCCATTTCAGCGGCATGTCCACATAGTTATTCTCTTTTGATGGTTTTGAGTACGTGCTGCCCGGCATATTTATAGATGCAGGGTTGCGTTGTGATGAATTACTTTCCATCAGTATCCTGTACTCAAGTCTTCCGTCTTTACCTAATACACGCTTAATGGTTTTACCCAGCAGCTCTACATAGTGTTCTTCCAGCCACTCATAAAAAAACTGGCTGGGTACCTGCAGTGTCAGCACATTATTTTCAAGTGCAGCTGCTTTTATCGGCTCAAACCATGTTTGATATGTTCTCCAGTTTACATTATCCTTAATAATTGCCAGGCATTTCTCCCATGCAGCATCTGCTTCGTTAGATACTTTATTAGAAGGAATATTGTAAATGTTATTATCCATAAGTTTTTAATCGGCGTTCTTCAAGTTAATACCATTTTTCCACATTTCAGTATAGCAGGGAGACGAATTTATTACCCGAAAAAAATCTTTTCAAAATTTTGCGGGCCTGTCTGACTACTATTCCTTACTGATAATGTAAAATACCTGTTACACAAAAGTCATTCTGCACAAAAAATCCTTACTCCTCTTTTCCTCTCACAGGGAAACGAAATTGCTAACAATTTGTTGAAAAAAAAAATTATTCGGCGCTTGTTTCTTTAAATCATTCCACAGATTGGAACTTGGAGTTTTCGAAGCTGATTTTCCTGTAAACAGAAGGTAATTTTTTAATCTTATTTTTCTTTTTACGAAACAGAATTTTATATTATCTCAAACAAAAAAAATCGCCCCCTTAAAGGGCGATTTTTAATTATGAAAATTTCATTTGTTATACTTCCCTGTTCGGGTCAAATGCTTCCAGTTCATTTGCTACAGCAGTCAGGAAACTTGCGCCCAGTGAGCCATCCACTATCCTGTGGTCATAACTCATAGACAAGTACATCATATGGCGGATAGCAATTACATCTCCCTGTTCTGTCTCCAAAACCATTGGGCGTTTTTTAATTGCCCCTACAGCCATGATGGCAACCTGCGGCTGGTTAATGATTGGTGTACCCATAAGGCTGCCAAATGTACCAACATTAGTCAGCGTGAACGTACCACCCTGGGTATCATCTGCTTTCAGTTTATTATTACGTGCCGCATTCGCCATGCCGTTCACATCTTTAGTAATGCCCAGCAGGTTTTTAGTATCTGAGTTTTTAATAACCGGCACTATCAGGTTACCGCTTGGTAATGCCGTAGCCATACCTATATTGATATCCTTTTTTACGATGATCTTATCGCCATCTATACTGCTGTTTATCATCGGGTATTTACGGATACAATTCACTATAGCTTCAATGAATATCGGCGTGAAGGTTATCTTCTCGCCATATTTCTTTTCGAACGAACCTTTAACCTTATTTCTCCAGTTCACAATGTTGGTAACATCGCACTCAGTAAAGCTGGTTACGTGCGGAGATGTAGCTTTACTGCGCACCATATGGTCAGCTATCAGCTTACGCATACGATCCATTTCTATTATCTCTACATTGCTGCCATAATTTGCAGCAGGTGCGGAAACTGCAGGTTGTGGTGCGGGTGCAGCAACTGGTGCAGGCGCGGCAACCGGAGCCGGTGCTGATACTGGCTCTGCCACAGGCGCAGGCGTTGCTAATGCATTGCCCCTGTTAGCTACATAGTTCAGTATATCTTTTTTGGTAACCCTTCCTTCATTACCTGTGCCCGGTATCCTTTCCAGTTCAGCCATGCTAATACCCTCTGTTGCTGCTATGTTCAATACCAGCGGAGAGTAAAAGCGTGCACCGCCATCTGCTACCGGAGCAGCAGTGTGTACAGGTGCAGCAACCGGTGGCGGAGGTGCCGGAGCAGCAACCGGCTGCGGAGCAGGTTGCGCTGCAGTGGCAGGTTGTGGTGCCGGAGCTTCTGCAGCAGCGCCACCGGTATTTATCCTCGCTATTACCTGGCCTACAGGCACTACATCATTTTCCTTATATAATATCTCAGTAATAGTACCCTGTGCCGTAGAAGGTACTTCGCTGTCTACTTTATCTGTAGCTATTTCCAGCACTGTTTCGTCCATCTTCACAGTATCACCGGGCTTCTTATGCCATTTCAGCACAGTAGCTTCCATAATACTTTCTCCCATCTTCGGCATTACCAGGTCAACGATTGCCATATATTACTATTATTATTATCAGTTATTGAATAAGTAGCACAAAAATAAACAAATGAGCCGTACGGGCAACTAAATAAGATTATCAATAAGAATCCCGGAAGTTTCGCTGTCTCACCAGTTTCAGGTCTTGCAGCACGGCAGCTTTCACATTAATAGTAAATGTGAAGTTTTTGTTCCGCCCGAAAGGCACACTGCTGAACCGCATTTCCCAGCAGTGCAGGTCGCGATATATATTTAATTGTGTAAGTGTTAGCTGCTTAAAGGTAAAGTTATAGCCGCTCTGTACAGATAATTTCCATTTAGGGCTGAGGTTAATATCTCCTCCAAACATAGCAGAATGGCTGAACTTCACTGTATCTGAGTTTGGCAACAGCCTGTATTCTTTATCTATCTGCAATGTATAGCTGAAGTTAAAGGTCCAGGGAATATCAAAGTCAACATAATCATTATACCTGCCATAATCAAGCAACCTGCTTACCTCATCACCTGTTGTCTTTTTTGCAGCATCGGTTTTCTGTTTTGAGCGGAATGTAGCACCGACATTAGCCCCTGCACCAACAAAACGTGCTATACCATGCCCCTGTTGCCACATGGTTTGATGATATCGACGGCCCGTAGTTTTATCATAATTATATGGGTCAAATGTAGCATTGGCCCTGAAGTTGATGATATTGAAGAGATTGTTGGCAAAGTTCATACTGATGGGATTCCACTGAAATGAATCTGCCGAGAGCTTATAGCTGCTGGTAATACTGAAATTATCAATCAGTTTTATGTTCTTAAACCCTGTAGAATCTCTGCGGTTCCTCACTTTTATCTGCAGGTTATTATCTAAACCAAAGTTTATTAAACTACCAAACTTACCAAACTGGTTGTACCCCGGCGTACCCTGTATATTACCTTCGTATGCAGAAAGGTATACAGGCTGTCCATTTCTTTCTGTAATTGTCTTATACCCATAGTGGAATGGCGAAGCTGCAAAATCGGGTGTATAGGTAAAGCCGGCATTCGGTCTCAGCTCATGCCTGATACCAGCCAGCGTTCCTTTCTTAAACATCTTCAGGCCATAAATACGTGTATTGAACTGCACTCCTGCATTGAAATCGCGAGCAGTATAGAATCCCCTGTACAGGTTGGTATCCAGCATACCTGTTGCTGCATCATAATACTTGTACATCCGCTTGGTCATCCAGTATTCTTTATAGGTAGTATTGAAACTCATTTGCAGAAATCTCAATACTGTATAAGATGCATTAATAGGTACCGTTTGTAATATGCCACTATTAAAATGGTTCATCGACAGTTTATTCAAACTGAAGGAACTATCATAAAAACTTGTCTGGTTGGTCGCTGCCAGCGTATAGCTCACACTTATTTTGTCATACCATTTTATACCCACACTGTTCTTACTCTTCAGCGGGTTGAACTGCGCCACGTTAAAGTTGATCTCAGGCAATGTAACCTGTACTAACCGGGTAGATGTTACCTGGCTATGCCTTGCTGCTACAACCAGTGAAAATGGCCTGTTCTGCCAGTTCTTAGAGTATGATATATTTGACTGGAACTGGTTTTGCATGATCTGGTTGGCATCATAGGTCTGGTTTTGGTTGAAGGTAGAGGTACCTGCATCCAGCGAAGCGTTAAAACCTATACCAGGCCTTGATTTTGGGTCAGAATGGTGTGTCCACCTTACTTTAAAATCTTTCTGTTGCCTGTAGCCCGACTCAAACACCTCTCCTATTTTAGTATAGGCATAGTTGAATGTAAAACTACCTTCATAGTGATACCTGTTCTTGTAGGTGCTTTTGGCTACAGCCTGCCAGCCACCCTTAGAATAGATGTCTGCCTGCAGCAGCATATCTATCTTTGGTGTCACAGAAAAATAATAACCGCTGTTCAACAGTCCTAAACCCATTGAGGGGGATATAATATATGTAGGCAGGACAAAGCCCGATCTATGTCCCTGTGTTATAGGGAATAAGCCAAACGGGAAGAACAATGGCGTAGGCACCTGCTCTATACCCATATTAGCGGGCCCTGATGCCACTATCCTGTTAGGTATCACTTTTATCCTGCGGGCATATATACCAAAGTGTGGTGTATCCAGCGCACAGGTAGTATATACACTGTGCAGACCATAGATAGACTGGTCGGGGTTACGTTTCACCTGTTCGCTGAATATATGCCCCTCACCATATTGTGTGCGTGTATTCCTTACAATTGCCCTTTTGCTCTTGAAGTTATACTGCATAGAGTCATACGTAAACTTCTCCTGACCCTGTGTAAATGTGGGCCGCTCAGTTGCAGCAATGGCACTGTCTGCAGACGGTGCAGCTGTTACCGTATTCTTCGCATTGTCAAAACTTACTATACCTGCCGTCAGTTGCAGGTCATCATAATTCACTTTTGCTTTACCATATAAGTAAAACAACTTATCAGTCATATTTAATATAGCAGAGTCTTTCGCTTCTGCAGTCACTACATCAGGCAGTGCATCAGGAGAAATCTTAATACCCAGCGAATCTGCCAGTGTTTGTTTTACCGCTACACTGTCGCCCGCAGTGGTGTCTTTCTTTTTCAAAGAGTCTAAAGAAAGCTTCAGCGTGTCTGCTTTTAATGAATCAGTTGCCTGCTGTGCGTAAGAGGTATGCGTTAAAGTAAATATAAAAATCACCGCCATTATCAGTCTAAGGCAGTGTTTGGTTGGATTTTTTGGAATAATTTTACCCCACAGTTTCATTAACGGGCACAAAAATAGTTATTTGCCTCCTTACGTTTACTAATTTGTATATTTAAACTCATAGCAATTACCCTCCGTATGCGCATAAAACACGTAGCAGTCCTCTTACTACTCACTTTCTCTCCATTACTGCTTTCGGCTAACGGTAAAAAGATATCTAAAATTGTGCTGGATGCAGGCCATGGTGGCAAAGATATTGGCGCACGCGGACAATATTCTATGGAAAAAGACCTGACACTGGCCGTTGTAAAGCGTTTGGGCAGAATGATAGCTGATAGTATGCAAACTGTGCAGGTGATATATACACGCACTACCGATGACTACCCTACGCTGCCCGAAAGACATGAGATAGCCAACCGTGGCAATGCTGATGTGTTTATTTCTGTACACGTAAACTCTACAAAAGACAGGGTAGAACGTGTTTTTGACGGGTACAGAACTGTGAAAAAAGGCAGGAAGAAGATGAAACAACCCGTATACCGTATCATCCGCCACCACGAGACCAATGCAAACGGCTGTGAGACCTATGTACTTGGGCTGCACCGCAACTCTCAAAAAGAAAATGCGATTGGTGAATATGGCGAATCAGTTATGGATGAACCGGGATTACTGAATGAGAACGACCCGCAAACCGCTATTATTATAGCACAATACTCACAAGCCTTCTTAAGCCGCAGTGTATCACTGGGCACTAAAATACAGGAACAATTCGGCTACCAGCAAAGAACAGACCTGGGTGTAAAACAAAAAGGGCTGGAAGTACTGGCAGGCAGTGCTATGCCGGGTGTTTTGGTAGAAATAGGCTTCATAAATAACCCTGAAGAGGAAGAGTACCTGAACAGCGAACGTGGCCAGTATGAGGTAGCCCTGGCCATTTACAGGGGCATTAAAGCATACAAAGCAGAGGTGGAAAGGTAATATTAACCGGGAGGCACAACTCTTGAAAAATAATTAAATATCTACTTAAAACACCTGCCAACAAAGGGTTTCAGGCTGCAACCCTGATAAATTTTCCTGTCAGTTGCATTTTAAAATTGTTTCGTTTATCTTTAAGCTTCGTATAAAATATACTGTGCTAATGAAAGCCCGTTTTTTTAAAACTGTTATAATGTCAGCGCTTGGCGCTATTGCTGCTTTTTCAGCAATAACTTATAGTTCTTGTAATAATGACAAATGCAAAGCCATAGCATGTGCATACGACGGCGTATGTAAAGAAGGCGAATGTGTTTGTAAATCAGGTTACGAAGGTCCTCAGTGCGAAACTGTAACAAGGGATAAATACATAGGTACTTGGACCGTATTTGAAAAAGGTACAGTTACCTCTTCTAATACTTATGTTATAGCATTTAAATATGGTGTAGGCCCTACTGATATGGTTATCACAGGCTTCTACAACCGTCTTACTTCTCCGGTTAGTGCCCGTGTAAAAGGCGACAGCGTTTTCATTCCTCAGCAAATTGTTGAGAATTATGAAATACAGGGTTCCGGTTACTTGGACAGGGAAGCATACTATGCTAAACATGGTGTAATAACAGTACGCTACACTATTAAAGACCTTAATTCAGGTCTGGTTAATGACTTCGGTGTAAACACAGGTGAAGCGTCTGTTTGGAACCGCTAATATTCAATCGTTTTCTTTCGATAAAAAATCCCCGGCATACGCCGGGGATTTTTGTTACATGTTTATTCTTAATGTTCTATTAGAAACTTCTTTGTGGCATCAATGCCAATGCCGCACAAACGAACAATATAAAATCCATTATCTAAATTCTGGGTATTAAACTGTACTGAAGTCTTTGCACACACATCAATTTTAATAACAACTCTTCCCAACTGATCAATAACAAACAGATTATCATAAGATGCATCATCAAACGTTACTGTTATCTGGTCACTAACGGGATTCGGGTATACGCGCACATTATCACAGCCCGTTCTTAATTGATCTTTTATTATTTCAGGAAATAAGCCCAGTCTGGCCAGAAATACGTCATCATAATCTGAATTATTGATGAACATGATTTTCCCGAATGCTATTTTATCACGAAAACCACCTGAGGCATACATCTTTCCGTATTCGTCAAACGTAATCGACATAGTAAACACGAAAGCGCTACTATACGACCCGGGTTTCTGTGTCCATTCAAGGTTTCCCTGGTTGGAATACTTACTAATACCCATACCATCATCAGTCGAAGTAGCAAATACCGCATCTTCATAAGTTACCACCCTCCCAACATATCCTGACCCACCAACATTCTTCGCCCATAAAGCATTCCCCGCGCTATCATATTTCACCAGGCAATTATTTTGTATACCCTTTGCTTTTATTAAATGGTTGTCAAAACTAATTGAGTCATTAAAATTAGCTGATAAATAAACATTGCCCTGTGCATCATTAGCAACAGAAAAACCTAATGAAGCGTTTGCTGTTAACGAATATGTTGTTGGGTATCTTATCCATAGACAGCTGCCGTATTTATCATATTTAGCTAAGAAAGCATTACCATAGCAATTACATGCAGCAAACTTATTACCCATATAAATACTATCAGTAAAATAACCTGTTACGTAAATATTACCCCAACTATCTGAACTCACACCCAGTCCTTCTTCCCAATCAGCAGGCGTATTACCAGCAGATACTCTAACCCATTTTGGGGTGCCGGAAGTGTCATATTTTATTAGCAACACATCCTTTCCATCGGGTCCAGTCTTTAGTGTATCAATATCTAATACCAAGGTATCGCTGTAGTGCCCGGCAATAATTATATCTCCTGAATTATCAATAGTCATATCTGAAAATTCAACAGTCTTTTTACTACTGGCAACTTTAGACCATAGAATATTTCCATTATTATCAAATTTCATTAAAAACCCGCAATGCCACCCCGGGGTATCAAACGTATCATTACCTAAAACCACATAAGTATTGCCGGGCAACAACATACCACATATATAAACATTCCCCTGTTTATCAGCTTTCATAGCAAGCGGTGTTTGCCTTGCTGTACCACCAAACTGTTTGGCCCAAACTACCTCTCCTTTAGAATTATATTTTACAAGAAACGGATTGGTTGAACTCTTTCCGGTTAATGTATCTGAACCTAGTACAAAAGTGTTGGTGAATGTACCGGTTTGGTATATATAGGCACTGTCATCTATTACTACCGGACCGCCCAGATCAAAGCCATTTGCCCCAAATTGCTTAGCCCATTCCCATCCGGGTGCTTTTTGTGCCCATGCTTTCGATATAGTGGCAATAATAGTAAGTATCAGAATCAGGTATTTCATAGGGAATTGATGTACTAAAAATAACAAATATGATATTCATAAAGGCTATATTGAATAAATATGTCATTCCCATTACAAATCTATACCACTCATGCCAAACAATAGTTAATATTGATTATTTTATTGTATATTTGCTATAATTCTCTATGATGGAAATAAAGCTCTTTGACATACAGTAAGCCATATCACTTATCCATTGCCCGAGGCCGGCTTTTTTCTGTAAAATGGATCTGTTTAACACCTTCAGATACTTTTTCCGGTTTACGAAAACCGTAACATTTTGTAACAACGGCTCGTATACCACTGACATAATGCATGGTACATCAACAGTTTAGCATAAAATGAAGAATGCCTGCTTGCAGCAGGCATTCCGTAACATTCTGTAACAATTCCTTTTATGCTTTCTTGGTAACCCTGTTCCAGATAGTAATGAAAAAGCCAATTACCATTATCACCACGCCCAGCCACAATACATTGATATATGGGAACACCAGCGCCTTCATTACTATGTAATCATCTTTAGGGTCTTCTTCCTTCACGGTTATCTCGGCAGCATTATCATTAGGTATCACTTTGGTAAATCTTGTATACACCTTCATATCGCGAACTGTATCTTCTACAAAGTCCACACCACCCTTCCTGATGATATATACAGGCGATAGGCTTTGTACAGGGCCCTTCAGGTCGTATACCTGCAACTTGGCTGCTACCGCTACATCTCCCTGCTCTGCCTTGTAATTAGGGTTGCTTACCTGCATATCAAACCCGCCAAATACAATAAAGCTCTTGCTCAGGAAAATAGTATCCCCTGCATGTACCGTATGGGGCTTATAATTGCTGCGCGTACTCCTGTCTTTAGGGTCAGACGCTGCACTTATATAGGTAAATATATCTTTATGCAGGTAGTGCTTGGAAGACGGATTAGCAACCAGCCCCTGCTGGCCTTTAGGATTTATAAAGGCATCGGGGTATAGCGTAAACGACTCCTTCAGTTCTTTAGTAGCTGAATCCCTGCGCTCATAATGTACTTTATAAAAAGTGCGGGGGTCGGTAGCAGAAGTTGAATCTCCTTTATAGGTAACCACATAATCACCTATCACCAGTGGCATATCTATATAGAGTATGGTATTCTCCCTGCTTTCTTTAGCGTTCTCAGCCATGGTCTTTTTCCCAAAATCCCAAACCTTGCCAAAGTTGTTAAATGATATCACCTCTTTATTGTAAGAGGAAAGAAGGATACCCAATAATATCATGGCAAAACCGAAGTGAGCAGTAGCAGCACCCATCTTCTTTATTTTAGCCTTCTGTACCCTTATGGCATAATAGGCCATAGCAACCATTGAGTAACAGGCAGCATACAGCAGGAGTACATACTGTATACCACTGATTTTCTGTGTAAACCCTATGAACAGGGTAAACACTAATGCTATGAGACCCGTGATACTGTAACGCACCCAAACAGGCTTCATATCTGTAGTCTTAAACTTCAGGAAGAGTACAGCAGAAGACAGCATAGCTATTATTATGGCTATCCACACCTGTATATTGTTATAGTGCGACACAGGGTCTACCGGTGGTGCTATCTGCTTACCAGTCAAAGCCTTAGCCAGTGGGGCCCATACAGGTATTGATGTAGTGATGATTATCTGTACGGCAGACAGGAAAAGCAGGAATGACCCTATGAACATCCAGAACTCGCGTGTACTTACAGACTCCTCGCTCTTCACTCTTGGTAAAGACTTCCACCTGTTTATAATAAGTACCAATGACCACAACAACAGCACACCGATCACTACCAGCAGGTGCCAGTACAGCGACTTGCCCTCACCCGTAAATGCATGCACAGAAGTATCACCCAGCACACCGGTACGTGTCAGGAAGGTTGAATACCATACCAGAAGGTACGTAAGCACAAAGAATATCACGGTTGCCACCAGTGAACGTCCGGTTGATTTGTATACTACCAATGTGTGTAGGCCAGCTACGAGGGTCAGCCATGGCACAAGCGATGCATTCTCTACCGGGTCCCATGCCCAGTAGCCTCCAAAGGTCAGCGATTCATATGCCCATGCACCACCCATCATGATACCGGTACCCAGCACGCCACCTGCAAAAAGGCTCCAGTTGATAGCAGGTTTTATCCATGACTGGTAATCATGTTTCCACAAAGCAGCAATTGTATATGCAAATGGTATAAGTGTGGATGCAAAACCAAGGAACAAGACGGGAGGATGTATTACCATCCAGTAGTTTTGCAGCAATACATTCAGGCCATTGCCGTCCTTAATGAAATCAAGATAATTAGGTTGTGCAAATATTGGTGCACCCTGCATCTTATCTCGCAGCAACAGGAAAGGTGTACTACCCACCTTCACATCCGGCCCGAAATAGAAGCCCAGCAGCATAGTGGTAAGCATTACCTGCACAATGGCTATCACGGCCATTACCCGGCTTTCCATTTTACCCGCAGTACCCATCACCACAAGGCCAAGTATAGAATGCCAGAAGGTCCACAGCATGAAACTACCTTCCTGTCCTTCCCAGAAACAGGATAAGAGGTACTTGCCCGGCAACGCCCTCGACGAGTGCTCCCATGCATAGTTATACTCGAACAAATGATTGGTAATGACATAGTACAGCACCAGGAAAACTGCTATAACAGAGCCGGCATGTAATACAAAACCATTACGTGCCATCAGCAACCAGCTTCTGCCGTTATTGTTCAGTTCGTTTTCATTCCTTGCAGCATTGAAATAGGTAAATGCACTGAATAAGGCAGAGACAAATGATGCAATAACAAAAAAATGACCGAGTTTCCCCGGTCCGAGATGTTCGCCTATGAATTGAGTTTCCAAATTAGCTTCGTTTAAGATTGAGTACCAATGAGTAGTAACAACATGTTTAGCTGGCGTTACCTACAGCCACCTGGTCCTTTTTATATTTAGACGGACACTTCATCTGTATCTTACTGCAGCGAAAATCCTTTCCGTCCATGTAGCCCATCATTACTATCTGTTCAGATTTTTCAATATCTGTAGGTTTAGCACCATTAAATATCACCTTATTCTCATTACCCGCTTTATCTACTACATAAAAAGTACAATGGTTAGCGTCAGTTTGAGGATCGTACTCTACAGTTTTACCTTTTGCCAACACACCTATCACATGATATTTTTTACCGGGTTGTTGTGCTGCCGTAGCAAATGTTTCGTAAGTACTGAAATCGCCAAACATGCTCACTATCACTGTAACTGCAGCCGCCACGAGCACTAACAGTATTATATGTGTCCTTTTCATAAAAAATAAGAATACGCAAAGTTAAGTCTAAATGACTAATAATAAGTTACAGGAGGCCTCACATGAATACTTATTTTAATAAAAAAGGCAAATCATTGAAAAGCATGAGCTAAATCATACAGACAGTATCTGTTTAATAGTGATATAAATTATAAATTTGCCGCCTGAAAAAACTCATATGGCTGATCTGTCACAGTTTGACCCCAACTCTGTAGGATTGAAATCCAATAATATTTTCGGACTTCCTTTCAGGGAAACTGATGCTTCACTTGTACTGCTTCCCGTACCCTGGGAAGTAACTGTATCTTACAGGAATGGTACATCAAGGGGGCCTGAAAATATATTCGATGCATCTATGCAGATAGATCTCTACGACCCGGATGTTGTGGACGGCTGGAAGAAAGGCTTTTATATGCTTCCCGTTGATAAAAATATAAGGAAGAAGAGTGATTACCTCAGGCAATGTGCAGAGCTTATTATCTCTCACCTGGTAGATGGTGGTGTAGTTGCTGAAAACGAACAGCTGAGTGAAAAACTAGCAGAAGTAAACAAAGGCGGCGTATTACTGCATAACTGGGTACATGAGATGACGGCCAACATGCTGAAGGAAGGCAAGAAAGTGGGCCTTATTGGTGGCGACCATAGTACTCCTTTAGGATTTATAAAAGCATTATCTGAAGTGCATGACAACTTCGGCATACTGCAGATAGATGCACATGCCGACCTGCGCGAGGCATATGAAGGGTTTACCTATTCTCACGCTTCTATCATGTACAACGTACTGAAAGAAGTACCGCAAATGAAAAAGCTGGTGCAGGTGGGTATTCGCGATTATTGCGATGAAGAGCTTATACTCATCCGTGAAAATCCTGACCGTATTGCTACCTACTTCGACAAAGACATCAAAGAGATGCAATATGAAGGCTCATCATGGAAGCAGGTTTGCCAGAAGATAATAAATGAGCTGCCGCAAAAAGTATATATCAGTTTCGATATTGATGGACTGGACCCCAAACTCTGCCCTAACACAGGCACTCCTGTTCCGGGTGGCTTTGAAATGGAACAGGTATTCTATCTTTTCAAACAACTGCAACTCAGCGGCAGAGAACTTATTGGATTTGATCTGAACGAAGTATCATGCGGTGAGCACGCACAGGACGGTATAGACAGCATAGTGGGTGCACGCGTGTTATATAAGCTCTGCAACTACATGGTAGGTTAATACAGGCATAATAGCTACTATAGCATTTATTCACTACTTTAGCTATTATGGACCAAACTGCACTATCCAATAAACGCGTACACCGCGCATGGGCAATGTATGACTGGGCAAACTCAGCCTACAACCTGGTTATTACCTCTACAATATTCCCTGCTTATTACCTGGCTGTAACTACTACCAAGGCTACAGACGGCACAGTAATAAACGATAAGGTTAACTTCTTTGGTTATCATATAACCAACAGCGTACTGTTCGACTATGCGTTGGCTACAGCCTACCTGGTTATTGCTATATTATCCCCTATCCTGTCTTCCATTGCAGACTACAGGGGCAATAAGAAGAGCTTTATGAAGCTCTTCTGCTATATAGGTGCATTAGCATGCAGCGGATTGTTCTTCTTTACCTCTCACACTGTCGAAATGGGGGTACTGCTATCAGCAACTGCTGCGGCAGGCTTCTATGGCAGCATTGTGTTCTACAACTCGTTCCTGCCAGAAATAGCTGTTGAAGCAGACAGAGATCGCGTAAGTGCACTTGGCTTTGCATACGGGTATATAGGTAGTGTTATACTTCAGTTGATATGCTTTGTATTCGTTATGAGCCCGCAAACATTTGGTATAGATGATGGGCTCGCTTGTCGCATATCATTCCTGTTAGTAGGTATCTGGTGGTTTGCATGGGCACAAATACCGTTCAAAAGACTACCCAAAGGACAACCGTTGGAACAGCGTCCTGAACATAACGTATTATGGAATGGCTTTCACGAACTGAAAAAGGTATGGGCACAGATGAAACAACTGCATGTGCTTCGCACCTATCTCTTAGCATTCTTCCTGTATAGCATGGGCGTGCAAACTGTAATGCTTGCAGCTACTATATTCGGAGCTAAGGAATTAAAGCTGGAGACAAGCCAGCTTATTATGACCATACTTATTATACAATTGGTGGCTATCGCAGGTGCATATATAATGTCTAAACTGTCTGAAAGATTTGGCAATCTCGCAGTACTTCTGTTTGTAGTTATCATGTGGATAGGCATATGCATAGCAGCATATTATACCACTACAGCTATGGAGTTCTACATCATTGCAACTATTGTAGGATTAGTAATGGGTGGCATACAATCACTCAGCCGTTCTACATACAGCAAACTGATGCCTGAAACAAGAGACACCACATCATTCTTCAGCTTTTTCGACGTAACAGAAAAGATTGCAATAGTACTTGGTATGTTCTCGTTTGGCTTCATAGAAGACCTCACAGGTAGTATGCGCAACTCTATCATTGCACTCATTACCTTCTTTGCCCTTGGCGCATTTGTTTTGTACCTTGCATTTGTAAAAGCTAAGAAAGAACATCTTAAATCAAGTGTAATAAAAGGATGAAACTCTATTCAGTAAATGCAGGTTATTTCAAATTAGATGGCGGCGCTATGCACGGCGTAGTACCCAAAAGCATGTGGAACAAGGTAAACCCTGCCGATGACAATAATATGTGCAGCTGGGCTATGCGCTGCCTGCTTATAGATACCGGAGAAAGGAAGATATTGGTAGACAACGGCATGGGCGATAAACAGGATGCTAAGTTCTTTGGATTCTACTATCCTCATGGCGAGGACAGTCTTAAAAAGTCGCTTTCGAAGTATGGGTACAGCTTTGCTGATATTACAGATGTATTCCTGACACACCTTCATTTCGACCATTGTGGCGGAAGCATCAAACGAGATGGAGATAAGTTAGTACCGGCATTCCCTAATGCTACATACTGGAGCAATCCTAAACACTGGGACAGCGCCAACAACCCTAATGAACGGGAGAAAGCATCTTTCCTGAAAGAAAACATACAGCCCATACAAGATAGCGGCAAATTGAAATGGGTAGAGGTTGCCGATGGTGAAGAATGGTTGCCCGGCATACGTATACGTTATGTACAGGGGCATACTGATAATATGATGTTGCCACAGATTGATTACAACGGACAAACGATATTCTATTGTGCAGACCTCTTCCCTAGTGCAGCACATATATCTATGCCATGGGTGATGGCGTATGATATGCGACCACTTGACACACTGAATGAAAAGCGCGCAATACTGAAAGAAGCTGTAGAAAATAATTGGCTGCTGTTCTTTGAACATGATCCTAAAATCGAAGCCTGCTCGCTGATAAATGATAACGGCAGGGTAAAAATGGGAGAAGTGAAGACCATATAAAACTACTTTTCCACAACACATATGGCTTATCCACATTTTTGGTGTGAGCCTGTAACGGGATAGTAGTATTCAATCAAAATTGCCGTAGATTGGTATTAATTATTAAATCAATTACATATGGATACTTCAAAAATGATCAAAGCATATTGCCTTAAAACGAAAGAAAAGAATGTGCCTATGCAGGATGCTGTAATCACTAAAACAGCAAAAGGTGGCTACATGGCAAGCGGGCATGATGGTAAAGGCAATAAAATGGCTGCTATAATGAGCGAAGCCAAAGCTCTGCAGGCTATCAAAGATGGCGTTGCTAAGCAAGGGTTTTAGTTAGTAAACATTAAGTTTTACATATAAAAAGCTGCAGCAGGACATGTACCTGGTGCAGCTTTTTTCTTGATACTAGTTGTAGAAATAGCAATTTTTGCAAAGTATTCACTTCATACAGACTATAGCTTTGCGCATTGACAAGAAGTATGTTTCATAACAATTCTATTACAAAAATTGTCGTTTTTATTCAATCTCAGGAATATGAACCAACCTACTTTTGCATAAAATATCATAATCATGAACGAGAAACGCTATAATGTATTCAACCAGATCCACAAAGGATTACGCGGTTTACTGTATGACACGGCATCATCAATCCAAACAACTGATTTCGATTCGGATAGTGCTATCAGTACTATTAATAAAATCAAACTTGTTGTTGATCTCTTTGATGAACATGCACATCACGAGGATGCACATTTATTGCCAATGATCGTAGTACACAATCCTGAACTGGTCGATAATTTTGAAAAAGACCATCTACTGGATCATAAATTATCTGAGGACCTCAGAACATTATGCCAAACCTGGGAAAAATCCGCAAAGAGCGAAGAAAAGATACTGACCGGACAGCAATTGTTTTATGCCTTCAATGAATTCATTGCTTTCAATTTATACCATATGAACCGTGAAGAACATGAATTATTGCTCACTTTATGGCAGCATTATAGCGATACAGACCTGTTAGCTGCACAGCAAAACATAATACAAAGCATTAAACCTGAAGTACTTATGATTGAAAGCAAATGGATGATGTGCAATCTGAACAATTCAGAAATTATCCAATGGCTGTCAAATATCAAATTGGGCGCACCAATGGAGGTTTTCGAATCTTATATTAAACTGGCTGAGGATAATCTCATAACAGAAAGATGGTCAATCATTTCTAAAGCTCTTGAAATTCAACCTGTTGCAGCGTAAGAACAAATATGTCGTTTTTTTTCAATCATATACGATATACAGGCATTACCTTTGCGCCGCAATATTGATATATACCTGATATAGCACTAAGAAAATGGAAATCAGTTACCAGGAATTCAAGCCTTCATTAGCACTTCAACCTTATATCGAGAGTTATTGGTGCAGGGCATTCAATGGCTTAAGCGATGAGGTTTCTCCTTTACAGCGATGTCTGCCGCTGGGTATGTCTCAGATAATAATACATACCAGTAAACATCTGTGTCATGCCCATATAAATGACGAATGGGAACAACTACCAAACGCATTCCTTGTAGGCGTATATCGCGAGGCTGTTAGTTGGACAGCTACTGGTCCCGGGATATGTTTCGGCATAAACCTGAAACCTGAAAGTATGATGCACTTGTTCAAAATACCCGTTTCAGGTTTATTCAATAATTATACTGACCTGCAGAGTTTTTTAGGAAAGAAAGTAAGTGTTCTTATTGATAAAATGTATGGTGTTGAGTGCCCGCTCACCCTCATCAGGCTAGCAGAAGAATTCCTTATGCAACAGCTACGGAACATTAGAGCAGAACGTAATTACATCGATGAAGCTACAAGGCTTATACGCCAGTCAAAAGGGAATATCACAATTGAAGAGCTAAGCAAAAACCTGTATATCAGTGAGCGTCAGCTTCAGCGGGTATTTAAAGACACACTTGGAACAAGTCCTAAAACATACACGCGTATTATCAGGTTCCGCAATGCTTTCCAGTACGTACAGCAAAGCAATAAAGATGTGTTATCATGGACAGACGTGTCTTATAATTTCGGCTATGCAGACCAGGCTCATTTTATAAGGGATTTCAAAGAATTCACAGGTATCAGTCCTGCTTCAATAGGCGAAAACAGGAAGCAGATCTACCAATTCAGCAACGAACCAACACTCATCTATTCTTAACACATAGCAATTAGCTTCTTAAACAGCTATGATAGCCATAACTATGCGATATAAATAACAATAAAACATAAATAAATAGTAATTATGAAAAGAACAATTTACCTGGCTGCAGGCAGTATGCTTGTTGCCATACTGATGGCTGCATGCTCAAATCAGCCTAAAGAAGAGAAAACAGAGGCCCCCGTTTTTGCACAGGACAGCCTGGTTAAACGAGGACAATACCTTGTTGCAACAATTGGCTGTGGCGACTGTCATACTCCTAAAAAAATGACGGACAAGGGTCCTGCACCAGACATGGATCGATTTCTGTCAGGCTATGATGCGTCAAGACCTTTAGGAGATTATGATACAGCCTTAGCACAAAGCGGGCGTTGGGCATTATTTAATGGGGAACTGACAGCAGCCGCGGGTCCGTGGGGTGTGTCATTCGCCGCAAACCTTACTCCTGACGAAACAGGTATTGGCGGCTGGACATTGCAAAATTTCAGAAAAGCACTTAAAGAGGGTAAGTATAAAGGACTTGATAACTCCCGCCCTTTATTACCACCAATGCCATGGCAAAATTTCTCTAACCTTACGGATCAGGATATTGAAGCGATCTATGCTTACCTGAGAACCATTAAGCCTGTTAACAACCTTGTACCGCAAGCAATAGCACCCAAAATGTAACCAAGCAAAAAGTATACAATGAAAAAAACAATCACAATCCTTACAGTCTCTGCTGCTATAATTAGCACAACATCCTGCAAAAAGAAGGAAGAAAAACCCAACCTGGGAGGCACATTCACAGCAAGTGAAATCACAATGGGCAATGGTAAGATACATTCCTGGACCAAACTGGATGATGAAGGCAACCCTACTTCCATCGGATTCACACTTAATGATGCTGCTCTCACAGGCTTAAAATCAGACACTGCTCATACCCCGGGAAATGAGGTTGAATATGAATTGGCGTTACCCTCACAAGCATCAAAAACCCCTTTTACTCACATTGTAGTTGACTGGAACCCGGCAGGGCATGAACCAGTACCAATTTATGGAGCCCCGCATTTCGACTTCCACTTTTACACTATGAGTAGTGAAGACAGGAAAAAAATACCCCCTTTCGAGGTCGACAGCACTGGCTTCAAAAAATACCCTGCTGCAGATTACCTGCCGGCGAACTATATAAATCCGGGTGGCGGAGTACCTGAAATGGGCGCTCACTGGTTAGATATGAATACACCAGAGCTACATGGAAGTCCATTTACAGAAACATTTATATATGGCACATATAACGGCCAGGTAAACTTTATAGAGCCAATGATCACATATAGTTATCTGAAAACGATAACAGATCTTACAAAGTCTATACCACGTCCGGCAAAAGTTGCTAAGTCTGGTTATTACCCCACAAAATATCATATCATCCATGTCAATGGCAGTTACACTATTTCATTTGAAGGGATGGAATGGCGTACCGCCAGCTAATATCAAATTAGCTTTACTGTTTAGCAAAAGGTGCATTAATTGCACCTTTTGATTTTTACGGATTGTCATGTAATGACAATTTTATGACAATCCATTGACCGTTGTCATACGTTTATACCCTATCGCAAACATACCTTTGCGCCCATAAACTGATTAGAATTGATGCAAACGACAAAAATTATCCCATTACTGTTATTATTTTCAGCGTCATACAACGCTTTTGCACAACAACAGAAATATGAACACCAAAACCAATCTTCATCTATTACTTACCCGGAAGAGAAGCACTTCAAGAATGTGCAGCAATTAACCTTCGGCGGCGATAACGCTGAAGCCTATTTTGGTTTTGATGATAAGTCAATTGTATTTCAACGCACAAATCCCAAGGAAGGGTTGATGTGTGACCAGATATTTTATGGCAAGCTTCCTAAAGCAGGAGAGAAATTTGATTATAAACTCGTTAGCACGGGCAAAGGCCGTACAACATGTTCGTACCTGATGCCGGATGGTAAGCATTTCCTTTATGCTTCAACGCACCTCAATGCAGACACTTGCCCGCCTGTGCCAGACAGGAAAGTACTGAAGAAATATGTTTGGCCTATCTATAATAGCTTTGATATTTTCATAGCTGATCTGAATGGCAAAATTGTTAAACAACTCACATCTGAGCCTGGTTATGATGCAGAAGCTACAATATCTCCTAAAGGGGATAAAATTGTTTTCACTTCTACCCGCAATGGTGATCTTGACCTTTATGTAATGGACATTGACGGCAAGAATGTAAAGCAAATAACTCACGAACTTGGTTATGACGGAGGTGCATGGTTCTCTCCTGACGGCAAAAAAATAGTATGGCGTGCTTCTCGCCCTAAAACTGAAGAAGACATAAAAGAATATAAAGACCTGATGGCTCAAGGCCTCGTAGCGCCTACCAGCATGGAAGTATTTGTAGCTAATGCTGATGGATCAGACGTGCATCAGGTAACACACCTTGGCAAAGCTAACTGGGCTCCCAACTTTACACCTGACGGTAAAAAAATAATCTTTGCATCTAACCATGAATATGAGAGAGGATTCCCTTTCAACCTGTACCTGATAAATATGGATGGCACCGGACTTGAAAAAATATCTCATGATGGCGGCTTTGACGCTTTTCCTATGTTCTCACCAAGCGGAAAGAAATTCATTTTCTCATCAAATCGTAATAATGGCGGCACCCACGATACAAATTTGTTCATAGCAGATTGGGTAAACTAACAGATTATAAAATTTAAATAGAGCGCGTAACTTTAGCATATGTTACGCGCTTTTTTATTTGTAGGACTTGGTGGTGCTGCCGGTAGTATGGCACGTTATGGCGTCAGCCAGTTAGTGAGTAAAATATATACAAAGCCATTCCCTTTGGCTACATTCATGGTCAATATTGTTGGGTGTTTTCTCATCGGGCTATTATTCGGTTTGGTACAAAAGAATTCAATCCAATCTACGGGCTGGCTGATATTAGCTACAGGATTTTGTGGCGGATTTACAACTTTTTCCTCCTTTGCACTGGAAAATAATGCCCTTCTAAAAGGTAATTTGTCAGTCACTTCGGTTGTATATACTGTACTCAGCATAGTACTGGGTATATTCCTATGCAGGTTGGGTATCGGGCTCACAAACACATAAACAATCTACATATCTGTTAATCGCTGTTATTTTCTTAATTTAGCGTCCCGAAAACGGGATTTTCCATGATTGAAATAAAAGTGCCTACAGTCGGTGAATCTATTAGTGAGGTTACCCTTGTAAAATGGCTTAAGAAAGATGGTGAATGGGTAGAACGTGATGAGGTATTATGCGAGCTGGAATCTGAGAAAGCTACATTTGAGCTGAATGCTGAACAAGCGGGTATTTTTCACCCGGTAGCAGCAGAAGGCGCAACCTTAGCTATTGGTGACCTTGCCTGCAAAATAGATGAAACTGCTAAGCGCCCTGAAGGTGCTGCAGCTCCTAAAGCAGAAGAAAAACCTGCGCCTAAAAAAGAAGAAAAGAAAGCAGATGCACCTAAACCGGCACCTGTTTCTTCTGATGTAAAAGCCACGCCAGTAGCACAGGCTATAATGGCGGATAAACAGGTAAAAGCGTCTGAAGTAAAAGGTTCCGGCCCACAGGGACGTATACTGAAACACGATGTTTTGGAAGCACTTGCTAACCCGGGTAAAAAAGGTGGCGCAGATGCATTCAGTCGTAATGAGCGCCGCGAGAAAATGAGCAACCTCCGCAAAACTGTTTCTCGTCGCCTGGTAGAAGCAAAGAATACAACTGCGATGCTTACCACTTTCAATGAAGTGGATATGACACGCATCATGGAGATACGCAAAGAATATAAAGACAAATTCAAAGAAGCACATGGTGTTAACCTCGGCTTCATGTCATTCTTCACTAAAGCTTGCTGTTATGCACTGGCTGAGTGGCCTGCAGTTAACGCATATATCGATGGGGACGAATTAGTTTATCATGACTATGCTGATATCTCTATTGCAGTATCTGCACCTAAAGGACTTGTTGTACCTGTTATTCGCAATGCAGAAAGTATGAGCATGGCTGAGATCGAAGCTAAAGTAATGGAACTTGCCGGTAAAGCACGCGACAACAAACTAAGTATAGATGAAATGACCGGCGGCACTTTTACTATCACTAACGGTGGTGTATTTGGGTCGCTTATGTCTACACCTATCATCAATATTCCACAGTCAGCTATATTGGGTATGCATAAAATACAAGAACGCCCGATGGTAGTGAATGGTAAAATTGAAGCTCGTCCAATGATGTATGTAGCTCTTAGCTATGATCACCGCATTATTGACGGACGTGAATCTGTTAGCTTCCTTGTTCGCGTTAAAGAATTGCTGGAGAACCCTGAATTGCTGCTTATAGGACAAAGCCCTGTAAAGGCACTTTTAGGGGTTTAATATATTTCCCAAATAATAGGAAAGAGCTGCTTCGACCGCAGCTCTTTTTTTTATTTCATGATAATCTCATGACATACCGCATCTATAGTGCCATTGTATTGTCAATAGGTTCTTAACAATACTTAACAAGGTATCTCCAAACAATTTTTTCATGTCTCTTTGAGAAAAATCAAAAAAACATGAAAAGTATTCTACCTCTTATTTTACTCTCTGCTTACATGCTGAATGCATCTGCAATTCCAATAAGCAAGGGACAAAATGCTATGCATAAGGCGTTGTATACATCAGTATTACACCAACAGGCAAATGCAGGTTATGCAAATAAAACTACCGGGGTACAAAAACGGCTCATAGCAAACTCTTATGTTCTTAATGGTACGCTCACAGATTCTAATCATTATTATTACTCTAATGGCAGGGGTTCTGCGCATAGTGACCCTACCAGTTACTATGATGAGTTTTATATTACAGCCATTGATCCTGTTCATAATATACTATCTGATTCTTCAGTAAACTGGCATCTGTATTCCGGTACGTGGTATTATACGGGTACAAGGTCCTACTCTTATGATGGCACCAACCGTATATCCAAAATGTTATCGCGATCATACTCTTATATATCCTCTTTTGTTCCGTTGTATAATACTGCTGGGAAAATGGACACAATAGTGATGGCAGACACAATGTCTGTCGTACCAGCAGTCAATCCACAATCTAGGATGTATATTATGTATGATGCTCAAAACAGACGTGTTAAAGACCAGAATAATAAAATCAATGGCACCCCTATCACAAAAAGAGAATATACATATGACCCTAATGGCAACCGTGTTCGTTTTGATTCATACGAATATGATACAACCACATCGGGCTGGGCTTTAACATACAGAAACCTGAACACTTATGATGTTAACAACAGGCTGATTACAACAATATCAGAACTTGATTTCGGCATGGGCAATGGATTAGAGAAGATCAATAAAGATAGCTTTTCTTATAGCGGTAGTAGCCAACAACCTAACTACCATGTCGATTACACCTGGGATAATAATTTAAACGACTGGGTAGCAGACGAAATAATCTACAATCAATATAATACAGCAGGATTGCTTGATACTTATTACATTATAAGGTATACCACACAATGGGATACTATAGAACGTGATGTACACAGGTATGACAGTAACAACCTCTTATTATTCAGTAATGGATATACATATTCAGGGAATGGGCAATTCAGCACAACCCCATACGACCAGTCTACTCAATATTATGAAGACTATTTCCCCGCAGCCATCAACTATGTTAAGGACAACCAACAAGATATCTCGATATACCCTAACCCGGCAAATAACGTAATACATGTTAAAACAAATATCGGTTCATCATACAGCATCAGTATTTACAATATCAATGGCCAGGTACTTTATAATAATGAGAAGATAAACACAGACCGTATTGAGATCAACACAAATAACTTTCCTACTGGCTGCTATATCATATCTGTAACAAGTGATGAAGGCTATTCAATACAAAAACAGTTCGTCAAACAATAATCAAACATAATAGTCCTGTAAAAGCCGCTCGATATGAAGCGGCTTTTATTATTTTTGGGCCTGTTTGAGATACATCTACCAACATATTGAATCTATACTAGCTGCATACAATGGCAGCTTACCCCTTACACATTTCCTTAAGAACTATTACAAGCAATACCCCAAACTGGGAAGCCGTGACAGAAAAGTGTTGAGTGAAATGGCATACTGCTGGTACAGGTGCTCAAAAGGTATTAGCGATAAATTATCTTTTGAAACAAAACTGCAATATTGTTTAGCGTTATGCGACAGCACCGGGAAACACATACAGCCGTTTCTTCCCGCAACTAATATTACTATTGAACTTGATGAAGAGAAGTTATTTCCCTATAATATCACACTATCCGAAGGCATTGAAAAAGCAACATGGCTAAAAAGTATGCTTACTCGGCCACGAATGTTTATTCGGATAAGAAAAAACAAAGCTGCTGTATTACAGCTGTTAGCCAATAATAACATTGATTATATTTCATTGTCTGAGAACTGTATATCTATACCTAATGGTTCAGCAATTGACAATATGTTAAATGCTGCAGATTATGTTGTGCAGGATGCATCTTCCCAAGCTACCGGACATTATTTATCAACAGGAGAAAGGCAGGATTGGTGGGATTGCTGCAGTGGTGCAGGTGGAAAATCCTTATTATTAAAAGATAAAGAACCTTCTGTTAATCTTACCGATACAGATACCCGAAGCAGCATATTGCATAATCTCAGAGAACGATTCCGGCAATATGGGTATCCGCCGCCAAATACACTGGTACTTGACAGCTCCGATAAGGCTGCAGTCAATAAAGCATTGGCGAATAAAAGATTTGATGGTATAATTTGCGATGTTCCATGTTCCGGCTCAGGCACATGGGCCCGCACACCTGAGCAACTATATTTCTACGATCCCGCATTTGTAAACCGGATATCTCAAATACAAAAGAATATTGCCCTCAATGCTTCGGCATATTTAAAACAAGGTGGAAAAATGTATTACATCACCTGCTCTGTGTTTAAGAAAGAGAACGAAGATATTGTTGCAGAGTTACTAAATGCTAACCTTGACCTGAAATTGATTTCTGCTACACTTATCAATGGCATTGAACATAAAGCAGACAGCATGTATATAGCTGTATTAGAAAGACAATAATTATTGCTTCAACAGTTTTATGACCTTTTGCTTATCCGGGGCAACTACTCTTAAAAAATACACTCCTGCACTTAATTCCGGCAATTGTATAGTAACAGTTTGCACACCTGCATATTGTACCTGTGAATAATCTGCTACCAGCCTGCCATTCGCATCCGTTATAGTAAATAATACACTACCACTTACAGATAAATACAGTTTAACATCAACAATACTACCTACAGGGTTGGGAGAAGCCACCACCCATTCATCAGGAGAGCGTGGCGTGTCCTTTACCGTAAGCAGTTGAAATGCTTTTTGAAAATCAGGTACCCCATAGCCCAACTGGTTTCCATGATTGGGGTAAATAGATGCACTTTCTATAATAGCCTTTCGAAGAGTATAAGGTGTTTTATTTTTGCCAGACGCCTGCCATAAACAAGCTGCCCAACCGGCCAACTGAGGTGTAGCAAAAGAAGTACCGGATTGAGAATATACAGTATAGCTATCCCCCATTGTCCTTGCCGGTTGTCCTACCATACAAACATCAGGTTTCACATGGCCTGCTGCATTAGGTCCGTAACCGCTGTTTCCGGCAGGGTTAGCATTAATGTCTACATTACCAATTGTCATGGCACTATCTGCATCTCCGGGGGTCAATATATAATTCCATGCTCCTCCTCCTTCGTTGCCCGCTGATGCTACAAATAATATGCCTTTAGCCGTAGCCATATTAGCTGCCTTTGCTGCCAGAGTGGTTTTCCCATCAATTTCGGCATATACAAGAGAATGCGGTAATGGTGCACTAAAATCATTATAACCAAGAGATATGGTAATAATGTCTGTACCAAGGCTATCGGCCCTTTCTGATGCTGCAACAAGATTATCAAATTCTATTTCCTGCTCACTACCCATTATCTCTGATATATATAACAGGTATTGCGCCTGCGGGGCAGCACCTACATAAGTACCGGGCAAGTAGCCGGCCATAGTTGATAAAGATGAGGTACCATGCGTAGAAGCTACACCCAATATGTTAGTAGTATCATGTGCAAAATCATATTTGTCTATCAGTCGGCCTGATGTGCGCATACTGTCAAATGCAGGCCCTGAATCTGTATTCAGATAACCTTCATCCAGTACAGCAATCATCATGTCTTCTCCCCTGTACCCGTGGTCGTGCAGGTAATCTCCATTAACAACCTTTACCTGGTCATAACTACCACCATAATAAGCCTGTGTACCTGTTGTCTTTGCCTGTTGTGTATATACTATCGGTAGACTTTTGTCTTTACTTTGTGGCGTATTTCCTTTGTGCAGGCCCGAAGGATAGTATGCTATATATGCAATATCCCGTACAAAAGCTACACCCTGCAATGTGAGTATCTTGGACGAATCCGCCAATAATACTACAGCCTGGTTAAACCATCTTGAACGACAATGTAGCTTTCCTGAAGTAAGTTGTAATACACTGTCAATGTATAATTGTGATACAGGTCTGTCTGTACTGTCAATAACAATACCCTGCCTGTTACGCCTGTCCAGCGCGCGTTGTGTAAGAAAAACTGACGGATTACTTAAGGGTGGAGAACCGGCTTTGTCAGTAAAACCAATACGAAAAGCATATTGTTTGACTTGTGCATCTGCATTGTAGTTATGCAGTGACACACCTATACTTATACACAGAGCCAGCCACCCTTTAACCATATCTTGGTTAATTGTGATCTATCGCACGCATAACAACGCCTGCACCAAAACGGCAGCGTACATTGTTATTAGGATCATTATTTTCAATGATACGCGGGTTATAGATCCAGTGATAATACTCCCTGTACACCATACCTATGCCTGAAGCATACACTTCTTTACCGTAAGAGCGGCTTGCAAAGTCTTTAGGTTGTGTTTCAGGGTTATTTAATGTTTCATCTACCTGTAATACACTCACAGTATTTTGGTATATATAACGTCCATTATCAAACGGAGCATTTACACTTGTGTATTGGTAGTCCCAGTCTTTGAAATATGAGAGCGCAGAATCGTCAGTATTAATGTACGCATTACCCTTCCATTTATCAGAAATAGTTACCGGTAATTTCATTTTTATGAACCTTAAACCACTGTGTACCATTTCAAGTTCTGCATCTGTATTGGTAACGTAGAAAACCTCACTCGTTGTCCAGGTATCCTCGGCCTTTTTACGCTTACGGGTATCTATACGATAAGATAACCTGCCTAGTCCATCTGTAAATGTGTCTGCAACCCTATGCATTATCTGGTAGTGATATGTTCTGGTCACACAATCAGTATCATCCCACAGTGTAGAATCCACGTCATATATCACATACTTACCTATTTGCAGGGGGTAATATTCAGTAGTCGGTCCAAGCTGCGTTTTATCTTTATCAGCTTTTTTGCACGAAAACCAGGTAACAGTAACCAATCCTGCCAGCAACAAGAAAAATAATGCTCTTTTATTCATAAGACTCAGACTGAGGTTATTTGCGTAAATATAATTAAAGAACCGAAAAGTTAATATTTTCTTAGCACAGATAAAAGAAAATAATATAAATAGTCTCCGGGCATTAGTTTTCTATTAATAACCCATGCCTGCAGAAGCGCTACAGTCGCAATTAAAAGCTATTTTTGCTGCCCAAAATAACCATTAATGGTACTTGCCGAACAAATAAAACAGGTTGCAGAACAGGCTTTGAGAACGTTATACCCGGGTACGGAAATACCCGCTGGGCAGGTTACTGTAAACCAAACCAAACCGGAATTCTCAGGAGATTACACAGTAGTGCTTTTCCCTTTTGTGAAATTACTGCGTATGAAACCTGATGAACTGGGTAATAATCTCGGCAAATACCTTGTAGAAAACGCAGGCATATTCAGCGCTTACCAGGTTGTGAGCGGTTTTTTGAACCTTACAGTAACAGACGCTTATTGGTCTAAGTTTCTTACCGGAAATTTTAATAATCCGTCATTTGCCAATGGTAGCCACAAGAACAAAAAAGTGATGGTTGAATACTCATCACCCAACACTAACAAACCATTGCACTTCGGGCACCTGCGCAATAACTTCTTAGGCGCATCTATGGCTGAAGTGCTGAAAATAAATGGCTACGATGTGATAAAAGCCAACCTGATAAACGACAGGGGCATCCACATCTGTAAATCCATGATTGCATGGCAGCGTTATGCAAATGGAGCCACTCCTGGATCTACCGGAATAAAAGGCGATCACCTTGTAGGTGATTACTATGTGCGTTTCAATGATGCGCTGAAAGAGGAAGTAGCTGCTTTAATGGAAAAAGGATTAAGCGAAGAAGCTGCTGAAAAGAAAGCTCCCATCATGCAGGAAGCACAGGAAATGCTGCGCAAATGGGAAGAAGGTGATAAAGATGTAAGAGAATTATGGGCTACAATGAATGGCTGGGTATACAAAGGCTTTGATGAAACCTATAACAGGCTGGGCATTACGTTTGATAAGATGTACTACGAAAGCAATACCTACCTGTTAGGCAAAAGCCTCGTTGAAGAGGGATTGACGAAAGGAGTATTGTATAAAAAAGAAGATAATTCTGTCTGGATAGACCTTACTTCTGACGGACTTGACCATAAATTATTGCTGCGTGGCGATGGCACATCGGTATACATAACTCAGGATCTGGGCACTGCTCAATTAAAATACAACGATTACAAGCTCGACCAGTCTATCTATGTAATAGCTGATGAGCAGAACTACCATATGCAGGTACTGAAGCTGATTCTGAAAAAACTCGGCGAGCCCTGTGCTGATGGCATATACCACCTTTCTTACGGAATGGTAGAATTACCGCACGGGCGCATGAAAAGCCGTGAGGGCACTGTTGTTGATGCTGATGACATGATTGATGAAATGATTAGGCTGGCACAACAACAAACAGAAGAAGCTGGAAAAACAGAAGGCTTTACCGCCGAAGAACTCAGCAACCTGTACCGTATGATAGGACTGGGCGCTCTTAAATTTTACCTGCTCAGGGTAGACCCTAAAAAGAAAATGATCTTTGACCCGAAAGAATCAATAGACCTGCATGGCTTTACCGCCACCTTCATACAATACGCACATGCCCGCATATGCTCGATACTGCGTAAAGAAGGTATTCCTAAGATGCCGGAACATGAGCTATATCCTTCATTCACATTAACACAGGATATTACACCAGTTGAAAAGAAACTATTTGTTTCACTTGAGCAATACCCATCCATACTGGCCGATGCAGCGGACGAGTACAATCCGTCACTACTTTGTAATTACTCATTCCAACTGGCACAACAGTTCAATTCATTCTATGATGAGCACAGTATTGCCAAAGCTGAAAATGAAGAGAAGAAACAGTTGAGATTGATGCTGATAATAATGACAGCACAGGTATTAAGACATGCTATGCAGTTGCTCGGTATTTCACTGCCGGAAAAGATGTAGTATCAGGTACCTCGCAAAGAAGGGTCCTCTATCCTTGTAGCCCTGGCTGCAGGCATCCATGCTGCCAGTAAGCCTACTGCCATTATCGTCGCTATAATTAGCACATAGTCGGTCCACACCAGGCTTACAGGATATGCGTCTATAATAAATGAACCTCCCATCTTTATCCAGTGAAAACGTTGTTGACCTACACATACCAGTGTACCGATCAATAAACCTGATAAACCACCTATGAGTGACCACAATACCCCCTCTGCTATGAAGATACTTTTGATAGTAGCTGCCCCAGCACCCATAGCCTTGAGTATCGCCATATCTTTTTGCTTTTCTAATACAAGTAACGACAACGCACCAACCATATTAAAAGAAGCAATTAGCAACACCAGCAACAAAACTGCGTACACAGCCCAGCGCTCTGCATGCATCACCATATACAACGTCCTGTTTTGTTCGTACCGGGTTTCTACGATGTATGATTTACCCAATATGCTCTGCAATGAAGACTTCACATCATCCGCGTCTGCACCGTCTTTAATCTTAATTTCTATAGAGGTTAATTTACCCTCCGCACGCAGCAATTCCTGTACCGCATCCAGCGGGGCTAGTATATATTTACTGTCAAAATCATCCTGTACCCTAAAAGCGCCAACAGGCTTTAACTTTAATGACTGGTATGCATTACCAGACATTGCATCACTGATATTGCTTTCAGCATTAGGATAATACACAAGAACAGTATTCAATACATCATCTATTTCCAACCCTAGCTGGTTGAGCAACTGTGCTCCGAATATACCTGTAGGTACAGGATCGGTTGTTACAGAATCAACGCCCTCTTCTATGTAAGGCTTTACGCCATTTACAGTAAAATAGTCTTTGTCAATGCCTTTTATTGTAGCGACTCTCTGTTCTTCATTTACATTGATGAGCACATTGTCTTCTAATACACCTGTCAATGCTGCAATTCCATCTATAGTTTTTATACGACTACTTTGATGATCATCCAGCGAAAAAAACTTACCCTTAGCAACAGTTATCCTTATTTCAGGGTAGAATGCTTTATACAGGTCTCTTACCAGGAATTCGAAACCGTTGAATACAGAAAATAGGATAATCATTGCACAACTGCCAATCATAATGGCAGTCATGCTTATTCTTGATAGTATGGGTACAGCATTAGCACTACGTTTACCACGCAAATACCTGAATGCAAGTTGCCATACCAGTGTTTTATTCATGATTATTTACCCGAAGCAGACCCGTCCGGTTTTTCTTCCTTTATTTTTTTGAATAGCTCTTCCATTTTGAAAACATAGTCGAGCGTATCATCAGTATAAAATACCAGTTCAGGCACCCTTCTTAGCTGGTTACGAACCCTTTCACCCAGTTGTCTTCTCAGTTCCCAGGTACGTTCTTTTATATGGTGCATAAGTTTTTCCTGGTCGTCTATTTTAAACAGGCTCAGGTACACCCTCGCTTCCAGCAGGTCAGGGGTTATAACCACCTTAGATATAGACACCATACCGCCGTTTATCACGTTTAAACCCTCTCGTTGAAATATATCACTCAATTCTTCCAATACCAGTTTGCCCACCTGTTTTTGCCTTTTGCTTTCTTCCATAATCCACGTTTTGTCATGTAAAGTTAACCTAAAACCTAATTTGTTAACAATATCAGCTAGTTTCAGTAAATTCGTAGGCTTAAAACAATCGTATAATGAGGAATATATTATTTGCTACCGGAGCCCTGGGACTTATTTTTCTGGGTTCATGCAAAGAAAAAGGCCCTATCATAAATTTTGGTAATAATCAAAAAGCTGTCGACACTACTTATGTAGCTGCTGTAGAAACTGCAAGCCCGAAGAATGTACTGGTGGAAGAGTTTACTGGGGCTACCTGCACTAACTGCCCTGCTGCAAGAACTCTGTTAGGACAAATTGAAAGTCAGAACTCAGGCCGCGTAATATCAATGGAGCTGCACCCTAAAGAACACCCATTAGGAAAACCCGTTTCCGGTGCCGCATATGACTTCAGGAACCAGAGCGTTTCTGATGCCCTGAACCTATATTTTGGAGGCGGCTTAGGTAGTATACCTATTGCCGGCATCGACAGGTTACCTGTTGCGGGGCAAACGCTTATAGAAAAAGCCAACTGGTCATCTACTATTACGTCAAGGCTGGCTGTTTCCAGCCCTGCTAACATGACAATAAACAGTTCATATGATGCAGCAACGAAAAATGCTACCGTAAAGGTTCGTATTGCATACACTAGCTCGGTTAACGTTCCTCAATATCTTTCTGTAGCAGTACTTGAAGACTCATTGATAGACAAACAAGAATATGTTGGCTATGTAGATGATGCATATGTTTTCATGCACGTTCAGCGTGGTTACATAACACCTGTATCCGGTATCCAATTCCTCAGCGACATGAGCACAATTGAGGCAGGCCGTGTTTACGAACGTACCTTTACTTATAAAGTTGATGATGCATGGAAACCTGAACACTGCAAACTAGTAGCTATACTGCATCATAATACAGGTACAGACAAAGAAGTCGTAACCGCTGTAGAAGGCCATATGGAATAAACAGCGTAACTGATAATCATAAAATAGGCCACGCAGAGCGTGGCCTATTTTATGATTATATTGGATTATTAAATCAGCTAACAATGTATCTTTGGCAACCATAAAGCATTATAACAAGTGAAATACCGCCACGCCATATTAATCGTACTGGCTATAATACTGTTCGACCAAATTGTAAAAGTGTATATAAAAACGCATTTCTTCCTGGGTGAAGAAGTGAATGTTATGGGGAACTGGTTCAAGCTGCATTTTATTGAAAATAATGGAATGGCCTATGGCATGAAACTTAGCAATGCAGACACTGGCAAACTGGCACTTACGCTTTTCAGGCTGGGAGCCGTAATATTTGGCTTCTTCCTGCTTAAAAAGCTGGTTAACAAAGGTTACAAACGTGGCACCATTATATGTGGCTCTTTAATATTAGCCGGAGCCCTTGGCAACCTTATAGACAGTATGTTCTACGGGCTTATATTTTCCGAAAGCTCATTCCATATTGCCAAATTTGTACCTTTTGGCCAGGGATATGGACAATTTTTACATGGCCAGGTTGTAGACATGCTGTATTTCCCTATTATTGAAACAAAACTCCCTGATTGGGTGCCTGTATGGGGTGGACAAGATTTTACATTTTTTGAACCGGTTTTTAATATAGCTGATGCTGCCATATCTACAGGAGTACTGGTGCTGGTATTTTTCCAGAAGAAACTGATACATAATACACAAGCTGCAGAAGCTGCAAACTAAATTTATGTCAGAAGATAACCTCATACCGCTCAACGTGTGGCTCGCTGGCCGTAGCTACCGCATACGCATCAAGCCCGAAGAAGAAGAGGCTGTACGTAAAGCCGTAAAACTTGCTGACGAAAAAATAACAGACCTGCGTAACCATTATGCCGGGAAAGACGACCAGGATTTTGTGGCTATGTGCCTGCTTACTTATGCAGCGGATATTGCAATCGCCAGCCCTGCTAACCCGGTCTCACAGAAACAGATAATTGAAATGACTAATAAAATAGATGCCTTATTAGGAAAATAGCCCTGCCCAACCTGCTTATTGTCAGCCATATATCATAAATTTAGAATGACTATAACGGTATATCAAACTATCAGCTAAAGGCCTATCTTTGTTTGCTTTTCGCACATATACATCAATATGAAGAAACTCCTTTTCACTTTTGCCTCACTCGCCGCTGTTATATTTCTTAACAGTTGCTCGCAGGACTTTAAAGTTTCAGCACCTTATAAAGATATCACAGTAGCATACGGCATACTTAGTATGGATGATACTGCCCATTACATTCGCGTTGAGAAAGCCTTTCTTGATGAGCATAAAAGTGCCCTAACTATGGCACAAACGCCCGATTCAAGTTTCTATACAAACCTGGATGTAATTATCAAATCTTTCAATGATGATAATGGCACCAGCCTGATAGCGGCTAAAACTCTTACTATGGTAGACCTCAATAATGAGGGATATCCAAAAGAACAACCCGGCAAACAGGGCTTTTTTACAACACCGAGTTATGCTTTCAAATTCAAGGATAACCTGAATCCATTTGCATACTATCGCCTTGTTATAACCAATAAAACTAGCGGCAGAGTTGATTCTTCTGAATTGTTTGGCATAGTAAATAATAACGGTAATGCAGGCTCTAACAACTTTTACATTAGCTCATTTGTTAACGCCAAATTATCTCTTAATTTCTCTAAAACCGGGCCATCAGACAAATACACTCTATTAGGCGTTGTACCAATTAACGGAAAGATGATAGAAGGACATATTATTTTCCACTATGCCGAGAAAAACACAAGCACAAATGAACAAGTAGATAAAAGCATAGACTACGCCTTTGCTACAGACGCTAAAGACCCGCTCAAACAATTTGAACTTACATCACAGATAAATGCCATATACGGATACCTGAGAGATGAGATGGGGACAGCTCCTGCCAATATCGAAAGATATATGGACACATGTGAATTCTATATCTACTGTGGTAGTAAAGAATTGTATCAGTATCAGGAAATCACCAAAAGCCAGAACGGTGGTATAACCAGCGACCAGATCAAACCTAACTATACTAATATGAAAGGCGAGAGCGTATTGGGCGTTATAGGTTCTCGTGCATACAGGTATTACAACAACGCATATCTTGATGATAATACAATTGCCCAATTGAAAATAAACCAGATCACTGCAGACCTCAATATCAAAGGCCGGTCAGACCATTGACAAATTAACACATAAAATATATCACAAATGCCTTAATGTTAGCTCATTAAGGCATTTTTATTGCCAATTGGCAGAATTACTGACATTATTTCAGTGATGTACCCTGTGGCATGTATATTGACTACAAATAGTAGATAACAGGAGTAAATAAACACTATATAAATAGAATAAAAGACTATGAGTAAAATTATTGGCATTGACTTAGGTACAACCAACTCGTGTGTTGCAGTAATGGAAGGTAACGAACCTGTAGTTATAGCAAACGACGAAGGTCGCCGTACCACCCCATCGGTAGTAGCATTTATGAAAAATGGTGAGCGTAAAGTAGGTGATCCTGCTAAGCGCCAGGCTATTACCAACCCTATGAATACGATTATGTCTATTAAGCGCTACATGGGCCGCCGTTATGATGAAGTAACAGGCGAGATGTCGCATAATTCGTACAAGATCGTAAAGGGCGATAACAATACACCACGTGTGGATATTGAAGGCCGTATGTACACCCCGCAGGAAATAAGCGCAATGATCCTTCAGAAAATGAAGAAAACTGCTGAAGATTTCCTCGGACATGAAGTAAAAGAAGCAGTTATCACTGTTCCTGCATACTTTAATGATGCACAACGCCAGGCTACAAAAGAAGCCGGCGAGATAGCTGGCCTGAATGTACGCCGTATCATTAACGAGCCTACGGCTGCAGCCCTTGCTTATGGTTTGGATAAACAACACAAAGACAGCAAAATAGCCGTATTCGACCTTGGTGGCGGTACTTTTGACGTATCTATCCTTGAGTTGGGTGATGGTGTATTTGAAGTTAAATCAACCAATGGTGATACACACCTTGGTGGTGACGACTTTGATAAAGTGATAATGGATTGGTTGGCTGATGAGTTTAAAAACGATGAAGCGATCGACCTGCGTAAGGACCCTATGGCTTGGCAGCGCCTGAAAGAAAGTGCTGAAAAAGCTAAAATAGAATTGTCTTCTTCACAGGAAACTGAGATCAACCTGCCTTATATAACTGCGGTAGATGGTGTTCCTAAACACCTGGTTCGCAAACTGAGCCGTGCGAAATTCGAACAGCTGTCGGACAGCTTAATAGAACGCACGCTCGAACCATGCCGCAAGGCATTGAAAGATGCAGGTATGACTGCTGCCGATATTGATGAAGTGATACTGGTAGGGGGTAGTACACGTATACCTAAAGTTCAGGAAGTAGTAGAAAAATTCTTCGGTAAAAAACCTAACCGCAGCGTTAACCCAGATGAGGTAGTAGCAGTAGGTGCAGCTATACAAGGTGGTGTATTGACAGGTGATGTAAAAGACGTATTGCTGCTGGACGTTACTCCGCTTTCGCTGGGTATTGAAACTATGGGTGGTGTAATGACACGCCTGATAGAAGCTAATACTACCATTCCAACTAAAAAGAGTGAAGTATTCTCTACAGCAAGCGACAACCAGCCAAGCGTTGAGATAAATGTACTGCAGGGTGAGCGCCCTATGGCTAACCAGAACAAATCACTGGGCCGTTTCATACTCGACGGTATTCCTCCCGCACCACGCGGTGTGCCCCAGGTAGAAGTTATCTTTGATATAGATGCAAATGGTATCCTGCACGTAACTGCAAAAGATAAAGGCACTGGCAAGCAACAGAATATCCGTATCGAAGCTGGTAGTGGTTTGAGCAAGGACGAGATAGAAAAGATGAAGAATGAGGCTAAAGCTAATGAAGAAGCAGATAAAGCAGTACGTGAACGTGTTGAGAAACTGAATATGGCTGATGGGTTGGTATTCAATTCAGAAAAACAACTGAAAGAGTACGGGGATAAAATACCTGACAATGAAAAATCAGTTATCGAAGCAGCAGTTACCAAACTGAAAGAAGCCCACAAGGCCGAAGATCTTGATGGAATTGATAAAGCGGCTGAAGAACTGAATAACGCATGGCAGGCTGCAAGCCAGCATATTTACAACGCACAACAACAAGCCGGTGCAGACGGTGGCTCTGCTCAGCAGGAGCATGCAGGCAACCATGATGGTGGCGTAGCTGATGCAGAATACGAAGAAGTGAAATAATAAAGGTAAATTGATGATACAATGATGGCTGTCTGGTGACAGCCATCATTTTTTTATGCAGTTAAACTAAATAGATTGCATAAAAATAACTCATATGAAAACTTCAAGAAAAAGTGAAAGCGGCCAGAACAAACAAGGCAAGGTGAATATTCCTAAACCTGATATTCGTGATGATATGGATAGCCGCAAGAATAAAGAAGCCAACCCAAACAAAGGCAATCCGAAAACGCCTGTGAATGCTAACAAACCTGTAAAAAAAGCCGGCAAGAAGTAATCAAGCTATCATAAGGTAATATTATGAGCCTCTGTGCGTTTACTGAGTATGCTAAACTTTGTAAAGAAATGGAGCTTGTTTGCTTTTTGTCTCATAATTATATGCTCTGATACCCTTGCACAGTCATTGAATATTTGTATAGGTGCAGCACTATCCAATGATAAGTTTATTAGAGACAAACGGGAAATGCCGCTAAAGCCTTCAGGTAAAATACTGCTGACACCACAGTATATAATCGGGCTTCGGTATGTTACTGCTCAAAACTTTAACCTGATGCTGAATACAACGCTTGGATTATCAAGGTTTAATATGCCCGACAATTATCCGAATACATACGACTTGTATTACGAACAGGTTCGGTCAATGATAACAATAGGTAGTGGACTGTATAAAGAAATAGATGAGGATCAAAGTATAATGCCTTATGTAGAATTGGGGACTGCATTCTACGACTTCAACAGCATGACCCAAAAAACACCTGCTGGATATTATAGCCTTGTATCTGACTATAATAGTCGGCACTGGGTTGCCTTGGTTGGTGCCGGGTTTGAATACAACTTCAGGTTAGGTATCCCTTCTTCTATAAATCTAAAAGTGCTGTATACTCCAACCAATATTTTCCCTAGGTCGGTTTTGTACGACGTAGATGGCATAAACAATAAAGGACCATACAGACTACAAGGTAAATTGTTGCAATTTATGGTTAGCTACCAGTTCAATATACGCTTGACCAGGAAGAATAACTATTAACCCTTCTTAGCCCATATATAGAAATCCGTAGCAGGCAATTGGCTTACTCCAACTTGTCTCAACATAGTAACTAACTGGCCTCTGTGATAAGTAGCGTGGTTAAACACATGCATCAGTGTTTGTCCAATAGGTTGCTTATGGGGTACTTTTTTAGAATCATAATACTGGAATACATGCTCAAAAGCTTTATCGTCATATTGCTTTTCGATAAACATTCTCAGCTCATTACTCGTTTGCAGCCATTGGGTGCAAACCTCATCCACAGGAATATACAGATCATTGCCTGTATATTTCCAATTTTCTACTAATTGCATTCTTTGTAGCCACACAAACTCTGCTCCCCAAGAATGATATACAGTTTTTCGTATTGTATTAAAACTGCTCTCAATATCAGTATCCAGTTGTTCTTGTGTCAGTTTCAGCACAAGGTCTACCATCTTTGAGTTTGCCCATATATTATAATTAGCGTATTGTGTCAGTAGCTCTTTCATAGTATAAATGTACCTTTGCACTGCTAAAATACGGATACTCAACATGAGTAACACAAACAATTCTTTAGGCTTTGAGAGCCTTTGTATTCATGGTGGCCATAAAGGCGAGCAACACAGGGCACACCTTACCCCGATATACGCAACCAGCACTTACACATTCGACAGTGCAGAACAGGGGATCGCGATATTCAAAGGCGAAGAAAAAGGATATATCTACGGGCGCTTTGGTAGCCCTACAACAAATGAAGTAGAAGAAAAGATAGCCTTGCTGGAAGCCTACGGCATCAAAGACAACGAAGGGAACCCCTTACAGCTTAAAGCGATACTGCATGCATCAGGCATGGCTGCGATAACCACGATGTTACTTGCCAACCTGAAAGCAGGCGATACTATCATTACCCATCATTCTTTATATGGCGGCACACAGGAATTGATAGATAAAGTACTGCCTAACATAGATATCAGAGTAACCATCACAGACTTTCATAAGCTGGATACTGTTGAAGAAGCTATTAAAGCTGACAGCAGTATCAAAATGATGTATATAGAAACCCCAGCCAACCCTACCCTGCAGTGTGTAGATATGGAAGCATTGACAACCATTGGCAAAAAGCACAACCTTATTGTTTGTGCCGACAACACATTTGCCACCCCATACCTGCAACAACCGTTTAAATATGGTGTTGATTTCGTAATGCACTCTACTACCAAATTCCTGAACGGGCATGGCACTGCAGTAGGTGGCATACTGATAGGCCGAGACATAGAGAAGATGAACACAGTAGTAACTAAAACACACCGCCTGCTTGGTGCCAACTATAATTCCTTTGAAGCATTCCTGCTCAACAACGGCCTGCGCACATTCAGCCTGCGTATGGAACGCCATTGCAGCAATGCAGAAAAAGTAGCCGCTTTTCTGGAACAACATCCGGTTGTTGCCAAAGTAAACTATTTAGGATTAGCATCTCATCCTGACCATACCATCAGCCAAAAACAAATGAAACACCCGGGTGCAATGCTCAGCTTCGAACTGAAAGGTGGCTTTGATGCAGGCGTGAAATTTATAGACAAATTAAAACTCTGCGTAAGTGCTGTTTCCCTCGGCACTTGCGATACACTTATATCTCACCCTGCCTCTACAACCCATGTGGGCGTAAAACCTGAAGACAGGATCAAATTTGGGATCACAGATGGCCTTATACGCATGAGCGTGGGCATAGAAACAATAGAAGATATTATTAACGACTTAACTCAAGCACTACAATAAAATGAATACAGTATATATCATAGATGCAGTTCGTACACCTGTTGGTAAATATGGTGGCACATTAAGCACCGTACGCCCTGATGACCTTCTGGCACATGTAATCAAATCACTGGTAGAACGCAATCCGTCAATTGATGTAAATGCGATAGAAGATGTAATAGCCGGTGCAGCTAACCAGGCCGGCGAAGACAACCGTAATGTAGCACGTATGGCTGCACTACTTGCCGGCTTACCTGTAACTGTTGGCGGAAGTACTGTAAACCGTTTGTGTGCATCAGGCCTGCAATCAATTATGGATGCATCGCGCGCTATTATGTGCGGAGATGGAGATTTATATATAGCAGGTGGCGTAGAAAGTATGACACGCGCACCTTTTGTAATGGGAAAATCAGAAACTCCATTTGGCCGCAACGCCCAAATATTCGACACTACGATGGGCTGGCGTTTTATCAATAAGAAATTCAATAAGGATAATCACTACCCATATACTATGGGTGAAACTGCTGAGAACGTGGCAGCAAAATACAATGTAAGCCGCGAAGCTCAGGATGCATTTAGTTTACGCAGCCAGCAACGCTACGCTGCCGCACATGCTGCGGGCAAATTTGCTGATGAAATAGTACCTCTTACTGTAGATCTGGGTAAAGGAAAAACCACAGTCTTTGATAAAGATGAACACCCGCGTGAAACATCAATGGAAAAACTGGCTGCACTGAAACCCTCTTTCGTAAAAGATGGCACAGTTACTGCCGGTAACTCAAGTGGCATAAATGATGGAGCAGCCGCCTTACTGCTGGCTAGCGAAGAGGCAGTAAAGAAATACAACCTCAAGCCTATAGCTAAGATAAAAAGCATGGCTATAGCCGGTGTTGACCCCTCTATAATGGGTATAGGCCCTATACCTGCCACTCAAAAAGCATTAAAGCGCGCGGGTATCGAGTCTAAAGACCTTGACCTGGTAGAACTCAACGAAGCCTTTGCAGCACAGGGCATTCCTTGCATGCAGGAGCTGGGGCTGGACGAAGAAAAAGTAAACGTAAACGGTGGTGCTATTGCCATCGGTCACCCGTTAGGCTGTAGTGGTGCACGTATATCAACTACCCTGTTGCACGAACTGAAACGCCGTGGTGGAAAATATGGCCTTGCCACCATGTGTATAGGTGTAGGGCAAGGTGCTGCTATTATTTATGAAATGGTGTAAATTGAATTAATAACACTAAGGCTTTGAGAAAGATAGACATACATACGCACATCATGCCGGAGAACATACCCAACTGGCATCAGAAATTTGGCGGGGGT
Organism: Flavipsychrobacter sp.; assembly: GCA_044227125.1. GTDB lineage: Bacteria > Bacteroidota > Bacteroidia > Chitinophagales > Chitinophagaceae > Polluticoccus. Next base: position 957,296 of record JBGAFS010000001.1, read on the forward strand.
GATTATATCAGGCTGGAGCATCATAAACCATGTTGTGCCAAAATGATAAAGGGAGATAAGGTGTTTCGCGAGATAGAAGAAAACTGCTGGGCCCCGAATGCACGCTTGAAGGAAATGGATATGACCGAAGTAACAACCCAGGTCTTATCTACTATCCCTGTGCTGTTCAACTATTGGGCAAAACCGGAACACTGTAATGAGACCTCCCGTTTCTTCAACGACCATATAGCACAATGCGTAGCCGACAACCCTGACCGCTTTATAGGCCTCGGTACAGTACCTATGCAGGACATGTACTTTGCCATTAAAGAAATGGAACGTTGTGTAACAGAGCTGAAAATGCCGGGTCTTGAAATAGGCTCAAACATCAACAACAAAAACCTGAGCGACCCATTCTTCGATCCGTTCTGGAAAGCAGCTGAAGAATTAGACTGTTGCATATTTGTACACCCTTGGGAAATGATGGGCGAAAATGACATGAACAAATACTGGCTGCCATGGCTGGTGGGTATGCCTGCAGAAACTGCACGCGCTATCAGCTCTATGATATTTGGCGGCGTATTTGAGCGTTTCCCAAAACTACGTGTAGCATTTGCGCATGGTGGCGGTTCTTTCCCATTCACAATAGGCCGTATTGAACATGGATTTAATGTTCGTCCCGATCTTTGCGCTGTAGACAACAATGTAAACCCACGCGAGTATTTGGGTAAATTCTGGATAGATGCCTTAGTACACGACCCTAAAGCATTGCAATATGTGGTTGACGTGATGGGTCATGATAAAGTATGTATGGGCAGCGATTACCCATTCCCTTTAGGCGAGCATCACCCCGGCAAACTGATTGAAAGCATGGAGAGCTTCACCGCATCACAAACAGAACAATTACTGTACAAAAACGCCCTCGACTGGATGGGTATGTCTGATAAATAGACACACTGTCATAACATTAAGAAAGCCCCGGTCATTGGTTGCAGGATATGATACCGGGGCTTTTCTTTGCTTCAACCCATCTGCAAGACTACAGGTGGCTTTATGTAAACTCAACATTCTTTTAACTGTTAGCGCTTGCCCTGCGCTTTTCATCTTCTGCACCTCCTGTGCGTCTTCTTATTGGAGCTACCGTTTTTTTACCAAAGCGGTAATTGAACGTCAGTTGCAACTGCCTTGTTTCCCGCTGCGCTTTAAATCGTTCAGTATAATCGGTATATACAGATACAGCCCTGGGGTAACTCCTCCAGAATATATCTGTAACGCTTAGCTTCAGTGTTGCAATCTTATTGAAAAGGTTTTTCTGTATACCTGCATTCAGCGACCAAAGCGGGTCTATGGTCATGTAGCCATACAGTTGTTTTGTTTGGTAGAACATACTCAACTCTGCCGACCAGTCTTTGGGCAAAATGAAGCTGTTAGTGATATTAAAATCAGCAGTCACCCTGTCGCTATTCAGTATAGAGTTGGCTATATCACCCCTGAATTTAGTGTAGTAGCAATTAAAGTGTGAACTGTTCATCCACCATTTAAAGAACTGAAACTGGTAAGTACCGCTCAATGCATAATAGCTCTGGCTTGTAAGGTTTTTGGTCGTTTGCACTGTCACACGTTTCTGATTTGTATCATCACTGGGCTGTATCACTTCTGTTATTGGCCTGTCATAATAGCTATACAGGAATGATGTAACAAACTTCTGCTTGAATGTGTGCGACAATTCTACATTATACACAAGCTCGGGCTGTAGGTATGGGTACCCTGATGCATAGGTGCTGGGATCAAGAAAATTTTTGAAAGGATTTAGCTGTTCATAATTAGGACGGGTAATACGACGGCTCATCGTAAGTCCCAGGTCATTCTGTTTGTCTATATGCCGTTGCACGGCAAAGCTTGGAAATAGTTGTGCATAGTTTCGGGTAAATGTTTGTCCATATACCTTCTGCTCACCTTTAGCAATTGTCTGCTCGCCACGCAGTCCTATTTGGGTGCCCCATTTCTCCCAGTCCTTATTTGCATTTACGTAGACAGCATTAATATTTTCATTGTAAATAAAATGGTTGCTTTTGTTTGAATCGAATATATATGCTCCGCTACTATAGTCAAAAAACTGTGCGTTTATATCCTGCGTTACATAACTCGATTTTATACCTGTCTCAAGTCTCAAACCATTTTTCAATGGGTGAACATAATCGACCTTTACAGATCTTATCGTCGTCTTACCATCAAGATCACCGGAAAGGAAATATTTAGGACGATAATCATCGCCCCGCACATCCAGGTAGCGTGTCACATAATCCTGCGGTCGTTTAGAATGATAATGACTGTAATCAACGTCCACACTCAGATCCTTACCTGTACTGTCAAAACTATGCCTGAGATTCAGGTTTGCAGAATAATTATCAAGGCTGTTATCTGCTTTGTTATCTGTAACAAAGTACGACTGCAGAGTTCTGTCACTCGCTATTACTTTCGCGTAGCTCTTCCTGTTTATATCAAAATTTGTTGGGCTAGTGCTTGCCATAACACCCACTACAGTCCTTTTAGAAAGAGCATAATCAACACTTAAATTTCCGCTGTGGCTATACACATTGAAAATAGTATTATTATCCTGGTCATAAGCATTTTGAAAGGTATCATTGGCAAAAAAACTGCGGTATAATGTAAGGTGATTAAATCCCTTTCTATATGCATAGTTATACCCGGTAGTTATTGTCCATTTTTTATTACGGTAATTCAGGTTGAAACCACCACCTGCTTTAGCATATACTCCCTGCGCATAGAAACTATTCACGCTACCGTTAAGCCCCATGCGTTTATCACGTTTGGTCTTTATATTAATGATGCCAGCAGTACCTGCTGCATCATACCTGGCAGAAGGGTTAGTGATTATCTCTATCTGGTCTACAGTGCTCGACGACATGCTCTTCAATACATTAGCGAGATCACTTCCGGCTACAGCTGTTCTTTTGCCATCTATCAGTATCAATACACCCTGCCTGCCTTTTAAACTTACATTATCATTCTGGTCTACCCTTACACCCGGAGAACGGGATAATACTTCAAGCACAGAAGAGCCTGCATTTACTATAGAATTTTCAACATTTACCACCAATTTATCTGCCTTTATTTCTATCAATGGTTTTTGCCCCTTTACAGACACCTCTTTCAGTGTACCTGCCTTTCTCTTCATCAGCACATCTCCCAGGTCAGTATTATTTGAAGTAACAACCTGCTTGCCTGATTGGTAGGTTTCATACCCCAACAGGCTTATTTTAACCATATATGCCCCGTCAGGTATTTCAGCCAGTACAAATTGCCCATCGGCATTTGTTATTTCCCCCTTTACCAAACGATTACTATCTGCATCCAGTAATATTACATTAGCACCCTGCAATGCATTTCCTTCAGCATCTTTTGCCTTGCCGGATATCTTACCATCCCGGGCAAATGCTGCAACAGAAACAAAGAACATCACAGTAAAGAATAACAGGTAAGTCCGCATAATGATATTTGATGCATAAAAGTATTGGCTAATCACTTCCGCCATTTCACCCTATGCGGGTGAAATGGCAAAAACAGGGTCACCCCGAAGGGGTGATTTATTCTTATGATACACCCTATGATGTTTATAATGTAATTTCACATAGTGCCGAAACCAAACTTTACAAAGAGCATTTTGTTAGTGGTGCTGATGCTGCATTATTATTCAGTTATCGCACAACGATTCCCGTTCTTCAATCTTAATGTTGAGAACGGGCTCATACAATCGCAGGCAACAGGTATAGCGCAGGATAAATTCGGGCATTTATGGATAGGCACACTCGGCGGCTTATCCCGCTATGATGGTAAGTCCTTCTCTAACTACAGTGTACGCAATGGCATGATCAGCAATATGGTGAATGCCGTGGCTACAGACAAAGCAGGCAAGGTATGGATTGGCACACCAAAAGGGTTGTCTGAATTCGACGGAAAAACATTCAGGCATTTCAGCTTTGCTACGCCGGAAAACCCTACTGCAAATTCAGTAACTGAAATAAGACCTGCCAACGATGGCACCATATGGTGCCGTGCAGGAGGCAAACTATACAGCATATCAAACGGCAAAAGTCGACAGTTTGATATACCGGACAAAGACGCTGTTATTACGTCCGTATTTGTTGATGGCGAAAACCTGCTGATAGCTAAAGCCGGTGGTACTCTTTACAGGTATCACACGAACACATGGGATAGCAGCTCGATAAATGAGCCATCACTCAAAGCTCCGGCCACAATACTGGACATATACAAAGACAGCAGGCAACGCATCTGGCTGGCCACTAATGGCGGCTTATATAATTTGGTTGGCGACAATATCGTCATATCAAGCGTAAGAGGCCAAAAGCTATATGCGCTCCCCCCGGTTCTTTCTGTTACAGAAGATAAATACAAAAACATATGGCTGGGTACAACCACAGGTGCGTTCAGGCTTAATGACAGCTCACTTATCTACTGCAACAAGAAAAACGGCCTTACAGACAATGCCATCAACCAACTGTTAACTGATGCCGAAGGCAATATCTGGATGGCATCTGACGGACAAGGTATATTCAGGTTTTCCGGTGCACAATTCTCTGTACTTAATGAAAGTGCCGGGCTACCGAGCGCCCAGATAATGAGTATTGCAGCGCAGGGCAACAGGTTATACCTCGGCACCTATGATGCAGGCCTGTACGTATATGAAAATGGCACGATCAGCAAAGTACCTGTACCTCTAAAATCTAGACCCGCTATTACGGCTATATTCTTTCACAATAATGAAATATGGCTGGGCACCCGTGGTGAAGGCCTCTGGAGATATAATGGCAGATTCAAACAATATACAACCCCAACACTGCCTTCCAACCTCATCACTGGTATCTATGCAGACAAAGACAACAGGTTGTGGATAGGCTTTGATAATGGCATAGCTTATTTCCGGGCAGACACATTACACAAGCTAAAAACGCCCGGCACAATAACTGAAGACTTTATTGCACTGGGCACAGATAGTGTCCTGCTGGCTACCAACAATGGCTTGAAACTATATACATCAGATAACCTTATTCAATTTAAAACGAATACGGCAGCCGACAGCTCTACCCCGCAATGTTTTGCAATAAGGGGCAAAGAACTATGGATAGGCACCAGCGACAATGGTGTCATTTGCTATAACCGCTTATCGGGTAAAGCCTTCGCAATGAATAAAAGCAATGGGCTCCATTCCGACTTTATCTACAATATCATCACAGATAACGATGGCAATATATGGCTGGGTACAGGCTACGGCATACACAAAATATCATTGGCCGGAGGCAAACCATCCGTTCAGTTTTATGGTAAAAACCAGGGCATAACCGGCATGGAGAGTAATCACAATGCTGTGTTTAAGATGCATGATGGCAGTATATGGTTTGGCACCACTAACGGGGCCTTGCATTACAATCCTGCATCGAAACTGATAACTCCTTTACCTGCTACCATTATACTGCAGTCGATAAAATTGTTTGGAGAAGACATCACTGATTCATCTTATTTCGACAGCACAGATTCATGGTACAACGTTCCGTACAAACTGCACCTGCCATATCGAAAAAACAACCTGACATTTACATTCCAGGCACTTACACTCACAGACCTTGCACAGGTAAGATACAGGTACCGCATTGGCGGGTTGGAAAATAAATGGTCAGACTGGTCAGACATTAACACCGTTACCTATTCAGCAATTCCACCGGGCAAGTACTTGCTGGAAGTAGAATGCAGTACCGGCAATGGCAGCACCAGGAAACTGAACTATCCTTTCGAAATAATTACACCGTTCCATAAAACTGGCTGGTTCAGGTTGTTGATATTGATAGCCTGTATACTGCTGGGTATCAGCATCCAATATATCGTCAACCGTCGTAAACAAAACCGTATAGCGCTAACAGAACGCCTGCGCCGCGAAGAACAAGTAAAGGTCAGGGAGCGCACCGCTGAAGATTTTCATGATGAGGTGGGCAATAAACTGACACGCATCAACGTACTGACCAATGTTTTGAAGAATAAGATAGCAACACTGTCACCTGAATCATTACGCATACTCGACCAGATTCAGGACAACAGTAACCAGTTATACAATGGCACACGCGATATTTTATGGTCGCTTAAACCATCAAACGACAGCCTGTATGAGATCATATACCGCCTGCGCGACTTTGGAGCTGAACTATTTCAGGATACAGAGATAGATTTTTCATTCACTGCTACTGATGAGCTATTGAAAACCTATAAACTGCCTCTTGATGTGAGTCGCAACCTGATGATGATTTTTAAAGAAGCACTCAACAACTGCCTTAAATATGCCAAAGCAACACAGGTAAAACTGGAAGCAGTAATTGAGGAAAAAGATATACTGCACATCACCCTTACCGATAACGGTACCGGTTTCGATTATGATACGGTAGCCAAAGGGCACGGTATTGATAATATGAATAAACGTGCACAGAGAATAAAAGGCAAATTGTATATCGATACACATCCCGGAGAAGGTACTGTTATCAGCCTCAGGTTCAGGGTAGTACCGGGGGCTTTATAGGATTTGTTAAAATGCGAAAAAATTTCATTTCTAACTTCTTTAGGGTGATATATGTATGAGTAACTAATAGGAAATTTGTAAAAAGCCAAAATATGGGCAGGGACCTCGACATAAAGGTGAGCATAATTGAAGATGACGATACCATCCGCGATGGTTATGCATTCCTTATCGACAATAATGACGGCTACAAAATAGTTAGCACCTATCGTTCTTATGAAGATGCTGCGAAAAAAATAGCACAGGATAATCCTGATGTTATACTACTCGATGTAGAGCTCCCGGGTATTTCGGGTATTGACGCATTGCCTAAACTAAAAAAACTGGTGCCTGATGTTCATATCCTAATCCTTACAGTTTATGAGCAGGATATGCTGATATTCCGCGCATTGGGTAACGGTGCCTCCGGCTACCTTACTAAAAACACTGCACCCGAAAAGATTATCAGTGCTATCTACGAAGTTATGGAAGGTGGTGGCCCTATGAGTGCCCATATAGCCCGTATGGTTATCCAATCTTTCCAGCGCAACGAAGCCTCACCACTCACCCGCCGGGAAACAGAGATACTGGAACAGATAGCTACCGGCAAAAGCCGCAAACGCATAGCCCAGGAACTGTTCATAGACCTGGAAACAGTGAAATCGCATATCAAGAATATATACCACAAACTGAATGTACATTCTAAAGCCGATGCTATAAAAACAGCCAAGGACAATAAATTCATCTGAGCAATAAAGTTTCAGCATAGGCTTATTGAGCATATCCATACAAAAGGCCGTTGCTAATATTATTTTTGTCGGGTAAAGCATTACTCGTTGCAGGACAATTCATCCAACTCAGGTCATCTTGATCGTGCATTATCGCTCACCCAGGCCACAGCTATCAATATGATAGATATGGTGGGTATAGGCCCATTCGTTACCATCCCGCTTATTGTAGGCATGTTACAGGGGCCTTTGTGCCTGCTGGCATGGTTGCTGGGTGCTTTGCTTGCCTATATGGATGGCTTTGTATGGGCTGAACTTGGTGCTAAATGGCCGGAGGCAGGGGGCAGTTATGTATTTCTGCAAAAACTGTTTGGGCCTAAACGAGGCAGGATGATGGCCTTTCTCTTCACATGGCAAACAAGCATTCAGGCTCCTCTTGTAGTAGCCAGCGGTGCAATAGGGTTTGCTCAATATCTCACCTACCTCTTTCCGTTGGATGAACTACAAAAGAAAATGGTTAGCGGAGGGCTTGTTGTACTGCTCACAATATTGCTGTACAGAAACATCAGGAGTATAGGTAAAATATCCGTGTTACTCTGGGTTATAACCGGCGGCACAATCCTATGGCTTATTATTTCCGGCTTAGGGCATTTCAATGCTACGCAGGCCTTCGATTTTAGAATGCCGGAGAATGGTTTTACTGCGATGTTTTTTGTAGCACTCGGACAATCTTCTCTAAAGGCAGTTTATTCCTACCTCGGCTACTATAATGTATGCCACCTGGGCGGAGAAATAATTAAGCCCGAAAAGAATATTCCCCGCAGCATTTTTATCTCCATCACGGGCATTGCGATATTATACCTTGGTATGCAAACCATATTGTTAGGTGTATTGCCATGGCAACAGATAGCAAGCTCTGATTTTATTGTTAGTACTTATTTCGAGCATATATATAACCACCTCACCGGCCAAATAGCTACAGTACTGGTATTGTGCATTGCACTTGCCTCACTGTTCTCTGTCATCCTGGGTTATTCCAGGGTACCCTATGCCGCCGCGCAAAACGGAGATTTTTTCAAAGTATTCAGCCGGCTACACCCGAGGTTACACTTCCCGCACATCTCATTGCTTTTCCTCTGCGGTTTGGCATTCATTTTCAGCCTTTTATTCAAAATGAAGGAGGTAATCACAGCTATTATCACCATGCGCATACTTATCCAGTTTGTATCACAGGCGGTTGGTGTTATTGCCTGGCACTACAACAAACCGACTGATGAAAGGCCCTATAAAATGAAATTATTCCCTCTGCCGGCTATACTTTCAATTATTATCTGGCTGTTTATACTCTTCAGCAGCGACATTGAGTATATAAGCTTTGCACTGGGTATTATACTTACAGGAATAGTACTTTTCTACCTCAAACAAGCATTTCAAAAACAGTTATAAATTTTTTCGCTCTAAAAAGCCAAACTATTTGTTTCTTTGCACTATGAACTATGCCTATTGCCCCGGGCATCTGTACATGTAGAGGTTTAAAATGCTATTTTAGCAAAGTATTAGTTTTTTTGACTGTAAGATTATATTTTAAAGGTTAATTAGGTATCAATCAATGTTGCGCACTATATTATTGATAATTGCCGGTGTGTTGTCTGTAGCCCTGTACAGGATGCTGAGCCGTGGCGGCAAGACCTATGCTTACTACCGTATGCAGTCTATAACCTTCCTTTCTGATGGGTCAGAGCATGTAGTGCAGGAAGAATCTAATGGTTCCATCATCATCACAAACAAAACTGTAATGATAGATGGACTGGAATATATCTACAAACCGTCGGAAAATGAGCCACTCCAGGCCCTGCTCGATTTTGATGATAACGGGCTGCGCAGCGTGCGTGTATTACTTCCTGAAGGTGAAAAACAGTTCTTCATCAACAGGAACCCGTCAATGAGAACTGCTTAAGCTCTTACATCCGCTTTGCTTCTTCAGAATTAACCTTGCGTTCCTTTTTTAGAACATCTGCCTTTTTACCAAAATTATAGGTAAACCCGACACCTATGTCATGTGTTGCTAATCGGAATAATGAAGCCGTCTCTACACCATTCCAGTTTGTGGTTGAGCGGGTACGATAGATATTGAAAGGGTCATTCGCGGCTAGCTTAATTATTGCTTTATCCTTCCATAGCTTTTTGGCTATACTCATATCCAACCACAAATTCGGTCCGTACCTGTCTATCAGGTTTTGGAGGTCTCCGCTCGAATAAACCAAGGTAGTATCTATACTCCATCCGCCGCCCAGCTCAAAATGATTATTCATAGACACGTCATAACCTATAGACCTGACATTTCCGCTATTACCATTTACATCCTCAAACTCATTATAGTAACAGTTAGCTGCTGCACTCATTTCCCACCAGGCAAATAACAGATCGCTGTATGCCAGAGAACCCTGTACTATATCCCTGTTAGCAAGGTTACCCCATGTAGCATACAAAGCATTACTCCCGGGGTCTTTCAGCAGCACAGGAGTTATTAATCCCTTTACCCTCCTGTAGCCTATAGAAGCAAATAATTTATTGTTGTGGCTGTAACTGCATTCTGCATAATTTCTGAATGATGGTTTCAGATCAGGATTACCTTTCGTAAAATAAAACTGTGAATAGTAAAAACGGAATGGATGAAGCTGCGTATATGCTGGACGTTCTATCCTCCTGCCGCAGCTTATTTCAAAGCTATTCTTCTCATCAGGATTATAATTCAGGAATCCTGTAGGGAATAGCGATGTGCGTGAACGGAAAAATTGGATGCTCTGCTCCAACTGGTTGCCGCTGATATTTGAATTCTCTGCTCGCAAACCTACCTGTGCTTTACATTTCGTACCCAGCTCTTTACTTACGTTTGCATATACTGCATTGATATTTTCCTTGTAACTAAAACTATTCGTGCGTGTAGTATCATTTATCCATACACCATTATTACTCTTATCGAAATGAGTTCCGTTATTCGCAGATGCAATACTTGTCTTAGCACCAGCTTCCAGCTTACATGTCTTTGGTATATTCAGGCTATAATCAACCTTAACAGCCGTAGCTTCTATTCCAGATGCAGATTTACTGCGCAGGTCCATCCCTCCAGCCGACGGGCTCCCATTCCCATCATAGTTTGCACTGGCAATATTCTGGTAGCTGTTTTGTCTCCTGTACAGGTAATCGGCATCAGCACTTAATTCTTCTGCTTTAGATGGTGTATACCTCATATAGCCATTGCATATATAATTATCACGTTTGAAGCCATCCTTATTCTCCGTATTGTTTTGTACAATGTCGCCTGTACTATTCTCCTGGTAAGCATGAGATACTGTTCTTTCATTATTAGGATGATAGATACCCTTCACACTGCCACCTATATCTACCTTATCATTCACTGCATAATCAGCACCCAGCTTCAGGTTATAGTCCTCAAATGTTTCGTGTATGTACATATCCTGCTTAGTACCGCTTATCACATTACCCGTTTGTTCATCAATAGCTTTCCGCACATCATGCCTGTCCATAAAGCCGTTACCTAAAAGATAACCGGCATTGGTATACACATTCAGTTTATTATTCCTGTAGTTAAGCATTGCTGAATTATGTGTGCTTGAGTAAACACTTTGTCCGCCTTCCAATGCTACGTTTCCGTTATACCCTTTCTTCTTTATCTTTTTTGTTTTGATATTGATAATACCCCCGGCTCCTTCAGCATCATATTTAGCAGATGGTTCGGTAATAAGTTCTAATTGTGCCACCTGCTCCGACCCTATGCTGCGCAAATAATCTGCTAATTCCTGCCCTGATAGATAGGTTTGTTTATTATCAACCAGTACAAGCACTGCATTACCCTTCATAGATATATTATTGGCACCATCTACTTTTACACCTGGTGATCTGCGCAGCAGGTCCAGTACATTATTACCGGGGTTTGTGCTTTGCTCCACATTCACAATTGTCTTACCAAACTCTCTTTCTATGTACGGGTGCTTATCTGTGATAGTAACCTCTTTCAGGTTATTTGCTGTCTTCTGCATCACCAGTTTCACAATTGCAGTTTCCTTGCCCACAACCAGTTGTTCCTGCTGTACATTATAACCCAGCAAGTGTGCATCAATGATATACGCACCCTCCTTTACATCTTTGAATCGGAAACTGCCATTATCATCAGTCATTTCTGTCTGCACCCATGAAGAGTCTTTTGCATTGAGTAATGATACAGTAACCGTAGCCAGCGGTTCACTATTATTAGTTTTTACAGTACCCTGTACTAATATTGTTTGTGCCTGAACACCTGCGGCTGCAAGTACAGCAACAATTAGAAAGTAAAAATGCTTTTGCATAATGTTGATTGATTAAGGTTTACCCGTATCACTATGCTAATACCACAATTGAAAAGTAGGCAAGAAAAACATCTTATTAACCTTAATAAGTGCTAATTGACAGAACTTTAACGAAACATAAAGGGCAGCACTTGCGTGCTGCCCTTTATATAGTTGATTTAACTTTTAGTTATTCAAACTACGGAAGTCAACAGGCACAAGCTTACTTACGCCTGGCTCCTGCATTGTTACACCATATATCACATCAACCGCAGCCATTGTCTGCTTGTTGTGCGTAACGATGATGAACTGTGAGTTATCACTAAACTTGCGTATCATCTGTGTGAACTTGCCTACGTTCGCATCATCGAGCGGTGCATCCACCTCATCGAGAATACAGAACGGAGCCGGCTTGATGAGATAGATAGCAAACAGGAATGCTGTTGATGTAAGTGTTTTCTCGCCACCTGATAATTGTGTAAGTGTACTTGGCTTCTTACCTTTAGGCTGTGCATATATTTCAATACCACTTTCTGCCAGGTTATCAGGGTCTGTAAGGCGCAGGTCACAATTATCTTCTGCCGTGAACAATGCCTTGAACACTTCTATAAAGTTCTCACGTACTTTATCAAACGTCTCACGGAATTTAGTATTTGCAGTCAGTTCTACTTCTTCAATGGTCGCCAGCAATGATTCCTTTGCGTTCACCAGGTCGTTCTTCTGCTCTACGATAAAATCATTACGTGCTTTCATTTCCGTAAATGCCTCAATAGCTGTCGGGTTCACCTCACCCATATTCTCAAGGCGCTTTTTCATGCGCTCCGCTTCCGCATTCAGTTCCTCTACTGTTTCTGTACCGGTACGTGCCTGGTCAAGTATCTCATCAAGGTTCACCTTGAATTCGACACTCAGCCTTTCCTTCATACCTGCCAGTTGCAGTTTCATTTCATTCAGCTTGTCCTTAATGCTGTTCAGTAAGGTTTCTGCATGTTCCTTCTCACGGCGTTTCTGATTGAGCTGACTTTCCTGCGCAGAAATGGTATTACGCATTTCATAGTACATCCTGTCTTTCTCGTTCAGTTCGCGCTCTTCAGTTTCCTTACGTGTCAGCAATTCATACAGCTCATTATCGCCGGAGTGCAACTGAGTTTCGGTTTCACTCAATTGAGCAGTTGTCTGTTGTAACTGTTCACTGTTGCTGGCTATCTGGCGTTTAAGATCATTCAACTGGTTACTACGGAAACTCAATTCCTGTTTCAATCCTTCCAGCTTACTTTGCTGGCGGGTATATTGCAGGTTCTGGTTGTTATACTCCTGTGTTGCAGCATTGAACTCAGCTTCTACCATGCGGAATTCATCCTCTGCCTGTTGTATGTTCTGCTGTATGCCTTGTAATTCAGCACTTATATTTTCAAGCTCTACTCTTGTTTCGCTGATACTCTCCTGCGATTCTGCAAGTTGTTCCTGCAGGTCTTGTAAACGTTGCTCACCTGTCTGGTTTAGTTGCTCAAAGTTCTCAATACGGTGGCCGAGGTTTACCACATGGTTTTGCAGGCGGTTTATCTCCTGCTTGGTTTGCTCTATAGCCTTGTCGTTAAGTTCTGTATTGAAACCTGCAATCAGTGTTTGTGTATCAGAGATGTGTTGCTTCAACTGGTTAGTTGTCGCAGTCAGCTCTTCTATTTCTTTAGCCAGGCGTTCCAGGTTCTTGGCGCGACCTATCTTATTGCCTTCAAACAATCCTATAGAACCGCCACCCAGTGTGTATTTACCACGTACCATCTTCCCGCTCTTCTCCACTATCACATTGCCATTCAGTGTAGCCTGATCTATCAGGTTACCTTCTGATTCTGCTATATACACATGGCCGAGCAAATGTTTTGCCAGCGGCATGTATTGCTCATCTACATTCACTACACTCAGTGCAGGAATAAGACCTTCCTGTACTTTGTGTTCCTGCTGAGCAAATTGCTGAAACTGGTCCAGCACAAAGAAATTGGCCTTACCTTTTTTATTTGATTCCAGCAGGTGTACAGCTTTTGCTGCTTCACTAATATTGTTTACTATATAGTAGTTGAGGTAATTATCCAACAGGTTCTCCAGTGCAGTACGGTATTCATTTTGAACTACGAATACATCTGACAACAACGGGGCTTCACTATTCCATTCCTTATTCTTCTTCAGGAACTTGATACTGTCCGGATATCCCTCCAGGCTTTCTACCAGTGATTTCAACAGATCGTGCTCATTGCGGCGCGAATCGAGTTTACGGTTCTCATCTACCAGTGTTGCACGCAGGTTCTCTACCTGCTCCTGGCTCTCCAGTATCTTGCTTTTTACTTCTTCATGCCTTGCTACCAGGTCTTGCAGTTCTTCCTGCTTATCAGCGAGGTTAGTCTCTGTACCTGATTTCTCAGAGCTCAACTGCTCTATCTGCATGTTCCTGTTTGCACGCTCTTCCTGTACCTGGTGTATGCTGCGTTGCAGGTTCATTACAGATGTATCTGCTATGGCTACTTTCTTTTCGGCATCAAACTGGCTGCGTTGCTTTTGTGCATATTCACTGCGCAGTTGTTCCAGCACCAGTTTCTTTGCATCAAAGGCCTCACGTTTATCATCTACACGGCTGCGCAATGTTTCCAACTCATCGCGGAGTTGTTCCATGCCACCCTGCTCTTCTTCTATCTGCCTTTCAGCAAAGGCAATTGATTCTTCCAGCGACTGCAGTTGCTGTCCTGCACCTGATAAGAAATCAGAAAGGCTGCGTTCACGTTCTTTCAGATGTTCAAGGCGTTGTGCTGCCAGTTTCTTATCACTTTCCAGTTGGCGTATGCGGTTCATCAGTTCGTTGAACTGCTTTTGCAAACCGTTCAGCTCCTGTTCCTTTTCTATGAGCTTCACTTTATCCTGCTCTACCACCGCTTCTTCTGTAGCTACTACAGCTTCCAGTTGTGTACGGCGGTCAGTTTCCTGCTCATGCTGCTCATTCAGCGATTTATATTGGTCATTGAAATGCTCCAGCGATGCTTTTGCCAGTTCAATGCTCAGTTCTTTATACTCTGCCTTTATCTGGAAATAGCGTTCAGCTTTCTTAGCCTGGCTCTCCAGTGTACGCAGGTTATTACCTATTTCAAACAACAGGTCTTCTATACGTGCAAGGTCTTGTTCTGTAGCATCCAGTTTCAGTTTGGCCTCACGCTTACGTGTTTTGTATATAGAGATACCTGCGGCCTGCTCCAGCATACGGCGGCGGCTGCCATCCTTATCCTTGATGATGTCATCCACCATGCCCAGCTCGATGATAGCGTAAGAGTCATTACTTACACCGGTATCAAGAAACAGGTTATGGATGTCTTTAAGACGGCAGGTTACATCGTTCAGTCGATATTCACTTTCACCATTCTTGTAGAACTTACGAGTAATAGTTACTGTGGTAAACTCTGTAGGTAACAGGTTGCGGGTATTCTCGAATGTAAGAGATACCTCTGCCATACCAGAACCTGCACGGGTACGAGACCCGTTGAATATCAGATCTTCCAGGTTATCAGAACGGAGGGCACGTATCTTATGTTCGCCTATCACCCAACGGATGGCGTCTACAATGTTAGATTTACCACAACCATTAGGGCCTACAATACCTGTAATGGGGTGGTCCAAAATAACATGTGTTTTATCTGCAAAGGACTTGAATCCTTTTATTTCCAACGACTTTAATCGCAAAGCACAAAAATTTTGAGAGGGAAACAAAAATAGAAAAATCAATCGTTTATCCCCGAAGAATATTGAGTTTACAAGTTAATTGTGGGAAATATGGGGAAACCTGATATGTCTGCCCTAAATATATATGTTATGGCCTGATAGGCTTAGGGAAATCATTTTTTTCGGCATAATCATCCTGCAGCTTGCTTAGGTTGGCTAAATGTTCCTGCTCATCACCCACCTGTTGCAATAACGCTTTATAAGCTTCTGTTATTTGTTCATCTGTAGAGCTATCTGTAAAGCTTTCAAATGGTTGGAACCCATGTGATATGAGTGATTTTTCAAATTGAAGAAAATGTAATTCAGCTTTCCTTAACTCCTCCGAACCGCCAACATCCCGCATCTTGCTTACATATTCTATTTTATTCTTTATGTAATCATCCATTTGTAAGCGTACAGCAGGCAACCCTGTAAAGTCCTTGGTATTAACTGCAATTTTCAGTTCCTCGTTCCAGTTACGGCCTATGTAATACAGGGAATCATTAATAGCCGCCAGTTCATTATTCAGTTTCATAGCATCCTCCCTCTTATGCAAGTTGCAGGATGTTATGAGCAGTATAATACCTAATAATATGAATGATCGGGTAGCCATATCTGTAGTAAAATTAATTGTTCATCATTTTATCATCAACAGCCATAGACAGAACTTACATCAATTTTAACATCTACAGCCTACCTTTGTGCCTCGAAAATAATAGAAATGGGTAAAGTAGCGATAAATATAGCAACCGGCAGCTTACAGCAGGAAGATACTATTGTGGGTATAGACCTTGGAACCACCAACAGCCTGGTAGCTATTGTGCGGAAAGATACCAAACAACCACTTGCATTAAGAGAAACCGACGGACTGACACTGGTACCATCAATCATACACTTTGACGAATCTGGAAATATTACGGTTGGTAACCCTGCAAGAGAAAAACTCATTGCGGAACCTCAGAATACTATCTACTCTGCAAAAAGGCTGATGGGTAAATCTTATAAAGACATCAGCGACCATGCTGGCTTCTTTTCTTATAAAGTAATTGATGATAATACTGATTCATTAGTAAAAGTGCAGGTAGGTGATAAATTCTACTCCCCTATCGAATTATCATCTTATATACTGAAAGAACTGAAACACCGTGCAGAGCACATCCTGAAAACTCCGGTATCAAAAGCTGTTATTACTGTACCTGCATACTTTAATGATGCACAACGCCAGGCTACCCGCGATGCAGGCAAACTGGCCGGGCTTGATGTATTGCGTATTGTGAACGAACCTACTGCTGCCAGCCTTGCCTATGGCTTAGGCATCAGCCCTGATGAGGAAAAGACAATTGCGGTATATGACCTTGGCGGCGGCACATTTGACATATCGATACTGAAAATTACCAATGGCATATTTGAAGTACTCTCAACTAACGGTGATACTTACTTAGGTGGCGATGACCTGGACAGGGCACTGGCACGGCACTGGCAAAAAGAATTAGGCATTACTGACGAGGAACTGAAACAACACAAATCACTCTCGCAGGAACTTCGCCTTACTGCCGAAGAAGCTAAAAAACACCTGAGCAGTAATGATAGTTTTGATGGCACTGTAGGCGGCGAAAAAGTTAGTGTCACAAAAACTGCCTTTAACCAACTCATTCAACCATTAGTTGACCGTACTATTGAATGCTGCAAGAATGCCATGCGCGATGCGGGATTACAGCCTGCTGCTATAGATGCAGTAGTAATGGTAGGTGGCTCTACTCGTGTACCACAGGTAAAAGAAAGCGTGAGCAAGTTCTTTGACAGGGAAGTTTTTGACAACCTGAACCCTGACGAGGTTGTAGCTTTGGGTGCAGCTGTACAGGCCGATATACTGGCAGGTAACAATACAGACATGCTGTTGCTAGATATTACTCCATTGAGCCTTGGCATAGAAACTATGGGCGGGTTGATGGATGTGCTGATACCACGCAACTCTAAAATACCTACCAAAGCAGGCCGCCAGTACACAACACAGAAAGATGGCCAAAGCGGCATGCGTATATCGGTTTTTCAGGGCGAACGTGACCTGGTGCAGGATAACCGCAAACTGGCTGAATTTAACCTGAGTGGTATACCCGCTATGCCGGCAGGACTTCCTAAGGTAGAAGTAACCTTCCTGATAGACGCAGATGGCATACTGAAAGTAACTGCTACAGAATTGCGTAGCGGTGTGGCAACGAGTATTGATGTAAAACCTCAATACGGATTGACCGATGCTGAAGTTGAAAAAATGCTGATGGACTCACTCACACATGCCAAAGATGATATGCAGATGCGTGCACTGGTAGAAGCGAGCACAGAAGCAGAACAAATGCTGGAAACAACTGAGAAATTCATTACCAAACACAAGGAACTTTTAGCAGATGACGAGCTGGGATTAACCCAACAGCACATGCAACGTCTCCGCGATGCTATAGCAGCTAAAGACAAAGACAGGATACAAAAAGAAACCGAATTGCTGAATGATGTCAGTCGCCCGTTTGCAGAACGTGTAATGGATGCAGCATTGAAAGATGCAATGAAAGGAAAGAAGATAGTTTAAATAAATAAGGCGGGTAACACCCGCCTTATTTATTTCATTACCACCTGCACAGTATGTCTTGTTTTCTGCTCAAGCAGTGTGTAGCGCCCTTTTGTAAGGTCGAATAATATCTCCGGTGTATAGTGCCTTATTGTTAGCAGGCTCACATCATCGTTACGCAATACTTTGTAATGCTTACTCAGTACCTCTACCAGTTGTTTCACCTTGTCTTCCTTATTATCTATACAGGCTACAAAGCTGATGGCTGCGTTCTGAATCAGGTTCACTTTGATTTTCAGGTCGTGCAGTATGCTGTATATATCACTCAGGTTATCTTCTGTAATAAATGAGAAATCCATAGTCGTAGCCTGTATCAGCACCTGGTCTTTTTTCATTACTATCAGTGGCGGATAGAAGATACTGTTCACCTCGTTTTGTATCACGGTTCCCTTCAGGTCTTTATTCAGGAAGCATTTTACATACAGGGGTATATTATTGTTCTGTAATGGCTTGATGGTTTTAGGGTGTATTACCTGCGCACCATAGTATGCCATTTCTATCACTTCATGATAAGTGATGGCTTCTATCTTCACCGTATTGCTAAACTGTTTAGGGTCTGCATTTTGTAATCCCTCCACATCCTTCCAAATAGTAACTGCGCTTGCTCCAAGCATAGCCGCCAGCATGGCAGCAGTATAGTCAGACCCTTCGCGACCCAATGTTACGGAAGCATTATCTGCAGTTGCTCCTATAAAACCCTGTGTAATGATGCTTGTACCTGACTGCAGCAGGGGAGATAATATTTCTATGGCTTTCGCCTTGGAGTATTCCCAATCCACCTTGGCATCACGATAAGTATCATCCGTACGTATAATATCCCGTGCATCTGCCCACTCAAACTTGTAACCTGATTGCTGCAGGTAGAACCCAAATATTCTTGTCGACAGTAATTCACCCATGCATACTATCTGGTCGTAAGAATAATCATACTTCTCTGCAGTAGCTTCATCAACCGCCCATTGCAGTTCTGTAAAGAATATATTGAATGCTTCCAGCACTTTTGCATAATACTCATCATTCAGTATTTCCCTTGCATATTCTATGTGCTGTTGTTCCAGTTCTTTTACCAGTTCATGCGCTTCCTGTTTCTTACCCTTGCAGGCATTGGCTACTACTTGTTCCAACGCATTGGTAGTCTTACCAAAAGCAGACACAACCATTACCAGCGGTTGTTCTGCATCTTTAATAATCGGCAGCAGTGCCGTCATTCGCTCGGGTGTGGCAATAGATGCGCCACCAAATTTGTAAACCTGCATTTTTATATTAAGTCAAAATTCAAAAGTGAAAATCTAAAATTGCTTAGCTGAGTACTAATAATTTTTGTAATGCTGATTCCAGCATACCCAGCATTTCCGGTATATCCTCCATCTTACAGGTGCCAATACTCAGCCTGTACCATGGCGATGACCTGTCTGCACCAAAAGCATAAAATGGTACTATAGCCAGCTTAGCCTCACTCAACAGGTAGTCTGTAACATCTGCCTGTGTTGCTATCTGTTTATCGCCGGCCTGCATACCTTTCAGGTCTATTTTAATGGTAAGATATATGGCAGCCTGCGGCGCAACAGCATCTACAGGATAGCCTTTTTCTTTCAATGCTATGATACCATTGTATATAGCCCAGAGCCTTTCTTCCAGGCTCTTTTTTGTATCTGCGAGGTAAGTATTCACCTGTTCCTTCTGTACAAGGTATTTTGCGGTAGCTTTTTGTTCTGCCATAGGTGCCCATGCGCCTATATGGCTTAGCAATGCTTTCATTTTAGCTATCACCTTTGCAGGGCCTAAAGACCAGCCTACGCGCACACCTGTTGCAGCAAATGCTTTTGATATACCATCAACAAACACTGTGTACTCTTTCATTTCAGGGCGCAGCGATACCGGGTTGTAATGCTGTGTATCTCCGTATGTAAGTGTGAAATACATCTGGTCGAACATAATGTAGAGTTTCTTCTCATGCTCTCCCCTGCTCCTGTTCTCCTCCAGCACCAGGTCACATATTTTTTCCAGCTCTGTTTTTGAAAGAGTAGTACCTGTAGGATTTTGCGGTGTGCAAAGACACAGAAGTGCCGCACCCTTAATGTGCGGGGCTATATCTGCCGCGGTTGGCATAAAATCATTCTCGAGGTATGCTTCTATCACGCAATGCTGACCGCCATTCATATGCGTGTAGTGGTTGTTATTCCAAGATGGCACAGCATATATCACTTTATCATCCTTATCAACAATAGTGCGGAAGATTGAATAGATCAGCGGGCGGCCACCACTGGCTATCAGCACTTCATTTGGTGCATAACTAATACCTTCTTTATCCTGTATAAAAGATGCTACTGCTTCCCTCAACTCAAGCAAACCGTCTCCGGGAGGGTAATTAGTATATTTCTCCCTGTAGGCATTTACAATACCATCTTCCAGCTCCTGCGGAATAGGGAATATATGCGGATCGAAATCGCCGATGGTATAGTTATATATCTTTTCACCACGGTTCACACGCACTGCTATTTCGTTACCCAGGCGTACTATCTCCGAACCTATCAATGTTTCTGCAAGCTGGCTTAGCTGACTCATATTCTGTTTAGTATTAAAAAAACGAGGCTTACCTTTTCCGGTAAGCCTCATGAATATCTATGATTAAACTACATAAGAATCACGGCCTACCTAAGGGCTGGGCATTTCTTAAATTTCTTATATAGCTTGGTTGTCATCATTTCGGGGGCGAAATTACATATATTTTTATTTCGACCAAATCTTTTTATTGAAACAGCTCTTCCAGCTTCTTCGGGCGCTTATCATCCAGCCATTTAAAACGGCTTAGCTTCATTGCCGGAAGATTTGCTTTTTCTAACGGGGATACTTTTTGTTTCACATCTTCCTCAAAGTAGATGTAGTGTATCTGCTGGTCTTTGAACAATATCTTCATGCGCACCGCAGATGCTTCATTCACACCTATATACGCATCGTTGTCATCCTTCGAATAATAGATGGTTTCTGCATTCGGCACCACTATCATATCCGTAATGGTATTATCCTTAAAATTTCCCGTAATGGTCTTACCCTGTACCTGGTCAAACAATCCTGCTTTAGGCGGGCCTGATTGAGATACCATCAAACCATTATTAGGTACAAACATCTGCTTAATCTTATTACTGTCCATATACATGATGATGGTATCACCTGTCAGCTGGCTTTTCCTCGACCACACAATAGGGTCATATATCATCCTGATAATGGAATCTTTACCCGAATATATTACACTGTCACACTTACCCTGCAATGAATCAGAGAATATGAGTACATGATGGTAACCTGTATAATACCTGGGTGCGGTAGAATCTGCCGTTGCAGTATCTGCAGCATAAAGCACTTCCGTCTTCTTCTTTTTACCCTTGCCTGTTACCTTGGTAAACTTTACAGTATCTCCCGGCTTTGGTATAGGTGCAGAATAAAATGTATCCGCTCTTATAAACAGGCTATCCTTATCGCTCATCTGTTTCAGCACAGGTTTAAGTGTTGCAAGGATATTTCTTTTCTTCTCGTTATAGTCTGCTTTACCGCAATACAATGTAGAGTGCTGCTCAGTATCTATTGCTATCACGTTTCCTTTTGCCTGTCCCTTACCAATGGCCTTATCATGATACAGGCTGTCTGCTTCTATGTAATGCTGCTCGTTAGTAACAGATGAGCGACAAGGGAACACTGCAATCTCTTTAAGGCTGTTATAAGTACCACAACTGGTTCGTAATACCGACTTATCGCCGGTGACAACAGAATTACCAAAGAAGGTTACGATCTTGGTTTCTGTATTATAGCCAAGATCATCACTCTGTATATTATAGTCAGGGTTGGTTACAAATACCTCCTGCGAGAAGCGGGCATCTTTGCTTTTCATATTATACACGCCCGCATTACTTGATAATGTTGTTGCACTATCCTGCAATGTACCTCCTTGCGTGTAAGTACCTGTTTTATTAGCTACATCATATTCTACTTCTTCCGACCATAGATGGCTCTTACCATCGGTCAGCATCACATTACCTGTCATGAATCCTATCTTGGTATTACCTGTATACCGCATATAGTCACTCACTCCCTCAGAGCCCGGCTGCGTAACATGTACATCACCAAAGGCCTCCATATTATTTTTCGACAGGTCAAAATATGCACTGTCACAGTACATCATGGTCTCACCCTGTTTCATCACTACAGAGTCTATCAGCTTATCTATCTCTCCTGTATCTGTCTTTACATGCTGAAATGAGCGAGCGCTTAATATCTCAATAGGTACCTTCCCGGCAGTGTCTGCCTGCTTCTTTTGTGCGAAAGAGGTAACCTGCAGCATGCATAAAGCTACTACTGCTGCAAATCTTAATGCCGAACTTATGAGGTAACCTGCGTTCAAAACTCTTTGCCTGTTAGTGTGTATCCTTATTTTTCCTGCCAAAAATAGTGACGTTGATATAACGTGAAGGATGTGCATTGACATCTGCCATCAGTCCATTGAGTGTTTTCAGCGCTTCGCTGAGGTCTGTCACCAGTTGCTTATCATTAACCAGCATACCCAGTGAGCCCTGGCTATTGTTAACCTTATCTGCAATACCTTTCAGTTGCGCTATGGTAGACTGGATGTCTTTTACTGCCTGCTCTATAGGCGCATTAGCCAGCTGGCCGGATATATTATCCGCATTCTTCAGCACATTAGTGATGTGTTCATTGCTGGCGGCAAGATTACCTGTTATGCTGTTGGCGTTGCGTATTACAGATGCCAGCGCATTGCTTTCAGCATTCAGTTTTTTAGCCAGTTCAGAAAAATTCTTCATGGTCACATCCAGCGATGCCACACTATTCGATAACCTGCTTCTTGTATCAGGTCCAAGTATATTATTCACACCGCTCATTACCGTATCCAGCGATGCCACTACATGCCTGATATCCTGTATGAGTGGTGACAGCTCTACAGATAAATTATCCAGTAAACCACCCTCTACTTTGCCTGCCAGTGTTGCACCGTCTTCAGTCACCTCAGTTGTTTGAGGTATATCCAGGCTTATAGCCTTAGTGCCCAGCAGGTCGGCAGACATTAGCTTGGCTACAGTACCCTTAGCTACTTTTATCTTCTTTTTTACAGATATGGTCACCTGTACTTTGCCGTCTTCATTCAGTGAAATTTTTGATACCCTGCCCACACTCAAACCTTTCACCATTACAGAAGCCGATGGCTGTAATCCCTGTACATCATCATAATAAACATAATATTCGTTTTCCCCCGAAAACAGGTTTGCTCCTTTCAGGAAATAAAACCCTGCAAAAAACACGAAAAGGGAAATCGTTACGAGTAGTCCTATCCTTGCCTCTTTATTTAGTAGTGCCATATCTTTCAGGTACCGGTAAGGTACAGGCAAAAGTAATAAAAAAGCCTGCCTTAACATCGGCAGGCTTTATAAAGACTGGTCTTAAACGTTAAAAATCAGTTCCGATAGAGAAATACCATATTGGTTTCCTGCGCCCTTCGGTATTCCATGCAGCATCCAGCCTCAGGAAATAACCGAATATCTGCGAGCGGAGGCCCGCTCCATAACCCACACCTATACCGGCAGTTTCGTCAGTTACCAGCAAGCTTACCTGTGGGTCAGCATTCGGGTCGTCAGCTGTTGGCAGGTAACGGTCATTACGCATCCTGTCTGCGTTAGGCAGGAAGCCTTTCCATGCCGATCCTATATCCAGGAAGGTAACAAGCTGCAGGTTTTTCAGTATTGGCGATTGTATCGGGCGTTTTACAAAAGTAGCCACTGCAGGCAGCCTCAATTCTGTATTGATAACTGCAAAGCTGTTACCATTGCGCGAATTTTGTTCATAACCACGCAGATTAGTGGCTATGGTCTCAAACGCATATTTCTCTGTCGGCCTTACCGGCACATAAGAGCTGTATTTAGGGTTGATCCAGTTATCTACACCACCCATATGGTACAGTATCTTCTGGTTGCCACCTGATGTAGCAAAAGCTGCCCTTGTTGCCCATACAAAGTTCTTATAGAGCTTATGATAATAACGGTAGTCTACGCCTAAATTATAGCAACCGCCACCGCCACCATTAAGGCGGTACATATATTCTGCAAAGAATTTATAACGTGTACCATTATAAATATTCAATGCAGGGTGGTATGTATTATCAAACACATATTCTACTCGGCTCAAACCCCAGTACTGGTTCTTTTCAGGAGATTCAAAACTGAGGCTCAACGTATCTTCCGATTTGAATTGCAGGTTGTCAGAACGCAAGCCTAAATGCATACGTATACTGCGTATCTTATCAAGCGGGTAGCTCGCAGACCCCTGCAACATATTAATGGCAGTGCGGCCTATCTGTTGATTTTTCAATACAGGATGCCCTGTTTGATCTACATAAGTAACTGTGTAATTATTAAATGCTTCTGTACGCAGGTAGAGGATATCCCAGTCTACGCGCTTTTTACAGTTCTCATATTGCAGGAAGTATAACAGGCCGGAGAAGTTTACAGGCAACCTGAAACCACCGGTGAAGCGGTAGTTTTCCATCATATCATCGAGGCTGATGGTGAGCATTGCACCCAGCGGCGGATTTACATATGTACCCCCGTTTTGTGCTGCCGACTGGTACCTGTTGAAGAGCACAGTGTTATCGATCTTCACACTGAAGAAATCAGGCTTGAAGGCCAGCTTATATGGCTGCGGCTTCATTTTCAGGTATGCACTGTCTGCGCCTTCGGGCTCATTAGTATCTTCCGTCACAGCAGGTTGTTTGGTTGTGGTAGTAGCTGTTTCCGGTTCTTTGTCTTTAAATTCTGTCTGGAAAGAGTTACCACCTTTCATAATAGTTGTATTCTCTTTCTCTGTATTGGCAGGTAATCCTTTTTTATTCAGGTCGCTCATCCGCAACGATGTGGTTTGCAGCGTTTTCACTTCGGCGTTTTTCCCGGGTATCTGCAGCGGCATGAAATATACCTTGTATTGCTTGCCCGACTGCACCATGTATGCTGCCTGCCGGCTGGCAGGGTTGTACTGGTGGGCGATGATGCTGCTGTTAAAGTTAGTAACGGGCACACCATAAGCAGAGTCCATGTTATTGGCAGTACGTTTCATCACTACTACATACTCATTCCGTATGCCATTCGAATCATACAGGTATGCATAGTTATCAGAACCGTATTGTATAGGTTGCGTTATATGTCCAGACTTCACATCGGTCATTTGCAACAGTTCTTTTCTCTTCGTCTTCGTGTTGTAAAAAAATACATTCATCGGCCCTGTAGGCAGTTCATTAACACCCAGCGGCACATTCATATTGGGCTTTGGCCTGTTAGACAGGAACAACAAGCCCCTGCGCGAACCACCACTTACAAACCATGGCTGTACATCATCCCACGGGTCGTTAGTGATATTCACCATCTTAGAGCCGCGTATAATGAATTCATACAGGTCTGTCTGGCTCTTCTTTATGGCTGAGAATACCAGCCTGTCGTCATCTTCATTAAAGGTCATACCCAACACACGGTCAAACCTGTTAGGAGGTATATTATAGTTCTCTACCCTTGCTTTGATAGAGTTATACACGCGTAGTGTTGTTTTGTTATCTTTTTTGAAGAGTATAGCCAGTTTATATCCTGTGTTCGACCATGCCAGCAACGGATAGTTCGGGTCAGGATTTTTTTCATTATAATCCAGTTTTCCGCCGTCCAATATTATAGCTCTGCTTTGCGGGCCATCTGTATTCTGCAGCCATACTTTATATTCACCGTTCTTCCATGTCACATATGCCACATCTCTGCCCTTAGGGGCCAGTTTTATATCGCGCAGCACAGTACCATCATCAGGTATGTCTATTGCTATCAGAGCTTTGGTGCTGTCCGGCACTTCCTGCACCTGGTCATCTTTAGCATAGATCTCGTTATAGTACTCTATTACAGCTTTAAACGCTTTTTTTATGTCCATGCCCAGCACAGCCTTCACAGCTACATTCACGTTGCTTTTAGTCTGCATCAGGTACAGTAGGTTTTTCATAGTAGCATCGCCATATTTGTCGGCTACATATTTCCAGAATGCCATACCTGCTAGTTCCGGTTTTTTCTCCGCCATTGCATAAAAGCCTGAATTGCCGGAGGCAGCCAGCATACCTTTCCACTCGCTGTTGGCTTTAGTATCCCAGCCATCTATCAGGTAAGACATATAACCATCCACCGTCCAGCTGGGCATATTCTGCAGCACAGCATTTTTCACCACTTCCCTGAAGTTCTCACCAAAAAGCATGCGCTCCATTACTACCCTTGCCATACCTTCCCTTGTTTGCCTGCGCAGGTCTGTATGCTCTCCGTTAAAGTACACCACCAGTTTATCACCTACCAGGTTCAGCGTACCTGCAGGTGCATCCGTAAGTTGTGAATCATATTTGCGGCCTATATTGGTTTGGCGGTATTCGTCGTATGTATTGTACACTATGATATGGAACCTGTGCGGGAATTTGCCGCTCACCTTGCTCTCAATTACTGCTATATCATTCTCTACCTGCTCTGCCACATAGCGTGCCAGTTGCCTGCCTGTAGCATCATAGTGATAAATACGGAAATGTTCCGTTTCAAAATATTTCCAGTCGAATTTGCGGTATTGCATGCGGTTCTGACCAAACACCTCAATGTTGGCCTGTGCTGATGCCTGATAACCTGTATATGAGGTTATTGCCAATGCCGACAATAATGCTATGCCATACCTGTTGTAAAACTTCATATCGGGAAAGAGGATTATTAAAATTCTGCCACAATACAGGGCAGCCTGTACAAGATACAGCCCTATATCATAAGTTTGCAGCCTAAATTAACGAAAAAATAGGTTAACCATGCTATACATAGAGAGTTTTACTTTCAATCCCTTCCAGGAGAATACCTACCTCATTTACAATGATGAAGGGCAGTGCTGGATAACCGACCCCGGCATGTACGGGCAAGACGAGGTAGCTTATTTTACAGGCGCCATCGCTTCCCGGGGGCTTAAACCGCAGTCTATTATCAATACCCATACCCATCTCGACCATATTTTCGGCGTTAATGCCCTGAAAAACAAGTATAATATACCCTTTGGCATACACGAAAAAGACCAGCCTGTGCTCAACGGGGCGGCTGGCGCTGCCATGCTATTCGGTTTCGATTTCAGGGATGTGCCCACACCCGACTTCCATATACATGAAGGCAAGCCGCTTGCCCTTGGTGCCGACACGCTGGAGGTACGTTTTACCCCCGGCCACTCTCCGGGCAGCATTGTATTCTATTACCCTGAAGGTAAATGGCTGATAGGCGGCGATGTACTGTTCAACGGCAGTATAGGCCGTACAGACCTGCCCGGCGGTAACCATAATACGCTCATCAACAGTATACGTATGCAGCTCTTTACCCTGCCCGATGATACAGTAGTACATTCAGGACACGGACCTATAACCACAATAGGTAACGAAAAGAAATACAATCCTTTTTTGCAGGATTAAAAACATTATTCATGCACAAAACGGCATGTGCATGTAGTACCATCCTGTAGAATGCCATGCAGCAGGTAAATACCCTTTGGCCAGTTGCTGATGTTTATCATTTCCTTATCTCCTGATATGTTTTTATGCAGCATGATATTACCTGTCATGTCCATAACACGTAAATCAACTGCCTGTTTTGTGCTATTTACAATACTGACAGATGATGTGGCGGGGTTTGGATAAAGTGATATTTTATTATTAGGGACTATATCATCAATATAAGTGTCCCAAGGAGCAAACGCTGCCATAAAAATATCATTTCGCTCTGACCATATTGATGGGAATTCGCCTCCTATAGGGCCAGGTCCTGCATAAGTACCCCCTACTAATACAGTTCCATTGACCAATGGCATTAAAATTGTGATATCATCTTCTTCAGAAGCCCCAAATACTTTTGCATTAATAAAATTGCCTATACTATCTGTATGTATCAACCATCCATCACCGTTACCATAAGACACTTCAACTTGTCCGCCATTTAATACAGACGCTCCCCCTATCCAAATGGTCCCATCTTTTGCTTTGCAAATTGCCTTTGGTATCTCTTGGTAAATACTCCCAAAAGATTTATCCCAAAGTATATTATTGCTGCTATCAACATTTATAAGCCAGAAATCATAATTACCTAATGCATGGTGTACATCTCCATCCATAGATTTTGAACCGTTGGCAATTAATATGCCTCCATTTCCATTAGAGCATCCACTAACAAAATATCCATCTACATCACTACCTCCTAAATCTCGGTGCCATAATAAACTTCCATTACTATCTAACCTTGCAATGTATGCATCACCAAGCCCATGATAACCAGAACAATCTATATCATTCGACTCCGTTGAACCAATTATATAGTAACCTTTGTTAGGACCGATAATAATTGAGTAGGCATGTTCTTCGGAGGTACCTCCAATAACTGTACTCCAAGTCTTGTTGCCATTACTGTCTATTTTTAAAACCCAAATATCTTTTGAAAATAAACTACCATAATGGTTACCGACATCTCCATCATTAGAATAACTTTCACCATACATAATAAAGCCCCCATCCTCTGTCTGTAGCATATCTTTTAAAAACTCATCACCGCTACCACCATACTGTTTACTCCAAATTAGATTGTCATTTTCATCCAACCTCTTTATTCTAAAGTTTCTATTTATTCCACCATAGCTTGCACCGCCTAAAACAATATTTTTATTTGTGACTGGAAACAAAAAATAATACCCACTATCTGGATTTGACTTATAACATTTCTCCCATTCCAGCGTAGTTCCCGATTCGTCGTATTTTTGGAATAAATTTTCTCCATAGATATCTTGTACGCACGAGGTATTAATATTCCCAAAGGTTGATGAACTGTTTATATTTAGAAGAAGCTTTCCTTCCAATGACACCTTGGGTAAATACCAATTTTCATAATCATTACCCCCAAAGCCTCTCATATAAAGTAGTGAAGGCTGAGGAATTTGTGCATTGACTGCAATAGCTGTACTTAATAGAAAAAATATTATGGATACAATTTTCATGGCAGTAACCATTATTACTAAAGTTAATCCTATTATTTTAAATAAAACATGAGGCTATGCTGGTAGTATATGCAAGCCAATATTTCGTGCATATAGTAACACTATTCATGTACAAAACGGGATGTGCAAGTAGTACCATCCTGCAAAATGCCATGCAGCAGGTAAACACCCTTTGGCCAGTTGCTTATATCTATTTGTTCTACTGCCGATTCAATTGTTTTATCAAATATGAGCTTGCCTGTTATATCCAAAATTTTAATTGACCCTATATTTAGAGAATTGTTATCTATAGTTACATTTTCAAAAGCAGGATTAGGGTAAGGAATAGTTTGTGGCTTATTTCCTTGTTGTTGGATTGAGGTTGTCCACGGAGCTAGAATTGCAGTAAACACATCTCCATATCCTCCATAAAATGGAATAGAAAAAATTCCCGATTCTCCGGACTCATAATAACCACTAACAAAAACCATGTTGTTATTAAGGGGGTAAATAGCTGTTGCTCTATCATCTTTATTTCCTCCAAAAACCTTACCTTTTATGTAATTACCATTATTGTCAGTTTGAAAAAACCAGGCATCACTTAAGCCATATGAAGCATCTACTTGACTACTTATGGTAGTTGATATTCCACCAACCCATAAAGAGCCATCGTTAAACCTTCTAATAGTAGTTGGCTCCTCTGCGCCAATGCTGCCATAGCAATTTTCCCAAATAATATTTTTATTGCTATCTAAATTTACCAGCCATACGTCTGAATTTCCTATGTGGGAATGCATGTCCCCCGAAGTGCAGGCGGTGCTCGATGCAACAATAACACCGCCAGTACCATTCTCAGTAGCAGCCAAACCTCTTGTCCAAGAATTCCCTCCCAAAAGCCGAGACCATTTTACGGTCCCCAAACTATCGATTCTTACAACGTACGCATCTCCACTTACTCCAGGGTTATGCAAACCGATAAAGTCGTTATCATTGGATATAGTTTCGCCTACCACATAGCAGCCATTATGCAAGTCATTTACAATTGCATAAGCCCTATCCTCTAGTGTTCCGCCAATATTTTTTGACCAGACCTTATTCCCATTACTATCCACCTTCAAAATCCAAATATCTTTTTCAGAACTGCTTCCATAGTGGGATCCAACATCTCCATCATTAGAATAACTTTCTCCAAACATTAAATAGCCATTATCTTCTGTTTTAATCATATCTCTTAAGAATTCGGTACCACTGCCACCATAATACTTTGACCAAAGAATAGTACCTGTCCCATCTTCTTTCCGAATCTTAAAATCTCTGTTGCTACCTAGATTATTTTGTCCACCTAAAATGAAACTACCATCAGAATTAGGGAACATAAACAAAAAGTAACTATCAACCAATGAGGTATAGCATTTCTCCCAAAGTAGATTCCCATTGAGGTCGTATTTTTGAAATAGAGTTTCTCCTTGACTACTACTCACCACGCAGGAGGTACTGATTGTGGAACTTGTCGTTGATGCTGTTCCTATAGTTAAGATAAAACCATCTGGTAATAATTGATTGGTCGGCTTTGATACTTCATCTATATCATTGCCGCCTAATCCTTTTAGCCACAATTGTGCTGCCTGTTGAGCTTTGACGGGTAACACACTCCCAAAGGCAAGTAGCATTTGTATAACTAATGTATTCTTCATGGCATTAATCCTTATTACTAAAGTTAATCCTATTATTTCGAATACTTATATAAAATAAGCCTTCGCATGGCTGTTAGTAACACCTAAACAACAAATAAATAGAGTATATTTGTTATTAACAAGCTTGCCTGTTAGCAGTTCTTTGAAATACCGTCACCATGATATCACTCTTTTACCGGGGAGAAGGATTTTTTATCCTTTTCAAATAGCTATCAAAAACTATCAACAGATAGCATACTGTATAATATGTCAGCTATGAAAGAGGCTTATCCGCGCACTACCAGCTCTCTGCCATGTAATATCGGCAGCACAGGATGCAGATCTGGCGTAGCACAATACTCCATATCTCCCTGCAGGCCATAGGCAGACAGGCGCCTGTAATGCGAGCTGTCGCGCAGGAAATCTATAAAGCTACCCCCTGATGATTGTTTATATAAGTGCATGGCAGCACGGGCACTATCGCAGTTTATGCTGAAATGGTCCTTTATCCGACTGGCTACTGCACCGGCAAACAAGGTATCTTCCATATTGAACCTATCCTTCCATGCTGCACAGCCCAGTATTACGTTCTTACCACGTTCCATCAGGTAGTCACACACCACGCTTATGTTCAGAAACGAGCCTGTAATGATAGTATCCGCTCCCTTTACCATATGCAGCAGGCGGGTACCGTTTGTTGTTGTCAGCACCAGTGTCTTGCCTTCTACAAAAGAGCGGGGATATTCTGAAGGTGAATTACCATATTCCAGACCAGCGGCAACTTTACCATCACGCTCCCCCGCAGTAATACTGTTTGGTATATGTTGTCCTAACTCTATACATTCTTGTACTGAGGCTACAGGTATTACACATTTAGCACCATTATGCAGTGCGGCGGCTATAGTAGAGGTTGCACGAAAAACGTCAATGATAACTACTACTGCATCATTAGTATCATATAGGTGCAGTAATGCGGGAGATAAACAAACTTCAAGTCTTGGTAATTCAGTCGACATACTCGGTAAACAATAAACAGTGCAAGATAAAGCGATAAGTTGACAGCAGAAAGCTTGTAAAAGTTAAACGTGCTGTAAAACAAGAACGCCGCAAAATTGCGGCGTTCTTAATATCATAAGTGGTTATAAATTAGTATACCCACATATCATGTTCTTTATTGAAAAGCTTTTCAGACTCTTTCGAACCTTCATATAAAGCTTCCAGGTTGCTCATACCTCTTTCTTTGAAAGTCAGGTCGAACGGATTGCTTGTTTTGATGATACGGCTAGAGAAGAAACGACCTTCGAAATAGTCATCCCAAGTCATACGAGCAACGTCATTTTCAGGATTGAAAACTTCGTACTGTGCCAGCATCGGACGAATTTCCGGATAATATAACCAGAACACTGCCTGAGATGCACGGAAACTACCATCATCATTATACTTGTCAATGATCGGTGCAACACCAATGATACGTGCAACCATACGGCCAATGTTACGATCGAAAACCCAATCTTCTTTCAGCCTGTACTTAGTTACAGCATCCGGATCAAATTCCCTGCGAGATATTTTCATGATCATGTTACCAGTTACAGGATCTTCAACCATTGTAGTATCAGGTTTACCGATCAACAGTTCAAGTATCTGATCTTTAGTAAGAGCTGTGGTGAAGTGATCATCCATATTAGAATATGCCTTGATCTTGCCTTTCTTAACAGCATCGATAATTATCTCGATAAAATAACCGCCACCAGAGTAGTCATCACCCGGATAACGGAAAGCCATGTTTTGCTTTTCGCGGGTATCGATCTCACGCCATACCCTTTTCTTCCACATGATATCAGCTTCGCGAACTGACTGCCAGCTTACAGGCGTACTGATGTGTGCTACGCGATCGTAAACACCGTCAGTTACAAGCGCAGGCGCCCATGTGTTATTAACTCCGTCCAGACTATTAAACTGGGTAGCCTTATCTTGCATGTTTTGAGCAAACGCCATGCTGCTTACCA
Source organism: Flavipsychrobacter sp. (assembly GCA_044227125.1). Classification (GTDB taxonomy): domain Bacteria; phylum Bacteroidota; class Bacteroidia; order Chitinophagales; family Chitinophagaceae; genus Polluticoccus. Next base: position 990,015 of record JBGAFS010000001.1, read on the forward strand.
TAAGTAAGGCTGTAGATGCTGCAATTCTGTATGTTCTTAGGATGGTCATAATCCTTATATAGTTTGCTGTGTTAACTTAAAATTACTAATTATTATAAAAGAGTCAAAGTAATTGTATTCAGAGCGCGACTACGTCCGTCCGGACCAACACCCCTTATCTCTTCTATAAACACTTTATCGCCTGGTTTTAACCTCTTTATAGCTTCTTCAACCTGCTTAGTGCTGCCAAATGTAGCACCATTAACATGGTATGGACCAATCAGTTCACCACGTTTAGGTAATGCACTGAAATCGAAAGCAGTTACCCTGAAACGAGCATCGAAATCAAAGCCATCAAGAGCAGCTACTACACCTATTTGCTGTTTAAATACGTTAGTAAGGATACCACTACCTGATTTACCACCTACGCGGGCAACAGGGTCAGGTATGAACTTAACGCGAACTTCCATACCGCCAACACGTTTTGTACCAGTAGGCGTTTTAGCGTTAATGTCTGTCATAACCTTACCGGGGCTTGATACTCGAACGGTATACTGACCCTTAGTAGCGCCAGGAGTAATAGTGGCTCCAGGTATAGATATTGATACATCTTCAAGTGAGTAACCTGCGGCAGAAACTGTAACCGGGTTGTCAACACCAATATAGAATACGTTCATTTTATCCAGCTGCATAGAAGCACCTGTTGAACCTACCATGTATTGGAATTCATATGGCTGTGTCATTTTGCGGCCACCCATGTCAATGGTTACCTGTCCACGTACGGTTTGAAGGCCAATACCAGATGCAGTTGTTTCCCAGTAAGCAACACCATCTTCTACTTTGGTAATATTACCTGCACTCCTTGTAACATCCGGATTTGCTGCTTTGTTATATGCTGCCAGTAATATCTGTGCTTCAACTTTCTGACCAACAAGTGCATAACTTGTTTTAGGTACAGCCAGTGCTTTGAAGGCATCAAATTTAACCTGCCTGCTAGCCGCCTCGCTGAATAACTGGTTTACAACCAGCGCTTCACTGTTACGAACGTCATTCTGGAATTTAGAAAGCAATGTTACAACAGCCATTGTAGGCATATTATAGAAATATGCGGTAGACCAGTCACCCTGAGGATTGTTATCAGTTTTTTCAGGATTGTCTACTTTAATAGACAATTGATTAGACATTGATTCCTTTGCATCAGGACTTACGCTGTTCAAAAGGTATTCACGGAATTCTTTTAGCTTAGCTTTCAGAGAATCACCACCTTTCTTCTCAACAAGCAGCATGGTACTCGCATCTATGTTATCCTGTCTTTTGATCTCGCCATCTTCATAACCACCAGACTCGGCAATAACCCTTTCTTTCCAGTTATCGATATATTTGATCATGTCAGCAGCTGCAGCTTTGATAGCTTTAGCTTTATCATTGAATGGCTTAACGCGTTCCTTCTGACCTTCCATGTTCTCGTTGTCCTGAAAATCCTGATACATCTTTTCATTCTTATCAGAAATTGATTTATTAGACGCACTGATACTTTGGTTGATCGTCTTGAAGGCGTGCAAGATTTCGGATGAAACGTTTAGCGCCAGCATTGCGGTCAATACCAGATACATCAGGTTGATCATCAGCTGCCGCGGCTCCTTAGGTAGAGACATCCTTCTTTTAGTTTACTTTGGTTATTACTATAGTTTCTTAAATCAATTTTCAATAAGCGGTAATTAACGGCCTTGCATTGCAGCCAGCATATTACCGTATATAGAGTTCAGCGTTGTCAGGTTCTTAGAAAGCAGAGCTATCTGATCTTTAGCTGCTACTGCATCCTGTGCACTTGAAGCCATTGCATCTGAAGCGCTTACCAGGTTACTATAGAACTTATTCATAGCTTTCAGGTGATTGTTAGCATCCTGAAGTTCTACTTCATATATTTGGTTCAGTGAACCAAGGTTCCTTGAAAGTACCTGAACTTGCTCATGGAATTTAGCTGTATCATCAGCTGCATTATTGAACGAAGCCATAGTATTGCTGGCACCGATGAATGTATTTTTCATTTCACCCAGAGCAGTAGCTGCTTCACGCGCACTGCTGGAATATTCATTCGTAGCAGATGTTACATCAGCAATATCCCTTATCTGCTCAACAACAGAACCGAAACGTTGGAAGTTATCACCCAGTTTGCGGATGTTAGCCGGTGTTATCTGAGCTTCTTCCATCATTTTATCTAACGATGCGCCGGGAGACACTTTACCTGCAGCAGAATCAAATTTCGTACCCTTACGATAAGCTTCTACGTGTGGATTTTCATCAATGTTCGGATAGAAACGTTCCCAATAGTAATCCTTGTGAGGCGGGAGCAAACCAAGCATAGCGAAGATGAAAGCTTCCGTACACATACCTGCAGTAAGCATGATACCCGCACCTGGCCAGTGTTGAATTTTGAACAACGCACCTAGCAGAACCACGGATGCACCAAGGCCGATAATCAGGTTCTTTAAATACTTACCCTGTTTGGTCTCGAAGAACAGCTCTAATGAATTCATTTTCTTATTATTTTCTAAAGGGTTGAAAATTCTTTTTAATTGATATTATTATTATTAACGCCTGTTAGTTAATGCAGGAGCAATTTCCTGGTAGACACAACGGAAACCAATGTAAGCCTTAGCTGTATCTGCATATTCATAATCACGTGTACCGTTTTGGAGGTAGAACGCAACATCCCTCCAGCTACCACCACGGATCACCTTACGGCGCATCCACTGAGGATCACTTTCACGCATTTTGTATTGTACATCAGGGTTAACATCAGCTACAGCCTGATAAGAAGTACCGAAGTAAGGAGAACTTGTCCACTCAGCTACGTTACCTGCCATATTATACAGACCGTAATCGTTTGGCCAGTAGCGGTCAACAGGCACTGTATACAGACCACCATCAGCAGCATAGTTACCACGCTGAGGTTTGAAGTTAGCTAAGTAGCAACCTTTTTTGTTAACCAGGTACGGTCCGCCCCAAGGGTAAGGAGCTTCTGTACGGCCACCGCGTGCAGCCCATTCCCATTGCATTTCTGTAGGTAGCATAAATTGACCTTCAAAATACATTTTACTCTTTTCTCTTTCAGACCTCCAAAGGCGTGTACGCCAATCACAGAAGGCATTAGCCTGATGCCAGTTAACACCTACAACAGGATAATTATTGAAAGCAGGGAACCAGTTGTACTGGAGTGCTATTGGTTCATTGTAAGAATATGTAAGCTGACGAACCCAAACAGTTGTATCAGGGTAAATAGCTACGTCATGTTTAACAATGAAGTTAGATTTTGGCTGAGATGCATTTTTTACATTCTCATTATAATCATAAGTCTCGTAATGATATACAAGCTTAGAATTATCAAATTCTTTCTTTCCCCATCCTGACTGATCTGCAGGGATGTAGAAACTGCTCAACTGATCTTGAAGATCTGGATCTTTCCAGTTGATCCTTTTCTTCATATCCAGGCGCGTAGTACCATCCGGGTTATCTACCACGTCTCCGAGGGTTGCGTGTGCTATTGAATCACGCACATAATTAGTGAACTGACGATATTCAGCGTTAGATATCTCTGTCGCGTCCATGTAGTAACCAGTCATTTGAACCGTACGTATCAGCGCGTCATTTTTACCACGAACATCTTCGTCACTCGCCCCCATCTTTAAAACACCAGAAGGAACATACACCATGCCAAGCGGAATCGGAGCCTTGTAGTTCATCATAGTTGGTTCGCCAACTAACTGACCACCATTGCCCGATTTTCCGCAGCTAGCCGCCAGTGCCAGTAATGCTACAGCCGAGATCTTCAGGGAAAGTTGTTTCATACTACTATTGTTATTGTTTTTTGCGTTTAGGCAAATAAAGTAATTTTTTTGGTTCAGAAGTAGCTTTTACCACAAAACCGATGCACAATATTTAAAGTTTTTTCCAAAAATGCAAGTTTCGAAAAAAATTTTGTTAAGATTTCAAAACTCCTTATATCACTAACCTGTTGGTGAAAATACGTTATTATTTTAATTGATTCAATAGCTTCAAAGCACTTTCTGCATCAGCCGCCGGAGGCAAACAGGCATCCATGGTGCATATATACACGGATTTACCGCCAGTAGCGGGTTTCTCCAGCATTATTTTCAATTCAGATATTTCTTTTTTTGAAGTAAGAATAAATACTTCGGGCATGAAATAGTACAGTAATTGTTTATGTGTTTCGGTTGCCGATGAGCCTTTGCATACGGCTGTCTTTAAACCGGCTGCGTATCGCTGTAGCAGTATCCCCCAATACGCAAATGTTGATGGGTACCTCATCATGTTGGCGCTCATATAGCCAAGCATATATTGCGCCTGCTCAATCCACCCGGTATTTTCGATGCAAAGGCCTGCCAGTAGCAGGTTATGGGCCATCACAGCATTTGCTGAAGGCATAGCCCCATCATACAGATCTATTTTCCTGACAGGTATATCTTCCTGCTCTGCAGAGGTAAAATAAAAGAATGTTCCGCCCTCGTCGGCAAAGTGTTTTTGTACAATTTCAAGAAGTTCGCAGGCTTGAAGTATATACTCTTCTCTTTCTGATGCTGAACCTAATTGCAATAAGGCTTGTATGATATACGCGTAGTCATCAAGTTTTGCATCGATCTTTGCCACACCATCTTTCCATGTATGTTTAAGAACTTTGTCTTTCAGGTAAGCTGAAAGCATCCACTGCATATGATCAATAGCCTGCAGCAGATATTTATCATCATTAAAACTACTTGCAGCCTTCACCAGCGCAATGTTCATTAATGCATTCCACGACAATAAACTCTTATCATCTGTAACAGGTCTTACACGTATATCCCTGGAGGCAAATAGTTTTTCGTTTGCCGCTACCAATATAGATTTAACAGCATCTTCTGGCAAATTATACTCTTCTGATATAACAGCAATATCTTTAACTCTATGCAAAATATTGACATGTTCCCAGTTACCATTTTCTACTACTCCGTAGTATTCAGCCAACATGTTGGCATGCTCACCTAACACTGCATTCCATTCTGTCCATGTCCATGTATAAAACTTACCTTCAACACCCTCACTATCTGCATCTATGGCACTATAATATCCACCATCAGGATGCTTTAATTCTCTTTCCGCAAAAGCGATTATATGCTCTGCAACTTCTTTGTACCTGGCATTACCTGTAAGCTTGTAAGCGTCACATAATGGCAATATCAACAAAGCATTATCATAGAGCATTTTCTCGAAATGCGGCACCAGCCATTTATCGTCAGTAGCATAGCGTGCCAGCCCTCCTCCCAACTGGTCGTATATGCCACCATTTATCATAGCATCCAGGCTTAATATTGCCTGGTCGAGCGATGGTTTATGCCCTGTATAATGGTAATGTTCCAGCAGATAGCTGATACACATTGTAGCGGGGAATTTAGGCGCTCTCCCAAATCCACCCAATTCAGTATCAGCATATTGCAGCAAATTAGCAGCAGCATCTGAAGATGATTTTGTCGTCCAGTCTGCCCCCTGTCCGCTGTAGGCTATTTTTGAAGCATTACGCAGGTAGTCCTGCATCTGGCGGCCCTGGTGCAGTGCCTCGCTGTTACGCTCTACCCAAATATTATTCATTCGCTCCAGCAACTGGCTCCATGAGATACGTCCGTATGCCTGCCGAGGGGGAAAATAAGTGCCTCCGTAAAATGGTAACCTGTCAGGTGTAACAAATACATTCAGCGGCCAGCCTCCGCTGCCGCTTATAGCCTGCACTGCATCCATGTACATATGGTCTACATCAGGGTGTTCTTCCCTATCTACCTTTATGTTAATGAAATGGGTGTTCATGTATGCCGCCACAGCAGGATTTTCGAAGCTCTCGCGCTCCATTACATGGCACCAGTGACAGGCTGCATAGCCAATGCTTACTAATACAGGTTTATTTTCCTTTTTAGCCCGCTCAAATGCTTCATCACCCCAGGGATACCAATCTACAGGATTATGGGCATGTTGCAATAAATAAGGACTTTGTTCTCTGATCAGTCTGTTAGGCATGGTTATATGGTCTTGAATTGCGTTTTAAAATTAGTAATGAATAGGTTATAAAAAATAAACCCGGCTCAGGCCGGGTTTATTTTATCATTTGTCAATCTGTTTATTTGCCTGCATCTACCAGGTACTTTTCCAACGCTGCCACCATAGACGGCGCATTAGGGGCAGGTGCCTTTACATCCAACCTCAGACCCGAATCCTCAACAGCTTTTGAGGTTGTAGGGCCAAAAGCACCTATCAGAGTGCCATTTTGCTTGTATTTGGGGTCGTAATCAAATAACGTCTGCACACTAAACGGACTAAAAAATACTATCATGTCAAAGCCATCTTTCATCACAGGAGCTATATCGTTTGATACAGTCTTGTAAAGTGTTGCCTCAGCAAATTCTATCTTATTGTTAGTAAGGAATTGAGCGAGGTCATTTTTCCCGTTATCAGCAGTAGGCAGAATGAATTTCTCATTATGCTTGTGTTTGCCTATCACTTCCATAAGGCCTTCAGTACTGCCATCCGGAGAAAAGAATACTTTGCGCTTGCGGTACAGGATGAACTTCTGCAGGTACAATGCCACCGCTTCTGTGATACAGAAGTACTTCATATCCTGCGATACTTTGAATTTCAGTTCCTCGCAGATGCGAAAAAAATGATCTACACCATTTCTGCCGGTGAAAATAATAGCTGTGTACTCTGCAAGGTCTATACGTTGCTTCCTGAAATCTTTACCGCTAAGTCCTTCTACTCTTATGAATGGGTGGAATGCGAGATCGAGATTATACTTTTTCGCAAGGTCGAAATATGGCGATTTTTCCGTCTCCGGGCGGGGCTGTGTTATCAGCACCTTGTTTATTTTCACCTCCTTCTTAGCCGCGCTCTTCGTAGTTGATCGTACTGCTTTTGCCATACGGGTCTTAACGGGGGGTTAGTTTGCCAATTTGTGATACAAATGTTCTTACCTATCCGGTCATATTGCCAGCGCCTTCATCAACAACTTCATCAACACAGCCAGTGGCAATAGTTCCGAGGCGCAAAGGTACATAAAAAAATGGAATCTGCTGAACTGGAAAAATGAACCGAATACCTGCCACGACCGGATATAACGGTTAATAAACATCAGCACTATCAGTATTCCTGATACAATAAGCGCTGGTCCGGCCCATACAGGATTAGCAAAAGCGAGGAATACCACTATGGGCAGTAATGCAATCCCGGTTATCTTATTAACCAAAAATATATTAAAAATGTAGTTATCTGTTATTTGCTCTACGTGAAATGCCCAGCCACTAAGCCGCATTGTAGCATATTTACCCAGGTATATGACCATGATACCTGCTGTAAGTGCTAATAGTAATATCGAAGGATTTATATGCTGGGTGCGCTGTGGCATGAGTATGCCTGCGGTATAATACATATAAGCACCGGCCACTACAGTAAAGAAGATATTCATCAGCAGGCTCATCATACCATCTCCTTCCAACTGCTCCTTAAGCTGCCTGCTGCTAAGGGTGGTATTGGTAAATGCCCGCCAGAGGTTGCTGAAATACCTGGGGTTCGTATAGCGTATCAGACCAAGTATTGCAAACAGGACCAGAAGCAGGTAAAAATCCATTGCCTGGTTATGATAGCTATGCACATGTTCTATAGCTATATACGTGGTCTTCTGTGTCAGCATAGGATGCGTAGTATAGATACTATCCATAGAATGCTGTGCCATCACATTCAGCTCTTGTTCTGCAGGCAATACAAATGGCAATCCGTTAAATTGCAACTGTGCATTTGCAGCGCCACAAAAAAATATAGCCGGCAATAACAGTAAGTAAAAAATGTGCTGTTTGATGATGTGCATAGAAAGTACGTGCTGCAAAATTAAGATTAAGGACCAGAAGCGACATGAATTTATTGTACACTTCCTTTTAGTTCTGCACGAATCATATTAAAAAGTACTTCTACCTGTGGTTTGTTATCTTCATCACACCTGTCCAGCGTTATAACCCTCGATTTCCGCATACATTGCACCAGGTCTCCTTCACACGAAAGCCTGATCTCTCGAGCTATGGCCTTTACCCAAACATCTTTATACTCCGGCCTTGCCAGCGGGTCTTCGCCAAAAAGGAACTGCACCAGGTGATTAGGGTCATTTTGTATATAGTGCTTACAAATAATGCCCAACCCTTCTGTTACAGCCCTATTCTCCTTGTAATGCAGCATTCTTGACACGAGGAATATGTAGAATGGCCTTGTGTCATCATTCTGCGTATTCATACTGTCTGCAATGGAATAAGTAGTATCATCATCCCCCGGCTCTGCATTGCCCAGGTAATAATCTTTCGCAGCTTTTGAAACATCCTTGTTTTTGAGATAATAATCTACTCCCCTGCCCTGCTGGGCATGAGCATAGAAACAACCAGAAACAAGCAATATGATGAAAATAACCTTAGTCCTCATCAGGGGGCGTAATAAGCTCCTAAAATAAACAAATCAGCAAAAGAATTGCAAAACTGGTTATTCACTTTTACACAATACACCCCCAACAGGCCGTAGAGTATTCTTTACCTTTGCCTCTATGGCCGGCATTTACCTGCATATCCCTTTTTGTAAAAAAGCATGTACTTACTGTAATTTTCACTTCTCTACATCTCTGAAGATGAAAGATGATATGCTGAAAGCTATCATGCAGGAGCTGGAATTGCAGGCAGGCTTTTTCAATGGGGAAAAACTGGAGACCATCTACTTTGGCGGAGGTACCCCTTCAGTACTTAGCGCAGATGAGATAAACCGCATCACTGATACCATACTGCGGTTATACCCGGCAGATAAGCTGAAGGAAGTAACACTGGAAGCCAACCCCGACGACCTGGATACTGCATATGTGAAGACCCTGAAAGGAACCTTGGTCGACAGGTTCAGCATAGGTATACAGTCGTTTTATGATGAAGACCTGCTGTATATGAACCGCGCCCATAATGCACAACAGGCCGACAGGGCTATCAAAACTGCGCAGGACGCAGGATTTACCAACCTTACTATAGACCTGATATACGGCACTCCCGGGCTGACTGATGAAAAATGGAAGCAAAACCTTTCACGAGTAGCCGCTTTAGATATACCACATTTTTCAGCCTATGCGTTAACGGTAGAAGAAGGCACAGCACTCTACCATAATATCAGCAAAAAGAAAGCAACTCCTGTGGATGCCGGACAGTCTGCTGCACAGTTTGAGATACTGATGGAGAAAGCCACAGATATGGGTTTCCTGCATTACGAAATATCTAACCTGGCAAGAGAAGGCCATCTTGCAGTACATAATACAAACTACTGGATGGGTAAACACTACCTCGGCATCGGCCCTTCCGCTCATTCTTTTGATGGCAAACGCCGCAGGTGGAATGTAGCCAACAATGCACTTTACATAAAAAGCCTGCAAGCTGAAAACAAAATACCTTTTGAGGAGGAAGTACTGACCCCCGTACAGCACCTCAACGAATATATCATGACCTCACTGCGTACCATGTGGGGATGCGATACAGGTAAAATAAGAAACGAATGGGGCAATGAATATGCAGAACAGGTACTGGCAGCCAGCACAGAATTTGCTGAAAGAAACTGGCTTGAAAACAAAGATGGTAAACTGGTACTCACCAATAAAGGCAAGCTCTTTGCTGACCATATAGCAGGCGAGCTCTTCGTTGAACAATTAAGATAAATTACATATCTTTATTTGATTCAAAAAGCAACCTATGTTCAGAAAAGCCGCATTTACTTTTGGCCTGCTTTTCAGTTGTTCTGTCACCTTTGCGCAACTTACCACAGCACAACTGGCAGAACTGCATAAAATAAGCCGCGAGTATTCCTTCAACAAAAATGAATATTTTATATTGTCAGATCTGCTTAAGGATGGCCTGCTGAAATTAGGTGCACCATATACCATCAATTATAACAGGACAGAATTAGTGGTGAATGGCAAAGTACTACCGGAGCCTTTCTACACACAATACAATGATAAAATAACTGAGCATTTCAAAAGGCTTGGCATACCCATGGAGTACAGAATACTTAGTTTCAAAGGCGATAAACTAAACATGGCTATTCTTTACGTAAACAACTACAGGCGCAACATGCCTTCCAACACAACTTTCGAACCTCAAAAATATATTCCTGTATCCTGCCCGGGCGAGTCTGACAAAGCATTGTTGTATGCTTTTGAAAAACAACATTTCAACAGCATGAAAGAGGACTCTTTGCTGATAAGCACACTGGTTTCAGACGGGGTTATAAAAAAAGCCTGCGTACTGCATATCAGGTATAACGGCAGCGAGGTATGGGTCAACAACGCATCAGTTTCTGCCAATGCAGAAAAATACATTGCACTGGCAAAAAAAGTGAACCAAGGCATTATTCATAATGACAATGAATATTACGGTATCAACTACGATGCATACGAAGTAAACCGTTTCGGTTTTTGTGATAAACAATAACGTCAATTAAAATTAATTACCCATGAAAGTATTAGCACAAACACTATTGTTCACCACATTTGCTACCGGCGCTTTTGCGCAGGCTATACAGGTATCACCAGCACTAGCTTCACCCGATAATTTAAAGAAGGTTCAGGAACAACCCGGCGCTATGGCACTATCTAAAGAACAGTTGGAAAACATAAGTAATGAAATGTATAAAGCGGGCAATGATTATTACATTATTGTAGACCTGCTGAAAGACGGGTTGGTACAACCAGATACAAATTATTTTATTGACATATACAGGGATGAAAAAGATACTGTGGCAAAAAAAATTCCCGCAGCCACTCAACAAGCTTATGTAGAAAAATGGATGCGGTTTGTACACAGCTACACTACCAACGAAAAAAAACATTATTATTTCTTTCCACTTCTTAGTATCAGCTTGCAAGATCTGCAAAACCCTTCTTCTGCAATCATGCAAACAAATAAGGTAAGGCTATGGAGTCATGGACTGCTGTTCAAAGAAGAACAGCAGATAGTAAAAGAAGCCATTAAAGACGGCATCATTAAAAAGGGCCTCGAATACGGATTTTCTCTTACCAGCAAAGAAATTACTATCTGTAGCAAACGAGTCCCTGAACGACTACGTCAAAAATATTACAGCATGTTTGCCGAACTACTCGGTATGACCACATCTCTAAATGGCGATAGCCATAGTTATAAGACAAGTGACAAAGTAGATAAATTCATAGTACAGCGCTGATATCAGTTTACCAGCACTCTTTTTGTAACTACCCCACTGGCAAAATACAGTTGCACAAAATACAATCCTGTACAGGCAGCATCCATATCAACAGAATATGATGCTGCCTGTACATTGATATCTTCTGCCGCTATCATCTTACCTGTCATATCAGTAACACGTATGCCGGTAAGCCCTTCAGATGTGTGGTTAAAAATGATATTTACAACGCCTTTCGTAGCCGGGTTGGGATATATACTGAATACGTTTTTCGGAATACCTGCAGCAGGATAATTCAGCAATTCAGGGTGTTGTGTCAGCGAAAATAGAACGCCGTCTTCTGCTACATGCGATTGCATTAATGCCGCCTGTCCCTTAGTAAAGAGATACATGCAATCGTCATTCACATAATCCATATAGTTCATAAACATCACGCCATTGCCTGTGCGTGTACACCTGTCATATCTCGGGAAATTGGGGCAACCGCTGGTATAAGAAGCCTCCGGCGGTGTATCTTCTATACCATCATCACTGCCACCGTCATCGGGACATTTGCCATCATCATCGCCCCAGGGGTGTTTCAGGTAAAACATATGTCCTGTTTCATGCGTCAGCGTACGGCCTTTGCTCGATGTACTGATGTAATAATCAGTAGGCAATGTCTTTACACCAAAAGCTCCGTAGTTCAGTACTACGCCCTGCTCTTCTACAGGCAAACCATTTGAGCCCTCAGTGTAATAATGTGGTATCGCCACGCCGATGATGGTTGATGTTTTGCCTCCATCCCAGGTATTTACTACCCATACATTCAGGTAGCTGGTAGGGTCCCAGGCATCCAGCCCATATGCAGCTTTGTATTTAGCATCACTGAATGCATTACCCGAGCCATACCCCCCGGTTAGTTCTGTACCATTCTTAGTTATCACCCGCATCTCGTACCCTGCTGTACTGTCTCCTGTTGGAGTTGTATGCGCCAATCCGAACGAGATACCGGCATTAGCATATAGTGGCTTAAAGGGTGCAGGTATTTTCACACTATCAGCATTTGCGCCATTAAAATCCCTGTTCAGTACTACCATCTCAGAATCTATACGTTGTCTCACCCCTGCTTCTCCGCCTATCTGGTTGAGCTGTGCCTGTGTAAGCACTACATGAAATACAACGGGTACAGGAGAAGCAGCTGTAGTCTTCAATTGCCCCTTATGTGCAGATGGCTGATATTCCCTCTCCAGCACCTCTCTGAAAGAAGGATCTTTTGCAAGCATCACATCATTCAGATGTTTGATGCCGCATTTTTCTGTTTGTGCCCCGGCATTGGTTGCACCCAGTAACATAAATAAAACCAGCAGCCATTGGCCATTCCTGCTCAGCCTGTAAGACATATAACAAATATAGGCTAAAGCCAGCTAACCTTATCACTGTATATCAGGACTGATAATTTCGTGACATTATCTGATTTTACAATACAATAAATTTAATGTAAATTTGCTATAGTATATCCAAAGATATACGCAAGCTCTTTGACATACTGTAAACCCGAAAGAAGAATTAAATACCGGATTGGATAATACCGCCACCTATCACATCATCACCCTCGTAGAATACGGCTGATTGTCCCGGCGCTATACTATTTACCGCATGGTCGAATGACACGCTGATACTGTCGCTGTCCATATACAGACGGCTTTCAGTGCCGGGGTCTTTATAGCGTATCTTGGTCACAGCTTCCATACCAGCAGGTATCTGCTCATATTTTACCATGTTCAGCCCCTTTACCAGCATACCGCTTTGCTGTAGTTCATGTGCTTCGCCCAGTACAACCGTATTTGTTTCAGGTATTATTTTGGTCACGAACATAGGTTTGCCAAAGGCTACATCCAGCCCCTTGCGTTGCCCTATGGTATAGAAAGGATATCCTTTGTGTTTGCCCACTACCTTGCCATCTGCCAGTACAAAATCACCGCCCGCCACTCTTTCCTCCAGTCCTTCCACATTACGCTTCAGGAAACCCCGGTAGTCATTATCCGGCACAAAGCATATTTCGTAGCTCTCCGCCTTTTTAGACAGTTCCTTATAACCAAGGTCATACGCTATCTGGCGCACTTCAGTCTTCAGGTAGTCGCCCAGCGGGTAAATGCTGCGGCTAAGGCAGTCCTGCTCCAGCCCCCAAAGCACATAGCTCTGGTCTTTGGTCAGGTCTTTAGCCTTCGATAATACAAATCGGCTGTTCTCTTCGCGCACTTTTACATAGTGCCCGGTGGCTATATAGTCACAACCCAGTGCATTGGCCCTTTTCAGCAGCGCCGACCATTTGATATGCGTATTGCAGAGCACACAGGGATTAGGGGTGCGGCCTGCAAGGTATTCGTCAACGAAATTATTGATAACATGCCCGCCAAACTCTTCCCTGATATCCAGCACATAATGCGGGAAGCCATTATCTACAGCCGCCTGCCTGGCATCATTAAAAGAATCCAGGTTACAACAGCCGGTTTCTTTCTTGCCACCGCCCGATGAGGCATAATCCCACGTCTTCATGGTAATGCCTACCACTTCATAACCCTGGTTATGAAGCATAAGCGCACTGACGGTACTGTCTATACCGCCGCTCATTGCCACCAATACTTTACCATTCCTGCTCATATCTTATTTGTCAGCGAAGCGCAAAGTTACGAAATACAGGCTTAGCGGCTGTAAACTACCTATAGATATTCGGGACAGGCTTATTATTTATACTGATAACACCCCATTTTCTTGCTTAAAAGCTAAATTTGAACTGCAAATGGAATACACTGTTTCCTTTCCCGGCGGAGATGTCCGCTACCTGTTCAATGCCTCATTTGATGCATTGCAGGAGTTGACAGATACCGCCAATGCTGTCATCATTACCGATTCCAAGGTAGCTGCCCTGTACCAAGACAGGCTGGCACCATACCGAAAAGTGGTAATTGAGCCCGGCGAAGAACATAAAAAACTGAAAGCCATCAATATAATAGCAGAAGAGCTGCTGGAGATGGAAGCCCACCGTAAGACCACCATAATAGGTGTGGGCGGTGGTATGGTCACCGATATGGCAGGCTTTGCATCTGCCGTCTATATGCGTGGCCTCAGGTTTGGTTTTGTGCCCACCACCCTGCTGGGCATGGTAGATGCAGCCATTGGTGGCAAGAATGGCGTTAACTTCGGCCTGCATAAGAATATGCTGGGTACTATAACGCAGCCGGCTTTTATCCTGTTTGATACTTCCTTCCTGAGCACCCTTAGCGAACAGGAATGGAGCAATGGTTTTGCTGAGATCATAAAATATGCCTGCATTTTTGATAAGGAACTATTTTATGAACTGGAGCAAAACACTATCAAAAACTATCAACAAAACGAGGAAAAGCTAATACATCTCATTCGCCGTTGTGCAGACTGGAAGAACAAGACCGTTATGGCAGATGAGAAAGAAAGCGGACAACGCAAATTGCTCAACTTTGGGCATACTGCCGGCCATGCTATAGAAACCTTGTACAACCTGCCACATGGTTATTCTGTAGCATTGGGTATGATAATAGCCTGTAAGCTCTCTGAAAAGTATAACGAACAGTTATCCGGTAGTGCAGAACGCATAGATGCTTTGCTGAAACAATACAACCTGCCTGTGCATTATGATATAGATGTGAACAAGGTAATGAATATACTGAAGATGGATAAAAAGCGCAGTACTGATAGTATAGACTATATCATACTCCGCGATATTGGTGAGGCAGCCATTCAGCCCGTATCCTTTGATGAAATAAAACAGGTACTAGAAGATTTCAGTCATGCAGGCAATAATTGAACCGGGCAATGTTTATGGTACTATAACACCACCTGCATCCAAAAGCATGATGCAACGCGTGTGTGCTGCTGCCCTGCTGCACAAAGGCAAGACCATCATTCACAATCCCGGCATATCGAACGATGATAAAGCTGCACTGAGTATCATTGAGCAATTAGGCGCTAAACTGCAATATCATGATGACTATATTGAAATAGTAAGCAATGGTATTGCACCGATTGCAGATACTATCAACTGCCACGAAAGCGGGCTCTCTGCAAGGATGTTCACACCCATAGCCGCTTTGACAGATAAGACTATTGGCATCAATGGCTCCGGCTCTTTGCTCAATCGCTCCATGACGGAGCTGGCCAATATATTACCACAGGCGGGTGTATCGGTTGAAACAACTGGTGGTAAATTGCCATTGCGCATAAAAGGACCATTGCGACCTGCAACGATACGAATAGATGGTTCGCAAAGCTCTCAGCACCTCAGCGGCTTGCTGTTTGCATATAGTTATGCGGCCATATCGCCAGTTACGATTGAAGTAACCAATCTAACGAGCCAGCCGTATATAGATATGACGCTTGAGGTATTGCAAGCCTTCGGTAAGCGCATTGTAAATGACAGCTACACAAGGTTCATTATCGACCCTGCCAATTTTGAATCAAAAGGAGATGTAGAACTAACCATAGAGGCCGACTGGAGTGGTGCTGCATTCTGGTGTGTTGCTGCTGCAATTGCAGGAGAGATAAAGCTGAACCATATGAATATGGATTCTGCACAGGCAGACAAAGCTATCATCAATATACTGGAAGCTACAGGCACATATATAAGCAATGCAGATGGCGTATTAACTATCAAATCTCCCGACAAGCTCTTGCCTTTTGATTTTGATGCCACTAATTGCCCTGACTTATTTCCTCCGCTGGCTGTATTGGCATCTTACTGTAATGGCGACAGTACTATCAGCGGTGTACACAGGTTGTTTGACAAAGAAAGCAACAGGGTAGCCAGCATTACGGATATGCTGTACCAGTTTGGTGTTACCTTTTCTGTAGAGGATGACATACTGACTATTGAAGGCAAACACAAACTTGAAGCAGCTACAGTTGGTTCTTACAATGACCATCGTATTGCAATGGCAACAGCAATAGCGGCACTGAGGGCACAAGGTGCCTGCATTATCGAACAAGCTGAGGCTGTATCAAAATCATATCCCCGCTTTTTCAGTGATTTATCTTCCTTAGGTGTAAAATGTACATTAACTTGAGTAACAATGAATAGTTTCGGTCGCATATTTCGTGTCAGTATTTTCGGTGAATCTCATGGCCCTGCTATAGGTATTGTGATAGATGGCTGCCCGGCAGGCATCAGTCTTACAACTGACGACTTCAATACTGACATTGAAAGACGCAAACCGGGAGCAAGCGGTACCACACCACGTAAGGAAGAAGACGTGCCGAAGATACTGAGCGGCGTTTTCAACGATAAAACAACAGGAGCGCCCATTACTATAATCTTTGAGAACAGTAACACCCGTTCTTCCGATTATGAAGCACTAAAAAATACACCGCGTCCCGGCCATGCCGACTTTGTATTGCATACAAAGTTCAAGGGTTATAATGATTATCGCGGTGGCGGGCACTCTTCGGGCCGGCTCACATTACCAATAGTTGCAGCAGGTGTTATAGCAAAAAAACTACTTGATGGAATTACTATTAATGCACAATTGATTGAAGCAGGTGGTTCTGCTAATATTGAAGCTGCCATTCAGAAAGCTGTTGAAGAACAAGATAGCATTGGTGGTATCGTAAGCGTTTCTGCTAAAGGGTTGCCTATTGGATTGGGTGAGCCCTTCTTCGATTCTGCAGAGTCAATTATCAGTCACATCATATTCTCCATACCGGCTATTAAAGGTATTGAGTTTGGCAGCGGCTTTAATGCAGCAAGAATGAAAGGCAGCATACACAATGACCCCATCATTGATGCAGAAGGCACAACAGCAACTAATAATGCAGGTGGTATCAATGGAGGTATTACTAACGGCAATGAGCTTAACTTCAGAATAGCTGTAAAACCAACCAGCAGCACACCAAAAGAGCAACAAACATGGAACAAACAATCACAACAGGTAGAAAGCTTTACTGTAAAAGGACGCCATGACCTATGTATAGCATTGCGCGTGCCGATAGTTGCCGAAGCAGCTACAGCCATTGCACTTGCAGACTTGTTATTGCTGAATAAAGGGATGTAATTATTGCTCTTCAGTATCTGTAATGAGCATATTCATAAGCTGCTGTACTTCATCTGCTTTCTGATCTTCGCGTTTGTATTTATAACAAAGGTTCAGTTCCTCCAGCATTTTGAATATTACACGAGTAGACGATAATGGTTTGAAATATTCATGCCTGTCATTCGCATTGATCTTCTTAAGGTATGTATCCACATCCTTTTGTGTATACACCATACCATTCATAGGATCTACATAAAACTGTATCTGCTGAACAGGTTCCGTAGGATTATTGAAATGGTGCAACGTATCTATGTATGCAAAGACAAACTGTCTTGGCAGCTCAATTGCAAATATTGGAATATCCAATAGTTCACAAAGTGCGAGATAAAGAACACCTAATGAATAAGCATTCCCCTGTTTGCTTTCCAGTACCTGGTTTATGTAAAAGTGTTTAGGCTCACGCTCAGTCAACTCATGACCCTGCAGTTTGTAATAGTTGTACAATATGCTGTTAAACACATTCACCTGCTCCAAAGGGGTTAGGTAGTTATTCAACTCTAGCCATACATTACGTCTTATCTGATCGAACTGAGTAAGTATTGAGGGGATATTGAGGTCTGGAAATTGATAACGAGCTACGAGTATTGCTCCGCGCAGTAATTCTGGTTGTTTGCTATGCGCCCATTCGTAAAATTCATGTTGCAGATCCTGGAAATGAACCCTGTGAATGAGTAACTCGATCCGCTCCTGTACAGATTGATCTACTGTTACTTCCCATAGTTGTTCCAGGTTAGGTATTATCTCTTTACCATAATGCAATAGTTTTTCGGCAACAGTATCGAATACTTCGCCATCCGGATCATCTATTAATCTTAATAATGCAGTGATTTCTTTATTTGTCTGCATGCAGTTACTCTTACACCTGTCTTAAGTTACGAAATATTATGACTTCTTCTTACCTCTCGCTGATTTCTTAGGCGGATTAGCTTTAGCTTCTTCAATTATAGCCTTCACTTCTTCAATGGTTAGTTCAGAAGCCTTTTCTATCATCTCCTTTGGTATCTTGTAATTGCGCAATCCTTGTTTTATATAAGGCCCATATGGCCCCTTAAGTATTTTGATCTTTTCCTTTTCAAACAGTTTAATAGTGCTTTCTGCTGCTGCCTTACGTTTCTCTTCTATTAATGGAGCTACTTCTTCTAACTCAACTGTATACGGATCCATTTCCTTTTTCAAAGAATAAAACTTACCTGCATGTTGTGCGTATGGTCCAAATCTGCCAATGTTTACAACCACATCTTCACCCTCAAACAAACCAATTTTACGGGGCAGCTTGAAGAGTTCCATTGCTTCATCAAAAGATATCGTTTCTATACTTTGATTCGTACGCAGTTTAGCAAACCTCGGCTTTTCTTCATCTTCTGTACCACCTATTTGCACCATAGGACCAAACCTGCCCAATCTTGCCACAACAGGTTTACCACTCGCCGGGTCAACACCTAATTCTCTCTCACCTTTAGCACGACTAGCATGCTCCATAGTATGCTCTACATTATCATGAAATGGCTTATAAAAACCCTTAAGCATTTTACTCCACTCCTGGCGTCCTTGTGCTATTTCATCAAACTCCTCTTCTATCTTGGCAGTGAAGCCATAATCCATTATCTTATTGAAATGCTCGAAAAGAAAGTCCGTAACTACCATACCAAGATCGGTTGGGAATAGTTTATTCCTTTCCGCACCAGTATTCTCACTATCCTTATTCTCTATTACTTCATTATTCTTCAACACTAATATTTCATATTCACGCTTTACGCCTTCCTTGTCTCTTTTCTCAACATAACCACGTTGCTGTACAGTACTGATGGTTGGTGCATATGTAGATGGCCTGCCTATTCCTAATTCTTCAAGCTTTTTAACCAATGAGGCTTCAGTATATCTTGGTGCAGGTCTTGTAAACCTTTGTGTAGCTTTCATTTCTACAAAGTCTAAAACCTGACCTACAGTCAAAGGAGGCAACATACCTTCATTTTCTTCTTCACCATCTTCTTCATCCTTGCCTTCAGTATATACTTTCAGGAAACCATCAAATCGCAATACTTCACCGGTTGCCGTCAGAGGATCAGCGTGTGTAGATATGCCAATTTTAGCTATAGTACGTTCCAACTGAGCATCTGCCATCTGGCAAGCCATAGTACGTTTCCATATCAGATCATACAATCTTTGCGTATCTGCGTCACCAACTGATGTAGTGACCATATCGGTAGGACGTATTGCTTCGTGCGCTTCCTGTGCTGATTCGTTCTTATTTTGAAACTTCCTGAACTGATAATACTTATCACCATAACTGGACTGTATGGCAGCTTTAATATTATCTAATGCCGTTTCAGAAAGATTTACCGAGTCGGTACGCATATATGTAATATGCCCGTTTTCATAGAGCTTTTGGGCTATTAACATCGTCTTCGACACTGAATACCCAAGCTTACGACTCGCTTCCTGCTGAAGAGTTGAGGTTGTAAACGGTGCAGCAGGCGATTTCTTACCAGGCTTAACCTGTACATCATTTACTTTATAACTTGCATTTACGCACTTAAGCAGATACGCATGTGCTGATTTATTATCCTTTATCTTATCAGGACCTTCAGCTTTGAATGTTACTTTCTTATTATTTAAATCAGGAGCATTGAAGAATGCCTCTATTTTAAAGCTACTCTCCGGTTTGAACCTTGTTATCTCTCTCTCCCTTTCTACAATAAGCCTTACTGCAACAGATTGTACACGACCAGCAGACAGATTATTACGCATGCTCATCTTTCTCCATAAGATTGGAGAGAGTTCAAAACCAACTATTCTGTCAAGTATGCGCCTTGCCTGTTGTGCATTAACAAGGTCCATATTTACAGTACGCGGTTTTTCTACAGCTTTCTTTATAGCGGGTTTGGTAATCTCATGAAATACTATACGTTTAGTATTAGCGGGATCAAGATTCAGTACCTCGCATAAATGCCATGAAATGGCCTCACCCTCACGGTCCTCATCGGTTGCTAACCAAACCTCTTCTGATTTCTTTGCTATTGACCTTAGTTCTTTTACAACCTTCTCCTTATCATCAGATATCTTGTATTTAGGTTTAAACCCATTATTGATATCAATCCCCATATCCTCTTTTTCCAGATCACGGATATGCCCGTAACACGACTTTACTTCAAAATCGCTACCCAATATCTTTTCAATTGTTTTCGCCTTTGCCGGGGACTCTACTATCAGAAGGTTTTTTGCCATTCCTATTTTTTCTCTTTTGCAGCCTATTATTAAAGCTGGTTACTTTTGAATGTGTGCAATAATAACGGATTGTTTTGTAAAAACGAAAAAGGGTAACAATTGTTACCCTTTTTCAATATGTTATAAAGTTGATCTTAGTGAGCAACAACAACACGACCTGTTGCACGTTGACCATTAGCTTCTACATTGTAGAAGTATACGCCATTAGTCAGGTCAGAAGTAGAGAAGTTAACTTTACCGTTACCTTCAGCTTTTACAGACTGTGTTTTTACAACTTGTCCGACTGTATTAACTACAGATACTTTAACATCTGCACTGCCATTCACAGCAAACAGAACAGTTAAATCACTGTTAGCAGGGTTAGGGTAAGCTTTAACAGCTTGCAGTGTATTAACACCATTAACACCTACAGATTCTGTAACTGAAGAGCATGTAGCACATGTAACGTGACCACCTAACAGCAGGAATTCCTGAGCAAAATCGTTAGTGTTAGCCATTTCGAGGCCTATTGACGAGCTGAAACCACCTTGTTGTTGTTTGTGCATCAGGTATGACATGCTATGGTCAGTATAATCATAGTAGAAATAAGGCATACGCAGACCGTCGCCACTTTCTGCAGCTAACAGCATGAAGTAGTGGTGTTGAGCAACAGAGTCACCTGCAGTCCAAGGTTCACCTGGCTTAAATGCTACAGATATTGCAAAACCGCTACCAGCAGGAACACTTAAACCACCAGGTACTGCGATAGCATAACCTCTTGTTGGGAATGTACCGTCAGTGTTTTTAGGTTTACGCATTGTATCAGGTAATACATATTTCCATTTAATAGCACCGGCATTACCTAACTGCCTGTTAAAGCTATCAGTAGCGCCAAGTCTTTGAATTTTCATGTTACCACCGTGAGCTGTAACACCTTCATAGTCTGATACTTTAGAATTATCTGTAGGTGTCAGAGTTGCATCATTGAAAGCAACCGGAGCAACAGATAAATACAATGTATCTTTAGTTGATGTAAGACCTGCAGAACCTACCATATAAGCAGCCTGGAAGTAAATTGAGTCAACTGAATAGCTATTCCACCAGTTAACACGAATATCTGTACCAGCGGCGATAGCTGCATCTGTAAAACCTGCTGCATTAATTGGATCTACAAATTGAGCTGCACCAATCCAGTTAACACCAGAATAACCACTAGTGAATTTTTGCTTCAGTGTAGAATCCCAGTCAATGTAAAATAAATACCTGTTGTTATCGAAAACGTTACCAAGATACGCATCTGCAACATCATATGGCAAATACCATTTGCTACCACCTGCTGTGCTCTTCTTCGCATTTGTGTTGTGCTTCATGCTAGCTAATTGAGCATCAGTAGCTGCACTTACCGCTGGTTTGTATTGAGGAGTTTGGTCTAACAGAACAATAGACTTTTCCTTCAACTGCTGAGCCTGAGAAGCAAAAGCTGCACAACCCGCTGCTAATAGTAAAAATAATTTTTTCATTACAATAATTTTAATTTAACAGAAATGATTTGACGTAAAGATAATGATTCTGAAGATTTAAAGACAAAAATTTTGCCAAACTATTGCTTATACTAATCATTTTAGCTTTATTATACATTCCCATGACAAAACATATGAATTTCTTTCCAGCACTTTAGGTATTACTTTTGCACCGTTAATAATTCTACATGCTACCTGAGTTCGACAATACAGAAATAGCTTTCAAATACAAAACCAACAGCGAACTGAAGCGTGCCCGCTTCCTTTTTTCGTCAATGGGTTCTCCAGCGCTTACCAATATAGGTATGGCTCTAACCAAGTGGGCCATATCATGGCGTCTCCCTGTAAAAGGCATTATCAAGTATACTCTTTTCGACCAGTTTTGCGGAGGTGAGACCATGGAAGAAGCTGCAAAGACAGCCAATATATTAGGCCAATACAATGTAGGCGTTATCATGGACTATGGTGTAGAGGGCAAAGAAGACGAAGCTGAATTCGACAAGGCAGTACCCGAGTTCATAAAAGCAATCAAATACGCCGCTTCTCAAAAGAATATACCATTCATCAGCCTAAAGGTTACAGGCTTTGCCCGCTTCGCATTGCTGGAAAAGATACATGCTAACCAGGCTTTAAGTACAGAAGAAGCTGCAGAATGGCAACGCGTACAAAAGCGCGTTGATGATATATGTACTGCTGCTGCACAAAACAATGTAATGGTACTCATAGATGCAGAAGAGACATGGATACAGGAACCGGTGAACATGCTCTGCGATGCTATGATGGAGAAGCTGAACAAAGGACGCGTTATTGTGTTCAACACCTTCCAGATGTATTGCCATGGTACCCTACCCTACCTCAAAGATTGTATAGACACTGCTGCTAAGAAAGGCTACCTGCTCGGCGCTAAACTGGTACGCGGTGCATATATGGAAAAGGAAAGAACCCGCGCCGCAGAAATGGGTTACGAATCGCCTATACAACCTGATAAAGCAAGTACAGACCGAGACTATGATGCCGGGGTTGCTTATTGTATAGAACATCTCGACAAACTGGCGCTGTTCGTAGGTACACACAACGAGCAAAGCTGCCTGAAAGCTGCCGGGCTCATGGACCAGAAGAACATCCAGCACAATCATCCACGCGTTTATATTTCACAGCTATTCGGTATGAGCGATAACATATCTTTCAATATGGCGCATGCAGGTTATAACGTAGCTAAGTACCTGCCATATGGCCCGGTGAAGGATGTAATACCTTACCTGATGCGCAGGGCACAGGAGAACACTTCTGTTGCAGGGCAAACGGGGCGAGAGCTGACCCTCATCAACAAAGAAATAAAGAGACGTAAGTTATAAACAAGTAAGAAGCCCGCAGCTGCGGGCTTCTTTATTATTGTTCTATTATGTAAAGGTCTTCTGTGTCTCTTTTCATATGGAACTGCTCTCGCGCGTACTTTTCCAAAACCTTAGGGTCGGACAACATACCTTCCTTATCCTTTTCCATCTGCGCTATTTCTTTATTCAGGTAGGCTATGTTATCTCTTGTATCCTGCAGCTCTTTCTTACGGCGCTGCATAGAGAACCAATCATTCTGGTCGAAGTAAAGCATCCATACAGCAAACACAACTCCTGTGATGAGGAACTTGTTGGTGAGCAAACGGAATACCTTATTCATAACGGGCAGTTTAATTACTTACCAAATTTAAGTGCTTTTGACGGATAATATGCATTAGCACCCAGCTCTTCTTCTATACGAAGCAGTTGGTTGTACTTAGCCATACGGTCGCTGCGCGATGCAGAACCTGTTTTTATCTGTCCGCAGTTGAGGGCAACAGCGAGGTCAGCAATTGTATAATCTTCTGTTTCGCCGCTGCGGTGGCTCATGATGGTATTGTAGCGTGCATGTTGTGCCATCGTAACTGCTTCGATAGTTTCAGTGAGTGTACCTATCTGGTTTACTTTTACCAACAGGCCATTACCTACACTTTCTTTGATACCTCTTTCAAGACGGGTTACATTAGTAACGAACAGGTCATCACCTACCAACTGTACTTTATTGCCCAGCGCATCTGTCAGCATTTTCCAGCCCTTCCAGTCATCTTCAGCCATACCATCCTCAATGCTCACAATCGGATATTTCTTGCACCATTTCACCCAGTATTCCACCAGTTGCTCGCTGCTCATCTTCGTGCCATTGCTCTTGTGGAATATATATTTCTTCGTCTTCTCGTCATACAATTCACTGTTGGCAGCGTCCATAGCTATAGCTACCTGGTCGCCTGGTTTGTAGCCTGCTTTTTCGATAGCTTTCAGTACAGTTTCAATAGCTTCTTCGTTGCTCTGGATATTAGGAGCGAAACCACCTTCATCACCTACGTTGGTGCTATACCCTTTATCTTTCAGTACAGTTTTCAGTGCGTGGAATATCTCCACACCCCAGCGAAGGCCTTCGCTGAAGCTGGCAGCGCCTACCGGCATAACCATGAATTCCTGGAAGTCTATTTTATTATCAGCGTGCGCACCACCGTTCAGGATGTTCATCATAGGTACCGGCAACGTTTTAGCATTGGCTCCACCTACGTAGCGGTACAGGCTCAGGCCGGTAGCTTTTGCAGCAGCTTTTGCAGCAGCCATGCTCACCGCCAGTATAGCGTTGGCACCCAGTTTGCCTTTGTTGGCAGTACCATCTATTTCGAGCATTGCCTGGTCCAGGCCGCGCTGGTCTGTAACATCCCAGCCGTAGAGTTCTTCAGCCAGTTTATCATTGATATTGTTCACAGCTTTCATCACACCCTTACCCAGGTACAGCTTCTTGTTGCCATCGCGAAGCTCTACCGCTTCGTGCTTACCTGTGCTGGCGCCTGACGGCACTGCAGCACGGCCCATATGGCCATCACTTGTATATACATCTGCTTCTACTGTTGGATTGCCCCTGCTGTCAAGCACCTGGCGGGCTACGATGTCTGAAATGAAACTCATGTCTTAGGAATTTTTAAAATACGGGGGCAAAGATAAGGCTATTATGTGGTAAGTAATAGTGATATAAGCAGAGTTAACAGAACGGATTGTTACAATTTTGCCTGCCCGACAAATACAAGGCGGGTTACGGTTTTTGCATTGTGTTCCGTCATTGCGAGGAACGAAGCAATCTGGTCTCGACATACTAAGCATGTGATTAGATTGCTTCGTTCCTCGCAATGACGCGAAAGTTATACATACATTAAACATCACGCTATCTGTTGATAGTTTTTGATAGTTTTTTTCGCAGAAATAAAAAATCTCCTTCTCCCAAAGAGAAACGATATCATGGTGACAGTATTTCAAAGAGCTTCTATAACTGCTTTTGTAGCAATTATTTAATGACAAATATACAATAAATAGTTTACTGTTAATATTTTATTGAATTAGCCGTTCGTGGGAACACTCGTGCCTGCGGATGGGATTTACATGTTAGTTACTTAATGTGGTATTTGAGCATATACCTTTCGTTTTTTCCCATTACAATCATTGAATAATAAGATCTCAAAAACTGGTTTTGATTTTTTGTATGTGAGTGTAACATCATTTACGTGATGATATTCACAATCCTGATTATCATCATTTGTCCATATCAGCGATTCTTTACTACATATCAAATTATTCCCATGCCAGCCAAAACTCTGTGCAAAAAATTTCCCATTCAGTGATGTCAATAGAATAACAGGTTTAGTACTCGCAATATCTACCAGTATTGTATCTGCGTTCGTGTAATATGCCTTACCCTTTATGCTTAAGAAAACATAACAACGCTGAAGCAATGCTGGAGCTTGAGCATTTAAGCTAATTACATAAATATCCAGGGAAGTTTTGCCAGTGAGTATAAAATGATGTTTTATCGTAGACAAAACATAGCCTTCATTTATTATTGACAAAAACTCTTGTTTATGATTTACGTTTAACAGGGATGATAATTTCTTAGCCCCTTGTTCATCAGTTTCAATGCTATCTAAGTTGATGCTGCTTTCTGCCACAAAAAGCTGTGCTGATGCAGCGTAAGAACAACAAACAAAAAAAAGTATAGAAAAATATCTTCTCATTTCTATTCGGATATTCAGTCCATTACCTCAGCCACGTCAATACTGTCTGCCAGTATAAAAAATTGCTGATGCTTAAAGCAAATTATCCTGTATGCCTGCAATAATGTTGTATCATAGTATCTGCCGTGCATAATACTATCTATCATAAACCTGCCTGTTAATTGCCTCACGAAATACCCATCTTTGAGCCTATCTCCTATCATATTAATAACAGAATCTCTTTGCTCAGTTTGTATCTTTAAAAATCTTTGGTCTACAGCTGTGTATACATTTCCTGTATCTGCGCTAATTATCGGGTCTAATACATATTTACCAATTCTTATTTCATTATCATTATGTAGCTGTACAGGCTTATGCAGCTGCTTAACAATGAAAAGAATTACTAAAATCGGAACGCCTGCCATATAAGCATAGGTCTTCCATTGAAGAGACCGCTGAGATCTTTCTGCCAGTGTATCTATAAGGCGTTTAGAGTCCATATTTATTTAACCGCTACCTATCTCTCATTTTTTAAGTGCGTGAAGGATAGTTAACCCAAGTTAAATTACTGAAATTCAGTCATAGCCCACATTACGAAGCCCATATACTGAGTATTAATAGTAGCTTCCATTTGTCTTTTACATTTTCACTTTTGACCTCACCCACCCATATTTCCCTCATTATTAACATTAAAAAATAGTCTCAAGTCAGCACTGGCAGGTATTAGTTATTTTTGCTGCCATGATATACCATATAGTAGTTGGCGATATGGCCGCGCAGCCCCTCGACGAGGCGGTAATGTCTGAACCCTCAATGCATGGCGAAGTAGTGGTAATGAAAGACCTGCTGCACCTGGGGCCGATAGAGAAAGCCGAAGGACAGGGCTTCAGCGAGCTGCGCTCTGACTTCTGGGCAGAGGTAACCCTGCAGGACAGGCAGAATATTAAGGTAGACGATATGGAGCGCCTGCTGGAAATAAGCGCAGTACTCTTCAATAATGAAGAAGCCAAAGTATGGTTTTGGATGGCACCCTCTGCGGCAGATGTATGCTGCTACCACTGGATGCTGAAATATATGGAAAAACACAGCGGCAGGTTTTACCTTGCCAGCATAGCCAACCTGCCTTTCCTGGATGAGAACGGCAAGGTGTTTTACCCGAAGAATATAAGCGAGATACTGCCCAAAGAACTGGTAAAGGCGCGCAGGCTGGCACGCCCCGTTACCCCTGCCGAATTTGAGGTGGATGGTGAGGAATGGCGCAGGCTGGTGAGCGAGAACGCGGCCATACGCACACATGGCGGCGGTAAAAAACTGGCATCGCAGGCAGATACTTATTATGACAATCAACTGGAGAGCTTCTGCTCGCACCAGTACCAGAAGGCACAACGCATAGCCAACCAGGCCATTAATAAATTCGGCATTGCCACCGGCGACCTGTACCTCGGCTACCGCCTGCGTAAGATGGCAGAAGCGGGCAGGTTGCAAATGCAGGGCGACCCAACCAAATCGCTGAAAGATTTTGAAGTAAAACTGCCGGGCGGCGATGTAGCTGCCACTGCCGAAACAGAACAGGCAGCGGGAGAAGCATAAACAGGAAAAACGAAGGGTTTTGAATTTTGAATTACAGCTTACCGAGAAGAAGGTGAAACCACACCAGGTGACCACGCTGCACCTGCTGGCGGGCTTTTCGCTGATGGGTGCGGGCGCATTGCTCTACCTGTTTAAAAAAGATATAGCTACCGCCGGACTGGCTGCCTGCATAGCAGGGCTGGCCATTTTCATCATAGCCGTTTTCCGAAATAAATGGCTACTGCGAAAAACCACCAACCGCATATTTCGCGTTATAGAGCTGTTGCTGCTGCTCAGCCTCACAGCCTATACCGGGCTGCATAAATGGACACCGCCTGCCGTAATGTTTGGCATACTGAGCGCTACCGTACTCTTTGCCCTTTTCTGGGAAAACGAAAAAGGTACCGGCCTGAACATACTGGTAGACGAAGCGGGAATAAAATTGCCCGTAACTTCGCGCAAAAGGAATATAGACTGGCACGAGGTAGAAAGCGCATTGCTGAGGTTTGGCACTCTGACCATTAATACGGCAGACAACAGGCTGTACCAATGGCCTGTAGCTGAAGCCAATTTTGATACAGATGCTTTTAACAGCTTCTGCAAAGAACAGGCAACCAAAGGTGCCGCAAACAGGAAGAAGTACGACTGGTAGGTTATTAAACCAAAATTCAAAAGGCAAAAGCCAAAAAGTCCCCTATAATTGATGAAGGGGTTTGAATTTTGAAATACAAAAAGGAATATTAAGTCAAAAGGCAAAAATGAAAAACCCAAACTGAAGAAAGGGTTTTGAATTTTGAATTTTGAATTTTGAATTAGCATGACACCATACTTATTATACTCAGACGGGAACGGGAATATTTTTGAGGATACTTCGCTGTATGCCATAGGCCGCAGCGGGTGGGATGCGATGCCCATACCTGAAGAGGACTGGATAGAACTGCCCGACGGCGGATCGCTGTACGAACTGCCCGACAGGCGCGGTATAGGCATAGATGTGAAGACGGGCGAAATGCGTCTTTGTGAAAAAGGATGGGCAGTAGCAGCATTCATACCGCCTGCACATACGGGGCTTTATCTTGCAGCTTTTGAATCTATACCCGAAGCACAAACATTACCACTGTTTTGCTACACAGCTACAGGCTGGTTTGATAATAAGTTTTACGTGCCCGCAGTACGCATAGAGCGTGACATAAGACAGGAGTGCAGCGGATATGATGATACGATAGTAAAGAAAGGTGTAGCCGATATGCTGGAAGCATACCCGCAGAACAGGCTGGTAAAACACCTTGCGGAAAACTGCGCTCTTACATACCACTGCCCTGCCGCCCGCAACTATTTTATGGGCAGGTGGGAATGCCCGATACCTTCATCACCGGCGTGCAATGCCAACTGTATAGGCTGTATATCGTTTCAGCCGGAAACAGAAGAGATATTCTCATCGCAGGACAGGCTAACCTTTAAGCCAACTGCTGCCGAGATAGTAGAGTATACAGTACCGCACCTGGAAACAGCACCATACCCGATAGTGAGCTTCGGGCAGGGCTGCGAGGGCGAGCCGCTACTGATGTGGGAGACCATAAAAGAGGCCATAATAGAAATAAGGAAGCATACTAAAAAAGGAAGCATCAACATTAATACCAACGGCAGCAAGCCTGCGGCGGTAGAGGAGCTGATGAAGGCCGGGCTGGACAGCATACGCGTGAGCCTGAACTCTGTTCGCAAAGAGATATACAGCAGGTATTACCTGCCTAATAACTATAAGTTTGAAGACATTATAGAAAGCCTGCGCATTGTGCGCCAGCATGGCGGCTGGGCCTCTATCAACTATTTCTCCTTCCCGGGTATGACAGACAGTGTGGATGAATATGAGGCACTGCGCGAGGTAATAAAATATACCGACCTGAGTATGATACAGTGGCGCAACTTCAATATAGACCCTGACTGGTACCTGGGTAAGATAGGCGTTACAGATACGGGCGAGTTCATGGGTATAAAGCAAATGATGGAGCTGATACACGAAGAATTCCCGAATGTGAAGTTCGGCTACTTCAACCCTCCTATAGAGCGTATGCGCAATTATGACACCGATTTTGCACATTAACTTTATTCTTACAATTGTTTAGCTATTTTTAAGGAGTATGAACGGTACAGAACAAGGGATCAATTTTAAAGCACTGGGGTGGACCGTGGGTGTGCACGTGCTGCTCTTCCTGCTGTTCATACTACTGAAATATTCCTCTCCCGAGACTATAGAGCAGTTCCCCGAAATGGGCATGGAGGTGAACCTGGGCACTGACGATAACGGAAGCGGCAACGACCAGCCTATGATAGCCGAAGAGCCTGCACCCGCAGATGCTTCTGCCGCCAGCGCCAGCACTGCACCTGCCAGCAATACCGTAAAAGAAATGGAGGAAACCAACGAGCCTGATGCTCCGGCTGTCAACATCAACACTACTAACAAAAGCACTACACAGAATAATACCTCTACCAAAAAACCGGTAGAGAACAGCAACAGGAATACACCAACAGCCAACAGCGCACAGCAGCAACGCCCGCGTTATGTATATAATGGTGGCACAGGACGGGGTGGTAATGCCGCACCTGCCAATGTACCGGGCAGCAACGAAGGTAATACCAATGGCAATGGCGACCGTGGTGTGCCGGGCGGTACACCGGGCGCAGCTAATTATACAGGTGTACCGGGCAGTGGCAATGGTATCAGCCATACACTGCTGGGCAGAAATATAATAGCCTACCCTAACCCCGATGCGGACTTCAGGGAAGGTGGCAAGGTAGTGATACGCGTGACAGTGAACAGGGGCGGCACTATTACCAATAAGCAAATCATATCGGCCAGCAATGCCGAGCTGCGCGTAATAGCACTGCGCAAAGTAGAAAAGATACAATTCAACAAAAGCGAGGATGCGCCGACAGAACAGTTCGGCAATATTACTTTTGTATTCAAAACCCGTTCCTGACATCCCGATGGACATACAAGCTTCTTACGAAAAAACGCTGGACTATCTCTATACAATGCTGCCTATGTTTTCGAGAATAGGCAAAGCTGCGCTGAAACCTGACCTTACCAATACCATAAAGCTGTGCGAAGCAGTTGATAACCCGCAGGAAAAATTTCGTTCGATACATATAGCCGGCACCAACGGTAAAGGCAGCGTGAGCCATATGCTGGCAGCAGTGCTGCAGGAAGCAGGATTTAAAACAGGATTGTATACCTCACCACATCTTACCGACTTCAGGGAACGTATACGCATCAACGGCGAACCGGTGAGCAGGGAATGGGTGGTTGATTTTACTGAAAAGAACAAAGAACATATAGAAGCTATCCAGCCTTCTTTCTTCGAGATAACGGTGGCTATGGCCTTCAGGTATTTTGCAGAAGAAGAAGTGGATATAGCCGTGATAGAAACAGGGCTGGGCGGCAGGCTGGATAGTACGAATGTCATCACGCCGCTGCTATCTGTTATCACCAATATAGGTTACGACCATACAGACCTGCTGGGCGATACGCTGGCTAAAATAGCTTTCGAGAAAGCGGGCATCATAAAGCCCAAAGTGCCTGTAGTGATAGGCCAGCAACACACTGAAACAGAGCGTGTATTCTTTGAGCAGGCGTTTCATAAACAGTCTACCGTATACTATGCAGATGCTATGTGGGATATGGTACGCACCGGGCAAGACCTGAACCATCAGTACTTCAAAGCAGTTAACAGGGCTAAGCGGGAGATGGAAGATATAACCACAGACATGACCGGCCACTACCAGGCACACAATATAAAAACTGTACTGGCTGCGTTGGATATACTTTCACTGGATGCCAACTTCAAAATACCGTTCGGTACCATCAGCCGTGCTTTATCTAAAACAAAAAAACTCACCGGCCTGCGCGGCAGGTGGGATACACTGCAAAAGCAACCATTGATAATTGCCGATGTAGCACATAATTCAGAAGGCATAACAGAGGTAATGAAACAGTGGGCGCAGGTAAATGCCGAGAACAAACATATAGTAACAGGCTTTGTACGCGACAAAGATGTAACGCATGTGCTTACATTATTCCCTAAAGACGCTACCTACTATTTCTGCAATGCACAGATACCGAGAGCATTGCCTGCCGCAGAGCTGAAAGCACTGGCGGAGGAAGCAGGACTTGCAGGTGAAGTATATGATACAGTAGCTAATGCTGTAAAAGCCATGCGCGAAAATTTAGGCAATAACGATGCAGCGCTGATAACGGGCAGTTTCTTTATAACAGGAGAAGCAATAGAATACCTGAATGTAAATAACGGGTTGTTATTTCCCACGACCCTGGAAGATCACCATTAAGGTGTAGAGCATAATTTTCACATCGAGCGCGAGGGAGCAGTTCTCAATATAAAGCAGGTCGTATTTCATACGCTCCAACATTTGCTGCACATTTTCTGCATAACCATACTGCACCATACCCCAGGAGGTAAGGCCGGGTTTTACTTTGTGCAGGTATTTATAATGCGGGTGTGACTGGCTGATGATATCAATAAAGTGCTGCCTTTCGGGGCGCGGGCCTACCAGCGACATATCGCCCTTCAGTATGTTCACAAACTGTGGCAGTTCATCTATACGCCATTTGCGCATGAACCTGCCCCATGGTGTGATACGCGGGTCTTCTTTACTCGAGAGCATTGGCCCATGCTGTTCAGCATCAGTATACATAGACCTGAACTTATAGATATAAAACGGCTTACCATAAATACCAATGCGCTGCTGCTTATAAATGATTGGCCCTTTAGACGAGAATACAACACGTATAGCTGCAAAAATGGTTACAGGCAGTGAAATAATTATTGCGATAATTGATGCCACAATATCTATAGCACGCTTGCACACACGCTGCCAGTCGGGCATAAGGTCGGGGTATATATGAATGAGCACAGCATCGTACACGTTGCTCGTTTTTACAGAACCTGAAATGATATCATACAGGTCGGGGAGTATCTTAACCACAACGGGGCGATAGTTAAGGCGCATGAGTATACCTTCGAGCAGGTGGTGTTCAGAAGAGTCTACTGCTATTATCACCTCTTCTATATTGTGTGTATCGATTATCTGCTCCAGCTCTGAGAGGTGACCCAGTTGCGGCAGGTATTTGCTCATGCCATTGCTGGCCTCAAGGTTTGAATAAATAAAGCCTTTAAAAATATTACCTAAGGCTTTGCGGCTTTCAGTAACCTGCTTGTATATCTCTATCGCTTTTGCGTTACCGCCTATTATCAGCGTATTGAACCCTACCTTTCCTTTCACGAGATTATTCTTCACCCTATTCAGCACTACCAATCTTACAAATAAGGTAACAATGGTATGAATAAGCAGGTAGCGCCCCGTCATCCTGATGAAGTACGAATAATCCTTGGCATCGTTAGCAAAAATGAACAGCGAAACCATAACAGTACCCAGGATACAGGATATGAGTGTACGGTTTATTTCATTGAGCCTTGATTTACGGTACAGGTCGAAGTAGGTACCCGATAACATGTAGAGTAACAACCAGCAGCCGGGTATAATTATGATACCGAAAAAATAATCTCTGGGCTGCAGCAGCTGCCATGTATGCGTAAAATCTGCCTTCCCGAGCCATGTATGCCTGTACGCCCAAAAGACCATCCATCCGATAGCGGCGGTCAGGTAGTCTGCAACTACCAGTCTGCGGATAGCTCGTTTTTTAGCGGGGGTAAGCATCAGGGGGTTTGTACTAGTAACTTATCACTTTAATATTATCAACTAAAACATAGCCGTCTGTTTTGCCGGAGGTCAATTCTGTTTTTAGCATAACACGGTATTCACTGCCTTTATACTTTGCTGTAAAAGTGCCCAGGGGTACATAAAGCTTTTTCCATTCACTGCTCGGGTTTACACCGGCTATATACTCTACATACAGGTTGCCGGATGTGTTAGTCTGCAAGCCTATCTGAAAATCGACATCGCATTTATAGTTTATCTCGAGGAAGGATTCTCCCTGCGCTATCTGAAACCCATCGTTATTGATATTCTCTGATGTAGGTCTTGCAGTAGTCAGGTATATATAGCCTGCACCGCTGCCTTCAAAAACTTTTGTGGGGTCACTTGTTCTTACCAGTGAAGTATCTGAAGTATTATCTGAATTGGCCTTGATGAATGTACTGCCCAGGTCAAAATTCTCAATGTACCTGAACTTGGCAGCGTCAATATATACCGGCTTGAATGTATGATGAATGACGCCTCCCGGTTGTGGTGAAATGGCAAATGTATCAAACGAATAGAACGGGTATGATACATTGTAATTCTTGATACCGCTGTAGGCAACACCTGCCTTTAACTGTATCTGCCCTGCCTTATCAGCTATCACCGGTATTTTGCCCGGCACATCAAATACACCAACGGTACTGTTGTTGTAATAAACCCACACAGAACTTATGTTACTAGATAGACTACCCGTTTTTGATGGGTCAGTCTGCTTAAGGTAGGCAGAATCTATGCTGATATATGTAGGTACCGGCTCTGAAGGATTGATGATATTACATCCTCCCAAGATTGCTGCTGCACCGATTAAAACAGGTAATAATTTTAACTTCATTCTTATACTAAATCTGTTCCACTGTCGTTATAACGCAATTTTAGCCTAAAGTATTGTGCATTTCATTGTGCAGGCTCATTTTTTTCAATATCTGGTGGGCCACATCCATAGCCTGGTAACCGTCATATACACTTACACGAACCGGTTTATCGTCCCTGACAGCCTCTGCAAACTCTGCTAATTCCATCCTAATGGCATTGGTTGGCTGTACTTCAGGCATCTGTACAGATATTATTTTCTTATCTCCGTTAGGCATGTCTATCGGGAAGTCGAACATACCCTTGGGTGCATCTCCGTCTTTTAGCTGCACTACCTCTGTCTTCTTCTCCAGAAAATCGATGCTTATATAGGCATCGCGCTGGAAGAAACGCATTTTACGCATATTCTTCAGTGATATACGGCTGGCAGTAAGGTTGGCCACACAGCCATTATCAAACTCTATACGTGCATTAGCTATATCAGGGGTTTCGCTGATAACAGTTACACCACTGGCAGATATCCTGCGTACAGGAGATTTAACCAGGTGCATTACTATATCCAGGTCGTGGATCATCAGGTCAAGTATCACAGACACATCTGTACCACGCGGATTAAATTGTGCAAGCCTGTGCGCTTCAATGAACATTGGCTGAACTATCTTATCGCCCAAAGCCAGGAATGCAGGATTGTAACGCTCCACATGGCCCACCTGGCATTTTACATTCGCTTCTTTGACCATAGTCACAAGGTCGCGCGCTTCTTCCAGCGTATGTGCAAGCGGTTTCTCAATGAAAAGGTGCTTGCCCTGCAGCAGACATTTACTGGCCAGGTCGTAATGGGTGGTTGTGGGAGAGACGATGTCAATGATATCGCATGCTGCAATTATCTCTTCAACACCCGGAAACCTGTAAACATTGTATTTCTCAATGGCTGTTGCAGCCTGTTTATCGTCCGGGTCGTAAAATCCTACCAATTCTATACCCGGCACTTCCAGCCATTGCTGTATATGTATTTTGCCCAAATGGCCGGCACCAAAAACTCCTACTTTCAGCATTTGTGTATCAGTCCTGTTTTTTCATTTTAAAACAGGCGTTGCAAGATAGCAATAAAGAAAGATTAAGGGAGATAATACGCTTGTGTTTTAACCACAAATATTTTAATTTAACATACTGCATTAACCTATAATCAAACTACATGCGTAATCTGAAAAGAATCATCATGGCATTAGCAGGAACATTATTTCTACTTTCATTTAAAGGTGACAAAGACACATGTGTAAGGGATGAAGAAAAACGTATAGAAATACTTACAACAGGCAAATGGCAAATGGTTGATGCGTATAACCGTTATGTAGTAAAAGGCGATACAATTAAGCGAGACAGGTGGGCAGGTATGGACAGTTGTTTTAAAGATAACTATACCATCTTTGGCAAAAAGGGCAAGGTGTATTATGACCAGGGGTTACTGAAGTGCAATAAGTATATGCGCAGGATAGACAGCCAGTTCAAATGGCGGCTGGACAATGTTGAGAATGTGATATGGATAGAGAATTCGAGCTTTACCAATGGGTTGTACATCGATTATATCGATGACTCTGTGCTAAAGGTCAATGAAGACCTGATATTCGGAGATTCAAATTTTCTGAAAGTATACAAACATGTACCGAGATCAAAGCCATAACATGGCTATAACATGCCTTCATCTGCAAAACTCATATACCCTGCACCGGCTATAATCAAGTGGTCGAGCAATTTAATATCCATCCATTCAGCAGCCTCTTTCAGTTTATTGGTCAGTTCCTTATCAGCAATACTGGCTGTAAGGTTTCCGGACGGGTGATTATGCCCAACTATCAGTTTGTTGGAATTATATAAAAGTGCATTTCTGAGTATCATCCTTATATCGGCTACAGTACCTGTGAGCCCGCCACTGCTCAGCATTTCATGCCTGAGCACTTTATTAGACTGGTTGATGTATAATACACAAAACACTTCGTGATTCAGGTCTCTTAATAACGGAATAATTATTTCTGCTGCATCTGCGCTGCTCTTTATCACTTCGCGCTGCAAACCTTCACCTATCTGCCTGCGCCTTCCCAGCTCAAGTGCTGCGGCTATTGTTATAGCCCTGGCTTCACCAATACCCTTATGCTGCTGTAATTCATGAATGGTAATACGTCCCAGCTCGTGCAAATTATTATGCGCGTACCCGAGTATATCCCTTGCCAGGTCTAGCGCAGTTTTTTCTTTTGTACCGCTGTTTATAAGAATGGCTAAAAGCTCTGCATCTGTAAGTGCAGCAGGGCCTTTCTGTAACATTTTTTCTCTTGGCCTGTCGTCTTCTGTCCAGTTTT
The DNA here is from genome assembly GCA_044227125.1 of Flavipsychrobacter sp. Taxonomy (GTDB): domain Bacteria; phylum Bacteroidota; class Bacteroidia; order Chitinophagales; family Chitinophagaceae; genus Polluticoccus. The sequence goes on from JBGAFS010000001.1 coordinate 1,026,640, forward strand.
TAATACTCTTGGTCACGTATGCGTTTTTCAGATGATGTTCAAAAGTAAATATCAGAAAATAAAGGCATTGATAAAACTTGCAGTACATTCAACTATGGCCAGACAATTATTTTCAATTATTCTCTGCCTGCTCGTATTCACCTGCAGTGCACAATACATACCCAAAGATTCTGCAGAGCTGGCGGCCTACAGGCAGCAGTATTATGATAGCCCGCCCCCGCCTGTTTCTTTTATAAATGATTTCGATGAATTATTTAATGCCAATGAAAAAGCGGAATTAGAAAAATATGTGCGGGCATTGAATGCAGATAGTGCTGCAAACGTACAGATAGCTGTTATTACACTCAGCGAAACAGCAGTGAGTAAGGAAAAAATTGATGACCTTATACGAAATATTGCTAATAAATGGGGTGTTGGCAATAAGGATAAGAACAACGGGGTATTGATAGGGGTATGTAAAGATTACAGGCTGATTAGAATAAGTACCGGCCTCGGGCTACCAGGCAGGTTGCCTGATGAGGTCCTGCAAAAGATCATTGATACTGATATAGTGCCCTTGTTCAGGGATGGCAGATATTTTGAAGGGTTGCTTCATGGCATAGAATCAATCAAAAAACAACTAAAACACTAATACACAATAGATTTACAAAACAATACATATTTATAATTATTTAAACTATTTTTTAATCAATAAATAATACCACTCTGTCATATTTTCTTGCAGTAATATTCAAATATTTCTTAAATTTCCAGTGAGATTAAAGCCTAATTCTCCCCTATCATGAATGAATGACAAAAAATAAAACAGGTACATTTTAACAAGCCTCCGAGATGAAAAAGATTTTTATCCTGATTTTGTTAGCTGCTTCGGTAGTTACTTTCAACGCATGCAAGAAGTCAGGCGTTGCAGAATCGAAGCCGGCAAATCCAAACAAGTCGTCATTAAACCAGGTGGCGCGGTCTGCCAGTTTTGGCACTACACAGGTATGGTTGGTTGGTTTGGGGCAATGCCTTCCCAGCCCCTATAATTGCGGCTCAGATGTAGTGATTGTAGGCAAACGAAAACTTAGTGATGAGTTGCATCTTGCTATAGGTGGCGGACCAGCAGATATAGGTAAATTCTTCACTGACTTTACGAAGCAGGATGTATTCCCTGCCAGTACTACTGTTACACAAAAGCAAATTGATGACCTAGCCTCGGGTACTTACAATATTATTGAATACACTGACCAGGAAGATCCATACAAAAAGTACTACCTGGTTGGACCGGCAGATAATCTCAACCCAGAAAATCCGGAGTACGTTCTCTCTATCACATTTGCACCTTAGCCAGATGCCAGCTGGTATTAACTATAAATAGTAATACCGACTGGCAGCCACTGCAGATGTAACAGAGATACTTTGGAAGTTAATTTATGAATGCACGTTTACCCATTCTTTTGGCTGCTGTATTGATATTATCAGGCTGCGGTGCAATTGTAAAGAGAGAAAAAAAAGAATATACCCCCTCATCTGAATTGTTATGTGATAGCATTATTATTCATAATGCCGACGACAATACCGGTATCGCATTCAACTATAACAACAATCTGCAAATAACCTGTTTCAGCGCCAATGACAGCTTCCTGTACCTGTATGATGTGTCTGCAAATCATTTATCAGACTCCATACCTGTAAAAAGAGATTTCATAAGCAAGGAGTATTATATAGACAATAATAAACGGCTGTATACATTAAACAGGGAAACAAACTGCATCTATTATCTTGACCCTACAGGGAAAGAAAAAACGATATATACCAAACCTGATGCAAATGAGGTCTCCAAACACATTTGTGCAGTTGTCTTTCCTTTCAAAATATTGCCTGACAGCAATCTGATCCTGTTCTCCATACCTCAATACCATACGGCTATAGATAGTGAACGCAGGTTATATTACAGGTCTAAAATACTGGCACATTACAAATTGACCGGGGACAGCCTCGTAAAAAAACATGAATTCGGTCAGTTCCCTGAATTCTATCAGCATAACTTTTACTACGAGTTCTTCCCTGTTACCTGCTTAACTGATGAGAACGAAGTACTCTACATGTTTGGTAACAGCAATACGCTATACACCTATAACATCAAAGACGGTAAAACAACCCAAAAACTCATTAACGGGCTAAAGCTGAATGATATGACCCCTTTTGATATTACAAAGGGTACAGATCTTTCATTTGCACATGATTACCAGGTAAAAGTACCGGGTTATGTAAAACTGCTGCATGATGAGCTTACGGGTAATACCCTGGTATTTCAAAGCCTGACCCCGGAAAAAAACCATGATGAAGATAAAATACAGATATACTCTGATAAACCTCTATTAGTGAATGTAGCCGACACCGGCCTTACAATTCAGAAAAAGATATACTTCACAGACCAGGCAAATATTTTCTTCAACAATTCAGCTTATCATAACGGGTATTTATATATACAGGAACGTGCAAAAGGTAATAATGAATTGAAAGTATATGTATATAAAATTCGCTAACCTGCTGCTTATTTCAGCCTGCATTGCGTTAGCATCTTGTCGCAACACAGATAAGTATGCTGCAGATACAAAACACTTCGGAACATACCTGGAGCATACATTCGGCACAGGTATACCTAAAGACAGTACCACTTTTGTCCTGGTATCTGAATACGGATGCCATGGATGTATTGAAGGGACTATTGAAAAACTACACAACAGGAAGAATGTAGTCTTCATATTGAGCAAACCTGCCTATAACAACTATGTTGCAAAAGAAGGGCAACCTTCCGGCAATTATAAAATTGATACCAGCGGGGAAATAAACAGGCTTAAATATCACGGGGGCAACGTGGGTATAGTACAAACCTCTGCCGGCAATATTTACAATACAGCCGCCCTGCAAACTGCCATACTGGACAGCCAGCTAAACGTACTCATAAAATAATATACCCGGTATTATAAAATTGAATTGCCTTATTGCACTATAGTACAAGTATGAATAAGGCGGTTTAACTTCGTCCTTTAAAATCCACATATAGTGTCAGTCTGTAGTACACATCTGCCATATAAGACTACCGGTTATTTTTCAAAACTGGTGAACAACTACCTGGAATCAGACACCCTGCTGCAACCATTTTACACCTATAAGCCCGATGCTTCGGGCATAACACAGGCCATTACTGACAGACAAGACCATCCTGTTGACAGGCAATTGCTAGCAGATACTTTACTAAGACAATACAAACAGCATAACAGCACACTATACGAAGCGGTAAGCAGCAACATACAATTGCTGAGAAAAGACAGCACATTTACCATAACTACGGCACATCAGCCCAATTTAGCTACCGGGTATCTATATTTTATATACAAGATCACTCATGCTATAAAACTGGCTAATGACCTTAAAGTTCAATATCCGCAACTGGATTTTGTACCGGTATACTATATGGGTAGCGAGGATAATGACCTTGACGAGTTGGGCAAATTCAGGTATAATGGTAAAGTATTCCGCTGGGATGGCGGAGGACAAAAAGGCGCAGTAGGACGCATGTCTGCCGGCAGCCTGAAGAACCTGCTGCATGAACTGTTTAATATTATTGGTCCGCCCGGAGATAACAGGGACGCGCTGGTAGAATTGTTTACCAATGCATACCTGCACCATGATACCATAGGCAGTGCTACCCATTACCTTGTCAACGAATTATTTGGCAGGTATGGCTTAGTAGTCTTAGACCCTGATGACACGGACTTTAAAAGAAGCATCAGCCATATTATAGAAGACGACTTGCTCAACCATACAGCCAACAGCATTGTTTCTAAAGACATAACGGAACTTGAAAAGAATTATCCATCACAGGCATACCCGCGCGACATTAATCTTTTTTACCTGGGCAATAACCTGCGCGAACGTATAGAACATCATGGAGATACATGGGTGGTACTGAATACTGATATACATTTCAGCAAAGAGCAGTTGCTGGAAGAGCTTAAAACCCATCCGGAAAAATTCAGCCCAAATGTGATATTGCGCGGATTGTTGCAGGAAACCATATTGCCTGATGTGGCATTCATTGGCGGGGGGGCCGAAGTAGCATACTGGCTGCAATTGAATAATCTTTTCAGACACTATAATGTATTCTTCCCTCCTGTATTGCTAAGACAATCTGTATTATGGATAAACAAAAACGCGTCTGAATTAAAGAGCATTACAAACATCAGTACAGAGCTATTATTCAAACACAATGATGAACTGGTAAAAGAATATGTAATAGCTCACAGCAATGCAGACTGGCATACTACAGATGAAGCATCCTCTATCGAAAAAGTTTTACTGGACTTACAAGGCAAAGCCAGAACCATAGACCCAACGCTGGAAAGAGCAGCAGGAGCCTCTATTGCTAAGATCAAAAAACAACTTGCAGTACTGGAGCAAAAAATGCTACGTGCAGAAAAAAGAAAACAGGCTACAGATACAGCACGCATCTTAAAACTGAAAGAACACCTGTTCCCTTCAGGCAGTTTGCAGGAGAGAACAGAAAATTATATTGATTACTTCCTTGAATATGGTGATGATTTTATTGCCACATTAATACGAAGCATAGCTCCATTACGTAATGAATTCTTAATATTAGAAGATAAGCGATAGTCAGGCACTATTTTTGCTGCCTGATTAATACCTTTGTTTATCTAAAAAAACAATTTGCATGAAGCTTAAGAAAATAGTTTTTGCGATGGCAGTACTTTGCCTGCCTGCTGTTACCATGGCACAACCCGGAATAAAAAAAGTATTGCCGGTGAAAATAGACCTCGGATTAAAACTGGGTGCTAACCTTACCAGCCTTTCTGCTAATGAATGGGAAAGCGGTATGAAAGCCGGTTTTCACGGTGGTTTGTTTGGCGGTGTAAATGCTAAACGTTTTGGCGGGCAGCTTGAGGTATTGTTCAGCAAAGTAAAGTATACCGGTAATGGTGTAGAATTCTACAAAAACTATGGCCCATCTAATTTCAACAGTAGTGCGGACTCCAGTAAACACGGAGATTTTGCGGTCAGCTATCTTAGTGTTCCTGTGTTATTGAATGTTAAAATAGTTGGTCCTGTATGGTTGCAATTAGGCCCGCAGTTCAGCAGCCTTATCAGTGTAAGTGATAAAAATAAATTACTGAAAGACACTAAATCTTTATTCAATTCCGGTGAAGTATCGGGCATAGTAGGGTTACAACTGAAACTTGCCAAAGTACGTGCGGGAGTAAGGTATAACATCGGTCTTTCTGACATGAGCCCTTCTACAGTAACCAGTGCATGGAAACAACGCACACTCCAGGTATACCTCGGTATTTCATTCCTTTAACTCCGGCTATACTATCATAAAAACAAAATGGAGGCAGTTGCCTCCATTTTGTTTTTTGAATATTCTGTAAAAAATAAAAGGCCGGTAACCGGCCTTACAATCTTATTATTCTCAAAATGATCTATCGCGTAAATGCAGAAGTATGTAATTTGTTAGGGCAACCATATTTCTTGCTAGAACCATTACAAGAAGCCATAACAACCAAAACCACTACAGCAGCCAGCGGAACAAAACGACGAATTGTAGAAAATACCTGCATAATTAAATTACTAAATAGTTAAAAAAGCTCTTTTACATTTGTACGAAGTTAAAAAAAAATCATGAAGCATATACATTTTATTGCCATAGGCGGGGCGGTAATGCACCAACTGGCCCTGGCACTAAAAAGACAGGGAAATATTGTGACAGGAAGTGATGATGAGATCAATGACCCTGCCCGGTCAAACCTTGCAGCAGCAGGCATTTTACCGGAACAATATGGCTGGTTTCCTGAGAAAATAACTCCAAAACTGGACGCGATAGTGCTGGGTATGCATGCTAAAGCCAATAACCCGGAGCTGCTGGCCGCACAAGAACAGGGAATACCAATATATTCATTTCCACAATATATATATGAAGTAAGTAAGAATAAGAAAAGGGTTGTTATTGCAGGCAGTCATGGCAAGACCACTATCACCTCAATGGTAATGCATATACTGAAACATTACGGCAAAGAGTTCGACTACCTGGTAGGTGCAAAAGTTGCCGGTTTCGACCAGTCTGTACAACTCAGCGATGCTCCGCTCATAGTGCTGGAAGGAGATGAATATCCCGCATCGGTAATTGAAAAAAGACCTAAGATATTTTTCTACCATCCGCATATATCTGTTATCAGCGGTATAGCCTGGGACCATATCAATGTATTCCCAACCTATGATATTTACTTCAATCAGTTTGAACAATACCTGGATGGTATAGAAAAAGGCGCCCCTGTATTCTACAACAATGAAGATGCAGAAGTAAGACGTGTAGTTCAAACATCGGCTACGCACCTGAATGCAGTACCATACAATATGCCTGCGTTTCACTATGATGAGGATGGCAATGCTGTACTGGAAACAGAAATGGGTGAAATAAAAGTATCAGTATTTGGGCGGCACAACCTGCTGAATATGCAGGCAGCCATTGCTGTATGTACTGAATTAGGTATCAGTAAAGAAGATTGCTACAAAGCAATAGCATCATTTACAGGTGCTGCAAAAAGGCTGGAGAAAATAAAAGAAACAAAAAGCCTGGTTGCTTATCGCGATTTTGCCCATGCGCCATCTAAGCTAAAAGCTACGCTGGATGCCGTTCGTGAAGCATACCCTGATCACCGGCTGATAGCCTGCTTTGAACTGCATACCTATAGCAGTCTTACCGAACAATTCCTGAAGGAGTATGCAGGCAGCATGGATGCCGCCGATAATGCTATAGTATATTTCAGCCATCATGCGTTGCAATTGAAAGGTTTGCCTGAACTGGAAGCAACACAAGTAAAATCTTATTTCAACAGAGCTGACCTTACAGTTATAGACAATAAGGCTGCATTGGAGCATACAGTAAACGAAATACTGAATGATAAGACCAAACCTGTTTGCCTGCTTCTTATGAGTTCGGGCACTTTTGACGGAATTGACTGGAATGATGTAAGTTCGCAGCACGTTTAAACAATACTAATGGCAGAATTAACATTAAGACGACCTATCATTTTTTTTGACCTTGAGGCTACCGGCGTAGACCATGCGAAAGACCGCATTGTAGAGATAGCTATGATAAAACTACACCCGGATGGCAAAAAAGATAATTATCAAAAACGCATCAACCCGGGTATGCCCATACCTGCTGAAGCAACCGCTATACATGGTATTACTGATGAAGATGTAAAAAATGCCCCTTCCTTCAAACAGGTAGCACACCAGCTATACGACTGGATGAAAGGCTGTGACCTTGGCGGATATAACTCAACAAAATTTGACATACCCATGCTGGCCGAAGAATTTCTGAGGGCAGATATTCACGTTGACTTTACAGACAGGGCGATGGTGGATGTGCAGCAGATATTCTTCAAAATGGAAACCCGCACACTGAGTGCCGCTTACCAGTTCTACTGCAATAAAGAGCTGATAAACGCACACAGTGCAGAAGCAGACACCATTGCCACAATAGAAATACTTCAGGCACAGCTTGAACGCTACAACAACCTGCCGGGTGATGTAAAAGCCCTGCATGAATTCTCAGGTGGCGAACAACTGGTAGACTATGCCCGCAGGATCATTATGAAAGACGGAGAACCTGTGTTCAATTTCGGGAAGCACAAGGGCAGGAAAGTAACCGATGTTTTTACACAGGAGCCACAGTATTATGACTGGATGATGCAGGCCGATTTTTCACTGCATACCAAGCAAAAAATATCGGAGATACTGAATAAGATGAAGCTGCAAAAAATGAAAAGTTAAATTCTTAACATACCTAAAACACAGATTTCCTATTATTTCCTATTTTTAACGCTTCAATCAGCCCTTTGGACAAAATTGTAATCATACCAACGTATAACGAAAAAGAGAATATTGAACGGATCATCCTGAAGGTATTGTCTTTACCGGGCAGCTATCATGTACTTATTGTAGATGACGGCTCACCTGACGGTACCGGCACTATTGTGAAATCATTGCAGAAAATGTACCCTGAACAAATACACCTGTTGGAACGCAGTGGTAAACAGGGCTTAGGAAGGGCATATATTGCGGGCTTCAAATGGGCATTGGAGAAAAAATATGCTTACATATTCGAAATGGATGCGGACTTCTCTCATAACCCTGAAGACCTGCAAAGGTTGCACCAGGCTTGTGTACAGGGTGCTGACCTTGCAGTCGGTTCAAGGTATATAAAAGGGGGTAAAGTTGTAAACTGGCCATGGGACAGGATATTTATATCTAAAGGAGGGGCATTCTACACTAAACTCATTACCTGGATGCCGGTTAATGACCCTACAGCCGGGTTTATCTGTTATAAAAGTGATGTACTGAAGTCTATCCCTCTTGATAAGGTTCGTTTTGTAGGCTACGCATTCCAGATAGAAATGAAATACCGTGCCTGGAAACTCGGCTTTAAGATAAAAGAAGTACCTATTACGTTCATCGACCGCACAGAAGGTGTATCAAAAATGACCAAGGGCATTATTAAAGAAGCCATGCTGGGTGTGTGGGAAATGAGAAATTTTTCGAAAGACAGGGCTTAACCCCTGCCGCCCCAATTGGCTATTATCTCCTTTTTGTTATTATTTAACCATACTGCTGCGGAAGGACCCTCTGCAAACAGCAGGTCAAGCATGCTTAAGTTTGGCAAAAAGCCAGTTCTGTCTGCAAATACCTGGTAGTATGCAGGCCCGGCATTAATAATGCTTTTTTCTACCCCAGGCTTAAAGCCAACTCTCATATCGAAGGCATTTTCATATTGCTTAACGTATTCGACTGCATTGGTTATACCAAACCTAAATTTCAATTGTTCCTTCAGCCACCTAACAGTAGCTAAATTAAAATCAGTAAGACATTGATATTTGTTTAGAAACAATTCCTCTAATGACGGGGCATAATACTCAAAAAACGGTGACCTGTTATAAACAGAAAATAAAGTACGCCAATGCTGCACCTGCCACCGTTCATGAGTACTGATACTCAAGTCTCTCATAGCCGTGCGCTGGTCGCGGCCGTGTTGCAATGGGATGCTCAATTGCACAAGCCCATTCGACCCTGAGATATAATACCTGTTACGGTAAGTCATTTTTACAAAATGTTCTGCTTCATCAAAACAGACCTCATTCATACCGGCAGCTATCGTCCACCAATATATATTGGGAAAAGGTATGTACGGGCTTATCATTCTTGCATCTTCCATAAACTGCGCAACAGCCAGATGTTAAAATTCGATTTATATAATGTAAAATGACCAATATAACCACTCTTTTCAGCGCCTATATCTTTACTTTGCGAAAAATACGGAAAATGCTTCGCAGGGCCGGCATCTATTTATTACTTCTTGTACTACCTTTTAATAGCAAAGCTATAGATGCTGTAGCTAACTATACCATATTCTATCTGAAAGACAAAGCTGTAAAAGGCTCCTACACACCTTATGCAGAAATATACTGGCAGATAAATCCCGCAAAGCTCAATTTTAACAATACTGACTTCAGCACCAGGTTGCAAACAGATATCGTATTCAGGAATGACACAGGCATTGTAGGAGGTGAGCACTTTATTTTACAAACCCCAAAATGCAGGTCGGTTGACGAAGCCTATAAACAGAATATTATGGAGCTGCACAGGTATATGCTGCCTCATGGCAAGATATACGTGGACCTACGTATAACAGAACTCGGGCATACTGATAATATATTTACATACAATGACTCGTTTACTACCGGCATAAATGGAAACGTACCTTTTTATAGCGGCATAGAACTGGTAGATACCAGCTATAAAGACCCAAACGAGAAAACATTTCTCAGGAACGATATAGCACAAATACCCCTTTACCTGAATTACATTGACGAAAACAGGCACCATATTAATTACTACGCGGAACTATATAACAGCCCTTCATCTTCTGAAAAACTCATCCAGCATACATTCATTTCAAAGCATGAAGCCGATGCTGCAGTGATGGGCTTGGAACACACTGATACCATACATGGTGGAGACATTATACCTATAACGGGCTATTTCGACATCAGTGCTTTACCCTCGGGCAATTACTACCTCAATATGATATTGATTGCTCCGGGCCAACCTCCGATATGTAATACTTCGGTATTCTTCCAGAGAAACAATACCAATCTCGTTCAGAAAAGAGAAACAACCGCTGCTGATACAGGCATCGAGAAGGTTACCATATTTGACATCAGCAGCACTTTTGTAAACAAGTACACACCGGCACAATTGAGGGCAATTCTGAAAATGATAATGCCTATAGGCAGCCCGCTGGAAATAAATGCCATAAATGCATTTCTGGACAGGCCGGATGAAATGTATATGCGGTATTTTATTTATAATTTTTGGAAAGCCAGGAATGATAAGGACCCTAAGAAAGAATGGGAGATTTATACAGAACGTGTAAAAGAAGTAAATAAAATATTCGGCTCTGGTACCCGCCCCGGTTATGAAACAGAAAGAGGGAATGTATGGCTAAAATACGGAAAGCCGGATGAACGCATAATAGTAGAAAGCGAACAGGGCTCCCTGCCATATGAACTATGGCAATACAACCATCCGGGCAAACAAAGTTCACCGGGTGTATTCCTGTTTTACAGGCCGGGTTACATGATCAATGACTACCTGTTACTGCACTCTACTGTAACTGGAGAAACAAGAAACGCAGCATGGAGAAACATGCTATATACCTCAGGCAACACAAATACTAATGCAAGGGCTGAAAGATATATCCCGCAAGGACGTTAATAAGCCGACAATGCCCTTAAGTATTTTACTTAATTTTATGCAATGAAAATTCATTTCTGCAAATACCAGGGTACCGGCAATGATTTTGTACTGATAGATAACAGGAACAAAACAGTAAGCCTTAATAATAAACAGGTAGCTTATCTATGCGACAGGCACTTTGGTATAGGTGCAGATGGATTAATGCTGCTGGAGCAGGCTGACGGCTATGACTTTAAAATGGTGTATTACAATTCTGACGGAAATGAAAGCACCATGTGCGGAAATGGTGGCAGGTGTATAACAGCATTTGCACATAAACTGGGACTGATAAAAGATACTGCAAAATTCATAGCAATAGACGGACCGCATCAGGCAGCTATAAATGCAGATAATACAATAAGCCTGGGCATGAAAGATGTAGACGGCATAACTGATAATGGCTCTTATGCTGTTCTTAATACAGGATCACCACATTATGTAAAGCGAGTAAAAGATGTAGATGATATAGATGTGGTAGACGAAGGATGTGCAGTAAGATATAGTGAAGAATATGAAGAAGAGGGCATCAATGTAAATTTCATGCATAATGAGAACGGCACACTCTGGGTGCGTACCTATGAGCGTGGTGTGGAAGACGAAACCCTGAGCTGTGGTACAGGTGTTACAGCATCCGCCATAGCATCTGTACAACAAAAAACAGGCAGCTTTAGTATACCGGTACAAACACCGGGGGGCAAACTCAGTGTATCATTTGAAAAAGACACAGCAGCAAGTGCTAAAAATGTAGTACTGACAGGGCCTGCTGATTTTGTATTTGAAGGGGATATTAACCTGTAATAATACTTTAACAAATTTGACCGGAATACGGCACGCAACTTGCAACAATATTCAAAAAACAACAGATGGTAAGAACTGGCATAATAATTATTTTTGCAGCATTAACACTTACAGGCTGCGCATCATCTCATAATACAATAACTGCTAATGATGCCGGCAGTAACAGTGCAACTTATTCAGGCACAAATACACAATCCGGTAGTAGCATGAACAACAATAATGCCGGTGCAAGCGAAACTACGAGCCAAACAGTAAATGTAAAAGCACAGGAAACTGAAGCGCAGGATATGAAACCTGCATCAAAATAAATACTACCGCTGTGTGTTTACGTAATTATCAATAGGCAGCCTTTTAGCTATAGAACGCGCCAGGGTCATTTCATCGGCATATTCCAGCTCTCCGCCAAATGCAATACCTCTTGCTATTGTAGTAATACGTACAGGCAGGTCTTTCATTTGGCGGGCTATGTAGTAAACAGTTGTATCCCCTTCTATGGTAGGGCTTAATGCCATTATCAATTCTTCCACACCTTTTTCCTTAACCCTGTTATATAGCGTTCCTATGTTCAGTTGCTCCGGTCCTATACCGTCAAGTGGTGATAATATACCGCCCAGAAGATGATATAGCCCGTTATACTGCTGTGTACTTTCTATAGCTATCACATCCCTGATACTCTCCACCACACATACCTGCGTCCTGTCTCTCGACGAATTGAAACAGATAGCACAAACATCACCATCAGATACATTATGGCATTCTTTACAAAAACGTATGTTCTCACGCATTACAGATATGGCATCTGCAAATGCATGCACACTCTCCTTCTCTGTCTTCAGCAGGTGCAACACCATCCTCAGGGCAGTTTTTTTACCAATGCCCGGCAATTTCGAAAATTCCTTAACAGCGTCTTCTATAAGTTTAGAGGAGAAAATCATGCACTCGATTATGTTGTAAAATTAAAAAACTACAGGCTTAGTTTCGTTTTAACATCCAACAAATTAAAAATGCCCCGCAATTGCGGGGCATTAAGTAATAAAATATATTCAGTTTACTTCTCTATCGATAGTTTACCTACAGCAAGGTTATTACCTATATACAGTTGGTATATATAATTGCCGCTGGCAAGGCTATTGGTAACAAGTGGTAAAGTATGTTTACCTGCTTCGAGTGTACCAGCATTCCTGTCAAGCACAACACGGCCCATTGCATCCAGTACTTTTATGCTTACTTCTGCAGGAGTTACCATTTCAAAATCGAAATTAGTAACCTCTTTAGCAGGATTTGGATACAGCACTACTGTATTAGTTCCGTTACCAACTATTGATTTAACTGCAGCAGGGAACTGTGTAGCTTTCCATAAGAAAGAAACACACGCGCCGTTGTTAGAAGTTACAGGATCTTTAATAGTATCGCTTGGTTTTGTTCCGCGAGGGAATGCATAAAAGCAGAAATTCCTGTTCGAATCTTTTTCTGATACATAACCAGTTGGAGTCAGGTTGTTGAAAGTGATATGAAGTGTATCATTTGTTTTCAGTTGTTTGTGGTACCTCAGCCATGTTGTGCCTGAAGTTGAACCAATTGTAATGCTTATAGGCGCAGTACCTATAGTCATATACCATAAAATACTATCAGAATTGTATTTTATTGAATCTGGTCCAAGGTTTTTAATTACAGCATCTACGCTGAATGAACCGCCTGCAGTCACTACATCTGTAGTTTTAGGTGAATTTAAAGATACCTGGATATCCGCTACCCTTTGAGCCTGTGCACCGGTAACCAGCAGAACTGATAATAATAATAAGTAAATACGCTTCATATATTAGGTTTTTAACGTGAGGAGCTAAAGATAGAAAAGTTTTGCAAAAAATCAGCAGTAAATTGGGGAATTGCCCTGCAAAATTTAATCAGCAATTAAATACCATATAAAACATGTCAATTGTATGACAAGCAGTTATCTGAGTTTGTCATTCCCGCTATGTCTGTCAGCGTCCCGGCCTGTTTTTTTCTCAAAATTCTTCTGCAATGCTGTTGAAAGATCTACACCAGTCTGGTTGGCAAGGCATATCAGCACCCACAATACGTCTGCCATCTCATCTGCCAGTTCTTTACCCTTGTCAGACTCCTTAAAAGACTGCTCGCCGTACATCCTTACCATAAGCCTGGCCAGTTCCCCGGTCTCTTCCATCAGGATACCCAGGTTAGTGAGTTCATTAAAATAACGCACCCCCACAGTCTTTATCCAGTCATCTACCTGCTGCTGGGCCTCGCGTATAGTTATTTCCATTGTTCAACTTTAACTTTTGAAAAATTAAATGCTTTTGCCTGTTTTCACAAAATAACAGATATTACACAGTTATTTAAAGAACCAGAACTACCGGTCAGAAAATGAATTTCAAAAACGATATAGAAGCTGCCGATGCCCTGAAAGACAGATACCAGGCGCTGAGTAAAGCCATAGCACAGGTAATTGTAGGACAGGATGATGTGGTTAATAAACTTATTATCTCTATACTCTGCAACGGGCACAGCCTGCTGGTAGGTGTGCCGGGGTTGGCTAAAACATTGCTGGTAAAAACAGTTGCCGACTCGCTCGACCTGTCTTTTAAACGCATACAGTTCACCCCAGACCTGATGCCCAGTGACATCACCGGTGCTGAGATACTGGACGAGAACAGGCAGTTCCGCTTTTTGCGCGGGCCTATTTTTGCCAACATAATACTGGCAGATGAAATTAACCGTACCCCGCCTAAAACACAGGCCGCACTGCTGGAAGCTATGCAGGAAAGAAATGTGACTGCCGGGGGTAACATACACAAACTGCCATCTCCATTCTTTGTACTGGCTACTCAAAACCCCATAGAGCAGGAAGGTACCTATCCGCTGCCGGAAGCGCAGTTGGACAGGTTCATGTTCCAGATAATGCTCGATTATCCCAGCTTTGCGGAAGAAGTAATGATAGTGCGCAATACTACAGGGATAGCTACTACGGAACTACCCAAAATAATGGATGCTAATACCATACTATACTTCCAGGACCTGGTGCGCCGTGTTCCTGTACCTGACAATGTACTGGAATATGCTGTAGGGCTGGTACATAAAACAAGGCCATCATCCCCTAATGCACCACAGGCAGCGAAACAATTTATAGCCTATGGAGCAGGCCCGCGTGCATCTCAATACCTTGTATTAGGGGCCAAATGCCACGCTCTGCTCAATGGTAAATATTCTCCTGACATAGAAGATGTACAGGCAATGGCAATGCCTGTGCTGCGCCACCGTGTATTAAGAAACTACAAAGCCGAGGCCGAAGGCATATCGCAGGAAAGCCTGATAAAGCAATTATTATAATTCTGAAACTTACACATGGAGAACATACAGCAGAAAGCAGATTTTTTGAGGAATGAATTTGTAAAACACCTGGCTGCCATTGACCCTGCTACTAAAGGATTATGGGGCAAAATGAATCTGGCGCAGATTATAGAGCACATGAGCTATTCATTCAGGCAGGCCAATGGTCGCGACCCGTACAGCATTGTTACTCCGGAAGAAAATCTGCCGCGTATGCAGGCATTTCTTGAAAGTGAAAAACCTTTTCGGGAAAATACTCCTAATCAGTTATTACCTGATGAACCGGAACCGGCCAAACAACCTACCATACAGGCAGCACTTAGTGAACTGCAGGCAGAGATAGACCATTTCTTCAGTGTGTTTGAAAATGAGCCCGGGAAAATAATTACCAACCCTTTCTTCGGCCACCTGAACTATACACAATGGGTACAGTTGCTGCACAAACACAGCCTGCATCATTTGAGGCAATTTGGAGTTGAAGTTTAATTGCGTTCGTAAACAAACGCGTGTGCACCGGGCTTATCAAGGCTATCGGTACAGTGCATATAATTGCGTATAGCAGACTTACATCCGTCCATATCTTCGGAGCTTACACTGGTGAAGATAAAGGCAGAGCGTTGTGTAATATTCCTTGAAAGCGTATCATAATTTACATCCCACCACAGCAGGTGTGCATCTTTTATCTTATCCCACTTCTTCCTGTCGGGGTGTATAGTAGTATAGTATATAAATGCAGGCCTTGCACCGTTGTGCAGGTACAGCTGGCTACCATTATCAATTCCTTTTTCTACAGAGAATTTCATCGCATCTGTTATTTCCTCAACCTCGTACCTGTTCCACATCATATTCAGCATACTATGGTTCTTTATGCTTATTGCCGCTATAACAATAACGGGTATGTATACATATGCTGACTTGATGCTCATCACCCTATCCATACCATAGCCTATAAGCAGCAGAAACAAGGGCATCATGAACAATGCCACACGTGGTATCAGGGAATATTTGTTCAGTGCAGCTGCTACCAAAACAAGCCCGACAGGCACTATCACCAACGACATTTTTGCTGCATCTCTCTTTAAGCCATAAATAACAGCTATTAAGATCATCAGCAGGTTGAAGTAAAGCGCCATTGCAGAGTATCCGCCTGTCTCCTGCAACAGGTTAGATATCCTGTCCCAGTTATGCTGCCACTCGGCCATATTTGATGGTGTGGCAAAAAGGAAATATTCTCTGTGAAAGTTTTGCAGGTATTCTGAGTCGGCCTGTGGCTTTAATATCGTCAGGTAATAAAAACCAAATTGCAACATCCAAATTGCGCCTGCAACAATGACAGGTATGAATTTCTTAACAGACTTGAGTTGTATACTGGCAATAAGATAATAAGTTCCTACCCCGGCCAGTATAAATACAGAAGGCATTGATGCCCATATGCTCAAACTGCCCGCCAACAACCAAATAAGAAAAAAATCGCGGTGCTTCGTCTCTTCAATATCTGTTTTTAGCGCCAGCAATATGAGGCCCAGCGAAACCATGGTATCAGGCATATACTGTTTCAGCTCTGCCGAATAACGTATCATGATGAATGCAACTGCCATCAGCCCTACCGGGTACCATAAAGATCTGTATGAGGCTATTTCTTTCAGTATTGCTCGCAACAGGAATAATGAAGCTATGCCAGCGATAAGTGCAAAGGATCTCAAAGCCTCCTCCCCATACCCAAACAGCAATGTAAAACATTTGACCACCCATAAGAAAACGGGCGGTGCATATTGTTCATATACCAAAGGCTGCGTAAGTCCAATAAAACCCCGTTCATATATATTCCGCGCCAGGTTGGCCTCATCAATGAACAGGTTACGGTTTTGCAGGTACACGGCAACACGCACCGTTATCCCAGCTATGATAATAAGCCCGGTAAGTATTTTCAAAAATAATTTACTGCCAAAGAATGAGAACAGTTTACCCATCAACTGCAAGATAATTATTGATAAACGAACCTGCCTGAAAAATTATTGCCGATCTGCTTATCAATAACCTTATAGTAATATAAACCAGAGGTACTTAGGCTACCTAATCTTAACTGCTGCCTGTTATGTATCTCTCTATCTGCTACAACTTGCCCCAAGCTATTAATTATCAGCAACTGCCCCTGCTGAATGGTGTATGGAAAATTGATGGTGCTGTATTCGTTGGCAGGGTTGGGAGTGATATCTATTGTTAACTTATTAGTATTGTTTATTATAGTAAGCACACAGTCATATTTGTTATCCCAAAAATTTGCGGCACCAGATGTCACTTCTACAGGTGGATTAACCGATGGTCTAATTCCTGAATTTTCAAAAGAGCATAAAGTGTGTGATTGATCTAGTATAGTTGGTGTAAGTGAAAACCATGGTCCGCTCGTGGAACCAATTCCTTCAATCCCGTCAAAATCGACACCATAGTATGAGTCATAATAAAAAATCTTTTGCATACTACCATTTATCAATGTAGAATCAATCTTTGTAACCGTATATTTATTCAAATACTTACCGATTCCAAAATTTGCAGTATCACCTATTTGTAAACTAAAATCATATAATAACCTCTCTACTGTATCTGCATCCACAGTTCCCAAACAATAATAACATTTAATAAATATTTTTTTCTGAATCGTATCCTCTCTGATTAATGCAGAGTTCATGATTTTGTAATTCAGTCCATTCACTATAGTATCGCCAGTAATGGAATATTCATCTAGTCCATAATTTGCCGATATTGGTCCCGTTCTATACGCATACATTACGACCCATTTATTACTCGTATCAGTAAACCTTATCTTCTGTGCAGATACGTTGAATGATATCAGGGTCAATAAAAGGACGAATACTTGTTTCATGTTTACTGATATATGAATTTTCCAGAAAAATTATTGCCGCAATGCTTATCAATAAGCTTATAATAATACAAACCAGAGGTACCTAGGCTACCTAATCTTATCTCCTGCCTGTTATGTACCTCTTTATCAGCCACAACTTGCCCTATGCTATTAATTATCAGCAATTGCCCCTGCTGTATAGTGTATGGGAAATTGATAGTGCTATATTCATTGGCAGGGTTGGGGGTGATAGTGGTGAATAATTTATCAGGTATATTATCCTTAACAGACAGCACACAACCTTCAGCGCTTGAATACTGAGAAATATATACATTGCTCCCATTATTTCTAAAGCAGATTAACCATGAACCGTTCTCAAAATATTTACGACTTACTTCACCTATACCTTCTATAAGAATAAAACTTACTGCACGGCCTACCAATGAAGTAGACTCCCATATTTTGTGATTAACCCCATTAATAATAATAGTATAGGCTTTGGTAGTTATTAAAGTATCAGGGGTATATCTGTCTATGAACGTATCGCCAACCTTTAAATCATAATCATATAGAATGTAGTCAGTGGTATCGTTCAAAATAAATACCCTGCCAAGTGTTGTATCCTCTCTAACGAATCCACGGTCTTTGAAAAACACATACGACTTCCCATTAATTACCGAATCACCTAGATAATAGCTATCTGTATAGGTATAGTGATTACCGTTACCCCATGAATTATATTCGAACTTCCACTTATTACTCGTATCAGTAAACCTTATCTTTTGCGCAGTTGCATTATGCACAAAAAACAAAAAACAGTAAAGAAGGATAGGTATCGTTTTCTTCATAGGCAGGTACTTATTATAAAGTTATACAAAACACTAATATATATCCTGCTTTTTGCCGTCATATAATTGTAAATTGCAGCCTCTAAAACAACGCATTTCATATGCCTGTAACACAATTAAAGAACTATGCCGAGGGTAAATGGGTAGCTGCCAAAGACGGCGATACATTATATAATGCCGTAACGGGCGATGCTCTCTATACGGCCAGCAGTGAGGGCCTTGACTTTGGCGCCATGATGAACTATGCGCGTAAAGTAGGCGGCCCTGCATTACGCAAGCTCACCTTCCACGAGCGTGGCCGTATGCTCAAGGCACTGGCATTTTATTTACTTGAAAAGAAAGAATACTTCTACGAGATAAGCAGCTATACGGGCGCTACCCGTGCCGATAGCTGGGTGGATATAGAAGGCGGTATCGGCAACCTGTTCGCCAACGCCAGCCTGCGCCGCCAGTTCCCGGACGAGCGTTTTTATGTAGATGGAGAAGCCGCCAAGCTTTCTAAGAACGGCACCTTCATCGGCCACCATATTATGGTACCTCGCGAAGGTGTGGCTATACATATCAACGCATTCAACTTCCCGGTATGGGGCATGCTGGAAAAAATAGCGGTGAACCTGCTTGCAGGTGTACCTGCCATTGTAAAACCGGCAACCATTACATCATTCCTTACCGAAGCTGTATTTGAAGAGATCATCAAATCTAACATACTGCCTGAAGGCTCACTGCAACTGATATGCGGCAGCGCGCGCGGCATACTTGATTTTGTGCAAACACAGGACGTTGTAACATTCACAGGCAGCGCCTCTACGGGCCAGCAACTGAAATCGCACCCTCGCCTTGTATCTGAAGCTGTGCCATTTAACCTGGAGGCTGACTCGCTTAACAGTTGTATACTGGGCCCCGATGTAAAAACAGGCAGTGCAGAATTTGACATCTTTATAAAAGAAGTGGTACGTGAGATAACTACCAAAGCAGGTCAGAAATGTACCGCCGTGCGCCGTATCATGGTGCCTGCCAATATGGTGGAAGATGTACAGATAGCATTAGGCAAACGCCTGCAGACATCTACCATCGGCGACCCGAAAGTAGAAGGTGTGCGCATGGGTCCGCTTGCCGGGCAAACACAACGTAAAGAAGTACGCGAGAAAGTAGAACAGCTCGCACAATCACAGAGCATCATCATAGGTGACCTCGACAAATTTGATGTAGTAGGTGCCGATAAAAATAAAGGGGCCTTCATGTCGCCTATCGTTTTCTTCAATGATGATCCTTTCCATAAAACTGACTGCCACAACATAGAAGCATTTGGCCCGGTTAGTACTATCATGCCATACAATACTATTGACGATGCTATAGAACTGGCGAAGATGGGCAAAGGTTCACTGGTATGTTCAATAGTTACTGCCGATGATGACGTGGCTAAAGAATTTGTATTAGGCTCTGCATCTATGCACGGGCGTATACTGGTATTGAATGCTGACTGTGCTAAAGAAAGTACAGGTCACGGTTCGCCGATGCCATTGCTGGTGCATGGCGGCCCCGGCCGTGCAGGTGGTGGTGAGGAAATGGGTGGTAAGCGTGGTGTATTGCACTACCTGCACCGTGTAGCTATACAGGGTTCTCCTACCACTATTACACGCATCACGAATGTGTATCAACAAGGTGGTAAGCAAAACGAAACCGTAGTGCATCCGTTCCGTCAATATTTCGAAGACCTGAAAGTAGGTGATACACTCATCACTGCTAAACATACTGTAACAGAAACAGACATCACCAACTTTGCCAATGTAAGCGGTGATAATTTCTACGCACATATGGATGCCACCTCTCTGGAAGGCACCATATTCACAGGTCGCGTAGCACACGGGTACTTTGTACTCTCTAAAGCAGCAGGTTTGTTTGTAGATGCCAAGAAAGGGCCTGTGTTGCTGAACTATGGTATTGATGAAGCTCGCTTCACCAAACCTGTTTATCCGGGCATGACGATATGTGTAAAGCTGACTGTTAAAGAACGCGTAGACCAGGAGAAGCGTGATGAAAATGATATAGCAAAAGGCATAGTAAAATGGCTGGTTGATGTATATGACGAAACAGGAGAAACAGTTGCCATTGCAACCATCCTTACAATGGTAAAGAAACGCAACCAGGATTAAGCAACTAATATTTTCAAAAGCCTCATTGCACGATGAGGCTTTTTCATTTCTGACAAATAAATTACACTACCTTTTACCCGTATTATAGCTCAATATGTACTTTCACCAAACAAACCCTTATAATATGCGTACACTTATTACCCTCATTATTTGCCTGTGCATCTGCTTAGGCGCTTCAGCCCAAAATCACTGGATGTATCTGCCCAACAACGGTTTCATAAAAGGTTATAGTTCCACAGATACCACGCGCAGGATTGAAGACATTTATTTTACGGACACAGCTACCGGCTTTGCGGTAACACTAACCGGAAGGATACTTAAGACAACAGATGGCGGCTATAGCTGGCAAAACAAAAGTGATACATCAGCATCAAACTATTCTGGTTTCAGAAGCATAGAATTTCTGGATGACGGTCAGCATGGTATAGCTGGCACGCTGGGTGCAACTGCGAAAACATGGCGTACAACAGATGCAGGCGAAACATGGACAGACATATCATCAAACATTTCTGACACTACTACCTTAGTGAGCAGCAAGAAAAACATTTGCGGCCTGGCTCATTTTGGCAGCACATTTTATGGCGTAGGCTCCTGGGGTAGTAATACGGGCAAGCTCTATAAGAGTACAGATAAAGGACAGACATGGCAGACAAAATACATGGATACCAACCTGATTAAAGGCATGGTTGACGTAGTGTTCTTATCACAGGACACAGGCTTTGTGACCGGCTGCAGAAATAAGGAATCAGTAGTGTTAAAAACAACCGATGGTGGTAATAGCTGGACAAAAGTATTCGGTGATACTACCATTGGTGGCAGGATATGGAAAATACAATTCCTTACTCACAGCATGGTTTATGGCTCTATCGAACCGTATTTCAGTTTAGACACAGTGAATATGATATACTCAACAGATGGCGGAAACAACTGGAACATAATTCACATAGGCACCGCTATAACTAAACCCGGCGGGTATGGTACCCAGGGCGTAGGCTTTGCTACACCGGCCAAAGGATGGGTTGGCGGATATTATGACGGTATTTTTGAAACGACCGACAGCGGCAAAACCTGGGCCCACATAAACTTTGGTTATGATTTCAACCGCATATTTGTCATTGACAGCAACCATATATTCGCAGGTGGCCATATGCCTTATAAATACGGCAATTGGATACCTAACTCTATCAAAATGCAACAGGGACACAGCGCCCCCCCACACCACCTGTATCCTGTTTCTCCCAATCCATCAAGTGGTAACGTGCAGGTTGAATTTGATTTAAAAAGCGCCACAAATGTAGTACTGAACATCATTGACATTGATGGCAGACGTGTATATCCTGTAACCAATACATATCTGTCGCCCGGCCATTATACATATTACTGGGATGGCACTAACCTGCCTGGTGGTAACTATGCCGTTTGGCTCGGCACCAATGAAATACCTATTGTACAGAAGTTCATTCTTCATAAATAGCTGTTTATGTATGATATTTGCATCTTAAATCTAGTATCATGCAACATTTAGATGGCTATGTAAGAAGTGAAATAGAACACGGAATTGCTACCATAGAATTTTTTCATCCTCAAAGTAACTCATTACCGGGCGCCATACTAAACGACCTGGCTAAGACCATCAATGATATCGGTATCGATATCAACGTAAAAGTTATTATACTCAAAAGTGCAGGCGAAAAAGCATTTTGTGCCGGTGCGTCTTTCGATGAACTAGTGGCTATATCTAATGAAGCTCAGGGCAAGGAATTTTTCAGTGGCTTTGCTAAAGTTATCAATGCCATGCGCAAATGCCATAAGCTCATCATAGGCCGTATACATGGCAAAGCAGTAGGCGGTGGCGTAGGTCTTGCATCTGCTGTAGATTATGCAATAGCTACACAGGAAGCATCTGTAAAACTCAGCGAGCTGGCAGTAGGCATTGGCCCATTTGTAGTAGGCCCTGCAGTAGAACGCAAGCTCGGATTATCATGTTTCTCTCAACTGGCTATAGATGCTACAGAATGGCGCTCTGCAGAATGGGCTAAGAAACATGGCCTGTATGCCGAAGTCTACAACACAGTAGCTGAAATGGATGATGCAATAACCGCATTGGCAGAAAGATTATCGCACAGCAGCCCTGAAGCTATGGCACAATTGAAAAAAATATTCTGGCATAACACCGACCATTGGGATACGCTGCTGGCTGAACGCGCAGCTATCAGCGGCAGGCTGGTATTGAGTGATTTCACACGCAATGCCATCAACAAATTCAAAGCTAAACCGGCTAAGTAATAATTATTTAACTGCATCGAGCAGTACCTGCTCATACATATCTGTGATACGCGCCCAACTATATTGGGTGCGTATTTTTTTTGTGTTGTTATCGAGGTATTCGGCGTGGCTGCTTTTATCTCCTGCCTGTTTTATTACAGATGCCAGTTGTGCATCATCAGCAAAATAAAAAGCATCACTTCCCAGCACAGTTTTATTAAACACATTATCATGCGCCACTATCAGGGCATTACAACCCATCGCCTCCAGCAATGAAGGATTAGTACCACCAACTGAGTGTCCGTGGAAATACAGGTTGGAATAATAGCGCAGATTATTGATAACAGGTGCATCATAAATAGCGCCGAGGAAACGTAAGCCTTTGTTATGACCGTAGGTATCTACAAGATAAGTACCGAATGTATTAGAGGTTTTACCTACTACCAGCAGCGGCCTTTCTGTACCTGATGCTATATGGCCTTTGATGATGGTCTCAATATTATTTTCCGGCTCCATACGCGCTATCAGCATATCGTAGCTGTATGGCTGTACATTGTATGCCGCTAATATTTTTTCATCGGGTTGCTCAAATACGTCTGCACCATAGGCTATGAACCTCGATGGTTTATTGTATGTATCCTTCAGGTATTGCTGTATGCCAACAGAGTCTGCTACCAGCATATCTCCGTGTTTAGCAGCCCAACCTTCGGCTATCTTCAAAAATTTCTGTGCGTACTTATTATACTTGGTGCGTTTCCATTCCAGCCCGTCCATGTTCACCACATTCTTGCAATACTTTGGCCAGCGCCAGTACCATATACTACTGCTTGTATAGCCAAGTTGCAACAGCACATCAAAATCGCGTTTCTTAGCATCAGTGAAGCAATTATAATCGTAGATGAACTGTCCGGGGGTTCCGTATTTATGTTCAGGGTCATTACAGTGTACTATCTGTACACCATTCCATTCGCTGCCCTGGTATTCGTGGTTATGAGAATTGTACACCCACACTTTATGTCCTTTCTGCACCAACCCTACGGCAAGATATTCTGCACACTGCTCAAAACCGCCATAACGGTTAGGTATGCCTCTTGTACCCAGTATGCCTATTTTCAATGAAACGCCCATGTAACTATCCTGCAAAAGAACATCAAAGTTTTAAAACTTTCTTATATGCCGTCAGTGTTTCTTCTGCAGCTCGCTTCCAGGTAAACTCTCGCAGTATCCGAGCCTTGAACTCCTGGCTGTATGGAGCCGCAAATGCAGCATCAACAGCCGCCTTTATAGATGCGGTATCGTCAGGGTCGCAATACCATGCATCATCTTTAAAATAATCTCTTGTATCTCCTTTTTCAGTAACCACGATATTGCAGCCCATCACTGCAGCTTCCAGCGATGAGAGACCGGTAGTTTCGAAATAGCTGGGCAGTATGTGCACCTTCGCAGAGTGATACATTTCGTACAGCTCTTCTTCCGTAAGCCAGTCAGAAAAATGTATGTTGTCTGCTGCCTCTTTCCTGCACTGTTCGTAATACCATACATTATTAGGAGATGGCTTACCGTGTATCTGCACCCTGTATTGTGTATTGTTCAACGCACGTATCAGGTTCAGCTGGTTTTTTCTGCCCTCCACCCTGGCCACGCATAAAACAGTATCCTCGTATTTAGGATTACGCCTGCTGGTAAGCCCTGCTATTTTATCGTCAATACCATTAGGCACTACATGATACGCATGTTCCAAATGGTATTTAGCCGCCAGTCTCCGGTATTCATTTTCTGAATTCGGGAGTAGTATGCCCGAATGCTTTGCTATATATACTATAGACTTTGCATGCCCCCAGCGCAGGTATTTAGTACTGCCTATCTTCTCTCCGTTTTTTGCCCAGCGGGCTATGGCTTTTATATATTCTATCTGGTCTTCAGAAAATATCCTGTTCAGCCATTTCATCATGCCGCCGCGCGTCTTCTTCTCAAACTCACCGTAGTCAAGAAAAATGGTTGACACCACATATGGCTTGCCTGATTTCTCAATATGTCCCAGTATATCAGCAGGGCGAATGATATTGAAAAAATGCAGCAGGTCATATTTAGAATAATCTATCTGCTTGTCGGTAGGATAAATATCTACATCCACTCCCATTTGCCGCAGGTAATGCGCCGTAAAATCAATTTGTTTTGTATCGCCGCCCGGTGTGGAATACAGGGTGGCGCGGGAGATAAATGCAATCTTCATGAACGAGTAAAATATCTAACCTTTTACCCTATTATAAAAAGATGTTATCCATTTTTCGGGTAAAAACGACAGCAAATATAGCATATATGGCTCTACTTTGCCCGGCATTATAGAAATGGCCCTGCGCAGGTGCTGCCTTGCCATGGCCGGCATATGCCTGTTCCAGAGGTATTTTTTACCTATCATACTGTAGTAGGCTGCCTCTTTGTATTTAGTAAAATCCTGTTTTACCAGTATCGACTTCAGCAAAGCTCTGTCTTCCTCGCTTACCACACCATTCTTTATGGAGCGGTATTTTATCTCTTTGAATACCGGGCCGCGCCATTTTTCATCAATGGTTACCGATTCGGGGTTAAACCTATGCTTTATAAGCGGCTCTTTAGTATTACATACCTTACCCTTAGCAAAAAATCCTGTCCAGAAGAGATGGTCTTCGAAATGTATAGCCCCGGCAGGGTAGCCACCTAGGTCTATAGCTGTTTGCTTTTTATACATAATCGAAGGATGATCGAAGGGACAGGTAGTGTATATGGCCTGTTGCAGGTCGTCATGTTCATATGCAGGCGGATCCCAAGTAAAAAGGAAATTGCCATCCTTATCTATATAGTCAGAGGCACTCCCTATGAGCACATACTCCGGGTTGTCCTGCATGAACTTGTACTGAAATGCGAGGCGCTGCGGGTAGCACACATCATCCGCATCAAAACGCGCTATATATTCTGCACGGGCTATCTTCAGCCCGCTGTTCAGTGCACCTATCACACCCTGGTTTTCCTGTGAGAACAATACTATCCTCGGGTCTGAATAAGAACGAATGATCTGCTCTGTATTATCCGTAGAACCGTCATTTACTATTACCAGTTCAAAGTCCGTAAACGTTTGTGCCAGCACACTATCTATTGCTTCTCTTATATATGCAGCAGCATTATAAGCAGGCATCAGCACTGTAATAGCAGGAATATTTTTACCGTTCGTATCAATCACGATTCCCCCTCCTTAATATTTACCAGTAATAACCATTCAAAAAACGGCATTACGCAAAGTGTATCAAAAATATAATTGAGATGCGCAAACGGCAGCAGCAGGCACAATATCCATACGCTGTAAGACCATTTGCCCAAATGTTTCAGGAAATAACCCAGGTAGAAAAACAAAAACAACATTGCGCCTATCACACCGTATTCACCAAATAGTTGGTTGTATAGACTGTCCGGCCAGTTGGCTGTAGACAACAGCGCGTCATCTTTTATTTTTATACGTTCTTCTATCAGCAGTTTATGGTTTTCATTGTATTCAGGCGAATAAAAATGCGGTATCACATTCATGAACAGCCTGCTGGAATCATAGCCTGCCATCTTTTGTGCAGTAAGCGACGAAAAGCGTGTAGTGCCTGCCCCAAACAGGAACACATGGCCTGAAGACCTGAGATATTGCTTGGTCTCAAGTATCGAAAGTGTTTTACCCTGCAGGTTCCTGATATACACATCAGTCATAGCACGCCTTAGTTCAAGTCTCTGTTCTGCACTCAACCCCTGCGTCTTTGCATCAATATCATTAAAGTATATATCCTTAGGTGCTATACCCTGGCTGATAGAATTATCTACTTCACTTTTATAGGAAAAACTGAAGGCATTAGGGTCCGGTTTCTGATTTGATATGATAGTACTGTAATTATTCTTACCTGTAGTTACTACGCTGAATATTTTATCTTTTACTTTCTGCACTACATAGTCTGCATTGTCAGGCGATACGGTAACATAAAACAGTGCTATGAAAATGAAAATGCCGGGTATATATAGCCAGTATTTACCCGGTGGCGCTACCTGCGACAGCCATTTGTTGGGCTTACCGGCAACAGACTTGTAGAGGTTGTTCAATATCCCTACCCCGAACATGCCAATAGCTACACCCGCAAATATGAAAGTACCAAAGTTGCCAAATACCAGCACAAAACAGGTAGTAGCTAATAATGTAAAAAACACCTCTCTCTTGTAAATAAAATATACGGCCAGCATACTGCTCACCATTATATTGTAATAAGAGTTCTGCATGAAGGCACCATAGATATTATCTCCTGCAGACATACCATACGGGAACCCAAGCCCGGTATATGGGTTTAGCTTCTTTGTAATAACTATCATTTTCACCAGTTGGCCTATACAGAACAGGAAGTGTAGTAACGTGTAGGCTTTGATGGTTTTGTGCATGGCTACAGCGCCATGTCTGTCCACGCTTAGTTTTATCTGGTGAAATGCAAGGAATGAAAATATCCAGAATGAATTACCTATCAGGAAAGCATATATATACTCCGAAGAATAATCCCTTACAAACAATACCTGGTTGATGATTGCACTTGCCAATATCAACAGGTAAAACAACGGTACTCTTCCCTTCCCTATTTCAAACTTAAAATTTGGCCGCAATGCATATATCATGAACACAGCCATGATCTTTACACTGAACATAGCCTGGTTGGTAAACAGAAACAGGAAGACGAGCAGCAGCCAGTCTACCTTTGCATTTTTATCTGTATTTACCTTAGCCATGTTGTAAAGAGTGGGCGAAATTACTGTTTCTTGTGCTGTGAAATAATAGTTTTATAGTATTCGATATGTATACCTGTAATTATCTTCAGGTCAAAACGCTCAAGTATCTTCCTGCGTCCGTTCTCCGCTATCTTTTTACATTCTTCTTTATTGGTCAGCAGGTATATCATTTTATCAGCCAGTTCCTGCACATTGTCCGGGTCAGCCAGTAAGCCATTAATGCCATCATCTATCAGTTCCGGCCCTGATGTTCTTTTTGTGTACACAATAGCTGTATTATTGAGCATTGCCTCCATAGGTGCCATAGCAAAATTCTCTGCATAAGAAGGGAACACTGCAAGATTTGCAGTAGCAAGCACATGGCTTAATTCCTGGCGTGGTACATGCCCTTTAAAATCCACAGTATCCTTTGCCTGCTGGCTTAAGAGTGTTTTTATTTTTTCTACAGGCCCCTTACCGTAAACATATAACCTTGCATACGGCACAGCATCAATCACCTTATTCCATGCCTGCATCAATTGATAAATGCCTTTATTGACAGATAAACTGCCTGTAAACACTGCAAGCCCATCCTGCTTTGGTACTCCAATCACTGCAAATGATGTATCAATACCATTATACAGTGTAGTTATCTCTTTTTTATAACCAAAGTTCTCTACCGCCATTGCAGCGGCATACTTACTTACACTGCATACAGCATCTGCCTGCTCCAGTATATCATGCTCCATATGCCATATTCTCTTTGGCAATGTTACATTGTTACCCTTCGCTATATGCGTCAGCGAACCGTGCAGCTTCACAACTACCGGCACCGAAAACTTCGGGAAGGCCACATACCTGTTACAGAAACGCATATAGTCTGTATAATCAGGCATTTCGATTATCTCAATATTATTCTCCTTTATCAGTTGCTCAATAAATAGCCTGTAACGCTCGAGGCTTTTTTTGATATCCCATTCAAATATGCCTGATACCTTAAGCAGTTTATTCACTACGCGTACCGGAAATGAGAAAGGATTTTCAAAAAATCCGGCCGCCAGTTTTCTCCTGAAGCGGTACACTTTCACTCCTTCATCTGTAAACTCATCCTCGCCCCCGTAACTCCAGTCATAAAAGCCTGCTACAACTACCCTGTGTCCCTGGCGCACCATTTCACGGGCAAGTGTCTGCACCACGGTACCTATGCCACCATGCCTGCCCGGAGGGTATTCATCACAAAGGAAAAGGATATTCATTTTTTAAAATACAGTTTCAATGTTTGTATATGCACTTTCCCTACCTGCTTTAGCAATATTGCTGCTACTACGTATACCGTAATGGCTACTATTACTTTTAATACAGGCATCATCACAAACGTATCTGCAATATAGTATGCCCCTGCCGCCAGTAAAAACAACACTATGAACCTGTGCAGCGGAAAGCTCAGTATCTTCCTGTTCACCAGCACAAAATAACTCATCATCTGCAGGAACGAAGTGACGAAGTAAGCAATAGATGCACCCACACTGTTATAATATTTAATCAATACCAGGTTAAGCAGGATATTTATAACCGCAGAGCTGATAGTAATAACACTTATAGCCTTGTATTCTTTGCTCGAAAAACTCACTGTCCACAACAGGTTAGTAAAGAACTGTATAGGTAAACATAACGACAAGAGCATAAACTCGGTAGCATTCGTAGTACCGTATTTACCTTTGAACACATAGTCTATCACCGGCGACCAGAGGAGATTGAATACCAGCGGCAGCATCATAGCCACGAAACTTTCCAGCACAAACAATTGTCTGATCTCTTCCTTCTTTTCTTCACCCAGCTTATTACCACCCACCATATTCCTGGCAAAACTGTTGAGTATAATAGGCGCAATGATAACTATGGGCAAACGTGACAATTCAAATGCACGGTTAGCGAAAGCATAGTTTGCTGTTGCAGCACCCGTACTCAGGCTGCCCAGTAATATCCAGTCCATCCTCGAAAGGCTGGAGTCAAATATCACTGCAAAATATTGCGGTAATGATTCCCTGATAAGTTTGGTATATGCCGTAAACCTGAACCTAAAGCTAAAGCCTGCATATCTTATTACATACCAGAGCAAAGCAGCTATTTCCCCGATGCTGCATATTATAAGTATAGTAAGCACCGATAAAATGGACAGGCTTTTACTGCTAATGAACACAAATGCCAATACCAATTTCAGTATGTTGCTCAATACGGCTATGATGCCATAAGGTGTAAACCGCTGCTTCGCATTAAGAAATTGCTTTAATGGCGTACCTATATATATAAGCGACTGTGCAAGAAAAAACCAGGGCAGGTAACTGTACTTAACATTTTGCCCCGGCCACAAAAGGGCCAGCCCCCACAATACCAGTAAGGTAAGTACTGAGCCTGCTAGTGTATGAAACAGGTAAGCTGCAGCAGCCCATTCAGACGTTTTAGAAGCGGCGATGCGCCTTACCACCACCTGCTCCATGCCAAAACTCAGTATAGTAGTCAGCATCATTGACACTGCATTTGCCCAGCTTATGAGCCCGAAATCGTCTTTTGACAGGTAAAAAGATATTGCCAGGAAAAACAACATGCCTAACACCTGAACAGCTACTGCCTGCAATCCGGAGGAGAAAATTTTCTTCAGTAGGTGGTACTTCACTTAAGGGTGTTAAATGTATTTTTGATGTGCGTAAAATTACTATTTAATCAGCTACTTTTGCAACTATGTTCAAAGCCAGGTGGTTACAAAATCTGCATCAGCTCACGCTTTGTGCCCTGGCTTTTTCAATTCCGTACCCTTACCTGTTCGGCTCAGTTTGTATTATAGCTGTAGCTTTTTTCTGGCTGCTCACCAATGATTTAAGACAAACATGGCATAACCTCAAAGGAAGAAAAGCATTCTGGCCCTGGTTTGGCTATTATATACTGCTGGCTATCAGCTCTATTTACAGCGAAAACAAAGCCAATTCCTATTTCGACCTGCAGGCAAAAATGAGCATGGTGATACTACCGCTGGTAATAGGTTGTGGCAAAGACATCAGCCGTCGGCACCTTCAACAAGTATTTATCTCCTTTGTTTCAGGTATCTCAGTCGTGGCCCTGTTTTGTATCGGGAGGGCTTACTACCTCTGGCAGCATACGCATGATACAGGCGTATTTTTTTACCATACACTGGTAAACGGCTTCAATGCCAATGCCGTGTATATGGCCTGGTACGCCATCTTTGGCATTTCTATACTACTATTTACCAACTGGGAAGGTGTTTTTCAGAGCCGCACAGGCAAAACAGTCAAAATATTACTGGCACTACTGCTTACAGGGTTTATGATACTGCTGTCTGCCCGTACACTTCTGGCATTATTTATCATCTTTCTTATCCCGTTCTATCTCAGTAAAGCCTTCAAAAACCAGCGAATCTCAAAACTTCAATCCCGACTCATTGCCGGGGCACTTGTTTTACTCGTAGGTTTCATCGTATTTACCAAAAATCCTATCAGGGACAGATATGAGAATATTTTAGAAAATGACGTTCAAAAAGCCTGGCTGAATGATTACAGCCATGTATCAGAGTCTGATTTCAGCAACCTTACCCTCCGTCTACTTATCTGGCGCATTGGCATCGACAACGTAGTAGAAAAAAATCTATGGATAACAGGATGCGGCAATGGAGACACTAAAGACCTGATGAATGATAAGCTCATTGAGCTAAAATTCAGAAATATTCACCCTGAACTTGCATTAAGGTCTCCATTTTATGGCATGAACTTTCACAATATGTATCTGCAGTCCCTGGTCATGATAGGACTACCAGGTTTGATACTGTTTGTGGTTATGGTTTTTATGCCGTTAATAAAAATTAACAAAATAAAAATACACAAATCACTGTTTTACATATATTTTCTGATATCTGCTGTATTTTTGTTTCAGGAGGCAGGAATGCAGACACAAGCGGGTATTATCTACTATAGTTTTGTCTCAGCTATCTTTTGGAACCTATATTATACATGCGATAAAAATAAAATGTTAAGTAATCATTAAGTAATTGTAAAAAAAATATAGAAATTTGCAGCCGAAACGAAAGTTTGACACGATTTTTGCTGTAAGAAAAGAGTCAAGAAACGATTGATATAGAAAGATTTTAGATGGAACAACCTTTTGTCATAAAATTACCTACCAAACAAACTATAAAGCAGGCTTCACCCCAGTCTGACATAGCAGAGATCCGTGAAATGTTCCGCGAGATAAATCACCGTTATATGGTTTATCAACCGCCGGCTTATTATGCTGCTATAAAACGCGCAATGGATATTGCCATATCTATGATATTCATAATACTTGTAATGTCATGGATATTCCCCATAGTAGCACTCCTGATAAAATTAACATCAAAAGGGCCGGTATTTTTCATTCAGAAACGCACCGGCTACAAAGGCGCAGATTTTGACTGCCTGAAATTCCGTACCATGTATGTGAATGCAGATGCTGATACCAAACAGGCTACATCAAACGATAAACGTATTACCCCTGTAGGTAAATTCCTGCGCCTCACACACCTTGATGAAACTCCTCAGTTTTTCAATGTCCTGCTGGGCGATATGAGCATTGTAGGCCCTCGCCCGCATATGCTGTACCATACTACATATTATTCTCAGTTCATACCATATTACAACCTTCGTCATGAAGTAGTACCGGGCATGACCGGCATGGCACAGATCAAAGGTTATATAGGAGAAATAAGCATCGAGCGCGAACTGCGTAAGCGTGTTCAGTGGGATGTTTATTACCTGAAGAACCGCAGCATATGGCTGGATATCTCTATTATCTTCACCACTTTCGCACAAGTAATAGTGAAGGGGATACAAGGCATCTTCAAAAAGAAGGAGCATTAATTATCTGTTAGATTTAGCACCCTCAATTTTTTTACCGGGCATATTTCTGTAACTTTTCCTTGAAAATTGCAGTCTATGCCAGTAATAATTGCCGCTACCGATTTTTCTGAAGTAGCCACTAATGCCGTTAATTATGCCTGCAGCTTTGCTGCCCGTATCGGTGCATCAGTAAATATCATACATTCTTTTACCATACCTGTTGCGTTTAGTGATACCCCAATGCCGCTGATGCCAATTGAAGAAGGCAAACAAATAGCAGAGAATAGCATGAACGAGCTGCTGGCCGGGCTTAAAAAGACATACCCTAACCTGGAGATTCAGGGCCACACCAGCTTTGGCGATATTACCGACAGCCTGCTGGAATATGCCGAAACTGTAAAGCCTATGATGATAATAATAGGCAACAGCAGCAACGAAGAGGGTACACTATGGATGGGTGGCAATTTGCTCAACGTGTTTAAAAAGCTGCCATATACAGTTGTCACAGTACCACCTGATGCACAGTACGTACCGGTACAGAAAATATGTTTTGCCTGTGATTTCAGAAATGTATCTGTGCATATGCCAGCAAAAGAATTGCTTGAATTAGTACAGCTCACCGGTGCTTCGCTTCATGTTTTGAATATAGACCATGAGAACAAAGAGTTTCCTAAAGCCATGATGGAGACTACCGGCTCGCTGCATGAATTACTGCAACCAGCAAATCCTGAATATCACTATTCAGATAATGCAAACTTTGCAGAAGGTATACAACAGTTCATAGACACCAATCACATTGACTGGCTGGTAGAAATTCCACACAGGCATTCTATACTGGATAGTATTTTTCATAAAAGCCATACAAAAAAAATGGTACGTGCTGCGCACATACCTGTTATAGCTTTACACGAGAAATAATACTTTATTCATCCTTTGCATTCTTCTCCTTCCTGGTCTTATACTTATCTACAGCAAGCATAAGGCCCTTATACGCCAGTTGCAAAGCTTTCCATTTAGCGTATCCGCCTACCAGGTCTTTAGCTATAGTCTTCACTGCCTTAGCCTCAATTTTTGCACCTGCCAGCTTCAGCAATGGCAAGCCAAGGGATATTGCAGCTTCTTTTACAGCATCATTTTTCAACCCTGATACAATAGCTCCGGCAATACCTTCCTCTTTTACTTTTGCAAAACTGCTTATTACATCTTCCGCAGAAAAGAAGCCTTCCTCTTCAATACGTTTAATTTCGTCTCTCAGCCGTTGCTTTTCCAGCATCAGCTCCTCGCGGCTGTGTATTTTCTTTTTCGAGCGTTTCATTGCTTATGCTGGTTTGGTTCACCAGGTGTTTCATCATCACCATCGGTCATTACGCCTATAAACATGCCTGCAAATGCATTGATGATTCTCTTCCTGAATACCAGCAGCAAAAGCATTATCAACAGGTAAATTCCTGATGTTATGGCAAATCCTCCTGCTCTTGACTGTACAAGATCAGATATAAGCTCTGCCAACCCCATACCTGAAAACAACAGGAACGGCAAAAGAAAAACAATACACAGGATAATAAATATTGTGTAGCTGAGTACATTAGAAACCCTGCCTGCAATATCCAGTTTGATAAGCTGCAGGCGCATATCTATATAGCCTGTTATCTTATCCTTCCATTTGCCAATGAAATCCAGCATAGACTATATTTATACGTTGAATATCTCGTGTTCCAGGTCTTCAACCTTTTTGCCCATCTTGTCTTTCAGACCGTTTAGCTTATCTTTTATCTTACCCAGGTCTTCTGCGCGTTTTTCTTTGTCTGTAGCCAGCAGGTAACCAACCGCTGCACCTATTGCCGCACCAATCAGCAAAGTAGCTACCGTTTTTCCTGTTTTTGCCATAGTTCTTGTTTTATTTGGTTATCAATATCTGCTGTAAAATTACCGAATCTTAAAGGCGCTTTTGCTAATTACGGTCAGTTTTTCATAATTTAATAAAATATTGGCATAATGCAGTATTGTCAATGCTTCTGTTATGAATAACTACTCGATAAAGCAATACTTACTGATTGGCATCATTGTATTCCTCGCTGTGGCTATTGCCTGGCAAATGTTCGCATTTTTTCCGGGGCTGCTGGGTGCTATTACCCTATACATACTTTTCAGGGAGTCATTTTTCAGAGTTACAGAAAAGAGAAAAATAAAGAAGGGTATTGTTGCTACTATCTATATCCTTGCCTCAGTAATAATTATTGCTATACCACTTATAGGGATGATAGAGGTACTGATACCAAAATTCAACCTTATAGCAGACAACAGGGACCAACTGACCAATACAATAAACAGCCTTGCAGAAAAACTAAAAGCAATTTCGCCTAAGCTCTCTATTAACCAGGAGCAGGTATTGAATATCGTTCAGAATATTACATCTGCTATACCCGGCATATTAAATGCAACAGCTAATATGCTCACCAATACTGTACTCGCATTTTTCATACTCTATTTCATGCTGGTAGAAGGCAAGGCTATGGAAGCGGCTATATTGAAGTACCTGCCGTTGAAAGATAAAAATGTAGACAATATCTGGGCCGCTACAAGGACATTAGTAGTATCTAATGCCATCGGCATTCCTGTACTTGCTGCCAGCCAGGCACTGGTAGCCATATTAGGCTACATGATATTTGGCATAGAAGATTATGTACTCTGGGGTATACTTACCGGCATATGTTCGCTGATACCCGTAGTAGGCTGCATGCTGGTGTGGGGGCCTTTATGTATCTACCTGTACGCTACAGGGCATACCATGCCTGCATTGGGTTTAGCTGTATATTCTTTTGTCATTACCGGCGGAATTGATAATGTGTTACGCTTCACCATACTCAAAAAGATAGGAGATGTGCACCCGGTGATAACGGCACTCGGTATAATAGTAGGCGTACCGCTATTCGGTTTTATGGGCTTTATTTTCGGGCCATTGCTCATTTCTTACCTGCTGCTGCTGATAAAGATATACAGGGTAGAGTTTTCTGCAGAATAAGGTCATTTATAATACTTATTCTCAAGTATATACTGCCATACTTTGTCAGGCATTATATAACGGGCAGATTTACCCTCTCTAAGCAATGTTCTGATGTAGGTTGATGATATCTGCAATAGCGGCGCATCAACAATAGTTACATTGGCACCATGCGTATCTTTTATTTCAAATCCGGGACGGTTATACACTACTAATGTATAGTTAGCTATCAGTTGCTCATAATTCTTCCACCTGTGTATATTCTGAAAACTGTCAGCGCCCATTATTACTGTAAACTTCTCTAAAGGAAATTTTTCAGTGAGGTAAGTAAGCGTATCTATGGTATAAGATGGTTTTGGGAGGTGAAATTCCACATTGCTGGCCCTGAACTTATTGTTGTCTTCTATTGCAAGGTTTACCAGGTGCAGGCGGTCATACTCGTTCAGTAACGTATGTGCATCTTTAAGGGGGTTATGGGGTGATACTACAAACCATATCTTATCTATATCTGTATGCTCAACTATATGGTTGGCAACTATAAGATGGCCTATATGTATGGGATTGAAACTACCGAAATATAACCCTATATGCATGGGCGCAAAGGTAACTAAAACGGGGCAGCCCTATAAATGGTACAGAGATATAATTATTATTTCACAGTATTACAATGCAGCTATTGTACTAACCAGTATCTTATCTGCATCTTCTTTCCTGATACTCAGGTAATAACCTGCAATCTGTATAGCAAGGGGATCTCCCATTGGTGCTATCATTTCTATCCATACAGGCTCCCCGGGTATACAACCCATTTCCATTAGTGTAAGCTTAAAATCGCTTTGTTCATGCTCTTTTATCAGTGCACGTTTGCCGGCAGGCAAATCTGATAAGCGCACTACTTGTTCATCCTGCACATTCATCAGTGCAAAATTAGTGCTTATAGCCGAGATAATATGATGACTACATATTTAAATAAAAAGGCTGCCCGTGCGGGCAGCCTTTCAATGGTCAGTTTACATGGCTGGCTATCTTTCGATACTTAAAGATCTGTTTATATCTCCGGCAGACGTATTTGCCTTCAGGAGATATATGCCCGCAGGGAATGAGGATACATCTATTTGCATTTCCTGCATACCGGGCAATATCTGTTGATTATAAACAACCTGGCCGGTAGCATTATGAATGGTGATATGTGTGATAGCTAATTGTCCGTTCGGTTTTATCGTTATTTTTTCACGTGCCGGATTTGGATAGAGGCTGAAACTATTTTCATCTGCATTAACTGAATTTACATCTGTTGCCCATTTAACAAGAGAACTGGTATCGCTGCCGCATTCATTAAATGCTACCAGCTTAACAACCAGGTTCCCGTCGGGGAAAGATTTATTAACGGTCTGTAGTGTACTTGTGGTTCCGTCTCCGAACAACCACAGGAATGCGTTAGCATTATGCGCGCCTGCTGTATTGAAAGTATAGCTATTGCCCGCATTTACATAGTTGATACCTGTGATGTTAGGTAATGGTTTCACTACAATGTTAATAGTATCACGGGCTATGCAATTCGGCCCGGCATCCACAAGTACAGAATAAGACCCTGAACCACTGAATACATTTATTGATTGGGTAGTATCCCCTGTGCTCCATAAATATTTAGCACCGGGGTAACCGGCATTAATTACAAATGCCTGGTTTTTCACCTCGCAGAAGGTAGTATCTAAGCCAAGATTAACATGAAGCGGCCCTGCTGCTACTGTCAATGCAGATGAAACATTTCCGCAAGCGAGGTTACGTACTACTACAGTGTATGTCCCTGCAGATGTTACGTTGTATGTACTGTTAGTAGCACCTGTTATGTTATTACCATTCCATTGCCACTGGTAGGTGAGGCCAGGTCCTGTGGCTGCGCTCAACTGCAAATTACCTCCTGTACAGTACGTTAGCGGGCCGGATGCTGTAGCCAATGCTACCGGTGCGGCCACAACACTCACTGTAACAGGTATAGATGTAGCACTTATACTTCCGGAAGTGATGGTTACAGTATAATCTCCGGATGTTGTAGCAACAAAACTATCAGCCGTAGCGCCTGCTATAGGGTTGCCATATTTGCTCCATTGATAAGTATAGCCTGCACCTGTATTGGCTTTCAGTACCACATTATTGCCATTACATATCAGTGTACTCGATTTAGGTTTTATTACTGCAGACAAAACAGTTGTGTCAATACCTGTGAATAAACCGAAATTGGTAAGGTCTGGTGCGGCTATGATATTACGGCTGATATTAGCACTGCTCGATGTGCCATTATATGCTATCCAGGCACTGTTATTATATTTCTGTGCCAGTTTCAGGTTGGCTTCTGATGCAATTGTGCCCAACCAGGGGTCTATATAATACATCTCGGCATTGTAAGAATAGGTTGATGCAGTGGATGCTATGTCAGTATAGAAATACATAAACCTGTTAGGGCTTATCGTATTAAAGCCGGGAGCTTTGCGTCCGCTGTATTGTTTAACACTCAGCGGGCTCAATACCGGCATATTAGGGTTCCATGTTATTACGGCCACTGTATCAAAGCCAAAAAGGAAGTATTGCTTATTGCCCGGGGTTACAGTAGCAGGAACAGCAACTGCATCAGGTGGTGCTACTATTGGTTCAAACTCATATGCTCCTATATCGGGTACACCTGCTGCTAAAGTGGTAGGCCTTGAAGCTCCGGTAATATCTCTGGGTGCCACCGGCAGTTGTTTACCCCTGCCGTTCAATGACCATGAGGCTGCTTTATTAGCATCAGGCACCAAGTTTGTAGCACTGGTATATCCCGGGTCATAACTGATCGAGTTTTTATTCTGGCCGTTTGCAGCACGCCAGGCCGTAAAACTTGTATACGAAGTACTGTTATTGACACCAAAGTTTCCGGTGCCATTAGTAAATACGTTGTTATAGTCCATGGTATTGCCGTTGCTTGTTACGTTCTTGGCAGTCACAGCCGTTCCGCCGCCACCTGTATTAGTGAAGGCATTATTCATAACATTATTATTGGCAAACGTAGATGTAGTAGAAAAATCAAGATTTGCAGCGATAGAAGATGTACTGCTATTGGCTACAGATATGGTGTTATGATACACGTCCATATTGGTTGGGCTTGTCAATATTAAACCACTGTATGTGCCCGTACCACCACCATTAAGCGATACTGTATTATTTATAAAACTTGACCTGTTGGCAGTAGAAGGTGTACCGGTAGAACCACATGGCGTAGACAAGTTATAACCTGTTCCTAACTGCATATCATTGATAATATTATTTGTCACCTCAACTGGGCTGAATGTTACACCTGAGTTTGACAATTGCATGCCAATATCCGATACAGAAGTTGCATTCATCACATTCTTTCTCACTTTTAAATCTGTATACGCACTTACAACAATACCTCTTGTCACATTTATCAACTGATTATTTTCTATCAGCCAGCTCTTCAGCGGGTTTGCTGTAGTAGCAGTAGCAGACACCCCGCAATAGCCTCCGTTGAAAGTATTGTTCTGTAAAACAAAATTATCGCAGGTGCCTGTAACATTATCTAATTGCAGGATATTGAAGCTTGCATTGTTCACGAAACCTGTATTCATCGTACACTGATAAATACTATCGTTCACAGTATTAGAGGACATATAAACCACAGTACCAAAACTGGTGCCTGTAGCTACCATCTTAAGTTTCCTGAAGGTAGTATAAGATGTACCATTCATCTTTACCACATAATTATCATTAGCTCCGGTTGCAGCATAGGTTAGTGTAACGGAAGTCGTACTTCCATCTTCCGGCTGAAAGAGTACCCTGTTGGTACTGCTGGTGCCGCCTATATTTACCAGGCTAACAGCTCCGGTATAAGTACCCGGTCTTATATTCATAGTTACCGGCCCGCAAACACCAAAACTATTCAGTGCATTTGCTGCTGCAACTACATTAGGGAAATCAGGCGAAGTACCACCAACGGTATATACACCATTCAAACCGGGCCCCAGTGTTACGAATAATGTATCATCATTGTTAACAGTATCTGCAATACCGTTAGGTATTGATGTATATACTTTAAGAGTGCGTGGCAGAGTTCCAAATGTTATGTTGCCCAGCGGAACAACTGCATTATTACCACCGGCACTGCCTATTGTATCTATCAGCGTGGTCCAGTTTACAACACTTGGCGGCGCAGCATCTACACTCCAGTACACTTTTACATTATTGATACGATTAAAACCTTTATTCTTTACATTAACTGACACAGGTATAATACTGTTGGCACAAAAAACACCTGATGGGCTTGCTATCGATGCCACAGATGCATTGTTCATACCCTTCTTCGGCTCCAGGTCGAAACCAAAGTCTACAAGCCCCGAGCCTGAAGTACCGGAAGCATTCAGGTAGTTACCATAGATACGCCCTGTTGCGGCTGAGTTGTTCTGAGCCATAGTTGCACCCGATGAGTTCATACAGATCGCCTCTACAATAAAGTTCTTTGTATTATCATACAGGAATGGTGTTTGCAGGGTAAATCTTAGCCAACCGCCGGTAAGTTTTGTAACTGTTACAGAGGCGGAAGTATATACAAGGTTCAACCCTGTGATATAAGTACCCGAAGGGAAAGTTGCCAGCGTAGACTGTCCCATTCTTATCTGCACACCCGTCATTGTAAATGACGAAGCAGATGCAGTAGTACGGAAATAAATATCCGTTATCATCCCCGATGACGCACTTGGGAAATATGTATTCCGGTACAGCCATTGCACCTTGTTAGAGCTTGATGAGCCTGTATTAAAGGGAAATGAGTTGGCGGAAGTACTGGTATTGCTATTAAAATAAGTTGGTTGTGCTACTGCCCGGATGCTAAATAATGTTAGTAATAGCACAGCGTAGCCGGAGAGGAGCCTGCCTGCCCTGCCCTTTAGTAAGTTAAGATGCTTCATAAGTTGTTGTTTTATACCTGTATACTTTAAGAATATGCCTGCATAGCCCTTATATATGCACACATTATTCCAATTATAAAGTTGATATAATCATTTCCAAGACGTGAATGAACCACGACGAAGCAGGCAAAAAACAGGATAACACGGGATAATTTCATGTTACAGGGAAAACACGTTAAACGACTTTTCACAAGCCGGGTACCCTTATTTTAACTATCGCTGTATATATATCTATGCTTAATGCCTGAACTGGAGTACATTTGCACAAATTTTTTCGATGCCGGCTCGCTTCTATGAACAGGGTGTACGCTCCAAACTGAAAGACAAAAGAAAATTATCTGCTTTCCTTGACGAACTGACCATCAAACATCGCAGGAAAACTAAGCATACAGACCTTACTTATGTTTTTTGTACCGACGATTACCTGCTCAGCATCAACAAAGAGTTCCTGGATCACGACACTTATACAGATATAGTCACATTCGACCTCAGCGAGTCTGCAGAAGAACTGACTGGTGAGATATACATCAGTACCGACCGCATTGCAGAAAATGCTGAAAAATTCAGCACAAGTTATAATGATGAATTGCACCGTGTCATTTTTCACGGCGCATTGCACCTTTGCGGCTTTGGCGACAAAACCGCTGAACAGAAGAAGAAAATGCGCAGCATGGAAGACAATTGCCTCAAAAAATACTTAAACAGTTAGCACAGGAATGAAAGCCGATATATTATTTGAAGACGACGACATAGTAATCCTCAACAAACCGTCAGGTGTGCTGGCTATACCGGACAGGTTCAAAAGCGAGATACCCTCCCTGAAAAAAATGCTGGAACAGAAATACGGTCACATATTTATTGTACACCGTATAGACAGGGATACCAGCGGCGTAATATGCTTTGCCAAAAATGAAGAAACCCATAAATACCTTTCCAAACTGTTTGAAGAACACCAGATAGGTAAATATTACATTGGCCTGCTGAATGGCAGGGTCATACCTGCCGAAGGCACTATAGATAAACCAATTGCCGAGCATCCTGCAGGCAATGGCAAAATGATGGTTGCTAAAAAAGGTAAAGCATCTGTAACAGATTATAAAGTGCTCACTCAATGGCCGCTGTATTCGCTGGTAGAATTCAGGATACATACAGGCCGCACACACCAGATAAGGGTGCACATGCAATCTATTGGCCACTCAATTGTAGGAGACCCGTTATACGGTGATGGGAAACCATTCTTGCTATCTTCCATTAAAAAGAATTTCAGGCTCTCTGATAATGATGAGTCAGAACGACCGCTATTGAGCAGGCTGGCCCTTCATGCTGCCAGGCTGGAGTTCAAAAAAGCTGATGGCACAGATGTAGTTGCCGAGGCTCCTTTGCCCAAAGACATAGCAGCCTGCGTCAACCAGTTGAATAAGTGGTGCATAGCAGATTAAACACTATTTTTACAGCCCGGTACAAGTATTTTGAATTTTTACTTTTGAATTTTGAATTAACAATATGAGATCTAACATAAATATCCAGGTAGAGCTGGACGAGGAAAAAATGCCGGAGACAATTGAATGGAATGCTCCTGATGGCGGTGTGGATGAAATGCAGAATGCAAAAGCCATTTTACTTGGCCTGTGGGATGGTGAAGAAAAATCTGCCCTGCGCATAGACCTCTGGACAAAGAAAATGATGGTAGACGAAATGAATGATTTCTTCTACCAGACATTATATGGTATGGCAGATACCTATACACGTGCCACAAAAAATGCAGACCTGGCAAATGAACTGAGAACCTTTGCTAAAGACTTCCTCAAAAAAGCCAGTGATGCGCTTGAACAGTCTGAGAATAACCAATAACAACCATTAATCTAAAACATAACAATAGCTATGTCACTCGAATCGAAAATAATGGAACAAATGAAGGAAGCAATGAAGTCGAAAGACGAAGCAGCATTGCGTACCCTTCGTGCTATTAAAGCAGCTATACTTATAGAAAAAACATCGGGCAGCGGCACAGAAATGACTGAAGCTGATGAAATAAAGATGCTGCAGAAGATGGCTAAACAGCGCCGCGATTCACTGGATATTTTCACCCAGCAAAACCGCGAGGATCTTGCCGCAAAAGAGCGAGAAGAACTGGCTATTATAGAAAAATTTCTGCCGCAGCAAATGAGTGCAGAAGAGCTGAAAACCGTGCTGCAGGCTATAATTACACAGGTAGGTGCATCATCACCTGCAGACATGGGCAAGGTAATGGGTGTTGCCAGCAAACAACTGGCAGGAAAGGCCGATGGCAAAATGATATCAGAAACTGTAAAACAACTGTTGGCGGGCAGTTAATACATGATACTGGATATAATAGGCATATTGCTGCTTATCATATTTTTTGTACGCGGCTACATGAAAGGACTCATCGTAGCCGTTTTTTCTGTGCTGTCTATCATACTGGGCATCATACTTTCACTGCGTTTATCCGAAAGGGTATCCAGCTTCCTGCTCGAGAAGCATATTGTAAGCTCTGCCTGGGTGCAGCCACTTAGCTATATAGCTATATTCATTTGTGTAGTGCTGCTGGTAAGGCTTATTGCCAAAGCCATTGACACCTCGGCAAATCTTGTGATGCTGGGCTGGCTCAACAAACTCATCTGCGGGCTGCTCTATGCATTTCTTATATCTGTGCTATGGAGTACCCTGCTATGGATAGCTACACGCATGCAACTGGTAAAACCGGAGACCATTGCGGCCTCGGTTACCTATCCTTATTTTTCAAAACTGGCACCCTGGATAGCAGAACATATAGGCTCTGTTATACCGGTTGCCAAAGACGTTTTTCACGACCTGGAACAATTCTTTAACAAAGTAAACGGCTATGTGGGTACTCATTGACAATTACGATTCCTTCACGTACATACTGCATCACTACCTGCTGCAAACAGGGAATGAATGCGTCGTGTATCGTAATGATGAGATAACCATCGAAGAGCTTAAAGCCCTTAACCCCTCACGCATCATTATATCGCCCGGCCCTGAAACACCGCTGCAGGCAGGCATTACAATGGATATAGTAGCGCATTTCCACAACAAAATACCCATACTGGGTGTTTGCCTCGGACACCAGGCCATAGGTATGCATTTTGGAGCAGATCTGGTACATGCCCCGCAACCTATGCATGGCAAGACAAGCGCAGTAAAACATAATGGCCATAAATTATTCAGCAATATCAGCAACCCGTTTACTGCTATGCGCTATCATTCGCTTATCATAAAAGAGGCCACAGGCTCAGGGCTGTCTGCCATTGCTCATACCGATGATGGCACTATTATGGCTATTGCTCATGATACCTATCCTTGTATAGGCATACAATTCCATCCTGAATCTGTAGAAACTAAAGAAGGTATGCAGTTAATACAGAACTGGGCAGGTATGTATTAATACCATTTCCAGTTTACTACGCCGTGCGTATACAGGGCTTCCATACCATCAGCATCCACAACTTTCAACTGTCCGCCCGGTGTAGCCTCTGCA
Source organism: Flavipsychrobacter sp. (assembly GCA_044227125.1). Classification (GTDB taxonomy): domain Bacteria; phylum Bacteroidota; class Bacteroidia; order Chitinophagales; family Chitinophagaceae; genus Polluticoccus. Next base: position 1,070,895 of record JBGAFS010000001.1, read on the forward strand.
ACGGTTGCTTCCCAGTCTTTATCGCCATCTGTAAATTGCTGCAGCTTACCACTGCGGTAGAGAAACTCATTATAGTGTTTCATAATTTCTGCATCCTTTTGCCCTGCATAAACAGCAGCTATCATAGCCCGCCTGAACAGGTCTACCAGTTGCCTTACCCGGAAACGTTTACCCGACTGTATATATAGTGATGTAGCATATGGCAGCTCTGCGGGGAAATCCTCCTGCAAAACGTTCAGCCCAAAACCCACTACGGCATATGTCCAGCTATCCCCCCGCAATACATTTTCTATCAATACCCCCCCTGCCTTTTTGTCATTGATTATTATATCATTGGGCCATTTAATACGTACATCCCATTGCTCATTAAGCCCCTGCAATACCCCTGCTATAGCTACCGAAACTGCTGCATTGAAGATGAATTGCCTGTCCAACCCGTATCCGGGGGTTAAAATAATGCTCATCAGCATACTCTGTCCCGGTATACCCGCCCATTGCCTCCCCCGCTGCCCCTTACCGGCGCTTTGCTCGCTTGCTGTTATTGTCAGCCCCGGTTGTGCCGTATCGGCATCTATCAGCCTCATGGCATAGTTATTGGTACTGTCTATAGTATCCAGTTCTATGATTGGGGCATCTGGGATGGTTTGTAAGTTTACTGCCAAAGATTCTTTAATTTTGAATGGTATAAATGATATTGCCAACAAAAATAGACTATAAGCAATTTGGATAAAATAATCAGTGCACTACAGGGACGAAAAAAGTCTCCCACACGTCTTACAAGAAACAGTAAATTATTCAAAACTGTTATCAACGCAATAAAAGAAAAGAAAGGGGAAGAAATTGTATCGCTCGACCTGAGAAAGATAGACGAGGCTGTGGCGGATTTTTTTATCCTCTGCGAGGGTAAATCTAAAATACAGGTAAAGGCAATTGCCGATTCGATAGAAGAAATGATAGCTAAAGAATGCGGTGAAAAACCTTTCCATACAGAATATGGTGAACATTGGACACTTATAGACTACGTGAACGTTGTGATACACATATTCCAGCACGAACAAAGGAAATTCTACAACCTGGAAAGCCTTTGGGAAGATGCAGAAAGAACAGAACACAACGACTAATATAAACGATTACAGAAGTATTTGATCAACTGAAAGATGGAAGAAAATAAGCAACGTCCTATAGGGCCCGGAAATGACAAGGGCCAGAGAAAAGGACCTCGATTTAATATATACTGGGTATATGGTATCATGTTCCTTTTACTGATACTGATACAGTTTTTCAGCAATGGCCTGGGCAGTTCGCCCAAGCAAATGACCTTCAGGGATTTTAAAACACAATACCTCGACAAGGGTATTGTAGATAAGATCATTGTGGTGAACAAGTCTGAAGTAGAAGTATATACCAAACCTGCTGCAAACGAGCAAAGCGGCAACAAAGTGCCTTTTGTCGGCAAATCAAAAGAACCGGCTATGACCTTCCGTATAGGTACCGTAGACCAGTTCAGCCAGGACCTGAAAGAAGCGCAGCAAACCTTACCCGAAGACCAACGCATATACCCCAGCTACGAAGACAGGGGCAGCCTGCTGAATGAGTTACTCTCTTCATTCCTGCTGCCTGCTATACTGCTTATAGCTGTATGGTTCTTCATTATGCGCAAGATGGGCGGTGGCGCAGGCTCTGGTGGTGGTACAGGCGGCATATTCAACATTGGTAAGTCAAAAGCACAACTGTTTGAAAAAGGTACCAAAGTAAATATCACATTCAATGACGTAGCGGGCCTTGACGAAGCGAAGGTAGAAGTGATGGAGATAGTAGACTTCCTCAAGAACCCTAAAAAATATACAGCCCTTGGCGGTAAAATACCTAAGGGTGCATTACTGGTAGGCCCTCCGGGTACAGGTAAAACCCTGCTGGCAAAAGCTATGGCAGGCGAGGCACAGGTGCCGTTCTTCTCTATGTCGGGTTCTGATTTCGTAGAGCTCTTCGTAGGTGTGGGTGCCAGCCGCGTACGCGACCTGTTCAAACAGGCTCGTGAAAAAGCACCATGTATTGTATTCATTGATGAGATAGATGCTATAGGCCGTGCCCGTGGCAAGAACATGGTGATGAGCAACGATGAACGCGAGAACACACTCAACCAGTTGCTGGTAGAAATGGACGGTTTCAGCGGCGATACAGGTATCATCATCCTCGCTGCTACTAACAGGCCTGACGTACTGGATACAGCCCTGCTGCGCCCGGGCCGTTTCGACAGGCAGATATCTATCGATATACCGGATGTAAAAGGCCGTGAGAAAATATTTGAAGTGCACCTGAAGCCTATCAAAAAATCTAAAACGCTTGATATACATAAACTGGCAGTACAAACACCGGGCTTTGCCGGCGCTGATATAGCCAACATATGCAACGAGGCAGCGCTGATAGCTGCGCGTAAAGGCAAAACAGAGGTTGAAATGAGCGACTTCAACGATGCCATAGACCGTGTGATAGGCGGCCTTGAAAAGAAAAACAAGATCATATCTCCGGAAGAGAAGAAAGTTATTGCCTACCACGAAGCTGGTCACGCAGTAGCAGGCTGGTTCCTGGAGCACGCGCATCCGCTCGTGAAGGTTACCATCGTACCACGTGGCGTAGCAGCACTGGGATATGCTCAATACCTGCCTAAGGAAATGTATATACAGAATACAGACCACCTGGCACATGACATGAGTATGAGCCTCGGCGGCCGTGCTGTTGAAGAAATAGTATTTGGCAAAATAAGCACCGGTGCCCTTAGCGACCTGCAAAAGGTGACCCGTATGGCATACGCTATGGTGAGTGTATATGGTATGAACAATAAGATAGGTAACATATCATTCTACGACCCGCAGAGCGAAAACAACTTCTCTAAACCATATAGTGAGGAAACAGGCAAGTTGATAGACGAAGAAGTACGCAAACTGGTAGAAGGCGTATACAACGACACGAAAGAACTGCTGAACGACAAGATAGAAGCAGTGAAGACAATAGCAGAAGAGTTGTTGAAAAAAGAAGTGTTGTATAAAGACGACCTGGTACGCCTCATAGGCCCTCGTCCTTTCCCTGACAACAGCGAAGACGAAGCACCAACACCAATAATACCTACAGAAACAACAACAGCATAATCCACTCATTCCCCCATCGAAGGGGGTGTCCGCCTCTGGCGGACGGGGGATGTAAAATAATAACTCGCTTCATGTCCCCCTTTGGAGGGGGCTACGGGGGAGGTAAAATAATAACTCACTACATGTCCCCTTTGGAGGGGGCTACGGGGGAGGTAAAATAATAAAGGGTAGCGGTTGCTACCCTTTATTATTTACGCACAGGCAAAAAAAATGCCGGAGCCCACGACACCGGTAATCAATCCGGTACAGAATCTCCGACAAAAAGGGCGCGAAGCACACCGAAGTGTATCTAAGCGCCGCTACAAATTTAGGTTATTATTATTAGTAAAGAATATTCACAGTGCAAAAAAATGCCGGAGCCCACGACACCGGTAATCAATCCGGTACAGAATCTCCGACAAAAAGGGCGCGAACGCACACCAAAATGTACCTAAGCGCCGCTGCAAATATAGGTTATTCTTGGTTAGTGACGCAAACCGACAAGAGCATATCTCCGTCCTTGCCCACCATACCCATTCGGATGGGCAATGACGCGAGTAAATAGTAATTACATTTCCTTTATCAAGTTGATAAACTCGTCAAGCCTGTAAGCGTCTTCGACATTTCTTTTATCATATACCATGAAGTATTTGAAGTTGTTACCTGCTTTCTCTACCCATTTGCGCCCAAGCCTTATTTTTTGTTCAGCATCTAAATGGTCACCCTTGGTTTCCAGTAATATTGTTTTACCACTCTTTGTTTGAATAATGAAATCAGGATAGTGATTGATAAACCCATTAATTCTAAACCCTTTCTTTTCGACATTCTTTGTCCAAAAAGAAATGTTCTCCATATTGGCTATTTGGTTGATCACTTGCTCTTCAAAAGTATTCATAGCCGCTTCTTTTTCATAAAGCGATTTGGTTATGCTTTTAGATGTAACAGCAGGATTGATTTTTTCAGGCAGGGCATACGATGGTTTCATAAATACCTTGTCTGTATCTAAAAACTGGTTAAAGCGTTTTTCAGCATAATCTTCCGATAGCTCCCTGATGCGTTGTTTTATCTTACTGGTGTAGGTGTATTCGTTATCTATAAAGTCGGTGAATTGCTCGTCTGTAAAATCTTCTAAAACTCGTGTAATAAACTTTTTAATCTCACCATCTGATATGGGGTACATATTCCCCATTAAGTTCATTATAGTTTTTGCAAGATTATTAACTCGGTTGCCCTTTTTTGAAGGGTCAAGTATATAGGTGAGCATTGTTTCTTTCAACTGCCCATCAATGCGAACAAAAGTAGGCGTATGCTCTTTCTTGGTATCGTCTAAATCAACCTTGTATAGCTTGGTGTCAATGCTGGTAAAGTCAATTCTCGTGCTTTCCTGACTTAATTTAAAATCTTTCAACAACTCGTCTTTATCCAGTAGCTTGTCGGTTTCATTAAACATAGAAGCAGGCACTTTTAAATAGAATTGGGGTAACTCTATTTGTTTAGCTGTTTCCTTGAATACCTCTTTAATTGGATATGTTTTCACTTGCTGTTGAATTTCGTTAGGAATGGCAGGTGTATTGGTAGCAGTCATTTCAGCAAAGAAGTTTTCGTAGTTCTCGTTTTGCTGTATGGCTGTTGTTTCAATAGCTGTTAATGTATCGCTTACAATATCCTCGTCAGTAGTTGGTAATACGATACGGCTATTATCAATATCGTCTGTGATATCGCCCGGTTGTTCATTTGGTGCTGGATTGCTGAAAACGGATAACTGATTGATGGCTTCCTGTTCTTTGGCTTGTTCCAACATAGCAGGATCGGCAAGTTTATAGTCTTTATCGCTAAAACCTGCTTTGTTTAAGCCCTTAACTATGTTTTGGAGTGTCTCTAAAAATTTGGAGGAAGCCGTTAATACATAACATAGATTAAGTAATGGAAAGTTATGTTTCATTACATACGGCTGCCTTAAAACACGTCCTAATATCTGCTCTACATCTACTGCCGAACTCTTATCTGCCAATGAAGCTAATATGTAAGCAAACGGACAATCCCATCCCTCTTTCAGTGCATTTATGGTTATAATAAATCTAACAGGGCAATCTTTACTCATTAAGTCTATGCCCTTTATCTCGTTAATATTAGCAGTCTTTATCTTTATTTGCTCTTCCGGTATTTTTAGCTCTATAAGGCGTTCTTTCAGTTTCATGACGTTAGATTTTTCCTCTTCGTCATTACTGAAAGTCTTACCGTTTTTCGGCTGAGCTTGAAACAATACTATCGGACGTATATACTTGCCTCCGTTCTTTTCCTCTTCCTTGGCTTGCTTTTCCAGTTTCTTTTGAAGCTGTAAAGCCGAGTTGATAACCTCAGTTTTATCGTGGTGGTTGTAGTAAATAACAGGCAATTTTACCATGTTCTCTTTCTTCAACTCCATAGCATCTATAAAGCTGATGATATTGCTGTTTTTGCGCGGGGTAGCTGTAAGGTCAAGAATAAAGCATGGATTTAGTTCTTTTAGCATATCCACGCTCAAATCACTTTCCGCATTATGGCTTTCATCTACAACTACTACTGGGTTTAAATGCTTGATAACGGCGCCGAGTGTTATATCTGCTTCTTTGCCAAGCAAGGTTTCAAACGATTGTAAATTGCCGTTCTCCTGAAATACTTTTCTGTCTTCTTTGTTCCTTGCCCTTAAACTATCAAAGCTGAAAACCATGATGCTTAATTGCTCCTTTACCGATGTAGCATTAAAACCACTACCCTGTAAAAGTGTATTCTTATCAAATACTTCAACCTTGTTACCGAAGTGGGTGTTTATCTTCTGCCTGTATGGATGGTTGGGGTCTTTTAAATTTTTTATGGTTTGTTCCAGTATCGTTATAGACGGAACTAACCATACGACTACTTTGGGCTTGTCGGCATTAATAGCGTTGAAAATGGTATGTAAGGCATTACAAGCTATAAAAGTCTTACCCCCTGCCGTCGGCACTTTAATACAGATGTGCGGGGTGTTAGGCACATTGTTTTTATATGGCTCAATAGCAGTGCCGGGGAATGGTTGTAACGGAGTATTAGGATGTTTTACCCAGAAGTCATAAAATGCGTCATTTATATTTTTTGTTTCCTGAGTGTAATCCAGAAACAAAGAAAGGTCGTTGATGACTTGTTGCTGATATGATTTTAATTCCATGGCTAAAATCTTGTAATATCTCGTGGTATTTTCTTAAAAATGATATGGTTTCTTGTCAGGTATTCTTTTGATAACAGGCAGTTATCGGCATATATAACATATTGCTCTGCCTTGGTCTTAATTGTGGCAAGAAAATCGTGGTCTAATGTTGTCGGGCCGTCCTGTTCGTAATGAAAATAATATGCTGTATCGTTATATTTACCCAAATAGTATTCGTTATCCTTATGCTTGGTTTCTACTAATGGCGTATTGGTTTCAGTATAATACACATACTGTCTTATACGCTCTGTGCCTACCAATTCGTTAATCATACCATCTTCCAAAAACATTGGCTTCCCAAGTGTATAATAGTCAAAAGACCCGCCTGTGCCTTCTGTATCGCCATATCCCCTTATTACTCGTTTTACACGCTCGGCAGTAATGCTATCCGCATAATCTTCCATCTCTATTAAGATTACTTTTCGGTTGCCATTGTCCTGCTTATTGAGATTTAAAACGGCATGGGCGGTAGTGCCAGAGCCAGCGAAGCTATCAAGAATTATATCACCATCGTTACATGAAAGGCTAATAATTCGTTCAATAAGTTCATGAGGCTTAGGAGTATTAAATGGGAGGTCAGTTTTAAATAATTCCTTTAACAATCTATTAGCGTCACGAGTTGTGCCAACATCATTTCCAAACCAAATGCTTTCTGGCACTCTGCCACCTTGATTTTTGAGATATATTTTCCTGATTATTTTTGTTTCATCTTTATTAAAAATTATTTCGCCAGTTGTGATTTTTTCAAGTAGGCTATCTTTATCCCAACGCCACCCTTTATCTGGCGGAGCTATCTTCTTTCCACTAGGCGTTTCAATCTCATATTTTAAATTTAATCGAAGATTGGGGCTTCTTACATCACCTGAACGCCAAAGACCATTTGGGTCATTGTCTGGATTTGAATACGCAACGTTATGTTCATCAGTTCTGGGTACTTTTCCAATTTGAAACGTGTTTTTTTTGTATATTATAGTGTAGTTATGCTGTAATGAAATTGTTTTTACATCATTCTTTGCTTGTATGGTATGTTGCCATATTACGTTCCCAATAAAATTGGAATTGCCAAATATCTCGTCACAAATTAGTTTCAAATTGGCTTGTTCGTTATCGTCTATTGAAATAAAAATAGCACCATCCTCAGCCAATAGTTTATGTAATAGCTTTAAGCGAGGATACATCATACACAGCCATTTGTCATGTCGGCTCAAATCTTCACCCTCTCTTCCTACTACCGTATGTAGCCATTTTATAATCTTCGGGTCATTTACATTATCGTTATATACCCATCCTTCGTTACCCGTATTATACGGCGGGTCTATGTAAATACACTTAATTTTTCCTTCGTATTCGGGTAATAAGGCTTTTAAGGCTTCCAGATTGTCGCCGTGTATTATCTTATTACCGCTTTGTGTTTCTTGTTGCGTTTCCTCACCATTGTTATATCCATAGTTATGTTCCAATACCCTAAAAGGCACATCCATATGGTGGTTAATAACCTTATCTTTCCCTATCCAGTGTAGCGTAGGCATTATTTGTATTTATCAGCCTGTAATTTACCAACTCCCCGCCACCCCCGCAACGGGTGAAACACGGTATTTTCACATTAAGCGCTTTATCATTTTACAATAAACAGCAATTATTGTATATTTGTCATAATAAGACCCTCCCCCTTACCCCCTCGCTGAGGAGGAGACGCGATACAGAAGTCCTACATAAAAACTGTCCCCCTTCGGAGGGGGCTACGGGGGAGGTAAAAAACAGAAACCATGAAAAACGTAACCATTTGTAACAATACCACCCTCCCCCTTACCCCCTCGCTGAGGGGGAGACGCGATACAGGGGCCCTAGCACAAAAACTGTCCCCCTTCGGAGGGGCTACGGGGGAGGTAAAACAGAAACCATGAAAAACGTATCTTTTTGTAACAATACCACCCTCCCCCTTACCCCCTCGCTGAGGGGGAGACGCGATACAGAAGTCCTACATAAAAACTGTCCCCCTTCGGAGGGGGCTACGGGGGAGGTAAAACAGAAACCATGAAAAACGTATCTTTTTGTAACAATACTACCCTCCCCCTTACCCCCTCGCTGAGGGGGAGACGCGATACAGAAGTCCTCGCACAAAAACTGTCCCCCTTTGGAGGGGGCTACGGGGGAGGTAAAAACAGAAACCATGAAAAACGTATCTTTTTGTAACAATACTACCCTCCCCCTTACCCCCTCGCTGAGGAGGGCAAAAACTAAAGCTCCCCTCCTGTTATTAGGAGGGGATGTTGGCAGGCTGCGAAGCAGTATGTCAACCGGGGTGGTGAAACGCCGGGCACTGTTCCCAACGCGAGTCTACCACCCCCGATGGCCTATCGTAAACGATATGCCATCGACCCCTCCTAATAACAGGAGGGGAGCTGATACAGAAACCATAACCCGCCTCAGGCGGATAACAACCTACCAGGAGACCGGGATTTTTTATTCTTTCAATTTTACTATCAAAAACTATCAACAAATGAATAAAAACATAATCAATTACTCTCAACCGGGCTTTGAAACCGAAAAATTGCCATTAAGTCTTTACTTTTGACCCCGTATTATGCAGACGTTCAAAACATCAAAAGCCAAAGAGAATATCCTCAGTAAAATAAGGAAAGGCCTTAATGAGGCTTCTGTGCCCATGCCATTTCCTGAAGCTGAGCAAAAAAGTGCGGCAGGCATCTTTGCAGGCAGGAGTGAATCTGCCGAGGAGATATTCGCTGATAACTTCATCGGCCTGGGTGGCAAATTTGTGTTTTGTAACAATGAGCATGAACTGCTGCAACAACTCAACGACCTCTACGACAGCCGTGGCTGGAAACAGATGTTCTGTGCCGAACCAAGACTGTTGCAGATATTCCAAAATAATAAACTCAATATTGCTGAAGATATTGACCTGACCCAGACACATGCTGATGCCTGTATCACTGGCTGCGAGGTGCTGGTAGCACGTACAGGGTCTGTAATACTCAGCAGTAAACAATACATGGGGCGTACCTCATCGGTATTCTACCCTATACATATTATTGTAGCCTATGCAAACCAGGTAACAGACGATATACGCACCGGCCTCGATTTCCTGAAAGAGAAGTATGATAATGAAATGCCGTCTATGATCAACCTGAATACGGGCCCCAGCCGCACTGCTGATATTGAAAAAACGCTGGTTGTAGGTGTGCACGGACCAGGCGAGGTATTCTGCTTCTTTGTTAATGCCCATTAAAAAAACTTAACCGGAATACGATGCAAAGCAAATTGCATCAGCATTCCGGCTTAAAGTATCAGGTCTATAAGACAAGTAATCGGGTAGATCAATTAAGGGCACTTTATAAGGGCTGGCGGCGCGATAATTGATAGTTAAAAATCAATTGCCATTAACTAACCAAAAGAACAACTAATTGCCCGAACCACGGAGCTCCATTCGACAAACGGTAGCTTTCATCCGACGAACGGTCGTTTTCATCCGACGAACGGTTAAGACTTAGCCCCTGCCGGCAGCGTTTGCTACCTTACCAATCTTAGTAAACACATTCGTAAAATCTGTTCTTACAGACCTTGCTACCGGTATCTGCATATTATCATCCATTATCAACATACCAGATGACTCATACCTCTTTATATGATACAAATTAACAATATACGACCTGTGCACCTGGAAGAAAACAGTAAAGTCAATCACCTTCTTAAACTCACCCAGGTTATATGAACTCATTATACTATAGTCCTTTGTTACCACCTTGGTATACTTATTCACACTTTCAAAATAGAGTACATCTTCGGGGTTCAGATAGTCTACCCCCTTTATATTGGGAACACCAATTTTCACAGAACTTGGAACCCCGGGGTTCGATGGTATGGTGTGTAATTTGCCCTTAATCTTTTCAATCGCTTTATTTACTGCAAATGATAATTCATGATCGTCAATCGGCTTTAACACATAACCTGCTGCAGACAGCTTAATAGCATCCAATGCAAACTCACTATGCGCAGTAATAAATATCACCTGGAAAGGCACACCCGGAAACAATTTTATAAAATCAACCCCACTCTTCTCAGGCATTGATATATCAAGAAACAGGATATCGATTTCTGTATTACGAACTGCGTCATATCCAGACTTCCAGTCAGTATATGTACCTGCAACCTTTAAGCCGGGGAACAATACTTTCAGTCTTTCTTTAAGAAGATCTATGGCTTTTAATTCATCGTCAATAATTATGCATCTTACCTCATGTGACATATTTCAGGTTTTTAATAGTGAGTTTAACAATGGTACCGGTTTCAGGCTCTGTTTTATCTATGTATTCCAAATAAATATCCATGCGCTCATACTCCTTAAAGATATCAATTAATTGTCTCGTAAGCTTTGTGCCAAAAGATTCAGTATTTGCTGAACTTAGCCTTTTTATCTCTCTTGCACGGGCACGTCCTACACCATTATCATCTATGATACATATCAGCTCATCATTAGATTCTCCCTGGTAAAATATGATTTTAAGCAACCCTTTTTTATCATCATGAAACAACCCGTGATTAATAGCATTCTCTACTAATGGCTGTAAAAGCAGAGTAGGTATCTGTACACTGTCTGCGGGTATTTTATTTTCAATATCAATAATGAAGTCAAATTTATTTTCGAACCGTGTTTGTTGCAATTCAATATAATTCTTCAACATCTCAACCTCTTTCGACAAGGTATTATACCTGTCTTGCGAGGCTTTCAGGTAAGAGCGCAGTAATCTCGAAAACTTACTCACGTGTGCATATGCTTCGTCGTGCTGTTTCTTATTAATAAAATACAATGCTGCACTTAACGAATTAAAAATGAAATGGGGGTTTATTTGTGCATACAGTGCGCGCAATTCAAGGTCCGTCGTTTTTTGTTTCTTTTCATTAACCTTAGCTACCTGCCGACGGGTTACTACTATTACAGAGGCAATAAAACTTAGTATACCTACTGTGCCTAATAACCAAAACATCAGTTTCCAGCTTCTTGTTTGCCACCATAACGGCTTAATATAAACGTAAAATGCATGAACACCACTCTTCCATTTTTCATCTGCGTACCTGAAGTATACCTTATGATACTTATCTGCATTGAGATTACCTATGTAAATCTCCCCGGAAGAATTCTCCTTCCAATCTTGTGTACCGATACTGTATGAATATGCTCTGTTACCGGAACCAAACATGTTTATTGCATCAATTTTCAACAAATCTGTTTTGGGGCTGCAAATAAACGTATCATTATTATGCAGCATTCGCTCTTCAGATGTACTAATTACAAATTTTACGATCTGGGGTTCATCACTAATAACAGGCTTTACAAGTTTATTATAGGGAATATAATACCCTCCTTTATCAGTACTTAGTATCAGGCCTTGCTTGTTAAATCCTAAAGAAACAAGCTGATTATAATACCTGTTCTTAAAATTAGGCTTATAGTCAAAATTTGTAACCTCCCCGGCATCTTTAATACTTGCATGAGCTATACCAAAAGAGCCTGCAAGAATAATATGATTGTCAATAACAGCCAACTGTGCCGTACTTATTTCAACGTTTGCTTTTAATTTTTTAAGTAGCTGGCGCTTAGCATTAAACAGGAAAAGCTGTTCCCCGCTAAGTATATATACATTACCATACGTATCAAATGTCATATACCTTATGTTGCTAAGACCAAGTTTTAATAAAAAGGTTTTATCTAATACTACTCTTTTATTGTTGGCAGGATCAAGTAAAACAATATGCTGATAGTTATAAAACCAATATTTCCTTGTGAGCGAATCATATATACGTTGTGGTAAACGAGTATAAATACCCACCATGTTGGCATGAAATGTGTCCTTTCTTTTAATAATGTTAATTACCCCAAATGAATTCGCTATGTAATAAGATGTATCATTATACTCTGTAAAAAACAAAGCTCCCACCATAATATTTTTAGTCGTTTCCTGGTGCTCAACCAACATATGCTGCTTATTCTGTGAGCTATCAGTAAAGAATAAATGGCTGGGGTCTTCAATAAACTCTTCGTAGTTACCTGCTATGTAATTGTATTTAATTACATTCAAGTTAGATGAAACCCACACACAATGACCCCCAATCGGTTGTACAGTTCTAATACCATCTCTAACTACTAGTGTATTCACTATTTTGTTCAAATTCGGGTCTACGACGAGCAATTTTTTTTCAGCAATGGAATGCCAAAATGTGTACCCTTCATTATCAGTACCCAAATATTTAACATCATTGAATTGTACAAGCTGTGGTGCCAGTGATGTAAAATCTTCACCAACAGGACGGCAAAAGATTCCTTTCCCGTTGCTGCAATACCACATATTACCAAACACATCATTTAACATATAGCTAAACTGCACAGGGACATCTGTTATATTCTTAAAGTCCTCTTTCCTTATTAATTTAAGGTCAGGTGTTAGTACGTATAAACACTTAGTGGTAGCCAGTAAAATGTAATCTGATAGATTATTGGCAATAAGCACCCTTTCTTCTTTGCTTCCCCCCAATTGTGTTAGGTAAATACGTTTGAAATCACCGGTCAGTACATTATAGTAATTCAAATAGTTAGTCATGAATAAATGACTATAAATATTTGTACCAATAGCCTCTATTATCTGTGCATTGTAAACCTCCCTATGCACATAGTGTGCTGTGCGGTGATTAACAATATGTCCGTTGTGTATTTTTATTTCATACAAATCATCTAATCCATCATGTCCTGATTTACGATCATCCAGATATAGTATCCCATCTCGGGTAAGATTAATAACGGTATCATCTATTGCAAATCTGAATGGCAGCATATGCATACTATCATCGGGACCTATAAAAGCAAGTGAGAACTTATTAGTATTTTCAGGACGGAAACCAACACATATACCATTGGGAACCAGACAGAATGTGGTTATTTTTTTATAATCTATATTATCAAAGCTACTTTTTACCTTATGGTAAATGTTATTCTTTATATACCCAAACTGATCAGCATGCGAAAACAACCAAATACGTCCAAACCCATCTTCTTCCAGTCTCCATACGTCATTTAATGGTAGCCCATCTTTAGTCGTAAAAACACGAAAATCATACCCATTGTACTTTACAACGCCATTATCGGTACAAAACCATAAATAGCCGTTCCTGTCATTTATAGCACTGTAAACATAATTTGTTGGTAATCCGTTATCAAGTGTATAATTGATAAGGGGTATTTGCTTCTTTTCCTGTGCACTTATTGCAAATCGAAACAGAAGCAGTAATGATAACAGAAAATATTGAGGGATATGGTTTCGCACGCTGTAAATCTGTAAAACAAACCTAATAATATTTAATCAATAAGCGGCTACACATCGCTGCAATATGTAATTTTGATACAAAACTGCTATGACGGGCAATGATATCAATACTACCCAGGATATAAAACTCCTGGTAGACTCATTTTATGACAAAGTTCGAAAGGATAATATAATAGGCAATATATTCAATACTATTATCGGGGATGACTGGTCTGTACATTTGCCGATAATGTATAGGTTCTGGGAATCAGTACTGCTACATATGCCCGGATATTCAGGCAACCCTGTAAAAAAGCATATAGAACTTGACAAAAAGATCCCGCTTGAAAAAGCACATTATAACCAGTGGCTAGCACTTTGGAATGAAACTATCGATTCATTATTTTCAGGTACAGTAGCAGAAGAAGCTAAAAAACGTGCAGGCTTAATGATGGATCTGATAGATATGAAAATATCATGGGCAAGGACCGGCAAAGCAATTCAATAAAATAATACCAATGCAGAAATCAATTATAACCGGCAAACTGGTTGACTTATATCAAAGACGTATCTACAATGCAGAAATCATTATTGCAGACGGTATTATTACTGAAGTAAAAGAAGTTAAACATGATGTACCCGAACAGTATATAATGCCGGGGTTTATTGATGCTCATGTGCATGTAGAAAGCTCCATGCTTGTACCTACCGCATTCGCAAGGCTTGCCGTTGTGCATGGAACAGTAGCAACAGTTTCAGACCCGCATGAAATTGCTAACGTATGTGGTGTAAGCGGTGTTGATTACATGATCGAAAACAGCAAGAAAACACCTTTTAAATTCTTCTTTGGTGCTCCATCGTGTGTACCTGCTACCTTTTTTGAAACAGCCGGTGCGGTTGTTGATTCAAAACAAATTGAAGTACTGCTACAGAATCCTGATATATGGTACCTGTCAGAGATGATGAACTACCCGGGAGTATTATTCAAAGACACAGACGTAATGGCAAAAATAGATGCCGCTATCAAAGCAGGAAAACCTATAGACGGCCATGCTCCGGGCTTAAGGGGAGAACAGGCATCACAATATGCTGCTGCAGGCATAACAACAGACCATGAATGCTTCACTCTTGAAGAAGCTCTTGACAAAGTAGCTTGTGGTATGAATATCATCATACGGGAAGGCAGTGCAGCCAAAAATTTCGAAGCCCTGCATCCGCTATTCAAGACACACGCTGACAAAATAATGTTTTGCAGTGATGATAAACACCCTGATGATCTTGTACTGCACCATATCAACAATCTTGCAGCCAGGGCAATAGCTAAAGGGTACGATATCTTTGATGTGCTGCACGCTGCATGTATTAAGCCCATACAACACTACAGGTTACCAGTGGGCATGCTACGAATGAATGATCCCGCTGACTTCATAATCGTTGAGGAACTTGAAAACTTCAATGTACTGAAAACATACATCGACGGTAAAATAGTAGCAGAATCTGGTAATTCGCTATTACCACATATCACTGTTGACCCAATAAACAATTTCAATACAAACCACTTTACTCCTGCTGATTTTTCAGTACGCACAGAGCATCAGGCAAATAAGATACGTGTAATAGATGCTATAGAAGGTCAGTTAGTGACAAATGAGATCATTGCAGATGCAAAGACCATCAGCTACAACATAGTATCTGACACAGACAACGACATACTGAAGATAGCGGTTGTGAACAGGTATACCCCAGGCCAGGCGGTTTCTACAGCCTTTATAAAAAATTTCGGACTGAAAAAAGGTGCAATTGCATCTACGGTAGCGCACGACTGTCATAACATCATCGTAGTAGGCGTTGATGACGACTCCATTACTGCCGCAGTAAATTCACTTATAGATTGCAAAGGCGGGATCGCTGTAGCCTACAATCCTGCAAAAGTGCATTGTATGCCATTACCTATAGCAGGTCTTATGACCGATGCGGATGGGTATGATGTAGCTGCTCAATATGCAGAACTTGATGCTATGGCTAAAGAATTGGGAACAAAACTCAAAGCACCATTTATGACCTTATCATTTATGGCATTGCTGGTAATACCTTCATTAAAACTCAGCGACAAAGGATTATTTAATGGCAGCAGGTTTGAATTTACAGATGTAATAGTTAAGGAGTAGTTTCCATCAGCTCAAAAACCATAAAAGGCTCTACAACTGGTTCTGCTTTAATTTTCTCTACACTTTTGGCATAGGAACCGGTACTTATATAATCCTTATCATATACCGCTTTTAAAAATTTCAGTGCATCTGCTTTTATTGAATCCATATTGCCTTTAAGGTATACTGGTCCTATAGGATTCTCGGGGTCACTCCTGTAACCTAACTGGTTTTTGAAATTCTTTGCCAGGTTCGACAATGTATCTGCGCCAGTACCATCTAGCCCCAGATCTTTTATTACGGTAGCGTAATTAACCTTTTTACAAACGTAAGATACATTTCGCATGTTCTGGTGCTGTATCATGCCTATATCATTCATAGCCAGTTCATACTCCTGCTGGCTAAGCATATGGTACTTAACAGCTTCCTGCATGAAGTCGGTACTGTTAAAAGCCTCGTGGTGTTTACATCCTGCAACTATGAGCACAACAGCTATTATAAAGATTAATTTACGCATAAAAAAAGCACGCATTAGTAATGCGTGCCAAAGTACAAAATTTGCAATTTCTATCCTTTATACTCTTTAAGTGCTGCCTCAAGACAATCCATCGCAGCATTTATATCATCCTTGTTCAGCACATATGCCAGCCTTACCTCGTTACGGCCTTTGCCCGGTGTGGCATAGAATCCCGCAGCAGGCGCCATCATAACAGTGGCACCATTATGCGAAAATGACTCCAGTAACCATTGGCAGAATTTTTCGCTGTCTTCTACAGGTAATTTAGCCATAGCATAAAATGCCCCACCCGGTAACGGACAGGTAACGCCCGGCATTGCCTGCAGGCGTTTTACCAGCACATCGCGCCTTGATGTATATTCAGCATGCAC
This sequence comes from Flavipsychrobacter sp., assembly GCA_044227125.1. Classification (GTDB taxonomy): domain Bacteria; phylum Bacteroidota; class Bacteroidia; order Chitinophagales; family Chitinophagaceae; genus Polluticoccus. Next base: position 1,087,591 of record JBGAFS010000001.1, read on the forward strand.
TTCATCAAAATAATCCGCAGGCAGATCTACTGCTGCCTCTCCTAATATCTGTGCAAATGATGGAGGACTCAGTCTTGCCTGTGCAAACTTCATAGCTGCATCCAGCACCTGCTGATTACGTGTCACAAATGCACCTATACGGCCACCACATGCACTATATCTCTTTGAGATAGTATCCATCAGTATAGCATGATCTTCGAGACCATCTAAAGACAGGGCTGAAATATGTTTTTTACCATCGTAGCAAAACTCCCTGTATGCTTCATCACTGAATAGGAACAGGTCATGCTTCAGGCATATTTCCTTGAGCACGTTCAGTTCATCAGCACTGTACAAATAACCCGTTGGGTTATTGGGATTACATATCATGATGGCCTTTGTACGAGTTGTAACAGCCTTTTCGAACGCATCTATTGGGGGTAGTGCAAAACCATTCTCAATATGAGATGGGATTGGTACAATCTTAACCCCGGCACTGGTACCAAAGCCATTATAATTCGCATAGAATGGTTCCGGAATAATTATCTCATCTCCCGGATCAAGGCAACTCATTATAGCGAACAATATGGCTTCAGAGCCCCCGGTTGTTACTATTATCTGGTTGTGGTTTACTTCTATATTGTTTCGCTGATAATAAGTAACCAGCTTTTTACGATAGCTTTCAAATCCTGCACTATGACTGTATTCAAGCACCTTCATATCTACGTGCCTTACTGCATCCATAATAGCCTTCGGAGTTTCTATATCGGGCTGACCAATATTTAGGTGATAAACCTTTGTACCGTTTTTCTTTGCAACTTCTGCATACGGTACCAACTTCCTGATGGGAGACGGTGACATCATAGCCCCGCGATGTGATATTACTGGCATGGGCGCAAAATTAGGCAATGAGGCTATTATTTCTGCACCTGGGTAATAAAAAAAGCCGGCCAATCAGGCCGGCTTAGTATAAAAGTCAGAAATTCTCATTAATTCTTCTTGGCTTCGCCTTCGGCTGGTTTATCAGCAGCTACTACAGTACCTTTTATGTGCAGTTCATAGCGTTCTTTGCCTTCTGGTATAAAAGCGTTAGACTGAATGTATATGTCTTTTGTAAAAGGAGATACGCGGCCCTGAGTATTATAACGAACAGTTATTTTACCCTTTTTACCCGGCAGTATTGGCTCCTTCGGCCATTCAGGTGTAGTACATCCGCAAGATGCTGATGCGTTCTGTATGATCAATGGTTCTTTACCGGCGTTGGTAAATTCAAATACGTGTTCAGCTACAGGGCCTTCTTTCAGTGTACCGAAATCCCATGTATCACCGCCTTTAAATTTGAATTGTGGTGCATTTTTGTTTGCAGATGCCGCATCCTGTGCATAAGTACCTGCAATACTTGCAGCCATTAAAAACGCGGTAACGAAGAGCTTCTTCATAATATTCGATTTAGTTTATTGAGTATATTTTTTATCTGGTTTTGATCATTGATGTATTTTCAGGTACTGAACTTTCAGGAGCTTTTTCTACAGTACCAGTAATAGTAAGCACCTTAGTACCTGCATTTGACATAACAGTGATGTTCTTATTGAATGGAGAACCACCACGGCCTGCAGTAGAGAAAGACGCTTTTATTTTACCCGTTTTGCCTGGCAATACAGGGTCTTTAGAATAAGAAGGTGTTGTACATCCGCAAGATGCCTGTACCTGCTGTATAACTATAGGTTCTTTGCCTGTGTTCTTAAATTCAAATTCATATTCAGCAGATGGACCCTCTGCTACTGAACCGAAATCATGTGTTTCGGTTTTGAAAACCATATTTTCAGGCTTAAGACTGGTTGCGGGAGCAGCAGCCGGAGCAGCCGGAGTAGTTGTAGCTACCTGGTGACCATCATTAGCGTGATCCTGCGCCATTACACTTCCGGAAATTGCCAGGACAGCTCCAAACAAAAACAAAATCTTTTTCATTTTTTCTCTGATTTTATAGAATACAATGATACGAACAAATTTAATACCTAAGACAGGTCTGTAGCTGTATAAAGTTTGTTAAAACACAGTTAAACGATTTTTCGATTGTATTTTTGCCGGCATATGGCCAAATTCCTGGTTATACAAACCGCTTTTATCGGCGATGTAGTTCTGGCAACTGCTGTAATTGAGAAATTACGCGGGCTACCGGGCGCATCTGTTGATTTTCTTGTCCGCAAAGGCAACGAAGCCCTGTTCTCAGGACATCCATACATAAATAAATTATATGTTTGGGATAAGAAAAAAAGTAAATACCTGCATCTTTGGCAGATAGCCAAACAGGTAAGGGCTGAGAAATATGACTATGTCATCAACCTGCACCGTTTCGCAGCTTCAGGTTTCGTAACATGGTATTCGGGTGCGAAAGAAAAAAGAGGCTTTGATAAAAACCCTTTTGCTTTCTGTTACTCCAACTCTTACCCGCACAATATTTCTGCCCAGGAAGATATGCACCCGATACATGAAACGGATAGGAACCAAAAACTCATCGCTGACATTACAGATAATAAGCCCGCACGTCCGGTATTATACCCCACTGTCGCCGACAAAGAAAAGGTGCATCAATACCAGTCAGGTCCATACATATGCATAGCACCTTCTTCTGTATGGTTCAGTAAACGAATGCCCGAAAGCAAATGGGTGGAGCTTATCAACAGATTGCCTTCAGGTAATAAGATATACCTTATAGCAGGCCCTGAAGATGCAGAACTCTGCGAAAGAATAAAGATAGCTGCAACCCATCCTGCAATTGTAAACCTGGCTGGGAAACTTAGCTTTCTTCAATCAGGCGCATTGATGAAAGAGGCTGTAATGAACTACAGCAATGACTCTGCCCCTATACATTTTGCTTCTGCTGTCAATGCACCTGTAACTGCTGTATTCTGCTCTACATCTCCCTGTTATGGGTTCGGTCCGTTGAGTGACACAAAGAAAATAGTTGAAGTGGCCGGGCTCGATTGCAAACCCTGTTCATTACATGGCCTTAAAGATTGCCCGAAAGGCCATTTCAAATGTGGAAATGATATTTCTATTGACCAACTATTATGGTGGACTTCGAAAACGATATAAAAAACTGCGTACAGGTAATACAAAATGGCGGCACGATACTCTATCCTACAGATACGGTATGGGGCCTTGGCTGTGACGCACTCAACGAACAAGCGGTTGATAATATATTTGCAATCAAGCACAGACCCAAAGAGAAAAGCCTTATCATATTGCTCGCTGAAGCAAAAGATGTATTGCAGTATGTGGCATCACCTCACCCTGACATTATTGATATACTCGAAAATTTTGAACAACCCACGACAGTCATCTATGATGGAGCACTTGAATTTCCTGAAAACGTAGTACATGAGACCGGCAGTATTGCAATAAGGGTTACAGATGATCCATTTTGCAAGGCCTTGATAAAACGCATGCAGAGGCCACTGGTATCTACATCTGCCAATATAAGCGGTGAGCCAACGCCTGCTACATTTGCCATGGTTTCTCCTGAAATTATCAGTGCTGTTGATTATGTTGTAAAACACAGGCAGGATGACAACACTATAAAACAACCCTCTCGGATTGTGCATATAGATGACGACGGCAATGTTATTATCATACGGGCCTGATAACTGGCCAAGTATTTTTACCTTTGCAAACTCATGGATATACCTTGCTCACAGGAAGAACTAAGCTTATTTGAAAGGATAGGTAAGGTTGCAGCTACAATCGGCTGCGACTGTTATCTTATTGGAGGATTCGTACGAGACAAATTAATAGGCCGTCCTACTAAAGATATTGATATAGTAAGCACTGGGGATGGTATTGAGCTGGCACATGCAGTAGCAGCATCTTTCACACATAAACCTAAAGTCAACTTCTTCAAAAATTTCGGCACAGCACAGTTTAGGCTCAACGAGCTAGACATAGAATTTGTAGGTGCAAGAAAGGAATCTTACAGGCAGGACTCACGTAAACCTGAAGTAGAAAAAGGCAGCTTGCAAGACGACCAGAACAGGCGCGATTTTACCATCAATGCATTAGCCATCAGTCTCAACCAAAATAATTTTGGCAAACTAATAGACCCCTTTAACGGGGTAAAAGATCTCGAAAACAGATTGATTCGTACCCCACTCGACCCTGATATAACTTTTTCAGACGATCCGTTGCGTATGATGCGCTGCATAAGGTTTGCCACTCAACTCAATTTTGACATCCTGCCTGAAACATTTGATGCAATAAGCAGGAACAAGCACCGCATCAAAATAGTTTCGCAGGAACGGATTACTGATGAACTGAACAAAATAGTTCTTACACCAAAGCCATCTGTTGGCTTTGACATGTTGTATCGCAGCGGCCTGCTGAAAGAATTCTTTCCGCAGATGGTAGAGCTTGTCGGTGTTGAAATAGTAGAGGGTAAGGGACATAAAGACAACTTTTACCATACCCTGCAGGTGCTTGATAATGCGGCCCAAAAAAGCGAAGATCTGTGGCTGAGATGGGCGGCTATTTTACATGACATAGCAAAACCTGCCACAAAGAAATTCGAGGTAGGCCATGGCTGGACTTTTCATGGGCATGATGCAGTTGGTGAAAGAATGGTGCCTAAAATATTCCGCCAGCTTAAGCTACCGCAGAACGAGAAGATGAAATATGTTGCTAAACTTGTTGCATTGCATCTTCGCCCCATCAGCCTTACAAAAGAAGACATAACAGACTCTGCTATGCGCCGCTTATTATTTGATGCAGGCGAAGAGCTGGATGACCTGATGATTCTCTGCGAAAGCGACATCACATCTAAGAACAAACAAAAGGTCAAACGCTACCTTGAAAATTTTGAGCTGGTAAAGCAAAGATTAAAAGAGGTAGAAGAAAATGACCGTATACGCAACTGGCAACCACCTATTGACGGCGAAGAAATAATGCAGATTTTCAACCTGCCTCCGTCCAGGAATGTTGGTGTGATCAAAACAGCTGTTCGCGAAGCGATACTGGATGGCATCATACCCAACAACTATGAAGCAGCCTATGAATACATGTTACAAAAGGCAGCAGAACTAGGCATCAGAAAACCTTAGCTTGTTTCCCGTTATCACAAATAATTAAGCCTCCCTAATGGGAGGCTTAATTTCTATCTGTATTCTGTCTATATTAATAGGTAGTTGATTCCGGAGCGAATGAAGTCCAACCAGATAACCAGTTGTTAGTAGCATCAAATGCACCACGGTAAGCAACGGCCTGGAAACCGGTAGTACCAGTATAATCAGCACCTGTTAAAGCAGGAGATGTAGCTTGCAACAGGTAGCTTGGTGTACCGGCAGGGTTAGCTACGTTAGCTGAGAATTTGTAAGGGTCAGCCAGCATAACATCTGCTGATGAAGTAAGTACTGTTGTGTTGCTGGCAGCTTTGAAGTTAGCCCATGCAGTAGAATCTGTAGTAGCCAGTTCACTTTTCCATGGAGTAACACAACCTGCTATGATATTGTTTTTGAACATCAATGTACCAGCTGCAATGTTAGTAGATGTTTTAGTTCCTTTAGTATCATCTATATACAGACCTACAGGGAAACCAATCAACAGGGAGTTGATAACACTCTGAGAAGAGTTACGGCGTATTTGAGCACCATTTTGGAAGTTAGCGCTGATACCTGAAGTACCAGTAGTCTTGATTGGACCAATGATAGTCATGTTAGAGAACATAGCTTTTGTTTGCGGAGCGTTTGTACTACCATTACCATCATTATCTGATTCAAAACCATTAGAACCTGATACGTCGGCTATAGCAGCAGCGCGCTGACTAACGCTAAACTGTACATGGCCAGAGAAGCCGAAGTCAGTATCAAAATCATCATCCCAGCTATAAGTTGCTACAAGGTGATCGCAGTTTACTGTACCGCCAAACCATTCGTAAGCATCATCACCCGAACGATAAACCTGTACATAGCTGATAGTAGTACCTGCACCAACACCGCCCATAGTAAGACCATTGATCTCATTATCAGGAGAGAAAGCGATACCTGCAAATTCTATACGTACATATTTCATTGTACCTGAATTATCGTTTGCATCAGTACCACCAAACCAAATATATTTTTTCTCGTCACCACCTGCTGTTGCGGTCAAACCACCTTCGATCTTAGCTTCACCACCGCTTGGGTTGATTGGAGCTTTACCCAGCAATATTACACCACCCCAGTCACCTGCCGCACGGGCACCTGCTGCAAGGGCTGAAGTAAACACTATCGGTTTAGTTGCCGTACCAACAGCGTTGATCTTAGCACCGCGGGTAACAACCAGAGAACCTTTAGTTGCCTTATCACCCATGATAACTGTACCCGGCTCGATAGTAAGTGTAGCTCCGTTTGTAACGTACACAAAGCCTTTCAGTAAGTATTTCTTATCAGCTGTAAGTGTACGGCTTGAAGATATATCACCGGTCAGTTCTTCAACACCACCGGTAGTAGTATTGTTATTGTTGTTATTGTTTTTGTCTTTCTTACACGACGAGAATATCAAACCCATCGATAAAGCTGCTAAGAGTAATTTTTTCATCTTGTCTAATTTTTGTGCGAAGCTATTATTGCTATATAAACCTATTGTTACTTGAATATTATCCGAATGTTAAGAATTACAATTAGAACTTGTAAGTGTAAGTAAGTGAGAACGTTGAACCAGGACGATAACTTTTCAATATCCAGTCACCGCTGATATTACCAGACACATCATCGATAACAGCCTTATCATACTTCTTGTTGTTGTTCTGGTCATAGTAGAAGAATGAACGTGCACTCAGGATGTCTTTTACATTCAGCCTGAATTCACTTTTCTTGCTTACTGAGTATGCTACCTGGAAATCAAGCAGGTTACGTGGTTGTTCCCATACATTACCAAAACGGTTACCGCGTGCATCGGCTACCAGGAATATCCTTGGGCCTACCCTGTTATACAACAGGTTCAGGTTCAGCTTACCTTCCATAGCAGAATAGCTAAGGCTGGTATTAATAACATAGTTTGACTGGCCGGTAAGCGGACGTTCTATGTTTACCATATTACCTGTTACATCAGTATAACTATACTTAACAGATGATTTGATGTATGCAAGATTAGCGTAGAAACCAAGGTTCCTGAAAATATTGCTGTTAGGTGCTATAAAGCTGAGTGTTTTTCTCATTTCTACTTCAGCGCCGATATTCTGTGCACTTGGATAATTTTCAGCAGATATTTCAAGCTGACTGTTTGTTGCATCTACTTTTGATTCCAGCGTGTTGGTAAAATGCTTGTAGAATACTGATGCAGAGAATATCTCACCGGCCTTAGGATACAATTCATACCTGAGGTCAGCATTTTTTATCTGGCTGCGTTGCAGTTTCTGATTACCGTAAGACAGCGCAGACAGTTCATAATCATAGTAAGCAAATGGCGCCAACTCCCTGAACTCAGGACGTGCTACTGTATGATAGTATGATGCCCTCAGGTTCGACTTATTATTAAGTGAGTAAGTAAAGTTGGCAGATGGCAATACATCCAGCCATGTTTTAGTAACATCTAGTGGTTTATTTGTTATATCATAAGAATGCAACTGTATATTAAATGACTCTGCACGTACACCCCATACCAACCTGAATTTTTCATTGAATTTATTATCCAGCATCAGGTATCCCGCAGATGTATTTGATGTAGCATCGTATTTATCAGATGGCATAGTTATTTCATCCAGCCTGTAGTAGCCTTTATTTACCAGCTCCTGGTCGAATATGTTAGCTACATTCCTCGACTTGATTGCTTTTGCTTCTTCAGGGTCCATTTTCAGTTCATCTAATACCAGCCCTATAAACCTCGCATCAAATGTCCTTTGGCGGAATTGTTCAAACACACCTGCCTTAATAGTTGTTTTATTCAGGAAGTTCAGCGGCAGGCTATAATTAAGACCTGCTGTATAGATATTCTCTCCCAGTTTTGAAAACAGGCGGTTATTGGATTTGTTATTACCATTTATTTCAGCCTCAAAAGGCACAGCATCATTTTTTGCATCTGCTATTGGTTTAGACAATAACAATTTCCTCTGGTCAGGTTGATTATTGCCTACACGGTTATAAGTTATCAGCCAGTCAACTTTCGATTGACCTTTACCCACCTGGTGGCTGCCTTCTAACGATGTTTTGAACAAAGATTTCTGCAGCATGTCATAAGCATAATACTTTGTGTATTTACCTATTGCCCTGTTGGTTCCTTCCCTGTTCAGGAAGTTATCATCAAACACATTATTATATAATGCTTTGAAAACTATCTTATGCTTACCTGCGGTATACCCTGCATTCAGCATTGCACCAAGGTTAGTAGAATATTTGTACGAATTGTCAGTATAGTTATAGTCATTATACTGGCGTAATACATTCGGTTCAATAGTTTCAGTGTGCGTATAGTTGATAGCAGCTACTATACCTATACGATTACCATTATTCATCACATAACTGCGGCCTGAAGATGCCTGCAGAATCATACCGGGCAATGCACTCCTTTCGTGTATAGAATAGTTGTTATTGAGCGAGCTAATAGCATCCTTATTCTGTTGTGCAGTAAGCCCTGATTGTACATCCTTTGTGGTAGGCATTGATGATGGCAACGCTCTTGAACCGTTATCATAACCTAATATATCTGTACTGCTCCTGTATCCTGATTTGAAATCTTTAAAAGTAGAAACTGTATTATAAGATGTACCTATTGATACGGTATTGAAGTTCTTGTCAGGTATTTCTTTAGTCAGGATATTAATAACACCACCTGCGAAATCTCCCGGCAGATCAGGTGTTGCTGTTTTGCTGATAATAATATTATCTATCAGGTTAGCAGGTATGATATCAAAAGAGAATGCTTTACGGTTAGGCTCTGTACTTGGTAGTATTGCATTATCTACCATAGCCGTATTATAACGGTCGCTCAAGCCACGTATAATTACAAATTTGTTATCCTGAATTGTAGTACCGCTCACACGTTTCAACACTTCACCTGTACTACGGTCAGGTGATTTTTTAATGATATCGGCAGAAATACCGTCTGATATGGTCGGTGCATTCCTTTGCAGTATATACAGGGAGTTGATATTTTCTTTCTTCATAGTAGACCTTACAACTACTTCTTTCAGTTCGGTCTTAGAAGATTCTGTAATGGTAACATTAACAGCAACTGCATCATTATCAGCTACTTTTACATCATCTATTTCTTTTGTCTGATAGCCCATGTACTTCACCTCCAGAGTGTAAGTACCGGCATCTGCTACAATGCTGAAGTTACCGTCTACGTCCGTAACACCTCCAAGCTGAGTACCCTTAACGATCACAGCAGCACCTATTATAGGGTCTCCCGATTTCTCGTCTTTAACATTACCGATGATCTTTCCACCTGCTATTGCCTGCAGAGAAAATCCAATAATGGCAAGTAAAAAACTAATAAATTTCATATTTGGTAATTTGATGGTGCAAAGGTCTATTTTCAATGTTACCGCCATTTTACGCCAATGTTACGCCAATATGAACCTTATGTTAAGGGAATATTAAGTCTGTTAACAGAGCTTTTTCTGTGTTGTTTTTTTATTACTAAATTATTAACTGGAAGCCCTGCACAAAGGGCTGACAATTAGGTAATTTTGCCCGTATGAACACTCGTCGTCTGTTTCAGCAACATGTAGCCCAAACCTCTCCCGAACCGGTAGGACTTCATATAGTATCTGCCTCCGGCAGCTATTTGTATGATGCTGATGGCAAAGCTTACCTCGACCTGATAGGCGGCATCAGTGTATGCAATATCGGGCACTCACACCCTGCTGTCAGGGATGCAGTGAAGATGCAGGCCGATAAGTATATGCATATTATGGTATACGGGGAACTGGTACAAAGCCCCCAGGTAGAATATGCCGAATTATTATCTAAACACCTGCCGGCCTCGCTAAACTGTGTTTACTTTACCAATTCCGGCACAGAGGCAACTGAGGGGGCCATAAAACTGGCAAGACGCATTACAGGCCGCACTGATATGATAGCTTGCAATAATAGCTATCATGGCTCCAGTACGGGCGCACTTAGCCTGATGGGTGATGAATACTGGCGTAATGCCTTTCGCCCGCTGATGCCGGGAGTATGGCATTATGATTATAACAGCCAAGCGCTAATTGATGCCATCCATGAAAATACAGCCTGCGTTATTATAGAAACAGTACAGGCAGAAGCCGGTGTCATAGCCCCGACAAAAGAATGGCTGCAGCAGTTGCGGGACAAGTGTACTGCAACAGGCACCTTACTGGTATTTGACGAGATACAATGTGGTTTTGGCCGTACCGGGAAACCATGGGGGTTTCAGCACTACGATATTATACCTGATATATTATTATTAGGCAAGGCACTGGGCGGTGGCATGCCACTGGGGGCGTTTATCTCTTCATATAATAATATGCAGACACTTACAGGGAATCCTGTATTAGGGCATATCACTACATTTGGCGGGCACCCGGTATGCTGTGCTGCAGGCAAGGCGGCTATGGAAGTATTGCTGTCAAACGATATCATACAACAGGTAGCTGCCAAAGAACAATTGTTCCGCAGCTTACTGGTTCACCCTGCTATAAAAGCAGTTCGCAGCAAGGGGCTGTTGATGGCTATTGAACTGGAGAATGCAGACAAAGTAATGCGAACGCTGAAACGTTGTCTTGACAAAGGCCTGTTCTCAGATTGGTTCCTGTTTGCACCTAACTGCATACGTATAGCACCACCGCTTACTATCACAGAAGATGATATAAGAAACGCATGTGAGGTATTGCTGACTTGCCTGTAAGCTTATGAACTTTTATCAGTATACAGTTGTTCAAAGGGCATGAGGCGCAATAAACAAAACCTGCCATCAAAGACATGTATCGTATGCAACAGACCATTTCAATGGCGAAAGAAATGGGATAAGGACTGGGAACATGTAAAATATTGCAGTGAACGTTGCAGAAGAAACAGAACTATAGAAACAAAGTAAACTTTTACTTTTTTGTTTTGTTCATCCAGTATGAATAAGACATACTTAATCGCAGGCGGCTCTTCAGGAATTGGATTAGAATTGGTCAAACAACTGGTTGCAGATAACAACAATGTCATTGTAATATCAAGGACCTCTGATAATATCCCTCCGGGCGTTCAACATTATAAAGTTGACTTTAGTGACAATGACCCCGTATTACCACAAATAGATATACCCATACACGGACTTGCTTATTTCCCCGGCAGTATATTACTCAAACCATTCAAAGCCTTTCGCAGGAATGATTTTACAGATGATTATGCCCTGAATGTTATCGGAGCTGTTATGTGCACTAAGCATTATTTACCCCAATTACAGAAAGCTGATAATGCATCTATTGTTCTTATGAGTTCTGTAGCCGTTAGTACCGGTATGCCATTTCACTCACTTGTTTCAGCATCTAAAGGAGCAATTGAGGGATTAACACGGTCTCTGGCCGCTGAACTGTCGCCTTCTGTGCGGGTTAACGCTATAGCACCTTCAATTACTAACACCCCCCTGGCTGAAAAATTCCTAAACTCAGATGATAAGCGTAGCTCTTCTGCTGAACGGCATCCTGTCAAACAGATAGGAGACCCGGCAGACATTGCATCGCTGGCTTATTTCCTTTTATCTGATAAAAGTAAATTTATTACCGGGCAAATAATACATGCAGACGGCGGAATGAGTAGCATCAGAAAAATTTAAAAACAAAAGGCAGCCTTTCGACTGCCCATGTTATTAATGCACCCCCTTGCATCAGTATCCTACCTCAGTGTTATAGTTCTTGTTTTTGAGCCTACAGTAATAGTAGCCTGGTCATCGCAGTTACCGCTGCCATAGTCAAGTATACGGGCAGTGCTGGCACCCGCAGGAGTTATTGCTATAGTACCCTGCTCTATCCAGTTACAGTTCAATGCCATTATCAATGGGCTTGTGATATTCATATTAAATACCTTACCCGTTGCTTTTGTAAGCGACCCGCTCCCGGTAATACTGTACACGTCATCACTCAACTGGCTGGTACTTTCTCCCGCTATCCACTCACGCACACGGCTGGCTGTATGGCTTACAGTATCTCCGGTAGTGTTCAGTATCATCATACCGTTTACACTAATATTATAATACAGGTGCCCGGCGGAATTATGACCCATATTTGTCACAGTTTTAGCGCCCTGCACACTATTATTATTTACATAATAATTATCGAAGCCAATAGTGTGTACATACCCGCTATCCCTGTACCTGCCATTATAAGTGATTATGATCTTGCCACGGCGCAGGCGGCCATCCTTGCAAGAACAGTTAGTGGTACCAAAATCTATGGTGATCTTATGAGGTACTGAAAGAGTATCTCTTGTCACAGTGGCACAGTAAGAAAGCAGGCTAGCCCCACCTTTCATTTGTACACTACCCAAAGATTCAGCCTCATCCGCAAAATTTTCAGCCTCATTATAGGTTTGGTCTACCCTCGCCTGGTCTTCGGCATATTGGGTATCTTCAGTAGTATCAGTATTATTTTGCACCTTATCACGTTTACACGCGGTAAATGTGAGCACAGCAGCCATTGCTACTATTGTTCCTAATGAAATTGATTTTATTCGCATAAGTAAGAAGTTTATTATAAGACTCCGGGGTAAATGCAAAGTTTAACAGTAATAAAACTTTATTTTTCGTATATATATACATGCTCAATGGGGATTACCCATGAGAAATATTGACTACATTTGCGCAAATTTTGAAAGCAACCATATGCAGTTAGCAATAGTAGGTACAGGCTATGTAGGACTCGTTTCGGGTACTTGTTTTGCAGAAACAGGTAACAATGTAGTTTGTATAGATGTAAACGAAGAGAAAATAGCCCAGCTCAAAGCCGGAAAATCACCGATTTATGAACCCGGTCTCGACGTGTTACTGGAGCGTAACATTAAGGAAAAACGCATCACCTTCACCACTTCCCTGGCCGAAGGCATAAAAAATGCACAGATAATATTCCTGGCCCTGCCTACACCTCCGGGCGAAGATGGTGCAGCCGACCTGCGCTATGTACTGGGCGTAGCAGACGACCTCGCTAATATCATTGATAAATACACCGTAATTGTAAATAAGAGTACTGTACCGGTAGGCACTGCAGAAAAAGTAGTGGCTGTACTGGCGCAAAAACTTGACCGCAGCCTGTTTGACGTTGTGTCAAACCCTGAATTCCTGCGTGAAGGTGTGGCGGTAGAAGATTTCCTGAAACCTGACCGTGTTGTGGTAGGTACTTCTTCTGAAAAAGCTAAAAAGCTGATGGAAGAATTGTACCAGCCATATGTACGCCAGGGCAATCCTATATATTTCATGGATGAGCGTTCATCAGAAATGACCAAATATGCAGCGAACTCTTATCTCGCTATGCGTATATCATTCATGAATGAAATGGCTAACCTCTGCGAAAAAGCAGGTGCCAATGTGGATTGGGTACGTGTAGGTATGGGTAGCGATAACCGTATTGGTAAACGCTTCCTGTTCCCGGGTGTAGGTTATGGTGGTAGCTGTTTCCCTAAAGACGTACAGGCACTGGCACTTACAGCCCGCGAGCTGGATTACGATTTCCAGCTGGTTAATACAGTAATGGCTGTGAACGACAGGCAAAAAACCCGCCTCGGCAAAAAGATCAAAGAAAGCTTTGGTAACAACCTCAGCGGCCGCACATTTGCTGTATGGGGCCTTGCCTTCAAACCAGAAACTGATGATATCCGTGAAGCTCCGGCATTGGAACTGATCAACGAATTGCTGGAAGCAGGTGCACAGGTTCGTACTTATGACCCTGAAGCTATGGCCAATGTAAAACGCATATTCGGAGATAAAGTGTACTTCGCCCAAGACCAGTATGATACACTTACGGGTGCAGATGCACTGGTTATAGTTACAGAATGGAGCGAATTCCGCAACCCTGATTTCGACCGTATTGCTAACACGCTAAAATTCCCTGCTATATTCGACGGACGTAATGTTTACTCACTTGAGAAAATGCAGGAACTGGGATTCTATTATGAAAGCATAGGCCGTAAAACTGTACACGAACAACTGAGGAGCAAAATAGAACTTACAGAAGGTACAGGCATCAGGGAGCGCGGTGTTTTAGATTAATAATAATTATAACCACTATAATGAGCAACAAAAGAATTTTAATTACAGGAGCTGCAGGCTTCCTCGGCTCTCACCTCTGCGATCGCTTCCTTGCTGAAGGATACACAGTTGTGGGCATGGATAACCTGCTGACAGGTAATATCAAAAACATAGAACACCTGTTCCCTGTTAAAGAATTTGAATTTTACCACCACGACGTTACCAAGTTTGTACACGTACCGGGTAATATCGATTATATACTGCATTTCGCATCTCCGGCAAGCCCTATCGACTACCTGAAAATGCCTATCCAGACATTGAAGGTAGGTGCAATGGGTACACACAACCTGCTGGGCCTTGCCAAAGCAAAAGGTGCACGTATACTTGTCGCTTCTACTTCGGAAGTATATGGCGATCCGCTGGTACATCCGCAAACTGAAGAATACTGGGGTAATGTAAACCCTATAGGCCCGCGTGGCGTATATGATGAAGCTAAGCGCTACATGGAAAGCATCACTATGGCTTACCATAATTTCCACGGACTGGAAACACGTATCATCCGTATATTCAACACATACGGCCCGCGTATGCGACTCGATGACGGCCGTGCGCTGCCAACATTCATGAGCCAGGCATTACGTGGTGAAGATGTAACCGTATATGGTGATGGTTCTCAAACACGTTCTTTCTGCTATTGCGATGACCTGGTAGAAGGTATCTATCGTTTGCTGTTATCTGATTATCATATGCCGGTGAACATTGGTAACCCGGTAGAGATAAGCCTCCTGCAATTTGCAGAAGAAGTAATTGCACTCACAGGTTCTAAATCTAAGATAGTGTATGAACCACTGCCGCAGGATGACCCTAAACAGCGTCAGCCGGATATCACAAAGGCCAGGACAATTCTTGGCTGGGAACCTAAGATAGACCGCAGCGAAGGTTTGAAAAGAACACTCGAATATTTCAAGAAACATATCTAAAATAAAAAAGCCCGCAGTTGCGGGCTTTTTTATTTTACCAGTGCACTCTCCAATTCCAGCACCCTTGTTTCATTTACTTTAAGATTGTATGCGGCAGTATAATATCTTACCAATGCCTGCACATAACTATTTTCTGCTTCTCTTGTTTCCAATGTGCTGGCTATACCCACTTTGAAGCGGGCTTTCTGGATATCCATATTCTCTTTAGCATAACTGATATTTTGCTGTTCCAGTTTGTATGCAGCTACCGATGTTTCATAATCTCTCCACGCACTGCGATATTGCCTGCCTATATCAGTGTTTTGCTTGTCATATACCAACTGATCTCTCATAGCCTGCAGTGATGCTACTTTAGCTACCCTGCGAATATTACCACCCTGGAAAACAGGCAAGCTTAATGTAAGCCCCCCACTATAGCCATTACTCCTGTTTACCAATGCAAAACCAGCCTGGCTTTCTGTGTTGGTATAATTGTACGAACCATTCATAGCCAGTATAGGCAAATGATATGCTTTAGCAATACGAGCATCCAACTTTGATGCTTCTGCAAGTTTTTTGGTAGCTGCAAGACTAAGGTTTATCTCTTCCAACCTGCTTCTGTCAGATGGTTGCAACGTGGTATTTAATTCAAGTTGGTCATCTACAGCATATTCTTTTTCAGCCTGTTCACCCATCAACAGGTTGAGTGTTGCTAATGAAGAACCAAGCTTTGCTACCTGTGCCAGTGAATCTGATTGCCTTGAATTATAATCAACCCTCGCCTGCAGAAAATCTACTTTAGCTGCACTACCTGTTTCATATTTCACCCGCGACAATTCCATGCGTATGGTTGCGAGCGCAAGGCTGGTATCTATTGCCAGCCCCTGCTGCCTCTGCCACACAACAGCAGCATATGCCTGTATTACCTGGGATACTGTAGCCTGTACCTGCGCTTTAAATTGCAGTGCTCCGATATCTTCCAGCTTATTCAGTTTGTTTTTCAGCAGGAACATACGACCGCCGTCAAATAAGGTCCAGTTAAGCGTTACAGCTCCGTTATAATTGAAAGTACCTGCATTGTTCACATCTTGCTTCCTGCTGTCTGCAAACTCTATATGCGAATTTGCACTGCCGCCTGTTAAGCCTGCATTAGCATTTATATTGGGTGACATACCGGCATTACCCATAGTATTATTACGGGCAGCCTGCTCTGCACTTAGTTGAGCAATGCGTATATCAAAATTATGTTCCAGTGCTTTTTGTATGGCATCATTAAGGCTCAAATGTTCCTGTGCACCTGCATGAACAGCCAATGATAATAACAATATGGTCGAAAGCCTCTTCATGCTTTATTCGGTCAGTTTATCAATAGCGGTCTGTTTTACTTTCTTCCTTCTTGAGAAGAAGGTATACATAACCGGCACTATGAATAATGATAACAATAATGAAAACAGTATACCGCCCACAATGGCTATACCCAATGGTTTGCGGCTGGTAGACGCAGCCCCTAATGACAGTGCAATCGGTAAGGCACCGAATATCATGGCAAGGCTGGTCATTAATATGGGTCTCAGGCGCATGATAGATGCTTCTATTACAGCTTCTGTTTTCGCTATTCCTTTCTCTCTTATCTGGTTGGCAAATTCCACTATCAGGATACCATTCTTTGTCACCAGGCCTATCAGCATGATCATACCTATCTGTGAGAAGATATTGAGTGTTTGCCCGAAGAACCATAATGACAACAACGCACCTGCTATGGCCAATGGCACAGTCAGCATAATTATCAGCGGATCCACAAAACTTTCAAACTGTGCAGCCAGTATCAGGAAGATAAGCACCAGTGCCAGCACAAAAGCAAAAGATGTATTAGATGAACTTTCTACATAGTCTTTAGATGCACCACCAAGTGATGTGGTAAATGTTTCATCTATCAGTTTTTCATCCTTCAGCTTCTGGTATATCTTATCCATTTCGGCAATACCATCACCAATTGTTTTTCCCTGTGCAAGGTTAGTAGAGATGGTAGCCGATTTATACCTGTTGTAGTGATATATCTGCGAAGGACTGGTAGTCTCCTTCATAGACACAAAATTGTCTATCGATATCAATTGGCCATTGCTGCTGCGTACATATATCGTCTTCAGGTCAGCAGGTGCTTCACGGTCTTTACGGAACACCTGCCCTATCACCTGGTACTGCTTACCATTCTTGGTGAAGTATCCTAACCTGCGGTTACTGAGTGCCAGTTGCAATGTCTGCGATATATCATCAACAGAAACGCCCAGTTGCGATGCTTTTGCCCTATCTATAGATACGGTTAGTTCCGGCTTATTGAATTTCAGGTCTACATCAGCACCCTGGAATACAGGATCCTGGTTTACTTCATCCATAAAGCTGGGCAACACTTTTGCCAGTTTATCGAAGTTGATGTTCTGCAACACGAATACTACCGGTTGTGCGGGGCCGCCTCTTTGCACAGATATTGTTTGCTCCTGTATAGCAAATGCCTTACCGTAATTATACTTAGGCAGTATACGATTCATTTGCTGCACTATCTCATCCTGTGTACGTGCGCGCGTTCCTGCATCTTGCAGCTTCACATTCATGAAGCCCGTATTCACAGCACCTGAGCCGGTAAAGTTTGGTGCAGTAACAGATAATATGGTTTCCTTCTCCGGTATTGAATCAAGCGCTACGTTCACCAGTTGGTCCATGTAATTATCCATGGCATCGTAAGAAGTTCCTTCAGGTGCTATGATACTTGCACGGAACCTTCCTTTATCTTCCAGAGTGGCCAGTTCGCTCTGTAATGTTTTACCTAATAAAAATATCAGCAGGAATGAACCAATGATGCCTGTAACCGCCACCCATTTCTTCCTCATTATCCACTTCAATCCTTTTTCATACAGGCGTTCCATGCCATTAAAGAATGGCTCTGTTTTAAGATAGAAAGATGATGGCTTATGCACACTGCGTGTCATCAACACATTCAGTACAGGGGTGAGTGATAAAGACACAAATGCTGATATAAGCACCGCACCTGCCACCACTATACCAAACTCTCTGAAAAGACGCCCTGTGAAACCTTGTAAAAACACTATGGGAAGAAATACAACTGCCAGTGTAATAGAGGTAGAGATAACGGCAAAGTATATTTCCTCGCTACCCTCTCGCGCTGCCCTGTTTTTCTCCATGCCCCGCTCTATCTTCTTGTATATATTTTCCGTGACGACAATACCATCATCTACCACCAACCCCGTAGCCAGCACTATTGCCAGCATGGTGAGGATATTGATAGTGAACCCCATCATATACATTATGAAGAATGCACCGATAAGACTCACAGGTATATCTATCAGCGGACGGAATGCTATCAGCCAATCGCGGAAGAACAGGTATATAATGAGTATCACCAGTGCGAAGGCGATGAATATCGTTTCCTCTACTTCTGATATTGATTTCTTTATATAACCGGTGGTATCATAAGCTACCTGCACTTTAATATCTGCAGGTACATCTTTTTTTATCTGGTTGAACCTTTTATAGAACTCATCTGCAATCGCCACATAATTTGAACCGGGTTGTGGTTGTATAGCCAATGCTATCATTGGCGTGCCACTCTCCTTCAGGATATTTTCTTCATTCTCCGGACCAAGCACAGCCTCACCTACATCGCGCAGGTGCAGGTCGGTACCATTCCTGTTGCCAATTATCAGGTTATTGAATTCTTCTTCTGTAAACAACCTTCCGTAGGTACGAACAGACAATTCAGTAGCGGAGCCTGCCAGCTTACCTGATGGTAATTCTACGTTTTGCTTACTTAATGCCTGCTGAATGTCTGAAAAGGTAATTCCGTACCCGGCCATCTTCAGCGGGTCAAGCCACAGGCGCATGGCATAACGTTTCTGTCCCCAGATATTGATATTACTTACACCTGGAATGGTCTGCAGGCGTTCCTGCAGTACATTCTCTGCATATTCTGTAAGCTGCATAGGGTCGCGCGTATCGCTCTGCACGGTCATGGATAGTATTGGCTGGCCGCTGGCATCTGCTTTTGATACTACAGGCGGCGCATCTATATCCTGCGGCAGGTTGCGTACTGCCTGCGATACTTTATCCCTTACGTCATTAGCGGCTGCTTCAAGGTCTATACCCAGGTCAAACTCTACGCTGATATTGCTTGCCCCCTGTGCACTGGTAGACGATATGTTTTTAATACCGGCAATACCATTAATTGACTTCTCCAGCGGCTCTGTGATCTGTGATTCAATGATATCGGGGTTAGCCCCTGCATATGATGTACGCACATTGATAATGGGCGGATCAATAGACGGATAATCGCGAATACCCAAAAATGTAAAGCCTATGTACCCGAATATTATTATGATAATACTGAATACTATAGACATCACCGGGCGGCGAAGTGATATAGAAGGAAGACTCATCTCTTGTACAAATAACGGTCAAATATAAGTACTAAGGGCGTCCTGACGTGCACACACCCTTTTTGTTATACTGATATACTTATAACCAATACTAATGCCTATAGGTATATTTTAATTAATTATGAAACAGCTCAGTAGTTTGGGGCTTTGGCAGTACACAGTTAACTTTGTTGTTCTTAATTCATAAAAATATTTAAGCTATGGCACATACACTTCCTGCATTAAACTATGCATTCGACGCACTGGAACCACATATTGACGCACAAACCATGCAGATACACCACGATAAGCACCACCAGGCTTATGTTGACAACCTCAACAAAGCTCTGGCAGGCACTGATGGTGAAGGCAAATCGCTCGAAGAGCTGATGGCTGGCATCTCTAAATATCCTATGGCTGTACGCAATAATGGTGGCGGCCACTATAACCATACTATGTTCTGGGAAATACTGGGACCGGCAGGCTCAGCTCCATCGGGTGAACTGGCAGATGCCATCAACAGCACTTTCGGCTCGCTTGATGCATTGAAAGAAAAAATGAACACAGCAGGCGCTACACGTTTCGGCAGCGGCTGGGCATGGCTGATAGTAAAAGAGGGTAAACTGGATGTATGCTCTACTCCAAACCAGGATAACCCGCTTATGGATATTGCAGAAGTAAAAGGTTTCCCTATACTGGGTATAGATGTTTGGGAACACGCTTATTACCTGAAATATCAAAACCGCCGTCCTGAATACCTGACCAATATCTGGAATGTTATTAACTGGGACGAAGTAGCTAAACGCTACACTTCAGCTAAATAGTATATCAATATCGTATTAAGAACGCCACTTGTTAAAACCGGGTGGCGTTTTGCATTTAATACAATATTAATTCCACATGGTCGTTTTATTCGCAAATAACCACTTGAATATGTATAAGCAAATATTGACGGCATTACTAATTGCAGCCAGCTCAGTCTCTCAGGCGCAGGAAACCCCTAAACCTAAAAAAGAGATAAAAAACGAAATAGGCCTGTTAACTGAAACAGGATATAACAACTCAGATTTCAATGGCATGATGGGATTGCAATACAAAAGAAAGGCGAGGTCTAATACTTATTACAGGCTGAGTATTGGCTATGGCGAATACAACTACAATGCAGACCCTGTTTTTCAAACAAGAATTGGCGACACCCTGGTACAAAGCCGAAACAAAACACGTGTACCAATGGTATACCTGTCAAATGGCTTAGAGCTTCAGCGGCATTTCTATAAGCATATTATACTGTACGCTTCAATCGATTTGCGTATCGGTTACGGCAGCGGCTGGTACGATTCGTCAACTGAAATACATGTAGACAACCATTTGGGCAGCTATTTTTCCAGCACAGGTGTAAAGGAATATTCCGGCGTCAATGTGTTTTATGTTGGCCTGCTGCCTTACATAGGTGCCAAATTCGAATTCAGGCGTATCAGCTTCGGCATGGAATTATCAGCATTACAATGCAATTATCGTAGTGTCTCCTACCCTACTGCAACAACACAGGGACAGGGTAGTATGTTTGATATGGGCGCCGGCGACTTGAGCCAGCGTTTCTATTTCAATTTCAGGTTTTAACCAAACAGATGTATAAATGAAAATGGAGTGTAATTGATACACTCCATTTTTATTAAAAGCTATATTTTATTTAAGAATACCAAAAGAAAGGCCTGCTGCTATCATAAGGCCACCCGGCGCCAGTATCCTCATCACGGTTTTACCATCGTTTGTAAGTACATGCCCCGATGTAATGGAATAATTATTCTCATCAAGCCTGAACGAATAGCCCAATCCCAAATAAAAACGGCCACCCCCTTTACCAAGGTTCCAGAAACGGTAACCGGCAATGTATACATTGGTCTTATGATTCAGTATCATAGACACATCCTGGTCGCCTAATGTAGTAGGTAAATTGATCGTATAATTTTGACTACGTGTATTATATGTTACCCCTGTACCTATAGCCCATCCCCTGTTGCAAGGTTTAAAATAATAACGCGCTTCGAAATAGGACTTATACCCCCATGAAGAAAAACCTGTGCCTGCACCTAATGATAAATTTTTCACAGGTACATCCATATTGAATCCCATAAGGCCTGATGGGTTTTCAATCCCTGTACTAATACCTATGTAAAGTTTTGGACAGGTTTCACTTTTTCGGCCCCTGCCGCCCCTGTATTGGGCATCTGCTGTGGCTACTAATAACACTAATGATAAAGAGAGAACAATAAGCCTTTTCATAGATTCGATGAATAATTACAAATATACCTGTTTAATTGAATAGCAAAGACTTACAACTCACTAAGCATTATTTTGGCCTGTTCATTTTGCGGAAATTTCTTTAGCAGGTGCATGAGGCATTTCTTCGCCATATCATTCCTGTTATTGTTATGATACCATACAGCAAGGTTTATGAGTGTTTGCTCATGATCAGGATTCAGCGCATTTGCTTTCTGCAAATAATCATAAGCCATAGTAGATGCCCCAAGCTGCATGGATATATAACCCAGGTTGGTATTGGCCGACTGGTAATCCGGGTTTTCCCCCAGAATAAATTCGAAAACTTTTTTTGCATCCTGTAACCTGTTCAGTGCCAACAGGCAGGTACCATATTTATTTTGGAAATCTAATGAATACTTCCTGATAGCCACTGCGCGCTCATACCATGGCAATGCGGCGGCGGCTTGCTTTAACTGGAAGTATGATTCACCAACACGATAACAAGCCCATGCATCATTCATCGTTTCCGGTTTCAGTTGGGCTGCATACTGTACTACAGTGTTATAATTATTTTGCAGGAAGTACACACGGATATAATCCCTGTTTTGCTTTTGCTTTTCTTCTGCATCTTTTTGTACGTCTATATATTTCAGTGCAGAGTCCAGCAAACCTTTGTTAGGGTTATAGCGCTCGTAAAATTCCATAAAGCCTCTTGCCTTCGTTATAGCGTCTACCCTGTCGTTATTAAAGCATTGCAGACCCAGGAATGCAGTTATTTTTTTCTGCAATGTATCATCAGCAGGGCGTTTGCGTATATAGTGGTCTGTTACGGCTACGTGCGGTATATCTATACTGCCATTGCGGGGCATATGGCAGGTAACGCAATCATTATTTTTTGCCATACGCACCGCTTCATTTTCAGTACAACCACTATTATCATTGTTACCATGACAAGACTTGCAGGCATTGATATATTGTGTTCTTGGTGTCACCTTCACACTTATGTGCGGGTTATGGCAGGTAATACAACTCATCTTACCTGAGCTCACATAGCAATTGCTTTTCTTCATGCGCTCTACATGCGATGCCATTATCATCTTATCCTGCGCACCTTCATACTGCGGCATGAACACATTCATTACTTCAGACAGTTTCATGCCCGGCCTGAAATCAAAGAATGTTTTGCCATCATTCAACACAGCTATACCCTGCAGGTGGCAACGCTGGCATATATTATTCTGTAATTCTGTTGAGAGTCTCCTCGGGTTCACGATTGAATAATCAGGTCCTTTTGATGTGTCTACTATCTTGCCGGCCATCTTCAGTTCTACGTGCATACTGCCAGGCCCATGACAACGTTCACAATCAATGCCCGTCTTCACACTCACGTATTTATTATCACTGTTGTCTTCAAAATGCGGGTACCCGTTATGGCAACTCATACACTCCAATTGTATCATCCTGCCGAAACGGCTGTTGGCGCCATTTTCAAAACCGGGTGCCAGATCCCATTGTTTTTTCTGTGTGTAGAATGTAATGGGGGCCTGGTAGAAATAACCATTCGTGTTGAATATATGCGAATTGGTATGCTGCCCCGAACCTACTATATAATCTATACGCTGTATTCGCTTATGCACCGTATCCCTACCCTCCAGCCTGTACTCCATTATATAAAGCGAGTCATTGCTCCAGTATGGTTTATAATAGAAATCGAGGTTCTTATCATACACCAATGCATGTTCCGGAGAAAAATCACCAGCTGATTTTTGCTTTGTGGCATGTCCGAACGACTGCCCCATTCCTGTTTGTATGAATGTCTGGTAAATGTTCTCATGGCAAATACGACATTTATCCATACCAACATAATGCACTGATGTATCGTAAACACTCAACCAGTCAGACTGCGGATGTTCATCATCCTGCGATGGACTGCTGCAATAAAATGCAGGTGCTGTAATAACAGCAACAGCAAGCAACAATAAAATAGTACGAATACCGCGGGACGACATGCCCTTCAAATTTAGTACAATAAACTATGCATTCGTTTAATTGAATATAGCCAGCGTATAGTTTGATTTACCTTTTTGTATCAGCAGGTATTTATCATTCAACAACTGTGCAGCAGTAAGCTTGTGGTCTATTGCCGTCACTTTTTCTTTATTGATGCTTACGCCGCCACCCTGTACCATCTTGCGCGCCTCACCTTTTGAAGGAAACACTTTATTATCTGCCAGGAAGCTAAGGAAATCTGCACCTTCACCTGCAAGGGCATCTTTAGATGATACTACCTGCGGCACGCCATCCATCACTTCCAGCAGTTGCTTTTCATTCAGCGAGCGCAGGGTATCTACCGTACTCTGGCCAAATAATATATCAGATGCCTTTTGGGCAAATTCAAGGTCTTCTTTGCTGTGCACCAGTATAGTCAGCTCTTCCGCCAGTGCCTTCTGCAGTTTGCGCATATGCGGTGCCTGCCTGTGCTCTTCTATCAGCGCTGTTATTTCCTCTACCGTCCTGAAAGAGAAGATAAATGACATTCGTTCCGCATCCACATCAGCCAGCTTCAACCAGAACTGGTAAAACTGGTATGGTGATGTTTTCTCGGGGTCCAGCCAGACATTACCACTCTCGCTCTTACCGAATTTTGTACCATCGGCCTTTGTTATCAGCGGGCAGGTAGCTGCAAAAGCATCACTGCCTCCTTTGCGGCGTATCAGTTCTGTACCGGTAACAATATTGCCCCACTGGTCGGCTCCGCCCATTTGCAGTTTAATATTGTACTCCTTATTCAGGTGGTAATAATCATAGCCCTGTATCAACTGGTAGGTGAATTCTGTAAATGACAAGCCTGTTTCCAGCCTTTTTTGTACAGATTCTTTTGCCAGCATGTAGCTGATGGTAATATGCTTACCCGTATCACGTATAAAATCAAGGAACCTGAAATCTTTGAACCAGTCATAGTTATTGAGCATCACAGCGCCATTAGGTGTTGCAGCACTGAAATCAAGGAACTTTTCTAGTTGTTTGCGGATTCCTGCCACATTCTTGTCGAGTGTTGCTGCGTCCAGCAGGTTACGTTCTGCAGATTTACCCGAAGGGTCACCTATCATACCTGTAGCACCGCCAACTATGGCATATGGCTTGTGGCCAGCCCTTTGCAGTCGCATCAGTAATGTAATAGGTACAAGGTTACCCACATGCAGGCTGTCTGAAGTAGGATCAAAGCCTATATAGGCCGAGGTCATTTCTTTATTCAGTTGCTCCTGGGTACCCGGCATTATGTCCTGTACCAATCCCCTGTCCTGTAAATCTTTTATAAAATCCATGATTAACTATTCAGTTTCAAAAGTGAGCAAAAATAAGGTTTCAGATGGCACTAAACTAACGGACATATCGCCAAACAATACGGACAAATAACAAATACAACTAATAAGTATACTTATTACTGTGTTTTGTTTTTCAAAAATTGTTTCTATCTTTCGCTACATATCTGTTAATAGCTAAAAATATACGGTCTTGAAACGTTTTATATTATCCTTAGCAATGTTGTTGCCGCTCTGCTCAATGGCTCAGTCTCACCACGAATTTGGACTTATGGCCGGGGTTGGTAACTATTACGGCGATTTGCAGAACAAAATATTCCCTAATTATGGCACAAGGCCAATGGGGGGTGTTGTATATAAATACTTCTTTAACCCTCGCGTGGGTGTAAGGGTTGGTGCATCTTATGGTTCTATTACTGCTGCCGACAGTCTTTCTGATGTAGCTGTGCACAAAGATCGCAACCTGAGCTTTGCTACTAATATCTTCGAATTACATGCGGCCCTGGAAGTTAACTTCCTGCCTATAGAAATAGACAGGATGAAATTTACCCCATATATCTTCGCAGGTATAGCGGGTTTTCATTTCAACCCGTATACTGAAGCGCAGAACGGCGAACGCGTTTACCTGCGTGGACTGGGTACAGAAGGACAGAACATTCCTATCTACCCTGACCGTAAAGAATACAAAAGCAACAACATAGCATTCCCGTTAGGTGGTGGTTTGAAACTGTTCCTGGGTAAAGCGCTGATGATAACTACAGAATTAGGTTTCCGATATACGCAGACAGACTACCTGGATGACGTGAGCAAGTCTTATGTAAACATGGATACACTCCGTGCATACAGGGGCCCTCAGGCGGTAGAAATGTCTTACCGTACTGACGAACTGAAAACATGGGATGGTAACTATCCTAACTACAAATACCAGCGCGGCGACAGCAAAGCGAATGACTGGTATTGGTTCGGCGGCCTTACCGTTACAGTTTACCTCCGCGCATTCGGTAACATGAAGAGCTACTGGCAGGCACATTGCCCTGCATTCAGGCACTAATCTTACTTGTAAGTATATAAATAATAAAGGCTGCCAAAGGCAGCCTTTATTATTTATATTAACTATCAGATCTTATTTCAATTTACTGATGCAGTCTGCTACCGTCATGAGTTGTTGTTCACCTGTTGTAAAGTCCTTCAGGCTTACCATTCCTTTAGCCATTTCTTCTTCACCCGTCATTATCACAAAAGGTAATCCTCTTTTATTGGCATATTTCATCTGCTTATCAAACTTAGCTGCATCAGGATATATCTCTGCCATGATACCCGCATGTCTTAACTGCTGTAATACATTCAGCGCATATGTCTCATTCTCTCCGCCAAAGTTCACCAGCATCACTTTCGCACCTGTAGCCAACCCTTCCGGGAAAAGCTTAAGCTCATCCATCACATCATATATCCTGTCTATACCAAACGACACGCCCACACCCGATAATCCTTTCAACCCGAATAAACCCGTCAGGTCATCATAACGGCCACCACCGCCTATACTACCCATCTTTACATCAGGATGGTTACATACAACTTCTACTATCACACCTGTATAATAATTAAGGCCGCGTGCCAGGCTTATGTCTACAACAACTTCAGATGTCCATGCTGCATCTTTTAGCATGTTATAATAAGCAAGTGTCTGCTTCAGTTCTGCAATACCCAGCAGGCCTGTTTCCACTCCGCTCATTATAGTTTCCAGCGCAGCCAGTTTTTCTTCATTATTGCCTGATACACTTATTACTTTCTCTATCTGTGCTATACCCTGTTCAGATATTCCTCTTTGCTCCAATTCTTTAGTTACACCATCCCATCCTATTTTATCCAGCTTATCGAGGGCAATGGTAATGTCCATCATCAGTTCCGGTGTACCGCAAAGCTCTGCTATACCTGCCAGCAATTTCCTGCTGTTTACTTTTACTACTACAGGCAAGCCAAACTTATTAAATGCTGTCTGGTAGATACATAGCAACTCAGCTTCATTAATAAGAGAAGTACTGCCCACCACATCCGCATCGCACTGCCAGAACTCACGATAGCGACCTTTTTGCGGGCGGTCTGCGCGCCATACAGGCTGCATCTGGTACCTGCGGAAAGGGAATGCCAGTTCATGCTGGTTCATCACCACATAACGGGCAAATGGTATGGTAAGATCATACCTCAATGCACGCTCTGTAACTACCGGAGTTGAATATGGTTTCTCCAGCAACTTAGCCCATTCTGCGTTCAGCTTTTCCTTATCTGCATCTTTCTTTTCGTGCAGACCGTTGTTAAGTATCTTGAATATCAGCCTGTCGCCTTCCTCTCCATACTTTCCTGTCAGCGTCACCAGGTTTTCCATAGCCGGTGTTTCCAGCGGTTGAAAACCATATTGTTCAAATATCGTCCTGAGCGTATTAAAAATATACTGCCTCTTCCTCACTTCTGATGGTGAGAAATCTCTTGTTCCCTGCGGTATCGACGGTTTCGACATAAATTACTTACTGTACTTTTTTATTATTTCGTCACAAGTCCTGTCTATCAATTCGTACACGAAGGTATAACCTTCTTCGGTACCATAATAAGGGTCGGGCACAGATTGCTCGGCACCCGGTTCCAGTTCATTAAGAAAAAGTTCCAGTTTAGTCTTGTCTGCGTGGCCATTGGCAATATCCAGTATTTCCTCAAACACGTCCGTAGCCATAGCGTATATCATATCAAAACGCTCAAAATCTCCTGCCTTAAAGCGCCTTGCCCGCAGCATAGATATATCTATGCCGTGTTCCATACATATCTTTTGAGAGAACCTGTGCGGTGCCTCACCTACATGATATGACTCAGTACCGGCTGAGTCTACCACCCAGTCCAGCCCGTGCTGCTCTATCTTATACCTCATTACCCCCTCCGCTATAGGAGAGCGGCAAATATTACCGAGGCAGACCATCAATATACGCATATCCGTTTCTGAAAAACGGCAAAACTACCTTATTTCAGGGCTATTATCAAGCACACGAAGGCTCAGGGCTTCCGCATCGGGTGGCCGCTTTTCTTCTTGTAGCTAAGAAAAGTGGCTATCTGGCCCAGCTCCTCAGGGCTTACATTGGTTTCCGGCAGGCTTTCTTCATGCTCTCGGTTGGTGACCCGTATTTCATAACCCTTTATCTGGTCTGCACTGAAATCAGGTATCACTTCTTTACCCTTAACAGTCAGGTTATGACATTTTGCACAGTTGATATTGTAGAGTATCATACCTTTTTCACACACCTTGGCAAATTCAACCTGTACATCGGGTTTCATTGCATCGGGAAATTCGTATGCTGCTTTTTTATGCATGCTGCATGCTGAAAGCAACAACAGAAATACAACTATATATCGGTTCATTGTTCTATTCATAATTAATAAGTTCCACCCACAGTCCTTTCATTCAGTTGCTTATCCTTTGACCTCGGCAATGCAGCAGGCGGTGCATCAAAAACTATATCTTCATTCAGTGAATTGATGAAAGCGATGATATCCAACTTTTCAGCCTTCATCAGTTTCAATGAATCTGCACTCAAAGTCTGGTTAGGCACATCAAGATGCCTGCCAGCACCACCGCCACCATTATAAAAATCTATCACTTCTTCCAGTGTATTGAATACACCGTTGTGCATATAAGGCTTTGTATATGATGCATTACGTACAGTACCTGTCCTGAACGCATTCATGGTTTCGTACGCAGGATTTATATTGTACCTGCCTTTATCCGGGCTTAGTTGCTTATATGCTGTGTCTGCGGGTACACCCAGCACTTCAAATTCAGAACCTACGTAGGGTGGTTTAACACCATTAAACTGCGGCACAAAATGGCAGGTACCGCACTGCGCTTTGCTCATGAACAGGTTGAAGCCATTGCGTACCTGTGCACTTGCTTCCGTATGTCTATTCATTGCATTATCGAACGGAGAATAGTACCTGCTGAATTTTGAATAGTAATACGTGATTGCAGACACAATATGGTCGAACGTAATTTCCTTTTCCTGCGGTGTGTACTTCAGCAATTCCCTGAACCCATCCCTGTATGTATTACAGCTAAGTATTTTTTCCAGCACATCTTTTTCCGCGCAGTTCAATTCCAGCGGGTTGGTAATTACAGCTTTGGCCTGGTCTTGCAGGCTTATATGCTTGCCATCCAGCATAGCAAGGTGATTGTATTGCGTATTCAGTAAACTTGGTGTATTCCTTGGTAACCTTTCTGTTCCGTTAAACTGTAATGAGGATGCGAAAGCAGTATCTGTAAAATATGCTTTAGCGTTATGACATGATGCACAACTGCGCCTGTTATTGCCCGAAAGTAACGGATCATAAAACAATAATTTACCGAGGCTGTCAATAGTGGCCAGTGCAGCTTCATCATTCACCCGCAGGAATATCCCTTTAGGATTTTGCCCGTTATACAGGGATTTATTAAAAATGGTCACTTCATTCTTGGTAAGCGAATAGTCTAATACATTGCGGCTGTATATTTTGTACCTGTTTATCATCTGCTGGTTGAGCAGGTACAGGGGATTGATATAATCCCTGATAAAACTGTAATGATCGAATTTTTCAATATCAGCAGGCTGTGCCTGTACAAAGCCAATAGCCTTGCCGTACAACAAGAGATATTCTTTTGAAAAAGCAGAGTTCGGAAAATCTGTATTGAACGCACCGTATATATCCTTTACTGCAACCATCATTGCCCGAAGTTCGGGAATCACCTGTTTGGTATCAGGGCATTCAAACCCGGTACTATAAATAGCAGCCAGGTTAAGCAGGTACAGCCTGTTACACAGGAAGAAATGGTTATGATCTCTCATCCTGTCTTTAACGGAATCAGCGCTATACACCTGCACTGCATCGTTGACAGTCTGTACCAGTTTCATCAGCGAATCTTTCGTCTTCACTTCTTCATAAAGGTATAGCTCGGCCAATGTCAACCCGGAGCCATCACGCTTGTATGGCTGCTCAAACTTTTCGAACACTTCTGTCTCCCACTCCACGGGCAGTGGGCTGTTTATTTTCTTATACTCAAGTGGTTGCAGGTACCTCAGCCATATATCGGCGGCTTTCATTGCCAGTCTTGCTTTATGTATTGCCGTTCTTACGCTGTCTGCGCCTGCCTCAGTATTGATGTTTGTACGGGATATTACATTCTGCAGCATTTCGTCTGCGCTCTTCAGCCGGGATATATTCAGATCATATACCGACATATAAGTTTCCGCCTTTTCTGCTTTGTCAAAAGAGTACACAATACCCAGCAGCAACAGAAAACATATTACAACAAATATCTTTTTCCTGTTCATTTTCACATGTTGGCTTTTAATGTAAATAGGGTACCCTGATGAAACAGGGCACCCTTATTAATTTTAATTAACGGCTGATAGCTTAGTGAGCTATTACCATTTTCATTTTGGTAGCTATAGCGCCGGATGCAATTTGCACAAAGTAAACGCCATCAGTAAGGTTAGATGTATTCAGTGTAACTTGTTGTTCGCCTGCAGCCAGTGTTTTATCTATTGCCTGCATCACTTCCCTGCCTTGTATATCATATACACTTATAACAACGTGCTGTTCTTTAGTCATGGACATTGATATGGTAGCCATATCGCTGGTAGGATTAGGATACAGTTTCGCTGAAGAGAACAGTGCTGTAGCACCAACCTTGGTAACATTCAGGCCTACACCCTGTACAGCATAATCATATTTCTTCTCATCAAAGTCATTACTGTTAATTGTCAGTTTTGCGCTACGCAGACCTACTGCTGTAGGATTAAATTGTACAGTAATGGTTTGTGATGCGTTAGCTGCTATACTCAACGGGAATGTCGGAGCACTTACCAGTGTGAATTCAGAAGCATTAGCACCTGTTATGCTGATACCTGATACGCTAAGAGCGGCAGGACCTGCATTTTTGATATCGAAAGTTTTAGTTATTGGTGTATTCAGCGCTGTGTTACCAAGATCTGTATTATCAGATGATGAAGGTATCATGTCACCTTTATTGATCAGGTTGTTGTTGCCATATACACTGATCTCAGGGTTAGCATTATATGTATCAGGGTTGAAGTATGCCAGTAATTGTCCACCTTCTACCAGCTCACCTGCTATACCATAGTGTGCCTGGTCATCTATCAGGAACATACCAGGGCCTAGTATCTCCTGTACATCCAGAACACCTGAAGCTTCCTCGTCTTGTGTAAGGTAGTTAGCAGCGCCTGATTTGAACCTTGTACTGTCATGTACACCAACTTGCTTCAGTACATCAGTAGCTATATCATACTGCCACAGTTTACCCAGGTGTGCATTGTTACCCACGTCTTCAACGAGCATTATATGTCCGAAATTGTCGATTGTTATATTATCAAACATCTGTTGGCCTTCACTGCCTTCTAATACAGCAGTGATAGTTCCACCGGCAGGAATATTATTCAGGTCATTGAAGTGCATTTTCCAAAGGCGGCTGTTGCTGCCAAATCCATTGGTTGTAGCAAAGTAGAAATCGTTAGGATTGTTTGGGTCCCATGCACCATCTTCAGGACGGAGGAACTGGGTAACACCCTGGTTATTACTATTAGTCTGCAGTGAAGCACCAGTCATGTTTTGTACAGTACCAAGGTCGGCCATAGTGAATGTAGTACCTGCAGCAGGGATACTGCTATTGCTTTCATTCAGCATACCTGAAACTGATGGCCCGTATAACTTACCACCTGTAAGACCTGCTTTTTCTATTTCGTTACCAGTGCTTTGTTTAGTACCTATGTAGAAGTAAACCTGGCCCGGAGTTGCATCGTCTGTACCTGCAACTACTGTTTTATCTCCTGTAGCTGGGTTAGCTATTGCATTTTCCCATGAGAATTTACCAAGGTAAGGTAATTCATATGTAGTACCTGCTTCAGGGCCGGTTACTACATGTGCAAAACCACGACCTTCAGTACCACTTTCTTCACCATTCATGAAGATACGTTCTTTAGTACCTAAGCCTGTTGCCTCATTGTAGAAAGCAGATACAGCAGGCATGTCGGCAGAACAGAAACGGTTGAAACCTGCAGGCATCGGGCTACCAGTAAAATATGTAGTGTAGCTTGAAGTTCCCGGATTCCAGAGATTAACACGTTGAATAAGGTCTGAACCGCTCACTACCGAAAGGTCTGATTTATTGATGACCCATTTTGATATAAAAGCACCTGCAGAACCATGAGCCCTAGCTATACCTGATGAATTACCAAATTCATGGTTAACTACCATTGTGAATGTACCGTTCCCATTATCAAATGCACCTATACCATCAGGTGTACCGCACATTTTGTAACCAAAAACAGCATCACCTGTTGTAGCAATAGCTTTGAAATAAGCACCCTGAACTGTTGGTACAAGGTATGGAGCCTGAGATGAGCTAAGACCGGTAATACCTTGTGACAATGTTATTGCTGAAGGCATATAGCTATTTAATTTGTTAGCACCTTTCAGACTGTATGTAATAACATGGCTCTGAATACCAGTAGCAGTAGCAAGGCCATTCTCTAATGGTGAAGTCTGCCCATAATCATTATCATTACAGAAAGCAATAGTGCTGTCGTTAATAATAGCCATGCCTTCACATTTATCCAATGCAACAGGCCAGTTGTTAGCCAGCAGATCCATTACCAATGTTTTCTTAACAGGTATGATGCTGTTAGTTGCAAGACCTGTTGAATCAATTAAGCCTTCCAGTGTTTTACCGCTGTATAATCCAGAGTGAACATTTGTAGCACCGTTGATGCTTATTTTGTAAATCCTTCTTACATCACTTGTACCTCTTATACCTACTTCTACTACAAGGAAGGTACTATCGTTGATCGCGGCCATATCACCTATTTTCCAGTCTTTCAGGCGTATCTGGTTTGAACCACTGCCAATGATGCCATCGTTCAGGTAAGCAAACATACGTGTAGCGTTAGTTGCCGGATCTATTTCCAGTATCCTGTGTACACGTGAGCCTTCTCCTGTATTTTTATCAGGATACAGGATAGGGCTTTGAATTATAGCATATATCTTGCCGTTGGGTGCCAGTGCTATACCTTCAAAACCACGATTGTTTTTGCGGTATTTAAATACTGTATCTATTGCTACGTCTACAGACTGGGCTCCGCCGAGGTTAGCATACGGAGTAAACCTTTTTATAAGCCTGCCGTTCTGGTCAAGTTTCCAGATTGTTGGGCCACCTTCTTCGCAAAGCCAGAAGTTTCCGTCTTTATCTACAACTATTCCTTCGCAGTCTATACCAAAAGTATCTTTTGCAACTGTTTTCAGGTTGAAATTAACACAGTTAAGAACTGTATCGGTTGACGGTACTTCTACAGAGGTACTACCCAGGCCTGTTGGATTGATAATACCGGTTGCTCCGGTACCATTAGGGCGTTTCACAGTTATAGTTCTTAAAATCTGTACCGAGTCTCCCTGTATTTTTATTCTGTGTATCTTAGGTGCATAAGAAGGGAAAGCATACAACTTATCATAAGTTGGTGTACAACCCGATGGGTTTGCGCTTCCACAATCAATGTTTACGCCCCTGTCAGAACATACCCAGAATTCCTTACCATTGGTTCCCGGTATAGCATACATGCCCGAAAAACCTGCTTCATAATAAGTAATGCCCTGAAAAGTCCCGATAAGAGGAGATGTTTTGTTCGTATAATCCTTGATTATACTGATCTGAGCTTTACCCTGGATACTCATCATACCAAAGGCCAGCATACCCGTCGCCGCGAGTAAAATCTTTTTCATAAATGTTCGAATGGTTTCTGGGCACAAAACTGGTTTATGTGTGTTATGGCATTGTATGCAACAGGTTAAGGAAACATGAACAAAATGTTACGGCAATGAACAGGTTGGCGACAAGGTTAGCAAATTAATATTTCTATTATTTACATTATAATTGTATATTTGTCTTAATAAAGTATATGACAATGACAATGACCCTACCTACATTCTCCTACCGCAAGCCTCATCAACCTGCCCCGTTGTCTCACAGAACTATTGAACTAGCATTCATTTACTATCAAAAACTATCAACTCATTATTAAAAAAAACATTTCTCACTTAGCAAAACTTAACAACACATAGTAATTAGCATAATTTTACCATGAGAGTGCAAACATTTTTTTGCATTTTGCAGCATCTATTTTGAAAAGTATACTGAGCATAGTACCATATAAAGTAATACCCCCCAGAAACGGGGGGCAAATGGCCATTACACAATTACATCATCACCTGGGGCTGCTTTGCCCGGATCTTGTTGTAACTACTGACAATAATGAGACGACTCACCCTTTCTCATTCAAACTACAAACCATATTCCCTGTTAGCGCTACCCGGTATATACCATACAGGTATAGCTCTGCCCTTGCAGCTATAGCAAAGGAGAACAATTGCGGTTATATTATTTGTGAGCATCCCTATATGGCTCCAACGGCTATGAAAGTGGCAAAAAAACTGGGTATACCGTGGTTTATTCGCAGTCACAATATAGAATCGGAAAGATTTAGAGGATTAGGGAAAAAATGGTGGCCGGCACTCCACAGCTTTGAAAGGTATGCCATGCAGAAAGCAGATGGTATTTTTTTCATTACGGAAGAAGACAGCATTTGGGCACAAAAGAATTTTGGAATAGCCGTTGCACGTTGCCATACCGTACCTTTCGGCACCACGCTACAGCAAAAGCCGGCAAAAAACAATTCTGCCAAACAGGAACTGGCTGCAACTATTAAAGCAAACGCATCTGTTCCTTGGCTGT
Organism: Flavipsychrobacter sp.; assembly: GCA_044227125.1. Classification (GTDB taxonomy): domain Bacteria; phylum Bacteroidota; class Bacteroidia; order Chitinophagales; family Chitinophagaceae; genus Polluticoccus. Next base: position 1,122,515 of record JBGAFS010000001.1, read on the forward strand.
ATTTCTTAGGTGCGTTAGACTATATGCCGAATATAGAAGCTGTAAATAATATACTCGACCACATAGCACCCGTACTTGAGGCGCAAAATATAGCACACCAGATATTAATTGGCGGCAAAGGATTGCCTGCGGAAATAGCGGAACGAATAAAGGCTCATAAGCATATACAATACCTCGGCTTTATTGATGATCTGGAGCAATTTATTAATGCCTGCGATGTAATGCTAAACCCCATGCTATCTGGCGGTGGCGTAAAAACTAAGGCTATTGAGGCACTGGCATACAATAAACAGGTAGTGAGTACGACTAATGGCGCTGCAGGTATTATGCAAAGTGTATGTGGCAATAACCTGCATATTACTGCTGATAATGATTGGCAGGCTTACACAACCGAACTTATAGAAGTGATAAATAAACCTGCCGATATACCACAGGCATTTTATGAAACATATTACGCAGGCAATATAGCTGCTAAAGTCATCTCCATTCTTAAATCAAGTTAATCAGACCCTCCATTAAAAACATATTCTACGATATTAGCCCCCATCTGTAAAGCCTGTTGTCTCCGCTCAGGACTATCTTTATGAACATCAGGATCTTCCCAGCCGTCACCAAGATCTGTTTCAACTGTATAAAAGCAAACAAGTCTTCCTTTATATATCAGCCCATAACCTTTTGGTGGCAGCTTATCATGCTCATGTATCTTGGGCAGGCCATTGGCGAAGTTGAACTTCTGATGATATATAGGATGGTTGAACGGTAATTCCACTAATGACAATTCCGGGAAAACCTGCTTCAATGCCGGGCGTACATACTGATCCAAACCATAGTTATCATCAATATGCAAAAAACCACCAGCCTCAAGATACTTCCGCAGGTTCTGTGCTTCGGCGTCAGTAAGTACCCACCGGCCGTGTCCGGTCATATGTATGAAAGGATAGTTGAAAATATCGGGGCTCCCTACTTCTACCTGTGCTTCCTGCAGCGAGAAATTCGTATGCAGCTGCTGGTTGCAGAAAGAGGCCAGGTTCTTCAGCGATGTGGGATTAGCATACCAGTCTCCGCCGCCGCCGTATACCAGCAACCCCAGCTTCATATTTTGTGCATGTAGCTGAACGGATAAAACCGTGAACAGTATAATTATTAAAACCCTATTCTTCATTTGTGTTTATAGTATTAAAATATGCACATACGCTCATAGCAGCAGTTTCTGTACGCAAACGTTGTCCTGCCAGCAATACAGCCTTACAATCGTTTGCCTCACATAGCGCAACTTCATCAGCAGTAAAATCACCTTCCGGTCCTATGAAAATCAATGCATCTTTACCTTTTTGCATCAATTCAGCTATCGGTCTCCTTTGCTTGTCATTTATGCAATGGGCAATAAACTTCTGCTCTGTATTACTGAATGTATTCAGCACTTCTTCTACAGTACTTAATTCATGCAATGTTGGTAAATGGAATTGCTGTGATTGCATCAGAGCCGACACAAGAATATTATGCCAACGCTCATGTTTTATGCGTTCTCGTTCTGTACGCGCTGTGGCTAATGGTATGATGCTTCTCACGCCCAGTTCGGTTGCCTTTTCGAGCAACCATTCATTTCGTGATGTATTCTTTGTAAATGCTACTGCCAGATGCAAAGCCGGAGCGGGTAATTCATGGTATAAAACTGAACCTACCGACACCTTGCATTTTTTCTTATCTGCTATTGCTATCACCGCATCGGCGAGGTTGCCTTTCCCATCTGTCAGTTGCAACCCTTCTCCTTCTTTCATGCGCAATACCTGCCCTATATGTTTAGCAGTATCTTCCTGCAGCCATACTTCTGTATTAGCAGTTAGCAGGTCGCCATGAAAAAACAATGGTAATGATGCCATGCAGGCAAGTTAGCTAAAATGATGCTATCAGCGTAGCACCATTTGTCTTTCTTCTATCATCCTGCGCAGGTTAATGAGACCATACCTCATACGCCCCAACGCAGTGTTAATACTTACGGATGTAAGGTCTGCGATCTCTTTAAAGCTAAGATCACCGTACATGCGCAATACTATTACTTCTCGCTGCTCTTCCGGCAGCATCTCTATCAGTTGCCGCACACTCTGGTTCACCTGGCGCTGTTCCATCTTGTCCGAAGCTGTTTCTGATATGAATGAAAAGACCTCTGATATATCCCTGCCATCAGGGAGTGTTACAGGTATTTGCTGTCGCGTACGTCTGAAATGATCCATACAGAGATTATGTGCTACCCTGATTGCCCATGGCAGAAATTTTCCCTGTTCTGAATACCTGCCTTCGCGCATGGTGCGTATCATTTTCAGGAAAGCATCCTGGAAAATATCTTCTGCGATATACTTATCCTTGACCAGCATAAAAATGGAGGTAAAAACCTTATCCTTATACCTGTATATAAGTGTTTCTATAGCCTGTTCTTCGCCCTGCAGGAAAGCGTGTATCAGCTCAGCATCTGAATGTAGGAGGGTGTTTGATTGCATATCTTCTACCTTTGTTAAACGTATAGATTACGTCAAGCCAGTAATTATAGTTAGGTAGAAGTATCCTTATATCGAATTTATTTAAAGGTTATTAACGCTTTGTTTGAAGCCTTAGTATGCAATCGTTGCTAAAAAGTTAAAAACAAATACCCTGCCAATTTAGTGAAACAATAAATAAGAGGATATACCGTTTACGGCATTTTTCAACCGCAAGGTAATAATTAAGACCTAACATTTGCACTAAAAGGTTGGCAATGAATTTGTTAATAAAAAGCAAAAATGATGCTTTTGTGACAAAGAGAAATGGTTTCTTAACCCTGGTGAACGAAAAAAGGCCTGCTAAAAAGCAAGCCTTTACATCCTAACCACCAAAACTAATTACCTTCTCCTGTATTGAACGTCATGTTTCTGCCTGTATATATTACGATCAGCTTTATTCTGTTCCCTGTTTATTATAGCACGTTCGCGGGGAGATACATGACCATCGGCCATAGCCAGCATTTTATCATGGCGTATATGTGCCTGTTGCATCTTCAGGTGCGCTGCTTCGCGATGAGTCAGCGAACCATTACGAACACCTTGTTGTATCCTGTGATGCTGAACATACTGACGTTTATTTATATGAGGCGTTCTGGCTGATGCTAATTGTACGCTAAAGAGTGTTGTCAATAAAGCGGCTGCAAAAATTATCTGTTTCATAATTACTCGTTTTTAATTGTGAGCTGTTATATGATAGACCCGGCAACAATTATTTGGTTTAACGAGCGAATGTTAAAAGAAATCAAAAAGAAAGCTCCCGTTAGAAAACGGGAGCTGTTACGCAATATGAAATATAACAAAAGAGACTGGTTAGTCAGGCTTCTTACCGTCAAGGAATGTATTGATGGTTTGAATTGATGCCTGGTCGTTTTTCTGCTCATTATTTACACCTACACTATAACCGCTGTAGAATGTATCAGCAGATGCAACAGTGTTATTATCTATTGCAATATTCTTACGTACATAAGCCGGTACGCTTTCCAAATCATCAGAACTTTCATTTGCCTTAATATTGAAACTCATGCGACGTAAACGCTCTGCACGTTCTTCAAGGGCTCTTTTCTGTTCTTCAAAACGCTTCCTTTCTTCTATTTCATCAGCAGAAAGTACACGTTCACCTATCTTCATTTGTGCAGTCTCTTCTTTAACTGCTACAGGTGCAGAAGGTTGTACCGGAGCTACGGGTTCAGCTTCCTGAAGAGTTACTTCGTTTTTGATGATCAATTCAAGCTGAGGTTCCTGTACTTTAGGAGCTTCTTCAACTTGTTGCTCTGCCTGCACAGTTGGAGCCGGCTCTTCTATACTCAGGCTGAATAATTGTTTAGGCTCTTCTGAAACCTGTTGTTGTACCGGGAATGCAGGTTTTGCATCAATTACAACCGGTGTTTTTGCAACCGGAGCCTCTACTAAGGTAGGAGCCATTGAATTATCAGGAACTGAAGGAGTAGTTACCGGCGTAGCGGGAACTACATTCATAGGTTCACCCAACTTTACAATTATCTTTTCAGGCTCGTTCGTTTTTATTGGCATATCTACAGGTATGTCTTTATGATTAAACCCTGTAGCTATTACAGTAACAGCTATCCTGTCTCCCAGGTTTGGATCATGACCCATACCCAGTATCACATCACAACCATCTCCCGCCTGCTGTTGTACATATGCCTGTATAGCTTCTGCCTCATCCATTGTGTGTTCAAATTCACCAGCCGCCGACGTGATATTAAGGAGCAACCATTTAGCACCTTTGATATCGCTGTCATTCAGCAATGGAGAATTCAACGCCTGCTCTACTGCATGCAGTGCACGATTTTCACCGGAAACTGCCGCAGCACCAAGTATTGCCACGCCGCCATTTTTCATTACAGTGCAAACGTCAGCAAAGTCAACGTTTATCTGACCGGTTGTATTGATAACGTCTGTGATACATTTGGCTGCTGTAGCCAATACATCATCTGCTTTGGCAAATGCCTGTGTGAAAGGCAGATTACCAAATTGCTGACGCAGTTTATCATTCGATATGATAAGGATGGTATCTACATGTTCGCGCATACGATCAATACCTTCCTGTGCTTGTTTCAAACGCTTACGGCCTTCGTAAGTGAAGGGAGTAGTAACAATACCTACTGTAAGGATTCCCAGGTCGCGGCATACCTTAGCTACCACAGGTGCACCACCGGTACCGGTACCACCACCCATACCAGCAGTGATGAATGCCATACGTGTGTTTACCTTAAGTATCTTGGATATGTCCTCCATACTTTCTTCACTTGCCTGCTTACCAATTTCAGGGTTAGCTCCAGCACCAAGCCCTTGTGTCAGGTGTGGCCCCAACTGTATCTTATTAGCTACAGGGCTTAAGGCCAACGCTTGAGAATCTGTGTTGCAGATCACAAAATCTACACCATCTATACCTAAGCTATGCATATAATTAACGGCATTGCCACCACCGCCACCAACGCCTATCACTTTAATGATAGAAGATTGATTTTTAGGAATTTCGAAATGTATCATACGATTTGATTTGTTGGGTTAGTAATTACTAGTTGTGATATATATGTTGTGATTATTAAATAGCTATTCAATTTCTTTATCTTCTACGTCTTCAAACAATTCTATAAACTTGCCTTTCAATCTGTCAAACAGCTTCCTGAAGTTCTCACTTCGTTTAGCAGCTTTATGCTGTGCTGTTTCATCTGGTTGCTGTATCTCATCAACCTCTTCCTGAATAGTGCTTACAGACGCTTTGATCACTTTCAAATCTTCTTCAGAAATATGGATGATATTGCCCCCTTCACCTACATAGCGCATGCGTCCATTTTCGAAATCGTGATACCCCCTCAGTATCAAACCTATACAGGTTGAATACATAGGGTTAGACAACTCATCCATATGCCCGCCAGCAAGATGTTCATTAGGATAACCGATACGGGCACCCAGCCCTGTGACATATTCTGTAAGCTGTATGAGGTGTTTCAGTTGCGCGCCACCACCTGTAAGTATTATACCGCCATATAATTTCTTATCCAGATCAATTTGTTTAAGATGGTAAACAACATAATCCAGTATTTCCTGCATGCGTGCCTGGATGATGTGTGCCAGGTTTTTCATTGATATCTCTTTCGGTGGCAATCCGCGCAAACCCGGGATAGTGATATATGCATTAGAGTTGGCCTCATCTGCAAGAGCCATACCAAACTGCACTTTCATCTGTTCTGCCTGAGCACGCAATACACCTAAACCATTACGGATATCATTAGTAATATTTACGCCTGCATAAGGTATAACAGCTGTATGTTTTAGTATACCATCGTAAAACACTGCCATGTCTGTAGTACCACCACCAATATCTACTATAGCAACACCAGCTTCAAGGTCTTCATCGCTCATTACAGATGCGGCTGATGCTAATGGCTGTAATACAAGGTCACGAGTTACGAGATTAGCTTTATCAACGCAACGTTTTATATTACGAATAGCGTTCTTATCGCCTGTGATGATATGGAAGTTCGCACCGATCTTCACACCGCTCATACCTATCGGGTCCAAAACATTTGGCGTACTATCAACCGTAAACTCCTGCGGTACAATATCAATTATCTGGTCTCCGGCAGGGATATATGTTTTGTACTGGTCGCGAACCAGCAACTCAATATCATCTTTATTGATCTCTTCGTCGGTACGGGTACGAACCCTGTCTCCCCTGGTTTGTAAGCTCTTGATATGCTGCCCGGCTATACCAACGTAAACCTCTTTTATCTCAAGGTTTTCGTTTGATTGCAGGCACTTCTCAATAGCCTGTTCAATAGAGCGGATACACTGTTCAATGTTCATTACCACACCATGGCTTACACCTGCAGAATCTGCTTTACCGAAACCAAGCACTTCGAGTTTACCAAATTCATTTTTTCTGCCCGCTATAGCTACAACCTTGGTTGTACCTATATCCAGGCCTACGATAATTGGTTGCTGTTTCTTACTCATATTGCGCGTTTTATGTCTGTTATTTTTATTGTCCGTTATAAATATATTTTGGTGTTTTAGATTCCTTTTTGCCTTTAGTATCCTTTGCTTTTGTTTCTATTTTCTTCTTATTAAGCTTTTCAACCGGCTTAGCTTTGGGCTTTGCGACTACTGCATTATGGGTAGCTGGCACTTTAACCGGTACACTTTGTTTTATGGGTGATGGTTGCTTTGCAGGTAATGGATCCTGCTTCTTTACTACTATAGGTTTAGCCTCGGGCTTTATCTGCCTCTGCACTACAGGCTTAGACACTGCTGTAAATTCTTTAGCCCCTGTATCGTTACCAATTATACTTTTCACCCAGCTCATATCACTCATTGCTTTATCTACCGGAGCCTTCCATGCTATTGCAGGGGTAGCAACAACTTGTGTCTTATAACGCAGATCAAGCACACTGTATTTATCCCATCCTACCCTGTTCAGCGCCGACTTATAAAACACAAACAGGTTCCTGAATTTTGATTCCATATTCGATGTATCTCCAAACAATATTTTCTGGCTACCTAAAACAGGCACTAATTCAAACCCTAAGTCATCACATACGATCACTTGCGATACCTGTGCGCTCCAGAATGTATCTCTGTCTATATACCTTACCAGTGCCACTATCTGCCCTCTTAATGCGTTCTTTGAACTATCAGTATTTAATACGGGCACATTAGTAACAACAGTTGTATAGTGTACATATTTATCAGACAAAGGCATTTCCTGCAGTGTATGATCCAGGTAGTAACTATTACCAGCCTGATCAAATATTCTCGCCACTGGTATCCTTTGTGTAATATTTACATTTAACACCTTCCTGTTATCTATATAAACCTGTGCGTCTGCCACCCATGGATTAGTGCTCACTATCTTCTCCATCTGGTAAATATTCAGCTTACCTATACTTGCCTTGTTCACGTCTATGCTCCTGTCTGACAATAGCATCTTTTTTACCTCTGTAGTATCTATAAACCTAAACCTGTCATTCTTTATCCTTATGTTTAATTCACTTATTCTTTCTTTATTCTGCAAGCTTGATGCGCTGAGCATAGCAAATACACAGCCTCCTGCCAGCACCAGTGTCACCAGTGCCTGTAGTATCTTGCGTATTGATATTTTGCGCTTTTCACTCATTTTTTTTCCAGAATATTTTTTATCTCTGGTACCAGTTTATCTATATCACCTGCCCCGGCAGTTATAAACAACGTAAGCGCTGCAGCCTTAACATAATCCAACAATCCCTGCTTTGACAATATGGTGTGTGCCGGGTTTCCCATCCTTTCTGTTATCATGTTCGACGTAACACCTTCTATTGGCAATTCCCTGGCAGGATATATATCCAGCAATATGGCTTCATCTGCCATATCTAAGCTATGTGCAAAGCCATCGGCCAGATCGCGTGTACGACTAAACAAATGCGGCTGGAATGCAACTACACACCTGCGTCCTGGGAATAATCTTTTCGCACTGCTTATCAATGCTGCCAGTTCTTCGGGGTGATGCGCATAGTCATCTATATAGACTACCTTATCCGTTTTCACCACATATTCGAACCTGCGTTTAATTCCTTTAAACCCAGCAATAGCATCTCTGACAGCCTCCGGATATATGCCCAGCATCTGTGTAATGGTGATTGCGGCTACGGAATTTTCTACGTTATGCATGCCACCTATAGGCAGGTGCACATCATTTATTATCCAGTCTTTACCAACTACATCATATATATACCCACCGTCCTTTTGCCTGATGTTGGTAGCATAGTAATCTGCCGCATTATTTTGCAGGCTGTAGGTAACTATTTTACTGGCTTTGAATTCTGAAGCACGGTGCAATCCATGCTTAACCAGGAGCATCCCGCCTTCTTTAATATTCTTTGTATACTGAATGAACGCCGATTCCATTTCTTCAGCAGTACCATAAATATCCAGATGGTCGGGGTCTATTGCAGTAAGCACAGCAATATCAGGCCTCAGCTTCAGGAAACTCCTGTCATACTCATCTGCTTCTATTACAGCTACATCATTATCGCTGCTCCAGTAATTACTCTCATAATTTACAGATACGCCACCAAGGAATGCATTACAGCCATACCCTGTTTCCCTGAGCAGGTAACCCGTCATTGTGGAGATAGTCGTCTTACCGTGTGTTCCAGCTATGGTAATGGCAAACAATGCTTCTGTTATCCATTGCAGCACATCGCTGCGTTTGTATACAGGGTAACCATTGTCTCTGTACCAGTTAAGCTCTTTATGTTCAGATGGTATAGCCGGTGTATACACAACCAATTCAGCCTCTTTATCTAAGAGTGTTACATCATCAGTATAATGAATAGCGACACCTTCCGCTACTAATTTCTTAGTGAGGTCGGTTTCTGTTCTGTCATAACCGCTCACGATTGCACCCTGTTCCCTGAAAAAGCGGGCAAGCGCACTCATGCCGATACCACCGACACCTACAAAATACACTCGTTTTAATGCTTTTACGTCCATTATGCGTTTCCTGCTATTTCTATTACTTTTTTTGCTATCCGCTCGTCAGCATCCTTGATGGCTACTTTCCTGAGGTTTGCTATCATTAATTCCTGCATTGCTTCATCATGCAGAATAGTTTTCAACTTTTTCACCAGCTCTGTCTTAGCATCGCTGTCTTTTACCATTAATGCTGCATTATGCTCCACCAGCGCCATAGCATTACGTGTTTGGTGATCCTCTGCGGCGAAAGGAAATGGCACAAACACCACAGGTTTTGCCACTATACACAATTCAGCGATAGCCAACGCGCCTGCCCTTGATACAACCACATCACATGCTGCGTATGCATACTCCATCTCACGAATAAAATCAAACACCTTAACCCTATCACTATATGCTGCAGCTCTTGCCTTCGCTGTTTCATAATAAGGCTTGCCTGTTTGCCATATCAACTGTACATTCTCTTCAAGTATACTTTCGAGGTTGGCATCTATTGATTCATTGATCGCTTTAGCACCCAAGCTGCCGCCAACTATTAATATTGTTTTACGACCAGCTTTTAAACCTGCCCAACCAAGCCCTTCTTCCCTGCTAATATTCGACGCAGCAATTTTAGCACGCACAGGATTGCCAGTTGTTATAAGCTTTTCTCTAGGAAAGAAACGCTCCATATGTTCATATGCTACACATATTGCTTTTGCTTTCTTACCCAATATCTTATTACTCTTACCTGCATAAGAGTTCTGTTCCTGTATCAGTGTGGGTATATTCTCTCCTTGTGCAGCATTAAGCACAGGGAAGCTTGCATAACCACCCACACCTACTACCACATCAGGTTTAAACTGTTTCAGAATAGCTCTTGCCTGCATAGCGCTTTTCAATATCTTGAATGGAAGCAGCAGGTTTTTCAGCATATTACTCCTGTTGAAACCCGCTATATCCAAACCTATTATCTCAAATCCTTCCTGCGGTACTTTCTCCATCTCCATTTTTCCCTTTGCACCAACAAACAACAGTTGTGTACCGGGAGCCAATCGTTGTAATGCATGGCCAATAGCTACAGCCGGGAATATATGCCCGCCTGTACCACCACCAGCTATTATTACACGCAATTGTTTCATTTATTTTGCTTTTGCTGTTTTTAGTTTACTAACTGTTGTTTCTTCTTCTGTTTCTTCTTCAGCACTATCATCTTTAGCTATACTTGCTTTTCTTTTACCTTCTGTTTCATCCACATACCTGCTTACACTTAGTATTACCCCAATCGCGATACTTGTGAACCAGATAGAAGACCCCCCCATACTTACCAATGGCAGCGTAAGCCCCGTCACCGGAACAAGGTGTACATTCACTGCCATATTGAGCATCGCCTGGAATACCAGCGTTATACTTAGCCCCACTGCCAGGAATGCACCAAATGCAAAGGGACATCTTCTAAATATCAAAATGCTGCGCCATAAAAACAGCAGGTATAGAAATATCAATGCTGCCCCCCCTATCAATCCATATTCTTCTATAATTATTGAATAGATAAAATCAGAATAAGGGTGTGGCAGGAAGTTTCTTTGCAAACTCCTTCCGGGACCGCGGCCTGTGATACCACCATTTGCTATGGCTATTTTAGCCTGCTGCACCTGGTAAACATCTTCTTTTTTCTTTCCTTTCTCGTCACTGCTGCCTGCAAAATCTTGTATCCGTTGTTCCCATGTAGCTGCACGACCAAAATGGAATGCCTTTGATAACCCAAACAATACGACCACTCCAATGATACCCGCAACTGCAAGCAGCATAATATGTTTTACCTGAACCCTGCCTATGAAAAACAAAATGCAGCATGTAAACCCAAGCATTAGCGCCGTGGACAAATTCGCCGGAGCAATAAGTGCACAGGTAAGTAACACCGGTATCAAAACCGGTATAAATCCCTTGCGCAGGTCTTTGATAACATCCTGTTTAATACTCAGTACCCGCGCCAGGAACATGAACAGCGCCAACTTTGCTAAATCAGATGTCTGGAAAGTTACATTAATAACCGGGAGGCGTATCCAGCGAGAGCCTTCATTCAAAGTAGTACCAAAGAATAAAGTATAGATAAGAAGGGGCAGGCTAATTATGTATAACAGTACTGCTATCTTCGCAAACTTTGTATAGTTTATCTTATGTATGTAGTAAATAATAACTAACCCTAACGCCAGTACCAATAATTGTTTTATCAGGTAATAGTTTGAGTTCTTATCCATACGATACGCTAATGAACCCGTAGAGCTATATACGGCAAGCAGGCTTATAAACGATAGCACGACTACTACCGCCCATATTACCTGGTCTCCTTTGGTCCGTTTCAGCAATTGATTCATATACTCGTATCTTAATTATAGTGAGTGAACAGCCTCTTTAAACTGGCGTCCCCTGTCTTCATAATTTTTAAATAAATCGAAGCTTGCACATGCAGGCGAAAGCAGGACAGCATCTCCTTTTTCAGCTAATGCATATGCAGCCCTTACAGCATCCATTGCACTGGTTGTATCAGCTACTTCTGTTACTACCCCATCAAACGCTTCATGTATAGGCTTGTTGTCAATACCCATACATACTATAGCCTTTACTTTTTCCTTCACCAGGTCCATGATCTCGTTATAATCATTCCCTTTATCCTGTCCGCCAAGTATCAGTATCGTAGGTTGTTTCATACTCTCCAATGCATACCATACAGAGTTTACATTTGTTGCTTTGCTGTCATTAATAAAATCCACACCGCGAACAGTAGCTACAAATTCGAGACGATGCTCCAGCCCTTCGAACGTGGCAAAGCTTTCTCTTATCTTTTCCTTTCTTAGTCCGGCTATACGTGCTGATATTCCTGCTGCCATGCTATTGTACTGGTTATGTTTGCCTTTTACAGATAAATCATGAATTGACATATTCAGGTCTTCACCATCGTAGCGAATGTGTATGCGGTCGTTCTCTGTAAAACCGCCTTCGTTCATTGGATTCTGTTCGCTCATTGTGAAATAGATTGTTTTTGAATGAATTGAATGGGATGTAATGTGATCAGTAATATTTTTATCATCGAGGTTAACGACAAAGAAGTCTGCATCTGTCTGGTTCTCTGCTATCCTGAATTTTGACGCTATATAGTTTTCAAGTTTATAATCATACCTGTCAAGATGGTCCGGAGTAATGTTCAGCAACACTGCTACATCAGGCCTGAACCTATGTATATCATCCAACTGGAAGCTGCTTATCTCCATCACATACCACTGACAAGGTTTTTCTGCAATTTGCTTGGCGAAGCTGTAGCCTATGTTACCAACCATTGCTACATCATACCCGCCTTCCTTGAGCAAATGGTATGTAAGTTTCGTTGTAGTGCTTTTACCGTTACTACCTGTTATTGCTATTATCCTGCTGCTTCCTTTATATCTGAAGCCAAACTCTATCTCACTGCACACTTCGATACCTGCGGTCCTTATCTTCTTCATCACTTCCGCCTTCTCAGGTATACCCGGGCTCTTCACTACGCAATCAGCATTCAGTATATCACTATAAGTATGTGCGCCTTCTTCAAATACAATACCCGCTTTCAGCAACTCATGTTTGTAGTCATCCTTAATCTTGCCACCATCTGTAACAAACACATCCCAGCCCTGCTGTTTCCCAAGCAGTGCCGCACCTACGCCGCTTTCGCCTGCGCCCAGTATCACCAATCTCTTATGTTTGTTCTCTGCCACTATTGCATTTTTAATGTTACGATACTCAATACAGCCAGTACTATACCTACAATCCAGAACCTCGTTACTATTTTACTTTCATGATATCCAAGCTTTTGGTAATGGTGGTGCAATGGCGACATAAGGAATATCCTTCGCCCTTCACCATACTTCTTTTTCGTACGCTTGAAATAAGTTACCTGTATCATTACTGACAAAAGCTCTACCAGAAATATGCCGCAGATAATAGGTATTAATAACTCTTTGCGAATAATGATAGCTAATGACGCGATGATACCACCTAATGCGAGGCTACCTGTATCTCCCATAAATACCTGTGCCGGGTATGCGTTATACCAGAGGAAGCCGATACATGCACCAATGAATGCACCGATAAATATTGACAGCTCTCCCAGGTTAGGTATGTGCATTATATTCAGATAGTCGGCAAATATGTAGTTGCCGGAAACATATGCAAACACACCCAGGCAGATACCTATTATTGCAGAAACGCCTGTAGCCAACCCATCTACACCATCAGTAATATTGGCACCATTAGACACTGCAGTAATAATAAATATCACAAACAGTATATACAGAATTGGAGTCAGCACATTTACAGCACCTTCACCGAAGCAGGCTGCTATCTTAGCTAAGCTAAATTCATGGCTTTTTACAAACGGGATAGTAGTTGTAACACTTTTAACAGTCACATATGTATGAGTTTTCCCTGCCTGATCTTTTCGCGGGAAAGGTTTACCAACTATTTTTTCTGAAGTGTTATGTAATATTGGCTGCCCCTCAACTACTTCTCTTGATGTAACTACATTCTGATTATAATACAGTGTTACACCTACAATAATCCCTAACCCAACCTGCCCCATTATTTTGAACTTGCCGGCAAGGCCTTCCTTATTTTTCCTGAACACCTTAATATAATCATCAATAAAGCCCACTAAACCAAGCCAGATTGTAGACACCAGCATCAAGATGATGTACACATTTTCAATTCTTGCAAACAATAGAGTTGGAATAAGTATGGCGGCAATAATTATAAGACCACCCATTGTTGGTGTACCTTTTTTCTGACTTTCTCCCTGCAAGCCGAGATCCCTCACTGTTTCACCGATTTGTTTCCTCTGAAGGAAACGAATCAGCCCCTTACCCATGATAGCTGTAATAACAAGCGAAAGTATAATGGCCATAGCTGCGCGGAAAGTGATATAGTAGAATACCCCTGCGCCAAATAAGCCAAAGTGTTCGCGTAAATATGTAAACAGGTAGTACAGCATTACCTTTATTTATTTAGTATTTTAAATGAGTCCAATAATATTTCCCTGTCGTCAAACGGATATTTCACACCTTTGATCTCCTGGTATGTTTCATGTCCTTTACCTGCTACCAGTATTATATCCTGGTTATTCGCCAATGCACATGCAGTTTTAATTGCCTCCCTGCGATCTGTTATCCTCAATGATTTTCTTTTCTGAGCCCCGGTAAGACCTGCCTCCATTTCATTCAATATTTCTTCAGGATCCTCGCTGCGCGGGTTATCAGCCGTGAGTATTGCTCTGTCGCTATGTTCACAAGCCACTTGTGCCATTATCGGGCGTTTTGTCCTGTCCCTGTCTCCACCACATCCTATCACCGTTATCACTTGCTGACCACCTGTACGCAACTGATTAATTGTTGCCAGTACATTTATTAATGCATCCGGTGTATGTGCGTAATCTACTATACCCAATATCTTATCATTGGCAGACATATAGGTCTCAAAGCGTCCCGGTGCACCATGCAGGTTACTTAAAACAGATAGCACCTTCATGCTATCCTCACCGAGCAAACATGCTGTACCATAAACTGCAAGCAGATTATAGGCATTGAATGTTCCTATCATCCTGAAATAGGCCTCATGATTGTTGATGGTCATAACAAGCCCGGTAAGATTATTCTCCAGTATCTTCCCTTTGAATGACGCAGGCGCCTTTAAGCTATATGTTTGTTTATCTGCCTTAGTATTTTGCAGCATCACCAAACCACGCTTATCATCAGCATTAGACAATGCAAACGCAGATGCAGACAATCCATCAAAGAATGCCTTTTTCACCCTTATATACTCATCAAATGTTTTGTGATAATCAAGATGATCGTGTGTTATATTGGTAAATATACCCCCAGCAAAGTCGATGCCTGATATTCTCTTTTGGTGAACAGCATGAGAACTCACTTCCATAAACACGTATTCGCACTTCGCGTCTGCCATCTTTGCCAATAACGATTGCACAGCAATAGCATCCGGTGTTGTATGTGTTGAAGGCTCAGCTTTATCGTGTATATGATTTTGTACGGTTGATATCAAACCTGTTTTATAGCCCAATGCCTCGAACAGATTGTAGAGCAGCGTGGCTGTGGTTGTCTTACCATTAGTTCCGGTCACACCAACTACTTTCATCCGTGCAGACGGATAATCAAAAAATGCAGAAGCCAGCAAGCCTGCGGCTTCTGCACTGTCTCTTACGACTATATATGTAATGTTACCCTCTTTATGTTCAGGTAGCGTTTCACATACTATTGCCACAGCTCCCTGGCTGATAGCTTTGTCTATATACTGATGTCCGTCAACAGATGTTCCCTTAATGGCTATAAACATTGTGCCGCCGGATACATTTCTTGAGTCAATACACAAATTGCTGACCTCAACAGAAGTATCACCTGCAACCTGCACAGGCTGCACACCAACCAATATGTCTTTTAATATCGCCATTAACTTAGCTGCAGAATTATTTTTTGTCCTTTATATATTCTTGAACCCGGAGCAACTGATTGCAACTGCACTTTGCCTTTGCCTTTCACTTGCACCTGCATCCCTTCTTTTTCCAACAGGTACACTGCATCTTTTAAGCCCAACCCGCTAACATCAGGCACATACCCCTCATATACTTTCGCTGACTCAATTGTTATTTTTTTATTTGAATCTGCTGTAAGCTGCATTAATTCATTACCGGCAGGCACATCAACTTTTACACCTGCATATTTCAAGAGGGTATTATATTTTCTTCCTGTTGTTTGCTGTGCTACCAATTTCTTATCTCCTGTTTTTGCTATACTATCCAGCGGGCCATCCCAACCTTTACTGTTAGCAAACACCCTGTCCGCTATCATCCTGAATACAGGTGCTGCTATGGTACCCCCATAATATGCACTTGAACCAGGGCTTGTACGCACTACTACTGCTATAGTATATTGAGGCCTGTCAGCGGGAAAGTATCCAACAAATGACCCCTGGTAAACACCATCAGTATACCTTATACCTTTATCTGCCACCTGTGCGGTACCTGTTTTACCGGCTATAGCATAGAACGGGCTTTTTATATGCTTTGCAGTACCACTTAACACGACCTCTTCCATACAGGCACGTAGTTGTGCAATTGCTGATGAATCTGCCACTTTATCTACTACCACTTGCGGATTGAACACCTTTACATCTTTACCATATTCACGTATTGCGCTTATCAGGTATGGCTTCATCATTTTACCTCCGTTAGCTACAGAATTATATACCATACATGTATGCAATGGTGTTATCTGTATCTCGTAGCCATAAGACATCCATGGTATACTTGTTGAACTCCAACCCGAACTATTAGGAGTCTTCACTACCGGCTTACGCTCACCCAACAAGTCTATATGAGTACGCTCATTCAGGTGCAGCTTATACAAATGGTCAATATATTTTTGCGGATTACTACCGTAATACTGGTTGCCCAGTTTTGCCATAGCCACATTTGAAGAATGCGCAAATGCATCCTTTATTGACATCACACCCAAACCCAGGTGTGAGTCATGCAATGTCAGATTACCAAAATGCGCTACACCACCCTGGCAATCAACCGACTGATTAATATTAATGTAGCCATCGTTCAGGAGCGACATCAGTGTAACCAGCTTGAACGTAGATCCAGGCTCTGTAGGCATCATAGCATAATTGAAATCTTCCCAGTAAGAACCATCTTTCTGGCGTCCCAGGTTGGCCAGCGCCTTGATCTTACCCGTTTTCACTTCCATAACAATGCACGTACCATACATACATTTATATTGCTCCAATACACTTTTCAGCGCGTGTTCCGCAACATCCTGTATACCTATGTCGATAGTTGTTACGAGGTCCATACCATTTCGAGGATCAACCTCAGATCCTTCAACAGGCAACCATACACCTCCTGTTGCTTTTTGCTCTACCCTACTACCACTCATACCTTTCAGCACAGAATCATAAGCAGCTTCCAGTCCTATTATCTGGCTATTCTCCCTCCACAAACCAATTGTTCTATAAGCCAGCATGCCATACGGGTTGATACGTTTGATATTCGGATCAACTATCAATCCACCTCTCCGTGCGCCTTTATTAAAAACAGGGAACGACCTTAACACCTGGTATTCGTAATAAGGCACTTTGTTTTTCAATGACCAGTAACGACTCTGTTTAGTAAATTCAGTAGTGAGCAATTGTTTATATGTTGCTACGGTAGCATCCTTAAATAAAGAACTTAATCCTGTTGCCAGGGTATCCAGATATCTCTTGAATGTATCAGGCTTGATAACAGAAAAATCCACATGCACATCAAACTGCGGAATAGTAGAACATAATAGCGCTCCATCTTCTGTATATATATTACCACGCTCTGCCGGAAGTGTAGCACTACGTGTGTGCATCTCTTTTGCCAATTGCCTTAACTCAGGCCCTTCCTTAAGCTGTATAAGAAAGGCCTTAAAAAGGATGGCGAGCCCCAGCAAACAGATACCTGTAAATGCTATGTACACCCTGAACCGTATGTCCTTTTTAACGGTAGACAATTTATTACTTACTGTTTATGGCTGAATCACTGATAATAGAATACGCAGGCAACACTAATGGCTTCATCGCTATAGTTGATGCACGCTTTATCACTTCGGTCTCCATTCGTGTGTACATCAACTGTGTTTTAACGTCCATATATTTCCAGCGTAATTCTTTCAGAGTTTTATTTTCTTTATTCAGCTCGCGCTGCATATCAATAGATTGCTGAGAATTATTGATATACAACACACACAGCAAGGCAATGAAAGCGAGAAAAGGAACATTGTTTACAATAGCCTTGTAGGATATTTTCTCCACCAGCGTCTTCCAGTCGTTCCGGACACGCTGCTCTGTCTCTTGCTCTTTGTTAATATTTCTTTCTTTTGCCATTACAGCTTTTCACCTATTCGTAGCCGTGCACTGCGTGCACGTGAATTGTTTTTAATTTCTTCTTCAGTTGGCTCAATTGGCTTTGCATTTACCAGTTTCATCTCAGGCTCATGCGTCACTCTGCCAAACACATCTGTTTCTACCTCATCCCAACTACCCTTTTTCATATACTGCTTCACCATTCTATCCTCCAGCGAGTGAAACGTTATCACGCTCAATCTTCCTCCGG
Organism: Flavipsychrobacter sp.; assembly: GCA_044227125.1. Classification (GTDB taxonomy): domain Bacteria; phylum Bacteroidota; class Bacteroidia; order Chitinophagales; family Chitinophagaceae; genus Polluticoccus. The sequence goes on from JBGAFS010000001.1 coordinate 1,140,692, forward strand.
GCTTCAAACACTGCACTGCCTGTTCCATAAACTCTTTCAGCGCTCCCATTTCATCATTCACTTCTATTCGCAATGCCTGGAACACCTGCGCCAGATACTTATTGGGATTCCCTTTCACCACCGGCGCTATCAGGGCTTTCAAAGCATCTATAGTATCCAACTTCACCTTAGCCCTGTTTGCAACTATATGTTTCGACAACTGAATTGCATTTCTTACTTCACCATACTGCTCAAACATTTTATGCAACCTCTGCTCACTGTATGTTTGCAAAACCTCTGCTGCTGTTAGCTCCGTCCGCTTATCCATCCTCATATCCAGCGGTCCGTCAAAACGAATTGAGAAACCACGCTCTGCTGTATCAAACTGGTAAGAACTTACACCCAGATCGGCCAGTATTCCATCCACCTGCGGATAACCGTTGAACTTGAGGAACCTTTTTATGTACCTGAAGTTTTCTGTAACTGCAATCAACCTGTCATCTTCCGGCTTATTTCGCCACGCATCTGCATCATGGTCGAATGCTATAAGCCTGCCTGCACTACCCAGCTTTGACAATATGAGCCTGCTGTGACCACCTCCGCCAAATGTTGCATCCACATATACCCCATCCTCTTTTACAGCTAATCCGTCTACCGCCTCGTTTAAAAGAACTGTAGTATGGTAAAACACCTGCCCGTCCATCATTATATATTTTCAAACGGGTTGACAAAATCACCGCCGGCAACTTCTGCTGCCAGGTCACTGAAACCAGCAGCATGCTCCCTGATATAGTTATGGTACGTATCTTTATCCCACAACTCAGCTTTAGTGCCCTGCGAAGACAGAACCATATCCTTAGCAACACCTGCATATTCCTGCAGCGACTTTGGTAATAATATCCTGCCGGCGCTGTCCAACTCTACCATTGTAGCCCCATTCATAAACAGCCTTTTGAATTCACGCACCTTAGGATTGAAATCGTTGAGGCGGTTCACCTTATCGGCTATGGCATTCCAGCTATCTATATGGTACAATGTGAGACACTTCTCGAAACCACGATTAATGACGAATCGCTCAGCAACGCCTTCCGGCAGTTGCTTACGAAAACCCGAAGGCAGCAGGAAGCGGCCTTTTGAGTCTATCGTCATTTCATATTCTCCGAGAAAATTGATCATTTCGGGTATTTTATGGCATTTTCGCCATTTACTCCCACAAAATAACACAAAATCCCACGATTATGGAGAAACAACACAATACATATTTTTCCACAAAATCATATGTTTTGTAAATGCTTGACTGTATTGCATTTGAGGCAGTTTTGCAGACCATTGTTCATATCCATATGTGAATTGGTGTGGATTTATGTGGATAAGCTGTTGAAAGCATTCATTTTCACCCTGCTAAATTCATTTAACACAGTTTTATCTGCCTTTTTATGCTTTAAGCACATGAATGCTTATTTTTGCCAGCCTTATGCTTAATCGCCTGCGTAATTATATATTGTTATTATTGGCCCCGGTACTGTTATACTCCTGCAGTGGCTATGAGAAAGCCCTCAAAAGCAAGGACGTAAACTACAAACTATCGAAGGCGAACTACTACTACGACAAGAAGCAGTACCAGCACGCCAATCAACTATATGAAGGGCTGATACCGGTAATGAAGAATACCCGCAATTATGAGCCTCTTTATTACCACTATTGCTATAGCTTCTATTACATGAAAGACTACCTTTCTGCATCTTACCACTTCAGGAATTTCGTTGATTTCTTCCCGAGCAGTAAGGATGCTGAAGAGTGCGAGTTCATGTATGGCCTGTGCCTGTTCAAGGAATCTCCAAAGGCTTCGCTGGACCCAACCAATACTGAAAAGGCATTGGAAGCCCTGCAATCATATATAAACACCCATCCTAACTCTAAACATCTCGAAGAAGCCAGCCATTATGTAGACCAACTGCGTGCCAAACTGGAGATAAAGGAAGCAGACGCCGCCAAACTCTACTATAATATAGGCCAGTTCAAGGCTGCCTGCATAGCTTACAAGTCTGTAATGCGCAACTATCCTGAATCTGCTAACAGCGATATGTACCAGTTCATGGTTATGAAATCTTGGTATAAATACGCCCAGGGAAGCACCCGTGAGAAGCAGGAAGAGCGCTTTGCCAGTGCCCTGAATGCCTACCAGGAACTAAAAGAAGGCTACCCGCAGTCAAAATTTATGGCAGAAGCCGAAAAATATCGTACCTTAGCCGACCTTTCTGTAAAAAAATTACGAAATGAGCACAAATAAAAGAGCTATGGCAGCGGTGAACCCGCTGGTAGAAACCAAAGATGTGATTGCACTGAAAAACAAGACAGGCAACCTGTACGAGTCTATCGTGGTTACATCTCGCAGGGCTAACCAGATAGCTGTAGGCATGAAAGAAGAACTGCACCGCAAACTGGATGAGTTCTCAAGCCATGCTGATAACCTCGAAGAAATTCACGAGAACAAGGAGCAGATCGAGATATCTCGTATCTACGAACGTATGGCAAACCCTGCACTGCAGGCGCTCACAGAGTTCTTCGATGACAAAATTTACTATCGCAGGAAGTAAGCCCTGAGGCTATACTACCAAACTTATACTAAGCCGTCCCATGTGGGCGGCTTTTTATTATCTGCACTTACTACGCTACCTTTGCACGCCAATGAGCAAGAAGTACAAACACCTGTTTTTTGACCTCGACCACACCCTGTGGGACTTTGAGAAGAACTCTGAGAATACCTTGCTCCGCCTCTTCAACGAATACGAGCTTGCAGAGTATGGCATACCTACATTCCCGGAATTGCTGACTACTTTCAACCGACATAACGAGATACTGTGGGACCGTTTCCGTAAAGGCATTATAAAACGTGAAGAGCTGCGCTGGAAACGTTTCTGGCTTACCCTGCTTGATTTTAAGGTAGCTAATACATCACTGGCGCATGAGCTGAGCAGCGCCTTTCTCGAGATATTACCCACACAGCGTATCCTGATGCCCAATGCCAAAGAAGTACTGGAACACTGTAAGGGTAGCTACGAGATGCACCTTATTACCAATGGCTTTGAATCTACCCAGAAGCTGAAACTCCAATTCTCCGGCATTGCCGGCTACTTCGGCGAGGTGATAACCTCTGAGAAGAGCATGAGCATGAAGCCACATATGGAAATATTTGACTATGCCCTGAAGGCTACCGGTGCTACAGAGGCTGAGAGCCTGATGATTGGCGATGCGCTGGATATAGACATACTGGGCGCTCATAACGCCGGATGGGACCAGGTGTTTTACAACCCTGCACGCATGCAGCACGACCGCAAGCCAACCTACGAAATAGCCGACCTTGCCGAACTGATGGCCATACTCTAACCTATTTGATAATGATATCTTTTACTACCTGCTCGCCGAAGTACTCGTTGATGCGGGCTACCAGTTGCTCTTTACCAAAGTAAAGTTCCTGTTTGAGTGCGGCCACATCACTGTAGATGGTGAGTACCTGTCCGTTGAGGCCTATGTTGCGGGTGTATTTGCTGATGGTCTTACCGGTAATCTCTTCCCACTCTTCGCGCATACGCAGCTCTGTTACCTTGGGCTTCCAGCCGCTTTTCTCCATCAGCAGTTTAATGGCATCTCCTATACTATACTGGCCCAAGTTTGAATGTGGTTAATTAAGTGCAAGATACAGCAAAACAGGGGTATGGAAAAGGTACCTCAAGGCTACAAACAGATCCGTTTTAAAATTCAAAAGGCAAAATTCAAAAGGCAAAAACCATTTTTGTTTCCTTCTTGTTCCCATTATCAGGGGGTAAGGGGGGAGGTGAACTCGCGATGAGCAATACACAGCACGAGCATACCACCCCGGTTGTTATTCCGCTTCGCTGCATACCAACACCCCCTCCTAAAAACAGGAGGGGAGCTTTTTTGTATCTCCCCTCAGCGAGGGGGCAAGGGGGGAGGGTAGCAACATATATTACACCTCACTCTATCTGTTGATAGTTTTTGATAGTAATTTCTTAAAAAATAAAAAACTCTTCTCCGCCTAAGGCGGATTACGGTTTTTACATTTTCTCGCGTCATTGCGAGGAGGAACGACGTGGCAATCTAATCACGCGCATATTGTGTTTGGGTGAGATTGCTTCGTTCCTCGCAATGACGGCGGAGCATATATTATACCTCACTCTATCTGTTGATAGTTTTTTAGCAAGGGAAAAAAACTCGCTTCCCTGCGAAGGAATTGATCTCATAATGACAGTATTTCAAAGAACTTAGAATAACCGCTTTGGCAGCAATTATTTAATAACAAATATACAATAAATATACCATTATTTATCTGTGTATCTGACGCAATATCTGCTGCATTACTGAAGAGAGTATTAATAATACCGGACCTTGTGACTCTGCCGTATCCCTACCGGGGACACGACCGGGGCAGAAACTGTTTATATATTTTACAGAATACTTTACATTTATATTGAGTTTTTATCACTCTTCATGAGGTACATTAAGCTATTTTATATGGCAATTTTTGTTGCCAGTCCTTTGTTTCTATTTTCTCAAATAAAAGTTTCTGTTGACACTGCTTATGTACATCCTTATAATCTTAATTGTATAATGTTGTGTCTGATTGTCACTAATAATAATCATCAGGATATATATCTTAAAAAGAACACTGAAACATATACATACGCAAATATAACGTTTGAAAGTATTGACAGTTTTATGAACGACTTAGACCCTAACAATGAAATTGCTATCATAACTATTAAAAACTATTTACCGATTGATTCAGGAAGGATAGGTTTTTTTGACTATTTCCCAGAGATCAATAAAGGAGTAATAGAATTCCAGAACAATTTCTTTTTGCCCAATAAAAAAATCAAATCCACAAATTTTCAAGGAGATAACTATTATTTAATTGAATCGAATACATCAATTACATTCAACATAATTCTTGATGCTGATTTTTTTATAAATCAGATGGAGGCCCCTAAAATATTATCTGAGAAAGAGAAAGTGGCTGTATGGCTGCAAATACCTCTTAATTATATTACTGCAACAGATAAGGTTGGGCATAAAATACGGTGTAGTACGAATAGCTATTATTTTACTAAAGCAGTGCTTGATCAATTTCACAATTTAATAAAGAATTAAATTTTGTTCTTTGCATGCCTCTTAAGGACAAGTTGAGTAGTAGCTTGAAAATAGCGGAGTATGGTATCTTGATGAACATAGCAATTGGCGTACAAGTGTACGATAGCTTCGTTCCTCGCAACAGGCTGCACGATGCCTATAGCAGCAAATCTCTTTGCTGCACATAAGTTAACCATAGGATGTCCATTTAGCCAAAAAGAGGGTGTTAATCCGCCAAAATCATAATTTATGACGCACCCATCATAAATGCCTATATATCGGTTTCAGGCTATATCCTACCTTTGCATCCGTTATGAAACTACTTCTAAGCTATCTCTCCCGCCATAAAGGGCTGATAGTGGTATCGCTGTTGCTGGCCACTGTCAACCAGGTTTTCTCCCTTTTTGACCCTTATATATTCGGGCACTATATAATTGATGCCTATGCCAAACAGCCTGATAAGTTCTCGCAGAGCCAGTTCCTGAACGGTATTACCACCGGGCTGCTGATGCTGATAGGCACGGCCATGGTGAGCCGTATTGCCAAGGCTTTCCAGGACTATACTGTAAACAGCGTGATACAGAAGGTAGGCGCCCGTATTTATACAGACGGCCTGCGCCATGCTCTGCGCCTGCCCTACAGCGATTTTGAAGACCAGCGCAGCGGTGAAACACTGAGCATACTGCAAAAAGTGCGTACAGATAATGAGAAGTTCATCAATGCATTTATCAATATCCTTTTCACCACACTGGTGGGTATCGTATTTGTTATCATCTACGCTTTTAACCTTGGTGAATCGGGCCCGTGGATAGTGGGTGTGTATATGCTGGGTGCCCTCTGCCTTACCCTGTTAATGAATGCCTTGAGCAAGAAGATAAAAGTGATACAGAAGAGCATACTGAGCGAAACCAATGCACTGGCGGGCAGCACAACAGAGAGCCTGCGTAATATAGAGCTGGTAAAGAGCCTGGGCCTTACCCAGCAGGAAATACGCCGCCTGAATGCCAATACGATAAAGATACTGGGGCTGGAACTGAAGAAGGTACGCAGCCTGCGCAGCATCAGCTTTGTGCAGGGTACATTCGTCAACTTCCTCAGGCAGTGTATCATGTTCACCCTGCTCTACTTTCTCTTCCGCGAAAAACTGTCTATAGGGCAAATGTTCACCATGCAGTTCTATTCGTTCTTCATCTTCGCGCCACTGCAGGAGATAGGCAACGTGATACTGGCATGGCGTGAGGCACAGGCATCGCTGGCCAATATGAAAACGCTGTTTGAAAAGCCGGTAGAGGTGAAGCCGGAACATCCTGCAGCCATCAACCGCATAGAGCAACTGCGCTTTGCTGATGTGAAATTTCAGCACAACACGGCTACCAGGCCTGCACTGGAGGGCATAAGCTTTGATGTACGCCTTGGCGAAACTGTAGCTTTTGTGGGACCAAGCGGCAGTGGTAAGACCACGCTGGTGAAACTGCTGGTAGGGCTGTATAACCCCAACAGCGGCCATATATACTATAATGAGCACGACAGCAAGGCGGTAGACTTTGACGAACTGCGCCACCAGATAGGTTTTGTAACGCAGGACACGCAACTGTTTAGCGGTACTATAAAAGAGAACCTGCTGTTTGTGAACCCAGGGGCAACAGATGCACAGATAAACGTGGTACTGCAAAAGGCTGCCTGCCAGAACCTGCTGTCGCGCGCGGAGAATGGTATTGATACTATGATAGGTGAGGGTGGCCTTAAACTCAGTGGCGGTGAGCGCCAGAGGCTGAGCATAGCGCGTGCGCTGCTGCGCGAGCCCAGGCTGATGATATTTGACGAAGCTACTTCTGCCCTCGACTCACTGACTGAAGATGAAATATCTCAAACTATAAAAGAGATAACACAGAAGCGCGAACATATAACTGTGATGATAGCCCACCGCCTGAGCACCATTATGCATGCAGACCGTATTTATGTACTGGAAAAAGGCCGCATCATAGAAACAGGCAGCCACCAGACATTGCTGGATGAGAAAGGCCTGTACTACGCTATGTGGCGCCAGCAGATAGGTGAGCGCAAAGAGGTACGCACAGGTAATGGTATGGCTGCTGCTATGATGAGGAGTGCTAAGTAAACTCCCTTGTTTTAGCGAAAGTGCAAATTCTATAGGTTAACATTTCTCTTCAACATTGTTCCTTTCTTTTGCTTCTCCAAAAGAAAGGAACCAAAGAAAAAGAGCCCTGTCATCGGTTACCGCTGATGACGGGTGTTTGTTTATTTAGCTCCGTTGCTACTGTTGTGCCAAGCTGCAATACCTGATTACTTTTCGTTGAGATTTGTATCCAATTCTATTTTTTACAGCACAATATTCTGTAACAACTCACTTTTTTCCGGGTAATCAGTATTGTAATGCAGGCCCCTGCTTTCTTTGCGGAACTGGGCGCTTTTTACGATGAGATAACCTGCTGTTATCAGGTTGCGTGCCTCGCATAGCTGTGGTGATACTGTAGTAGTTTTGTAGAGTTCCTCAGTTTCTTCATGCAGCATGTCAAGGCGGGTCATGGCACGTTGCAGGCGCACATCATTGCGTACGATACCTACATAATCACTCATTACCTGTTTCAGTTCCTTGATGCTCTGCGTTATCAATATCATTTCGTTAGGGTCGGTTGTACCAGACGCATTCCAGTCGGGTATTTGTGTATTGAAACTACAGCTATCAATAACCGTAGCAGCATCTTCAGCACAACGATGCGCAAACACCAGTGCCTCTAATAATGAGTTTGAAGCAAGACGGTTGGCCCCATGCAGGCCTGTGCTGGCAGTTTCTCCGCAGGCATATAGCTGGCGCACAGAAGTACGCCCGTATTCATCTGTCTTAACACCGCCACAGCAATAGTGTGCTGCAGGAGCTACGGGTATCATCTGCTCAAATATATCAATGCCTGCCATTTTGCAGCGTGCATATATATTGGGGAAGTGCTGCGTAAATTTTTCATGGTCCATATGACGGCAGTCGAGGTACACATGCTCAGTACCGGTACGTTTCATCTCACTGTCTATAGCCCGGGCTACCACATCGCGTGGCGCAAGGTCGGCACGGGCATCATAACGGGTCATAAAGGCCTCGCCGTCTTTATTCCGCAGTATTCCCCCATCGCCGCGCACAGCCTCTGTAATGAGGAATGAGGGACTAACACCGGCCTCATACAATGCGGTAGGGTGAAACTGGATGAACTCCATATTCTCTATGCGTGCCTTGGCACGATAGGCCATAGCTACACCATCGCCCGTGGCTATCCTGGGGTTGGTGGTTGTACGATATACCTGTCCGGCACCACCAGATGCCAGCAGGGTAACTTTTGCGAGTATCTTGGTGATGTTATTGTTTTGCAGGTTAAGGGCATATACACCATAGCACTCAATATCAGGCGTAGACTTGGTGACCAGCATACCCATATGGTGCTGGGTTATGATATCGAGTACAAACCAGTGGTTGTGTATAATAATGTTGGAGTGCTTCTTTGCTTCTTCTACCAATGCACGCTCTATCTCGAAACCTGTGATGTCTTTGTGGTGCAGTATACGAAACTCTGAGTGCCCGCCTTCTTTACCGCGCATATAATCGCCTCCTGCATCTTTATCAAACTGTGCACCCCACTCTATTATTTCATCCACACGATGCGGGCCTTCTTTTACTACTATGTCTACAATATGCTTGTTACAAAGGCCATCGCCCGCTATGAGCGTATCTTCTATATGCTTTTCAAAGCTGTCGTGCTCCATATCATTCACCACGGCTATGCCACCCTGTGCATACTTGGTGTTTGTCTCATCCGTATTTACTTTGGTAAGTATAGTGATGGTCTTATCGGGAAAACGACGGGCTGTTTTTACTGCAAATGTGAGTCCTGCAATACCTGAGCCAATGACGAGGAAATCTGTCTGTAGCATATAGCAAAAATAAAAAACGATTCCCGAAGGAACCGTTTTTTGTTCTGTTATGTATTGGTCGTTTTAGAATGTTGAAGTACAGCCGAAACGCACACCGCTGAATGCAGGCTCGTAGCGGCATACACCACCGGTACAGTTGATACCTTCTACCTGCTTAACATATGCCAGTGTAAACCTGTGCGGGCCTTTGGTAAATGCAGTGAACACACTGTAGTAGTGGTGCTGGCCTGTAGCATGCGGGCCAACTGTAGTGTTGTACATATCTGATACCGCAAAAGAGAATTTAGGTGCTATGTTAAACTCTATCAAACCGAAGAGCCATGAACCATAGTCCTGCTGTGTAGCCATATATTCCCATTCTGTGCGTATAGAATGTTTTTTACTGAGCCTGTATGTAAGTTCTATGAAAGGCGTAACAGCGTTGATAATAGGCACTTTAGGCTTGCTCTGGTACAATTCCTGGTTGTACTGCATATACTGCACACCACCATTCAGTATTGCTTTTTCCCATCCGCGGAATTCTGCCTCTGCATATGCTTCGCGGTAGAGTTTGGTAGATGCCAGTGTATTGATATGTGTGTAGGTAAGTATGAGGTTGAAGTTATCGTTAGGTGATATCAGCACATCGGCACATCCTGCCAGTTCAGACTGGTTTTGTGATGCCGGTGTATAGCGAGCCATAAGGCGTTGCGGCCTGAGGCGTGCTACGATAGGCTGCCAGTTCATAAGGCCGCGTATCAGTATCTCGTTTGGCGAGGTGCGCATTTCAAAATACTCTGTACGTTTACCTGTCAGGTTCACTGCGAAGCCTTTGCGGGCATAGCCCAGGGTAGTATATACTACATTGCCCGGCTTATCTGCCAGCAGGTTTGATGAGTTTACAATAGACTCATGCGTTTTGTATGCGCCTTCTATATACCATGAAAGGTCTCCCACAGTAAGTGTATTGTAAGCGGTAAACGCATACATATTATAGCGAGGCACGAAACGGGTTGACGTATCCTGTGCGTTAATATTAGTTACTATGACATCCATATTAGCCTGGTCAAGTGTACGGTTGAGTACACCTACACCGGGAACTATATGCACCTTTTCACCCAGGCTGAAATCTCCTTCTGCATTAAATCCTTTAAGGATAGGGTTATACCTGTTGAAGAGGAATTTTTGCTGGCCTGTAAAACCTTTTACAGTGATGTTATCAGTAAGCTTGTATTTAAGATGCACACCTACTAAAGCGTTGTCTATCAGCAAACCCCTGTCTTCATAAGAACGAAAAAGGATACCACTACCTATCTGGTCGTATATATAACCGGCGGTGATAGTAAGCCCCTGCACTTCTTTACTTAAAGTCCATGCACCAAGGCCAAAACCATTCAGCGCCTGGGTAGGATTATACAGGTTAGAGTTATTGAACACATCGGCACGCACACTGGCAGTGAAGCCTTTGTTTGTATAACGTAACCCGAGCCATGCCTCACCACCACTGAGGTAATGATCATATAGCGGGTTGTTGGCTGCATTTATTCCGCTGTCGCGCTGGAAGAAGTTTGCATTCATCATAAAATCCCCGGACAGGTGCCCCTGTGCAAATGCTTTCACCGTAAGCAAACTTATTGTTAAAAAGAGAGCGGCTTTTTTCATTAAGCGATTGTTAAATTTGAAAAATCTGTCGAATTTAGTTTCTTTACCAAACTTTGGCAAGATTTTAGATTAGTATTTATTAAAACACAAAGACTTATGAAGAAAATATTAGCAGCGTTTGTTGCAGTTACGTTGTCAGCTTCGCTGCATGCACAGACAGATCTGCCTGATACACAGATAAAAGACGTGAATTCGGGCAAGAAAATAGCATTCAATGAAACTGTTGAAAAAGGCAAGGTTACTTTAGTTAGTTTCTGGGCCACCTGGTGCGTACCTTGTAAAAAAGAGATCAAGAATGTACGTGCAAAATTGGCTGACTGGAAAAAAGAAGCTGATTTTAACTATATGACAGTGTCTATAGATGAATCTCGAGCAGAAGGGCTGGTACGCAGCTATGCTAAATCGCAGGGTTGGGATTTCCCTTATTATATAGATCCGAACTCTGACCTTAAGCGTTCACTCAACTTCCAGACTGTGCCATTTACAATGATCATCGACAAAAACGGCAAAGTAGCTTATATGCATGCCGGCTATGAAGAAGGTGCAGAAGAAGATGTATTTGCTAAGATCAAAGAACTGAGTAAATAATTATCGTTCACAACTTATCATATAAAATGCCCCTCGGATGAGGGGCATTTTTATTATAACAGTATTTGATACAGAGCAGTTTGCTGAAAAAGAATAAGCCCCGCAAATGCGGGGCTTATTCTTTTATGTATAAACTCATTTTCTTCTTAGTAGGTAGACATACCGCTTACAGAAGGATAGTATGCTTTATTCAGGTCATACAGTACCGGAGATGGGTCAACAAGGCCGTTTATCCTTGTAGTCCATTTCATAGAGCCTGTAGTATCAAAAGCATAGAAGTTCTTATCATAACCGGCGAAGTACACATAACCATCATGCACTAATGGAGACGATTTGATAAGCGCACCTGTTTTGAATTTCCATTTCAGTGTACCATCAATGATATTGATAGCATACATGTAATAGTCATAACCGCCTATATACACAACCTGGTCTACACAAAATGCAGAAGATACAACGCGGTCTCCTGTTGGTATTATCCAGCGTTCTTTTTTCGCTGCACTGTCAATGCAGTATATTTTATAGTCACTGCAACCAAATACAATATTACCGCCAAACATTACCGGAGAGCTTAGTATCTGTGCACCTGATTTAGTATCATAGTTCCAGGATGCGGCGCCGGTCGTGGCATCTAAAGCATACATTTTACCATCGTCGCTGCCAACATAGATATAAGGCAGGCTAACTGTAGGTGATGATATGATAGGCGATGTGCCTATTGTAGCAGACCATACGGGAGTACCGTTAGTTTCGTTAACTGCCTGAACTGAACCGTCTTTAGCACCGTAAATGATGTTGCCATTGTATATAACAGGAGCACTGGTAACACCTGTACCCGGAACTGTTGCAGTCCATTTGATTGCATCTGTTCTTGTATCAATAGCCCACATGTTACCATCGTTGGCACCAACAAACAAAATATCTCCGTGTGCAACAGGAGAAGTAATGAAACTGGCACCACTTGGAGGAGTACCAAAGAGATAGTATGTTTTCAATAAGGTACCCTTATTCACATCCAGTTTGTAGATACTATCAAGACATACAACGAGCAGGTTATTACCAATAACTACAGGAGTACCTTTTGTATCCTGTGCCAGGTGGAATTCCCATTTTTTAACGCCGGTCTTAGGATCGAGGCTGTATAAATACTGGTTTTGGCTACTTATAAAAATCGATGGTGTATTAACATCGGGCAGCGGCTCATCCTTACTGTAGTTCTTCTTCTGACAAGCAGAAAAAAGGACAACAGTCGCAGTTAATACTGCCAGGGTATTCGTCCAACGTTGCAGCATGTGTCTAAAATTAATTATAAAGTAATGCAAAATAGGCGTTTTAGAGTTTTATTGCAAGATGGCGCAAAAAAAATCCGGACTTTCTTTTGAAAAGCCCGGATTTGATAATATCTGATGTTTTTGCTTTATGCGATTGCTTTTTCTTTATGTCTTTTTACACGGTTTACCATTGAGTTAAAGGCAAGGTCGAAAGACTCTTCAAAAGCCTTGCTCTGGTGTTTCACAAAGAAGGTATGTTTGGGTATATGCACCTTTATCTCTGCAACTTTATCTTTAATATGATGCGACAGGTTTTCGAGCACGAGGTATACCTCTACTCCAATAATATGGTCATGGAAGGTCCTCAGTTTTTCCAGTTTCTTAGTCACATGTTCTACCAGTTTGCTGTCTGCATCAAAGTGCACGCTTCGGATTTGCACATTCATAGTTCATCTATTTTAGGTTAACAAATATTTGAATCACCCTCTCGGATGATTCAGTTTATGAATTTCTTTAAGTTTTTCAATATTATTATGGGTGTATACCTGGGTTGCCGCCAGGCTGCTGTGTCCCAAAAGGTCTTTTATAGCCTGTATATTAGCCCCGTTGTTCAGCAATTGCGTAGCAAAGGTGTGCCGCAATACGTGCGGGCTCTTCTTTTTAAGTGTGGTGGCGTTGCTGAGGTATGTTTTCACTATCCTGTATATGTAAACAGGATATAAAGCTGCACCATTTTCCAGTACCAGCAAATGATTCCGGTCACAGTTTTCTATATTTTGCTTTTCTTCTATGTATTGTTTCAGTGTTTCCAGCAGCATAGGGCTCACTGGCACAAGACGTTCTTTATTGCCCTTACCCAGTACGCGTAATTGTTTCAACCCCCACTCTACATCCTTCTCCTTCAGTTGCTGCAGCTCGCTGCGGCGCATCCCGGTCTGGTAGAGCAGGTCACATATCATACGGTCTGTAAAACCTTTGAAGCCCTCGTCAAAAGCCAGTTCTTCCAGCAAATGCTCTGTTTCTTCTTCTTTGAGGTAAGAAGGCAGCCTTTCAGGCAACCTCAGTGCATGCATTTGCCTTACAGGGTTCTTATCAACCCTTTTCTGGCGCATGAGGTATTTAAAAAAAGAATTTAAACTGGATAATTTCCGGTTAATGGAGCGCGGTGTTTGCCCCTGGTCTTTCAGGTCGGCCAGCCAGGTACGTATGTGGTAATGAGACACCAGCACCGCCTCGTCCAGCCCGAATTGCTCCTTAAATGTATGAATGAATTGCTCCAGGTCTTTTTTATATGCAATCTGGGTATGTTGGGAATAACGCTTCTCAAACTTCAGGTACTGCAAAAAATCCGTGAGATCTTGTTCTATCATAGAAAAACCCGGTACTGTAAATATAATTATTTACAGTACCGGGCGCAAGTATATAGTTACAACTTTTTGTTAAAGCCGTATCTTATTCAAATTTACCCGCCATTACTTGCTGGCGATATACAGCTTTCAGCACTTCAGTGCGACGCCTTACAGAAGGCTTAGTGAAAGACTGGCGATCACGTAACTGGTTGAGTGTGCGTGATTTCTCGTACTTTTTCTTGTACTTCTTAAGCGCCTTGTCTATGTTTTCGCAATCTTTAGAATCTATGATCAACATATTTATATACCCCCTTTTTCGTAATTTGGGATGGCAAAGGTAGCATTTTTTGCTATTCATCCAAACTTTTTAAGCAAAAAGGACTTAACTCAATAATTTTGGTCTTATTATTGCGTTAGTACATGGTAAGGTTAACGAAATGAAGAAATTAGTTTACGCGTGCGGCATTCTTACACTTTTGGCAGTATCCTGCTCAAAGGACTCAAGTACTCATAACACAGACGACCGTCTGAGCAGGCCCTATTGCAATGACCCTCTTGCAGTTAACTATAACCAAACATTCCCCGGCACACCGGATAGCAGTATTTGTTACTTCCCTACATGGGTTTTTAGAGGCGATTACATATTTTATGATTCTGTATATGACGGTGATTATCAAAGGAGGGATTCTACGCAGTATCAAATCAGAATTGTGGCAGTAGATAAAGTCAAGCTACTTATCAAAGGGTTCTGTGACAAAGACCAACTAGAAAACAGTCCACTGACATTCACAGCAGACAGGTTTTATAAAGCAACTGCCGACTCTACCTTGACGACAGATTCTGTAAAACTCAACGGGCAGTTGGCCTGCAACATAAAAGACACCATCAGTGGTTTTATCTTACGCGACAAATACGATACAACCCTACTGCATATTAATATCACTGTACTCACAGATACAGGGGCTGCCTACCACATAGGTTCTGCTAAAAAGAAATAACCAGGTTCATGTTTACGGGCATTATTGAAACATTAGGTACAGTCAGAGATATTACCACTGACGGAAGCAATAAGCATTTTTATATTGAGTCATCCATCACCAATGAGCTGAAGATAGACCAGAGCGTAGCACATAACGGTGTATGCCTCACGGTGGTGGAGATAAAGGATAATATATACAAGGTAACAGCAATAGCTGAAACACTGGGCAAGACCAATCTTGATGACTGGAAACCCGGCGATGTGGTTAATATAGAGCGCTCACTGAAAGTAGGCGACCGACTGGACGGACACTTTGTTCAGGGTCATGTAGATGCTGTATCTGAGTGTATTGGCAAAGAAGATAAAAATGGCAGCTGGCTATTTACATTCCGCTACCCTAAGCAATTCGCGTCACTGGTAATAGAAAAAGGCTCTGTTTGCCTCAATGGAGTAAGCCTTACAGCTTTTGATATAACTGTAGATACTTTATCTGTAGCTATTATACCCTACACATATACACATACCAACTTTCATAACATAGAACCCGGAACCAGGATAAATACAGAGTTTGATGTGCTGGGCAAATACCTGCTGCGCGACAAACAACTGAATAGTTAACCCTACCTACCCAATATTGTAATATCTTTAGACATCTGCTGCCTATCAGCAGGTTTACCCCTTCGATGCAAAAGCCCCAATTGAGGTCATATTACGACGTCACAGTTATAGGTGCCGGTGTAGGCGGATTAACAACCGCAGCTTTGCTGAGCAAAGCAGGATTTAGTGTTTGTGTACTGGAAAAAGAACCGCACGCAGGCGGTTACCTGGCAGGATTCAGAAGAAAAGATTTTCGTTTTGATACGGCCATTCACTGGCTGAATCAATGTATGCCCGGCGGTATGGCAGCAAGAATATTTGACATACTGGGCAAAGACCATCCTAATGCGGTACCACAGAAACGCATACGCAGGTATAAAGGAGATTCTTTCGACTACCTGCTGACCAACAACCCTGACGAATTACGTGATCAATGGATAGCTGAGTTCCCGCACGAACGCGAAGGTATTATTCGTTTTTTCAGAGATGCAAAACAGTTAGGACATTCATTTGCCAACTTCAGTCATATATTCCGCTCTGAAGAGAATATGAGTTTCGGAGAAAGGATGAAAAACAAGCTGAACCTGCTGCGCTTTGCCATGCCTTTTATCAAACATATCAGGTATACAGGTGAAGCAAAAACTAAAGGGCTGAATAAATATTTTAAAGAAGAGAAACTACACAGGATATTTACCGCTGATACAGAATTACTATCCTGCCTTGTGCCGATAGGATGGGCTTATTATGGCGATTTTCAGAGCCCGCCAGTTGGTGGCGGGCAGGTGATACCCGAATGGCTGGAACATATTATTCGGTATTACAACAATGATATTTTTTATAAATGCAGGGTGAAACAAATACTGCTGAATGGCAACAAAGCCAAAGGCGTATCTTTTGATTTCAGGGGAGAACACCATGAGGTGAGCTGCAAATATGTTGTAGCTGCATGTGATATAGAGACGTTGTACGAACGCATGCTGCCTGACAGTATAATACCCACCAAAATAAAACAAAAATTACGCGATGCAGAGCTATACAGCTCATCTGTAACCATATCCATAGCACTCGATTGCAGCCCTGATAAACTAGGCTTCAACGAGGAACTGGTACACATATCCAGCGAGAGCGTGCCTGCAAGAGAACATACAGGTGGTAATCCCTTGTTTAGTGAAATAAGCATACTGGCACCATCATTCAGAGATCAGTCACTTGCACCTGAAGGTTGTGGTACACTTACCCTGTTTATGCCTGCATTTATGGACTATGCAGATAACTGGAAAACAGATGCAGGAGCTGATGGTAGCTATATTCGTAATGATGCATATAAAAAGCTGAAAGAAGAGATAGCAGAGATCATCATAAAGCGCGTAGAAGAAAAAGTAGCGCCGGGTTTGCGTGAGCATATCCTCTTCTACGATGTTGCTACTCCCGTTACACACTGGCGTTATACAGGCAACAGGTATGGCACAATGATGGGTGCTAAGCCGGGGCGCAGCAATATGCAAAACAAAATAGCACATTACCAGACACCGGTAGAAAACCTGGTGCTGGGTGGCCACTGGGCTGAACTTGGCGGTGGCGTGCCTATAGCAGTGAAAGCAGGCGCCAATGCCAGCCTCATGATTTTAAAGAAGGAAAAGAAAGAGATATTCGAGCTTATAGCGGCATATATGGATGGTAAGATCAGCACAGAAGATGTTTGGGCATCACCATTATTAAAACCATATGACAACTCCTGGGTGCAGGAACCTACACCTGCGCAGAAAGCTGCGGCACGTAGACAAAACAGCGAGATAGACCAGTAATCATTTACCTGTATCGGTCCAGTATTTTTTCACCTACTATTTTATCAATAGGTAATGTAAAGCTGTCTTTCTGCAGCTCTGCCAGCGGATGCCAATATGTTCTTTCGTTAGGCATAGTATTGACAATAGCTTCCGGCGCATTCCCCCTTACCATGTAGTATATGCTGATGACCTGTGAATCATCAAATGCAGAAGGCTGGTAAAAATCTGTAGTGTAGAAATGGTCTATGATGTCGATCTCCATATTCAGCTCTTCCATCCACTCACGCTTCAATCCTTCATGCATTCCTTCTCCGAGTTGCAGTCCGCCACCGGGAAATTTTATTATCCTGCTACCTTTTATCAGTTCTTCATTCAGCAGCAATTGCTGTTCATGCAGCCATATACCATATACCCGTATGTTGAAACGGACAGGCTGCATTTAGAACCATTTCTTTTTGTTGAAATAAAGTGCAGTAAAGATGGATATGATAATGGAAATAATGATGGCAAAATAAAAGCCTGCCAGTGTGTTCTCATAAGGGAATGCCACATTCATACCAAAGAAACCTGCCACAAGCCCCGGCACGGATATCACTATCGTGATAGCAGTAAGGCGCTTGATGACAATATTCATGTTATTGTTGATGATGCTGGCGAAGGCATCCATAGTAGAGCTAAGGATGTTGGTATAAGTGTTCGCCATTTCGAGGGCTTGTGAAAACTCTACTATCAGGTCGGCCAGCAGGTCCTTTTCTTCTTCATCACAGTTGAGGAAATTGGTACGCTCCATTTTCATCAGCAGCAATTCATTGGCGCGCAGTGCAGTAAGGAAATACACCAGGCTCTTCTGCACACGCATCAGCGCCAGCAGTTCCTCGTTACGGTTACTGTCATACAGCTTTTGCTCGAAGATATTTCGCTTATGGTTAATGTCTTTCAGCACTTCCTGGAAGTCCATCACCACTTTTTCAAATATCTTCAGCACCATCATCACAGGGCGTTCAGGATGGCGTTTAGCAAACGTATTCAGGAAGCGGCGCATGGCCACATTCTCGAATGAGTTTACTGTAATTACCTGGTTGCGTTCTGTAATGATAACAGATATCGGTATGGTTACATAATACGCATCACTTTCGTTCAGCGATTTGTTCTCTACAGGTGTTTTAATGACAATAAGCTTGTGCCCGTCCTCTGTTTCGTAGCGAGAGCGTTCTTCAATATCCAGTGTATCTGTCAGGAAGTCCCGTGGGATCGAGAAAGTATGAGACAGGTTGTCAATTTCGTTCTCCTGGAAAGGAGGAGTTACATTGATCCAGTTAGCACCTTCGGGCTGTTCTATCTCTAATGTCTGACGGTTGATATTTTTGAAATATTGTACCATAAGCCCCGGGTTAAAAAAGTGTTGCAAAGGTAATAAAGCCGCATAGAAATCAGCCCACTGCAACTCTTTATTTTAAATTAATTTAAAATTACGGTTATGACAAATAATGATGATATATAAGCCCCAATTGCGTTTGGGCAGGGCATGCTTTTGATTATCTTTGCATTAAGTTTTCAGATAAAAGCTAATTACATGAATCCGAAGAGAAAATTAATAACCATGGATGAGTTCACCATCCAGGAAACAAGACAGTTCCCACAGGCTACAGGCGAATTATCCGCATTGCTGAGGGACATAGGGCTGGCCTGCAAACTTATCAATAAGCAGGTACTGAAAGCCGGCCTTGTAGACATACTGGGCAAGCATGGCGCTACCAATGTGCAGGGTGAAGAACAGATGAAGCTGGATATATACGCAGATGAGACCCTTATTAATGTACTGCGTGGCAGTGCCGATTGTGCAGGTATCGCTTCTGAAGAGAATGATGATTTCATAGCTTTTGATGATGAATACTCTGTAAACTCTAAATATGTAGTACTCTTCGACCCGCTCGATGGTTCTTCTAATATCGATGTGAATGCCCCGATAGGTACTATCTTCTCTATATATAAACGTGTAAGCCAACTGGGCAAACCATGTACACAGGAAGACTTCCTGCAGCCGGGTAACAAACTTATGGCAGCAGGCTATGTGATATATGGCAGCAGTACTATGATGGTATATGCTACTAAGCTGAGCGTTAACGGCTTTACACTGGAACCATCTATCGGTGAATTCTGCCTCTCACACCCTAACCTGAAATGTCCTGAGAAAGGAAAAATATATTCTATCAACCAGGGCAATACAGTGAAGTATTATGAAGGCACAAAGAACTTCCTCAATTATTGCATGGAAAGCAACAAAGAAGAAGGCCGCCCCTACTCTGCACGCTATATAGGCAGCATGGTGGCAGACATGCACCGTACCCTTATAAAAGGCGGCATATTCATGTACCCTGCAGATAAAAGTAATCCTAATGGCAAGCTGCGCCTGCAATACGAATGTAACCCCATGACATTCCTTTTGGAAGCAGCGGGTGGCATAGGCAGTACAGGCACAGGCAATATACTGGACGTTGTACCTACAGAGCTGCACCAGCGTGTACCAATCTACATTGGCTCGAAGAACCTGGTGAATAAAGCGCTTGAATTTGCCAATGCTACAGAAACAGTAGGATAAATATTTATTATATCATTTTTAACAATAGCCCGGCATGCCGGGCTATTTTGTTTTTGGAGATGTAAAATAATATTTAGACATTCGTCTAAATATTATTGAAGTATGAAACTCAGGCTCGCTTTACTCCTTTCTGCTATTACATTACACGCATCTGCGCAAAACAAACTGGCAGGCAACTGGCAGGGCTCAATTAGTGCCGGAGGTAAAACTGTGCGTATAGTGATGCACGTAACAGAAGCAGGTGGTAAACTTTCTGCAACAATGGATAGCCCCGACCAGGGCGTAACGGGTATACCATGCGCAGGAATAAAACTATCTGCTGATACTGTGCGGGTAGACATGAGCAATATTGGCGTAACCTACGATGGTTTACTGAAAGACGATAATAATATCACGGGTGCGTGGCACCAGGGCGGCGGTGTAATACCACTCGACCTTGCCAAAACAGATAAACCTGCAGAGATGAGCAGGCCGCAAACACCTAAGCCGCCATTCGATTACCAGAGCGAGGATGTTACATTTAGTAATAAAGACAAGTCTATACAATACGGAGCTACCATTACCATGCCTAAAGATGGGGCTAAGCATCCTGCCGTATTACTCATATCAGGTTCAGGGCCGCAAAACAGGGATGAAGAATTGCTGGGCCATAAACCATTTGCAGTAATCGCAGACTACCTCACTAAAAAAGGCTATATAGTGCTGCGTGTAGACGACAGAGGTGTAGGACAAACTACAGGGGACAGGAAAAAATCTACATCTGCAGACTTTGCACAGGATGCTAATGCTGCTATTGAGTATCTGCTTACACGCAAAGAAGTAAACATAAGAAAGATAGGTCTGCTTGGCCATAGTGAAGGTGGGCTTATTGCACCTATGGTAGCCACACAACGCAAAGACATCAATTTCATAATACTGATGGCAGGGCCCGGCATCAAAATTCAGCAGTTGATGGAAGAGCAAAATGCTGCCATGCTTAAAACAAGTGGTGTGACGGATACTGTGATAAAGGAATACATAAAACTGTATCATGACCTGACAGGCGCTATTATGACTTCTGCTACAGGTGTAGATGCAAAAAATAAAATGATAACGATACTGAATAGCTGGAAGGCCACTGCTTCTGCAGATGCCATGGCTTTTACAGGATTGAACGGGCAGGATCGTGATGCTGAATTTATTGATGGCTTTATGGAGATATACCATGATACATGGTTTAACTACTTCCTGAAAGCAGACCCGCAGCCTAATCTGCAAAAATTATCTTGTAAAGTATTAGCTATTAACGGTGATAAAGATGTGCAGGTAGTATCAAAATCAAATCTTGAAGGTATCAGGCAGATGCTGGCCAAGAGCAAGACAAAGAATTACGAAGTAAAAGAACTCCCGGGACTGAACCACCTCTTCCAAACCTGTAAAGCATGCAGTGCACAGGAATATGGCGCACTGGAAGAAACTATAGCGCCAATAGCGTTGCAAACAATGGGCGACTGGATGGATAAGAATGTGAAGTAATTACAACACTTCTTCCTTCTCTTTCTGCTTTTCTACTGCTGTGTACAATTTGTAGTATTCACCGCCAGCTGCTATGAGCGAATCATGATTGCCACGTTCTATGATATGGCCTTTGTCCATAACTATTATCTGGTCGGCCTTACGGATAGTAGAAAGCCTGTGGGCAATAACTATAGATGTGCGCCCTTTTATCATGGTATCTATAGCGTGCTGTATCATCTGCTCGCTTTCGCTGTCTACAGATGAAGTAGCCTCATCGAGTATGAGTATAGAAGGATTGTACAGCAACGCTCTTGCAAATGACAACAATTGTCTTTGCCCCTGAGAGAGGGTATTACCACGCTCCATTACATCAAACAAATAATTGCCGGGCAGCTGCATAATGAAATCATGAATACCCAGCAGGCGGCAGACTTCCTGCACACGCTCCAACGGTATGCTACTGTTCCGCAGTGTTATATTATCGTATATCGTGCCGGAGAAGAGAAACACATCCTGCAATACAATGCCTATATGCTCGCGCAATGAGTAAATGTCATAGTCTTTTAATTCCACCCCGTCTATCTTAATGCTGCCGCTTTCTGTTTCGTAGAGCCTGTTCAGTATACTGATGATGGATGTCTTACCTGCACCTGTATGTCCTACTACTGCCATTGTTTTACCAGCTTCAAGCTTAAAGGATATACCTTTCAGCACAGGCACGCCGGGCTTGTAGCTGAAGTGTACATTATCAAAGACAACTTCCCCTTTTATGTTTTCCGCACTGGTTGTTCCGTTTTGTTTCAGGTGTTCATCACTATCCAGCACAGTAAGCACACGGTCGCCTGCCACCATGCCCATTTGCAGCACATTGAATTTATCGGCCAGCATACGCAGCGGGCGGAAGAGCAGGTTGAGGTACATAATGAATGCTACTACTACACCCTGTGTTACATTATAGTGTATCAGGCGCACGGCTCCCCACCATACCAGGAGGCCCATTGATATTGCCAGTATTATCTCTACCACAGGAAAGAAAACAGAATAGGCAAATATGGCTTTGATATTGGCATCCCTGTGTTCTTTATTGATGGCTTTAAATTTATCATGCTCTGCTTTCTCCGCAGCAAATGCCTGTACAATATACATGCCCGTGATATGCTCCTGTGCGAAGGCATTGAGTGCCGCTACGGCATTGCGCACCCGCTGGAAAGATTTGTTCACGCTCTCTTTAAAGAAGTAAGTGGCTACTACAAGAAAAGGGAATGTGCTCAGGCATATCAGTGTCAGCTTCCAGTCGGTAACAAACATCACTATCATGATGGAGATGATAGTAAGTATATCTGCCGTAATAGAAATGATGCCTTCCGAGAACACATCATTCACTGCCTCTATATCGTTAATGGTACGGGTAGTGAGTGTGCCTATTGGTGTGCGGTCGTAGTAACTGATGTTCTGAAACAGTATCTTTTTAAATACTGCTATGCGCATATCATTCACTACTGTTTGCCCCAGCCAGTTGATACGATACAGGAACCAGAACCGCAGCAGGTTCTCTATTATCAATGCACCCAGTTGTATAACGCTTATATAAATAAGCCCCTGCAGCAGCCTGCCGTTTATATACTTGTCTACAGATGTTTGTATCAGGTAAGGGCGCAGCGGAGATAATGCTGCCAGTACTACAGACAGGAATATTGAAAACCAGAGGCTACGTTTATAAGGTGCCGCAAATGAAAAGATGCGGCGCAGCAACCTGAAGTCAAATATCTTTTTTGCCTCTTTACTCATAATAGTGCTGCCGGGTATCGGCTATTGCTCTTCCTTAAAACTCATCAAATATGCTTTGATGAAGTCATCTATCTCACCGTCCATTACGGGGCCTACGTTGCCTACTTCATAATCGGTGCGGTGATCCTTTATCATCTTGTAAGGGTGGAATACGTATGAACGTATCTGTGAACCCCATTCTATTTTTTTCTTACTGCTGTTGGTTGCGTTCTTTAATTCTTCACGTTTGCGCAGCTCTTCTTCGTACAATCGGCTTTTTAGCATGGTGAGTGCCTTTTCCCTGTTCTCACCTTGTGTACGTGCCTGCTGGCATTCTACTATTATACCAGATGGTATGTGTTTCAAACGCACCGCAGTTTCTACTTTGTTTACGTTTTGTCCGCCTTTACCACCTGCACGATAAAATTCCCATTCCAGGTCGGCAGGGCTAACTGTTATCTCTATACTGTCGTCTATCAACGGATAAACGAATACCGATGCAAATGAGGTATGCCTGCGGGCATTACTGTCGAACGGGGATATACGTACCAGCCTGTGCACACCGCTCTCTGCTTTCAGCAGTCCGTATGCGAATGGCCCGTCAAATTCTATAGTTGCCTGTTTAATGCCTGCACCATCGCCATACTGCACATCTATCTCTGCTACCTTCCAGCCCTGCTTTTCTCCGTACATTCGGTACATACGCAGCAGCATCTCTGCCCAGTCCTGGCTTTCGGTGCCACCTGCACCGCTGTTTATCACCATTACCGCCTGCATCTCATCTTCAGGCTCATTGAGGGTAGATTTGAATTCGAGGTCGTCAATAGCTTTCAGGGCTTTATCATAGGCTTCTTTGGTCTCTTCTTCACTGGCTGCCCCTTCTTTCCAGAAATCGAAAAGAATAGCAAAATCTTCTACGGCAGAGTTTACCGCATCCCACATATCTACCCAGTGCTTATTGGTCTGTATCTCTTTCAGTATGCCTGTGGCGCGCTTGTTATCGTCCCAGAAACCGGGAGACAGTGTCAGTTGCCTGTCACTATCATTTTTGGCCTTGCGTTCGTCCACTTTCAAAAAGCGATGCAGGTGCATTACCCGCTCGCGCATTTCTTTCAGGTATTCCTGTGTCATAATACGGGTGCAAAGGTAAGGTATTAGGGGAAAGGCGGTGAGGAACTTACCTATTCAATAGTCAATAATAATTATGGTTGATATTGTTGGAATCACTCCACCACACCCGCCTCTTTCACCTTGAAGGTGAAATTGCGCTGTGATACATAGCTGAAAATAGCTACGAGGATAGCCGTAAGCACTTTTGACGGGGTTGGATACCAGCCAAAGAACTCTACAAACAACTTCAGGAATACATAGTTGAGCAGTATGCAGGTACTTACCAGCAGTGCATAGCGGAAAAGCTGTACCCTGCCTTTAAGATTCGATTCAGTAAATACGAGGAATTTTGACAGAGCAAAGCCTGAAGGGAAGCTAACACAAAAAGCGGTAATGAACGCAAAGATGTGGGGTTTCATGTGCAGGCCCAGCATATTTACATCCTGCTCTTTGGCAATGTAATGATAGCTGATATAATACAGGCATATATCCATGAGTGTATTAGACCCTCCGCATGCCAGGTAACGAAACGTTTGCCTGTTGATCCATTTTGCAAAGGGTGGATGGAAGAAGTCTATGAAACTCAATATTCTGCGCCTGTTGTTCCCGTTCACTCAGCTATAATTTTGGCGCGTAAAAATAGAACTATTTTCCGAAGGGCTCACTCGTAAATGGCATTGCTTACCATTTAATTTTCTGCAACCTGGTGAAAATCGCTTTTTCCTGTTCACCACAAAGGCGTAACATATCGCTCAATTCATCATAAGACACCAGGTCGGTAGTACGGACCTTCATCAGGCGGGCGGCACTATAGGCAAAATTGCGCCAGTTGTCGCCGATCTTGGTCAGTTCTTCAGCGTATAGTTGCAGGTCGTCTCGCTTCATCAGTTGCCCTGCCTCCTGCAGGAAGGCAGCATACAAAAAACGGAAACCGGCACCACCTGTACCTATCTCCTCCTGCATGCGTATAATGTTGCCCAGGTATAACGAGGCTTTACGTTGTGTAAGTTTATTAGGATACTGCTTTATCTTTTTAGCCAGCAGGAAGATGGCTTTGTTGCCAAACCATGGCAGTGGCGGAGACAGCATAAAGAAACAGGTTTGTTTGATGCCTGCTTTTATACCACTTTCGAAAGACACCTGCTTTGGTACAGATTTCACATAATACATAAACCCTTTGGGCTCAGGTGTACCTTTTGCAAAGCGTGCTTTAGCAAGATCTTCCGGGGCTATACGTGCTACTTCTTCCATCACGGGGTCACTCACTAAATACTCTCCGTTCTCCTTACCGTAGATAACCAGGTTGTGCGCATTGAAGTGAAAGCGAAATGCCTCGGGCAGGTAAGGCAGGTAGTACACGCTGCTCAGCATACCTACCGGCCTGTTATTATCCAGCGCTTTGTCTAGCGCCAGCATTGCTTTTTCGGGTGTGCGAAAACGCTCTGTATGCACATCTATATTCAGGCGCTGGGTAACCCTTTTAAATATTGCCCCCGGCCATGTACGAAAAGTTGTGCCCGGTGTACCGCTTACTTTCACAAAAGGTATATGCGCAAAAAACAAACCTGCACCTATGCCAAACGCCATAGGCTCACTAATGTTTATGCCTTCGTGCTGCAGCAGGTTAGATGTTACACCGCTTTCGCAATGTGCATGCTGGCAGTGCCTGAATCGTATAGTACTCATGTATTTGTCCGGGTAAAAATTGAACGGCTATTTGCCGAAATTAATAAGTTCTTCTGTAGTGATGTTGAATATGCGGGCATAGGTAGCCAGCATATCAGCAGAAAGCTTTTTGAAAACAGCAGGTTTCATATGACGCTTAACCTGCCACTGCCATTTACGTGCATAGCTGGCCAGTAATGCGGGCTCCATCAGGCACTTTTGCATATAATAAGCTATGGGGCTCAGTTCTCCTGCTTTCACGCGGGCAGCGGTTTCTGCCAGTTCTTCATCTACAGCATCCCATGCCTGTTTGGTAGCGAGGTTCTCTGCTTCCCAGCCGGCAGAGTTTACACTGGTGTATTTACCGTCTTTATCAACGGCATACATCACCTTTTTTATCTTATCGCCTTCCCTGAAATCGCGGGGGTCCTGCGGCACTTCATTTACTTTCATATCACCTCGTGGTTTCGCAGTGGTGAAATTAGCACAAAATGCCTATTGTAGAAATAGCAGGGGATTAATGATACTTATTGACAGCTTTTTTCAGATCTTCATCAGCCTCAAATTTTGGTTCCTCCTGTTTAGGTATCACCAATTTGCTGCTCAGCTCCGGGAATACACTGCGCCAGTCGCTCAGTGATTTATCTGTAGCATCAACAAAATACCATCTCTTACCATCATCCATTGAGAAACAGAGCAAGGTAGTTTTTGTAGTAAGCAAACCACCACCTATTTTCAGCTTCATATACTGGGGTATAGTGCACTGCAACTGGTCTGCTGTATCTACTATTTGAGAAGGCTCCCCCGGCCATGCACTGATGATTGTATTACCCGACTTTTCCATCGTGCTTACCTGGCGTGCCATATCTTCTGCCAGTTTTGGCAAGCCACCATCTGTCATAGCCACTACTTTAGGATGGGTAGTGGCCACAAATGCAGCATAGTTTTTATGCACCAGTGCGTTGCTCATGTCTGCCGCAGCAGCTTTAACCTTTGCCTGGTTAGTATTCGCCGCAGGCTTTTTTGTTTGCGCTATTAATGTGGTTGCAGAAAATATTACCAATGCTGGTAAGAGTACAAGTTTCTTCATAATCATGTTACTACGTAAATATACATGACTTAGACATTATGCAGGGATACATGGGTTGGAACACCCATGTTTTTTAACAATAAAAAAAGGCACTAAAAAGTGCCCTTTATCGTATGATGTATCCAGTAATGGGTTATTTATTAGAATGAAGCCCTACAGTATTACCTTCGGTATCTGTAAAGAAAGCCATATAGCCTATATCATCAGATATTTTTGTTTTAGGCATAGTCACGTTTCCGCCTGCTGCAGGTATTTTGTCCAGTATTGCACCCATATCCGGATTTGCATTCAGGTACACTATAGTTCCTGCCTGAGATGGTGTGTGCATCTGGCTTTGTGCCAATCCGCCTGATACTTTACCCTCATTAGCCGGGAAGAAAGCCATTTTCATACCCATCATATCTACGGTCTCGCCCATCTCTACACCGAATATGGTACCATAAAAATTCTTTGCGCGGTCGATATCACTTACTGCTATTTCGAACCAGTTGAGCGCGTTTGCATTGTTTTCCATTGTGCTGATTTTTTTAGTGGACAGTAAATATAACCCCATCCATGTTACCTAATAGTAACCGGGATATGAACTTAACGTTAGTTATAGATTTTTAACTATTAATAATTACTGCTAAGACTTGTGCAATACAGATAGTATTTCGTCCAGCAACATACCTGTCTCTTCCAGGTCGGTTTCGCTGATAGGCCTCTCCTCCTGGTACTTCGCATATTTATTAATTATGCTGCGCCATGCATGTTCTGTTCTTTCATTTACAGGCACCTCATTAATTTCTGTAATGATCCTGTTCAACTCTTCATACGAAGGGTGACGGTTGACAGTACCAAACTTATCTACAATGCTATTGCCTGCGGTGGTTATTTTGTTGTAATCACGGTAGTTCATCACCACTTATTTTATACTCAAATATAATAATTGTACACCTAAAGGGGCAAATCGATGACTATGGTCATTGATTTTGTCATAACAAAGCAATCACATGTGTTTTTGTTGCTATGCAATCAATAATATAGACCTGTAAGTCATTATAGCACTTGACCGGTGTCATCAATTATATATAATGGTAGCTCTACGTTTGCAGTATACAAAATATATATACCGTGGAGAATATACTTATCATCAGTGCATCGGTAGACACATTGGGTTTTGTGGTTGACCAATTGATGAAAGCCGGGATCCGAAAAGAATGTATCAGAACTGCTGACCTGGCAAGTGTGTCTGATCTGTCAGACAAAAACAGGCCTGAACTTATCCTGTTGCATATTTGCCATACAGGAGAAAAATACTTTTCATTGGCCAGAAGTATAAATGCAATATACGGGGATGTACCGGTTATTGTCATCTCAGATATATTCAGCAGGCTGGAAGCACAGAAGTTGAAACGCGATGGTATAAAAGAATGTCTTTTATTACAGGACATTACTCCCGCATTGCTGCTGCAGTCTGTAACCTATGCTATGGAAAGTACACAAATGGTAGCAGAACTGGAGGCAGCAAGGAGTGAGTTATATGCTGCATACAGCAGGTACAATAAGATGTTTGCCAGGAACCCCATACCTATGTGGATATATGATACTGATACCCTGGCTTTCCTGGAGGTTAACCAGGCTGCGATAGAGAGATATGGCTATAGCAGGGATGAGTTTATGAAGATGACCCTTAAAGATATAAGGCCGGAAGAAGATATGGAACATTTTTACCGTGCTTTGGCATTGCAGGAAGAAGGAGAGGAACTCCATGAATACTACAGGCATAAAACTAAACAGGGTGAGATACTTTATGTATCCGTTCAAACCCATATGACAACTGTTGACGGTAAGCTGGCAAAAATGGTACAGGCAATTGACGTGAGCGATAAAGTGCTTTTGGATACGGCGAAAACTAAACTGGAAGCCCTGGTGCAGCGGCAAAGAGATAACCTGGATGAGATATTGTCTTCTATTGAAGAAGTAGTATGGTCTGCAAGGACAGATGACCTGCAGATATTGTATACCAATAATGCCTGTTATAAAGTATTTGGTTATACTGCAGACGAGATGATAAACGACAAGCATTTATTTCTTAACAGTATACACCCCGATGACAGGGAGATGTTTTATGATATTGTACATAAAACATACAGCGCAGGCAGAGGGCAGTGCGAATTCAGGATAATACATAAGGAAGGCGATATTAAAACAATAGCTGTTCAAGGTGTGCTGAAAAAAGGAAAGAATGGTAAGCCGGATGTATTTAATGGTGTGACAATTGATATCACGGAACAGAAAAATAATATCCGTAAAATACAGCTCCAAAACGAAAAGCTAAAGGAGATAGCCTGGCTGCAGTCTCATAAGGTAAGAGGCCAGGTGGCAAGTATATTAGGACTGGCCCAGCTATTTAATACAGATAACCCATGCGACCCTGTAAACAGCCAGATACTCGACGGCTTCAGGATGGCATCTGAAAGTTTGGATAATACTATCAGGGAGATAAATGAAAAAACATCATCAGATACAACTTACTTCGGATAGAGGAACACCTGTCGTTGAGGCCATCAATGATTTATCTTCTCAAGTGTGTTGAAGAATTCAACAATATCTTTTACTACCCGCTCACCCTGTTCGCCGGTAAGTAACTGGTGGCCGCCAGTTTCGTAATATGATGGCTGTTTCACTACAGAATGTGTATGGCTCATCAGGTAAGATGCACTATGACGGCGCGCTGCCTGGTCGTCGTCAGACTGGGCTATCATAACCGGCATTTTCAATTGCGCTATCATAGGTTTTACCTTGTTCAGCAGTTGTCTGAAAACTTTGATTACAGAAACCGGCAGTGGCACAGGCGAACTGAAATTGCGACCGGATATATAGCTCTCTCTTTTGGTGCGGCCTGATACCATATTTGCCAGCAGGTATCTATTATAAACAGGGGTATTCACAAATACGATGGCCGATATCTTATACCTCATGGCCAGCTCTATAGCTATCAGTCCCCCCATTGCAAACCCAACTATGTATATCTTCTCACAACTCTGCACCAGTTTCAGCAGTGCGCGTTCTGCAGATAGTATCCACTCCCTGAATTGTATATTATGCAAACGCGGCACAGGCCCTGAATGGCCTTCCAGTACAGGACAGGCTACTTCAAAACCTTTTGCCTCCAGCGGGGCTACCAATGGTTCTACTTCATGTATACCGCCGCCCAGCCCATGTATCAGCAGGCAGCCATACTTTTTTTGCATCTCTTCAAATCTAAACAAATATTTAGTCAAAATATATCCCAAATACCCAATTCAGGGTATATTTCAGGGAGATACTATTCTTTACTTTGTATATCACATTTTACCCTTATTGAAGCGGCTGTTCGTCATATCATTCCTGCTCCTGTTTGCCAATGAAATACTGGCGGGCAGCCCTACAGATAGCCTGTATCAGATAGCGCGCAAAAAACTGGAGGAAGGAGACTATGCGGGCAACCTGAAATTTGCCACAGCCATGCTGGAGGAAGCAGAGAAGACCGGCAATTGCGGGCAGATAGCCAATGCAACATTAAAAGTAGCTGCCTCATACTATTACCTTCAGCAACGCCAGTCTGCAATAGACCTGATGCATAAAGCCAGGGAAATGGGTTTGCAATGCAAAATTGATTCGCTGGTATGGATATCTGACAGACAACTGGGGGCAATGTATTTCGAGAATTCTGTTGATGACTCATCCCTGTTTCACCTTAAAGAGGCAGAAAGAATAATCAACAAATACAAAGGGTTTGAAGCAGAACGCTCTTATATATATGCAATAATGGGAGAACTGCTCTACCGCCATTTTCATGATAAACTTAACGGCAAGAAATGCTTTGACCTTGCCATGCAATATGCATATACCGCGAATGATACTATACGAATGGCATTCGCCAATATTAAACAGGGCAGCTATTACATCACAGAACAAAGCTGCCGCAAGGCAATACCATACCTGCAAACGGCTACTGAATTATACAGGTCTGTACCCCTTCCTGAAGGAGTGATGTATGCTATATATATCCTCGCTTCTGCCTATAGTGAATGTGGTGATGCTAAGATGACTTATCACCTTATGCAAGAACTTAAATTCATGCAGGATTCCATGTTTCGTAAAGAAACAGCTAAAAAAACTGCTGAATACAAGACACTCTACGAAACCGAAAAGAAGGAACGCGAGAATCTGCAACTTGCCAAAGACAATGCGCTGAAACAATTGCAACTATCGAAACAGGTAAGGCACGAACAAATGATCATAGTGATATCAATTGCAGGATTGGTTGTACTAAGTGCAGTTTTTATTGTATTGTATTACAGGTACAGGCAAAAGAAAAAACAAGAACTGGATGAGAAAATTGCCGTACAGCAAAAACTACGATTCAAAGCGGTAATAGAGGCCGAAGAAAAAGAACGTATGCGTATAGCAAGAGAACTACATGACAGCCTGGGACAAATGCTCTCTGCTGCCAAAATGAACATGTCTGCCGTAGACAGCTACAATGATGATGACGCAAAACTGATGAGCAATGCTATGAAACTGGTGGATGATTCAGTAAAAGAGGTGCGTACCATTTCTCACAACCTGATGCCATCCGGGCTGATAGATAAGGGCATTGCATTCGCACTCACAGAGCTTGCCAGGAAAATAAATGACGCAGGCCTCATGCGTATAGACCTTACCATCGTAGACGGAGAACAACGCTTGCCATCCGGCGTAGAGATTGCTATATTCAGGATAGTGCAGGAAGTAGTGAACAATATGATCAAACACTCAAAGGCCAACCGTGTAGAGGTAGTACTTGATTATAATACAGAGAAAGTGTTCCTGTCTATTCGCGACAATGGGGTAGGCTTTGACACAGCCTCTATTGAGCAAAGCAGTGGAATAGGCTGGAAGAATATCTTCTCTCGCGTGTACATGATGAACGGCGATATCAAAATAGATTCTCAGCCGGGCACGGGTACATCTGTCAATATTGAGTTTGGTATTTAATCATATATATAATACATCCAGTGGTCAGACCCTGTATCATACAAAGCATCCAATTCGCTTTCAGTTTTATGAGAATAGGTTGGGTTATAGACAACAGCTTCAAAATTGAATGACAACAGCACGTTTTGATAAAATGTTATTTTATAAGAGTGCGGTGTCAACTCATAGACATATTTGTCTATGCCGATTATAGGTGGTCTTACCTGCCTGCTCAGTTTAACTGGGTAAGTGCCTGTTTCATTTTTATACTTTTCTACTTCTTCAATAATAGGGGCAGCATACATTATCGCCATTCTTCGGCTAAAATTGCGCATTGCATCTGATACTGTAAATGCAGAAAATGCAATGACGAGTGGGATAATGCAGAGGTAAATAGCCATTGCTCTCTGCTTACGATTCGGATATTTACGCAGTTCGATTATGCTCCAGAAAACCTACAGGGGTTAAAAATGCAACAGATAATCCGCCTACAATTGTCGCTATATTATAAATAAGTTGCGCGGGAGCATATAGAATAGAAGGGCCTGGCATGAATGGCAGATTTATTATCACAGCCAGAACGCAAGAAATCACTATCATCCGAAGCCATTGCTTTTTATGCATATAGCAGATTAAGCAGCAATCATGCCAAAAACAAAAACGGGTACAGTCATTGACTATACCCGTTTTCTTATGTTACTTCTGATTATTACAGTGCCAGGTCAGCATCATCAGCATCAGGTTGTTGTGCCTGCGGCTGTTCCTGCTGTGGTTGCTGTGCATCACCATTGTTATGATGTTCGCGACGAGGACGGTCTTCACGTGGTCCGCGGTTATCACGGCGTTCGCCGCCATGCTTACGGTCACGGTCACCACCTTCACGGCGTGGTCCGCGGTCTCCGCGTTCAGGCCTGTCGCCACGGTCGCTGCGCTCACGCTTTTCAGGTTCTACATAACCTTCAGGCTTCGGCATCAGTACTTTACGGCTCAGGCGCAGTTTACCCGTTTTAGGGTCGGTGCCTATCAGTTTCACTTTTATCTTGTCACCTTCTTTCAGTACACCTTCCAGGCTGTCAAGGCGGCTCCAGCTCACTTCTGATATGTGCAGCAAACCTTGTTTACCCGGCAGGAACTCTACGAAAGCACCGAAGCTCTGTATACCTTTCACAGTACCTTCATAGGTCTCACCTATTTCAGGCACAGCTACTATACTCTTGATCCAAGCCATAGCTTTATCA
The DNA here is from genome assembly GCA_044227125.1 of Flavipsychrobacter sp. GTDB lineage: Bacteria > Bacteroidota > Bacteroidia > Chitinophagales > Chitinophagaceae > Polluticoccus. The sequence continues at coordinate 1,173,919 of JBGAFS010000001.1, forward strand.
ATACCCTCTTTATTAGCAGAGAATACTTTTACTTCACCACGGTCATTTACTTCTTCTATAGATATAGTAGTACCGGTTTCACGTTGTATTTCCTGTATCACTTTACCACCCGGTCCTATCACAGCGCCGATAAATTCGCGGTCGATGTTGATCTGCTCAATGCGTGGTGCATGCGGTTTCAGTTCTGCACGTGCAGCAGGCATTACTGCATACATAGCATCCAGGATGTGTAAACGTCCGCGGCGTGCCTGTTCCAGTGCCTGCATCATAATATCCATGCTCAGGCCATCTACTTTAATATCCATCTGGATACCGCAGATACCATCACGTGTACCGGTTACTTTAAAGTCCATATCACCCAGGTGGTCTTCATCACCCAGTATGTCTGTAAGGATAGCGAATTTGCCATCTTTACCGCTGATGAGGCCCATAGCCACACCACTTACGTGCTTAGGCATTGGTACGCCCGCATCCATCAGCGCCAGTGAGCCTGCGCACACTGTAGCCATTGATGAGGAACCGTTTGATTCGAGGATATCAGATACCACACGGGTAGTGTAAGGCCAGCCTTCGCCTGATGGCATCATTTGTGCCAGTGAGCGTTTAGCCAGGTTACCATGCCCTACCTCGCGACGGCCCGGGCCGCGCATTGGTTTAATTTCGCCCGTAGAGAACGGAGGGAAGTTATAGTGCAGTATAAATTTTGTATAGTCTGATGTAGCAGCGCTTTCTATCAGCAGTTCATCGTCTTTAGTACCCAGTGTCACAGTCGTTAAAGATTGTGTTTCACCACGGGTAAAGAGTGCAGAACCGTGCGGAGAAGGCAGCACATCTGTTTCTATCGTCAGCGGACGCACAACATCCAGCGCGCGGCCATCGAGGCGGGTACGCTCGTTGAGCATCATATTGCGGATGATCTCTTTTTCAAGGTCGTGGAAGATGCCACCCAGCAATGCCAGGTCTTCGCTCTTCAGCTCATGCTCATAACCTTCCAGCATGATAGCACCTGCTTCGTTAGGGGCTATCTTGGTTTCAAACTCGGTGCGGATAGCTTTGAAAGCATCGCCGCGCTCGTGTTTGCCCATAGCGCCTTTAGCTACTGCCAGTATCTTATCAGATACCTGTGTAGCTATAAAAGCAGCCAGTGCTTCGTTAGTATATGGTTTAGTGTATTCGCGTTTGCCTGTTACACCTTTTTTATCACGGAGTTCTGCCTGTGCTTTGATCTGTGCACGTATAGCAGCATGGCCCAGTTCTATAGCTTTCACCACATCAGCTTCCTGGCATTCTTTCGATTCGCCTTCCACCATCATGATGTTCTTTTCAGTAGCAGCTATGATGAAATCCATATCCGCGTTAGCCAGCTGGCTGCGGTACGGGTTGATCACATATTCGCCATTGATGCGTGCTACGCGTACCTCTGAGATAATTTCCTGTATAGGTACATCACTAACAGCCAATGCAGCAGATGCAGCAAGACAAGCCAGTGAATCAGGCATTACTTCAGCATCGCTAGATATAAGTGTTACCAGCACCTGTACTTCGCACAGGTAATCGTCAGGGAACAACGGGCGCAGTGCGCGGTCTATCAGGCGGCTTATCAGTACTTCATAATCGCTCAGGCGGCCTTCGCGTTTGAAGAAAGAACCGGGTATACGACCGGCAGAAGCAAATTTCTCCTGGTAGTCTACAGTTAATGGGAAGAAAGATTGACCGGGTTTAGGTTCCTGGTTGGCAACGACAGTAGCCAGCAGCATAGCATTACCCATGCGTACTACTACCGAACCGTCTGCCTGGCGGGCCATACGGCCTGTTTCCAGGCTTATTTCTCTTCCATCGTCCAGCTTAAAGGACACGGAGATGGGACTCGGAGTCATAATATAAATTTAAATGTGTTTAAAAAAACTATTCCCAACCGTCGGGGTTGGGAACAGCACGATAAGTTCAGCTTACTTGCGGATACCGAGTTTTTCGATAAGCGCACGGTAACCATTCAGGTTAGTGCGGCTCAGGTATTGCAGCAGGCGTTTGCGGCGGCCTACAAGGGCCATCAGTCCACGCTGTGTAGAGAAATCTTTTTTATTAGACTTCAGGTGGTTTGAAATATGGTTGATGCGCTCTGTCATAGCAGCTATTTGTGCTTCTATAGAACCTGTGTTCGTTTCAGAGCCACCGTAAGTTTTGAAAATGTTTGCCTTTTTTTCAGCGGTTAAATGAGACATTTCATCAATAATTTAATAATAACGACACTTTTTCGGACGGCAAAGATAGTTAAATATTTTGGATTTATTATTTGTACCCCAACAAATCCCTGCAAAATTAGACATATTGGTATATTTTTTAATAAATAGTCCGCTCATGTACTCTGTCATTTCGAACGAGTACGATGAGAGAGAAATCTCCCGAGCTGAGAGATAAAGCTCATTTTTACATTATACCGCATTTCGTATATTACACTATACCTAAATACTTCAGTATGAAAAACCTGCTCAAAATATGCCTGCTCAGCCTCGGCTGCACCGCTACACAACAGGCACATGCCCAAACAGAGGTTACCTATTATACCACAATGGGCAGCTTCAAAATAGTGCTTACCGATTCACTCACCCCGCGCACGGTAGATAGTTTTATAGCCCGAGTATCGCAAAAGTTTTATGACGGGCTCACCTTTCACCGCGTTATAGACGGGTTTATGATACAGGGCGGCGACCCGCTGGGCAACGGCATGGGCGGCCCCGGTTATACTATGCCCGATGAGTTCAGCCCTACGCTGAAGAACGTACCCGGTGCGCTGGCCATGGCCAATTCAGGGCCCAATACCAATGGCTGCCAGTTCTTCATCAACCTGGTTACCAACAGTTATCTCGACAATCATTATACTGTTTTCGGTATGACCACCTCGGGTTTCAGCGTGGTGCAAAGCATAGGCAAGGTAGCCACCGATGCCAATGATAAACCACTCACCCCGGTGAAGATGGACAGCATACGCATCACGAAATTCAAGACCAACATAAGCAGCTTCAGCAATGGCACTACGGTGAATATTTATCCGAACCCATCGAACGGTGTCTTTACTATAGACCTGCCCCGCGCAGCTACCAAAGTAGAGATACTGAATATGAGCGGACAGGTAATATACAATACCGAAGCGCGCGGCAGTACGCATATAGACATCAGCACACAACCTGCAGGCATATATATAGTGCGCATGGCCAATAAACATGGCAATGCCGAAAGCAGGGTACTGGTGCAGTAGCAACTAAGTAAAACAAAAACGCCCCTCCTGTCATTGCGAGGAACGAAGCAATCTCGCCCAAACACTATATGCGCGCGATTAAATTGCTATGTCGCACCTCCTCGCAACCTTCTCATGAGCTTGCGAATAATGACGCTACTATAAACATCATACCATTTATTCACCCGCGTTAACCATCCTCGGCAGGGTTTTTGTTGTTGCTACAGTATTATCTATGTATTTCAATTACTAAACTGTTACATTTTATGAGAAAGTTATCCGTTACCGCTATGGCAGCAGCCATATTGTTTGCATCCTGCAACAAAGACACCGCCACCAACCCTACGGCCAAACAGCCCGACATGGCATACAAGATTACCACATCCAACAAAACATCGGGTGTAAACCTCAAGACAACAGCTACCGGCCTCATTAGCTGGACAAGCGGTACAGCTAACCCAAGCCTTATAAAATTTGAGGCCAAACAAAGCGGTACAGAGATAGAATATAAATCTACCGTAAACACAACAATAGATATTATGGCGCCGGTAGCCAACAGCTTTGGCGGGTTTACCCTGCCTGCAGGCACCTACAACGAGATAGAACTGAAGATACTGCTCAGCAAATTTGGCGGTACTCCCGCCCTTGTGCTCGACGGTCAGTTTACTCTGGACAGTCTCAGCCTGCCTGTGCACCTGGAAGTATCTGATAATATAGAGCTGAAAACAGAGCAACACGATGTTACTATTACAGATAATAACTCGTACACCATCACTACCAGTTTCGACCTGTCCGATCTTGCATCCGGCATTACCCTAACGCAATTGCTCTCAGCCAGCATCAGCAACGGTAAGCTGGTGATATCTGCATCTTCCAACACAGCACTCTACAACACCATACTCAACAATCTGAAAAACAAACGGCATCATACCGAAGTTGAGCACCACAGTAAGTGAAACACTTCAACAAACAGCAGCCGGCACTTGTGGCCGGCTGTTTTGTTTTTATACATATGTATGTACTGAAAACAATAATTGTATAAAATAATTAATTTATTGTATATTTGCTATTAACTAATTGCTGCCAAACCAGTTATCTGTAGTTCTTTGAAATACTGTCACCATGAGATTGCCGCCTTTTGCGGGGAGCGAGATTTTTTATTCTCGCAGAAAAACTATCAACCCGCTTTGCGGCTCGATAGCACCTTTGAAAAGACATCAATTAGCTATCAAAAACTATCAACAGATATAGTGAGGTGTAATATATGTTACTACCCTCCCCCTTACCCCTCGCTGAGGGGGAGACAACATTGTCCTCCTTTGGAGGAGGTGCAGGAGGAGGTAAATGATAAATGCGTAACAATTCGTAACAAAAAAGCTCCCCTCCTGTTTTTAGGATGGGATGTTGGTATGCAGCGAAGCGGAATAACAACCGGGGTGGTATGCTCGTGCTGTGTATTGCTCATCGCAAGTTCACCTCCACCTTACCCCCTGATAATGGGAACAAAAAGGAAACAAAAATGGTTTTTACCTTTTGAATTTTGCCTTTTGAATTTAAAAGCGGATCCGTTTGTAGCTATGAGGTACCTTTTCCGAGCCCTACTGTTTCAGGTAGAGGATAACGGGGAGGTGGTCGCTGTAACCATTCAGCCAGCGGGTGCCGCCAAATGAGCGGTGCAGTTGCCCTGCAAACTTACCGTGCTGCGTAAACAGGAAATCACGGTTGTACACTTCTGCCATATAGTATTGCAGCCTGCGCCCAGTAAAGAACCCGCCGGAGATGATGGTCTGGTCAAACAGGTCCCAGTGGTGCTTGTACAGTACACTGCCTTTGCCACCTGCATATATATCTGCCATAGGGTTATAGAGTGCCTGCGGATTGGTCGGCTTTGCAGATGCAGCCCTCAGTGTCTTTGCCACACTGGCATCGTCGGGGTTGTCGTTCAGGTCGCCCATTATTATCACCTTCGCTTTGGGCTCTTTGCTGTATATGCCGTCCAGTATGCGTTTGTTGAGTTGTGCTATGGCTATGCGTTTGGGTTCTGTAGCTCCCTGTCCTTCCCTGCGCGATGGCCAGTGGTTCACCAGCACATGTATGGTATCGCCCTCCAGTATGCCCTTCACGTGCAGCACATCGCGGGTGGCCTCTGTGTAGCCGTTTACGGTAGCAGGTACAGCTTCTGCCTTCAGCATCCTGAAGCGGTGCGGGTCGTAAAGCAATGCCACATCTATGCCGCGCGGGTCTGCACTGTTAAACCATGCATACCTGTAACCGCGTTTGCTAAGCTCGGGTTGTGCAATAAGGTCGTTGAGTACTTTGCCGTTCTCTATCTCTGCAAGGCCTATTAGGGCGGCACCCTGTGCATCCTTATCGGTGCCCAGTTGCTGCAACACGTTTGCTATGTTGTGCAGCTTCTGCCGGTATATATTGTCTGTATAGTGGTATGGCCCCTGCGGTGTAAACTCGTCATCATCAGTATCGGGGTCGTCTTCTGTATCAAACAGGTTCTCTGTATTGTAGAAGGCAATGGCTGTAACACCGCGCTCCCGCGGTTGCGCATTGCAGCCTGCAGCGTATACTGCCACCAGCAGGAATATGTAGAGGTACCTTAGCTTCATGCTGTGTGTTAAACGGCCAATACTTGTATCATATCCAGCATATCGGCGCTGATGCAGGTATGTTGTTTCACCGCATTGGCAAATGGTGTGTAAGCGATGTCACCATTCACTACCCCGGCCATCAGTTGCGTCTTGCCTTCGCGCAGTGCTTCTACTGCTGCATGGCCCAGGCGGCTGGCCAGTATCCTGTCGGCACAGGTAGGGCTGCCGCCGCGTTGTATATGCCCCAGTATGGTACTGCGTACGTCCTTGTTGGGAAAACGTTTGGTAATAGCATCGTACACCTGTTTGGCGCCGCCTATATCATCGCCTTCTGCCACTACCAGTATATGCACGGTCTTCTTACGCAGTTCATCATTGGCTATGCGTTGCAACACCTCTTCTATATTGGTCTTGGTTTCGGGTATGAGTATATCTTCGGCACCTGCGGCAAGGCCGCTGTGTATGGCAATATACCCAGCATCGCGCCCCATCACTTCTACTATGAAGAGCCTGTCGTGCGCCTCTGCCGTATCACGTATCTTATCAATGGCCTGCACTGCTGTGTTCACCGCTGTGTCGAAACCTATTGTGAAGTCGGTACCGGCAAGGTCGTTATCTATAGTACCCGGTAACCCTATAGCAGGTATGGTATATCGTTTAAAGAACTCTACAGCCCCGCGAAAGGTACCATCGCCACCCACCAGCACCAGGCCTTCTATGCCATGTTGCTGCAGTTGCCCGTTGGCTTTGCGCATACCTTCTTCCGTCATGAACTCTTTGCTGCGGGCCGTTTTGAGTATGGTGCCTCCGCGCTGTATAATATTAGAAACATCGGTAGTGGCCATGCGGTGTATATCGCCTTCTATCATCCCCTGGTAGCCGCGCATAATGCCATACACCTCCATACCATGATATATAGCGGTGCGCACTACGGCACGTATGGCTGCATTCATACCGGGACTGTCTCCGCCCGATGTCATAACACCTATTTTCCTGACCATCTTATCTGTATTCTATGTTCACCGAAAATTACGCAATAGTTAGATGCACTGCACATTATGAAATGAAAAAGCCCGCTGCAGACGCAGCAGGCTTCATTATACACCAGCCATCTTGCAAAAATACTGCGGCATCTAAGCCACTTTGGCGCCCTCAGCCGCAGTAGTATCTTGGTTTATATATGCTTCTGCATCATAGAAGGTCACTACACCTGTAGCCACATCATACATAGCAGGCGCTATACCTACCTTACCCTGCTTTACAAGGCCATTGATGATGGGGCTATCTTCCATAATGCTGTTTACTGTGTGAATAACATTGAGCTTCGCTACCGCTGTAACGAATTCATGATTCTTACCCGTCCTGTTCTCTTTGATAGTACGTTCCCCCTGCACAGCAGGTTGTATATGCTTCAGCAGATTGGTAAGGTTACCCAGTTGCACGTTATCACAAGCCCCTTTGATAGCACCGCAGTTAGTGTGCCCCAATACCACTATGAGTTTAGAGCCTGCAACTGCTGTAGCGAACTCAAGACTGCCCAGCACGTTCTCCGATATCACGTTGCCTGCTATGCGTATACTGAATATATCACCCAGCCCCTGGTCGAAGATGAGCTCTGCAGATGTACGCGAATCCATACAACTGAGTATAGCCGCAAAAGGCCATTGTGCCTCTTTGGTTTCGTTTACTTGCTCCAGCAGGTCGCGGTTTAGTTTCAGGTTATTGATAAAGCGGAAGTTTCCTTTCTTCAGCAGCTTCAACGCTTCTGCGGGGGTAATATCCTGCGGTATGATCTCGTGATTATGAATCGCCATAGTACTAATGTTTGATCTTAGTTTATTAATTAGATGATGTTAATTGTTTTAATAGTTTCTTATATCCGCCGGCACTGCGTTTTGGTGCCTCTGTCCCGTCACCGAGATTGTATATCTCATCCATCGAAACGCCCTGTTCAGGCACTTTATATACATTCCGAAAACCTACGAGCGACATCTTTATGTTCTTCTCCCCTGCTTTGGTTGCATAGAATTCTTTTATCAGGTCAAGCACATCAAAATCTATATACTCAGTTTGACTGGCATCAATAATTACAGTTGTATTCTCAGGAAGATTTTCGAGGGTCTCTTTAATACTTGCTTTATTAAGGAACGATACTTCCTGTGCGAGTGTGAGCTTTATCAACTCCCCGTTACTGAATGTGCTGCGTTGAAAATAGAACGGTATGCGCATGTTCTGCCTCAGTATATAGAATATGCTTATTATCATGCCTATTCCCACGCCTTTCAGCAGGTCGAGCGAAACAACAGCAATTGCAGTTGCGGCAAATGGTACGAATTGTGTAACCCCACCTTCTTTCCACATGTGCACAAATACACTTGGCTTACACAGGCGGTAACCGGTAAATATGAGTATTGCAGCCAGCGAAGCCTTAGGTATCAGGTTCAGCACCACGGGTATAGTTGCCACACATACCAGCAGCAGTGCACCATGTATGATAGCAGAGAGTTTACTTTTTGCCCCTGCATTAATATTGGCAGACGATCTTACAATAACCGATGTTACCGGCAGTCCGCCTATCAGCCCGCTGAGCATATTACCTATACCCTGCGCACGCAGTTCGCGATTGGGTGGCGTGTAACGTTTCATTGGGTCCAGCTTGTCTGTTGCCTCGATACAAAGCAATGTTTCTATAGATGCTACTATAGCAATCACTACTCCCGTTTTCCATACCTCAGGCCTTGCAAAGCCACTGAAATCAGGGCTTTCGAAATGCCCAAAAAAGCCACTGATACTCTCTGCTACCGGCAAGTTCACAAGATGTGTGTTATCAAGATTGATAGCCGGTGCAACTGTTTTGAAGAGTTCATTGAGCAATACTCCCAGTATCACTACAATCAGTCCGCTGGGTATCATTTTAAGCCTGCTGAAAGCTTTGGTTTGCCAGAGTATCAATATAGCGATACCGATTATGGCTATTATAGCCGCTCCGGGTTCAATATGCTTCAATGCATCGTCTACAATATTAGCGCTGAAACCATCATCTGCATCCACCATACTATCATGGTTTTGTTTTGTATACCCTACTGCATCCGGTACCTGCTTAATGATAATAGTAAGCCCTATACCTGCCAGCATGCCTTCTATCACACTATTCGGGAAATAATTGGCAATCGTTCCGGCTTTAAGAATACCCAGCAGGAATTGGACAGCACCGGCTACCATCACAGAGCAAAGGAATATTTCGAAAGTTCCAAGCTCACCGATAGCTACCAATACTATAGCCGTAAGACCTGCGGCAGGCCCGGTAACACTAAGCTGCGAGCCACTGAGGACCCCTATGACTATACCACCTACTATACCGGCAACAATACCCGAAAACAACGGGGCTCCGGATGCCAGCGCGATACCCAGGCAAAGAGGGAGGGCAATAAGAAATACGATAAGCCCGGAAATAAAATCGTTCTTAATATAAGAAAACAGACCAGTTTTTTGTTCCATACTGATTGGAGAAATTGCAGGCGTGCAAGCATACCTTACAGCATACTTTGCAGCCGAAAAAAATGTAATCGAAAAGATTATTCAGAATTGTGAGAGAAAATCAGCAATTCGGAGGAGGGGTCAATATTTCGGGTTCGAAATTATCGGGCAATTGCTCTGAATGATGAATAGCCGTGGTGACTTTGGTATTCAGATAATGGTTTAGTGCAACAAAACCTGTATTAGTAGCTTTAAAGAGGTCTGCCCCCATTTTAAGCTTCAGTGCACCGGCTCCGTCGTTTGAATCATTGGCACTATGCCCCATTTCATGCACCTCTTCGGTCATCTGGCCCTTGAATAATATCTTGCCCAGCTCCTTTACAGGCAGCACCTGGAAGGAGAAGATCGTGATAAATACGTATGCCAGAAAATGACGCATATGCAGCAAAGTAAAGCTAAAATATCATCAGAGCAGCAAAATAGTTTTTAAGAAAACGTTAAACACATTAAAAACACTTCTCTATATATTACAGACTATAGCATTGAGCCGTATTTCTCAATACCTTTGCGACACCCGAATGAACTGTATAAATAAATATTTAGCCTCTGTTTCCCTTGTTCTGTGTGTTAGCGCTGCAACAGCACAAACCACATGGCAGACAAACTGGCCAACACCTGAAATAGAGCAGATGTATAATGAAGCCCGCGACCTCATGTCGAGAGGAAACCTGAAACAGGCTATTATACGCTACCAACAGGCTATCCAGATAGCACCGGATATACTTGTACTGCACAGGGAACTGGGTAAAGCATATTATATTTCAGGAGATTACGAAAACGCTTATAATACCCTTGACCCCATCGTAAAAAGCGGACAGGCAGATGACCAAACATACCAGGCCCTGGCAGCCAGCCTGCACTCATCAGGTGAAACTAAGAAAGCAAAGACCATTCTTCAAAAAGGCATAGAACAGTATCCTCATTCCGGCCTGCTGTATCATGAAATGGGCAAAATGTATGAAGAAGGCAACGAGCTTGTATATGCACTAGAAACATGGTTGGACGGCATAAAGAACGACCCTGTTTACCACGTAAATTATTATGAGGCTGCGCGCACATACATGCTTACTACCAAGCCGATATGGGCAGTCATATATGGGGAGATGTTCGTAAATATAGAGCAACAAACACCTCGTGCCAATGAAACCCGGATCATGCTGATAGACGCATATAAAAGAATATTCAATTCATTAGCTACAGGTGATATCCCAAAATTTGGTGGTAAAAAGTCAGAAAGGGCTTCCAGTTTTGAAGAAGCCGTATACTCTACACTCATTAAACTTTCTCCTGTTATGAGTGATGGTATTACGACCGAAAATCTCATTATGCTACGTACACGTTTCATAATGGACTGGAGCAGCCAGTATGCCGAACAATACCCATTCAGCTTGTTCAGACGTCATGACGAAATGATCAAAAACGGCTATTTCGACACATATAACCAATGGTTATTTGGCAGGGCTGAAAACCAGCAGGTATATGATGCCTGGAATAAATTTCACCCTGAAGCTATGCCTAACCTGCTGGCGTGGCTGTCTCAAAACAAATATGAGCCTCTGCAGAGTGACTATTATAACAAGGCTGATAACCTTGATGATATCTTCATAAAAAAGAAGAATTAATATAAACGTTAAAATCTATTTATAATTCTTAGAGCGGGCTTAAATACACTACTTTTGCCCTTCATTCTCAAACCACGCTTGTCAATAGGATCATGAATATTACTCGAGGCATAAAATATTTGTTCATCAGCCAGTTGTTATGCAGCCTGTCAGCGCAGGTGCTGCACGCCCAAACTGCAGACAAAATACTGGCGGTTGTTGGCCGTAACCACATCATACTGCAATCTGAACTGGAAAGCAGTATGGCGCAGGCAGTACAACCCGGCACAGAAGTAACTGCCGAAATGAAATGTCAGATGCTTCAGCAAATGATACTACAGAAACTGTTGAGTGAGCAGGCAGAGCGTGATAGTGTAATAGTAAGCGATGAAGAAGTAGAAGGAACACTTGAAAATAAAATACGTTACTATACAAGTTTATACGGTACAAAAGAAAAACTGGAACAGGTAGCAGGCAAAACTGTTTACCAGTTGAAGGAGGAGAATCGTGATGCTATCAAAGAAAGCCTTACTGCAGAAAAAATGCAGAATCAAATACTGCAACATATAAAGATCACTCCTGTAGAAGTACAGACCTTTTATAAATCCATTCCAACAGACAGTCTTCCCTTTTTTCCTGCAACAGTTGAAATGGGACAAATTGTTATTGACCCTCCTGTAAGTCCGGAAATGGATCAGTATACACGCAAAAAGCTGGAAGATGTACGTAACCAAATAGTGAATGAAGGTGCAAGCTTTGAAACAATGGCTACTATCCACAGCGAAGACCCGGGCAGCCGTGACAATGGTGGAGACCTCGGTGTTATTAACCGTAAAGATGTAGTTCCGGAATTCGCGGCAGCTGCCTTCAAACTGCAAAACGGAGAGGTATCTCCTATAGTAAAAACTAAATTCGGATACCATATTATACAAATGGTAAGGAGACAGGGAGAAGATGCACACCTGAGGCATATACTAGTAAAGCCAGACCATACATCAGCAGACTTTAAAGTAGCGATGGATAAACTGGACAGCATTCGTACGGAGCTGATAACAGGTAAAACCACTTTCCAGGAAGCAGTAGGTAAATATGCTACAGATGAACTGTCAAAACGTACAGGCGGCATGATAGTTGACCAGCAGACCGGCAACAGCCAGATGGAGATTGAAAATCTTGACCCCACACTGGCATTAATGATAGATACGCTGAAGCCAGGCTCTTTTACACAACCAATGATATTTGACGCAGGCGGCGGACAGAAATCTTGCAGGATAGTTTTCCTTAAAAGTATCAGCCAGCCACATAAGGCTAACCTGCATGACGATTACAACAAAATACAGGAAGTAGCACTGGCACAAAAGAAGAGTAAAGAAATGGAGAAATGGGTAGCTGATAAATTACCCAGCTACTATATAAAACTGGATGCTGAATACAAAGAATGCAGTAACATGCACAACTGGGATGCCGGCAGCAAGAAATAACTTATTTACTAAAACTAAAAAGAGCTTCATAATGAAGCTCTTTTTAGTTTTAGCTTAACAGGTAAGCGATATCTTCTTTGGTAAGTTTTTTGAGGAAAGCATTATCATCTGATACAAGCTCCGATGCTAATGCACGCTTACGTTCTTGTAAGAGAAGCATTTTTTCTTCAATAGTATCCTTACATATAAGTCTGTAGGCAAAGATATTCTTCGTCTGACCTATACGGTGTGTACGATCTATTGCCTGTTGTTCAACTGCGGGATTCCACCATGGATCTACTATATATACATAATCAGCAGCCGTCAGGTTAAGACCTATACCACCTGCTTTCAGTGATATAAGGAATACACGGCACTCTTCATTGTTCTGAAACTCCTGTATTGCCTTTTCCCTGTCAGTAGCCGATGTACTACCGTCAAAATAAACATACTTGATACCTTTCTCTTCTAACTCTTTACGTATCAGCGCCAGCATACCCAGAAACTGGGAGAAAACGAGTGCTTTGTGGTTACCCACATTTTCTGTTATCTCTCTCGACAACTCATCTTGCTTAACAGAATAATTATGGTAGCGTTCTTCTTCATTTAATATTGCAGGTGAATCACATATCTGGCGCAGCTTAGTAAGGCCCTGCAGAATGTGGAACTGCGAACGTTCTATACCGCGCTCTTCGATCATTCCCATAATCTGTTCCTTATACAGGTTGCGGTATGCATCATATATCTTCCGTTGCTCATTACCCATTTCGCAAAACAGAATAGTCTCTGTTTTTTCAGGCAGGTCCTTTGCTACCTGTTCTTTGGTTCTGCGCAAAAGGAACGGATAGGTGAGTTGCCTCAACTGCTTCTTAACTTCTTCTTCCTGGAATTTATCTATGGGTGTTGCAAACTCATTCATAAAGAACTCCCTGCTTCCCAGCATGCCGGGATTCAGGAAATTCATTTGAGAGTAGAGGTCAAATGTATTGTTTTGCACAGGCGTACCACTTAAGGCTAACCTGTTCTTTGTATTCAGTAATAACGCAGCTTTAGCAACCTGCGATTGCGGGTTCTTTATTGATTGTGATTCATCAAGCACTGCATATTCAAAAGGTATTTCTTTAAACACCTTAATGTCGCTACGCATAGTACCATATGTAGTGATAATTATATCATATGGCTCAAATGCTCTTACAGTTGCCATACGCTTAGGTCCATGATGTATAAAGTGTCTAAGTCCTGGAGCAAATTTCTTAATCTCATTCTCCCAGTTATACATCAGTGTTGTAGGGCACACAACCAGGAATTTGGCTTCTGGATTTTCCTTTTTTAAGTGTGTAAAAAATGCCAGCGTTTGTATGGTTTTACCCAAACCCATGTCATCTGCCAATATACCACCCCAACCTGCTTCTTTCAGAAACACCAGCCATTGAAAACCCGTAAGCTGGTACGGCCTTAATGTAGCTTTTAAGTGAGCCGGTGGCTGCACCACACTATAGTCATTTGATATTATACTGTCCAGCTTTTCTTTCTTCTCTTCCAGTTCGCGCTGCAAATCTTCTTCATCTACTTCTGCCAGCAACTCATCCAACACACTGAAGTGGTATTTTTTGAGCCTGATCTTATTTCCTTTATTCTCACCGACCTTTATGAGCAGTGCATATTTTTTAAGCCACTCTTCAGGCAATAAGCCTATCGAACCATCATCGAGTTTTACAAAATTCTGTTTCTGTGCAAGTGCGCGTTTTACTTCTATGATAGAAACCGATTGATCTCCAAAGATAATTTCCACAGTAGCATCAAACCAATCGATACCACTACCCACCTGTACACGCGTTTGCGGCTTATTTGTATTTACACGCAGGTTCTTAAGTCCTTCAAATCCATACAGGTCTACATTCCATTCTTTCATCTGCTCTGTAAACCTGAAGAACCAGTTATTAGCCAGTACTGATGTAGCAGGCATATAGAAGAAATGGTCTTTGAGATTTTGTTGTATATCAGAATGAAGACTACGCAGCATGTTGATGAACTGCATTTCCTCCTGCTCATTGCGTTTCACAACTTTTACAATACCATTTATTGGCTCAATAACATCGCCAAAGAATCCCCATTTTATTTCTACACCTCCATAGGAGAATGCAGGCTGCATAATCAGCATCTGCTCACGTTCCTGCAAAAAAAGTTTATACTCCGGCTTAGATTTTTCTACATGCTCAACTAGCTCCGGCGAAAAATTCACATGCACTGTCTGGCTCCATATCATCAGTTTGTCTTCCAGGAATGATGGCCACTCATCTTCCATAACAGCCATTCTTCCATCCGGGCCAAACTTATCTACAAGGTTTACTTCTGCTATATTAGACAGTGTATAGATGTTATACTCATGCAATAACAATGCAGCATTCATCAATGTAGCATCTGCATACGGCACATAGGCATCATCAATAATCCAGGACAAGCTTATTACATAGTCTCCGCCATTTCTTGTAACATCCAATTGAGGATGTACAGATTTACCTGTAAAAGCTACAGGATCGAGTGTAGCAGATGTCAATTTTGATTTAGATGTATTCAGGAAACACAGCCTGTGCATCCTGTACCGTTCAGACAGCTTCTGGTATTTAGGCAACAGGTATTCCCATACCTGTTCCTTTATATCATCTGATGGTATCTCTTTAAGTACTTGTGTATAGTCGTCGAGGAAATCGCCAAATGGCAAATTCTTCCTCATATACTTCATCATTTCCTCCGGCTGAAACTTGCGTACCACCGGCAGCAACTCCCTTTCGTCATCCTTGAACTGCATAGCATTTATATATTGCTGCAGTTCCAATCGTTCTATGCCATTTACAAATTTAGTCTCATCTTCGTCTGCCATCCCTGCCACCAATGTTATACCCACAAACGGATACCACTTCACGTATGTGTCAATTACTATACCCAGGCGCTTGGTTTCTTCAGCTACTATCACCTCAGGCTTCTGCGGTATGAGTTGTGGTTTTTCATTCAGTTTTTTGATAGATGGGTCTAATACCCTTAAAAAAGGCTTACCATTATCGTAAATAAATGAGAACTTATTGGTCAGGTCATCATTAAGGCTATAGCCATATTGCTGAAGTAGCTTGTTTTTCTGTTCATCCCAGTCCCTCATGGTCTGGAAGTAATTGGAGCCATGAGTCCTCAGCACTTGCAAAAATACAGTTGCTTTATGTACGCACAGCGGATGCGAAGTTTCATCACAACTGCAGGATGTATCGAAATACCGTTCGTCATTTTGTTTAATAACTACATGGTAATTTTTACCCGCATCCGCTATATCCGCTTCCAGCTTATCTATCTTATTAGAAACAACTTTTGCTGAATTATCACCCGCCCACTGTTCTGCTATTTCCATTGTTTTAGCAGATGCAAATACCTGTATTAATTGTTTGCTCACATTACGCATACGCACTACAGTGTGCTTCTGGTCGTATGTAATATCTGCATTTTCAAAAAAGCCACTTTGCAGTATATCATTAAGCTGGAATAATGCTGCTACTTCATGCCTGCATATCTCACCCAGGTTGTACGGACACTGACAGCGTATAGACAACTTCTTAGCATCCAGGTACTTATTTACTGTTACTGTATAGTAATTCTGGTAAACATCGTTCCGTACCCTGAAACGGATCTGTTCTATCAGGTGATCTACGTCAATTAACTGAACTCCCGAGGTGTGAAATATTTTCTTACCCCGACGAATAACTTCTTCAGTTCCGTAATTATATATGTGTTTTAACAGTGCCGGTAATGACATCCAGGTTTATGCCTGTTCGAAAAAGGCAAGCTACAAAAGTAACGAAAAAAGGCGCTCATATGAGCGCCTTTTCCAATTAAATTCATGTTAACCAGCAGGTTAAATGAACAGACTTGTAATATAATATACTATTCCAGCCAGTACCGCACTTACCGGTATGGTAAGTATCCATGCCCAAAGCAGGTTTACTGTTACCCCCCAGCGTACAGCAGAAAGCCTTTTAGTAGCACCTACACCTATTATTGAACCGGTAATGGTATGCGTAGTAGAAACAGGTATACCCATCTGTTCTGTCATAAACAGGGTAAGTGCACCAGCTGTTTCAGCACAAACGCCTTCAAGCGGAGTTACTTTTGTGATGCGTGACCCCATTGTTTTAACGATCTTCCAGCCACCACTCAGTGTTCCTGCTGCTATTGCAGTATAACAGGCCAATGGCACCCATCCAAGATCTTTAAGTGCTGCACCCACATCCGGATATTTCTGCCCGTTGTAAGCGACAAATGCTGCAGCTATGATACCCATTACTTTTTGAGCATCGTTACCACCGTGTCCTAAACTGAATGCTGCTGAAGACAGAAGCTGAAGACGTTTGAACATATTAGCTTTACGTGAAGCGCTGGGTTCACGAAGACCATCTACATAAATATAGAAAAGGATGAAAATCACCACTACGAGGATAATACCGTACATCAGTAAAGAGTTATCCGCTTTCTTCATGTCTTTTACTATAGATTTATTGATATCTATCTTCTCTATATCCTTGAGCAATTTGACTTTCTTAGCGTCGGTAAGAGCAAGAGACATGGCAATTGTATCAGCAAGTTGTTGATTGCTTATTGTGCCATATAATTTAGTCAGCCCTTTTGCGCCTTCCACAGTATTATTAGCTTCATCGTACAATGGCTTGGTTGACGGGTCTTTATCAGCCAGCTTCTTCAGGCTATCCAGCTTATAAATACCCTTCAGGGCATCTTTTACTTTCGCTGCTTCAAGCGGTTTGAACAAGCCATTTGCCTTCATGCTATCGGCTACACCCTGTGCGCTTATATCGTCATACTTCGCAGCAAAAACCATTGCCTCTTTCACATAATTCTTAGCCTTATCCAATTTTTCCTTTACCTCTGCGTCTTGCGGCTTTTTGCTTAATTCCTTTGTATACTTATCTACTTTATACTCTTTTGCAAAGCTCTCTTCGATCTTGTTCTGCTCAAACTTGTTAAAGAGTATCCACAATGCAGCAGTACTTATTATCATTACCCCTATCCTTAACCATACATTACGCATCAGTGTTACTATAGTTATGAAAATAGACATGATCATACCTATAAGCGGTGCCAGAAATATGAAAAGAACTGTCTTTGTGATCTTCTCCAATTCTATTATTGAACTAAACGCAATAAATCCTTTGGTTTGATAAGCATGCGCTATAGCTGCACCAGCAAAACCACCTATCAAAGTATGTGATGATGATGATGGTATTCCATACCACCATGTCAGGAGGTTCCATGCAATAGATGCAATAAGGCCGGCAAATATCACCGGCATGGTGATGAATTCAGGATACACAGTCTTACCAATTGTATTGGCAACCGCATGATCCTGGAAAACGAAATACGCAATAAAGTTGAACATTGCAGCCCAAATAACTGCCTGGAATGGCGTCAGCACTTTCGTAGAAACGATCGTTGCAATAGAATTGGCCGCATCATGGAACCCGTTGATGTAGTCGAATATCAGCGCTAAAACTATAATTACTATCAGAAATGTTAACATAAATAATTCGTCGTATTGAATTAAACATACTTGATGATGATAGACTCTATTACGTTAGCTGCATCTTCACACTTATCAGTAACAATCTCCAGCATTTGGTACAGGTCTTTCTTCTTAATGATCTCTACCGGGTTAATATTTGAAGAGAACAAGTGCATCATTCCCTTATCCAGCAGATCATCACCTTCATTTTCAAGGCTGTTTATCAATACGCATGCTTCTGTCAGCGAGCGCAGATCCTTCATATCACGCAATCCGTATACAGCTTTATTTAAGGCAGTTACAGAACGTTTGATGATATCGGCAAATTCCTGAGTAATACTATCTGCGTCGTCGATATAATAGTTCATCATACGCTTAGATGCACCCCACAAATAATCCGCGATATCGTCGAGAGATGTAGCGAGGTAATGGATATCCTCACGGTCGAACGGAGTAATAAAGTTTCGACCCAGCTCCACAAATATCTTATGTGTCACCTCGTCATTTTTGTGTTCCCACTCTTCAAGGCTCTTTAAAAGCGCATTGCGGCTATTAACGTCTTTTTCGCCAACTGCCTTATTAAATATCTCACTCATTTGTGTGAGGTTGGTACTAACCTCTTCAAACAAGCCATAGAAAATCCTGTCTTTGGGCAGGAATATTTTCATAAAAGACGCGAATGCCATATTATTCTGTTTTTATTTAGATTGAATTGATTGCAAAAGTATTTTTTGTTTATCAGGCAGATAAATTGGTAACAGAGACTTAATAATTTCTTAACCTAATGATTGATATTATTTAATTAAATATTGTTTTAGAACCTATACTGGAGCCTGCAGGTAAACACATTGTCATTTATGTCAAATGTATACCCCTTAACAGCCGCAGACTCATTAGTGATGACATCATAAAACAGTATCACTTTAAAATGCGGATTCGCATAGTATACATAACCTGCTCCTAATGTGCTGTATTTCACATCAGCACCACTAAAACCATTTGCAGAGCTAACCTGGGCACCTGCTACTTTTGTATTAGGATCATACCAGTCATATTTTACGACTAACTGGTGCTTTTTACCGGCTATATTTTGCAGGAAATAAAAATAAGCTCCATTAAATGACCTTTGGTATAATGGGGCAGCAGTACCCGTTGCTGTTACAGGCATGACACCTGGAGTTTCTGATGATGTTGCAGTACCTGTTTGTACACCTGTAATATATTCACCTCTCAGTTCTGTAGTCCATTTTGCACTATTATGTTTGACCTGGATATCTGCACCATAATAATGACGTGGCTGCGCCCTGTTTACATAAGATTGAGAAGAATCACCAGAAACCTGGTAACCAAGGGCAGTGTTTTTAGTTGTAAATATCCATGGAGTTGTGCTACCTATAGAGCCATATAGTACTGAAGCACCACCAGTTATATCAATATTGGCATTTTTAATTTGAACCGGTTTAGTATACACACGGCCAATGACATCCTTAAACACATCAAAATCAGTAGTTCCTACCAGTCCGGGGCCATTGAATACACCTACGTCTGCCTTGATATGCTTCATAAATCCAGACTTAGCATTGCGTGGCTCAAAATTGATGGCAACCCCAAGGTCACGCTCTACTTTCATCAGCGATTGCGATAAACGTCCGCGTTCCGGAGATTCGCGATCACCCGAACCCAAGTTTACCTCATAGCCAAATGGACGTGCCATTAAGCCTGTAGTTACAGAGAATAATTTCCATTTATTTTCAAACACTCTACCCCAAACGTCACGAACAAATACACCACGTTCAGTCGCATCAAACTGGAATACGAAATAGGTTGATAATTCATTCCTTTTGTTGTTGTGCGCATAGTCTACCCTGATACGGCTGCGGCGCAGCATAAAGCGGCTGTTAGAATTAGAAGCGAAATCGCCACCGCTATAATTCTTAGAGCCTTTCCCTTCAGTCCATTGAAACTGGGGCTGTATATACCCTGAAAACTTAATAGATCCGAAATTCTGGTAGATGGAAAGCATACTTCTACCCATATCGGTAGTAGTATCAACCATATCCATCAGGAAACGCTGTGCATTTGCACTAACACCAGATACCAACAAGATAAACAGCAGGAAATATATTTTTATTTGTCGCATAAAATAATTTGCGCGCAAATCTATTCAGGTAACAATTTTCTAAGAAAGAAATAATATAGAATTAATGATTTGGTAACATTGGAGTTAAGTTCGTTTTGTATCGCTATTTCAGAGTAACACGTGGGTCTAATCGACTATACAGGAGATCTGTAAAGAGGTTTACCACAATAAATATGAATGAAGTAAGCAATACTGACCCCATAACCATAGGGAAATCAAATTTATCCAATGCATCCACAGTTATTTTCCCTACACCTTTCCAGCCAAATATATACTCGATAAAGAATGAGCCTGCCAGCAACTCAGCCAGCCAGCCTGAAATAGCTGTAATAACCGGGTTCAAGGCATTAGGTAATGCATGCCTGAAAACTACTTTAGACGTTGTAAGGCCTTTAGCATAGGCTGTTCTGATATAATCCTGCGATAAGACATCTAAGAGTGAGCTACGTGTTAGTTGGGCAATAATTGCCATAGGTCTGATCCCTAATGCTATAGCAGGCAATATTAGATTTCTCAGTACAAGATGCCTGCCCGAAACAGCATCATACTCCCATAAACTACCCGTCATGTTGAGTCCCGTTGTATTATGCAGCAGGTACCCGAACAAATAAGCAATAAATAAACCAACGAAAAATGAGGGCATTGACACCCCGGTTACACTTGCAGCGATAGCAGATGTATCGAGCCAGGTGTCTCTTTTCAGCGCAGCGACTATGCCCAATAAAATACCCAATATCGCAGCGACTATAATAGCTGCCAGTGCCAATACAATTGTGCCAGGCAGTGCTTCAGCCAATACAGTGAATACCTCGCGCTTTGTACGGTATGAGCGCCCCAGGTAAGGCCATTTAACAGCAAGGCATTTAGAACCGGTTGGCAAAATTGTTATATAGCCATATTTAGCTTTGCTTGCACTATCCTGAACGTGAATACTGACAGGTGAAATGTCATTCAGATAAAGGATGTAACGTGTTGCTAAAGGTTTGTCCAGGTTCATTTCTTTCCTGGCATTCTCAAGTGATGCAAGATCAGTCCTCTGCCCCATTACAAGCCTTGCAGGGTCTCCCGGTAACACATTGAACAGAAAGAACACTACGGTAACTACACCTAATAGCACCAGCAGGCTGTACCTGATACGCCGTGCCAGGAACCTAAGCACTAGTTGGCAATATTGAGTTTACCGTTAGACAAACTGATGTTTTTTGGATAATCTTTAAAGCTCCATTTTCCACGGATAACACCCTGCTCCAGTAACATAAGTCCCGGATTGGTACGCATAGCAGTTTTACAAGCCGTCTGGTCCAACACAAGGAAATCTACACCAACCAGTCCCCAATTCTTTTGCATCAGCATAGCCCTGTCTTTATCAGCAGAACAAAGCACATAAAATGGAATAGCTTGTTGCTGAGCCTGCTTGATAAGCCCCTGCAATGTTTCAAGGTTATCCTTTCGTGCAAAATCAGGATCTTTTACAAACAACAGAAATGTATAGCCCGGGGTATTAAGCAATTCTTCTGTATGATCGTTACCATCATAATCAGTAATTACAAAGTCTTTCATTTTAGGCTCTGCGTTGCCTTTTGAGATGAGCTTGCTTTCACTTGTTACGAATTTCCATGTACTATCCTGCCATGGGTAGTTCTGCATATTGAATTCTTTTTTCACGCCATTCTTCTCATATACCATTATGGTTTCATACTTGTCAGGTATAGCGCCCGGAGGTATTTTAGAATCCAGTTTTGCATCTGCACCTATCTTGTAAGGAAGACAATCGTAAAACGGAAGGTGCTCCAGTGTCCACCACTGAATACCAAAAGCGAATGCAACTGTTAATACCATCATTACATTACCTGCTGTTTTAGGCAGCAGCGGATCTATCCTTTTGCGATAGAGATATAATATGAATCCGAAAATCAACAACGCAACATCTTTCCAGAAGGTCTCTTCGTTAGTTATTTTAATACAGTCACCAAAGCAACCACACTCTTTGATCTTGCCGCTAAACAACACATATGCTGTCAGGAAGGTGAAGAATGTAATGAGCAATAACAGGAGTATTGAAAACAGTTTCTGTGCATACCCGAGCAATAAAGCCACACCTGCTATGATTTCAAAAGCTATCATTGCTACTGACATCATGAGTGCATATGGCATCATCCAAGCCATATTCCATACTTCAAAAAACTCACTCATTTTATAACTAAGCCCTAGCGGGTCATTGGCTTTAACAAGCCCTGAAAAAATGAACAGTGCGCCTACTACGATCCTTAATAGCCAGATGATAAACTTCATAAACAATAGCTTTTGGGTATTATTGACTGCCGAAAATAGAAATAGGTTAGGGTAATGAAATGTTAAACTCCTTTTGCCTCGTCGATCTTTATCAAAGCGAATATGGCATAATTAACAATATCGCAAAAATTAGCATCGATACCTTCTGATACTATAGTTTGCCCGTCGTTAGCAAGTATTTGCTTAATACGAAGCAGCTTTACCAGTATCAGGTCTACAAACGACTGCTGAGACATATCCCTCCATGCTTCGCCATAATCATGGTTCTTTTGCAGCATCAGGTCTTCTATCTCTTTAGCCTTTAGCTCATACCATCTTTTAGCATCTGCCGCAGGCAATTCGGTATCATTACTGTCTGCCAGTGCTTCCTGTATCAGGGCTATGATACCATAGTTCACAATACCCACAAATTCACTTTCAATACTGTCACCTATCTTCTGCTGCCCCAGTTCCTGTATCTGGCGTATGCGCCATGCCTTGATATACACCTGGTCAACAATAGATATAGGCCTTAATACCCTCCATGACGTTCCATAATCCTGTGCTTTCTTCACATAAAGGTCCTTACAGCGGGATACTACATTATGATATTGCGTTAAAGTATCGTGCATTGTGTTGGTGCTTAAGCTTTCCTGCATTTTCTTTGTATACGATGACGCTCAAAAATACAGTTTTACCCGTACAAACCACCCTGCAAAGTAGAGGCAGGCTGCTGGACATATCAAAGCCTGTTGTAATGGGTATTCTCAATGCTACGCCAGACAGCTTCTATAACCAGGGCCGCGATAGTGATATAGACAGCCTACTGAGGAACGCAGAACGTATGCTGGCTGATGGTGCTGCTATACTGGACATTGGCGGAGCGAGCACAAAGCCGGGCAGTGAGCTGATAACTGCTGAAGAAGAGCTGCAAAGGGTGATACCTGTTGTTGAGGCCATCATTAAACGTTTCCCCGATGCTTGGTTGTCTGTAGACACCTATAACGCACCCGTAGCTAAAGCAGCAGTGGAAGCAGGTGCCAGTATTATCAATGATGTAAGCAGCGGACGTATTGACCAAACAATGCTGGAAACTGTAGCCTCATTACATGTACCTTATATAGCTATGCATATGCAGGGCATACCTGCTACGATGCAGCAAAAGCCACACTATGACAATGTGACCATAGAAGTACTGGACGACCTGCGCAATACATGCGATACCTGCACCTCATTGGGTATTACTGACATTATCATTGACCCGGGTTTTGGATTCGGCAAGACGCTGGAGCATAACTACGAATTACTACGCAATATGCACACGCTGCGTGTGCTGGGTAAACCCATACTAGCAGGACTATCGCGCAAGGGTATGATATGGCGTGCATTGGGCATATCTCCCGAAGAAGCGCTAAACGGCACTACTGCACTTAATATGCTGGCACTCGTACAGGGGGCTAACATACTGAGGGTGCATGATGTGAAGGAAGCTGTTGAAGTAATTCGCCTGCATGCTATGTATGCTAGCTAATCATTGGATGACGTTTAAACTCCTTATCCCGGTCAAACAGATAGCGTAATGTCTGTAGTTTACGACTGCGGTATGTGCCAAGGCTCTCACCTATGTTTATCATCTTAGGATTGAAGTCACCTATCCACTGCATTTCATAATCGGCATATTTTGCAGCCGATTGTATCACCCTTGCGCCTGACATGATAAGGTAGCCATCCACTCCTTTACCCTGAAACTCGGGGATAATACCAAACACCAAACCTACAAAGCGCGAACATTTACCAAATGTCTTCAACCAAAGGAAGTATAGCTTCTGCAACAAGCCGAATTTGCCGTTCATATGTTTGAAGTACTGGTTAAGGTCGGGCAGGTTTACCCAAAAGCCAATAGGTTCTTCTTTGTAGTATACAAACCACATGATGCTCTCATCTATTACAGGCTTCATGGTCCTGAACATCGTCTGCACGGTCTTTTCTTCAAGCTCCTTTCCTCCGCCATGACCGGCCCAGGCCTTATTGTAGATATATGTGAAATCAGTCGCGTATTTCTGCAGCCTGCTTTTCTCTATATGTCTTGCACTATAATCCGGGTCTTTCGAGTATTTATCATATGCCTCGTAGAATTTCTCCTGCAACCTGTTCTCCACCTTCAGCGCAAAGCATATCTGTTCATAATATACATTGAACCCGTAGTTATAGAATAAAGACTTATAGTACTCTGGGTTATAATTCATACCATATAGAGGTGGTTGAAAGCCTTCTACCTGCAAACCCCACCATTTGTCCCGCTCGCCAAAGTTGATTGGCCCATCCATAGCCTCCATACCTCTTTCCTGTAACCATTGCCTGCAATGGTCGAACATGAAGTTTGCAGCCGACCGGTCGTTGATACATTCAAAGAAACCAATACCACCCGTAGGTTGTTCATTCTTATACTGGCTGTTTACAAATGCCGCTATACGGCCTATGTTTTTACCCGCATCGTCTTTCAGTATCCATCGGCTGCATTCTCCTTTCCTGAAGAACTTGTTTTTCGAAGGGTCAAATACCTCTTCTATGTCTTTATCCAGCGGGCGTATCCAGTTGGGGTCATTCTTATATATTGCAACGGGTAATTCTAAAAACTGCTTCCTGTCTGCATCAGTTTTCACTTCATGCATTCTCATGCTGCAAAATTAAGAAATGAACATTTTATCCTACCCATACTTATTAATCAAAACCTTCAATTGACCTATAACGTTAACTAAACACATTTTTCCTTAGTTTGCAAATTCATGCAGATAGTATATCCCATAATTGCCCTGCTCATATCCACCGCTATAGCCTGGTGGGTTTATCGTGCAGATAAGAAGCGCAGCGTACCCTATCCCTGGTTAACAGCTTCTATACGCGGGGTTATCATTATGCTGGTGTTACTGTTGCTGCTCACCCCATCTATCAGTATTACTAAGACAGAGACGCGCAAGCCCATCATTGTCTTCCTGCAAGACAATTCTGTGTCTATAGCACACGCACTAGGTAAAGACAGTAATACATACAAGGCTAATGCTACCAAACTCATCAACCAGCTATCTGATAAATACCAGGTGGTGAAATGGGGCTTTGGCAACCGCATACAAACAGACAGCCTGTTTGATTATCATCAAAATGGTACTGACATATCAGATGCCATGTCGAAGGTGCAGGAGTATTATGGTACGCAGAACCTTGGTGCTGTTATACTGGCTACTGATGGCCGCTTCAACCAGGGTGCTAATCCGCTGTATCTTCAGTCGACTGCCAGTTGCCCGCTATATACTGTGGGCATTGGCGACAGCAGCGTGCAAAAGGATATCAGGATAGCGCAAGTGTACTGCAACAAGTCTGTAGCACTGAACAGCAAATTCGAGATAAGAGCTGATATACTTGCCAACATCTGCAAGGGCTACACAAACAGCATACAACTTACAGAGAACGGCAACCTCATTGCCACAACCCCCTTAGCTGTTAATACTGACCGTTACGACAGGTCAGTCTCGTTCACTATACCTGCAACCCGGGCAGGACTGCATCATTACACCATATCTGCACCTGCTGCAGACAATGAAGCGAATATTGCCAACAACAGGAAGGATGTATTTGTTGAAGTGACTGAAGAGCAGAAGCATATACTCATCATTGCTGCTGCGCCGCACCCGGACATCTATGCACTGAAAGATGCGCTATCAGGCATAGCAGGCTACAAGATAACCACAAGGATGATGGATGACCTGCCACCCACCATTAATGAATACAGTGTAGTGATCCTGCACCAGTGCCCCACAATAAACGCTTACCTCTTCAACCAGCTACGTACAAACACCAAACCTGTTTGGTTCATACTTGGTGCACAATCTAACCCCGCATTGCTGAATGGTTTCAAAGCACCCGCTGCACTGAACATTGTACCCGGCAGCACGAAAGAAGCAGTTTCAGAAGCAGACCCTGCTTTCAATCTCTTCACATTGCCAGCGAACCTGCCTGCGGTGGCTGATAAGATGCCTCCGCTGAATGTACCTAACGGAACCATACAGTCGGTACCCGGAACATACACCCTCTTTAAGCAAAGAAGGGACGGCACACCATTGTGGACATTACAACAAGGCAGTACACCAACTGCATTGCTGGCAGGCGAAGGCATATGGCGCTGGCGATTGTATGAATACAAGAACTTCGGCACACATGAAGTGGTAGATGAATGCATCAGGCAAACTATTTCGTTCCTTACAGCTAACAGCAAAGAGAAACCCTTCAGGGCCTACCTGCCTAAGTATATATGGACAGACCAGGAGCCTGTGAACATCAATGCATACCTGCTGAATGCCAATAATGAACAAGTGAACACTGCTCATGCAGAACTGGTAATAACTGACAGCAGTGGTCGCAAACAGAATTACTCATTCGAGAAGGCAGGCACTGCTTACAGGCTGAACCTTGGTGTATGGGCTGCCGGTACTTATAACTACATTGCTAAGACCAGCTACAACGGCACCAACTATACATCAACAGGTAGTTTTGTAGTAGAAGCACAACCTGTAGAACTGATGGAAACCGGTGGCGATCACAAACTGCTTTATTCATTAGCACATAAGTATAATGGTGCTTTTGTTCCGGCGGCAAGCATTGCCGGCCTTTATGACACTATTTCAAAGAACTCCGATATCAAACCCGTTATAGAAACCAATATTGAAACCGAACCACTGATTGACTGGAAATGGTATTTCTTCCTTATACTGCTCTTTGCCACTGCTGAATGGTTGTTGAGGAAATACTGGCTGGCGCAATAAGGGTTTACAGTATTACACACTTCTCCGGGAAGGTGGCCGCATGTTTGAATACCAGGTTGCGGATGTAATCGTTATCAGGCATCGGCTCCAACTGTTCCCTTAACCTGTGAAGTGTTTCCGGCAGCACGCCATCTTTCAAATACCCCATACCCTGGAAAACCCCTTTATCTATAAGTATGCAGCTTTGTTCATTTTCATTAATGCCTTTATCTATAAGTGCAAATGTGGGCAACTGCTGCTGCATCCATTCTATAGCTTTTTCTGCTTTCTGATTATAATAGTCTGCATTTTTCATTGCCGGGCATTCACCTGTACAGGTATCTGCAAACACGCCGTTCTCACAATCTGCTGATTTGGCAATATGACAGAGACGTGCGCAGAGGCCAAACTCACTTATCATTTCGCGTATCCTGTTATGACCCTCTATAATAGTATTGAAGGTATATACAGGTTTGAAGTGGTTCCTGTTCTTCTCTATTGCCAGTCGTTTAAATCCATTCCTGTCTTCATATACATAGAGGCCATACTTAGGCAGGTAGCCACGCTGGCTGCGGTTATATACCGGCCACAGCCTGCGTATCTCCGTGCTTTCCAGTATATGCGCCATGAGGTCAGTAGCTGTTTCTTTATAACTGATCCTGAATATCTCCCTGAGGAAATCCTGTTTCTGTTTATTGATCTTGTTATTGGAGAAATGGCTCTTGATTCGTTTTGACAGGTTTACTGCCTTACCCACGTATATAATCTTACCTGCATTATTATAGAAATAGTACACACCCGGTGCTTTGGGCAGATTATCTACCTGCTCTACAGGCAAATTGGGTGGCAGGTATTGCTCCCTGTTACGGCCTTTGAGCATGTTGCTGATAACACTGGCTGTATCATTCTCCACCAGCATCCTGAACAGGTCTGCCGTAGCCAGCGCATCTCCGCCGGCACGGTGCTGGTTAGTAAGGTTGATGCCTACTTCCCTGCACAACTTACCAAGGCTGTAGCTTCTTAACCCCGGCAGTATCTTCCTTGCCAGCCTTACCGTACATAGTTTTCGGGTATCAAGTTCGTGACCTGCTACCTGTAACTGGTGTTTCAGGAACGAATAATCGAAGTTTACATTATGCGCTACAAACACCTTATCCTGCAGTAGTTCGAAAACCTGCCCTGCTATTTCATTAAAGGTTGGTGCATGTTCCACCATCTCATTGGTAATGCCGGTGAGCGTCTGTATGAAATATGGTATTGGCTGGCCGGGATTTACAAGGCTCTCATAATAATTGAGTACCTGCTGTCCGTCGTGGATTACGATAGCTATTTCTGTAATACCATTTGCCGAAGCAAAACTACCTGTTGTTTCTATATCTACGATAGCGTATAGCATGAACCTCGCTGCTGTTCCCTTTGACTAAATTGTTACACTAAGATACGAAATATACTGCGGGCCTTTATAATTGTTACATATAGTAACATCAACAATCATTGATATTCAAATACTTATTGCGTATTTGTTACGATTTGTTACGGTTTTTACAGTTCAGGTTTTGTAACAAAAACCCGGGTCGGTTAATATTGATGTTAATAGCGGGGGTAGGGTCTATAATTTTCATGGCCATATATTCTATAGCAAATTTACAATAAATATAAATAAAAGCATAAAAGGGTGGCAAATGCCACCCTTTAAAATATATGTCCGGGAATTATTTAGGTTCAGCAAAATCCGGGTTGGTAAGAAACTGCTGGTCTGACAGTGTTTTAAGAAATGCCACGAGGTCTGCCTTTTCCTGTGTATTGAGACTAAGGCCTGAACCAAACGGCGGCATATGCTCATCCAGGTTGGGGCTGCTTTGCTTTACATTACCGCTGTAAAAATCCACCACCTGCTCCAGGGTAGAGAAGCGGCTGTCGTGCATATAAGGTGCAGATGCCGCTATATTTCTCAGGGTTGGCACCTTGAATTTTCCTTTGTCTGTTGCTTTTCCTGTAAACTTCATATAGCCATCATCTGCGGGGTTTACATCCAGCCCATTATTTCTAAACTCGTGGTCTGTAAACAGGGTATTCATCAGGTGGCAGTTATTACACATACCCTTGCCCATGAATATAGCCATACCGTTCTTTTCCTGTGCTGTAAAAACGGTACTGTCTTTCTGGTAGTAATATTTATCAAACTTAGAATTGAAAGAAACCAATGTCCTTTCAAATTGTGCAATAGCTTTTACCACCAGCATACTGTCTACTGTCTTTGTACCAAAAGCTTTGAAAAACAGGTCGGGGTAGGTAGCACTGGCCTGCAACCTGCGTACCACTTCCGGCCAGTTATTGGCCATCTCTATGGGGTTAGTTACCGGGTCGTGCGCCTGCCCTTCCATTGTTGCCCTTCTGCCATCCCAAAAGAATGAAGTATTCCATGCAAGATTTACGACTGCCATTGCATTCCTGTTGCCAAAAGTACCGTTGGTGCCCTGGCTGAATGGCCTGGGGTCATCAAATGCATTCTCCTGTTTATGACATGTAGCGCAACTCATGGTCATATCATTACTCATGAGTTTCTCATAAAACAGCTTACGGCCCAGTGCTATACCTTCTACTGTGAGCGGATTATCGGAAGGACTCTTTAATGCTCCTACATAATTAACCACATAATCGGGCACCTGTACAGTATATGCAGTGGGCGCATACTTTTCTGTTGTTTCAGGGTCTTTCTTACAGGATGCTGCCAGCGCTACTACCAGCAACAAACTGAGTCCTGTATATATCCTCATAATTATTGCTTTATAATTTTCCGGATTGATACCTTATCAGCTGCATCTGTGAGTTGTACCATATATAAGCCTGCAGGTACATTGTCCATTGCCACTGATGTTTTAAATGTATTCCCTGCCACTGACACTGCTCTTACTACCTGCCCGTTAGCGGCTGTTATCACTACTTTTTTTATAGCAGTAGCAGATTGTACCTGTATATGGTCAGTAACAGGATTTGGAGAAATAGTAAAGCTATTTTGTGCATTTACGCTATTTACATTAGTAGCCGTAATTGCCGAATTAATAGCTGTAGTAATGCCTGCCTGGTCGTTAGTAGCGCCTGCTTTTTTATTGAAGTATATTTTATGGTCTGTACCACCCATTACTACGACATGCGGCATGCCGCTGCCACCAAAATCAGATTCTTTAATAACGTTGCCAGCATTATCAAACACTGACATATTGCTCAATGAACCTATGCTGTTAGATGTTATCCAACTGGTGAGAGAAGCGCATGTTATATCGCCCAGGTCATCAGCAAGATAATAGATAACCTTACCTGGATTTGAGGTTGCAAAACTCTGGGCCGCGTTATATGCTGCCGTAGCGCCTGATATGCAAGAGCCGCAAGGCATAACCCATACCATTACCACTATTTTACCATTATCCAGGTCATTAAATAATGTATGGCTTTGGGAATTGCAGTCTGTAGCCGTCCAGTTAGTAGCTGTAGTTTGTGCATTGGTCATTGCAGCTAATAATAATGCTGCCGCTGTAAATATCTTTTTCATATTAGTTATGTTTAAGGATGTTATTTAATGCCTTTTAGTTTCATACCACATTCCGGACAATCGCCGGGGTGGTTGTATGTTTTTTCTTTTTCGCATTTCATAGGGCACTGGTACTGTGCATATTTTTTCTCACTGCACGAAACTGCAGTAAAGACATATATGCTAACCAAGCCAATAAAATGTAATCTTAATAACCTGCTCATTTTGCATTGGTTCGATGTATTAAATGTCATGCCTATGGGCATGAAAACGCGTTCATACAGTCAATAGACTATTGTTACCTCAGCAGGGTATCAAATAAGAAATGCAGAATGGTATATATACAGCGGGATTTGTCGTCGCTCGTCAGGGGGAGGCCTGTAATACTTAATATCAGCCTCCTCAGTTTGCCTGTATTCGTTTACGGCTATGTATTGATATTCTGCCGGTGTATAATCCCCGTCTGTAACTGCCTTCTTGGCAATGCTGTAAAATAACTGCGACCTGTCGTCTGATTTCTTGTATTTAACTGTATGGCTTTTGCAACAGTCTTCAGACATTTTTTTCTTGCCCTTGCAACACTTTACCTCATGGCCGTCATCGTTGAGTGATAAATACTTAAGCTCCCCTGCACAATGGTGAAAAGAAATACTTATATCACATGCACAAAGCATGTAACAGATAAGTACCAGTATTGCGACGAGCTGCTTCATCTATCTTCAAATATACGGATATGTACAATAATTCTTACATCCGTAGTAAGTATTATATACCAGCCTTCAATACTATAAATATCTGTTATAGCGGATTCAGCATATAGTAGGGACAGTTGGCAGATATAAGCCAAACTTAAGGTGTACCTTTGTTGTATATACATTAATTATGAAGGTAGATATCTGGTCGGACGTGATGTGCCCGTTTTGTTATATAGGTAAAAGACATTTTGAAAAGGCACTGGCAGGATTTGCACACAAGGAAGAAATAGAGGTAAACTGGCACAGTTTTCAGCTGGACCCTGAGATGCAGTATATGCCGGGCAAGGATATATACAGCTACCTGGCAGAACGCAAAGGCCAGAGTATAGAATGGAGCAAACAGGCTCATGCGCATGTTACACAAATGGCTGCCGATGCTGGGCTTGAATATAATTTTGATAAAGTAGTCATCAACAACTCGTATGATGCACATCGTTTTCTGCAACTGGCCAAACAACATGGCTTGGGCGATGCTGCAGAAGAAGCTTTATTCAAAGCATATTTCACAGATGGCAGGAATATCGGCGACCATGATACATTGATACAATTAGGCATTAACATAGGACTGGGTGCTACTGAAGTAGGCGAAATGCTGAACAGTAATGCCTTTGAAGCAGCAGTAGATGAAGATATTTATACCGCCCAGCAACTGGGCATAAGGGGTGTACCTTTCTTTGTTATCAATAATAAATACGGGGTAAGCGGCGCACAACCCAGCGATACTTTTGCACAGGCACTGAACCACGCATGGGCTGAGTATGAAAAGGCTAACCCAAAACTGACGGTGCTGGGCAATGATGCTACGGTTTGTGAACCGGGTGGTGAGTGTATTTAGGACTGTAAGCATTTATAAAATGCTTTGTCTATTATCTCTTAAAATATCAAAAGAGTAAATTGACTATATTTATGACTATACTATAAAAAATAGTCATGCGTGAAAAATTATTTACACTTCTATTATTAATCTCTATCAATATTCATGCACAAAATCAATGGGTATTTCTTAACGGTAATCCAGAACAAGCCTTTGGGTCATATATAGCGCCCAATATTCCAGATATCAAAAATGTACCCAGTGTAAGGAAATGGAGTACAACATTTCAGGCTGGCAACAAGTTGTATATCCTAGGTGGAAGTAATTCGAATAATGATAGGAATAACGATTTATGGAGCTATGACACAACGACTAAAGCTTGGCTACTAGTAAAAGGCGGGCAATACCCTACACCAGCAGTATATGGCACAAAAAGCATATCATCTCCTTCAAATCAACCGCCTGACAAAAATTGTATGGCATCATGGAGTATGGGAAATAAGCTCTACTTTTTTGGCGGCAGTACAACAGGATATTATAATGACATATGGGTTTATGACACACTAACTAATCAATACACATGGATTAAAGGCTCTAATACGGGCATTGCAACAACAGGAGTTTATGGTTCTATTGGCATACCTGATAGCAATAATAATCCACAAGGACGTACTTGGCATTATAGCTTTACACATGGGGGATATTTGTACATGTATGGAGGATATGCTAATGGCATAGGTTATGGTTGGAAAAATGATTTGTGGCGATACGATACCAGTACTAACTATTGGACATGGATAAAAGGAAGTGTCGGATACAATGACACCGGCTCATATGGTACCCAAGGAGTTTCATTATCGTCAAACTTACCCCCATCTTATAAATACTTCGCAAGTAGCTGGTATTGCAATGGCAAATTCTATTTGTTTAGCGGCGGAGATAGAGATGATATGTGGGAATATGATGTTAGCACCAACGGCTGGAAATGGATAAAAGGAAGTAACGTAATAAATCAACCCGCAGTTTATGGCATCAAAGGTGTAGCAGCCAGCAATAACACACCAGGCATAAGGTCTAAAGCTGCAAATTGGGTGTATAATAACAAACTATATTTATATAGTGGTAATGCAAGTAACGAATTATGGGAGTTTGACCCAAGTACTAATAATTGGAAATGGGTATCAGGTGATACATCTCATGCAGCCTGTAATTTTGGCACAAAGTATAAACCAGATCAAAACAATAACCCTGGTAAAAGGCTGAATGCTCAAGTATGGCAATCTGGAAACAAGGTGTATCTCTTTGGTGGAGAGACCTGCTTGTATGATCAATTGACAACGATATCGACAAATGATTTATGGGTGTTGGATATCATAACAAATTCATGGATATGGGTGAATGGCAGCGAAAATCCATATAATACATCCATACTATCATACAAAAATGCTATCACCAAAAACAATAATCCCGCTGGCAGGGAGCATGCAAATAGCTGGTTTTATGACAGTGTAGTTTACGTTTATGGTGGCATATCTACTTACTCTTTAAAATATGATCCAGACGTACTTTGGCAATATAATATTGTTAAGAATGAATGGAAATGGGTAAGCGGGTTTCTTAACCAGCTACCTAGTTATGGTCTTTTGAATTCACCATCTGTGTATTACTCCCCCGGAGACAGAAATTCAGGTTGCACATGGAAGTACAATAATAAGTTGTATTTATTTGGAGGCGAAACAAAAGATGGTTTACAAACACCTCATTTTTGTAACGATATATGGGTATACGATTTAAGCACTAATTTATGGACTTGGATAAAGGGCAATGATACATTTAACTCTAAAGGGGTCTATGGTACTAAAGGAGTATCAGCTTCTACCAATACACCATCTTCAAGAAAAGGAGCTGCATACTGGCAATACAATAACAAATTTTATATGTTCGGGGGGATGGGGATTGACAGTACTGGGAGTACTGGTGAACTTAACGATCTCTGGGAATATGATGCAATAAGTAATAACTGGAAATGGATAAAAGGAGATAAACAATCATTGAAAAACGGAGTATATTATGGGTCAGCTTCCAATTTAAAGCCAGGAAGCAGATATGGCTCATCCTCTTTTACTTACAATGGGAAATTATATCTATTTGGTGGCATAGGACTTGGCATTACCTATCCTGATGACAGGCGTCTCAATGATTTATGGGCATATGATACTTTAAGCGGAAATTGGACATGGCTAAAAGGAAGTACTGCTACTGACGCTGCCGCCACATTTGGCACAATAGGTATACCATCGTCTGTAAATACTCCTGGAGCTAAAATAAATGCAAATGTATGGACTATCGATAATAGTATATACCTATATGGAGGCGATGGTATCTTAACTTCTAACAACTCAGGAGGACTATCAAGTGATCTTTGGAAATATGACCCAATATCGAATAATTGGACATGGATTAGTGGTAGCACTATTGCTGGCACACACGGTATATATACTTCACAAGGTATAGCAAATGGCAATAATACTCCAGGGGGAAGATCAGCCTCAGTCACTTGGTCTGGTAATAATAAACTGTATATCCTAGGCGGATATACAATAACATCTAACAACTATGCTGCTTTAGCTTACCGTTTAAACGATATATGGTATTATGATGTTTGCCAATCCAGTACATGCATACCTGTTCCCCAATTAAGCCTACCAGACACATTATACATATGCGGCAATCAAAATACAACAATTAACGCAGGCAATATTGGCTGTCGTTACCTATGGAATACAGGCGATACGTCTCAGACAATTAGCACTAATTCACCGGGCACTTATTGGGTAATTATAACAAACACAAATAATATTAGCATTACCGATTCAGTCAAATTAGTTGCAACAACTTTGCCAGTTGTAAATATTGGCAATGATACTTCTGTGTGCTCAAATCAACAAATACAACTAAGTGCTGGAACGAGCATTTCGGGGCTAAAATACTATTGGAATACAGGCGATACCTCACAAACAATTATTCCAAATAAAGCCCAAATGTACTACGTCAATGTTTACACCAATACAGGTTGTATCAATAGTGACACAATGAACTTATATACCCTACCTGTAACAATATTCTCACTAGGACCTGACAAAAATATATGCACAGGGGATTCCATTAGTCTTAGTCCTGTTCAAACTCTTTCATCGGTACGCTATCATTGGAATACCGGAGATACAACGAAAACAATTAAAACAACTTCTGCGGGTGTCTACACTCTATCAATCACTAACGATTTTGGCTGTACTACTGCCGATACAATATCAACCGCGGTACTGCCAATACCATACGTCAATCTAGGAGTTGATACCAATATCTGTTACGGAGATTCAATCATTTTAAATTCCGGATACAATTCTACTATTTGGAACAGCTCACTTACAGGTGCAATGATAATCGCACGTGATACAGGTACCTACATAGCCGTAGTAACAGGTACTAATTCATGCAAAAACACAGACACTATACATATAGGTGCTATATTATCCCCAGGTGCCGATAGTATAGTTTATATTTCTAATGATCCTACATATTCTTTTACCTTGATAAATCCGACAAACATCAACTCATACTTTTGGGATTTTGGTGATGGAGACACATCTTCTTTACAGACACCTCAACATTCATATAAAAGCAATGGCAATTATAATCTAAAAGTATATTTATATAATCTATGCGACACTGTCGTATTAAACAAGAAGGTTTCAGTTTTTAATTCAGGGCTAACAAACTTACTAGCCAATCAAGGTTTTAAATATTATCCCAATCCGAGTAATGGACTTATTATAATTGAAAGTACAACTCGTGAACCTATCGATAATATTGAAGTATATAATTCAATAGGACAAAAAATACAATACTCAACTATACTAAGGTATCCTAATAAGATCATTATTAACTTACTAAATGCTAAGACTGACTATGCACTACTC
The DNA here is from genome assembly GCA_044227125.1 of Flavipsychrobacter sp. Taxonomy (GTDB): domain Bacteria; phylum Bacteroidota; class Bacteroidia; order Chitinophagales; family Chitinophagaceae; genus Polluticoccus. The sequence goes on from JBGAFS010000001.1 coordinate 1,210,194, forward strand.
ATAGTATATACGAAAGACTATAATGCACATAGTATAATCATGTTAAACATGCACTAAGATTACAAATTGACTATACTAAGCCAAGTGTTTATAAAACCACCAATTTCTTTATCAGCGTTATCTGCCCAAGGTGATAGTGTGTATGCTCTATCATACCCTGCAGGTTGCGGTAATAGGTACCATATTTTTCATCTGTAAAATATTGGCCTATAGTTTCTTCGGGCAGTTGTTCTATAAGTGCTGCTAATGCTTCAGCATCGGTAAATACTTTGCCCTGCATTTGTTCCCAGTCTGCAGCATTATTTATTGGTGGGTGCGTAAAACTTAATTCATCTTTAGCATCCAGCGGATTGCCCTGTAGTACATTCAGTTGTGCTGCCACATAATAGTGTATATGATTTACCAATGTAGCAATGGTATTGAAAGAATGTATTTTGGTAACAGCCTGCTGCCAGCTAACACCCGAGAGGGTATCTTTCATATTTACACAGGTCCAGTTACCACCGGAGTATACATCTCTTAAATGCTTGGCGAGTTGTGCGGGGAGGTTCATGTAGATATTTTTATTATAAAACTAAGGCATAGAAAAGGTAAAATAATATCTACTTGGCATATTCTGCAAAGCTGATATGTATCTTTATCTAAAATACAATTGACACTATAGCATTATGAAAAATATTTTACTAGCCTTTTTAGCGGTTGTTTATCTAAACTGTAATGCTCAAAACAGGTTAATGAAATTAGTTGACACTTCTGATAGTACAATATACTCCACAATAACTCAATCTGTTTTTGATAATGATGGCTCTATACTTCATATTGGAAACCTATACAATTGCCCCTGGCAAAATTTCATAGCTAAAACAACAAAAACCGGGGAACTAAAATATATTCATCAACAGAATAGCCTACCCGGAAGATTGACATTTGCAAAAAACGGTGGCTATATAATATATGACGGACGGCACAACTTTATCTATACTAATGATTTATTCCTTGCTAAAATAAATGGATGGAACTACACATTTAATAACAATGGCAGCCTCAGTGTCAACTCTTTTATTGAGCTATATGAAAATAATTGGGCAATGTGTGGCAATAATAACTTTGGAGGCAGTAATGGATACGAGGGTTATTCAGGCTTTATCGTTAAAATGGATACTTCTTCTACACGATCAAGTTACTGGGCAAAAAAATATACACCACAATATGTCAACCCTTTATCTCATTTGTCAACAATAGGGTTAGTTTATATTGACAATGAATATTACACCACAATTAGAGTAAAAGAAAATTTTAACCCTCAGGTTACCTTTTCAATAGTTAAACTTGATTCATCAGGAAATCCAATTGAATCATTTTTACTGGATACCGTTGGGCAAATTGGCAGTGACTTTTATTTCTACAACTCTATAATAAGCTTAGTTAAGAATAGGGATTCAATAGTATTAAGTGCTTTATGCTCTAATAAACTAACTGATACAAATTACCGCGAGGCATTATTCATCGGCAAATTTCACCCAGATAGTAGGAGAATAAATGGTCACCTATATACGTTGCATAATTACAACTTTCTAAATATCACAAGCCTGTACACGCAAGATTCAAATTATTATTCTTTTTCTTTGAAACCAGCAACAGTCAAAGAAAATCCAAATAACTATACATATCTTATTAATAAAAGTTTTTTAGTCATAATAAATAATGATACAATAAAATATTGCAAAAGAATCATTGCTGACTCCACCTTTACAACCAATAGTGTCTTATACAGAAATGATACTGCCTATTTAAGCGGAACAATTAACAGGAATATGCAAACAGCATTTTATAGCTATATCAAATTAGACACAAGCAATATTTATCATTGTGATGTAACTGATAGTGTAATGTTTGACACTTACACAGAAAAACAATTATCTAACGGATACATTCCATTAGTATCTGTCCCCAATACTTATTATTATAACTATACAATTAATGGATATGGAGCGGGTGACTCTTCCTTGTCTTTTGTATTTGTTTGCGGAGATAGTTTGCCTACCAATATTAATACTATTAACCAATACACTAAAAATAGTTTATCAATTTACCCCAATCCGTCAACTGGAACAATCAACATACACAGCGCTGCTAACATTGACAAGATAGTAGTGCATGATCTTACCGGCCATATCTTAAAAGAGATAAACTTCGAACAGCAAGTCTACAATACTACAATTACATTGCCCGGTTCTGTATCCGGCATAGTATTTTGTACCACCTACACAAAGGATAAGGTTGTAACGAAGAAAATATTCGTCTTAAACGACCAATAGATGATTGTTCATGAAATAATAAAGGGTAGCAATTGCTACCCTTTATTCAATATCTCAACACAACATGATTAACTGTGAGATGCTTTCCATTTTTTAACAGCTTCAGTAAGCCTTGGCAATACATCCATTACATCGCCCAGCACACCATAGTCTGCCGCTTTGAAGAACGGAGCTTCAGGGTCTTTGTTAATAACTACGATGGTCTTAGATGAGTTAACACCGGCAAGGTGTTGTATAGCACCGCTGATACCGGCAGCTATATACAGGTTAGGACGGATAGTGCCACCTGTTTGCCCTACGTGTTCGTGGTGCGGGCGCCAGTGAGAGTCTGCCACCGGGCGGCTGCAAGCCAATGCTGCACCCAACTCGTTTGCCAGTGCTTCCAGCAGGTGCCAGTTTTCAGGGCCTTTCATACCACGGCCACCGCTTACTACCAGTTCAGCTTCTGACAGAGGTACTGCGCCTGTTACTTTATTTACTTCTTTTACCGTTACACCAAAGTCTTTATCATCAAAGGCTACATCCAGTGTTTCTACTGCTGCGCTGCCTTCTCCTTTCTTCACAGAGAATGTATTAGGCATCAGGTTGATGATCTTAACATCACTGGTTATGTTCACAAAAGCATAAGCCTTGCCAGAGAATACACCTTTCTTCACCACGAAACCATTGCTCATATCAGGTTGCGCTATTGCACCTGCTACCATACCAGCCTTCAGGCGTGCAGACAGGCGCGGAGCTACTGCTTTACCTGTTACATCGTGCAGGCATACTATTACTTTAGCACCTTCTTTTTCTGCCGCTGTTGCCAGTGCTTTTGTATAAGCACGTGCATTCAGGTTATCGAGACGTGCGTCTGTTACGTGCAGTACTTTAGTAGCGCCATACTGGCCCAACTCCTGCAGTGCAGCATCTGCTATATTACCTAATGCTACCGCAGTAACTGATGTGCCCATTTTCTGCGCCAGCTCTGCTGCATATTGAACCGCTTCAAAAGTTTTTTTCTTGAAAGAACCCTGTGCGTTTTCTGCTAATACTATTATTGACATCGTTTCTTAATTCAAAAGTTAAAATTCAAAAGCCAAAAAGACTTATTACTTAATACTTACTACTATCAGATAACCTTAGCTTCGTTGTGGAGCAGGCTTACCAGCTCATCCATATTGTTCTCATCTATCATCTTAACACCTGTTTTAGCAGGAGGCAGATCGTAAGAAGCTATAGCCGTAAGCGGGGTAATAGCTGCGGGCGCAACTACTTTCAGCGGCTTGGTGCGCGCAGCCATAATACCGCGCATGTTTGGTATACGAGCTTCTGCCATACCCTTCTGACAAGAAACAACCAATGGCAGTGCTGAAGCATCAGTTTCTTCACCACCTTCAATCTCACGTTTTACTGTAGCAGTACCTGCAGCTACATCCAGTGAAGTAGCGAAACCGATATAGTTCATATCCAGCATTTCTGCCAGCATAGCACCCATCACACCATTGTTATAGTCGATAGATTCTTTACCGCAGAGCACTAGGTCATAACCTTCTGATTTTGCATATTCTGCTATCTGTGCTGCTACCACATAAGGGTCGCTGCTTTCAGTATCTATACGTATAGCTTCGTCGCCACCCAGTGCCAGTGCTTTACGAATAACCGGTTCTGCGTCTGCTTTACCTACAGTTACGAGGTTAACGGCAGTAGCCACACCGGCTTCTTTCAGCTCGAGCGCACGCACCAGTGCATACCATTCATCATAAGGGTTGATGATCATAGTAACACCGGAGGTATTGAATTGTGTGTTGTTGTCGCTGAAGGCGATCTTGGTAGTAGTGTCAGGCACCTGGCTGATACAAACTAATATCTTCATCAGAATAGAAATTTGATATATGATTAACTACAATTAAGTAGCCGAAATGGTTGGCAAAAGTACGGCAAAAACCGCCTGCGAACAATATTATTAGTTATATAAACAGGAAATAAAAAAGGAGCCATGAGGCTCCTTTTTCAATGTATTCAAAAAGACATTATTTAATAGTCACTTTATCATTCAGGTCTACATCAACCAGTACACGTCCGCAATGTTCGCAAACGATGATCTTTTTGTGCTGGCGGATCTCGCTCTGGCGCTGTGGTGGTATTACGTTGAAGCAACCGCCGCAAGAATCGCGGTGGATAGGTACTACTGCAAGGCCATTGCGGTAACTGCTGCGGATACGCTCATAAGCAGCCAGCAGGCGCGGGTCTACCTTAGCTTTAGCTTCGTTTGATTTATCTGCCAGAACTTTTTCTTCTTTCTCAGTTTCTGCAATGATCTTTTCCAGTTCTGCTTTCTTAGCCTTCAGTTCTACTTCTACATCTTTTATTTTGTCTTCGGTCTTTTGACGGGCGTTAGCGCGGTCTTTCAGTTCGAAGTTGGCGTCTTTGATGTGTTTATCGTTCAGTTTCACCTCCAGTTCCTGCATCTCCATTTCTTTGTTGATAGCTTCGAACTCGCGGTTGTTCTTAACGTTGTCCTGTTGTTTTTCGTATTTCTTGATGAGTGCCTGGGCTTCTTTCTTAGCTTCAGTTTTAGCTTCGATAAAGCTGTTGATGCTGTTTATTTCAGCATCTATATTGTGAATACGTGTTTGTAAACCTTCGATCTCATCTTCGAGGTCTTTTACTTCCATAGGAAGCTCGCCTTTCAGCGTTTTAATCTCATCTATTTTAGAATCGATCTTCTGCAGGGTAAGTACCGCTGTCAGTTTTTCCTCAACCGAAAAGTCTTTTACAGTAGCCATTAATAATAATTTACCGGATTTGTACTTGAATTTGATACAAGGACGGCAAAATTAGGAAATTTTTTCTTAAGTATTGCCTCAAATATTTCTACCGTAAACTGTTCAGATTCATAGTGTCCGATATCAGTTATTATAATTTTCCCTTCTGCGTCGAAGAACTGGTGATATTTAAAATCCCCGGTCACAAATACATCTGCCCCTGCGGCTATGGCATTTTTGAGTAAAAAACTGCCGGAGCCTCCACATATTGCGATTTTTTCAACTTTCTTATTCCTTAATGCTGTGTGCCTAACGCAGTCAGTCTTCATTTTTGTTTTAAGGAAGGAGAGGAAGTCTTTTTCTTCCATTGGAGAGGGGAGATTGCCTACCATACCTGCCCCAAATCCCTGGTGGGTATTTTGCAGGGCTACCAGTTCATAGGCCACTTCCTCATACGGATGGCTTTCAAAAAGTGCTTTGAGTACCCTTCCCTGTTTGTGCTTTTCGACCAATACCTCCAGTTTTACCTCTGCTACTATCTCCCTTGGGCCCGCGGCAGTGCCTATAGCAGGGTTGGTGCCCTCACCGGGGCGGAAGGTTCCTGAGCCTTCAGTATTAAAACTGCATTCGTAATAGTTACCAATATCCCCCGCTCCTGCGGCAAACAATGCATTCCGAACTTTATCTGCTGCTGCAACCGGTACATAAGTATATAATTTGCTAAGTACCCCGTCCATAACAGAAAGGACAGAGGTGTTCTCCAACCCGAGCTTTGCAGCGATCTTAGCATTTACACCGTTCTTTACATTATCAAGATTAGTATGTGCTGCATATATAGATATATCATTCTTAATGGCCTTCTGTACAATACGCTCTACATAAGTACGCCCGCTGATACGTTTGAGACCTGAAAATAATAAAGGATGATGTGCAACAATCATATTACAACCTCTGCTGATAGCTTCTTCTAAAATTGCTTCGGTAGCATCCAGCGTCAATAATACCCCTTTTGCCTCGTCGGCTGGATTACCTACCTGCAGGCCACTGTTATCATAACTTTCCTGGTATTGCAGGGGGGCAAAGTCTTCTATTGCACTAATGATATCCGCTATCTTCATATGATCGTATTATGCCGCAAAGTTGCAGAATAAATAAAAATATAAAAGTATTAACACGAATATCCTGTTTAAGTAATTAATATTGCGTAAGGTTCGCCCATTGCAACAGATACGAAAACATATTGCTAACGCACTTGCTGTATTACTGCTCATCCTCGTACAGGGTTTAAGCATACAGGCAGAGCATGATGATATGTACCTGCAAGATACCGCAGCACAAGGGGCTAACTGCGCTGTAATTTCAAAGCATAGTTTCGCAAAAAATTTACACCAGGTGCCTGTTGAAAAACAGAAGCATAGCAAACAGCGCAAAATGCATCATGGTAAGAATACCAACCTGAAGCTGGCTGTTCCTGAGACTGATATAGTAACAACAACATACATCGGGTGGTTTGATGCTGCGCCATGTGTGTTTACAGAGGATTATCATTACCTCTTTTACAGGGATATCAACCCTCCTCCTCCCCGGGCTTAATTTATTATTGTCTTTTCATTACCAACTGCCATGCAGTTGACACAGTATAGCTAATACTGTTGTAATGAAATGAACCCCGCATATTCTATATGCATTGCCCGGCCGGGTAACCAAAGTATTCCAAGATCAATCACATTATTAATATACCTGCTATGTGCTATTGCCCTGCAGGAACATAAATTCTTCTTAAGATGTTAGGTGCCGTGAGTTAACGGTGTTTCAATGGTTGGAGGCTGCCTGTCGAGGCAGCCTTTTTTCTTATGGCATTTTCAATTTGTGCTGATTATATTTGCTATATGCAACTTTTAGACGGTAAAGCAGTATCTGCTCACATCAAAGAACAAATAAAGAAAGATACAGCAGCACATATAGCTGCAGGTGGTAAACAACCTCACCTGGCTGCTATAATAGTAGGTAACAATCCTGCGAGTGAAGCTTATGTAGGTTCTAAAATAAAAACGTGCGGAGAACTGGGTTTCGGTTCTACACTGCTACGTTTTGATGAAAGCATTACAGAAGCACAATTGCTGGATGAGATACGCAAGCTGAACAACGATAAAAGTATAGATGGTATACTGGTACAGTTACCATTGCCTAAGCATATATCAGACGATGCAGTTATCGAGACCATAGATGCGGGTAAAGATGTGGATGGTTTCCACCCTGTATCACAGGGCAAGATGCTGCTGGGACAGAAATCATACCTACCGGCCACGCCTTATGGCATGCTGCTGATGCTGAAGCATTATAATATTGACACCACCGGCATGCACTGCGTGGTTGTAGGCCGTAGCAATATAGTAGGCACTCCTATGACGGTACTGATGAGCCGCAATGCCAACCCCGGCAATGCTACAGTAACCATCTGCCACTCAAAAACAAAGAACCTGAAAGAGATGTGCCTGCAGGCAGATATCATTGTTGCTGCTATAGGCCGTCCTAACTATATAACAGCCGACATGGTAAAAGAAGGTGCTATTGTGCTGGATGTAGGTATAAACCGCATAGAAGATGCCAGTAAAAAGAGCGGCTTCAGGCTGGTGGGTGATGTAGACTTTGATAATGTAGCACCTAAGTGCAGCTATATTACCCCGGTGCCGGGTGGCGTAGGCCTCATGACCATTTGCGGGCTTATGATGAATACTTTGGAAGCTGCCAGGGAACATTCGTAACTTTGCGCATTGTCAGTTACTCAACTTCATACAACATTATATCCTGTAATGGAGCATTTCTATACGCTGCAGGGCGAGGGTGCACATACAGGCAGGGCTGCATATTTCATTCGCCTGGGCGGATGTGATGTAGGTTGCGTATGGTGTGATGTGAAAGATAGCTGGGATGCCGACGCTCATCCTATAATGAGTGCGGAAGAAATAGTAGCCCTGGCTTCAAAATCTCCGGCAAGACTTGCGGTAATAACAGGCGGCGAACCGGCAATGCATGATTTGAGCTATCTATGCGACAAACTTCACGAAGCGGGATTCAGGGTACATATTGAAACTTCAGGAGCACATGCACTAAGCGGCGAGCTTGACTGGGTGACACTCTCCCCTAAAAAATTCAAAGCGCCATTGGAAGAAAACATGGACAAAGCACACGAGCTGAAGATCATTGTTTTCAATAAGTCTGATTTTGAATGGGCAGAACAGTTTGCAAAAAAAGTAAGCAAGAATTGCCTGCTGTACCTGCAACCTGAATGGACCAAAAAGGACAGCATGACCCCGATGATAATTAACTACATACAGCGCAATCCGCAGTGGCAGTTATCACTGCAAACACATAAATACATTAACATACCATAGCATGACTTTATTTCAATCCATTATACTGGGTATAGTAGAAGGCATTACCGAGTTTCTTCCTGTATCATCAACAGGACATATGATACTGGCCAGTTATTTCATGGGCATCAGTGAAGATTCTTTCACCAAGCTGTTTGAGATATGTATACAGTTAGGTGCAATCCTCTCAGTAGTAGTGCTGTACTGGAAAAAGTTTTTTGACTTTAGCAAATGGCAGTTTTATGTGAAGCTGATAATAGCAGTGATCCCCGCATTAGTGCTGGGCTTTCTTTTTAATGATGCTATTGAAGAATTACTGGAAAGCCCGTTAACGGTATCCATCACTTTAATACTGGGCGGCATTGTATTACTGTTCATAGACAAGGCATTTAAAAACCCGACGGTATATGCCGAGACAGAAATAAAACCAAAGAATGGTTTTATCATAGGCCTCTGGCAATGTATATCTATGATACCGGGCGTAAGCCGCAGTGCTGCCACCATAATAGGTGGTATGCAACAAAAACTTACACGCAACCTTGCAGCGGAATTCTCTTTCTTTCTGGCTGTGCCTACTATGGCAGCAGCAACGGGTTATTCGCTGATACTGAAGCACTGGGAAATTGACGGTGCAAAAATGAAAGGTTATGAACTGTTGATGCAGAATAAGGACAACCTGATGGTATTTGCAGTAGGTACCATAGTATCTTTTGTTATAGCTATGATAGCCATTAAAACATTTATCAGTTTCCTGCAAAAAAACGGGTTCAGGCTGTTTGGTATTTACCGCATTATAGCCGGGCTTATTATGCTGTTTGTACTGGGTATGAAGGCGTAGTATATTTACACAATATACATGCCTATAATTTTCACTACCCAATAACCATCTCGTTCTATAACGAGATATGTGATGCCTGATATCCTCTCTCTTACTGTTAGAATATAATACCCCGGCATATTATCAACAGGAAACAATGGAGTAATATTCACTTGATTAAATACATTATACCTCTGACTGTATTTTTCATACTCCCCTTCATCAAGAAAAATATACCTTGACATTACAGATGAGATACTGCGAAGATTAACATCATCCGACACTACCATATATGTTATCAAATTTCTTTTCCCGCTTGTAGTGTCTATAGTGTCTGGTAAGCCTGTAAACGCAACAATACTGCTATCCTTATCAACACCAATTTCTAATATATAATTATATAACCTGGTGTATTTATTGTCTAAAGTCTTATACCTGGGATTCATATCTGCCGAATCTGGGATACTATCTCCATCAGTATCTGAAGACAGGGGATTTATTGCCAAACGTTCTTCAACAATATCGGTAAGGCCATCTTTATCTGTATCACTAGCTATTTTATTCAAATTGAGTTCCAAAACAATGCCGTCTTTAAGCAATTCATATTCTGGAATACCCGTAGGTAACCGCTCCGGCTCTACCAAACGTAGTATGGCCGCTTCAACCTGAATAACTGTATCATTTTTTATTAATGGCAGTTTTGATTTTACTTTAATATGATAATTATTATCCTTTGTAAGTCCTGTATAATAATGCTTCCATGTTTTACCCCTGTTTGATGATACTGCTATCCAATAGCCCCATGTATCGTCAAATGTCATTCCCTCGTATAAAAAAACGTGCTTTGTACCGATACTGTCATATCTCAAGATTGAGATAAGCCATACATTATCTATCTCCTCTTTGTATCGTAGATCAAATATCTGAGAACAAGGACTTTCTCTTAATTGGGTTGTACTGTACTTCTGAGAATGCTTCTTATTTTTTCGTGCTGCTTTTTTTAAGCAATGAAAATATGCTTTATTAAACTGCTCTTCATAATCTGAATGTTCATATATCGTTTTGAAAGGATTGTTATTCCTGGCAGAACTAATAACGTTAATGTATGTATGCTTTCTTGATAATACCTCTGCCGCAGGTGTAGGGGTATATTCTTTATCATAAATCCTTGCTCTGCGTGCATAATATGTGTCAGCTACAGTGCTATGGTATTTATCCAATTTAGGAGTCTGAGCCAGCGAGGCGGATACAAATAAAAAGATGGGAATATATAAACAAAAGAACCTCATGGCGAATATAAATGTTAATTATACCTCTCCGGGCTTCCATGCATTGAAGAGCAGGTCGAGGTATTTATTTTCTTCTTTGGTAATTACATTATCTGCTTTAGTAAGCTGTATGGCGAAGTTGAGCAGGTTGTTGCGTTCCTCTTCAGTAGCGTCGTCATAGAAATCATCCATCATCTTCAAAAAATGTGATTCCCACTCATCAGGCTTCAGTCCGCTGATGATGGCCATTTCTTTATCAAGATTCACCCTGAAAGGAAATTCGGAAACAAGGTATTCACGTATCACATTATCCTCTTCTGCGCTAACGCGATAGTCTACCGCTGATAGTAGCATAAGCAGATGGTAACCTGCAATGGTTTTATTTTTCCTGTTGTTAGGCATAGTGCATGGTCTCTCTCATACCTGCATCAGCTTTGGGTAGCCAGCAGCAGGTCGAGGTCTGTGTATTTAAAATTAAAGCGTTTAGCAATAGGTGCGTTGGTAACGCAGCCTTTATACAGGTACACACCATTACGTATGCCGCTCTTTGCCTGTATCACTCCTTCTACGCCACCCATATCAGAACACTGCAGCATAATAGGCATCAATACATTACTGATAGCCCTGGATGCTGTTCTTGATACACTTGATGCAATATTAGGCACACAATAGTGTATAACATCGTATTTTTTATAGATAGGATTTTCGTGCGAGGTTACTCTTGATGTTTCAAAACACCCGCCACGGTCTATGCTTACATCAATTATTACCGAACCTGCTTTCATGTTGCTCACCATTTCATCGGTAACCACCACGGGTGTAATACCATTCTTAGGCTTCAAAGCACCTACTGCCACATCTGCATTGGCCAGTTCTTCAGCCAGTGTAAAAGGGTCTATTACAGATGTATAGCAGCGGCTGCCAATATTATTCTGCAGGCGCATGAGCCTGTATATTGAATTATCAAAAACCTGTACAGATGCGCCGAGACCCATAGCTGTACGTGCTGCAAACTCACCTACAACACCGGCACCTATTATGAGCACTTTTGCAGGGGGTATACCCGATATACCACCCAGCAATATTCCTTTACCGTTGTGCACATTACTAAGGTATTTGGCAGCAGTAATGATAGCAGAGTTGCCTGCTATTTCACTCATAGCACGAACGATGGGATAAGTACCTGAATCGTCCTTTATTGAATCAAAGGCTATGGCTATTATCTTCTTGTTAATAAGCTGTTCCAGCATAGATGCCTTCAGGAAAGGCATATGTATAGGTGATATTACAACCTGGTTGGGTTGCAATAACTCTATTTCATCTTCGGCTATTGGTGCCGACTTAATAATTGTAGTTGCTTTATAAACTTCAGCTTTATCGTACACTATGCGTGCACCAGCCTCGCTATAGTCACTGTCAAAATAAAATGAACTTTCTCCTGCGCCGTGCTCCACCCATACATTATGGCCATTATTAACTAATACTGAAACCGCTTCAGGTGTCAGGGGGACCCTGTTCTCCTGGAAGGCTGTTTCTTTAGGTATACCAATAAAAAGGTCTTTCTTTTTAGGCAGTATCTCTAATGTTTCTTCCAGTGGCACATACGAAAAAGAAGGAGATATATATGGCCGTTTACTCATACCCTCGCGCTTGTGAACATTTTGCGTAAAATACAAAACTCATTCCGATAAAAGAAACCCGTTAACATGTAAAGCCTTGTTAAGTTTATACGTTATAGCTGGCTAAATATGGCGGCTGGTAATGGTTTTGTCGCTGTAAATTCTATTTTTGTGACTGAAGCAGGAACAACATGTTAAGGCAGTCGCAACAGCAGAAATTATTACAAAAACTATCCCCGCAACAGATTCAGTTAATGAAGCTGCTGCAGGTTCCTACTGCTAATCTTGAAGAAAGGATAAAGGAAGAACTGGAAGAAAACCCGGCACTAGAGCTGGGTAATGAAGGTGACGATAATATGCCTGACGAATATGACACATCTGATAACGCTGATGAATTTGACAGCGAGAATGAAGATGTGGAGCTAAGTAATGATACCGCTGAAAAGGTTGACCTGGATGATTTTCTCAGGCATGAAGATGATGAAGGTGGTTCTGATTATGCAGATGATTATTACGGTTCCGGCGATAATGAACATACTAGCTCTCCTGTACGGGTAGAGACCAGTTTTTATGATTATGTGACAGACCAGTTGGGAATGCTGGAGCTGGACGAACGCAGGCAAAAAATAGCCGAACAGATAATAGGCAGTATGGATGAGGATGGCTACCTGCGCAGAGAAATATCTGCCCTGGTAGATGACCTCGCTTTCAGCCAGGGAATAGATACCGGTACTGAAGAAATAACAGAACTGATAGAGCAGATACAACAGTTTGACCCGCCGGGCATTTGCTGCTGGACACTGCAGGAATGCCTGTCGCTGCAGCTAAAACGTGTAGACCCGCAAACCAAGATCATTAAGAGCGCTATTACGCTTATTGACAAACACTTCACAGAATTTACTAAGAAACATTACGATAAGATACAAAGACAGTTAAGTCTTGATAATGATTCTTTCAGAGAAGTTATCAATACCATCATACACCTGAACCCAAAACCCGGTGCTGCTTTTGCTATAGTAAATAAAGCAGAGAGCTATATAATACCCGATTTCTTTGTTTTCAATAATAATGGCATACTGGAATTATCATTGAATGCAAAGAATGCACCGGAACTGAGAATATCTGATGGGTACAAGGAAATGATGCGCGCTTATGACCGCAGCGAGAAAAAAGACAAACGCCAGAAAGAGGCGCTGCTTTTCATCAAGCAAAAGCTGGATGCTGCTAAATGGTTCATAGATGCCATTAAACAAAGGCAACACACACTGCTGCATACCATGCAGGCCATTATGGATTTTCAGAAGGAGTTTTTCATAACAGGCGACGAAACCACACTGAAACCAATGATACTGAAGGATATTGCCCAGCTTACAGAACTGGATGTATCTACCGTATCGCGCGTGGCCAACAGTAAGTTTGTACAGACAGAGTTTGGCACTTATAAGCTTAAATATTTCTTCTCTGAAGCGCTGCAAACAGAAAGCGGCGAAGAGGTTTCTACCCGCGAGGTAAAAACCATACTCAACGAGATAATAGGCTCTGAAAATAAACGTAAGCCTCACTCTGATGAGCGGCTCACAGAAATGCTGCAGGAAAAAGGCTATAATATTGCCCGCCGCACCGTAGCTAAATACAGGGAGCAACTGAATATACCTGTAGCCCGACTCAGAAAGGAGCTTTAATTATTTTTATCAGCTTCGTATTTTTTTGCAACTGCATCCAGTGCTTCGTAGAATTGTTCACCGTATTTACGAATGAGCGGTGCTTTCAGGAACTGGTATACTGGCACCCTTAATTTTTTACCCAGCTTGCAGGCAGGTGCACATAGTTTTTTGCGCGGTTCGTAGTTTACCATTTCATAACCCGGCAATTCCTTTATGCGTATAGGATACAAATGACAGGATATAGGTTTTTGAAAATCTATTTTACCTTCCTTCCATGCTCTTTCAAAAGCGCATTTCACAATACCCGCATCATCAGTATATGCATAAACGCAAATGCCTCCATCCTTGGTAGGTGTCACATAACCATACTCATCATCAATGGTATGTGTGCCCTGCTTCTCTACTTCGGAAATATATTCGGCAGGCAGGTATGGTTTTATCTTAGGATAAACCTTAGCAATTATTTTCGTTTCTTCTTCTGTAAGCGGGGCACCGCAGTCTCCGTCTACACAACAGCCTCCTTTGCAACTGTTCAGGTCACATACAAACTGTTCTTCAACCACCTGGTCGCTTAAAAGCACATTATCTATCGCAATCATCAGCTATCGGGTATTTTACATATTGATATAATTCATGAGCAGGTTGTACCTCGATATTATATCGTCTTTCTGTTCTGCTTCTCCGAATACATGCAACACTTTTATGCCATACCGCTCCAGCGACGCAGCGACTGCATCCAGATTAGTACGGTTGGTTTTCAGTGTTACTTCCAGCTTGCCTGTGGCTGTATTGCTATACAGTTGTGTGTTGATGATGAGTACATCTTCACTTTCACATATGCGCGCTATTTCGTACAGGCTATAATTCCTCGGGGCCACTTCCAGCACTATAATACCACCCGGGTTATTGAGACCTGAGTTTTCTGCTATGTATTTGAATATCTCATTGCGGGTTATGGCCCCGAGATAAGTATTATCATTATCAACCACAGGTAAAACCGATAAGTTTTGCTGGTACATCAGCCTCAATGCCTCGAAGGGGTGATTGCTGGCAAGGATAGCCGGCCTGTACTGCAGCAAATGTGTAGATTCCAAGTCTTTATCAGGCTCCTCAAGATTCAGCAATTCATCTTCCTGTATGAGTGCTATATATTTATCTTCGGCTGTAAGTGGTAATTGTGGTAACTCATTTTGTTCCATCATCTGCATAGCCCTGTCACCGGTATCATGAGCAGATAATACAGGGACTACAGGAGATATCAGTTGTTCAGCTACCATCTTATTCTATCGTTAATGCTTCCTGATAATTATAACACAAAACGCAAGCCATAGTTGCCTGTGCGCGGCATTATAACAATCAGGTGACAAAATTAGGTATTTCAACCTTTGTGTTTGGAAAGAAATCCGTCAAGTATTGTATTGAATTCACCCGGCACCTCCATCATAGGTGCGTGGCCGCATTTGTCTATCCAGTGCAGCTCTGAATTAGGTATAAGTTTGTTGAACTCTTCCGCTACCATTGGCGGCGTAATCGTATCATTCTTACCCCATATCAGACAGGTAGGCACTGTGATATCTTTAAGCTCTTCGCCCAGGTTGTGGCGTATGGCCGATTTTGCAAGAGATATTACCTTAAGCGCTTTCAGACGATTATTTACAATAGAATACACCTCATCTACCAGCTCTTTTGTAGCTACAGATGGATCGTAGAAGGTCATTTCTGTTTTCTTCTGTATAAAATCGTAATCACCACGCTTAGGATATGTTTCCCCCATACCATTCTCAAACAGGCCTGAACTGCCGGTGAGTGTTATAGTCTTTACCATATCCTGGTGTTTCAGCGTATATACAAGACCCACATGCCCTCCGAGAGAGTTACCCAACAAGTGTACTTTACTGAAACCACGTGCTTCAATGAATTTCTGAACATGCTTGGCGAGGCCGTTAACTGTTGTATCGAGCAGTGTAAGATCAAACAAAGGCAGCATAGGTATGATAACCTTATGCGTAAGCCTGAAATGATCCACAAGGTCTTTAAAGTTACTTAGTGCACCAAACAATCCATGCAGGAGTACCAATGGCTCTCCCTCACCTTCTTCAATATATTTAAACTTGCCTAAGTGTTTTAATTCGTATTGCATCAAGCAGTTATCTTATCACGAAAATACTATTGTTTCATAGAAAAACATAGTATTAGCAATCTATGGTAACAATTTGTTGATTGTTACCGGGTATTGACAGTAAAAACCTTATTTATACAATATTTTCACATTACAGATAGCGCCATTCTGCTAACTTTGCCCTTCACTTAAAAGGTATATGTTGCAGTTATATTGCAGTTCTCTTAATTCTTACAAACGCCTGCCTACCCGCGAGGTAAAGGTCGGCGACCTGGTGATTGGTAATAATAACCCAGTTCGTATACAAACCATGACCACTACTGACACAATGGATACTGCTGCAACCGTGGCACAAACCATTCGCTGCATAGAAGCCGGTGCTGAACTGGTGCGTATTACAGCACCCAGCAAAAAAGAAGCTGAGAACCTGCTGCATATAAAGAATGAGATCAGGAAGCTGGGCTATACTACCCCGCTGGTAGCTGATATACACTTCACACCAAACGCCGCTGAAATAGCCGCCCGTATAGTAGAAAAGGTGCGCGTGAACCCCGGCAACTATATTGACAAGAAAAAATTTGATGTACTGGAATATACTGATGCGGAATATGCTGCCGAAATAGACCGTATCAGGGAACGCTTCACCCCACTGGTGCGCATATGCAAAGAATATGGCACAGCTATGCGTATTGGTACTAACCATGGCTCGCTGAGCGACCGTATCATGAGCCGCTATGGAGATACACCAATTGGTATGGTGGAGAGTGCAATGGAATTTTTGCGTATAGCAAGGGCTGAACATTATCACCAGATAATACTGAGCATGAAATCCAGCAACCCGCAGGTGATGGTACAGGCATACCGCCTGCTGGTGCAAAAAATGGATGAAGAATTTGGCGAATGTTACCCATTACACCTTGGTGTTACTGAAGCAGGCGATGGTGAAGATGGGCGTATAAAAAGTGCTATAGGCATTGGTACATTACTGGAAGATGGCATCGGCGATACTATTCGCGTATCATTGACAGAAGACCCTGAATTTGAAATACCGGTGTGTAAGGACATTGTGAACAGGTATAGCAACAGGGCTGCACATGCACCACTGCCGGCAATAAACGATAATACTGCTTTACCATACAGCCCTTTTGAATACAGCAGGCGTAAAACCATACCTGCACAAAATATCGGCGAGCATCATGTGCCTGTTGTTGTTACCGACCTGTCGGAACTGCCACAGATAACACATACAGACCTGCAAGCTATAGGATATAAGTATGATGAAGCAAGTGACAAATGGAATATTGGCGACGCTGCTGCTGACTATGTATACACCGGAAATAAACTACTTGACTTTGCTTTGCCGGGTACATTACAAGTGATATGCAACTACAATGAATGGCAAAAAGCAACTGACAAAACAAAATATCATCCGTTGCTGACTACTACAGAATTCCTGAGGGAGAATATATCTGACACACTGCATTTTGTTAGCACAGATGCAAACGACACTTCCAACAATATAAATGCGTTACTCGCTAAAGTAAATACTCATACTGTACTGGTGGCAGGCAGCAGTAATGCACATACAATGGTTTCTGTACGCCAGTTGTTTGTGGCATTAGAAAAGCGCAATATCATTTGCCCCGTTATACTTAAAGCAGAGAATAAAGACAAAACAGTCGATGAGCAATTAATAGACTTCGCCACGAATACAGGTGGCCTACTGCTGGATGGCTTCGGCGATGGGGTATGGCTGCAAAACCATATGCAGCAACTGCAGAACATACGCATCACAGGCCGCACCTACCTTGAAGTAAAGAACAGCACACAATTCCTGAACAATACTGCATTCTCTATACTGCAGGCTACACGTACACGTATCAGCAAGACAGAATATATTAGCTGCCCAAGTTGCGGTCGTACATTATTCGACCTGCAGGAAACTACTGCTAAAATCCGTAATGCCACCAATCACCTGAAGGGTGTTAAAATAGCCATCATGGGTTGTATTGTGAATGGCCCGGGAGAAATGGCAGATGCTGACTTTGGTTATGTAGGCAGCGGGCCGGGTAAGATAACGCTCTACAAAAGCAAAGAAGTAGTGAAACGTAATGTACCCAGTGAAATTGCCGTAGAGGAACTGATAAACCTGCTGAAGGAAAATGATGCGTGGACGGAACCGACATCTGCTTAATCAACGTAACCTTCTTTTTCAAGCATTTTACTCTTCTGGTCCAGCACCACTATCAGCGCTATAGCCAGGAAGAATAACGCACCTATCTTATGTGTCTCTACAAGGTCTGAGAAGAAATTGTTCATAAACCCTGCTGCAAACATCATAGCCAGGCCAAGTGTACAGTATTTATAAAAGCGTTCTCCGTGTTTAGCAAACCGGTGATATGCTTTTTGCGCCACGGCAAATACCAGCACTACCAGTATTGCATACAATATCATAGCAGGCCAGCCCTGCTCTACCAGCAGGTACAGGTAATAATTATGCGTAGTAGAATGCTCAAAGTTCCTGCTCACATAAGTCTTGAATGAAGGCACCCCGTATGGTTTGTAATAGTAGTAGAACGCATTAGGGCCGAAACCTTTAACCGGTTCATCAAAGCTCATACGCATGGCAGCTATCCACCTGTACAGGCGCTCCATCGAAGACATATCCTCACCACGGAAGGTAGCGGTGATATGGTCTGCAAAATCCCTGTGCATGAATGTATGCTGGTAATCAGGACGCAGTTCCATGAACTTTTTATTGTAGGAGAAATAAGCTATGATACTAATGAGCGCAGCATAAAATACAGGCATTACAAAATTCACCAATTTCAATCTTATGGCCAGTCCAATACTTAATGCAAACACAACAGCCAGTACTGCTGCACGTGCATAGGTAAGATAAATAGCCGGCAGCAGGAATATTATGATCCCAAGTATAATGCCCCTGATTATCGGGTTCGTTCCTTTTGACAGCGGCAATGCCACACATGCTATCGGGAAGAACATGGATATTACTGTAGAATAATCTACGTGGTTGAAGTAGATATCGCCTATTGCCTGCTCTACCATACGGAAGTGGAAACCGAGTGCGGCATGGCGGATAAATATAATAACCACGGTAGCCATCAACGGTACCATTACCAGCAGGAATGCTGCTTTAAAATCCTTCTTTTTGTTGAAGACGAGCAAAGGCATGATGATGAATGCTACCATGAACCAACTCTTCGCCACCAGGAATTTCAATGATAATGTTAGTTCTCTTGAGTAGTACACCGCTACCATAAGCCAGATATACTGCAGAACAAGGACGAAAATAATTTTATGTCTCAGCCACCACTGCGGTATTATGTTTGGCTGTCTTGCCAGCAAAACGAAAAATAGCAGGAAGAACATCCACATGATAGGTTCATCGGGCAGGGAGGTAGAAAGTGTATCTCCCATAAAACTCACATCAATAGATATGGGTATGCTGAATAATAATATCCAGTAGGCTGTCTTCCAGTTAACAGCTGCTATGAGCATAAACAGGAAACCGAACGGCACAATAGCCGCAAGATAATTTCCTGTATAGGCAAAGGCTATTACCCCCAGGAACATTATAGCATATGCTATAGCCTGGGCATATTTAACCGGTAGCAGTTGTTGCGGATGCATTAGCGTTCTACAGAAATTAGAAGGCGATAGTAAGACGTTATCAGTATATACAGGCTGCTAAAGAAGATGCCTATCATAGCGCATGCTATAACAGTAAGTATCATGCCCGGGCCTTTAGGCTTAGCAGGCACACGGCTGTTGCTCAATGAATATACCAGTGATATGTTATCTGTATTAGTAGTTGTCAGGTACTGGTTGAGGATAGACATGTATTGTACTTTATCTACCAGTAACTGGTCTTTTACAGCTTCTATATTCTGCACCTGTTCCATTGCCTTACCAAAATCGCCAACTCCGGAACTTTTCATACTGCCAGCCATCATGTTTTCTCTTGCAGGACTTACAAGGTCATATATTTTATACTTATCGCGCATGGTAGCAAGGGTATCAGTCAGCACACTGATAGTACTGTCCATCTCAGCTATTTTCCCTTGCAATGAAATAATTACTTTTTTACGCTGTGCCACATAATAACTGCGGAATATCTCTTCTATAGTTTTAACACACTCGTTTACCACTGCTGCTGCACGTACAGGGTCTGTATCTGTATAGGCGAGCACGCAACTGTTATATTCATTACGTGTTACTTTATAATTGTCTTTGAATATATCGCGTAGTTTTTCTGCGTCTCTCGGCTTAGACATATCCAGGCCATATGCTTCTGCCAGTCCAAGCTTGCTAGATACAACATACTTTACTGTATCAGATTCCACCAATGACATCAGGCGGTCTACATCGTCATCACCGGCAAAGTAGTCTACAAAGGTTACCTGCTTACCCTGGAAGAGGTTGTTCTTATCAGTATACAGGGGGTTGGCCATCAGGAAGCTGGCCTCTGCTTTATATTCTTTCTTGCCAATAAACTTAAACACACCTCCTAATACTGCCGCTACAACTGCTACTATTAATATCAGCCGCCTGCGGTTGCGGAGTGTTTGTGTTACGTCGACCAGGTCGAAACGGGGAGTGCTCATTGTATTATTGAGTTTTAAACTTGCTAAACTTAAATATTTTTCAATTACAAATTCTATAAAGTTTACAGTACAGTTTCTCCGGCCTGCATCTTTTCTGCATTTTCTGCAAACTGCAATGCTTCAATCATTTCCTGTATGTTCCCGTTCATGAAATCATCCAGGTTATATATTGTCATGTTGATACGGTGGTCGGTAATACGTCCCTGCGGATAGTTATAAGTACGGATCTTGGCAGACCTGTCGCCCGTACTTACAAGGCTTTTACGCCTGCGGGCTATCTCTTCTTCCTGTTTCCTTACCTGCTCTTCATAGAGTTTGGTACGCATCATTTGGGTAGCTTTCTCACGGTTGGCCAGCTGTGTACGTTCCGTCTGGCACATTACCACTGTTCCTGTAGGTACGTGGGTAAGAATAACCTTTGTTTCTACTTTGTTTACGTTCTGTCCACCGGCACCACCGCTTCGGGCTGTTTCCATTTTCAGGTCGCTTTCCCTCAGTTCAAAATCTATCTCTTCTGCCTCCGGCATCACAGCTACTGTTGCCGCCGATGTATGCACACGGCCGCTTGCCTCTGTAGCCGGCACACGTTGCACACGGTGCACACCACTTTCAAATTTCAATGTACCGTACACATCTTCTCCCTCTACTTCCAACTGTACCTCTTTATAACCGCCAACAGTACCTTCTGTTTCTGTCAGCACAGATACCTTCCAGCCCCTGCGTTCACAATACCTTAGATACATACGGAGCAGGTCTCCTGCAAATAAGCTGGCTTCATCACCGCCTGTACCTGCACGTATCTCAAGTATAGCGTTCTTTTCGTCCTGCGGGTCTTTCGGTATCAGCAACTGCTTGATCTCTGCTTCCAGCTCTTCTTTTCTACCTTCCAGTTTCTCCAGGTCTTCCTTAGCCATACTGCGCAGGTCTTCATCTGTCTCTGTATCCAACACTTCTTTACCAAAGTCGATACCATCGAGGCAAGACCTGTACTCTTTATAAGCTGTAACTATACCCTCCAGTTTCCTGTACTCTTTACTAAGCTGCGAAAACTTTTTATTGTCGCTCACTATCTCCGGGTTGGTTAATGCAACACCCAGTTCGTCGAATCGCGCTTTTATAGCCTCCAGTTTATCAATCATATTAACTGATTAAAGCTTTATTTATTATTCTTTATAAATACAAAATTGTCAGAGTCAATATTAATTTTCTGTAAATAACCGGCAGCATCCTGCTCGGCCTCTAATATTCCCTCTTTATTTATTACAAACATTTCATATCCCAGCGAGCGCATAATAGCCAATGCCTTCATATGCGGGGCATTATCTCTCGCTTCAGCCAGTACTTCCAGCACTACCACCGGGGCATAGTTTCGCAACAGGTCCATAGCTCCACCGATCACTTTATCCTCTGCACCTTCAGCATCTATCTTAATGAATGCCGGTATATGGTTAACCAATTGCACAAAACCATCCAGTGTCACAGCATCAACTACGGTTTCCTCAGGCCTGTTATCTTTTATCCAGTTTTGCTGTTCGAACTGGCTTACATTCATAGTATTGTATTCAGAATACAATACGGGGAATTCATAAAACCTTACCTGTTCTTTTTTGTCAGATACTGCATTGTGCCATGTTTTTACCTGCGGTACAGACAATACATTTTGCCGCAATATAACATTGGTATTCTTTGCAGCATCAAAGGCATACACATTACCCTCTTCTCCTACCAGTTTTGCTGCCAGTAATGTATAATAGCCGTAATGTGCCCCTACATCAATAACGGTATCTCCATACTTCAACCGGTTGATCATATATTTTGCCAGCCTTATCTCTGAGCTATGTGTTTTGCCTCCTGCCAGGTATATATCTGTTGCCGATGGCAGTAACACCTGCATCCTGCTGCCAAAAAAAGTGTCTGCATATTGCAGCTTACCTTTTTTTGAGCGGGGATATATGAATTTATTGAACCACTGTGTGCTTATATAGCGAAACGGATTATGCAGCAAACGAGCCAGCTTGCCGGCATTTGCCAGTTGCTCTACTTTTTCTATCTGCTGCATCAGCGTATTCAAAACTATATTTCTTTAACAGTGCTTAAAAAAGGAACCGTTAACCTTTTGAAAGGCTAACGGTTCTTGTCATATTATCTTGTAGCTACAAAGTACGCTTCACTTCTACTTCTTCGAAACCTTCAATGATATCGCCTACGCGTACATCATTATAGTTTCTGATAGTAAGACCGCATTCGTAACCTGCATTCACATCTTTTACGTCGTCTTTGAAACGCTTCAGTGATGCCAGCTCACCTGTGTAAACAACGATACCATCGCGTACCAGGTTGAGTTTAGTATTACGAGTCATTTTACCATCCAGCACGTAGCAACCTGCTACAGTACCTATGCCACTGATCTTGTACACCTCACGTACTTCGATATTACATACTGTTTTCTTCTCGATCTTAGGTTCAAGCAGGCCTTCCATCGCACTCTTGATCTCATCAATAGCATCGTAAATGATGGAGTAGTAACGTATCTCGATATTTTCCTGTTCTGCCAGTCTTGCAGCCTGCATAGACGGACGTACCTGGAAGCCCACGATAATGGCATCTGATGCTGTAGCCAGCAATACATCGCTTTCTGTGATCTGACCTACACCTTTATGTACCACATTTACCGCTACTTCGTTAGTAGACAGTTTCTGTAATGAGTCACTCAACGCTTCTACAGAACCATCGAAGTCACCTTTGATGATGATACCCAGTTCCTTAAAGTTACCCAGTGCAAGACGACGGCCGATCTCATCGAGCGTAATGTGCTTGCGGGCACGTATACCCTGCTCACGCAGTATCTGTGCACGGTGCGTAGCTGTTTCTTTTGCTTCGTCCTCGTCTTCAAATACTTTGAACTTCTCACCCGCCTGTGGTGCACCGTTAAGACCAAGTACCTGTACTGGTGCCGAAGGCCCTGCTTCGGTAACGCGCTGTCCGCGTTCGTTGAACATGGCTTTTATCTTACCAAAATACTGTCCGCATACGATCATATCGCCCTGCTCCAGTGTACCATTTTGTACCAGTATGGTTGCCTGGTAGCCACGTCCCTTGTCCAACGATGCTTCGATAACACTACCTGTAGCTACTCTGTCCGGGTTTGCTTTCAGTTCCAGTAATTCTGCCTCGAGCAATATCTTCTCCAGCAACAGGTCTATGTTAGTACCTTTTTTGGCAGATATTTCCTGGCTCTGGAATTTACCACCCCAGTCTTCTACCAGGATGTTCATTTGTGCCAGTTGCTCTTTTATCTTTTCAGGATTAGCTCCTTCTTTATCTATTTTGTTGATAGCGAATATCATTGGCAGATTAGCCGCCTGTGCGTGCGATATTGCTTCTTTTGTCTGAGGCATTATCGCATCATCCGCAGCTACCACGATAACAGCAACGTCGGCTACCTTAGCACCACGGGCACGCATTGCGGTAAACGCTTCGTGACCCGGAGTATCGAGGAAGGTGATCTTTTTACCTTCATCTGTAGTTACCTGGTATGCACCAATGTGCTGTGTGATACCACCTGCTTCACCAGCTACCACATTCGCTTCGCGTATATGGTCGAGCAACGATGTTTTACCGTGGTCAACGTGACCCATGATAGTAACAATAGGTGCACGAGGCTCCATATCTTCCGGATCATCTGTATCGTCCTCTTCAATATCTGCTTCCTGTTCCAGGTTGATGAATTCCACATCATAGCCAAATTCACTGGCCACCAGTTCTATTACTTCCGCATCAAGGCGCTGGTTGATAGACACCATGATACCGAGGCTCATACATTTACTGATAACTTCTGCAAAACTTACGTCGAGCAAACCGGCCAATTCACTTACAGAGATAAACTCCGTAACCTGTATTACGTTGCCCTGCTGATTTTCTTCGGCAGCAGCACGTTTTTCTGCCATTTCCTCGCGCTTGTTACGGCGATATTTTGCTTTCAGGCTCTTACCGCGTGTTGCACCGGCAAGTTTAGCCTGTGTCTGGCGGATCTTATCCTGTATTGCTTTTGCGTCAATCTCTTGTTGTTCAGGGGTTTGAGGAACATTACCACGCTGGTTGTTCCTGCGGTCTCCACCGCCGCCACGATTATGGCCGCCACCACCAGGACCGAAGTTACGGTCGCCACGTCCCTGGAAATTCCTGTCTCCGCCGCCGCCACGGTTTGGTCCACCACCGCCCTGCGGACGATTGCCACCACCACCTTGTTGCTGGTCTGGTCTGAATGTTTCAGGTTTTTTCTGTACAGGTATACGTTTCCTGTTCCTCTTCTCTTTGCTATCGCCCCTGCCGGAACCCGGAGTCTCAACAGGTAAGTTTATCTTACCTATGATCTTCGGCCCTTCCAGCCTAGGTGCCTTCATTTCTATATGTTCGGGCTTGTCATCAGCCACAGGTTCTTCTGCAACCGGCGCAACAGGTGCGGGAGACGGTGGCGGTGCTACTGTCTCTTCTGTTTTCGGTTTCTTAGCCTTAGTTTCTTTTACTTCTTCCTTAGGTTCAGCCGGAGCTTCTGCTGCCGGTTCTTCTTCAGTTTTCTTCTTAGCGCCTTTTTTAGGGCGGGAAGACATGTTCAGCTCATCCAGGTTGATCTTACCCAATATGTTCGGGCCAACTGCCGGTTTAGCTTTCGGTTCAGGAACTGCTTCAACAACAGGCTCAGCCGGTTTTTCTTCGGCAACCGGTGCTGGTGCTTCTTCTTTAGGAGCCATTACAGGTTCCGCCGGTGCGGGCGCCACAACCGGTTCCGGTTCCGCAGCAGCTACAGGGGCTTCTATTACTTCAGGCTTCTCTTCTTTCTTTTTCTCTTCTGCTGCCGGCGCTGCGGGTGCAGCTGCTACCGGCTCTTCCGCCTTTTTGTCTTTGTTTACGGTGATGTCCAGGTCTTCCTTATTCTTCTTGATACCTTCCAGCAGCGAACCTTTAGGCAATGCAATTTCTTCACTCTTACGTTTAGCTGCTTTGTCTTGCGCAAACTCAGCCTGCAGAGCGTCATACATCTCTTCCGTTAACTTAGTATTCGGATTACTGGCATTGAAATCAAATCCTTTACCTGTAAGGAACTCCACCAGGGTTTCCTTACCGATATTGAATTCTTTGGCTGCTGCCAGTAATCTTGGTGTTTTTGTTGCTGTTGCCATTCGTTTATTTACTCAATAATCACTTTTATTATCATCCCGTCCTCCAGAATATACAAACCTACGCCATTTTTGCCTAAAAAGCCCTGATTTGCATACTGATACGGGTTAGTTTGCTAACTATATCAGCCCTCATTCTCAAACTCAGCCTTCAGGATGCGGCGCACATCGTTAACTGTTTCCTCTTCGAGGTCTGTACGGCGTACCAGTTCTTCTGCAGACAGCTCAAGTACACTCAGTGCTGTATCGCAACCTATTTTCTTGAACTCGTCTATCACCCATCCTTCTATTTCGTCTGCAAATTCGTCCAGGTCTATATCATATTCCAGTGTTTCATCCTGCGCATCGCGATATACATCTATACTGTAGCCGGTAAGTTCCTGTGCCAGCTTAATGTTGACACCTTTTTTACCGATAGCCAGTGATACCTGCTCCGGGTCCAGGTACACATCTGCATGATGACCTTCATTATCCAGACCCATACGATTGATGCGGGCAGGAGTCAATGAACGCTGGATAAGCAGTTGTGTATTGGCAGTGAAGTTGATGATATCTATATTTTCGTTGCGCAGTTCGCGTACAATACCGTGTATACGGCTACCTTTCATACCCACACATGCACCTACCGGATCTATACGGTCGTCATAGCTTTCAACAGCTACTTTGGCACGTTCTCCCGGTTCACGAACGATCTTCTTGATAACTATCAGGCCATCCATAATTTCAGGCACTTCAATTTCCAGCAGTTTTTCGAGGAATGAAGGGTGTGTACGGCTAAGTATGATAACCGGTGTATTGTTGCGCATTTCTACTTTCTTCACCACAGCACGAACTGATTCGCCTTTTTTGAAGAAGTCTGTAGGTATCTGCTCTGATTTAGGCATGATGAGTTCATTACCTTCATCGTCGAGCAGCAGTATTTCTTTTTTCCATATCTGGTATACCTCACCGCTGATGATCTCACCTATACGGTCGGCATATTTTTTCAGGAGGTTGTTTTTCTTCAGGTCTCCGATACGCGCTGCCAGTGTTTGCTTTGCAGCCAGGATAGCACGACGGCCAAAGTCGGTAACATTTATCTCTTCATACACTTCTTCACCCACACTATAGTCAGGCTCTATTTTAATAGCTTCTGAATATTCTATCTGCAGGTTGTCATCTTCAGACATACCATCTTCTACTATCTCCCTGCGACGGAAGATCTCAAGGTCACCAGTCTGGTCGTTTACGATCACGTCGAAGTTTTCGTCTGTACCGTATTTTTTACGGAGCAATGTTTTGAAAACGTCTTCGATAACCTTCATTAAGGTAGGCCTGTCAATATTCTCGGCATCCTTAAACTCCTGAAACGAATCAATAAGATTGATACTTGCCATGATTTGTCACGTTTTAGCCCCCTATCGGGCTTTGTTTAAAATTTAATTTGTACTACTATTTTTTTTATTTGAGAAACAGGTACAGCTGTTTCGATGGTTTCTTTTTTCTTAGCCTGCTTCACATCCAGCAGCAGTTGGTCTTCTTCTACTGCTTTCAGCGTTCCAAGTATTTCCGGCCCTTCTGCAGGTGTTATAAGCACCTGTCTGCCTATATTCTTTTTATACTGCCTTACTGATGTGAGTGGCTCATCCACACCCGGGCTTGATACTTCCAGCGAAAAATCTCCGTCAGGAAATAATGCTGCTTCTTCAAGCAATGCATATAGTTTCCTGTTCACACCTGCACTTTTACTGATAGACAGACCACTGTCTGCATCCAGGTACAGTTTAATATTGTTAGTGGGTTTTATTTTCACATTAACAATAAACATATCAGTACCCTCCAGCAGAGGCTCTGTAAGACTTATAATTTTTTCTAATATTCCGTCCATGGGCAAAAAACAAGGGGACCATTCAGTCCCCTTCTTTCGATTAATTCCGTTGCAAATGTAGGATATTTTCCCGTATCTGCCAAAACATAACATGAAAACACAATTATCTTAGCATTAACTAAAAGCAGACGCAGGTTTAGTACCTTTGACATTATGCTTTTCAGAATAATACTATGGTCGATAGTGCTGACCGTGATATTGCGTTTCATTAGCCGTATAGTGCTCCCGATGTTCCAGATAACAAGCATGACAGAAGAGCGACTGAGGCAAATGCAAAGGCAAATGGAGGAAATGCAGCGCAGGCAAAATACTCCGCCACCTCCTCCTCAACAGGCCAAAAAACCAGGGAAAATAGACGGTGAATATATAGACTATGAAGAGGTAAAATAATCCTACTCTTTAGGCAGAAAAATATCCTTTTCTATGGTCATGCCTTTTTGCAGCCATATGGTTTGAATACCCAGCTTTTTAGCACCTTCCACGTGTTGGGGGCTATCGTCTATAAAT
This sequence comes from Flavipsychrobacter sp., assembly GCA_044227125.1. Lineage (GTDB taxonomy): Bacteria > Bacteroidota > Bacteroidia > Chitinophagales > Chitinophagaceae > Polluticoccus. Next base: position 1,238,299 of record JBGAFS010000001.1, read on the forward strand.
AATGTATGTTCAGGCTGCAGCCCGCAATCATTTAGTATTTTTTCAAATACTTCAGCATCAGGTTTACGCATACCTATACGGTGAGACAGATAAACCCTATCGAAGAAAACACCCAGGTTGGCCACGCCACGGTTATCTTCCAGTATCTTATTAAATGCAGCTTCATGCAGTTCGTTGGTATTGCTCAGCAGGAACAGATCGTGGTACAAATGCAGTTGTTGTAATATCTGCAACCTTCGCAACGGGAAATCAAGCAGCATTGCATTCCATGCATTTATAATATCTATATCTGAAAGTGGTTTATCAGAGTAGCTCCTTATTGTTGTGATAAATTCGCCCTTTCCTATTCTGCCGGTTTCGAAATCATCGAAGAGGCTGGTTTGCCTGAGCTGGCTGTATAGTTCAGGGAAATTGCTTACACCCAGTTGCAGGAATGCCTGTTCTGTCAAAGAATAATCTATGTTGAGTAATACACCACCCAGGTCGAATATTATGTGTCTTATGCCTTTTATCATTTGGCAAAAATAAAGTTGTGAGCAGGATTTTTCATTTTTCAGAAAGTCCATTACATTTGCACTCCATTTTTGGCAGTTATGCCGGGTCCTATAGCTCAGTTGGTTAGAGCACCTGACTCATAATCAGGGGGTCCTAGGTTCAAGTCCTAGTGGGACCACATACAATGGCTTAGACGCCGCGTGGGACAAGCACTCCAGCTTGTCCCATTTTCATTTCGTAGTGTTTTCGTAGAGATTGCCGACCTATTTTCAATCATATAATATATTGTACGGGCAACAGAGGCTTTGTATCTTTATAACTTCACAAACACACTTAAACATTTGAATATAAACAGGTAATAAAATCATATAAGAGATAGCGTAAGCTTACTTTCTTGACCTTGGAAAAACCGCGAATTTCAAAAAGGACTGTCAGAGAAAGATGCAAGACGCACCCGTACGGGGTGTGGCTTCATCTATTCGTCATGGCAGTCGGGACTTCGCGGTTCCTTCCAAGTCTGGCAGTAGCTCTGAGGTTCACGCCCCTCTCTATTTTAGCTAACTGCCATCGGAACCTCTGGTATTAATCAGATTGTCATGAACAACCACCCCAAATTTATTCTAATAGTCCTTTCAATTATTTTTCAAGCAAACTCTTTTGCTCAACAGAAAATCACAACTTATCATGATTTCCTAAAAAAACATATTATGGAATCATATACACTTGATCAGAATGGTATGTATCATGGTGAATATCTAGCCTACTTTACCGATGGTAAGATAAATGCCAAAATCATGTATAACCATGGCAACAGGCATGGTAAAGACATCTTGTATTATAACCAGTATGGTTCGTATGGTTTAGCCCATGTTTACAATTGGAAAGATGACTCCCAGGAAGGTTTGCAGCAGGAATATACCGATGATGACGGTAATCAGTATTACAAATATGTAAAGACCGAAATTTTGGTAAAAGATGGTAAACGTCAATGGAAGAGAATATACAACATCGGTGATGACGGTAAACGTTATATTGCACTAGAAGAGTCATATGAAGGTGTGAAAAAAGCATTCTATCAAGATGGTAGGCAGTGGTATGAAATAAATGACAATGGCAGGAACTTCCAAGACCCGAATGTTGGTACACATCTGGAATTCACAAATGTCAAAGGGAAAAAATATGGCTTGTATCGTGAATGGCACCAAAATAACGAGTTGCATTTTGAGTGCAACTATTTGTACGACAATATTGATGGTGAATTTCTGATTTATGATGAGATGGGTAAGCTACAGTCTGTTGACTACTACATTATGGGTAAGAAGCTAGATAAAATAGATAGTTCCAAAACCATAACAGATGGTTCAGGGCATTTTAAGATGTTTTCCGATGCGGGTTGGTTACTTATAGAAGGAACAAAAATCAATGATCAATTACAAGGGATAGTTACTTATTATGATAAAGATGATAGAGTGCTCAGAACAGCAGAATACAAAGATGGAAAGCTAAACGGGAAAATGATTACCTATTATAACACACCATATAATCAAATACAAAAAACCTATTGTTGGTGTGGCAGCAGCAAAGATTATGAAAATGAGCTTGATCATGAATACATGAGAAATGATAGTCTAAACACTCACAGAATAACAAGTGAATATTTTTACAAGGATGGTGTATTAGATGGTGTTTGTTATCCAATTTATTCATGGGAGGAAGGATATAGTGTTGATGAAAAAGGCAAAAATCTTAAATCAAAATGTAAAAAATTCACATTGCAACCAATTCTGACCTCAAACGGACAATATGATACAATTTCTAAAGCCGATACAATAATCATTAATCATGATAACATCCCTGTGCGATATAAGAAAGATTACTGTGGTACTTTCTTAAAAACCAATATAATAAGTGAGGGGACAATTAGGGAAAATTGGGGGAAAGGTGAATTAATCTCAAGACAAAGGTATTATAATAGAAGCTGGTACTAGAATAAAGTGCTGTTTTTTAAATAGTTTGCAATTCAATCTATTAATATGAATTGGGAAACATTAGGAGACTCTCGATCATTATTTGTTTATGACATCATGTTAAATGTTTGTAAGAACTATAAACTACCACTCCTCCATGTTACAATGCTAACAAAACCTCGAAGCAAAAGTATCCAATACGGTAAAACTGACAAATTCCGCGCAGGCCACTTAAATCACAAACTGGTCACAATAATGGAAAAATGTCTTTATGGTGAAAAAAAGAAGGACTTTGACAAAGGCAGGGAATACGCATTCAATCCAACAACTCACGCAAAAGGGAATGATAGATTATTCACTGGCAATTCAGAACAACTTGACTACATGTTCGCAGTTCTCGCCAATTATTTCAAGCACGAAGGTGTCAACTTTAAGATGATATTCAAAAGAAAGTACAGAGGAAGAAACACGATAGGACTACGAAAAATTGAATACTTCAGCGCCAACAATAGAGACGAATATTTTCACCAACTCACTAAAAAGCTAGATAATAAAATACCACAAATACTTTTTTTCGATCCTGACAAAGGAATAAAAAACGATACGAGCGAACAGTACATTAGAGAAAAGGAGTTATCTCACATAATGGATATAGTCCATAAAAATACCGTTATCGCCGTCAAGTTTATTAAAACAAACTACAACACAAAATCTAATAAAATACTTGTATTATCTGAAATTCAATCCAAACCACTTTTTGTGTTTGACAAAACAATTTCAACAGGTATTATTTTCTTATGCAAGAACACTAATTCTCTAAAAAGCATTCTCAATACTTTGAAGGATTATCAATCCGAGTATGCAAAGTTTCAAATCGAATTATCCTATTAATATCAAGGTTGTATAAAAGAGCAAAACAACAATTTTTCAAGAAAAGTCCAATACTATAAGGGCTTTCAGGGGTAGTTCAGTGTTCCCGCAGACACACATATCCATCTTACAGTCAACGAAATTAAAGACTGTTTATGGAAAAAATTTGCCTCATTACTTCCAAGGAAGAAATCCAAGGTATGCTTCATCAAATAATTGATGAAATTCTTCGAAAGATACCTGAATCAAATAAAGATGATCCTGACCTACGGTATGATAACGCTGAATTCCTATCTATTGATGAAGCAGCTAAAATTCTAAGATGCTCCAGAAGCACTGTTTACAATTACATCAAAATTGGCTTAAACAGCTTCAAATTAGGAAACAAGCGATTGTTCACATCAAAGGATATACAGTCATTTATTAACAATCAAAAACTACTAATACAATGTTAGATCCAATAAATATTTTGTTGGAAAACTTTCCAGTTATCATCGGTAGCAATCAATTCAAAAAAGACAATGCCGCCGAAAAATCTCTCAAAGAAATTGTAAAAATAATTCAGTCAGGAAAATACAGAAATATTTCTTACGCCGAAGATTTTGCATGGATGATGCAAATGCGTAATCGGTATCTAGATCCTTATAACGAATCTAAGATGCACGCGATAAAAATGGGTTACCCTCTGGTATATTACAATTATTGCAAAACATTTATCGGGGATTCACATGAATATTCAGAGGTCGTACCTGGTCTGATAGATATAACCGGATTGGAGACAAATTACATCCAGCTTCAGAAAGAGCAAATGCTCGAATGTAACAATGCTCTATTTGCCTATGAGTATAGATTAACCTCAGGCAAAACTTATATCGTGACAGTCTTTTACATCGGCAACTCTAAAAATGCTGAGCACCGAATGGCAAAATGGCAAAAGATCAAGGAATATGTCTACAATAAGTTCAGAGCTAGAGTTCTAGATTATACTGACAACTTTGCCAAGCCATTGTTCCTATATCATGATCCCAAAATTGCTGTCAAAAAAAATCTTACAGTATTTCCACTGGAGGTTCTGGAGAATCGCACAGGCCCTGAAATGAAGCTTGTTGTTGAATCCCGTATTGGATATATCCAATATGACATGACAATAAAGCGGATTGATAACTGCATCGATCAGTTAAAAGAGAAAAAAATACAATTGATAACTGACAAGAAGAGCTACTACAATCTCGGTTTCATATTCGCAAGTGTTAAACAGCCCCAGGCAATATTCCCTTACTTCTGCAAGTTGTGTGCAACATCGACATTCTGCCAGACTATCGCTCCAGAAGAAGTATTTAATTTTTGTCGCAGCAATGGCATGGGTCGAAATCTAACTGAATTCCTGAGAATTTGTGAGAAGGCCGGTGTAACTCCTTCCGCTTTAGACCTTATCTAGAATTGTCAAATTGCCAAATCGCCATGCATTTTTTAATCTTTAAATTTTTCTTAAAATGAAAAAAAATAATGCGAAATCCGAAATATATACTCCTTACTTTGGTAAGGAAGTTCTCAATCATTTACCTGATCTATTTAGACTTCTTTGGGAAATATACCCTGATGATGAACGTGCCTTTGAAGTAGCTGTTCTTTCAGTTTTTGCTGCAATTAGCGGAATGTTTTCAAAAGCAAAGGTCTTGCATAGCAATGAGAAGGTTGGAATAAATCTGTACGTTAATATCATTTCAACTGCATCATCCAATAAAAGTGTCATGAAGAAGGGCTTGTTAGTTGCACAGGCTATTGATGACCATGTTAGGTCTGAAACAGACGAGAAAATAAAGCTGAACAAATTCATTAGCGAGGATCCTAATTTTTCTGAAGCCGAAATGGGGGAAATAACAGTACCGCAGCTTCTGGTACCTGCTAATTCAAGCTCAGCGGCTTTTTTCGATGCTATCAAAGTCAACAATGGCAGAGGATTAGTTTATGAGCCTGAAATGGACACACTCGTTAATGTATTTAAACAAAATTGGGGTGATTTTACGACTGCTTTACGCGTAAATTTTCATAATGAAAAATGGAGTCAAAACAGGCTAAAAACTGGCAGCGTTGTAATTGACAACCCATGCTTCTCATTATTACTCAGTGGAACTATTGAACAGGCATATAAATTATATCCCAATTTCGAAAATGGCACCGCTAGCCGCTGTATTTTTCTTTTATACCCCCACAAGCGAAAATGGAATAGAAACGCACTGAATAATAAATCATCTCTGCTTATCGACGAAGTAAACGCAAAACTTGCTGAACATGCAGTTCAAATTTATCGTCAATATCAAGATACTGATTTGACTTTCAGGTTTCGTGACAGCGATGCAGAGCTTGCGAACGAAATGTTCGAAAAGATCGACGAGAAATATAGTTCTATTGAAGAAAGTTGGTCAATAATCTGTCGCATGGGCGTCATTTTCTCAAAAATTGCAGCGACCAGTACAATGATACGGCATTATCAGTCCGGAACCCCATTTGAAAAGAATGATGATGGCGAGATCTATATTGATAAAGATGATGCAGCTTTTGGTCGCATTATTATTAAATGTCTTATCCAGCACTCTATAGTGTTTCTGACTAATGTTCAAAATGTTGCTAAAATTATATCAAGCAAGGAAGTTAACAAGAAGGAGCTGCTAGATATGTTACCATCTGTCTTTAATCGAGCCGAATTGCTCATTGCCGCTGCCAGCTTGAGGATCCCTGCAAGAACTGCTGACCGTTATCGAAGTGAGTTATGTGACGATGGCAAAATCCGAGGCACTCATAACAGCTATGAAAAGGTTATTATACCTGACCCTAAGGATGAGGATATTCAGACATTAATGTGATGGTATGATTACTGGGCAAAAGGAGCTCTCAGCAGTCTTAAGGTATTCAAATGCGCTTAAGAGTTTTCAGATCAAGGAAAGGCCCTCAAAATGGCAAGAAAATATATTCAAGAATATATCGTGTCCGCCTCGTAGGGTATATATACTTGTGCGGGTCAGCTCTGTGTATTTTTTTTGTATTGTGAGAAAACGCTTAAAATATACCGTCTGTGCAAAGCCCAAGACTGTGGCCTAAACATTCCGATAGTGTACTCTATCCAACCCTTCTGCATACAGCAGAAGGGTTTTTTAATTATATGTCCTATGCTTCAGGCTTATCGCCACCATGTTACACTCTTTCACAACAATCCAAATTCAAATTTTAACTCAACCACAAGAATATGAATCAACAAAATTTGGGGGATGCCGCCTCACTTACAAAATACGACATCTGCTTTCATTTACTAAAATCATTAAATCTGCCATTCTTTTATGTGGCAATGGTAACTGAGCCCAAACCGGCAAATGAGAGCAAAAATGCAATTAATTACCGCCTCGGTCACAAAAATGAAGCCTTACTTAACCTGATATCTACTGCCAGAACCAACACCGAAGTCAGTCAGAATGAAGTAGCCGATTTCTTCTCCAATTCGGGCATTGATACTTCCTTGATAACCATTCGAAATAAACAGAAATCAAATCATCACCGAATCGGGTATGTCACATATTTCAACGATAAAGAGAGACAAACGTACTTTGATGGGGTTTGCGAACTGTTACAGCCAGGAAAGGATTATTTGATTTTACTTGACCCTGACGTAGGGCTTTATCCAAAAAATACTGTACCTCCACATCGCAGGACACTTATGGTAAGTCAGGGAGAAATTCGTAAAATCCTTGAAAAAGTGTCTGAAAACTCAGTAGTCTTAGTTTATCAAAGCCTGGCAAATGTATTATACTCGGTAATGACAAGGGTTCAAGACCTTAAAACTGAATTAGAGTATGAGGTAATGATGATAGCAGATGAGGTATTGCAAGCCGGATTATTTATAATAACCAAGAATGCTAATGCATCTGTAGATGTCAGGAATAGATTGAATTACTATTTCTCAGGATATACATCTATGAATAAGAGTCAGCGCATCCTGTTTGCATATACGCAAGATAACGAGATCATTATTAGTTCTATCGGGAATTTGTCTGAGAATATACAGGAGTAATCTTTTAGGCAGATAGGCACTAAGAATATGGTGTTAGTCCATCCCATGACTAACACCATATTTCTTCCAATTAATGAGTTATTAAATCTCCTGATGGAAGACATACACAATATATCCAAGGCTTGAGGAATTAAGTTCCGTTTAAAAAGGAAATCGGGCTTATTAATATCACGAAAGACAAACGTCGTTTAAAAAGAAAACCTATTGCTAATGCTTCAAAAAAGACTAATAATTAATCCAGCTTTAGAGTATACTCTATTTGACAGGCAAATTAAAAATGAGAGCAGCCTATAGTTTCATTATTCCAATTTATAGTGTTGGTAACTACCCCTGTAACCGATTGGTACTTGAAGGTATATACTATAAAAAACTAGTTGTTTTTGGAGGTATCTTCTATGAGGGCAATTGAATTTTATTTCACACTTGACAAAACATACCTAAAAGGGACAGATCAAAGTATTATACGCAAATATAAAATCCAAAACATATCAATTACTCAGTATTACAACCCTGTTCCTACAACAATTTACCTATCGTGTTCTGCAGGAGGTAAATATATGAAGGTTAATACCGGGTTTAAGATAAAACCAGTAGAATGGGATTTTGAAAAAAACAGGGCTAAAAAGAAATACCAGTTTAGTTTGGAACTTAATGCCAGTCTTGATATCATGATTTCCAATGTTAAAAGGGGATATTTTCAGTTAAGGCAGGATAATTTAGACATTTCACCGGATACCATTAAAACTTTATTAGAGTCAGTACTTGGAGAGTCTTCGAGAAAAAACCAGCCAAAAGCTCCCGTGACATTTTGGGATGTGTTTAATGAATATTCCGAAGAGAAAGATCAGACAGTAAAAAAAGGTACTATAAAACGAATAAATACAGTTCGTAAACTATTAGAAGAGTTTGAAAAAAAGAAATATAAACTCTCTTTCGATAGAATGACTACGCAGTTCTTAACAGAATTCGGGAGTTTCTGTGTAAATGATAAAATGCATCTGAATAATACGATACACAAATCGATCTCGTGTTTGAAAGCATTTTTGAATTGGGCGACCTATCACAGAAACAAATACAATAGATATGATGATTATAAAAGGTTTTCGTGGGAAACCGACAATCCTGAGGCAATCTTTCTTGAACAAGATGAATTACAGTTAATATGGGATTGTGATGTGAGTCATACAAGGAGTTTGCAGCATTCAAAAGATATACTTCTTTTTCTTTGTTATACAGGACAACGATATTCCGATGTTGTAAATCTAAAAAAGGGGGACATTCGAAAATCCAACAACTCTGATGATATAATATGGCACTTATATCAAATTAAAGGCAACAAGAAAACACCTGTGTCTATACCTATGTTACCACGGGCAAAGGTAATCTTAGAAAAATATCTGAACGAGTCGCCGAATGCAGGGTTTATATTTCCCAAGCAATCTAACGTCATGCTCAACAAAAACATTAAGGTTATAGGAAAGAAAGCGGGTATAAATGCTACAATTTATAAAGTTAACCATTCGGGTAAAAACCGAATTACAAAAGACAATCCCAAATATAAATTCATGTCATCCCACATTGGAAGAAGAACATTCGTGACGTTGAGCTCTCAAAAGGGAATCAGGCCGGAAATTATCCAAAAAGTAACAGGGCATACTGGATTAAGTGTTATGAAAAGGTATTTAGGTGTTAATGATAATATGGTAAATAACGAACTAAAAGATAAATGGAAAGAATAACAACATATTCTTTAGACAATCCATTTATATAGAGTAAATATAGACTGATTTTGGCCGGTCTATGTTTTCTGTAAACTAGAATTCGTCATTAATTTCAACAACTTGTTTAGCTCATGGGCTCTTATCAATTTGAATTTGCAAAACCCTAAAGATGGAACTAGGTTATTTATTCAGCATATAAAAAAAGTTGATAGAACAATTTAGGGAAAATGGGCAAATAGAGTAACTATCTTTCTTAACCTAAACACCTAAATTCACAAGGGTTGGGTACTAAATTTTCATCCATTTAAGAGTTTTAGTCAGAACAGAAGAGTAGCCTAATGTCACAAGAAGCCTATCATATAGGCTATCTTGATCCTAGGCGATAATTGGCTACCGAGTAAATATAATCATAGGGCGTCAATGAAGCGCCAAGCGCAGTTATTATACTTTAAGAATATTTTTATGCTTGGGCCTGATTGCCACGTGTTTAGGAAATTTTTATAGTATTTTTATTGTCTAGGAACTCTTGTACTAGAGTAAAAACCATGGCAAAAATATTAGACTGCATAATTATTGGAGGAGGACCTGCAGGTCTAGCTGCTGGCAATATTCTTTCAAAAGAGAATATTGATTTTATTGTAATTGAAAAAGGAGCATATTTATATCAAAGAAGCCCGTTAAAACCTAAAGATATTGTTACTGGAGTTGGTGGCGGAGGCCTGTATTCAGATGGAAAATTATCATTTTATCCATCAGGATCAAGTTTATATCGTCTCAAAAAGGAGTTTCTACTTGATTCATACAATCACTTATCTAAGGTATTATCACTATTCTCAATACAGATTCCTGAATTTCAACAAGACTGGGAATCATCTGCTACTGAAACGATAAATAATGATGTTCATAATAAAAAATACGATTCGACAGTATTATCAGAGTCAGAGTTATTCAATTTGGGATTTTATTTATACGACCAAATTGGCAGAGATAGAATGTTAGTAAATCATGAGGTTACGTCAATTACTAAAGATGGGAATATCTTCATAGTGAACGTTTTAAATGAAGAAAGAAATCAACAAAGATTTAAGTGTAGGAATATCATTTATGCTGGCGGGAAATTTGGGTCCTTAGGTTTGACCAACATGCTTGGTGAACACAATCTCACTTTTAAGAAGTACGAAGTAGGTGTTAGGGTTGAAACAAATCATCATGACTTTGACTTTAATGATCTAAGTCAAACTGACTTAAAACTATTAATCAAGAAAAAGGAATCTCCTGGAATTGAATTTAGGACATTTTGTTTTTGTAGAAATGGGTATATAGTTCACGGCAATTTTGAAGGAATAAATTCTTTTAACGGCGTATCTAATAAACCAGCTTTTTCAAAAACTAATTTTGGAATTAACTTAAGGATTAGCGATGAATCGGTTTATAAAGATTATCAGAGCAGCCTTTCAAAATTAAGCAGCGCTGATTCCATTATACAAGAGCCTATAAAAAATTTCCTCGCACAAAAGAACGAAAATTGGGATATCGAAATTTATGAGTTGTTTAAAAACTGTCTATTCACATATTTCCCAAAATTATCGAACTCTGATGCTGAAATAACAGGGCCGAGTTTTGAATACTTTGGATATTATCCTAAATTAAATGATGAACTAAAATTGCATGAAAGTAATTTTTGGATTGCAGGTGATTCCACAGGTGAATTTAGAGGTTTATTACCGGCTTTAGTTAGTGGCTTTATTGTAGGAAAATCATTAGTTAATAGAGTAATTAATGAAAGAGACCAATTAAATGAACTTGTTCGTATCAAAACAAGTTTAACAACAAAATCGCAAACAATTTTCACTGCACAGTCCAAGAAGTTTTTTTATTGCAAGGATGCCATTTGCGAATTTGTTTTTAAAGAAGGAGCAATTCCTGTGAACCCATTCCAAGTATTTGGATATTTCCTAGGAGATAGAGTTGACCGAGATTTAGTTAGAAAAGGGAATAACGAACTAATAGGACGATGTGATGAGCTATGGGTATTTGGTCCGATTGCAGATGGTGTTTTGTTTGAAATCTCTAGAGCGTACGAATTAAAAATGCCTGTTAGGTTTTTCAATGTTGATACATATGCGGGAAAGATTGAAGAAATTATGGACTCAAGTAAACTAATTTTTGAACCAGAGGTATATGCTCAGATAGGCAAAGAAAAACTAATCAGGTTTATAGAAAGGTCTTATGAGGGGGAAATAAAGCGAAAACCTCAACTTTCATTTTTTGATGGCATTTCTAAAGAGTAAACAACGGCCAACTTACCTTCACTTTTTAGACAGAGAATTAAGAAGAGCTGAAGGTGCTACCTACACAGATGAAAATATATTAGAGTTTTTAATTACCGCCGTTCTAAACTCCAATACATTCTCGTACAGTAGCGCATCTCTATTGCAAGAAAGCAATAGATTGTTTCCCCAAGCTACGACAGCACTAATTGAACTAGAAAAACTAGGATTTATAAGGCTATTAACAAATGAACATTCATTCAACGAGTTCATCATCTCTAGAAGGTCCATCTATGCTCACAATGAAACCCGTTATCCAATGTACTTTTCAGAGGCTAACGAAATTTTATGGCCTAAAAGTCCACACTACTTAGAATCTTCTACAACTTCAATATTAAGAAATGCTCTATTAAATTGGATTGATTCTTCTGATACTTCAATTGGAGTTGCAAAAGACACTTTGGGAAAGGAAATTTTAGATGCCTTTAGAGAAAAACTTTATAAAGAACGCGATAAGGCGGTTACGTTAGATTTATTACTAACGCCTGAACAATTAAATGTTGACTATATTCGAAGAAATTCAGGGAGGATAGTATCTTATTTTTATACTTCGAGGTATTTAGAAGTATTTGGCGGAGATATTCTTAGTAATATTCCTAGATTGTCTTTTTTTAATAGCCTCTGCACAGCGCCTAAGATTAACGATTATCAGTTACTACGAAGCATTCTAAATTGCTGTAGAATACCGAGATACTTCTTTGTCAATGGAAAGTTGAAATTAGAGAGATTAGTTTTTTTTCTAAATAGCCCATACTTTAAGCACTTTCAAGTAGAACTTTTCGCAGCAACTCACGCCCTAGTTGAATGTATTGAAAATGAGCAACATGCTAATATTAGTCAGGCAATCCAGCTTTTTACAACAAATTTCAAGTCACAAATTTCCGATTTAAATATAGAACCGCATGAGTTTTTATATAAATGTCAGTTAGCCCTTTCGTCAACATCGGTATTACTCTCACATATTCAACCAAATTATTACAAATTTCATGAAATGGCTAAAGATGAATTATCAACAACAAAGAGGATACTCGTTGTAACTACAACTTTATTAGAAGCGAAAGCATTTACAAAATCGATGACTAGCATGGGATATATTCCTACCCCTATTCCTGTAGATAAATTAACTGTTTTTAATTTTGGAGTAATTGGTAATTCAGAAATATTGATGCTGAAGTTAGGTGAAATGGGTTCTGATAAAGTAAGTGGCTCAATGCTAGTTGTTAAAGAGGCTATTATCACAGTCAAGCCAGATTATGTAATAATGCTCGGTATCGCATTTGGTTTTAAAAATGCCAAACGGACTATTGGAACAATCTTGGTTTCTCGTGAATTGGAAGATTATGAATCGGCTAAAATAAGTGCGAAAGGCATTATACAGCGTGGGCAGAGAATCCCAGCTGGGCCTACATTATTAAACCGATTCGATAGTGCTACAATTACGTATGACAAATTTCCAGTTGAAGTGGGCCTCGTAATATCAGGTGATAAACTTGTAGATAACGAAGAATTTGTAAAAACCCTTAAAAACAGCTTTCCTGAAGCAATTGGCGGCGAAATGGAAGGCACAGGTTTGCAATCAAGTTGTCATAGGGACAGAGTTGAGTGGATTTTAATTAAAGGAATATGTGATTGGGGATTCAATAAACAGCATGAACATAAGGATAGAGACCAGCAAACAGCAATAGATAATGTTTGTGATTATTTTATCTACACGATGACAACCTACCCATTATAGAAATTAGTCTAAAGATTGATTTGTGTAAACAACATTTCCATCTTTAGGATTCTAAGACGGATTGAATGTTATTGTGTCTTATTTCCTTTAAAGGCAATAGGTTTATAAAATAATGGTATAGCTTTAAAGCAGGTTTGGTATTTCTTAGGTTTGATGATTCGTATTTTTCAATTATAGAAGAAGCAACCTTAGTTAATTTCTCTGCAGTAGGCTTCCAATCAATTGTTTCGTCGGTATTATTTGTAGCCAAATCGGATATCCATTCATTTATTTTTCCGAACCAGTGAGAAACAGTCTTAGATTGCACATAACCAAACATACCACAGATAGTTAAATGAGCTCCATGTTGTTCTCTCTTGAAACGCTCAATACCTCCTCGTTTACCATGCACATACTCACTGTTATTCGATGTATCTGAAAGTCTTTTTGCTTCAAACTCAAACATTGTGGTGCTCGGTGTGGACGGATTTAATATGACAACACCAATATCCGTCTCCTTACTGGACTTTTCTTGTGGTGGATTCTTTACAAATGAAAAGTTATAAGGCATATATCCATCATCTTCGCTGATAAGTTGTGCATTGAAATAATTCACTAGATGAAATGAAATATGATTTTCTTTATTCACATTAGCTACTTTAGAAAAATAATTAGAGAAGCCAGAAATACGTTTATCAACTAAATTCAAGAGAGCAGACACAGATTGCATACTGTCTGCTGTCAAGTCAGCATTCCCATGAGTAGTAGTATGTGCGGTCAAATCTCTTAACATTAAAATCCAGCTTTAACGTAATCAGAGAATGTTTCGTCAGCATCTCTCAACGCTATTGATTGTATCCAATAGCGAAGCTGCTTTGGTTTAGAAATTACAATTACATTTTTCTTGTAAAATTTCAAAATTCTCTGGATATGAACATTGTACTTATCTCGTTGATTTGATGGAATGAGGTGTCCAATATATTTTTCAATATCTGCATTAAATTCAGTTTGCAGATTAGGGACATTTTCTGAATATTCAAAATGCAAAGCATAATAGTTACCTGCATCTAGTATTTTAACTGGGTGAAAACTGCGGTTGGCATTATACACTGAATTGAGTGTTTTAGCAAAAGCACGCGCATAATGCTTAACATCTGTTTCCGTAGCATTATTCAATAAAAGAGCCTTATTGCTTGCATTTAATTGATATTTAAGTACATCATCAATAATTATTTTGTCAGCTTTAGAAATTCTTAATTCCTTTAAATTTTCAGGGTAAGGAATTCTCATAAGGTCTTCTTTCAGTAAAGCAGTTGCACGATTGACTAATAACTGGCTACTAGTACAAGCTATAAAGAATCTCAGCAAATCATTGTACTCAGTAAAATAATCAAATAAACTCTCCAAATATTGCCTATCCTTTTTAGGTGAGTGAATTCCAATTACTTTATCTCTAAATACTAAATATTTATCGGTAAACTGAACCAATAATTTTTCACGTCCAATGTTTGCCTTTAATAGAATATGCGGTGGGGAGTAAATTTTCTCATCTTTTGCTCGATGGAATTTTTTGACATCGCAAGGTATTACTTCATCCCAATCAATACCATCTTCAGTAAATGCTTCCGTTGGTAAATAATTTTTCCCAGTGATGTAAGCTGCAGGTTTGCCTTTACTACTTTCTTGAAAACCTTCACCCACTAGCCAGCCATCTTTTTCCTTACCCGATAAATAGTCTTGAAGAGTCCTAAAAGTTGAAAGTCTGTTAACTAAAGAAACAATACGACTCCCACCTATCAAATTAGCTTTCCATATAAATGAATTGTCGCAAACTTGTTCTTTATTAATGAAATGAAAGTCATAATAATCTAATTGCAGAAAAATTTTTTTAGTATTAGGCACCGTATTTTTAACAACAATGTGTGCGACACTTTTATCATCAGGTACCGAATTCTCAATAAATACAGCCGCAGTTGCAACATTAGCACTCCCCCATAGAACATCGCCTAATTTAGTAAAATCTATCACCTCTAATAGGTTATATCGACTAGTAATTTCCTTAAGAAAAGCATTGTCATCTTGATACAACAATGGTGCTGATGGTTGAATTAAACAAAGTAAGCTTCCAGGCGTTAGTAGTTTAACGCCCTCTGCTAAGAACATCAATGCAATATTGTGGTCTGGAATTTTAAATTCAGGGTTGTAACCAAAATTAGATCTTAAATAGTTATAGTATTTTCCGTTGCTTATTCCGTCGGGCGGATTAAATGGAGGATTACCAATAACTAGGTCGAAATTAGCTTCAGGTTTCGATGTAAGAAATTCAAAGAAATCTTTTTCAATAATATTTTGATGTAAATTTTCAAATTTAAGCTTTGTCCAAATCGTTTTAGGGTCAAGCTCATCAAGCATTGCTAATGCCAAACTGAAAATAGCAAGTCTAACTGCATCTCCCTGAATGTCTATTCCATGAATGCTATTTATCAACAATGACTTCAAGGTTTGCAAATCAGGCTTTTCTAGTACTCCAGTTTTGAGCCACTTATCATATCGCCACCATTGTATTATCCTTTTGTAGGCCTTAACAAGAAAGATACCCGACCCACAGCTAATATCTATAAGTTTAAAATTTCCCCTTGGTGATTTCAAAGGCATACACTCATCGATGAGAGTGCTGGCTATCATATCGGGTGTATAAACAGTATCTTTCTTGCCTTTCCCTAAGAGTTCTTCATATACAGAACTAATAAGTTCAACTGGCAAGTGAGAAAATGAATACAATCGCCATAATACGTACTGGTTGTTTTTACTATTGCCATCTAGATAATCAGCTAATTTCTTTACAGCTGCTTTTTTTATAGCATTGCGTTCAACCTTTTCTTCGTCGGTGCTCCACTCAAATATTTTGCCATTAAAATCTTTAGAAAGCTTATCGAGCAAATCAAGAAGTTGTCCTGAACGAATTACTTCACAAAAATTATTTGAATTGAAATGATTCTTGAAATAGGTTTTTGCAAAATAACCATTTTTGTTTTCCTCGTCCCGTTCTTCTAAATATTTAATTAATAAGCACTGCACTAATAATTTAAGTGCAACGTGCGAATTTAGATTTGAGCTAGTCTGGAAATCTTCATAGACTTTTTTAAGACCATCGATTAGGTCTTTGTATGCTGAGGTTGAGAATTGGAATTGTTTTTCGTGCTTCTTTTCTTCCCAGAATAAGCCAGTATCAAAACTTTTAGCTGAGAATTTACTAATAATATCTCCGGTAATAGCTATTGTCTCAATTGGACTTGATGATAACTCATCCCCCTTTATTTTTACTTTGTCTCTAGCATCGAATATCTTAACCTGAGTTTTTTCTATAAAAATAAATAGCGGAATATAGCAGCCACTCCAAACCTTAATATGGATATCAGCTTCCTTACCAGTTAAAACACCTTGAGTGTTATCATAAATATATACTTGTGGCACATATTCTCTGCCATCCTCAAAATATCTGAAATAAACGGCATCTGCTTGAAATTCTTTTGCGGTTTCTAATGCAAATAATTCTTGTGGAGAAAGTTTAGAGGAAATCTTTTCGTATTCTGAAGTCAAAATAACACCACTTTCCTTACCTCCATTTTTTAAGGTGAAGTCAAGTGAAGCAATATTTTGTTTGAATTCTGTCGAAACCATTTTAAATTGTCTATCCTAGTTTCCTCTTTCGAGGCTAAAAATATGTTTTATGATACAAGAACTTTACTAATTACCTTTAAATCTCTACGCATAGACATTAATTATTTTTATAATTAGTCACCCACTCATTCTACCTAAAATTTTACTTACATCTGATTTTACACTCTTTAAATCTTCAAAGAGGTGCAGAAGTGAAATATCACCTTTGGGATTGTTACCACTCATATAACTATTGTATTTCCAAATCTCACAAATCTCAGTTGCCGCTACTTTGTAAGGCTTGTAGATTGGGTTTAAAGATTGGAATATGAAACTCCCATCTTCATTCATATGATTCATAAGCTGTTTGAAAACAATACCTTCATTTTGGGTAATTACAACACATAAATCTTCATTCTTAATTGAATACCAGTTTTCGACAAACTCTCCTATAACCATTATATTTTCTGGAAAGGGGTACATGGAATCCCCTTCAGTAGGAAACATCCGGTATTTTTTGTTCCTCGGAAGATGAGGAAGATTAAAAACTGGTAACTTACTAATATAGTCAGGGTCATTATAACCCCTTAAATATCCTGCTTTTGCTTTTTCAGGTATAAATTCAATATTGTCTTTGTTACTAGAATCTACCGTTGTAACAATAACTCGCATTTCCTTGCCGGTGTAGACACTCTTATTGTTTTCAATCTCTTGTAACCTAGATTCAGAAAACTTAGAGATATCTACCTTGGTCATTATATCTATAGGAATATTAAAATGCTCTGAAAGGCCTATTAATTCACTAAGCGGAGGGTTTTTTGTTTGCCCAATCTCATAAGCCGCAAGAGTAGTACGTTTTATATTAAGCGCATCAGCCAGTTGTTTCTGGCTTTTTCCTTTGCGCTCACGCAAAAGTTTAAGGTTAATTGGGAAAAATGTTTTTTCGGTCATTTTAAATGGCATTGAAATGCTATTAATAATGGCAAATCTATAATAATACTTGCTACTAACCAAGAATGTTATATATTTCAAATATTATTCATTTGAATAATAGAACTTTTGCGGGGATTCCAGCGGGGATTATCAAGAAGCCTAAATGTATATAGTAAATATTATCAATAAGTTAGGCCATTGCTATACTCCAGTCGAGTGCGCCAAATAGCAGTTCTAAATAGTTCCCCTTAGTTTCAGATTGAGTCATTTATTTATCAACTTCAATAAATTAGGGTTGTAGGTGGTTCTACGCAATGCTACTGAACATCTATAAAAGCCTTTTTTGAGACATTAAAAGCAGCAAAAATATTAGTAACGATGTAGTTAATTAGACAAAATCGTCAAAATACATTCGCGCCTGATTTGGACTCTAAATCTAAATATTACAAATCACGTGTGACGCGACTTTAAGATTATTTATTTATCTTCCTCGTAGAACAGTCGTAGAAGACAATATTAATTGTGATGTTGCAAAATCTACTTTGGCTCGAGTATCATTAGGTAATTGCAGTATTTTTTATTGATTTTTTATACCCTTACTTCAAACTATATCACCCAGTGATAATTGTTTTTATTTTCTAAAATCAAGTGCCAATTTCTATTATCTGTTAGCATAATGCTCGACACTAAATTCAATGCTACCGATTGTTTGTCGGAACAGATATTGTCATTCATGTTTGCAAGATTCAATGGCAATTCATTTATACTCTGATGCAAACTCTGTTTGGCGGATTGGGAATACTTTTTTAACACGGCCCACTCCTGAAAATATACAACACCTTCAAAAGCAGCATAAGTTGCTGGTAATATAATGCTAAAAAACACTGTTAATTCATGACTATAAATTGCCAGGTTTTTGTCTGGGTAATTATATTCAAGCAAGGCATTCGTTAAATGCACTAATAAGTTTAGCATAAACAAAACCGCGATGGTTAAATTGAATAGTTCGAATAGGTGAAACTTACTGCCAATTGCTGAAATTTTGTTTTCGTGATACTTTTTTTGGTCTTCTATCAATGACCTAATAGAATAATTTGTATACCATTTTGATACATATCGGGTACGGCTTATTGTTTGATTGATTTTCTCAACTAAGATGGATAATTCTTTATCGTTTAGAAGTGTAAAGGCGGACAATTTAATTTCTTTATTGGAATGATAATAGTATTTCACAATTCTTAGGGTTTCTGCCCGTAGCCTATGGGATAAATATTTGCCGTGGTAATCTTTCTTTTTTGCTTTTATTATTAAAGAAAAAGTGATGATGACAAGTATTAATTCTATACTGACGGCTATTATATTGAATATACCTGTTAGGTGAATTGCTGTATTAGCTGCGAATAATCCAACAGCTAACCAACCTAAAACTATAGCTAACTTCCAGATTAACTTATAATCGTCTCGACTCTGCAATGCTAGACTATTAGACAACTCATATTGCATGTTAATCTCAGTGTGAAGCAAGTCTTCGTTAATAGGAGTTACAGCCACGAAGTTGACAGGAAATCTATTTTTCATATCACTGTAGTAGCCAATTATTTCAGCAGTACCACCTTTGCCTTCCGGTTTAAGTTTATCCCACACAAATACAACATTATCACATTTGTCAACAATGAATTTGCCAGCATCAAAATATTTCTGATTTCGCTCATCGGTAGTTGTTGGTACGGTATCTGATACAAAAACAATTTCTTCATTATTTGCCAAAAAATAATTTAGGTTTAAAATGTCTTCTTCGGCGGCAAAATCTTTTTGATATTCCTCTATAGGAAATGGCAATACGACATGCAGTGGCATTTTGAATATGTTTACTACAACGTCTGCGAAAATTGTATCCGCACCTATAGCTAATGAAGAATAACCAACGAACTCTGTTGTGTGATGATCTTTTAAAATGGCTTTTATTTGGGTTTCAATGCATTTCCTAACGATATCTTTTTCGTTGTGTTTAATATTGCGTTTGCCAGAAATACCAATTCTGATGATCTCATTTGACTTATTATTGTCCATTATTCAGTTCTTTATTTCGTCTCTGACAATACTAACTGTTTTTATTTGCCCGTTTGTTTTCCTAACAGTTATTCTAACTTCGGTTCCTATATCACCCCTAATCAACTTTATAGCATCTTCAACTTCATATCCGTTAATATTAATAGGTGTATTATTTCCTTGTGCTATAGCAATAATTTCGTCACCAATAGTTAGCTCACCTTGCCTATAAACTGGACTACCAAAAATTATATCAGCTATTAAAATTTTCTTAGTTTCTATATCTCTTTTAAGCATGGCACCAATACCATAAAATCTATCAAAAACTTGATTTCCCTGGATATCGAATTTTCTCGTAGAAGAAATTTGATTAGTGCCATCGTAAACAAATTTTAAAATTGATGCGCCTTTTGATAAACAAGGACGGTTATCAACACCCCAGTAGGATTCTTCTATTTCATTATTTCTATAATCATACTTAAATGTTACTTTCCAATAATTATGATCATTATTTATACATGGCCTTTCTAAACTATCAAAATATGCAACTTCAATTGTTCGCTTTTTTATATCGTATTTATTCTTCCATTTTGTGTATTGCTGACCTTTAAAGGGTGCCGGCCTACCATTTGTGTCATATAAATCAACTTGTATATTATTCCCAAAATGATCATACTTAAATGTTGCAGATGAAATATTATTTTTGTTTTCTGTTACAATACCATTTACATCGAAATATGTAACTTTTATTTTGTTATTCCTATCATCAAATTCTACCTTTGTTAAGGCTACTCCATCCTGATTGTTACATAACTTTCCCATAGCATTATAATAGGATTGCTCTACATTGTTTCCTTTATTATCGTATTTGTTTGCAACCTTTGAATATAGATTCATTTGGGCTGGCTTGTCATTGACATCTAAATAAAATTGCTCTACATTGTTTCCTTTTGAATTATACCGTAAAACAATCTTAGAAAACCCTTTCGCAAGTACAACCCTTTCGTCATTTACTCCAAAATATGATTGTTCAAGCAAACGACTGAAACAATCATATTTTGAGACCATTTTTGAATAGCTGTTCTCATACAAAATTCTTTTCCCGTTTATGCCATAATATGTTATTTCAGTGTTATTTCCATTTTCATCAAATTTAGCAGCATATCTAGCATAGGTGTTTTTATACATTACCGGCTTATAGTCTGACCCATAAAATGATTGTTCAATTTGCTGATTTCTATTGTTGAATTGTTTTTTGAGGATTGAATATTGTTTTTGATATAATGTCAATTTATTGTTAGTTCCATAGAATGATATTTCAATAACATTATTATTCTCGTCGTATTTTGTAGTTGTCTTGTAATAATCATATTCGCATAATACAGGCTGACTAATTTCGTTTAGAAATTTTAATTCTATCTGACTATTTTTCTCATCGTAAATCTTGACCTCTTTATGATATCTTCCATTATAGAGATATTTTTTACCTTCTTCGTTGAAATAGGTTATTTCAACATCATTTCCCTTTTCATCGTATTCAATCTTCGACATTGAATATCCATCTACGTGCTTGAATTTCTCACCTGGTATTCCCCAATAATATTGTTTAATAACAAGCCCTCGCTCATTATATACATTTTGGGTTTTACTAATACTGTCAGCATTCAATGCTGGCTGGCCGATACTATTAAGGTAATAAATAAGAGATAGATTGTACTTTCCGTCGTACGTGTTTTTTTGAACAGAATACATGTCATTATAACTACATTTTTTACCATTGCAATCATAATAACCTTCTTGTGTGATAAGACCTATTTCATTAGAAGTCCTATGCGTTTCTGCTATTCCATATTTATTCAGACATAATTTATCGTCTATCGAATAGAAGGATACAATTGATGTATTTCCTCTCTTGTCATATTGTATAATCTTTTTTGAGTATCCACCATTACAATAACTCCTATAATTATTCTTATCAAAATAGCATTCCTCTATAGGGCGGCTATTATCATTATACTTGTACTTGATTTTCGAATATCCTTCTGAATTGAAGCAGGGGTATCCGTTAATATCCAGGAAGCTTTTTTCGATTTGATTGCCCTTGGCGTCATACTTCAATACTTCAACTGATACGCCTTCTTTTGCTATGCATGGACATCCACTGACATTGTAAACTGATATACGTGATTTGTTTCCCCTTGCATCGTATTGAAATTTGACCGTCGAGAAGTTTTCAGCATTCATGCACGGTAATCCTATTTTATCGAACGTAGTAATTTCCTTTTGATAACCCTTTGTGTCATACAATATGTTCATGCTAGCATACCCTTCCTTATTAAAACATATTTTATTATGTATATCATAGCATGTTCTTAAGGTTTCATTCCCTAATTCGTCATAATCAGTGACATATTTTGCAACATATTCCTTGTTATAACACAATAAATCATTAACGTCGCAATAATATTCTTGCACTTTATTTCCATAAGCATCGTATATCCATTTTATCTTAGAGTATTTCCCAGTTGAATAACATGATTTCATGTTGTCATCGTAATAGCTTTCTTCTATTCTGTTTCCTTTTATGTCATATTTGATTTTCAATATTGAATATCCCTTTTTTAAAAAGCAAAAATTGCTATTAATGTCTAAATAGTTTTCTTGAATTATCTTTCCTTTCTCATCATAAAAAAGTTCTTTTTTGGAAACTCCTTCTTTGTTATAGCAAGCATTTCCTTTTGCATTAAAATACTCCTCTTTTAATACTGCTCCTAATTTGTCACGGCTAAAAGTGACTTTTGAAATACCATTTATATTTAAACATGGATTGTACAATTCATCACAATATTGCTGTTCAATAATTGTCTTGTTTTCGTCATATTTCATAAAATAACTAGCGCAGCCTAACGTAGTAATACATGGGGCCCCATATTGGTCAAAACATGCTTCCTTGATCAAATTACCTACGCTGTCATATACTGAGTTGTACTTTGCATACCCATCTTTATGCGAACATATACCACCTTTATTGTCATAATATACCCCTTCAGTTTTATTTCCCCAATTGTCGTATTTTATAATTTGACGGGCATATCCATCTTTATAATAACAAAGTTGGCTTTGGGTATCCATAAAAGAACCTTCAATAAGATTTCCTCTATCGTCATATTTAAAAGCAGCTTTTGCATAACCATCCTTATTAATTACAAGTTCATTATCAGTTCCATAATTTTCATACAGTATCTTATTTCCTCTATTATCATAGGTGTATTTGAATCTTGAAATTCCCAATTTATTAAAACATCGTTTGTCATTTTCATCAAAAAATAGAACATCCGCATAGTTGCCTGTTTCATTATAGTTTATCAAAACTTTGGCAATGCCATTCTTAATTCTAAACGGCTTGCCATCAGCATTAAAAAAAGCCGCTTTGTATAAACGGCCTTTTGAATCATACCAAGCTCTTAATCGTGAACCAAATTTTGAGTAACATGGCTTTCCCATTTCATCATAAATGCTTTTTTCTAATTCATTTCCATTTTCGTCAAATTTTGTTTTTACTACAGCATAGCCAGAAGTGTTTGCTGTTAAATAGCCGCGGATATCATAATAATTTATGATTTCAGGATAGCCATCATCATTAGCCGTAAGTACTTCTTTTGAATAGCCCTTATTACAATAAATCGGCTGAGAGCTTTCGTCCCAAAAGCTCATTTCGGAAATGTTGCCCTTTGAATCGTACTTGGCACTTCCTATAGAATAACCATCTTTATTGATGCACAATTGTAGATTTGTATTGTAATATGATTCGGATTCGATATTGCCTTGCTGATTAGCTTTCCTATAAACAACTGCCCAACCTTGTTCATTAATGATTGGCTTTCCTAAGTAAGTTACATATGTTGTTTTTACTATGTTCCCATAAGAATCATATTCATATCTTTTCCCTGTTGTCCCGTTTCTATCTCTTGTTTCCTTCCCATTCAAATCCAAATATTTTATTTCCTTGATCCTTCCAATCGAATCGAGCAAAAACGATTTGCCAAAAATTCCATTTGAGGTACTTACAGTATCATTAGCATACTTGAACCAGATTGATGTAATTTCACCTCTATCATTACGTGTTAATGAAAAATGATTGATCTTACTTTTGGGTTCGCTATTATCAAAAATATCTTTATCAAGACTCGTCAAGTCGGATATTTGCATAGCATTTTTTCCGTTGAGATCTTTAAAGTCAACTTCTTCAAACCTCTTACCTGAATATTTATTTACTATTACAGTGTCGTTATTTCTATTCAAAAAATGAATTGTGGTTAATGCGTTTGTTTTCGAATCGTATGACAATACCTGTCTGATAGGTCTTTCATTCAATTCTTCTATATTGTTAACTAGAGCACCAGACGAATTAATGTGATCTACTGAGATAAGATTTCCATGTTGAAAGCGGAATTTATACAAGCTATTTCTTTGGCTTTTCTGATTTTTTGACAGCTCAATTATTCCTTTGGGTATTCCCCATCTATCTACATAATCTGCATAGTACCTAGTTGTAATTTTGTAGTAATCCCAAATCATATATCCTGAGACAGCAGCAATAACTACGAAAAATGAGAGCAAGGAATATATAACTGCCTTTTGTCTTTTATTTCGGCGATGATCTCTATCCCATAACTCATCAAATTTCAGTCCTAATAAACATGCAACAATTTTAATAAAGGCTTGCTTTTTGGGCAATTCCTTTAGTGAGGCACCTAAAATCGATTTGTCCAGTGCAGGTGGGTAACACTGCTTTTCATTTTCTGATTTTGGCTGTGGCGATCCGTCAACAATAAATGGTATTATTCTGTCCTCTCTTCCAAGTTCTTTAAAATGCTCAACTTCAGTGTTTACCCAATCAGAATTTGCCGCATTCGGTGAACAGATTACTATTAGATAACGAGAATCAACTAACTCTTTTTTTAAATTTGTTTTCAGGCTTCCGATACCAATATCTGTCTTGTCCAAGAAAACAGGATGTATCTTGTTGGGAAGTTGCCCTTCATATTCTTTGCGAATAATGCTTGGCAGTTTATATGTTTCAAGTTTTTTATGAATCCATTTGGCCCAAAATTCATCTTTGCGGCTGTAACTTATAAATGCAAAATATTGGTAACGTTCCATAGATAAGAGATTACACCAAACACATTGCAACTTATTGAAAATTTACTATTTGTTCAAGATCTTATATTACTTAGTTCTAAGTAAGTCCAAAGAAAATCACATAAAGTAATACGCAACTAATATTTTCAGTTTTCTTCTTTCAAAACGTCTTTATGCGTATGCTATCATGCAACTATTGGCAATATATATATAATATTGATATTTTTTACCTAGAAAATTGTTCGGCATAATTTATGCAAGCGTAGTAGTTTCGTAGAGATTTGCCATACAATATTCATCAAACCCAAACAATATCGAATAACTAACTCCTAAAATCGTAAATAATAAATACTTGCAACTGTTCATCTCTGTGCATATCCCTATAATATTGTACAAATTCACGATGTCCTAGTGGGACCACAATCACATCTCAAAACCCGCTCTGGTAGCGGGTTTTATTTTTTTATACTATGAGGTCACGGATTTGACTGTACTGGTTTTCATATATGCTGATGGTGTTTGCCCCGTATATTTTTTAAAAACATTATTGAATGTAGTTTTAGAATTAAACCCTGCCTCAAAAGCTATAGAGAGTATGGTAAGGTTACGTTTATCCGGATTCGTTAACAGACATTTGGCGGTTTCTACTCTGTAGCCATTCACAAGTTCATAAAAGTTTTTGCCGAGCGATAAATTCAAAGACTGAGATATTGTATACGATGGTTCTCCTGCCTTGTCAGCAAGATCCTGCAAAGTGAGTTCAGGTTCCAGATACAGTTTTCCCTGTTCAATGGTTTTGATAATTTTTTCTACAATCCTTTTAGATTCCGATTCACTTAGCTTGCTCTTCTGATATTTTAGTTTCGTGGCAGGCGCAGTATTAGTTTGAGCTGTATCATCTGCAACACCCATGATTTTTTCAGCAGTATTAGTGCGTGTTGTTTCTTCAAGAGCATATTCCACACGCTCATCAATGTGAATATCTTTTTGCATATACCCTTTGATAGAGGCATAGTATATGTATATAATTAGCGCCCAATAGGCAGTCATATTAGATTTGCCAATGGTAAACCCATCTATATAATAGGATAGTATGAATGCTACCAGTGCATAGCCTATCAGCAACCCATTCCATATCAGCAGGTTCCTTACCCATTTCAGATTGTAGTGCCTGATGTTAGAAAAATTATCCCTGATAAATGCCTGGTGTTTTTTATAAAGCGAAACCGCAGCAATTAAATAACCAAAGAATACAATGAATTTGCCAATGGTTATATACAGATGTAATTGTGAATGAAGGAGCTCGGGGTGCCCTTCTATAATTGCAGTCTTCGCCTTGTATGTAAAAAACCAATATTCTATAGCATACGCACCAATAGTAAGCAGTATTAAGTGGAGCAGATCCTTATTGAAAGATTTCGGGGCACCAAACATATGCAAATAAAAGTATGTGGATGGTACACTGATCCATATCAGTGAGTCCGTAGTCCATGCGTATTGCCAGCCAAAATATTCCTCGATGAAGGGTAATAGTAACAGGGAGCTGGCTGAGAATATATGAGCAGAAAGAAATATGGATTTATGCCTGTCCAGTTTTTTGCTGGTCATGATGACGAAACAAAAAATGTATCCCTGCAGGCAACCCAGCACAGGGACGAGTCGAATAATATCACTCGAATCAATATTCAGCAGCACCATAATGGGTATGAAATAATGCTATTTGCCGTACAAGATAGGTACGGATAATGGAATATGCAAAAAAATGCAATTAATTGATTTTCATTTATTTATGCGGCTTCCCAATTTATCCGTACTTCTGAAAAGTACGAACTAATTGAGCGGGGCATCGGGGGCAGACGAGCACACCATTTTTGCATCACAAAATTTATAACAACTAAAAACTGCAAAAATGAGAAAGAGCTTATTTGACAAGAATTCGGCCAACGAGATAATCAGCCGAATAAAAAAACTGGAAGTAAATCAACCGGCAAAGTGGGGCGAAATGAACCCTACAGAAATGCTGTATCACTGTAATCTTGCTAATACGCAAATACTGGAAGGGGCGCAGGATTATATAAAAGCTTCTTTCAAGCAAAAGTTGCTGCGCTTTCTTTCGCTCCATATCGTACCTCAGTTCCCCAAAAATCTGAAAGGTGCTGCTGCAAATGACACACATGGCAGGATAGATACGGCAAGATTTGATGAGCAAAAAAACAGGTTCATTGAGATAATGAATGCATTCCCTGCACGAAATAAGCCTGTGCAATTGGTACACCCCTCATTCGGGTATTTAAGCACAAAGCAGTGGGGAGTGGCAGCCTGGATGCATATGGATCATCATTTACGTCAATTCGGTATTTAATAACTATATACTAAAACTGATATAAGTATTCTTTAATAGCTCTTTTACAATAGGCGATAATACGCCCGGCAATGTTGATAATAGTTTAAATAATAAAAAATCATTTTATGACACATAAAAATCACTCAATCAGAAATATGAAACAAGTATTCTTTATCCTGACGCTAAGTTTACTGATTGCTGCAGGTGCAGATGCGCAAACATTAACCCAAACCATAAAGGGTATCGTTACCGATCAGCAATCTAAAACAGGTATACCGAGTGTGAGTATAGTAGTTAATTGTAACGGGCATAGCGAGGGAACTGTTACAGATGCAGATGGTAATTATAGTATTACCGGAGTACCGGTAGGCCGTGCTACTGTTAGGGTGTCTCACACCGGCTACCAGGAACAAACAATTCCGAACGTAGTGATAGAGTCGGGTAAAGAAACTGTATTAGACCTTGAAATGCTGGAACAGGTGCGTGCAATCAAAGAAGTGGTGATAAAAGCCAGCCGTGAAAAAATTACCGATAAGCAAATGGCTACCGTTAGTGCCAGCGTGTTTAATGCAGAGGATACCCGCAGGTATGCAGGCAGCAGGAATGATGTGGCACGTATGGCCAGCAATTTTGCAGGTGTCATCAGCAATAACGACAGCCGTAACGATATCATAATACGTGGTAATGCTCCCACAGGATTATTATGGAGAATAGAAGGTATTGATGTGGCCAACCCCAACCACTTCGGACAATCGGGAGCAACAGGCGGCCCTGTGAGTATGATCAATAATAATGTGCTGGACAAATCTGCTTTCTATACCAGTGCATTTCCTGCTCAGTTTGGCAATGCCAATGCCGGTGTGTTTGACCTGCAACTAAGAGAAGGCAACTCAGGCAAAAGAGAGCACATAGCACAAATGGGCTTATCCGGTTTGGAATTGGGCACAGAAGGCTATTTCTCTAAAAAAAGCAAGGCATCTTACCTGGTAGATTACAGATACAGCATACCCGGATTGCTGCAAAAAGTAGGTATCATTACGGGCACAGGCAGTGCCATACCGCAATACCAGGACCTTAGCTTTAAGATAAGCATACCTACTCAGAAGGCAGGCAAGTTTACAATATTTGGTGTAGGCGGACTGAGCAATATATCATTCAAAGGAAATATTGCCGATACCCAGAATTTCTACAATGACCCGTATAAAAATCTTGACTTCAAAAGTAATAGCGGTGTAGCAGGTATATCTAATACGCATTTCATCACCAATTCATTGTCTAACAAAGTAACACTGGCTGTGAGCGGACAAAAAGTGAGAACTATTCAGGATTCTTTGAATGAAGCACGCGATGCCTACCCTAATTACAGAGAGCATACCAACGAATGGAAATACACAATAACAGATAATATCAACAAGAAGTTCTCTTCAAAAGACAGAATACAGGCTGGCATTACTGCACATGATATTCACTTCTCATTTGCTGACAGTGCATCTCTCAGTGGTGATATGACCCCATTGCGTAAAGAAGAAGGTAGTACACAGTTGTTGCAGGCTTACACATCATGGCAGCACCGTTTCACTGATAAAATAACATTAAACACAGGTTTATTCGGTCAATACCTTACGCTGAATAATAGTTACTCAATAGAGCCACGCCTAGGCGCAAAATTCCAGGTTGGTCAGTTGGGCTCTGTTAACTTCGGTGCGGGTATGCATAGTCAAATGCAAGATTTGATGCTTTACTTCCTGAAAACAAAAACCGGAGATAACAACTACATTGAAACCAATCGCTCGTTGGACTTTACAAGGAGCGCGCAATTTGTAGCCGGATGGGAACAGACCATATTTGATGAATGGCACTACAAGATAGAAGCATACTACCAACATATATATAATGTTCCGGTAGAGTCAGCACCAAGCACATTCTCAGCGCTCAATCTTGGTTCTACCTATGGTTCTTCAAAACAGGACAGCCTTGTAAACAGTGGTACCGGTCGTAACTATGGTTTGGAATTTACATTGGAGAAAAAATTCAGCAAAGGATATTATGTAACTACCACAGCATCTCTGTTCAATTCTTTATATACAGGTAGCGATAAAGTAGAAAGAAATACGGCATACAATAATAATTATGTTGTGAACATGTTGGCGGGCAAAGAATTTAGAGTAACTAAATCGAATGTTATATGCATAGATGCAAAGCTTACCGCTGCAGGTGGTAAACGCTACATACCTATTGATCTGCAGGAATCAATTAAAGAAGGTCAAACAGCCTACGATTATTCAAAAACATTTGAGCAAAAGTATGCTGATTATTTCAGGGGTGATATCAAGATCACTTATCGCATGAACCGTAAGAAGAGTATGCAGGAAATTTATCTTGATTTTCAAAACGTGACCAACAATAAGAATATTCTGCGCGAAGGCTTCGATAATAAGTACAATGTGATACGCACCCAATACCAGTTAGGCTTTACACCATCTATTAATTACCGTATACAATTTTAATTTCTTTCAATGAAAACAAACACCAAACATAAGTTGCCCGGGTTATTTTTTCTCTGGGCAACTTATCAACTGGCCGAGGCGTTTATGCATTTTTATAACGATCTGTTTGCGTTTATGTCATTAATGGCTACTGTCGTAGTGTTGTCGCATATTGTTGCCAGACAGCAAGGTTTAGCAGGAATAGCAGCGTACAAGCTTGATTGGAATATAGAAGGTAAGCGACTACTTATAGTAGGGCTGATGTCCGGGCTCATTACGTATTCATTGTCGTTCTTAATATCGCTAATGGCAGGCAGAGAAATAATAACAGCTACTAACCTCGGTAACATGCAGACTACAGGGAAAGTATTGCTTTGTGCCGCAGGAACCTTCTTGCCTTCTATTGCAGAAGATATCATTACTAGAGGGTACCTGTGGGCTATGTTCGGCAAACGATGGAATAAAGTGTTGTTTGTTGTTGTCTCAGGTGTTTTTTATGTACTGAATCATACATACAAACTATTGTCGCCTGATGAAAGCCTGCTTTATTTATTTATTACCGGTATTAGTCTGGCTATTCCGTTGATACTAACCAATTCGTTATGGTATTCTGTAGGCTTGCACTGGGCGTGTAATACTATATACAGGATTACCAATGATGTGCTTTACTCAACTTCTCAGGAACATTTGGGTATCTCTTCGTTAGGCATACTGATGATTGTCGTATCCCTCTCTATACCATTTAACATATATATCATCAAACGTCTTAAACACAATCAACAATGAAGCATCTGTCAAAATGGGTGTGGTATTCCTTAAGGCCTCTCGTAATATTTTTATACAACAATTTCTAAAGCGTAAATAAATGAAATACTTTTTTGTTACATCAATAGCAATAATACTTCTAAATAAACCTGTATTAGCTCAGCAAACTGTGCAAAGAAAAGACCTGTTAAACATTTGGGTTGATCAGCATGTATCATCTGTAGAGGCGAAGCAAATAACAATGTCCGTAAACGCAAAAGCCCCTAGACATATGCATCCGTGTCCTGTAGCAGGTTATATAATTTCAGGAAAAGTATTATACCAGTCAGAAGGGAATGAAGCTATAATACTAAATAGCGGCGATGCATTTTTTGAGCCCAAAAACAAGACAATCCTGCATTTTGACAATATATCAGAAAATAAGCCGCTGGTCTTTATAGTATTCTACATGAAAGAAGATAAAGAACCTAACATACAAATACTTGAAAAGTAATCAATCACGATAAATTTGAAATAAAATGCATAAAAGTAATTTAATTACACATCAACTTAAGCAAGTACAAGAATGGGCCTGGAAACTAATAGACAGATTAACAGATGAAAGCTGGATGCAGATGCCAAACTCTATCGAATCAAATATCTACTGGCAGATTTGACGTGCAACATCAAATATAATTGAACATCCCTTTATGTCAAATCCTTTGAAACACATAATGTTCTTACTATTACTAGCGGACCACAATCATTGGCGAATACGCCAAATGGGACAAGCGCTCCAGCTTGTCCCATTTTATTGTTTCCGTAAAACTGGTAACGAATCACTAATAAATTCTACTCAACTACCCTAACCTGGATATTTGCATGTATTTCAAATTTGTCTTCTCCTT
This sequence comes from Flavipsychrobacter sp., assembly GCA_044227125.1. Taxonomy (GTDB): domain Bacteria; phylum Bacteroidota; class Bacteroidia; order Chitinophagales; family Chitinophagaceae; genus Polluticoccus. The sequence continues at coordinate 1,269,725 of JBGAFS010000001.1, forward strand.
CATTTTGTTTGATAAAATCCAGTACTTCCTCTAAAGTTCTCTTTAGCTCCGGGATACGCTCCTGAGCACGAAGATCCGGCTTACCAAAGCGTACTTCATGGCTGAAATTCTTCAGATTATGAAATTGAATTTTGTCTTTAAAAAGTGTTACAAGAATTTCTCTTGTTTCTTCACTTGAAAATGTTCCCCTGAGAAGATTAAATTCATTTTGCTGCTTTGTCATATTTTTCATTTTGATTATTAATTTTCTTAAAATATCGTCATTCAAATAACTGCTTACTGATAATATTTAAGTCTGATCCCGGCTGGTTGGTTAACAATCAGTCCATCTTTGTAAGCGATATTGCCATTAACTATTGTATACTTCACTTTTGATGAGAAGAACCTTCCCTCAAAGGGACTCCAGCTACATTTTGACAAGATATTTGACTTTTGTACCTGCCAGCTTTCATTCAGATTTACCAAAGCAAGATCAGCATAGAAGCCTTCCCTGATATATCCCCTGTTTTGTATTTTATATATGGTAGCAACATTATGACACATAACCTCTGCAATTCTTTCCAATGATATTTGCCCTGATCTTGCATACTCAAGCATAGCTACCAATGAATGCTGTACCATAGGTCCACCTCCGGGCGACTTTGCATAGGGCTGTTCCTTTTCTTCTAATAAATGTGGTGCATGATCAGTACTGACAATATCAATCAGATTGTCGCGCAAGCCATTTAACAAAGCTGTTTTGTCGTTATAGGTTTTGACAGATGGGTTCCACTTAATTCTTGCCCCTAATCTGTCGTAGTCTTCTTCAGAAAAACATAAATGATGTATACAAACTTCCGCTGTTACTTTCTTTTGTCTGACATCCATACTGCTTTTAAATAATTCCAGTTCCTTTGCAGTGGACACATGCAGGATGTGTAGTCTACCCGATGTTTCACGAGCTATTTCAGTTGCCAGTTTAGTGGCGTTATAACAGGCATCTTCGCTTCTTATTTGAACGTGCAGGCGTATGGGGATATTCTCTCCATATTCTTTAATAGCTCTTTCTAAATTTAGATTTACAACCGACTCGAATTCACTATGTATAGCAACAACCTTTGGAGAAATATTTAAAACCTCATGTAAGAGTTCAGGCTGCTCAACGAGCAAGGATTCTTTGTTTGTAAAGTATAGTCCGTCATCAGTCACTGCACAACAATCGTGAGCAGAAAGATGCTGTATCTCGTTTAGATTATCACTTGTCGCACCAAAATAGAAACCATAATTCGCAAATGACCTTTGATTTGCCAGTTCGTATTTTTTAGCCAATTCAACACGATTAGTACTATTAGGTATAGTGTTGGGCATATCCATAAAAGAGGTTACACCACCTGCTATAGCTGCCATAGATTCTGAATAAATGTCTGCTTTGTAAGTAAGTCCTGGCTCGCGAAAATGTACATGAGGGTCTATTACCCCCGGGAACATATAAAGCCCTGAAGCATCTATAGTGTCGGTTACAATCTGTCTTATTGATGGGGCAATTGTGTCAATAATTCCGTTTTCTATCAGAACATCAGATAGGAATATCTTTTCTTCATTTACAATTGTTGCATTTTTTATCAGTAATTGCTGTTTCATCATCTATGCTTTTGCTCTGTTCAAACGGTCATTTATTGCACGTCCCATACCTGTATCAGGAAATTTACTGGCTATAATCAGATCATAATCTTTGCTATCCATTGCATGCATAGCTGCATACAGCTTTTTAGCTGCTGACTTATAATCATCATTCTCGCACAGTACAATTTGACTTTCGTTTGGTAAAAATTCAGAGTATTGGTTGTAGGTAATCAACCCAATTTTATAGTTGCTATATATAGCAATATCCTGCTCGATATCATCACTGACAATCAGTCTTGTCTTAGGACTATAGTGTTTAATATGCATTCCCGGTGCAATGACTTTCTCTGCCTTAGCTATCTTGATCTTTCCAATTACGCTTTCAATTTCCTCGATGGAAATTGCACCCAGTCGGTATAATGTTGGTACTCCGTTTGGGAAGCCCATAATAGTTGATTCGAGCCCCCTGGCGCATTGGCCTCCATCTAATACATAAGATATCTTACCGTTGAGCATCGTCTTTACGTGCTCTGCACTTGTAGGACTGATATATGTATATGGGTTTGCACTTGGAGCTACTAAAGGAAATTCAAGTTTGTTCAGGAGGTCTAATGTGAGTTTGTGATCGGGGATGCGTATCGCAACATCAGGCAAGCCGGCAGTAACAAGGCCTGATACATATCTGCTCTTAGGTAGCAACAAAGTAATCGGGCCGGGACTAAAAGTATCCAAAAGGGTTATTGCTTCTGGAAAGACCTCAGATACAATTTCGCTCAGGTTATCCACATTCGGCACATGCACAATCAAAGGGTTGGTTGCAGGGCGTTGTTTCACCTCAAAAACTTGTCTGACCGCACTTTCTGAATACATATTCGCAGCAAGTCCGTAAACAGTTTCTGTCGGGATAGCTACCAGCCTTTCTGATCTGAGCAATTGTATAGCCAGCTCAATATCTTTACCAATTAGTGTTTCTTGCAAGACGTTCATCATATTTATTATGGGTTACACCTATCGCAATACATTGGATCTTCATAGAATTTCCTGTTAGGATAGTGTACTTCTTTTTTGTAGTTACATTTCTTACAGATATACACGCGTTTCAGTGTACTTTTTGTTGGGGCATGACATAAACTACATGGCAAGCCTTGCACAATTTCACCGATATCGAATCCCGGAGTTTGGCAATGCGGGCAAGTTGAAACCATTAACTCTGACAGCTTGTTAGCAGCTTGCTCAATAACAGACATCCTTGTCGGATTATTCATGGCGCGCATATCTGTTTCTATAAATAGGCTACCGTATTTATTGAGAAACAACTGCGTCATTGAAGACAACTCCTGCCAATGAGCAATATTTTTCACAATGTGAGAATTGTCTTGATAAGCTTTCCTCAAAATGACCTTATGGTCCGGAAACCCTGCAGTTTCTGCAAATTCTTTGACCTCTTCGTATGTCTTTGCATCCTTGCCGGAAAAGTTTGTTTTTGTTGATACTTCCCTGACAACTATTTCAAGTTTATGTTCATAGTCAGCAAGCAGTAATATCTCTTCATCTGCCGGCACAAAGAACAAAGTGGGGTGAGGGCCAAAAGAACCTTCGCTTGCAATCACCAGGTTAGCATTATATGCTTTATGTGCCTCTTTACATTTTTTTCTTGCAGCGTCCAGGGGGCTATCTTTCCTTTCTATCTCCCCGCTAAATGTGCCGAAAATATCTGTATTGAAATTTTCAGGTGTAATGATATTTGAATTAAATTTCTCTTGAAGTACAGGCCCTATAGCAAGTTCCTTTTTATGGCTTGTCGCTATCAGAATATCCCTACCATAAAATATACTATCCTGAAAATTGACATTGTAATTTATATGACTATCTATCCTGTGCGTCTTACTCACTCTATCTTCATTCATTTGTGAATATACTTTAGATGAAATCTGCCCATGTTAAATCTCTCTTTAGCCGGAATTGCTTTTTTTCCAGCGGGTCAAAGCATATCATGTGTACCCAGCCATTTCCAAAGAGCTTTTGCAGGATTTCATGTTGCTCTGTAATCCGTTCAATCTTCGCTTTAGGGGCATACACTACTACTGTTAACCTCATAGGTATATGATAAGGCTCATCATCTGATTTAAAGACGGATTGTAGTGGTAGCCCGTGCATAAGGTCGCTGGCGTTCCCTTGCATGATCCCAATCTTACCTGTGATATTCTTAGTAATCTTACTGCCACCACCAAAGGCAACATTGTCCATTGTGGAGAAGAAGTATTGAGCGTTGATCCATTGCGCTACTACCATCGGGGCAGTAAAGATGGTTGTCAGTGATGAGCCGTCATTGTCTTTTTCCCATTCATAAGAATGCAGGAATGATCGTCCTTCCATGTTTACATTTTTAGTCAGCCATCTTGGCCCTACGATGAAGGCAGCATTTCTGGCTAACCCCCACTCAGGACGTACCTGGGCCCAATCTTTAGCGCGTAATTCGGTCACTTTTTGTACCTGTTTTGCATCTGTATTGACACCCATTTCTGCGCTTCGCCAAAGGTTATTTTCTGTTCTGGCCAACTCAAGGTCATTTTTGAGTGCTTGTAGCTGTGAAGCAAAACTATCTGCTATCTGCTCGCTATGTACCACAACCTCATCTGTTGTCGTATTATGCTCTGCTGCCAGGAATAATGTATCAGTTGGAATGTCAATTTCCTGTTTTTTCAGCTCATTTCGCACATCGTGATTATTAAGGATAGCTGCAAGAATCCTGGCATTTGGCGCACCATGTCTACCACCACATGCACCACAGTCCAGGGCTGTTGCATAAGCATTATTTTCAGTTTCGCTGCCATGGCCGCAGAAAACTACCAGTGGTGCAAAGTTTTCCGTTAGTCCCATCATTTTTAAGGCGCCGGCTCCGAAGGCAGCCTGTTGACCGATTGGGATGCCGGAAATGTCAGGCGTTACAGAATAATCGTTGGCTATTGATTTCTTTATTGCAGATTGCAGTGAAGCAGCACCTTTGGGCGATATACTTCGCATCCCCATCCATAACCCGCTTGCTAGTCCCATGGTTTCTACCAGGCAAAACGGTGTAGTAAAAGTGTATTTAAGCGATTGATAGAGCTTCTTTATTCCTTGTAGCCTGCTATACCCTTCCTTGCATGATTGATGTGAACTGTTGGGTGTTTCCTTCACATTATAGGCAGGTTTTAGCAATACCGGACACGAGGCATAAGATTCTCCTGTTACAGAGCTCTCGATTGACACCGGTACACCGAAGAACCCGGCAAAACCGTAAGTTTCATAGTTCCCCTGAGCCTCCAATGCCCGCCTGAAAGGTTCAGAGCGCACATCGATACAAAAAACCAGTTGCGCCTCAGGCCTTGTGATAGCTCCGGGTGCTTGTGTTGCCTTAAGCTGCTTCAGCAAGCCTTTTTGGTAGGAAGTTTCATTATTCTCTATTGTATTGTAAGTGTAGGTAGTGTCAGCTTTCTGCAATGCATTTTTGTGCCAGTTGAGCAGCTCTTTTGCATCCGGCCAGACCAGGTAAGTAATAACCAGTCTGAGCGCCAGGTATTCGGCTTGGGTGACAGGATACGGGTGCGCTGCATCCTGAGCATCTGCCCAGTGTGTTCGGTATTGGATATGAGCCGCCCAACCCGGAAGCGTTGTTAGTATAAGTGTCAGAAACTTTTCCTGTTCGTGAGGCTGAATACCTAGTTGAAACAGTGTTTCTGTTATAATCATTTCCGGTTTTAGCGGAAGCTTTTGAAGCCATTCTATTTTTTGCTTATCATTTTTATGAAGTTGCTTATCGAATCGTATCAATGATAGCACACATTTTAGCAAGCCTTTATTGCGCAGTGGCATCTGTATGGTTGATTGCCCCTCGTCAAAAAAGGCCTGCAGCCATTTTATGCTCTGCCGGTTTACATGCTGCATCCCTATTGGCATATCCTTTTGTTGAAAATATGCGCTTGCATGTCTTAGCCCATCTTCAAATCTCAGGTCTTCGAACCCTGCAATAGGATTGACTGCTATCAGATTTTTAAGAGGCCAGAATGGTGCAATTTTTTTCCAGCTATTGGTGATGGCTGTATCAATTGATCGGCTATCATTAGCGGGCATAATCCTTGTTTGTTCTTTCGTTAATTCTGCTTTTAGTGTTGCTGTCATATTAACCTCGTTTAGAATTGATATTTATTACGATGAGCTGTAACTGTTTTTGGATGTGGTTGGCTGGCATTGAGCATTTGTACGTATTTTTTTAGTAGCCATTCAGGATATTGTTTTTGTTTGGCGGGGCGCACAAACAACATTGCAAGCCAGGATGCTGTCAGCAAAACTGCTGCAATGAAGTGCAAGCTATTCAGCTGTTGTGGAGCAGAAATTCCAAGAGGTTCCAGTGTTTGTTCAATTATGCGCACACTAATCCCATAACATGAACCCATAACTGTTGTTGCAATAAAGGCCATAGGCAGTTTGGCCTTTGCTTTGCCCCTTATTATTGGCAGAGAAAATTGTGCTCCTGCGATCATCGCAAGAAAGGTCAGGAATAATGTTGTGTCTAAGATGCCTATCTGCTTACCACTAGTGAGTGAGAACATATATGCTGCCAGGGCTCCACAAATCATAGCAAGAGAAAATTGTTTGAATGATGGGGGATAATCAAGATCAAGGCGCTTTTCTTTTGCAGCAGAACCTGATGCAAGGAAAAGATATGCTTTGAACAATCCATGCCAGCATAAGTGCGCTACCGCTGCGGGAAATAACCCCAGGCCACACTGAGCCACCATAAAACCCATCTGTCCCATAGTAGAGCTGGCTAGCATACGCTTAATATCGCTTTGCATCAGCTTCCAAAGAGTTCCCAATAGGGCGGTTGCTATCCCTGTAATGAATATTATATTCAGAACAGTTGGTTGACTGATTACAATTGGCGCGAAACGTACCAGCAAGAATCCTCCTCCGTTGACCAATCCTGCATGCATGATTGCTGATACCGGAGTCGGGGAGTTTAGAGAACTGGTTAACCAGCGATGGAAGGGCCACAGCGCTGATTGTGTCATTGCCGCGAGTAATAATAGTATGTCACTTACAATAACCCATTGAGACTCGATTGGCTTTGTGAGTATAACCTGTATTGAAGTTTCTTTAGTCGTGGTGTACAAAACCAGCAGGGCAGCTCCCAGGAATATGAAACCCAGAGCGAAATTTTTTACTGCAAGAACTGATGACTGTCTTGCGGCCTCCCATTCATGTTTGTGAAGCATCAACCTAGTGAGCAAGAAGTTGCTGAGTGCCCATGAAGCTAAGAACAAGAGGATATGGTCTGCGCTAACCATTAGAAAAACGGACAGTACCATAACCAGTAAATTGGCAAAGAAAGCCCCTTGTCTTCTGTCTCCCTTGAGGTATCTTATGGAAAATGACCCTATAGTTATGGCAACGAAAGTAACAAGGGTCATAATGACCAAACTAAGCGCATCAACATGTGAAAAATTTGTAATATCAATAAATTTTTGCTTCATTTTTTAGGATTTGATTTTCAATGAGGGCAAAATTATCCTATGTTTGCCTATAAGAAAAACGAATAATTCTAATATTAAAAATTAGATTTTCTAATAATGAGCTTTGATGCACTTACCCTGGAATGTTTTATTGCTGTTGCTGAAACAGGTAGTTTCACACGTGCAGCTGATAAAGTAGCGCGCACACAATCGGCAGTAAGCCAACAAATCACAAAACTGGAAGGAATGATCGGTAAGGCTCTTTTTAAAAGGGCAAGACAACTCACCCTGACATCGGAAGGCGAAATTTTGTTGACTTACGCCAAGAAAATTGTTCAACTGAACCGTGATGCTATGGATAGGTTTAAACACCCCGAACTTCAAGGTGAAGTAAGGTTTGGCCTGCCTGAAGATTTTGCGAGTGTATTTCTGTCTGATATACTTATGGAATATGGATCCTTACATCCACGTATTATGTTGAATGTAGAATGCGACCTTACGCTCAACTTGTTCGCCCGCTTTAAGAAGAAAGAATTTGATTTGGTACTAGTAAAAATGAACAAGCCTGAGGATTTTCCGAATGGTATGGACGTATGGTCTGAAACACTGGAATGGGTTGGGAACATGAAACCTACAGAGTTTGACGATGAACAACCTATCCCGCTAGTGCTTTCGCCACAACCATGTGTATATCGTGCAAGGGCAATACATTCACTGGAAAAGCTAAACAAAAAGTGGAGAATAGTGTTCTCAAGTCATAGCTATGCAGGGACAGTAGCTGCAGTGAAGGCTGGTATGGGGATTACTGTATTGCCAAGAAATATGGTTCCTAATGACCTTAACATACTCAGAACAAACACCAGCCTGCCAAATTTAGAAGACACACATATTTCTTTACTTAAGCATCACGACAAAAACCTGGCAGTTAATTCTTTTGAAAAATTCGTGGTTGAGAGATTAAAGCTATAATAACAGCCAATCAAAACTATGTTAAATTATAAATAAATAATTAAATAATTGTTATTATAATAATGTTGCAATTTTATAGCATATAAATTCATCGCACATATCAGAATTACAAACAAAAAATAAAACTCGCTACGGTAGCGAGTTTCATTTTTATCCCCCAATAAGATGGTGTATTTACGTGCAAACAAAAAATACTACTTAGCTTTTGTATTCTTGTTTAAGGCTAAGTTTTGTTGTTTAACCTTATTTTGGTTTTCCTTTTTCTGTTTCTGTAATAATTCTTTCAGGCCTTTATCTGAAATTGCTAACATTTCTATCGCCAGCATACCCGCGTTATGAGCCCCGTTTACAGCTACCGTTGCTACAGGTATGTCATTGGGCATTTGTACTATAGATAGCAATGAATCCCAACCATCTATTGAATTGCTTGATTTTACAGGAACACCTATTACCGGTACTGTGGTCAGAGCAGCCATCATTCCTGGCAGATGAGCAGCACCACCCGCACCTGCAATTATAATCTTTATACCTCTTTTATCTGCTGTCTTAGCGTAATCAAACATCCATTCAGGGCTACGATGTGCAGATACTACTGCAAATTCATAGTCTACCCCAAATTTTTCAAGTACAGCCGTTGCCGGGCGCATTATATCAGCATCAGAACTGCTGCCCATAATTACACCAACCTTAGTTTTCTTCATGTTGTGCATTTAAAATATTACGAATGTTTGTTGCTTTTGAAATCGCTTGCTCTATTGTATCCCCTGTTATTGTAATATGCCCCATCTTACGGCCTTCATGACCTGCAGTCTTTCCATACCAATGCAGATGAACATCATTTGAATATAATACTTTTCTTAGTGCTTGTTCAATACCCTTCTTCCTGAAGGCAGGAGGCTCTAACAAATTTATCATAACACTGCTGCTATTCATTCTGGTATCTCCAAGCGGCAAGCCTGAAATAACCCTCAACAGTTGTTCATATTGTGAAGTTACACATGCCTCAATAGTGTGATGCCCACTATTATGCGGGCGAGGTGCAAGTTCATTGACAAGTAATTTACCGTCGTTAGTAATAAACATTTCTACTGCCAGGATGCCAATCAAATTCAGCGCTTCAGCAACTTTTACAGCTATCTGGTGAGCCTCAGAAGCCGTGACTTTAGAAATATCAGCCGGTGATAACTGATAATCAAGTATCATACGCTCTTTATCAAAGATCATCATCACAGGATCATAGCAATATATTGCTCCTTCTTCATTTCTGGATACGATAACAGATATTTCACTCTTTATATCAACCAATTCTTCCAGGATACATACTTCATCAAATGCACGATCAATATCCTGATTGTCTTTGACAATCATTACACCTTTTCCATCATATCCATTCTCACATTTTTTCAAACAACCCGGCAATTTATGCAAGTTATTTCTCAAATCATCTTTGCTGTTAATCTTGATAGCAGGAACAATTGGAATTCCGGCCCTCTCCAGAAACTCCTTTTGTGTATACTTATTCTGAATTATCTCGATGATATCGGGAGAAGGAAAAACTTTTTTTCCCTGGTTCAATAATGCCCTGAGCGCTTTAGTATTTACTGCCTCTTTTTCTATCGTTATTACGTCTAAATTTTTACCAAATGCCACAACGTCATCGTAATTCAATGGGTCACCTAAGTGAAACGAGGAGGTGTACTTAGCACATGGAGAGTCCCGGTGTTTATCCAAAACAGCTATTTCTAAACCAAAGTCGATAGCATGCCTGATAAGCATTGAACCCAATTGTCCGCCGCCAAGAATGCCTATTTTTAACTCTTCCATGCACAAATATTTGCCCAAAAGTAATAAAACTACTAATTACAATAGTAATACTATTATCTATAGCAGTTTCTATTTTATCTATAATGTATTTTATTTATTGTAGTTAATTTCGCTACATTATGTATTAAGCAGATATTATGGAATTACAGCTAAATATAAAAATGAACCCTATACTGTTTGTCAGAGACCCTGAAACATCAGAATTAGGACGTAATATAGTGAAGCATGGCATTCTGATGATTCATGAAATCGGGTTTGAAGAATTTACATTTAAAAAACTGGCTACCAGTATCGGCACAACAGAAGCCAGCATATACCGATACTTTGAAAATAAACACCGTTTACTTGTATACATTACAACGTGGTTTTGGACCTGGATGGAATACCAGCTTATTTTTCACACCAATAACATAAAGGACAGCAAGCAGAAGATAAATACGGTTATCAACCTACTTACATTCCAGGAAAAAGACCAATTTATTTTAGAGCATGTTAATAAGGATATTCTTCACAAAATAGTGATTGCCGAAGGTGATAAATCATATTTGACAAAGCATGTTACTGAAGATAATAGAGCGATGTTATTCAAACCTTATAAAGATCTTTGCCATAGAATTGCCCAAATTTTTTTGGAATACAAACCGGGTTTTCAATTTCCTCATTCTTTAGCAACAACGTTAATTGAAACAGCGCATCAACAGATGTATTTCAAGGACAATTTACCCAGATTAACTGATTTTGGTAATTCTAAAGATATGGCAATGGTAGTCAAATACTTATGCCATTTGGTCTATAGCTCACTGGATAGCACAGTAAAAAAGAAATAACTAGTAAAGTTGTCCGCAAGCCCATAGCAACCCGGCATAAGACTTGTGCCACTTCGTCTTGAGCTCTACAAGTTTTTGAGAGGCTTCCAGTAGCTTATTTTCTCTCGAATTCAACACAAAAAGAGAGCTTTCACCATTGTCAAACCGGATTTTCTCACCTGTGTATAATTTCCTGTAGTTGTCATAAGCTAAGGAAAATATTTCTATTTGCTTTTTTAATAACAATACTTCATTGTAATACATTTTCAGTTTTGTTTCAAGCTGCAATGTATAGTTGTTCTGCTCAAGTTGCGTTTCAAGAATTTTAAGTTTTGATACTTTATATCCGCCAATTACATCTCTGTAAAATAATGGCAAGGTTAATGAGACGCCAAGTTTATGGTTATTTTCCAGCTGTGCAGAGCTAAGTGATAAATTATCATAGTATCCTTTGCTAAGCAGGTTTGCGTTAACAGATAATTTAGGTATGAAATATTGGGATTTTAGCTTTTGGTCGATTTTCAGGCTATTGATTTTATATCCGATTGCTTCAATTTTTGGATGCTTGTGTATTGCTTCAAGCATTTCACTGATCGATGGCAAAATGATATCGGAGTGAAGGTCTGTACTATCAGGAACTATATCATCGCTCCAGGTATAGGGTGTATTCCCGTCAAGCCACATGAAACTGGATAGTTCTAACCCGGTATTTTTACAAGCCAGTAGCGCAGCCTGTTGTTGCACATAAAATGTTTGCAGCTGTAATAGTGTCTCAGTTGTATCAATTGCAGGCCTTGCACCTTGCTCAAACTCAATGTTGACAAAACGAAGCCTTTCCTCATTTACGCGAATGGCATTACTGATGATAATATAATTTTGGCATTCTCTAACCCAATTCCAATATGCTTCTAAAGCATTGTAAATGATATTATTGACAGTAACTCTCCTTTCTGCTTCTGATTGCATTTGAAAGAGCTTTGCCTGTGTTAATGTTGCACGTCTTGCATCGAGCAATAAGCTGTTAGCTGAAAATTTCACACCCAAATAACTTGTTTTACCCAAAGATGATTCAGGAGAAACTCTGTCGCCACTGATATCTTCGAAACCTGCTTTTAAATCTATCCCGTACCATGTAGGTATTGTTATCCCGGGATTGAAATAGTTGTAATAATTTTTCCCGTCAAGAGATTTTAATTCTACACCACCATAAAATACAGGGTCGAAATTCCCCCGCGCCTGTAACACCTGTGCGTCTGAACGTTCTACAGATATATTTGCCTGCCTTACTATAGGATGGTATTGCCTGATAATACTGAGCAGATCATTTTTGGACAATTCCTTTCTATCTGCACCGTAAGTGATTAATGCAGTAACAAACAATGACAATATCAACACCAAACTATTTCTTACCATTGCTATTTTTATTCTGATTTGCTGTATAGTATTCAGGAGGGAAACCATTAATATTTCGCCACAATTCATACCATATAGGTACATCTTTCAATAATGCGATACCCTGTGCTCCAGTGCCCATCTTCAAAGTTTTTGGCCATCTTTTGGCGGCGCTGTCTTCGGCAACTAAAATTCTGAACTTTCCATTAGTACTCACAGAATTTTCAATTGCTACAATTTTGCCACTAAATGTTCCGTACGAAGCTTCAGGCCACCCGCTAAATACAATAGCCGGAAAGCCATCGAACAAAAAGCGCACTTGCTGACCTTTTGATAACAAAGGCAAATCTGCCGGTCTTACATACAATTCAACAGCATAGTCTATGTTATCAGGTACTATCTCTGCTATTTTCTCACCTTCTTTCAATATTTCGTTAATACCTGCTTTACTAGCCTTAACCACCTGCCCGCTCTGTGGTGCTATTAAAAAATAAAGACCATTCCTTATTTTATAATTGGCGTATTGGTTAGTTAGTTTAGATAACTCTGCCTGACCGGAAGCAATTTCTCCCTGAGCAGAAGCTTTTTCGCCTTGAGCTTTGAACATCTTCTCTGCATATTCCTGCTTTACCTGGAGGAGTTCTGTTCGAGTATTGATGAATTTAATATCAGCACTTGTTTTTTTTGCCAGTGCTGTTTGATAATATTGGTTTCGCTGCTCGAGTTGAGCAAGTGACACTAACCCGCTATCACGCATCACTTGCTGCCTTTTATACTGAGCTTCCGCAATATTCAGATCGTTTGTCGCAGCAACAGCTTCCATACTATCACTTAGAATTTTCATGGTGAGCTGCTTAATCTTCAAATCCATAGCCTGCTGTAAGGCATGTATCTGTGCATCTGTAGCTGTAACTTTTGTATTGTAAAATTCAAGTCCCGATTTTTTAGCAGCTATTTGTTCTTGCGTACGTTGTAACAACTCAGGATCAAGGTAGCTGTCTTTTATTTCGGCCAGTTGCACCAGGGTATCGCCTTCATTTACATGATCCCCTTCTTTCACATACCATTTAATAATGCGACCGGGTATTATAGAATTTAGTTCTTGCGGACGTTGTTCTTGCTTCAAAGTCGTAACATACCCTCTGGACCTGATGTTCTGTGTCCATGGAAGCAGTAATAAGAATAATATCAAAATTATGATCCCGTAAAACCAATAGCGGATACGGCTTATTCTTCCGGATCTGTAAATAGTATCGAACGACTTAAAACCTTCTGACTTGTATTGGGTTTGAATTATTTCCTTAATCTCTTTCATTCCTAACTTTTAACGATGTTAAGTTTACCCGAGCTAAGTTCAAATACCTGGTCGCATTGCTCAGCATATGTTTTATCATTTGTTACAACAACGACTGTAGTGTCTTTCCCTGCTTGTAAAATATTACGCTTAATATTATCAGCATAATTGCTTTCCAACCCTAACCATGGCTCTTCTAATAACAATAGCTGAGGACGATTTACTAATGCCCTGCATAAGAGTATTTTTTTTATGACTTTCCCTGACAAGTGTTGCCCCACAGGCTGTATCTCTGTTTCGTATCCTTTTTTCAAACCGTCAATAAAAGGCTTCAGCCCTGTCATATCAGTTACAGCGTCCAGTTGATGATAATCAATTGTGTTATCACCCAAGCATATGTTTTCCCGGATTGTACCACTAAAAATATCCTGAATATTCAGAAGCACTCCTATTCTAGGACGTAATGAGTACATGTCATAATTAATTATAGGTATGTTATTAATCAGAAGCGTTCCGTCAAAGTCTTTATAGGCACCGCTTAATAACCTTAAAAGCGACGACTTCCCCGAACTATATGCACCCTGAATACATATTTTATCTCCTGGATTTATTTGAAAATTTATATTATTTAATACTGTTCCTGTATCCGAATACCCAAATGATACATTTTGAGCTTTTACAGATAGCCCTGCTTTGCTATTTAATTGTACAGTACCATTATCTTCTAATGGTTTCTCAGTGACCTTTGTGATTTTTTCAACAGATGTCAGAACATCATATACCATGTCAAGATTAATAATTAGTTTTTCTACCGAATCAATGATCATGATGATTACAATTTCTGCAGCAATAAATTGTCCGATGTTTAATTGCTGATCTACTAATAAATAAGCCCCGACAACCAGCATTGCGGTAGTTACAAGTACTTTAAAGATGATAAGCGTCCAATATTGATAAAGCAGTATTTTGAAGTGCGAGGTACGGGCATTCAAATATCCGCTCACGTAGTTATCTGTTTTTACAATATGAAGTTTGTTATCTCTTGAGTATTTCAGTGTTTTTACAACTCTTGCTATTTCCTGTAAGTACGCAGCTACTTTGTATTTGTAATCACTCTCCTGTACACTGGTTTCCAACCCTTTGTTACCCGTTATCAGCAATATCATGTACACAATAAAAAGTAACAGAATGCCGAAAAAGATAAATACAGGGTGATAAAATGAAAGTAATACCAGGCCAAAAAGAATTTGAATTGTAGCAGCAGGCACATCAAGTAATAATTTTGATATTCCCTTTTGTAACGAAATGGTATCAAAAAAGCGATTAGTCAATTCAGGCAGATAGTAATTATCAACATCTTTTAAATTTAGCTTAGGAATATTATTGGCGTACTGGAATGAATATCTTACAAATAGTTGTTGCTGAATCTTTTCTATTATTTTCATTTGATTCACTTTCAACATACCACCTAAGAAAACACCCAGAATAACTGCAATAATCAATAAAACAAGTGATGTAGATATTGCACCGCCTAAAACAAAACTTATTATAGATTGTATACCTAATGGTAAGGTCAATTGTATTAAACCACCCAGTATAGCATAGAAATAGATAGAATATATCTCTGACTTATCCAGCTTGAGAAGATTAAAAAATTTGAATAAGGTATTCCCTGGCCGACGTTTTTCCATTTTATTTTTTTGAACTCATATAGTTATAGCAAATTTATCGACATAATAGTAATACTATCATTATTATATACTATACTGTCATAAAAGATTGTTATCCTATTCATTTGATAGGGCCTTGTCGGGCCCAGTCAATATATTTATGCATTTTTCCATGTTTAGTACTGGAGTATCCTGTGCATATATAAAATACACCCTAACATTAACAGTCGGAAAGGTGGCGGGGATGATTGTACAACTATGAATATTATTGAACATAATTGAATATCATATTCTCAGAAAAAGCTTATCAGGCATTCTTTTCAGCACAAACGCAAAACACATTACGATTATTCCATTGCTAACCGCCGGGTAGAAAGCAGCCATAATCATAGTTCCTGTTATTTCCCGCCCTTTATCTTCGTAAATTCACAGGCTAATTATTTGCAGGGTGCTGGTAGACAATCACGGTAGAAAGATCAACTATTTAAGGCTGGCTGTAACAGACAGGTGCAACCTGCGCTGCTTTTACTGTATGCCCGAGCATGGTATTGACTGGCTGGGCAGGGATGAACTGATGAGCTATGAGGAGATGTTGCGTATCTGTACTGTACTCATAAAATCAGGCATAGAGAAAATACGTATAACTGGCGGTGAACCATTTGCACGTAAGGATATTATGAGTTTCCTTACCCAACTTTCAACTATAAACGGGCTGAAGGAATTGACCCTTACTACCAACGGCGTGCTCACAGCACCATATATCCCCGAGTTGAAAAAGATAGGTATCAAGTCGGTGAACCTGAGCCTTGATACGCTGGACAGAGAAAAGTTCCGCTCAATAACACACCGCGATGAATTACCCGCAGTTTTAGAAACAATGGAACAACTCCTGGCTCATGGCATACAGGTAAAACTGAATACTGTAGTGATGGATAGCAGGAATACAGACGACATCTTACCTATTGTTGCGCTAACCAAAGACCTGCCCATAAGTGTCCGTTTTATAGAAGAAATGCCTTTCAACGGTGACAGCCACCAGTACCAGTCGCTTAGCTGGGATTATATCAGGATATTGAATACCATAAAAAAGGAATATCCTGAAATGGCTAAGTTGCAGGATGCAGCATATTCTACATCCTACAACTATTATATACCCGGGCACAAAGGAAGCATTGGCCTGATAGCGGCTTATACACGTTCCTTCTGCGGCACCTGTAATCGTATACGCATTACCCCGCAAGGCACACTGAAGACTTGCCTGTATGATAATGGCGTAATGAATGTGCGTGACCTTATGCGTGGAGGATTGAGTGATGCCGATATTGAAACACATGTTTTAGATGCTATTGGCAACCGGGCAAAAGATGGATGGATAGCAGAAAAGAACAGGGCAAATGAACCTGTGCATGAATCCATGTCAACCATAGGAGGTTAATGATGACAACAGTTGCAGCAGCAGAAAAAATAATATTGTCTGAACTGAGAGAGTACGGAATAGAAACTGTTAGTCTCGCTGATACACTCAACAGGGTATTGGCTGAGCCAATATATGCCGACCGCGACCTGCCGCCGTATAACCGAGTAGCAATGGACGGCATAGCCATAAAATATGCTGATATAGCTAACGGACAAAAGTCATTCACAATAAAAGGCACACAGGCAGCAGGTGAAGAACCAATCGACTTCAACAATAACGAATGTATTGAGATAATGACAGGTGCTGCTTTGCCTGAAAGTGCTGACACAGTCATTCGTTACGAAGACCTTGAAATAAAAGATGGCATTGCTACTATTCTTATAGACAATATAAGACAAGGGCAAAATATACACAGGCAAGGTGCAGACAAACTGAAAGGCGATATTGTGGCCAAAGCAGGACAAGTAATATCTCCTGCATTGATTAGTGTAGCTGCATCAGTAGGCGCTGGAAAATTATCAGTTAAGAAACTTCCGAAAGTTGTTATTATAACCACAGGCAACGAACTGGTAGATATTGAGGTAACCCCATCTCCATATGAGATACGTAAATCAAACAGCTATGCTATACAGTCTGTATTACAACGCTACTGTATCAATGCAGACATCAAACACATTCCGGACAACACAGCTGTTACAAGAAAAGAATTAGCATACTGCATCGACAATTACGATGCCATCATCCTGAGTGGTGGTATATCAGCAGGCAAGTTCGATTATGTGCCGCAGGTGCTGGAAGAACTATCCGTGCAAAAGCTCTTTCACAAAGTAGAGCAACGCCCCGGAAAGCCATTCTGGTTTGGCACACATAATAACGGAGTCATTGTATTCGCGTTCCCCGGTAACCCCGTTTCTACTTTCATGTGTATGCATCGCTATTTTATGCCCTGGCTGGAAAAATGCTTAGGCGTAACACCAGGCAAAGCATATGCGATACTCATTAGTGATTTCAGTTTCAAACCGCAACTGCAATATTTCCTGCAGGTGAAACTACAGTTCAATGAGCATGGACAAATAACTGCTACACCTGTTGAAGGCAATGGTTCCGGCGACTATGCCAACCTGCTTGATGCAGATGCTTTTATGGAACTTCCTGCAGAAAGAAATAACTTTAACAAAGGAGAGGCATACCCAGTATGGCCTTTCAAAAGATTACTATGACAGATTTTTCTCACATAGATGATAAAGGCCGTGCCGTAATGGTAGATGTAAGCGAAAAAGCTGCTACCAAACGTACTGCAACCGCACAGAGCATTGTGGTACTGCCAGCTAATGTATTGGCACAACTTACAAATGGTGACATACAAACACCAAAGGGTGCTGTGTTTCAGACTGCCATCATTGCCGGCATTATGGCGGCGAAAAAAACAGGTGAGCTAATTCCGCTTTGCCATCCGCTTGGAATGGATAATTGCAAAATTGATATTCAGCTCAATGCACAGCAGGAAGTAGTCATCAACTGCACAGCCAGCATTACCGCAAAAACAGGCATTGAGATGGAAGCCCTGACAGGTGCATCTGTAGCGGCTCTTACCGTTTATGATATGTGCAAAGCACTGAGCCATGATATAGTGATAAAAGAAACGAAGCTGATAGAAAAAACAGGAGGCAAGAGTGATTTCAAAAGGCAATAACATATACGGGCTTGTACTGGCAGGTGGCAGAAGTCAGCGTATGGGTGTTGATAAAAGCACTATGCTCTGGCATGGTGTAGAGCAACGCTACTATGTTGCTGATATGCTGTCAGCGTTTTGTGATGAGGTATATATTTCCTGCCGTGCAGAACAACAGGCGGAGATACAGAACTATACTACCATACCCGATGCTTATACAGACCTCGGCCCATACGGTGCTATACTATCTGCATTTAAAGCACACCCTGACAAGACATGGCTGGTGGTGGCCTGCGACCTGCCGCTGCTGGATAAAGAAACATTAGAACAACTTATAGCAGAACGTGATGCAGGTAAAATGGCGACTACATTTGAAAGTCCGCACGATGGACTGCCAGAGCCTTTGATAACTATCTGGGAACCGCAGAGCCATGAGATACTATTATCTTATGTACCGGATGGGTACAGGTGCCCGCGTAAAGCACTAAGAAATCATATTGACAATGTGAAGATCATCAAAGCTCATAACCCGGATGCATTGATGAATACCAACACACCCGAAGATGCTGAAAAAGTAAAACAACTACTGGCACATGCAAGATGAGCGGACGAGATATAGCTGCCAGTTGGCATTGCCCGGTTTCGGTGAGGCTGCACAGGAAAAGCTGCAGCAGGCAAAGGTATTAATCGTAGGTGCCGGTGGCTTGGGATGCCCTGCTGCACAGTATTTGGCAGCATCAGGTATTGGCACGCTTGGGTTGGCTGATTATGATGTGGTATCTGAAAGCAACCTGCACAGGCAGGTATTATACAGCCCTGATGATATAGGACAAAAGAAAGCAGAGATAGCCTGTGTGAAACTCCACCTGCAAAATCCGCAGGTTGGTTTTCATATTCATGATGAGATGATAGATTCATCCAACGTTATGGAAACTATCAGACATTATGATATAGTAGTTGACTGTACTGATAATTTCGAGACTAAGTATTTGCTGAATGATGCCTGTGTGTTAGCAGGTAAGCCATTGGTATATGGAGCTATCTACCAGTACGAAGGACAGGTGGCCGTATGGAATGTAAACAACAGCCCTAACTACCGCGACCTGTATCCAACAATAGATGCAGCACAAATACCCAACTGTGCAGAAGGTGGTGTACTGCCTACACTGGCTGGTATTATAGGTTGTATGCAGGCCAATGAAGTAATAAAATACATTACAGGCACGGGCGAATTACTGGCAGGAAAGATATTGATACTGGATGCACAAACCCTGCAAAGCAGGATCATTAAACTGGGCAACACTACTAAAACAAATATCACTGCTTTAGAAGAAAGTATTACTGCACCTGTAATTAGTTTAGAATTACTGATGCAGGATAAAGATGCTTATGAACTGATAGATGTACGCAACCCCGAAGAACATCTTGCATACAATATTGGTGGCATCAATATTCCACTTGCAGAAATAAGCTCATTCACTCCTTCAGGTAAACCTGTGGTGTTTTATTGTGCAAGTGGAAAAAGGAGTGCTGAGGCGGTGAGTATTTTGAAATCGAGATACCCAATGATGGAATTATTTTCTATAGCAAATGGAGTGAAGTAATCACTTTTTACCATTTCAATTTTCTCTTCTTCCACAAGACAAATGCCATAATATTAATCAAGAAACAGAGCCCAACAATCACAAGCCCAAGTTGCTTTTGAAAACCATTCCGAACGAAGTAAGGTTGTCCTTCTTTATCAATAAATTGTGTGAATCTATTTATTCCTTCGTATCTGGTGTCTGAAGTTTCATAATAGTAAATATCAATTTTGTCACCAAGCTTTAAATTATCAATCTTTTTGTCTGTTGGCTCACTATTAGGTGCGTAAATTTCAAAAACATAAGGATAGGTATCAACTTTTAAATATCTAAATTCACCTTTATCCCTAATTGGAAGATTCTGAAACTCTTTATCGAAATATTCAATTGTTCCTGTAGTCCTATCATATTCTGACTTGTTTTTGGAACTATTCACAATAACAAAGATTCCAAGTACAAGAACTATAATAGAAACTAAGACCACTCCGCGAACACGTATTATTATTGGTATTATCATTCCTTTTAGCTTATATAAAACTTACTCTGGCTGGCAATTTTTCAAAAATAAACAACATACGCATTCTTCTGTAATTACGTTCAATACAGTACTTTTCAGTCCTTTCACGGATGCGCCCCCACCCACACTTCACCGTCTTCAAACACTTCTTTTTTCCAGATGGGTACGGTTTGTTTTAGAGTATCAATCGCATAACGGCAGGCATCAAAAGCGGCATCGCGGTGTGCTGCAGATACTGCTATTACTACAGGTACCTCACCAATAGCTAATACCCCTACCCTGTGGTGTATAGCAATTCTTTGCACAGGCCATTTGGCTAATGCCTGTTCGGCTATCTTCTTCATCTCGCTCAGTGCCATTGCTTCATAGGCTTCAAACTCCAGTCGGGTAACAGGCTTACCTTTTGTAGCATTACGTACCGTACCTATGAACACATCTATCCCGCCGCATTCAAGTGTGCTTACCCAATCTATGCAGGCCTGTATATCCAATGCCTTATCTGATATCTTAACGTCTGTCATACTATCCTCCGCTTACTGGTGGTATTATAGCAATTTCATCTGTTGCACTTATTACTTTATCGTCTGCTGCATATTCATTGTTCACTGCTACCATATACGACCTGATAGCTTTCAGTCGCCCATATCGTTCTTCCAGCAATTGTTTCAGGTCGCTTACCGTTGCTTGTTCATTTAATTCCACTTCTATAGTAGAACCGCCGAATATTTCTTTTGCTATGCCAAAGGCTAATATCTTCATTCTATTTAAACCAGGGTAAATGTTTGAATAATACTTCCACACCCGCCACAAACACCAGCACTGCCGTTACACGCTTCACCACCAGCAGGTTAAATTTCACAGCTCCCATCCGCGAGCCTAATTGCCCGCCCAGCAGCACGGCACCACACAAAAATACAATACGCTTCATATCCATATCACTAGGCATATTCTCCAACTGTCCTGCTAAACCTGAAACTGAATTTACCAGTATGAACATGCTGGCCGTTGCAGCTATTTTCTTACTCGTGTCCCATTTCATCAGGTTCAGTATGGGTGATAAAAATATGCCACCGCCTATACCCACCATTCCCGACAGAAAACCTATGGCACCACCTATGGCACCATCCCTCACAGCATGGGCAGGTTTCTCTGTTTGCTGGTCAGCGGCTTTTGTTTTTATCCATAAGAGCGCAGCAGCCAGTAACAAGCTCACACCCAATATGATAAAGAACACATCTTCACTCAGTTTCATTTTGGCACCCAGGTAAGCAGCAGGCACACTCAGCAGTACCAATGGCAATATCTTTCGGCCTTCAAATTGTTTGTTTTTGATGAACACCAGTGTTCCCCCCGTCACTACTATGATATTGCATATCAATGCTATAAGCCTCATTTCCTTGAAAGGCAATGCATATAAAGCCAGTACTGCCAGGTAGCTGGAGCCGCCACCAAAGCCTACTGAAGCATATACAAACGCAATGGTAAAAAAGAAGAAAATAAGCTCAATATGTTCCATATCTGCAAGCAGGCGGTAAATCTATTGATAATGCGGTTCATACTGAAATATTAGCTAAATTTGATATAAGGTGAAATGGGCTGTTTAAAAACGCTGAAAAACAGCCCCGAATGCTTATTTTTATTCGCTTAGAATAAACGACTGATTATGTCAAAAAACCTCGGAGATTTATCGCGCAGGAAGGGGCTTGAAGAAAACCTGTTTGAAGAGCTGGGTATAGCTGCCCGCGAAACAGGTACGGTATCAAAAGAAAAAATAGACGAACTGGCAGAGGAATTCCTCATGGGTAAGGCCAATATTTATGGCACTGCCAGTTTTTATGATTTCCTCCGCCCTGAGAACCGGGGTAAGAAAGTATATGTATGTAACGGTAGTTCTTGCCTGTCAGCGGGAACACAGGGAGCATTAAAAGATAAACTTTCGCAACACTATGATGCAAGCGAGATAGGCGAAATGTGTTGCCTCGGTCGCTGCCATGAAAATAGTTCTTTCAATACCAATGGTAAAAACTATTCGGGCAATGCAATAGACCAGATAGCTGCCATCAAAAAAGACGGGCTGGTGGTTGAGGATAAATACAATGTGGCGCATCACGGTACCCAAATATTAACCACTCCTTTCCCGGGTATTGATGAATATTACAAGACTTTACAATTAGCATTAGACCATACGCCTGATGAATTAATAGCCGAGCTTAAAACTTCCGGACTTCGTGGTCGCGGTGGTGCAGGCTTCCCGATATCATTCAAACTGGAATCGTGCAAGAACACACAGGACAATATGAAGTTCATTGTCTGCAATGCCGATGAAGGTGACCCCGGTGCATATAGCGACAGGTACTTATTAGAACATCAGCCGCACAGCGTATTGCTGGGTATGATGATAGCAGGATACATAACAGGAGCTAACACAGGTGTGGTATATATCCGCGCTGAATACCCTGAAGCAATTGAAATAACACAAAAAGCGATTGATGATATTCGCGCTAAGAAACTACTGGGTGAGAATATCCTTGATTCGGGCTTCAATTACGACTTTAAAATAATTCGCGCACAGGGCGCTTATATCTGTGGTGAAGAAACAGCATTGCTTTCTTCTATCGAAGGTCAGCGTCCTGAAGTACGTGTACGCCCGCCATATCCTACACAGGAAGGTTTGTTCAACAAACCAACGGTGGTGAACAATGTGGAAACGCTTGCCTGCATTCCCTGGGTAGTGAAAAACGGGGGTGAAAAATTTGCATCAATAGGAATTGGCAAATCAACAGGTACAAAACTCTGTTCGTTGGATGGTTTCTTCAACAAACCCGGTATTTACGAAGTAGATATGGGTACGCCTTTATCTGTTTTGATAAACGATTTGGGTGGAGGATTTAAAGAAGACATAAAAGCCATGCACATTGGCGGACCGTTAGGTGGATTGGTACCTGTAGAGAAAATAAAAGACCTGACGGTTGATTTTGAATCATTCTCACAAAACGGATTCCTGTTAGGCCATGCTTCTGTGGTTTGTATTCCGCAAAACTTTCCTATCATCAAATACATTGAACATTTATTCCAGTTTACGGCACACGAAAGCTGTGGTAAATGTTTCCCTTGCCGTTTAGGTTCTACCCGCGGCTATGAAATGGTACACAAAGCACTGACTTCTGATTATAAAATAGAACGCAAATTAATGACCGACCTCATTACTACTATGGAGATTGGTTCGCTTTGCGCACTGGGCGGCGGCTTGCCATTGCCAATCAGGAACTCATTGAAATATTTTGATAACGAATTAGCCCAATACTTCTCATAAAAAACTAAGGTTATGAGTAAAGCATATTATGTAAAACCTTCGCAGGGTGGTATACAAAGCACCGACAAAGTAGCTGCAAAAGTAGCTTACATTGATGGCGTACCCTATGAACTGAAAGAAGGTGAAACGATACTGGCATTCCTGAAAAGGAATTTCGGACAGGATTATGTGCCTACGCTTTGCGATGCACCTAACCTGAAACCATTCGGTGCTTGCCGTGTGTGCAGTGTAGATGTGGCGTTGACTGCCAATGGTAGCAGCAAGGCAATGGCATCCTGCCATACACCTGTAGCGCCCAACATGTATATCTATCCGCACTCACAACGCATACTTGATCTTCGTAAGAATATTGTTGAGCTAGTACTGACAGACCACCCTTTGGATTGTCTGACCTGCGAAGTGAATAACAACTGCGAACTGCAAACAGTTGCAGCGCAGGTTGGTGTTCGTGATGTGCGTTATCCGGAAGGCGAGAATCACCTCGACCGTAAAAAAGATCTGAGCCACCCATACATGAAGACAGACATGTCTAAATGTATCAACTGCTCACGCTGTGTACGTGCCTGCGATGAAGTGCAGGGGCAATTTGTACTCAGCATGGCAGGTCGTGGTTTTGATGCGCACATTGTAAAAGGACAAGAAGTAAGTTTCTTCGAATCTGATTGTGTAAGCTGTGGCGCCTGTGCGCAGGCTTGTCCCACATCGGCTATATCAGATGTATTTGAGTCTAAGTCTGTTGCTTATGATGAGAAGGTTCGCACAGTGTGTACCTATTGTGGCGTTGGTTGTAATCTTGATGTAGCCATCAAAGGTGGTAAAGTAAAATCTATACAGGCTCCTTACGATGCTGATGTGAATGTAGGGCATACCTGTTTGAAAGGCCGCTATGCATTCGCTTTCTATAATCACCCCGACCGTCTTCGTACACCACTCATCAAAAAAGATGGTGAGTTTGTAGAAGCTACATGGGATGAAGCTTATGACTTCATAGCCAATAAACTGACCGAAATAAAAGAAAAATACGGCCCTGATTCTATAGCAGGTGTTTCTTCTGCCCGCGGTACGAACGAAGAGAACTACCTGATGCAGAAATTCATCCGTGCGGTAATAGGCACTAACAATATTGATAGTTGCGCCCGTGTATGCCACTCACCTACCGCATTAGGTATGCAGAAAACATTCGGTACAGGTGCTGCTACCAATTCCATCATCGACCTGAAGTTTACAGATTGCATCATGGTAATTGGTGCTAACCCGACATCAGGACACCCGGTAACCGGTGCTAAACTGAAACAACATGCTATCAGTGGTAAGCCAACAATTGTAATAGACCCGCGCCGTACAGAATTAGCTAATTACGCTACATATCATTTACAGCTTCGCCCGGGCACCAACGTGGCTATGCTGAATATGCTGCTGTACTATATCATCAGCGAAGGACTGGAAGCAAAAGAATTTATTGAAGCGCGCACTGAAGGTTATGAAGAATTCAAAGCCAATATCCTGAAACTGGATATGGACGAATTATCAGCCATTACAGGTGTAGATAAAGAACTGGCTCGCAAAGCTGCTATTGCTTATGCTGCTGCACCAAATGCCATGTCATTCCATGGCCTCGGTGTTACAGAACATTCACAGGGCACGTTCACTGTAATGCAGATAGCTGACCTTGCTATGATTACCGGCAACATTGGCCGTCGTGGTGTAGGTGTAAATCCATTGCGCGGACAAAACAATGTGCAAGGTGCCGCAGATATGGGCTGTCAGCCTCACCAGGGGGCAGGCTACCTCGATGTAACAGACCCTGCCATCCACCAGAAATATGAACTCTTCTACAATGCCAAGCTGCCAAACTATGTTGGCTACAAAATACCGCAGATGTATGAAGCCGCTCAAAAAGGTAAGCTGAAAGCTATGTGGGTGATTGGTGAGGACATGGGACAAACTGACCCAAATACGCACTACGTAGTCGACTCATTGAGCAAACTGGAACTATTTGTAGTACAGGAACTCTTCATGACAGAAACTGCCAAGCTGGCAACAGTAATATTACCTGCTGCATCGTTCCTTGAGAAGAGCGGTACGTTTACTAATGGTGAACGCCGTATACAAAAAGTACAACAGGTAGTAGAACCAATTGCGGGTACTAAATCTGATGGACAGATAATGGTGGACATCATGAACCGCATGGGCTACAAACAACCTGAGGTTTATGACCCAAGCTGGGTGCTGGAAGAAGTATCACAGATAGTTCCTTTCTTCGAAGGCGTAAAATGGAGCGAGCTGGGCGATAATGGTAAACAATGGCCTGTGGCTAAAGATGGCAAAGGCACCGAGATATTACATACAGATACTTTCAAGCGTGGTAAGGGTAAATTCGTTTACAGCGACTGGAGAGAATCTGAAGAGATAGTGAAGAATGGCAAGGAATATCCTTATATCATAACCACCAACCGCGAGCTGGAACACTACAACTGCGGTGCTATGACACGCCGCACGTTGAACGTGGAAATAATCACGGATGACGTATTGCTTATCAACCCTGCCGATGCTGCCAAACACCAGATAAATGAGGGTGATATGGTTTGCGTAGAATCTGCACGCGGCAAAGTAGATATAAAAGCACGTATTACAGACGAAGTAAAACCGGGTGTATTGAGCAGTACTTTCCACTTCCCTGAAATTATGCTGAACAATATCACATCCAGTGTAGCTGACTCTGAAGCACTCTGTCCTGAATACAAAGTAGTGGCAGTGAATATCCGGAAGAGTAAGGGACAGTATAAGAATAATCCAAAAACAACTATTTAAAATACAGCCCCGTTTATCGGGGCTTTTTTAATATCAAATAATGGAACAAAAGAACATACAGATAGCTCTGTCATGGTTTAAGGCATTTAATGAACATAACCTTGAGAACCTGCTGGCATTATATGATGACAACGCTGCACACTACAGCCCTAAATTGAAGATCCGCCAACCGGAAACGAACGGACTGGTAAATGGCAAGGCTGCACTAAGAGCATGGTGGCAGGATGCATTCGACAGGCTGCCAACTTTACATTATAAAACCACTTCTCTTACTGCCAACAATGAACGTGTATTTATGGAGTACATACGGCAGGTAGATGGAGAACCGGATATGCTGGTAGCAGAAGTGCTGGAGATCAATGGAGGTTTGATCACTGCATCAAGAGTGTATCATGGATAGCAGTAGATAGAATACGATATTAAAACTAAAAGGGTCCTGTATACAGGACCCTTTATAGTGCTCTCGTCTTAAATATCAGTACAAGCAGATCAAACCAGTTCTACAATACCGGCTCTCAGTGCAAAAAGCACGAGGTCTGTTCTGTTCTTCATTTTAAATTTATCAAACAGTGCATCACGATAGCCATCAATGGTACGTACACTCCATTTCATCTTCTGTGCTATTTCTGCGTAATTGGCACCTGTGCAGCAATGTGTAAGAAACTCACGCTGGCGGGTATTGACCTTCTCTACTTCTATTTCTCCTTCCTGCACGGCCTGGTATAATTTCTTAGGTGCTATTTTAGAATAGTAATATCCTTTTGTATGTATATCTGTCAATGCCTTTTGCAAATCCTGTTGTTTACTGCTCTTCAGCAAATACCCGTTAGCACCGCTCTTTATCATAGAGGTTATTGCATACTCGCTATCCAGTGATGTTAGTACCAGCACCTTTACTTTAGGCCATGTACGCTTGATACGCGTGATAACATCTGCCGAATCCGGCTTCACGTCCATGATACATATAAGCGGGAGTGTTTTAGAACTATCCAGCTTCTTATACAGGTCTGATGGAGTCTCTGCTTCAAGTATTACATTGTAGCCATCTGCATTACCCAATAAGCACATCAATGATTTCCGTATCAATGTGTCTTTTTCTACAATAGCAATGCTCAATAGAGGTTTGTTTGTTTGCTGCATGCTTTGATATTTATATATACAATAATCCTTTACAAAAGTGTATACATTAATAAGTGTTACCAAATGATTCACCCTCTTTAACGCTCCGTTTATAAGCGGTTAACATGGAATTAAGAGGGATTTACAGAGATGAGAAATGCCATTCAAGGCATTGTGAAGATATAAAAACCGATTTAATAACAATATCACAGCCGGTTTTGTTGAAGATTTTGGCTAAAAAATGCTTTTTCATTAACCAATAATTATAACGGGGTTCTGTTAACAAAACCCCGTTTTTGAACAATTATTCTATATTAATGGCACTTAAAATGCTCAAATGGCTCCTTACAATCACTGCACTTATACAATGATTTGCAGGCTGTTGCGCCGAAACGGCTTATCATTTGCGTATGTTCAGAGCCGCAAACGGGGCATATTACTTTTTCAGCTTTACCCCCGGTTAGGCAAGAGCTGTGTGTAGGCGGAGATATACCGTAGCGCTGCATTTTCAGCTTAGCCTCGTCACTCATCCAGTCAGTGGTCCATGCAGGGTCATATACCATCTTTACTGTAACGGGCGATACTCCTTTACTATCCAGCAGTTGTTTGATATCTGCCTCTATAATACCCATTGCAGGGCATCCTGTATAGGTAGGTGTAAGGATTATTTCATACCCTGCATCATTGATGCGTACATCCCTCAGCATACCTATATCCCTTATAGTAAGTACAGGTATCTCCGGGTCTGCAATTTCAGACAGTATATCAAATATCTCCTCTTTAGTATGCATTGCTTCTACCATTGTGCGTCAGGATAAGCGCGTTGCAGGTATTGCATTTCAGAAAGCAGGTGGCCAAGATGTTCGGTATGTATACCTTTCCTGCTGCCCGTTTGCATATATCCGTCTTCAGGCATCTTCAGCGTAGCTTCATTCAGCACACCCCTGATATGGTCTTTCCACATAGGCCTCAGCCCTTCCAGGTTCACAGCTATACCATCGGCCAGTAAGAGTTTGTCTGTCTCATCCATTTCAAACATCTCACCTGTATACATCCACAGTTTGTTCACCGCTTCCTGTACTATAGCATGGCTTTCTTCTGTACCATCACCAAGGCGTATTACCCAGTCCTCAGCATGTGCCAGGTGGTATTTTACTTCTTTCAATGTTTTGGCTGCAATAGCCGCCAGTGTTGCATCTTTGCTTTGTTGCAGTTCAGTAAAGAAATACAATTCGAAAGCTGAAATAAATAACTGGCGTACCATTGTATAACCAAAATCGCCGTTAGGCATCTCAGCTATCTGGTTATTATAATATTGTCTTTCAGACCTGCGGTATGCCAGTATATCTTCAGTCTTGCCTTTACCTTCCAGTTCACCTGCATACCTGAGTGTTACCTGTGCACGGCCTATCATATCCAATGCAAAGTTGGTGAGCGCGAGGTCTTCTTCTATGAACGGGGCATTGCTGCACCATTCAGACAGGCGCTGCGATAATATCAGCGCATTATCACCGATCCTTAAAGCATAATTATATAGAGCTTCCTGTTTGTTCATAACTAAATGTTTTTAGCGCCTTCAGGCATAGTATAAAATGTTGGCATGCGGTATATCTTATCGTTTGACGGATCAAACAGCATTTCCGCATCATCAGGGTTAGATGCTACTATCTCGCTTGTAGGCACCACCCATATGCTGGTTCCTTCTCCGCGACGAGAATAAGTATCGCGTGCATTTTGCAGCGCCATCTTTTTATCAGAGGCATGTATGCTGCCCTGGTGTATGAAGTTGGCCCCGGGTTTGCTCTGCATAAATACTTCCCATGAAGCCAGTTGTGTATCTGTTGCCATAATTTCTTTTTTTGAACTGTTAATTACGTTTTTCTTTTTTCAGCCTGTATGCTTCTGCAGCATCGCGCACCCACCTGCCTTTGTTATGTACATTGATGTGATGAGATAAACGTTGCTCATTGCAAGGGCCATTACCGCTGATAACGTTGAAGAATTCATCCCAATTGATCTTGCCATAGTCGTAGCAGTTTTTCTGCTCGTTCCATTTCAGGTCCGGGTCAGGAATGGTCAATCCTATTACTTCTGCCTGCTGCACGGTTTTATCAATAAACTTTTGGCGAAGCTCATCATTGCTGTGGCGTTTTATCTTCCAGCGGAATGCATCTGCTGAGTGCGGGGAATCCGTATCATGCGGGCCAAACATCATCAATGATGGCCACCACCAGCGGTTCATAGCATCCTGTGCCATCTCGCGCTGTTCAGCAGTGCCCTTCATCATGTTTGCCATGATCTCATAGCCCTGGCGTTGGTGGAAGCTTTCTTCTTTACATATACGTACCATAGCACGGCTGTACGGTGCGTATGATGTGCGTTGCAATGATACCTGGTTAACAATAGCAGCACCATCTACCAACCAGCCTATGGCACCTATATCAGCCCAGTTAAGCGTTGGGTAGTTGAATATGTTTGAATACTTGGCCTTGCCTGTATGCAGTTGCTCTATCATCTCCTCACGGGTTATGCCCAGTGTTTCTGCAGCACTGTACAGGTACAGTCCATGTCCGCCTTCATCCTGTATCTTGGCCAGCAGTATCTGCTTGGCGCGCAGGCTCGGGGCACGTGTCACCCAGTTGCCTTCAGGCTGCATGCCTATTACTTCCGAGTGGGCATGTTGCGACATCTGTCTTACCAGGTGCTTCCTGTATGCTTCCGGCATCCAGTCGCGCGGTTCTATTGCGCCGCCTTCCTGCACATGTGCTTCAAATTTGGCGAGCAGTGTTTCTTCTTTTGATGCAATATTTTGTACGCTTTCCATATGTATGGTATTGGTAGTTTTAAATATTAAAGTGTTCCCCTTCTTGCCTGTTCAGCTTCTATTGATTCAAACAGTGCTTTGAAGTTTCCTTTACCAAATGACTTGGCACCTTTACGCTGTATGATCTCAAAGAATAGTGTTGGCCTGTCTTCTACCGGCTTTGTGAATATTTGCAACAGGTATCCTTCTTCATCACGGTCTACCATTATGCCGAGCCCTTTCAGTATTTCCATATCCTCTGCTATCTCTCCTACCCTTTCTGCTACAGTATCATAATAGGTACCCGGCACGTGCAGGAATTCAATACCGCGCTTGCGCATTTCTGAAATAGTAAATACTATATCATCAGTAGCTACTGCTATATGCTGGCAGCCGGGGCCTTCGTAGAAATCAATGTATTCTTCTATCTGCGATTTTTTCAGGCCTTGTGCCGGTTCGTTGATAGGGAATTTGATACGGCCGTTACCGTTGGTCATCACCTTACTCATCAGTGCAGTGTACTGTGTAGAGATGTCCTTATCATCGAAAGTGATGAGGTTGGCGAAGCCCATAATGTCAGAATAGAAGGCAGCCCATTTGTTCATGCCACCCAGCTCTACATTACCCACCATATGGTCTATATACTTCAGCCCTGTAGGTGTTGGGTTATATTCTGATTTCCACTCCACAAAACCCGGCAGGAACGGGCCATTGTAGTTCTTACGCTCTACAAATATGTGTACAGTATCTCCGTATGTATGAATACCGGCACGCACTACTTCACCAAATTCATCTTTCTCTACTACCGGTTCGAAGTATGACTCAGCTCCGCGCTTGGTTGTTTCTTCATAAGCCTTACGGGCATCATCTACCCACAGTGCTATTACCTTCACCCCATCACCATGTTTTTTGATATGGTCTGATATCGGGTTGTCAGAACGTAGCGGTGTAGTGAGTACCAGCCTTATTTTGTCTTGTTGCAGTACATAAGATACCCTGTCACGCAATCCGGTTTCCAGTCCGGCGTATGCTACAGACTGGAAGCCTAATGCTGTTTTGTAAAAATGTGCCGACTGCTTGGCATTGCCAACGTACAGCTCTACATAATCAGTACCGTTGATGGGCAGAAAATCCTGTGCCTTATCAAATATCTTTTCTAAACCGTAGTTATAATTGGTTACTTGTTTCAGATCTGCAGCTTCCATATTATTTGGTTTTATTGTTTTTGTTGTTGATTAATTATGCTTCTTGCGGCAGCCATGATTTATAGTAGTCTTTCACTTCTATCTTCATTGCCTCTTCTGTTATCATCAGCGGGTTGAAAGGATCTATCATCACAGCCAGTTCATGTGTTTCTCTCTGGCCTATGCTCCTTTCAATAGCACCGGGGTGCGGCCCGTGTGGGATACCGCCGGGGTGCAGTGTTATCTGTCCTTTTTTGATATTGTTACGGCTCATGAAATCACCATCTACATAATACAGTATCTCATCAGAATCTATATTGCTGTGGTGATATGGTGCCGGTATAGCATCAGGGTGGTAGTCGTACAACCTCGGCACGAATGAACATACTACGAAGCTGGAACTTTCGAAACACTGGTGTATCGGCGGAGGCATATGTATACGGCCCGTAAGCGGTTCGAAATTGAAGATGGAGAATGTATAGGGATAATGATATCCGTCCCAGCCTGCTACATCAAACGGATGATATAGGTAAACATAAGGGAACATCATTCCTTTCTTCTTGATGAGAATATCAAACTCACCTTTCTCGTCGTAGGTCTCCAGGTTTTGCGGGCGTTTAATATCGCGCTCGCAGAATGGTGCATGTTCCTGCATTTGCCCGAACTCATTCCTGTATCTCTTAGGAGTGAATATCGGCGTGAATGATTCTACATACAGCAGTTTATTCTCTGTGGTTTCAAATTCTATTTTGTATACTGTGCCTCTTGGTATCAGTATATAGTCGCCATACTGGAATGGCAATTGTCCGTACATGGTATGCAACACACCCTTACCCTTATGTACGAACAGCAGTTCATCAGCATCTGCATTCTTGTAGAAGTATGGAGTTGACTGCATCGGTGCTGCTAGGCCTATGTGCATATTTGCATTTACGAACAAAGTCTTCCTGCTTTCCAGGTAGTCTGATTCAGGCTTTACCTCAAATCCCTGGAAGCTCATTGCATTCAGGCTATTCTCTACAGCTACTTCAGGTTTTACCGAATATGGTTTGCCCTTCTGGCGAACACAGGTAGGCGGATAAAGGTGATATACTAAAGAAGATAGTCCGCCAAAACCCTGCGTACCTACTAATTCTTCCTGGTATAGTTGCCCGTTGGGCTGACGGAAAACAACATGACGCTTATCAGGTATTTTCCCTAATGAATGATAAAAAGGCATGAACGTATTTTTACTTTGGCAATACTACCTGCTCACACAGACTTAAAGTATGACTGTCATCATTTTTTCCGCTGATAATAATCAGGAAACGCCAACATAGCAGATAATCATTTAGTAGATTTATAAAGCTAAACAGGCCTGTATGATCCGCTCCTTATTATTTGTTTTATTGTTCTGCGTCAGCACATCAGTTGCTGCACAAAATGCTCCGTTTATAATGGTACTGGGTACTGCTCAGGATGGCGGGTATCCGCACCTGGGTTGCAATAAACAATGCTGTACAAAAGCATGGGAAGAACCAGGCCGCAGAAAATATGTGGTATCGCTGGCATTAGCTGACCCAGCAACTAAGAAATGGTGGTTATTTGAAGCCACACCTGATATCAAAGAGCAATTGCACCTGTTTCAGAAATTAACAAATAATGAGTACCCCTACCTACCCGAAGGTATCTTCCTAACACATGCGCATATAGGCCACTATACCGGGCTTATGCAACTGGGCAGGGAAGTGCTGAACACGAAGAATGTAACTGTATATGCGCTGCCCAAAATGAAAACCTTTCTCGAAAACAATGGCCCATGGAGCCAGTTGGTAAAGCTGAACAATATCTCCATATCGCAAATGAATACAGACACTGCTGTCTCTTTACCCGGTGGTATAACAGTAACTGCATTTACAGTACCGCACAGGGATGAATATTCTGAGACCGCAGGATTCTCTATTCATGCAGGAAAAAGAAATTATCTATTCATACCTGATATTGATAAATGGAGTAAATGGAACAGGAATATTGTAGATGAAGTGAAAAAAGTTGATGCAGCATTGGTAGATGCCACCTTCAGCGACAGTACCGAACTGCCGGGGCGCAATATGAAAGAAGTACCTCATCCTTTTATTGCAGAGACCATAGAATTATTCAGTCAAGAAGATGCTGCTACAAAAGCCAAACTGCATTTCATACACTTCAACCATACCAACCCTGTACTCTGGGATGAAAACAAAATGAAACAACTCGTCAAAGCAGGCTATCATTACGCCATACAGGGAGAAAAATTGTAGCATAAAAAAAGGGACTATTACTAGTCCCTGAAAGCGTCTTTTATTTTATCGAAGAAACTCTTGTCTTCTTTGTGATTCTTTGCATCCGGCCCCGGTTTAAAGTTGGGCGAATTCTTCAGTTTCTCCAGTATATTCTTTTCTTCGTCTGTAAGATGCTGTGGTGACCATGCATTTACTTCTACCAGTTGGTCTCCTCTTTCGTACGACTGGAATGCAGGGAACCCCTTGCCTTTCAATCTGAATATCTTACCGCTCTGTGTGCCAGCCGGTATTTTTATTTTCGCCTTACCTTCAATTGTTGGTACCTCTACCTGTGTACCCAATACTATCTCCGGATATGATAAGTGCAACTGGTACACTACATCAAGATCCATACGTTTCAGGTGCGGATGTTTCTCTTCTTCTATCAGTATCAGCAGGTCTCCGGGAGGGCCTCCGCGCTCGCCCGCATTACCCGCACCGCCCATGCTCAGCTGCATACCATCCTGCACACCTGCCGGTATATCAAGGCTTATTGTTTCTTCACCATATACCCTGCCTTCACCCTTACAGCTACCGCATTTAGCAGTTATCTGTGTTCCTTCACCATTACAGGTAGGACAGGTTGTTACTGTCTGCATCTGCCCCAGGAAGGTATTGGTTACTTTACGCACCTGCCCGGTACCACCACACATGCCGCATGTCTGCACAGAGCTTTTATCTTTTGCGCCGCTGCCGCTGCATGTATTGCACGGTACGTATTTCTTAACCTTTATTTTCTTGTTAGCGCCATGTGCTATCTCGTTGAAATCTACTTTCAGTTTCACGCGCAGGTTGGCACCGCGTGAGCCCTGCCTGCGTCCGCCACCTCTCTGGCCGCCACCGCCAAAGAAACTGCCAAACATATCATCACCGAAAATATCGCCGAAGTTCTGGAAGATATCTTCCATGCGCATACCACCCTGGCCACCGTAGCCACCACTGGCAGCACCACCCATACCGGCATGACCGAAACGGTCGTACTGTGCTTTTTTATCAGCATTGCTCAGCACATCATAAGCCTCGGCAGCTTCTTTAAATTTTTCTTCTGCAGCCTTATCGCCGGGGTTACGATCCGGGTGAAACTGCATAGCTATCTTACGATATGCCTTTTTTATTTCATCTGCACTTGCACCTTTCGATACACCTAATACCTCGTAATAATCTCTTTTTGCCATAGCTTAGTAATATCTTATTTACCCACCACAACCTTCGCGTAGCGGATGAGTTTATCGTTCAAATAATAGCCCGGCTCTATCTCATCTATCACCTTGCCAACCATTGATGGATCCGGTGCAGGTATTTCGGTAATAGCCTCGTGCAGGTCCGCGTTAAATTCTGTCTTTACACTTTCCATTTTCTTCAGCCCTTTACTGTTCATCACATTGCGCAGTTTGCCGAATACCAGCATCACACCTTCCCTTATCATTTTCACATCTTCTGTAGTCTCAATCTGCTTCTGTGCACGATCACAATCGTCCAGCACTTCCAGCAGCGACTGTACTACATCTTTACCCGCGGTCTGTATCAGTTCTATACGCTCTTTTGCGTTCCTCTTCCTGAAATTCTCAAACTCAGCTACCAGGCGCAGGTATTTATCTTTGTATTCGTCCAGTTCTTCTTTCATTTTCACCATTTCATCCTCGGTAGGCACTTCATCATCCAGGTGCTGCATACCATTCACGCTG
Organism: Flavipsychrobacter sp.; assembly: GCA_044227125.1. Classification (GTDB taxonomy): domain Bacteria; phylum Bacteroidota; class Bacteroidia; order Chitinophagales; family Chitinophagaceae; genus Polluticoccus. The sequence continues at coordinate 1,305,181 of JBGAFS010000001.1, forward strand.
TCGTCTGTATTCAGTTCGTTAGCAATGGCTTCTTCAGACAGGTTTTCCTGTGCCAGATTGTCCGTGTTTTCGTTGCTAACCTGTTCTTTACCAGCTGTGTTCTCGCTCATTTTCTTCTTATTTTTAAAAAACATGCTGCAATTATAATGTCAATAACTTTGCCATTATTGATTTTGGGACAAAATGTCGGGTTCCGGGCATGGGTTTTGACAGTATGATACCCTAATTTCAGTTATTATATGTAGTTTTAATTAAATTCATATCTTATGAAGAATAACGCCGGTATCATTGTTTTAGCCCTTTGCATTCTCTTTGGCAGCCTTATACTGGGCAGGGCCTATAATTACAAGTTCAAAACAAAGAATACTGTAAGCGTAGTGGGCAGCTCTGAACATAATTTCACTGCCGACCTCATAGTCTGGCGTGCTACTTATACCCGTACTTCTATGGACCTGAAAGAGGCATATTCTGCCCTGAAGAATGATGAAAAACAGGTGCGCGATTACCTCACAGCACATGGCATAGCTGCCGGTGAGACCATCATCTCATCTATAGTGATAGACAAACAATTCAACTACAGCTACGACCAGAATGGCAGGCAGACAGGGACTACCTTTACCGGCTACCAGTTGAGGCAAACCGTAAAAGTTGAATCAAAGAAAATAGATAAGGTTGAGAAGATATCAAGAGAGATAACGGAGCTATTACAATCGGGTATGGAACTGAGCTCACAGGAGCCATTGTATTACTACACCAAACTTTCAGACCTTAAAATAAGCCTGCTGGCACAGGCAGCATCAGACGCATATAATCGCGCTGCTACCATTGCCCGCAACAGCCGCAGCAATCTCGGCAACCTGCGCAGGGCTACTATGGGCGTGTTCCAGATAACCGGCCAGTACAGCAACGAAGATTACAGCTATGGCGGCGCCTTTAACACCTCCAGTAAAAATAAAACAGCGAGTATAACTGTAAGACTGGAATATGAACTGGAATAACGCCTATCAGCGCTCAAAGAATTTCGCCATGGTTATCATATCAGCATAGCTGCCGTTCTGCTGGCGGATGGCTTTCTTTTGCCTGCCCTCTTCTGCAAAACCCAGACTGCTGTATAAACCTATGGCTTTAATATTCGTATCAAATACATTAAGGAATATCTTCTCTACCTGCGGCACGTTCTCAGCCCAATCAAGCAAACATGTTATCAACGCACGGCCTATACCTTCTCCCCTGTAAGCTGCATCAACACTTACGCCAAACTCGCCTGTGTGTTTCATTTTTATCTTCGGGGCACAGGCAAAATTCAGAAACCCAATTACATTGTTTTCACAAACAGCCACCAGCAATAAAGAGCTGGGACTGTCCAAATGAGCCTTAATAAACGTCTCTTCCTGCTCTTGGTTGATAGTAAACTCTGATGCTAAAGTCAGCACCTGGTCAGTATCTGTAAATAATTTTCGGGCAAACTTCAGGATGTTCTCTGCATCACTAGTCTCTGCTTCTCTTATCAGAACCTGCCTGCCACTCCCGGTATTAATTGTTGCAGGTATCATCGTAAAAGGGTTTTCAGTTTCCACAACAGAGAATCATTCTTCTTCAGTACAAGGTATAATTCTCTTGCAGCCCCAAAGCTGCGGAAGAATTTTTCTACACCGGGGTCCATGCTGCCTTCAAAATCAAACACAGTATTCCCTCGCTGTTTTGCTGTAGTGATACAATGCCATAGTAATTGCGGCATAGCCCTGTAATTATCATTGCCCGGTTTCTGCGCACCCATAAAGTAGTAGCTGCGTTCTGCATCCCATACATTCCATACCAGTGCCTGCACATCTGCGCCCTGCTTGAAGGCAAGCAATGCTGCACTGTTATTCTCTACAGCAGCCTGCATCAGCTTTTGCATATCCTGCAGGGTGTACGATTGCAATACGTCTTTACGTTCCAGTGTTTGCTTCTGGTATTCAAAAAGCAATGGCAGCAGTGAAGGGTCATTCACTATTTCTGTATTACTGTCAGTTGCTTTTATATTTCGTCTCAGGCTTTCTTTACAATCAGCCAGCAGTGTTGTTTCATCTGCATCCAGTTTCAACAGGAATGTCTGGCGCACCTCCACACTCATTCCTTTTTGCTTAAACAGGCCGGCCTGCTTTATGCCCGGTTGCAATGCAAGGTCCCATACTTTTGCAGCAGGCAATTGTGCTGCCAGTGCTGCCATAGTATCATATTCAAAGCTATCCCTGTTGGCAGCTTTCAGGTCGGCGGGATATAGTACAGCAGGGCCCATATAAGGCAGCAGTTTTGGATTGCGGAACAGGCTTACACCCATCCTGCTTTGTATATCATATGGCCATACTCCGGCTACCTGTTCACCATTCATACTTATGGCAGCATCCCAGTTTTCGCAAACAGCATCCAGCCACCAGTGCTGTAAAAACACAGGCAGATTTTTATGCGTTCTGCAAATACTGATATATTGGTTTCTATTACTCATTTTATTCCCCTCCCATTCAGGGGAGGATGGGTGGGGTTCTTTATTTGAATTGTAATACCCTTACAGGCAGTATCCTGCGAATATACAACGCAGGCAATGACATACATAGTATACACAGCACCAGTGTCACAGTATCTATGAGCACAGGTTGCCACCATAGTATACGCACAGGTGCATACTTCATATAGTAGGTAGATTCTGAAAGCGTGAGGAACCCGGTTTTCTTCTGCAGGAAGCAAAAGCCTAAACCTATGATATTGCCCAGCACTATACCTGCACCTGCTATCAGTGCTGCATGATAATAGAATATACGCATGATGCCGCTATTTGGCATGCCCTGCGCTTTCAGCACGCCTATCATGCGCGACTGTTCTACTATCAGTATCAGCAATGCTACAGCAAGATTGATGATGGCCACTATACTCATGATGAATATTATCACCCTTGTATTTACATCCTGCAAGCTCAGCCAGTCGAACACGTTGGGGAATATCTGCTTCATGGTATTGGTAGTAAGCGGCGGCTCTATATACCTGTTAAATATTTCATCGGCCAGCGTGTCTGATAGCTGGTCATCATCCAGCAGCACCTGGTATCCGTTTATATCATCTGCCTGCCAGTTATTGATGCGTTGCAGCAGCCTTATATCACATACTGCATAGTTCTTGTCTACCTCTTCCATACCGGTGTGGTAGATACCGGATATCTTCAGTTTGCGCACGCGCGGCATATCAGCACCCGGCTCCAGGAAATACATTTGCAGATCATCGCCTGCTTTTACATTCATCCTGTCGGCAGTGGTTTGCGACAGCAATATCTCTTTAGAATACGATGTATCTGAATAATTTATCGGGCTGCCTTTTACATCCACATTCTGCGGCAGGTGGTAATCGGCAGTTACGCCTTTCAGCTGTATACCTTCCATCAGCGTGCCTGCTTTTATGATGGCAGGTCGCACTGCAAACGGCTGCATATCCCGCACATGTGCCATTGCTTTTACCTTCTGCTCAGTAACCATGTTTCGCTTCATGGGCTCCGGCGTTAGTATGGTAGCAGTATTAGGCGTATAGGGGGTAATATGTATATGCCCCCAGAAGCTGAACAGTTTTTCTCTTATCTCGTACTTGAACCCGGTAACAAAAGCCACCGTTACCAGCATGGTAGCCACGCTGAGCGATGTAGCCAGTATAGCCAGCCTGATGATGAAAGAAGAGAAGGTACCCTTCTGCCTCAGCAGGTAACGTCGCGCTATGAAAAAAGGTAAGTTCACTGTTAAGTCAAAAGTAAAAAGTAAAAAGTCAAAAACTGTGATAACCACCGTTAAAATAATTAAGGGATCACCAATGCGGCAATCCCTTAATCTTATTCTTTATATACTGAGCAACTATTCCATCAGTTTTGCACCTTCTATCAGTACGCTGGCTTTGTTATTCAGTATTTCAACAAACCCACCCTGTATCTCGTACATCTCAGTAGTGTTCTTGTCTTTTATTATTTTCATTTTACCCTTACCCAGAGATGCTATCATAGGCGCGTGGTTCTCCAGTATCTCGAAAGAACCTTCGATACCCGGCAGTTGTATACCATATACGCTGCCACTGTAGATCTTCTGTTCAGGTGTTAATATATCTAATTGCATACCCCAACCCCTAAAGGGGCTATTTTAATTTTATCAATTAATAACCTAACCTAATTCCCCCTTCAGGGGGTTAGGGGGTTTTTAGTTTTTAGCTTGTTCCATCAGTTTCTTACCTTTCGCTATAGCGTCATCGATACTACCTACCAGGTTGAACGCTGCTTCAGGATACTCATCCACTTCTCCGTCCATGATCATATTGAAACCACGGATAGTTTCTTCGATCGGAACCAGTACACCTTTCAGACCAGTGAAGGCTTCTGCTACGTGGAACGGCTGAGACAGGAAACGTTGTACTTTACGTGCACGTTGTACTGTCATTTTATCTTCTTCACTCAGTTCATCCATACCAAGGATGGCGATGATGTCCTGCAGTTCTTTATAGCGCTGTAATATCAGTTTTACGCGGTTAGCAGTGTTGTAGTGTGCATCACCAACTATCTGCGGCGTAAGGATACGTGATGTAGAATCCAGAGGGTCAACCGCAGGATAGATACCTAAGTCGGCAATTTTACGGCTCAATACTGTAGTTGCGTCAAGGTGGGCGAAGGTTGTAGCCGGAGCCGGATCGGTCAAGTCATCCGCAGGTACGTAAACCGCCTGCACTGATGTAATTGAACCGTTCTTTGTTGAAGTGATACGCTCCTGCATCAGACCCATTTCTGTAGCCAGTGTAGGCTGGTAACCCACCGCTGATGGCATACGGCCAAGAAGCGCTGATACCTCAGAACCTGCCTGTGTGAAACGGAAGATATTATCTACGAAGAACAGGATGTCCTTTCCTTTACCGGTACCATCACCATCGCGGAAATATTCTGCTACTGTAAGACCAGACAGCGCCACACGTGCACGCGCACCCGGTGGTTCGTTCATCTGTCCGAATACGAACGTAGCTTTTGAATCTTTCAGTTCTTCTTTATCTACTGAAGAAAGGTCCCAGCCACCTTCTTCCATGCTGTGCTTGAATTTCTCACCGTATTTTACGATGCCTGCTTCGATCATCTCACGCATCAGGTCATTACCCTCACGTGTACGCTCACCCACACCTGCAAACACTGACAAACCGGAGTATGCTTTCGCGATGTTGTTGATAAGCTCCTGGATCAATACGGTTTTACCTACACCCGCACCACCAAACAGACCGATCTTACCACCTTTTGCATAAGGTTCGATCAGGTCGATAACTTTGATACCTGTGAACAGTACTTCTGATGCTGTACTCAGGTTCTCAAATTTAGGAGGTTTAGCGTGTATCGGGCGGCCGTTGGTTTTATCAGGCTGAGGAAGACCATCAATAGCATCACCTGTTACGTTGAACAGGCGGCCGTGTATCTGCTCGCCGATAGGCATTGCTATCGCTTTACCTGTATCTACAACTTCCATACCGCGCACCAGGCCTTCTGTACCGTCCATCGCTACAGTACGAACACTGTCTTCACCAAGGTGCTGCTGTACTTCCAATACCAGTTTATCACCGTTCGGACGAGTAAGCTCGAGGGCGTTGTAGATTTCGGGCAACTTGTTTTCTGCACTAAAATACACGTCCACTACCGGACCAATGATTTGCTTGATTTTACCAACGTTTGGCATACAATTCAGTTATATAAAAAATTAAACTCCGTGAAATTTGGCGCAAAGGTAAGGTTATGGAGTTAAAACTCAAAAGGGAAATCCAGAAAGAATACATTAAAAATAAAAACTATTCAAAAAGTGCTAAAGGTACCTCTTGAACATCACAAGAAACTACTGGCCTATTCTCATACCTAGCCGGAGTAAATCGTTCGATATTATGCAGTACTTCTATAATAAGACTATCTATATCAGGCCTGATTCCTTTTACCATTTCAACTTTACTCATATATCCATTTTCATCTATACATATCTTTAATAGTACTTCAGCACCTTCATCAAATTTATACCTAGTACTGACCCTGTCTCTTAGTTTCTTCTTGAGTTTAAAATAAAATGTTTCATAAGATTCAATAAAATCCGGTTCAGTGTCTTCGCAGGGTTTATTTTCAAGTTTACCTAATTCATTATAACATTCCCGCTTTACCCTTTTCCCATTATTATAGTAATCTTTACAACTTATCACCCCGGATTTATAATAAAATGTCCATATGCTATCTTCAAGATGGCCTGTGGTAGTATAACCATGATCTGATAATGTCCCATCTTCGTAATAATACCATTCTTCGCCAACCCCTTTTCCGGAGTCATCATATATACCATTATATTTTAGTTTTCCGCTGCTGTACCATTTATAGCCAAACTTCCAAGGCATTCCCTTTTTAAACAATGTTGAATCTGTCAATTTGCCTGAACTATCATAATTTCTTCTTAATCCTTCCAATGTATCATTTACGTATCTGGCTTTACCGGATAGCTTACCATTTGGATAATAATAGAATGCCATACCATGTAACTTCTTACAACTGTCATCAAGAGCTGTGGCATCCATTTGCAGGGTCTTTTCTTTCAGGTAGTAGTCTTTCACATGCCAGAGTCCGTCTTCCCTGTATGACATCCTGTAATACATGGCCTTAGAAGGTGCGCAGGGCTTCCACCAGTAATCTAGTAAATACTCTACAGTATCCCTTTGTTGTGCAGATACAGAAAGATTATTAATGAGTAATAGAATAAACAGGATATAACGCATATCATTTACAAGTGCTGACTAAAATAATATTATTCTATTTTTCTACACAACACTACATAGATAACTACCTCCAAAAAATGTCAATTAACAATAAAAAATAGTAAATTTGTCTTAATAAAATAAATAGCATAAACATACCTAACCATGAAAATAAATAACCCCCGTACCCTGCATACAACTACCTGCAATAGCCCGGTAGTCTGCTTGCAAACCGGGAGCACAAATAAAAATGACTGTGAAAAAAACTATCAAAAACTATCAACAGATATAAACAATACTCAATTATTAATCACTTAATCATTAATTTACCCTAAACAAGCACTCCATGCCTGATCTCAGTACACGTATCAAAGCCATACAAAAACAATTAGCTGCTGCCCAAACAGGAACTATAGACCTGTCTACCTGCCAAAAGCTGGAAGCGAGGCTGGGCATTACTGTAAATAGCAGTAATCTGGTAACGCACATCAAAAAGGTACAGGCTGCATTAAATATCACTGCCGATGGCCTGGTTGGGCCGGTTACCATATCGCGCATCGAAGCACTCATACAGCCGAAGCTGCCGGAGATACCTGCAGGTGCTACAATGGTAGTATCACAAAAGTCGTTGGATGCACTGGTGGCATACGAGGTAAGCTCTAAACAGGCTTATAATAAATACTACCAGTCGCCCACATGGCCGGGAGGAGAAAGCGGTGTTACCATTGGTATCGGTTTTGATATAGGCTATTGTACCAAACAGGAGCTTACCAAAGCCTGGAAAGATACCTTGTCTGCAACATCGCTGAATACCCTGCTGGCACTTTGTGGCAAAAAGGGGGCTCAATGCAAAGCCATGTTGCCGGGCCTTAAAAACATCAAAGTCCCTTATGATGAAGCGATAAAGGTATTTTACCATACCACCCTGCCCGCCTGTGCTGCTGATGTACGCAAGGTTTACCCGGGTGTAGAAAAACTCCCGCCTGATGCACAAGGGGCTTTACTATCATTGGTATATAACCGTGGTCCTGTAGCTAATGATACAGACAGGAGAAAAGAAATGAAAGCTATTATACCATTTGCAGCTATTGGCGACCTTAATGGCATTGCTGCACAGTTGCGCAGCATGAAGCGCCTCTGGCCAAAGCCGGAACAAAAAGGACTCGTTGCCCGCCGCGAAGCAGAAGCAAAAATGGCAGAAAACGCTACTATGGATATACTACCGGAAGAAATGGTAATTGTGTAATAAGATTACTGCAGGCGCTCGTACTCGAATGACGGGCTGCCCCTCACGCCGAGTGAGTTATAGTAATCGGTAAAATGGATCTTCCAGAACTGGTTTTTCTGGGTCTTTATTATGTACGACTTATTCTTATTGACCGTATACTTACCACTGGGACGGTCATAAGATTTCCAGTCGAAACCAATCACATTACGGTCTTTGACAAATTTGGCTTTAGCAATATACGACAGCGTTATGTTTTCATATCCGGATGTACTGTCTGAAACACCTTCTGTAAGATATGGGTTCGACAATACACCTGTAACGGTATAAGGGAAATTCTCATAACCCGGATAGTCGTGGTAGATATGCCTGTACCTGGTAAATACAATATCCCATGTATTCTTAGGCGGCTCAGGTTGTACTACAGAACCAGTACTGTCAAAAGTAAAATAGGTGTAGTTGTAATTATCATCCTTAGGCAGTGTCATTGTTTTAACCTCAGGGTCTTTAATATCTGCGAAAGATATCATGTACTCTGTGCTGCTGACACTCAGCACCCTGAGCTTATAGTAGTTGAACTTGAGGCCGTCCGGGGTTGGCATACGCACTATATACACATCGTTCTTTGAGATCCGGCCCGGGGACACCCAGTCGCCCACACCCGTAGAATCAGGCAATCCGCAGGGTGCATCAAACCCCCATTCGCTTTCGGCGATCTTTGGTGGTTCATTTACATCGTATATGTTCTGGCTGTGGGTATTGTATACGTAAACGTTCTTAGCGCCGTTCATGAATATGTGATATCCGGCAGGAGAAGACTCAAAAGCAAGGTCCCAACTGTTTACAAAACTTGTATAAACAACCTTACCATCCTCAATATTATAGAAAAACTGCTCCGTGAAGTCTTCATCCATTTCAATAGTGTTGTGCTGCGATGTCCCTTTTTCAGGAAGGGTCACAGGTTTATCAACTTTCTGGCACGAACTGATACTTAACCCGGCTATCGCTACAAACAGGCTTATCGAAAAACGTAGATTCATCACCCTGCAAATATCCTCCGTAATGAAAAAAATAGTGTCAGGCTATTGTCATTACAATGTTACATATCAATAAATAGACATAAATATATTATTAACATATGCAATCACCGATAACGCGAATAATTATTTAGGTTTGCAGTCCCAATTATAAATACGTATAAATGCAGATAAAACAGTTCAAAGCATTCATATTACCGGTAGCGCTACTACTGGCATCGTGTTCAGAAAACCAACGAAAGTTTACGGTATCAGGCCACCTGGATAATATGCCTGTACAAACAGTTTACCTCGAAGAGCTTAATGTAAATGATATAGTAATACTTGACTCTTCCACAACTAAAGAAAATGGTGATTTTGAACTGACAGGGAAAAATGCTGAAATAGGTTTATACCGGCTGCGGTTTCAGTATAACAAGTTTATGCTGTTAAGTATCGACAAAGGCTTAGTAAAATTAGTCGGCAACTGGTCTGACATAGAAAAATCTAAGGTCGAGGGGTCTCCGTCTTCTTCCAGCCTTCTAAATTTCCTTGATGAAGTAAGGAACAACATGAGAGATTTTAACACCCTTGGCATAGTACTGGATAGTATGAAAGCACGCGGTGATGACAGTGCACTCGCCATAGCGAAAGACCAGGTAGTACAAAAAAATATCAGCTTCACACGTTTTATAGAACAATATGCTGATACTACCCAGTTCCTGCCCAATGCAATATTTGCTGTGCGTATGCTGAACCCGGCAGTTGAGAAAGATTATATCAATGTATTCGTGCAGAACCTGGGCGCACGTTTCCACAATGCAAAACTTGCTAAAGATTACATTGCTAAATACAATGAAGCAAATAGCAATAAGGTACAAGCTCAGGGTAACAGCAGTATAACTGAAGGAAGCATGGCCCCTGAAATATCATTGCCAACAGTGTCTGGTGAGCAGGTAATGCTATCTTCCTTCAAAGGCAAATATGTACTGGTAGATTTCTGGGCTTCGTGGTGCAGGCCTTGCCGCATGGAAAACCCCAATGTGGTGGCTGCCTACAACAAATACAAAGACAAGAATTTCACAGTGCTGGGTGTATCTCTTGACGATGATAAGGATAAATGGCAGGAAGCGATAGCTAAAGATGGCCTTACATGGACACATATCAGCGACCTGAAAGGCTGGGAGTCTGTTGCCGCCCGTACCTACGGTATTGAATCGATCCCTTCAAATGTATTGGTCGGGCCGGACGGTAAAGTAATAGCACGAGACCTGCGAGGAGAGGCACTAGAAGAGAAACTGGCAGAAGTAATTAAGTAAATGTAAAAGGCAGCAACACGCTGCCTTTTTGCTTATTATAATTTATTATTTCTGGCATATATTTTGTTGCTAAAACATTATAAATCATTCTTATGAAAAAACTTATACCCTTCTTGTTGGGCATCATGTGCTCAATGTATGCCTTTGCGGGCCCTCGAAATATGGCAGACAACAACCAGTCATTCTCATTTATAGAAAATAAAGGGCAAATAGCCGACCAATTCTATCATTTCAGAAATGACATTCAGTTCAAACTTGATGAAGGAGACGTGAATGTTTTTATTGGTTACGGCCAGATTCATTATCAATGGATAAGGGAAGCAGGCTCTTCATCGGCCGACATCTATCGTCTTGATGTAGCTCTTCAAGGCGCTGACATGAGGGCTCCGGTCATTACAGAACAACAACAACCGGGCTATGAAAGGTATTATCTTACACAATGTCCTGAGGGAGTAGTAGCTCATTCGTTTAAAAAACTGACCTATAAAAATGTATACCCGAATATTGACTGGGTATTGTATACGAATAACAATCAGCTTAAGTACGATTTCGTTGTACATCCGGGAGGTAACCCTTCTGATATACAACTAAAATACAGCGGCGCTACTTCTTTAAATATAAACAATGGAGCCCTGATTGCCAACACTCCGTTTGGCAGCATTACAGAACATGCGCCTTACAGTTATAACCCTGAAACAAAAGAAGTTATCTCTTCAAAATTCATACTCGTTGATAACGCTTTGTCATTTGATATAGCGCCTTATACAGGCACCCTCATCATTGATCCGGCAATAACAGTAGACTGGAGAACATTTTTCGGCGGCTCAGGCACAGCACTTGAAGGTTTTGAATACGGCTATGGCGTAGCTACCGATGTATCCGGAAATGTAATTATGGTTGGCCAGACATCAAGTGCATCAAATATAGCCACAACAGGTGCATTTCTTACTACACATTTTACCGGGAAAGATGCTTACGCAGCCAAATTTAATACCTCAGGAAATCTGGTATGGGCTACCTACTATGGCAATATTGCTGATGATTTATTTAAAGCTGCGGCTTGTGATATAACCGGCAATATATATTGTGCCGGTAGTACATACAGCACCTCCGGTATTACTACATCAGGCGTGTTTCATCCTAACATCAGTAATGGTGTTGACGTTATGCTCGTAAAATTTGATGCTTCCGGGGCCCGCCAGTGGGGCACATATTATGGCGGTAGCTCTGTAGAGGATGTTGTTGGCCTTTCCTGTGACCTTGCAGGAAACATATATATAGCCGGCAATACTGCCAGTGATACAGGTATAGCTTCTTCCGGGGCTCATCAAACAGCACATTCTGCATTAAATGATGGTTTCCTTGCAAAATTCAACCCGTCTGGCAATCGCCTTTGGGGCACCTACTACGGTGGTACAGGAGCAGATGCACTTCTTGATATGAAACTTACCATTACCGGCGATATCGTTATTTGCGGAGAAGCACAAAGTGATACGGGCATAGCTACATCAACAGGATTTGAGCCTGCATATCATAATGTATCAGGGCATCCGAATTACGGTGATGCATTCCTTGCAAAATTTAATACATCAGGGGTACGCCAATGGGGTACTTACTATGGAGATTATGGAAATGGAACAGAAAGATTCGATGCCTTAAGTACCGATGCTAGCGGCAATATTTATGCATGTGGCCTAACATCAAGCACAGCCAATATTGCTACAGCAGGAGCTTACAGTACAACACCTGCAGCGGGAATGCTGATAAAATTTGACAGCACAGGCACCAGAGTATGGGGTACTTATTCAGGTACGGGAGTTGCAATGTTCTCTGATCTGAATGATAACCAGTATTACCTGGCATCTGCAAATAGTAATGCTCAATACGTATTATCTAAATGGGATAAAAATGGTTCTTATATCAGTCCAAATCTGCTGGGGAATGGAGAAACATCTACTATAGGCAGCACCTCTATGGTATATAACCCTGTTACAGGGAAATTATTCATTGCTTGTAATGCGGATAGTATTAACTCAAATAATTTAACAACGGCAGGTGCCTATCAAACTGTATGCAGGGGCAGCAAAGATGCACTCCTGTCTTCATACATTATTGATAGCGGTTTGAATACAAAAACACCTGTTAAGAACAGCGCTGACCTCAACATATATCCGAATCCGAACAGGGGAAGCTTTACCCTGAACTGCCAATTCAATAACACTCATAACAGAGTTGCCACTGTAATTGTGGTAAATACCCTCGGCAGCGTTATATATACATCTGATATTCCGGTTAATGCAGGCAGCATACAGCAACAAATATCGCTGGATGCATCCTCAGGCTTATACATGGTACAATTGAAATATGACGGTGAGAAACGAACACAAAAACTAATTATCCAATAAAATAAAAGCCCCGTTGAATCGGGGCTTTTTCTATGATATATTCTTCTGTTCAGCTTTCTTCTTTTTAGGCGTACGATTATAATGAATATCGAAGCCCATACTTATCATCAGTAACCTGACATCGTAACCTGCATACGGATATGACGGCAAGACTGCGGTACCCGGATATTCGGCAAAACCGGTATTCATCATACTATTGAAGTAATACTGTAGCTTGAGGGTCATAGAAGGCTTGAAACTCATACCCACAAAAACATAGGGCATGAATTGATTATTCCTTTCACTAAACCATTCGTTGAACTTTTGCTTGTTGTTTCTTTTTACAAAACCTTTTTCACGATAGTTCATCGGTATATCAATACCAGCACCTGCAAACAGGAATGTTCTTTTGCTGAGATTACCCAGTTTTATACCTAATGGTACACCCAATGTATATACCCTGCGTTTGATGGTACTGTCTTTTATCTTTTCAATGAAGCCAATATTTTTAATACCAATACCTGTATACAGTCCAATTGAGTTATTAAAATCATAATTGAAGTTGAACCCAAAGTTCCAGAAGTATGAAAACCTTGGTGTGCTTAGTTTATTGGTTTGTCCGGGCTTTGTAAACAATGAGCTGGATAATATTGCAGCATCCAGCGCATTACTTGCATAGAATTTTTTAGGTTTTAATGCGGCTATTTCAATGCTATTGCTATTTTCCTGTGCTGATAATGAGGTTACAGTTGTAGTTAATAATCCTGATATCAAAACGCAACTTACATAGGCGAATTTCATATTTATAGTAATTTGTGTAAAGATAAGTAAGGAATACCTGTAAATATTACAGTCTTACTTCCTTTGGCATAAGTATTGACCATTATCTTTACCTGCTGAAATACGGAAACAGCAGAAAATTTTGACAAAATGTCTGAAATGAAGTCGATGTTAGATCTATTGCTGAACCAGTCTGAACAAGAGATGGAGTTTATGCCTATTATGCCACTTGGAGAAGATGAAATGGATGACCAGGAAAAGGGTAGCCTTCCTAATGAAATACCATTAATAGCTCTGCGAAATACAGTTCTGTTCCCTAATGTTGTATTGCCAATAACTGTTGCAAGAGAAAAATCTATACAGGCCATTACTGAAGCACAAAAATCAGGTAAATGGATTGGTGTAGTAGCTCAGAAGGATGGGAATAATGAAGATCCGGGAACTGATGAGATATATACCACAGGTACATTGGCAAAAATTGTGAAGCAGATAAAGATGCCGGATGGTAATACTACTATCTTCATCATGGGGCGTATGCGTTTCAATGTGGAATCTTTCCAGCAAACTGAACCATACTTCACTGCCAAAGTGAATTTTCTGGAGGATGTGTTCCCGAAAAATGATTCTGAGTTTGATGCGATGGTATCTTCAATAAAAGATTATTCAGAGCAGATAGCACAGCAATCACCCAATATGCCAAACGAAACAAGTATCGTTCTGCGCAACATTGAGCAGCAATCTTTCCTTGTACACTTTGTGGCATCTAACCTGAATGCAAAGTTGGTAGACAAACAGGGACTGCTGGAAGAAAACGATGTTAAAGCGCGTGCTGAAAAATTATTGCAGCTACTACAGTCAGAGCTGCAACTGGTAGAACTCAAAAATGAGATAACTAATAAAACTCGTGCTGATATAGACCGCCAGCAGCGTGAATACTTCCTGCAGCAGCAGATGAAATCTATACGTGAAGAACTGGGAGGCGACCCCAACGAACGTGAGATTAATGATCTGCAAAAGCGTGCTGAAGGCATTAAGATGACCGAGGCTGCACAGGAATTATTTAAGAAGAATATTGAGAAACTACAGCGCATGCACCCAAGCACGCCAGACTACTCAGTTATATATAACCATCTTGACCTTATTCTCGACCTGCCATGGGATACTGTTACAGAAGACAGTTATGATCTGAAACGTGCCCAGAAAGTACTGGATGACGACCACTATGGCATGGAGAAAATTAAAGACCGCATACTTGAATATCTTGCGGTATTAAAATTGAAGGGAGATATGAAATCTCCCATCCTGTGCTTTGTAGGCCCTCCGGGTATTGGTAAAACGTCTCTGGGTAGAAGCATAGCCAATGCAATCAACCGTAAATATGTACGCCTGAGCCTCGGTGGCCTGCACGATGAAAGTGAACTGCGCGGACACCGCAAAACATATATAGGTGCTATGCCCGGCCGTATCATACAATCACTGCGTAAAATAAAATCGTCTAACCCTGTATTTATATTAGACGAGGTAGATAAGATCGGTAAAGATTTTCGCGGCGACCCAAGCTCTGCATTATTAGAAATACTGGACCCGGAACAAAACAATTCGTTCTACGACAACTACCTAGAACTTGAGTTTGACCTGTCGAAAGTTTTATTCATTGCAACTGCTAATAGCCTCAGTGACATACAACCAGCACTACGCGACAGGCTGGAAATAATACAGTTGACAGGTTACTCAATTGAGGAAAAAACAGAAATAGCTAAACGCCACCTAGTACCTAAACAAAAAGAACTGCACGGCCTTAGTAAAGTAAATATTAAGTTCAACGACAAGGTCCTGAACAAAATAATACAGGAATATACCCGCGAATCCGGCGTACGTGAACTGGACAGGCTTATTGCTGCTATGATGCGCTCTATAGCTAAACAGGTAGCTATGGATGAAAAAGTAGAACCGCAAGCTACACCGGAACTGGTTGAAAAAGTATTGGGCAAACCTCGTTTTACGAATGATATGTATACCAAGGGCAACCCGGCAGGTGTTGCCGTAGGCCTTGCATGGACATATGTAGGGGGTGATATACTCTTTATAGAAACAGGATTATCTAAAGGGAAGGGTAACCTTACACTTACCGGTAACCTGGGTAATGTGATGAAGGAGAGTGCGTCTACAGCACTGTCTTATCTCAAAGCGCATGCTGAGGAATACAATATACCTGCTGAAAAATTTGAAGAGTCTAATATTCATATACACGTTCCCGAAGGCGCCGTACCTAAAGACGGCCCAAGCGCCGGTGTTACTATGCTCACTGCATTAGCTTCTGCATTCACCGGCCGTAAGGTAAAGCCTTTCCTGGCTATGACAGGAGAGATAACTCTGCGCGGACAGGTACTGCCTGTTGGTGGTATTAAAGAGAAGATACTGGCAGCAAAACGTGCAGGTATTAAAGATGTGATATTATGCAGGCAGAACGAGAAAGATGTAGAAGAAATAAACAAGGCTTATATAAAAGGAGTGAAGTTCCACTATGTAACCGAAATGAATGAAGTACTGGAACTGGCACTGGCCAAAAAGTAAAATAGTATTCATGTTTTTAAATAATGGGACACAGGCTGTGTCCCATTATTTTTTTATGTAAAATTTGCTTTTTACGTTTAGTAACGTATTTTTACGTTATGAAACGTAAATCAACATTACAACCGCTAACTAAAGCAGAAGAAGAGGTAATGCAGTTGATATGGAAACTGGAACGTTGCCTCGTACGTGATATAATAGAACATTTAGGAGATCCTGATATACCGCATAGCACTGTTTCATCTGTAGTGCGCATACTGGAGAAGAAAGGCTTTGTAACACATAAAGCATACGGGAAAACACATGAGTACTTCCCTATTGTTACCAAAGAAGAATATGCACAGCAGGGGGTAAAAAGCTTGGTTGAGAAATACTTCAGTGGTTCACCTAAAAAACTGGTGAGCTTCCTGGTACAAAACGAGAACCTGGACCTGAAAGAACTTAACGACCTGCTAAAAACATTAGATAACAATAAAAAGAAGTAGTTATGCTGCAGTACATACTAAACATGAGTGCTATCTGGCTGCTGAGCCTCATTGTATTTGATCTGTTTCTTAGCAAAGAATCATTTCACAGCTTCAATCGCTTGTACCTGTTGGGAACCTGCCTGATGGGGATTCTTCTTCCGCTGTGGTCCTTGCAGCCATACAGCATAGATTATGCTGTAAATATCAGCAGGCCAGTAGTAGCGCAGGCAACAGTTTTAAAAGAGAGCATCGTTGCAGGCAAAGCTGCCACAACAGTAATGAGTATGTGGATGCTATTGCGTTTCGTGTATATAGCGGGGGTAGTTACATTCTCAATATTGTTGCTAAAAGACATCTACCTCCTTATCAGGTTATATTTAAAGGGCACAAGATCAAAAGACGGGGTATGGACCATTATTGAGACTCATAAAGACCATACTCCATTTTCTGCATTCAGGATGGTATTTATCAGCAGCAAAGAAAACTATAGCACAGAAGAGTTGAACATGATACTGAATCATGAAGAACAACACGGCCATGCTTTACATTTTGTAGACCAGCTCTTACTGCAAGTATTACGTATTGTTTTCTGGTTTCATCCGCTCATTCACCTCTACTACAACCGTCTGATGATAATACATGAATACCAGGCAGACAAAGCAGTTAACAATAAGCCTTCAGAATACGGCCGTTTCTTAGTAGAGCAAGCCGTATTACAGTCAGCCCCTGCCCTTACACATTCCTTTAATCGTTCACCCATAAAAAAACGTATCCTTATGCTTACAAAAAGATCTACAGGTCTTGCTAAAAGCAAAACCCTGCTTTCCCTACCACTAATGCTGGTATGTATTTTGTGTTTTACTAAAAATGCATTTTCAGATGACAAACGTAAGGTGACAGGGAATATAGTAACCTACATGGAAAACAAATTTGAAATGAAAGAATGGGCAAATGATACCACAATGGTTCAGGATCCGGTGACCGGCGAGTACCTGATGAAAATTGCACAGCGTCCGCCAAGCCCTGTAAAACTGAATGGCAATAAAATTTATCTGCCGGAAGAGATAGATGCTATGCCTAACGGTATGGGTAACCCATCAAATGAAAAAGCTGGTTTAAACAGCTCTGCTATTAAAGAATATTTGCTGGATAATCTAATTGAAGAATTTAAAGAAATGCCTGACGGTCGTTATTATTTTAGTATGTACAATATTGTATCAGACGAAACGGGCAAGATTGTCTACTTTGATTTCGGAGGTGTAATGCGAAATGAGAACAAAGGGAAACCTATACCTAAAGAAGTACAAGATGAAATAGCGAAAAAAGTAGCTACCCTGCTTAATGAAGCCCCCAGGCATACTCCGGCAACAGTAAATGGTAAACCTGTACCCTCTTTGATAAATAACAATGATTTCTGGAACACCTTTGTAATAAAAGATGGTAAAATAACTGAGTTATAATAAATAATAAAGCCCCTTACTGAGGGGCTTTATTATTTATGTGCTTTAATATTAGTTCTTTACGGGCAGGTAGCCATAATTCTTACCATACTCCAGCATCTGCTTGAAGAAGCTTTCAGGGTATTCAACTTTTACGTCTATTATCTTATCTCCTTCCATTACCGGCACCAGTTTAGGCTGTATAAAACCACGGTATGGCTTCACATTCAGCTTAGCATAACGCTCCAGTATTTCTTTGTGTAATACCGGGTCTACTTTCACACCATAAGTTTCTACCAGGTTCTTACCTGCATTATAATCGCCTTCAGATTTTATGCGTTGTATCTCACGCAGCAGTTCACCAAACAGCAGGCGCAGTTTTTCATAATCATTGATCTTAACATAGGTCTTGCCATCTTTCTTCACCAGTTCTACTACGTTATCCTTCTTACCATGCTCATATACCCAGTATGCATTAAGCGCACGGTTACGCATATGCGCCTCTTCCAGTTGGTCACCGGCTTTCAGGCGCGTCAGCTGGGTCATTAAACCATTCATCATATAGTTATCATAACCTGCCATACCTACCTCTTTACTTGGCATTACTCCTATATCTACCAGTTTCTGATCCATTATATAGTACAATCCTACAAGGTCAGCACGGGCCTCTTCAAGACATGACGCATAATTCTTGAGTGTTTTATCCGTAGTCTCTACGCCCGGATTGATCTGTCCTGAAGCGTGGCCAATACACTCGTGCATATCTGTATGCAGATCTGATGCAAGATTACCATATTTACGCAGGCGTGCTTTTACTGCATCATCTATAGCAAACTCATCCAGCATGCCGCTTTTAGCGCTTGCTACATTGTAAGAATATATGATATTGCTCAGTGACACTGATTTAGAGCCATGCTCTTTGCGTATCCAGTCCGCATTAGGCAGGTTGATACCTATTGGTGTACTTGGTGCCGCATCGCCTGATTCAACTATAACAGTAATAGCCTTTGCAGTGATACCCTTTACACTTTTCTTCTTGTGTTCCGGCATCAGCGGAGAGTTATCTTCAAACCATTGTGCCTGGTCAGCTATTGCTTTAATGCGTTTGGTAGCTTCCATGTCTTTCATAGACACTGTGCTTTCAAAGCTTCCCTTTTTGCCTATGGCATCGAGATATACTTCTATGAAGCCATTAACTACATCTATTCTTGATGCAGTATCGCTCACCCACTCTATGCTGTAGTCATCAAACTTCTTCAGGTCGCCAGTTTTATAAAACTCTATCAGCAATTGCAATGTTTTCTTCTGCTGTTCATTTTCAGCTACCGTTGTAGCTTTCTCCAGCCAGCCTATTATCTTATCAATGGCTGCACCATACATACCACCCGATTTCCATGTTTTTTCAACTATCTGCCCGTTCTCTTTCATCAGCTTACTATTCAATCCCCACGATGGTGCGTTGCCTTTAGTATCAAACTTAGCATAGTACGCTTCCACTTCTTTCTGAGTTACACCCTCATAGAAGTTATTTGATGAGTTAACAACATTATCAACATTAGGACGCAGGTCTACAACCTTAGGTTCTACTTTCAGGTCATACACAAGCGGTTTGATACGGGCAAGAAATGCATCAGTACTTTCACCCTGCTCCTTAGGCAGTTGGTTAGTATCGCAAGCTTTCACTACGGAAGCGAAGTATTCATAGGAACATTCGGGTATAAATTTCTCATTACCATAATGGTGGTGGTTACCATTGCTAAACCAGAAACGTCCGCAGTATGTTTCAAACTTCTTCCAGTCGTCGCTATTCTTATCACCATTATAGGTTCCATAAGCGGCCTCTAAAGTTTTGCGAAGCATAATACCATACTTACTCTTCTGGTCGTATATGATATCACGGCCGCAGAGTGCTGCTTCATATAGGTAATACGACAGTTGCTTTTGCTGCAGGCTCAGTTCATTCCAGCCCGGTATTTCATAGCGCAGCAATTGCAGGTCAGCAAAAGATTCTGCCTCTACTTTGAATGTGCTGTCATAACCCGAACTTACAGGAGCAGACTGTGCATTGTCTTCTTTTTTGCCGGCATCACCGCATGACACAAGCATCATTTGTGAACCAAGTAGTACCATAACCGGTAATGTCCATTTTTTCATTAGTATGATCATTTTATTCCTGCTATTGATGCAGGCTGTGACTTATTATGAATAAGGGTTTTAAAATTAGCATTTTGTACCCATTCACTAAAATTAAATTAGCTGATAATATATCTGTATAATACCTTAACTTTATTAGCCTAAACCGGTATAAATATGCGAGTAACCTTATTGCTTTCTACCCTGCTAACTTTGAGCTTCAACCAGGCTTCCTTTGCACAGAATAAACAGGCTGTTGATGAGAATTTTGGCAATTTCAGTATTGTAAGCGCAGCAAAAACGCAGGAAGTACCTGCAAACAGGGCATTGATCCTTATTAAACCTGTAGTTCAGCTCGATAAAGAGATACTAACTTGTGACAGTGCATACTTTTCTCTAAACAAAAAGTTCGAAGCATTCGGCCATGTAAATCTGCGTAAAAGTAATGGCAAGAATATTACTACCGGCTACATGAGTATCGACGTTATCGAAAATTCCATATACAACAAAAAGACCATCGTATCCCGGTAAGGATATTAATTTATTAGTGAAAGGTATGTGCTATGTGCATACCTTTTTATTTTTGCGCTCTATGAAAATCCTTTCGGTTTTTAGTATCCTTGGCTCAGCCTGTATCATATCATCTTGCAATAGCAACAACCCTAAAGACAATAATATGCCAGTAGCAAATTATAAGTCAGGCACTATAATAGCTGCGGACACAATACCCATTACTGAAGACAAACTGAACAATAGCACTTTCTCTGTTACAGTCTTGTCGACTGACAGCATTGGCACATATGATGTGGAAGCTGCATGGGGCAATAATTTTGCACAGAGTACAATAAAAATGCCGGCTGGGGGAGAACACTATAAACCTATATTAAGAAAAACTGACAATGACTACACTTATACTTTAGGGTTTCACTTTGATACAGACACAGTTTTTCATGAATATTACCAGGTATCCGCTCAACGCGGGCAAATTGTAATGAAATATACCCGGGCATATATAATGGAAACAAAATAACGGATTGATTAGGTGTATTCACTTGATTTGCTTTAGCTTTATAATGAACTATGGCAAATCCGTTATCGCCCTTTAACTGGTCTCTCAAAAAAGCACTTGATACTGAACCCGACAATTTTATTAAAGCTCGGATCCGTATTATATATGCCATCATTGTCTTTGCGCTACTCAAAGCTATTATTGTATTAACAGTAGGCATTATCAACGAACAATCCTTGCAGGCTGCAAGGGCTTTAGTTGCTCTTGTTCTGTACATATTCATGTTCAAGATACTGTTGTACAAACCATCTAAGATGAAGATGCTGGCCCATATCATGATGTGGGTAGGTATTATAGTTGTCTGGACCAACATTTTCGTATATACACATATGATCAACCTCGTGAGCATCCAGTTTATGTTCATGGTATTGCTCTGCAGTTTTTATACACTGAATGTTTCTTTTGGCATCTTTTATTCTGCCCTGAGTATATTACCTGTTGCGCTATATTTAGCCACCGGTGGTACATCAAACCTAGGTATAAGTAATGTACCGGGCCAAATAGCATCGCCGGGATATGAATTAATTGTTATTCTCAATTTCGTATCTATTGCTGTTGCTCATTTCCTTTTCTTCGATGCTTTCAATATCAGCCTGAGGGAAAAAGAGAAGTTAAACAGTCAACTACAGGTATCTATTACGGAGGCTAACAGGCTGGCTGCATCTAAATCAAACTTCCTTTCTACCATGTCGCACGAGTTACGCACACCCCTGAACTCGGTAATTGGCATTACGGAATTACTGATAGAAGACAACCCTGATCAGAGACATAAAGACAATCTGAAAATATTGCACCACTCTGCAAACGACCTGCTTGCACTCATCAATAATATTCTTGATTTTAACAAGATTGACTCAGATATGTTAGAACTTGAGAAAGTACCGGTCAACATATCTGATTTCATGAAGGACACATGTTCTGTATTGAAAATAAAGGCAAATGATAAACAACTGGATTTTATACTTGATATTGACAAGCAATTAGAAAATATCAATATCATTACTGACTCTACCCGTTTATCACAGCTGCTCTACAATCTTGTTGGCAACGCCATAAAGTTTACAGAAGAAGGCAGTATTACGGTCAGGCTTGATTGTATTAACAAAACAGAAAAGGAAACGGCAATCAGGTTCTGCATTACAGATACCGGCATTGGCATACACCCCGATAAACACGAAGCTATATTTGAAATATTTGCACAGGCAGAATCTCATACTTCCCGCAAATATGGCGGCACAGGTCTTGGCTTAGCTATCGTAAAACAAATACTCAATCTGTTCAACAGCTCTTTAACGCTTGATAGCAAACCGGGTGTTGGCACTAGTTTCTATTTTACTATTACATTCGATTATACAGCTGCTGCTACTGTTAGCAAAACACCAACAGCCAATAATATTCCGCTTAACCATCTGCGAATATTAATAGCTGAAGATAATGACGTGAACAGGTTCCTGATAAAAACACAGCTCGACAAACGAAACATCACAACAGTTGCTGTAGAAAATGGCCTCAAAGCCTATGAGGCATGTATGAACAATGAATTCGATGCTATTTTTATGGACCTGCATATGCCTGAAATGGATGGATATGAAGCAACCCGAAAAATACGTGCATCATCAGACCCAAAAAAATCAGGCATTTACATTATTGCATTCACAGCATCTGTAACAGAGCAGGAAGAAATAGTCAAAAACGGTTTTAATGATTACCTGTATAAGCCTGTAAATATGAACGAGGTGTTGACTAAGCTGGAGAAAATTGCACTTCATATTTCTGCAAAAGCTTAGCAACTAAATCATCTATTACCTTTCTTGGTAAATTTCTGGTGTGTCTGGCTAAAGCCATTCTTCATGTAAAACGCATGTGCTTCTTTACGCCTGTTGCCGGAAGTCACATCTATCATATCATACTTCTTTTCAACAAGCTGTCTCTCCAACTCATTAAGTAATTGTTTACCTATACCCTTACCACGATACGTTTCATCGGTAAACAATTCCTGTATCTCATACACCCATCCATTATGATGTAGTAATTGCTGCCCATGACAACTTAAGAATCCAACAACCTTATTATCCGCTTCTGCTACCAGGTATATGTTTCTTTCGTCAGCAACATTAGACAAGTATATTGCTTCAAACGTACCTCTATCCAGTTCCAGTTCTTCAAGCATACATACCATCCTGTGTACGTATTGCACATCATCAGCATTGGCCTTACGAATGTATATATCCATTAGCTAAAGTTACAAAACAAAAACCCCTGCCATAAGGCAAGGGTTCTATATCTGTATAAACTATTGTTTATTATTTGTATTGAGGTATCATGTCCTGAGCCATTTTCACCATCTTAGCCAATCCATCTTCAGGCAGGTTACCTTTCTTGAATTCAGCTAACAGTTCAGGCATTTTCAGTTCCATTTCACGCAGGAAAGCTTCTTCAAATGCTTTCATGTTCTTAACAGGTACACCGCTTACCAGGTTGTTAGTACCCAGGTAAATGATAGCTACTTGTTTTTCTACGCTATATGGAGTGTACTGTGCTTGTTTCAGGATCTCCACGTTACGGCTACCTTTATCAAGGATAACTTTAGTAGCAGCATCAAGGTCACCACCGAATTTAGAGAACGCTTCCATCTCACGATAAAGAGCCTGGTCAAGTTTCAATGTACCTGCCACTTTCTTCATTGATTTGATCTGCGCACTACCACCCACACGGCTTACAGAGATACCTACGTTGATCGCAGGACGGATACCTGAGTTGAAGAGGTTCGACTCAAGGAATATCTGACCGTCAGTGATCGAGATAACGTTTGTAGGGATGTAAGCAGATACGTCACCTGCCTGTGTTTCGATGATCGGTAAAGCTGTCAGTGAACCACCACCTTTCACCAAATGCTTGATGCTTTCTGGCAGATCGTTCATGTTCTTAGCTATCGCATCGTTATTGATAACTTTCGCTGCACGTTCCAGCAAGCGGCTGTGCAGGTAGAATACGTCACCAGGGTAAGCTTCACGGCCAGGAGGACGACGAAGAAGCAGAGACACCTCACGGTAAGCTACCGCTTGTTTAGAAAGATCATCATAAACAACCAGCGCAGGGCGTCCGGTATCACGGAAGAACTCACCTATCGCAGCACCTGCAAACGGAGCGTAGAACTGCAATGGAGCAGGGTCAGCAGCCGGCGCAGCAACGATAGTTGTATAAGCCATTGCACCATTTTCTTCCAGTGTCTTCATAACACCGGCAATAGTAGATGCTTTCTGACCTATAGCTACATATATACAGTAAACAGGTTTACCTGCTTCGTAAAATTCTTTCTGATTGATGATGGTATCGATACAGATAGCTGTTTTACCTGTCTGACGGTCACCGATAACCAGCTCACGCTGTCCGCGGCCGATAGGGATCATCGCATCTATCGCTTTGATACCTGTTTGCAGTGGTTCTTTTACCGGTTCACGGAAGATAACACCCGGAGCTTTACGCTCGATAGGCATTTCATACAGTTCACCAGTTATTGGTCCTTTACCATCTATTGGTTCACCCAGTGTGTTTACAACACGGCCTACCATACCTTCACCTACTTTGATAGAGGCGATCTGTCCGGTACGTTTTACTTGTGCACCTTCTTTGATCTCGCTGCCATCACCCATCAATACCACACCCACATTGTCTTCTTCCAGGTTCAGCGCTATCGCTTTTACACCGTTCTCAAATTCAACGAGTTCACCCTGGCGTACGCCGTTCAGGCCATATACGCGGGCTATACCGTCACCCACTTGCAATACTGTACCTACTTCTTCCAGGTTGGCAGAAGCGTTAAAGTTGGTCAACTGCTGGCGGAGTATCGCCGAAATCTCATCTGGTTTTATCTCAACCATGACTATGCTGTTTTATAAATTCAAAAAACTAATTTCCAAATATTTCGCTAACGTAAATGTTCTTCTGGAACTGTGCTTTTACGTCATTAAGGTCGCGGCGCACGCTGGCATCAATCAGCTTATCGTCCATCTGAATGATGAAACCGCCAATGATATCAGGATTAACCACTTCGGTAACTTCTACTTTATCAGCAGACAGGTCACCTGTTATTTTATTAATGATTGCTTTCTTAACAGCATCATTTACAGGAGAAGCTGTTGTCAGTTTCACTGTTTTGATGCCCTTCATCACTTTATACTGGCTGATGAAAGCAGCAGCTATTTCAGGCAGGTTAGCCTCACGGCCTTTGTTCACCAGCAATTTCACAAATGTTTGTGTCAGCAGGTGCAATTCTTTGCCTACTATAGCTTCCAGTATATGCTGTTTTTTGTCGCCTGCTATTACAGGGCTTGCCAGCATATTCCTGAACTCAGCGCTCTTTTGGCATATCGCATCCAGCAGTTGCATATCCTGCAGGGTGGTCTCTACGGAGTTTTGTTCTACCGTAAGGTCCAGCAGTGATTTAGCATAACGTGAAGCGAGACGAGGATTTGGCATATCTACTATTCTAAATCAGCTATTAATTCATTTTTATTTCTTCTGCCAGCATTTTAGCATAATCGTTTTGACTGTCTGCAGTAGCCAGTTGCTTACGAATTACTTTTTCAGCTACTTCTACAGCCAGTTTACCGATCTCGTTTTTCACTTCGGTAAGTGCAGCCATCTTCTGTTGCTGAATCTGCTGTTGTGCTTCAGCCAGCATCCTGTCAGCTATAACTTTAGTATCGTCTTTAGCTTTGTTGATGATGCTGTCACGAGTTTCTTTAGCTTCTTTCAGCATAGCAGCGCGTTCTGCACGTGCTTCAGCCATAATTTTTTCGTTCTCTGCCTGCATCTGGCCCATTTCTTTCTTCAGTTTCTCAGCAGCAGCAATAGACTCAGCAATACCTGTTTCACGTTCGTTCAGTGTATTCAATATTGGTTTCCATGCAAATTTCTTAAGCACGAAAAACACTGAAAGGAACGCTATCAGCGTCCAGAAAAATAAGCCAAACCCGGGGGTGAGCAAATCCATAATTGTTATTTATTTATTGGTTGTTGTTTTAAGTTTTAATAACTGCATCCTCGGCCCTGTGCTCCGGATGCAGTTAAGTTCATCGTAGCAATGCTTACAGTACGATAGCCAGGATACCAGCGATTACACCGAACAGCGCAACACCTTCTACGAAGGCTGCTGTAAGGATCATGTTCGCACGGATATCGCCCATAGCTTCCGGTTGGCGAGCGATGGCTTCTACCGCACCTTTACCGATCTGACCGATACCAAGACCTGCACCAAGAGCAGCAATACC
Source organism: Flavipsychrobacter sp. (assembly GCA_044227125.1). Classification (GTDB taxonomy): domain Bacteria; phylum Bacteroidota; class Bacteroidia; order Chitinophagales; family Chitinophagaceae; genus Polluticoccus. The sequence goes on from JBGAFS010000001.1 coordinate 1,331,619, forward strand.
AGCACCTATAGCGCCTAATCCTGCACTTTCAGCTGCTAACAAAATTGTGTTTAACACTGACATTGTATATGGATTTTAATTAAAAAAACTTGTTTAGCTATTAAAGGTATTCAAGCTGATCGTGTTCTCCGTGTTCATGGTGTGGCTCTTCAATAGCCTGGCCGATGAATACGGCAGTCAGGTTAGCGAAGATGAATGCCTGGATAGCTGCTACCAGCAATTCAAGCATGAACATGAATATAGAGAAGGCGAGCGATACCGGGATAAAGCTATATCCCGCTACTTTGCTCAGCGCACCAAAAATAAATATCATTGATATCACACTCAGGATGATGATGTGTCCCGCCATAATGTTGGCGAAAAGACGTATCGTGAGTGCAACTGGTTTAATGAACATGGAGATGATCTCGATAGGCACCAGGATAAATTTGATACCTGTAGGCACACCCGGAGGGTTCAGTAAGTGGCCCCAGTAATGTTTATTACTCTTAGCCATCATTACTATAAACGCTACAACTGCCAGGCAGAAAGTAACTGTTATATTACCTGTGAAGTTGGCACCACCGGGCAACAGGCCCAGCAGGTTGTTTATCCAGATGAAGAAGAATACAGTAAGTATCAGCGGCATGAACTGCATATACCTGTTACCCAGGTTTGGTTTTGCCACCTCGTCACGTATGAAAGTAATAACAGGCTCCAGTGCGTTTTGAAAACCGCTTGGGGCTACCATTGTGCCATTCTTCTTATATTTCTTAGCCACGCCCATCATCAGCCATAACAGTAACACTACTGATATAAGCATTGACACAACATTCTTAGTTATAGAGAAATCGTAAATATCGTGTTGGCTTGCTTCAGCTTCATTTGCCCAAACTATCTTCTCTTTCATTCCGAACTGAAGTTTGTAACCTTCATATTCTTCGTGGCCATGATGGAACTTAGAAGCAGAAAACATTTTCAGGCCACCGTTCTTATCATATATGATAACTGGTAAAGAAAGGCTTACCGGTTCTCCATTGATATCCAGCAGGTGCCAGTAATGCGAATCGCTGATGTGGCCGAAGATAACTTCAGATGCGTTGAATTTTTTTTCTCCGCCAGCCTCACCATGAGACTCAGCCTCATGATTTGCAACATTTTCTTCGTGTTGTGCAATAGCAGGAATTGATGCGCTGAATAGCGCGAAAACCAATACAGTAAAGGAAAATAAACGTCTGAAACTCATTACTCGGCCCTGAAATTTGGCGCAAAGATAAGGGTTTAAAGTTCAAAAAGAAGTGATGTGTTAATTTTTCATTTCCTACCCCTAATTCTACCATTTTTTCCTGCGTATCCGGGGCAGTAAAATCAGCAGGTTCAAGGCTAATCCGCCCTGCCCAATTAATGACAAAACCCTGCCATAAGCACCATTATGCACAACAGGTACCCAACTCATTATAAATAAGAGTGCAAAAACAGATGCGAGCAGGAATAAAGGGAGATTTTTCAAATTTAATTAATGACAATTTGAATATGCAATATAATTCATAATTGTATTTTCGTAGCTGCTATGGCTGCTAAATGGAACCGGTTTAAAGATTTTCTGCTCAAGCCCCAAACTGTACTATATATATATGTACTGGCAACCATCCTTATTACTGTGCAAAGGGTAGTAATGCCTAAAAACCATGCCATAGAAGGGCATTTTTACACCCATTATAATAACTATGTAATATTCAAACAGGCATTTTTTCACCTTATAGCAGGCAAAGACCTCTATATAGCCTACCCTGATGAGTGTTGGGATCTTTTTAAATACAGTCCTGCTTTTGCGCTATTTATGGGTACAATGGCCTACCTGCCTGATTTTGCCGGTCTTTTGCTCTGGAATCTTATCAACTCCATGGTACTCTATAAGGCTGTACGAATGTTGCCTTTAACTGAACGCAAACAAAGCCTTTTTTTGTGGTTTGTACTGGTAGAGATGATAACCGCCCTGCAAAGCTCCCAAAGCAATGCACTGATGGCCGGGCTTATTATAGCTGCTTTTGCCCTAATGGAGCGCAACAAAGCCAGCTGGGCTACACTGCTGCTGGTAATAGCCACTTTCATTAAAATATACGGTGCTGTTGGGTTTATTATATTCCTGTTTTACCCCGGCAAACTGCGTTTTATACTATGGTCGGTGGTATGGACGGTATTTTTTGCCATTGTACCTCTGGCCGTAGTAAGCCCGGGAACCCTGCTTATGGAATACAAAAGCTGGGCGAATATGATGGCTGCTGACCAGGCTGCCTCTTTTGGGTTCTCAGTGATGGGCTGGTTGCATAGTTGGTTCGGATTAGACGGCCTCAAAAACTATATCACCTTGGCGGGCATTATACTGTTCTTTGTCCCACTTCTGCGATATAAATTATATAACAACCTCATTTTCAGAATGTTATTTCTCGCCCAAATGCTGGTTTGGGTTATCATTTTCAACCACAAGGCTGAGTCTCCTACGTTCATTATTGCAGTATCGGGGGTTGTGGTTTGGTACTACAGCTTAGAGACCATAAATACCTGGCAGAAAACGCTGGTATATATTGTTTTTATTTTTACATGTCTGAGTCCTACAGAAGTATTTCCTCCGGCAGTACGAAGGGACATACTGGTTCCTTATGTAATTAAGGCTGTACCTTGTATTTTGGCCTGGGTGATATTATTCTCTCAATTAATGGTTTACAAGCCGTTATCTGCCAATAGCAGGCAGTAATAGCCCTGTGTTAATTTTCCAGATACATGACCAATGTTATCAAATTATTACTTCCTTTAAGCATTTTTAATGCTAATTTTGCCCTCTAAATTTTTCTAAAAGAAACTAATCTATGCAGGAATTTGGTAAGAAGAACCCTTCAGCTAATCTGGCTGCAATAGGGCTGAATGTTGCCGTTGCTCACTGGAATATTTCTCCTGAAGAGCTGACTCAGAAAACCATTGAATTAGGACAAGGCGAACTGAATGATACAGGCGCTCTTTGTGTAAGCACCGGAAAATTTACCGGCCGCTCTCCTAAAGACAAATTCACCGTAAAAGATGCGATCACAGAACACAGCGTAGACTGGGGCGATGTGAACATCCCGTTCTCTCCTGAAGCTTTTGACAAATTATACGATAAAGTAGTTGCTTACCTCGGCGGCAAAGAAGTATGGGTACGCGATGCATACGCCTGTGCTGACCCTAAATACCGCCTGAACATCCGCGTGGTGAATGAAACACCATGGGCAAACCTGTTCTGCAACGACCTGTTCCTGCGCCCTACTGCAGCAGAAATAGAAACACAAACTCCTGACTGGCACATCATCCAGGCTCCGAGCTTCCAGGCCGACCCTGCTGTTGATGGTACACGCCAGGGAAACTTCACTATCGTAAACTTTACACGCAAGGTGATACTGATAGGTGGCTCTGCTTACACAGGCGAAATGAAGAAAGGTATCTTTGGTGTACTGAACTTCGTATTGCCGCATGATCATAAAGTACTCAGCATGCACTGCTCTGCTAACGAAGGCAAAGATGGTGATGTTGCATTGTTCTTTGGTCTTTCAGGCACAGGTAAAACTACCCTGTCTGCAGATCCTCACCGTGCACTGATAGGTGACGATGAACATGGCTGGGCCGATGGTTCTGTATTCAACTTTGAAGGCGGATGCTATGCAAAATGTATAGACCTGAGCGCTGAAAAAGAACCACAGATTTTCAACGCCATCAAACCAAATGCACTGCTGGAAAATATCAAATTCCACCCGGGCACTAAAACTGTAGATTATGCAGATGGCAGCATTACTGAAAATACACGTGCTGCATATCCTATCTACCACATAGAAAATGCTAAGGAACCTTCTTACGGTGGCGATCCTAAAAATATATTCTTCCTTACCTGTGATGCGTTCGGTATCCTGCCTCCTATCAGCAAACTGACCAAAGGCCAGGCTATGTACCACTTCATCAGTGGTTATACTGCAAAAGTTGCCGGTACAGAAGTTGGTGTTACAGAACCGCAAACTACTTTCTCTGCATGTTTCGGCCGCGTATTCTTACCACTGCATCCTACTAAGTATGCAGAACTGCTGGGTAAGAAACTGGAAATGCATCCAGATGTGAATGTATGGCTCATCAACACAGGTTGGAGCGGCGGTGCATATGGCACAGGCAGCCGTATGAAACTGAGCTACACACGTGCTATGATCACAGCAGCTATGAATGGCGAACTGAACAATGTTGAGTACAACGCTCATCCTGTGTTCGGTGTACTTATGCCTCAGTCTGTTCCGAATGTACCATCTGAGATTCTAAACCCACGTGATACATGGACCGACAAGGAAGCTTATGACAAGAAAGCTAACGAACTGGCACAACTGTTCGTTAAGAACTTCGATAAATATGCCTCACAGGCTAATGAAGAAATAATGGCTGCTGCTCCTAAAGTGATGCAGAACGCTTAATTATATTACAGTTTTATAACAAAAAAGCCACGCAATGCTGCGTGGCTTTTCTTATACAGGCTCTTGCCTGCTTAATTTCTTATTATAACACTGTTGCTATCAGCCTTGCATCTCCTACCACCCATATCTTATCTCCAACTTCAAAAGCAGTGTTAGATTCAGGATTAAGTATACGATTATTACCACGCTCTATACCTACTACCAGACCTTTGGTTTTTTCACGTATCCCGCTCTCTCTGATAGTTTGCCCCTCCCATACAGAACCTGCTTCTACCGGCAGCTTTTTCAGCACTACTTCATTAGTGTCCTGCATTTCAGGCAGCTTACCATTCGGTGGTTCTATATATTGCCTGAACTGCTCCAGTTGTTCGTCAGTACCAATTACAAACAACTTATCACCCGGGTACAATCTTTCATATCTTGATGGAGCAGGTATCGTATGATGCTCGCCTCTTTTTATCATAGCTATGTTTACACCAAGCTTCTCTCTTATCTGCATTTCTTCCAGTGTAAGAGCGGTACAAAGTGAGCCAGCAGGAAATGTAAACCTTGCTACGTGTGCATCCCATGGTGCAAGCTCACGAAGACTTGCTTTGGCCTCCTGTATTTCCTTATGATGCAGATTATACAGGAAGCGGTTCTCTAACCTTATATAGAAAGCATGTATCTTTTTTGAGAAGGAGAACGCAAGAGATACTATTAGAATAATACCCGGTATTGCAGCATATATCGGGAAAAAGCTAAGCATGAATACGGATATGTATACAATTGACAAGCCGGCCCTTATCAAACGCAGAAATAACAATGGCCCGCGAAATCTTGCATTACTCCATAATTTGGCGAAAGCTTCAGGTTCTGTTTTACGCAACACTAAAGCCCACAAAAAAGGAGACATCAGTATGAGGCATGTCGCGGCAGTTATCACATCACCCCAAACCCCGTCTGCAATATGGGCATACACCCATGATGTAACATAATTGTAAAATGCAAAAATGATACCCAGTATTATGAATGAGAAAATAACAACATTCACCGCCATTGATTGCAACACCTTCCTCCAGTCGCTTGCTGCAGAAATAGACTGTGTACCACTGCTGTACCTGTTTAACGCTTTCTTCCATCCGGCAGGCAACGTCCTTTCTACCAACTTGTAAAATGGCGAAGCCATTTTTATCATATATGGTGTCGAAAAAGTTGTAATGGCCGATACCGCTACTGCTATTGGATACAGAAATTCACTCGTCACATGAAGTGTGAGGCCCAATGTGGCAATGATGAATGAGAACTCACCTATCTGCCCCATACTCATACCTGCGTATATAGCCTGTTTTAGCGGTTGCCCTGCTATTAGTGCACCGGCTGCCACATGTATGGTCTTTGCTATAATAAATACTATACTGATAATGAGTATAGGCAAAGCATATTGTCCTACCATCTTAGGATCTATAAGCATACCCACCGATACAAAAAACACTGCACCAAACAGGTTCTTTACCGGTTTTATAATATTATCTATGCGTTCTGCCTGTGTTGTTTCTGCAAGAATAGACCCCATGATAAATGCCCCCAGAGCCGGAGAAAAGCCGGCAGCTGCAGATAGCATTACCATCATCAGGCACAAAGCGATTGAGAGTATCAGCATTGTTTCATCACTAAGGTGCTTCTGCACCCTGCTTAGAAAAGATGGGATAAAAAATATGCCCGCAACAAACCATAAGAGCAGAAAGAAACTCAGGCTTAATACTGATAATAACATTTCCTGCCCCGCAAACTGGCGGCTTACTGCAATGGTAGACAGCAATACCATAAGCACAACTGCTACAAGGTCTTCTATTATCAGCACACCAAATACCAGCTCTGCAAACTTCTTGCTCTTAAGCCCCATTTCATCAAATGAACGGAGTATGATAGTTGTAGATGAAATAGACAATATACCTCCCAAAAATATGCAGTCCATTAATGGCCATCCCATCAACCTGCCTAAAATAAAGCCTATACCCAGCATAGCAGATACTTCAACCAGTGCTGTGACAGATGATGTGCCACCAACCTTTATCAGCTTTTTAAAACTAAACTCCAGCCCAAGGGTAAATAACAGGAATATCACTCCGATATCTGCCCATATCCTGATATTTTCCAATTCTGTAATGGTAGGGAACAATGGGAAATTAGGACTAAGCAGGAAGCCGGCCAGTATATACCCCAGCACTACCGGCTGACGCAACCTCTTAAACAACAATGATGTAATTGCTGCAATGATAAGCACAAGGCCCAGGTCGTGTATGAGGTTTGGCAAATGATTCATACTCTATAAAAATAACACTTCACGGCAACATCCTGTTATTACAATTATTAACAAATCAGATTAACCTCTATTTCGTTATCTTTATAAGGAATTATATTTTCTATGCGTACCATATTCTATTCCTTATATACCCTAATATTCTTTTTGGCAACAACACATGCTCAGGCTCAGTGCAATGCAACTGCACCATCTGTATTAAACATTACTATAGATAGTGCAACTGTAACCTGGATGGCTGTTTCTGGTGCAGTGGGATATGAATATGCAGTACTCCCCGCTACTTCTCCGCAGCCTGCCAGCGGAACTCCAATTACAGGCACTACAATACGTGTTGGCGGCCTGGCACCTAACACCCCGCAAAAAGCATGGGTACGAACAGATTGTGGCAGCGGCAGTTACAGCAACTGGAATTCTGCCTCATTCACTACTTCATGCGGAGCAATAGGTGCAGTGAATGTATCGAAGGTTACAGACAGCTCTGCAGAAATAAGCTGGGGGATAATTGGCGGTGCTTCCGGCTATGAATATGTTGTTAACCAAACTGCATCCGACCCATCTGGAGCCGGCACACCTGTCAGCAACAACAATCCTGTTACTGTCAATGGTCTTACAGACAGCACATTATATTATGCACACGTACGTACTGTTTGCGGTGGCACGGTCTATTCGGCATGGCGTACCCAAAGCTTCTTTACATGGTTTCCTACAACAGTAAAAAGCATTTTATACAACAACGATATAGTAGCCTATCCTAACCCGGTTCACGACGTAGTGAGCATTACTTTGCCTGAAGGAAAAGGCATATTGCTTGTAACGGATATGATGGGCAAAACTATACTGCAATTAGTGACAACTTCTAAATCAGTAAATATTGACCTGAGCAATCAACCTGTTGGATTGTACTTAGCAAGGTTCTCAGGCAGTAATTATACAGGCAGCATCAAACTGCTGAAGCAATAGCATACTACTATAATTCATCTGCAGCAATCATTACATTTGTTCAGCATAACAATTGGCTGAATGAACAATACCCGGGCTTCAATATTACCCTACATAATATTAGGCATACTGGCAATTCCCCTATTCTTCATGAACATATATAATGTTCATGGATGGGGAGATGATTTTGCACAATACATACGAGAAGCTTTCAATATAGCTAACGGACGACCTTACTATGAATCTGAATATATCTTCAATCCCTCAAACCCTGATTACGGGCCGGCACAATACCCCGCAGGCTTCCCTTTACTCCTGGCACCGGTTGTAAAGATCTGGGGCGTGTACAACTTTAAAGTGATGATGTATTTCATTACTTTATTTCTTGCGGGACTGCTATTTATACTTTATGCCTATTTCAGAAAATATACCGGTACAGTGGCTGCTATATGCCTGTCATTAATGTGCGTATATGCCGGTGGTGTGTTGGAGCTAAAACCCAATGTACTGTCAGATATTCCATCCTGGTTCTTTATTGCATTATATCTTTTGCTACGCGAACATGACAACTTCAGTACCAAACGTATCACTGCACTGGTTTTATGCCTGACAATGGCAATAATGATACGGTCTCAGGCAATACTAATAGTAGCCACAGAAATGCTATACTTATTTATTGACCTGTTGAAGAAATACAGAAGTAAGGCACCATTAAAAATGGCTGACATTACTACGTCCGTTTCGTTTAAAATAACCACTATTACAATCCTGCTGTTTATCGTAGTAAGTAGATTTATTTTTGCTGCCCCTAACAGTACAATGAGTTACTACCAAAACCTTGTTGGGTACCGCACCACTACAGTTTGGAAAAGCATAGGCGAAAGCAGCAATTATTTTCTTGAGCTTATACTTCGCTCATTTCACTACTACCCGTCTGATGGATTTATGTTTGCCACAGCGCATGTTTTTGTGTATATGGTGCTGGCATTTGCTATCATAGGTTTTATTGCTACAGTAAAAAAAGGATTATCTGTATCAGACTTCTATTTTATACTCCTGACTGTATTTATGCTGTATTTTTCTCAAAGGCAGGGGGTGAGGTTCATCTTATCTATACTGCCCATATACCTGCTCTATGCATATAGGAGTGCTGCCATGATACTACCCGGGCTATTTAATACCAAGGGGCAAATAATGGCAATACTGATAACCATCTACTACATAGCACTGGGTTACAATGAAATGGAACGCAGCACCCGTATAATACCCGAAGGAAATATACCATCGGCCAACGACGAGAAGGCATTCGCTTACCTGCGCAACAACATCAACGATTCTGACGTAATTATTTTTGCCAAACCTCGCGCGCTCTGCCTGTTTACGCACAAACGCACAATGGTAGCAGCGCGTCAGTTGCCAGCAGACAGCAACAAAGTATTATTCAGCAGAGTGAATGCTAAGTATATACTCATTAACGCTGCCCTGAACGACGAGTTTTATCATAATTATCTAAATGAGACACAGGCTGCGACAGATAGCATTTCTATTGCCGATGGATATATGCTTTACAGGCTGAAGTAACTTATTGCACCAGCTTATATTTTGAGACTGTGTCTGTGAATATGAAATACCGCGCAGGGAGGTCTTTGTAATCAAACAAACCCCAGGTAGTTAAAAAAGCATCATTATTATCTAAAGCCCATACAAGCTCCGATGGTTTTTCATTAATAATTATTGACGCAGTTTTCCCTTTCTCAATTGTTGATAATAACCAGAATTCATATGGAGTACCCCAAGTCATGAGCAATGTATCGACCGGGTAATCTTTAGCATCAGCAACTATTTTTTCGTCCACATGCCTATCAAGGAGATTTCTTTCCCAGTTAAGCCTTCTTGTATACAGGCCATGATTGGTATATATACGTGCCGCTCCTGTTATTAATATTACCACAAGCACATACCCTGCGATATTTTTTTTTGGTATTGCAGGCAATACGTCATATATCAACGGGATAGCTAAAAATATCCCTAAAGGCAGGTACAGGTTTTCCATATAGAAGTCTGCAGCACCTGCGTAAGCATATGATACATTTATCATCAACAGGAACCCGGCGCTAAAACCGGCAAACAGCAACAGTTCTTTCCACCTTCTGTTACCGGCATAAAAAATAGTAACCCATGTAAATATTATTGGTATCCAGTAGTATTTACGGACACAGTTGTGCAGGAAAGTTTTATTGGCAGCAATGTTAAAATAATCAGGAAACAGGCTAACGAAATTTTTCAACCCGCCCATTGCCTGTGCATCATAAGAGGTCTTGAATGCAATATTCTTTATTACCAATATAGCTATATAGAATACACCTACACTAATCCAATCCTTTTTATGCCCGTTATCCTTCCTTAACAGGAAGTATAGTATGCTATAGATCACCGGAAATACAAGTAACGGATGTACAAATGCCATTGTCAGGACACCAACATAAACAAGGCTTGCAGGTATTCCCTGCAATTGACCCCTATCCTGCATTGACAGATAAGCCAATACTACACACATTATTGCCATACCCTGTGGCAACTCTGACTGCGCCCAGTAAAATGTATCTGTCACAAATAAGGTATGGCAAAGCAGCAATACCAGGGCCATCCTGTAATTCTTCAGTACCGTACCACACAACAGGTAACATGTAAAATAATAGATAATGAACCCTGCAGAATACAGTCTGGCTATATTATCAAGCGACAACCCAAACTTACTACCTAGCAGAGGAAATACCTGTGTAACTATTGCCCCGAACCTGTAATTCTGTATAGCGAAATAGCCATCCTTTAGAATGTAGAACAGGTGATATGACAAGTCTACAAATACAGTACGCTCTTTGTAAAAGACAATAGAGAATGCTAACAGCAATACGTATGCTACTGCTCCTAATCGGTATAATTTTTTATATACTTGTTCTTCCATCTGTGGTACAAATTAATAACTATTCACCATCCTTCCACCGCCACAGCAGCATACAGGCATAGGTACGGTAGGGGCTCCATTTGGCAGATATCTTCAGCATCCTCTCTTTCATGGCTTTTTTATCGGCCATATCTATCTTATACAGCTTACTCATGGCTATCTGTATACCCAGGTCATCAACGGCAAAAATATCTTCCCTGCCCAAGGCAAACATCAGTTGCATTTCCACGGTCCATTTACCCACCCCTTTTATTGGCAACAAAAAATCCATCACTTCCTCATTGCTCATTTTATACAGTTTCTTATCGTCCATACCATGGTCTATAGCATATTGTGCCACATTCTGCACATAGCTCACCTTGGCATTCGATAAGCCTATACCCCTCAGTTTTTCAAACGGGGTTTTTACTATCTGTTCGGGAGTAGGTTCTTCGCCGCCGTATAGCTCCAGGAACCGCCTGTATATCACCTGTGCTACTTTAGTGCTCAACTGCTGGCTCATTATAGAGGCGCAGAGGTGCAGGCATATGTTCTTATGCTTTTTCAGCTTTAGTGCCGGGTTGGCTTTTACCAGTGGCAGCAGCTTTTTATCCGCAGAAAGGTGCTGGTAATATTTACCTGAATAAGAATCCATCTCCCAATGTACTTTTTGAAGGATTAATACTATAAAAATATGGACCAATGAATTTGACATCTGAAAGTCGCATACCATCGTACACGTCCTTATATCCCATAACAGCTACAGGGGCTCCATTATCCAGGGCTTCATCTACCCTGTCATTAAAAGGTGGGTATCTGCCAAGAAGCCAACGTGATCTGGCTATTACTTTCTCATCCGAATAAAAATTTATCTGCCACTCCAGCATGCCATCAGTACAGAAAACATAGTAAACTCCTTCAGACTTTAATTTATTTATCAGCAAATCCAATGATGCTATTGTTGAATCAAGGAAATAAAAATTATACAGGGTAATCATTGAAACTATACCACAGCCCAGGAATCCATATACTGATAATTTTATTTTAAGCAGAACTCCGGGGGCAATATTATTCAGCAATTTTATTGCTATCAATGCATAGCCTGTCATTGGAAGTAAAAAACGTGGCTGAATATCTGTCGTAAAAAATGTTGCAACCAGTAATACCGGCACAAAAATCGTTGACAGAATAAAAAGCAAAGCATTTCTTTGCCTTTTCACTAAATAATACAATCCGGCCATCGGCAATAATATCATTATGATAACTGCCGCTATTGCAAATGCTGCATTAAAAAGATTAGGACTATTCAAATAACCGAAAAAATATCGTCCATGTTGAGAAACATATAAATACTTAGGGATTCTTTGCAGCTTGTCAATCATTGTATCCGGATAAAATATATGCATTTGATAGTAGTTTGACAATTGCAATTTGTAGTAATGAAAAAATATTACGCCTGCCATTACCGACATTGCAAAAAATATGAAATTCATTATCCCTTTACTTCTTATCAATTGAAATAAAACAAGCGGCAATAGCCCTGTCAGCCATAGCATCTGGCTTTCATACACCAGCATTGTCAGTATACCACATATTATTGCCGTACTCCTGCTAACTTCTTCCCTCCTGAATATGATATATAGAGCAAGTGAACTAAGAGTATATGCAGTAAGATAACCTCCTCTTGCTTTCATAGACCATATCCCCCAGGCAGGTGACAATATCAGGATTAGTATCAGAATAAAAGTTAATCGGTCGTTATTACCTGATAATTTCTGTATTGCTTTATACAGGTAAATCGTGCCCGCTATCCATAAACTGAGCATTGCCAGTTTAACAGCGAGGGTAGAATACCCCAATAAAACATAGAATGGTATTATGGAAACTGTTTCGACAAATGAAAAACCATATGATTGACCCCAAAAGAAAAGAGAAAAATCGCTGCCTTGCATCAGGTGTTTAGCCATCGTAGCTACTACACATTCATCACCATCCAGTATTAGTTTATCACTCACTAACTGTGGTATGCGGCTGATTACTGCTATCAGTACTATCCAGATTTCAGAACGATATTTCAGGTAATAGGTCTTTAGAAAATTCATTTATTTATAAAATAATTTATGTAAATTTGTTACAGTAAAATGAATTACAGGTATGAAAATACAAATACTGCCAACCCCATCCAACAACATCTCAGACAATAAGGCCAACTATCGCATGACAAATAAAAACATATCACAATTAGCAATTCTTAACAATAAATATAAAAACAACTAATTTGATGACTGCTGATAGGCCACAGGTTATAGGGGTATCTAATTACCTGCCATAAATCTTAAACCACCTGTCATAAATAATTATCTTTGCAGCCATCTTATCAAATAATCACTTCCGTAAAATGAAGAATACACCATTTACACAGAAACATATTGCACTGGGCGCTAAAATGGCCGAGTTCGCAGGCTATAACATGCCTATCTCTTATACAGGCATCAATGAAGAACATCATACCGTACGCAACAATGCCGGTGTGTTTGACGTAAGCCATATGGGCGAGTTCATACTGAAAGGCCCTGATGCACTGGATCTCATCCAGCGTGTTACTACTAACGATGCTTCTAAGCTTACAGATGGTAAGGCGCAATATTCAAGCCTGCCTAATAATGAAGGTGGCCTTGTGGATGACCTGCTGGTATACTGTATAGAAGAGAACAAAGTGTATATGCTGGTGGTGAATGCTTCTAACATAGAAAAAGACTGGAACTGGATAAGCAGCCACAACACTAAAGGTGTTGAAATGCACAACATATCAGACAAAACAGGTTTGCTGGCAGTACAGGGCCCTAAAGCAGTGCAGTACATGCAAACGCTTACAGATATGGACCTTACCAACCTGAAGTACTACACTTTCGTAAAAGGAAAGTTTGCAGGTATAGACAATGTACTGGTAAGTGCTACAGGCTATACTGGTGCAGGCGGCGTAGAAATATACTTTGAAGATGAAGGCAATAATGCGGAAACAATATGGAATGCAGTATTTGGCGCCGGCGAGGCACAGGGCATGAAGCCTATAGGCCTGGCAGCGCGCGATACGCTACGCCTTGAAATGGGTTTCTGCTTGTACGGCAATGATATAGATGATACTACCTCTCCGCTTGAAGCAGGCCTGGGCTGGATCACTAAGTTCACCAAAGACTTTACATCAAGGGCTATATTCGAAAAACAAAAAGCCGAAGGTCTTAGTCGCAAACTGGTGGGCATCGAAATGATAGATAAAGGCATACCACGCCACCATTATAAAATGCTGGATGCAGCTGGTAAGGAAATAGGCTTTGTTACCTCCGGCACACAGTCACCAAGCCTGGGCAAAGCAATAGGCATGGCATATGTAAGTAAAGAACATGCAGCCGAGGGCAGCGAGGTTTTTGTAGCAGTGCGAGATAAGGCACTAAAAGCAAAAGTGGTTAAAATGCCATTCGCTTAAAAAATTGAAAAGCCATTCATAATGAATGGCTTTTTCATTACAATTATTTGGCCTGCTTAAGCTATCTTAAACCCATGATATCGAAGATCACCTATAGCATATGTACAGTTTTCATGTTGTACGCTTGCTTCTTTTTCTATCCTAAATGGAATAAATGGGGTGGTGAAAATGCTATAGGCTGGGATGTAAGCGGGTATTACTGGTATCTGCCATCCATTTTCATTTACCATGACCTCAAACACCAGGCTTTTGGCGATAGCATAATCAGTAAGTATAGCCCCACCCCTTCATTTGAACAATCATATGTAATTGGAAATGGCAACAGGGTCAATGGGTATTCCTGCGGCATGGCGGTTATGTACCTGCCCATATTTACTATAGCACATATTTCAGCTATAGTATTGGGTTATCCGGCAGATGGATTCTCTACCCCATACCAGTTTTGCATGCAGGTAGGCGGGTTGCTGCTGGCTTTGATAGGTTTATGGTACTACAGGCGTTTAATGCTCAAATTCTATGACGACCGGGTAGTAGCATTATTGTTATTACTGCTGGTATTTGGTACCAACTATTTGAACTATTCTGCAATAGATGGGCCCCAGTCGCACAACTACCTGTTCGTTATCTATGTATTCCTGCTGCTGAATACTATCAATTTCTATCATTTTCCGTCTTATAAATATGCAGCACGCATTGGCCTGTTGTGCGGGCTGGCCATACTGGCCCGTCCGTCAGAAATGATATCTGTCCTAATTCCATTATTATGGGGAATGGAGGGTTTGTCAATTACAGCAATACGAAATAAGATCAGCTTCCTGCTGAAACAGTACAGGTACCTGCTACTGGCTGCCGCATGTGTGATAGCAGTGGGCAGTATACAGGTTGCCTATTGGCTGTATATAGCAGGGAAGCCCTTTGTATACAGCTATGTAGGCAAGACCTTCTCTTGGTTACATCCGCATTTCCTCGACTATATGTTCAGCTTCCGCAGTGGCTGGGTTACTTATACACCTATGATATTCTTGGTGCTACTGGGTATATTCCCGTTCTTGTTCAGGGGCAAAAACAAAGTGGCCATACTGGTATTCTTTGCCATCAACCTGTATGTAGTTTCCGCCTGGGATATCTGGTGGTACGGAGGTACCGGCGGCAGGGCTATGCTGCATAGTTATCCTATTATCTTATTCCCGCTTGCCTCTTTACTCCAGTTTATGTTCGAGTATAAAATACTGAAATGGATATTATCACCCGTATTGCTAGTATTTACTTATTTCAACTTATGGTTTACATACAATGCACACGCAGGGCAAGGGCTCTATGATTCTGATGGCGGCATGACCAATCAATATTTTTGGCATGTAGTATTCCGGTATCATGTACCAATAGAAATTTATAAGCTAAAAGATACCAACGAATTATTTGAGGGAGAACCTCAAAATATGAGATTGTTGTATAAAAATAATTTTGAGAGCGATAGTCTGTTTAATCCTTTATTACCAATACTAGAAGGTAGCCGATCTCTATATATAAAAGGTCATTCTGTCACGTCAGAATATTGCTTTAATGCAAACGTATCGGGAGCCAACTGGGTAAGGGCTCAAGCTGATTTTCATTGTATAAACAAAGAATGGACCGGTTGGAAGATGACCCAAATGGTAGTAAGACTGAAATCCAACGGTAAAGTAATTAAAGAAAAAATACTTCGCATACATCGCTATATAGACAACAATGAAACTAAAAACCTGTTCCTGGATGTTAAGTTGCCTAATGAACAGATAGATAGTGTTTGTATATTGTTTTGGAACGATGTTAGCGACCAGGAAATTGTAGTAGATAATTTAACAGTTTCATCCTTCAATGAGTAAAAGCAGCATATATATAAAGACCATTTTGACCATAGCTGTAATTATAATTAGCACTGCTTTTTATCATTATTATGCTAAAAACTCTTCATGCTTTTATGGAGATGCGCTTGGCTATTATAGTTATCTGCCTGCAAGTTTTATATATGACAATGCAAAAAACATCGACTCCCTTCCTGTTGATAAAAGAATTCCTGATCGGGTACAGCATGATTTTAAAAAATTAGACCCAACACCTAAAGGCTATAAAATAGTACAATATACTTATGGTGTAGCTCTTATGGAAAGTCCGTTCTTTTTCATAGCGCACTGGTATGAAAAGAACAATGGCGGCACAGCTAACGGCTATTCATATACCTACGACAAGCTCATATTATTCAGCTCCTTCTTTTATACTCTTCTGGCACTATTATTTACGTACTTCATCTTAAAAAGATACTTCAACCCTGCCATATCCTGCATTACTATTCTAGTCCTGTTCGTTGGTACTAACCTTTTCTGGTTTTCGCTGAAACAGGGGGGCATGTCGCATTCACCATTATTCTTTTTGTATTCGGTACTCACATACTTATCAATAATAATTGATGAGCGGCCTCGTATTGGTATGCTTATACTCATAGGACTTGTCTGTGGGCTTATTACCCTTATCCGTCCCAGCGATGTAGTATGCATACTCATTCCATTGCTATTCAATGTATACGACAAGGAAACATTCAAACGGAAACTTTCCCTGCTGAAAGCCAATATACCTGGCATTCTTGTCGCTATTGTAGTCTTTACGATACCTGTAATTCCCCAGTTATTATACTGGAAAGAGATGACAGGTAATTATTTCTATTACAGCTATGGCACACAGACATTCAACTGGACAAAGCCTAAAATTATCGAAGGGTTATTTTACTTTCAAAATGGCTGGATAGCATATTCCCCGGTAATGATATTTTCGCTGCTGGGCTTATTCCTCTATAAACGCTTCAGGCAATTTGCATTTTGCATTCCGGTTGTGTTCATCATCTACATCTATATCATATACTCTTGGTACTGCTATACCTACATCAACGGGCTTGGCTCAAGGCCTATGATACATATCTATACCCTCATGGCCATACCATTGGCTGCTTACATTCAGCGTATATCAGAAAAAGTCCTTCATAAGAAAATAATATTCACAACGCTGGTACTGCTATTCATATCATTCAATATATCTTATAGCATACAACAGGAAAAACGTTTGCTGATAAGTGACGAATCCAACCTCGCTTTTGCCTTATCAACAATGTATAAGGACCATATAAACTACAATGATTTTGTAACATACAATGTAGAAGAATGTCAGCCCCTGCATCCGGAAAAACTCGTGCTGATAGACACGTTGGCCTGTGTACGCTATGAAGACTCGGTTGATGACCATTATGTACCGGATGAGACCCATCGGAGCAAATTTGTTTACCAGATGCGGCAGGATGAACACCACCCCGGCACAATTAAGGCAAAATACACCCATGCTCGCTTCAAAGGTGCTAAATGGGTAAAATGCAGCGGCAGATTCAAGTGCACAGAATGGATAGACTATTTCCAGCATCTATTCGTACTCACTGTATCACAAAATGACAAATTCCTGAAATGGGATGCCTGTAAAATAGATAGCAAAATTGGCATTGCAGACAGTAGTTGTCAGCACCGCTATTTTACTTTAGACCATTTTGATATAGACAAATGGGGTTATGTATACTTCTATGCCCGACTGCCACGTAAACTATATGACGGGGATGATGTGATGCTCGACGTATGGAATATTGGCAAAAAACAGCTCTATATGGATGATATTACACTTGAAATATACAAATAGCGCATATCTGACAGTTTATACCATCCTGTGAAAAACAATAGGTTTTCATCATCAAAAACACCGAAGATTTTTTCTTTCTTTGCAGTCGCAACCTTTAATTATCAGCAATAATGCTTCCTAAGTACAATCGCATCCTCCTCAAATTATCCGGCGAATCTTTAATGGGCGACCGCAATTTTGGTATAGACCCTCTGATGCTGGAACATTATGCCAAAGACATACGTGCTATTACTGAAATAGGTGTCCAGGTAGCAGTAGTAATTGGCGGTGGCAATATCTACCGTGGCATGAATGAGGCTGAGACAGGAATTGAACGTGCACAGGGCGATTATATGGGTATGCTGGCAACCGTTATCAACGGTATGGCACTGCAGGCATCACTTGAAAAGATAGGTGTTAAAACTCGCCTGCAAAGCGCTATTAAAATGGAACAGGTTGCAGAGCCTTACATACGTCGCCGTGCTATACGCCACCTTGAAAAAGGACGTGTGGTGATTTTCGGTGCAGGTACGGGTAACCCTTACTTTACAACAGATACAGCCGGCTCTCTCAGAGCGATAGAAATAAATGCAGACGTAATATTGAAAGGCACACGTGTAGATGGTATCTATACTGCAGACCCTGAAAAAGATCCGACAGCAACCAAATACAGCAAACTCGGTTTTGATGAAGTAATATCTAAAAACCTGAAGGTAATGGATATGACCGCATTCACACTCTGCCAGGAAAACAACCTGCCTATCATTGTATTCGATATGAATACAGCAGGCAACCTGTTGAGTGTTGTTACCGGTAAAGCTGTAGGTACGCTGGTAAGCTAATATCAGCGCATACGTTTTCGCTTATTGCGCTCATAATCTTCAAATACAAAATGGCCCAGTCCGTCTAATGACGAGTAGAAGGCTTTACCATTATTTACAGTAGTGAATTCCCTTACAAACGATTGCAGGTATGGGTCATTGGCTATCATGAAGGTGATGACAGGTATCTTCAGTCTGCGCATCTGCCCTGCCAGGTTCAATGTCCTGTTCAGTATCTTACTGTCAATACCAAAACTGTTCTTGTAATACTTATTGCCTACCTTAAGGCAGGTAGGTTTACCGTCTGTTATCATGAACACCTGCTTATTAGGGTTCTTTCTCCGGCGCAGTATATCCATTGCCAGTTCCAGCCCTGCTACTGTATTGGTATGATATGGACCTACTTGCAAATAAGGCAGTTCTTTCATCTCTATTTGCCAGGCATCATTACCAAACACTACAATATCCAGTGTATCTTTGGGGTATCGTGTAGTTATCAGTTCACTCAATGCCATTGCTACCTTTTTTGCAGGGGTTATACGGTCTTCACCATATAATATCATCGAGTGCGATATGTCTATCATAAGAACGGTAGAGGTCTGTGTCTTGAAATCCATTTCATGTATCTCAAGATCATCCTGCTGCATATTCAGTTGCTCCACTCCATGGTTAATGAGTGAGTTCTTCAGGCTGCCGGTATAATCAATAGCTTCCAGCGCATCACCAAATTCATACGGTCTTGTTTCCGGGTTCATCTCGTCACCCATACCTGTTTTAAAAGTGTGGTGGTTCCCTTTCTTGGTTTTCTTCAGCTTACCAAATATCTCATCCAGCGAACGTTTGCGTATGGTTTGCTCTGATTTGGAAGTAATCTCAAAAGCCCCGTTTCTTTCATTTTCCTGCAGGTACCCTTGCTCTTTCAGGTCTTCTATAAAATCACCTATACCATATTCATTATCTGTTAACTGATGCTGCCTGTCAAGCTGTGTCAGCCAGTCGAGCGCCTCTGTAGCATCTCCGCTGGTATATTGCAACAACTCCATAAACAGGTCAAACAGTTTCTGGAATGGTGTTTTGCCTTTTGCTTCGGTGTACTTTGTAAATAGTATCCCCTTCATCTTTCATAAAATTAAGGTATTCGACCCTCCTGTTGGCTTAAGTTTTATCAATAGTAGTATATAGGGAACAATTAAGGGCATTATATGTTATAAGTGCATGAGTGTTTACAAACTGGAAAGGAAGCAAACTATAAAAAGCGATATTGATACCATTTGGCAATTCTTTTCTCAGCCCAATAACCTGGCAGCTATCACACCTGCTTATATGAATTTCAGGATAATTTCTGATACAGGTAATGGCAACATATACCCGGGCCAGATAATCACATATAAAGTATCCCCCTTATTGGGTATCCCTCTATTCTGGATGACAGAAATCACCCATGCTGAAAGGAACAGGTTATTTGTTGATGAACAAAGAATAGGCCCCTACAAACTGTGGCATCACCAGCACATTTTTGAAGAAGTAGACGGGCAGATATTGATGACCGATATTGTACACTACAGCCTGCCTTACTATATGCTGGGTAAAATCGCCCACCTGCTATTCGTAAAACGGCAATTAGAGAATATATTTGAGTACAGGCGTCAAAAAATAGACTCAATATTTAATTCCTGATAACTCAACAATCTGGTACGAATATTGTTTTAATATAAAAGTGGTGCTGTGGATACAATTCAAGAAATGAACCGTTTCAGTATCAGGGACATAGAAAATCTGACCGGCATTAAGGCACATACCATACGTATTTGGGAACAACGCTATGGTATTCTCACACCCAAGCGTACGGCTACTAATATTAGATATTATGATTCTGTAGACCTAAAAAATGCGCTTCGTATAGCACTTCTCAATGACTATGGTTATAAAATATCCCATATTCATCGTATGTCGGAAACAGATATCGATAAGCTGATTCTAGACATTACAGACGAGGGCTTCAAGCTTCAGGCATTAGTAAACGACCTACTGGAAGCTACCCTGGCAATAAACCTGGATAAATTTGAAAACCTGATAAATAACTACATAAAAAAATTTGGTATTGAACAGACAGTTGAAGTTTTACTATTCAATTTTCTTGAGAAAATAGGCATCATGTGGATGACAAACCATATTTTCCCGGCCCAGGAGCACCTGGTAAGTAATATCATATACCGTAAAGTATCCCTCGCTATCGAACAATTACCTGCTATGAACCCCGCCACAAAACCCAAAGTATTACTGTTCCTGCCGGAAGGAGAGATACATGATATAGGCTTATTGTATGTTCATTATTTACTCAAGAAGAATCATAAATACCCAATATTCCTGGGGCCAAACTCACCGGTAAGTGAAGTAAAATTCATTTATGATACATTGAAACCTGATTATCTCTATGTTCACCTCACCGCTGTTACAGATGAGTTTGATTGCAAGAAATATCTTCAAAAACTTACTCCTCAATTCCCGGATAGCATAATTTTTGCCTCAGGAGGATTATTGAAAACGCAAAAAATCACTCCCCCTTCTAATCTCAGGCTACTTTATACTTTAAATGAAGTTAAACAAGCTCTAAATTCAATTTAAAGAATTGATTTTCAATATTTTAAATTTTAAACTGGGCAACTTTTATCATTTTTTGTTTAACTAAAACTATAGTAACAATAAACAAAATCTATACCACTGCATTGTTGTTGTGTTTAATTTTGAATCATAAAACATTAAACAAATGACTGCAGCTGATTTCAACAAACTGGTAGTTCAACACAGCGATTTTCTGCATCCATATGCAGTATCTCTTACACACGACCAGGAAGATGCCAAGGATCTTTTCCAGGAGACGATGATGCGTGCATTATTAAATAGAGAGAAATATCAATTTGGTACCAACCTCAAAGCATGGTTATATACCATCATGCGCAACATCTTCATCAATAATTACAGAAGGAGCAAGAAATTTGCGAAGGTATCAGATGAAAACCTGCCTGATATATACACTTATAATGCCGGTAAAAGCTCTTTCAATAATGGCTGGCACAATGCCAGGATGAGTGAAATAAAAAAGGCAATTGATGGTCTGCCCGAAGTCTTCAGGTTATCCTTTGAGCTTCATTATACCGGTTATAAATACCAGGAGATAGCAGCACTACTTAATGAACCGCTCGGCACAATCAAAAGCCGTATTCATTTTGCACGCAAACAATTAGTAGCTCGTTTAGACAGGTAATATAAATAACTTTGTAACATTAGAGGCACAATAATATGAAAGCACAGAAAAATAAAGTAATAATCGTAAACAGTAAAGACGAATGGATGGGCACTATGGACAAAATGGAAGCACATAAGACAGGTACTTTGCATAGGGCTTTTTCTGTGTTCATACTCAACAGCAAAAATGAATTGCTGTTACAAAAACGTGCTGCAGACAAATATCACTCAGGTGGGTTATGGAGTAATACATGTTGCTCACATCCATATCCCGGGGAAAGTACAAAATCAGCAGCCACCAGGCGTTTGAAAGAAGAACTGGGATTCGATGCTGAGCTTGACCAAATATATACTCAAGAATATAGTTCTGCAATGGATAACGGACTCATAGAAAACGAATACGACCATATCTATCTAGGATATTCAGACATAACTGATTTTAACCTAAACCCGGTTGAGGTATCAGAGATAATGTACATTTCTATCGATAAGCTGCTTCAGTGGATGAAAGACGAGCCAAAATCATTTACGGCGTGGCTGCACATTGTAATGCCAAAATTTCTACAACATATAGGGTATAACAGATCTGCTGCATAATTATTGAAACTCATAACATCCAATATCCGGTGTTCCAACCCGGCCCTTATCATCTAAATCTGTGTTAATTGAAGTAGTGGCTCCTTTGTCAATTAAAGGAGATCCTGTCTTAGGATGATAATCCCACTTGGTATAATCATTAAACATAGGGTCCTGGTTTATAATGCAGCTGTTCAACGTTACATAAGAAGGTATTGTATCTTTGCTTTTCAACAAACAATTGTTCATAGTTACTGTATAATCAGCCCCGCTTCTCTTATTGGCAAAAAACTCATTATCAAGAGAACCCCATACTACACAATTAGTAAAGTTGGCTACTAATGGACCGGCGACATACTGTACATCACTAATATCACGATAATTGATGAGTGCAACTGTGGGCTCATTTGTATGACTCACTTTAGTAGTACCATACGTCACAAGATCACAATGAAGGAAATCATACTGCCCGCCTTCAAACGTTGCCAGTGCCTGTGCTCCGCAAGTATTGATCAGGCAATTCTCAGCCCTAATAGTACTGGAAAACGATAATATACCGTATCCAATTGAATTCTCTATGATGGTATTATATAACCGCAACTGATATTGCCCATCATTAATAGTGTCAGGTGTGGCCCATATTGCTGCCGGAAGACCGTAACCGGTAGAACCTCCGCAATTCTTTAATATAGCATACTTCAAATAGTTATCATGACTTTTGGGTGAATAATAGATGCCGCCCCATTCTCCGGGGTAGCCTTCATAACCAAAATATGCTCTGTCTAACCTGTCCCCCTGAAACACTACACTATCTTGTTTAGTACCATCAACATGCATGGTGCCATCAACATATATTCTGGAATCTGCATGCAGATAAATTCGGCATTTAGATGGTATAGTTAAAGTAGCTGAAGGGCCCACAAGTACACTATGTATGATAACATATGGTTTATCTGTAAGCCAAGTAGTATTTACTCCAATGCTGTCGCCATATATATAATGCGCATCCTGCCCATATGCCAAAAGCGGCAGCGAAAAGTCCTTTCCATTTAGTGTAGCTTTTATATTAGCTTCTACAACGAAAGGATTATTTGAGCCATTAGGGTCAACTTTTACGGTTGCAAAAACATATATGCTGTCCTTTGCAGCTACCTCTATATTTTTCACTTCATTACCCTGCACACCATTTACATTGAGGTGAAAAAATGATGCATTTGTACCCTCTAGTCTGACAGAACTAATTGTGATTTTCTGATTTTGAGGGTTATATATTTTTACCTGGGCTGTAAAGCTGCCAAGAGTAGTAAATACAGTATCAAAGCTCAATGTATCTAACGAGAACTTCAGATCTCCCCCAGTTGTAAGAAACTTGTCTTTTTTACATGCAGTGTTCGTTAAAGACAATAATGCCATCCATAAAAGAATGATGATCGGAGCCCTGAATTTCATTTTTCTCATGTAGTATGTAAAGATAATACTATCGGTAATAACGTAGTGAAGGGCAAAATATTATAGTAAATACCTCAAATAGATATTCTATATACTTTGCATTGCAGGTACAGCATTTTACTTTTGCACTAATGGGCTATATAACATTATTGTCTGATTTCGGGTTACAGGATGCGTCTGTTGCATCTGTAAAAGGCGAATTAGCTCAATTAGTTCCCGACACTGATATTATCGATATATCTCACTTTGTAGAGCCGTTTCACTTACAACAGGCTGCCTACCTGCTGGCTTCTACATACAAAAGCTTCCCATCAGGAACATGTCATGTAGTATTATGTGATATTTTTTCTGAAAATGAACCCCGGTTACTGCTGTGTGAATATGAAGGACAATATTTTCTAACTCCTGACAATGGAGTCATTTCACTTGCCTTGGGCAATATTGAAAGGGTCTGGCAGTGTTCTGTTCAAAGTGATAAAAAGTCTGTGCACAACTGGATAAATGAAGTGGGTAAAATAATACAAGAACTCCAGTTAAAGAAACCTGTGGATATGGGGCTGAATACTACAGAATTGAAATATGCTCCACAACACTGGCGACCGAAAATAGAAGGCAGCAATGTTGAGTGTCAAGTTATCCATATCGACAGGTTCGGGAATGTCATTTTAAATATTACCAGCGAGCAATTCATTAAGATTGGGCGGAACAGACCATTCAGGATTCAACTACTGAGAGACGAAGAAATACGAGATATCAGTATTAACTATTCTGATGTTAGAGCGGGAGAAAAGCTGTGCAGATTCAATAGTGCTGGCTATCTTGAAATATGTATCAACAGAGGTAACGCTGCTACCCTGCTGGGGTTGCGCATGTACAGGGAACATCATATAATGTATAATAGCATTAAAATCTTCTTCGAATGATTATACGGATAGTACAGATGACTTTTAAAGAAGAGCATGTATCAACCTTCCTGGATTTGTTTAATGAAAGGAAGCAACTAATAAGGCATTTTGAAGGCTGCAGACATCTTGAACTATGGCAGGATGAAAAACAGTCAAATGTATTTTTTACATACAGCCATTGGGATAGCAATGAACATCTTGATCATTACAGATTTTCAGAATTATTCAAAGATACCTGGACTAAAACAAAAGCATTGTTTGCAGATAAACCACAAGCCTGGAGCGTATCTCAAAAAATTGTGGTTAACTAACTATAAGTTAGCGAGTATCCTGGATTGGATTGATATCAATTGTTCATCACTCAACTTCAGCTTAGGTTGTGTAAAATTGAGATCGTTCGCTGTATTGATAGGCAATAAGTGCATGTGTGCATGGGGCACTTCCAGACCGATCACGCTGATACCACACCTGTTGCATTCAAAAGATTTCTCAATAGCCTTAGCAATCGGCTTAGCAAATACCAACCATTTCGAAAGCAAATCTTCGCTTACATCAAATAGCTTGTCCACCTCTGTTTTAGGAACAACAAGTACGTGTCCTTCAACCAGCGGGAAAACATCTAAAAAGGCATAGAAATTTTCATCTTCTGCTATCTTATACGATGGTATTTCACCAGCTATGATCTTTGAGAAAATTGATGCCATAATTAGATGGAAATGCTTTCTATCTGGAATTTTAATACGCCTCCGGGAGCAGTCACTTCTGCAATCTCTCCTACTTTCTTGCCAAGCAATCCTTTGCCAATTGGTGATGTGACAGATATTTTGCCTGACTTAAGATCTGCTTCCTGCTCTGACACGAGTTGATATTCTACTATCTTTTTATTATTCAGATTAGTAAGCTTTACCTTGCTAAGAATTGATACCTTACTGATATCGAGGTTCTTTGCATCAATGATCCTTGCCGTAGCTATTGCAGACTCTAATTGCGCAATTTTAGCCTCATGATATCCCTGTGCTTCTTTAGCTGCATCATATTCCGCATTTTCTTTAAGATCACCTTTCTCTCGCGCCTCTGCAATCTGGCGAGCTATCTCTGCCCGACCAGATGTCTTTAGCTGGTTTAACTCTTCCCTCATTTGCTCTAAGGTCTCTTTGGTCACGTAATTTACAGAAGCCATAACTACTCGTTTTAAAGAAAATACAACGCTTCTGTAATTACAGAAGCGTTGTACTATACAAAAGTAAGAATTTATATTTTATCGCATGAAACGGAGTGAGAAAGTGTGCACACCGTTATTGGGCCTTTGGGTTGGCCTATATGAATAATCTAATGCCAGCATAGGGCCTTTTTCACCAATGCGGTGCTGAATTGTAGCACCGGCACTTAACCCAGTATAGAATGTTGTTGCATTTGCAGTATTACCGATATTCTTTTCGTAACGGTAAGCCCCACGCAACATGAACATTTCTCTAAATGAGTATTCTAAGCCAGCACCCAGAAAATCGCTATTGAAAGAGTTTGAAGTAAAGTTAGCCATTACAGTAGCTCTGTGCTTAGGTTTATCTTCTTCACTCTTCAGATGATTTTCATCAAGGAAGAAGTCGTAAGATGCACCAAAGTTGAGGTAAGTAGGCATTTCAAATTTTTCAGAAGGTGTTTGCCTATTCAACGTATAGTTAGGATTGTCAGGCGCTTCACTGTTAATAGAGAATCCGCTACCTGAAAAACGCATGTTGGTACCAATATTGCGTAGTGTAATACCAAAATGGAAGTTATCCCTTTTACCTGTTACATATTGTATACCAGCTTCGAATGCAGCACCGTTAGCCTTTACGCTTGATATCTGTTCTGAAATAAAAGTAACTCCAACACCGGCATGTATACTATTTGAGAATTCTTTTGCAAATCCAACATTAAGGTTAAAAAACTGCGGAGTATAACTACCTATCTGGCCTTCCGGGTTGTTGTAATCTGTTATAGGAATTTCACCAAAACTCATCGTCATAATATTAACACCTACAACTCCTGCATTACCCAGTTTCTGGGCAAATCCGAGGTTATTCACGTTAATATTTGATCCACGCAATATAGAAGTATGAGATAAGCCGAGTTCAGTTTTTTCTACAAATGCTAAACCAGCAATATTAGTCTTCATCGCATCTATACCCTTCACATATGAAGTATTAAGACCGAAAACGCCTGTGCTTTGTCCCCATGGGTTTATAAGCAATTCAGTAGCACCTGATTGTCCAATACGGTCTTTGTTTCCTGCAAATGCAGGTACTGATAAACCTAATGCAATTGCAGCTAAGGCTAAACCGGTTGATAACTTTTTCATAATTAATATCTAAATAAGTTGTTTATATGAACCGGGATTGCTCCCGGTTCTGTGAACTCAATTTATTAATAGGTTGTAATATCTAGTGGTCTCATTGCTCCAAACCAACGCAATACTGTTTCACCAATACCCTCTGCATTAACATGTATCAGATACATACCGCTGGCAATTGGTAAGCCTTTAGCATTTCTGATATCCCAGTCTATGTAAGACACATTAGGGTTATCCTTCTCTAGTTTACGAATCATAGCACCATCCAATGAATAGATTGTAACTGTAGCTCTACGTGGCAGATTTATGATCCTAACCCTTGTATCCAACCTGTTGATTTCATAGCCTACATATCCATAATAAGGATTTGGTACTGCATGAATTTTATCAAGCAACGCCTGCTTATCTGCATTAGGATTATCCTTAAGCGGCACAGGAGCTATATCAGCAGTACTGAAGCTATAAAGAGGGAATCCGTGATTTCTTAATTTAGAAGTATCTGTTGTAGTTGTATATTTAGCATATGGTCTTGATACACGTATTCTTATCCTGGTAGTAGTAGGTATAAATCCGTCTGCAAGAGATTTAAAAGACTGACCGGTATTTAATAGTGGTACACCTGTATACATAATAGCTTTATATGCACCAGCTTTAGTAACCAAGCTCGAACTAGCATAGTCTCTAAGGAACGTTCTACATGAATCATAAATTGAATTCAGGACGTATATATAATGTCTACCTCCAAATATTGCATTGACATGGGTACCTACACCGCTCGCTAAAGTAGAAGTGGGATTCCAAAGCATATCATTACCATTTTCAGATTTCTGCCAAGAGTCTTCGCTAAATATAATATTGAGGCGCTCACCGGTTTCCTGATTTACAGCATATCCCGGGAACCAAGACATACCCTGGTCACCTGAATTAGAAGAATATACCGGACGACCATTGTCATCGATATCTCCATTCCAAGATGCATGTTTTCTTAATTCGAATTTCCTGGCAGAGCCTTCTGATACTGATGAGTCATCTTGCATTTCTAATACAACACATCTTGTCCATTTAGATTTATCAGAAGTAAATACAATATCTACACTAGGTAAACCGAAAATACCAATTCTTGATGTTTTATATACAGTACCATAGCCACATCCAGACCTATATTCATCAGAACCCATAGAATAAGGCGCCCAGGTGCCTTTGGTAAATGCATTATTAGACAAGAAAGTTTCATATACCTGTAATACAGTATCATACTTAGTATCGTTATAATCGCATGTACTTAAAGTATCTGATTTATGTCCTGCCCTGATCCAGTTATTAAACTGCCTATCTTCTCCATCGTTAACACCCGCTAACCAAGGTGTTGAGGTATTTTCAAAAGTAATATCAGATGTCAAATAGCCGTTTCCTTCTTTCTGGTCATCACCAGGACGTTTCGCCTGATTTATTGTTACAGCAAGACCATACTGTTCAAGTATTTGTTCGTTTACATTGCTAATATTAGTCTCACTGTATATAGTTTCACCACTAGTTACATTTACGAGCTTCCATGTACTACCGGTATCAGACATGCCTTTACCTGGATCTACATTATTCACACCTTGTAAATACAACTCCCACTCAGCTGCTTTAACTTTCAGAGGATCCACCACCTTAATTGATACAGGACCAGCACCAGCTTTATAAATTGGATTAATAGACTGGTACCTTGTTGCACCCGGATTATCGGGATCTGACATACCTGCTACAGCTTGATTTTCAGACTCTTCTGTCATTTGCAGTATGTTTCCACCATTACCTGTACCTTCAATACGTTTTATTACAACACCATCTCCATAGTTAGCATTTACTACTGTACCCATATCACCGTTAGCCGGATTTGGCATAGCAGATACCACTGGTATTGGAATGCTGTTTGCGCCATGAGAGCTTTCAATATAAGCTACATCCTGGGTTGAGTCTGCCTTTTTAGGATTGAACCCGCCAGTATTAGTTACAGGGTCAAATGAAAAGTCATTATATGCATATGCTATTGCAACGAAGTAATAATTGTGATAATTGACGATACGCTTATCTTGCCCTGTAGCAAATTGATCTATAGAGACTTCAAAGCTGTGTCTGATACCACTATCCTTACCATTTACCTTCACAATAGGTTGGTAGGTGGAATCACTTATTTCAGTATTCTTCTCATAGTTAATGATGCGCTTAGTTCCGTTCTTAATATCACACTGGAATACTTCTATAGCCAGATCTGTATTAACATTACCATTATCATCAAATATCTGTGCGGGCTGTACCTCACTATTCTTCAATTGGAATATGCGATAACCTTCAAATTTGTACAGAGAATCTGGTACTTTTAAATATTTGGATGCCTTGATAGACGCAACTCTGTATTTTTGCCGGGTCAAGTCATAGCCGTATTTTTCCTGATAGTTATTGCTGGTAGAATCATTCAACAGGTATATTATCAGTTTCCTGTCCATTTCCCTGATTACCATACGCGGAGCTTCAGGGCCCTCAATTGTTTGGAAATTATTATCGAATAAGGCTTGTGCCTGATCATCTGCCACACGTATCTTTTTGAAAGAAGTATTAGGACAACCACCAACATCAGATACCCATACTGCACCTATAGTGATATCATTCACAACACCTGGTAATAATTTAAATGGCCCGGAAGAGTGCACAAAACGACGATCATCAGGTACATTATTACATGTACATTCTGACCATTCAGTATTTACACCAGGATCACCAAAGAATACATAACGTGTAGTTGGGAAGCCCCCTCCATATGCTTTAGAAATAACGTTAGGCCCCTGAAAGTCAAAACTAAAACGTTCACCATTCCTGATAGAGCCGGTCATATAGTTATATATCTGTATACCATTGCTAGGGTTACCAATTATACTGAAATCATTATTGTAGTAAGTAAAAGCCTCCATTGATAACTGCTTCTCTACTGTCAAACCAGCTGAATCATATGTTTTCTTAGGGCCTTTGAAAAAGTCAATACCGATCATTGGTATTTTAGTACCATAACTGTTTACCTGACCAGAACCATCCTCACTCTTACCATTATAAAGAATACCTAAACCACGTGTTGTATCGCAACCAATATAGTCATCTTTGTACCAACCAAGGTCAGCATCTGTCCATGTTGCTATATAAGTACTATCCAGTTTAACGTTACCACGGTTAATCAACCTATAGTTATAGAAAGTGGCATCATTAAGGAAGTCTTTGGTAGAATATGCAAAGGCACTTGCTTGTACCTCTACACCAATACCTTCTGTATTAGACTGTCCTTTAACATTACCCTTATCATTAAATACCCACCATATAAATTGGTCGCCAGTTATGTCAGGATAGTCACCTTTAGACGCATCATAAACACCATCGTTATCAACATCTTTAAATGGAGCGTAAGACCTGTCGTCAGGCATTTCAATAGTAGTCAGATTACGGCTCTTCACTTTTTTATTGCCCTTTGCAGGCCATTCAAAGATCACATCATAATCAGGATTACCTTCAGCAGCTGACTGATCACTCAAAGCTCTGAATTTATTAATTGCCTCTCTGCTTACTTTCCAAAACCTATCCCAGTCAGAACAAGTATTGGCATCAATAGAAGCACCGGTATTCCCGTTAATATCCAGTGGACCAGGCCAGTAGTCATTACCATCCTGGCGATAGGTTTGTGCAGCCACTTTTAATTGGCCTTGTGCATCAAAACCTCCAATCCAAACAGAACCAGCAAACAATGAGCTTTTTTTACTGCCTTTAGGCACTTCATAAGCAGCCACGGCAGGGCCATTATCCCACCACATATCACCACCGGTCATTAACCTGGCGCGTACGTTATTGATATCAAGATCAATAGCGGCCTGCGCAGGCTTACAAGTACCGGCAGTAGTTTTAAACTGCCCTTGATTTACGCCATTATTAGGGCGTAACCCGTTAGTTACATTCGGCCTTGCTGATACCTGATTTGTCAAGCCAATAGCAGATGCGATTGTAACAACCAAAGCAAACTTCTTATTCATATTCTTCAACATAACTTAATAAAGTTATTACGGTAATTAAATTTTAGAAATTTAGTGATAGACCAATGTTAATTCTTCTAGGTAAGTTGACATTGCCGGGATTGCGTAACCAAATAGAGTAAAGGTCTGTATATGAAATAGGGTCTGTCTGATTTTTGGTATAAACCGTACCCTGCGGTGAAGCAAGATACCCATCATCATCAGGACGACTTGTATAACCATCTACTTTTAATATCTCACGGGTATTTAACACATTCTGTATATATACAAAAGCATTCAGGATCAAAGGCATTTTAGGTTTTGCTCCTTCTGCCGGCTTCTTACCAAAATTTAGGTTGAAATCTTTATCAACTCTTAAGTCAAGACGGAAGTGCCAAGGATAACGGCTACCGTTCACTTCTCCTTGTACAACATTTTGTTTAGGATAAGCATATTTAGTATACGGTTCACCACTTCTTGTATTAAACAAGAGATTTATTCCTGAATTTTCAAGGATATGCTTACCACCAACTACTGGCCCATCTGCATCATTATACCTGTAGTCAATGCTTGCTGTGATCTGATGACGTGAGTCATAATCAAGAGCTGTAGCGTAGCGAAGGTTTGGCAACTGTGCTGATATAAAGTTTTGGAGCAATCCATTTGGAGATATCTGTACGGAAGATCCGCCGTTACCTGATGTAGTGCTGGAGCCTGTACCCTGTGCAAACTGAAGTGTATAAGCAATATTCATGCGAATATTACCTGCACGACGCAAGTCATATGCTAGTGTCATACCTTTTGCAGTAGAGAAATCCCTGTTACCAAATGTATAATATGTAGAAGGCCAAGCGTACAGATATGGACGAATTTGTATCATGTCTTTACGTTCTTTATAGAAAGCCGTAAGCGTCAAAGCAGACCTCTTACTAAGCTGTTGCTGGAAACCAACTTCATAATCAAATAATTTTTGCGGTTTCAAACCAGGGTTATTAATAATAGAGTTCTGGTTACTGCTTAAGTAATAATAATCTGCCGGTGTTGCATAAACATTTGAAGATGGTCTTTGAACTATTACATCATAGTGCGCGTAGAATAACGCGACATCAGAAATAGGGAATGAGAATGATATGCGTGGCATTACATTCACCTGCGGTTTATAATCAGTAAATGATGTATTTGGATTAAAGTTCGTATCTGTGATTCTAACTTTACTATCTACAAGTAACGGCTGAGGGTCACGACCATTACTGTAATTTTTAAGAATAGTTGGGTCCTCTATTTGTTTACCTGTATAATCGTACCAATCATCTCCGTTACGATATCCAATAATAGTAGGAGTGCTTGATTCATTACTATTTACATAAACCACATAATCATTCTTAATATTCGTAGGCGTAACTCCACCATTTAAGGTGTTTTTAAGCCCTTTTGAATTAGCAGAAGATACATTCTGCACTTCATATAATGAATATGGATCTTTTAAAGTCTTAGTATTGGCATCAAAACGATCTACACGCAGACCAATATTAAATAAGATGTCTTTGAATTTGAACTTATCCAATATGTAACCTGCTATATAGTTTGGCCTGTATGCCCCTATTTCACGTGTATAGTTACCATTCGCATCTTTTTTGGTAAAAAAGTCATTGAAATTCACCTGTCCTTTTTGCTTCTTACCTGTATAGTCATACCCTTGATATCCTACAAAAGGATTACCACTGTTTAAAAGCTCATCTGCAGAGAACATACTCAATGAATATGTAGAAGGGTCATACGCGTCAACATTAATATAATCTGTTTTACCTGCGCCAAGCTTTTGCCTTAAATTTCTATCAAAGGTGGATTGTGCTTTTTCATTTGCAACCCTATCATATATAATTGTATCTAAAGGCCCGGGGCTAGCTAAACCAGAATCAACTTGAGCTCGAGTGTACCTTTGACCATTAACTATAAATATGGGTTCGCCGCCGAGACCTATATGGCTATTAGCAAGCTGTCGCATATATAACCAAATATTCTGCCCTAATGAATTTGCACCTAGTGTACCGAAAAACCTACTTACTTGCTGTTGATAGTACAAACCAAATTCAATAGCATGCTTTGTTTTCCCTGGTTGGAGGTCAAAAGAAGCATCAACAGTTACAGCAAACTGATCAAGTGAACTATAATTATAACCAGTCAATGAATAACCAACATTATTATACAAGCCGTATACAGCTGTTGGTAGTTGACCATTGATTAACCCGCCTTGTGATCTGATATCATCCAATGTTCTAGGAGTATATCCTAGCATATCATAATATTGAGAAGTATAATTCGCAAGCAATGGGTTCATATCAGACCTTTCGTAAGTTGTTCCTGTAGCGAAGCGGTCAGTTATCAACCTCATACCTGTTTTTTTAGTGCTATCATCCACACCATAAGAATATAGAGAAGTATAGTCAGTATTGAACTTACCTACATAACCATATTTAAACAGATCAGTTTTGTGATCTGGATGTTGTCTTTTCTGATATTCCTTGTTGTAGTCTACTTGGACTGAGTAATATGCGTTAGAGACTACCGATTTTTTTTCATCTGATGTTCCGACACTTGCTTTACCAAAACGCTGTGTTAATCTTATGTATCCACGACCAGTGTAGTTATTATCAACAGGAGTGGCTTCAGGCGAAAATAATGAATAACCAGTTCTGCTATATGCTCTAGATTTTGTATAGTTCAATTGAGCGCCTGCCACTAAGTTCAGGTTATCTGTAAGTTGGAAATCCAGCTTACCATTCAAACGGACCTCAGTGCTTGCTGCATTTGCCCGCTGCTTTTGTATTGTGTAATCATCTGCCCTTAAGTATTCGGCAGCATTTTTAAATATCACACCACCATTCTGCGTTGGGGTTGCAACCAATGGTTTATCCTGTAACTGCTTCAACACATCTTCTTTAACAGTATAGTTACCACCATATGAGGGATTGTTATCCTTATCATACCACAAATCCCCGCCAAGTAAATAACCAACTACTGCTTTCTTATTGCCTAAACTATCAATTTTCTTCTTAAATAACGGACCAGAAACGCTAGCGTTAACTAGATTGTGATTATATCCATCAACAGAATGTTCTAATAATACACTCCCCCTTGTCTTTTCTGATACACCCTTGGTCGTAATAGTAACAACCCCGCCTATTGCATCACCGTACTTTGCAGACAGACCGGATGTCATAACCTGGACCTGATCTATCATGCTTTGAGACAGATTAATACCACGACCATTAACAACACGAACACCATCAATAATATATTGAGTACCATCGGTACGCGCACCTTGAATCTTCAGACCACTATTATCCGCATAAACACCCGCTGTTGTAGCCGCAACTTGGTTAGTGCTGCGAGTTGGCATTTTTTCTAACTGCTCTGAAGTAATAGTTGTTGTAGTACCTGGCGCATATTTATCGATAAGTGGCACCTTATAACCTGTAACCACAACCTCTGTAAGAGTATTATTCTTACTAAGCTCCATTGATACATTCACCTGAGTAGTTTTATCAGGGCTAACAATTACGCCAGTTATTTTTGATTCTTTGTAGCCAGTATAAGAAACAACTAAGTCATAACGACCAGCCGCAAGTGGCTTTATGTCATAGTTACCGTCTACATCAGTCTGTGCACCGCCTTTCTGTAAACCGCCTTCAAATACCCTTATTATGGCGCCGATAAGTGGCTCCTTCTTGTTATCAAGAACTGTACCGGTGATAGCACCACCACTTTGTGCAATAGCCGTACCGGCTAAACCAATGAACACCAAAGTGAATAAATAACGTAATGAACGTATCATATCCTGCATTAATAAATTATTAACCAATGAACGGTAAAGATAAAAACTTCTGTTAAAAGTAGCACCGTTAACAATATTTTTTGTCAGACTATTGTTTGTTTTCGCTATATTATCCGAAGTGTGTATATAACTTACTCAGTTATGACAATTTTACCAAGTAAAGTTTTACTCATTTTATATAATGCTTCTACGCTGTAACCCGCTATATGTGGCGTCAATACTGCATTTTGCATATTCATTATGCTATTTAACACGCCCTTCATATCATCATTCATTTTATCTATTGGCTCCTGCTCATATACATCAAGACATGTCCCTGCTATATCACCAGACTCAAGACCAATAAGGAGAGTTCTAAGGTCTACAACGTTACCCCTTGAAGTATTCACAAGGATAAATGGCTTTTTCATTTTAGACAGAAAGGCATCATCAAAATAATGATATGTCTCATCCAGATGGGGAACATGAAAACTAACTACATCAGCTCGCTCAAAAATTGGCTCTAAGTCATTACAGTTTTCAATGTCTTTGGGGAAATTTTGCTTGTCATATTTATCATATGCTAATATCTGAACATCGAAACCACGAAGTTTTTTGGCAAATGCCCTACCAGTATGACCAAACCCTATTATTCCGATCGTCTTACCGTCCAGTTCTATCCCCCTGTTCCCATCCCTGATCCAAAGACCTTCTTTTATTTGTTGATTTGATATTATTATTTTTTTATTCAATGCGAGCAACATGCCTAAAGCATGTTCGGCAACCGCATTACTATTCCCTTCCGGGCTGCTGTAGCACTTAATCCCCTTATAATCAGCATATTCTGTATCAATTATTTCCATACCAGATCCCATCCTGCCTATCCATTGCAGATTTGTAGCCTTGTCGATCAATTCTTTATTGATAGTAAGCCTGGTGGAAGTGATGATACCTACATACTCATTAACAGTATCAAGAGCTAAAGATTGATTTATTTTTTCATTCGTAATACACTCATAACCATTAGCAGAAAGCCACTCAGTTAGTATATAGTGCACGGGGGCAGCAATAAGCACCTTACCTTTAAGCTGATTCATTATAGTAGTTGTTATATAACATAACGAAATCTGTAACTGATAGTTGTTCAGCTCGTTTATCAAAAATACTATCGCTCATTCGTTGAACTGGTAAAAGTCCCTTTAACGAATTCCGTAAAGTTTTTCTCCGCTGATTAAAAGCAGTTTTTATGAAGTTTATAAACCGCTTCTGATTGTTCAATTTATGAGGGTTGCCAGCATTAATGAGCCTAATTACACCACTTTTGACTTTAGGAGGAGGTGTAAAGCAGTTTTCATGAACATCAAACAAATATTCTACAGTAAAGAAAGCCTGGATAAGTACACTCAATATGCCATAAACCTTAGTTCCAGGTCCTGCAGCTACTCTTTGTGCTACTTCCTTTTGAAACATGCCAATAACCTCATCAACATTCTGCTCCCATTCTAACACCCTGAAAAGAATAGGTGAAGATATGTTGTACGGGAAGTTGCCAATGATGCTGAAATGACCGGCAAATGGTGCATCTGCTTTTAATATATCCTCGTTAATAAGCCTATCTTTTAGAGCAGGGTAAGTCAATTCAAGATATGACACCTTCTCTGTATCAACCTCTACAGCTTTGTAATTGACATTGGGTATTTCTATCAGGTATTTAGTGATTGCACCTCCACCAGGTCCAATTTCAAGCAAATCCATACTATCCTTAACCGTTAGTTGTTGTACAATTTTTCGACACATATTCTCATCATGAAGAAAATGTTGTCCGAGGCTTTTTTTAAGTGTATACGGCGCTGTCAAAATGCAAAAATTACTATTTACTATATCACATGTACAATATTGCCAAAGTTAATAGTATTCTTATCAAACTATCCCCCATAAGTATAACTTTGCAACCTAATTTGGATACTAATCATGAATTTCAGGATTCTTCAGAAAGCGGCAAAAGGTGATCAGCTTTTTATTATAGATGATGTAAATGCATTAAAACAAATACAAGGCTTAACAGACAAGGAAATTAAGTTTTGTAAAGAGGCTGTTTCTAAAGAACAGTCATTGACAATAGTCAACCATTATAGCAACTATTTATTCATATACTATATCAAGAATAAAAAAGCTGCCTGGCAAACATCTGACGCATGTCGTAAAACAGGTGCAGAACTGCAGACCATATGCAACAAACATAAACTCACTGAACTGACAATTACAAATTTATCTTCCGGTGCAACTGCAGCTTACCTTGTTGCGGAAGGTATGGCTTTAGCTAACTACCAGTTCTTGAAATACAGGGGTGATGCTAAAAAAATTGCCAACACATTACATACAGTATATTTCAACAAGCAATCTGCCACGCTAAAAGAGGTACAACAGTTAAGCATACTGACTGATGCTATTTATCGCATTCGTACATTGGTTAATGAACCGCTCAATTACCTAAGCGCAGTTCAACTTGCAAAAGAGATTGCTTTACTTGGTAAAGAAGCCGGTTTCAAAGTAACAACGCTTAACAAGATACAGATAGAGAAAGAAAAAATGGGCGGTATACTGGCAGTAAACAGAGGTAGTCAACAACCTCCTACGTTTACTACCATGGAATACAAACCCAAAAAGCATTTGAATAAAGCGCCAATAGTGCTGGTGGGTAAAGGTGTAGTGTATGACACAGGTGGCTTGTCACTTAAGCCTACACTTGCATCTATGGACAGAATGAAAAGTGACATGAGTGGTGCTGCACTGGTAAGTGGCGCTATGTACGCCATCGCAAAACTGCAATTACCTCTGCATGTAATAGCAATAGTACCGGCAACAGATAACAGACCAGGTGAGAATGCTTATGTACCGGGTGATATTATTACAATGTACAGCGGCACTACTGTTGAAGTACTAAATACTGATGCTGAAGGAAGATTACTTTTAGGCGATGCACTCCATTGGGCAAAACGCTACAAGCCTGAACTCGTAATGGACTTTGCCACGCTAACAGGAGCGGCATCTGTTGCTGTAGGGGAACATGGTATAGTATGTATGGGCACTGCCGATGATACAGCTAAACAAGCTATGCGTGAAAGTGGCTTCCGTCAATATGAAAGGTTGGTAGAATACCCGCTTTGGGATGAATACGGCGACCAGATAAAATCTGATATAGCTGATCTTAAAAATGTTGGCGGAGCTTCAGGCGGTGCAATAACGGCAGGAAAATTTCTGGAACATTTTACGGATTACCCTTGGATGCACTTTGATATAGCAGGCGTTTCGTTTGCTACTTCAAAAAAAGGCTATATACCAACAGGCGGTACAGCATATGGATTCAGAATGCTGCTGGACTTCCTGATGCATTATGGTAAAGCTTAATTAACAACAACACTTGATATAATTACCTGTTATGGAAAAACCAATCATTGGTATTACTACGGGAGACCTCAACGGCATAGGTCCTGAACTGATCATTAAAACGTTTTCAGACAACAGGATACTTGACCTTTGCACGCCTGTAATATTTGCTTCAAATAAACTGATAAACTATTACAGGAAGATATTACCTGATTATCCATTCAACTTTAGCAGCACTAAAGACCTTACCAAACTTAACCCTAAACAGGTAAATATTTTCAATTGCTGGGAAGAGGAAGTACCGGTGCAGCCGGGCACTTTAACTGAAATGGGCGGCAAATATGCTATACGTTCATTAATGGTAGCTACTCAATGTCTCAAAGACGGAGAACTGGATGCTATTGTTACATCTCCGATCCATAAAAACAATACGCAAACTGCTGATTTTTCGTATACAGGCCATACGCCATTCCTGAAGGAGAAATTCGGAGCAAAAGATGTATTGATGCTGTTGTACCACGAAAACCTTCGTGTTGCGCTTGCTACAGAACACATCCCAATTGCAAAAGTGGCACAATCACTTACCAAGGAATTACTTCAATCAAAAATTGCCATACTGAAAGAAACGCTCATCAAAGACTTTGGTATTGATAAACCAAAAATTGCTGTACTGGGTCTCAACCCACACGCGGGTGATGGCGGACAGATAGGCAATGAAGATCAGACAGTTATAAAACCCGTTGTAGATACACTACAGCAACAGGGTCAGCTTGTATTTGGCCCTTATAGCGCTGATGCATTTTTCGCAAGAGGAAGCTATGCTCAATTTGATGCTGTATTAGCTATGTATCATGATCAAGGCTTAGCACCATTCAAAACATTGGCAAACGGCGGTGGTGTAAATTATACGGCAGGGCTCCCGGTCATTCGTACGTCTCCCGACCATGGCACAGCTTTCGATATTGCAGGACAAAACATTGCTGAACCAGATTCATTCCGCGAAGCATTGTTCCAGGCAATTGACCTGTTACGAAACAGGATGAGTCACGCTTCTTATACTGCCAATCCATTGCGCAGAGGCAGAATAGAAAAAGAAAAAGAAGATAGTGCAGAAAAATTACCAGAATAAAACAAGTGCACACAAGAGGGTGTGCATTTTTATTCAGGCACAATTAATTAATTACAATATCAGAAGAGATATGTTGCGTTTTGAAAGATTCACACTTGACAATGGCTTAAGAGTAATAGTACATGAAGACCATACAACACCTATGGTGGCCGTAAATGTATTATATGATGTAGGTGCGCGTGATGAGAACCCGGAGCGAACAGGATTTGCACACTTATTCGAGCACCTGATGTTTGGAGGATCTGAAAATATTCCTTCTTACGATGAGCCTTTACAAATGGCAGGAGGTGAGAATAATGCATATACGACTAACGACATCACCAATTATTACATACAGTTACCAAAGCAGAATATTGAAACTGCATTGTGGCTAGAAAGTGATAGAATGAAGTCTCTCGCATTCAGCGAAAAAAGTCTTGATGTGCAGCGCAAGGTTGTAAGCGAGGAATTTAAAGAACACTATATCAACAAGCCATATGGAGATGCATGGGAACATCTTCGTGCACTGGCATACACTACGCACCCATATCGCTGGATGACCATAGGGAAAGACCTGAAGCATATTGAAGAAGCACAACTAGCAGATGTTAAAGCATTCTTCTTTAAGCATTACACTCCTAACAATGCTGTGCTCTGCATAGCAGGAGATATAAATAAAGAACAGGTACAAGTATTAGCAAATAAGTGGTTTGGTGATATTCCTGCAGGAGAAAAATACACACGCAATATTCCTGCAGAGCCGGCACAGACTGCAGAGCGTATTAAAACAGTAGAAGCTAGCGTACCAATCAATGCTATTTACAAGGCATGGCATATTGCAGGTCGTTTATCTCAACCTTATTATGCCACTGACCTTATAACAGAAATACTGGGTAACGGGTTTTCTTCAAGGCTGCATCAGCGATTGGTAAAAGAAGAGAAGA
This sequence comes from Flavipsychrobacter sp., assembly GCA_044227125.1. Classification (GTDB taxonomy): domain Bacteria; phylum Bacteroidota; class Bacteroidia; order Chitinophagales; family Chitinophagaceae; genus Polluticoccus. The sequence goes on from JBGAFS010000001.1 coordinate 1,372,057, forward strand.
TATTCAGCAATATCAGTTGTTATCATACAGGCAGTACTGACCCGGGACTACTGGTTATCGAAGGTAAAGTTGTAGAAGGACGAACAGTTGAAGAAGCAAATGATGCTATAGAAAAAGAGGTTAGCACCCTGCTTGCCAATGGTGTTACCGAAGAAGAATTGCAAAAAGCAAAGAATAAGATAGAAGCCATGATCACTTTCGAAGATATGGGACTGTTATCTCGCGCCAACAATCTTGCTTTTTATGAACTACTTGGTGATGCTGCTATGATAAATGATGAATGGGGGAAATACCAGGCTGTTACCACAGACTCACTAATCGAAACAGCAAGGCAAATATTCAGGAAAGAAAACAGCAACACATTATTCTATAAAAAGAAATAGAAGCATATGCTTTTTGAAGGAAAATTTTCAACAGAAGGGTTTGACAACCGCATCACGCGTTTATTCAACATCCAATACCCCATAATACAAGCGGGAATGATATGGGCTTCGGGCTGGAGACTGGCCTCTGCCGTAAGTAATGCTGGCGGGCTTGGGTTGATAGGAGCAGGCAGTATGTACCCGGAAGTATTAAAAGAGCATATACAAAAATGCAAAGCGGCAACGAATAAACCATTTGGCGTAAACCTTCCTTTATTATACCCTGACATTGATAAGCATATTGCCATAATACTGGAGGAAAAAGTACCAGTTGTATTTACCTCTGCCGGCAACCCTAAAACGTGGACCGGTATTCTTAAAGAAAATGGAGTAACGGTTGTACACGTAGTATCAAGTGCAAAATTTGCTAAGAAAAGCGAAGATGCAGGTGTTGATGCCGTAGTAGCAGAAGGATTTGAAGCAGGTGGGCACAACGGCAGAGAAGAAACAACCACTTTATGCCTTATACCTTCTGTAAGACAATCAATAAACATACCGCTTATTGCTGCCGGCGGTATAGCAACAGGTCGTGGAATGATGGCCGCTATGGCTCTGGGTGCAGAGGGTGTACAGGTAGGTAGCCGTTTTGTATGCACGCCTGAAGCATCAAGTCATCAGAACTTCAAAGAGGCTGTAGTTGCTGCTAATGAAGGTGATACTATTTTAACCCTAAAGGAACTGACCCCAGTAAGGCTTATAAAAAATGAATTCTGCCAACAGGTACTGGCAGCAGAAGACAGGTGTGCTTCTAAAGAAGAAATGGAACAATTACTTGGCCGTGCACGCGCCAAAAAGGGCATGTTTGAAGGAGACCTGAAAGAAGGGGAACTGGAAATAGGACAGGTAAGCGGTTTTATTAAGGATATAAAACCTGCTGCTGATATTGTCTCTGAAATATGGCATGAGTTTAAAGCTACCGCACAGAACCCATTTATATACTAGCTTCTAATCCAGGAGGTAGGCATCATTACCATCAGCAAGGTTAAGGTCTACTGTATCCATACCGGATATACCTTCTATAGAGCCTTTGATATGGGCAGCATTGAGCAGCACTTTTTCCAGTTGCTTCTCACGGGCTTTCCATAGTTTCTCCATTTGGTCACGTTCCTTTTGTATTGATATCTTCATGGCCATAAAGCCTTCTCTTATAGCTTTCCATTGTTCTGCAAATTCCTGGCTGGTCAGGTAATGATAAAGAAGGGTCATTTTATCACCCTTATTTTCCTGGCTTTTACCTGCATTATATACTTTAATGACCAGGTCACGCAATATTGCGGTCACAGCCCGGGCTTCCATGAAATTACATATCCAAACACCATCCCGTTCACCAAAACCATCCATATCTTTAGGCATTGCCTGTGTTACTATCACAGCAACATCTGCTCCAAGATTACGCATATCAGCTTTAATCTTTTCTATCCATTCATTGCTGAAATCTTTTGTGCGCTTACTTTCATAAATGATCTTACCACACTCCTGCCCCATATTATTACGCACAGTTTGTATACAGTCTGCCCCGCGAACGCCTTTCCCTACTTCCTCTACTACATCAAACGGAAATGACATACGCAGCAATTCCTCCAACGCCAACTCCTGAACCTCTCCCTGTAGTTGCATCGAGCCTTGCTCCTGCTTACGCTTCATTTCTTCGGTAAGCATTTTCTGGTCTTCCAGTTGCTTCTCCAACTCCTTTACCTTCATCATATGTTCGTGTTCACGCAGCTTATTCCTTTCTTCAATTTCCTTTCCTATTATGTCAGTCAACCTTTCTCTTTCCTCAATTATCTTCTTCTGTATCTCCAGCTCTATTGATTTTTCCCTGTCAAGCAACACCTGTTGCTGTTTCAGAAATTCTACTTCCTTATCGCGTGCTTCTTTCAATCTCGACTCATTTACAGCATTTGTATCCTGTAATACTTTTAATTTAACCTCAAAATCAGCAGCTATCTGTTTATGCAACTGGTCTTGCATCTGGGCCACATTCTCTGCTTCTCTCTTTTTGTATTCTTCATCCTTTTTCTTCTGCCAATCGAGCATCTGGGCTCTCAATTTCTTTTCTACCTCATCTCGTATGGCATCATTAGGCTCAAATTCGTGTGCACAATTAGGACATATTATGGTTGTAGTCATACTATTTCAGTCTGGATATGGAAAATACAAAGTTCGGGGTTATGAATGAACCAAGTAGCTTATTATTTTTATGTACTTTTCAGACACATGCGATTAAAGCATTTCATATTATCAACTTGCCTCTTCAGTTGGTCATCGGTATTTGCGCAACAAATACCTCAAAAAGCGCAGGCTTTATATGACAAAGCTATGCTGTACCATACACAGCATCAGAATAACAAAGCCATAGAAACTATGCGCGATGCTATTAAGGAATACCCTGGTCTTAGAAATGCTTACAGTATTCTAGGCGAATGGTATTATAAATCACACCGTTTTAAAGATGCTGCCGAAATTTTTGCGACCGCATCCGGAATATGTAAAGATTGTGCGAAAGCATTTGCCAAACCACTAACACGCAGCCTGCTCAACAATTTCGACCCTATTGCAGCGCAGCAGGTGATATATGCAAATGCAACTACTAATGATGAAGACTGGAGGAAGCTAAACGAACAAGCACAGTTTCTGAAAGCTGAATTGAGCAAGCCGATAAAAGATAGTGTCCAATATATGGGCTCATCTATCAATTCTCCATATCCGGAGATGTTCCCCAGCATGTCTGCAGATACATCGATCATATATTTCACACGGGCAGTAAATGGTATTGACCAGGATTTCTACAGGTCGAGTGTTGATAGTTGTGGAGGTTGGTTTTATGCTCGAAATATGGGCACCCCACCTAACACTTCAGACCAGGAGTTTGCACAGATGATATCTGCCGACGGTCACTATATATTTTTTAGCCGCACCGAAAACAGAAGCGAGAACGGATGGGACAGGGGCGGTTGCGACTTATACATGGCATATACCGCTGATAGTGTATGGTCTGTGCCACAAAGCTTTGGAGCCACAATCAATACTCCCGGCTATGAAGGTATGCCCTGCCTGTCACCCGATAACAGGGAGCTATATTTTGCCAGCGACAGGCCCGGCGGTTATGGCGGGCTGGACATTTGGGTATCAAATTTTGAAGATGGCTTGTGGCAACCACCGCGCAATATGGGGCCTGAAATTAATACTGCCGGAAATGAATCTGCTCCATTCCTCCATATAGATAATCAGACCTTGTATTTTGCCAGCGATGGCTTACCGGGAATGGGGGGTACAGATCTTTTCATGTGCAGAAGAATAACTGATACTGTATGGTCAAAGCCTGTTAATATGGGTAGACCTATCAATACATCTGCAGATGAAAACAGCATATTTATTACCAGTAATGGCGGCAAAGCATATTTCGCGTCCGACAGGGATAGCGCTGCCGGTGACTTTAATTTATATGAAACCCGTTTACCGGACGCTCTTAAACCTTCAGCAGTTGTAACCATTAAAGGTTATACATATGACAGCCTGAATAAATCTACACTCAATTATACCAGCATTTACATCAACCATCCCAAAACCGGCGAGCCATTATATCATTTTATCTCCAACCGTGGTGATGGCAGCTATATGATAACGCTGACAGCGGGTGCAAACTATTCTTTTAATGCTGACAGGATAGGCTATCTCAATACTACAGACACCATCCATGTACCTAAAGAATTAAGTGGTAAAACCATTTCTTTCAATATACCATTATTACCACAGGACTATGTTGCGCCAATACATGATAGTCTTGCAATTATCATACAATTTGCCCGAAATGCAGCTACTGTATCAGATTCAGACAAAATAAAACTGGCAAAAGCCTTAGATCCGTGGTTAATGGATAAAAACGTTACTATACTTGTCAATGGCTATACAGATAACACCGGTACGCCGCTTATTAACGAACAATTATCTGTAAGACGTGCATCACTGGTAGCACAGACAATCACAGACATGGGTATAGATCCGGGTATGATACAATCACAAGGCTGGGGCGAGGCTAATCCCATGTACCCTAATGACACTGATGAAAATATGAGCAGAAACAGGCGGGTAGAGGTTATAATTCGCCGATAATGGTTCACATATTAGTTTCTGTAAATACATGCATTCCAGCAAAAGCATGAATGTTTTTTTCTACTTTTACGACAATATAATAAATACAAATAACTCATGGCACATCAACTGCTTAAAGGGAAAAAAGGTATCATTTTCGGCGCATTAGACGAACGTTCAATAGCATGGAAAGCTGCATTAGCAGCTGTAGACCAGGGCGCTGAAATAGTATTAACAAATGCACCTGTTGCTATGCGCTTAGGGCAGATCAATGAGCTGAGCAAATTATGTAATAATGCTCCCGTTATACCCGCTGATGCAACCTCTGTTACAGACCTTGAGAACCTGCTTCAAAAAAGCATGGAAATATTTGGTGGTAAAATGGATTTTATGCTGCACTCAATCGGCATGTCTCCTAATGTGCGTAAAGGATTTAAATATACCGATACTAACTACGATAACTTCCAGAAAACGCTGGATGTATCTGCGTTATCGCTTCATAAATTACTGCAATCAGCCATGAAGCTGGATGCCCTGAACGAATGGGCTTCAGTTGTAGCTTTAACCTATATTGCTGCTCAACGTACATTCCCCGGCTATAATGACATGGCAGAAGCAAAAGCACTACTGGAAAGCATAGCACGCAGTTTCGGTTATCATTATGGTTTTGCTAAGAAAGTTCGTGTAAATACGGTTTCACAGTCTCCAACTGTTACAACAGCAGGTTCGGGAGTAAGCGGGTTTGATGCTTTCCTGCACTATGCAGAAAAAATGTCTCCGTTGGGTAATGCAAGTGCTGAAGACTGTGCCAATTTCTGTATCACAATGTTTAGCGATATGACCCGCATGGTTACAATGCAAAACCTTTTCCACGACGGTGGTTTCTCCAATACAGGCGTGAGCCAATTGATAATAGAAGACATAGAAAAAGTAGGCAATAAGTAAGAGCATAATAAGCAATATTTTCAACCTATACCACGTTTTATACCTATGCTAAGAACAAAATGGACCAGTTTTTTACTGTTATGCTTTTGTACGCATGTGGTTAACGCACAGGTGGTGGGTGGTAAATATGCTTTTGAGTTTTTACGTCTTGCTAACTCCCCTCATATAACTGCACTAGGGGGCATGAATGTTGCCAATCCGGAAGATGATATTGCCTTTGCTTTTCAAAACCCTTCACTTATTCGCCCCGGATTGCATAACCAGATTGGGCTAAACTATAACAATTACTATTCAGGGATTGATATATCCAACTTCCAGTATGCATATCACCTGCCAGATATCAATACATCATTCGCAGTTGGTGTACAGTACCTGAACTATGGCAAGTTTACACAAACTGATGATCTTGGTAATGAATATGGCTCATTCAAAGCCGCAGACTATGCAATAACACTGGGAGCCGCCCGTCAATATAATGAACATTGGAGGTATGGTGCCAACATTAAGTGGGCTCATTCCTCTTTGTATGACAAAACAGCTTCTGCTTTGCTATGCGATGTGGGCATAAACTATTACGATACTGCTTCTTTACTGGATATTGGTGCTGTTGCTAAAAACATGGGCGCTATGGTAAAAAAATACACCCCATCAAATAAAGCAGAACCTCTACCTTTTGATTTACAGATAGGTATATCTAAACGCTTCAAACACTTACCGCTCAGGCTTCTTGCCACTATTCACCACTTGTACGAATGGGATATAAGGTATAACAATCCTGCTGATGCCGAAACAAATGCTTTCGCTGCAACATCTGACACGAGCACAAAAACAAAATCCTATTTCACCGACAAACTGTTCCGCCATTTTATATTTGGCGCTGAGATCACAATAGGGAAACGAATTATAGCCAGCGCATCATATAATCACCTGCACAGAAGCGAGTTGTACATCAAAGACAAAACAGGCATGGCTGGTTTTGCTTTTGGCCTGAGCATCAACCTCAATAAGTTTCAATTACATTATGGACGCTCATACTACCATATAGCTGGCGCGTACAATGAATTCGGACTGAATATGTCGCTTAATAAATTGTTTGGAGTAGGTAAGCTGGGTAATAAGATACACTGGAGCGATACTTACACAGACTGGCAATAATCTTTACTTCCCTTTATGCTTAGGGAAGTTGAATAATATTGAACTCAATACAGGCAGAAAAAATACTGCTATACTGATCACTGATGTCAGTACGTCACCCCATATCATCGGGTGTTCTCCTGCAGGCAGGTGTTGCCCATTTAGTTCAAGACATGCCTGCGGTCCTTCTATAAATTGCGATACAGGCGAACAGGGATAAAAATGCGTAAATATTGATAAGGTTAGCTTAAGGCCAAGCAAACCAATAACTGAAAATGCACAGGCATCAAGAAAAGGATATTTTTCCATCAGCCTTACAAAACCCTGAGCTACGAAGCGCATCGCAAGTATACCTATAAAAACACCCACCCAAACCAGGATTATATTCTTTGTATATGCAGTAGCAGCAATTACGTTATCGATAGAAAAGGCAAGATCCATCATTTCTACCAGTATTACAGTAGTCCAGAAGCTTCCTAATACACCAATTGTCTTCCTGTATAACCAGCTTTGTTTTGTATGTTCTAATTCTTCCTGCAGAGATTCTTCCTCATTATCCTTTTTCTTTTTAAAGAAATGCCTCACAGCAAGCACCAACAGATAGATACCCCCCAATGGTTTGAACCACCATATCTGTATAAGTAGTGCAGCAAAGAATAAACATATCCCTCTGAAAATATATGCCCCTACAATACCATACTTCAGGGCCTTTCTTCTTTGATCTTTGGGGAGATCTAAGACCATTGTCGCCAGCACTGCAGCATTATCTACAGATAAAAGACTCTCTATAATTACAAGGTTAACTATTACACTCAGCGATGCGAGTGGATTATCTGCGATGTGCTGTATTAAAGTCTGAAAATGATCCATGCTATTCTACCTGCTTATTGTTTTACCAGTTTGTAATGCACTTGCAAATAACCTGCTGCATTCAGTAACAATACGTAAGTACCTGCATGTAATCCTGATGCAGGTATGGTTGTATTATTATCAACTTCAGCTGTCCACACAATACGACCAATTGCATCTGTAAGGTATGCAGTTGCTTTCGACGGTACATTCTCCAAATACCAGCTATCATGTGCAGGATTGGGATACAGTTTTATATTCTGGGTAAATATATCGGGAGTACTTGTAATAGACATATCCTGCATAATACTTCCCCCTGTTCTATCTAAAACGTTATTATTAGGATCAATGGAAAACCCGGTCATTGTCTTATCCCAAAACACTACAAAAGTTTGTGTTGGGAGATCATTATACAACTTAACAATCGTATCACCTGAAGCCGATTGAAGTTTCAGCTCAACAGGCATTACAAAGTTAGCAACTGAACTTGGCTTGCTGGTTACCTGGCTAAGTTGAATGTATACATGATCTCCTGATTGATACCATTTTCCAGAATACCTTGGAGTTCCTTCTTTGTATATCCATTGATTGAAAAATGTATCTAATGACCTCCCATATACTTGCTCGAAAACATGTTGCAGGTCTGATGTAAATGCATTCCCGAATTTATACTGCTGCTGATACTGTTGTGCGGCTTTAAAAAACAAGCTATCTGCCGGAGCAATATAACGAAGCATATGAGCAACCGCTGCACCTTTATCATATGTAAGCCTGCGACTGAATATTCTTGAATCGCTGGTTGTATCATCTACATACACACTACCGGTAGTAGCCCCTAATGCGCTATTAAATGAAATTGTCCTGTAATCCTGTGCTGCCTGCACACCCCTGAAATGCTCCACAAACAATTGCTCACAATAAGTGGCAAAGCCTTCGCTAAGCCATATATCCCTCCAACTACCATAGGTCACACAATCTCCCCACCACTGATGCCCTAATTCATGGGATATCAAAGTAACATCAGTATAAGCACCCGTACCCATTGTAGTCATTGTTTGGTGTTCCATACCTCCACCTAAAGGAGAAAAGCAATGACCATACTTTTCTTTATAGTATGGATATTTTCCAAAGAGTTTTGAAAAATGATCTACAATATAACCTGTACTGTCAATATTAGTAAGTATAGTTTGAGTGATAGTTGTGGCCGAATCATACATAAAATGCTGTATCAGCATTGAGTCATTACTACCATCCGTAAAATGCATGTACTGCGTATGTTCTGAATAGGGTGCCACAGCAACGCATACCAGGTAATAATCAATAGGATACCTTGTCTGCCATTCGTAACGAACTTTATTACCTCCAATATTCACTACATTTTTCAACAAACCGTTTGACCCAACTTTCAGACTGTCATCTACAGTAACGGACATATCTACGGAATCGATCTTGTCATTCAATTCCTGCTTACACGGCCACCAGTCATCTGTAAAGTTTCTATCGCTGATTGAGTATAAAATATGTTTGCCAGAAGGTAATTGTACATGGTTGAGCCCCCCGGTAAAAAACTGTCCTGTACCTGAAGCAGGTTGTCCATGATAAAAGACTTGCGCAGTAAAGCTACTGCCAGACGGCAATGCAGATGGAAGCGTCACTTTGCGCACAGCTCCAGTTGCAACAGCTGCAAGTAATTGGTTATTTACCTTGATTGAGTCAATGATAATCAGAGGGTCTAACTCGAATGCATAAACAGGCATGCTCGATGACTTTACACTGGCAACAGTTGTCACATCGCCACTTATCTGTGTGTTTGTATTTGTAAGATTAATATTGAATTTGATGTAATGAACATCATAATCATTTTCTTCTGCTGCAGCAATTGTTGCTTTGGGAAACGAAACAGGTTTAGATACTCTCATTGATGCACAATCCTGCTTCACAGGCTGAGCATTAGACACAGCCGCTAGTATAATAAGCCACAATAGCACAACCTTACTCTTCATGTATTTTGATTTATGCATTTACAATTTTATGAGTTTTTGAGACAGAACCGCAGTTTTACCCTGTAATATTTTAAGATTATATACTCCTTTAGGATACCCGGCAGAAGGTATTTTTACTCCAAGATCATTTGCATTGGAGCCTGTCCACAATACATTACCACACTCATCAGTAAGCATGAGCAGGCAGGCCTTATCCATACCTGCTACATACCAATCACCATTTGTTGGATTAGGGTAAACTACTATTTCCGGTAAAATTGCTTCCTCTATAGCAATTTCAGGTTGCCAGTTCACACCCCTTACTTCATGCAATAACCAATTATTCGGGTCTATCACGAGGCCGGTTATCTTTCGAGCGCATGGGATTTTAAATAATTGAGTATTCAAGTCCTGGTATAGGCGCACGGTTGTATCACCTTCGGGTGAAAGAAGTTTTACTTCGATCGGTGTTTCAAAAAATGTATAGGAGCCTTTTATAACATTGGTTTGATACAACTTCAGGAATACGTTATCATATAACTGAGTCCATTCTGCATCAAAAACAGGATAGCCTTCTTTATATATCCATTGCCAAAAGAATGCATACATGTCTTTCTGCAATACTGTTTCTGTTACTGCTCTGAAATCTTCAGTTGTGGCGGTAGAGAATTTATATTGTTGCTGATACTTACTAAGGATACTAAAAAACAACGAATCATTATCTACTACAAAACGTAGCGTATGTATCACTGCCGCAGCTTTATTATAACTCAGCCTGCCATCAAACACCGCATATTCGTTAGCTGTATCTGCAACATAAACAGCACCTGTTTTTAGCGTATCCTTCAATACATCATTCTGTATAATAGCCATAGCAGTTTTAGCATTAGCTGCATTAAAATGCTCTGTGAAAAGATATGCAGCATATGTTGCAAAGCCCTCATTCAGCCAGATATCTTTCCATGTGGCACATGTAACGTTATCTCCAAACCACTGGTGTGCCAGCTCATGCGCAACCAATCCTGTGCCAAAATCACCAAGCGAGGTCATAGTTTGGTGTTCCATACCACCGGGTAATGGCACTAAGCAATGACCATACTTCTCTTTATAGAACGGGTATGTGCCAAACAGTTTCGAAAAATAACCAAGCATCAAGCCCGTAGAATCTATCTGCTGTTTATACTTTACCAGAACAGACGGATCCGGATAAATATAATTTTGCACTAACAGTGAGTCTTGTATCCCGGGCAATTGGACCTTATAGCTATAATCGACAAATGGGGCAACACTGGCACTTATCAGGTAATAATCTATCGGATATTTTGTAGCCCACTCAAAACGCTGCTCTCCGTCAGGCAAATCTGTAACGGCTTTTAGTATACCATTGCTACCGGCTTTTAATCCCGCGGGTACAGTAATCCATATGTCTGCCGAATCAATTTTATCTTTCAAAGACTGTTTACACGGCCACCATTGATTAGCCATATAAGGTTCACTGAGTGTATATGTTACATTTGTGCCCCAGCTATCTTCTTTTACATGGTTCAGCCCGGCTTTATAATAACCATTGCCGGCTAAGGGTTCACCATGATAATATACCGTAGCTGTAAAAAACACACCAGCTGTTAATGGTGATGGCAATTGTACTTGGAATATCTTGTCATTTCTGTTATAGCCAAGCGCCAGGCCGTTAACAATTATTGAATCTACTATCAGTGGTGTATCTAATTCAAAAACATATTGCGTCATAGCGGACACAGAAACCCTCGCAGTAGTGGTAACACTACCTTTAATTGCTACAGATAAATTATTCAGGCTGATATCCAGCAGCACATGTTTTACATCATAATCGTCTTCTGCTGCATCTGCAATAGTTGCCTTTAGAAGATTATTAGCAATTTTCGCTTCTGAACATAGTTGTTCCTGTGCAATAGCTATTTGGGCTATACAAAATGTAAATACTGTAAAAAACGGTATTAATCGATTGTAAATCTTCAAGTACATTCTCTGTACTAAAGATACCAAAAAAAGACTGAGCCTAACCCAACACTATTGTCTAAACGGCTATAGCACTACCATGTTCAATTATTTGCTTATGCTCGTTACTTACAATCTGAAGGGCGAGATTTCTGATAGAAGGGAATAACAGATCGTATACACTTTTCCTGCTTGATGGCACATCTGTTTCCTGCATACCCAATATGTAAATAACAGATTCCGGTATCTCTAAAACATGACAAACTTTCTTTATGGTCCTGTCACTTGGTTTTTTTACACAATTCTCTATCTGTGATAGGGAGGTTTGAGATATATTACATCTTTCGGCAAGCTCATATTGAGTGATGCCCAATTGCCTTCTTATAGTTTTTATAGCATATCCTAAGTTCATGGCAAAACATTTTTGTCTATTAATTTATTACCTGTTAAGCTTTTCTGATTAATAAGACGTCCTGCCCTGTTAAAAGGTTGGTAAATAATATGCTTTTCTTAATTGCCAGTTAACATAAGAATCTGAAAATGAAGCTCTCAAATGCTCAACAAGCAATATTTTTGTCGAATGAGGCGAAATTTTACTACCCGAATTTCATTTAATGGTAAAGCTGAACTGGCCGTAATTATACCCCAACACCGGAAGGATGGCATGTATTATGAGGTAAATATAAATGGATATCCCAGGTTTTATATGACCTGGTCTGCTTATGACCGTTATGACCTTGCAGAAAACCAACCTGCTGGATTACCATATGATATGCTGCTGGCAGTAAGTGATGCAATAGAAGAAGAAGTGAAGTAGTATTGCTTAAATATCAAAATGTAGCCATGCTATATGAGTAGTAACGTCTTTACCCTTTCTTCTCAAAAACATAACTGCATAATTACCAGTCTTTTCATCAATATCATCACTGTTAAAGTAGGCTTGCTGATATATACCTTCCTGAGGCTGGCCAAACAGGTATTTTTTAGTAACCTCTCGTTTCCTGTTTATTTGATAGTATACAGATTGCGTCGTAGCAAAATCTGAAATGGGTATTAAGGTATCTGCAATCGATTTATTGAAATTCTTTTCAAGTTCGTTGAACAGTATATATGCATTATTCTTTAGCTGGTATACAGACTCTACATATAACCCATATTGACTAAGTGTGCCAAAAACAGGCGTGCTTACGTCTTTAGCAACAGCTAATTTATAGTATCTGCTTCTTGGCAATAACGTACCCCATATTTCCTTACCATCATCATCTAATTGTGTAATACCAAAATCGCCATTATTTATCGACAAATCTTTGTTGTCAGTTTTGTGTAATGAGAACTCATTTTCCGAAATAACAGTTGTTAATCCTCTTTCGTTTGTATTTATAGCTAACAAACTTCCGGTATAAACCTTAGGGTATGAATGACTTTTTGCAAATTCATTAATTTTATCATCATTCATTGCTATTAATTGTGGAGATGTAAAATCATCGTCAGTCAAAAACATAGTATAATTACTTAGCATTACATCAATACTATGGTTTCCGTTAGTAATCTTACCTTCATTTAAGCTGGCGAGATATATATTGTGTTTCCTTGCGAATGAATTATAGAGATATTCTGCACCATAAGGTGTAAACCCACCTTGTAATTTAAAATCGTTTGTCAAAAAAGTATCTGAATTATTTTGCAAATACAATATTTTTAAAAACTCGTCATATAGTCCAGAATTATCTATAGGTTTTGATATTTTGACAACAATTAACATGGACCCAGTTTTATTGTATCCACCACCAATAAGACTAACGTACCAATCATTTATACCTATACTGCAACTACTTTCTTTTCTAACGCTATGATCTGCTGAATATTTCTTCAGCCTCAACTCCATATTTTGGTCCGTCCACGATTTTCTCTGATAACATAATATTGAGTATGTACAAGAATCTGCATTGTATAAAATATAAGGAGACACATATTTTACCTCACTTGTAGCTTCTATGACTTTATCCTCGGCTAATAATTTAGCTGTATTCCCTTCGAATCTTAATCTCAGTAACGTTTTATGGTTATTCAAATCCATAGTTACAAATAACACGCCTTCATTATTCACTTCGCAAAGACCACTAAAATTTGTCCTGTCCAGCGCATTAATATCCAACAGATTACATAAATGTTTCTGACTGGCTATTTCTTTATGGTCTTTATCATACACTTTAACAACGATACCCTTTCTATTCTGAAAGTGAAACAGCATAGTGTTACCATTCTTCAGTAATAATAGTTTATTCCAGCCTTCAAGGGAAACATCTACCGGCTCACTGAAAAACACATTCTGGTCTTGTGAAAAAGACAGGGTACTACTACAGAGGAGAATAGCAATGAGGATTATAAGTCTCATAGGAGGTTAATTGGAGCGCAATTTTAACTATTTCAATTTTACCTTACAATAGCCCGTAAAAAAAAAGCCGCTCCTCTATAAGGAGCGGTTTACTAAACAAATTAAACTATTAAGCTTCTGCTTCCATATATGAAGAAACAGGTTCGCAGGTACAAACAAGGTTACGATCACCATAAGTATTGTTTACACGTGCTACACTTGGCCAGAATTTGTTGCTCTTAACCCAATCGAGCGGATAAGCTGCCTGCTGGCGGCTGTATGAGCGTGTCCACTCATCTGCGGTAATAACAAACTGTGTATGCGGAGCATTTTTCAGTACGTTATCTTTCTTATCTGCCTTACCTTCTTCGATAGCACGAATCTCTGCACGTATTCCTAACAAAGCATCACAAAAACGATCCAGTTCAGCTTTGTCCTCGCTTTCAGTAGGTTCTATCATTATAGTACCTGCCACAGGGAAGCTCATTGTAGGTGCATGGAAACCATAGTCCATCAGACGTTTCGCAACGTCTTCTGCTTCTACTTCTGCTGATTTCTTAAACGGACGGAGGTCAACTATAAATTCGTGCGCACATGTACCACCTGTACCTGTATACAGTATATCAAAGTCATTTTGCAGGCGTGCGCGCATGTAGTTTGCATTCAGTATAGCATATTCTGTAGCCATTTTAACACCTTTAGCACCCAGCATACGGATGTATGCATACGATATCAACAATATACTGGCCGAGCCAAACTGTGCTGCAGATACTGCATTTGCAGTCTTGCCTCCTGTTTCTATAACATGTGATGGCAAATGTTCTGCCAGATGTTTCTTAACACAAATAGGCCCCATACCAGGACCACCGCCACCGTGAGGGATAGCAAATGTTTTATGCAGGTTCAGGTGACAAACATCTGCACCTATCAAACCGGGAGCAGTAAGGCCAACCTGCGCATTCATGTTAGCACCATCCATATACACCTGCCCACCATGCTGGTGAACTATGTCTGTTATTTCTTTGATAGTTTCTTCATACACACCATAAGTCGACGGGTATGTAACCATGATACCTGCCAGGTTTGCTGCATGTTGTGCTGCTTTTGCCTTCAGGTCTTCTACGTCTATATAACCGTTCTCAAGCGCTTTTACTACTACTACTTTATAACCTACCATCACTGCTGATGCAGGGTTAGTGCCGTGTGCAGAGATTGGTATAAGCATCACGTTGCGATGTTTATCGCCACGGCTATCATGATATGATTTTATGGTAAGCAAACCTGCATACTCACCCTGCGCTCCACTGTTAGGTTGCAGGCTGCAGGCATCAAATCCGGTTATTTCGCAAAGATATTCTGAAAGCTCTTTTGCCATTTGCTGATAACCTGCAGCTTGTTCTTTTGGTGCGAAAGGATGCATTTTGCTCCAGTGTGCCCAGCTAAGCGGCATCATTTCTGATGCTGCATTCAGCTTCATAGTGCATGAACCCAGAGATATCATACTGGTGTTCAGGCTCAGGTCCTTATTCTCCAGCATTTTGATATAACGCATCATTTGCGATTCGCTGTGATGTGAGTTGAATACCGGGTGCGTAAGAAATGAAGAAGTACGTGTTAATGAAGTGCTGATATTAGTCAACACATCATCATGGCTGATTTCAAAACTAACAGGCTCTCCTGAATTATCGAAAACACCTATGATATCAAAAAGATCGCTTGTGGTTGTAGTCTCGTCAAGAGAGATACCTACAAGTGTGTTATCATTAATATAATAGCGGAAATTGATCTCTTTCTCTTCTGCTTTTGCTTTGATGGCAGATGCATCTGCTACCTTAACAACAATTGTGTCGAAATATGATTCAGATACTATTGTGCAGCCATGTGCTTTTAATTGTTCTGCAAGTGTCTTTGTAAGCAGGCTAACGCGTTTAGCTATTTTCACCAATCCGTCAGGACCGTGATATACGGCATACATTGCAGCCATATTTGCCAGCAAGGCCTGTGCAGTACATATGTTTGATGTTGCTTTTTCACGCTTAATATGTTGTTCACGTGTTTGCAGCGCCATACGCAATGCACGGTTTCCATTTGCATCTACACTCACACCTATGATACGACCGGGAATAGCGCGTTTAAAATCTTCACTGCAAGAGAAGAATGCAGCGTGAGGACCACCATAACCCAGAGGTACACCAAAACGTTGTGCACTACCTAATGCTACATCCGCACCCAGTTCTCCCGGAGGGGTAAGTAATGTAAGCGCCAGAAGGTCGGTAGCCATCGCTACATAACCACCTGCAGCATGCACTTTTTCAATAAAACCACGATAATCTTCTATAGTGCCTTTATCATTAGGGTATTGAACTAAAGCGCCGAAATAAGAACCATCTATAGCAGCAGTTTTATAATCGCCTACTACTACTTCAATTCCCAGTGGTGTGGCGCGCGTTACTACAACATCCTTTGTTTGAGGGAAAATGTTTGCATCAACAAAGAATTTAGGACGCTCAAGGCTATCATGATCTTTATTAGCAGTAGCCATAAACATGTGCATAGCTTCTGCTGCAGCCGTAGCTTCATCCAGCAGTGATGCATTGGCAATTGGTAAACCTGTAAGATCACTTACCATTGTCTGGTAGTTAAGAAGGCTTTCCAAACGGCCTTGCGATATTTCAGCCTGGTATGGAGTATACTGTGTATACCATCCCGGGTTTTCAAATATGTTACGCAGTATCACACTTGGCGTCAGCGTATCATAATACCCTTGCCCTATGTAATTTCTAAATACTTTGTTTTTAGATGCCATTTCTTTCGAAATACGCAGGTATTCCGCTTCGCTAATGCCATCAGGTACATTCAATTTCCTGTTCATACGGATCGACTCCGGAACAGTACGATTGATCAATTCATCCATGCTGCTTACACCTATTGTTGCCAGCATCTGTTTGGTGTCATGTTCATTAGGGCCAATGTGACGGCCAATGAACTCCTCGTTTTGAAGGGAAAATAAATTCATATTAACCTTGGAGATCTTGTTAAATTATAAGAATGTGCAAAGTTAGAAGTATGGTGGGTAAATGCAAAAAACCTTCGTCATCTTATTATAGTTTATTAGATTTAACAATCCTGCTGTAAGATATATTAAACAAACTGGTTTCATATTATGAAAATAATACTAATGGCTGCCCCACCGCGTGTGTAAGGGTAGCAATACTATGTCAGCATAATAGATTCTAGTATTATATCAAGAAGGATTGATACTGTAGTTAAGAAACAGGCTATTTCTTTTCTTTTTCAGCATCTTCTTTGGTGCCTATATTAAATAACCTGTAAGCAATATCTACTGCACCCTGTTCTGGTTTCGTATAGCTCATAGTTTGTTTGGTAACTATGTATTTCCCCGTTCTGTCTAAGACATAAAATGTGACTTTTTTCTTAGCAGCATCGCCACCAAATATTAATACTGCCTTTGGAGATGGAATAGAAGCATCTTTCACCCAATTGACATTGCAATCTTTTAGCCTGCCCACAAATTGTTCATCAGTTTTACCCGATACCTGCAATTGCATATTCATCTTCATGCCAGAAGATGGTATTAACTGCGAAAAAGTAACATACATGTTATACAGCAGTTCGTTATATGTTGCAGCATCATCTCTGTGCTCTGCACAAATAGCCTTGGCCTGTAATACACGTGCGATGAACAACTGTTCATAATCCGCATCAATATTGGGATCTCGTGCTATATCATCCAATGTTATTTCTGCTTCTTTATATTGTTCCTGTTTAATCTGCAACAGGGCAACAAACAGTTTGAAATACTTATTTACATACCTGCGGTCATCGTTTTGTGCTTCATGCCGAAACCTGCGTAAAAAGAAATTAGTACTGAAATCTTTTATCAGGAACCATACTTCATCCCAGCTTACAGTACTCTCTGTAGAAAACAGCTTGTATATAACCCTGTCCCGTTCAGGGTTTTGGGCAAACTGGTTTATTATCAGGAACTGCTGCATGTATTGCTCTGTCTTTATGCCTGCCATCCGGGTAAGTACCGCAGGATTATACCACCAGTTACTGTGTTCAAACTTCTGACGTTCAAACTCAGATTCTTTATTCATCAGTTTCACCAACTGAAGGCTAAAATCATAATGAGCCTGTGATAAAGTAGTACCTATATGTAATTCCTTAAACTCTGCAGCTTTATTCACATATCTCTCTGATTCTGTAACCTGCCCGTCATACTGCATACATCTTGCCAATGCTATATTATACCAGCCAAAACCGGGAGTAGACCCGTTAGCTTTTATCATTTCTTTCAAAAGCTCTATACCTTTTTTCGGTTTCGCTTTATATATGTCCAGTATAGAAGAATAATATGCCCATTCCTTCAGCCTTTTATCTGCTGCATCCTGCACCACGGCCTCTTCATATTCCTTTTCTGCCTCTCTGAAATCTCCGCATATAGACCTGAAGGTAGCATAGTTGTTGTGCGGGAAGATTTGCGAATTACGCATCAAATTAAAATACCTCATCGCAGAGTCGGTTTTTAAAGCATAACTATACAACATAGCCTTGTAGTGATATACAGTCATTCGTTCCTGCTGCTCATAACCCGGAGGAAATATATTGGCATTCAAAGCTCTGTTTATAGCTATACGTCGAAGACCAGAATCAAGGTACTTATTAGCAAGCTTTTCATTTTCGTCTATCGAATTTTTCAGGAACGAATACTTTGCAGAAGTGTAATACCTGTTTCGGTGTACTGTCCATGCTAGGTAATTATAAGCATCAAGGAAATAGTCTCGTTGGAAATTCCATTTCAATGACCTTCGAAGCAATGCGTATGCTTTTTCAGGTTCTTCCATGTTGCTGTAGCATTGCATAAGAAAATAAGCTACCATGGTATAATCTATCTGAAAACGGTAAGCCGGATAATAGGTCATCAGGTCCGCGGTGCGTGTACCTAACTCTTTGCGATAATCTCTCTCCAGCAAATGCAAAGCCTGTTCTAATGGCAATGATGCATTCTTAAAACCAAGGTAGTC
Source organism: Flavipsychrobacter sp. (assembly GCA_044227125.1). GTDB lineage: Bacteria > Bacteroidota > Bacteroidia > Chitinophagales > Chitinophagaceae > Polluticoccus. The sequence goes on from JBGAFS010000001.1 coordinate 1,390,880, forward strand.
TGCCGCGTGATTATACTTGTATACACCCTCATACATCCAGCCTACAAAATAACTGCTGTCTATTCTTTTAAACTCACGCGAACGCGGCAGGGCATCTTCACTATTTATATCGCTGGCTGTACGCTTCGCATCTATCTCGTACCGCAACCCGGGATTTTTCCTGTGAGGTTGTATTTGCCCCTGCGCATCAATACAAAACAAAACTGCAAGAAGCAGGCTGTATATATGTATCTTCCTACTTCTGAATGGAACATCATGCATTGTAGGCTTATGCATACAATTTAAGTTTTGCCAATCTTTCTGCTTCTTTCAGAATTATACTATCAAGGGCTTTTTGCTTGCCTTCTTTATTCCTGTACATAAGCCTATGGTCGAGTACTGATTTGGCTATATCTTTCACATCATCTTCTATAACGAAATCTCTATCCTTAACCATCGCATATGCACGCAGGCATTTCAAAAATGCTATACCACTTCTTGTCGAGGCTCCCAGGGTAATATCCTGGTGTTCTCTTGTTGCACGTACTATATTACTTACAGCCTTTATTATCTCATCATGAACATACACTTTAGAAGCTGCCTGTTGCAAATTCAGTATATCATTAAGGCTTAATACCTGTTTTAGCTCTACCAGGTTTTGGGCAATATCAAGGTACTCACGATAAATATTCAGTTCTGTAGCTTCATCTACATAGCCAAAATATATCTTCATAAAGAACCTGTCTAACTGGGCAGCAGGAAGAGGATAGGTACCCTCCATTTCTATCGGGTTTTGTGTTGCTATTGTAAAGAACATTTTTTCCAATAACATAGTTGTGTCTCCAACTGTTACCTGGTGTTCCGCCATAGCCTCCAGTAGTGCACTCTGCACTTTAGGTGAAGCTCTGTTTATTTCATCAGCTAACAAAACATTGCAAAATAATGGTCCTTTCTTAAACACAAATTCTTTATTCCTGTCATCAAATATATGCGTACCGATCAGGTCCATAGGCAACAGGTCCGGAGTAAACTGAATGCGTTTAAATACCACATGTTCTCCTTCTTTTCCGCCACTTATACATTGTGCAAGCGTTTTTGCGAGCACTGTTTTTCCGGTGCCCGGATTATCCTCGAGCAAGATATGCCCGCCTGCCAACAAACAGGTTATAACCAATTCTATCTGGCTTCGTTTGCCTCTTATCACCTTTTCTACCTGCGCAACAAGTTCTTGTACAGATGCATCTTTGGGCGTAATTATCGTTTCAGTAACAGGTTCCATATAATCCATGCTTTCTACAATTTTAGTGATTTATACGCTCTGATATGGTAAGCCGGATGCAAATTTTTTGTGAAAAGCGTCCTGCTTGTTATGACTCACTATCCGTATTCAGTAATTAGCCGTGTTTTTTGGCAAAGATTTTGCAATATGTACGCTACAACACCCTCCTTGTATGAAGAAAATACTTGTTTCTGTTATCTTGGTTATAACAGCTTTTAGCTGTAAAAAGATATCCTCTAATGATCTGAAAGATGATGTTCCGTACTACCAGAGCTACGAAATAGCATACAATAAGCATGACAATACTTATACAGGCATGGCTTCATTTCTTGTACGTACGTCATCTGGCTCAAGGATACAACTATCAGATAATGCGTCTGTAAAGCTGAACAATAATGAGCCGTGGGTATCAGCTACCGATAAGACCACTTATCATTGGAACGGAACAGGGACCCCAGATGCTACCTTTATTCTTACAAAGAGCTCAGGTAAAAAGATAACTAATGTAGTTAAACGCACAGATATAAGCGACATAGGTTTCGGTTCGTTTATTACCGCTCCTTCAAAATCATCCGGGTTCAGTTTTACATTAACAGGCACACCACTTGCTGACACTGTGAATGAATGGATAAGCATCAGTTTCACACCTGAAAGTATCAGTTCTTATAGCGGCTTTACTAAAACTGTTACGGGCACAACCGTGCAGGTTTCAGCTACTGACCTTCAATATATGCCTACAGGTAAAATGTTTATCAACATTACCCATGGTAAAACCATGAACCTTAAAGAAGCAGATGACAATGCCTCAGGAGGAATAACAATCAGATTACAAAACACTAAAGAAACAACGCTCAGCAACTAAATTTACTTGCTCTGCAGCCTTATGACCGGCACCAGCATCTCCTCAAGAGATACACCGCCGTGTTGGAATGTATTCCTGTAGTAATTCACATAGAGATTGTAATTATTAGGATAGCACAGGAATATGTCTCCTTTAGCAAATATAAATGCTGAACTAACATTAGGCCTTGGCAAGCCGGCTTCTTTCGGGTCACGGAATGCTAATACATCTTTGTTTTCGTATTGCAGGTTACGTCCGTGTTTATAGCGCAGGTTAGTAGTTGTTTGCCTGTCGCCAACACACTTACTGGGAGTTTTAACCTGAACAGTACCGTGGTCCGTGGTAACAATAAGCTGTATATTCTTATCTGCTACCTTCTTCAATGCACGGTATAAAGGTGAATGTTCAAACCAGCTTACAGTTAATGAGCGATAAGAACGTTCGTCGCCCGCCAACTCCTTCAGCACCTCCATTTCGGTTCGCGCATGCGACAGCATATCTACGAAATTATATACTATCACAGTGAGATCATTGTTGAGGTAGTTATGTACGTTATCCTCAAAATCCTTACCCATATCATTGTTAGTGATCTTGATATATTGGGTCTTAAGATTGTCTAGCTTCAGTTGCTTGAGCTGTCCTCTTAAAAATGTTTCTTCGTACAGGTTCTTCCCGCCTTCTTCATCATCATTCTTCCACTCCAACGGATACTTAGCTTCTATATCTACCGGCATCATACCTGCAAACAATGAGTTGCGTGCGTATTGTGTAGCTGTAGGCAAAATGCTGTAAAACATATCTTCTTCAACTGTACGGAATGTCTCATTAATGATAGGCTGGAGCATCCTCCATTGGTCAAACCTCAAATTATCTATAACAACAAGAAAGGTTGGTTTACCCTGCTCAAGATACGGTGCTACTTTTCTTTTAAACAACTCGTGAGACATCAATGGTGCATCCAGAACACCGGGCTTCACCCATTTTGCATAATTTTTCGAAATGTATTTGAAAAACTCTGTATTAGCTTCTGTTTTTTGTGTTTGCAACACTTCCATCATTTCATCACTGTCGCTACGCGCCATTTCCAGTTCCCAATAAACCAGCTTTTTATATAATTCTTTCCATTCCTCATGGTCAGGATTTGAGCTTAATGCCATGAACAGGTTTCTAAAATCTTGTTGATATGCGCTGGTAGTTTTTTCGCTCACTAATCTTTTAGCATCAATTATCTTTTTCAACGACAACAGAACCTGATTGGGATTGACTGGTTTTATTAGGTAATCTGTTATCTGGCCTCCAATTGCTTCTTCCATTATGTATTCAGCCTCATTCTTCGTCACCATCACAACAGGCTGATTTGGTTGTGCTTCTTTTATTTTAGAAAGAGTTTCTAAACCTGTTATACCGGGCATACTCTCGTCAAGGAGTACTACATCTACTGTATTGTCCTTCAGCCATTCCAATGCATCATGTCCATTAGACAGGGCTGTTACTTCATAGCCCTTATTTTGTAAAAACATGATCTGCGATTTCAATGAGCTTATCTCATCATCTACCCATAATATAGTTCCCTGTGTTGTATTACCCATTGTAATTGTCTATTAATGTGAATGTCCGTAAAAATACTGTGCCAAGGCTAAGTTAGTGTTCTTTTAACGCAAGTTTTGCATGGCTCCTGTTTGCAATAACGTTTTAAACCCTTTAGTATTGCATCAAACAAAAGTTAAAATGGCAGTTACGGATAATATCGTTATCAGGGAAGCTACCGAATCGGATTGTGCCAGAATGATGGAACTGGTAAACGAACTTGCTGTATATGAGCGTGCTCCTGAAGAAGTTACAGTAGATATGCAACACTTTATCGAGAGCGGGTTTGGGGCTAAACCTGTTTGGTGGGCAATAGTAGCTGAGGTGAATGGCACTGTTGTTGGCTTAGCGCTGTATTATATCCGTTACAGCACATGGAAAGGCCAGAGAATGTACCTAGAAGATATACTCGTAACAGAAGAATGGCGCGGTAAAGGTATAGGACAAAGGCTGATGGACAGGCTAATATCTATTGCAAAGGAGAAAGGCTTTTCAGGCATGCTATGGCAAGTGCTTGACTGGAACGAGCCAGCTATCAATTTCTACAAAAAGTACGATGCTAAATTTGACCCGGAATGGGTAAATGTATCGCTTGATTTAAGTAAAGATCAATAGAGGAAATATCCCTCTTTCATATAAGACGGGCACCTGTATGTCTTGAACTGGAAAGAGATGTTGAATATAGCCATCAGATACTGGTCTCTACTGGCGCTGTTACCTCTTTGTTTTCCAGCTTTACCCAAAGGATCACTACTTATCTCTACAGAACGATCTTGCAAAATATATGCAGGATCCGGGTTCATAGGATCATTCGGAAACTTATCTGCACCTATATAGGTAGCACTTACATCATCCAGGTAATCTGTAGTAGTAAGCCTGTCTGCTATCTCAAAACCAAAGTTTACACCCGGGGCTATCCAATATTTGATGCCCATGCCTATGGGAAAGCAAAAGCTGTAATTGCTGTATCGCTTACCTTCAGTAGCAATCTCGCGCAGGTTGTATCTGCGTCCGTTATAGTCTGTGTATGGGTTGAAGTAAAATGCGCCTGCGCCAAGTGTCAGGTACGGAGTGAAGCGGCTGTTGAGTTCACCGGTAGCAAACCTGAAGAAATTAAACTCTGCCTGAACGATACCTTCTATTACATCACTCTGGAAATTCAGGTTGCGCCTGTTATTGAACTGATTGTTAGACCATTTATCATCGTAACCAACATGCGTGTAATTTCCTGCTATCCTTACTGATATATACGGATTCATATGAAAACGGGTAAATGCCCCGCCAGCCGGACGAATATACTTGAAGCCATAGTTATCATTGATATCACCAAAATACTGGCTGCCGCCTATGGCAAGCCCGTACTCTGTTCCCGTAAAGAAAGACTGGGCATTGCTGTTAGATGCAATTCCGGCCATTAAGCAAATCAATAATACTAACCTCTTCATATATTACTCTAACTACAAATGTAGTTTTTTATTGTTTCGGTTCATTAATTCCTTCTATCAATGCCCCAGTAAAGCTTTTGTCGTATGGTTTTCAGGAAGTTATGTTCATCCGGGCGTACCAGTGATATGGTGAATGATTCCCTTTTCACAGCCAGTTGCACAGAGCTTGTAATAGTCTCTGTACGGGAGTCCAGCGTACACAGAAACTGCTCGGTACGGCCCTCAACTTCAAAGGATATCACATTATCATCCGGTACAACAATTGGCCTTGTGTTAAGATTATGCGGTGCGACTGGTGTTATTACAAAACTGGACGTCTGCGGGAACACCACAGGGCCGCCACAACTGAGTGAATATCCTGTAGAACCTGTAGGTGTTGCCACTACAAGACCGTCTGCCCAGTATGTGTTCAGGAATTCACCATTCAGATAAGTATGAATTTTGATCATTGATGATGAGTCCTTACGGTGAATAGTAAATTCATTCAATGCAAAAGGAGAACCATCAAACAAAGGCACGCTTGAATCAAGATGTAACAGGGTACGTTTTTCCAAGGTATAGGAACCTCGCACCAGCGACAGTATTGCAGCATCTACCTCTTCTTCAGGTATAGCTGCCAGGAAACCCAAACGACCGAGGTTAATACCTATCAAAGGGATATTGGTATTACCCACATAACATACAGTATCCAGCAGCGTACCATCTCCACCAAGGCTAAACAGCATATCTGTATTTGCAGGCAGGTCTGTTTTACCTGTAAACAACCTTGGAGTAATTTCTATCTCAAGATGCGGGGCTATTCGCTCATAGAAGTCTTTGTAAAACACCATCTGCAACTTATGCTGCTGCAGCATCCTGACTATGTGCTGAATACGTGGTATATCCTGCTCTTCGAATGTTCGGTTGTAAATGGCTACAAGCATAGTTTGTGTATAATACAACGAATAGAGTAATGCGATACTTTATTCGCTTGCGATATGTAAAAATAAACCTTTTTGTCCCAAATGATTGATAGTATACTCTACTCTTATCTTGAAATTATAGGCCGAAATTATATCAAAACCCGCTCCGGCAGAATATAACAGGCGGTTGTTCAAAAAACTGTTACCACTAAACCTGTTGGATACATAACCCGCATCGACATATATTTTGGGGTATAACCTTAGTGGGATGACAGGAAGATAACGAATAGGTATGTTGCGTATCCTGAAATTGAGCAATTCGTATTTTATATTATTACGCAACAGCCCATATTGAGATCCGTCAATTACATAGTATTCATACCCCCTCACATATTCACTACCTGCCCCCATTGCATATCTGTATGCATAAGGCTGTTTTTCAGGTACGGTTAACCTGCCCCTGAATATCGTTGAGGTAAACATTCTCCCCGCGGGATTATTAAAATACCCAACCTCTGCCTGGCAATAACTCTGGAATTTAAACCCCTTTATACCTGCTCTGCCCACTGCATAACCAACAGCCTTTAGTCCTTTGAGGGGGTAGTTCCAGTTATCGACCTTATTTACTTCAAACCTATACACGAACTCCAGCATTTTCATTTGTGTTGCACCTCCGTTGTAATAATCTTTATTCAGCTTCGCAAGTGTATCGCTCACTTCATGATCGCGATAACGCAATTCTAACTGGTGACGGTAGGCATACCCGGGACGAAAGACATATCTGCCCGCTGCTTCAAACTGCCTTATGATATACCTTCCCGGCGTCTTTACAAAAATCAGTTTATTACTATCAGTTATGTAATATGTCTCTTCATTTTTGGCAACGAAAAACGATAACCCAAAACCATGCTGCTGTTTCTTATCGATGTATGGCCTGTAATATTCCATACCAAATTTCTGGGTATAACCAACCTGTGCTACAGCACTCAGCTTTTCGAGGTTACCCCTGAAGTTATTATCTACCAATGTCACTCCGATATTCGCCCTGCGTATATCATGTCTGTGTTCATCCCACCATACGTTGAAGTTGCGGTCTGCCAGCTTAAAGGCTACTTCCGGCATTATGTACCATTGTTCTTTCAGCTTTATTACCCAGTCTACCGTATGCTTGTCTATTGTATCAATCAATATATCTACATCGGTAAAAATAGCCAGGTTGTGCAGGCGTTGATGATTTAACTCAACAATATCTGCCAATGAATCCTTGTCTATCAGCATACCCTCAGCTACATTCATTTCCCTGGTCACGACTTTTCGCCTCGTAACTTTATTACCCATTATCCAGATGTATCTCAACAATAATTTATCATCAAGACTATCATTGAAAGATGTCTGCTTAACACTGCTGCCTCTTTGCAATGGTTGCCCGGGGACTTGTGTCCCGGCAACAACTAATAATATGCAGATGAATATTAAACGGCGCATGCAGGCAGTGCAAGATAAAATATGTCTCTATTATTACTAAATCAACGCACGCACTAACATATCTGTTGCCCGTTTAGTCTTATTTAATCCGCTCATATTCACTTTTTTGCGTAATTTCCAGTACAACCCATAAACAATGCTGAAACAAGTATTACTATCTATAACCATATTATTAGCACTACTGGCAGGTTTACCGTCATGTAAACACAAGCCGTACCCTGTACCGGCAGCAGGCCCGGATACCATAACCTGGGGTGGATTCCCAAATGATGTTGGTCGTATATTCATCACTAAATGTGCTACTGCCGGTTGTCATAACCAGGCAAGCTATAATCTTGCCGGCGGTCTGCTCTTAGATACGTGGGAACACCTTTTTGACGGCGGTTACAACGGTGCTGTTGCTATACCATACAGCCCATCCTTTAGCTCCATGATGTATTTCATCAATACACCCGCAAATGGCAACACAGACCCTGTTGCTGAACCTACTATGCCTAATAATGGTACTCCGCTAAGTAAAACCGAGTATGAAACCATTAAGAACTGGCTTGCCAAAGGTGCACCAGACAGGAATGGCAATATACCATTTGCAACAGAACCGGACAGCAGGCAGAAGATATACATGACTATGCAGGGTTGCGACCTTTTAGGTGTCATTGATGCCCAGAAACGAGTACTGATGCGCGCAATACCTATCGGCAAGCTGCCTTCTATAGAATCAGCCCATAGTGTACACGTTTCTCCTGACGGCCGTTATGCCTATGTATGCTTCGCCAATGGCAGCTATATGCAAAAGATAGATACCCGTACAGATAGCGTTGTGGGCGAGATAAACATAGGACAGGCCGCATGGAATGCCTTCCAGATATCTCCTGATGGCAGCACTATAGCCGTAAGCGACCTGAGTATCGGCAAGTTTGTAGTATTTAATGCTAACACTATGAGCGGAGCCACGATCTACCCCGGGTTTAACCCCTTGCATGGTGTGGCTGCTAATGCATCTTTTGATACATTTTATGTTACAGCGCTCAACTCAAACTATATCTACAAATTCTCCAGGAACGGCTCCTACAACGAGAAGATACCTATAGATGGTACAGACAGCACCATAAGCGGAACCGGTAGTAACGTTGCTAATCCTCACGAAGTAGCTTTTGCCCCGGGCAATTTCTCAAGATATTTTGTTACCTGCCAGAATACGAACAGGATAAACATTATAGACACCCATACAGATACGCTTATCAAGTCTATACCGATTGGGGTCTTCCCACAGGAGATGAGCTTTTCTAAAACAAGGCCTTATGTTTTCATAACCTGTACAGAAGACACATCTTATGCAGGCAAATTATTTAAGGGCTCCGTTTATGTCATCAATTACGAAACACTTGAATTGGTAAAACGTATTGACGGCAAATTTTACCAGCCCCACGGACTCTGTGTCGACGACCGCAACGGACTGGTATACATAGCCAGCAGAAATGTGAACCCTGATGGACCGGCACCGCATCATACATCTACATGTGGCGGTCGTAACGGGTATTACCATGTAATAGACTTAGGCAGTCTGCAGGTTTTCGACAAACGTTATGAAGTAACACCTGACCCTTATGTCTGCGACCCACGATTTAAGTAAGGCTAAATATTATCTTATTATTTTTGAGGCATGCTTACTGTTTCACTCCATGGTATAAGAGTTACTGCCTGTATAGGTTTGTACCCCGAAGAAAAGCTGATAGCCAATACTTTTGAAACTGATGTAGATGTTTGGACTAACGCTGCGGCCAATACTGAATGGCCATTCATTGATTATTCCATTATTAACACAATTGTCCGCGAGGTATTTGCACAGCCGGGTGTAGAAACATTGGAAAAACTGGTACAGGATATACACACATCTATCAAAAAGCAGTTTTCAGCAGCTACTAAAGTGCGTGTGGCCATTCGTAAAATGCACCCGCCTATGCCGGGACAGGTTGCATATGCCCAGGTATGCTGGGAAAACTAAGTCTGTGAGATTGTTACAATTTGCCAGCCCGACCTCCGGGTGGGTTACGCTTATTGGAAATAGTACCAAAAGGCGTCAAAAAAATCCATTTTTGAAATGCTATGAGTAGCCGGGCTCAGAACAGAATTGTTACAAATTGTTACGGTTTTCAATAAACAGGAAATATCTTTTCAATGGTAAAATGGTTTACAGTATGTCAAAGAACTTGATTGCCATTAATGGCAATAACTATGACAAATTTACTATTTTTTAATTAAAAATACACTTACTTCACGGGGTCATACCCATGGCCACCCCATGGATGGCAGGAAAGGAAACGCTTTATAGCCATGCATCCGCCTTTCCAGGGCCGTATTTCTTAATAGCCTCCAGCACGTATGCCGAGCAGGTAGGTGTATAGCGGCATCTGGAATATGAAAAATAATCATGCAAAATTCACAGCGACATACTTATCAGCTATTAGTATAAAAGGGTTAAAACACTCTTTTTTATATATTATTATTTTCAAAAATTGCATAATAAATACAAGAGTATGTCCGATATATTAAAATATGACTACCCGTTCATAAAAAATTATTTAGAGTCTAATCACTATAATTGGCTACTGCATAACTATACTTGGATAATAGGATCGGGCTTACTAGCCGCTGTTGGTAGCATGGTTTATAAATCGATTAAAGTTATCATTCGCTATTATATTAACATTCATACTTCTAAAGATCTATATCCCTTTTACACTAGTTTAGAAGTTAAAAAAGCAACACAATATTATATTCAAACACAATATCAGAACGTATCTCCGTCTAAAGGGGAAGAACCTATAAAGAAGAAATCTATAGCAAAGCAAAAGCTAATTAAACAATACCTATCATTATTATTTGATAATGATAATACTGATGAACGATTTCATGTTGTACTTGCTGATTCTGGTATGGGCAAAACTACTTTTATGATCAATTTATACATTAGATATAAATTGAAATCATTTTTTACAAATCATAAATACGATATCTATTTAATTCCGTTAGGCTACGAAGAATCAATAAATTATATCGAAAAAATAAAAGAGCCCAAAAAATCAATACTGTTGTTAGATGGCTTCGATGAGGATAATGCCGCCTTAGATGATTATAAAAGTAGATTGAAAATTATTATAAAGAAGACCAAAGAATTTAGAACAATAATTATTACATGCAGAACACAGTTTTTCCCCAATGAAGAGGAAGAACCTAAGGAAACTGGTATAGCCCGGTTTGGCGTCGAAAAAGGTGTTTTTGAATTTCAGAAAGTTTACATCTCTCCTTTTGACAAAAAAGATATAGAAAAATATATATCACAGAAATATCCTTTCTATTTTTATTTTAAGCGAAAAAAAGCAAACAAAATAATAATGAAAGTACCTAACCTTATGTTTAGACCTATGCTATTAAGTTATATCGATGATATTATTTTGACTAAGAAACCTTATAAATATTCATATCAAATATATAGGTTCCTTATCGACAAATGGATTGAACGAGAATGCAATAGATTACACTATGTTGACAAAAAAAAGTATAAGAATGATCTATTACTATTCTCTGAAACACTTGCCCAAAAACTGTACTCACAAATTGAACATAGAAAAGACTTAACCATATCAAATGAAGAAATCACTGCCATTGCAAAAATGCATTCAATACATATTTCTGAGTTAGAATTAAAAAGTAAATCATTGTTAAATCGTAATGCTAGGGGCGATTATAAATTTGCGCACAAATCAATATTCGAGTACTTTATTGCTAAGAGCATTTACGAACATTCAATTAAAAGAGACCCTTACAGAATAGATAGTGTAAACTTAGCCGCATTTATTACAAATAACTTATTACAAATATTATCTGCTAATGAATATGAATCTCAATTCAATTTAAGCAACCAAATAGTAGTGAACCAAACTGCTATTACACTTACAAACCATTGCATGAGACTTATTTCATTATGGTATTCTAAAAACTATCAAATATTTGACCAAATACTATTCCTGATAGAGCAATTAGAATATAATGATGATTACCAATTTAAATATGACACAAAGGAACAATTCTTAATTGATTTTACTGAAACAGTATTAAACCTGATCAACACACTTAATACATCTATACAGAATGATGATGCGATTGAAATGGCAAGCTCAATTTCTCATGTTTTACTGAACAGCACATATGAGTACCTATTGTATGGACAAACACTCCCAAAAAACATAGACTCATGTAAGTATTTTCTAAAAGAAATGATTCTATCAAATGCGAAGTGATTAGTCTCAATTACTTCACGGGGTCATACCCATGGCCACCCCATGGATGGCAGGAAAAGAAACGCTTCATAGCCATACGTCCGCCTTTCCAGGGACCGTATTTCTTAATAGCCTCCAGGCCGTATGCCGAGCAGGTAGGCGTATAGCGGCACTTAGCCCCGAAAAGCGGGGATATGAATGCCTGGTAAAAGCGTATAAGCCAGGTAAAGAATATTGAGAACAGCTTATTGATACTACAAAAGTAAAGAGGTAAAGGGAGAAATAGCTGTGTATTATGCGTATTTCTGTTTGAGTTCTTCTATTGCTTTAACCAAAGCCTGGCTGATGGCCTCATATTCGGGCAGCTCATGCCCTGTGTATATAAAGAAAATATGCAGTTGTATAGTTGCCGGCATATGAGCATAGAGCAAATGCTTATTCAGACGCCATGCCTCACGCATCAGCCGGGTAATGCGATGCCTGTATACAGAGCTGCGGAACCTTTTTTTAGGTACCGAAAAGCCTGCCTGTACAGGAGACAATGCAGCCGGCGGGCGAGGTATAGTGTTGTGTATGACCCTGAGGGGTAAAACAGAAAACGCTTTCCCTGTCCGGAAAAGCGTATCAATATATTGCTCGCGCTTCAGCCGCTCGTATGCTTTGAAAGTATAACGAATGGCGCGTAAGTTTTTATAAGTTGTTATTACTTAAGGCGACGCTCGTCTGACACAGTCAGTTTATGACGACCTTTAGCACGGCGAGATGCCAATACTTTACGGCCATTTGCCGATTCCATACGCTTACGGAATCCATGTACTGATTTACGACGACGGCGGCTTGGTTGATACGTACGTTTCATATTCTATCTTTTTGCTACCCGTAAAAAAACAGGCGTAATTTCATTAAAGGACGGCAAAGGTATGGATAAAAGTCAAAACTAAAAAGTCAAAAGTCAAAATTAATTCACTTTTGAGGTAGCTTCTTTTGTGGCCTGCGACAGCTCGCGTATCAGCAGGGGGTCGCGCTCTATGGCATTGCCCACCACTACTATATTTGCGCCAGCACTACAGTCGGCGTAAACCTTCTCAGGCGTTTGTATTCCACCCCCAACAAATAAAGGTATTTCTATATGTGAAGCTACTTTATATATCATATCCTCGCTGATGGGGTTACGCGCACCGCTGCCTGCATCCATATATATGATGTGCTTGCCCTGCAACTCACCCGCCCATGCCGTACAAAGGGCTATTTCGGGCTTATTGGCCGGTATAGGTGCAGAGCCGCTCATATAAGATACGGTAGTGGGCTGCCCACCATCTATCACCATGTATCCTGTAGATATAACCTCCAGCCCGCTGGCCTTTACCATAGGTGCTGATACCACATGCTGGCCTATGAGCAATTCAGGATTGCGGCCAGATATTAAAGAAAGATACAATAACGCATCGGCATATGGGCTTACCTGTGCCGGGCTACCCGGGAATAGTATGACAGGAATATCGCTATCTGCTTTAAAACGCTGTATACAGGCTTCTACCTGGTTATTTACCAGCAGGCTGCCACCCATAAGTATATAGTCTACTGCTGCATCATTGCAGAGCTCTGCCAGGTAAGGCATATCAGCAGGCGCTACTTTATCAGGGTCTACCAGTACGGCAAAACCACTTTTACCCTGTTTTTTAAGGTCTGTTAACTGCCTGTATATTCTTCCTGTAGCCATAAGACTGCCTGTACGCAATACAAATTTGCGCAAATAATTGGTTATATGCCAATTAAAATTGAGTTACCGCTTATTTTTTGAGTGCATCGCGAATTTCCATCAGCAGCTTATCTGTAGAAGATGGTTCTGCCGGTGGCGGTGGTGGCGGTGCAGCCGCAGCTTCTTTTTCAGCTCTTATTCTTTCTATGCGGGCTACAGCACGAATTACCATAAATATGCTGAAAGCTATAATGAGAAAATCTACTATGGTTTGTATAAAATGGCCGTAGGCAAATACGTTCGCTCCTGCTTCTTTAGCCTTAGCCAGGGATGAATATACCTCCCCTTCTTTGGCAGCTTTCAATACAACGAACTTATCATCAAATTTTTCGCCCCCGGATATAAGCCCGATAAAAGGCATTAGTATATCGTCTACCATAGCAGATACGATCTTGCCAAACGCACCGCCGATGATAACACCGACAGCCAGATCCAGCACATTACCCTTCATAGCGAAGTTTTTAAAATCTTTCAGGAATCCCATATACGACAAATTTGAACCTAAGATAAAAAATAATATCCTGAACAGGCAGCAATGAGGCGGAAGAAAGTAAAACTTAAACATCCGTTAAACGCATCATCTATTTTATTTATAGCCCCAATAGAAACTATATATACTATGGAAACGTTTTTTATAAAAAATGTTTCCATAGTTTTGCCCCCGATTATGGAACCATTAACTAAAATACTCAGTGCGTCTGCGGAACTGTTCCGTCAGTACGGGTTTAAGTCCATTACGATGGACGACATAGCGAGAAGGGCGGGTATTTCTAAAAAAACGCTCTATCAGCATTTTGCCAATAAAAACGAAGTTGTTCTGGAATCAGTAACCTGGTTTCAATGCCATGTATCTGATAACTGCATGGCTATCATGGACCAATCGGCCAATGCTATAGAAGGTATGGTAAGGCTGATGGGCATGTTTGACCAGGTATTAGGCAACATGAACCCATTGGCTATGCTGGAACTGGACCGTTTTTACCCGGATGCCTTCAAAAAATTTAAAAACAACATGCAGGAAAAGGACATCGAGTCTCTGAAAAAAAACCTGCGCTGGGGCATGGAAGAAGGCCTGTACCGTGAAGGGTTGAACACAGACTTCCTGGCACGCTACCGCTTAGAAATATCTATGCTGGTGCTGCACCCTAACCTGATGGTGAATACCCAGAATGACATACGGTTTGTAATGCAGGAAGTGAGTGAACATTTCCTCTATGGCATTATGACAGCAAAAGGAGAAAAACTATACCAGAAATATAAAGAACAATATCTAAAGCGAGTTTCTACAATATGAGACGGATCATCTACACCACCGCACTAACACTAAGCCTGCTGCCACAAATGCTGCAGGCACAAACAGCAGTAAGCCAGGAACCGGTAACACTAAGCCTGGAAGATGCAATGAATTACGCAGTAAAGCATAATGCTTCTGTAAAGAATGCAAGACTGGACGTAAAAATGCAAAAAGCAGTGAATGCCGAAGTAACCGGCGTTGCATTGCCACAGGTTAAAGCTGAAGGTCAGTATTCACAATATACAGACATAATGAAATCATTCATTCCCGGTGATTTCTTCAGAGATTCGAAAGGTGCTTCTATGTACCCACCCGGAACTTTTGTACCTGTTTCCTTTACACCAAGATATGGTAACACTGCCAGTGCATCCGCATCACAGATAATATTTGATGGCGGAGTAACAGTAGCCCTGCAGGCAAGAAATACACTGATGAAGCTCTACAACCAAAGTGCTTTGCTTAGTGAAGAAGATGTAAAGTATAATGTACAGAAAGCCTATTATGCTTTTGTAATTGCCAGCCGCCAGTATGGCATTCTTAATAACTCTCTCGCATACCTGCGCAGCATGGGCAATGATATCAATATACTATACCAGAATGGGTTTGTAGAGAAAATAGATGTTGACCGCACTACTGTACAAATCAACAACCTGGCTACAGACAGTATACGCATTGGTGGTTTAATAGCCCTGAGCGAACAACTGCTGAAATTCCAGATGGGTATGGATATAGCGCAACCTATCGTACTTACAGATACTGCTTTTGACAGCAAGGTTACTGAAGCTGCAGCATTGATGCTGAGTACTGAGTCTGATTATGACGACCGTACTGAATTCAGCATACTGCAAACAACATTGAAACTGCACCAATACAATCTAAAAAGGTACCGTATGGCAGCATTACCAACCTTGGTAGCTTTTGGCAGTGCGGGGTATAACTATTCTACAAACAATTTTGACGACATATTCAGCAAGCGTTACATATTCTATTCAATGTATGGGCTGAAACTGTCAGTACCAATATTTGATGGGTTCCAGCGTCATAGCCGTGCAACGCAATCTAAGATCAATATTGAGAAGACAAAGAACAATATTGACAACCTGAAGCTTGCAATAGACCTGCAGACGGCGCAATCAAAAACATCTTTAAAAAATGCACTCATGTCTCTTGAAAGCCAGAAGCGTAACCTTGAGTTAGCTAAAGGTGTTTTAGAACTTGCACGCAATAAATACAAAGCAGGGGTAGGCAGCAATACAGAAGTAACCCAGGCACAGACAGAGATGCTCCATGCACAAAACGATTACTTCAGCTCGATGCTGGATGTAGTAAATGCAAAAAGCGACCTGCAGAGAGCAATGGGTCAATTCAAATAATCATCTAAATCTAAAAACGATATAATATCCATAATATGAAACGTCATATATTCTTAGCACTAACAACCGTAATACTGGCAGCCTGCGGCGATAAAGCCGGGGACAAAACGGCCGAACTCACCAAACTGAAAAAAGAACGCTCTGCACTTGACGAAAAAATTGCGAAGCTGGAAACTGAAGTAAACAAGAACAAAACAGGCAAGGCCACTTTCGTATCAGTACTGGAAATGCAGCCTAAGAAATTCCAGGCTTTTGTAGAAGTACAGGCATCTGTGAATGGTGAACAAAACGTGCTGGCTACACCACAAGCACCCGGTATAATACAACGAGTACTGGTACGTGCTGGTGAACATGTAAGTAAAGGTCAGACACTGGCTATACTTGATGCTGCAGCTATAGAACAACAGATAAAAGCCGCAGATGCACAGGTGATCCTTACAAAATCGCTCTATGACAAACAACAGAAGCTATGGGCACAGAACATAGGTACAGAGGTTCAATTACTGAGTGCGAAAACAACCTACGAAGCTACTGCTAAGCAACGAGAAGCTTTGGTAGCACAACGCAGTATGTACACAATTAAATCACCTATCACCGGTACTGTTGATGCCGTTAATATAAAAGAAGGTGATGTAGCATCTCCGGGTGGTAATGGATCTATCGGTATACGCGTGGTAAATTTTGATGCGCTGAAAGTACAATCAAGCCTTGGTGAGAACTACCTGGGTAAAGTAAGTGATGGTAACCCTGTAAACCTCATCTTCACAGACATCAATGATACTATACACACAAAACTGAGCTATGTATCAAAAGCAGTTGACCCTATATCGCGTGCTTTCCAGGTAGAAGTAAGATTGGGTAACAATAAAAAACTGCACCCTAACATGAGCTGTAAAATGCAGATTGCTAACTATGAGAATAGCAAAGCGCTGGCTGTACCTGTGTCTGTAATACAGAAAACAGCAGAGGGAGATGTAGTATATGTTGCTGATGGCAACAAAGCAAAAGCCGTTAGCGTAACTACAGGCCGCAATTCAAATGGCATGGTAGAAATACTGAGTGGACTGAATAGCGGTGACAAGGTGATAGTGGAAGGATATGAAGAGTTGGATAATGGTTCACCTATCTCCATACAATAATCGGTAGAAACAAATTAGCCAACCGAAAAAACTGAGTAATGAAAGACCAATTGAAAAAATTTAACCCGTCGAGCTGGTTTATAGATAACCGCACGGCAGTATATATACTCACTATTATCATTACGCTGGCAGGTCTCCTGACTTATACCAATCTTCCGAAGGAGCAATTCCCGGAAATTAAAATGCCGCAGATAATAGTACAAACCATATACCCCGGTACATCTCCTGAGAACATGGAGAACCTGGTAACCAAACCGATAGAAAAACAGGTAAAAAACCTGACTGGTGTTAAGAAAGTAACGAGCAACTCTTTCCAGGACTACTCTGTAGTAATGATAGAGTTCAATACCGATGTGCAGGTTACAGAGGCCAAGCGTGAGGTAAAAGATGCAGTTGATAAAGCACGTGTAGACCTGCCGCAAAACCTGCCTAACGAACCTGAAGTAAATGATATAGACTTCTCTGAATTCCCGATACTGTATGTAAATATCTCAGGCAACTATGACCTGAACAGGCTGAAGAAGTATGCAGACAAAGTGAAGGATGGCATAGAAGAACTGAAAGAGATAAAACGTGTTGATATAGTTGGTGCACTGGACCGTGAGATACAGATAAATGTAGACATGTATAAAATGGCTGCATCCGGCTTCACATTTGGCGATATTGAGAACGCAGTAGCGTATGAGAATATCACCTCTACACCGGGACAGGTATCAATGAACAACCAGAAGCGTATCCTTACCATACGCAATGAATTCAAAAATGCAGAGCAAATAGGCAACCTGATAGTAAAGAACCAGCACGGTAAAGCATTATACCTGCACGACCTTGCAGATGTGGTTGATGATTTCGAAGAACAGGAAAGCTATGCCCGCCTTGACAACAAGAATGTTATAACGCTGAATATCATCAAAGCGAAAGGACAGAACCTGATTGCAGCATCTGATAAAATACAGGACCTGCTGAAGGAAATGAAGGCAAATGACCTGCCTAAAGACCTGAATATAGTTATCACCGGCGACCAGTCTGACCAGACACGCCATACACTTGAAGACCTTGTGAATACCATCATCATAGGCTTCATACTGGTTACGCTTATCCTCATGTTCTTCATGGGTGTAACAAACGCGTTGTTTGTGGCTATGTCTGTACCGCTATCATCAGCACTTGCATTCCTTGTGCTACCGGGCATTGGTTTTACACTCAATATGATCGTGTTATTCTCCTTCCTGCTAGCGCTGGGTATAGTGGTGGATGATGCGATAGTGGTAATAGAAAATACGCACCGTATATATGATAACGGCAAGATGAATATCAAGAAGGCTGCTAAACTGGCTACAAGCGAGGTGTTCCTGCCGGTACTTTCAGGTACCATCACTACACTGATGCCATTCATACCACTGGCTTTCTGGAAAGGTGTTATCGGTTCATTCATGTTCTTCCTGCCTGTTACGCTTATCATTACCCTGCTGGCATCACTGGTGGTAGCTTATGTCATCAACCCTGTGTTTGCGGTAGACTTTATGAAACCACACAAACCAAATGATGATGGCAGACGCAGGTTTGGCAAGCGTGATAAAGTGATCATGATCGTATTCGTATCACTTGCTTTGCTGAGTTATATATCCGGCGGTATTGCATTTGGCAACTTCATTATATTCATCTACCTGTTTGTATTGCTGGAGAAATTCGTGCTGGAAAAATGGATCCATTCATTCCAGAATAATGTTTGGCCTAAATTCCGCGACTGGTATGCAAAATGGCTGGTAGCTGCACTGAAAAAGCCTTGGCGTACAATGGCAATTACCGGCGCAATACTATTATTCTCAATAGGCCTGATGATAGCACGCAGCCCTAAAGTAGTATTCTTCCCGAGCGGCGAACCCAACTTTGCCTATGTATACCTCAATATGCCCGTAGGTACTGACCAGGCATATACAAATAACGTGTTACAGAAACTGGAAGCTAAAGTAAACAAGGCATTAGACATAGACCCTGCAACAGGCAAAAAGAACCCGATAGTAAAATCGGTTATTGCCAACGTAACAGTGGGTGCGGTAGACCCTACCAGTGGTGAGGTTGGTAACTTCCCTAACAAGGGCCGTATAACTGTGGCATTTGTAAAATATGCAGACAGGGATGGCAAATCAACTGCAGAATATCTTGAGCGTATACGCTCTGCTGTAAAAGGTGTGCCGGGTGCAGAGGTAACTGTAGATAAAGAACAAGGCGGACCACCATTGCCTAAACCGGTATTGATAGAGATAAAAGGTGACAACCTTGACTCTCTCATTAAGACATCAGAAAAACTGAAAAAATACCTGGCTCAGAAACAAATACCGGGTGTTGAAGAACTGCGCAGTGACTTCCAGTCAAACAAACCTGAAATAGTGTTTGACCTTGACCGTGAGCGTATGAACAACGAAGGTATCTCTACAGGACAAGTGGTAATGAACCTGCGTACAGCAGTGTTTGGTAAAGAGATATCACGCTTCCGCGATGCGAATGACGACTACCCCATTACTCTGCGCCTTAAGAAAGATCAACGCGAGGATATAGATGCCGTACGCAATATGCCATTGATATTCCGTGACATGGGTATGGGTGGTGTGATACGCGAGGTACCGGTGAGTGCATTTGCAGATATACATTATGGTAACACATATGGCGGTATCAAACGTAAAGACCAGAAACGTATCATTTCACTTTCATCAAACGTTATTACAGGCTTCAACGAAAACGAAGTAGTAGCTGCTGTACAGAGAGAACTGAATGATTTCCCTGCACCGGCCGGTATATCCATCAAAATGGGCGGCCAGCAGGAAGAACAGGCTGAAACAATGGGCTTCCTTGGTAATGCGATGCTGATATCAATAGGCCTGATATTTATGATACTCATCCTGCAGTTCAACTCACTGAGCCGTACAGTCATCATCATGACTGAGATATTGTTCAGTTGGTTTGGTGTATTCCTCGGCACAGGTATATTCAAAAATGACTTCTCGATAGTAATGAGTGGTATAGGCATGGTGGCACTCGCAGGTATAGTGGTGCGGAATGGTATATTATTGATAGAGTTCATGGACCTGATGCTGAAAGAGGGCATGAGTGAATTTGACGCTATAGTAGAAGCAGGCCGTACCCGTATGACTCCTGTATTGCTTACCGCTACTGCTGCTATCCTTGGCCTTATACCACTGGGTGTGGGATTGAATATAGACTTCGGTTCATTCTTCAGCACTCTGAATCCGCATATGTACCTCGGTGGTGATAGTGTGGCATTCTGGGGGCCGCTGGCATGGACCATGATATACGGATTGAGCTTTGCTACATTCCTCACACTTATAATAGTACCGGTGATGATGTTGCTGAGTTTCCGTTTCAAAGCAAGAATAAAACGTTGGAGAGAAAAAGCTAACGCAGCAATGACAGAATAAAATTAGATTGGAATTTGACGTTTAGAATGGAAAAAGAAAAGCCATCAGCCTTGAGCTGATGGCTTTATTGTTTTAAGCCTGTTGTAATTATTTAATAACACCCAGTTCTTTACCCACTTTAGTAAATGCGGCTATGGCCGTATCAAGATGTTCGCGGCTGTGTGCTGCTGATATCTGTGTACGTATACGTGCCTGTCCTTTAGCAACTACAGGATAGAAGAAACCTATCACATAGATTCCTTCTTCCAGCATACGGGCTGCAAATTTTTGTGCCAGTACTGCGTCATAAAGCATTACAGGACAAATAGGGTGTGTGCCCGGTTTAATATCGAACCCTGCTGCAGTCATTTTTTCGCGGAAGTATAAAGTATTAGACTCCAGCTTATCGCGCAATTCAGTTGTTTCGCTGAGCATGTCCAGCACTGCTATTGATGCACCAACTACAGAAGGAGCAACAGTATTAGAGAACAGGTAAGGGCGGCTACGCTGGCGAAGCATATCAACAATCTCTTTTTTACCACTGGTAAAACCACCGGATGCACCACCCAGTGCTTTACCTAATGTACCCGTAATAATATCGATCCTGTCCATTACACCGCAAAGCTCATGCACACCACGACCGGTTTTACCCATAAAACCTGATGAGTGACTTTCGTCAATCATGATGATGGCATCATACTTATCAGCGAGATCACATATTTTATCCAGTTGCGCAATAGTACCATCCATGGAGAATACTGAGTCTGTAACTATCAAACGTGTGCGTGCACCAGCGTATGCCTGCAACTGTGTTTCCAGTTCAGCCATATCATTATGCTTATAACGGGCGCGTTGTGCTTTACACAGGCGTACACCATCAATAATTGAGGCATGGTTTAGTTCGTCTGATATGATAACATCCTGCTCACCCAGTAATGGTTCAAATACACCACCGTTGGCATCAAAGCAAGCAACATACAATATAGTATCTTCTGTACCGAGGAATGCAGAGAGTTTTGCTTCCAGTTCTTTATGTATATCCTGCGTACCACAGATGAAACGTACAGAGCTCATACCATACCCCCTGCGGTCTATGGTTTTGTGCGCTGCCTCAATCACTTTTGGGTGAGATGAAAGACCGAGATAGTTGTTAGCACAAAAGTTGAGCACTTTCCGGCCATTCACCAGTATCTCCGCACCTTGTTCAGATTCTATGATACGTTCATTCTTGTACAAACCTGCATCCTGTATCTCCTGCAGTTCTTTTTGAATACGGCTGTAAAACGAAGGACTAGACATTTTTTTGATTTTAGGGGAGCAAAATACATAATAATGCCGCAATCATAAAATGCACACAAACACCGAAAAATCATAAAGTATTGTCAAAAATGCCACTGTAAAGGCTTTGGAGGCCATAGTACCTATATCTTTAAGGCATAAAACCACCACAATCATTGCGCACCTTTATCCTCATTTGCTTGTTGCTGATCGGCTCTACTTGCTATGCACAGTCGCTGAGTGGTGTAATAACTGACGCACAGAAACACAGGGCTCTTTTCCCGGTAACAGTATTCAATACTGCCACACAGAAGGCAGTATATACCAACGAATTTGGTGCGTTCTCCATATCAGCATCTGCAGGACAAAAAATATACATCTCCTATGTAGGCTATAAGAATGAAGAAATCCTGGTCACAGAAGAAAATCTTGCAAAGCCTGTGCAGATAAAAATGCAGCTAATGAGCTATGAACTGGATGAATTTGTATTTCACAGAGGGCCCACACAATACCAGAAAGATTCTGCGCACAGACGCGATGTATACAGCCGTACACTGGAATGGAAACGCAGTTCATCTATAGCCAGCCCTTTCTCATTTGTAGCTGACAGGTTATCTCATGACAGCAAGGCGCGTTACAGGTTCCAGAAGAATTACAATAAATGGGAGGATGAAAAATTCGTTGACACAAGGTATACACCTGCTCTTGTTGCAGAACAAACAGGGCTTTCGGGCGACAGTCTTGCTTTTTTCATGAACTCAAATCCAATGCCTTATGATTATGCCCGTTCTGCATCTGAAATGGAACTAAAGATGTGGATACGCTACCAGTGCAGGGAATGGCGAAAGAACCCTGTAATACTATACATAGATTCTGCCAATATTCAGCAAGACAAAAAATAAGCAGTACATAGTTTTGTCGCATAATATTTGTCTAACTTTGCAATATGAGTTTAGACTGGCAAACAGGTATTGTGAAGCAGATCACGGAGATGACGCCAAACACAAGGCGTTTCTGGATAGAAATTCCGGAGACGGATGCTTTTCATTTCAAACCCGGCCAGTTCGTAACACTAGACCTCCCGATACATGAACAGCGTAATAAACGCTGGCGCAGTTACAGCATAGCCTCTATGCCTGATGGCAGCAATATCATTGAGTTAGTAATAGTATACCTGGAAGGTGGAGCGGGTACAACATTTTTATTCAACGATATAAAAGAAGGCGCGCAACTAAACCTGCGCGGGCCATCTGGTGTATTTACTTTGCCTGAGCAACTGGACAAAGACCTGTATATGATATGTACAGGCACCGGCATTGCACCTTTTCGCAGCATGGTGAATTATATAGAGCACCACAACCTGCCGCATAATAACCTGCATCTCATATTCGGCACACGCAAAAAAGAAGACTTGCTTTATGAAGAAGAAATGATGAGATTGCAAAGCAAAATGCCGTCATTTAATTATCATCCTGTTCTCTCACGCGAAGAATTGGAAGGCTACAACAAGGGATATGTACACAGTGTGTATGAAAAACTATTGCAGGAAAAACCCGATGCCAAGTTCATGCTCTGCGGCTGGAAAATGATGGTTGATGAGGCCAAACACAAGCTATTGGAAATGGGCTACGATAAGAAGGATATTCACCTGGAACTGTACGGTTAAACAACCTGCATATGCCAGCAGGCATAGTAATTCTTAAAATTATTTACCAATACTATTTCACGTACAGGCCTTTCACTGCCTTTAATAACAGATATTTCAGGAAATGAGCCCTGCTGCACTGCATGCACTATCATACCCAGTGCAAAAGATGATGCTGTACCATATTCCCCGCAAAGATGTTTGAACTTTACCTGCATCGCATCTGCAAACACTTCGTTATGCAGTTTATTATAAAATTCATCTCCCACGCCACTCACACCTGAAACAAACACATCTGCCTGAACATTGTTCCTGCCGAGAAATGAACTTGCTTCTGCTAGTGCTACGTTAGTATCTGCTGTAGTGAAGCAATGTATATCTTTTATACAAACCGCTTTAACAGAAGGTTTGTTTGCTGATGCCATAAAGAAAGCTGCACCTTCACCAGCCATCACATCGTCTGTATATACACCCCCTGTACTGAAGGCCTTATAGCTGTTGTCCGTAAGTTCATCTATACCACCCAGCAGCATTTGCTCACCCGCATGTTCATCAAGATATAGCTGTGCATTAATAAGAGCATGTTCAAATGAATGGCCACGTTGTACGAAAGTAAGGTTATGCCCGTAACAGCCTGCCAGCAATGCTATCTGTCCGCTCACAGTATTGTGTGTAGACTGTATGAAAGCAGTTGGTGTAAGCATCTGTTCGTCCTGCTCTGTCATTTTATTCAGGAATACTTCAGTATCCTGCAGGCAGCCCATTGCGGTACCTATAGATAATGCATCCGGTTTTTCAACACCTGCACGCTCCATGCACAACTTAGATGCAGCAATACCTATACGCACTGCTTTACTCATCCTGCGCAATTGCATAGGCGGAATGAACGGTGTGTAATCAGGCTCTACGCATAACAGCCTGCCATCTTTGGCTTCCTGTTGCTGCAAGAGAAAATCAGGACGGCTGTCGCTGCCCGCTCCGCTTATAATACCCGTGCTATGTATATAAAGCTCCATCAGCTTTTACTGAATACTAATGATGAACAATTGCCGCCAAAGCCAAATGAATTTGATAATACATGCTGCACATCAACACCTGTTATCAATTCTGTAACCGGCTTGAAGTTTACATCTTCCATTTGTGTTTCCCACCTCAGGTTAGGATATATGATGCCATGTACTATACTCAATGTACTGAATACTGCCTCTACTCCTCCTGCTGCACCCAGCGTGTGCCCTGTATATGCTTTAGTAGAAGAAGCATAAGGTACTTTCCCATCAAACAATACGTCTATGGCTTTACCTTCTGAACTATCGTTATTTGCAGTACCTGTACCGTGCAGGTTAACATAGCTGATATCCGCAGTAGTTATACCCGCTTTCTTCATCGCGTTACCCATCGCCAGTTTATTGCCTGTGCCATCTGGCGATGAGGCCGTCTGGTGATAGGCATCATTAGCATTAGCATATCCGCTTACTATAGCCATAGCCTTTGTACCACATTGCTGCATCGCTTTCTCACTCATCAGCAAAACATATGCTGCACCTTCTCCAAGATTCAGGCCGCGCCTGTTGTTATCAAAAGGCTGGCAGGGTTGCTTATCCAGTATCATCAGGGTATTGAACCCATTAAGCGTAAACCTTGATAAACTATCTGCACCGCCGGCAATAGCAATATCCAGCATACCATTACTTATCATCTGTGCCGCCATCATTATGCTATTAGCTGATGATGAACATGCAGTACTGATAGTAGTAACAAAACCATTAAAGCCGAAATGCGCTGCCACCAGTTGTGTTACAGCGCCGCATTCATGGTTGCGTATTTTATTAAAATCAGTCTCTTCTCCCGTTTTGAATTCACGGTAAACACTTTCTGTAAGGTCCATACCACCAACAGTATTGGCAGAGAAGAAACCAACACGAAGCCCCGTTGCTTTATCTTTATACGGAGCCCATGCTTCCTGTACAGCTATAGCACTCAGCAATGCAGTACGGGGCCACGTGCCTTGTGCACCTGACATTGCTGCCAGCTCCTCATTTGATCTTTTTATTTCTGCTACCGGTAATTCAGCAGCCCAGTGTGTTTCCAGGTATTCTGCCTTGCCCACACCCGACCTGCCGTCAAGTAAAGCCTGCAAGCAGGACGCAGTATCATTGCCTATGGCAGTGATAACACCTGTGTTTACTATGTATGCTTTACTACCCATTAACCTTTGTAAATAGTTTGCAGTGTTTCTGTATTAAATGGTATAGAGCCATTGTGCCTGCTCACCCAGAATAAACATATGTCGTGCTCATCTGATGCAGCATCTACCCAACCACAAAGGCAGGCATCCATGCCCCTGTTTGTAAGCAAGTCATTTACCCAAAACTGTATTTGTTCCGTATCAAACTGTTCTGATACCAAACATAGCTGTTCTCCTTTAAACCCATGACGTATACATATCTCACCCAGCATGATGTTGGATAATGTATATACAAACAACGCAGGGCTGGGTATGGTTGATAATGTTTCCTGGTATTTTTTATCTACATCAAGGCAACCGTGATTAGTCATCAGTACGACTGCTATTTTAGTCTTATCAAGACCGTCATATGCATAACCGCCATTCTCTGCAAGTAATGCCTCTGCACCGAGCCACGCCCATTTACTGAGCACGTCCATCTTGAAGAACTTGATGTAATTATACCCCAGTAGCCTGTACGCATCTTCAGGCAGCTGCACAGGTGCAGGTAATAATAATATGTTATCCCTGGTTGCAGCATCATTGATACGCAACCAGTGGTTGATCACTAAACTCAATGCTTTATTGATTTATGCCGGCGACTTTTGTGTCTCCAGGTAACGGCTCAAAGTACGAACATTTTTTTCGTGATTTTTCACGAACGGATTGGTTTCATCCCAAACATAGCCTGCCAGTACCGAGCATATCTGCGACATTATTTCCGGGTTGCGGTTTTCTGCAAAGAATATATTGAACAATGTACCGTCGTACCATCCGTTCACATAAGTGCGGAATACGTCTACGCCGGTCATCATTTTTTTCATGTATTCATTTTCCCAGTCTACCTGTTCTCCGTTCAGGTGGCGTATCACCATATGTGCTGCCAGTTGCGCAGATACTGATGCCAGTGTAACGCCCGAAGAGAATACCGGGTCAAGGAATTCAGTAACATTACCCGTAAGGACAAAACCTTTACCGTAGAATGTATCAGTAGTCACACTCCAGCTTTGCAGTGTGCGAGGCTCCCAAAGCATTTCTTGGTCGCCGAAACGTTCTGCCAGTTCAGGCTGCGCCATTATGAGTGCACGCATCTGCTCTTCAGGTGTGCCGGTATATTTATCGAAAAACTCAGGGCTGCCTACATAACCTACAGATGTATTACCATTAGAGAATGGAATGACCCATATCCATGTTTGAGGATTGTGAACGTATATAGTAATACGGTTTGGCTCTACTGCCGCACTGCGATGCGCATCTTTAAAATGACTGAAGAGAGTTTTGCGTGGTGGTAATGATGATGGCCTGTCGAGCCCGAAGAGCCTGGGTATCACGCGGCCATAGCCACTGCCATCTACTATGAAACGAGCAGTTATTACTTCTTTCTGACCATCTGCAGTTACTATAGTTATTTCAGAATGGTCATCCAGTATTTTGATATCTGTTACTTCTGTCTGGTAATGTACGGGTATATCCATCTTCACACATTCGTCAGCCAGTGTCATATCAAATTCAGCACGCGGCACCTGCCATGTCCAGCCCCATCCCTGCGTAAACTGCTGTGCAAATGAAAAATCGCATACATCACCGTTCATTACAAACTTGGCACCGTCTTTTTGTTGAAATTTCTTTGCTTTTACAGCATCTAAAAACTTAGCTTCTTCCAATGCTTCCATGCAGCGGGGCAAAAGGCTCTCACCAATCACAAAGCGGGGAAACTGCATTTTTTCAATTATCTGTACTGAAAAACCAGCTTGTTTAATAATAGAAGCTGCTATCGTTCCTGCAGGGCCGGCACCAATGACCAACACATCTATTTGCTTGCGAACACTCATAATTATAATAGGATTAAAATACCGCGAAAAAGTACTACTTATTGTTTATAAATGGAATGATACCAATCAGTGCTATTT
The DNA here is from genome assembly GCA_044227125.1 of Flavipsychrobacter sp. Classification (GTDB taxonomy): domain Bacteria; phylum Bacteroidota; class Bacteroidia; order Chitinophagales; family Chitinophagaceae; genus Polluticoccus. The sequence goes on from JBGAFS010000001.1 coordinate 1,418,719, forward strand.
TTTTGCCAGCTCCAGTATGGTATGACTAAGGCCGATATTATCCGTCTGTTTAACAACAGTAAAACCCGCCTTGTCTATCAGTTCAACAAACACTTTACTATCATACATCTGGCTGTTGCCATTTGCCATTGATGTAAAGTAGAGAGACGTCATTTGCAGGCTTAGTGCAGATGCTTCAAAACGCTGAATATCCCAAAATGTTTCATTGATGAAAACCCTGCCCGTATCCGGCAATGCACGGTGGCATTTCTGCAGTATAGATATTATCTCTTCATCTGCAAAGCAGTCAAGAAACTGGCTCATCCATATTACGTCATAGCCTGCAGGCAATTCTGCAGTTTTGTCCAGCACATTGCGCTGGTGGTATTGTACACGGTTGCCATAGCCTGCATCTTCAATATTCTTCTGTGCTACATTCAGTTGCACCTGTAAGTCTACAAGACCTACCTCTACCTCCGGATCGTAGCCAAGACAAGCCAATGTGAATTTACCTGTGTTGGCACCTATATCCATTACTTTTTTAGGATTACCTGCAAATACCAATGGTAATGCTTCAGGAAAAGCATTATCAGAATAATAATGGTCGAAATTGAACCAGCTTGTTTTTGCAGGTTCAGGAAGTACTGATAAGCCCTGGTATATAGTTTCCCAGTTACCAAGATGCCTTAACCCTTTTGGCTTACCCTCCAGCAGGCACGCTTTCAGATCTTGCGCACCATCATAGCATACATCACGCATGAAATCTGTATTCACACGTGTCATCTGGTCATTGAGGAAGAAGTGGCCTGTTTTGGCAAGGAAGTAGCGGCCTTGTTTCCTGTACACAAGACCTATGCCCAGCCCGGCTTCCAGCAACACGCGCACAGCATAGTGGCTCATGCCCACCTTCTGTGCTATATCGCCTATCATAGCTCCGTTAGCACGTGCATCCTGCACCTCTTTCAGTATGCCGCTGTCGCGCATAATAACTGAGGCCTGGAATATATAAGGCGCAAATGCTATAAACTGCGCATGAGATATGGCATCTAAAGCTGATTTATTATCCGTTTCAAAAAGTGCTTTACGCTGCACAGGGGTATCCATCATAAATTCTAATCAGATATTAAACAAAAATACGCAGAATAAGCATATTGCGCATGACCATTGTCAGGACAATATATTCCGGTTGTAAGCAGTAACTAAAAGATTATTCTTCCAGCGCATGTATGCTGCGCAACAGGCGTTTCCACCTTACACCTGCCTGGTCGTAGCTCAACCATACAAACCATGCCTTACCCACGATATGGTCTTCAGGTACAAAGCCCCAATACCTTGAGTCTAATGAATTGTGCCTGTTATCACCCATCATCCAGTAATAATCCATTTTGAAGGTGTATGAGTTAGTCTCCTTACCATTAATAAATATTTTATCTCCTTTTTCTTCCAGTTGATTTCCTTCGTAATTGAAGATAATACGGCGGTAAAAAGATATGTTTTGCGGAGTAAGGGTAACGGTTGCTCCTTTCTTAGGTACAGTTATAGGGCCGTAATTATCTCGGTTCCACTTATAGTTAGCTGTATCCTGCGGATATGCCCAATCTGCCGTAATACCTTTAGGATATACAGCCGGCCTTACAGATGCTACTTGCGTCAATGCCTTAACTGCAGCCAGCTTATCATTAGGTATATTATAAATATTCACACCATTATAAGAGTCCAGTATATCGATGCCATTATCATCAAGGTAGTCCTGCGAAAGGCCATAATCTTTAGTCTGTACGATATAACCCATTTTAGAATGCGGGAATACGGGTGATGGTTTATCATTAACATATACGATGCCTTCTTTCACCTCTACCTTATCTCCCGGAATACCGATACAACGTTTGATATAGTTCTCCTTCTTATCAATAGGGCGGGAAATTACTGTGTATGTATTTTTTACCAAGTCACGGTTGCCATTTGCTTCGCGTACCAGTGAATAATAGTCCTTACGGTCCTGCACCTCTAGGGCAACAGTATCACCTGCGGGGTAGTTAAATACTACTACATCATAACGCTCTACTTTCCCAAAACCGGGCAGGCGATGGTAACCCCATTTTACTGCTTCGGTATATGATTTGCCACCTGTAAGCGGCATAGTATTATGTACCAGGGGTACGGCAAGCGGGGTCATAGGCACACGTGCGCCGTAAGACATTTTACTTACAAACAGGAAATCATTTACCAACAGGCTGCCTTCCATAGAGCCTGTAGGTATGGTATATGCTTCTACAAAAAATGTACGGATGATAGTAGCTGCTATTATGGCAAAAATGGCCGCATCGAGCCATTCGCGCCACCAGGTCTTTTTCTTTTTCTCTGCCTTATCGGCTTTTTTCCAGAATGCTAATCGCATATGAGTGTTTATGAATGTGCACCAAAAGTAACAACTTCCACTACATTTTATGATACACAATGCTATGCTTTAAGAAATCTTTACAATAAGATTTTTTAACAAGCGTAACTGTGACTTTCTTGCTCAAAATGATACGCAACATATTTCGCTAACCATTATCATTCAGTCATTACAGCAATTTGATTAAATTGCCGCCACAAAAAAGGTTTCACATGGCACGTTCTGTTACCATATTAGGCGCAGGTTTAGTAGGCTCACTGCTGGCGATCATTTTACGCAAAAGAGGTTATGAGGTTACTATATATGAACGACGCCCTGACATGCGTGCAGCTAACATGAGTGCGGGTAAGTCAATAAACCTGGCTATGAGTGCACGCGGATGGAAAGCACTTGACCTGGCAGGTCTGCGTGAGGATATAGAAGCCCTGGCCATCCCGATGTACGGACGCTACCTGCACCAGCCCGATGGCAGCAGTGCATCACAGGCCTACGGCAAGAATAATGAAGCTATATATTCAGTAAGCCGCGGCGAGCTGAATAAAAAGCTGATGACGCTGGCGGAACAGTATGGAGCAAAAATACTTTTCGAACAACGCTGCAATAAAGTTGATGTAGCAGACAACCGCATACACCTGCAGCAGCCGGATGGTTCTGAAAAAACAGCAGTATCTGACCTTTTGTTTGGTGCTGATGGCGCATTCTCCGCACTGCGCACCAGCTATACTTTTATGGACAGGGTAAATGTTACCCAGCATTATATAGAGCATGGCTATAAAGAACTATGCATACCGCCCGATGCTGCAGGCAATATGCTGATGGAGAAGAATGCCCTGCATATTTGGCCGCGCAAAAACTTCATGCTGATAGCCCTGCCTAATACGGATGGCACATTTACCTGTACACTGTTTCTGCCGTTTGAAGGAGAAAACTCTTTTGAGCAACTGAAAACGGAAGCAGATGTTATAAAGTTCTTCAACACAAACTTCCCTGATGCGGTACCGCTTATGCCTACGCTTATTGAAGACTTCTTCAGCAACCCTACTTCATCACTGGTTACTATACGTGTAGCACCATGGCATTATAAAGACAAGAACGCACTGATAGGCGATGCTGCGCATGCTATTGTACCTTTTTACGGACAGGGTATGAACGCGGGCTTTGAAGATTGCACCGTACTTGCCATGCTTATGGATAAATACGGCGAAGACTGGAGTACAATTCTTGCAGAATATGACAGGCTTAGAAAACCAAACGGTGATGCTGTACTTGACCTCGCATTGCTCAACTTTGTTGAAATGCGTGATAAGGTAGCTGAACCATCATTCCTGGAACGTAAGAAAATAGAAAAAGAACTGGGCAAAATGTACCCGGATCAGTTCATTTCCATATACGAAATGGTTTCGTTCAGCCATATACCATACCATACAGCCATTAGCTGTATCAATGCACAAGACAAACTATTAGCAACTATCATGAATGAAGGCGATTTCTTTAACAATATCTCAAAAGATAGTTTCAAGCCTCAACTGGATAAATGGATGTCAGATTATCATCAGTCTGTACAACAATTAGATTTCGGAAATGAAGCCTGAAAAACGCTGGACACTAAAACCGGCCCTGCAGGATGACATAAACAACCTGTATGAAGGGCTGCATGTGCACCCTGCCCTGTGCAGGCTGCTGGCTGTGCGCGGGATAAAGGACTATGAATCAGCAAAGCTCTTTTTCCGTCCTGAACTATCACACCTGCATGACCCCTTCCTGATGAAGGGGATGAAAAAAGCTGTAGACAGAATTACAGAAGCTATAGAATGGCATGAACGAATACTAGTTTACGGCGACTATGATGTGGACGGCACAACATCTGTAGCCCTGGTATATTCTTTTCTGAAAAAGAAATATGACGGGCAAATGGAATATTATATACCGCATCGTTACCGCGAAGGTTACGGCGTATCAAAGGCTGGTATAGATTATGCCCACGCTAATGGTTATACACTACTCATTACTCTTGACTGTGGTATAAAATCAGCAGAGCTGATAGCATATGCACAGTCGCTGGGTATAGATGTAATAGTATGCGACCACCATACGCCCGACAATAACCTGCCGCCTGCGTTAGCCATACTTAACCCCAAACAGGTTGATTGTCCCTATCCTTATAAAGAATTGAGCGGTTGCGGCATAGGCTTCAAACTGATATGTGCATTAGCGCAGCACTGGGGCTTACCTGCAGAAACTGCTTATGAATATCTAGACCTGGTGGCTACCAGCATTGCTGCTGACATAGTACCTATAGACGGAGAGAACCGTGTGCTGGCTCATTATGGTATTAAGAAAGTAAATGAAGCACCATCACTGGGTATAAAAACGCTGAAGGAACTGGCAGGTGCTAATCGAAACCTGTCTATTACAGACCTCGTATTTGTAATTGGCCCGCGTGTAAATGCGGCAGGGCGCATGGACGATGCAAGAAAAGCAGTAGAGCTATTCATAGAACCAGACCCAGAAAAGATAGTTGCACTGGCAGAGGCTTTGCAATCTGACAATTTCGAAAGAAAAGAAATAGATAAGAATACTACTGAAGAAGCCTTATCGCTGATACAGGGCAGCGAAGAGTTAAGCGGGCGTAAATCAACAGTATTATACCAGCCGCACTGGCACAAAGGCGTAGTAGGCATAGTGGCATCAAGGCTTATAGACCATTACTACAGGCCTACCATTATCCTTACCATGTCTAATGACAAGATAACAGGGTCTGCGCGTTCTGTAAGCGGCTTTAATATATATGATGCCATACATGAATGCCGCGACCTGCTGGAGAATTATGGCGGGCACTTCTATGCAGCGGGCATGACCATGCACCCTGACAACCTGGATGAGTTCGTCAGCAGGTTTGAAGACGTGGTATCACAGAGCATTTTGCCAGAATTGCTTATACCGGAAATAGAGATAGATGCAGAGATAAATTTTGCAGACATAAAGCCTGCATTTTATAATATCATCAAACAGTTTGAGCCATTCGGACCTAACAACATGCGCCCTGTATTTGTATCAAAAAATGTTACCGACTTCCAGGGCAATTCAAGGATAGTAAAAGAACAACACATAAAATTTGTAGTGGGGCAGCAGAATGGTTTTGTGGTAGATGGTATTGGGTTTGGTATGGCCGATAAATATGATGTGCTGCAAAACGGCCCTTTTGATATTGTGTATACCCTTGATGAAAATGAATTTAATGGTAATACTAAATTGCAGATAAAGGTTATTGATATTAGGCCCGCTATATAGTGAACCAGGATTAATGGATTTCTGGATTACCACGAAATAGAAAAGAGCGATGATAATTTCATCGCTCTTTTAGTATACTTAACCCGGTAATCTCTGAATCCATTAATCCCGGTTCACTACGCTATAATGCTGATATCAAAATTCACCAGCTCAACGAATTCGTTGATGCGTGCTTCAATATCTTCATGTGTCAGTTCTTTCAGCTTATTCGGACCGAATTTCTCTACGCAGAATGATGCCATTGCAGAACCTACGATGATGGCTGTTTTCATATTCTCGAAAGAGATATCCTTGGTACGTGCTATATGGCCTATGAAACCACCTGCGAAGGTATCTCCCGCACCTGTCGGGTCAAATACTTCTTCCAGCGGCAGTGCAGGGGCAAAGAATACCTGCTTGCCATGAAACAGTAATGCGCCATGCTCACCTTTCTTAATGATAAGATACTGCGGGCCCATTGCCATTATTTTATTGGCAGCTTTTACCAGCGACACTTCACCACTCAATTGGCGTGCTTCGCTGTCATTGATCATCAGCACATCTATCATGCTGATAGCTTTCTTCAGGTCGTCCAGTGCTACTTCCATCCAGAAGTTCATCGTATCCATGATGATGAGCTTCGGGCGGTTTTTTAGTTGGTTGATAACACTCATCTGCACGGCAGGCACAAGGTTACCCAGCATCAGGAATTCACAATCCTGATAGCTGGCAGGCAGTGTAGGATTGAAATCCGCGAGTACATTCAGTTCTGTAACCAATGTATCGCGCGTATTCATATCCATATGATATTTACCACTCCAGAAAAAGCTCTTACCATCTTTTACTATTTCCACACCTTCCATGTCCACACCACGCACAGAAAGTGCATCCAGTTCTTCCTGCGGGAAATCACCACCTACAATTGAAACCTGTTTGATAGGTTGTGTAAAGTTTGATGCCGCCCAGGCTGCATAGGTAGCAGAACCGCCTATTATACGGTCTACCTTACCAAACGGGGTTTCCAGAGCATCGAAGGCCATAGAGCCTACTATCATTAATGACATATGAATATTTTTTTAAGCGGCACAAAGGTAAAATTATTTGTGATTTATGATATATATGTGAAATATCCTGCAGTTGATGCAGCAGATAAGAGGTTTTAATTATTTTAGCCGCATGAAAGCGATGTTGTTTGCTGCGGGATTAGGCACCCGGTTAAAACCATTTACAGACACACACCCTAAGGCGCTGGCAGAAGTAAATGGCAAAACATTGCTGGAGCATAATATTCATTACCTGCAGCAATTCGGTATTAATGATGTCATTATCAATGTGCACCACTTTGCCGACCAGGTAGAGCAGGTACTGACAGCAAATAATGGATTTGGCAGCCGCATAAGTATTTCTGATGAAAGAACAGAACTGCTGGAAACAGGTGGCGGGCTAAAAAAGGCTGCACACTTTTTTGAGTGGGGAGAACCTTTCGTGGTAATGAACGTAGATGTGCTCACTAATCTTGACCTGGGCAAAATGATAAGCGCTCATATTAACGGTGCAGCGATGGCCACACTGGCTATTATGAAAAGAGAATCTTCTCGCCAGTTGCTGTTTGATGAGCATATGATACTCTGCGGCTGGGCCAACAACAGCACAGGTGAGCAGAAAATAGCCCGCGAGGTAAGATGGATGCAGCCATTTGCATTCAGCGGCATACAGGTATTATCACCTAACATACTCAGCATGCCTTTCACAGGTAAGTTCTCTATGATAGATGTCTACCTGCATTTTGCAAAGACAGATATCATAAAAGGCTACGACCATACAGGCGATACTTTTATAGATGTGGGCAAGCCGGAAAGCATAGAAAAAGCGGCTCATTTGTTTGAGTAGCGTAACACATTACCAATGGGAGATAAGAAAAACTTCAAAATAAAAGCAGAAGAGTTAATTGAGTTAGTCTCATTTGGCGGATGCATAGCTACTGATAAAATAACAGTTGAGGGGTTACCAGTAAAATATATGTATCGATCTATACCTAACAATGACATTGATAGTGGTTGGCGTTTCTTCTCTGGCACAGAAACTCAAGAATATATTGATGATTTGAATAATTCAAGAGTTTATGAAGTAAATACAATTGCAAATTATGATCAGAGTATTATTCCTTATTTAGATTTGCCATTGGGTGTCGGGTTAGAAAAAGACGAAAATGGCAAGTTTAACATTCTTTCAGAATAAATAACAAAAAGATAGTAATGATAATGGAATGGCTCAACTACCTCTTGAGCAATTGAGCCATTCTGCCATCAAGCAATTATTTATACGCCCATCTCTGCCAGTCGTTCTGATACAAAGCTACCCAGCTCTGCTACATATGCCGGAGACAAGTCGAATTTGATACCAGCCGTTGCATACAGTTCTTTCAATGTTTTTGTATAGCCCAGTGCCAGTGCTTTCTTATAATTCTCCAGCGCCTGTTCTTTATTACCACGATACTGGCGCCACATGGCTATAGCCCCCAGTTGTGCTATACCGTATTCTATATAATAGAAAGGCACTTCATACAGGTGCAGTTGTTTCTGCCAGAAATGGGCACGGTATTCTTCAAACCCAGTCCAGTCTGTAACCCCTGTAGAGAATTCATTGAGGATATTCATCCATTCTGTCTTGCGTTCTTCATCTGTATGGCCGGGGTGTGTATATAACCAGTGCTGGTATTTATCTATGGTGGCTATCCATGGCAGTACATTAATCACACGTTCCAGTTCGTCCAGTTGTGCACGTTTCAGTTCGTCCTGCTTTGTAAAGAATACATCCCAATGCTCCATAGAGAAAAGTTCCATGCTCATGCTAGCCAGTTCTGCGATTTCCATCGGGTATTCTTTCAGCGCGCTTAGCGGCAGTGAATGAGAGAGGAATGAATGCACTGCATGCCCGCCTTCGTGCATCATAGTTATCAGGTCGCCCGTAGTACCGGCTGCGTTCATAAATATGAACGGCACCCCTGTTTCTGCCAGCGGGCAGTTATAGCCGCCCGGCGCTTTCCCCTTCCTGCTCTCCAGGTCCATACGGTTCATCTTCACCATAGTATTCAGGCAGCCGCTGAAGTAGTTACCCAGCTTATTAAACACTTCGATAGACTTTTCAGAAAGTTCGTGGCCGGTTTCAAACGGATGCAGCGGCTGTACACCTACCGGTTCTGCATCGCCATCCCATGGGCGCATTACATCTATACCCAATCTTTTTTTACGGTGCTCTACCAGTTTACGGTGCAGTGGTAATATATGTTCGCGTACCGCATCATGAAATGCGAAACAGTCTTCTACCGTATAATCAAACCTGCCCAGTTCGCGGAATTTGTAGTCGCGGTAATTATCAAAGCTTGCGTTCTTAGCTACCTGCTGGCGTTTCTCCAGCAGTTTGTTAAACAGGCTGTTCAGTTCTTCCTTATCCTTCAGGCGGCGTTCTGCAATTTTTCTGAAAACTGTTTCGCGCAGGTTCCTGTCCGGGTTTTGCAAAAAGCGGGCAGCCTGTTGCAGGGTATATTCTTTGCCATCCACTTCAATGGTCATCTTGCCCGATATTACACCATACTGTTGCGCCAGCACACTTAGCTCTGCCTGTATAGCTACGTTTTCTTCCCTGTATAGCTGCACAGAATTTTCTACACTTCGCAGGTAAGGGAAATAAACATCCTTATCCAGTTCTTTGGTAAAAGGTGATGCGAGCAGTTTTTTATTCAGTTCGAAGAAATAAGGTTTCATCTTCGGCTCTATCTCGAGGCAGAAGTATGTAAATGCTTTTTCATATTCTTCATTGGTCGTATCACAGGTCATATTAATTTGTCGCCAACTGGCATCTTCACTCACTACTGCTTCCACCTCGCTTACATCATGCATCCATTTCATCAACTCATCTTTCGAATTCAGTTCCCTGTTTTTCAGGTTCTCAAAATAAGGTTGCAATGCATCCCAGGTTGTTGGCTTAAAATCTTCCGGTAAAAAACTCCTCTTAATTTTTTCTATCTCTGTGTACGTCGTGCTCATTTCTTAATTCTGTTTATACCTGCAAAATACATAAGCCTTGCAATAGGATTTTGTATGTTTTTTCTTAAAATACTTGTTCAACAATTTAGTCACAAAAAATATATTTAAAATATAATTATTAACAGAAATTAAATAAATAATATAATAGTATACATTTTAATTTGATATTGCTTTTTTGTAAATCCTTGACTGACAATAAATAGGTAATTTATTATAATGTATAAAATTTTTGATATTTAAAATCTTAATACAGGACATGCCTAATTCGATTTTTTTACTTTCGGGGGGAGTGCTACATTTGTATCAAGTTGTGAATTTAATGGGTTAGTAAGTAAGAGCCGCCGGAATCCTCCAGTGGCTCTTTTTCTTTTCTGCTATCTTTAGTTTCTAATGGCAAAAACCAAATCAGCATTTTTCTGTCAGCAATGTGGTTATGAAACTCCGAAATGGACGGGTAAATGTCCATCATGCGGTACCTGGAATTCGTTTGTTGAAGAAGTGATACAACGCGAGGATAAAACAAAACAAGTTTCGGGCTGGGAAGAAGAAACAAAGGAACAACGCAAGGCACAAAAACTTAATGAGTTAGTTACCAAAGAAGAGCAACGGATGATGACACCCGATACCGAACTGAATCGTGTATTGGGTGGTGGCATGGTTCCCGGCTCTGTGATACTTATAGCTGGTGAACCCGGCATTGGTAAGTCTACTCTCTTCCTGCAATGTGCATTACAGTGGAAGGACATTAGTATATTATATGTATCGGGCGAAGAGAGTGCGCAGCAAATTAAGATGCGTGCAGACAGGGTGGGTGTTAGTAACCCGAACCTGTACCTGCTTACCGCTACTGATACCAACACACTTTTTGCAGAAGTAAAAAAACTGCGTCCGCAGTTATTAATTATTGATTCTATACAAACGCTGGAGTCTCCTTTTGTAGAGAGTGCAGCGGGCAGCGTATCGCAGGTGCGCGAATGTGCGGCAGAACTGCAACGCTTTGCCAAAGCAAGCAATATACCTGTGTGCATCATTGGCCATATAACTAAAGACGGCGCCATTGCAGGCCCCAAGGTGCTGGAGCATATGGTGGATACCGTACTTCAGTTTGAAGGTGACAGGCATTATGCCTACCGCATACTGCGTACAATCAAGAATCGTTTCGGCTCTACTTCAGAATTAGGGATATATGAAATGGTAGCTGCTGGCATGCGCCCTGTCAGCAATCCGTCAGAGATATTATTATCGCAACACGATGAACCCTTGAGTGGTATAGCCATCGCTTCTACTATGGAAGGCGCCCGCCCGCTGATGATAGAAGTACAGGCATTGGTGACCCAGGCGGTATATGGAACACCGCAACGTACGGTGAGTGGTATAGACCTGAGGAGGTTACAATTATTACTGGCAGTATTAGAAAAACGCGGTGGTTTCCATTTCGGTACGCGCGATGTATTTGTGAATATAGCCGGCGGACTGAAAATAGAAGACCCGAGCATTGAGCTTGCAGTAGTATGCGCGCTCTTATCTTCTTACGAAGACAAAGCACTGCCTAATAATATATGTCTTGTTGGTGAAATAGGACTGTCAGGAGAAATACGTGCAGTGAACCGTATAGACCAGCGTATAGCAGAAGCCGACAAGCTGGGTATGGACGTAATATTTATACCTAAGGCCAATGCCAAAGGACTGGATAAGAAGAACTTTAAGATCGAGATAAAGACAGTGAACAAGGTGGAAGATGTGTACAGGATGTTATTTTAACCCCCTCACCCCCTGAAGGGGGAAATTTTATTATATGGATTTAAAACGCTTTAAGCAACTACATAAAATTTATTCTAAACTATAGTTACCACGTGAGGTTTATGAAACACCAGAACATGATAAATATTTAAACGCATTGCATGACGATAAAGAATGTGGAGAATGGTATAAGAAATACTACATAAAAGAAGCTGGCATTAACTATAAAAAATACTGTTGTGTAGATATGGCATACCACCTAATCGAAGATAAATTAGCCAACAAAAAAGGTGAAATTGATTATGATTCCGTAATGAAATACGATAAATCTCATAAATCATTTGGTATACCAATACACGATGGAGGCTCATCATATATAGCAATAAGATTTTGTCCATGGTGTGGTAAAAAATTGAGAAAGTGAGCTTATCAGACAAAAATAAAAGCCCCTTCAGGGGTTTGGGGTCAGACCTCTCTCAAGGTCTGTCTCACCTCTTCTACCCCCGCCTATGTGAGGGTTGCAGCAAACCATTGCTGCCAGAAGAAGAGATTCTCTGCCTCAACTGTAATGTCTTCAACCTGCCACGCACTGCTTACCACCATATAGCCGACAATGAAACAGCCATGCGTTTTGCGGGTCGTATACCTGTGGTCAAGGCTACCTCATTTGCCTACTTCACCCCTAACGGACTGCTGCAACACCTGCTGCACAAACTGAAATATGAAGGCAAAAAAGAAATAGGTACCTACCTGGGCAAACAACTGGGCTATGACCTGCTGCAATTGAACTGGGCAGAAGGCATAGACTATATTGTACCCATACCGCTACATAAAGACAAAGAAGCCGACCGCGGCTATAACCAGAGCCTGCTGATAGCAGAAGGTATGGGTGAAGTGCTGAACATACCCGTAGCTGCCCAACTGGTAACCCGTACCCGAAATACAGAAAGTCAGACTCAAAAGACACGGACGGAAAGGCTGGAGAATATGAATGGCGCATTTACAATGAGCAACCCTACCGGTTTTGAGGGCAAACACTTGCTGATAATTGATGATGTGTTGACTACTGGCGCCACAATCGAAGCCTGTGCTTTAGCACTGCTCACCATACCCGGGGTAAAACTGAGCATAGCCACCGTAGGCATAGCTAACTAAATATATGGCCCTTATTGCTTTTTAGGGTTAATAAGCCTAATTTAAAGCCAATTTTAAATTGGACAAGCCGAAAATCATTCCAAATTTTACTTTATGAAGAAACAGTTTTTACTAACGGGCGCGCTGTTGTTATCTGCAGCAATGAGTTTTGGCGCCGGTTATCAACTGAACCTGCAGGGTTTAAGGCAGCTGGCTATGGGTGGCAGCGGTGCTGCAATTCCCTGGGATGCTGCTACTATATATTATAACCCGGGCGGGCTATCAGAGTTCAAACATCTGACAGCTTATGCCAGCGGGCAGTTCATCATGCCACACGTTAGTTATGTACAAACGCCTACAGGTGTGGGTACTACAAATACTAATAATCAGACATTCCCTACGTTCAATGTATATGTTGGCGGACCGATAGTGAACAAAAGTCCTATCAGCATTGGCTTAGGTGTATATACACCCTTTGGCAGCGGACTGAAATGGGATGACAACTGGGCTGGTCAATTTATCATCAGGCAAATAAAACTGTCTACTGTTTTCTTCCAGCCAACAGTTAGCTGGAGGTTGAATGATATGTTATCAATAGGTGGTGGTTTCATATACGCAGTGGGCGGTATGAACCTGCGTAAAGGCATACCACTGCAGGACATGAGCGGGCAGAATGGTGAAGCAGAACTGAAAGGAGATGCACATGGTGTTGGCTTTAACATCGGTATACACCTCAAAGCTTCTGAAAAATTCATGGTTGGCTTCACTTACCACTCACAAGTGAATATGAAAGTGAAACGTGGTTATGCCAGCTTCTCAGTTCCTGCTTCAATGGAAAGCTCTTTCCCTTATACAGCTTTCAGTACCACACTTCCATTACCACAGATCGGAACACTGGGCATTGGCTATAAAGCATCTGAAAGAGTAACACTGCAGGCAGATGTCAGCTACACCGGCTGGAGCGCTTACCAATCGCTTGATTTCAACTACGAAAAAAACACTTCTGCATTGCTGGATTCTAAAAATCCACGCCAATACAAAAACACGATGTCTATACGTGCAGGTGGCCATGTAAAAGTGAGCGAAAAAATATGCCTCATGGTTGGAGGCGGATGGGATCCGTCTCCGGTTCGTGACGGATATGTATCACCTGAATTGCCTGATGCTGACCGCGCTGTATTCAGTGGCGGTTTCACCATCAAACCGTTGAAAAGACTCACTATACTGGGTGCTGTAGAATATGCAAAAACAGTAAAACGCAGCGGTAGTCTTGAAGCTGAGAACTTTAAAGGCAAATACCAGACAACAGCATTTGTTCCCGGTTTAGGCGTTACTCTTGATTTCTAAAAAAATCTAACAACACAGAAAAATGAAGAAGTTATATATCATAGGTTTATTAGCGTTAGGTGTAGCATCTTGCAAACCCAACTTAAAACCTTCGCAACCTAATACCGGCAGCATAGATCTTACAAGATATCTTGCTGTTGGCAACTCACTCACAGCAGGCTATTCTGATGGCAGCCTTTACAGGGCAGGCCAGGAGAATTCTTATCCTGCTATACTGTCAAAGCAATTCAATACCATAACAAAATCTACTTTCGTTCAACCTTTGTTACCAGGTCAGTACGGATATCCTTATCCTAAGTATATCATGACCATGCGCAAAGGGCCTTGCGATACAGTGGCCTCACTCAGCCCTATACTGTTCCCTGGCGCACTGGATTCATCTACCAGTTCTCAGAACATTGCCTGGCAGGGGCCATTCAATAACGTTGGTATACCCGGCGTACGTTGTATCGATTATATCTACCCGGGTTATGCTATGCTGAATCCTTATGCAAAAAGGTTCTTTACCAACCCTGCTAAAGATCGCCCGATAGATGAAGCTATACGCATTAATCCTACGTTCTTCACACTGTGGCTCGGCAGCAACGATGTTCTGGGATACGCAACAGCAGGTGGTGGCGAAGGTTATGCTGATCCTACTGCGCGCCTGTCTGATCCTGCGGCATTTTCAATTGCTTACGATTCTGTTGTTACTATTCTTCGCCGTACAGGTGCAGAAGGTGTCCTCATCAATATACCTGATGTTACATCAATACCATTCTTCACTACTATACGTGCTAATGGCCTCAGTTTATCATCATCTCAGGCCAATGATCTGAATGCAGCATACAATGGTACCAATATCCGGTTCAATGAAGGTTCGGGTAACTACTTTGTAATAGAAGACCAGTCTGTTCCGCTGAAGATGAGGCAAATCAGGGATGGTGAGTTAATCCTGCTGTCTGCACCTTCTGATTCTTTCAAATGCGCTGGCTGGGGTACAAAAAAACCAATACCGGGCAAATATGTACTGACAGCTCCTGAAGTTGCCTTGGTAAAAGACAGGACAGTACAGTTCAACCAGATCATCGACCAGCAGTCCCTGCTCACAGGCTTGCCTGTTGTAAATATGTACACTTACCTGCAAACTCTTAACTCCGGCATTAAGTATAATGGTGTTAATTACAATGCAACATTTGTAGCAGGCGGTGCATTCTCACTTGACGGTGTACACCTTACACCAAGAGGATATGCTCTGGTAGCCAACTATATAATAGGTACTATCAATAACCACTACAAATCAACTATACCATTTGCTGATGTAAACAGCTATAATGGTGTTCTGTTCCCTTAGTAATTAATTTGCTGAACATAAAAATAAAGCCCGCTACAGCGGGCTTTATTTTTACTACTGGGAATACCGATACATCTGTGCTCCCGGTTCTACTATAGTTACCCGTTGCCTGAACCTGTTTCTCGGATTCTGGTAAAAAAGTACAGTGCGTTTATCTATATATACATTTTCCAGCGTTCTAATGTCTGAGAATGCGTTAGGCAGTCTGAGTACACCACACAGTACCGCATCCAACTCCTGCAACTCTGTACACCTGGCTACCGATTCAGGTATGGTGAGCAGCCTGTTCATATTTATGTACAGGAAATGCAGGCGGGTGAGATTGCCCAATGATTCAGGCAAAGATTCAATATAGTTATTCCCAACATCAAGCAATTCGAGCTTTGCAAGCTGTGTGATTTCACCGGGCAGTTTAACCAACTTATTATTTGCCAGTCGCAGCTTCACCAGGTTCTGCAGTCTGCCTATTGATCCCGGCAACGCCTCTATTTGGTTACCTGTGAGGTTCAGTTCGGTCAGCGAGCTAAGGTCTCCAATAGTTTCCGGAACTGTAACAATATCATTATAGCTCAAAGACAGGTTTTCCAACTTTTTCATTTGTCCTATTTCTGCAGGCAGGTCAATTATCTTGTTCTTAAAAAGAATAAGCTGTTTCAGTTTCTTTGCCCTGAATACAGATGGTGGTATCGATTTGATCGCGTTATTACTGAGATCCAATACTTCAAGATTTGGAAACTGGTCGACCACATCGGGGATTGATATCATCTTTTTAAAATGGATAGATATAGTGGTGACGCTTTCTTTATCTTCCATTGCTTCATCCCAGCTTCTGTATATACCCGTAGCATAGGTATACTGCACGCAAAATAATGCGAGCATAAATGCTATAATATTCTTTGGTGCCATGGTATGGTTGTTTTCCTATACTAATTTACGCTAATGTCTACTGAGTATAAAAGGCTTTAACTATTGACAAGAAAAATATGACAATGCCATAACTGTCAGCGCATCATTTAACGATTCAGAAAGCTGAAAATAAGTTTATTTCGTACATTGCTATGATACATTAACTGTTTATTCGTGTTATGAGTGAGCGCAAACAAAGGCCAAAGCTGATGCAGCATATGAGGTCATTTTTAGCCGGTGCGGGCATTATGTTCGTAGTGTTGTTGTTTATACAGGCAAAAAATCCTGATTCCTATTTTGAGATATCTAAAAACCTCGACATATTCAATACTATATTCAAAGAGCTGAATGCTTATTATGTAGATCCTATAGAACCGGGCAAAATGGTGAAGACCGGTATTGATGCAATGCTCGAATCACTGGATCCTTACACTAACTATATTACAGAGTCAGATATTGAAGAATATGAATTTCAGACAACCGGGAAATATGGTGGTGTAGGCGCTACCATGCACAAGAAAGATGATCATATCTATGTAGGGGAGGTATATGAATTCAGTCCTGCACAAAAAGCAGGCCTGCATCCGGGTGATGAGGTAATATCAATAGACAACCAGCCTGTAAAAGGCAAGAGCATTGATGATATCAGTGTATTTCTCAAAGGCTCTCCAGGCACACAGCTCACCATCAAGGTAAAAGATATATACAGCGGCACAGAAGTAGCAAAGCTTATTACCCGTGGCGAAATAGAATTATCAAGCGTACCATATGCAGGCCTTGTTGGCAGCAATAAGGATATAGCATTTGTTCGTCTGTCACAGTTCACTCCGGGCTGCGCACGTATGGTTCGTAACGCATTTGACAGCCTGAAGAAAGTACAACCACAACTGAAGAGTGTAGTATTAGACCTTCGCAATAACCCGGGCGGATTGCTGGATGAGGCGGTGTCTATATGCAACATATTTGTAGACCAGGGACAGCTGGTAGTGAGCACAAAAGGTAAGATACAGGAAGCCGACAGGGATTTTAAAACAACAGGTACACCATGGGATACTCAGATACCTGTATCTGTACTAATAAACAGCTACTCTGCATCTGCTTCAGAAGTAGTTTCGGGCACACTGCAGGACCTTGACAGGGCAGTAATTATTGGTGAGCGTTCTTATGGTAAAGGATTAGTACAAGTAACGCGTCCCCTTGGCTATAATGCACGCCTTAAACTCACTACTGCAAAATATTATACTCCGAGCGGCAGATGTATTCAGGCTATCGACTACGCAAGCAGAAATGCAGATGGCAGTGTAGGCAAAATACCTGATTCACTAAAAAAGCAATACAAAACTAAAATAGGCAGAAAGGTATTAAGCGGGGGTGGTATAGAACCGGATATAGCTGTTACAGATGAACCATTGAGCAAGCTGGCTGTAACCCTGTACTCAAAGAACTTCATTTTCGACTATGCCAGTGTGTATGCTACGCAACATAAGACCATTGCGCCTGCCGGTTCTTTTAATCTGAGTGCAGAAGAGTTCAGCCAGTTCACAAAATGGCTGGAGAATAAAGACTATTCTTATAAATCGGAGACTGAAAAAGAGCTCGATTCGTTTAAAGCTATAGCTGTGCGTGAAAAATACTTTGATGCTATCAAAACAGACTTCTCTGTATTGCAGCAAAAACTCTCCCATGATAAAAAGCAGGATTTATTAAAACACAGGGATGAGATAACTCACCTGCTGGAAAACGAGATAGTATCACGCTACTACTACCTGCGCGGCCGTGTTGAGAATACATTGAAAAACGATAACGATTTAACGAAAGCTATTTCGATACTCGAAAAACCGGAACAGTATAAAGCAATACTACAGGGCAAATAATCTTACAGCACCCAGGGCTTTAATGCATCTGCCAGCTTACGGTCGTTGCTGAGCCTGGGAACTTTGTTTTGCCCACCCAGCTTACCGATAGACTTCATATATTCTATAAAGCTGTGCGGCTTCATACGGTTTATTTTCAGCGGTTGCAGAATACCACCTCTTATAAGGTCATCATAATAGATGTTCTTTTTGCGCAGTGCCTCGTTTACCGAATTTGAGAATGCTCGCATGTCAGCAGGCACATATTCAAACTCTACAAACCATTCGTGATATGGCAACTCTCCGCTAACCTGTATCATTGGTGCAACGGTAAATTCTGTAACACGAACATTATGTTCGTTGGCCGCAGCCATCAGCGCATGTTCTACTTCCTCACCTATCACGTGCTCGCCAAATGCAGATATATAATGCTTCACCCTGCCGGACACAACCAGCCTGTACGGCTCTGTGCTTACAAACTTTACTGTATCGCCAATATTATATCCCCATAGCCCTGCATTGCTGTTTACAATCAACGCATAGTTCTCACCTACCTTCACATCTTTCAATGACAACCTTGTGGGGTTTTCACTGAATATCTCTGCAGCAGGTATGAATTCGAAAAATATTCCTGAATTGGTATTCAGCAGCAGCCCTTCTTTATCCAGCGTATCCTGGAAAGCAAAAAAACCTTCTGATGCCGGGAAAGTTTCTATTATATCTACCGGCTTACCCAGGCTTTCCAGCAACTTAGCTTTGTAGGGTTCAAAGTTTACCCCGCCTTGCACCAATACCTGCAGGTTAGGAAAGAGTTCCTTTATTTTTTTCCCGCTCCGTTCCATCAACCAGTCAAAATACATCTGCACCCATGGGGGTATGCCGCTTATCAGCGTCATATTCTTATTAATGGTCTCCTCTACTATTCTTCCCAGCTTAGTTTCCCAATCTTCTATACAGTTGGTCTCGTATGACGGTAACTGGTTGCCTTTGAGATAACCGGGTATAAAATGGTTCACTATACCGCTGAGCCTGCCGGTAGGTATACCCCCCACCCGTTCCAGTTCCGGAGACCCGGAGAGAAATATCATTCTGCCATCAGCAAAAGAAGTATTCCCGCTTTCTACCATGTAGCAGAGTAATGCATTGCGGGCGGTATCAATATGATTAGAAATAGAATCTTTGGTAATAGGTATATATTTAGCGCCGCTGGTAGTACCTGAAGTTTTGGCAAAATAAATAGGCTTGCCTGTCCAGAGTACATTCTGGTTACCTTGTTTTATCTGTTCTATATATGGACGATATGCCTCATAATCTCTTATAGGTACAGCCTTATTATATTCTTCATAGGTCTTTATCTCACCCAGCTTATGCTCTTTGCCAAAGGAGGTTTTTGATCCTGTCTTCAATAATTGCTGTAATATAGATTGCTGGTCGGCCAGTGCATTATTCATTCCCTTCCGAATACGGCTATGAATGATGGAAGCATATGGCTTGGCCAGAAACGATTTGATTTTCATTATCCAGGCTTGGGAAACAAATGTACAATTCTGCTTTATAGAATACCTCCCTTTAATCAGGGGATACAGATAGGGTATTTTTTAATAAAAAAACTAATATATCGGTAATTTCAAAATTTATTTGTTAAAAACGAAAAAACTGTATTAACTTTGCGCGAAATATTTTGGGACATCATGTTTGCGATTGTAAATATAGCCGGGCAGCAATTTAAAGTTAAGAAAGACGACGAGCTGTTTGTACACCGTCTTAACGGTACTGTTGGCGATAAAGTAGAATTTTCAGAAGTGCTGATGACCAGCGAAGGTGGTAATGTAAAATTTGCCGGCGCTGCAAAAGTGAAAGCTGAGATAGTTGACCACCTGAAAGGTGACAAAGTTATAGTGTTCAAAAAGAAACGCCGTAAGGGGTATCAGAAAATGAACGGACACCGTCAATATCTTACCAAGATAAAAATAAATGATATTGCTTAATTTTATTTTCGTATATTAGCAAAAGAGAAATCAGAAAATGGCACATAAAAAAGGTGAAGGTAGTGTAAAGAACGGCCGCGATTCACAAAGTAAACGTTTAGGAGTGAAAATTTTCGGTGGTCAGCCTGCTATATCTGGCAACATAATAGTTCGTCAGCGTGGCACAGTTTATCACCCGGGTACAAATGTCGGTGTTGGTAGAGATTATACCATATTCGCATTGAAAGATGGTATTGTGGAGTTTCGTAAGACTCGTACCAAAACATTAGTTTCAGTAAAAGAATTTTCAGCAGCAACAGCCGAGGCCTAACCCCCTCGGCTGTTTGCCATAAATTTTTTTGTTTAACCCTTAAATTCACACAGTTATGGCAACAGCAAAAAAAGCAGCCAAAAAAGCGGCTCCTAAAAAGGCAGCCAAAAAAGCAGCTCCTAAAAAGGCAGCAGCTAAAAAAGCAGCTCCTAAGAAAGCAGCTAAAAAAGCAGCTCCTAAAAAAGCAGCTAAAAAAGCAGCTCCTAAGAAAGCAGCTAAAAAAGCAGCTCCTAAAAAGAATGCTGCGCCTAAAAAGGCAGCCGCTAAGAAGAAGTAATTTTCTGATTTTAGCGATTTTAAAAAGAGACTGTTTCTTAACAGTCTCTTTTTTATTTCTGCTTATGGAACTTTATTGTTCCTGCATCTATATTAAAATGGTGTGAACTTATTATCACTTTACGCTTTAATGCACTATGTTTGCACCTCCAAAATCTAAGGTTATGGATATTGATCAACGTAACAACCAGTCGACTACCTATTCTAAATTCAGGGCTATAATGCACCTTACAATGGGTGTTTTTTACTTCCTGTTCGGTGTAGTGATCATTTATATGAAATCTTTCGGCACCATGGAGCTGTCCTCAGGCCTTGCTTATACTATCGGCGTTATGCTGTTTGCTTACGGGGCGTTCAGGATATGGCGCGGACTGGCAGATATGCGTATGCGCAGGAATGGATGACGAAAACATGACTCGCTGTTAAATTAATGTTACAACGTTTACGTTTATCATGAGATTATCTCGAATAATGACTAAAATTGCGGTTGTGCGGAAACCGGGACACATATTATCAGTACTGGCAGTCACATTACTGTTATCTGCCTGTGAAGACACTTCACACAAGCCACAGGATACACTGAGTAAAGGCAATATTGATATATCTGTAGATGAGACTTACAAGCCCATAATCGAAGAACAGATAAAAGTATTCGACAGCAGCTTTCCTGAAGGGCATATTAGTACACAATACAAATCAGAGGCAGAATGTTTCAGGGACTTTATAGATGGTAAAGCCCGTGTAATACTTGTAACCCGTGAGCTTACAGCCGACGAAAAAACAATACTCGAACAAAAGAAAGTAGTACCTACAACACTTGCTATAGCAGAAGATGCCGTTGCAGTTATTGTAAACCCTGAGTCTGCAGATACTGTATTTGGTATCAGCCAGCTGAAAGGTATACTCACAGGCACTTACAACAAAAAATACAGGGTTGTATTTGACAACCAGGGTTCAAGCACAGTAAGATATATGCTTGACTCTATAATACCTGGTGAAAAACTTGGCCCGGATGTATTTGCAGCCAAAAGCAACGACTCTGTAATAGCTTATGTAATGAAGCAGAAAGATGCCATTGGATTTGTAGGTGTCAGCTATGTAAGCGACCTGAACGATCCTGAAGGCCTTGCATTCATTAAGAATGTGAAGATAGCTGCTATTTTCAATGACAAGGTGATGAAGCCTTATCAGCCTTACCAGGCATTTATTGCAAACGGGCATTACAAACTGAAGCGCAAGCTATATTTTATCAATCGTGAAACCTACCCGGGACTGGGTACAGGCTTTACCAACTTCCTTGCTAAAGAGCGCGGTCAGCTGATATTCAAACAGGCAAGGTTGTTCCCTTTAAGGAGCAACATCATCCTGAGAGATGCTTCAGTAAACCCTTAATATTTTTAATTGTCTAACAGATATATATATTGAACGAAACTGTACATTAAGTAAAGTACAAATGAAAATGAAACAACTGGTTATTACTGTCGCTGCAGCTACACTGGCTTTTAGTGTGCAGGCGCAATCTCTGAATGAAGGTATTAAGATGTATAAATACGAGCGTTATGAAAGTGCTAAAAAGGCATTGTCTCCGCTCATAACTTCCGATGCAAAGGCAAACTATTATTATGGTCTGTGCATATTAGAATTGGGAAATCCCGACGCTGCTAAGAGTGTGTTTTCAAAATATCCGGAAAACTATGCCAATATGGGTGGTATGGCCCGCGTAAGCTTTATGCAAAATAACCCCACAGAGGGCATGCAACTGGCTAAAGCACTGGCTGACAAAGCTAAAAAACGCGACTGGGAACAGCTGAAATATGCTGCTGACGCTATAACCTATACAAAAGGTGGTGATATTACTTTGGCTATAGAATGGTATACTAAAGCACTGCAATATCACGACAGTGCCGATATACGCATAGCCCTGGGCGATGCTTATCAGCAACTACAGACAGGTGGTGGTAAAGCAATGGACAATTACGAATCTGCTGTTGCAAAAGACCCTAAAAACTCCCTGGCTTATTCTCGTATAGGTAAACTCTGGTATGATGCTAAAAACTATAGCTCTGCACTGGAGAACTGGAATAAAGCAAAAGACAATGACCCCGATAACCCGCTGCCATATCATGATCTGGCAGATGCTTACAGCTACACAGGTAAGTATGAACTGGCTAAACAGAACATTGAAAAATACCTGGAACTGACTGATAAGAGCGATGATGATATAATCAAATATGCTGAGATACTGTACCTCTGTAAAGATTATGCCAATGCTGCAGCTAAAGCGAAAGCTATGGTTGATAAAGGTGTAAAGAAGCCAACCTTATTTGGCCTGCTGGCTTTCTGCCAGCTGGAAACAAAAGAGTTTGCTGAAGCGCTGAAGAACCTGCGTATATACTTTGCAACTAAAGGTGACAAGAAAATATATCCTGACGACTACAGGAATGCCGGCCGTATAATGCTGGGCAATAACCTGCCGGACTCTGCAAACTATTATTTCAATGCTGCTGTACAAGCTGATGAAGGCAGCAAAAAAGCTGATGCTTATCGCCAGAATGGTGAAGCATTAAGGGTTGCAAAAGAATTATCTCTGGCTTCAGTTTGGTACAACAAGCTCATCACAGAATTTCCTGAAACAGCAAAAGCTACCGATTATTTCTGGTGGGGGTATTGCCTCTATTACGGCACCCGCGATTTCGGACAGGCAGGTGTAGCTTTCGAACAAATGGAACAGAAATTCCCTGACCAGCCCTCTGCCCCATACTGGAGAGGCCGTGCAGCTGCTGCAATAGACAGCGAGGCTAAAGAAGGTACAGCAGTACCATTCTACACTAAATGGCTGGATATAAAATCAGAAGGTTATAAACGCAATAATAATGACCTGATGCAGGCATACCAGTATCTTGCTATTTATTTCTACAATAAGAACGATAAAGAAAATACTAAGAAATACATGGATGAGATTGAAAAACTGGACCCAAACAACGCACTCCTGAAACAACTGAAAGGTGCAATGAGCAAGCCCGGTAAAAAATGATCTTATAATATTATAATAAAAAAGCCGCACTACTTAGTGCGGCTTTTTTTATTCACTTCCTGTATTTACCATCAGTTTCTTTGAAAGTGATGCCAGCAATAAAGTTTTAGTACTCACATCGCTTATACCCATAGCACTTGCCACGATACTTATAAATGACCCTTCTTTCAAATCAATATTAAAATCAGTAACGGCTACATCTGCCAGCACAGATAATGTACCCATATAGAGTTCCTCGGGTATTTGTCTTACCATAACATTGCATATTTCAGCAAAGCCTTTACCCTCAAATCTCACTTTATACTCACGATACAGGGTAATGATATCCTGCTCTGTATAATCCGTGAATACATCTTTCATGGTCACAACGGTTATCAGTTCCTCATTCGACAAATGAGTATCTGCCTCTGCCATTGTAAACATGAGGCAAAGTATTGCTTGTTTATAGAAATTGTTATTCATTATGCCAATATAATAAAGTGATGATGAATAGACATAAACGGAATCAATTAAAACACCGAAATTTGCGCATATGTTCCAGATCTCCCGTCCATACGCTCCAGCAGGAGACCAGCCTTCTGCAATTGCCGAGTTGGTAAAAGGCATTAAGGAAGGAGAACAATTTCAGACCTTATTAGGGGTAACAGGCTCGGGTAAAACGTTCACTATTGCCAACGTAATACAGGAAGTACAGAAGCCTACGCTTGTACTCACGCATAATAAAACGCTGGTAGCACAGTTATATGGTGAGTTCAAACAATTTTTCCCTGATAATGCGGTTGAATATTTCGTAAGCTATTATGACTACTATCAACCGGAAGCATACATACCCACATCAGATACCTACATAGAAAAAGACCTGAGCATAAATGAGGAACTGGAGAAACTGCGATTGCGTGCTACGAGCAACCTGCTCAGCGGGCGTCGCGACATCATCGTTGTTGCTTCAGTGAGTTGCATCTATGGTATGGGAAACCCTACCGAATATGCCAATGGTATCATCCGCCTGAATATTGGCGACAGCATTGGCCGTAATACCTTTCTGCATAGGCTGGTAAATGCATTATACCATCGTAGCCAGGGAGAGTTTACACGTGGCAGTTTCAGGGTACAGGGTGATACCGTAGATATTAACCTCCCTTATGTAGATTATGGATACCGTATTACTTTCTTTGGCGATGAAGTAGAAGAAATAGAAAGCTTCGAAACAGATACAGGTAAGCGCATAGGCACCATGAAAAATGCTGCCATCTTTCCTGCCAACCTCTATATGGCCCCGCGCGACCAAATGATACAGATACTACACGAGATACAGGATGAAATGCAGGCACAAGTAGAGTACTTCAAAAGTATTGGTAAACATATAGAGGCACAACGTATCAAAGAACGGGTTAACTATGACTTGGAAATGATACGCGAACTTGGTTATTGCAGCGGTATAGAAAACTACTCACGTTTTCTTGACAGACGCAGGCCCGGCACAAGACCATTCTGCCTCCTCGATTATTTCCCGGACGATTTCTTACTGGTAATAGATGAAAGCCATGTAACCATTCCGCAGATAAGTGGTATGTACGGCGGTGACCGTAGCAGGAAACTCAATCTTGTTGATTTCGGTTTCAGGTTGCCGAGTGCACTTGATAACAGGCCGCTCAACTTTCACGAGTTTGAGGGCCTGCTGAACCAGGTTGTATTTGTAAGCGCTACGCCCGGAAAATATGAACTGGAACAAACAGGTGGTGTGGTAGCAGAACAGGTAGTAAGGCCTACCGGGCTCTTGGATCCTCCAATAGAGATACGCCCCAGCATTAACCAGGTTGATGATCTGCTCGATGAAATAGATAAGCGAGTGAAGAAAGGAGATCGTGTACTGGTGACTACACTTACCAAACGCATGGCAGAAGAACTTGATAAATACCTGAAACGTATCAATATTAACTCACGGTATATACATAGTGAGGTAGATACGCTGGAACGTGTTGAGATATTAAGAGACCTGAGACTGGGCAATATAGATGTACTGGTAGGTGTGAACCTGCTGCGTGAAGGCCTTGACCTGCCGGAAGTTTCACTGATGGCAATATTAGATGCAGATAAAGAAGGTTTCCTGCGCGATGAACGCTCCCTGACCCAGATGGCCGGACGCGCTGCACGTAATGTTGACGGGTTGGTTATCTTCTATGCAGACAAGATGACCGAGAGCATGCAGCGCACGATCGATGAAACCAATCGTCGGCGCGAAAAACAAATAAAGTATAATACAGAACACGGAATAACGCCTAAAACTATTATCAAATCAAAAGACGAGGTTTTCAAACAAACATCTGTACTGGAGATAAAAGGCTATGACGACAATAACAAATACGCCATACATGAAGAGCTGGCACCAATTGCAGCCGAAGATGAAGTAGAATATAAAACAGCCGGCCAGTTAGATAAACTCATAGCCAATACCAAAAAGGCTATGGAGAAAGCAGCCAAAGAGCTGGACTTTATGGAAGCTGCAAGATTGAGAGATAAGCTATTCAATCTTCAGAAAGAGAGAGAACATTTTAATACATAATTAATGTTCGAAATTTATGTATGTAATTGATATTGGTTTCCAATTTAATAGAGTACATTTGCATATCCCCCCATAAAGTGGCATCTTTTTTGCGCTTATTTAACATAACAAACAGGCACCTGTATACTAATTTATTATTAACTGAGCATGAAACTCTATAGAGGATTATTACTACTATTATTATCGACCAACTTATTCGCCCAATCTTCCACCAACCTAACAGATGGTATTGTAAATATTAATCCATCTTACGGCCTTCAATTTTCTGACTCATCAACTTATACCCCTGTTAAAACAGGTAAGCTGATATGGAGCATGTCTGAAAAATGCTATTATGCATGGGATGGCGCGAAATGGGTAAGACTTATTAACTCTATACAAAATAAAATAGATACTGTATTCTCTGTAGACTACGATGTATGTAAATGGGAAAAACAAACAGACAAATTCTCTGATTTTGCCCGAGATGGTAATATGGTTTGCCAGCTGGGCAAATATGTCTACTGTCTTGGCGGATGGAATATACACACTGACAGTAAAACAAATAACGAAGTATACATAACCGAAGATCTCAAGCATTGGACAAAACTGCCTAATGCACCTTGGGAAGGACGTCACTGTTTCGGCTGCGTTACTAAGAATGACACACTATTCATTTTTGGCGGTGATTATATCAGGGGGCATTTCCAGACTGATAGCTGGTGTGCCACTGCAGACAGTAATGGCAACCTGAAATGGTATCAGCTTACTAAAAGCCTCCCCTGGGGACAAAGGACATTATTCGGCTCGTGCCTGCACAACAATGCGATTTATGTGATAGGCGGACAAAGTGGTGCAGACTATGACAAAGGTGGCTTTGGAGATGTATGGAAATCATATGATGGTAAGAACTGGGAGAAAGTTGCAGAAGATTTCCATGCCTTCAAGAAAAATATGGCCGGCAATGTTGTTAGCTTCAATGGTTATATATATGCAGTATCAGGAGGAATATACACTGATAAAAAAAGCTATAAGACATATGACCAATCTGTATTAAGGAGCAGGAATGGTGTAGATTGGGAAAGACTACCGGATGTTCCTTATATGGGCCGGCAGTTTCAGAAACTAATTGTCTATAAGAACAGGTTATTCTCTTTATTCGGGTCTAATGAAAATACTATACCTGCTAACCTGGGGGGTATCTGGTGTATGGATACCTTAGGAAACTGGTTCAGGGTAAAAAGTAATGTACCTGCCAGGCATGCTGCAGGAGCTATTGCTTATCAGGCATCTTCCGGCGATGAAAAAATATTGATTGTTGGCGGTAATATGTGGAATGATGTTTGGACCGGTGAACTCAATGATACTACCAGCATAGCACAGACCTTTACAGTAACACCGTTAACATATAAAAAATTTGATTACAACGATAAGAATTCGCTTTTTTACAAGTTCAACCCTAATATACACCCATACAGGGCTATTGCTACATTGATGATAATATTGGTATTGTCATTTTCAGGGGCGTTTTTCTTCATCACAAGGTACTACTATCGTAAGCTGGCTTACAGAAAACAACCTTAGTAAATAACGTCTTACTAAAAGAGATATTCCCGATCAGGCAATATTATGTAGCGCTCCTGAACACAGTGTAGCGCAATATCATTTCGCCCAAAAGACTTACTATAGCGATAAAAGCAAAAGGAAAGAATAGTTCTGCATAATGCTTATAACTGTTTACCTCTACTTTTGTCTTCTCTAGCTTGTCTATCCTGTTGTAGATAGATGCAAGTGATGAGTTATTTGTAGCGCGATAATATTCTCCCCCGGTTTCTGCAGCTATTTTTTGTAACAATGCCTCGTCTATTTGCACAGGCTGCATTTGTTTTTGTGTACCGAATGGTGTTTGTACAGGATATGGTGCTTCTCCTTGCGTACCTACACCTATTGTATACACACGCACTTTATATGCTTTTGCTATTTCCAGTGCTGTCATAGGGTCTATCAGGCCTTTATTATTCACACCGTCAGTGAGTAATATCAGCACCCTGCTCTTACCGGTAGCATTGCGCAGGCGGTCTACGCCTGTAGCAAGCCCCATACCTATTGCTGTACCATCTTCCAGCATACCGCTCTTTACCTCGCGTATCTGGTCCTTCACTACATTATGGTCTATAGTTATAGGGCATTGTGTAAAGCTCTCACCCGAAAATATCACCAGCCCTATCCTGTCGCCCTGCCTTGCATCTACAAAATCAAGAGCAACCTTCTTTGCTGCTTCAATACGGTTAGGCTTCAGATCTTCTGCTAGCATACTGCCGGATACGTCAAGCGATAGCACTATATCTATACCTTCACTGTCTATGGTCTCTGATGTATTGCTTGATTGAGGTCTTGCTAATGCTACCGCCAGTGTCGCCACAGCCAATAAACGAAGTCCGAAAAGTACCGGACGCAGTTGCACCTTCCATGAAGGCTTCACCCCTGTTAAACCGGATAATGTAGTAAGCCTGAATGAAGGATTATCGTGTTTCTTTTTGCGTTGCTGCCACCATATCATAAGTGGTATCAGCAACAGCAGCCCGAAAAATGCCGGATACGCAAAACTCAAATGTTTCCAGTCAAATATTGCGGTCATGGTTTTTGCTGATTTTGCGGGTTGTCAATAATAACAGGCTTTGTAACCACCACAAACTGCCTGCTGTTTTCCATTGCCGACGTATGCTCTATAGGCGTTGGTTGTGCTTTGGCAAACTTTGCCAGGTCGGCGGTATATAATACAGCAGACAGGTAGTCATATCCAACCATCATTTCCTTATGAGTACGCGCTTTATAAAGCAGTTCATCTGTAGTCAACTCCATAGCATGTGTACGGAAGCGTTCTTCTATATACACACGGATGATATCTGTTAGCTCCACATAATATTCCTTAACACGGTTATTCTGCCATAATTGCTTTTGTTCCAGTTCCTGCAGCAGGCGCAGTGTTTTTTCCTGCAGCGTTTCAGGTATTACAGTAGAAACCGGAGGTGGTGCGGGCGCCTTTTTATTCCTGATAAAGTAGATGATGACAACTGCAACAAATATGATGAATACCAATGCACCAATTATATACCATATATAATCTTTCCAGCTGGCTTTTACTTCTATTATACCTTTTATAGACCTGAAACCTTTAGTAGTATCTACTGCTACTGTCTGCACCAGTAATGGAAAAGAATCTGTCTGTACAGTATACGGTGTACCATTATTTGGTATCACAGAAAAAACAAAAGATGGTATTGTGTAGCTGCCGGAATCGAACCCTGTTATCAGTAATCTTTGCTTATAGGTTACCAGGTCGCCCTGCTTAATGGTATCTATCTTGCCTTTCTCTACTATCTCCAGTGTATTAAATGTATCAGGAAGTATTGCCCATTGCAGCCTGCTGTCTTTGGCATTGTGCTGTGCTTCTATGAACAACCGCACCTGGTCGCCCACTACTATCTGCGTAGCATCAGTTTTAGCACTTACATGTGCATCCTGCGCCGATACCTGTACAAAACTTATGGCAACTAAGAGAAACGATATTATACCCTGTACAATCCTTTTATTCATTACCTGCCTTTAAAAAATGTTTGTAACACCTTTACATAATCCTCATCAGTGCGCACATCTACCAGCGAAGCACCGCTCTTGCGGAAAGACTGTATACAGTACTTCTTATGCACTTCATAGTTCTGAGTATATTTATTTCTTACCGCTTTATCATCAGTATCGAGCCACACCATCTGCCCTGTTTCTGCATCTGCTACTTGCACCAATCCTGCTGAAGGCAATTCACGGTCGTATTTATCGTATACGTTGATACCCACCATATCGTGCTTACGTGCCGAAAGCTGTAACGAGCCATTATAAGGCGCGCTCATAAAATCGCTGAGCAGGAAGGTAATGGTACGCTTCTTCAGCACCTGGCTAAGGTAATCAAGCGCTACATCTATCCTCGTGCCGCCCGATTTTGCCGGTTCCAGTGTAATTAGTTCGCGAATAATACGGAGTATATGGCTACGTCCCTTTTTGGGTGGTATGAATTTTTCTACTTTATCGCTGAAAAATATCACCCCTACTTTATCATTATTAGTAGCAGCCGAGAAAGCTATTACCGCACTTAACTCTGTTATCAGCTCACGTTTCAGGCGTTGGTGTGCCCCAAACAGTGAACTGCCGCTAATATCTACCAGCAGCATTACCGTCAATTCCCTCTCTTCTTCAAATACCTTTACATACGGATGTGAGAAACGTGCTGTTACGTTCCAGTCTATGGTCTTCACATCGTCACCAGGAGTATATTCTCTTACTTCGCTGAAGGACATACCCCTGCCTTTGAAGGCGGAATGATATTCGCCTGCAAAAATATGGTTGCTCAACCCCCGGGTTTTTATCTCAATTCGTCTAACCCGTTTTAATATCTCTGCCGTTGTCAGCATATTTTCAAAATAAGCTATTCAGGGTATAAAATCCAAAGGTTATGATTCCCTGATGTTTAGCTAACAAAAGTAGTCGTTCAGGGATTTCAATTACTTAAAATTTTTTTAAAATTAACCGGCAATCCGAACGGGTGTAACCCCTTTTGGGTGTAGCTTTGATAAAAATTATCAGTCATGCACATATATAAAGGCCTTTCTTATGCCATTGCCGCTTCTGCACTGTTTTTAGCATCGTGCGGAGATGGCGGACAAAAACAGGAATCTGCAACATCAGACAGCGCAGCAGCACCTGCACCACCCAATGTTACTATTGCTGAAGTTCCGGCTTCTCCTGAATTTGCTGATGCACAAATTAGCATAGGCAAAGTAAGTGCTGCAGCACAGGGTGCAGACTCAGTAAAGGTCAGCTTTGAATTCAATGTAAAGAATTATGAGCTGAAAGCACAAACCAGCGATGCCGCCAGCAAAGGATGTAACAACTCTGCTGATGGACAGCATATACATTTTATACTGGATAATAAACCTTATGCTGCTCTTTATGAGCCAAAGCACGAGGTAGTATTGCCAAAAGGAGGGGAACACTACCTGCTGGTATTCTTGTCCCGCTCTTACCACGAGTCTGTAAAGAGTAAAGGCGCAGCAGCAGTCTATCATTTCAAAATTGATGATAAAGGCAAACTGCAGAAAATGGAAGAGCCTAAAACAGCTATGTTGTTCTACAGCCGTCCTAAAGGCAATTATGTAGGGCCGAAGAATACGGATAACCTGTTGCTTGACTTCTATGTATGGAATGCAGGTCTCTCAGACACCGGTTATAAGGTAAAAGCAGATATTAAAGCAGAAGGTGTGAATACATCTTTCATCATCAGTAAATGGGCGCCTAACTTCCTGAAAGGTATGCCAATGGGTAAGGCTACAGTTACGCTGAGCTTATGGAACAAAGACACCAAGGTTACAGGAGACAATACAGAAGTAAGCAGGGATATTACCCTGGCTGCGGATGAGCCTGTGAAATAATAAGACATTGATTAAAAATAAAGGAGCGGGATTCCGCTCCTTTATTTTTTTATTATTTAAACTATTTATAGTATATTTGTCATTAATAAAACCTGTGACCCATGATTATAAAATATTCTTTACCCGTTCTTAGCACTTTACAATTCTTAGCAACACCTGCAGAAAACCATGATACGACAGGAACCTGTACCATAGCTGATATAGGCCCTGAAATACTGCGCCTGCGCTGCCGGATATTGTTATAAAAAAACCACACTTAGCAAAACTTAGCAACGAATATGAATTTTCTGCAGGCGTATACTGCTTAGATAATACGCTTCACTACAGGCTTTATACCTGTGTCAGCGCCTGTTATTTGTATAATGCCCGGCTGCTTGCCCTCATCTATACTGCCCAGCAGGTGTTGCATCTGCAAAGCCCTTGCACCGTTATAAGTACCCCAGCGCAACAGTGTCTCCCAATTGAGGTTGGGGTAATGTGTTTTGAGCGTATATAACTCTGATACAATGCTCAACTCGTGGTTAGAAGAAAGGCTGTCTGTGCCAATGCAGATATTATTGGCATCACGTATAAGCATAGCTATGTCTGGCAGTGTATTCTCTATATACAGGTTGGCATTCGGGCACAGGCACCAGTACACATCGGGTAGCAGGCGCTGCGCCTTTATTATATCCTCTGTAGTGCTGTAAGTATTGTGTACGAAAATGAATTGATGTTGCGGAGACATCCAGCGCATATAGGTAGGCAGCGATGGCATACCGGAAGGATGGAAGAAGCTGTCATCAATACCCAGGTTATTCAGCATAGTATGCATATCACCTTTACCGGTTTCATAAAACTCATTCTCAGCCCTGCATTCCTGGTTATGTATCGATATCAAAGAATCCGTATTATGCTTATCTATCATCCTGAACAATGCATGCGAAACAGAATAGGGCGCATGCGGTACAATAGATTGTCTCAGTATTGCAGTACCCTGCTGTGCTGCAAAATTGTTGCAGGTACTCACCGCCATATCAAACTGCTTTTGCGGCAGTTCATTAAAGCCTATAGCTTCTACAAAGCTGTGAAAATGCATCTTACCTGTGGCACGCAGGTCGGCGGTATCATTGGTATTAGAAATATCGCCTACTGCAACAACTCCGTTATTATACATGGTGTTGAAAGCCTCATGCCGCGCTTCTGTTTTCTGTTCGTCAGTAAACCCAAATCGGTTCCGCATTACCTGCTGCAGGAAATTGGTAAGCCCTGTATGCTCCGGGATAACGCCTTTCATATGCGAGAGCTCAAGGTGGCAATGTGTGTTTACAAAACCGGGAGCCAGTATACCCTCATAATGTTTCACCTGCTCGCTAACAAGATTCTCATGAATAGCAGTTACAGTACCATCAGCTGCCAGCTCTATTACTGTGCCTTCGGGCATCCAACCACGACCATCATGGATCTTCGAAGCAGTGATAAACACTTCTAACTTTTAAAATGTTTCAGCAGAATGATCTCTTTCTCACTTAGCAAACGCCATTTACCGCGAGGCAGGTTTTTCTTGGTAAGGCCGGCATACATCACACGGTCCAGCTTTTCAACTTCGTACCCCAGCGATTCGAATATGCGGCGTACGATCCTGTTCTTACCACTGTGTATTTCTATTCCCAGTTCATTTTTCTCATCCAGATATGATAATGCATCTACCTTCACAGCGCCATCTTCCAGTTGCAGCCCGCTTAGTATTTGTTCAAAATGAGCTTTGGTCAATGCTTTGTCCAGTGTTACCTGGTAAACTTTCTTTACCTCGTAGCTTGGGTGGGATAATTTCTGTGCAAGAGCGCCATCGTTGGTCAACAACAGCAGGCCTGTCGTATTCCTGTCCAGCCTGCCTACAGGGTAAACCCTGTCTGCTTCCACACCGCTTATCAGGTCCATCACCGTATCCCTGCCTTCAGGGTCTTCAGTAGTAGTTATGTATCCTTTAGGTTTATTCAGCAGCACATACACCATGTTCTTAGTAGGTGTAAGCTTCTTACCGGCTATGGTTACCAGGTCTCCCGGTTGTACACGGTACCCCGGTTCCAGTATCAGTTCTCCGTTCACTTTCACCTTGCCTTGTTTCACCATTTCACCTGCCTCACGCCTGCTGGTAACACCGCTGTGTGCTATGTATTTGTTCAGGGTCATCTCTTTATCTGCCCCTGCTTCTTCGTTATCTGCGCTGTCAGCGTTTTCTTTGAATTTCTTACGGAACGGGCCACTTACTTTGCGCGAACCCAGTGGATATGGCTTATCAAAGCTTTTATCCTCTTCCTTCTTTTTCAGTATGTATTTAGGACTGTCTTCCAGTGTCTTCTCAAACTCTTTAGGCGTCACGAAGTTCTTTTCATATTCAGGTATCTCACGTGCCGGTTTATCTTCTTTGAATACATTGCGCTCAGAAAAGCGTTTAGGCTTATCAGATTTTTTGCCCCCGTCTTTTTTATCAAAGCTGCGTTTAGGTTTATCAAATGACTTGCCGTCGTCTTCAAATTTCCTGAATGGCTTACGCTCACCATCTTCTTTGTCAAAACTGCGTTTTGGCCTGTCGGATGATTTACCGTCCCCTTCAAATTTCCTGAATGGTTTACGGTCTCCGTCTTTTTTATCAAAACTGCGCTTTGGCCTGTCGAACGATTTACCGTCTCCTTCAAATTTCCTGAATGGCTTACGCTCGCCATCCTCTTTATCAAAACTGCGCTTTGGCCTGTCAAATGACTTGCCATCACCTTCAAATTTCCTGAAGGGTTTACGATCACCGTCTTTTTTATCAAAACTGCGTTTAGGACGATCAAACGACTTGCCATCACCTTCAGATTTCCTGAAAGGTTTGCGGTCGCCGTCTTCTTTATTAAAACTGCGCTTGGGCCTGTCAAACGACTTGCCATCCCCATCAAACTTCCTGAAAGGTTTACGATCGCCGTCTTTGTTGTCGAAACTGCGTTTAGGGCGGTCAGACGACCTGCCTTCTTCTTCTGACCTGCGGAATGGCTTACGGTCAGAATCGTCCTTATTAAATGAACGTTTGGGTTTATCAAAAGATTTACCTGCCCCCCTGGCAGAACCACCTCCTGCAGTACCTTTCCTGTTATCATTACCCTTTCCTGTACCCCTGTTAAATGAAGATGGCCCTTTTTTCATATATAAAATCCCAGTAAATGAACGGCAAAGGTACAATCTTTAGCTTAGATAAGGGTTTTTAATAAATTTTGCAGAATCCTGTAACTTTTTAACAACTGCACCGATATACTATTGAATGGAGCTTAACGACTACAATAACTGCGTAAAACAATGGGCCGACCCTCTTTTCCGGTTCGCGTGCAAATGCACCGGGAACGAAGAAGACGCACGCGATGTAGTTCAGAACAGCTTCGAGGTATTATGGCAGAAAAGGCAGGACGTGACTACAGAAAAGGCAAAAGCGTTTCTCTTCCAGGTAGCCTACAGGCAGTCGGTAGATAACTATCGCAAACAGGGAAGAGTAATATATAAAGATGAACCGGAAGAGAACAGGAGTACCGGTCCTGCCCAGGCCGACCTGAAACGAGTACTGGAACGTGCACTATCCAGGCTCGACGAACAGTCTAAGGCACTGGTGCTGTTGAAAGACTATGAAGGTTACAACTATGCCGAGATAGGACAGATAACCAACCTGTCTGAATCGCAGGTGAAAGTGTACCTGCACAGGGCAAGAAAGGTGTTGAAGGATTATTTAGTAAGCGTTGAAAACATTATATAGTATGAGCACAGTGAATATGGAAAATTACGAAGAATACATGATGCTGGAGGCAGATGGTGAGCTGAATGAAGTTGAGCGAAAAGCACTGTACGACTTCGTTGCACAACACCCGGAGCTGCAAAAAGAGCTGGATGCATACCTTTCTGTAAGGTTGACGCCTGATACTAACCTGGTGTATGAGAATAAGGAGCAACTGATGAAAAAAGGAGGCGGAACCACTATTTCTCTGAGGAGCTGGGGAGTATATGCAGCCGCTGCCTGCCTGGCGGGTTTCATAGCTGTATCTGTACTGAAAAAAGGTAACGATATAAATAATGATGCCCCATCTGTAGCACAGGTAACCAATACCGCAAAACAACCAACCACCAATATACCAACCAATGACACTACTGAAGAGCTCCATTCACAAACTACGAATCCTATCGCCTATGAGAACAAACGGGAACCTGTAAAACACCACAAGACCAAAACAGTACAACAACAACACACATTGCCGCAAAATCCCGTACCGCAGGAAATACAAGTAGCACAGGACAATGAGCATATAATTCGGGGACCTAAATTGGAAATACCCGCCCCAGTAGCCAAGACAAATAATACGCTTGAAGCTAAAGTACATGAGAACGAAAACCCTATCGTAAATGCAGCAGAACCAGAACAGAAAATGCCGTCTGATGATGACAGTGGTGAACAAAATGGTGCCGGTTTCTTTTCGTGGCTGAAACGTAAGGCAACTAAAAGCGAAGGTGGCAGCGCACTTGCAGAAGCGGTGAATAATAAAATAGAAAAAGCAAAAAATATAGGCGACAATCTGAAAAACACAGATGTTGTTTTAAAAATCGGTAACAAAGAACTATTCGTTGTAAAACTTTAAAATTCACAATTATGAAACTGATATATTGTTTAATGGCTGCTGCATTATTGCAGATCACTACAGCTAAAGCACAGGAAAATGAAGGCGATAAGAAACGCAAATTCATAAGCATCGGGTCGAACGGTGTTAAAGTGGGCAAAGAGAAAAAAGATGCCCCGCATGTTGAAAAACCATTCGAAGCTGAATTTGCTATTGTAGATATAGGGCTCAACGGCATACAGGATAAAACTGATTATACTTCTGCTGCAACAAAGAGCTTTTTGCAGGTACCTGCTACATTGCAAAATGAAAACCTCTTCACACTAAATAATGGTAAATCGTGGAACGTGAATGTATGGGTTGCTATGGCCAAACTGCGTCTTGCTAAAACAAACGGGCAAAAAATATACCTGTACACCGGTTTAGGTACTCAATCATATAATTTCCGCTTCACAAGGGATGTT
Organism: Flavipsychrobacter sp.; assembly: GCA_044227125.1. Classification (GTDB taxonomy): domain Bacteria; phylum Bacteroidota; class Bacteroidia; order Chitinophagales; family Chitinophagaceae; genus Polluticoccus. The sequence goes on from JBGAFS010000001.1 coordinate 1,455,438, forward strand.
CGTTATGTCAATAACCCTTTACCTTCGGTTATTCTTGATTCTGTCAACTTCAGTAAAAACAAGCTTGCAGTTACTTATCTGAGCATTCCACTTGGTTTTACTTTCAAAACTAAGATGGCTCCTAAAGCATGGTTGGTATACGGGTTTGGCGTAACGGGCGGATATCGTATCAGCTCACTTACCAAACAAAAATCATCTGCTTATGGTATGCAGAAAGACCATGACAAATTCAACCTGAACGACTTTAACAGTTGCGCAACAGCAGAGTTTGGCATAGATGGCATCTTCAGATTGTATGCTTCTTACCAGCTTACAGCATTACACGAAAATGCATTGGATCAGCATCCGTTCTGCATAGGTGTGCGGATAGGTGGTATATAATAAAATAAAGAGGCGCCTGATGGCGCCTCTTTATTTTATTGTGGTTTATTCTTATCTCTCACAGCTTCAATAATCGGCAGCGCTTCGTTAAAAGGTGCCAGTATATCTTCCAGTAATCTTATAAATGTTTCTTTTGATTCTGTTGCTTCACCATTCTCTATTTTCTTCAATTGTTCACGTCCCTTAGTTTCTATAGTCAGCAAACCCTCATACATTCCCCTCACCTTTACAATGCCGGCACTTGATTTCAGGAAATGTGCCTTTTTATAAATAGCTTCCCAGTCATCAGTATCTCTTATGAGCTTTTCCAGGTCAATTATCCCCGGTGGTGTATTATCCAGATATATTGTTAGTAATTCATATATATATGTGGGGTCTCCACCAGAAATTTCATTCAAATACTCAAAATCTATTAAAGATTCACTCATCTATTGTAATCGTTTTATGTCCGCAAAAATAATATTTAAGTGCCTGATAGGCCATTAAATAAGCAGATACTATGTTATTTTATAGAATTATAATGGTAAATAAAGATAGCGAATAACTACAAATAATTGGATATCAATCAATTAATAATTCACAGATAGCACAATATTATATAATCACGAAACATTTGATTTTGCTAACACTCTGGGTATCTATTTATTATTTTTGTCCTGTAGACCCACTGCTTATAGCAATAGCTAGTTGAATGTAGTATTAACCATGTAAAAAAAAGACCAAAGCAGTATATGCAATACCGAATACGAATTTTACCTCGCTGGCTGATTTTTGTCCTTGATCTGGTATGCGTACAATTATGCATTTTCTTTTCATTTGTTTTAAGGTTTAATTTTAACCTTAAAGAAGTAGCACTTTATGATTTGTCAATAATACTGACGATCTCACTTGCTATTAATGCGGTTCTCTTCTACTTACTGAAAAGCTATGCTGGTATTATCCGGTATACAAATATTGAAGATACTTTCAGGCTATTGGTTGTCAATTCGATAGCTTCGGTATTCTACTTTTCTATCAACTTCATCGTTAATAAATCATCAGATGACATCTTCCTGTTTCCGGTATCAGTAGTTGTTATCAACTTCTTCATTACCAATTTCGTATTAATTACTTATCGCCTTTTGGTGAGATATGTATTCAAGTTTTATCAACTGCACCAGGTAGACAAAGTAGACAGGAAGAAGATAAAGGCTATTGTTTATGATACGGGACAATACGGATTGCAAACAAAAAAGGTTATCAATGATTTCCCGAATAATGATATCCATGTAGCTGCATTTATGGACGATGCCCTAAGTAAGTCGGGCAAACTAATGGAGGGTATCCAAATCTATAGCAGCGATGAAGCCAGCTTTAATAAACTGCAACAGGAGTCGTTTGAAGTACTAATCATTGCTAACAGGGATATTTCAAAGGAAAAATTAAACTACCTGGTTGATACCTGTTTGAAACATAACATCAAAGTACAACAGGTACCGCCTGTACAACAATGGCTTAATGGCAAACCTGATGCAGTAAAACTTGAAGATGTTAAGATCGAGGACCTGCTGGAACGTGAAGTAATCAAAATTGACAACGATAAACTTCACTTTGAATTAAAAGGGAAAAAAATACTCGTCACAGGTGCAGCAGGCTCTATCGGTAGCGAGCTGGTAAGACAGTTACTTAAATACAAGCCATCAGTTATTATTGTCTGCGATCAGGCAGAAACGCCAATGCATGACCTGATACTGGAATTGAAGGATGTATCTAAGCATACTAATATCAAGCCGTATATAGGTGATATATGTGACAGGGTTCGTATGGAACACCTGTTTGAAATATATAATCCTGAAGTAGTGTTTCACGCTGCTGCATATAAACATGTACCATTGATGGAGGATAACCCGTCTATGGCTGTGCTCAATAATGTCTTAGGCACTAAAAATCTTGCTGAGCTATCGGTACAATACGGGGTTGAGAAGTTTGTAATGGTGTCTACAGACAAGGCAGTGAACCCAACTAATATTATGGGCGCGTCGAAACGTGTTGCCGAAATATTTACCCAAAGCTTTTATAAGCATCTATTAAAAGACAAGCAGGACAAGGCTCCTGAGCAACCTGTTACCAAATTTGTAACAACGCGTTTTGGTAATGTATTAGGCTCTAATGGTTCTGTTATACCTATCTTCAAAGAACAGTTGAGGAAAGGCGGTCCAATAACCGTTACACACCCTGATATAACACGTTATTTCATGACCATACCGGAAGCCTGTCAGCTTGTTATTGAAGCTGGTGTTATGGGACAGGGGAATGAGATATTTGTATTTGACATGGGCGAGCCTGTGAAGATCATTGACCTTGCTAAAAAAATAATCAAGCTGGCCGGTAAAGTACCGGATGTAGATATCAAAATAGTATATACAGGATTGCGTCCGGGAGAAAAGCTTTATGAAGAATTACTGAATAACAAGGAGAACGTGATGCCCACCTATCATGACAAAATACTTATAGCTCGTGTACTGGAATACGATTTCGATGTAGTACAGCAAAAAATAGACAGGCTTATATCAAGTGCCAAACAGCACTATACCCTCGAAACTGTTGGCCTTATTAAAGACCTTGTGCCTGAATACACAAGTACAAATTCTACTTACAATTCAGTTAAAAGTTCAAAGCTGTAATAAGCAAAACACGAAAGGAAAAGTTCTGCTAAAGTATTCTCTATGAGAATACTTTTTTGATGGTTAGAAAGATTATCCTGAAGTAATTGTACAAAGTAGGAGCGTTGATATACTCCATATTCAGGTTTATTTTTTCAGGCATTATGTGTTCTATATAATACTTCTCAGGTTCAGGCTGCGCTTCTAATATCTCATTTTCATTACGAAACTTAATAGAGGCCATATCTGTAACACCCGGACGAACATTGAGTACTTTTTTCTGTTCATCGCTATATAAGTCTACATATTTCCTTACTTCGGGGCGAGGGCCAACAGCGCTCATCTCACCCCTAAGCACGTTGATTAGCTGCGGCAACTCATCAAACTTGTATTTGCGAAGAAAGTAACCAGACTTCGTAATACGCGGATCCCTACCACCTACAGTAAGCAAACCCTTCTTATCTGCATCGACATGCATGCTACGAAATTTAAGTAGCTTAAAGTCTTTACCATATCTGCCAACACGTATCTGCCGATATAATATCGGACCGGGTGAATCTAATTTAACCCAGAGTGCCATCACCAAAAAAAGCGGGCTTAATATAATTAAGCCCAAAATTGAAAATATTATATCCAGTAACCTGGTCATGATACTACTTCGTTATAAGCCTTATCGATTTGTTGTTCTATATATGCGCATTGCTCATCAGTTAGCTGCGGGTATATAGGAAGCGATATTTCACACGCATAATTAGCGTATGTTTTCGGGTAATTTGCAATATCATAGCCTAATCCTTTGAACAGAGACAACATAGGCATTGGTATAAAATGCACATTTGTTGCTACTCCAGCATCAGTCATTTTTTGGATGATAGCATCTCTTTGCTCCTCTGTAATACCTTTAATCCTTAATGGGAATAAATGAAATGACGATTTACGTTTATCATCCTTTACTGGTGGCATTATAACCCAATCTTTACTACCAAAAAACGAAGCGTAGTGATTAAATACACGTTCACGCTGTGGCAATAAGAGGTCCGGGTATTTGCGTAACTGAGCCAACCCAATAGCAGCACATACGTCTGGCAGATTGATTTTGAGTCCATCAGTTACTATATCATATCTCCAACCACCACCCTGTGTTTTTGTAAATGCATCTTTTGTCTGACCATTAAGCGAGTTTAGCTTCATCCATTTATAAACGTCTTCATTATTAAATGGAGCCGGCAGAGCCAAACATATCACACCTCCTTCTGCTGTAGTAACATTTTTTACTGCATGAAGTGAGAATATAGTAATGTCAGAAGCTAATGCAGCAGACTTACCATTATAAATAGCACCAATAGAGTGCGCAGCATCTGCTATCATAACCGGCCTGCCAAACTGTTTCTGTACATCATTGGCAGGTTTAAACATAGCTTTTACTTCCGTGCTCTCTACAATAGCCCTTACAGCGTCATAATCACATGGCCAACCTGCAATATCAACCAACATTATAGCTTTGGTAGCGGGTGTTATCGCTGCTTTTACTTTTTCCGCGTCAATGGTGAAATCATCCAATACATCTACCATAACAGGCTTTGCGCCGGCATGCAAAGTAGCAAGTGCAGTTGCAGCATACGTATATGCAGGTACTATTACTTCGTCTCCCGGACCAACGCCTAACCACTTTAATACAAGTGCAGCACCTGATGTCCATGAATTAACACAAACTGCCTTTTCAGCACCTGTAACCTGTGCGCAAAGCAATTCAAGGTCGCGGACTTTGGGCCCTGTCGTAATCCAACCAGATTGAAGTGATGATATCACTTCTGCTATTACATCCTCGTCAACATAAGGAGGTGAAAAAGGTATATTCAATTCTATATTTTTTTATGATCGTAAATACGTTCTATAATGTCTACCACTTTTAATCCTTCAAGAGCGTTGGTAGTTATTGTTGCCCTACCCTTCAATACATTCACTACGTTCTCTATCACATAATGGTGGTTTGCTGCACTGCCTTTATACGGGCCATAATCATTCGGCGGGTTAGTCTGCCTGAGTTCCGGCATTGTGTAGTCCTTGATATGGCAATATTCTACCTTATCCATATACTGACCACCTACTTTGACACTACCCTTATCTCCAACAATGGTCATACTGCTTTCAAGGTTTTTGTCCCATACGGAGGTAGAGTAATTGATACAACCCATACCACCCTTCACAAATTTGAAGTTTACAAATCCTGAATCTTCAAAATCGGTAAGATGCTTATGATTATGACTGGCAAAGCTTGCTTTTATGTCTTCTATATCGCCAAATACCCAATACATGAGATCTATGAAATGGCTAAACTGCGTGAACAGGGTACCTCCATCTAGTTCTTTATTACCATGCCAGCTACCCGGCTTATAATAGCGCTCATCACGATTCCAATAGCAGTTTACCTGTACCATATATATATCGCCCAATAAACCTTGCGATACTATTTCTTTCAGCCATTCAGAAGGTGGTGAATACCTGTTCTGCATTACACAAAATATGTGCTTAGAATGGTGTAACCCTTTATATATCACCTCTTCGCACTCTTTTTTGGTAAGCCCCATTGGCTTTTCAATAACTACATGGTGGCCGGTTTCAATAGCCTTTAATGCCTGCTGGGCATGTAAGCCGTTAGGAGTAGCTATATTGATAACGTCTGCCTTTATGCCTGAATCAAGGTATTCCTCAAAAGAGGAGAAAAATGGTTTTCCTAAAAGGTTCTCCAAATCACTTTTCATGGCAGTATTTGAATCAATCAATGCTACCAATTCACTTTCTTCGTTTTTGCGTATCATTTCTGCGTGGCGTTTACCAATATGGCCACATCCGATTACGGCAAATTTTACTTTACTATTCATGTCTCAAGTTAGAGGTGTTTCTAAAGCCATGCAAAAGTATGCATGTGTTACTTCTGTGCGGCTGTAAATGAAATATATTTTGATGAATTGGGCAAAAATCCAAATATGTATTTATTAACAAGGAAAATAAGCTTGTTTAATCCTGTATTGCGGAATAAAGTAGGAATTATACCAAAGGCATTAACCTCTACTTTAGGGAAGATTGCATATAGTTCTTTTATTTCAGTCCAGTTGAAATACCTCCAGCCCCTATCCTTACCTTTAATTTTTCTTACAAGGCTCACAAGCGCAGAGCCTTTAGTATTCTCTGCCGATAGAAATACTCCTCCTGGCTTCAACATAGCGTAAATGTTGGCTACCGCTTTTTTCTGGACCTCGAAATTTCTTGTTGTTCTATCCTTTGGGTCTGACTTTAACCCACCAATCACAGATTTAGCTATTATCAAATCGTAAACGTCTGATGCGGGAGTACAGTTAACAATATCAATGTCGCCATAGGCCACCTTATCGCTAACACCGTATTTAATATGTAACTGGCGTGCCTTTTCAGTAGGGCCTTCCCGGTCTGTACACATAACATTAAAGCCCATCATAGCCAACCATATTGTTAGTCCTCCATTTCGTTCACCAATTGCCAAGACTTTACTATCTCTTGGCAACTTCTCAACTATGGGAGTCCAATACCTAATTAGCTGCGACCAATTGGGAATGTCCCACTCAATTATATCATTAACAGGTAAAATCGACACTGATATTATTTTACGATCGTTAATAGTTCATTGTAAAATTCTTCCGCAATTTTCTCACGGTTGAATTTAGCTCGTACATATGCTTCGCCATTTTCACCCAACCTTGCAGGCAACTCAGGCTCGTTCTTAAGCTTAAGCAATCCTGATGCTAATTCTTTCTCATTTTCAGGTGTAAAGAATAAACCACAATTACCTTCATCTATGAATAATGACCTTGCTTCTCCGTCAACACCTAACAAAAGCGGTTTCCTGAATATCAGGTACTCAAATATTTTGGAAGGAATAGCACCTTTAAACAACTCTATATTTCTCAGCGGTACAATTGTTGCATTGCAGGCGTCAATTATGTTCGGCATTTCAGCTGATGGCTGATTAGGGAAGAAATATACATTCTGTAAGCCCAACTGTTCTTTCAATTCTAATAGTTTCGCTTTCTCCGGACCATCTCCTACAATAACAAACTTTATATTCTTTTCTTCTTTAAGAATATTTGCTGCCTGCAAAATAACTTCGAGGTTCTGTGCGTACCCTATTATGCCTCCGTATACAGCTATGAAATCGGTAGAAGCAAATCCATTTTTCTCTCTCCAATTATAGCTAACTGCATTTGCATTAAACTGTGACAGGTCAATACCATTTCTCAACCAAAACAACTTTTTATCAGGGAAACGGGCACGGATATTGTTTACGATACCTTGTGTTTGACCACTAATGAGAGATGATTTCTTATAAATATATTCCTCCAGCCATTGAGACATGCCCAACAATCTCTTATTGGTAATGATTCCAAGTTTCTCAGCGCTTTCCGGCCATAGATCAGAAACGTTAAAAACGAGTTTTGAACCCGATATCACCTTCAGCATCAATGCGGTGATGCCGAGGAATAATGGCGGCGATTCACATATTATAATATCATGCTTTTTCACGTTAAAGATGCCAACAACCAGTGAACTAAAAACAAATGAAAAGTAATTCGCAAGACGCCAGATTATGCTTTTACTCTTCTTTGTATATATCCATGATCTATGGACTGTTATACCATCTCGCTCCTCTTTGATACGCCATTTCTTCTTATATCCGTCATACACTTCCATTTTAGGATAATTGGGCATTGCAGTAAGCACTGTAACATCCATTCCTAATTTCTTAAGATACTTAGCAAGGCTGCTAAGTCTGTTTTGAGGAGCGCCTGTTTCTGGGGGGTAGTATTGTGTAAGTATTAATACAGAAGCCATTATGCCTGCAACAAGTGTTTACAAATGTCCGATGATGTCATGCCATTACCGTATAGCTGGCTATTATTATCGAATTTCTTTCCTGAAAAATAATTTACACTATTGATAATTGAATCTTTATTCGCGCCGGCGAGTTTGTTATATCCGTTTTCTACCAACTCTATCCATTCTGTTTGGTCTCTTAGTGTAACACAGTATTTACCAAAAAAGTAAGCCTCTTTCTGTAACCCACCGCTATCTGTCAACACAAGTTCAGAATTGCGTATTAATTCGATCATATCAAAATACCCAACAGGGTCAATTATGGTACAATTTAACTGAATGCCTGCCTTGTCTAATATCTTACGTGTTCTGGGATGTAAAGGCAAAACAATATCATAACTGGTTGTCAGCTCATTCAGTGCAAAGCATATTGATGAAAGCCTGCTAATATCATCTGTATTTTCTGCCCTGTGTAAAGTGACTAAAAGGTATTTACCCTTAGTAAGAACAAGGTTTTTTAATACTGTAGATCTTTCCGCTGCTTTTTCTGCATAAAATAAGGCAGCATCATACATTATGTCGCCTGTTTTAATTATCTCGCAATCGATATTATCAAATCCTTCATTTTTAAGATTTTGAACTGCTGCATCGGTAGGGCAAAAGAGTTGCCTGCTTATTCTATCTGTAAGTATCCTGTTTACTTCTTCCGGCATTTGCATATTAAAGCTCCTTAAACCAGCCTCAATATGTGCAACAGGGATATGTAGCTTCACCGCTGCTAATGCTCCGGCCAGGGTTGAATTAGTATCTCCATACACAACAACCTTATCAGGTCGTTCATCAAGCATTACCTGCTCCAGCTTCTCAAGCATTTGACCTGTCATAGCTCCATGCGACAAACTATTAATATTGAGATTATAATGCGGGGCCGGGATTTCCATTTCGCGAAAGAAAATATCGGACATCTTATCATCAAAGTGTTGCCCGGTATGCACTATTATCTCCGAAAGGCCATCTGTTTGTTTCACCGCCCTGGATAATGACGCAGCCTTAATAAACTGCGGACGGGCACCAACTATTGTAAGTAACTTCAAGCAGTATTTATTTAAAATAAGTTATTCTATACATAAATAAAGAGACAACACAGTTTAAATCTATCATTCACAAAGAGCAAACTGCACTAACTTTTGTTCCAATGTATAAGGACGGTATTATACCCTATAAACCTGATGGTTGGCGAAGGCAAATTAAACCCGGTCCATGTTGCAGGATCATTCAAATAATCTTTAACAGTTACAATACTGTAATCCTGGGAAAACAATATTGTGTCCGGATTAAATTTCGGTCTTGCTCCTTCTATAACTTCGTGGGTACCTTTTTTCAGATCACAATCTATATATATAACAGAAGGAGAGTAATCAATATTTTTAAAGGTATCTGAGAACCACCCTTTTATCAACTCGACCTTATTAAGGTTGCCGTATTTCCTGATATTATCTCTCACAAATTCCATTGGTGCAGCATATGCCCCTGAGTAGTCTACAACATTTGCCGATTCGGCACCTATACTTTCAACTCCTTCAAAAGAGTCATATACCTTAAGCCTCCAACCATAAACATTTGTCAACAGACTGAATTTACATGATGATCCTCCGTTAAAGCAGCCTGCCTCAACAAACGTTCTGTTTTCAGTTGGCACTTTAGTAGCCAATCTGTCTAACTCAGCCCAAATACCCATTATCTCAATAGGTTTATGCGCATGTATTAAGCGCCAGTCTACCTTTAAGAATTTTATTACTAAAGCTAATTTTTTAAAAAGGTTTAGTCCTTTAATTGAACCAAGCTTTGTAAAGTACGGATACATATCCCAGAGTACAAGTTTGATCCGTTGCAATGTAATCTGGCTATTGATCTTGTTTCTTATCAGCTTTATATAAAGCTTTCTGACACTTTTTCGAAACTTATTTTTCTCCTTCATAGTTTTTATCAGGTACGTTTAACCATGGATACAACTGCTTTAAACTTCCCATTGGCGCCACGTGGTATACTATCCGTTTGTTCTAATATAATGGTCATTTTATCGCCCACTCTTTCCTGCAATTTATTTCTCACTTCCAGAATCTCCTGTTCAGTAAAGCCCAGCAATGGTGTATACAATATTTTTATACGCTCTATAGATTCCTGTATTACCTGTGCTTCTTTTATGTGGAAATCGCCCTTAAATATCGGGTCTAACCTACCAACCAGTTTACCCTCGGGTGTATATATTAGATCGTCGTTTCTACCAGTTACTTCTTTAAGCACCGGGTATGGCAATTTCTTATTGCTACATAATTCTTCAGGCAAATAGGCTCCTGAATCTCCAATACGGTAGCGTATTAGTGGCATTGCATAGTTCACAAATCCTGTAGCCAGAAAATTGCCTATTGCTCCATCTGCAACAGGAGAACCATTATCGTCAATAACTTCTAAAATACCGGCTTCAGGCCAGACATACATTAAACCTTCCTCTGTTTCGCTCGCTCCAAACGCAAACTCACAACCGGCATAAGTTTGTATAACCGGGCATTTGAATGCTTGTTGAATAACTATACGTTGGTGATCAAATAGCGCTTCAGCATTTGTAATTACACCCTTTAAAGCAGGGAAGTCGCTATTTTGCACTAATCCTTCTTTCGCAATATTGTAAACTGAAGAAGTATAACTGATAATATGCTGGATTTTATAGTCTTTGATTGCTTTCAGGTAATACTTAATATTCCCGGGGGTAATATGGTATGATGAGAAGTACAACTGTCTCATAGCCATATTCCACGACCAGAATGGCGGTCTTTTTTTGTTGATATCACAAATTAGCTGACCTCCGATATTTGCCCAGTTATTTTTACTACTTAGTCCATTTAAGTTGAGTATCCGATATTCAAATATCGCATACCAATAGCTTAATGCTTCTCTGTCGAGCCAGAAACGCATTGGTGTTCCGGTAGAGCCGCTTGTACTCATCAGGTACATCTTCTTTTGCCTATGAGTATCAGCTATAAAATCATCAGGATTCTCTTTTATAACCTTTTTCTCAAGTACAGGCCAGTTTTCTAATACCAAATGGGAAATATTAGGGTCTTGTTTCCAAATCTCCTCCCACTGCTTTCTGTAATAAGGTACATTTCTTACCGCATGTTCCAATACTTTTTCCAACTCTTGCTTCTGCCATTCAGCTATTTGTTCCTTAGTCCACTTATCCTTTTTACTTATTTCAGCTATGTATTGCTTTCTGTTCTTTCCCCTTCTGTATAACAAGGTATACCCGTATAAGGATGATATAACGGATTTTACCCCTGACGGTGCTTTTTGGTATATGTTTAATAAGGTCTTTTTCACGTTTTACTTCTACAAACTGGTAAGTAGTTCATTCCATTTAGCATACACATGTTCTTCGCTATAATTTGCTGCTTTTTTCACCCCGTTTGATATAAGCCTATCAGCAATACCCTGGGACTCAATCAGCATTTGTATTTTCTGTGCCATGCCAACATGGTCATCATCATTAACAAGCAGACCGGTGTTATTATCATCTACTAAATATGGTATCCCACCTACTGAGGTGAGCACAACCGGCAGCCCCATTGCCCACATTTCTATTACGGTTACGGGTGCATTATCTACCTTGTTAGTTCCAATATATACATCACATACTCCTGCATAATATTCTTTCATCTTGAAATCCATGTAACCTACTATCTCAATATTATTCTGCAGGTTAAGTTCAGAAATCATGGACTTAATTTTCTCCATGGACCCCATATCCGGGCCACCCATATATAGTTTCACATCCGGGTATGCTTTTTTCAGCTCGGCTACTACCCTTATGGCCATTTCAGGGTTATATATATCTGTAAAGGCGCGCATCCAAAGCAATACAGGCTTTAATTTTTCTTTTTTTTGAAATGAATATCGGTTCAGCGGAATAGAATTCTCTATTAGTATAGTTCGGATATCATACTTATTCAATTCATGTATGAGATAACCTGAAGGGCATGTAATTTTATCTCCTTTCTTCAAGGTACTCAGGTATCTATTCGGATGAACTTTTATCCTGGCAGGCACACCACCACCATGAACAGTAAACACCAGTTTCTTATTAAAAAGTTTCACTAACCTGGCTGCTATATACTGCCATATTAAACTCGCACCAGAATAAAACTGAACAATTGCAACATCGAACTTAGATCTATTCCATATTATGTAGAATATTATACTAAGTATCCTGATGTATTTATTCCGATACCTTGATACGGTTAAAACCTTATAATTATTCTTCCTAAGGATATTCGCTAATTCCCCGGCTTGTGTTACAGGACTTTTAGACACATCAGGGAATAACCCCACTATCAAAACTCTCTTTGCAGCTAACTGCGTCATTTATTTTCCCCGAATTTTGCTTTCCAGTATGGGTTTAATAATACAGGCATTGCAGCAAGAGCATAACATACGACTGTGATATTCGTACGCATTGCTGAGTGCATACTTGTAAAGATTGCGATAGTAAACAATCCGGACGAAACACTTTTCCAGACCCCATTTTTTTGTTTTCTAACCCAATATATGGGGAAGCCTAAAAAAATCAGGACGACAATTGCACCACCTATACCATGTTCTGCAAGCAATCGCGTCACTTCAATGTGAGCTGCTGATTCTTCATTAGTCCCATAGAGCGGCCTTAATTCCTTGGCCTGACCAGGCCCGACACCAAAAAATGAATTATTTGCAAAAATTGCTAAATCTGCAACAACAATTTCTTCCCTACCAGATGTTGATGTATTTAATGTTTTGGTTTTTAAACCATTCTTAGTGTCTGTTGTCTCTCCCTCATAACGTAACAATAATTGGTTATCGGTAATATCATTTACCTTATTAAATATAAGTACACCCAATAGGCCTAATATTATAATCAGTGCCAGTGTTCTAAAGAATGCCCGAATATTATTAAATATCTGTGGCAATAATGATATTACAATAGCCAATAATGCACCTATTACCCCTCCCCTGGAAAATGTCAATAATCCTCTAAATGCTAAATAGCCCAAAAGGAGATAGTTCAACCAAATTATCTTAAAAAAAGGTCTTTTTAGTTGTACTAGTAATACAATAAGCGTCATACCCATACCAATAATAGATGATACCTGGTTAGAACCAAACCCTCCAGATGCTTCTTTATTAGCGCCGAGTTTAAAGTCTATATCATTATAGTCCGGTGTTTTTAATGTTAGGAAAACGGCTATAGATAACATTGGCAATAGTGACACTTGCAGAATATTACAAACACGATCAATATCAAATCGCTCTTTAGATGTAACAATCAGCAATATTGCCAATTCCAACATACTAAGAATATTAAACGTCCATTGTTCCCTGTCAAAAACTGAAAATGCAACGACTAAGCTTGGCGTCAATGCAAGTATGATGTACATACCGGTATTGTATAGTCCTCTGTTTTTGTTCCTGTAAAAATGATCGATAAGTAATAGTATACAAGCTAATAACAGAAAGTATTTCCCTACCTCCATAGGTACAAGGGGAACACGTTTCACCATTCTTGACCATACTTCTAAAAAAGGTGATAATGCTATGGCGTACCAAATAAAATATGCCTTATTCACAAGTAAGGAATATATACTTCCAATAACAACAACTGCCCAAACAATTGTGATTGTATATTTTTCTAAATAAGATGCATACCCCAACGCCATTGCAACCAGTACAAGCCAATAGCTAATCTCATTTACCTTATATGGTTTTGTTTGTTCCACTTATATGCGCTTCTCTGTAATTGTAATCTATTAATTATTTATACAAACACTTCGGTAATTATACGCTCTCTAAAATGTTCGTACGTAAATTTCTTAGCCATCACTGTGGCATTAAAGCTAATATTTTGCAAGTTATCAGCGGCAACAAGTTTTGCCAATGCACCAGCAATTGATTCACTACTGTTATCCGGCAGCAAATATCCTGTTTCTCCATCAATAATATACTGGCCTATTGAGGAAACATCTGTAACAACAGGAATACAACCATACGATGCTCCCTCGGCTATCACTTTGGGAAATCCTTCTGTTTTGCTCGGCAAAACTATAATATGGGCCTTTTCATAGTATTCATTTACTTCTTTCCTGTTAAGATGTCCCAATACAGTAATTTTTGGTATGTAAATACTAGCCGAACGTTGCAAGACTTCATTATACAACTGTCCGTCTCCAACAATAAATATCTCTTTAATACTTTCGGGTAACAGACTACGCTCAGCAGCCGATAATAACTCAAGAATACCTTTATTTTTGACCAACCCTCCTACAAAAAGAAGATTGAATCCGTCATCAAACTTTTTGTTTCGTGCTATATGGTTTGCGTGGTCTAATTCAGCAGAATAAAAGCAAGGATTTTCAAATGCAAGTATATGTCCGGGGTTATCCGGCCAATATCCATTTACAGTTACTTTATGATTCTTGGACCTTATTGATTTTAACCTGCTTTTTTGAAGTCTGTATGTAAATGCTACATCTTCCGCAATCCAATTGCCGGCATACTTATGCCACATTTTTTTGTAAGGCATAAAATATCCCAATAAAATACATAGCAGGGCAGGATGTGATGGTCCCCTGGTATGTATGTGTGTAGCAATTTTTACATACTTAAGTATGTAATACAGAAATATCGGATATGCTAACAATACCCTGATGCCGTTGAGACTCTTATGTCTGACGGATGGCATCTGTACAATTTTTATTTTATCAGTAGCGGGTATACGTAATGCAGTATCCTTTACAGATATTTTACTGCCCAGCCATATTATTTCATCAAAAATTGTTGTCAAAGACTCCAATTCTCTGACCACAGGCTCAAAACCATATAGTTTACCTTGCTCCTTATAAACAGAAGTATCTGAGACTACTAGTAATATATTTTTCGATAAATGTTCAGGCACTCTTCTATATATCTTTCCGGACCGAAATACTTATTAAATGCTGTAACGAGACCGGCTGTTGTATCAATATTATTAATTAGTTCTATTCTCTTTATCCATTCTGCTGTATCAAAAGAATTGATAAAATGCATTGGTAACTCATCTGCTACCACATTTGCGATTTCACCAGTTGTGAATGAAACAAATGGAATACCATATGCCATGTATTCTAATAACACTAACGGACCCGTTTCTGACTTGGCTGTATGAACTGCAATTGAATACTTATTAAACAATTGCTTAAAATCAGTTATACCCTGAACAACCTGTATCTTATTACTACCACCAATCAAATTGATTATCTGTTCATAATATGCATTATCCCAGTTGTTCCCATATATAGTTAAATTCCAGTCTAAAGTCTTGAATACTAAAATTGCAAATTCAATATTTTTTGTAGGGCGGATATTAGCTATCATAATAGCACTTTTTCTATTACTATCGTGTACATAGTTTACCTCTTTGTCCGGTACTATAGTATTAGAAAGTAAAAAAACATTTTTGTGCTCAATCTTCAACTCATTTTCGGCCCATTTAGTTAGCTGCCTGCTGACTCCGATATAATAGGTCGGCTTAAAAAGCTTTAAGCCAATCGGGATACTTTGATTTATTTGGATATCTCCGTAGTGATCGTGCAATATTATCTTGTACTGCCCTCCAAATAATACCTGTGCAAGTTTTATATAAGAATAACAATGTCTCATATGCACATGCACTATATTATATGATGAACATATTTTATTAGCCTTGTACAACTTCGATAAAGAGTATTTATTCTTTCGACCCAGTACATGCAGTATTAGATTTTCACTTAGCTGGTTATCCAACGGGTAGCCTGAGCTAAACAACATTACACCGGTATGTATACCTTTTTCTGTAAGCAGCTTTGTAATATCTACAAAAACTTTCTCTGCTCCGCCTATTTGTAAGCGGTCTATTACATGTAATACTCTTACTTTATTCATGGTATTACTTGCTGACAAAGAACCTTAGTTGAGGAAATATTTTACAAAACATAAGATAGTCTTTATAGAAATCATACCTGTATGTTATATAAACGGTGAGATACACCAATGGTAAATACAACAATAACATTATGTAATACACATGTTGAATACCAATAAAATACATTAGTATCGTATACACAACTAATATTAGCATATTAGGCACCAGTATATGACGCGTTTCTATAAGCAACTTGACAATACTGATTTTAATTATTCGTGATAGACTATAAAAATGGAATAGTCCCTTCAATACTCCTAACCCCAATACAATACAACATGCCCATATCAGCCCGTTAGCTGAAAACAACCATAATAAAGTAACAAAAAGGGGTATATAGCCAAGCATGAAATAAAATGGCAACCTTGGTTTTCTCAGAACGTAATACAAATTACTGGTTGGCGAGATAAAAAACCTTATGGCTGCAAGCATTGTTAATATTCTCAATGGAGTAATGGCATCAGTCCATTTATCACCATACAGTAATAAAACTATTGGATCTGCGAATAGTATTACACCTATAAATATGGGAAGGAATAACACTGTGGTTAACCTGATTAAAAATATATACTGCATTTTTATTTTGTCGATACTTTCATTTGATACAACAAAAACCGGCATTGTTATATCAGATAGTATCGTTGCCAGGTGATCATTAAATATATTAGATAATCTAAATGACAAATTATATACACCTAATGATGTTAAGCCTAAGGTTTTCCCTATTATTACATTATCCCCAAAGTTTTCAATCTGTGCCAGTATTTTACTACCTATAATATACCTGAGGTACGAAAACATTTCACGCCAATATCTAACTCCAAAAGAAAACTTGATTTTAGGCCTTACAATCATAAAAAGATATACTCCCGTTACGAATGGGAATATAGCACTGGGAATTGCAAGACTATATACTCCGAACCCAAGAATTGCTAAAATTAACTGTGTGATTTGTGATGCTGTACCGGTTACTACCTGTATCAGTATTATGTGCTTGTAATTTACTTCCTTTCTGAGAATAGCAATTGGTATTGTTGACAATATATACCCGACAAAACTAATTCCAAGTATATATACAACGTTTGCTATTTTTTCATTTCCATAATACCTGGCCCAGGCCGGGGCTACCAACATGATAGCTACCATTATTATGACTACGATCAAAAAATTAAGCCAGAATGCGCTGTTTAATACTTCCTCATCATTATCTGACCTGTATATCAAGTAGTCTATAATACTACTTGACCCTAATACTTCAATAAAACTAATAAAGACACCGGCTATTGCTATTAATCCGAAGTCTGATTTATCAAGAATCCTGGCCAGATAAGCCATTATTACTAGATTCAATACACCAGCCCATACTTTGCGCAATATGAGCAGCAACCCTGCTTTACCTGTCTTTTGACTAATACTCATCGCTAAATTTGAACACCATTTTTCAACAATTCAGCTATGGCAGCTTTTTTGTTATTGTGATACTGGCGCGACAATGAAGGAAACTTAATGATGAAAAAACATAACCTCAGAACTTTTTTAAAAGCTCCTCCATTAATAAACAATTGATTCAGGTATTTAATCCTGATATAATTTTTTACCTGCTTACGATTAAAGTATTTCATAGCAAGGTATATCTCGGAAGAAGTCGGAGCTAAAAATTTGGTGATTGAATTCTTTACCATACTATTAGTTACGACCCGTGCTTTATGTGCCCTTAGTCCGCCTGCCGGCGCGCGATGATGATATACTGTTGCTGACGGATCAAAGATCATAAGTGCCCCATTCAAATGACATCTCATGGCAAGATCATGATCTGCGCGGATATTTTTGTTAAAAAACATATCCATAAAACCAGACCTTACAAGAACTGATCTTTTAATAAGTGTGATAGGGAACGTGTCAGACAGGTAGTAATGTTGATTAGGCTCAGTATATTTTATTCCAAGCTCAATAACATTAGATGCTACCATATCGGATTCAAATTTGTCTCTGGACAGAAGTAATTGTTTAATAAACTCTGGCCTGATACCATCCGCATCATCTCCAAGGAATAGCACATACTCACCTTTTGCTTCATCAAGAAGTTTGTTCCATGCTACACACTGTCCTTTTTCATCCTGCGGGAAATACCTTACTGTCAGGTTTTTATAATTACTGAAATCGATAGGGATTCTATTTGACTTATTTGTCTGGTCTGTTATTAGTACTTCCAGTGGTAATACTGTTTGCAATGACAGTTGTTCAAGCTCATTTAGCAAATAACTGTATCTGTCAAGCGTTGGTACAAGCACAGATACTGTAGGCACAGTTAAATCTTTATCATCTGGTAAAGACGAGTGCAAATGAGGTTTAGGTATACTAGTTTTTACAGTCCTTGTTTTATACCATAACTTAAACTCCTTGTAGGATGACTTACCAGATAGAATTGTCCATATCTGCCATTTTTTTGGAAAGTATTGCCTTATAAATTTCCACTCGTCAATAGCGGGTATGCTTATTTGCGTGTGCGAATCGTTTTTCACTAACTCCGGATGAAACCTGATTATCCCACCACTCTTCAATATCTTATAACCAAGCGCAAGGCCTGTCATTTCAATACCGGAATATGTTGTACTAATGCCTCCTACGCTTTTCAATACAGATGTACGTACCAGGCAAGCTCTTAAATCTAACCTGAATGATGTATGTTCTACCGTTGGAGCGGCATCTTTATTGTACATCCATGTAGGGTTGACATAATCTAATCTTTCAGGTAACCCTCCCATGCCTAATTTCAAGCCACAATGCCAGGCGTCTACAGGCTTTTTCGATATCTCATTAATCAAATCATAATCAGGTTCTCCCAATGAAAAATCCCAAAACAATACCCATTCAGCACTAGTCTGTTCTAACAAACATTGAACAGTGAATGCTAAATGTTTTAACGGTAAATCCAGGGCACGTTTTTCACCAAACTCCCAATTAATATTACCGGGAGTATTTTGGTTGAAATAGTATAACAAATCAATTTTCATATTATGATTCATATAAACGCCTGTAGAAACTTTCGAATGCTTTTACCTGGTTTTCTAGCAAAAATTTTTCTTTAACACGTGCAATACCAGCCTCACCCATTTGCCTGGCTATATCCCTGTTATTATAACACCACATCAATTTATCAGCCATTGCTTCTACATCCCACTTAGCAACAACAAAGCCTGTCTTGTTATTATCAACGTTTTCAGAAAGGCCGTCAGCATCAGTACATATTACCGGAACACCCATTGCCTGTGCTTCTAACACAGCATTGCAAAAGCCTTCTGAAATAGCGGGATGCAGAAATACATCCGCGCCTTCTAATTCTTTCTTTACCTGGTCTGACGGAAGCTTACCTAATAATTTTACTTCATCGTTCAATCCCAGTTCAAATATTGTAAACTGAATAGCCTGCTTAAAATCACCATCGCCTATTATCCGATACTCAAATGGTATCCCTTTCTCCTTTAGTAAAGAGACTGCCCTCACTCCATATTCTATTCCTTTTTTCCAAACCAGCCTGCCTGTACTAATTATTATAAGCTTATCATTAACATAATTTTTGTTCCCAGCTCTTTCAAACATATTTATATCAATGGCAGGCGGTATAAGTGCAGATAGCTTATCATCCTTGTACCCTCTTTTTATTGCGCGGTTTTTCAGATCCTGGCCTAAGAAATGAATGCCGTCAGCAGAGGTCCATAAGTCATCATAGTAATGAGCATCAGCCAACCCTAAATAATTAATATCATATCCTCTGAAGCTGACACTTATTTTACCACTTGTAATGCTTTTTAGTGTTTTTATACATTTAGCGGCCAAAGCACCAAATTCGAAATGTATAATATCCGGCTTAGTTCTGAATATTGGCAAGTAAGACATAATAAATTTAAGCCGCTGGGTAAATGAACCTTCGCCACTAACAATGAATTTAAACACCTTTCTATCAAACAAGACCGCTACTATATTCAGGATGTTAGAAATAAGCCCCCGGGCATTATGAATGCCATTGTGAATATTCAACCTATTATTGGCCGAACTATTCTTATATCGTTGTATTCTCTCACTGGAATCCCAAACTAACAGATGAGTATCAAAAATATCAGACAGGCGTAAAAACTTCACCGACAAGAAACCGGAATCAAGCGGCACGTTCTGCATTACCAACATCAGCTTTAATCTACGCTTCACCATTATCCTTCAAAATTGAATAACACTCCTGCAAAAACCTTTGCTCAATATTTGGGGCAAATTTCCCGTTAACGTTAAATAGCTTCTTAAACCCCTCGACCTCATAGCCTCCGTCTTTTATCATTGCATTCGTAGGGATATATATATTCGTACCCGCTGTGCATCCGCAAGTCAGCAAAAACATGTCACTATCAGCAGCTTGTAAGGCTTTAGCATATTCTGCTGAAACTTCTGCTGAAACAGCTATTATTGAAACTTGCGGAGCGAATGATATTTTTTGAATCACCAGATTTTTATTCGTTCCCTCTATAAAAAAATTATCAAGCTTATGTATTGAAATCGCCTTGTTAACAACTTCGCAATCTATTTGCTTACCGAGTGTGTTTAGTATTGAAACAATTTTATCTTCCAAAAGGCTCACCCACTTATCGTAGTCAGCTTCTGCTTTAAATTGTTTATTTAGTGGTGGTAGTTGAAAAGCATATAATAGTTTGTCTATCGCCTCCGTATGAGTAACGCTTGCAACTTTTGCTCTCACATTTCCGGAAAAACCCTGCAAAAAGCAAACAGGAAGAGTATCTCTATTATATAATCTGCGAATAGTTGATCTTACATGGCCTATGTAATCTGCTGAAACACTATCTCTTTTGGGATAATGTACGGGATGACACGCATAACTCCACAGTATTGCCACCACTTCTCCATCATCCCCAATAATCTTTATTAGCTTAACACTCTTGTCAACCGTACCGTTATAATCAGGATACATCAAAGTCTTGTATCTGAGTCTCCCATCCTGATATCTTAGCAGCCTTTTTCTTCTATTAACGTTGAGATCCTGTTCTGTTTCAGCTATTTCTATCTTCACATGCCTGAACCCAGAACTGAGTGTTTCATTAGTCAGTTCTAATAGTTTTTGCCTAACATAATCTATATATTCTGCATTTGCTTCTCCTAGCATAGGTTTAGTGACATCCAGTACAGGAGAAAAGTGTGTATGTGAAGCAGCTATAACAATGTCTTGCAACTCTACATTATGGCTATCCTTATATTGCCTATAAACATCATGAATAAAGTTATACGGCACCAGAAATGCATCTACGGAATAAATAAGTGTTAGTTTATCATTATTCCTGAATACCAAAAGGTTTATTTCAAGTTCGTCACTTACATCATTAAATACACCATTCCTTCCGGGGAAACCGGCTAACGGATACTTACTTAACGGAGTAATTGAAATTTTACCTGCGGAGAATAACATATATTAACTATGCAGCCTGATAATAAACCTCGCAAAAGTGTGCAACATTGACATTGCATATCCGTTTCCTGCACTAGGATCGCTGTATAACCTGTTTATCAAATCAGCAGATACATTCTTTGGTACAACTTTGCAAAAAGTATCGTTATACAATACTTGCTCAAGGTTCTTTCTCCCGGTTTCATTCAGATAAAACACTTCCCAATTCCTGTATATGTGCTTGCCGGGTTTAAGCGTTCTTTTGGCTTTGCTTATTGCTCTATAAATAAGGTTCCGGTTATTCAGCCACTTATAGTTGTATAAATTGCTTTGGTACTCTTGCCATATTATGCGTGCAAGATCGGGGTGATAGTGTTTTAAATACTCAACTTGCAAATGCCTTCCCTTCAGCATATGCCCGGGTATCTTCGCGAAAACATCGGTAACCCTGTTATCATAAAATGGTAATACAGGCAAAGCGCCTGCCTGGTACATCCTGATGCTCGCCAATGTCCACCTGAATGACCATTGGTCTGTTTTAAAAATTTTCATCCTGAAGTCAGGATCTTCGATATGCTTATAGTTATTGATATTATCCAGAAAATAATCATTAAGCGCTGACTTATTAACTGTGTTTCCAGGTACTACTTTCTCAACTAACCAATCGCTTCCTTTTTTAACTATTTTCTTTTTAAATACATTCAACCAGTCATTATTAGTGATGTCTGAACTATTCTTTTCAATTCCCATATCATCGAACCAAACATCGCCCCAATGACCACCTACAACTACATCAGATCTTTGTTCCAGCAAGTCGACCATACAAGCCTGCCGTGTACCATCTATATATTGAAAGTATTCTACGGAGTCGCCGATCAATTCAATTTTATCAAACAAATAGTTCGGGACAACATATTTATCGAAGTCCATGTGCTTGGCCCTCGCAATTTTTGATGCCACCCTCGTTTCTATCGAATCTTTAGTGTATCCATATGAATAACCCCAACATGAATTCATGCCGATCTTAGAATCCATTAATCCCGCTATAGTTCTGGAATCGAGCCCTCCGGATATGGGTAATGCTACATCTTTATTCTTCAATGAATATCGTAATGATGATGTAAACGCCTCATGGAATTCATCAATATAATGGCTAATGCTTTTTTCAGCAGGGTCATACTCCCAATCCCAATACCTTTTGGCATTTACCAGTACCAAGCTGCTGTCAAAAACATAACAGGATGCAGGCTTGAGTATCCTTATGTTCCTGAGAAATGTTGTGTCTGCAGGGAAAAATCCCATTTGAAAAAAGCCCGATATCCCTTCCCAGTCTAAATCTTTATTTACAGCCTGCTTAGCCAATCCTGTATAATATGTACTTATACTATTCTTACCATTTTCTGAATACCAATAAGCATGATATGTACCAAACCTGTTGGTGAAAATGTAGTACTTGTTAGTTTCCTTATCATTAGCAATGATTAAATAATGACCAGCAGGATCTACGAAGTACTTGCTTTTGCCTGTAATATAATCACTGCATATTTCTATCAGTTGTGCATCAGTCTTTTCCTCGTAAAGCTGCCCTAACACCAAAATATTTAATCTCGCCCCAATAACAGTTCTGAGCAAATCCAGCTTAGCATGTAATGGCCTACTTACCCAATAGTTGAATATATCATCTCGCTTCTGCCAATTACTATTCGTACCCCTGGTATACTTAGGCTCTATTCCTGTTGTATTTATATGTATATCGTAAAAAGCACTCATCTCTTCACCATTTTAAAATACATGTCTGAAAAACTTTTTGCTTCAATATCCAGCGTATGGTTTGCGACTACTCTCTTTCTTGCATTTTGGGCTGTCTGTTTTGCAAATGGGGCATCTTCTATAAATTTCTTAATGCAGGATGTTAGCCCATTTACGTCATCAGGTTCATACAACAGACCTGTTTCGTTGTTTATTATAAGGTCATTGCTGCCTGCTACGTTGCTTGCCACACATGGTATGCCTGTTGCCATTGCTTCCAGTAAAGCCACAGGACACCCCTCTTCGTGGCCACCATATTTAGTAGTTGGAAGAACAAAAACATCGCTGCATTGCAACAACTCGTTTACATAACTAACAGGACCTAATAACTTCACTCTATCCTGCAATGACAATTGTACAATCAGTTTTTTCAGTTCTGATTCATATTCATCATCTCTTGATGCTCCCGCAAGAAACAGGTAGCAATCATTTATTCCGCTTATCGCTTTTATTAAGTTACCTTGTCCTTTTACTTTCACGATTTGTGCAATACATGACACTACATTTACACCATCAGGTATCTGTACACCTCCTATTAATCGGTTCTGGGGTTTAACTGTTGTGAATTTATCTGCGTCGACAGCTCCGGTAATAAATGTTGTTTTACTCCTATATGCAG
This sequence comes from Flavipsychrobacter sp., assembly GCA_044227125.1. GTDB lineage: Bacteria > Bacteroidota > Bacteroidia > Chitinophagales > Chitinophagaceae > Polluticoccus. The sequence goes on from JBGAFS010000001.1 coordinate 1,479,209, forward strand.
GTTTATTAAACAGGGTACGGAGCATTGTTGTATTTCTTGCAACAATACGCGACGACAAAAATGTTTTAAGTCTCCATGCTGCCCTGTCCCAATTCATGTTTTTCTTAACATAAACATATTTAGCGCCAGACATACGTGCAACCAAAGCTTCAGAAAAGTCTGATGACCAACTAAACGACTGCCAAATATCTACGTTGTATTGCTTATAATATTTTGCCAGTTGCCTTGCTTGTTTATACAGATCAAGTATACCAGAATGTTTGTTGACCGCATACTGATGTAATACCACTGTATACCCTTTAGATCTAATTTCTTCTAATAAAGTACCGCCTTCTCTCTTAGTGACAATTATTACATCGAATATATTTTTGTCAAGCCGTTCAATAATATTGAACATCTCTCTGCCGCTACCGGCCGTTATAAAATTTGGTATGGTAAATAATATCCTGATCTTCAACTCTAAAAGTATATTGTTAACTCGCCCTAAGACACTCAGAGTATATATTATACACGCCTTCTATCATCTTATCATTTGAATGTTGCGATTCGATCTTCCGCCTTGCTGCCTGTCGTATTTTATCTCTCTCTATCTCTGAAAGCTTCGCAATCATTTCAATTTTATCTGCTATCTCTGCACTATCTCGTTTAGGCACAATAAAACCTGTGCTATCATCAACCACCTCTCTCATCCCTCCACAATCTGTAGATAACACAAGTGTACCTAAGGCCATTGCCTCCAACACTACGTTAGCTATACCTTCGTCTATACTGGGTAACAGCAATAAATCAGCATTTGCTATTACATCTGCAACTTCATCGTGTGGCAATAACGGCTTAACAACGACTCTATCAGTAAGCCCCATATCATGAATGGCATATGCAATATCCGCGGGGGTATCCCCGCCTACAACAGTGTATCTAAAGTCGAATCCTCTATTTGCCAGAATTTTCATTGATTCTAAAGCATACATGTATCCTTTTATCCAATGCCATCTGCCAACACTGACAATCTCAAATGTTTTATTTAATGCTTTATGTTCTTTATAAGGATACTTATCTATGTCTAACCCTGAATATACGGTTGTAATATTATGTGCGTTATACACTAAGGACTTTTCAGCTATCACATTGCACACTGAATGAAACCTGTCTACTAACGGGAACTGCTCTTTATAAATATCACCAAGCTTAGCATTAATAACAGGAGAATAGTTGATATGGGCACCTCTCAGGCTAAGCACCAACCTTATACCGATTTTTTTTACCCATATCCATTCATGTATAAACTCTGCCCATTGCAGGTGAAATACGTCCGGTTTATGATATGCCACAGGTAGATACTTAACCAAAAGGTCCATGTATTTATACCTGTTAATTGCTTTCTGATTTACTTCTTTTATTACTGTAAGCAATACTTTCGGATTGCCAAACAAAAGCAATACAAAGTATTTGCTTATTAGCATAAGGCTGGAAAGTGTACCGGTAGTAGTGATAACCTTTACATTAGAAGAATACTTTACTTCACCTTTGTTTTTACCAAACAAGAATACCTCTACCGGCTTCTGTGAAATACCATCTATCAACCTCTCTATAAACGTTGTAGACGGTACGCTTCCGGAATATATGGCTATTTTATTTTTCTTCAATTATCTCAATTATCTTACCCAATGATTTATCAACTATATTGTTCATAAACCATTGCCTGCATAATTCTCCATCTTTCACAGCAGCAGCCTTATCTGAATAATAATACTTTAAAGCTTTATACACGTCAACTTCATTTACTGCTTGTGCTATCGGGTAAACAGTATCATAATTAGTACGAATCAGTTCCTCATCCCTGTTCATTATTATCGGTTTAGCTGCTACCATTGCCTCCAGCACAATACCATATGTTACCCATGGATGTGCAATTTCCCCAACTGCTATATCACTACAGCTCAAGCCAATCATTATTTCTTTTCTAGGCATTCTAGGGAACCAAAACACATTATCTGTAATCCCTAACTCCTCAATTAATTTCTTTGACAATTGTACGTCATCATCAAATTCAAACAATATCAGGCAAGCATTTACTTTATCCTTGTTGACAAGTTCTGCAAATCCTTTTATTACTTTATCATTTCCTTTATCAGCAAATAGATAGTGCCTTGCAACAGTATCAGGATGCCATACATGTCTTGCATGGTGAAATACTACAAAATCAAACTTGTCCCTGATTGCTTTAAACTGATCGTAAAAAACAGAACGCCCTTTTACCCTATCAATATTTTCAACCGTATACTCCGGGTAGTAAATATGAGGTATCGTAGTAGGTATACGAGTACCTTTAATCTTTAATTTAGGGAATATCTTTTCGTACTCGCTATTGGTATTTTCGCTTAAAATATATTTCGCGTTTCTGATACCTAAACGTTGATTCCTGGCAAATAAATATTGTTTCACCAGCTTTCTAACCTTCCGTCTGACATTAGGATGCAGAAACGGGAACAGGAAAATGTCCCCACCATAAGGGATAAACATATCAAGATACCTGCCAGATTTATTGACATATGCCGGTGCCGGACCGCAACCTATCAAGACATCATACTTATCCAGTATAGCACGAATATCATCCGGGTCTGCTTTTATAAAATCAGTAGGAAGCGTGCTCCAGCCAATACCTTTTGTGTATAATTTATAGGCGTCGTTGAATGTATCCATTTCCGGATGAAAATAATCCGGCTCATTCTTAAATATCAACAGATCAGCGCTATACCCTTTGTCAATCAGGTATCGAACAACAGAAAAAAAGTTGTTGTTCATATTCCCGATAAAGAGCAATTTTTTACTCATAATTGCAGTATAAATTTATCCATAGCTTCAGACGGAGTGATTCGATTCAGTTTAAATACATCATCTCCTTCATTAACATATCCATGCTTTGTAGTAAAAGCCAGTTTATAATTATTGTGAGGTAACTGTAATAGTGAATAATTATTATAATCTCCGTTGGGATAAGCAAATGCCACAGGGCTATACTTTAAATGGTCAAATATTGCTTTAGATGACATTCTTAATTCAGTATCAATTGTATCATCCTCCTGGCCAGCATGATGAAGCTCATGCATAACCCCATGTGATTGTATATCGCCGTTATTAGTGTACAACTGTTCACAATCTGCCCAATTCATCATTTTGAATTGTTTGAAGGCATTTAACAGGTGTTCTATCGTACCCACTTCAAATTGTCCCAACAGATCCTCGTATGCCTGTATACGATCGGAACTATTCATATTTTTCAGAGCTGTCCTTATTGTACGAAAAGCAGTTTCTTTTTCCTCTTTTGTGCTAAGATTATACTGAGTACCACTGAACATAACAGATGGGGCAGTACTCTTCAACAGTAATAGCGACACATTAACTGTCCATATCGACTCTTCATCCTGTCCCAAATAGCCTGTTGACACAAACACTGTAAACGGAATATTTTTTTGTACGTCTCCCAGCAATTCGGGAATAATCAGGTTATTCTTATAACCATCATCAAATGTAATAAGTGCAAAGTCTGCAATACGTTCTTTATATTCTATGGCATGTATTAATTCCTGTACACTTACTATCCTCTTATACTTTGAAATGTACCGAATATGATTTTGAAATGAATCATACGTATGAAAATTACGTTCAAGCCTTTCCTCTGTCTTTTTTTCTACGAGGCCATGATAGTTAAGCACAAGGCATCCTTTGTTCTTCCAGCTATCACCTGCTGTGATAGCTTTATATTTTGACAATAACCTGCTTGCAAAAAGTCTCATGACTTATTTTCTTCTAACCAGTACTCCTATGCCTAAAGGAGACATGTCTTCTACTTCAAGAAATTTACCCGCTATTGCTAAAAAGAACCCGATAATCTTATTAATAAGGGCTCGGGGCTTGCGTGATGATCGTGGACGCTGAAATGTATTTACAAAACAAGCGAACTTGCCGCCCAGTTTATAAACTTTGACTACTTCAAAATTTTCGTTGAGCATCTTATAATAAGCATCCTCACTAAATCGCCAGTAATCATACGTATCACATATAGGATGCGTAAATGCATTTATAAGTACCAGGTAGCCTCCCTGTTTTATGGTCCTGGTAATTTCATCAATTGCTATGTGTGGCTTATCCACATGTTGCAAGGCAGATACCATTACATAATTATCTACGCTTGCATCAGGCTTCTCTATTTTTGTTACATCAATATACTCATCATAATCCCTGTCTATATTAGACACGATATATTTCTCTGCACCATTGAATATATCTTTATAACTATAGCTCTTCTCTCCTCCTAACTCTATGACCAATCCTTTAAAATAGCTGCTGCAATCTCTTAATGCCAGGTTTTGATAATGTCTGAACAGTGATATCCTGTTCTTACTAAAGTATGAGAAGATATACTTCCAGCTAATATTATTGATAAATACCCTCTGCATTTACTTTGTATTAAAGGCGGTTGACAGATATTTGCTCTTTATTCAAGATAAAACCATGGCTCTCATCCCATCTGTAATGTTCATCAGCCGTATAACTTGTCTTTATTACATGAAAATCATACGCCCGCTCAATCCATTCTATTGTTTTGCCGTTAGTTCGCCCAAGCCCAAGGTAAATACTATATGAACCCGGCAATAAGAACTCGGCTATTTTAAGGTTCAGTTTGTAATTGCCTTCTTTAAACTCCATCCCACCCGGGTAATCATTAATACTATCATAAAAGATAATCCTTACCCCATCAAATGTTCCTATCATAACTGACACAAGGATATCTTTTATATCCTTTAACACCTCTAGATCTAATTCAAGTTGTATAGTGCTTTTATAATAGAATTCATTTTTCGCCTCACCGTTCACATCCTTCAGGGTTACTCTTCTATACCTCGCCTCCCCTGTCCAATATGGCCTTGGGAGATCAAGTGGAATTATTCCGGTATCAGACATATCGCTGTCCCCTGTTAGATACTTGTCTACGGCCACAGATACATCACCTGAATAATCTATCATACCATGCTTTAAAAGCATTGCTTTGGTGCACAACGACTTCACAGATGACATATTATGACTTACAAACAACACAGTTCTGCCACTGTCTGTAGATATATCATGCATCTTGCCAATAGCCTTATTCTGAAACTCAGCATCACCTACAGCAAGCACTTCATCTACTATCAATATCTCCGCATCAAGATATGCTGCTACGGCAAAGCCAAGACGCACACTCATACCAGACGAATAACGTTTAACAGGAGTATCAACATATCGTGCAACGCCTGCAAAGTCAACTATATCGTCAAACTTTCTTTTGATTTCCGCCTTTCTCATCCCCATTATTGCGCCATTGAGAAATATATTTTCTCTACCTGTCAAATCTGGATGGAAACCAGTACCAACTTCTAATAAACTTGCAATACGACCTTTAGCTTTGATTGAACCTGTTGTTGGCGCCGTTATCCTCGACAGTATTTTTAATAATGTTGATTTGCCTGCTCCATTTTTACCAATAATACCTAATACCTCTCCTTGCTGTACGTCAAAGTTTATATCCTTAAGACTCCATACATAATTTGAATTCCCCTTTGAGCTCCTATCATTAACCTCACCGATTTTTTTAAACGGGTCATCTTTACCTCTTGCTAATGCAATCCACCTGTTGATATCACGTGTCAATGTACCTGTACCGATTTCGCCCAATCGGTACAGCTTACTTAGATTTTCAACTTTTATTACATTACTCATACTATATTATACACTATCCATGAAAGTCTTTTCAACTTTATTAAAAGTGAAAATTCCTAACAAGAGTATTATCAATGATATTGAAAAACTTTTTAGTAAAGCAGGTACAGAATATGTGCCCACTCCTATAAAACTATATTTAAAGGTCTCTATTACTGAAGACATAGGGTTCAATTCTACTATCCACTTGTATTTATCCGGAATAGATGACAATGGGTAAATAATCGGGGTTGCATACATAAGCAATTGAACACCAAAAGCTATCAAAAAACGCAAGTCACGATACTTGGTAGTCATGGCGCTAATTACCATACCAGTACCTAACCCTATAGACGCCATGTTTAATAAAAGTATTGGCAATAGCAGTAATGCAGCATTGGGATGAATATCTGCTCTTGTAAAATAGTAGTATGTATAAACAAGTAAAAAGAGCAGCAATTGCACAGCAAATTTCATCAGGTTAGAAATAACCACTGAGATAGGAACTACTAGTCTTGGGAAATAAACTTTGCCAAAAATGCTGGCATTCTTTATAAATGTATCTGATGTTGCAGTAAGGCAATCTGCAAAATAATTCCAAAGAGTAATCCCCGACAGATAGAATAATATGCTTGGAATACCATCTGTTGGTATCTTGGCTATATTACCAAATATGATTGTAAAAGTGAGTGTAGTTAAGATTGGTTGTATAAAAAACCACAATGGACCTAATATGGTCTGTTTGTATACTGTAGCAAAATCGCGCTTTACAAACATAAACACCAGATCCTTATGATGCCAGAGCTCAACAAGATCAAGTGTGAATAGCTTTGATTTAGGTTTTATTTCTAAATCCCAGTGTTCTGAAGAACTATTATGATGAGACATAAAATATTTTGAATCTGCGATACGCTTACATCGTATCGTTGAAGCACGATAGCATTCTATTGTCTTTTGAAGACAACATTATTGTCAAGGACATACTCCTGTCCACTTTCCGGACAAACTGCTGTATTATTTGTATCGAAATGTAATCTATGGCCGTACTCGCTCATCCAACCGATCTGTTTTGCAGGATTACCAACTATTAATGCATATGCCGGTACATTTTTAGTTACAACAGCACCAGCCCCTATAAAGGCGTATTCACCTATATCATGGCCGCAGACTATTGTTGCATTCGCACCTATAGTAGCCCCTTTACCAACATGTGTTTTTGAATATTGTCCTCTTCTATTAACACCACTGCGAGGGTTTGTAACATTTGTAAATACACAAGATGGTCCAAGAAATACATCGTCATCACAGGTAACGCCAGTATATACAGATACATTGTTCTGTATTTTTACATTATTGCCCAATACTACTTCGGGGGATATAACTACATTCTGACCGATATTACATCCTGCACCAATAGTACAATTAGGCATAATGTGTGAAAAATGCCAGACTTTTGTACCGTCTCCAATATTACAACCTTCGTCTACAACTGCTGTAGAGTGTGCGAAATAACTCATAATTATAATCTGTGGTCCAATGATTCTTTATCAAGGCAGCCCTTCACATCATAAATTATACCATTCTCTTTCAATTGGCTGTTCCAATTGTATGTAACAAATTCATTGTGTGCTACTGCAAGTACTATCGCATCAAACTTATCAGATGGCAAGTCTTTTGTAGTTACAACATTATACTCATGCTTCACTTCCTTCGGGTCTGCCCATGGATCGTATATTGTAACGTTAATATCGTAAGATGATAATTCGGAAATGATGTCTACTACTTTGGTATTACGAACATCCGGACAATTCTCCTTGAATGTAATACCCAACAACAGTATGTTCGAACCCTTTACTGGTATGTTCTTCTTTATCATTAACCTCACTACCTCATTGGCTATATAACCACCCATTCCATCATTCAGGCGCCTACCTGCAAGTATTATTTCGGGGTGGTAACCAACTTCCTGTGCCTTTTGTGCCAGATAGTACGGATCTACACCTATACAATGGCCACCTACCAGACCCGGCTTAAATGGTAAGAAGTTCCATTTAGTAGAAGCGGCAGCTAATACATCATGTGTATCAATACCCATTTTATTAAAGATCTTTGCAAGCTCATTGACAAAAGCAATATTAATATCACGCTGTGCATTCTCTATTACTTTTGCTGCTTCGGCTACTTTTATACCTGATGCTTTATGCGTTCCTGCAACTATAATACTCTTATATAAGTTATCAACCTTCTCGGCTACTTCAGGTGTAGAGCCTGATGTTACTTTCTTAATTTTGGTAACGGTATGTTGCTTATCTCCAGGGTTTATCCTTTCAGGAGAATAGCCACAATAAAAATCTGTATTGTATTTTAACCCTGAAACCTTTTCCAACACAGGAACACATTCATCCTCTGTTACACCAGGATATACTGTAGATTCATAAACTACTATATCTCCTTTCTTCAAGACCTTACCTACTGTTTCACTTGCTTTATACAATGGAGTTAAGTCCGGACGGTTATATTTGTCAACCGGGGTAGGAACAGTAACGATGTAATAATTACAATCTGCGATATCTTGAATATTATCAGAACAAATTAATCCTGTATTTGAGTCAGATACCGATATCACAGATTTTAAATCCTCACTGCTTACCTCGAGTGTATTATCATTACAATTATTTAATTCGTCAATTCGCTTTCGATTTATATCAAAACCAACGACTTTGTATTTTTTTGCAAACTCTACAGCTAAAGGCAATCCCACATATCCTAAACCTATTACAGCAATTTTATCTTGGCGATTAGACATCTTAAATTATTTATCTAAATAAATCTGTTCTTAATTTTATTCAAAAGTTTTACTAACCTGTTGTATTTAACATTAACATCATCAACATAATAGCCATTGCTTCCACCGCCATAGCCGTAACCATAGCCATAGCCGTAACCATAGCCGTAACCATAGCCGTAACCACCTGTCCGTTTCATCTTAACATCATTCACAACCAGATTCATTTTAGGCATTTTATTACTCCTGAATAATCCGTCTGCTGATTTCAATTGTTGCTTATAAGTATACCCTTGCCTTATCAAATAAAGCACACAGTTAGCGTTCTTACTCAATAGTTGTGCATCTGTTACCAAACCTATCGGTGCGGTATCGACAATGATATAATCAAATTCTTGTTTTAGTTTTTCAAACAGTTCATCTACGCCTGGCAACATTATTAGCTCGGCAGGGTTAGGCGGAATGGGGCCTGAAGGCAATACAAAGAAATTATCCTGCACATTAGATGGCACAATAATGTCTTTGTATGGTACCTGCCCAACTGCATAGTTAGAAAAACCAATTGAATTGTCCAGACCTAATGATACGGATATTTTAGGTTTACGTAAGTCAAGCTCAAGGAGTATTACTTTTTTACCTGATAGAGCCAATGCGCTGGCCAGGTTGATGGCAACAAATGATTTACCCTCACCACTCATACTTGACGTAACCATCACAACTTTTTCGTCTTTACCAGATAATATAAACTGCAAATTGGTTCGCAAAACTCTGAATTGTTCAGAAATAATTGTGCGGCTGGTTTTTTGGACAACTACAGACTGCTCCTCACTGCTATGACCTATCTCGCCAATTATTGACATGCCTGTAGATTTAGATATCTCTTCCCTGGTTAATACTCTCACGTTCAGGAACTCTTTCAACAGAAGCCTGATTGTTGGGAAAAATATTCCTAATACAAACGCAGTCAGGAAGATCCTGGACCTGCTAGGGGAGAAAGGTACCCCTTCACTTTTAGCTGGCTCTATTATCTTCGCGTTAGAAATCGTCGCGGATTTAGATATGGCAGTTTCTTCTCTTTTCTTCAATAAGAAAATGAACAATTCTTGTTCTATACTTTGCCTTCGTGAATATTCGAGACTAATCCTTTCTTTAGTAGGTACCTCTTTTATTTTTGAATCAAGATAACCTGCCCTATGCTTCAGATCATCAATATTTATCTGGTAACTTCTCTTAATAGACGCTACGGTATTTTTAAGATCGTTACGCAATTGTTTTAACTGAGCATCTATATTTACTACAAAAGGGTTATCCTCTGTAGTAGACATCAGGTACCTTTCCTTTTGGTTTTGAAGTGAATTATACTGATCTATGACGCTTAAGAGTGTTCTATCCTGTACAAATAATGTAGATGGTACAATTCTCTTGTCATTATTACTATTCTGAATGTATTTTTCCAGTAATTCAATCATTTTCAACTCCACCTCTTGCTGTACTATCTGTTTATCATTATCATTTGTATGTTCTAACAAAAGTTTTGATTGCGATGTCAGATCTGTCAGTTCATTTCTTTGTTTAAATACTTCAATATCTACTTCGACATCATTCAACTCTTTACCAACTTCTCCTAAGCGTTCTTTAATAAATTGCATAGTACCATCGGCAATCTTATTCCTGTCATCGATATTAGCCTGCAGGTATACATCAGTCAATACATTTACTATATCTTCACCCCTTTGAGGTATTATATCAGCGACAGATATATCCAGTATCGTTGTAGCCTTATTTACAGTTCTCACTACCAATGAACCGATAAAACCTTCCGCCGTACCTTCTACGGTAGACACTATAACAGAAAGCTCTTTTATTCCTTTAAACTCATCAGGTGCAATTGTGTTACGAATCACAACAACTTTGCCCATAGAAATATCTATAGTATCACCAATTCTTCCCTTCCAATAAATAGCCTGCCCTTGTTCATTAATTACAAATGATTCATCCTTATTGACTTTAATGTTATACTTATAACCTCTCCTGATTGCTGAATCTTGTGATAGATAGATGAGTTTATATGGTGTTTCATTGTACAGTTCACTTGTCTTTACCCTACCGGGTACATAGTATCTAACATTAAGGTTAAGCCTCTTTACAACACGTTGCATCAAAACCCGACTCTTAATGATCTCTATTTCATTATCAATGTTCCCAATACCCGACTGTATACCCAACTGTTGTAACAATTGAGCATCTGTTCCGCCACCACCGCCTCTTCTGTTATCATCTTTATTTACCAAAAGCTTTGAGTGCACCATATATACGGGTGTGCTATACCGCAAATACATATTGGCAAGAATAAGCGCCAGAATTATGCTTATGGCAAAAATTGGCCAATACTCCAGTAGTTTGGCAAGTACTTTCTCGACGTTTATTGAACTGTTATCGTCTCCCTTATTACCATCTGAGAAGGCAGGCTGTAAATTATCTTGCATGAATTATTTTCTAGAAAGTATTACTATTGAATAAAAGGATAAGAATAATGATAATGCTGATGTAGCATAGGTGATATATCTATCCCTGGAATAATCAGTCGTACCAGTTCTTGCCTTTACCTTAGTTTGCTGAACATAGATTATATCTCCCGACTTTAAATAAAAATATGGCGAGTTAAATATATTTGATGAATTAAGGTCATAACGCACAAAGATCCTTTTCCCGTTTTCTTCTCTGATCAACAGTATATTGTTTCTCATACCTGAAATTGCCAGGTCTGAAGCCATACCTATTGCATCTACTATACTTATTTTTTCATTAGGTATTGTCAGCCTGCCTGGATTCGACAGTTCACCCAACATTGTAATGTAGAAATTGGCAAACCTTACATTTACTACCGGTTCGACAAAATATTTCTTTGCCTTTTCTCTTATTCTCTCCCTTGCATCTGCTATGGTTAGTCCACCTAACTGCACTCTGCCTACCATTGGCATTTCTATATACCCGTCCTTATCTACCAAATATGTTGGCACACCGGACGAAACGGCTGAATTTCCCGATCCGGATTTGTTTATAGCCTCAGTCGTCTGAGGATCAATAGTTTGTATAGAAATATTTAACAGATCATTGGCCATGATCTTTGGCTCTGTGTATACAGAAGCATCTATTTCTTTAACAAGCCCCAATGAGTCTGGAACATCCTTAAAATATGGCACCTTTTTGCTGCTGCTACATGATGACAGTATTATTAGAACTATAGCAAGCATTAGAGCTGCCATTTGTCTCGTGCTACTTTTTATATCACACTTTAAAAACATAATAATATTACAGAATATTTAATTGGTCGTAAAATTAATAAAAGGCTACTACTATACCTCATTATTCTTTTGCAAGATATTTATATACTCAGTAACCATTCTTTGGGCCATATTTTCTTCAAACCACGCCTTAGCACGGTTACCTAAAACCCGTAACTGATCTTTTTGACCAGAATACGCAGAAAGTGTACTTTCTACACCTTCAGGACTAGACACGTTAAAAAAAAATGGATATTCTATTTTGGCAACATGTTCAAATTCATCTTTGCTCATATTCAGGCACTGCATCGGGGGAATACCACTCGCAAAAAACTCCCAACCTGTTCCACCCCACATATGCCCGCCAAATTCTGCCGCGCCGAAATCTACCTGTTGCAATAGCGCCATTATCTTTTTTCTGCTCATTAATGGCAACCACTTTACCCTGTTCTCGATACCTAATGCGTTTATCAGGTTTTTAGATTCACCAACTCCTTCTCCATAATCAAACAATACTAACAAAGGATTATGAGCACCTTTTTTTACGAAAGACGCAAATCCCTTTATTAATACATCGTTCCTTTTTATTGAGTACGTTACAGAATTAGTCGGGAAATGCGATACGTGGCTAAATACAACAGGGTAGTATTTTTTAAATTCTGTAACTATTTGCTGTATTTCAAGATCATTTACATTGCTAAAGCCTTTATTATACAATAAAGGAACAGGTAACGGTTCTATGGTTATTCCATAAGTTTTAGCTTTTTTTATACTCTCCTCATCGAGTGTAGCTAAAGTAGTCACATTATTCTTCAATCCCCTTACCTGGTAGTATGCCTCGATTTTTTCTTTAAGGGAATGAATAAGTTTTGTCTTAGTTATTCTGTAAGTGTATTCAATCCCCACACAATAAGGGGTAAATATATCCAGTTGCAGTTTCGCTTTATAAAAATATGCAGGAGTGAACCCGCAACCTATATAAAAGTCGTATCCTTCAAATTGCTTTCTTATTTGCTCTGCAGACATTCTAAAATACTGCCCTAATGCTCCCCCTACCAGATCAAGTTGCTTTACGTATGGCCTCCACTTTTCAATTTCCCAGGTATCATTTTCAGGTTTAAAATGTTCTATCTCATCAGCAAACATTAACAGGTATGCATCAATACCACTATCTCTCAGATAGCGCATTAAAGCGAAAAAGTTATTGTTCATATTGCCAATGAGAGCAACTTTCATATTTCCTGTTCTAATAAATGTTTATCAGGGAAATTAACCAAAACACCCATGCCCTTCTTTTGATAAACTACCATACTACCCAATGCTGCAGCAGAAGCGTGTCCATTTTTAATAACATCGCCTATGTGTTTAACATTCCCTGCACCGCCATTAGCTATAACAGGTACTTTCACAGACTGGCTTATCTTCTTTACTATATCTATATCATAACCACTCCATGTCCCGTCCCTATCAATAGATGTGACCAGCAATTCACCAGCACCTAGTTCTTCCAGTTTCTGTGCCCACTGTACCGGATCTATGCTTAGCTTCTCTGTACCATCATTGATATATACATGGTATTTGCCCCACATGCTTTTTTTCACATCAATAGAGCCAATTACGGCTTGTGTGCCAAAATGCTCTGATATTTTTTTAACTACATTGGGGGTTCTGTATGCACATGTATTTAATACAATTTTCTCAAACCCGATCGATAATATCTTTTGAGCCACCTCAAACGACCGAACACCACCACCATAAGATAATGGCATAAAACACTCATCTGCTATTTGGTGTAACAATTCAATATTAGGTTCCCTGTTCTGTACTGAGGCCCTGATATCGAGGAAACAAAGTTCGTCAACCTCTAGCTCGTTAAATATTCTTACTGTATTGATAGGATCACCGATATAACCATGATTATCAAACTTTACCGTCTTTACGAGACTATCGTCTATTAATTGCAAACATGGAATAACCCTTGCCTTAAGCATTTTATATTTTTGCAAAGTTTTCTAACAGCTTCATCCCGAACTTATGACTTTTTTCCGGGTGAAATTGGGCGCCCATTATATTGTCCTTTTGCAGCATCGAATGAAAATCAATTCCGTAATGAGTAGTAGCTAACACATCATTGCTATTTTCAGCCTGTACATAATAGGAGTGAACGAAATAGAACCTTGGATCATCCGGCAAAGAATCAGTAAGCATATGAGACTTGGCAAGCTTTACTGAATTCCAGCCCATGTGAGGTATTTTAATACTGTTATTGTCAAAACTGAATTTTAAAGTTTTAGCAGGTATCCATCCGAGACCCGGGAGTTTACCTTCCTCGCTTGAGTTCGTGAGTAGTTGCATTCCTAAACAAATACCAAGTACAGGCACCTTATCCTGCAATACTTTTTTATCTAACACATCCCTAAAACCGGACGCATTTATACGTTCCATAGCTGCGTCAAAAGCACCAACACCCGGCAATAATAGTTTAGTAGCCTTCTCTATCTTGTCTATATCACCTGTTATTTCGCTATCAACTTTTATATAGCGAAACATGTTCTTTACCGAACCAAGATTACCCATGCCATAATCTATAATAGTTATCATTACAGACTATTTTGCCGGGAAACAATATTTCATGTAAAAACTCATAGGCACAAGGTGTGCTTTAGCCAACACGTAAAATAATGGCCTGAGGGTTTCAAAACGTTTTTTGTACGTTTTAAAATCTTTATAGCTTTTTTTAGGAGCGTTCATTGCCCTGTTGAACTCTTCCTCTGACAATTGAAGCCTCTTCTTAAAATAGTTTACCAATTCAGGTTCTATATATGGTTCGCTTGCATACTCTGCCAATCCTTCTTCTCTTGATATAATGCCGGCACGTACAGATGCTGAAATACTGTTATTCCGCTGGTCTGTACCAAACCTCTTAGGTAAAAAATAACTGTGGCTAAATGCTGATATGCGATTTTCCAGGTGATGGCCACCATAGTACTGCCAGTCAAATTCTTTTTCAAGAAATTTTCTTGCCTCTTCTTTTGAATAGTTTATGTACCAAAGAGGGCGAATCTTTTTTATCTGTTTGAACAATACCCATTTCATGAAAGTCATGAACTTCATGTTAGGGTATGTTTTCATTTTTATTTTTCCAAATTGTTTATGGATGGTCTCAATGTATTTACCGTCTACATAAGAATTTGACAATGGAGATACACCTTCTGCAAGAAATGAGTGACCTTCAAGCACATACTTAATACCAAACTTCGATGCCGCCCTATACATAGTTTCCGCCAATGCGAGATCTGTGGGGGCGTCTAAGTCAGATGATCCTGATAAAAAGAAAGATTTCAGCAGATCATCTGCTTCCTTGTTATCTACAACAATTGTATACAGGTCTACTTTTAACTTGCTTGTTATCTTCCTGATATTTTCTGTAGATATAGCAGTATTCCATGTATTGTCATAATGCACTGCAAGTGGACGTAACCCCCATTCAACAGCTTTTGCCAACAAGAAGCTGGAATCTGTCCCTCCGCTAACACCAACAGCACAATCGTATTTCTTATTCTTTCCCTCTTCTTTAATTTTCGCCAGTATTTTCATCAGTTCTGCTTCTCCTTCGGGAGTAGCAGTTTTATACATGACTTTCAGTTGATCTACCTGTTTGCAATAACTACATACACCCTGCTCATCAAACGATATACCAGGTGTTCTTTCATCATAAATGCATCTCGAACAGATTACCATTACATTCCTTTTAATGCTGTTTGCAATAATTCTAACCCCTTAATCACCTTATCAAGGTCATTAGCATAAGACATTCTTATATAACCTTTGCCTGAAACACCAAAGCCTGAACCGGGAACAGTACAAACCAAATACTCATTTAATAAAACATTCGAAAAAGCCACATCGTCCATATCTCCGGGCAATTTTATGTACAGGTAGAATGCACCGTCGGGCTTTATATATTCAAGCCCAGCTTTGTCACAATATTCAATCAAAGCCAACCGTCTTCTGTCATATTCTTTATACATGTATGCAGAATACTCAATCGAATCCTTACTAGTAATTGCCTCTATAGCTCCATATTGCACAAACGGAGCTACGTTAGTGATAGTTAGTTGTGATGCCTTTCCTATCTTTTTAATTGTCTGCTCTGCACTTACACAATAACCTACCCGCCAGCCTGTCATGGCATATTTTTTGGAAAAGCTGTCTACGAATACATAGCGATCATAATCCTTCAAATATTTGAGAGATGAAGATTGTCTGCTACCAAACTGCAGATACCTGTATACTTCATCTGCAACTATATATAGGTTCTTTTTGATAGCCCATTGGCATATTGCATCAATCTCATTCTGGCTCAACACAATACCTGTAGGATTATTAGGTGTATTAAAACACAGCATTTTTGTTTTACTGGTATATGCCTTATCAAGCATTTCAGTAACATTATTATTGCCAGCAAGCGTATTAATCTTTACAGGCTTACCACCCATTAGCATGACAAGCGAATCAACTGTTGGCCAATTCGGCTCAAAAATGATCACTTCATCTCCCGGCTCTACCAATGCAGCTACGATTGAAGATATAGCCTGCACTGCACCATTTGTAACCACTACCTGTTCTTTCTTCACGGGCGACTGTATCTCAGCAGCGATTGAATCAGCAATCAATTCTCTTAATAATGGCAACCCCTGGGAAAAGCTATAGTGTGTATGGCCATTTTGCATTGCTTTATTTGCTGCTTCAATAATAATGCTATGCGTTGCAAAATCAGGATCTCCTGTCTGTAGTTTAATTACTTTTTTACCTTCAGCTTCCATAGTTCTGGCTATATCTGCCAAAGCTACTGCTGCTGTAGGTTTAATAAAATCTATGTTCACTGTTGATATTCTATTTCCAGTAGTTCTTCAGCCTTAACACCAATGTTGTATGCTTCTTCCCTGGTTTCTGCGGCTGCAATAATAAAACCGGACCTTTCTGTACCTACTGTAACCGGCACAATAGCATCTCCGGTTTTTTTAAAAAATTCGAAATCCAGCACTCCTGTTAGTCCTGCTATAGTTTCGGTTCCTTTTACGGATTTTATTGTACCCGGTACAGGAGTTATAAAATGGTAATTACATCCACGACTATATAATGGTTCAAGACGTTCCGGTTTGTCGCCGGCAAGTATGCGCACCATTTCTACAAACTCATTTATGCCTGTTGAATAATGTACAATAGGTTCCGGGGTACCACCACCTCCGCACCTCGCGCCTAACTCAAATAATACAAAGCCTGTTGTTGTGGTAGCTAACTCCACATGAGCAGCCCCGTTTTCAAGTTCCAATGCAATAACTGAATCTGCGATCACTTTTTTCAGCAACTCAAGCCTTTCTCCCTGTATAAGTGTTGGGTAAAGAACGTTTTTATCTACCCTGTACGGGAGCGGCGTCTTTATTTTATCTGATATAGCTATAACATGCGGTACCCCATTATATATAAGCACTTCTGCACTATGCTCATACTCTGCATCTACAAATGTTTCAATGAGTGTTGTTTTATCTTCATAAAAGCTTTGTGCAAAACTGATCCCATCCTCCAGTTCATTTTCTGCTTTTACAACAATTACACCTCTGCTCGCACCACCCAAGCCGTGTGCCGGCTTCAGTATACATGGGTAACCAACATATTCAACACCTTTATAAAAATCCTGTTTTTCTACTGCTACGAATACTTTGGGGCATGGCACGCCTTTTTCTATCCAACGCTTGCGCATTTCCTCTTTATTGGTAGCCCACACTACTGCCTGTCTGCTTATCCCGGGCAATCCAAGTATCTCTGATACATATGATGCTACAGGAACGCCGACATCATTCAATGGTATTATTCCGGAAACGCCATGTTCCTGTGCTACCTTCAATACACCCTCTTGGTCGGCAATATCACAGGCATAGCTTTCGTCTGCTACTTTAAAACCTGCAGACTCAGGATTCCTGTCAAGTGTAATAACATAATAACCCGCAGTACGAGCCGCTTCTATACTTTTTGAATAGTATCGGGAAGCCCCAAGTATTATTATCTTCTTTTTTG
This sequence comes from Flavipsychrobacter sp., assembly GCA_044227125.1. Lineage (GTDB taxonomy): Bacteria > Bacteroidota > Bacteroidia > Chitinophagales > Chitinophagaceae > Polluticoccus. The sequence goes on from JBGAFS010000001.1 coordinate 1,497,095, forward strand.
TGTTCAATTAACTGCCCTTTAGTTTGATAGCTATCTCTTCAACCAGGTCTTTTGGCGCATTCATGCAGGTGTTTTTGCACAATTCTACTATCAGCTTCCTCGCATCAACACCATATTTTTTTGAATATTCTTCAATTACAGGTGTGAAACTGGAATGAAATTTCGAATAACCTGATAAAATACTAAACGAATCAACCTGCTTATAGCCATTCAAAATAGGGTCAACATATTTTTCTGAAACATCCAGAAACTTATAGATGTCATACCCTAAATCTATGCCCATTCTTTCCAGAACAAGAATAAATATCTCTGTAACAGTATTACCTGCGCTTCGCCCAAGTCCCCTCAGAGAAGTATCTATTACGTCTACCCCTAATTCTGTTGCTTTGACACTATTGCTTATCGCAAGCCCTAAATTATTATGTCCATGAAAACCTATTTGCTTGTCTGTTACATCCTGCACAGCTTTTACATATCCTTCCACCTCGTTTGGGAGCATTGCACCTGCTGAGTCTACAATACACACCAAATCACTGCCATATTCTACTGCTTTTGCTGCCCAGCCGCCTACTTCTTTGTAAGGCAATGCATAAGTTTTCATAAAGTTGGCACATACAAACATCCCCTTATTCTTAGCTCTCTCAATAAAAGGCGCAGCCCTGTCGTACTCGTCAATATTGGCACCAATCCTGATGAAATCCATATTATAACTGGCAGCGAGATCAATATCTTCCATCCTGCCAATGCCGGGGATAAAAAACATGCCCCATTTGCTGTTCTTCACTCCTCTTAATGTAGCTTCTATCCATTCCGCATCACTGCAAATGCCTTTCATATTGTCATATGTAGTAGCATTCATACCCAATCCGTGCCCTACTTCTATGTAGTCAATACCAGCATTATCCAACCCCTTCACTACTTCATATGTTGTGTCTGCATTGATCTGGAAGTTATTTACATAACTCCCGTCACGCAACGTAGTATCTAAAATATCGATTTTTTTCATCCCAACAGATATTTGATTGTTACTTCAGTACACTGAATATGTATCCCATACTTTCAGCATACTTTAAATTGTTTTCAAAAGCATTCATATTAAATGACAAAAGCGTATGCCGGCCTTTGTTATGAATAAGCTCATAAGGGTGTGTTATTGTAATTATCTTATCAATATCCTTTATCCCGTTCATTGCTGTGTTGAAATACTCTTCATGATATGCGGGATTGATATATCTCATCACATTTTCTTCGGTATCGGTAGGCGTGGGCAAAACTACAGTAGACATTGGGGCTTCTAATATTGCCAGATGATCTCCACCTGGTATCCGATAATCCTCTACGGACGGATAATACCAATCCTGCGATGTTGTTTGCCAGTCTTTCACAGACATGTCCCATTTATAATTGGGCCTTGGTATTGCCGATGAATCTATTCTGAAACCAAGCGCGTCTACTAATTGTAAGGTTTTATTAGTGTGGAATCCCCAACCCATCCTGCACATATCCATACCTTTCGAAATGGCGATCTGCCCGTATTTATTTATCTCATCTGCTATTATGTCCTCATCAATATTTTGCACCCAGTTACCTGCTTCGTTTTTCTTATACGAATGATGATGCCAACCTATAGAATGGCCGTTATCCTTTAGCCAGTTGATCTTATCAAGGTGTTTATTGTACAAGTGATCCGCAGAGCCATATATCTGTTCAATTTGCCCGTCAATTCTTATAAACCATGTTGTCTTGATTGCAGGATGGCGGTCAAGTATATCTTTGATACCGTCAAATGCCTCATCCATCTCATCAAAATGATTGCTGTTATCTATGTAATCAGCAAAATCAGTATCAAAAGTTATAAATAATGTTTTAGCCGCCATTAAGATCGGTTAGAGTAATACTCGTTAATATTCTCAGCAATATATTTTGCCTCTGACATTTCTAAAGATGGATATACGGGTATAGATATTGTTTTTCTGTAAGTTTCTTCTGCATTGGGATATTCTCCAGATTTATTGCCATCCGACAATAAGCAATCCACACCTTTCCTTATGGCTATACCTTTATCATGCATTTTTTTCCTGAAATCGTCGAAGTTCACTTCATTGTCTGATAACAGAAACCGGAAAAACATACTTCTCTGTCTAACCGCAGAAAAATCTTTTAAAACATCTTCATTCAATGAACTGAAATATATATCAGCTATTGACTTTCTCTTCTGCAATGCCTCATTATACCTTGATAGTTGTGATATGCCTAACGCAGCCTGCACGTCAGTAAGAGGGTTATGTATTGATTTGTTCTTCAATATTGCCTGCAGGACTTGTGCCAGATCTTCTCTCGTTGTACTTATACCACCTCCCTCCCCTGTTGTGAGGCATTTCGTGGCATTGAAAGAATAAACCGAAATATCTCCGTACATGCCGGGGCGAAGGTTACCAACTTTATCGGCGAAACACTGGCAACAATCTTCGATTATAGGAACATTAAATTGTCTGAAAGCTGCTACGTCAGATACTATTCCCAATGTATGTACTACTATAATAGCTTTTGTTTTGCCAGTAATATGTCCTGCAACACTATCAGGTACCATGCTCCAGTTACTTGCAATATCGCACAAGACTGGTTCTGCGCCGCAGTGCCTTACTGCATCCTGAACATTTCGACAAACATACGTAGGCAGTATTACCTCGTCTCCTTTGCCAATCCCCAGTGCTAACAGTGCTATATAAATTGCATTACTACCATTAGCTGTAAGAAAAAAATGTTCAACATTGAGATATTCTCTCAACATCCCGTTAAACTCTGCAACCTTATTACCGGCAGCAATATTACCGGTATGCATTTGCTTAGCAACTGCGTCCTGGTCTGCTTCTGTTAGCCAAGGTTTAGAATGCGAGATCAATTTTGATGATTTTCTCCTTTAAGGAATATTTTACACCACCATTCAAAGCACATAAAACTCCATATCAGAAGCCTGTGATTTATGTGTTGCTCAGTGTGTTCTTTTATTATCCTGTTAATGTAGTCCTGGTTAATAAAATCCGAGGACACCGCTTTTTTACCCAATAGTAACTCTCTTATATACTGTGCATTTTCACCCCTGTACCAACTTTCATCCGGCGCAGAAAAGCCTTGCTTTTTTCTGTTGATAATACGCTCAGGCAAGAAGCCCATCATTGCCTTTCTGAGTACGTTCTTACCATCATCAAACTCAGTATACAGCTTAAGTTTATTACCCAGGATATTTTCATCCACGCGCATCATACGCTCAAGATTACCTAACTTATGCTTAACAGGTATTTTTTGTGCCAGATCTACAAGGTCATTATCAAGGAAAGGAAAACGTTCTTCCAGTCCGTTAGCCATAGACAATTTATCACCTACAAGCAATAAGCCGGGGAGGAAAGTCTTTATTTCGAAATAGAGGCTATTATTGATATGCTGTTCCGGCGTATCATATTTCAACTTGTCGTTGAAAGTAAATACGAGTTCAAATACCTTTCTCGGATCTTCAAGATTGATCTGTGAATATGATGAAGATGAAAAGAGGCTCTTTTTATCTTCATCCGGTACCAACCTCTGCCAGAATCCATAGTAATTATCAAAGAATTCATTCTGATTCAGTGATTGAAATACCCTGTAATATCTCCATGGATAACCGCCATATAATTCATCACCTCCTGTTCCTTGCAAACAAACCTTAACAAATTTAGATGCTAGCCTGCTTATATAATAGTTAGGATAACTCATCCCAACACGCAGGTCTTCAAGATGCCAAACCAGTCTCGGCAATGACCAACTAAGATCTCCTGCATTGATCACCTGTTCATAATGCTCAGTCTTAAAGTAGTTGGCCATCAATTCTGCATCTCTGCGTTCATCATAGTTAGCCTCTACACCTGTTACCTCTGACATATCAAAACCAGCAGTGAAGGTGGCAATACGCGGTATTTTTTTTGATGCAAGTGCGGTAATAGAACCAGAATCCATGCCGCCTGACAAGTAGGACCCAACAGGCACATCTGATATCATTTGCCTTGATACGGCACGTTCGAATGCATACTTTGTAAGATCAACTGCATCATCAAAACTCATAGATTCATCAGGTTTGGTGAAATCATAATCCCACCATGAATTATGCTTTACGCCTGATGAATTACTGGTTATTTTAACCGTATTAGCAGGTGGCAACATGGTTACCCCCTTGAAAAGTGTATTGTATGTAAATACATTTTGGAACGTGAAATACTGGTTCAGCGCATTGTAATCAACATCTATGGAATAAGCAGGGTGTTTGATAATTGCTTTTATCTCTGATGCAAATACAAGTGTTTTATCATGAAACCAATAATAGAGTGGCTTTACTCCAAACCTGTCTCGGCTAAAATATAGCGCCTGCTCTTTCGTATTCCATGCGGCAATAGCAAACATGCCATTGAGCCTTGTAAAAAAATCAGGCCCGTATGCAGACAAGCCTTCGGTAATAACCTCAGTATCTGTTTGAGATATGAATTTATGCCCACGGGATTGCAGTTCTTGTTTTATTTCGGGGTAGTTATAAATACACCCGTTAAAAACAACAACCCAGGTACCATCATGAGAGGTCATTGGCTGTGCGCCAAGATCTGATGTATCCAGTATCGCTAATCGCCTGTGCGCTAACCCTATCTGTCCATCAACATAATATCCTTCTCCGTCAGGCCCTCTGTGTGCAATAGCATCAGCCATGTTTTTTAGCTGTGCTTTACTTACTTCTGCACCACTGAGATTATATATACCGGCTATGCCGCACATTTATTTCAGGTTCTTTATTAAGTCTACTATGTACATATAGTCCTCCTCTGTCATCTTATTATGCAGCGGTATAGACATGGAATATTCATTAGCAGCATATGCACCCGGATAATCAGAAGGAAGTATACCGTATGTTCTCGAATAATAACCAAGCATATGTACGGCATGTGTACCCGGGCGCGTACTAACTCCATGTTGTTGCAGGTACTCCATTATATCGTTGCGCTTCATTGGCGACTTCGATTCGTCAATGAACAATACGTATGATTGCCATCCGTGCTTATACCTGTCCGAATATTGTGGTGTTCTGAGCCAGCTTACATCTTTAAACTGCTCATTATAATAGCGAGCCCATTTGTCACGCTCATCTATGAACATATCAAGTTTCTTAAGTTGAACAACACCTACCGCACCTTGTATATCTGTCATACGGTAGTTATAACCCACCATATCAAACTCCGGCAGTATATACGGCCTTGGGCCTTTATGCCTTTGTTCTTCTGATATTGATGCCCCGTGATTGCGCAGCATATTCATCTTCTCAGCAAGCTCATCATTATTGGTTGTCAGCATACCGCCTTCACCTGTAGTTACAGATTTTCGCGGATGGAAAGAGAAACAACCAATATCACCCAGGCTGCCTGCAGGATTACCATTCAATGCAGAACCTGCAGCACAGGCACCATCTTCAACAATTTTCAGTTGGGGTGCTATTTCTTTTATTTTATCTATATCTGCACACAATCCAAATAAGTGTACAGGTATTATTGCCTTTGTCTTATCTGTCAGTCTTTGCTTTACCTGGTTTACATCTATATTAAATGTAACAGGATCAATATCAACAAATATTGGTGTAGCTCCGCAGTATACTACAGCATTAGCTGTCGATACCCATGTAAATGCCGGAACTATAACTTCATCACCCGGACCTACACCCAGCGCTACCAAAGCAAGATGCAAGGCTGTAGTACAGTTTGATACTGCTAAAGCGTGTTTTACATTATGCCTCTTTGCAAATATTTCTTCAAACTCCTTAACCTTAGGGCCTTGTGTTATCCAACCACTAAATATGGGTTCCCTTGTTGCTTCCCATTCTTCCTGGCCCATACTTGGGATGGAGATTGGAATATTCCTTTTTATTGCAGTATCCACGATATAGCTATTTATTAATTAAAACGTTTGTGTGTCGCGCCATTGGATCAGCTTTAACAAGCCATCTTCGAGCGAATATTTGTATTTAAACCCAAGCTCTTCTTCTGCCAGTTTCCTTGAGCCTATCCTGTTCTTTACAAGAGCACGCGCATCATCGGCACTATACGGTTTGTATATCACCTCAAGGTTAGATTCTTTTAACTTGAGTATGGTATCGCATAGTTGCTTGATGGTAGTTTGTATTTCTGTACCTACGTTATAGAAACCATAGTTCACATCAGACAATAACGCCTGTACATTACACCTTGCTACATCTTCAACATAGATAAAATCATATGCCTGCGAACCGTCACCGTTGATAACAGGCTGTTCGTTTGCATCTATCTTATTCAGCATAATAGGCACCACACCACTATACACTGCATGCTGGTCCTGACCCGGGCCATAAACGTTCATATAACGGAGTCCTACTACATTCAAGCCATAACGGTCGTTGAACGCAGTACACATAGCCTCTCCTGATATTTTTGTTGCTCCGTAAAAATTCTTGTTGTTGAATGGATGCGATTCAGTCATCGGCACCTCTACTGCATCACCATATACAGATGCGGAAGAAGAATAAACCAGTTTCTTAACGTTATGCTTCACGCATGCTTCCAACACATTGAATGTTCCGCCGATGTTTACATCAAATGCTGTACGAGGGAAATCTTTACAGTGCAACAACCACATAGCAGCTAGGTGAAATACATAATCTATACCCTCAAAAGCCTTATCCAGTATATCAAGCTCCCTGATATCGCCGCCAAAAGGATATATAGTGCATCGCGGGTCCTGAACACAGTCTTTAATATTCTCATGCTTACCTCGCGTGAAGTTATCATAGATGATAACCTCTTTTACATCATGCTTTAATAATTCACGTACTACAAAAGCACCAATAAAACCCGCACCACCAATTACGAGTATCCTTGAATTCTTGATTTCCATATTAATCTGTTTATTATTTAGTTGATAGTGACTGAACCGGTAAGGTTGCTACCAGTTCCATCCCGAGTGTATTCAATAATAATGTTGCTCTGTTACCCTTTACTCTTGTTACCACACCTTTCATATCTTTCAATGGACCTTCTTTTACACTAACCGGGGTACCTTCTTTTATTTCGAATGTTATTTCTGCATTTTTATATGCCTCAAGAAAATCCTTTATAGCCTGAATTTCATTATCTCTTACTATCCCGGGTTTACCATTCCACCATAAGAACCTTACTGCACCTGGAGTTTCTAATATTGTCACATTCTGTGTTTCATAGTCGCTTATCGATACAAATATGTATGACTTGAAAACCGGTTCTGATACTTTCTTCTTACGATCACTCCACTGCCTTATTTCTTCTTTCACCGGGCAATAAACTGTTATCGCCCTTTCCTCCAGCAGTTTAGCCAGTTTTTTCTCGTTTCTGGATTTTGTATACAGAACATACCACGGCATACTTACTTATTATTTTCCCAGAGCAACAGGTATTTTTCTTTATTATTACCTGTTGCAGATTGTATAGTTTCCCATTCTTCCGTTTGATAAGTAAGAAACCTTACTTTCCGTTCTATAAGTTTCTCGGCCTTTGACACCAGGCTTATGAGATATTCTTTATCTACCTCACCTACAAATACCAAGTCGATTATTCCTGTGTCTTTACCCCTGGCATAATCTCCTGTCAGGTACATTTTATCCAGTTTCCCCAACCGGCTTATTATAACTTCTATGATGCGGTCTATACCCACATACTTCAGCATAATATTTCGAAGGTCTCCGAATAATGGGTGCTTGTCGTTCGCCTTATATAATTTTTTATTGCCCTGGCTTTCTGACAATAGCATACCCGCATCTTCAAACCTGTTCAGTTCTACACGAATTGCGTTTGTACTTTCATCAAACTCATCCGCAAGACCACGCAAATAGGCGGTATTGCCGGGATTAATGAAAAACCTCAGTAATAATTTGATTCGGGTACGGGAAGAAATTAATGCTTCAAGCATTTCTTTTTAGATTCTCTTAGACTGTTACATTCATGGCTTCGCCATTGTCAGTCACACTGGCATCACAATAACGAGTAAATATTTTACTCAATCTATGCACAAAATAAATAAAAAAATCCCCGAATTCAAATTCGGGGAGCTTTAAACTTTGATTATAATATCATTAAGTCTTTGGGATAGAATAATGATATCCAACAAATTGATTATTAAATATTTATGTATTTAATATCCTCTTGTGCCTTTTTAAAGTCATCATGTTTACCAATATCCAGCCAATAACCTAGTATAGGAAAGGAAACCAGTTTTTTATTTGACCTTATGATTGCCTCCATCAGGTCGGTTACATTGTAAAATTCATTATCCGGCACTAATGACAATAGTTCCCTTTTCAAAAGGTATATACCTGCATTTGAATAATATGTATATCGGGGTTTTTCCTTTAACGAGTTTACAAAGTTGCTATTATCTACTTCCAGCACGCCATAAGGCACTTCAACCTGATAGCTAGTTGTAGCAACGGCCATGTCTGCACCAGCATTTATAAAGTTATGAAAGAAGCCATCATAATCGATATTGGTAAGTATATCAGAATTCATGACCATGACATAATCATGTTGCAATGAGTCGGCTAGTTTTACCGCACCCATTGTTCCTAATGGTTTATCCTCATGAATATACTTTATTGATATTCCTTTCGAGCTACCATCACCAAAATACTCTTCTATCTGCTTTGCCAGGTAGTTTACACTTATATAGATATTCTTAACACCGTATTTAATAAGCCTGTCTATATTATGTTCCAGTATTGGTTTGTCACCTACTTTAAGCATGGGCTTGGGAGTATCTGCAGTAAGTGGCATTAGTCTTTGTCCACGGCCACCTGCCATAATTATTACATCTGCAGGTACTACTGAATGAATTACAGTGAGATTGAGAATATCAACTATTACCCTTTGCCTGTTGATAATCGGTATAACCAGGAAATTTCTTTTGCGTAATCCGTTAATGTCTGCTTTGCTTAACTCATCATCATATATATATAACGGGTTAGGCTGTAGATAATCCGGAATAGGAGAATTGAAATCCAGCCCATTTATAAAGCCCCTGCGCAGATCACCATCTGTCAAAGACCCAATCAACTTACGGTCTTTGTCTGCAACAATTAAAATAGGATCCTTTTTTAGATCATTCAATTTAATTAATGCATCGCGAACAGTATCATGGTCGTAAATGATATGTCTTTGCAGATTTAAAGTCATTATAATCTCGTTGGTTGGACACAAAGATACAAACCCGTCTTAGCCCCAGACTATAGCTTGAATGCAATAACACCAAAACAACATCCCATTAACATGGTATTTACAAGAAAAGAGTCCTGTTTCAGGCTGGCCTGTAACTGCTGGGTATATTAACTACTCTATCCTCGAGCCATTCAGAATTTGATAATGATGAACGTTGGCAATTTTGGAACATCGGCAACTTATTCATCAATCGCCAAATAGGACGTGTCATCACTTTATTGCTGTTAGTCTGTTCAAGGAACTTGTCTCTTTCCTCAAGACTATTAAGCACAATTGTATTGAGCCAGTTATTGGCTCTGGCATCTTCTATTTCTGTTACAAATCGTATAGCTGTATTGTCAAAATATGACTTGTAAATATCAGCAAGCTCCTGCTTGTTCTTGAGTATAGTGTCTAGTTGCTCTAATTGCGCACATGCCAAAGCCGCATTCAAGTTGGGCAGGCGATAATTATATCCTATCTCGTCATGCACAAACTCCCATGGGTGTGGCACTTTTGCTGTAGTAGAAATATGTTTTGCATGTTTAGCCAGCACTTCATTATTAGTGACAATAGCACCGCCACCACCACAGGTAATTGTCTTATTCCCGTTAAAACTAAAGGTTCCCAATAAACCAAAAGTACCGGTATGAATGCCTTTATAATAACTACCTAGGGATTCTGCAGCATCTTCTACTAATGCTATGCCGTATCTGTTGCAAACTTCAGCTATCTTGTCAATCCTTGCCGGAAATCCGAAAGTATGCATAGGCACACAAGCTGCAATTCGCTTGCCCGTAAACTTATTGATACAATTGCCCGCAGATTGGCTGGTATTATTTTTCAGAAAATCCTCAAGTGCATCTGCAGACATTCCCATTGTATCTTTGTCTACGTCTACAAATACGGGTGTCGCACCTGCATGAACAATAGCATTAGCCGTAGCTACAAATGTGAGGGGTTGTGTTATTACCTCGTCACCATTTTTTACGCCGGCTACTATTAATGACAACTGTAATGCTGTAGTTCCGTTAGTCGTTGCTACAGCATATTTTGCTCCGGTATATTCTGCCATCATTTCTTCGAAACGATTGACATATGCACCAACTGAAGAAACAAATGTAGAATCTATAGTATCTGCAAGGTATTTCTTCTCATTACCGCCAAAATATGGTGCATGTAAAGGAATAAACCCTTCTTTATCTTTAAATACCTCCCTGATAAAACTTATAACCGAACTATACATTTTTGTATTTGTTATCGTCAGGATTTAAGATAAAACCATCGTTGATCACCTTCACAATTTGTTTTATTCCATCCGGAACTTTGAACATGAGTTCAAAACCCAGTTTGTTCTTTATTTTCTCAAATGCAACCCTGTAATCACGCGGATCTTCATTCTTTGAAACATACTTGATCTTCGCACCAGGTATAACTTTCAACACCTCATCAACAATCATTTTCTTCTGATAATTTTCAGAGGTGTCCCCAACATTAAATACATCGAATGAAACAATTGCAGGATCAGCCTCGATAACAGTTACTACGGAACGCGCAAGATCATATACATGGCAATATGGCCGCCAGAACTGCTCTCCGAACACTACCAGCTCTCGTCCCATTGCCAGCTCTTTAGCAAATTCATTTACAGTAAGATCAAAACGCGGCCTTAATGATAATCCATATACAGTAGAAAAGCGAAGGCAGGTAGGTTTACAATTATTAGTTGTCGGTTGTGATAATAAATATTGTTCTACAGACACTTTTGTTTCTGCATAAAGCGATACGGGGGCTAACTTAGAGTCTTCATGCACATACTCATCAGGGTTTTCCATCTTACCATAGTTACTGCATGTAGATGCAAATACAAATTTCTTAACCCCGCTTTGGTTAGCTACTTCATAAAGCAGCTTACTGCCATCTATATTAGTCGACTTTGACAATTCAGGTTGTTGCGCGCATGCAGGGTCGCCAACAATTGCTGCCAAATGAGCAATGCTATCTACACCTTCCACCGCCTTAGCAACATCTTCTCTGTTCCTCACATCACCTTTTATAAATTCAAAATTTGGATAGTTAAATAGATCTATAATAGGTTCTCCTCCATACATGAGGTTATCAATAACTCTCACGTTGTAGCCCTTTTCAAGCAATTGTCGGGTTAATACAGAACCTATATAGCCGGCACCACCGGTTACAAGTACTTTTTGCATGTGTTTGTAATGTAATTTTTATAAACAGTGTGTCAATGGTATGTACAAATATAACCCAGTGAGATTTATAAAAAAACAGCTATACATTGTTATAACAAAATGCTGTTATTTAGAAATCGTTGTTGGCTTAACAAGTGCATAACATCTGCCTGCAATAATTTGCCTAAGGCTTCTGCATGTTTCATGTGATGCATGTCTGTTCCGCAATAATCATACAAGCCTTCTTTCAGCAATTCTTCAGATATATTTTTAACCGGCTTGCCATAATAACCTACTAAAGCAATAAGATTGAGCTGAAGCAAACACCCTCTGGCTTTCAGCTCATTATACATGCCTTTTTTATCGTGATAATAAGCATATCTTTCAGGATGTGCCAATATGGGCTTGTACCCTTTTGTCTGTATTCTGAACAGGATATCATAGAACCTTGCCGGTTCGAACATAAAAGACAATTCAACTAAAACATGATTACCTGTTACTGTAAGCAATGGTTCAGTTTCAAGCAATTGCATGAAGTGGTCATCTATGTAGTATTCAGCAGCAGCTTTTATCGGCATATGTATACCTTCTTCATGAAGTGTATTTTGCAATAGTTCTAAACCATTAAGAATATTAGCTGAATTATTAGGAAAATGATCTGATTTAATGTGTGGAGTAGTTACCAGGCTTTTGTAACCTAATGATTGTAATTGTCTTATCAGCGTTAAACTGTCTTCTATGGTTTGTGCTCCATCATCTATACCTGGTATAAGGTGCGAATGCATGTCTGTAGTGAGGAATGAATAATCACTGACATGGGGTAGCGAAGAATACTGTGCATTCTGATTTGAGTCTTTTTTCCTGCCGAATAATTTTGAAAACATATTACTATTTGGATAAGACACCCTGTCATACTTTAAGACTGAGTCCCGTCATATATGAAGGTACTAAATAATATGCACTTAGGTTACAATTATGCATAGAATAGCATTGACTGCAATATTACACTAGTGATATAAACTGTGCATTATTGATTTTCCTGTATCTTTAATTGCCTTTACGAATACATGCTCTATTATCTTATTTATTAATTAACCTCTGCAATGAGGATTATTTGTTATGAATAAAGTTTTACTTTTTAATCCAAGAAGTGCAAACTCAAAACCCAGGATACCAAATTCTATATTATCCGTAGCGGCATCTATTGACGGGCTCTATGATTATGTGATAGTTGATGGCAATCTTGAAACTGACCCGATTGATAAGATCACTACCTACTTAAAGGAAGGCGGTTTTAAATATTTCGGTTGCACTGCAATGCCCGGCCCACAACTAAAACAGGCCATTCCCGTATCTAAAATGATACGCGAGCAATTCCCTGAAATTAGAATTATATGGGGTGGCTATTTTGCATCAAATCAGCCAAGAGTTGTGTTAAATTCGGGCTATGTAGATTTCATCATCAACGGACCGGGAGATAAAGCCTTCCCATCTCTTTTAATGGCACTAGATAATAATAAGCCATACGAACTGATCGGGAACATCATTTATAGATCAGGCAACGATATTATAAAAAGCAGAAAAGATGACCTGTATGACCAGGACGAGTTGCCTCCTTTACCTTATGAAAAACTAAATAGTTTTTACCCAATACACAAATACCTGGGCAAAACCTACCTGGGCAAAAGAACTATTGCATACCACTCCAGTATGGGTTGCCCTTTTAAGTGTTCTTTTTGTGCTGTGGTTCCTATATATAATGCCAGGTGGAGAGGGAAATCTGCTGAAAATATTTACAGAGACATAAAGTACCTGAAAGATACTTATAATGGCACTGCTATTGAATTTCATGACAACAATTTCTTTGTTTCCGAAAAACGCGTTGCCGAATTCTCAAAACTGATGGAGCATGAAAACATGAGCTGGTGGGGTGAGGGCAGAATTGATACTATTGATAAGTATTCTGACGAAACACTACGGCTTATGCGGAAGTCAGGATGTAAGATGATATTCTTCGGCGCAGAAACCGGCAATGATGAGATATTGAAGAAAATGGACAAAGGTGGCACGCAAAGCAGTGCACAGATAAAAGCATTTGCAGCACGTATGGCCAAGCATGACATCATACCTGAATATTCTTTTGTGCTTGGCACACCCGGGTCTACAGAAGAAGAAACCATGAAACAAATAGAACAGGATATTGCTTTCATAAAGGAAATTAAACGTATCAATCCCAGGACTGAGATCATTATTTATGTATACAGCCCGGTACCTACTGAAGGTTCAGAAATGTATAACAAAGTTTTAGATAGTGGTTTCCGTTTCCCTGAAAAACTGGAGGACTGGATCAGCCCGCAGTGGGAATCTTTCGACCTGCGCAAAAACCCGCTCACTCCATGGTTAACTGCTGAGATGATAGATAAGATCAAAGATTTTGAAGTTGTACTTAATGGTTATTACCCAACAGTATCAGACATCAAGCTTACAGGCATTAAAAAAGCAATATTGAAATTCTTTGCGGCTATAAGGTATAAAACCAATTTCTACAAGAAGCCATATGAATTAAAGGCACTTCAAATACTCTGGAAATACAGGCAACCTGAAATAGAAGGTTTCTAGCACTATGCAACAATCATTGCTACATACATTTCGCAGGTACACCAGCTTGTATACACACAAGATATCGGCATTGCCTATTGTTATCCTGATGCCACATTCTGCCTGCAATTGCAGATGTATTATGTGTGATATATGGAAAGACAACAAAAACCTGAAACAGCTCACAGAGGAAGATGTAAAAGGTTTACTATCATCACTAAGGCAATTAGGGAGCAAGCAAGTTGTAATGTCCGGTGGCGAAGCCTTGCTCAACAGCAATTTCTTCAAACTATGTGAATTACTCAATGAGAATAATATCTCTGTCACTTTGTTATCTACGGGCCTTAGCTTGAAAAGGAATGCTGCCGATATTGTGAAACACGTACATGACATAATTGTATCAATAGATGGAGATGAGCTTCTTCACGATGCAATACGAAATATACCCGGCGCATACAACAAGATAAGAGAGGGTGTAGAAGCCATCAGGACTATACAACCCGGATACCGCATTACGGGGCGCACTGTGATTCATAAGATCAACTTTCGTGCGTGGGATAAGATAATCGATGCCGCCAAACAAATAGGCCTGAACCAGGTCAGCTTCCTCCCAGCTGATGTAAGCAGCCAGGCATTCAACAGGGAAGTGGCGTGGGATGAAACACGACAGGCAGAAGTATTGCTGGAGCAAGACGAACTGGCTGAACTCAAAAACATTATCAGTGATCTTGAAAAGCGCTATGCTGCTGATTTTACAAAACGCTACATTGCAGAATCTCCTGCTAAACTCCGTGATATATACCACTACTATGCTGCATACTATGGCTTAAATGAATTCCCTGCAAAGAAGTGCAATGCACCGTGGGTATCAGTTGTTGTGGAAGCAGATGGCAATGTTCGTCCTTGTTTCTTTCACCATATACAGGGTAATATCAGGAACAACCAGCTTAAGGATATCATAAACAGCCCTGAAGCAATTGATTTCCGCAGGAAACTGGATATGGATAAAGATGAGACCTGCAAAAAGTGTGTGTGCTCGCTGAATCTTCCACCACGCATGAACCCTGCTACAGTTTAACCGACAGATATTGAAACGGATACTCAAGCATATTTCCAACTATACGCTACGACCTTTAGTGAAGCTGTATTTATCGAAAGAAAGACAGTATACACATAAGGGCATCAGGTTATCCATACCCCCTCAGGTATTTCATCCGGCGTTCTTTTTCAGCACAAGGTTCCTGTTATCATACCTTTTACAAAAACAACTGCATGGGAAAACGTTCCTCGAATTAGGTGCAGGCAGCGGGCTTATATCACTATCAGCAGCTAAAGCCGGAGCTATAGTCACATCAACTGACATTAACCAAACAGCCATCGAATATCTGCATAAGAATTCAGAACGCAATCAAATACCACTCACTATCATATCATCAGACCTTTTCAATAATATACCGTTGCAAAAGTTTGATATCATCGCCATCAACCCGCCTTATTATAAGAAAGCACCAACAACTGAAGCCTCTTATGCATGGTACTGCGGCGAAAATGGTGAATATTTCAGCAGGTTATTTGCCCAAATCAATACATACCTCTCAGCAACATCAGAAGTTTATATGGTGTTATGCGATGATTGCGACCTGGATATGATACAGAGAATAGCAGGCGATAATGGCTTTAGCTTTTCATTAGTTAGTTCTGCAAAAAAGCTGTGGGAGGTCAATCTCATATACAGAATATTTAAAAACTAAGGCTCAGAAGTGATAAATATCACTGTCGGCAGGTGTTAATTTGTCCTGTTTTAAGCCACTATTATGTAATTTGCAACAAATTATTAATCATATTATGAATATCAGACTTACAGCCGCATTCTTACTGATCGTTTCTGCACTATTCAGTTGCAATTCTGCCCAACACTCTACTACTGATCTTGGGAAAAGCAAACTTGAGATAAAGGTTAATCATTCGGTAGACGGACAACCTATTAGGTGGGACTCTGTCATGTATACTAATGCTGCAGGCAATGTTTACAGCATAGAGCGCCTGCAATACTACCTGAGCAATTTCAGGTTTTACAGGGCCGGTGTTCTGATTTTCGAACAAGACAGTGTTTTCTATATTGATGCTCGTAACAAAGCAGTTAACCTGATGGTATTTAACAGCGTGCCGAACGGTGGCTATGACTCAGTAGCTTTCCAGGTTGGTGTGAAAGAAGAGCATAATACCGTTGGTGGCTTGCCTGCAACTGTTGAAAACACAAACATGATATGGCCGGATGCTATGGGTGGCGGTTACCACTTCCTGAAACTGGAAGGCCGTTATAAAACCGGAACAACAACTACTACCGGCTATGCTATGCATATTGGCAGCAGGGGCTACCAGGCAGCAGCAGGTGTAAAATGCGAACTGCATGTTGACCAATATTACAGCAACACCATGAGTATGACCATGAATGTTAATGAGTGGTTCCGTACTCCGTTTAATTACAATCTCGAAGGTAAGGGCGCCTCTTCTATGGGTGTAAGCGGGCTGATGTCTCAGTTACAGCAGAACGGTGCTGACGCTTTCACACAAGACTAATAAACAAAAACCTCTTGTTTTTGAACAAGTTTTTGTAATGGGTTCTGTACCTTTGCGCCGCAAAAGCTGATAGTATGGTCATTTTTAAACAATTCACGTTCGATTCTGCTCATTTCCTGCCTAATGTACCGGTAGGACATAAGTGCAAAGAGATACATGGGCATACTTACCGCCTAACGGTATATATAGAAGGTGAAACTGATCCTAATATAGGCTGGGTGATGGACTTTGCCGATATGAAGCAAGTCATTGAACCGGTACTTGACCAGGTAGACCATAAAATGCTCAACAACGTAGGAGGACTGGAGAACCCTACCTGCGAACTGTTTGCCGTTTGGTTCTGGAATAAACTGAAACCATCCCTTCCGCAACTGAAACGCATAGAACTGTACGAAACACCTACCTCAGGTGTTATTTACGAAGGATAAAGCACTAGTGATAACTGTTGAAAATCCTCCCCTCTGCGGGAGGATTTTTTTATTCTTAGTGCCTGGAAAAAGTACCTGAAAGCGTCAAATAAATCCGTTTTAAAAAGCGCTGTTTATTCCCTCTTCATAAATAATTGATACTCAATGGCCACTACCAACGGTTTATTTATATCCGGGAAATTGTTTCCATTTTGTTCCCATAACCAAGGGGGTACAAGACAATCAATTGATTACCGGATATGAAATTTTTCCCCCTTATTCAATGCTGTTTAATCCGGGGTTAAACCTGTTCTCAGGGCTAAGTGGTTTATAAAATATGTCAAAGAACTTCAAAAAGTCAGTAACTTTTGTTACAGCAAATTTACTAAATACAGCGTAAAATTGTATCGTAAAATGCTGCAGGGCAATAGAAGACAGGTATATCCTTTAAAAATAAGTATGATGACTGAAGTCATTTTTTAGCGGTTGATTAATAAGTAATTTTATAAATGTTATAACAAGTATTCTACAAACTGATAAATAACTGAATTATGAGAAAGTATTTGATAGGATTACCACTTGTTGCTATAGTACTGGGGATACTGGCAACAACATCCTTCTCGTCATGCAAAAAAGATAAGACCACTCCTGCCCCCTCGCCGGGTGGTATGAAAGTACAGTTCAGCTATGTATTTGGCTCAGCTGCATTGCCATGGAGTATGGGCACAACATATGTGCAGCCTAAAACCGGAGATACGCTAACATTCTCTATGTTCAGGTTTTATGTTTCGAATATCCGTCTCAAAAAATCTGATGGTACCTGGTGGGCACAGCCTGAAAGCTATTTCCTGCTGAATGCCACTACACCCGAAGCATCTGCCATAAACGTAGATAATATACCTGCCGGCACTTACACAGCTATGGAGTATACTATGGGTGTAGACAGCGCCCGCAACGTATCAGGGGCTAATACCGGTGCCCTGTCGCTGGCCAACGGTATGTTCTGGGACTGGAACAGCGGTTATATAATGCTGAAGGCAGAGGGTACATCGCCCAATTCCAGCGTTAATACATTCGCTTTCCACCTGGGTGGTTTTTCGGGAGATTATAATGTTGTAACAGTAAAGAGTACTGACTTTGGCGGTAAAACGCTGACCATAGAAAATGGCAAGATCCCTGTAGTAACCCTGCTGGCTAACCCTGCCAGGTTGTGGCACACATCACCAAGCGTAAGCGTGCTTAGTGTAATACATGCGCCCAGCGCACAGGCTAAAACTATGGCCAATGACTTTTACAGTAATATATCATTCAGCAGCCTGCAATAGGCTTGCCAATAACACCGTTTTATGCGGGTAAAAAGATTAGCGTTGCTGACAGCAACAACAGGCATATTGAGTATGGGTGCCTGCGTAAATGATGCTCATATACAACCCGCTGCCGAAACAGGCAGCGGGCTTGTTCGTCCTTCCTACTTTCCTGCAGCACATTATACCTTTGACAAAAATGTGTACAGCAAAGAAGGATTTGAACTGGGGCGCAAATTGTTTTATGACCCCATGCTCTCTGTTGATAATACCATTTCCTGTGCATCCTGCCATAAGCAGGAATATGCGTTTGCTGATGGCGGCAATGCGCTAAGCATAGGCATAAACAGCCTGAAGGGAAGAAGGAACTCACCTGCCATATTCAATATGGCATGGAATACCAGTTTTATGTGGGATGGTGGTGTGAACCATATAGAGGTAATGCCACTGGCACCCCTTACCAATCGGGTAGAGATGGGAGAGACCATCAACCATATAATAGAAAAGCTAAATGGTGATAAGGAATATCCTGCCCTGTTCAAAAATGTGTTTAAGCGGGAACCTATAGATGCGCAACAGATGTTTTATGCACTGGCACAGTTTATGGGCAACCTGGTATCTGCAGGTTCGAAGTACGACAAGTTTGTAAGCGGGAAAGAGGTACTGACAAACGATGAGCATGACGGCTACTACCTGTATAAAAAGAACTGTGCTTCCTGCCATACAGAACCTTTGTTTACCAATTACAGTTTTGAGAATAACGGGCTTGATACTGTGTACACCAGCGACTCCGGCAGGTATCGCATAGCACTGAATCCTGACGACTGGGGCAAGTTTAAAGTACCTTCTTTAAGAAACGTAGCTGTAACAGGCCCTTACATGCACGATGGCAGGTTGAAAACACTTGAGGATGTGCTGGCACATTATACTGATGGTGTTCTGCAATCTGCCACGCTATCTCCGCTGCTGGTAAAGAATGGCAAGCCGGGGCTGGCATTGACTAAGGAAGAGCAAAGAAAAATAATAGCCTTCCTGCATACGCTTACCGACTACGAATTGATAAATAATCCTGCTTACAGGGAATAATTATGGTGCTTTAAAATCAGCACTGTTCAGCATTACACTATCAGTAAGTGTTTTAAGAAATGCTATCAGTTGCTGTTTTTCTATTTCAGTCAGGTTGAGGCCATCTTCCTTACCGGGTTTCACCATTATCGGGTCTATATTACTGACACCGATATGCACCTGGTGGTCGTAGAAGTTAACTACTTCTTCCAGTGATTTGAAACGGCCATCGTGCATGAAGTCTGTTTTCAGTGCTACGTTCCTCAGGTTAGGTGTACGGAATTTGCCAAGGTCTTTAGGGTCACCTGTTACATTATAATAACCCTTGTCTATGTCCTTTGCATATACACTATCCAGCCCGTTATTATGCATCATATTATCGGTAGCCAGTATAGCCACGTGGCAGTGAAAGCAGTCGCCTCTTTCTGTAAAGAATATAGTACGTCCGGCCTGCTCGTCAGCAGTAAGCTTAGCAACACCCAGTACATTCTTCTCGTATTTGGTATCTTTTGACACCAGTACACGCATATACTGGGCTAGAGCTTTAGCCAGGTCTTTAGCACCTATCTCGTTAATACCATAGTATTTCTTAAAATCGGTCCGGTACTCGCTGATGGCATTGATTTTAGCCAGGTCTGTATTGAAGCGTTTGGTTACTTCAGCATACATCACATCCTCAAGCGTACCGGTAATGCGGCCAGCCCACATGAAGTTCTTATACCATGCAAGGTTTTCGAGCGGCAGTGCGGTGAGCCCCTTATCAAAAGCAGAAACGCCCGGCATAGAGAAACCATGATCTTGCAGGTGGCAGGTATTACATGACTCCCCATTATTAGACATGCGAATATCGAAATACAGTTTCTTACCCAGTGCTATACGTTCTTTGAAGAGCTGGTTATCTGCCGGTATCTCGGCCTGCGGGAAAAAAGGGGG
Organism: Flavipsychrobacter sp.; assembly: GCA_044227125.1. GTDB lineage: Bacteria > Bacteroidota > Bacteroidia > Chitinophagales > Chitinophagaceae > Polluticoccus. The sequence goes on from JBGAFS010000001.1 coordinate 1,517,437, forward strand.
ATTGAACCATACATACGGGGTCATTGCGGCAAGGCCTGTATCAGTGTTAACAATTGACGGAGGCTGCGGATCGTGTTTACAAGATACACCCAGTATGGTAGCTGCTGCCAGCAGCATTAATGCACTTCTTTTCATAGTCTGACCTGAATAATACGAATTTACCAAATATTATCCGGCCGTTCTATGACGATGGTCATTGGGATATGCACTACCCGCAATAGCTTATTTTTCAATCACTATATTATCAGAATTTGCTCCCAGCGTAGCAAGTATCCCTGTGATATCAGTAACAAATTCTTCAGGGCCGCATACATAAAAATTCTGGCTGAAATTGCGCACTGCAGCCTTAAGAAAGCCTTCATCAATACGCCTGTCGCGGAAGCCTATAACACCTTCGCGCGTGAGCACTATCAGCAGTTTATCTCCTAGCATAGTTACCAGCTCCTGCCCGTATATCACATCTTCGCTGGTTTGCACAGAGAATATGAGCATATTCCCCTCCAGCTGTTTCATAGCAGCCAGTTGCCTGAGTATAGCCATAAAAGGTGTAATGCCCGAACCACCCGCAAGAAACACACCGGGGCCTTTGTACTGTATAGCCCCCCAGGGCTCACGTATTATCAGCTCGTCTCCTACTTTTAGTTTTTCTATTTCTTTGGTAGCCGCATTGCGCTCCCTGTATATCTTGATGGTGAACTCGAGATGGTCCCATTCATTGAGCGAAGTAAAAGTAAACGGGTCGCGCTGGTCGCGGAAGCCGTCTTTATTAACAGACACGTCTGTGCCTTGCCCGGGAATGAAGGTGTAGCCAGTCGGTTTTTCTACCACTATGCGTTTTACATCGTGTGTTACATACTCCGTCTGTAATATCTTAACTATATGCTCTGCCATTATTATCTGTTTGCCTTGAGGAGGTTAATAAGGCTGTAATTTACAAGATAATCCTGCTATATGCTTACGACACGGAGTATTATAACAGGGAAGCTGAGGTTTTGACTCTGTAAGTTGTTAGTGAAGAACACCAATGGCAATCGAGATAATCTCAATTATTTGAGCTATTTCTTACGTCTTCTATTTCCTTCATAATAAATAATGCGCAAGCTTCTATTCTGTTCGTATATATCATAACGCTATTAATCCCTTTTTCATTGGAATAATTGCCAACTAAGTAGCTCTCATTATCTTCTTTCAGAAACCATCCAGTTGTTCTTTTACTTGATGACCATTCAAACCAATCTGCTACATAAGATGGATGTAATAATAATGTATCATACAAAACAGAGCTATTAATTTCATCATATCTTAAAAAATATCCAACCCTATTCAAAAGAGAGAATATTGAATCTTCTATACTATTTTGTAGTACATGTGGCAATGATATAATGTTATATGCTAATGAATTAGTCATTTTATATTTTTCCGGCTCCTCACATCTCTATTTAGGACATAGGGGATTGAATATGCGTTTTACATCGTGTATTACATATTCGGTCTTCAATATTTTTACTACATGCTCTGCCATTATTATCTGTTTGCCCTGTGTAGGTTAATAAGGCTGTAATTTACAAGATAATCCTGCTTTATGCCTATGATACAGATTATTATGACAGGGAAGCTGAAGTTTTGGGAGGTGGAGGGAGTCTCATAAATCTCATTTATACCTCTGTGTCCCTATCGGAGACACAGAGGAGACGAAAACGATACTCAGCATTTTACCTTTCTACCAATAAATTGATGCCTGAAACTTCCTTCTTATGTATAAATTCGGATAATGTTAGCGGCCCGATTACATGGCTTTGAATAATGCTATCGCAGTTGACTTTTGAGCAATCAACTCTGTCAATGTTAAACCCTTTTTTAATTATCCAATAATTCTCTTTTTCTTTCTTTATTTCTAAAGTTTTAGCTACTACCCACTTACTATCAGAAATAGCTGTTATTACGTATTCGGTATAATGTCCATTACTATCATAATGTCTTGAATATGTTGGAATGACATAAATACCAGTATAACAAACTCCTGTCCGATTACCACAATACACTATTATCCTATCTTCTTTACAATCGCCATCTAACATTGATAAATGATTACCTAACGGATGATCTCCCCACATTTCATGCCAGGAATTACATGACGCACATAGCATTATAAAAAGTAAAAAGGGGACTATAGCTGCGCCCAACTTTAAACCTGTATAAAATTTCGCCCAAAATGACTTCCTCATATTTCATCGTTATTGATATTCTTTACTAACTACTCTTTAATTGAAACTAAAAGTAATAACAGGTTTTCAATTTCATAATTAACAATTAACCTAACTTGCCACTCTTTACAACATGAAAAAAATTATTGCCATCTGCGGGAGTACCAAGGCGAACTCCTCAAACCTGAAACTGATAAAAGCTATTGCCGCATTATCAAGTACATTGTTTGATGTAACTATATTCAATGACATAGCTTCTATACCGCATTTCAATCCCGATCATTTATCAGAACCACCTGCCGAGGTGGTGCATTTCAGGAATTTGCTGAATGAAGCAGACGGTATACTGATATGTACGCCCGAATATGCTATGGGTGTACCGGGCAGCCTGAAAAATGCTATCGACTGGACTGTGTCATCAATGGAATTCTCCAAAAAGCCTACTGCACTTATTACAGCCTCATCGCTGGGCCATAAAGCACATGCTTCCCTGCTGGAAACACTAAAGATAATAGAGGCCGGCGTCACTGATGACACCCAACTGGTGATCTCCTACATCAATATAAAAGTGAATGACGCAGGTATAACAGATGAACCAACTAAAGAGCAGGTACTGAAACTCATTGGTGCCCTTTATGGGCAATTAGCTTAAGCAGTTTACTTTCCGATACAGAATTTGCTAAATATATAATCCAGCTTATCCTCTGTGGTCACTTCTCCTGTTATCTCGCCGAGGTAAAAGAGGCAGCGGCGGATATCGAGCGCTATCAGGTCGCTGGCTATATGATTGTCGAGCCCGGCTTTAATATCTGCCAATGACTTTAACACTTCCTGCAATGATGTATAGTGGCGTGCATTGGTGATGATGGTGCCTTCTGTATTTATCTCTCCTTCAATCACCAGTTTATAGAGCGCCTGTTTCAGTTGCTGGATATTGTCTTTGTTCTTTGCAGAGATATAGATAATGTTTTCCTGCCTGTTACCTGTCCACATATCTGCTTTGTTGGCAACCAGCAGGTATTTGATGTTTTCTTTTTCAAACGCAGCAACCTGTTCATTTATCTCATCGGCAGTAGTGGTATTCACATCATAGAGATATACCACCACATCTGCACGCTTCATAGTATCCATGCTGCGCTGCACGCCTATACTTTCTATCACATCACTTGTATGTTCTCTGATGCCTGCCGTGTCTATCAGGCGAAAGAGTACACCGTTTATATTCAGTGTTTCTTCTATAGTATCGCGGGTGGTGCCTGCTATATCACTTACTATGGCACGTTCTTCATTGAGCAATGCATTGAGCAGTGTACTCTTGCCTGCATTGGGTTTGCCTATAATAGCAACGCTCACACCATTGCGTATCACATTGCCCAGCCTGAATGAATCGGCGAGTTTTTGTGCACTGGTGTTCAGGTGGTCTATCAATTCGTAGAATTGGGTGCGGTCTGCAAACTCCACATCTTCCTGGCTGAAATCGAGTTCCAGTTCTATGAGCGCGCTGAATTTTATGAGCTGCTCACGCATGGCCTTCAGCTCTTCGCTGAATCCGCCGCGCAGGTTGTGCATAGCAGCCTGTTGCGCTGCACCCGATTGTGATGCTATCAAATCTGCCACAGCCTCGGCTTGTGCCAAATCTAACTTGCCATTCAGGAAAGCGCGTTGGGTAAACTCACCTGCCTTTGCCATATGTGCGCCATTGGCTATGCAGAGGTTTATGATCTGCTCCAGTATATACTGGCTACCATGTCCGCTTATCTCTACCACGTCTTCGCCTGTATAGCTTTTGGGTGCTTTGTATAAACTAACCACTACTTCATCCAGCGCTTTATCTCCATCCATTATTTTACCAAAGTGTATGGTATGCGATGGCTGTGCAGCCAGTTTCTTTCCTTTGAATATCTTATCTGTTATCTCTATAGCATTGCTGCCGCTGAGGCGGATAACACCTATGGCGCCTATACCGGGCGGTGTTGCGAGTGCTACTATGGTTTCGTTGATATTATACATTGCTAAGTCAAAAGTAAAAAGTCAAAAGCTAAAAGTCTTATAAGATTATGCAATAGATAGTTATTCGGTCAAAATCTGCATTTTTGCACCATGCGTGCTGTTATACAAAGGGTCTCTTCTGCCAGCGTTACTATTGACGGAACTGTAAAGTCTGCCATAGGCTATGGTTTTATGGTATTGCTGGGCATAGAAACCGAAGATACCCGCGAGGATGCAGAATGGCTCTGCAGCAAGGTAGCCCAGCTTAGGGTATTCTCTGACGAGGCAGGGCTGATGAACAAATGCCTGAAGGATATTGACGGCGAGATACTGGTAGTAAGCCAGTTTACGCTACATGCTTCTTATAAAAAAGGGAATCGTCCGTCCTTTATAAAAGCAGCAAGACCGGAGCAGGCTATACCTCTGTATGAATATTTCATCAGTACGCTGGTACAAATGATAGAAAAGCCGGTAGCAACAGGTAGCTTTGGTGCCGATATGAAAGTGGCGCTTGTGAATGATGGCCCGGTAACTATTATAATGGACACAAAGAATAAGGAATAAACCCCTCCGCCCCTGAAGGGGAACTATATATATTTGACCTATGGTTTTTGACGACGAATATTTTATGCGTGAGGCATTAAGACAGGCGAAGCTGGCTTATGATGCAGGAGAGATACCTGTGGGTGCTGTTGTAACATGGGGCGAGAAAATAATATCGCGCGGGCACAACCAGGTAGAACAACTGAATGACAGCACTGCACATGCCGAAATGATAGCACTCACTGCTGCCTTCAACCAACTGGGCAGTAAATACCTGCCAGATGCTACGCTATACGTTACCCTTGAGCCCTGCCTTATGTGCAGTGGCGCACTGTACTGGAGCAAGATAGGCCGTGTGGTGTTTGGTGCATCTGACCCTAAGAATGGCTATGCACACATCACGGGCAACAACTCACCCTTCCACCCGAAGACTGAACTGGTGCATGGTATACTGGCCGATGAATGTGCTCAACTGATGAAAGATTTTTTTGCAGCAAGAAGATAATATGCTCTATACCTGGTATAAGATAGAAGGACTGAAGTTTTCTGAAATGGAAGAAAACAAAATGCTGGACATTGAAGTAGCTGATAAAGAAGTAGGATTGATAAAACGAGCTGATAAGCTACATGCTTATGCCGCTACCTGCCCACACGCTGGCGCACGTCTTTGCGAAGGATGGATAGATGCACAGGGCCGCATCGTTTGTCCTGACCATAAATACCGCTTCGACCCGGTGAACGGCCGCAATACAAGCGGCGAAGGATATAAACTAAAAACCTACCCTGTAGAAATAAGGGAGGATTATATTTACATAGGATTATTACAAAGCGCATGATTCACCCCCCATATCTGAAAGAAGGTTCTGTTATAGGTATTACTTGTCCGGCAAGTTATGTACCTATGGAACGGTTGCAATATGCAGCATCGATGCTGGAAGCGAAAGGATACAAAACACTGATGGGTAAAACCTGCGGTACACAGTTCCATTATTTTTCGGGAACTGATGATGAGCGACTGGCAGACCTGCAATCTATGCTGGATAATCCTGCTGTAGATGCTATACTGATGGGGCGTGGCGGATATGGCATGAGCCGTTTTATAGACAGGCTTGACTTCAGTGAGTTTATGAAGAAACCCAAATGGGTATGCGGCTTCAGCGATATCATTGTGCTGCAAAACCATATTCAGGCCAACTGTAACCTGCCTGTGCTGCACAGCCCTATGTGTAATGCTTATCGTGAAGAAGTGATGCATAACCCCCATTGGCAAAGTTTTTTTGATGCCATCAGTGGTAAAGAACTGGTTTATGATATACCTGCATCTTCATTCAACCGTAATGGAACTGCAGAAGGTATATTAACAGGTGGCAACCTGGCAATTCTGGCACATCTTACAGGTTCTGCATCAGAGGTTGATACAACGGGTAAGATACTTTTTATAGAAGACATTGGTGAAGTGCTCTATAATATAGACCGCCTGATGCTGAACCTGAAACGCGCAGGCAAACTGGACAAGTTAGCAGCATTGATAGTTGGCGGGTTTTCTGACCTGACTGATACTGACCGACCTTTCGGGCAAACAGCGGAAGAGATAATAGCCGATAAGGTGCTTGAATATGATTACCCGGTATGCTTCAATTTTCCTACAGGACATATAGATATCAATTACACCATAGCGCTGGGTATGCCGCATCAATTAGTGGTAACTGATACAGGCAGTACATTGAAACTTATCTCGTAAACCTGTTAATCCTGCATATCCGGGTTCACCCTCCTCCAGCTACTCATACCACCAAGCAGGTTGTACAGGTTGTCAAAACCTGCCGTCTCTAATCTTTGTATAATTATAGAACTGCGTATACCTTTTTCACAGTAAACAACAACCGGTGTATCTGTGGGTATTTCGCTGCGCCGTTGAGGGACATCACCCATAGGTATATGCAGCCCACCAATGCTATACACTTCTCGCTCCCATTCTTCACGTATGTCTATAAGAACAAAAGGATTTTTCTCATCCATCCATTTTTTAAGCTCTGCAGGAGATATAGTTTTCATACTACTAATCTTCTGTTAGTGCAGTCCAGAGCATATCTTTCAGTTGCTGTATACCCTGGTTGGAAGCAGATGAGATGAAAATATGGGGTATATCTTTAGGTAATGTAGCTGCAATAGCTTCTTTCAGTTCATCATCCAGCATATCGCTTTTACTGATGGCCAGTATCATTCTTTTATGCAGCAGTTCAGGGTTGTACTGCTCTAATTCGTTGTATAGTATCTTAAACTCTTTTGCATGGTCTGCACTATCAGCAGGTACGAGGAATAATAAAACAGAGTTACGCTCTATATGCCTGAGGAAACGATGGCCAAGCCCCTTTCCTTCTGCTGCACCTTCTATAATGCCCGGCAGATCGGCCATACAGAATGATTTATTATCCCTGTATGGTACAATGCCCAGTTGCGGTGTTAGTGTTGTAAAAGCATAATCTGCAACCTTAGGCTTTGCTGCACTTACTGTAGAAAGCAATGTAGACTTACCCGCATTAGGAAAACCTACAAGCCCTACATCGGCAAGTATCTTTAATTCAAGATACTTCCAGCCTTCTACACCCATTTCGCCGGGTTGTGCATAGTCCGGTGCCTGGTTGGTAGGTGTTGCAAAATTGCTGTTGCCTAAGCCACCGCGACCGCCACGCACCCATATCTTTTCTTCACCGTGATGCAGAATCTCTACTTCTGTTTCACCCGTTTCTTCGTCCATGGCTATGGTACCCAGCGGCACTTCTATTATAATATCTTCACCGTCTTTACCAGTGCAGTTATTCTTGCTGCCATTCTCACCGTCCTGCGCCAATACGTTTTTATGATAGCGCAGGTGGAGCAATGTCCACAACTGCTCATTACCACGAAGAATGATGTGACCGCCACGGCCGCCATCACCTCCATCCGGACCCGCTTTGGGGTTGAATTTAGTACGGGCAAAATGACTACTACCTGCCCCTCCTTTACCGGAGCGACAGAATATTCTTATGTAGTCAACAAAGTTTCCTTTCTCCACTAGGCGGGTAACAAATATTTTTCGATTCCTTTAGAAAGCAGTTTGAAGGTATCTTCGATATTACCATCACCTTTTATCCTTTCCAGCTTGCCGAAGCTATCATAATGGCCGGCTACCGGTTCGGTTTTAGCGTAGTATTCTTTGATCCTAGCTGCTATTACTTCTTCATTATCATCACTGCGGCCAGATGTAAGTCCGCGGCCTAACAAGCGTTTTACCAGTTCAGCTTCAGGTACTTCGAGCGATAATACGAGGTGTATCTGGGTATCTTTAAATTCGAGGAGCTTATCTAATGCTTCTGCCTGTGCCTTGGTACGAGGGAAACCATCAAAAACGAATCCCCTTGCAGTTGGGTTTTCATCTATTTTGCTGCTGATCATTCCTATCACCACTTCATCAGGCACCAGCAAGCCCTGGTCCATGTACTTCTTTGCCTCAACGCCCAATGGTGTTTGCCTGCTCACTTCATCGCGCAACAGGTCTCCCGTAGAGATGTGCTGCAACTTATAAGTGCCGGTAATATTAGCAGATTGTGTTCCTTTTCCACTTCCCGGAGGGCCAAACAAAATCAAATTAAACATATACTATAAATGATATTAACGGCACAAAAGTAACTATATAGGCTGATAAGCCATGCAAAAGCAATAAAATCTTAATGTTTGGGAATAAAACAAGCTAGTCGGCAGCCTCTGACTTAGCCTTTTCAGCTTTCACATTCGGCTGTTCAAATGATTTTATGCCTGACAAGAGCATAAATATTGAAATGAAGAACATTCTTATCATATCTCTCTAGGTTATTATCTCTAATTTAATAAGATATAGCTATTACACCATAACAAATGGCGTTTATTTTATCCACAAAAAATCATGTTTTGATGATCGTATGACTAAACCCTATTTGGCGAGTAATGATCTGACTATCGAGTTATCATATTCCGCATAATCACCGGGTACTAAATCATCAATAGTAACATTACCTACACTATACCTTATCAACCTGAGTGTAGGGTAACCAACGGCAGCTGTCATTTTTCTCACCTGCCTGTTCTTACCTTCAGTAAGTGTGAGTGCTATCCACGATGTTGGGATATTTTTCCTGAACCTGATAGGGGGATTTCTGTCGGGCACAACAGGTTCTTCTTTAAAAATTTTAGCAACAGCAGGTTTTGTTTTATATCGCTTACCATCAACTGTAATGAATACACCCTGTTCTAACTCTTTAATTGCTTCATCATTTATTGTTCCTTCTACCTGTACCCAATAAGTACGTTTATGTGCAAATACAGGATCAAGTAGTTTGTGTGTGAGTGACCTGTCATCAGTTAATATCAACAAACCTTCACTGTCAAAATCAAGCCTTCCAACCGGATAAATATTTTTTGAAACAGAGGGGAAATAATCAGCTAAAGTCTTTTTTTCTCCTTCGGGAGAAAACTGCGAGAGTACCTGGAATGGTTTGTAAAAAACAATGTACTGCTGCATGTTATGATTTGTGTGTAGTCTGAAACAAGCTGTGGGCAAGTGTTTCAGAGGTATAAATGAAAAAGTCCGGTATGTTTTTCAACTACCGGACTCTTATAAAGGATGGGTTAGTAAGTACAATCCTAACACAATATTAATAAGTTTTTCACTACAAAAAAAATTTTATGAATATTTTTTTGGCGTACTCACAATATGTTGAAAAGTTGTTGACAACCTGAATTCATACATCATGATTGAGCGATGATGTATATCATAAAATGAGAGCTACCAGTCTTTGTCTAATTTAACCGGAGTAGCATTTTCTTTTCTCTTTTTGTCCTGCAGTTTTTTCTCTTCCTGTTGCAATGCATTCAGTAATTGTTCTGCCTGCTTCTCTGATAATTTACTCTGCTGCGGCTGCGGACGTTCTTCCTGTTTCTCCTGCTTGTCCTTGTCTTGTTGCTGTTGTTGCTGATCCTGTTTCTGTTGATCTTTCTTATCCTGGTCCTGCTTGTTCTGATCTTGTTTTTGCTGGTCTTTGTTCTGTTGGTTTTGCTTATCCTGTTTGTTCTTATCGTTCTTATTCTGCTGTTGCTGTTTCTTCAGCATAGCCTGCGCATACGATAGATTATATTTCGCATCGGCATCCTGCGGATTATTGCGCAGGGCGGCTTTGTATGCACCGATAGCATCCTCCCATTTCTGTTCTTCCATATAGGTGTTACCTATGTTATAGTTGACACCGGCTTTCGCACCCCTATCTTTTACAGTCTTATCGGTGGCATCAAGCACCTTTCGTGCCGCATCATATTGTTTCTGCTGGTACAGAGAGTTACCCAGGTTGAATAAACCGGGCACATAGGTAGGGTTTTTAGCCAGCGCCTGCTGATAGGCTGCTGATGCTTCCTTATACTTCTTTTGTTCGTACAGCTTATTACCCTTACGCACAGCAGAAGGCTGAGCACTTAGGTGTGCCTGTGTAAATACTAATAATATGATCCCTGCCAGTTTCTTCATCACGCTTTTGCAGTTTTTTTAGATGAAGGCAATAACCATTCTAAGATGATCAGTATTAAACCGCCCAGTAAGAAATACTGGAAATAACTGTCGTAGTTCATAGACATTACAGCACCCTGGTTCTTCTGCTCCATATCATCTATCTCACCTGCCAGTTTAGCTGCTACATCATCTGCATTCCTTAGTAAAGTATACGTTCCGTTACCTGCGGCTGCTATCGATTTCAATTCTTCTTCGTTCAGTTTAGAAACTACGGGATTACCGTTCTCATCCATTTTAGGTGCTTTGGTTGCAGGGTCGTATAATGCTGCCCCCTGCGGTGAACCTATACCTACGGTATGTACAATAACTCCTGTTTCTACAGCTTCCTTCACTTTTGCCAGCGCATGCTCATCATGGTCTTCACCATCTGATATTATAACGAGCGACTTGTATTTCTTTTCTTTTTGTGAGAATGATTTCAACGACAGGTCAACTGCTTCCCCTATTACTGTACCCTGCGTTGGCACCATGTCAGGACTTACATTTTGCAGCATCATCTTCATTGCTCCGTAATCAACAGTAAGAGGTACCTGCAGGTATGCACGGCCGGCAAATATGATGAGTGCTACCCTGTTCCCCTTCATTTTATCCATCAGGCTCTGCACCAGTTGTTTGGCACGCGTAAGCCTGTCGGGCTGTATATCCTGTGCCAGCATACTCTTACTAACGTCCAGGGCAACTACTACATCTACACCCCTGCTTTGCACTTTTTCAGTATCAGCACTTTTCTGCAGGTTGGCCCATCCTATAACTATAAGACAATAACCGATGAGAAGTATGATAAACTTCAGTGTGAACCTGCCCGGTATGAAACCAAGTACCTGTTGTTGTATCAACCTTTCTTCACCCAGCTTCCTGAGTTTATTCCTTCTCCAATACACCAACCATATGAATAGAACTATCAATACCGGCGTAAAAGCCAGCAGATATAAATGCGATATGTGTTGAAAGCGTAACATGGGGAACACAAATTTAGCAGTACAGCCAAATTAACCTAATGGCAGACAACGATTTTTATTTTTCTTTAACATGCCGTATTAATATTCTGTTGATGTATAAATGGCAAATCAGGAAATCATAAATAAGTTAGTTTTGCAATTATGCAAGATTACCTGAAAGGACTGAATGAGCGACAGAGAGAAGCTGTAGAATATATTGACGGTGCACTGATGATCGTGGCCGGGGCAGGCAGCGGAAAAACCAAAGTACTTACTACCCGAATAGCACACCTGATGCATAATGGTGTGGATCCGTTTAATATACTGGCGCTGACCTTTACCAATAAAGCAGCCGCTGAAATGAAGGAACGTGTAGAGAAAATATTGGGCAACACAGAAGCCCGTAATCTATATATAGGCACTTTCCACTCGGTATTTGCAAGAATATTAAGAGCAGAAGCTAATAAGCTGGGTTACCCAAACAACTTTACCATATATGATACTGATGATGCCAAAAGCCTGCTGAAGGGCATTATCTCAGAAATGAACCTCGATGACAAACACTATAAACCTGCCTATGTATACAACCGTATATCGGCTGCCAAGAACAGCCTGATAGACCCGTATACATACAAACAGGATCATCATATACAACAAGAGGATGCACGAAGCAACCGCCCTATGATGGGTAATATATATGAGGCATATGCATTGCGTTGTTTCAGGAACGGGGCTATGGATTTTGATGATCTGCTCTTCAAAATGTATGAGTTACTGACACGTTTCCCTGAAGTGCTGGCCAAATACCAGCACAGGTTCAAGTATATATTGATAGATGAGTACCAGGATACCAACACAGCCCAGTACCAGATAATAAAACTGCTGGGCGACGTGCACGAAAACATATGTGTGGTGGGTGATGATGCTCAAAGTATCTATTCGTTTCGCGGAGCTACAGTACAAAACATCTTACAGTTCCAGGATGACTATGATAATGTGAAGGTGGTGAAGCTGGAACAAAATTATCGCAGTACACAGTCTATACTGAATGTTGCTAATAAGGTAATATCGAATAACAGTAACCAGATACCTAAATCGCTCTGGACTGATAATTCTGAAGGAGAGAAGATAACACTGGCTCGCACACTTACTGATAATGATGAGGGCAGATTTGTTGCAGACTCCATAACAGAGATGAAGCTGCGCAATCATTACCATAACAAAGATTTCGCCATACTATACCGCACCAATGCGCAAAGCCGTTCTTTTGAAGAAAGCCTGCGCAGGATGAATATACCATACCGATTATATGGTGGCGTATCCTTCTACCAAAGGAAAGAGATAAAGGACTTTCTTGCCTACCTGAGGGTGATAGTGAATACGCAGGATGAAGAGAACATCAAACGCATCATCAATTATCCCGCACGTGGTATCGGCAAAACAAGTACAGAGCGCATCATCATTGCTGCCAATGAAAACCAGCGCAGCTTCTGGGAGATGTTACAATTTCCGGATGCGGCAGGATTGAGAGGCGCAGCATCTGCCGCTATAGAGCAGTTTGCCACTATGATAAAAAGCTTCCAGGTAATGCTGGAAAAGCAGAATGCTTATGATGTGGCATTTGCAGTAGGCAAGCATACGGGACTTGTTCAGGAGTTATATAATGATAAGTCTGTAGAAGGACTGGCTCGTTATGAGAACGTACAGGAATTGCTCAACTCAATTAAAGAATTTACAGAAACACCTGACGAAGAAGGTGAACTGAGGGATAAGAGCCTTGGCAGTTACCTGCAGCAGATAACACTGCTCACAGATGCTGATAACGAAAATGAAGAAGACCAGGATGCAGTAAAACTGATGACCATACATGCTGCCAAGGGATTGGAATTCCCGTGCGTGTATGCAGTGGGGCTGGAAGAAAATCTCTTCCCTAATGCAATGAGCCTGTACGACCGTGCAGACCTGGAAGAAGAACGCCGTTTGTTTTATGTAGCCATTACGAGGGCCAAAGACAGACTTTGGGTAACATATGCCAACAGCCGCTACCGTTTTGGCAACCTGATACAAAACGAGCCCAGCCGTTTCCTCGAAGAGATACCTGATGAACATCTCGACCGCACATTTACCGGTATCAACAGCCGTGCACAGGGCTCTGCAAATACTTACGGCAATAAGCTAAACCAGTCGTTTGATAAAGTACAATCGCTGAAGAAGATAGCCGATAAGCTACAGCAAACAGCACCCGCAGAGCATACGCCTACTGCCGACTTTAAAGCATCTGACCCTATGGAAATGCAGGTGGGCATGGAGGTTGAGCACCTGAAGTTCGGGTTCGGTAAGATCACTTCGCTCGAAGGTGGGGCGAATAACCGTATAGCTACTATAGCCTTCCAGGGCGGACACGGGCAGAAGAAGATAATGTTAAATTTTGCTAAAATCAGGATAGTGCAGTAAAAAATACGTGTGGTGTTTATGGAATCAGCAAACAGGCTGCACCATATCACTAAAACGTATTTTATGCAAACCTCAAGATCATTCTTTATTACCTGTTTACTGGCTGTGTCTGCCTTTACAGCAGGCGCACAGACCCGAGTAGGTGTAGATATCAATCATGCTACTGTATTCCTGAATGGTGCAGAGCTTTCCAGCACTGCTAAGGTATCATTGCCACAGGGCGAAACTGATATCTTATTTACCAATATAGCAGGCAATGTGAACCAACAGAGCCTGAACATAGGTGCAGATAATGGTGTTATCATACAGTCTGCCAGCTTCCAGAACAATTACCTGGCGGCAGAAACATTATCGCCGCATGCGCGTGTTATCAAAGACAGTATTCAGTTGATACAGGACAAACGTGCAGGCACCAACAATATGCTGCAGGTAACGAATGAACAGATAACATTGCTATCTGAAAACAAACAGGTAGCCGGGGCCAACACCGGCCTTTCGGTAGCGGAGCTTGCTAAGATGCTTGACCTTGTGAAAACAAGAATGATGCAGTTGCTTACGGAGAAGGATATGCTGAATGCAACGCTACGTAAAACTGATGAACAATTAAAGCTGCTGCAACTGCAACTGGATATAGAACAGAAAAAAGATTTTCAACCGGGCGGGCAGTTGCTGGTTAAGTTTTACAGCACTAAGGCTACCAGTTCTAATATCAATATATCATATGTAGTACCCAATGCAGGCTGGTCACCATCTTATGACCTGAGGGTAGAAGACCTGAAGAACCCGGTGAAACTTTTTTATAAGGCTAATGTGTACCAGAACAGTGGTGTAAACTGGAATAAAATAAAAATATCATTGTCTACAGGTAACCCTAACGAGGGCGCGCAGGCACCCGCACTTAGTCCGTGGTACCTGGTGTTTAACCAGCCTGCTTATGCAGGTGGCGGCTACACTAATAAAGCCCTGAATGAGAATGTGGTAATGGCTTATAAAGTTCCGTTGGTAGATAAAGGTGCAGATGATATTGAATCAATGCCTACGCGTAGTACAAGTCCGGGCACGATTGCTAATTATGTACGCACAGATAACAGCGGCATTAATACAACATTTGATATTGATCTGCCATATACTGTACCTACAGACGGACAAGCACACCTGGTAGCAGTGAAAGATTATGAACTGCCTGCTACTTATCGTTACTATACCGTGCCTAAGATGGATAAGGATGTGTTCCTTCAGGCACAGGTAACCAACTGGGAAGATATGAACCTGCTGCCTGCTGCTACCAATATATTCTACGAAGGCAGCTATGTAGGCCAGGGTTATATAGATATGCGCAATGTAAAAGACACTATGAATATTTCACTGGGACGAGATAAGAAAATAATAGTGCGCCGTGAACGTGATATGAAACAACGCAGCGTAAAAACTATAGGTAGCAATGTGAAAGAAACATTTGCCTATACTATCAGCATTCGCAATACAAGGAAAGAACCAATCAATATACTGGTGATGGACCAATTACCGGTAAGCAATGACAAGGATATTGTAGTAGAGGATATAGAAACTGATAAAGGCGAGGTGGAAGAAACAACCGGCACAGTGAAATGGCTGTTGACCATTAATCCTAACGAGGTGATGAAAAAGAAGATCGGGTTTACGGTTAAGTACCCCAAAGGACAAAGTATCAATTTATAGCCCCGTTTGACGCAGGAATAAAAAAGCCTTGATGAATTCATCAAGGCTTTCCTGTTTTTTCAAATCTTATTTCCTGCAAGACATACTGGCCTTCTTTGACCTTGAGTACCACGTATAACTGGTAGCTGCCGTTTGCAGTAGATAGATTACCTACAAAATATTGTGAGTTATTGCCAGAAGAACCACTTTGTACCACCTCGAGGTCTTTAACCGGGTTTTTAAAGTAAAAATCCTTCAAAACCATTTCAGCCTGTGTTTTGCTGTAGGTAGCCTGGTTATTATTAATGGTTATGGCAACTATATTATCGAAATACTTGGTCATAGCAGTAATATTACCGCTACGGGCACTGTTCATAACATCCTCAAGTGCCTGGGCATTTGCTGCACCAAGCATAGTAAGGGATAATATGAGCGTTAAAAAGGTTCGTTTGTAAAATTTATCCATCAGCTACTGTTCTATACCATAAACGGCAAGCTAAATAACATCAAAAAACTTGCCAAAAATGCCTGTCTTTCAATATTTAATAAATGAATTTACATAAGTTTTCTGATAAAATTCTCTTGAAATACAATTATTTACAATACATTTTTTAATAAATGCTTTTAAACTGGTAGTTAAACATAAAATATATCACACTATTATAATAATCTAAATATATAATAGCCCTTATTGTATTGTAATTTTGCAACCATGTCGAAAAAAGTAATGCTGATAATAATGGACGGGTGGGGTCACGGACAGGTTCCGTCGGCTGATGCCATAGCTCATGCTAATGTTCCATTTGTAAAATCATTATATAATAAATACCCTAATACAGAACTAATAACCTGCGGTGAAGATGTAGGGCTACCCGAAGGACAAATGGGTAATTCTGAGGTAGGGCACCTGAATATTGGGGCAGGTCGCATCGTTTACCAGGAATTACAACGCATCAATGTAGCCGTACGTAACGGGGAATTGGATACCAACCAGGCGTTGATGGCGGCAATTGAAGCTGCTAAACAGGGTAAAACACTCCACCTGATGGGACTGGTAAGTGATGGCGGTGTGCACTCACACATCAACCACCTGAAAGCGCTATGCGATATTGCTCAAAAACATGGTGTAGCTAAGGTTGCTATACACGCATTTACAGACGGGCGCGATACTGACCCGAAAGGTGGATATGATTACCTGAAAGAACTACAGGAACATATAAATGGTACAAACAGTTTTATTGCAACTGTTTGCGGCCGATACTATGCTATGGACCGCGACAAACGCTGGGAAAGGGTAAAGCTGGCATATGACGCACTTACAAAGAGTGTTGGTACAAAAACACAAAATGCTGTTGATGCTGTACAGGCATCTTATGATGCAGGTGTAACCGATGAGTTTATAAAACCTATCATATGCTGCGATGCAAATAATGAACCACTTGCTGCTATTGCAGACGGCGATGTTGTTGTTTGTTTCAACTTCCGCACAGACAGATGCAGGGAAATAACTATTGCACTCACACAACAGGCTTTCCCGGAGCAGGATATGCAACCATTGAACCTGCATTATGTGACCATGACCGAATATGATAAGACCTATAAGAATGTAGGTGTGATATTCCACAATGACAACCTGAACAATACACTGGGTGAAGTGCTGGCAGCAAATAGCAAAAAACAAATACGCATAGCTGAAACGGAAAAATATCCGCACGTTACTTTCTTCTTCTCCGGCGGCAGGGAACAACCTTTTGATGGCGAGAGCCGTATCATGATACCTTCACCAAAAGATGTGGCTACTTACGACCTGAAGCCGCAAATGAGTGCAAATGAAGTAACAGAAGCCATACTGCCGGAAATAGCAAACGAGTCTGCAGATTTTATTTGTCTCAACTTTGCCAACGCAGATATGGTAGGCCATACAGGTGTATGGGAAGCTGCTATTAAAGCTGCTGAAACAGTTGACCATTGTGTGTCTCGTATCGTACCTTTGGCATTGGAGAAAGGATATTGTGTATTCCTCACTGCAGATCATGGTAACTCTGATTATATGATCAATGAAGATGGCACACCTAATACAGCACATACGCTGAACCCTGTTCCGTTATTCATTATCTCAAACGATTATACAGGAAAACTGAATAAAGGCAAATTAGGTGATATTGCACCAACTATACTTAACTATATGGGTATAGGCATACCTAAAGAAATGACAGGCAATATATTGTTCGCCTAAAAATAAAGCCGCTGAAATTCAGCGGCTTTATTTTTAGAGTATCATATCTTATCGTGCTATCCAGAGTGCGGGGTCAACAGCATAGAAGTTACTGTTACTGGCAACACGCCATAATTCAAAGTGCATCATAGGTACACCATCATCATTAAGTATCACAGTACCTAATGTTTGTTTGGTTCTTACCTTATCTCCTTTCTTCACCGTTACATTACCTAAACGCGTATATACAGTGAAGTACTGTCCATGGCTTACCAGTACTGACTGGCCCATACCCGGCACATATACTATAGCGGTTACTTCACCATCAAATATTGCACGTGCAGTAGCATTGGCAGATGTTAGTATCTCAATACCCTTATTATCCATTGTCACCTTTTCTGCAACTGCGTGCTGGTGACGGCCAAACGGCTCTGCTATATTTCCTTTCTCAACCGGCCATGGCAGTCGCCCTTTATTACTTTCAAAACTACTTGATAGTGCAGCGACCTCAGGTGTTAATGATAATGCATATGAAGGAGTTTCATGTACCGGTTTAGGTGGAACATTATTGTTTGCGTTTGATGGTGAAGATGAGACACCACCTGATGAAGGCTTAGTTGTTGTACTTGTGCTGCCTCCTGTATTTGCTGGTTTAGCTATAACACCGGGGCCTGTTGTAGACAAGTTAGCCGCGAGTGCTGCTTTCCTTTCAGCTTCTGCTTTGCGTTTTGCCTCTTCTTCTGCTTTTTTACGTGCCAGTTCTATTTCCCTGCGTATGAGGTCGCTGATGGTACGGTCGAGTTGTTTGGCAGCTCTTTTATTTTTTTCAATATCTGCCATCAGCTCTTTCTCGCGCCCCTTCAGGTCTTTTACAACTTTGTTTGTCTCGTTGGTTTCGTTCTGCAACACCTGTTTCTGCTCCTGTTGTGTAGCCAGCAACTGGTCTTTCTGTGCTTTTTCAGTATTCAGCACATTTATCTTCTTAATTATCACACCTTGTGTTACCCTTATTTTATCCGCCTGCTCTTTACGATAATCACGGTATTTTTTCAGGTAACGCAATCTTCTCAATGCCTCATTAAAATCCTTTGATGAGAAAATAAATGCAAGCATGTCATAAGAACTGCGGCTGCGATAGGCATAACGCACAGATTGGGCATACCTGATCTTCAATATCTCAAGATTACTGCGCAGTATTACAACCTCCTGTGAGGAAGTATTTATGTTCTGGTTTATCTGGCCTATCTCGTCGTTGATATTATTAATAAGCTTCTGGCGCTCTGATAATTTTGCCTGCAGGGCACGCAGCTGACTAATGGTAGCATTCTTATCCTTTTTAGTAGCCTCCAGTTGCTGTTCTGTCTGTCGTATAGCTTCCATTATGCTCTGCCGCCTTTTTTCAAGGTCTTCCTTGGTAGGCTGCTGGGCAAACAGGAGTACAGGTATTAATAATAATATGACTATTGCGTTTAGACGCATCAATAAATTTTTACGTTAAAGAACAAAAATAACCAATTATCGTCCTGTTTAATGCCTTATGAAATATTTAAGATGATTTTAGAACATTTTTGCTAATGTTCTTATTTAATTTTTTTATTGCGGGCGGTTTATTCTTATTTTGTTTCAAAGAATTAATATATGCTGTATTCGATGACCGGTTTCGGGCGGGCAGAAGCTACAATTAATGGCCGCCAGGTAGTAGTAGAAGTAAAATCACTTAACGGTAAACAATTTGATGTGATTACCAAGTTACCTCCTATTCTGCGCCTGTATGAATTGGATATACGCAATATGCTTAATGCAACATTGATGCGTGGCACTATAGACCTGAATATAGCGGTTAAACAGGAAGGTGCTAATAAACCTATGACCATCAATACCGGACTGGCTGTATATTATTATAATGGTATGCAACAAATAGCCCAGCAATTGAACCTGCCCCAGGATAATATACTATCAACCCTTATGCGTATGCCTGAGGTGGTAGCGCCTGAACAGGACGTATTGCCTGAAGCAGAATGGCTGGAACTGAAAAAAGTTGTTGAAGCTGCTGCTGCTTTGCTAATGCAGCACAGGAAAAACGAAGGGCAGGCACTACACAAAGACCTGCATCAGCGTATACAGAGTATTGAATCTCTGCTGGAAGCAATAATACCGCTGGAAGCTGAAAGAACAGAAAAGATAAGAAGCCGTATCAACCAGTCCCTGAATGATATTATTGGTAAAGAGAATGTGGACCCCAACAGGTTTGAACAGGAAATGATATACTACCTGGAACGCATTGACTTCAGCGAAGAAAAAACAAGGCTCAAACAGCACTGCCAGTACTTTCACAGTACTGTAGAAAAAGAAGGTATATCAAAAGGCAAGGTGCTCGGTTTCATACTGCAGGAAATAGGCAGGGAAATAAATACACTGGGCTCAAAAGCAAATTATGCCGAAATACAGCAGATAGTCATCAATATGAAAGATGAGCTGGAAAAATGTAAGGAACAGGTCTTAAATATTCTATAAATACACGCTATTAAGAATTTGTACTAAAATGTAGCTTTGCTACTGTTTTAAAATTTATCATGGGCAGGAATATTACCGGTGTTATCATATTTGCTTTACTGATCTCTCTTGCAGGCTGTATGCCTTCTCCATATTATCAGAAGCAATACTCTGTACCCGGTAATGCATGGCATTACAATTTCAAACCTTCATTCAAATTCGAGGTTACAGATACTAACAGCCTGTATAATATGTATTTCATTATCCGCCATACAGAAGCTTATCCGTTCTCTAACATCTGGCTGATGGTGCATACGAAAAAGCCGGGCGATACAGTATTTGAAGATACAAGGCTGGAGGTACCACTGGCTGAAGCGTCGGGCAAATGGCTGGGACGCGGCATGGGCGAAATATGGGAACAACGTTTACCAATCAGCCGTGAGGGTGACAACCTGATATTGCATAAAAAAGGTACCTGGGAAATAATTATAGAACAGGATATGCGCACCAACCCGCTGCCCGATGTTTTACAGGTAGGACTGCGCGTAGAAAAAGCTACTAAGAGTAAATTACCCGCACAGCAATAAGCATGCGATTCTTTACAACCATATATATACTATTACTATCCTATATCGTCTCGGCACTTGTATTCTGGGGCTTCAGCCTGCATAAACAAAGCGTACGCATATACCAGGAAGAATTACTTACACTCAATGCGCAGGTAGATAGTGTTGCTAATCATGAACTGTACGAAAAACGCAGACATGATATGGATGATAAACTGGAAAGGCGAACCAAGCAATATATAGGGGAGGGTTCTACTTTTCTTGTTGTTATACTTTTTGGGGCTGCTATTGTATATACTTCGCTGCGCAGGAGCATACGGCTCTCTAAGCAGCAAAATAATTTTATGCTGTCGGTAACGCATGAGCTCAAGTCTCCTATAGCGGCCATGAAACTGAACCTGCAGACACTGGAGAAATACAAGCTGGATGAAGAAAAGAAAAATACCCTGATAACACGCTGCATTACTGAATCAGACCGGCTAAATGACTTGTGCAATAACATGCTTATAGCATCTCAAATGGAAGGCAGGCAATATAAAGCCGTAATGGAAGACCTTAGCCTGCACCAATTCCTGGTAAATACTATCAATAATTATAATGTACGTTACCCCTCAAGAATACAGGAAGGTGAGATAGGTGAATGTATTGTAAAGGCAGACAAACTATTACTGCAAATGGCTATTAATAATCTTATTGAGAATGCTATTAAATACACTCCTTCAGACAGGCCGATCACAATATCATTAAGTATAAAAGGCAAAGTAGCATCTGTACGCGTTGCAGACCAGGGTGCGGGCATACCCGATAAAGAGAAGCAAAAAATATTTAATAAATTTTACCGTATAGGTAACGAAGAAACCCGCAAATCAAAAGGTACCGGGCTTGGGCTATACCTTACATCTAAAATAGTACGCCAGCACAACGGGCTTATCACTGTTAAAGATAATGAGCCTAATGGATCTGTGTTTGAAATTGCACTGCCCTTAGCTTAGCTCTTGCTTATCCCACTTAAAAGTTTTTCTATGAATAGGTGACATACCTATATTCTTCAATTGTTCACGATGGTATTTAGTACCATACCCCTTATTCTCTTTCCATCCGTAACCCGGATACTGCTCTGCCATAGCATACATATACTCATCCCTATGGGTTTTGGCCAGTACACTGGCTGCAGCTATTGATGCGTACTTACCATCTCCACCTACAATACATTGATGTGATATACCAAAATACGGGCTAAACCTGTTGCCGTCTATAAGCAACAATCCCGGTTTTATCTTCAGCTCATCTATTGCCAGGTGCATTGCCTTAAATGATGCATTAAGGATATTGATACGGTCTATCTCTTCGTGGTCTACCATTGCTACCGCCCAGGCCAGAGACAGGGATTCAATTATTGGACGCAATATATCTCTTTCCTTTTCTGTGAGTTGTTTACTGTCATTCAGCAGCGGGTGGCTGAAATCATCGGGCAGTATTACTGCAGCAGCAAAAACAGGGCCTGCAAGGCAGCCTCTGCCGGCTTCATCACAACCTGCCTCTATCATATTTTCAGAAAACCTTATTTTCAGCACAATCTGTAATTCTATCGAAAATTAGCTGAAATACGAGGTATATACAAAAAAATAAGAGCCCTATAAAGGGCCCTTCTGTATAAGGGATAAGAGAGAGACTAGAGTTGAGTTGCAGTGTACACAACATCCACAGCATAGTTACCTGAAGGGTAGCTGAAGCCCGGAGTTGCTTCGTACATTACAGAGAAAGTTTGGTTACCACCACGGCTACCGTTAGTTATCAGGTTCTGGTTAGTTGAAGTCAGACCAGAGAAAGCTGAGCTTGAGAACGGAGTAGCTATAGAACCACCGGTACCGTTAGCGCTTACTTTTACAGCCAGAACACCGCTTACAGGCATTGTAGGAGCAGGAGTGGTAGAACCGGTATAAGTAAAGTTGGCAGCATTTGTTTTAACAGCTACAGTAAAGTTTTTGTTAGAGCGAACTTTCAGCGCCTGTGCAGCAGACTGAACACCGTTAGCGTAATCGTTCACATTGTTGAAAGACATAGTAACAGCAGCACCGGTAGCAGTACCAGACCCTGTAAATGTCAGTTCGATAGCATCAGTCAGAGACAGGTTAACAGTCTGAGAAGCTGAAGTAGAAGCAGGAGTTTGAGCGTTGGCAGCGAAACCTGCAGAAATTAAAGCGACGATTGCGATGATCTTTTTCATTGTTGTTTGTTTTTGTTGTTTGTTGATTGTTTGAGTTATTTGTTCGTTTGATGATGCAAAGATGGTGCCGCCCCCGAGACCTTGCAAAAAATCAGGTCTTGTTAACCCCAGCTTTGCAAGCGGTTAACAGACGCTTAACAAAAAATGCCTGCTTCCCGGCAGGCATTTAATTTATATA
Organism: Flavipsychrobacter sp.; assembly: GCA_044227125.1. Lineage (GTDB taxonomy): Bacteria > Bacteroidota > Bacteroidia > Chitinophagales > Chitinophagaceae > Polluticoccus. The sequence goes on from JBGAFS010000001.1 coordinate 1,540,496, forward strand.
ATTGATTATCAATTGATTAAGGAACCATCAACACTTCCCAGGCTTTTTCTGTATTTCCAGCTTCGAGGAGCTCTTTTGCATATAAATGCAACTGTATAGTGCGGTTTACCTCATCATCTGAATAATCTTTTATGATCTGGGTAAGGCGGTCATCATATAATACTTCAGTTACTACGGGTATACTGGCACTATTCCCTAATATGCCCAGATCATTACCGGTAAGTATGCTGCTGTTCCTGATCTTTTCAGGCAATGCATCTATACCTATGCCTAATTGCAGGTTTGGCTTAGGCACTGTAAATACTGCATTTCCTGATGCTCTGCAGTAATAGTCTCCCCCCATGCGGGCTACAAGATCTATTTTGTGGGGGTCTATCTGCATATTCTCATTCAGTATTTCATCGTTGATATGCATACATACCATTTCACATATTATCAGGTTACCGGCACCTCCGTTTGGTCCTGTTTCTATGACCTGTAAAACCTTACATTCCAGTTGAACAGGAGATTCCTTTACCCTAAAGGGCTTAACCACTTCAGATGGGATGGGTGTAAACCCGGCCTTTTCAAACTCATTTACACCTTTCGGATACTCGCAACTGGCAAGGCTCATTTGCTGTACTATATTATAGCTCACCACATTTATTACCACTTCCTTAGTAGCATAAACATTCTCTAATGTGTGTTTGGTAGTATTATCCCTTACCCTGCGCGATGGAGAAAATACCAGTATCGGTGGATTGCTTCCGAAAACATTAAAAAAGCTGAAAGGAGATAAATTAGGAACGCCGTTCTCATCAACTGTACTGGCGAAGCAAATGGGCCTTGGGGCCACAGAACCTAACAAATAAGCATGTAGTTGTGCTGTCTTAATCTCACCCGGAATGATCTTCATACCGCAAAGTAAATCAGTAAAAGGGTACTGCCCAAATACCCCTAAAACAAAAAAAGCAGCGTATTAAAAAATACGCTGCGATTGCCGTTTACCTATGTTTACTCCTATGCTCTTAAATAATATTTAAGATGCATAGTAAAGATAGATAGCTCTTTGAGAGTTTAAAACCTAAATCAGACGAAACGGGATAATTTCAGGATGAAGTAGGTAGATGGTTTTATAACCCCTAAAATGACTTCACCACGGTTAATTAATAAGTAATGGGCACCCTGACTTTTACCTTATCCCATTCCAATACCAGCTCATCTGCGGCAGGGGTAATGGTTAACTTTTCTACTTCTGTATTGGTACTCACAGCTGCAACTTTGGTTTCCAGCACATTGCTGGCCTTATGTTTATCATAATCAAATGCTCCCCACTCACCCAGCTTGCTGTTAAGTATTATCACCCATTCCTTCTCTCCCGGTATCGTAAATAATGTATATGTACCGGCTTTCAGTTTCTTACCACCAAAAGTGCAATTCTTTTTGATCGTGATCTCTGTAGCCTCATTTGCACCGGTTCTCCATACTTCTCCATATGGCACTAAGTCTCCGAAAATATCTCTGCCTCGCTTAGATGGCTGGCCATAAGAAATGTCAATATTGTCTGTTTTAGTAGTGATCCTCGGGCTCAGTAATTGCTGTTGGGCCTGAGTCTCAACCAGCATAAACAGAGATAGTATGAGTGCAAACAGATGTTTCATAATTGAATTTAAGATAAATATTGCAAAGCATATACCAGAATTACGATGTGTAGATACATTAAAGCCAGCATTATATTTTCTTTAACATACAGAAAATACAAAGAGCACCTCTTTCGAAGTGCTCTGTAGCAGAATAATCAGGGGGGCACCTGTCTTAATCTACCGATTCGTATTTTTTCACATAGAGCTCCAGGCCTGGCTTGTCAACTGTCACATAAGATGTCTTTTCACCAAAAAGATTGATGATGTGGTCATCTTTAAGTCTTTGTGACAATGTAGCCCTGGCTATGTATATACCGGGTTTTACACCATTTGCTATAAATCTTGCAGGGTTTTTATCACTTACGCGTTTAGCTGCGATAATATCTTTACCATTTACATTATGCAGCGTCACAATTGCCCTGTTAAAACCTAATTCCTGTAACTCTGACTTTTCATCGTCAAACAAACCGCTGCCATCTAACCTGAGGTCAATATCAACCTCTCCTATTTCCCTATCATCTGCCGGTTTTTTATTGATTACAGTTTCAATTATCTCGCCGTTTTTATCTACAGCTATTCCTGTTGTCTGGAGTTGTGATTTTTCTTCCTGTAAAAGTGGGTTGATGAAAGGTTTGGGTTCTTGTACAGCTGCAGTATTTGTTTCAGGTACCGACGATTCTTTACCATCATATGCAGCAGGTAAGATCAATTGTTTTAACCTGTCAAGGAAGTTCATAACCCTGCCTGAATAGAAGCCAGTAATAAATGCAAACACAATTACACCTTCGCTGGTATTGATATTAAGCGTAGTACCATCTTTGTAATAGCTATATGCCAGTACAAGAACTATAGCGATAAACGGTGCATATAATAATTTAGCCACCTGGTAAATTATTTCCTGCGAATTGAAGCCATTGTTTTCATCTGCCCTTGTTTTTCTTGCCACGCTACTAATTGAAAACAACAAACTGCACAGCACACCTATTATCACCCAGAATATTATCTCTGTATATACCATCGCTCCTGTCAGCCAGAAGTATGAGTTTACTTTCAGTCTATAGTCTACTAAATAGATGCTTACTTCCTGCGGACCGAATGTGTTGATATATTGCTTTATTTCATTAAGCTGGCCGGGAATTATCTTATTATCAAATTCACTCTTGATAAATAATTCAGCTTTATTGATACGGCATGCCAAATCGCATGCAGCAAGGGTTACTGCCTGTTCTTCATTTTGGATATCGGGACTGCTAACCGTAGCAACATCTGAACTATTTGACGATATTGAATTTGAGTTTGTGCCTGAAGACGCGAATTGATTGCGATTGTACAAATCAGGATTTAATATCCTGCTTATTTGCTTCACTTGTGCTGTAGTAAAATGAGCATATTCATACCCTTTGTACCCATATTTTGAGTGTGCAAAAAGATATACACCAGTCCATCCCAACAACAGCACAACAATCAGTGTAAACCACTTTCTTGCTGTCCAGTAGTTAGCATCTAAAAAACCAATCTTTTTATTTACGGATGCATCCGTTGCCATCAATCAAATGTTTTAAGAATAACGGTAATACCGTTCTGTCTTATTCTCTCTATATGTGGCAGGAATGTAACAGCTAACCAGCTGTCAGAAAAAGGCATGCGCCTAAAACGTAAAATTATTAAAACAGATTGAATTATACAAATCATTAATACCTATGTTAATTATTGATAATAATTACAGTTGTAAAACTATTTATAAATAAAAATGTTTATAACATGTGCATTATGACAATATCGTAAAGCTGACGTAATGATTTAGTAATAATACATTGGCTAACTTTAGAATAATAAAAATTTAAGCCTATGCTTTGGAGAAATTTCAGCGGGGAGCCATTACAATTACCGGTAAAACAAGCAGTAGAGAATGCTTTAATACGAGAAACCAATGCAGGGTATAAAATGAAAGTATGCATAGGTACAGACTCGCAGGTTAGAGGAGCAGACACCGAATTTGCAACAGTAATAGTTTTCCTTCGTGAAAAACGCGGTGGTTTCATGTACATCTGTAACGAGAAGACCAAGCATGTTTACACAATTAAAGAACGTATGCTGGTAGAGGTGGCCAAGAGTATAGAAATAGCCTATGAGTTATGCGACCTCTTCAATAAATATGATATTGATATGGAGGTGCATGCCGATATCAATACAAATCCCCAGTTCAAAAGCAATGAAGCCCTCAGGGAAGCCATGGGTTATATCCTGGGCATGGGGTTTGCCTTCAAAGCCAAACCGGAAGCATTTGCCAGTAGTTGCTGCGCAGATAAGATCATCAACTGATACTGCTTCAGCAACATAAAACACATAATTGCGGAACAAAATATTGTCTTGCAATTAATAAGCTGTAAATAGCTGTCTTTTCTTTGTTCTTAGCTGTATTTATATGGGCTAAAAATCATACATTTATAGAACAAGAAGGGGCTAAAATTTATAATATGAAGCGCTATTTACAACAGTGTTTGTTGCTGCTTTTGCCGGTTACTGCTATAGCAGGGGCAACACCTATTGAATTTGTAGAAAACCAGGGGCAATGGCAGCACCCGTTTTTATATAAAGCAACTACATCTACTTCTGATATTTACCTTGAAAAGAATGGTATAACCTACCTGATAGGCGCTACTGATAACCCGGCAAAAATACATGCATTCAAGATAGGTGCTGTAAAATCAACCACGCTCAACTTCCATGCATACAGAATGATCTTTGATGGTGCTAATGCTATTAATGCTGTAGAAGGCAGTAAATACCAGCAACATTATTACAATTACTTTTTGGGTAATAACCCTGACAACTGGAAATCAGGTATACACCCCTGCCTGGCTGTAGATTATAAAAATGTTTATAACAATATCGATCTTCACTTATCCTCTGCCGAATCTAAACTTAAATACGATTTCATAGTAAATGCCGGGGCAGACCCCTCTCAAATAAAACTAAGGTTTGAAGGAGCTGACGGGTTAGCTATAAAAAATAACAAACTTGAGATATCTACATCTATAGGCATAGTAAGAGAGCTTGCTCCATATGCGTACCAGTATAAAAATGGCGAACGTATTGAAGTTAACTGTCGTTATAAATTAAGAGGTAATACTATCAGCTACTCATTCCCTGACGGGTATGACAGATCTGCGGCTCTCATAATAGACCCAACAGTTGTCTTCTCAACGTTTACAGGCTCCAGTTACGACAACTGGGGGTATACTGCTACTTACGATGCACAAGGTAATTTTTACGCGGGCGGGTTAACCAGCAATGCACAAGGCGGCACAGGCTATCCTACTTCTACAGGTGCTATACAAACCAGCTTTGGTGGTGGCAGCACAAGCAGCGGCAATGCTTATCCTTCTGATATTGCTATTATGAAATTCAATTCTGCAGGTAACGCAATGATCTACTCTACATACCTTGGCGGCTCTGATAATGAACAACCTCATAGCCTGATTGTGGATGCTTCGGGTAACCTGTACATCGCAGGCAGAACATATTCTTCTAATTTCCCTGTAACGAGTGGCAGCTATGATAATACATACAATGGTGCAGGAGACCTGGTTGTTGTTAAATTCAACGCTACAGGTACAAGCTTACTTGCTTCAACATATGTAGGTGGAGGCGGAGAGGACATTGCCAATTACAGCTCAACAGAATTTGGATGGGGCAACCTGAAACACAATTATGGTGATGATGCCAGAAGTGAAATAATCATCGACAGACAATCAAATGTATATATAGCTGCTTGTACAAAATCTCCTGATTTCCCTACAACTGCCAGTGCAATAAAAACCACTTTAGGTGTTGGCGATGCCCAGGATGCAGTTGTATTGAAATTAAACAGCAACCTTTCTAACCTGTTATGGAGTACTTACCTCGGTGGCAGCAATGATGATGCCGCCTATGTTTTGGCCCTTGACACATCACAAAATGACCTGTATGTGGGGGGTGGTACAATGAGCAGCAATTTCCCTACAACTTCAGGAGCACTTACAACTGCTTATCAGGGCTCTACAGATGGCTTTATAGCCCGTTTTCAAAACGGGGGAACATACGCTTTACAAAAAGCAACATTCATAGGCCGTTCCGGATACGACCAGGTATACGGTATGCAAATGGATGCAAACAATAACCTTTATGCCATGGGGCAAACTCTTGGCGGTACATTTCCGGTATCATCCGGGGTATATTCTAACCCCGGCAGCAGCCAGTTTGTAATAAAGCTCGACCATGACTTAGCCAGCAACCTTATGTCTACTGTCTTCGGTTCAGGGTCTTCTACTACTACAAACATATCCCCTGTAGCATTCCTGATAGACACCTGCGAAAATATATACATCTCAGGATGGGGTGGAGATATATACACCTCATCGGGGGCTACACCACCACCCGGCACAGGCACCACTAATGGTATGCCTATAACATCTAATGCAGCTCAATCAACAACTGATGGGGCCGACTTTTACTTTATTGTACTGGCTAAAAACATGTCTTCGCTTATGTATGGTACATATTGGGGAGCTAATACTTCAGTACCTGAACATGTGGATGGAGGTACCAGTCGCTTCGACAAAAATGGTGTTGTTTACCAGGCTATTTGTGCTGCTTGTGGCGGACCTTCAGGAACATTCCCTACAACACCCGGCGCATATGCGACATCAAAAGGCAGCAACAACTGTAACCTTGGTGCGTTAAAGATTGCTTTCAATTTCAGCAATGTAGTTGCTACTCCAAAAGTATCTCCTAATAAAACAATTTGCCCGGGACAAACGGTACAGTTTACTAATAGTTCTACAAATGCTACAAGTTATGAGTGGGATTTCGGCGATGGTTCACCAATTTCTACACAAACAGCACCTTCACATATATACAATTCCGGTGTAGGTACATTTAACGTACGATTTGTAGCTATCAATCCCAGTGCATGTAAAACAAGAGATACCGCATATCTGACCATCAAAGTAGATACTAATTACATAAAGCCGAATTTCACGCTGACACAACTTGACACATGCTATCCTTATCGTGCAGATGTCCTCAATACTTCTAAGTATAGCAAAACACCAGCCAGCACCCAATTTACCTGGGATTTCGGCGATGGAAATACTTCAAACAGCGTTAATCCCCCCACACATCAATATGCCGCTGCAGGCACTTATACTATAACCCTTTTGATGAGAGATACAACTGCATGCAACAGCCCTGATTCAACACAAAAAACAGCCAGCTTTAACGGCTTGACGGTAGATGCTAATTTTGATGTTTCAGATATTTGTGATCAGTCAACTGTTAACATTCAGAATAACTCTTCACAGGCAACAACATATCTATGGGATCTTGGTAATGGTAAAACATCAGCCAATCCTGCCCCATCAATAAAATATGACAGTGCCGGCTCTTATAAAATAGTTCTTATCGCATACAATCCTGCTTCATGCAACAAGACCGATACCATTAGTAAAACTGTAAATGTCCGGCCAACACCTGATGCAAATTTCTCTCACTCACCAATAGTGCCGGAAACAAACAAACCAATCAGTTTTACAAACAAATCAACGGGTGCAGATTCATACAAATGGAACTTTGGCGATGGTATGGGTAGTGAAGACGTCAATCCTGTTCACATGTTTAAAAAGACAGGTACCTACCTTGCCTGCCTTATAGCATCAAACAAGTTTGGATGTTATGATACCATATGCAGAAATGTAGATGCTGATGTGTTCCCGCTTGCCGACCTGCCTACAGCATTCAGCCCTAATGACGACGGGGTAAATGACATCCTGTATGTGCGTGGTGCGGGTATCGAAAAAATGAACCTTGTTATCTATAACAGGTTTGGTGAGAGGATTTTTGAATCGAACGATGTATCTGTAGGATGGGATGGTAAATACAAAGGCCGCCTGCAACCTATGGAAGCTTACGCATTTGTACTGAATGTAACATTTGTAGATAATACTACTTATTATAAAACAGGTAACGTAACATTATTAAGATAGTACCAATGAATATCCATTCGCTGAGTAAAAAGATCATTACCTGCCTGTTGCTGATATACTGCAGTAATACATTACATGCACAGGGACTGCATTTCTCACAATACTATAATGCGCCTATGTTGCTGAATCCTGCAAATACAGCACTAATGAACGATAAAGATTTTCGTTTTGGTGCTAACTACCGGAACCAGTGGGCTAAAATACCTGTGCCATATAAAACCATGTCTGCCTTCGCAGATTTTCAGGCATTGAAAAATCAGAATCTGACAAACTGGATGGGGTTAGGCCTGGCTTTCTTTAATGATGTAGCCGGCGATGGAGAGTTGAAACTAACTAAGATACAGGGCAGCCTTGCATACCATGTGGAAATGGGAGAACGCAATATGATATCCGCTGGGGTATCTTGTGCATATGCACAGCGAAGCGTGGATTTCAATAAGCTCACATTCGATATGCAATGGGACGGCTTTAAATTTGATCCATCAAAATCAAGCCAGGAAACGAACACTACTGCAAGTACTAAATTTTATGATGTAGGTGCAGGTATCAACTTCCTGTTCTTCCCGTCTGAGAACGGGTTTCTGAAAATAAGCATTGGTGCAGATCACCTGAACCAGCCAACAGAGACATTTTATAATTCATCTAACACACTGCGTATTCGCCCAACTGCCAATATTGATGCCCTCCTCCCGCTGAATGAAGGTTTTTCTTTAAACCCGTCAGTTTATTATACTAACCAGAACAACTCTTACGAACTGGTGTATGGAACACTAGCTATAGCATATATGGGAGGAGATCACCAGGGGTCTACCAGCCTTGTTTTAGGTGCATTCAACAGGTGGAATGAATCTGCTATAGGTGTATTTGGTATACAATGGGGTGGACTCAGGTTCATGACCAGTTATGATTTTACGATATCGAAACTCAGCAAAGACAACAAAGGCAATGGCGCTCTTGAGTTTGGAATTATATACTGGGGTAATTATGCAAACGAGCGTTCTAATCGCGGTTCTACAAACTGTTTGCGCTTTTAACAAAACATTTCATGTAAAATAAAATAATAGGTTATTACTTTTGGAGCAATATATTAGTTAGTTAATTATGGAAAAAGGATTTAAAGTTCTGTTGGTTGAGGATGATACCAATTTTGGACAGGTACTGAAAAACTACCTTGAACTCAATGATTTTGTTGTAGAACTGGCACGTGACGGTATACTGGGTCTTGCTGCTTTCAGAAGAGAAAAATTTGACATATGCCTGCTGGATGTAATGATGCCTAATATGGATGGTTTCACACTGGCTGAAGAAATAAGGAATGTAGACCCTGATGTTCCCCTGTTCTTCCTCTCTGCCAAGAGTATGAAAGAAGATATATTGAATGGCTATAAACTGGGTGCTGATGATTATATCACAAAGCCATTTGACAGTGAAGTTTTACTGCATAAGATAAAAGCTATTATGAAACGCAACCAGGAGTTGCAGGAAAAACAGCACGCACAGGTTGAATTCAACATAGGTTCTTATCATTTCAACAGCAAACTACGTACCCTGGAACGCGATGGGCAGTCAAGCACATTATCTCCAAAGGAAAATGAACTATTGCTGATGTTATGTGAGTACAAGAACGATCTGTTGCCAAGAGAAGCGGCCCTTAAAAGAATCTGGGGCAGTGATACCTACTTCAACGGACGCAGCATGGACGTGTACATAGCGAAACTTCGCAAATACCTGAAAGACGATACAAGCGTGGAGATAGTAAACATACATGGTAACGGTTTCAGGCTGGTATTGCCTGAATAATTATCAACAACATATTAAAATAGCTGCATTTCATAGAGTGTAAATGCAGCTATTTTAGTTTTTATCTTTTGTGTTTTAAGTTTTGCTTTTACTTTTGATACCTCATGAAGCATTTACCAAATCTGCTGACACTGGCTAATCTGCTTTGCGGCTGCATGGCTATAGCATTTCTTGTATCTCAGCCTTTCCTTACGGAAGGAAACCAATACTGGTTTATTGGTACGGAACAATCATACTGGGCTTCTGTATTAATTATTACAGCTGCGATATTTGATATGCTGGATGGATTTGCGGCAAGAGCATTGAATGTATTCTCTCCTATAGGCAAAGACCTTGACTCACTGGCAGATGTTGTATCATTCGGTGTAGCACCATCAATGATATTGTTCAAAATGCTGTGGGCATCGTATATGGCCGATGAAAATGCCCTGGATGTGAGCATGTGGGCAATGTTACCCGCATTCCTCATAGCATGTTTTGGAGCTTTAAGGCTGGCCCGATATAATGTAACTACAGACACTCAAAAGAGTTCTTTTATAGGTATGCCTATACCTGCAGTGGGCTTGCTGATAGCTACTTTCCCGCTTATAGATTGGTATTCGAGCGGCATGGCTGGCAATAAACCCAATCAAATGGGCATATATATCATTGGTTTGCTCCGCAACAAATGGGTATTATACCTGCTTATAGGCATGTTATGCTGGTTTATGGTATCTAAGATCAGGTTCTTTAAATTGTTACCATCATCCTTTAGGATAGCTAATACATGGCCTCAGATCGTATTAATATTAGGTACATTAGTGGCTATACCTGCATTAAAATTTGCTGCCGCATTGGTTACATTTATTCTCTACGTAATTTTGTCCTTTGTATACAAACCAAAGGAAGCATAAATAATCTTCGATGAAATACACTGCTCATATCAATATCATGCCTCTTAAAGAACTGCTTGACCCTCAGGGCAAAGCGGTAAACAGCAGCCTGCACAACCTGGGTCTTACCCAGATACAGGATGTACGCATAGGCAAACATATAACACTGAATATAGAAGCTGCCAACAGGCAGGAAGCTGAACAAATGACACAGGATGCCTGCAAAAAACTGCTGGCAAACCAGGTAATGGAATCATTTGACTTCAGTATTACTGAAGGATAATTACTTCAGCCTTAGGCTGATTAATACATAAATACATGCGTTTATACCTTGTTCCATCGCCAATCGGCAATCTTGGAGATATTACATACAGGGCAGTTGAAGTACTGAAAAACGCAGATGTGATATTGTGCGAAGATACCCGTACCAGCTCTGTATTGCTGAAGCATTATGGCATACAGAAACCGCTAACACCTTACCATCAGCATAATGAACACAAAGTTTTAGCCCATCTTTTAGAACAGATACAATCCGGAAAAACTTTTGCATTGATAACCGATGCAGGAACACCGGGCATTTCTGATCCCGGCTTTTTGCTTGTTCGCGAATGTGTCAGGAACAATATTCCTGTAGAATGCCTTCCCGGAGCTACAGCTTTTGTGCCGGCGCTTATACAATCAGGCATACCGGCCAACAGGTTTGTGTTTGAAGGGTTTCTGCCAATAAAAAAAGGCAGGCAGACAATGATGAAGCTGTTGGCTGAAGAGGACAGGACTATAATATTGTATGAATCTCCACACAGGCTTGTGAAAACTCTGGAAGAACTTGCTGCATACCTGGGTGAAGACAGACAGGCAGCCGTATGCAGGGAGCTGACTAAAATGTTTGAAGAAACCCGGAAAGCGTCATTGAAAGAACTGGCAGAACATTATAAAACCGCCGCTCCGAAAGGAGAGATCGTATTAATAATTTCGGGAAAAGAATAAAGCCACCTAATAGGTGGCTTTATCATTAAATTCTGTCTGTAACTAAAATTATTTAGTAGCAGGAGCTTCAGTTTTAGCAGCTGAATCAGTTGCAGCTGGAGCAGCAGCAGCTGTAGAATCCATAGCAGCAGGAGCTGGAGCAGCTTCTGGAGCTGGAGCAGCAGCAGCTGTATCAGTTGCAGCAGCTTCAGTGTTTTCGCTAGAGTTACCGCAAGATGCTACGAAAAGACCCATTGTCAGGGCGAAAATGCTAAGTTTTACGAATTTCATGACTTTTATTTTTAAGTTGTTTCACATTTATACCCGAAATGAGAAAAGGTAACCCATATTTTTTAAATAATTATTTTAATAACATGTAGTCATCTGATAAACAATAAATGATTATTATATAGTACAATCCACAGACAGGTTATATCTTTACATACCCATATGGCAGTCGCCATTGATACCTATTTTTTTACCACAAAGGGTTACTTTTTGCTCAAAAACGTATTAATAAGTGCACGATCAACTAAATAGCGAACAGGAACTGCTGAATAAACTGGCTAATGGTGAGCGGGTGGCAACTGAGCATATTTACTCAAAACACTACCCCATAATTACAAGGTGGATTCAGAATAACGGTGGGGCAGGATCAGATGCGGCAGATATATACCAGGAAGCTATGGTGATTTTATATGAAAAATCACAAAGCGAGGATTTCAGGCTTAGCTGTAAAATAGGCACTTACCTTTTTTCTGTAAGCAAACACCTCTGGTATAAGAAAGTAAACCAGTTTCAAAAGCAACCTGAACGCATATCAGAATCAGCAGGGTTGGACAGCAAATCTGACTGGGCATATGAGGATGATATTAACGTGCACAAGGAAAGGGAAACCCACTACAACCAGCTAAACGAAGCATTGGAGCAACTGGGAGAACCTTGCAGATCTTTACTAAAAGCTTTTTATCTCAATGATAAAAGCATGCAGGAAATAGCAGCAGAATTCGGGTACACCAACCCTGATAATGCAAAAACACAAAAGTATAAGTGCCTGACACGTCTAAAGAAATTATTCTACGGCGTACAGGCAAAATGATAACAGGTTATGACGAACGGTGAACATATTTGGGAACTCGCTGAAAAGTATGTGGCAGCACAACTTACAGGGCAGGAATTTACTGCCTTAAAAGACAAGCTGGCGGCTGATACCGCTTTTGCTGCGGAGTTTCATGAATCAGTAGAATTAGTACGTTCTCTGAAGGATAGCTCAAAACATGTACAATTCAGTAACATGGTGGCAGAAATAAGCCGTCAGCAATCAAATTCTGCAAATACAGGAAATGTAAAAACTATACCTCTGAAAACATATTACTGGCGTACAGCTGCCGTGGCTGCAGGCATAGCACTTCTTACATCGCTCAGTACATTCTGGATAATACGACATAACAACAACAAGATAGAGTCTCAGTATAGCCTGCTTAAAAGGGACCTTGAAAAATACAAACGCTCACAGTCGCAGGTAATCAATAGCATTAAGCAAGAACAATCTAAACCTGAAGCACAGGCAAGATATACAGGTACCGGGTTTGCAGTAAGCAACGATGGATACCTTGTTACTAACAACCACGTGATAGACGGTGCGGATTCTGTATACATACAAAACAGCGAAGGCAGGTATTTCAAAGCTAATGTAGTGGCTGTATCTTCTGAAACAGACCTTGCTTTACTTAAAGTAGAGGCTAAGAATTTCAGGTTTGGTAAATCAGAAGTGCCATATAGCTTTGCTCCTAATAAGAAGAAGCTTGGTGCCAGGGTATTCTCAATAGGTTATCCGCAGGATGATATTGTATATAATGAAGGTTATATAAGTGCTAAGAACGGTTTCAACGGGAACCCGATGCAATATCAGCTTGAATTACCCGCTAATCCAGGTCAAAGCGGTGCACCTGTAATAGATGGTAATGGTAATGTTATAGCTATCATCACGGGCAAAGAGAGCGAAACAGAAGGTACTACCTTTGCGGTAAGCTCTAAAGCTGTACTGGACCTTGTAAGCAGCCTGCCAAAAGACAATCGCATAAAAATGCCTAAGTCAAACAAAATGGGCCATTTATCATTAGAAGAGCAAATTGAGAAACTTGAATTCTATACATGCTCTGTGAGGGTTTATAAAAAATAAGTCATTCATATTAATAAAAAGCCCATTCCGTAGGGGATGGGCTTTTTATTTGCCATACACAGAACTTTATGATAATGGATATGCTTCTGCTATGCTTATTTATCTAAATTTGCGCCCGTAACCGTATGCATTGAGTTTACTAGACAAATTCCTTAAGAAAAGACAACCTGGGAATGCGCAGGCAGAAATGGCTTTTGTAGATCATATAGAAGCGCTGCGCTGGCATGTTATTCGTTCTGCAATTGCTATTATCATTTCGGCCATTATTATCTTCTTCAATATAGAATGGATATTTGACCGCATAATACTTGGACCGGCACATACTGATTTCATTTCCTATAAGATCTTATGCAAGTTCGGGCACATGATACATGTTGATGCATTATGCCTTGATAAGATCAACATGGAGTTTCAGAATACCGAATTATCGGGTCAGTTCATGATGAGCTTCTCGGTATCATTCATGATAGGATTCATTGTAGCCTTCCCATATATATTCTGGGAGTTCTGGCGATTCGTAAAACCGGCACTGAGACCTGAAGAACTGAAGTTTGCACGTGGTATTGTGTTCTGGACCTCTCTACTGTTCTTCTTCGGAGTTGCTTTTGCATACTATATCATTGCACCTTTCACTATCAACTTCTTTGCTAATTATCAGCTCAGCCCTTCATTCAAGAACATCATTACGATGTCAAACTACTATGACACCATGAGCGACCTGATACTGGGAATGGGACTTGTATTTGAATTACCGGTAGTAGTATTTTTCCTGTCACGTATAGGTTTGCTTACCCCTGAACTGATGCGTGCCAAACGTAACTATGCTGTACTTATCATATTTGTACTGGCTGCTGTGATCACTCCTCCCGATTGGTTCAGTATCTGGATCGTTGCCATACCTTTGATAATGCTTTATGAAGCAGGTATACGCATCAGTGAGAGAGCAATCAGGCAAAGGGCAAAGAAAGAACTTCAAAAATATAACTAAGCATATGCAACCAACAGTATTCAATAAATCATTACCGCTGGCCATAGGATGCGACCATGCAGGTTTTGAATATAAAGAGGCTATCAAAGCCGCACTCTTAGCAGACGGATGGCAGGTAGAGGATAAAGGCACTTACAGTGCTGACAGCACCGATTATCCTGATTATGCACATCCTGTATCGAGCATGGTAGAGGATGGTGCCGCTGCTGTAGGCGTGCTGCTATGCGGCAGTGCTAATGGTGTATGTATGACGGCGAACAAACACAAAGGCATTCGTGCGGCACTATGCTGGAATGATGAAGTAGCCAGCCTCGCACGTCAGCACAACAATGCTAATGTTATATGCCTGCCCGCCCGCTTTGTATCGTTTGATGCTGCGTTGCATATGGTAGATGTATTTCTCTCTACGGCCTTCGAAGGCGGACGACACCAGAAAAGAGTTGATAAGATATAAGTAAAAGCCCCGCAATACGGGGCTTTTTAAATGTCTTTAATCAAGTGTCAGGTTAAGCGAAACAAATACGCTTCTTGGCAGGAATGAACCCGGGCCACTACCACCATGCGCTGATGACATAACTATGCCTGACGACTGCGGACGCAATATATTGAAGATGTTCTTTATCCCGGCTGTTACAAGCAACTTATGTTCTAAGAACTTCTTGCTGACAGAGGCATCACAGAGGCTGAATGCTGACACGTGTCCATTATATACAGCACTGCCATCTATAGTTGCTTGCAGGAAAGGTTGAGCACCAAATAACCTGTAGAAAGCACTGAAATTGAGCCCCGGAGCCCTCCATGCATACATGAGCATGGCACTGGCCTCTCCTGCTACAAACGCACTGTAAGATCCTGCTTCCTTAAATGTGTATCTGCTGGAATAACCAACCTGGAAATGCAGGTGCTTAAATTCACCATCTGCTTCTAATGTGGCTATTGTGTTACGCATGTGCTTTACATTATAGTACTGGTAGTCTATACTTGCAGTATCCTCAGGATGAAGCGGTACCAATACTATACCGTTATACACATCATTATAGAAACTTGTAAACTTAACCTGCAAATAGTCTTTATCTTCCTTATACAATTGGTATGAGATCGACAATTGTGCGTGATTGCTTCGTTCTGCTTTCAAATCAGGATTACCTATCACATAGTGGTTAGCATCTATAAAGCTCAGGTACATCTCTTTAAGAGATGGCGCCCTGAAACCCTGTGCATATGAAGCACGTATCTGCAACCTTTCTGCCGGCGTATACAACAGATTAAATGCCGGAATAACCGGGGGATGATAATTCGTATTATATGCAGCACGGGCACCGGCCTGGAATACGAGTTTGTCTTTCACAACCGGCATACTAATAGTGGTGTATATTGCATAATCATGGAGCGACCTGTTTGTGCCGGCTATACGTGTGCTGTTTGCAAATTCAAGGTTTACATCATAACCTGCTGTATAATCTATCTTTCCGGCTTTATTACTGTAACTACCGCGTGTAGACACATCATTGAATACTGATGTATCCTGGTCGCCCTTACCCGCTGTCGGTATTTCCTGCAGGCTAACCATATTCTTCCGGTACCTGTTCTTATCCCTCTGGTAGAACATATAAGAAGACTGGCTTTCCCATTTCCCTGTTTTACCCAGCTTACCTTTCATGGCCAGCCTGTTCATAGAGCGGGTTGTTCTGTAATACTCATCAAATGCGTAACAGCCATATGGGTCCCACACATTGAGCATACCTTTATTGGTAACTGTTTCCTTCAGATAGTCTGAAAAGAATTGAAGTCCAAAACCAGATGTTGCGGTGTACCTGTAGGCGAAGTTGCCGAGGTATTGCTCTTTAGGTTTGAATTGCTGGTAACGCTGTACATTCTTCAATGTATCAGACAGATACTTCATTGATGTGTCCAGGTAATTCCATCCCTGGAAGTAATTACGTCCCCCACCTATTGTGAACTGGTGCCTCTTCTTTACCTTGAATGTAAGCGCTGCATCTGCATTATACTTACCTACAGACTCGTAATAGGTATTCAGCCTTAATGCCAAAGGCTTGCTATCTGTCCTTGTGATAATATTCACAACACCACCCAGCGCATCTGTGCCATACACAACACTCATGGGTCCCTGTATTATCTCTATTCTGTCTGTGTTATTCATGTTCAGCTGGCCCAGGTTTACATTGCCGCTTTCGCGGCCGTTAACAGGCATACCGTCCATCAGTACTTTTACTTTATCGCCTGACATACCCTGCAGGCTGATATTAGAGCCCAATATCTCATCATTTGATATCTTGGTATTCAGCAGGTTCTTGAGTGCATCATCGAGCGTAACAGCACCCTGTGCCTGTATAACAGCACGCGGTATCACCTGGTAAGCCGAAAGTGCATCTTTCATTTTTACAGGTTGTGTTACACCTGTTACTACAACCTGGTCGAGCGTATTGAAATGTTTTATTAAATATAATTTCAACTCGCCTGATACGGGTGCTGAGTTCAATGTGTTTTTAAGTTTATCACATCCCAGTGCTTCTATTTCAATATCGCAAGGGTATTGGGGCGTTATGTTCACAATACCATCATCTCCGGTTTGCTGTGTCTGCCGTAGTGTATGCGATGCCGGGTCATATTCATTTACATATGCCAGCGCTACAGGTTGCCTGTTATTGTCCTGCACAACTACCTTCAACGATTGTGCATTTACGCCAACCGCCGCTAACAATAACAACCATATTTGAAATACTCGTACCAATGTTTCATTTTACTTAAAAGTTCAGCTATCTAATACAGACAGCTGAACTTTATTTATTAATCAATCCGCCCGATTAATGTTGTACCATTAACTTTTCAGCTACTTTCCAGTCACCGTTAGTAACAGTAACTATATACGTTCCTGCTGCAAAGTTTGATGTATTTATCCTGAAAGCATTCAGGCCTTTTTCGATATTCACAAAACCATTCATTACCACTTTACCTGTCATATCGGTTACAAACAACCTTGAGTTGTTTGCAGATTCTTTAGCTTCCATTACGAAATCTGAGTTATCAGCAGCCGGGTTTGGCACCATCATATGAGAGCTGATATTGTTAGTAACCTCTTTCACAGCAACAGGCTGTGCAAGCATGCGCTTAGCAAAAACGATCTTGCCGGAACTGCTGGTGAAACCTGTAAACTTCACCTGGTAGATGGCAGAATCTACAGTTTGCACAAAGAATGTTGCAGTTGTATCAATATCATATTGGAATGTGGTCATATTGAATGACTTCCAGTCAGAACCTATTGCGTGTTTATCTTTAATACGTGCATATGCATTATAGCTGTGCGTTGTATCAGGGTTTACATTACGCACATCTGCTACCATCACACCCATGTTAGAGAGCACACCCGTTACAGGGTATGGCTGCAAAGGGCCGGGGCCGAGTGCTACGTACTCTATATAACGTGTAAACTGAACATCCCATGTGTTATGGTCAGGCTCACGATTGAGGAAGGCATTATTTACTATATCAAAGTAAGCGAAGTTCTTATTCACATAGTTCGGTTTTCTCCATAGAGTATCCAAATAGTCGCCTGTGTTATCAAACTTGGCTATATGGAATGCATAGTAGATACTATCTAACGGATGGCTATGATAGTGTGTGATCAGCATTTTATAAGCTTCACCATTGAAAGTGATCAGGTAAAGAGAGTCTCCCTCTACGTGATGAGTGGTAGAGCTGTATTTGCCCCAACCATAATCGAACGGAGAACCATCAGTATTTACGTTCATTGCACCCCAATCCCAGCTTGTATCTGAAGTATACAGCAATGTTTTTACAGAAGTATCAGAACCTGTAAGGCCTGCAAAGCTGCTGCCTGTTTTGTGCAGCGAATATACTTTTACACCATTCAGCGTGTGGTTAGCTATTACACTAACACCACCCCAACCCGGACCACCCGGAACCATTTCAAAACCGAGATGCCAGTTTGTATTGCTGACAGCAGGGCCTGACGCACCATTCTTCATGCTATAGTAAACATCATTTACATAGCCCGCGCCCAGCGCTACTGAGTCATATACCCATGTTTGTGCATTAGATTGCGCACTGAAGGCAACGAATAATCCTAAGAGTAGATTTCTAAATTTCATTGAAATTGTGTTTTACTGCTCAAAGGTACGAGTGCAAGCAGCGCCCGGCTTTATTCTGAGAAGTATTTACAATTCCGTGACAAGCAAAATGACGGCTATCATATCCAGCCCTGTGCATGCAGGTATTTGGCTATCTGTACCGCATTGGTAGCTGCGCCTTTACGCAGGTTATCTGCCACAACCCAGCAGTTGAGCGTATTAGGCTGCGAGTAGTCGCGGCGGATACGGCCCACGAAGACCTCATCTTTACCAGCAGCATCCAGCGGCATAGGGTATGCATTGACAGCAGGGTTGTCTACCACCACTACGCCCGGCATATTAGAGAGTATTTCGCGTACATCGTTCTCGTTGAAATCGTTGAGCATTTCAATGTTCACACTTTCGCTGTGGCCACCCATTACCGGCACACGCACAGTAGTAGCTGTAACACGTATGCTGTCGTCGCCCATTATCTTGTTTGTTTCCAGCACCATCTTCATCTCTTCCTTCGTGTAGCCATTGTCCTGGAATACATCTATATGCGGCAGTACGTTCAGGTCTATCCTGTGCGGGTACACACCAAAGCCATTGCCACCTGCACGCTGGTCCATCAGCTCCTGTACAGCCTTCTGGCCTGTGCCGGTAACCGACTGGTAAGTACTTACCACCACGCGTTTGATGCCGTATTTATCATGCAGGGGTTTCAGTACCATTACCATTTGTATGGTAGAGCAGTTAGGATTGGCTATTATATAGTCATCTTTGGTAAGCACATTACCATTCACTTCAGGCACTACCAGCTTCTTGGCAGGGTCCATGCGCCATGCAGAAGAATTATCTACCACATAGCAGCCTATAGCGGCAAATTTCGGTGCCAGCTCCAACGATACGCTACCCCCGGCAGAGAATATAGCCAGCGCAGGTTTCATTGCTATAGCTTCGTCGGCAGTAACCACGGTGTATTCCTTACCCTTGTAGCTTACCTTCTGGCCTGCAGACCTAGCAGATGCCACAGGTATGAGTTCTGTGAGGGGAAAATTCCTTTCTTCCAATAACTGCAACATGGTACTTCCTACAAGGCCTGTTGCTCCTACTACTGCTACACGCATGGGTATTATTATTTATAATTATGTGAGGGCTGCAAAGATAGGGGGTAATTCAAAATGTAAAAGGTAAAATTCAAAAAGTGTTACACAGTGAATTGTTACGATTTGCCTGCCCGAACGCAGGGCGGGTTACGGTTTTCGGTGTTGTAACAGTTACACTTTATTCATAATTGAATACCTGTGTTTGGGTGAGATTGCTTCGTTCCTCGCAATGACAGGGGGTGCACTTATGTTACGATTTGCCTGCCCGAACGCAGGGCGGGTTACGGTTTTTAGTGTTGTAACAGTTACACTTTACTCATAATGAATACCTGTGTTTGGGTGAGATTGCTTCGTTCCTCGCAATGACGGGAGACGGAGGTTTGCACAGGTTGTTACTAAATGTTACGGTTTTTACATCCCCCTTACCCCCTTTAATGGGGAAAAAAGTACCTAAAGGGGTTAAATAAATCCATTTTAGAAAGAAACTGATATTCCTCTGTTAGAAATCGGTTTACAGTATGTCAAAGAGCTTTAATCCCGGCTGGGATTATTATGACAAATATACAATTAATTTTCTTTTTTATCAATATGATCATAACTCAGGATATCAATATGGTTATTTTTCACCAGGAGTATAGCCTTTTCAAAATACCTGGTCATAATCTTAGAATCTCCATCTGAACTCCAGTATGTATAGTCAACAATTTCCATGAGTTTTCTTCCAATTGTGTTTTTCGATTCAGAATGAATCTTTTTGTCATTTGGATAGCGCTTTATAGTATCTAACAATACTATTTTATTGTCATCATGTTTAACTATTCTATATAGTGAATCAGTTAGCTGTATTGAGTATAATGTGTCCTGATAATTAAAGGTCATTGGAGTTAATACCCCTATCGTATCATAATAGATGCCAATAGCTCTGTTAAAACTATCTCTTTGTTTTGAGCCCCTCGGATAATATGGTGCCTCATCACATTTACAACAAAGAATAGCTTCTCCGTTTATTGTGTCATACAGCTTCGATGGTTCAGTTAATATAGCAGGGTTGGCAATATTAGCATAGACTGAGGTGCCAGCCATGTGTTTTAAATCTGCAATTATTACATAGTGATCACGAATCTTTGTGGCATATCTGGCACAGGTCATAGAGCTATAATACTTTTTCAAAGTTTTTTGATTCAGGAAAAAAACATTCCCACCAAACTCACCTAAACAGCATCCGGATATTGTATAGATACTATCCTCCCATAAAATTTCGCCAATCCAGCCGGTACCTGCTAGTTTATTTAAATCAAACTCAGACATTAAAATCAATTCATAATTCTGATTTAATAAATAGTATTTTCCTCCACCTGGTTGAATAATTGTTCTATTATATCGTTCATAAAAGAATAACCTTCTGTGAAATTGATTCAACAATTTCTCTTGTTCTGGCTTTCTATTCGCGAGACTATCCAGTATTATATATGAGCTATCATTTAGCTCAATAAATATATCGCTACCAAACTTATAAGCGATCCTCTTAGCATCTATCGCTGATAAGTCTTTCTCTATAGCTGTAATGTGATTGTAGTCATCGTCAAGTATATTGATGTGCCCGTCCTCTAATATTAGTATCAAATTATTACCATACAATTCTGCATCACAAAATGGCGTATCAATTGGGAGTTTACCAGCATTAATTTCAAATGTTTTTCTAATGTCATTTGTGTGCGGACTTTTACAGGCAATAAAGAACAGTATAATTGGCAAAAAGTATTTCATAGAATAAAGTCATAATAAATATAAACATTATCCCCGACCTTTGCCTTGCCTATGAAGAACCTCGCTTCGCTGAATAAATACTTTGTAAAATATAAATGGCGCCTGCTGCTGGGTATAGTATTCGTGGCTACGTCAAACATATTCGCGGTCATATCTCCGGTAGTGGTGCGCAATGTGCTGGATAAGGTACAGGCCAGTATCAATACCTATCACCACAGCACGTTCAGTAAGGGTATGGAATCTGAGATATTCAGGCTGGTATTGTGGAACGGGCTGCTGCTGCTGGGGCTGGCACTGGCTCGTGGTGTGTTCATGTTCTTTATGCGGCAGACGATAATCGTTATGTCTCGCCATATAGAGTACGACCAGAAGAACGAGATATACCAACACTACCAGCAACTCAATACACAGTTCTTCAAGAAACATTTTACAGGCGACCTGATGAACCGCATATCTGAAGATGTATCGCGTGTGCGTATGTACACAGGGCCATCGCTGATGTACAGCATTAACCTTATAGTGCTGAGCATTATGTGCATATGGGGTATGCTGCGTGTTAACGCACAGCTTACACTGTATGTGGTGGCACCGCTGCCACTGCTGGCATTGTCTATCTATATTGTCAACAGCCTTATCTTCCGCAAGAGCGAGAAGATACAGGCACAGCTTAGCGGCCTTACCACTACGGCACAGGAGTCTTACTCGGGCATACGTGTTATCAAATCTTTTGTGCAGGAAAAGAATATGCTGCGTTTCTTCAACGATACATCAGAAGAATACCGCAAAAGCGCCATCAACCTGTCGCTTACAGAAGCCATCTACTTCCCTGCCATGAACCTCTTTATAGGACTGAGCATGCTGAGCACTGTATTCATTGGCGGCTGGCTGGCTATAGATGGCAAGATAAGTACAGGCAATATTGCCGAGTTTGTTATTTACATCAACCTGCTGATGTTCCCTATATCCAGCATAGGCTGGGTGGCATCGCAGGTGCAGCGCGCGGGTGCATCACAAAAACGTATTGACGAGTTCCTGCAAACAAAACCTGATATTACCAGTCCTGCCAACGCTATAGCACATACCGTTACAGGTAAGGTAGATTTCAGCAATGTTAGTTTCACCTATGCACATACGGGCATTAAGGCGCTGAATAATTTCAGCCTGCATGTATTGCCAGGGCAGAAGATAGCCATCATTGGTAAAACAGGCTCCGGCAAATCTACGTTGGCGCATATGCTGCTGCGTATGTATGATGCGGGCGGCGGGCAGGTACTGATAGATGATATACCTGTACAACAACTAAACCTGCAGGAGCTGCGGAGGCAGATAGCCTATGCACCACAGGAGGCATACCTGTTCTCAGACACCATATACAACAACATACGATTTGGCAGCGATGATGCTACAGAAGAAGAGGTAAAAGAAGCGGCACGCCTTGCCGATATGGAGAAGGATATAGCAGGATTTGCCAAAGGCTATGATACTGTAATAGGTGAGCGTGGTGTAATGCTGTCGGGCGGGCAGAAACAGCGATTGGTACTGGCACGTGCACTGCTGAAGAAGAGCAGGATTTTGCTGATGGATGAATCGCTATCAGCAGTAGATACACAGACTGAACAGAACATACTGAACAACCTGCGTGCTGCGCTGAAGGATACAACGACCTTTGTTATCACCCACCGCATTTTCAGTAGCTGGACATTTGATAAGATATTGGTATTGGACAACGGCTCTGTTGCTGAACAGGGTACGCATGAAGAACTGATGCAACTCAACGGCCGCTATGCGGCATTGTACAGGCACCAGGTGCTGAAGTAATGTAAAAGGTAAAAAGTTAAAATGTATCAGGGCGTCATTTCGACTGCGAGGTACGAAGCAGGAGAAATCTCCTGAGCATTAGTAGTAAGTCAATCCTTCGCAGAGGTCATTCCATTCAGGATTTACAGCATTTATCAATGCTTCTTTCTTTTGTCTGTTCCATTTCTTCACTTCCTTCTCCCTAATAATGGCAGTCTCAATATCATCTAACTGCTCATAGTAAACGAGGTATTCAATATTATACCTGTCTGTGAAGCTATCTTTATAAATATGATTCTTATGCTCGTGTATGCGTTTTACAATATCAGAAGTGACACCTAAATACAGAGTTGTACGGTGTTTGTTAGTCATGATGTAGATGTATCCGCCTTTACGCATGTACTATTTAGCTAAGCCGCAATTTCTCAGGAGATTTCTCTCTTCGCTCACTTTGTTTTGCTCGTTCGAAATGACGAATGCTATTGAGCGGTTTCGTCTTTTACTTGTTCGAAATGACAGGCCTGTTGGGTTTTATTTACTGTTTCGTAAACTCTAAAGGCATTTTCAGCTCTTTATCGCCGCGCTTCACAGTAACTTCCGTTTTATCTCCTTCGGCGAATTTGCTGAGCGCTTCCATATAGCTCTGCATCCCCTTTATCTTAATGTCGCCAAGCTGTGTAATGACATCACCTGTTTTGATGCCTGCCTTAGATGCGGGGCGGCCATCTGTAACGCCATCAACTTTTACCCCTTCTTCCTGGAAAGAATAATCTGGCATGATACCGAGTGTTACCTTGAAACGTACTTTACCAACAGTAGATTGTTTAGTTGCTGTAAATACTGGTTTCGGTTCAGCTTCCATCCTGCGTACTATGTTATACACATATTTCATTACCTGCGCCTCGCCTTTGTAATTTATCTTATTGGCATCGTCGCTTGGTTTGTGGTAATCAGTATGCAGGCCTGTGAACATAAACAGTACCGGTATACCTACGTTGTAGAAAGAAGTATGGTCTGAAGGGCCTATGCCGGAGCTGTCGTGCACTATCCTGAAATCAGGATTGTTCTTATCTGCCATCTTTGCCCATGCAGGAGATGTACCTACACCACCTACAGTAAGTGCATGTGTGCTGTCGTTGAGCCTGCCCACCATATCCATATTTATCATGTAGGCCACTTTGCTGCTGTCTATGCCCTGGTCTTTTACAAAGGCTTTAGAACCAAGCAGACCCAACTCTTCGCCAGAGAAATGCAGGAAGAGATAATTATAGCGGGCCAGTTTGTTATTCTTTATCCAGTCAGCCACCTGCAGCAATGCTGCTGTACCGCTGGCATTATCATCGGCACCGTTATGTATGTGCTTTGCGCGTTCTTTAGCGTCAGCATCTTCAACTTTTATTTGAACGCCATTCCCGTCTTTCCATACTTTGCTTTTGCTTGATGCATCAAGGCTGTTACCATCTTCACCATAACCGAGGTGGTCGTAGTGCGCACCTATGATAACAGTGTAGGGCGCTTTGTTATCTATGTAAGCAGCAATATTGGTACCCGTCATCTCTGTCTTCTGCATATTCACATTGAGCGCTACGGTAATATTGCTGTTACCGTCTTTTATATTATTGCTATAACCTGCATAAGTAAGCATGGCTAAAGGTATATCCAGCGATTCGAAATCTGATTTCTTATTGAACTCTGCCGGGTATCTTGCACCATAGCTATCGTAAAACAGTACAGCTTTAGCACCTTGTTTCTGTGCATCCTTAGCCCTGTCGTAAGCAGATTTTTCCCAATCGAAATGTGCATCGTTTGCTTCTTCCCTATTGCTGTACAAAGAAAGCATCCATAGCCCGTCCTGCTCCATTATCTCCGGTATCACATCTGCCTTCACCTCACCATTAGCACTGAATGGCAGCGGGAAAACTTCTTCCTTAATGCGAAGGTCTTTGCTGTTTATCCTTATGTATGAGTTAGCGGCTATTTCCTTACCATTCACAAAATTGAATGAATAACGATAGTTGCCTTTATACGGGTATATACCTGCCTGTGTATAATGCGCTACGAGATAGTCTGCGGCTTTACGCTCGCCTTCGGTGCCTGTACGTCTGCCTTCCAGTGCATCAGATGCCAGGTAGCCAATATCGGCCTTCAGCTTCTTAACTATCTTTTTGTCGGGGACACCTTGTGCAGTTGCCTGCTGTACTGATAATAGTGTAATAACGGGTAACGTGCAGGCTAAAAAGCGTAGATTCATTTTTATGAATTGTAAGCGACAAAATTACGATTAGAAAGCATATCTAATAAAAAAAACCGCCCGGCGAAACGGGCGGTTACAAACAAATACAATACAATTTTTATTCAGCCTGCTTCAGAGAGCCGTCTTCAGCTACCATAAGTGCTGCTTCGTCTTCCGGCATGGCCTCACTGCCATTGGTTGGCATGACGATATCTATATTAGTAATATCCTTAAGTTGCGGCAATTCAGTAGGATTGTTGATGCCGAGGTAATCCATGAAGTTCTTTGATGTGGCATAAGTTAGTGGCTTGCCCACCATATCTTCATTACGGCCTGCTATCACTATCAGGTCTTTTTCCAGCAGTTTCTGGATAGAATAGTCGGCACTTACACCGCGGATGAATTCAATCTCAGATTTAGTGATCGGCTGCTTATATGCAATAATTGCCAATGTTTCCATTGCAGCAGTAGACAGTTTTTTGATGTGTTTATCACCATTGAGCTGTAATACTGTTTTGTGGAATTCCTTTTTGGTAAGGAACAGGTAGCCGCCACCTGCTTCCCTCAGTTGGAAAGGATAGTAAGAGGCATCATATTTTTCGCGTATAGCTTCCAGGCAGGTAGCAATACGTTCTGCTTCGATAGTTTCTTCCAGTGCCTGCCCCAGCATCTCTGTCATTTCTATAAGAGTAACAGGACGTTCGCTGGCGAAGATCAGGGCTTCTACGTGTGGCATTAATTGTTCGATATCCATAGTTTAATCCTCCTTTCAGGTACACATCGAAAATAAGATAGACTGGCTTTTTTGACCTCAAAAGAAATGCACAGTTGTGGGTAATTTCCGGTTGAAATGTGGGATAACCAGGTCAAAAAGCCGGAACAAAGTTAGGGTATATAGCCCGGTATAAATTAAAACTGCCCGTAATACGGGCAGTTTTAAGAATATTTTACGAATATGTTATTTACACATGACTCAAGAATAACTGGGGTGCGACACCCAGCAATATCACCAATCCGCAGGTAATCAGTAACAGGAATTTATCTGTAGCTGTTACTTCGCCCAGTTCAGGGTCGCCCTGTTTGAAGTACATAGCAATGATGACACGGAAATAATAATACAC
The DNA here is from genome assembly GCA_044227125.1 of Flavipsychrobacter sp. GTDB lineage: Bacteria > Bacteroidota > Bacteroidia > Chitinophagales > Chitinophagaceae > Polluticoccus. The sequence goes on from JBGAFS010000001.1 coordinate 1,567,067, forward strand.
GCTTACCGCTGCCATGAGCAATGCGAATATCACTAACCAGAATAATTGTCCCTGCTCTACTGCTGCCAGTAATACAAAGTATTTAGCCATGAAACCACCGGTAAGCGGTATGCCCGCCAGTGAAAGCAGGAACACTGTGGTAAGTGCAGCCAGTACAGGGTCTTTCTTAGCAAGCCCGTTGAAGCCATCGTAAGTATAATCTTTCAGTTTCAGCAGTACGGCAAACATACCTATTGTAGCTACGCTGTATGCCACAGCATATATCATCATACCCTGCCATGCTGTAGCATTTACAGATATAACCGCAAAGAGCATAAAGCCTGCCTGTGCTATAGATGAGTAGGCCAGCATACGTTTTACACTTTGCTGGAAAACTGCCGTCAGGTTACCTACCAGTAATGTAGCTGCGGTGATTACGGCCAGTACCATTGTCCAGTGACTGCTGAGTGAACCGAATGATATGCTGAACAAACGCAGGAACGCAAGGAATGCACTTGCCTTCACTACCGTAGCCATGAATGCTGTGAAAGGAGTTGGTGCACCATCATATACATCCGGTGTCCACATATGCATAGGCACTGCAGATACTTTGAATGCAAGGGCTACCATTATTACCATGATACCTGCCAATGCCATCGGGTTGAGCGCATCGCTTTGCAGGAATGTGAAACCTATGATATTGAATGTGCTGGTAGCACCGTAGAGTAATGTAATACCCATCATGAGTATGCCTGTAGAGAATGCACCCATGAGGAAGTATTTAAGGGATGCTTCGCTGCTCTTAAGATTTCTTTTATCACTGCCTGCCAGTATATACTGCGGTATAGACATGATCTCGATACCGAGGAAGAGCATGAGCATATTATTATATGTGCTCAGCAGGTACACACCGACGAGTATAAACGATATCAGTGCGAAATATTCACCTACATGCGAACCAACTTTCCTTATTTCTTTACCTACCAGTAATACATACCATGCCGTAATACCGGTCATCAGCATGTTGAACCATGCAGAATAACGGTCGACGCGCATCATGTCGTTAAAGAATGATTCGGGTGCAGAAGCGGGAGTAACGGATAGTTCCCATATTGATACGCCAAACAGCCCGATAAAAAGGACCGAAGCCAGCGTAACAACCGACTTTTTATCCTTCATCATCAGTCCTGCGAACATGAGGATGACACCCAATACTGTAGCAGCAATAATTGCCTTCATTACAAATTCAATAGTTAATTGTCAATATTCTTATTAATTACGGCATTATCATATTCACCACGCCGGTAGTCATATCCAGCAATGGTTTAGGATACACACCCAGGAACAGGATAATAGCTATAATCACTGCCAGCCCGATATACTCGTTGGCAGTTATGTCTTTTGCAAGCACCATTTCGGTAGCATTACCGTAAGCTGTGCGCTGCACCATATTCAGTGTATAAACAGCACCGAGTATGATACCTAAACCGGCTACTACCATAAATGTGATATGATATGCAGACTGGCTTTCGAACAGGCCGTTGAACAGCATGAACTCACCAATGAAACCATTTGTGAGCGGCAGTGCTATATTGGCCAGTGATATTATTACCAGCGCAATAGCCATTTTCGGCGCAGTGATAGCCATACCACCCAACTTACCCATATCGCGGGTGCCCCAGCGTTGTTCTACCATGCTTACTATCAGCCACATACCGGTTATGTTGATACCGTGGTTGAACATCTGCACCATGAGGCCGTGCATACCTACATCAGACTGTGAAAAAGCAACAGCACTCATAAGGCCCATGTGCGCAATAGATGAATAAGCAACAAGGCGCTTAAGGTCTGTTTGCACAATAGCCAGCAGTGATGCGTATACAATGCCTATTATAGATAATACGATAACAGTGTTTGACCAGTAGTTGAAACCATCAGGTACTACAGGCATCAGCCAGCGGATAACGGCATATATACCCATCTTCACCATCAGTGCACTCAGCACTATGGTAACCGGGGTTGGTGATTGCTCGTAAGTATCGGGCTGCCATGTATGGAAAGGGAATATCGGCATCTTGATAGCGAACGCTATGAAGATGAGCCAGAAGAGCCATTGCTGCGAAACAGGGTCGAGTGATGCACCTGCGTGAACAATGTTCTGCCATGAGTATGCATTCTCTCCCGGTGTTTGTAATGATAAATATATCAGTGCAGACAGCATCATAAGGCTACCCACAAAAGTGTACACGAAGAATTTGAATGTAACCTGTATCCTTTTTTCACCACCCCAGCGAGAGCAGAGGAAATAAACAGGTATCAGTGCCAGTTCCCAGAAGAAGTAGAACAACAACGCATCATAAGCGAGGAACACACCCGTGATACCCGCCTGTGATAAAAGCATAAGGCCGTAGAAAGAACCGGGGTTCTCTACATCTTTATTCCAATTGCTGATGAAGATAACAGGCATCACAATACCTGTAAGCAGGCAGAGCATAGCGCTCATGCCATCTGCATGAAAGCTAAGCTGTGTACCGAGGCGTGGTATCCAGGGCATACTCCAGTCCATAGGCTGGTTGCCGCACTGAGCACTTATATAAGCTGCCAGCCCCAATGTAGCTAATGAGCTGACGAGGGCTACACCTTTCGCGCTGCCTTTAGCGAGAAAACTAATTGCCCCTGCAACTAAAGGAACCAGTATGAGTAATGTCAATATCATAATGCTAATCGCAATTCTCTTTTAAAATATCTTAATGAATCCAGAAAAAGCTCAGCGCAAATAACAGGGTCATACCTATTACCATTGCAAAGATGTAAAAACCTACCTGCCCTGTTTGCAGCAAACGCACACGGTCACTGCTCCAGCGCACTGTCTTGCCCACTCCATTCACTATACCATCTATACCTGCTTTTTCTACAAAACGGTTGAACAGGTTAGCCAGTGCACCCAGCGGACGAACGATCACTGCATCGTACAGTTCATCTATATACCATTTATTTTCCAGCACTTTGGCAAGGCCTGTGTTCTCAACGAAGTTTGGATTTTTAGTGGTCATCCTTGACACGATTATCATTACTATCACCAATACCGTAGACATACCCATCAGCATCCATTCAGTATTATGTTCAAGGTGGTGTTCACCTATATTACTCAGTACAGGAGCAAGATATGTATTCAATGTATGATGCTCGCTGATAACCGGAGGCATACCTACATAACCACCTACTACTGATAAGATAGCGAGTATCACCAATGGTATAGTGATAGCTGCCGGGCTTTCGTGCAGGTGATGATGTTGCTCTTCTGTACCCCTGAAAGAACCTGTGAAGGTGAGGAAGTACAAACGGAACATATAGAATGCCGTCATCATTGCCGCACCCAGTGCCAGGTAATACATCACAGGGCTGTGCGTGTATACGGCTGCCAGTATCTCATCTTTAGAGAAGAAACCTGAGAAGCCCGGGATACCTGATATGGCTAGACAACCTATAAGGAATGTAATGCCCGTTATCTTCATGTGTTTATTGAGGCCACCCATTTTGCGGATATCCTGCTCTCCACCCATAGCATGTATAACACTACCTGAACCGAGGAACAGAAGCGCTTTGAAGAAGGCGTGTGTCATAACGTGAAACACGGCTGTGGTATAAGCACCTACACCCAGCGCCAGGAACATGAAACCTAACTGGCTCACGGTAGAGTATGCCAGCACTTTTTTAATATCGTACTGCCTGATAGCGATAGAAGCTGCAAGTATGGCTGTAGCCAACCCGATAACTGCTACCAGGTTCAGTGCCATTGGCGCCAGGTTATATAAAGCACTGCTGCGTGCTATCATATATATACCTGCCGTTACCATCGTTGCCGCGTGGATGAGGGCTGATACCGGGGTAGGACCCGCCATCGCATCAGGCAACCATGTATATAAAGGTATCTGTGCACTCTTACCCATAGCACCTATGAAGAGGCATATAGCAATCCAGTTGTACAGGTTAGTCCCCGGCATTGCTGTGCCACCCGAGAGTGTGCCAAAGAAATCCTGGTAAGTAAGTGTACCGAAGTTGAAGAGTATAAGCAGCATACCCACGAGGAAACCGAGGTCACCGATACGGTTCATGATAAATGCTTTCTTAGCTGCATTGGTGTAATCGCGGTTTTTAAACCAGAAACCTATCAGCAGGTAAGAGCAAAGGCCCACACCTTCCCATCCTATGAACATGATGAGGTAGTTGGCACCCAGCACCAGCAGGAGCATGGAGAACACGAAGAGGTTGAGGTAAGCGAAATATTTCACCATACCCTCATCTTCATGCATATAAGAAGTAGAGTACAGGTGTATCAGCGAACCGATACCTGTAATAATAAGCAGGAACAATGAAGACAGTGCATCTACCTGGAAGGCAAATGGCACCACCAGCTTACCCGATTGTATGAAATCGAATAAATGCACCACGGTAGTTGTGCCTGAGTTTTTAACCTCGAAGAATATACCGAGTGATACTGCGAAAGAAGCTACAATAGCTAATGTACCTATGATACCGCCTGCAGCCTTAGGTATTTTTCTCCAACCAATACCATTGATAAGAAAACCTATCAACGGAAATAAAGGAACTAAGTAAACTAAGTTTGTCATTTTTCTAATTCAAAATTCAAAATTCAAAATTCAAAAAAGCGTTATCCTGCTTTTGTTGATATAATGATTTTTGCGATTATTTTCGATATTTCATCTGCTTCATTCAATAACTGCTTCACGTAATCCTTATCCAATTCTAACGAATCTCTTATTAAACAAAGCCAATATTTTGTTTCATTAGCAGATTTCAAAGCAATGATGTAAAATTTTAAAAAATCATTCTTTGAAGACCCTGCTCTTCCTTCTACCAAATTCGCACCAATTGAAGTAGCACTTCTTATCAATTGGTCGAATATAGAGAAGTGTATTCTGTCATACTCGAGGCCACTAACATACAACACAGTTTCTTTCGCAAATAAATAGGCCCTGTGTTTAATATTATAGACCTTATCAACTTCTTCTACAGTATTAAGAACTTCATCTTCCATTTTGAATTTTGGCTTTTGAATTAATGTTTAAGCCTATTCAAAATATTAATATCTACCGAATGTACTTTGCGGTACATCATCACTATTATTGCCAGCCCTACAGCTACCTCTGCCGCTGCTACCACCATGTTGAAGAACACGAATATCTGTGCAGAAGGGTCGTTGTACATTTTAGAGAAAGCCACCAGCAGCAGGTTTACCGCATTCAGCATAAGCTCTATGCACATAAATACTATGATGGCATTGCGGCGCATCATGGCCCCCATTACTCCTATACAGAATAATGCGAGACTCAGGAACAAATAATATTGTATAGGCATCTTTCTAATTCAAAATTTAAAAGTCAAAAACTAATCAACAATTCAACCAATCAACTAAGTCGTCTTTTCTTCTTCTTTTTTACCAATTACTACCGCACCTATCATTGCGCTCAGGAACAGTACGCTGCTTATTTCGAAAGGCAATACAAACTGTGTGAACAGTGTTTTACCCAGGTTCTTAATAAGACCGATATCTGTAGCTGTTTTCTCCAGTGTATGTGGTGCAGATGCTTTTAATGCCGATAATACTACCAGGAAGAGTACCCCGCCTGATATGATACCTGCCAGCTGCACCAGCTTATTCTTCTGCGGCTCTGTATCCGCATTCAGATTCATAAGCATGATAACGAACAGGAAGAGTACCATGATGGCACCGGCATATACTATGATATTCACTATTGCCAGGAACTGTGCGTTCATCAGTATATAATGGCCTGATACTGCAAAGAAGGTAGCAATGAGGAATAATACGCTTGATACAGGATTGCGGCTGAGGATAACACCCAGTGCACAACCTAATGCCATAACCGTAAGAAACCAAAACAATATTTCGTAGACGCTCATACTGTGACTGTTATGATTTTTTAGGGTTAGGGATGAGGAGATCTTCTTTTTTATAAATGAAGCTCTCGCGCTTATAATTTGTCGGCATCACAGTTTCGCTCAGGTAAACCGCATCTTTAGGACAAGCCTCCTCGCAATAACCACAGAAAATGCAGCGCAGCATATTTATCTCATACTTAGCTGCGTATTTTTCTTCACGATACAGGTTTTCTTCTCCCGGCTTGCGTTCTGCAGCTTCCATTGTTATAGCTTCTGCAGGGCAGGCAAGTGCACACAAACCGCAGGCCGTACATTTTTCACGTCCTTCTTCATCACGGTTCAGTACATGCAGGCCACGGAATACCGGGCTGAACGGACGTTTTTGTTCAGGATAATTTACTGTTACCTTCTTTTTAAAGATATGGCCAACAGTAATAGTTAAACCTTTGAGAATGGCAGGCAGGTATATGCGTTCACTAAAAGTCATAGGACTCCTGTTTACCGCGGCTGACCTGTTTGTTAGTTTCTCCATTTTTATCAATTCAAAATGTAAAATGCAAAATGAAAAACGGGTGTTTTAAATGCTGCATTTATCCTTTTACATTATTTAATTACATACAATATCACGATACCTGTTACCAGCATATTGAACAATGCCAGTGGTATGAGTGATTTCCAACCCAGGCGCATAAGCTGATCGTAACGGAAACGTGGTATCGTCCAGCGTACGAACATGAACAGCAGTATGAGCAGGATAATTTTAGTCATTAATGCACCTACACAAAGCAGGGTGAATACGCCCGGAGGTACAGCGGCCGCTACCTGGTCCATGAACGGGAAGTTGTAACCACCGAAGAACAGTGTAGCAATAATAGCAGAGCTTACAAACATGTTGATGTACTCTGCAAACAGGTAGAAGCCTAGTTTCATAGAAGAATATTCCTGGTGATAACCCATGTTCAGTTCGCTTTCGCATTCTGCAAGGTCGAACGGTGCACGGTTGAGCTCTGCGAAAGCGCAGGTAAGGAATATTACAAAACCCAGAGGCTGTTTAAAGAAATTCCATGTGAAATACCCTCCATCCCAGAAACCATGCTGTTGTGCTACTATCTCACGCAGGCTCAGTGACCCCGTCATCATGAGCATAGCTACCAGGCTAAGACCCATAGCCAACTCGTAAGAGATAGCCTGTGATGCCGCACGTATACTACTTAATAAAGAGAATTTGTTGTTTGATGCCCAGCCACCCAGCATTACACCGTATACACCCACACTCACTACACCAAATACAAAGAGTATACCTACGTTAATATCAGCAACCTGCAGTGTTATAGTGCGGCCACCGAGTTGGAAATCAGGGCCCCAAGGCACTACGGCACTGGTCATCAGTGCAGTAAGCATAGCAAGGCAAGGGCCGAGGATGAACAGAAAGCGTGTAGAGCGGTCAGGGATGATCTCTTCTTTAAAGAACAATTTCAAACCATCGGCCAGCGGTTGCAGCAAACCGAAGGGACCTGCACGGTTAGGGCCGCGGCGGTCCTGCATCACTGCAGCTACCTTACGCTCTGCCCATGTGGCATACATGGCTATACCCAGCGAACCAAACAGTATCACTGTAATAAGAAGTACTTTTTCAATTATAAATGCCCAGTCGAGTTGCATAGCAGCGATGAACTAAATTCTGTTATTAATATTATTACTTGCCTTTGCTGAAATCATCTGAGTGTGCAGGCCCTTCTATCTTCGACAATTCTATCTCCGGCCTGTTCACATCACTCACATTATGTATATCCAGTAAAAGCTTTGGTTGTTTTCCTATTACTTTATCAATGATGACATGTGGTTTTTCTGTGCCTACATAATGGCCCTGTGATATAACACTGTGCCTGTCAATTTTTGAAGGGCCTTCTATAACCCAGTCTTTTGTTTCTTTTTTGTGAAAGCGGCAATCGTTACATATCCATTCTTCTACTTCACCCCATTTGTCTTTGCGCGCTGTAACACGGAATACCTCATCACCTCTCAGCCACAGGCGTGCCTTACCGCTACAGGTAGGACAATCGCGGTGTGCATCAACAGGTTTGGTAAACCATACCCTGTTCTTAAATCGGAACGTTTTATCTGTCAATGCACCAACAGGACAAACGTCAATAACGTTGCCTATAAATTCATTGTCCAGTGATTTGCCCAACAGTGTGCTTATCTCTGCATGGTCGCCGCGTTCCAGTATACCATGTTCACGTTTGTTGGTAAGCTGGTCTGCAGTGTATACACAACGATAGCAAAGTATGCAGCGTGTCATATGCAGCGATATATAATCACCTATATCTTCTTTCTCAAATGTGCGGCGGTCAAATTCGTAACGGGTACCTGATGCACCATGTTCGTAGCTCAGGTCCTGTAAATGACATTCACCTGCCTGGTCGCACACAGGGCAATCGAGCGGGTGATTGATGAGCAGCATCTCTACCACACCTTTACGTGCATCAATTACTTTTTCAGAAGTGATATTCTTCACTTCCATACCATCCATCACAGTAGTACGGCAGCTTGCTACCAGCTTTGGCATAGGGCGCGGGTCTTTTTCAGAACCCTTGCTGACTTCTACCAGGCAGGTACGGCATTTACCACCACTTCCTTCCAGCTTGCTGTAATAACACATAGCAGGGGGTGTTACATCACCGCCTATCATGCGCGCAGCATTCAGTATCGTCGTTCCCGGCGCTACTTCAACTGTTATGTTATCTATCGTTACTTTAAATTTTTGTTGCTCTGACATAAGTCAAAATTCAAAAGTCAAAATTCAAAAACTATGCAGTTGCCGGAACATGTATCGGGTCGGCATAATGAGCCAAACCGTAGTTCCTGCGCTGCGATTCATCCGGGTTATTTACATGCCATTCAAACTCATCGCGGAAATGGCGGATAGCAGCAGCCACAGGCCATGCAGCAGCATCACCCAGCGGACAGATAGTATTACCTTCTATCTTGCGCTGAATATCCCACAGCAGGTCTATATCGCTCATCTTACCTTTTCCGTATTCTATGTTCTTCAGTATTTTGTACATCCAGCCTGTACCTTCACGGCAAGGGCTGCATTGTCCGCAGCTTTCGTGGTTGTAGAAACGTGCCAATGTCATTGTATGACGTACTACGCACTGGTCTTCGTCCATTACTATAAAACCACCCGAACCCATCATAGAACCGGTAGCAAAACCACCGTCAGAAAGGCTCTCGTAGTTCATGTAGCGCGTTTCACCTTTCGCTGTTTTCAGCAGCAGGTTGGCAGGCAGTATGGGTACTGACGACCCACCCGGTATACATGCTTTCAGTTTTTTACCGTTAGCTATACCACCGCAATATTCATCAGAGAAAATGAACTCCTCTACTGATTGCGTCATATCTATTTCATAGATGCCGGGCTTCTTTACATTACCGCAAACTGATAACAGTTTGGTACCTGTAGATCTTCCCACACCTATTTTAGAATAGGCTTCACCACCGTTATTGATTATAGGAACTATTGCTGCCAGTGTTTCTACATTGTTCACCACTGTTGGCCTCATCCACACACCCTGTATGGCAGGGAATGGTGGTTTGATACGCGGGTTACCACGTTTACCTTCCAGTGATTCTATCAGTGCTGTTTCTTCACCGCATATGTATGCACCAGCACCACGCTGCACATATATCTCACAATCAAAACCGCTGTTGAGAATGTTCTTACCCAGCCAGCCGTTGTTCTTAGCTTCTGCAATTGCCTGCTCCAGTATATCTACTATCCATGCGTACTCGCCGCGTATATATATATAGGTAGCATTGCTGCCCAGTGCGAAACTGCTCACTATCAAACCCTCTACCAGCAGGTGGGGGATGAATTCCATCAGGTAGCGGTCTTTGAAAGTACCGGGCTCTGATTCGTCGGCATTGCACACTAAGTGACGAGGTACACCTTCGGGCTTAGCCAGGAAGCTCCATTTCATACCTGTTGGGAAACCGGCACCACCACGGCCGCGCAGGCCGCTCTTCTTCACCTCTTCCACTATTTCATCAGGTGTCATTTTAAAAGCTTTCTCTACTGAGCGATAACCACCGTGTTTACGGTAGGTATCATAGTAGCGAATACCTTCAACATGTGCGTGTTCTAATAATAATTTCATTCTCAAGTCAAAAGTTAAAAGTCAAAAGTCAAAACAGGTATTTTGAATTTTGCCTTTTGAATTTTTAATTTAAATTTTTGCACTCTGCCTGCTAAACAACTGCCATTTCTTATTCTTCCATATCCAAACCTGCAGTACGTGTAATTTGAAATGCAATTCTTTGCCTTCCATTGTTACATCTATATCTGCTACCGATCTTACTGCTGCTGTATTTCCATCTATCACTATATTCTCTTCAGCCTGGCTTATTTTATGGTAAACTATTGTACCGTTAAACAAGTCATCTATCACTTCTTTTTTAGTTTGCTTCCACCCGTTAGAGTGTCCGTAAACCAGTTTATCATGCAGCAATGTTTTCAATGCATTTGAATCTCTTTCTACCAATGCATTATTGAAACCATCTGCTGCTATGCCCAGTGCTTTTTCGCTCTGTGCAAACAGTGTACTATAAATTAAGAGCAATGATATGGTTACTATGTACCTCATATCAGTTATTCATCGCTGCATTTTTCCTGCACTCATCTATTATCGCGTCTACCTTTTCTTTGGTCAGGTGTTCGCGGTAGTGTTTGCCCAGTTGCATCATTGGTGCATAACCACAGGCGCCGAGGCACTCTGCCGGTTTCAGTGTGAACAGTCCGTCAGGTGTTGTTTCACCTTCCTTGATGCTCAACTTTTCTTTTATGTATTCTATAATATCGTCGCTGCCATTGAGCATACAAGGGCCGGTGCGGCATACTTCGAATACATATTTACCAACAGGCTTCAGGTTGAACATGGTATAGAATGTAGCTACTTCATATACTTCTATCGGAAGTATGCTCAGCAATTCCGCTACATGATCCATTGTGTCTGTATCCAGCCATCCACCATTCTCTTCCTGCGCCAAATGCAGTACAGGTATCAAAGCACTTTTTTGCTTCCCGTCCGGGTAGCGTGCCATGATCTCTTTTACTTTATTCAGTTTTTCCTGCGAAAATTTCATTTCAAATACTGTTGTTATGCGTCAAGTTCTCCTGCTATAACATTCAAACTACTTAAAGTAATAATTGCGTCACTCAGCAAACCGCCACTTACTATTTCAGGATAAGCCTGGTAGTAAATAAAGCATGGCCTGCGGAAGTGCAAACGATATGGAGTACGTCCGCCATCGCTTACGAGGTAATAACCTACTTCACCATTCGCTCCTTCTACAGAATGATATACTTCACCTGCAGGAACATTCACTTCTCCCATCACCATTTTAAAGTGATAGATAAGTGCTTCCATCTTGGTATATACATCTGCTTTATCCGGGAAATGGAAATGGTCTGCCTCAGGTGAATAATAAATATCCTTCTGTGCAGGGTCATTTCTTTCCAGTTCTGCTATTTTTTCTATTGCCTGTTTTACGATACTATAGCTTTCCCATATCTCTGCATTACGCACCAGGTAACGGTCGTATACATCGCCGGTAGTACCAACAGGTATACTGAATTGAAAATCTTCGTAAGATGAATATGGCTGTGCCACACGCACATCATAATCTACACCTGCGGCACGCAGGTTAGGGCCAGTGAAGCTGTAGCTGAGTGCGCGTTCTGCACTGATGGGGCCTGCGCCTATGCAACGCTCCATGAAAATGCGGTTACGATCGAGCAGGGTTTGGAATTCCTTCATCACTTTAGGAAAGCCGGCCATAAACTTGTCTAATTTATCCCATGCAGTTTGTGTGAAGTTTCTTTCAAAACCGCCGATACGGCCCATGTTAGTTGTAAGGCGGCTGCCGCATACTTCTTCATAGATCTCGTATATCAGCTCTCGCCACTGGAACACATAAGTAAATGTTGTAAGCGCACCTGTATCTACAGCTACTACCGAGTTACACACCAGGTGGTCGGAAATACGAGCCAGTTCCATCATGATAACGCGCATATAATCTACGCGCTTAGGTGTTTTTACTCCTATCAGTTTTTCAACTGTCATGTGCCAGCCCATATTATTAATAGGAGCCGAGCAGTAGTTGAGCCTGTCTGTAAGTGTAGTGATCTGGTAGAACGGACGGCGTTCTGCAATTTTCTCAAACGCACGGTGGATATAGCCGACAGTTGGTACAGTACTCAGTACTTTCTCACCGTCTATTTCCATAATGTTCTGGAACACACCATGTGTAGCAGGGTGCGTAGGGCCGAGGTTGAGCGTAGTGCTCTGTTTCGCCAGTGAATATTCGGCGAGCTGTATATGATGCGGCTGTTGTTTTTGTAATTCAGTCATGTCGAAATCAATTAAACTACCGTCCCTCCACGGCCAAACATTTCATCATCTTTATCTGTGCGTGTAGGATCTTCCATTGTGTATTCTTTACGCAGCGGGAAGTAATCCATCTCATCCGAATTGAGTATTCGGGTTAGGTTTGGATGTCCTACAAAATTCACTCCAAGGTTGTCATACGTTTCGCGCTCCATCCAGTTGGCTCCTGAGAACAGCTGTGTGGCCGTAAATACATCAGGTTTTTCAGATGGTACATATACCTTGAAACGTACGCGTGCATTATCCTTCAGGTTGTGCAGGTGATACACTACACACAGTTCCTCTCCTTTTCTTTCCGGATAATGTACTGCTGTAAGGTCTGTTAAAAAGCCGAAGCCCTCACTGTCGTGCAGGTATTGCATTACTTTCAGGTTCATATCGGCCGGTGCAGAAAATTCGAGCATACCGTATGTCTCTGCCATTGCGGTAAGCTGCTCACCGAATTTATCGGTCAATTTCTGTTTTAATATCTCGTTGGTCAGAGCCATCTTTTTTATACAAAAGTTAAAATGCAAAATGTAAGGTCGTTACGTTTCGCATTCTCATTTTTAAATTATTCTATGCCGTAGCTTTCCATCAGCGCTTTGTACTGGTCGCTGTTCCTTCTGCGCAGGCTTTCGTTGTGCACAAGGTCCTGCAGTTTCAATATGCCATCCAGTATACCTTCGGGGCGCGGAGGGCAACCTGCAACATACACATCTACCGGTATTACCTGGTCTATACCCTGCAGTACAGAGTAAGAGTCGAATATACCGCCGCTTGATGCACAAGCACCAATAGCTACTACCCAACGTGGTTCAGCCATCTGCAGGTATACCTGGCGCAGTACCGGTGCCAGTTTTTTTGATATTGTCCCTGCTACCAGCAGCATATCGCACTGACGAGGCGTAAAACCCATACGCTCTGAACCGAAACGTGCGAGGTCGTAGTTAGAACCCATGGTAGCCATGAATTCTATACCGCAGCATGATGTTGCAAAAGGCAATGGCCATAAAGAGTTTTTACGAGCCAGGCCTACCACTTTGTCAAATGAAGTAGCCATAAAACCTTCTCCCTGGTAGCCTTCCGGCATCGGGGCCAGTTTCACATTCGTATTATATTGAACAGGACGTCCCATATTATAATATTCAATAGTCTATATTCAAAAACCCAAATGCCGTATCAATTGTTCGGCATTTTGTTCATTCTAATCTTCCCAGTCTAAAGCACCTTTCTTTACTATATATATAAAGCCGCAAAGGAAAAATGCCACAAACATTATAACTGCCAGGAAACCTTCTTGTCCGAGGTCTCTGAAATTAATTGCATAAGGATAAAAGAAAATAACTTCCACATCGAAGAGCACAAACAGGATGGCCACAAGAAAGTATTTGATAGCCATTGGCTGGCGGGCATTACCTACAGAAGGGATACCACTTTCGAAATTGATAAGCTTATCGCTGGTTCTTCTTTTAGGACCAAGCAGGTGGGTTACCCCTATCATCACCAGAACGAAACCAATAGCCACTACCAATTGAATGGCTACAGGAAAATAATTCATCGGCGTATTCTGGTCGGCTGCCAATAATAGTATGTTCATACTGTATGCTATACCCCCGTTAAAACTAAGGTACACAAAGGTATATCTATGGTGTGAATTTACAAGCCTGTATCAGGATTTCAGGCCTTATTTTTGAGATGGCTCTGTATTTACAATTACTTAATATAGCAACCGTTTACAGCCATTGATTATTTTTACTGTATCAAGCTCTCAACCATTTTGTAAGGCCATATGCATAACCTCACTAAAATAAAAGTATTCAGACTCTTACTATATATTACGTATCTGCCCTCATTGATATTCGTTTACCCTTTTGCTATCATTAAGAAAAAGAACAAGGGCAAGCTCTTCTTTTTCTTCGACAGGTATGTAATAGGTGGCGCGCAGCGTATACACATTGATATATTACACAGCGTTGATGAGGCATTTAAACATATATATTTTACACGTCTGTCTCCTAACAATAGTTTCAAAGAAGAATTTTATGCTACACCAAATGCTGAGGTAAGAGATATACATTTTTGGTGTGACAATTTGTTGTTCAGGCTTTTTACTGTTCATTACTATGCATTTTACCTCAACAGGCATAAGGGCGCCCATGTATTCAGCTCAAACAGCACGTTTTTTTATGATATGTTGCCTTTCATTAGCAACCATGTCATAAAGACTGAGTTGTTACACAACTTCACCCATGGAAAGAATGGTATGGAGTTTTTCGGGCTGGCTAATCACAGGTACCTGGATAACAGGATAGTATATGATGTATTCACTTATAATAATATAAAGAAGCAATACGCAGAAAATAATATCACAGAATCATATACAGACAGAATATTATTTATTGAACCGGGAGTAAATATCCCGGTTCACATATTAAAAAGCCATAACCTGCCTCTTAAAGTATTATATGCGGGTCGAGGTGGTGTACAAAAACGTATACCTCTTCTAAATGAGATAGCTGAACGATGTATAAAAGAAGGTGCTCCCCTGGAATTTCATTTTGCAGGTACATTGATGGATGAACTATCTGATTATGTAAAAAAGAATTCTGTAATACATGGAGAGATCAGTAAGCAGGAAGACATGTACAGCCTGTACAGAAATTCTGATATCATTCTTATGACCTCTGCTTATGAAGGCTTCCCAATGCTTATCAAAGAGGGAATGGCCAACGGCTGCATACCGGTAGTAACGGCCCTTGAAGGCAACAAAGGGCATTTATTTCATGATGAAAATGCGTTACTCATCTTCAACCCCGAAGATGAGCAGCATGTAGTAGTAGAAGGCATGAGGCTGATAAAACTGCTGGCATCTGACATAAATGCCACTAAACGCTTATCTGAAAATGCACGTAACTATGCCATTCAGCATTTTGACAGGCAAAAGTTCCTGGATAAATACAGGGAATTCCTGTTAGTGAAGTAATATTATTTTTTCTTTACTACTATAACATTGTTCAGGTAGAGATCCTGTCGTTTTATCCTGCCGGGAAGGATTTTGGCAATAGCCAGCCCGCATATTAGAAAGGGAGAAACAAATATGGCAAACAAAAGTTTTTCAAGGACTTTAGGCTTGTGTGGTACAAAGAAGTAGAGATACAACACCCATGCCTGTACCATAGATTCCCAATAGCTGCCCGTTTTTTCGTAGGCCACAACTTCAAAACCATGTTTCTCTAAAAGGTGCTTCAATGCAAATGAAGAATAGCGGGCATAGTCATACGGCTGCTCGTGTTCGGGCCAGAAGAAAGGACAGGTAAGCAACATATGTGCTCCGGGTTTCATAACCCGCTTTATCTCCGGCAATATTTCATCAGGATTGAATACATGCTCCAATACTTCGCTGGAAAAAACAGAATCGAAATGGGCATCAGGGAATGGGATGGTCTTACCGTCATAAAAAGCATCGGCAGCCATGAGTGAGTTTTTCTGGCTTACCTCTGTTTCATAATCTATACCTATGTATGACGCTACGTTGAAAACTGACCTGTATGGTTTGCTGCCGCAGCCAAAATCCATAGCATTACCTTTTATATAATGCGCATTATTCTTAATACCCGTGTACAACCGACTTCGTATTATATAGAAGGGGTTAAAAAAAACACTGTACCATCTTGGTGCAAACAGTTCTCTTACGGTATTAGACATTTACTGATACAGTTTTTAGCTCGGTTGCCAAAAATAATCAGTTTAGGCGCTTTTATAAACTTTAGCTATAAAATATTAGCAAGGTGTAAACATACAGGGTACAAATAGTGTAATTACATTTGCTAACTATGGGTATTGTCTTCAGGCAATCAATAAAGACTACAATAATTACATTCACCGGCGCACTGATAGGTGCGGTAACCAACCTTGTCTACACATTTGCACTGGCAAAATCTGAATTAGGCTTTTTTACTAATACTATATATGTAAGTGCTGTAATGCAGCTATTCGTGGCAATGGGGTTTGGCTCAGTGATATATGCCTTTACTCAGCGTTACGAAAAAAATGATGAGCGACGCAAAATGCTCATGACTGTATCCTTTGCTGTTACCATCATCACATCCATTATTTTTGGTATAATATTTATATTACTCCGGCAACATTTTGTAGGCTTATATAAGGTACAGGATCAAGAGATACTCAACAGGTATTATTATTATATACCGTTGCTGGTGGGCGTTTGGGCCATAATGAGCCTGCTGGAGCTTTATCTTGTATCGCAGGTTAAGGTTGCACAATCAGTGTTCATGCGAGAAATATTGCTGCGGATATTAAATCTGGTACTTGCGGTATTATTATACTACAAGATTATCAGTTTTCATTTTTTTATAGTCTCATCTATACTGGTATATATAATACCTACTGTATTACTTTACTTTTTATCTGCGCGAGCAGGTATTGGTTTCAGTACACGCGTCAACGCATTCAGCAAAGATGAGTATAGGGAAATATTTAAATATGCATGGTACCACCTGCTGTTTGGTTTGTCAGTTACCCTAATAGGCTTTATAGATACCCTGATGCTGGGCCAACTGGATAAAACCGGTTTTGAATCAGTAGCCCCATACCGTATTGCTACGTATATCATCACCATTATAGTGATACCCTACAGGGCTATGAGCAGCTCTTCCTTCCCTATTATCAACCAGGCTTTTATTGATAATGATACTGCCAAACTGAAAGACCTATTTACCCGGTCTGGTGTAAATATTTTACTGGTGGCTGTTGCTATGTGTTCTGTAATGATATGCAACCTGGATAGTATCATTAAACTGCTCCCGGCAGGTTATGATGCAGTGAAGCCTATTGTAATGATACTGGTTATTGGCCGCCTGATAGATATGGGCACCGGTATCAATAATGAGCTGATAAGCATTTCTAAATACTATAAGTTCAACTTCAGAGTATCGGCATTATTAATATTGCTGATAATAATATTTAACAGGCTTCTGATACCTGATTATGGTATTTACGGGGCAGCATGGGGCGTAACTGCTGCGTTAGCTATCTTCAATATACTGAAGATGATATTCTTATATGTAAAAATGGGTCTGCATCCATTCAACAGGAATAGTATTTATATCCTGCTTGCCGGCTTGGTGGTAACACTTATAGGGTATTATATACCATCTGCAGGTAATATCGCTGCAGATGTGCTTATCAAATCGGTTATCATATTATTTATTTACGGAATAATATCCATACGTTTGAAATTCTCAGAAGACCTCAACAAATATTTTAATACCATTAGGGAAAATAAACGCCTGTTTTAACCCAAAGTAAAACATATTTATTATTACTATCTCATTGATTGTCATAAAACTGACAAATATTAAAAAACCATAAGATGGTATTATATATGTACTAATTACTACCTATCTTTACTGCACCCTTTTTGTCGGATATCTGAGTTGCACTAAACATTTTTAAATGTTTGTATTAGAGTTATTATGATCAACAATCTTCGTTCGTTGTATCGTATAGCCATCTTGGCTACGGTACTGTTTTTTTCCGCTTTGAGTCAAACTAAAGCTACGCATATTTATGGAGCAGATTTTTTCTATACGTATGCTGGTGGTAATAGCTACAACGTAACCTTGGTTGTATATGGCGATTGCAGTGGTTCTGCCTTCCCAAATTTATCAAGTGCCGCACCTCAGGTGTTCGTATATAACGGGTCCACTCAAACAGCTACAATTACACTTGCAATACAAGCTCCATCAGCAGGTACAGAGGTAACACCGGTTTGCGCCAGCCAGCTTAATAATACTAACTGTGTAAACATTACGAACCCTATTCCTGGCGTAAAGAAATTCACATATACAGGTGTTGCAACAATAAGTACAGCTTCAGCAAACTGGCGTTTCCTCTTTACGGGTAATATGGGTGTATCAGCTCAAGCAGGACGAAGCAACAGTATTACTAACATTAACGTAGGTGGTGGTGGTAGTGTTATGCAACTGGAAGCAACACTTAATAACACGGGCGGTAATAACTCATCTCCTGTGTACACAACCATACCTACACCATTCTTCTGTATTAATAAAGCTGCTAACTATAACCCGGGTACAGTTGACCCGAATGGTGACAGTTTAGCATATTCTCTTGTACCGGGGCTCGACCAGGCATCAGGAACTGTAACATATTTAACCGGTTATACAGCTACAGCACCGCTGGCGGTATCTACAGGCTCTTTCAGCTTCAGTGGTACAACAGGCCAGTTAGGTTTTACGCCAAATGCGGTACAGCGCTCCCTGGTAGTAAATAAAGTTACTGAATACCGTGGTGGGGTTGCAGTGGGCACCAGTATGCGCGAAATGACATTTGTGGTACTCAACAACTGCAACAACAACCCCCCTCGCGGCAGCATAACAAATGCTTCGGGTGGTACAATAGTTGACACAGTTACTTTCAAGGCTTGCCAATCATCAGGTACCATCAGCTTTAGTATCAACCCTATTGACCCGGACAATGATACTATCAACATGTCTGCATCAGGTATACCTGCAGGCGCCATATTTACAATAAACAATAACAATACCCAGGCACCTTCCAGCAGCTTTAACTGGAATATATCAGGTGTTACACCGGGTACTTATAATTTCTTCATTACTTACACCGATGCGGGTTGCCCATTATCAAGCAGGCAAACGCAGGCATATTCAATAACTGTATTACCCAATCCTTCTGTAACATTTGCCCTCGTATCTCCGGCTACCTGTGTGAAGAAGGCCAGGTTCAACCTTACCCCTAACGGTATACCTTCTCCATGGACCATCAATGTGATACAAGGCGCTACTACATTGCACAGTTTTATAGGAATTACCGGTACACAACTGGATAGTTTATCACCCGGCACATATACAATCAGAACTACCAATGCAAATGGCTGTTATAAAGATACCAGTATAACTATAGCTGCCCCACCAACTATTACCGCTTCTGTAACAATGGTTCAGCCAACATGCTATGGCAACAACAATGGCAGCATTACTATAACAGGTGGCGGTGGTGCACCTCCTTTTACCTATGCTATTGGCGCCGGAGCTTACAGCAGCACAAATACCTTTACCGGGTTAACTGCAGGAACCTACACACTCCATATCAAAGACACCAACCTGTGTGTGAAAGACACTACTGTTACTTTGTCTCAGCCGGCAGCTATTACGCTTGCTATAGCTTCTGTAAAACCTCCGTGTAATTTCTTCAGCAATGGTTCTATAACTGTTACTGCATCAAATGGTATTTCTCCTTACCAGTATGCTATTGGCTCGGGCTCTTACAGCAGTACAAATACTTTTATTAACCTTAGTGCCGGCACATATGTATTACATGCAAAAGATGCCAATAACTGTACCAAAGACTCCACCTTCTTGCTTCAGGATTCTATTAAGGTGCATGCCACTGCTACCGTAACCAATATATTATGCCATGGCGATACTACAGGTGCCATCACACTTAATGCATTCGGCGGTACTGTGCCATATAAATATCAAAAAGGTACAGGCAGTCTTGGCTATAACAACAGCTTTACCAACTTGCCTGCTGGAACATATAACTTCCACATAGAGGATACGGACAGGTGCTATCTTGATACAGCGGTTGTTATTACAGAACCTGGTGCTATAACCACCACTTCCGTAGTAACAAATATATTATGCTATGGCAACGCAACAGGTAGTATTGTTATTACAGCAATGGGTGGCACAGGAACCTTTACTTATGCTATGGGTGCTGGCCCTTACAGCAGTACGAACGCATTTTCCGGCTTAACAGCTGGTACCTATACTTTGCATGCAAAAGACGCAAATGGTTGTATAAAAGATACAACTATCACTATCACACAGCCTACCCAGTTAATCATCATGTCTTTGACCAAGGTAGATGCAAACTGTAATAACTCATCAGATGGTTCGGCAACTATTATAGCATCCGGTGGTACCACACCATATACCTATGCTATAGGTACAGGCTCTTTTGGCAGCAGTAATATTTTCTCCGGTTTATCTGCCGGCGCGTATGCACTGCATTTAAAAGATGCCAATGGTTGCCAGGTAGATACTTCTGTAACCATTAATCAACCAACTGCTATCGTACCAACAGTGTCATTGAAAAACTCTACCTGCTCGCCGCTTAATAACGGCCAGGTAATAGTGAGTGCAACCGGTGGTGTTCCATCATATACTTATGCTGTTGGTACCGGTTCGTATTCTGCTTCAGGCACATTCTCCTCTCTGGCAGCAGGTACATATATATTCCATGTAAAAGATAGCCATAGTTGTATAAAAGATACATTGATCAATGTTGTCGACTCTCTTACAGTAACAGCCTCAATCATAGTAACAAACACACTATGCTACCAGGATAATAATGGCAGCATAGCTGTAAGTGGTGGCGGTGGTGTTAGTCCTTATACATATGCTATAGGTTCCGGAAGCTATGTAGGCAGCGGTACTTTTGGTGGCCTTGGCGCGGGCAACTACACTATACATGTGAAAGATAATATAGGTTGTACAAAAGATACCACTCCGGTAACTGTTACAGAACCTACAAAAGTATTACCTGTGGTACTGGCTATTACTCAACCTTCCTGCTATGGGTATACAAACGGCAGCATATTTATTACCGGCACAGGCGGTACTCCTCCTTATACCTATGCTTTAGGATCAGGTGCATACAGTACCAGTTCTATTTTCAACGGACTGGCAATAGGTACTTACACACTGCATGTAAAGGATGCCAACAACTGTGTACACGATACTACTGTAACAGTTACACAACCGGCACCATTGGGGCTAACTACTACAATTACAGATGTTAACTGCTATGGCGAAAAATCAGGTGCAGTGACTGTTAACGGAACCGGTGGTACACCTGCATATTCTTATTCTGCCGACTTTAATCCTTTTCAGCCAAGCAGTACGCTTGGCACACTCGCTGCAGGGCCTCACTACATCAGGTTACAGGATGCTAACGGCTGTTTAAAAGATACAACGGTACTGCTTTCGCAACCTGCCAGGTTTTATATTGATAAGATAAACATCATAGGGGCTACCTGCGAAGGTTTTACTGATGGTGCTATCGAAGTACTTGCTAAAGGAGGTACCCCAACCTATTTATATGCTACAGACAATAATGCTTTCGGCAGTATTAATATACTTACCGGGTTAGGAGAAGGTACATACCTGGTTCACCTTAAAGACAGCCATGGTTGTACCATTGACTCCAGTGTAACAGTTACAGGCTACCCGCATATCAGCATTGACGGCGCAGACATAACAGACGTAACCTGTTTTGACCTGAGTGATGGTAAAATAACTATAGAGGTTACCGGAGGTGTTCAGCCTCTGACTTACAAACTTGACAACAGCAATTTTAATCCTGACAACACATTTACAGGTCTGAAAGCCGGTAATTATAAAATAACAGTATCTGACAGTAAAGGATGTCTTAAGGATACTACCGTATCTATTAACCAGCCTGAATTGCTTAAAGTAAAAGCTGTAGCAACTCCAAATGATTGTGAAGGGTATGATAATATGGGTACTGTAACAGCTGTTGTGGAAGGTGGTACGCAACCATATAATTATAAATGGAGCGCCGGAGATGCATATGTTTCCGAAAAAGTAAGCGGTTTGCCTAATGGCAAGTATTGGGTATGGGTGAAAGATGAGAACAACTGTACAGACTCAAGCAAAACTGATGTACTGTATGATAACTGCTGTAAGGTATTTGTACCTGATGCATTTACGCCTAATGGCGATGGCAGGAATGATAAAGCCCGCATCCTGTTCAAAGGCGACTTTACACTTAAGATATTCTCTATATACAACCGCTTCGGACAGAGGGTGTTTACAACAACCAACATCAACGACGGGTGGGATGGATTCTTTAATGGTGCATTGCAAGACCTTGATACATATAACTATTACATAAAAGGTATATGTGGTAATGGTGGTACAAATGATGTAGAATATAAGGGTACGATCACCCTTATACACTAAGACATGTTTTATATTAAACAATAATATTTGAAGCAGTTAGGGCTGATTGCGTAAAAATTATATTTTTGCTGCCCTTTAGTTAACAATTATGGAATACAGAGAAATAGTTTCGGTGACCGGCATAGGAGGCCTTTTTCAACTGGTAGCAACAAAAAGCGATGGTGCCATAGTACGCAACATTGCAGATAAAACTATCAAATTCATATCTGCTCGCCTGCACAATGTTACCCCTTTAGAAAGTATTGAAATATACACTATAGGCAACGATAACATCCGCCTGCACGAAGTATTCAGGAAAATGATGAGCACAGCTTCATCTCAAAAAATAGTTGACCATAAAACAGCTGATAATAATGCTATTAAAGGCTATTTCAAATCGCTGTTCCCTGAGTTTGATGAAGAGCGCGTATACGTAAGCGATATGAAAAAAATGCTGAAGTGGTACGATATGCTCTCTGCCAACGGCCTGCTTGATTTTGAGAAAATTGATGCTGCACATGCTGCTGCTGAAGCTGAAGAAACAGCCGAAGAAGTAGCTGCACCGGTTGTTGTTGAGGAAGTAAAAGAAGAAAAACCGGTTAAGAAAGCACGCGCTAAAAAGGCTGAAGCTGCTACTGACGGTGAAGCTCCGGCAAAACCGGCTAAGAAAACAGCCAAGAAAAAATCCGAAGAATAAATACAACTTATTTTAGGGACAGGCAGGCATTTCATGCCTGCCTGTTTTATTATACATTTAGGGTATAATCACCTATTTTTGATTTATAATTATTGCAAGCGTTCACTGATGCGCCGGTTCGTTATTCTGTTTACATTCCTCCTGCTACACCATATTGTTTCTGCACAGTCGCCTAAACACGAATTACGTGCAGCGTGGATAGCTACTGTATCAAATATTGACTGGCCATCAAAGCAGGGCCTGCCATCATTCCAGCAACAGCAGGAATTTATTGAGCGGCTCGACCAGTTGCAATCTATTGGCTGCAACACAGTTATAGTACAGGTTCGCCCCGCATGCGATGCTTTTTATAATTCGCCTTACGAACCGTGGAGCCATTACCTTACCGGCAGGCAGGGGCAGGCACCATTCCCATATTACGACCCGCTGTCTTTTATGATAGAGGAAACCCATAAACGTAATATGGAATTCCATGCATGGTTCAACCCATTCCGTGCACTTACAGACAGTAAACAAAACCCTAATCCTGCTAATCATGTCACCCGTAAACATCCTGACTGGATCATCAACTATGCAGGAAAATCATACATTGACCCGGGTATACCAGCAGCTCGCGAATATGTTACAGATGTGATAATGGACGTTGTAAAACGTTATGATATTGACGCAGTACACCTGGATGATTATTTCTATCCTTACCGTGTCAGCGGGCTCGAATTCGGCGACAACCGCACATTTGCCCGTTTTAACAGCGGATTTTCGGACAAAGGAGACTGGCGCAGAAATAATGTTACTGAATTTATCAACCAGCTTTACTACAGCATCAGGAAAGAAAAAAATTATGTGAAACTTGGCATCAGCCCTTTTGGTGTATGGCGCAATGCTTCAAAAGACCCTGAAGGTTCTGCCACTCGCGGCGGCCAGACATGCTATGATGACCTGTATGCTGATGTATTGCTTTGGATGCGAAAAGGGATAATTGATTATGTAATGCCACAACTGTACTGGGAGCATTATCATCGTGCTGCTGCATTTGATGTATTGCTGCCCTGGTGGCAATCACACAGCTATGGCAGGCACGTATATTATGGCCTTGGCCTGTACAGGATGCTGAATACTACCAAAGGCCCGTGGGCGAGTACCGACGAAATATGCTGGCAAATAAAAGATATCAGGCATATTGCTCCCAACGTAAGTGGCTATTCTTTGTACAGTTCTTCAAATTTTGATAAGATATATGTGCCCGTAAAGGACAGTATAGCAAGGACAAACAGGTTTATTGCCTTCCCGCCTGCTATGAAATGGCTGGATAGTATTGCACCTCCTGCTCCGGTACTGAAAGCAATACCTTCTTACCAGGGCACGCTGCTGCAATGGCAGGGCAACAATCCGGCTAAGGACAAACTGAAATTTGCCATATACCGCTTTATTAATGATGAGCCGGTAGATATTGAGCGGGCAGACCGACTGATAGGAATTACCCAAAAAACAGAATTCCTTGACCAATATGCCAATAAATACAGGCAATGCAGGTATGTAGTTACTGCTATTGACCGTCTTTGGAATGAAAGTAAACCCAGTAACACAGCCGTTACCGGTACAGACAAATAGTAAATTTTATATTTCAGGCACCGGGGGGTTGATTTATGGGTGTTTTTTGTATCTTCAACATCCAATTTAAAAAGTATAATTCATGAGGTCAGCAAGTTTCAGCACGGTTCTGCTTTTAGCTGTTATTACTATACTCATTTACAGCTGCGATAAAAAAAGCAGCAACAGCACACTTACAAAAACTGAAACTCCTGTTGCAGGCACAGGTGGGTTGAATACCTTCAACATCATACCCATACACGATAGTATAGCTATTGACAGCTGTATGATATACATCAAATACAACACGACTGTTACTCCTGTTGCTTATGATGACTCTTTCAAATGCAAACTCGTAGATGGCCAGCCCACAGCAACTTTCACAATGCTGAAACCTGGTGTATATTATGTATTTGGTAAAGGCTGGGATATTATCCGTTCACAAACAGTTGTGGGCAGCCAGCCATACACGATTAAGACAGATAGTGCAGTAAATACTATAACGCTTGATATGCGAAAACTCTAATACAAGTCATAACTCATTCATAAAGAGGCTGCTTTTGGGCAGCCTTTTTTATTGTTAATAACTTGTGTATTTTTTTACAATGCCTTAACAGAGTGCCTTGACAGCAGGCATATATTTTGTTTAATTTTGGTATAAACCTGTTGAATATGTTTGATGATGATGATGATTTCCTGGATGATGAGCGTGATTCTTTAGATGACCTGTTGCAACGGTATGAAGGTGTGAAGAAAGGAGAGGCCTCCGGAATACTTGAAGAAGAGGAGTTTGAACGTGTGATCGAGTACTATTTTCAAAATAGCAATGAAGAGCAAGCCATGCTTGCCTGCGATATAGCCCGTACATATTATCCATTTTCTACATCCATAATGCTGCTCAGGGCAGAGATACTCACCCAGGCACAAAAGTTTGGCCAGGCACTTAAGGTGCTTGACGAACTGGAACAGTACGACCAGAATAACCTGGACGCAACCTTGTTGCGCTCTGATATTTTGTTAGGACAGTTCAAATATGACCAGGCTGCTCTTTGGCTGGAACAAAAGTCCAATGATTTTGAAGGCAAGGAAAAAATAGAGATACTGCTGGAGCTATCTGATGTATATGATGAGTCAGAAGAGTTTGATGCTGTTTTTGATACGCTGAAGCGTGTTATCAAAATAGATAAACGCAATGAAGAGGCACTGCAGAAAATTTGCTTCTGGGCAGATTTCACCAAGCGCCTTGAAGAAAGTATTACGCTTCATACCCAGCTTACAGAGGACGACCCTTATAATGCACTGGCATGGTTCAACCTCGGCACTGCCTACCAGGGGCTTAAGCTCTATGAAAAAGCTATAGATGCTTATGAGTTCTGTATTGCAATTGATGAGAAATTTGAATTTGCCTACCGCAACCTGGCTGATGCATTCATGCGGATGAAATGGTATGATAAAGCCATAGAATCACTGGAAAAATTTCTCGAGATAGCTAAACCGGAAGATGTAATATTTGAAGCTATGGGCTTCTGCTGGGAGAAACAAAAAAACTTCCAGCGCGCACGTTATTACTACAGGCAGGCATCACAGCTCAGTCCGCAGGATGACAGTATATTTTACAAAATAGGTGAAACTTATGCCCGCGAAAAACAATGGGACAAAGCTGTAAAAGCTTATTCTGTAGCGCTGCACCTTAATAAGGATAATGCTTCTTACTGCATGGCTATAGGCAACTGCCTGATGGAAATGGATGCGAAGAGCGAAGCATTAGTTTGCTATCTGAATGCAGTACGACTGAAACCCGGTAACAAATCTACCTGGATAGCTCTGATACGTGGCCTGTATTTCTCAGGATATTATGATGAAGCATTGACTCAACTGGAAGTAGCGCGCGAACACTGCGGCGACAAAGCAGATTTCCGATACTACCATGCAGCTGTATTGTTTGAGCAAGGCAAATCAAAAGAAGCATTATTGCAACTGGAAAAAGCACTGAAACTTTCTCCGGTACGAGCAAAGATATTTACAGAACTGAACCCGGAATACCTGCGCCGCAGCAGTGTAGCAGAACTCATAGGTAAGTACAAAAAGAGATAGTCTTTTGTTATCAGTTATATAAAATATAAGCCCCGCTTTTGCGGGGCTTTTGTTTTGCCATATTCGCAGATATGAATGAAAAGGAATTCATCAGTTGACGAATTCCTTTTCTTATCCCGTAAATACATATCGAAAAATGGTAAACAAGCTTTTACCTAAGCAACATCTGCTGTTTCAGGCGCAGTAACATATACAGCCTGCGGGATGACATGTATCTCCTGCACACTCGGGTTACCATGCAGAGGCTGATATATCCATACCATTGCAGGATAAGGTGATGCTTTAACTGTAGACGGGGTTGCCTCGCACAGGTAGCAATAATTTGTACCCGCTACTACCTGGGTATCAAAAGCAAGTGGTTTGTAACTAACACCGATAATGTGTTGCATAGCATTATCAAATGTAGCTTTAGCCCTTGGCGTAACACTAAACTGCCAGTTTTGCCAGCCACCGGGCATATGCGATGGTTTAGGGCCAACAGTTTTAATGTTGCTGATGTGTGGGTTGCCTTTAATTGGCTGATACACATGTGCCACTACTATGTAATCATTTGCCGCCAGCGTTACCGAGTCTGCTTCGCAAAGAAATGCATAGTTAGTACCGTTTACTACCTGGGATGCAGATGCTACCAGTGTGTATTTCACACCGAGTAATTTGCCAAGTGATGCTTCAAACACAGCTTTTGCTTCTTTAGAAGGATTAAAGCTCCAGGCTGACCATCCTCCTGCCATTGAATTTTGTTCCATGGTGATATGATTTTTGTCCCTACTCATATGGCTTTTCGGGTTTCGCCCCTGCAATAAATGCCCTCGCAGGTGAGCATATCCTCTATCTTTTGTTTTGTTAGATACTGTTACGATACGTTTATACTTATAGGGCCCGAATTCCAAACCAATCCATCGGCCGAATTACCATAAGGCAAAGCATAATTGTTACCATTCACGTCAACTGTGAACTGTTCGGGACCACCCCAGTCTATACCCAGCAGCAATAAACTGTAGGCACCTTTTGGCAGGTAAACTGTCAGGTTCTGGTTAAGCGGGTTGTTAACTCCGTTCAGTACAACCGGCCCCATATAGGACCCTGCATTTAAACTGATGTTTACATTAACGGAATTCGAGTTGCCGCTCAATACCCTGCAAAGTTCAAAACTTGCACCCCATTGGTAAGCCAGTATGATAAGTTCATTATCGCAGGCTGTTACATTAATTGTATTTGTCATAGTGATATAATTAAGGTCCCTTCTGTTTTGGTATTTCGGGATATACCCCTGTAATAAACGTCTTTACAGGCAAACCTGTTTTTTTGTGGTTCGGCTCCACATCAAAAAGCTTTTTGATAATGCAAATGTGAAACATATTCTGAACACAGGTAAGCGGATAAGTAGGCAATTTTTAAAACAGGTATTTATAAGGGTATAAAAATTTCTATAGGTATAAATACCTGTTTCTGTTACCCTTCATATACTAATTGGATTTCTATTTATAAATTGTACTCGCATTCGTAACCATAAAAATGTACATCATGAAAACGTTATTGTCTTCTTTGGCATTATTGATATGCATAGCTATTTCAGCATGCAGAACCGGGGGAGGTTCTGAAAACCATTTCAGTTTTACAGATACACAGAGTATACAAAAAGTATTATATGCTGCAGATACTGCAATAGGCAATATTTACTGCTTCGATACACTTTGTGAGTCGCACCTCGGGGATAGTATTCCTATCCGTTCATTTACCATTCGTTCTATTGACCTTTTAACAGCACTGGGTATTCCTGCAGACAGTGCCAGGTATCAGCACGCACGTGTCTACCTCGCTTTTAACAACAGCAAAAATGATTTTAAATTGTTCATCGTGCCTGTCGACAGCGCAGACCTTGATGCCGGTATTGTTGGGTATGATGTATTACTGGACAGCACGGGTAAGGGCGTACCTCCTAAAAACCGTAAACAATATACGCCTGATGAATTGAAGAGCAGGTATGTTCTTGACCTTAATACACCATGCCCCAGCATCTGTGATATAACCAGCCCCCTGTACATACAAAATAATCCACGTTGAGTTTTGGGAAAATCATATCACTATTTTCTGATGTCCCTGTTTTAATAACAGTGATCTTAGTCGTTCTTGGATACAATGCCTATTCTCGCCCGCTAAAAGTATTTTCATGGTTTATCTTCCTGTCGGGTATTATTCACTTTATTGCACTATTGTTTTGGTATGCAGGTCGAAATAATATGCCTGTACTGCATATTTATGTAGCGTTGGGGTTGCCTTGTTTGATGTGGTTTTATAAAACAGTACTCGGAGACTTCATCAGCTCCCGTATCATGTGGGCTATTGTTATTCTGTTTCTCATATTCACCATCATAAACTCATTATTCATACAGGATATATTCAGGTTCAATTCTAATGCACTGGTAGTAGAATCAATAATTGTTGTCATACTGGCTTTGTCTACATTTATATTCTTCCTTAATGACACAATTAAGGAGACCGGCATACAGGATATCAGGAGCCTGACATGGATCAATTCGGGTTTGTTTATATACTATTTATCCTGCCTGCTGATATTTTACTTTGGTGATACCATACTCTTTCGTTTTTCAAAAGAGCAAAGCAGGCTTACATGGGTATTCCATGCAATATTTTCTATAGTAATGTACACGTGTTTTATTATAGGCTTATGGAAGCATTCAAAGACTCGGAATTCATAACAGCACTGTTACCACTGCTCATTATCATCTTCATAATAGCTGTGGGGGTTGTGCTGCTGTATCAGCATTTTCAGAAAAATATCTATATGCAAAAGCTGAAACAGGAGACACTTAAAACAATGTACCAAAACGAATTGCTGCGTTCGAACATTGAGGTGCAGGAAGAAGAGCGCAAACGTATAGCGCAGGACCTGCATGATGAACTGGGGGCAGTACTTTCAATAATGCGTATGAACATGGTGATGCTGGAACAAAAAAGTGAGAAAGGGCAGGAAAATATTTTGGGCGGGCTTCAAAATGTGCGCCACCTTGCTGAAACAGCACTTGCAAGTGTACGTGGCATCAGCCATCGCCTGATGCCGCCACAACTGGAAGCATTCGGGCTGATCAAAACCTTAGAATCTGTTATAACACAGATCAATAATGCCGGCAAAATAAGTATCCGGCTTACTGCTCCTGCGTCAATTACCAATTTATCCCGACCTACTGAGTTGGGACTTTACCGCATTGTAATGGAACTGATCAATAACACAATAAAGCACTCAGGGGCATCGGAAATAGACATAGAGATAATAAGCAGTGGCACACATATTGAATGTGAATATTCTGATAACGGTAAAGGGATCACTGATACAAATATGAATGGAGGCTTAGGACATAAAAGTATTGAAGGAAGAATAAATGCACTTAACGGGACATTTGATATTGGAAATGGTCTGAGAGGAGGTTTTTCTGCTATCATCAGAATACCCGCCAACCTATCATAACATAATAATGTTTTACTACGCACAATGTTACATATGGAAGATAGAATTAGCATAGGACTGGTAGAGGACCAGTTTCTTTTCAGAGAAGGAATGAAAGCAATTCTCAGTACTTGGCCTGATATTAACGTGATATTTGAATCAGCAGAAGGATACACAGTTTTAGATAAACTGAAGAAGAGCACGTATGTGCCAGATGTAATGCTGGTAGACTTGTCATTGCCGCCTGACGGACAAATTGAATACGGAGGCAGGGAACTGACTATAGACCTTACGGAAGCATACCCTGAAATGAAAATACTTATTCTGTCAGTACACGACGATGAGAACTTTATTAACCAACTGATAGAATGCGGGGCACAGGGATACCTTGTAAAAGATTGTAACCCCCAGGAGGTTTATGAAGCCATCATAAGTGTTCACAAAAAAGGGTCTTATATTAACGAACGTACCCTGAAGGCTATTCAGCGAAATATGGGCAGGAAACCTGTTGCGAAAAAGATAAATACCCAGATCACCAAACGGGAAGAAGAGATATTGCAACTGGTATGCAAACAATATACTGCTGAAGAAATAGCAGAGAAATTATTTATCAGTGTAAAAACAGTGAATGGCCATAGAAAAAACCTGCTGCAAAAAACAGGGTCAAGAAATGTAACAGGCCTTGTATTATACGCTGTTAAAAACAATATTATCTCGGTGATATAAAATGTGTCCCGGGATTTAATTCTGCTTCTTCACCCTTTGTACATCTATTATATTCATAGCATTGCTGCTGAAGCCGTAGATATTGTTTTGTGTAAAATGCAACAGCCTGTCGTAGAACAATGGTATCACCGGAGCCTTGCTCATAACCAGGCTATCCATTTTACGATATTGCTGCCAGCGTAGCGTATCGGGCATATTGGTACTCTCATCATACCATTTATCAAAAGTGGCATCTGTAAAGCGTGTGTAGTTGGGTGGTGCAGGAAAACGGCTGTTGAAGAATGCCATATAGCTCTCGGCATCAGGATAGTCGGCAATCCATTGCCCGCGAAACGCCATGGCCTGTGAGCGGCTCATTTGCTGACGCATAATATTTGCCTGTACTACGTCAGCCTGCACCTGTATGCCTACATCTTTCAGCGCAGCAGCTATATAATTTACCACGTCAGCCCAATTGTCCGGCACTATGATATTGAGCACAGGTAAACCCTTACCTTCAGGATAACCTGCTTCAGCCAGTAATTGCAATGCTTTTTGAGGGTTGTACGAATAACCATAGGTTGCATGTGCATCATAACCCGGCATACCCGCAGGTATAAAACCTTTTGAAGCTGGGGCCACGATACCATTCCTGAAATATGTAACAATACGTTGCCTGTCTATTGCATAGTTTATAGCCTGCCGTACTTTTACAGAACGTGTAGGTGCATTTTTCATAACAGGATTTGCAGTGTCTGTAAGAAACCCAATATATTCAGTATTCAGGTATAACTGTTTCTCCAGCCTGAAACGTTTGGTGAATTCAGGCTTCAGCGTACCATCTTTTTTTAGCAGGAGGTCTTTGAAAGAACCATCTATACCATTTACAAAATCAATCTTCCCCTGCAGGAATAATAAGAACTCTGTGGCCTTACTGTCTACAAAGCTCACCTGCACAGCATCAAGATAGGGTAGTCGTTTTCCTGAATCATCATATTGCCAGTAATGCGGATTGCGTTTCAGCACCAGTACATTTCCTTCATCCCAATAGTGAAATATGAACGGGCCGGTGCCACAGGGGTGCGAACGATAATCTTTACCCCAATGCTCAACAACTTCTTTTGGCACTATACTGCAATATTGCATAGTAAGTATCTGTATCATTGGCCTGAAGGGGGCACGCAATCTTAATTGAAATGTACTGTCATCTATTACTGTAAAGGCATTTTGTTCTGCTACCCTGTCATTGAATATCCACGCGCCGGGAGATGCTACGTTAGGATCGATGATCCTGCTTAAACTGTATGCAACATCTGAAGCATTCATAAGCCTGCTCTTGCCTTCTTTAAAAGCCTCATTATCCTGGAAGTAAACATCTGTACGCAGATGAAATGTATACTGTAACCCGTCATCACTTATTTCCCAGCTCTTGGCCAGGCAGGGTACAGTATTTAAGTCAGCATCGGTCTCCACCAGTGTATTATATAGCATGTGGTCTGTCCACATCATATAGAGGTCCTTAGCATATGCAGGGTCCATAGATTCTAATGCACCGCTGGAGTAATTGATATAAAAAGTATTTCTGTCCTGTTCTTTCTTTTTACTGCATGCAGCCAGCATCAGTATGCAACAGAAAAGTACAGGTTGGTATTTCTGAAATGTATTGGATAATATTCTGTTGATAAAAGGAAAGGACATTAACTGCAATTTAATTGAAATGCTCATTAATTTTGAACAAACCGGCAATAGCATATGTCTGCAAAACTTTCAGTGAATATTAATAAGATAGCTACATTACGTAATAGCAGGGGTGGCTCTAAACCTGATGTGCTGAAGGCAGCTATAGATTGCCAATTGTTCGGGGCAGATGGGATCACAGTGCACCCACGCCCTGATGAACGACATATTCGCTACAGTGATGTGCGAGATATTAAACCAATCATCACTACTGAGTTCAATATTGAGGGCAACCCGGTTGAAAGCAAATTTGTAGACCTGGTACTCGAAGTACAGCCCACACAGGTGACACTGGTACCCGACGACCCGGGCCAGCTTACATCAAATCATGGCTGGGATACTATTCGGAAAGCAAATTACCTGAAAAGTATCATTGCTGTATTTAAAAATGCTGGTATACGTGTCTCCATATTTGTTGATCCCATCGCTGATATGGTAGCTGCTGCGGCTGATACCGGGACTGACAGAATAGAATTATATACTGAGTCTTACGCACAGGGGTATCATATAAACAAAGAAGCTGCAATTGCAGATTATATCAAAGCCGCGGAAAAAGCCAATGAACTAAAACTGGGTATAAATGCCGGCCATGACCTGGACCTTGATAATCTCCGATATTTCTCAACTCATATACCCGGACTGCTGGAAGTATCTATTGGCCATGCCCTTATAAGCGATGCTATATATTATGGGTTGGAGAATACGATACAGCTTTACAAGCGTCAACTCGGCTAATACCCACACATTACCAACAATATTAAAATATTTGATTTTTTTACATTATATTTATAATGAGTGAATTACTCATTATATAATAATGTATTTTTATGAAATTGTATATTTATCAACAATTGTGTCAGAAACTTAACAAGTAATTCACAATTTAGCTAATTTTGATGAAAATGCCTGGTCGCTGTTTCATATAGAGGATAAAACGAGACTTCTAGATCAGGCATTTTTTCTTTTTATAGAGGATTTTAAAACCATTACATGCTAAGACTTTTATACGCTGTAATGAGTATAGGTTTAGCTGTCGT
This sequence comes from Flavipsychrobacter sp., assembly GCA_044227125.1. GTDB lineage: Bacteria > Bacteroidota > Bacteroidia > Chitinophagales > Chitinophagaceae > Polluticoccus. The sequence goes on from JBGAFS010000001.1 coordinate 1,600,753, forward strand.
ATTACCGGGAATTGTATTAGCTCAGCCTGTATCAAACTTTACATCAAACACAGTGGCCGGTTGCTCGCCTATCATAGTGCAGTTTACCGACCAGAGTACAGGCACGCCTACCAGTTGGTACTGGGACCTGGGAAATGGCACTACAACAACTGTACAGAATCCATCTACAACATATCTTAATCCCGGTACATATACTGTCAGTCTTACGGTTACAAATTCAGGTGGTTCAGATACTACAACACGTACTAATTATATAACAGTATACCCATCTCCGACAGTAAGCTTTTACGGAGATTCAACAATATCATGCCCACCGAAAACTGTAAGCTTTACTAATACATCTATTCCGGGTGCAGCAGGTACAACCACCTATCTATGGGATTTTGGTGATGGCTATACATCTACAGCAGCTAACCCGGTTCATACCTATAGTGCTTCTGGCAATTTTACTGTTACCCTGGTAGTAACTAATAGTAACGGATGTTCTCGCTCGCTGACTAAAACCTCTTATATACCTGTAGCTACAAAACCTTCCACATCTTTTACTGCAGCGAGCACTACAGGTTGTGCATATCCATTCACAGCAAACTTCAGTAATACTACAACAGGTGCAGTTTCATACGAATGGAGCTTTGGTGATGGTAATACATCAACCTTACAAAACCCCTCGCATACATACGCTGCTGCAGGTACTTACACAGTGAGGCTTATTTCTACCAGCTCACTTGGCTGCAAAGACACTCTTACAAAAACTTCTTATATCACTGTAAACTCATTGCATGCAGCGATGAGTATATCGCCGTCTACAATTTGTGTAAACAAGAATGTACATTTCACCAATACCTCTTCTACAGGCAATGTGTCCTGGAGCTTTGGTGACGGGGGAATTTCAAATTCTACCAATCCTAATCATATATATACTGACACAGGAACGTACGTAGTAAAAGTAATTGCACAAAACGGAAGCTGCTATGACACTGCTACACAGACTATTACGGTCAACCCGTTACCTGTTATACAGTTCACTGCAACGACAACAGATGGTTGCAGCGTACCGTTTACTACCAGTTTTACTAATACCAGTACTAATGCGGTAAGCTATACTTGGCTGTTTGGTGATGGAGGATCGTCAACTTTGGCTAATCCTTCACACACTTATACTTCGTTTGGTAACTATACCGTAAAACTAATAGCTACAAATGCTGCAGGCTGTACTGATACATTTACGAGAACATCGTACATTAAAGTTCAGACACCAACAGACAGCATTGCAACTAATACCTTTTCAGGCTGCGCTCCTATATCTGTTACGTTTACAGCTATCATCAATACAAATATTCCCGTAAGCAATTATTCCTGGAATTTTGGTGACGGCAGCCCGGCTGTGGGTTGCTCTTCCTGCTCTACACAAACACATACTTACACTACTGCAGGTACCTATATTGCAACACTCACATACACCACAGGCACCGGCTGTGTATTTACAAAACAAAAAACGATAACTGTTTCTACAAAACCTACTGCTTCGTTCACCGCTACTCCGCTCACACCATGCCCGGGGCAAACAGTCAGCTTTACTAATACATCTACAGGTGCTTCAAGTTATTACTGGGATTTCGGTGGCTCTGCCAGCACACAGGTTAATCCAACCTATACTTTTGTACCCGGCTCATATACTATAATATTAATTGCAGACAACAACGGGTGTAAGGATACACTGGTGCGCAATAACTATATCAATGTACCATTACCACGGGCTTTGTTCTCTGCAACCTATTCTTGCAGCAACAGGTTAGCATTTACATTCATCGATAATTCACAGGGAGCTAATACTTATTCATGGAGTTTTGGTGATGGCAATACATCAACCACGTCAGGCAGTGTAAGTCATACCTACTCAGCATATGGTTCTTACAGTGTATCACTGACAGTTACAAATACTGCCAGTGGCTGCAGCCACAACCTGGCTAAGAATATTATCATTGCTCCTATTGCTACAGCTTTTTCTGCCAATGATACTACTATATGTAAAGGCGATACAGTTACATTCAGTGGCACATCCAGCAGTGTTATATCAAATTATAAATGGGATTTTGGTAACAGCGTCATATCAAACACTTCTGCTGCTACTATCAAACAGCGATACACGAATGCCGGCTTATATACAGTAAAGCTGGTAGTATCTGATACTGCCGGTTGTAAGGATAGTCTTACAAAGACAAATTATATACATGCGGGCGGGCCAACAGTAAACTTTACAGGGACCCCTGTAAACGGATGCCCGGGTACAACAGTTAACTTTACAGATGCTACTGTTGCCAATGGTGGTTATGGCATCTCTCAACGCGCCTGGACATTCGGTGATGCTACTTCTCAAAACACAACAGCAACAACATTAAGTCACGTCTATAATAACACAGGCACCTATACTGTAACACTAAACGTAACTGATTCTAACGGATGCAACGGTAGCCTTACCCGCAATAATTACATTGCTATAACTAAACCAACTGCCGCATTTAGTACTACCGATACGAGTGCATGCCTGGGTCAGTCTATCAGTTTTACTAATAGCTCTACGGGCAATAGCCTGGGCAGTTCGTGGGCATTTGGCGATGGGCTGTTTTCAGGAATAACAACACCATCACACGCTTATGCAGCTACGGGCAACTACGATGTGAAACTGGTGGTTACAGATGCCAATGGGTGTAAAGATTCTATCACCAAAGCATCTTATGTACATATCAATGCACCAACCATATCATTTACACGGAGCGATTCATTTGCAGCTTGTCCGCCACTGGCTGTTAACCTTACTAATAATTCTACCGGGGCTGTAAGTTATTTATGGAGTTTTGGAAACAATGGCCAGTCTACACTCACCAATCCATCTACTGTTTACACATACCCAGGCGTTTATAATATTAAGCTCATAGGACAGAATGCTGCAGGCTGTAAAGACTCTGCAACAAGAACTGTTACAATACAAGGACCTACCGGTAGTTTCAGTTACGCTCCGCTTACCGGGTGTACACCTTTAACGGTTAATTTTTCAGCAACAGCTAATAACACCTCCACTTTTATATGGGATATGAATAATGGTGTTACCAACAATACCTCTTCAGGCTCATATTCATATACCTACACAAGCCCGGGCCAATATGTACCGAGGCTTATATTAAGCGATGGCGGTTCTTGTCTTGTACCCATACAGGGTACGGATACTGTAAAAGCAGACCATATTGATGCAGACTTCAGTTTCCCATCAACTGTTTATTGCGGTTCAGGCACCGTGCAGTTCACAGATACTGTACTCAATTCACTTTCTTCAGTAAGCACTCGCAGCTGGAATTTTGGTGATGCAGGTACCAGCACAGCACATAATCCTTCACATACTTATACATCTGCAGGCACTTACCAGGTAAGGCTCATAATAACCAATTCGACTGGCTGTATCGATACTGTAATAAAGTATGTTACTATATCTGCTAAACCAAATGTAACCGCAGGCACAAATCAAACCATATGCCAGGGACAAAGTACCCCGGCACCTATATCTGCAACCGGTGCAGCAAACTATGTATGGACTCCTACCACAGGGCTATCATGTCCTACCTGTGTCAGCCCTACAGCATTACCATCTGTAACTACTACTTATATAGTTACCGGTACAGACCTGAACGGATGCACAGATACAGGAGCTGTAACAATAACTGTTAATCCAAAACCAACAGCAACAGCCAGTGGAAACCAAACAATATGTGCAGGCAGTTCCGCAACACTCAGCGCCGGCGGCGGAATAAGTTATGTATGGAGCCCGGCTACTGGTTTATCATGCACTGCTTGTACAAACCCTGTTGCATCTCCGTCTTCAACCACTACTTATAAAGTAACGGTAACAGGCAGCAACGGTTGTACCGACACAGCTAATGTGACCATTACCGTTAATCCGAAACCCATAATCAGTGCAGGTGCTAATACTTCTGTATGCTCCGGAGATTCTGTGAGTCTTTCAGCATCTGGGGGTATAAGTTATGTATGGAGCCCGGCTACCGGATTATCTTGTACAGGTTGCAGTAATCCTAAAGCTTCTCCATCAACTACTACAACCTACACTGTAACAGGTACAGGAAGTAATGGTTGCTCTGATATAAGCCAGGTAACTGTTACTGTTAATGCAAAGCCGAATGTTACCGCAAGCAATAACCAGGCTATATGTATTGGTAATTCAACTGCGCTTACGGCATCAGGTGCAAGTTCTTACAGTTGGTCGCCTGCTACTGGATTATCATGTACTGCATGCACCAATACAACCGCCTCACCAACCACTACAACTACCTATGTAGTAACTGGTACTGCTGTTAATAGCTGTACAGATACAGGCATAGTAACGGTTACTGTTAATGCGCTGCCAATAGTAAGTGCTGGCACCAACCAGGTGATATGCCCCGGAGGGGCCGCATCGCTTAGTGCTACAGGAGCAACATCTTATACATGGAGCCCGGCAACAGGTTTATCATGTACGGCTTGTGCTAATCCAACAGCTTCACCTGCTTCTACAACTACTTATACGGTAACAGGCACTAATGCGAACGGTTGTGTAAATACAGCAAACGTTACAGTAACAGTTAACCCGAGGCCAACGATAAACACAAGTGGCAATGCAACTATTTGCACTGGCAGCAGTACATCATTATCTGCAACGGGTGGGGTAAGTTATACATGGTCTCCTGCTACAGGGCTATCATGCACCAACTGTGCTAATCCTACTGCTGCACCAACAACTACCACGACCTATACCGTTACTGGTACGGGCGCTAATGGGTGTACCAATACGGCAAACCTTACTGTAACTGTTAATCCATTGCCTATTGTCAGTGCGGGTACTAATCGTGCTATTTGCGCTGGTAGTTCTACAACGCTCACAGGCACAGGTGCAAACTCATATACATGGTCTCCTGCTACGGGATTGTCTTGTACATCATGTACTAATACAATTGCATCTCCGGCTTCAACTACTACATATACAGTTACAGGTACGGACGGCAACGGCTGCGTAAATACTGCAAATGTTACTGTAACAGTAAACTCATTACCAGCGGTAAGTGCAGGTACTAATCAGTCTATATGCCCGGGTGGGGCGGCGGCACTTTTAGCTACAGGAGCACCATCTTATACATGGAGCCCGTCAAGCGGTTTATCATGTACAAGCTGCGCTAACCCCAATGCCACACCTGCAGCTACAACAACATATACCGTTACAGGTACTGATGCTAATGGCTGTGTAAATACCGCTAATGTTACCGTTACAGTAAAATCTGTGCCGACAATAAGCGCAGGCAGCAACGTAGCAATATGCACGGGCAGCAGTACGAACCTACTGGCCAGCGGCGGCGTTAGCTATACATGGTCTCCTGCTGCGGGTTTATCATGCACAACATGTGCAAACCCAACAGCTAACCCTACCAGCACTACAACATACACTGTTACAGGTACAGGTGTAAGCGGGTGTACTAATACATCAACAGTAACAGTAACAGTAAATCCATTACCAAATGTTAGTGCAGGTGCTAACCAGGCTATATGTGCTGGCGGTTCCGCAACGCTCAATGCTACAGGGGCCGTATCTTATACATGGTCTCCTGCTACAGGATTATCATGTACTAATTGTGCAAACCCGGTAGCAACGCCATCAACTACCACTACCTATACTGTAACGGGCACAAATGCGAATGGTTGTATCAATACTTCTACCGTAACAGTAACAGTTAATTCTTTACCAACAGTCAGTGCAGGCAGCAACCAGACCATATGCCCGGGCGGCAGTGTTACATTACAGGCTACAGGTGCTAATACTTATGTATGGAGCCCGGCAACAGGTTTATCATGTACTGCATGTGCTAACCCCATAGCCTCTCCTGCTACAACTACTACTTATACTGTTACTGGTACCAATGGTAACGGTTGCAGCAATACATCTGCTGTTACAGTTACTGTTAATGCACAACCTAATGTAAGTGCAGGCCTTAACAGGTCTGTATGTATTGGCAGCAGCACATCATTACTGGCTACGGGTGCCAATACTTATGTATGGAGCCCATCAGCAGGTTTATCATGTACAACATGCGCTAACCCTACAGCCACACCTGCTGTAACAACTACCTATACTGTTATCGGCACATTAAGCACAGGTTGCGCTGATACTGCACAGGTGGTAGTTACGGTTAATCCCTTACCAACAATAAGTGCAGGCGGCAATAAAAATATTTGCACAGGTGTTTCTGTATCGCTACTGGCATCAGGTGGTACATCTTACTCATGGTCTCCTGCTACAGGGCTTTCATGTACCGCCTGCTCTAACCCTACAGCCACACTTGCTACTACAACTACATACACTGTAACCGGCACAGATATTAACGGATGCGTAAATACTGCCAATGCTATTGTTACTGTTAATCCTATACCTGTAGTTACCATCAGCGGCAAGGATACAATCTGCTCGGGCGACTCTGTATTATTATCTGCTTCAGGTGCTGCATCTTATAGCTGGTCACCTGCCGGCTCTTTGTCTTGTGCCACATGTAATGGCACCTATGCATCCCCATCCACTACTACTACTTATACTATTACCGGTACAACCAATGGTTGCAGCAGTAATGCAAATCATAAGATCACTGTTTTGTCGCTGCCTGTTGTTACAGTAAGTGCAGACACTGCAATATGTACAGGCAATACAGCTTCACTTTCTGCAAATGGTGGCAATACTTATTCATGGACACCTGCTTCCGGATTATCGTGCAACAATTGTCCTAACCCGTTTGCTACGCCATCTGCCACCACTACCTATACTGTAACAGGAACAGATATATATGGTTGCTTCGCTGATGCGAAAGTAAAAGTAACAGTCCACCCTTCTCCTGTTATCAATGCAGGACAAGACACCAGTTTATGTAACGGATTACCACACCAGCTCAGCGTAAGCGGTGCCGCAAGTTATACCTGGATGCCCGGTACATATCTCTCATGTACTAATTGCGACAACCCTGTTATTACTCCTAAAGCAGATATCAGTTATAAGATAATTGGCGTAGATGGTAATGGCTGCAGTGATTCAACTGTCATAAAAATATCCGTTATTAATAAAGGCCCTGTCAGCATCGGAGCAGGCGATACCATTTGTATTGGAGAATCAGCACAGCTTTCGGCCAATGGTGGTACAAATTATGTATGGAGCCCTGCTACCGGACTGAACAATAATATTCTGCCCAATCCCGTTGCAACTCCTGATGTCACTACTAACTATACTGTGATAATACAGCAGGGCAAATGTTTTGCTGATACAGGTACCGTAACAGTACTTGTAAATAATAACCCTGTAGTAAATCTCGGCCCAGACCAGACTCTCGTATACGGAGGCAGTATATTACTGAATGCTGAAGGTACAGACATCAGTAAGTACGAGTGGGTAAATACCCCGGGCCTTAGTTGCTATGATTGTGCAAAACCTACTGCAAACCCGGCTCAGAAAACAACATATACTGTAACTGTATACAGCGAATGGGGATGTAAAGCAACAGATGATATTACAATTTTCATGACCTGCGACCAGAGTGAAGTATTCATTGCCAACACGTTCACACCTAATAATGACGGTTACAATGACAGATTTTATCCGCAGGGTAAGGGTTTAGCCAGTGTAAAACGTTTTGCTGTATATAACAGGTGGGGACAGATAGTATATGAGGCAAAAGATATACCACTTAATAACCCTGATTTTGGCTGGGACGGCACATTTAAAAGTGAGCCGCTGAAGCCCGATGTATTTGTTTATGTATTAAATGCTGTTTGCGATACAGGAGACCCGATAGAGATAAAGGGAGATATATCACTGGTTCGTTAAACAGAAAAAATATTAGTTATGAAGAAACTAATACTACTATTGGCTATTGGTACAGGCTGTATGAAAAGTATGGCACAGGACATACATTTCTCGCAGTTCTATGAAACTGCTACCATGCGCAACCCTGCATTGACGGGCATTTTCAGCGGTGATTATAAAGCCGGTGTTAATTACCGCAAGCAATGGAGTTCTATCTCTGTTCCGTTCCAGACGGTACTTGCCTCGGCAGAAACGCATACAGTTATAAACAGGGAAGTAGGCGATTATCTGAGCTTTGGCGTATCTGCTACTTACGACCATGCAGGTACTATCGACTTCAACAGTATGCAGGTATACCCCGCTATCAATTATAATAAAGCGCTGGAAGGAAGAAGGAATTCTTATCTCTCAGTAGGCTTTGCAGGCGGATACATACAACGCTCTATAGACCTTTCTAAGGCTACCTTCAGTTCACAATACACCGGTGGCGGATATAGCCAGTACAATGCTACAGGGGAGAACCTGCAAAACAACAAAATGCAGTATTATGATGTTGGTGCAGGCATCAGCGTTAACAGTTCTGCAGGGCCTGATAACAATGTCAATTATTATTTAGGATTAGCAGCCTACCACGTAGCCAAACCAAAGAACTCTTTTTACAACGACCCGTATATGCGCCTGAAGGCAAGGTGGTCGGCCAATGCAGGTTTCAAAGGCACTATCAACGATAAGTTTGCTGTAACAGGGCACATCAACTATTCATTGCAGGGAAATTATAAAGAAACAATTATTGGCGGATTGGTCAGTTGGTCTTTGGTTTCTGAAGCAACTTCCGTAAATTTCAGTTTCTATGCCGGGGTATTTTATCGGTACAAAGATGCGGTGATCCCGACCATAAAAATTGATTATAATAAATATTCAATAACTCTTTCTTATGACGTAAATACATCGACACTAAGGCCTGCCACTGGGGGCATAGGCGGGTTTGAAATGTCTTTATTTACGAGGGGTATTTTCAATAAAAATGAACAATACGGCAGCCAAACGCGTTGCCCTCATTTCGAACAAATGATGCCTGCGTCTATGTAAACTGTAGACTCATAAGAAAAGCAAAGCGCCCCGTTTGGGGCGCTTTCAATTTTTATACGTTGTATTAATTATTTGGCTGGCTCATCAGTGGCAGCTTTGCGCGGGTTGCGTTCCAGCACTTCATCTACCATGCCATAGTCTTTGGCTTCCTGGGCTGTCATCCAGTAATCACGGTCACTGTCTTTTTCTACTTTATTGAATTTCTGTCCGCTGTGGAAAGCTATGATATCATAGAGTTCTTTTTTCAGCTTACCTATTTCGCGTGCTGTTATTTCAATATCGCTTGCCTGTCCTTCAGCGCCGCCTAATGGCTGGTGTATCATGATACGGCTGTGTTTCAAAGCAGTGCGCTTACCTTTTGTACCGGCGCACATTAATACTGCGGCCATAGATGCACCAATACCTGTACATATAGTAGATACATCAGGATTAATGATCTGCATGGTATCATAGATACCTAAACCGGCATATACACTACCACCCGGGCTGTTGATGTACATCTGCACATCGCGGTTGCGGTCTGTGCTTTCGAGGAATAACAACTGCGCAGTAACGATATTAGCTACATAATCATTAATGCCCTCGCCGAGGAAAATGATACGGTCCATCATCAAACGGGAGAATACGTCCATGGATGCCACATTCAGCGGACGCTCTTCAATGATATATGGAGTAAGTGCTGCAGGTGTTTTATACAGTGCCGATGTGTAATTATGCAATGTGGCACTGCTGATGCCGTGATGCTTTACGGCGTATTTCTGAAATTCATTCGGATTCATAACTCTTAATTTTTAGTCTTTAAGTCTATGGTTTGATTAAGACAATTTTCAAACCACAATAAATATAGTGCCATTCCGACATAACAATTAGACAATTCGGCAATTTGATAATAATTTTAACGCATCCTATTATTGTTTTGAATTATATCAATTGGCTATTTGTCATATTTTGAACCGCTGATATCCAAATGCAACTGACGCTCGATCTGAATATTCCGACTCTCCCATATCCTATTCAGCATAGTGATAAAATACTGCTGACAGGTTCATGTTTTACAGAAAACATGAGTGAAAGGCTTATTGCCGGTAAGTTCAAAGCGCTGTCAAACCCGCATGGCATATTATTCAATCCATTGAGTGTAGCCTACAGCCTCAACAGCTATATGGATAATAAACAGTACACAGAAGATGAGCTTTTTTACCTGAACGAATTATGGAATAGTTGGGAACATCATACCCGCTTTTCTCATACAGATAAAGCTGAAGCACTTAAAGCCATCAACCAGTCGCAGCACGATGCTTCTATGTTCATCCGCGAAGCCAACTGGGTTATCATTACACTCGGCTCTGCTTTTCAATACTACCTTACTGAACATGGCAAACCAGTTGCCAACAACCATCGTGCTCCTGCCCAATGGTTTGAAAAACGATTGCTGGAAATTGAGGACATCAAGGCTGCACTTACAGCTACACTTGAAAAACTATATGTACTCAACCCATCTGTACAGGTAATATTTACCATCAGCCCTGTGCGCCATATACGAGATGGGGTGGTAGACAATAACCGCAGCAAAGCTAGGTTGATAGAGGCAGTACATCATCTTTGCCATCATTTTTCACGCGCTTATTATTTTCCTGCTTACGAGCTGATAATAGATATACTGCGCGACTACAGGTATTATGATATAGATTTTGTTCACCCCAATTACCTGGCCACTTCATTTGTTTGGGAACAGTTTGTAAAGTCCTGCATTACAGAAGATGCGCAGCACAGCATGAAACTTGTACAGGATATTACCACCGCAAAGTCGCACCGGGCAAGGTTTCCGGAGACAGAGGCACATAAAAAATTCAAAGCTTCTTACCTGCAAAAGGTAAAGGACTTAAAACAACAATTCCCCTTCCTGGATATGGAAGAGGAATTGAAATATTTCTCAGAATAAAACTTACTAGTTTTCCTGCATTTGCAGCACCGGCATCTGTACGGTATCTGCATTACGCTCTGATGTCATGGTACACTTACCATTGAATACAGCATTTGGTTCTATCTGCAACCTGCCTGTTGATAAGTTACCGTTAATGGTGCTTTTTGATTTCAGGCAGAGCAGGTCTTGCGTAGTCACATTACCGTTAACAGTGCCAAACACATCTGCATTAGCTGCCTTCATATCACCCTGCACTATACCTGATTCTCCGAGAACGATCTTTGATTTGCAAACCACATTGCCAATAATGTTACCGTCAATGCGCATGTCAGAATCTGATTCAATATCTCCATGCAGGGTAGTACCAGCCGCTATCATTGTTACCGAACCCGCTGCGTAGTCTGATCTTGAATTGCCATTTAATTTGTTTTTTGTAAACATCAGGATTGTACTTTTTTAATGGATAAACAATAATGTCCAATATTAAATCCGCTGTATTACCGTTATGTTACAACCTAATTAACATTAAACATTTTATTCAATTGTTTTCACAGGTAGGGTTATAAATATATAAATTATTACGAATTCCTAATAGGTTTTTCTATTTCCGACGCTGCATTTTGCCTACATTTGCACCTCATTTTATCCATAATGGACCGTAATTCAGTCATTGGTTTCGCGTTATTAGTATTATTAGTAATAGGATACGTTTCTTACAACCAATATTCAGAGAAGAAGTTTTTAGATCAGAAAAGGGCAGATTCTGTTGCTTATGCCAAGGCACACCCTAAACCTCTGGCAGATACGCTAAAGCCGGTACAGGCTGCAGCGGCCGTGCAGGACAGTGTTAATGACTCGCTCCGCAGGTCTTTACCACCTGCCTTCAATGGTACTGCACAAAAGATAGCTCTTGAAAACAAGAACCTGTCATTAGAGTTCAGCACAAAAGGCGCATATCCTGTAAGTGCCAACCTGAAAGACTACAAGACACACGATAAACAAACATTATACCTGTTTAATGGTGCAGGTAATGAATTGAGTGCAGTATTACCAATTAACAATGGCACTACTGCTACAGGCGACCTGTATTATACTGCTACTCCGGGCACTGCGGCCAACGGCGATAAAACGCTTGACTTCACAGCAGACCTCGGAGAAGGTAAAACAGTTCGTATCTCTTACAGCCTGCCTGCCGAAGGGTATATGATGACCTGTAAGATGACCATCAACGGAATGCCGGCAAAAAACATTCCTATCACATGGCAAACTACAGCGCTGCATTCTGAAAACGATATTACTACAGAAAAGAATGCCAGCCAGGTATATTATATGTACACTGATAAAGACCATGATTATTTCAGCTTTATCAATACACAGAAAAAGAACCTTGAAAAACCTGCAACGTGGATAGGCTACAGGGTTCAGTACTTCAGTACCGCACTTATATGCACAGACAATGGCGGTTTTGATAAGGTTACTGTAAATGGTGACCCTAAGAAAGAAGACAAGAATATTGTTTCTGTAAATAAGAACGAACTGGTAGTTGCCGGCAATAACAGCAACGAACAATCTATTAACCTGCAATGGTATATAGGCCCCAATAAGTATAGCATACTTAACAAGACTAAAGTAGGCCTGGAAGAAATGGTACCTTTAGGCTATGGTGTTATGGCATTTGTTAAGTATGTGAACAAATGGCTCATCATACCTATATTCAATGTACTGAGCGGTTTCATAGGCAACTATGGTATCATCATCATCCTGATGACCATCATTATCCGCCTTATCCTTTCATTCTTTACTTATAAGAGTTATCTGTCAGCAGCCAAAATGCGCGTGCTGAAACCTGAACTGGATGAACTGCGCGAGAAATGCGGCGACGACCAGCAGAAGTTCGGTATGGAGCAAATGAAACTCTACAAAACCGCAGGTGTTAACCCGCTGGGTGGTTGTTTACCAACACTGTTCCAGTTGCCTATCCTCTTTGCAATGTACTATTTCTTCCCATCATCTATTGAGTTGAGGCAACAACAGTTCTTATGGGCAAAAGACCTGTCTACTTACGACAGCATAGCTAACCTGCCATTCTCTATACCTTTCTATGGCGACCACGTAAGTCTGTTCACACTGCTCATGACAGCATCGAGCTTATTCCTGGCATTGTACAACCGCAACATGACTGCGCAGGACCCTAACAACCCTATGCTGAAATATATGCCTTATGTGTTCCCGTTCCTGCTGATAGGTGTATTTAATAAAATGGCAGCCGCCCTTACCTTCTACTATTTCTTCTCTAACATGATAAGTATTGCTCAACAGTTTATTATACAGAAGTATATAATAGACGAAAAAGCAATACATGCTAAAATGCAGGAGAACAGGAATAAGCCCGCAGCACCAAGCAAGTGGGCAGCCAAGCTGGAAGAAATGCAGAAAGCACAGGCCGAACGCATGAAACAACCAAGGAAAAAATAATTCCCGATATCGAAAATCATCATATTAAACAGGGCTTATATTAGCCCTGTTTTTTTATGGTATTACAGATATAAATTCTACATGTACAATGTAAAAAACACTTATATTCGCTAACCAAAAAATTATCAAATAATAATATAAAGAAGCTTTCGTTTCAATAGGGGTAAAAAGTTTCTGATGCTTCTGCGTTAAGAAACTGAAATGAAAAAAGCCTTACAGTCATGTAAGGCTTTACTTTTTAAAGCAGAAACGAAAAGATCTTATTCTAAAGAAAAGTGGCCTTTATGGTCGCTTCAAATATTTCAAGTAAACAGATAAACCGGCCTGCTAACTACGCATCTATACGTGCATACTTCGCATGGCTTTCGATGAATTCGCGGCGTGGTGCCACTTCATCACCCATCAGCATAGAGAAGATACGGTCTGCTTCTGCAGCACTTTCTATGGTCACTTGTTTCAGTATACGTGTATCCGGGTTCATGGTTGTTTCCCACAACTGTTCTGCGTTCATCTCACCAAGACCTTTGTATCGCTGAATGTTCACACTGTCTTCTTTACCGTTAGCCATGCGCTCAACAGCTGCTTTACGCATTTCTTCATTCCAGGCATATTCAGCCTCTTTACCTTTCTTCACTAAATACAATGGTGGTTGTGCAAGATATACATAGCCCTGCTCTACCAGCTCTTTCATATAACGGAAGAAGAATGTCAATATAAGCGTGGCGATGTGAGAACCATCCACATCGGCATCGGTCATGATGATGATCTTGTGGTAACGCAGTTTTACAAGGTTCAGTGCCTTAGGATCGTCAGGAGTACCTACACTTACACCCAGTGCAGTGAACATATTCTTGATCTCCTCGTTCTCGTATATCTTATGTTCCTGTGCTTTTTCTACGTTCAGGATCTTACCGCGTAATGGCAATATCGCCTGGAAACTACGGTCGCGGCCTTGTTTCGCAGTACCACCTGCCGAGTCACCCTCAACCAGGTACAGTTCACAACGTTCAGGATCACGGTCAGAGCAGTCGGCCAGTTTACCCGGCATACCACCACCTGTAAGTACACTTTTACGTTGTACCAGTTCACGTGCTTTACGTGCTGCCGCGCGTGCCTGCGCTGCCAGTATTACCTTGTCAATGATAACCCTTGATTCTTTCGGGTGTTCTTCAAGGTAGGCTTCCAATACGCGGCTTACACATACATCTACCACACCCATCACCTCATTGTTACCCAGCTTGGTTTTGGTCTGTCCCTCAAACTGCGGCTCAGGAACTTTTACAGATATGATAGCGCTTAACCCTTCACGGAAGTCATCACCGGTGATCTCTACTTTCGCTTTTTCAAACAACTTGTTCTTATCACCATACGATTTGAATACACGGGTAATAGACCTGCGGAAGCCGGCTACGTGTGTACCACCTTCTATGGTGTTGATATTGTTTACATACGAGAAGATATGCTCGTTATAAGATGTGTTATAACTCATAGCCACATCTACAGCCACATTTGTTTCTGCATCGTGCCCTTCCATATAAATAGGTGCAGGCAGCAGCGGGTTACGGTTAGCATTCCTGTCCAGCATTTCCACAAACTCTACTATACCACCTTCGCTGTAAAACACTTCGGTATGTGCGTTGCCGTCTTCTGTCTTCTCCCTGTCATCTATCAGTGTAATGCTTATACCTTTATTCAGGTAAGACAGTTCACGCAAACGGCCAGCCAGTATCTCGCGCTGGTATACTGTGTCTTTGAATATGGTATTATCCGGGGTGAAGTGTTGCAGTGTACCGCGTTTGTCGCTTGTGCCTATTTCGCGTACAGGATATTGCGGAATACCCATTGCATATTCCTGTTCAAATATCTTTCCTTCACGAAATACAGTAGTGTGCATATGTGAGCTAAGTGCATTAACACAACTCACACCCACACCGTGCAACCCTCCTGAAACTTTATAAGAGTCTTTATCGAATTTACCACCTGCGTGCAGTACAGTCATTACTACCTCAAGGGCACTGCGGCCTTCTTTAGGGTGCATGCCTGTAGGTATACCGCGCCCGTCATCCTGTACGCTGATAGAATTATCAGTATGTATGGTAACTGTGATGTTCTTACAATATCCTGCCAGCGCTTCATCGATCGAGTTATCAACTACTTCATATACCAGGTGGTGCAGACCTTTAACGCCTATATCACCAATATACATCGCAGGACGTTTACGTACCGCTTCAAGACCTTCCAACACTTGTATACTCCCGGCATCATAAGTGGCTGCCGGTTTTTGTACTACCTCGTTTTCTGTACTCATAAATTTGTGTGTGTAACCTTAGTTTTAACCGCTGGTTTCATAGCGTATTTTAGTGCTCTCGGCCTACTGTCCCGAGTTACAGGAATATGCCGATTTTATGTCCTGCGAAGGTAACTAAAAACATGTTTATTTACAAGGATTTCAGCAGCATTTCGGGGTTATCCACATTTTGCCAAAACCCGCATCTGGAAAGGGTTTGGGCTTAGTCACAGACAATATGGAAACCCCTTGTACGATATTTCATAAAGACATGTGAAAAAACACCCGAAATCACATGACACATATCAACATATGTAGCTAAAAAAAACCGTATTGACTTTACATGATAAATAAGACAAATGCACAATAATGCTATTTAAATTTAGCATATAAAGCAGCATATTGCCATTTGTACCTAACTTTGTCCCACTTTGGCAAAAACATCAGTTATATCAAAAGAGGTAGTGATAGCACCGGTAGAAAGAATACTGGGCAGGCATGCACGCATCATGAATCGTGTACCTGCTTCAGTAAACAAGCTGGTACATGCAGAGTGGATTGATGTGTCTTTTGAAGAAGATACATGGCCTGATGAACACGCACGCATTAACCTCTTCCCTATAGCTGACGGGCAATACTGCCTGCAACTACTGTACCTGCAATACACAGAGCAACCGGGTAATGCGACTGTATTATGGGTAGAGTTTCGACCCGACTTCTTTGAGCAGTACCCGCTGGAGTCAATTACAGCAGGACAGCCTTTCAGTTTTGATAAGATCACAGAGCAACAGTTTACTATCTGCACACAGACTAATGCACTGCTGCAGCAACTGGAGGAAATATCAACTCCTGCCAACTTTATCAAGTCGCTCGAACAAACTGAGATAATAACACACCTCTTACGCAGGGCGCTGCAATGTATAGCCGTTCCTTTTACAGCATGCCCCGTACCGGCCTGCCGCTTCCTTGCCTACGACAGTGAACGTGAAAAGATAATAGAAGCTGTACGCCTGGTAAATGAACACCTTGATAAACCATTTACCATCAAAGAGCTTTCTAAGAAAGTGGCCATGAATGAATGCTACCTGAAAAAAGGCTTCAAAGCCATGACAGGTAAAGCTATTCATGAATATACGCAGGAGTTGCGCATAGGCCGTGCCAAAGAAATGCTGAAACAACCCGGGTTCTCAGTGTCAGATGTAGCTAATTCTCTTGGCTACAGCAGTATCTCGCATTTCAGTACTGCCTTCAAAAAAGCTACAGGCATGAAGCCATGCGAGCTGCTGGCTTAACGTACAAATCTCTTTACAAAAGGTATAGTTCTTAACTCTTCTTTCTGTGTATTGAACAGGAAAGCAATATACATGAGCAGGAATGTGGTACCTGACAGCAAACGTATACCGGTTCCTGTTACATACCTGCATACCATATAGTGTAAGGAGTACACCAGCAGCATAGCCGCAAACATCTTCACCAGTTTCATCACCTTATAAGGTATGGGATACACTTTCTGGCCCCATATGTAAGATATCAGCATCATGCCACCATAGCAGGCCAGCGTAGCCCACGCGCATGCTACATAGCTATATTTAGGTATGAAGATGTAATTGATAACAACAGTTATCAGCGCACCGATAATAGTAATGGTAGCACCTGCGTTTGTTTTATGCGATAGCTTGTACCATATGGCAAGATTATAATAGATACCCAGGCACATATTGGCAATAAGCAATATCGGTACTACAGACAAACCTACCCACATAGCCTGGTTACGGATGAACTGTTTCCATAAATCGAGGTAAAGCATCACCACAAGGAACATCACGCACAGCACAATCACAAAATAGTTCATCACACGCGCATAGGTTTTAGGAGCATCTTCTCCTTTTGCCTGCTGAAAGAAGAACGGCTCTGCACCCATCCTGAATGCACGTACAAAGAGTGTGATGAGTATGGAGAGCTTATAACAGGCACTATATATACCTACTTCTGCTTTTTTACTCAGTTCGTCCGGTGCGGGAGACCACCAGCCCAGCATAATGCGGTCGAACGTTTCATTGATAACCCCACCAAAACCTACAATCAGCAAAGGCGCAGAATACAATATCATCTGCCTCCACAATTTGCTGTCCCATTCCAGCCTTACAGAAAGGAACTCAGGCAACAGGAGCAGGAATGTAAATGCAGACATGGCCAGGTTGGCAATGATATAATAACCCGCTCCTAAAGAAGGGTCATACCATGATGCTATCATAGTACCCGGGTGATTGGCAGCGTAGCCGGGGAGTATTGAATAGAAGAAAACAACGAGTAGAATATTCAGCAGTATACCTGCCAGTTTAATAAAAGCATATTTACGCGGCCTTGCATCATTGCGCAGCTTGGCAAATGGCAGTGTGGAAAGTGTATCCAATGCTATTATCATAGCTGCCCACACTACAAACTCAGGATGTTCTTCTACTTTAAGCAGTGTAGCAAACGGCACTTTGAACAGGATGATAGCGGCTGTAAATATCAACGTGGTACCTATCAGCGATACACTGCCGATATTGAACACATGTCTCCCGTTATTGTCTTTATTGCTGAACCTGAAGAATGTAGTTTCCATGCCGTAGGTAAACACTACGTTCATGAAGGGAATGGCTGCGTATATCAGGCTCATTTCCCCGTATATAGACGCACTCATATAATGAGTGAGGTACGGAGTGAGCAGGTAGTTTAAAAAGCTGGCAAATATGGCACTGAGTCCATACCACATAGTTTGCCCTGCCAGTTTTTTTAATGATGCCAATGTTCAGCTGATTAGTTAATTAGTTATCTGTTGATCAGAACAAAATAATACTAATCAACTGATCAACCAATTAACAGGTTAACTTACTCAATTACCCATGTCTCTTTGCCTTCCAGCAGTTTGTCCAGGTTACCTTTACCTTTTGTTGCTATGGCATCTTCTATCTGCAGTTGCATAGCTTCTTCATAGGTCGGGCGTTCTGTAGAATAG
The DNA here is from genome assembly GCA_044227125.1 of Flavipsychrobacter sp. Classification (GTDB taxonomy): domain Bacteria; phylum Bacteroidota; class Bacteroidia; order Chitinophagales; family Chitinophagaceae; genus Polluticoccus. The sequence continues at coordinate 1,619,408 of JBGAFS010000001.1, forward strand.
AACACACCAAACGGACGAGGGAAATGCCCCGGTGCTGAAGGATTATCGAACAGGCGGGTAAGTATCTGTGCTTTAAAGAAATCTTTTTCGTCGTGCACCCACATATCATCTGCACTATAACCATCTGCAAGGTTCACTACTACCGGCTTATGCCCGTCAAGACGTATGCCTTTGTCTTTGTTTGCGCCAAACAGTAACGGCTGCCCCTGTTCCAGGAACAGGCATTCTTCCATCTTGCTGCCTTTCTCAGTATATATCTCAAATGCGCCATCATTAAAAATGTTACAGTTCTGGTATATCTCTAAGAAAGATGAGCCATGATGCGCATGCGAACGCAACAGCATCTGCTGCAGGTGCTTGGTATCACGGTCCATACTGCGGGCAATAAAGCTGGCATCTGCACCCATGGCCAATGCCAGCGGATTGAACGGATGGTCGATGCTGCCGAATGGTGTTGACTTGGTTACTTTATGTTCTTCTGATGTTGGCGAATACTGTCCCTTGGTCAATCCATATATCTGGTTGTTGAAGAGCAATATGTTAACATCAAAATTCCTGCGCAGCAGGTGTATGGTATGGTTACCGCCTATGCTCAGCCCGTCACCGTCACCCGTTACTATCCATACACTCAGCTCGGGGCGGCTTGCTTTCAAGCCGCTGGCTATAGCTGTGGCACGCCCGTGTATAGAGTGCATGCCATAGGTATTCATATAATACGGGAAACGGCTGCTGCAACCGATACCTGAAATGATAACAATATCTTCGCGCGGAATGCCTGTTTGGGGCAGTATTGTCTGTACTTGTTTTAGTATCGAATAATCTCCGCAACCCGGGCACCAACGCACTTCCTGGTCTGTGGCAAAATCTTTGGCCGTAAGCGCAGGGGCGGGTGGTATTACAACGTCACTCATAAGTAAAATATCATACAAATTTACTGCTTAAATAGCACTTATTGCAAACTAAAACAGCCCCGTGACATGCATTTATGAAAACCTTAATAGCTTTAAATCGATAATATGGTACGGATAAAAACTTGAGGGCCGGTCTTCACCGGCTCTTTTCTATCTTTACACTATGCATTCTCCTATTGGTATATTCGACAGCGGCTATGGTGGCCTCACCGTTTTCAGGTCTATAGCTGCACGGCTGCCACAATATGATTATATATATCTTGGCGATAATGCACGTGCCCCATACGGCACTCGTTCTACAGAGGTTATTCATAAATACACCCTGCAATGTGTAGAATGGCTTTTTGCACAAGGTTGTCCACTGGTAATACTTGCCTGCAATACCGCCAGTGCAGGTGCACTGCGCACTATCCAGCAACAGGACCTGCCACTCATAGCACCTGATAAAAGAGTGCTGGGTGTTATCCGCCCTTCTGCCGAAGTGATAGGTAAATATACCCGCACAGGCCATGTTGCCGTGCTGGGCACCATAAGCACTGTGCATTCAATGTCTTATGTAAAAGAGATAAACAATTTCTACCCTGATATACATGTACACCAGAAAGCGTGTCCTATGTGGGTGGCGCTGATAGAAAACGGGGAATATAATTCTGAAGCGGCCCACTACCTCGTGAAAAAATATATGACGGAACTGATGGAGGATGCGCCTGAAGTAGATACTGTGTTGCTTGGCTGCACGCATTATCCGTTACTAATGGACAAGATAAAAAAATACCTGCCCGAGGGCATGAATATAATTGCACAGGGAGAGATTGTGGCTAACAGCCTTGTTGATTACCTGCAACGTCATCCGGAGATGGAAACGCGCCTCAGCAAAAATGGCTCAATGGAATTCTTTACTACCGACGATGCTGCCGACTTTAACGAACATGCGACAGTATTCTTTGGTAAAGAAGTACTGTCGCATCATTTACAGTTGTAATAGTTTTTATCCTTCGGCTACACTGTTCTGGTATACAAACTGTATACTGCCGTTGCGCTTGCCCTGTGCTTCTTTCGCAGCTTTTATAAATGCTACAAACAGCGGGTGCGGGTTCTCTACAGTGCTCTTATATTCCGGGTGAAATTGTACACCTATATAGAAAGGATGATCTTTCAGTTCTACTATTTCTACCAGCCCTGTTTCAGGGTTTTTACCTACAGGTATCATACCTGCATCTTCAAATGCTTTCAGGTACTGGTTGTTAAATTCATAACGGTGGCGGTGACGCTCATTGATATGTGTAGAGCCATATATCTGCGCTACTTTAGCCTCAGGCAGCAGGTCGCATTTATATGAACCAAGACGCATGGTACCACCCATCTGCGTTATGTTCTTCTGCTCTTCCATCATAGCTATCACAGCATCAGTTGTGTCCGGGTTCATTTCGGTAGAGTGTGCATTCTTCATGCCCAGTACATTGCGGGCAAATTCAACACATGCCATCTGCATACCCAGGCATATACCAAAGAATGGTATCTTATTCTCACGTGCATAGCGTATAGCTTCTACCTTACCTTCTATACCGCGGCTGCCAAAGCCCGGCGCTACCAGTATAGCATCCAGGTTCTGCAATTTCTCTACTGCATTCTCCGGTGTCAGGTATTCAGAATGTATGTTGCGTACTTCTACTTTACATTCGTTCATGGCACCTGCATGTATCAGGCCTTCCAGTATCGACTTATAAGCATCCTGCAGCTCTACATATTTACCTATCAGCCCTATCGTTACTTTAGATTTAGGATAGCGCAACTTGCTCAGGAACTCTTTCCATTTTGTAAGGTCCGGCTCTGTACCTTTTGGCAGATTCAGTTTCTCAAGGCATATCTCATCCAGCCTTTCACTCATCATAGCCAGCGGCACAGCATAGATAGAATCTGCATCCTGCGCTTCTATTACCGCGTCCTGTGTTACGTTACAGAACAGGGCTATCTTTCTTTTCAGTTCTTTATAAAGCGGTTCTTCCGTACGGCATACCAGCACATCGGGGTTCAGCCCGTGCTCGCTCATCATCTTCACAGAGTGCTGTGTAGGCTTGGTCTTCAGTTCTTTTGCCGCTTTCAGATATGGTATCAGTGTCAGGTGTATTACCAGGCAGTTATCATCACCCATTTCCCATTTCATCTGGCGTACCGCCTCTATATATGGCGATGATTCAATATCACCTACCGTACCACCCAGCTCGGTGATAACGATATCATACTGATTGCCTTGTCCCAGCAGGGTCATGCGGCGTTTTATCTCATCAGTAATGTGGGGGATAACCTGTACAGTTTTACCAAGATAGGCGCCTTCGCGTTCTTTCTTGATAACATATTCATATATGCGGCCTGTAGTTACGTTATTGGCTTGGGATGTAAAGGTATTCAGGAAGCGCTCGTAGTGTCCGAGGTCAAGATCTGTTTCTGCACCATCTTCGGTCACATAACACTCACCATGTTCATATGGGTTCAGTGTACCGGGGTCAACATTTATATACGGGTCAAACTTCTGGATGGTGGTCCTGAACCCGCGTGCCTGCAGCAGTTTTGCCAGCGAGGCAGCTATAATTCCTTTTCCTAACGATGATGTAACCCCACCGGTTACAAAAATATACTTAGTCATAACGCTCCTGTTTAATAAGACCGGTAGCGCAGCATCTATAATTCAATAAAAAATATAAGGGGGATTGCTGTAACGGTCACACAAAGTTAAGAAAATAATAGCTCAATTTTTCAATTCAGTTTATGCAGATGTGAATAATGCGTGGACGCATATAGCGCTAAGCCGCTATGGCTCATATACTAAGCGTAATACAGCCGTTTTATTGCCCGATGAAAAACGGGCTATATATATACCCGCAGCATTACCCGGTAAGCTGATAAATGTTTTACCCGGTTCTATCTGCCTGCTCATTATCTGTTGACCCTGCAGGTTGTATATATTCAATATGCCTGCCTCTGTGGTTTCTGCGGTAAATGCTGTAGTGGCTGGGTTGGGGTAGATGCTGAACCCAGTTTTATCTATCATACTTATTCCTGTAAGAATGCTTACCCCAATACAATTACTGGTAGCAGAGACAGGCTGAGCACATATATAGTTGCTGGTAACTATACAGCATATAGTATCATTATCAGAAAGCTGGTACGTACTCCAGGTACTGCTTGTGGCACCAACAATATCTTTGCCATTTCGCTTCCACTGGTATGCAGGATTAGCTCCGGCATTTGCAGCAATGGCGGTAAAGCTTACCAGTTGCCATGGGCTTACCGGTCCGACAGGTGTTTTACTGATGCTGATAGTGGGTGCCAACCATGATAACACGGTCATTTTTATTGCATTACTGGTATCTGTTTCAGCAGTATAACAGGTAGTATTATTTGTCAGCTTACAACTGATAATATCATTATCCGCAATGCCAGCAGATGAATAAGTAATATTAGTTGCACCGATGATATTGGCGTTATTTTTCATCCACTGGTACTGCGGGCTTGTTCCGCCGCCCGATATCGTAGAGACGAATGTCACATTATTACCCTGGCATAAAGTATCCTTGGGGCTGGGATATATATTTATCTGCGGAGCAGGGTTCACAACTACTACTGTAGTATCCTTTGCAGAGGTACAACCATTAACTGTGACGCTGACATAGTAAGCACCGGGCGATTGTATATTAGGTATAGATGGATTTTGTGTGGTTGCAGTGAATGAAGGGCCAGACCAGCTATAGGTAGCTCCTGCAATTGTTGATGCAGTTAATTGCAAAGTTTCACCTGCACATATCGGTGTATTGTGACCAGCAGTTGGTTTAGCAGGAATTGGGTATACAATAGCAGTTGTGGTATCCTTCGCAACACAGCCATTTAGTGTGAATGTAACTATATAATCACCTGTTGCATTTACCTGTGCATTACTTATTAAAGGGTTTTGTGAAGTAGAACTAAAACTGTTTGGTCCTGTCCAGCTATACACTACACCGGAAGTACTCGTACTTCCGGAGAGATTCAACGTACTGCCAACACATAATGGGCTATTACTCGTTGCATTAATATTTGCAGGTAGTGGTTTTACTAATGTGGTAATGGTATCTTTTACAGAACAGTTACCAAGCGATGCTGTAACTATATAATCACCTGATGCACTTGTAGATGCACTGGCTATAATCGGATTCTGGATTGATGAACTAAAACTGTTTGGTCCTGCCCAACTATAAGACACGCCTGTGGTAGCACATGCAGCACTGAGACTTAATGTAGTACCGGAGCAAATAGGATTGTTACTGGTAGCTGTAACAGTTGCAGGTATAGGGTTAACAATTGCCAATACAGTATCTTTTACAGTACATCCGTTCAGCAAATATGTAATGATATAATTACCGCTGTTAATTGTTGAAGAATTTGTAATTACCGGGTTTTGTGCAAAAATGCTATAACTGTTAGGACCATTCCATAAATAGGTAACACCAGTAGTTGAACTGCCTGAAAATAATTTTAAAGAATCCCCGCTGCATATTGGTGAATTACTGCTTGCAGTTAGACCAACAGGTGTTGGTTTAATAAGTACCGACAAAGTATCATGAACAATACAGGCAGGCAGAGTTACACTCAGATAGTAATTCCCTGATGAAGATAACGTAGGGTGAACAATAACAGGGCTTTGTTGTGATGAAGAAAAACTATTGGGACCAGACCATGAATAACTAATGATTGGTGCTGAAATAGTACTACTCATTTTCAATGTATCATTATCACACACAGGAGTGTTACTACTAGTTACGCCGGAACTGCTTAGCACAATCACATTTGTTGTATCTTTTGACATACAGCCGTATATATAAGCAGTAGCTACATAGTTGCCAGAGTTAACCGATTGCGCATTAATGATTTTAGGATTTTGCAATATTGAATTAAAACCATTAGGGCCAACCCATTTCCAGGCTACCCCCGGCGTAGTCGTTGTTGTAGTCAGGTACAATGTATCACCTACACATCTAGGGCTATTACTCGCGGCTATAGGTTTAGAGGGCTTAGGGTTACCAATTCCTATATTTTTGTCACTCACATTTGAAGTATCGGCAATGTTGCTTGAAACAATACGCATCTTATAATGTGCACCAGATACGATACTTGATGGTATTACACCGGTAATTGTACCGCTGGCATTACTGGTAAGCGACCCAATATTGACTAGATTTATAAAGCCTCCAGAACTGTCTGATAATTGAAGTGTAAATATATTATTGGAATTGAAATGATTTGTCGTGAATAATGTATAAGGTACATTTATAGTATCGCCAGCACAGAGCAAAGTATCTGTATAATGCAAAATAATATAACTGCCCTTTCTTAAAACAATCGAATCAATATAATAATAAGGTAAAAAACTACCCGATGGTAAAGTATCAATTACAAACGATGAAATTGAACCAAATGCTGCAACGGCAATATTGTCATATGCAGAATCAGCGATAAACAGACCCGATACTCTTACCCAGTTAACTTTATCAATAATTGGACCATAACTTGAAAATGAAACTTGCGGTATCGTTGTGGCTAGGTAAGTAGATGTCACATTTGATGATCCATTATCATAAAAATATACTCCCAGCTTATCAATGCCAAATTTTGAAGAATCTGCCAAAGAAACTGACATAGATACTTCATATAATGTGCCTATTGCGAGTGGTGTTATTGGCCTTGTTATCGCTTCTTTGGCTGACATATTGGTAAGAATATTGATTGATATACCTGAATACCCATTACCACTAGCCGCTAGTTGAGCTCCAAAGAAATTTAATGGTACATATACCTGTGAAAGAAATGGTACTGCACAACTATTAAAAAAGTCTGGTGTATAGCAATATTCTGACCAGCCATTACACCTGGTTATCTGAGAAGCTCCCGTTGGGCATTGGCTGTAATATTCAAAATCCCCGTTAGGCACCAAATTCTGCCCATATCCCGCTACACACAGAATGCAGAAGATGATAATAAGATATACCTGTTTAAGCATGGTTTATTGGATAAGAACTACTAAGTTAATATATTTTATAATATATCTATATTCATTCGTCTATTCTTATTAAATTACTACTCACCTGTTTTGGTGGGAGCTTGTTATTTAAAATGATTTTTATTTTCTATTTATTGTATATTTGATATCATAGACCTAATGCCTAAGCATCCTATGAAGAACTATACAATCATTGTTTTAATTCTTGTATTGCTCTCCTGTAAAAAGAAGGACAACCACACTGTCATAACAGGCCAGGTATTGCATGCAAAAGATTCCAGCGCTTATGCAAACACCAGTTTTATTGTTTATCAACCGATGGTTAAAGGAGTTTTTCATCATGCAGAACAAACAGTTCCGTTTACAACAGATTCCACTGGATCTTTTAGCGTAAGCATAATTCTGGAAGGTACGGGAGTTGAAATTTGTTTCCCTGATAAAACCATGATAGCTGGTAAAGATTTGTACGGTACGATTGGCCCTTGCAATTTCGGAAAGATATATTACTAATGCTAAAAGCCATTTACATGAAACGACTATTGCTTTATATATCTGTATTGCTTTACCTGATAACATCTTGCCAAAAAAATACAGTTCCCGATTCAAATACAAGCTATACAATAGAAGGATTTCTGATACATAGATACGGTGAAGAAATATCGCCCGTTAAGAATGTAAAAATTGCTCTTTCATTCAATAATAAAGAATATACCCCCAATGACCCAACTACGGTAACTGACACAAATGGATACTTTAAAATAACATACACACCAAGTATTCATACTAATACAGGTATTGGGATATACCCGGTTCCCCGAAGGTATGACTGCATATACGGAGACATTTCTTTCATTCACAATTTGCCCAATGGCAAAGACTTGAATTTAGGCACGATATACACTAACTGATTTATTTATATAAAACCACAACAATCTATGAAAAGGTCTGCAAATGCTATTATTACAGGTTTACTCTGCTGTGTAGTATTTTACTCTTGCAAGAAAGATTACAGCTGCAAATGTCACACAGAAATTACCGTACCGGGGTTCCCAAAGTCTACATCTGACACTACTTTTACTATAGAAAAAGTAACTAAGAAAAATGCAAAAAGCACATGCAGTGACGCCGGCTCTCAACTGAATGCTTCAGCTTCATTATTGAACGGCAGTGCATCATGTTCTTTAGAGTAAAGACAAAAAATAAATAAAAAGAGGATGTAATGTACATCCTCTTTTTATTTATAGCTAATTGAATGGCATAGTCATTTATTAAACTATTTATTGTATATTTGCTATGATAATTATAAAACAAAAATGAAGAACAGATTATCAATACTACCCTTATCATTCCCACCTGTAAATCATAAAACCCTTGACACATAACACAGAAAAAAATATCACACTTAGCAATTCTTAGCAACAGATAGAACAAATTACAATATACAAACCCGGCAAATCCTGTGATCCATAAATCCGGGTTCCTCTCTTTTCATTGTATTTGCCCTGCTAACCTTTATTTTTGCCCTTATGGTTCAGATGCAATTCGACAGAAACGGGTTCAGCGACGAGCAGTTGATTGAATTATATAAAGAGATACTGCGCCCGCGCATGATCGAGGAAAAAATGCTGGTGCTCCTCCGCCAGGGGCGTATCAGCAAATGGTTCAGCGGCATAGGGCAGGAAGCCATAGCCGTAGGCGCTACTATGGCGCTGGATGCTGATGAGTATATCATGCCACTGCACCGTAACCTGGGCGTATTCACCGCCCGCAAAATGCCTTTCGATAAGCTCTTCATGCAATGGCAGGGGCGCAAAGCCGGCTTCAGCAAAGGGCGTGAGCGTTCTTTCCACTTCGGTGCCAACAAATACCATATATGCGGCATGATATCGCACCTGGGCCCGCAACTGGCCATAGCGGATGGTGTGGCACTGGCACACAAACTGAAAAAGGAAAATAAAGTATCTGTGGCTTTCAGTGGTGATGGCGGTACCAGCGAGGGAGATTTTCATGAGGCGCTGAATGTGGCTGCTGTGTGGGGGCTGCCCGTGATATTTATTATAGAGAATAATGGCTACGGCCTCAGCACACCTGTCAATGAGCAGTTTGTTTGTAAACAACTGGCAGACAGGGCAGTGGGTTATGGCATGAAGGGTATTACCATAGATGGCAATAACATACTGGAAGTGTATAATGCTGTGAGTGAAGCAAAGAAGTATTGCATCTCCGAGCAGAAGCCGATACTGATAGAATGTATGACCTTTCGTATGCGCGGGCACGAAGAGGCCAGCGGTGTGAAATATGTACCTAAAGAGCTGTTTGAAGAATGGGGCAAAAAAGACCCCGTTGCCAATTTCGAGCAGTACCTCGTAGACAGGTTCATACTATCGCCATCGCAGGTAAATGCTATGCGCGAGGGTATACAAAAAGAAATAGAAGAAGGACTGGAGCGTGGTTTTGCAGAGCCACCTGTTACGGCTGATACTGAGGAAGAACTGAAAGATGTATACGCACCAGCAAGGCATCATGCCATTGCCCCGGAGTCGAACATAAAAACAGAGAAGAAATTCATACAGGCCATCAGCGACGGGCTCAGGCAATGTATGCAGCGCCACCCGCACCTGGTACTTATGGGCCAGGACATAGCCGAGTATGGCGGTGCCTTTAAAGTAACAGAAGGCTTTGTGCAGGAATTTGGCAAAGAACGTGTGCGCAATACACCACTCTGCGAAAGCGCTATAGTGGGTACTGCACTCGGCTTGTCTATTAAAGGCTACAAGTCGATGATGGAAATGCAGTTTGCCGATTTCGTAACGGTGGGCTTCAACCAGATAATCAACAACCTGGCCAAGATACACTACCGCTGGGGACAAAATGCTGATGTGGTAGTGCGTATGCCTACAGGCGGCGGCGTGGGTGCGGGCCCTTTCCACTCACAGAGCAATGAAGCCTGGTTTGTACATACGCCGGGGCTAAAGGTTGTTTACCCGTCTACACCCGAAGATGCTAAAGGGCTGATGATAGCTGCTATCGAAGACCCGAACCCGGTAATGTTCTTCGAGCATAAAGCACTGTACCGCAGCATCAGCGGCATGGTACCTGATGATTATTATACCATCGAGATAGGCAAAGCAAGGCAAGTGCAGGAAGGTGAAGACATCAGCATCATTACCTATGGTAGCGGCGTACACTGGGCTATGGATTATGCCGCTAAAAACCCTGATATATCAATAGACATCCTCGACCTGCGTACCCTGCTGCCGCTGGATTATGATGCCATACGCGCATCTGTAGAGCGTACCGGCAAGGTATTGCTGCTGCATGAAGATACCCTGACAGGTGGTATAGGTGGCGAACTGGCCGCGTGGATAGCCGAGCATTGCTTCCAGAGCCTGGACGCCCCGGTAATGCGCTGTGCCAGCCTTGATACGCCTGTACCTTTTGCTATAGAACTGGAGCAAAATTTCATGGCCAAAGCGAGGTTGCATGAAACGGTACAGAAACTGATGAACTATTAATACCCGCTATATTGAATAAAACGGTTGAAAAACAAGGCTTTTCTTATTTTCGTACGCGAATAAATTACTCTATGCGTTTCTCTTACCTGTTTACAATTATTCTTGGCAGTATGCTCATTGCCTCCTGCGGCGGCGATGAAAACCCAAACAGGGGCAAACCTATAGTAATGGGTGACCCCAATACCATTGTTACAGAAGCTGATTCGCAATACCTGCAGGATTTTGCTCCGGACATAAATATGGTAGCAAAACAGGCAGCTCCTGAGCCTGCATCTGCAGATACTACAGGACAGGCTGCTGCACAGCCGGCACAACAAGAAAGCGCGCAGCCTGCTCCGCAACAACAGGAAACTCCCGCAAAAGAAGAAACACCCAAGCAAGCTCCTGCTGCAAGTGGTAAGGGTTTAAATATTCCTTTTAAAGAGGTTACAGTTTTCATACCCAATATCAGTACACGATCATATAAACAACAGAATCCGCAAAATGCCAATGGCGCTACTTATGAGCTAACCGACGGTTCTCTTGGCGGAAACCAGCTGAAAGTATCAGGCGGAACAGTTACTAAAGTATCTATGCGCTACCAGGTAGCTGTGATGGTAAAGAACGAACTGGGCACACTACCACTTGATGCACTGAGCACTACTGCTAACTGGGAAACACTAAAGGGCAAAAACAATGTATACACCATACCCAACTTAGACCCTAAACACCTTAAGGGTGTAAACCCAAGCCCGGCAGCCATTCGCAATGCTGTTGCCCGTGCTGCACGCAACAAGCGTATGAATAAAAAGACGCAGCAAAAATGGGAAAGCAGTGTTCGCAATGTGCGCAGTGTGAACCAGAAACCAATGGTAGTGAAACTGCGTAGTGTGATGTGGAAGATAGAAGGCAAAGACAAGAACGGTAGGCCTTTCCAGAAACAGGTGAGACTGGATATACCACTTTAACCCCCTAACCCCCTGAAGGGGAGAACCTTATAAAAGAGAAAGCCGTGCTAGTAATGTTGCACGGCTTTCTCTTTTGTATCTCGTAGAACTCACGCTTGAGTTCCCCCTTCAGGGGGTTAGGGGGTATCTATTGTTGCTATACACTTCAGCTCTATAGCTATCGGTGTGGGCAGTGAGTTTATCTCCACCGTTGTTCGGCATGGCTGATTATCTTTAAAGTATTCAGAATATATCTGGTTGTAGATAGCAAAGTCTCTTTTCATATTCACAAGAAACACTGTTACATCTACCAGTTTATCCCAGCTGCTGCCGCTTTCCTCCAGCACTATCTTCACATTTTCGAATACGTTGCGGCACTGTGCTGCAAAATCAAATTCCAGGAAGTTGCCGTTCTTATCCAGCTTCAATCCCGGTATTTCGTTGGTAGTAGTACGCGGCCCTATGCCCGACAGGAATAATAAATTACCTACACGACGTGCATGCGGGTACAAGCCTACAGGGGCCGGTGCTTTATCTGTTGATATACGTTCACTCATAAGTCAAAAGTAAAAATTCAAAAGTCAAAAAATTATAGATCAATACACACATTCTTTACATCAGTAAAGAACTTCAGCGCATCCCAGCCACCTTCGCGGCCTACACCCGAGTTCTTAAACCCGCCGAATGGTGTACGCAGATCGCGCAGCAACCAGCAGTTCACCCATATTATACCGCTATACACAGTAGCAGCTACACGGTTGGCCCGGCTTATGTCTTGCGTCCATATGGTAGCAGCAAGTCCGTAGTCGCTGCAATTGGCCAGCGCCAGTGCTTCTTCTTCTGTTTTGAAAGACTGTATTGTTACTACCGGGCCGAATATCTCTTCCATATTTGTACGGCAGCTTGGCCCCAGTCCTTCTATTATTGTTGGTTCTATGAAATAACCATTCTCACAACGGCCTGTACCTTTTACTGCATTACCACCCAGCAATATCTTACCACCTTCTTCTTTAGCCAGTTCTATGCAACCCATCACTTTATCAAAATGCATTTTGCTCACTACTGCACCCTGTTTGCTGTTATCATCCAGCGGGTCACCCACAGTAAGTTTTTTAGCACGCTCTATAAATTCTGTTTTGAAACGCTCGTAGATACTTTCTTCTACAAGTATCCTGCTGCCGCAGAGGCATATCTGTCCCTGGTTGCTGAATGATGATTGTATGGTAGTACGCATCATCTTCTCCCAGTCACAGTCTGCAAATATGATATTGGGGTTTTTACCACCCAGCTCCAGCGATACTTTTTTGAACATTGGCCCGGCTGTAGCAGCTATTTCTTTACCGGCACGTGTGCTGCCTGTAAATGATATAGCCTTTATTTCAGGATGTGCTACTATGGCAGAGCCACAGTTAGGGCCATTGCCATGCAATATATTCAGCACGCCATCAGGCAATCCTGCTTCCTTGCATATCAGGCTCAGCAGGTAGCCGGTCATTGGTGTTACTTCGCTTGGCTTAGATACCACACAGTTGCCCGCCGCGAGTGCAGGCGCTATCTTCCATGTAAACAGGTAGAGTGGTAAATTCCACGGAGAGATACAGCCTACCACGCCTATCGGCTGGCGCAGCGTATAGTTCACTGTACCATTCTCCATATTGTGGCTTTCAGTTGCAAAGTGCATAAGCCCGGTAGCAAAGAACCTGAAGTTACTTGATGCACGTGGTATGTCTACACGCTTGCTCAACCACAGGGGCTTACCATTATCATTGGTCTCTGCCAGTGCCAGTGCATCAAGATTTTCATCTATCAGTTCTGCTATACGATTCAGTATTTTAAACCTTGTTTCCGCAGATGTTGTACTCCACGATGGGAAAGCCAGCTTTGCAGCTTTCACCGCAGCTTCCACATCTTCGGCTGTACTGTCAGGTATATAGCTATATACCTCACCTGTGGCAGGGTTCACATTATCAATGTACTTACCTGTAGCCGGTGCTACCAACTGTCCGCCTATATAATTGGCTATATGCTTAGGAACACTCAAATCCATAGGCTGCAAAGGTACTAATTAGGGTATAGATATCATTAAACCTTCAGCCAGTATTGCTGTCAAACAGAAGGAATTGGCCGTTGCCGACGTCTATTTATACTGTAATATGTACGCTAAGATCAGGCTATCGCTAAAAAGATGGGGATTAACCCTGCTCAGAAAGATATTTTACAGGCAGGACGACTAGTTATTGTCAGACGACAATTTCATTGTCTCTGTCTTAGCATTGATCTCTTTAATCACTTCATCCAGCGTAGCTGCTGCTTCGCTGAGCCCGTCAAGTACCTGTTCGTTTATTGGATCTGCAGGATTTTCCTTATTGAATAATTGTATCAGTCCCATGATGGTGGCCACCGGGCTCCGTACCTTATGCGACTGTATCCATGCTATATCTTTAAGACGCTGGTTTTGCAGTTGTATCTTTTGTACATACAGGCGTTGTTCGGTAACGTCCTGCAATGTGCCTCTCACTTTCGTAATAATGCCAGATTCATTGAGCATTACCTGGCCGCGTACCAGCACATGTCGTATCTCATCATTGGTTGTAACAATGCGGCAGTAAAACTCAGGGAAGAATTTTTTGATGAAGATCGTATCAATGATCTTCTCCATCAGCTTCATATCATCAGGATGAATGAGCTTGGTAAGAATACTATAGTCTATTTTAGTATCAAATGGTATCTCCAGCAGGTCCCATGCCTCGTCTGATAAATTTACTCTTTCCCCCAGTACATCCCATTCCATATAGCAGAGTCGGGCTATTCGCTCAGCATCACGCAGCTGCTCATTCTTTACTATCAATTCTTTCTCAGCTGCTTCGCGGTTCTTTATTTCTGTTTCCAGTTCTTCCTGCGAACGCAGTGTAAATGCCTTTGGCAGATTCCTTACCACATAAAACACGGTTATCCAGCTCACAATACCTGTTATCAATCGCATAAGTGCGCTGACACGGTATAATGGTATCCAGAACATCAGGGCATCTACAAAATAGGTGGCACCACAAACCAATATGAATGAAGCAAAGAGGAAATAAAGACTGTTGAATTTTACCTGCTGCTTTTTGCGCAATACATAAAACATGATAAGCAACGGAATAACAAAATAGGCCGACCATACCAGCAAGTCGCTGATGATGTATAGCCAGCCATGAAATTCCGTCCAGCTACCGCTACGCCAAAACGAACGAAAATCCGAATGAACGAAGAGTTTACTGAAGAAATCTTCACATTGTTTCCATATTTCTGCCGGGGACAACAGCAAAATTAAATGTTTGTATTTGTTTGTTTGTTTGTTTTTGCTCTTACAAAATGAACCTCACCATGTAAGAACCAGCGAAGTTATTATAACAAACATCATATACACAATGCTTTGCTGCTGTTAACCAAAGCATCTTAATTTTAATAACATCCGATTAACAAGTTGCAGATATACGTGTAGTAATAATACTATCGCCTGCGCGGACCATAAGTACCGCCGCGTCCCCTGTTGCCATAATGGTTCCCATGCCCGTGCATATAATAATGAGGGTGGGGATGATATGAACGATAATGAGGGCGATAGCCATAAGTATGTACAGGAACCGGTACCACACAAGAACTGAATGTAAGTGTAAGTATTGCTGTTATCAATAAAAGAAAAAGACCCGCTTTCATACTTCTTTTTATTACTGTAGTGCAAAACACAGTCCACTAACTGTTAAAAAAACCTTAATCAAACCAGTAGTCTGTAAGAAATGAATGCACCTGCGTATGCCAGGAGGAACATGTAGGCAAATTGTATCAGCGGATATTTCCAGCTTCGGGTTTCGCGCTTCACTACCGCCATGGTACTCATACACTGCATGGCAAATACATAGAATATCAGCAATGATACACCTGTTGCAGTAGTATACACCATACTGCCGTCCTGCCTTTTTGCAGCACGCATTTTATCGCGTAGTGTTTCGTCTGTATTCTGTTCTGCACCAACACTGTATAATGTTGCCATAGTGCCTACAAATACCTCTCTTGCAGCAAAAGATGTGATAAGTGCTATGCCTATCTTCCAGTCATATCCAAGCGGTTTGATGGCAGGTTCTATAGCATGTCCCATGATACCGGCAAAAGAATTTTCCAGTTTATCTGTCTGCATTTCCCTGTCCAGCTCAGCAGCCTGTTCAGGATGTTGCTGTTTGAGCAAAGCATATTTTTCCTGAACTGCATCCATCTTTTTAGACGGGCCATATGATGCCAGCGCCCAAAGCAGTAACGAGATAATCATTATCACTTTACCTGCGTCGGTCACAAATATCTTCGCTTTTTCTATCATGGTGATGCCAACGTTCTTCCAGCGTGGTGCACGATATACCGGCAACTCCATCAGGAAATAAGTTTTCTCTTTCACCTTCACAAATACGCTCATCACCTTAGATACTATAAGCGCCATAACGAAGCCCAGCAGGTAAAGCCCCATCAATACCAACCCCTGCAGGTTGAAAATGAGGAACTTTTTATCAGGTATTACAAGGCCTATGAGTATAGTATATACCGGCAGGCGCGCAGAGCAACTCATCAGCGGTGTAACGAGTATCGTTATTAGTCTTTCTTTTTTATTCTGTATGGTACGCGCCGCCATAATAGCCGGTACTGCACAGGCCATACCACTTATCAGCGGCATTACTGATCGGCCGTTGAGCCCTGCACTACGCATAATGCGGTCTGTAAGAAAACTGATGCGGGCCATATAACCACTGTCTTCCAGTATGGTAATGAACCCGAAGAGTATCATTATCTGCGGTATAAATACTGCTATACCACTGATACCAGCCAGTATACCGTTTATGAACAAGTCTTTTACAAAACCGTCGGGCAATATATTACCCAATGTACCGCTCACCACACTAAAGCCCTGTTCCACCCAGTCCATAGGATACTCTGCCAGCCAGAAGATACTCTGGAACAACAGGAATAATACTACCAGCAATATCAGGTTACCCCAAACAGGATGCAGTAATAGCTTATCTATCCGCTCACTCATCACACTGCGCTTCAGTGGATTTTCTTCCACTACACATTGCTGCATAATGGTACCTATCCTTTTGTAGCGCTGCATTATTTCTTCTGCCTGCACCTTAGCTTTCTGAAAACCCTCTTCATCCAGCAGGGCAGCTATGCGTATACGTTGTGCAGCATTGAGCGATGACAGCTCCAGGTAATTGCAGGCAACATGCAATGCTGCATAATTACTGCTCAGTGAGCAGAGTTCTTTTATTTCAGCTATCCATTCACCTGTAAGTGCAATAGTATCTATAAATTCCGGCTGCAGCGCTTGTTGCCTGTTTGCTGCAAAATCTGATATGGTCTTTTTCAGTTGGGCTATACCCTTATTCTTCCTCGGGTTGATGGCCACAACAGGCACGCCCATCAACCGCTCCAGCCCTGCAGTATCTATTACTATGCCTTTCCTGCGGGCTATATCGTTCATCGTCAGCGCTATCACCACAGGTATCTTCAGGTCCATTATCTGCGAGCAGAAAAGCAGATTGCGTTTCAGGTTCGATGCATCTGCTATCACCACTATCATGTCCGGCTTATCCGCGCTCTTGCTGTTCAGCAATACCTCGTAGGTTACCCTTTCGTCCTCACTCTTGGGGTAAAGGCTATACGTACCGGGGAGGTCTATAATGCTGGCAGTCAATGAATCGCTGATGCGGGAGCTGCCCGTTTTCTTATCTACCGTAACGCCGGGGAAATTACCCACCTTCTGGTTGAGGCCAGTAAGTACATTGAACAGCGAGCTTTTACCGCTGTTTGGGTTACCTACCAGTGCTATTGTAAACGGGCGAGACATGAATTAAGGGTGCAATTTACCAAATAGTGCTCTGCTAACCTTATTTACAAGCTTTTATCAGTATGTTTTTCCCGATTATATAAACCTCACCTGGCAACTTAATGGCAGGGAGATTGTTATATTAACAATAACATCATTATTATGAAGAATATCTGGCTCGGGGGCATGTTATTATTTTTGTTTACACTTAATGCCTGTAGTATGAATACACTTGACACGGTACCTTATGTAGATGTTCAGAAATATATGGGCAGGTGGTATGAGATCGCCTCTTTCCCGCAAAGTTTTCAGCGAGGCTGCACCTGTACTACTGCCGACTATAGCCTGAATGAAGACGGAACTGTGAAAGTAACTAACCGCTGTAAGGCATTTGGTAAAGAGAAAATGAGTGTAGGTAAGGCATGGGTAACAGACAAGGCCACTAACGCAAAACTAAAAGTGCAATTCTTCTGGCCCTTCAGTGGTAAATACTGGATAATAGACCTGGCTGATGATTATAATTATGCAGTTGTAGGACACCCCAACAGGAAATACTTATGGATACTCTGCCGAAAACCCATAATGGATGAAGCAGTATACAATGGTATCATCGACCGTATCAAACAAAAGGGCTTTGATATTACTCAGCTGAAGAAGACAGAACAGTGTGAGGCTTTAAAATAAAAATTTAGTCTTTATCTATTGAAAACCTGGTATACCGGGTGCTGCCTGCTGTGCTTATCCTTATACTGTATATACCGCTTGCAAGTTCACCTGCATCTACCTGCTCATTAAGTTCTCCATTGTATATTTTAACCCCTGATCTATAGACTATTTGGCCCAGTGCATTAATTATCTCTAATCTTACATCACCATTCGCCATCTTCCCTTTAATACTAAAACTTCCTTTGTTAGGGTTCGGATACAGGCTAATATTATTATCACTTCCTATTTCATTTATCCCCGTCAGTATCTGCACTTTTATAACATTGCTTGTAGCTTTTGCAGGTTGGGGACACATATAGCTGCTCGTTACAATCACTGATATGCTATCATTGTTTGATAACTGGTAGGTACCCCATGTATAGCTTGTTGCACCGACCACATCTGTTCCGTTTCTCTGCCATTGATACTGTGGTGCATTACCTGCATCGGTAGCTGTAGCTGTAAAGTTTACCAACTGGTAAGGGCTTAACGGAGTTGAAGGATTTGATGTAATGCTTACTGACGGAGCGAGCCATGGTAATACTGTCATTACTATTTTATTGCTGCTATCCTTATAGGGGTCAGCGCATACTCCTGTTGCTGTCATCTCGCAGTATATCTCATCTTTATCATTGATTGCTGTGCTCGAATATGAACCTGCTGTGCCTGTCAGCATATTATTCTTCAGCCACCTGTACGATACTGATGAACCTGCATTAGATGTTACAGCTACAAACGTAACATTAGCACCCTGGCATATGGTATCGTTTGGATTGGGGTATATACTTACATTCGGTGCGGGTATCACAGTTATATTTACAGTATCAGGTAAGGAATAACAATTACCACTTACTGCCCTTACTATATAAGCACCTGCCATCGATGATGTTACATTCTGCACAGAAGGATTCTGCTGTAATGATGTAAATGCCGCCGGGCCCGACCAGCTATATGTTGCGCTGCTCACCGGGGTGGCCGTCAGGTTTAATATCGTTCCGTTACATACAGGTGTGTTGCTGCCCGCAGTTGGTTTTGAAGGGATGGCTGTTACTACCGCATTGGTATTTGCCTGAACTGTGCATCCGTTGAGAGCAGTTATCAGATTATATGTGCCAGACAGTGGAGGCTGCGCATTGCTGATGGTTGGATTCTGCAAAGTGGATGTAAATCCGTTAGGACCAGTCCAACTATAACTCACACCTGTTGATGATGAACTACCGCTAAGTGACAAAGTACTGCCCTGGCATACAGGGCCATTATTACTCGCAGTAACATTTGCCGGTAATGGCTTTACATCTGCAGTAATAGTATCTTTTGTTGTACATAAACCAAGTGTTGCAGTAACGATATAATCTCCTGAAGCAATGGTTTGTGCATTAGTTATATTCGGGTTCTGTACTGATGAACTGAAACTGTTTGGACCTGTCCAGCTATATGTGGAACCTGTTGTGGAAGAGGTACTTGCCAGGTTAAGTGTATTGCCTGCACACACAGGGCTGTTCGTACTTGCTGTAATAGCTGTTGGTTTAGGATTGACAACTACATTGACAGTATCTTTTGCTGAACATCCGTTCAGCAAGTAAGTAATTATATAATTACCTGCATTAGCTGCTGTTGCATTAGCTATAGATGGATTGGGGTTAAATATGCTAAACGAATTTGGACCGTTCCATAAATATGTAACCCCGCCTGTGGTACTTGCAGCAAATAATTTAATTGAATCTGTTGCACATACCGGGCTGTTTGAAGAGGCTGACAAGCCGGCTGGTATTTGATTATTGATTGTAATATTCGCCCCATTTGTCTCAGAAGAATCTACGGGACTGTTACTAACAATACGTATTCTGTAACCCGATCCATGAGCAATAGTGGCAGGTATTATTGTGTTAAATATGCCACCATTATTACCTGAGTGCGTCCCAAGGATTGTTGGGCTCGAAAAACTGCCCGCGCTGTCAGACAACTGCAGTATAAAAGTATTAGTCGTATTGAAAAAGTTAGTTGGCAATACTGTATATGGAACATGAATGCTATCTCCTGCACATAGTAATGAATCTGTATAGTTTATATAAATATGGATTAGTTTTTTGACAACAACAGAATCTATATAATAATAACTCGATCCGTAATATAAACTGGACCCGCCTGTAGGTGTCAATACCCTTACTTGGTTACTATAATCTTTAAATCCTCCTATTACAATATTGTCATAAGCAGAATCAGCAACAAACACAGATGTAAGTCTTGTCCAAGCTGTTTTGTTTGTAATAGATCCATAACCTGAATATGATATCTGTGGTGTAACAGGTAACACTGCTGGGGATGAAACAGTTGATGGCCCATTGTCAAAAAAATAAACACCAAGGTCATCTGAGCTGTAAGCAACAGTATCTGCCAATGATACTGACATTGATACTTCATATGTACGCCCTATCGTAAGTGGGCTTATTGCAGTAGCTACATATTCTTTATAATTTGACGATCCTCCATTGTATGTAAATACGCCAACATATGCATTCCCATCAGCGGGTACCTGGTGTCCAATAAAATTTAATGGGGTGCCATTTGACGATGTGCTACATGAATTAAAATAATCTGACGTACCGCCCGAATAAGTATACCAACCGGAAACCTTACCTGTTACCTGCGATGGGCTTGTCGGACAACTAGTATATGTTTCAAAACTTCCATTAGGCACCATGTTCTGCCCGTACAGATTCTGGAATGCTAGCACTAATAATATACCTGTTAAGTATTTCATATTGATGGTATAGGACTAAATAACACATGAATATATCACTATATATATCAATAAGCAAGTTATACCTGCCAAGACGGTAATATTGGATGCTCAATAAAAAAAGCGGGAGAATATCTCCCGCTTTTTCCTGATATGAAAATATACAATTAACTCTTAGAAGATTCCTTCTTCGCAGATGATTTGTCTATCGTGAATACTATCTTCTTCTCGGTCTCATCATAATCTGCTTTTACAACATCGCCATCTTTTATCTGGTGGTTCAGTATCTCTTCTGCAAGCGGGTCTTCAAGGTATTTCTGTATAGCCCTGTGCAGCGGCCTTGCGCCAAACTGCGCATCATATCCTTTCTCTGCTACAAACTTCTTGGCAGATGCAGAAAGTTCCAGCGTGAAGCCCAGGTTGTTCAGGCGTTTCAGCACATCTTTCATTATGATGTCTATGATAGATGCTATATTTTCTTCGCTCAGTGAGTTGAAGATGATCACATCATCAATACGGTTCAGGAACTCAGGAGAGAAGGTACGCTTCAGCGCTTTTTCTATCACACCTTTGCTGGCATCTTCTGCATTCTCAACTTTGGTAGCAGTAGCAAAACCTACACCCGCACCAAAATCTTTCAACTGGCGTACACCAATATTAGATGTCATGATGATGAGCGTGTTCTTGAAATCTACCTTACGGCCAAGGCCATCAGTAAGTTGTCCGTCATCCAGCACCTGCAGCAGTATGTTGAAGATATCCGGGTGAGCTTTTTCTATTTCGTCCAGCAGTACAACACTGTATGGCTTGCGGCGTACTTTTTCTGTAAGCTGACCACCTTCTTCATAACCCACATATCCCGGAGGCGCACCTATCAGGCGGCTCAGTGAGAATTTTTCCATGTACTCACTCATATCTACACGTATCAGTGCTTCATCACTATCAAACATGTAGCGTGCCAGTGCACGTGCCAGCTCAGTTTTACCTACACCCGTAGGGCCGAGGAATATAAATGAACCAATAGGTTTGCGGGGGTCTTTCAATCCCACACGGTTACGCTGTATGGCTTTTACCACTTTAGCTATCGCTTCGTCCTGGCCTACCACAGCACCTTTCAGGTCTTCGCCCATGCGGCGCAGTTTGGCACTCTCTGCCTCTACCATGCGCATCACCGGTATGCCCGTCATCATGCTCACTACTTCGGCTATATGCTCTTCGGTAATAGGGAAGCGTTTGTGTTTCGCTTCTTCTTCCCATTCCGCTTTTGCTTTCTCCAGTTCTTCACCCAGGCGTTTTTCTTTATCGCGCAGCGATGCTGCTTCTTCAAAACGCTGGCTCTTTACTACTTTATTCTTTTCCTGTTTTATCTCTTCAATCTTCTTCTCCAGCTCCAGTATATTCTCAGGTACATTTATGTTTTTGAGGTGTACACGCGCACCCACTTCATCCATCACGTCTATTGCCTTGTCGGGCAGCAGGCGGTCGGTCATGTAGCGGTCGCTGAGTTTTACGCAGGCTTCAATTGCTTCCTGATCGTAAGTAACGTTGTGGAAGTCTTCGTATTTGCTGCGTATGTTATTGAGTATGGTAATGGTCTCATCTACACTAGGTGGTTCTACCAGTACTTTCTGGAAACGACGGTCAAGTGCGCCATCTTTCTCAATATACATGCGGTACTCATCCAAAGTAGAGGCACCAATACATTGCAGATCGCCACGCGCCAGCGCCGGCTTGAATATGTTTGATGCATCGAGCGAGCCTGATGCACCACCCGCACCCACTATGGTATGTATCTCGTCTATGAAGAGTATCACATCGCGGTTCTTCTCCAGTTCGTTCATGATGGCCTTCATCCTTTCTTCAAACTGGCCGCGGTATTTGGTACCTGCCACCAGTGCTGCCAGGTCAAGGCTTATCACACGTTTGTCGAACAGCACGCGCGATACCTTGCGCTGCACAATGCGCAGTGCCAGGCCTTCTACGATGGCTGTTTTACCCACACCCGGTTCACCTATCAGTATCGGGTTGTTCTTCTTACGGCGGGAAAGTATTTGCGATACGCGTTCTATTTCTTCTTCGCGGCCTACTATCGGGTCAAGATTACCCATCTCTGCGAGCTTGGTAATATCGCGGCCGAAGTTGTCGAGTACCGGAGTTTTAGATTTGCTGTT
This sequence comes from Flavipsychrobacter sp., assembly GCA_044227125.1. Lineage (GTDB taxonomy): Bacteria > Bacteroidota > Bacteroidia > Chitinophagales > Chitinophagaceae > Polluticoccus. Next base: position 1,642,261 of record JBGAFS010000001.1, read on the forward strand.
GCCTGCCTGCCTGCGTTGTTGCTGAAACTGTTTCCTTTCATCATCTTCTTCAAATTCTTCACTTCCCGGATCGTTATAATCAGCACGCGGGCTATCGCCCTGCAGTATGCTCAGTTCATTTTTAAAGCGGTCATAGTCTACATCATACTGGTGAAGTATCTGTGTAGCTACGTTCTCCTTGTTCTTAAGTATCGACAGCATCAGGTGCTCTGTTTCTACAGTACTGCTCTTCAGCGCCTTGGCTTCCAGCACAGTGATGCGTATTACTTTTTCGGCCTGCTTGGTAAGCGGCAGGCTGTTGATGTTTGCTATAGGTTTGTTGTTCTTGTCTTTGATAGCGGCTTCTACTTCCTTTCTAAGATCGAACAGGTCTACCTGCATACTTTGCAGCACGCGCACAGCCAAGCCTTCACCTTCACGTATCAGGCCCAGCAACAGGTGCTCGGTGCCTATGAAATCATTCCCCAGCCTGAGGGCTTCCTCGCGGCTGTAAGAGATGATCTCTTTAACTTTTGGTGAGAAATTCTGGTCCATTGAATAAATCCTTCTTTTTGTTAATGTAAAATTAGTGATAACGGGCAGTTCAGCAGTATTGACATTTGCTATATCTGTATTGCATTAATCCTGTTAACCCCAGCTTTCTATGATTAAAAATACGAAAGAAATAATAGCGGGGATGTCTTATTTTTAACGCCAGTTAACATTATTTGCACATACCGAAAACTACTTAATAGGATGGAATTCAAAATTGATACCAAATCTTCCTATACCACAATTACCCCGCAAACTACCCGGTTAAGTGCTAATTTGACAGCAGAGCTTCGCCAAAAATGTCTCGAACTTACCGAAAGCGGCAGTGAGAACTTCATTATTGACCTGCAGCCTTGCACAGATGCAGACATTGCGTCACTTCATAATTTAACAAATATGCACGAAGAATGTTATACCAACAACCAATCTCTGGTGTTTACAGGTATACAGCCCGCCGTGCTTGCCATAATGAAAGAACAGGAAACGGACAGCATCATCAACATTGCACCCACCATGCAGGAAGCCATAGACATCATAAGCATGGAGATACTGGAACGAGATTTGTTTGATGAAGAGTAAGCACAATGAAAGTAACCATACTCGGAAATAATTCTGCCCTGCCCGCATTCGGCAGGCATCCTACATCGCAGGTAGTATCTGTCTACGGCGATTTTATACTGCTGGACTGTGGCGAAGGCACACAGGTACAGTTGCAGCGCTATGGTTTTCGCTGGCGCAAGATGCAGCATATATTCATCAGCCATATGCACGGCGACCATTACTTTGGCCTGCCCGGCCTTATCAACAGCATGAGCCTGCTGGGCCGCACCGCACCGCTGCACCTCTATGCACCTGCCGAGCTGGAACCACTCATTACACAGATACAAAACATTGCAGACACCACACTCAGCTATCCTTTCTTCTTTCACCCGCTGCCCGCAGGTGCAGAAGAACTGGTAGATACAGATACATTTACCGTGCGCTGTTTCCCGGTGAACCACCGCATAGCCTGTCATGGATTTGTAATAGAAAGCAAAACACGCGGACGCAAACTGCGCCCCGACAAATGCCGCGAATTTGAGATACCGTCTTACTACTACGAAAAGCTGAAACAGGGAGAAGACTACGAAACAAAAGAAGGCAACATAATAAAGAATGAATGGGTGACCGAAGACGGCCCCGCACCTAAAAAATATGCTTACTGTGCCGACACACTTTTTACCGATGAATTCCTGGAGCATATAAAAGACGCAGACACTATATACCACGAAAGCACCTACCTGCACAAAGAGGCCGACAAAGCCGCAGCACGTTTTCACAGCACGGCAGTGCAGGCGGCAGAGCTGGCTAAGATGGCTAATGCCAAACAACTGCTGCTTGGGCATTTCTCATCCAAGTACCGCGACCTGGAACCTTTCCGCGAAGAGGCCGCCGCCATCTTCCCCAATTCTGTAGCTACTATAGAGGGTATTACCTACCATGTGTAGACAGACCCTTTCTCTATAACTTAGCCCTATGGCAGATGTGCATGATACTTGGATTCTACTTCAAGGACATAATACTTAGTACTAATCCAATTATAAAGAATATAAAATTAATCAAAGGGTGTGCAATAAACTCTACAAATGATGCATACGAATTTTTACTCCAAACTTTTAATTTCTTTTGGGAAAGTAACCTTACAGACTTACACAAAAAATCAGTTTTACAATCTAGGGAAGCAAGTACACTTTTAAAATTCTTTTTTTCAAATTCAACACTTTCGTTTTCTAATGTTAAATAATCGTTTGATAAAATCTTACTATTATTTAACTTCATCATGGAAGCCAAAGTATCGCTTTCATTAGCATATTTATCTCCATACATCTCTTCTATTAAAAGTGCTAGGTTAACTTTCGAGTTACTAGGAATTTCTTCAATTCGATCCCTTAACCCAGCAAAAATTTTTTCAAACCTATGTCTTATAGCTTCAAAACCGAAGTGAACATTTTTCATATTCCAGTGTACCCATATACAGTGGCCATGTCGTTTAACAAATTCATTGAATGCCTTTAATGTTCTAAACTCTAAGTCTCTATAAGAGTTCTCAATTTCTTCTACAGGAATATTCGCCTTATCTGCTTCTAAATGTATAGCAAAGTGATATTCGGACTTACCATCTAATGACTTAATTACAATTGCAGAAATAAGTGGGGATATTTCATCATATTCTTCATCGTATGTTCTAGATTGGGAATAGTGAATAATTAGGACATTACCAGGGTCTTTAATCATTAACCTTAGCTTCTTTCTTGCTAAATTTCTTTGTGTCCAAACTCCCATTACCGAGTGGTTCTAGCTTTTAAAATCACTCGATTTTGACACAATCGATTCTGATAACATCCATCGCATATTTCTTTTTGGTCAGCTTTTGTAAAATTCTCATCCCAAATATTTTCGACGGCACTTCTTATTTTATTTTCTATTTCTGTTAAATCTGTTTCATAAAGTTTCTCAGGAGTTTTTTCTTTATTTTCCCCAATAATATATGTCATGATATAATCAGCGGTTTCTCCAGTCAATTCACGATGTCCTAAAGCATACAATTTCAATTGATCTTTTGTCACCTTAACCAAAGCAGGAGTTTCTTCGCTTTTAAATTCAATTATCGTGGTCTCAAATTTTCCAAACTCCTTTTGTTTTTTAATTAAATCAATTCGCCCTAAAACAAGTATATTATCATCAACCTTGTATTGAATATCTTGCTCTACAAATTCTATATTTTCAAATTCACTTTCATTTTCATTATAGTATGCTACTACATTGTTTCTAACTTTTTTCCATAAAGGTCTTTTTAGCTTTTTTGACTTAGTTAAATAGGGAAAATTGGTTTGACGGTCTATTAATTCTATTAGTTCTCGAACTTCAAATTGTTCTCCATTCTTACCTCGCTTATGTAACTCCATTAATGCATTGTGAAAAGACTCTCCTACTCCCATGCGTTGATTGAGTGGGAAACAAAAGCCATACATTGATACAAGTTTGAATCTATATGGGCATTCGAAAAAGTCTTTAAGAGTTGTAAAGTCAAGTATTATATTTCTTGTTTTATCCTTTGGAATTGATGCAATTTTATTCTTATCTGAAAAGGTATATAGTTTGTCCTGAACCAGCACCTTGGCCTTTTGTAATTCTTCTATAAAGAGCGACTCTGACCTATAAAGTCTATTATTTAAATCAGGTGCTCTTGTCAATAAAAGATACTTTTGACTCCGAGTAATAGCGACATAAAACAATCTTCTTTCATCTTCATGATTTTCATCGGATTCATATCGTCTCTGTTCTGCAATTAAATCTCTATTGATAAAATGCCATTCACTTAATCCTCCTTTCTTTTTAGTAGGTAAATAATTTCTATTTAGTCCGGGTATTATGACAACTGGAAACTCAAGCCCTTTCGCCTGATGAATTGTCATTATCTGAACAGCATTTGGTGTTTTGTAAGGATTACTAATCCAACCCTCAGGATAATAATCTCTTGCAGCGTAAGTAATAAAACTTAAAAAGCTAAACAAGTGGAAAGAAGGAGTACTACTATTAAAATTGATAGTCTCAAAGTCATTTATTACCTGGCTAAATTTGCCTAAATTAAAGAATAGAATTTCAGCTCTGCTCTTTGTTTTTTCTTCGATTTTAGAATTAGACCTATCAATAAATGTTTCCTCAAAGATTTCTGCTTTTTCAATAAAGTCCCAAAAAATATTTTGGAGGGAATACTCCCAATCTTTATTTACCTTTTCTTCATCAGGTTTTAGTTTCTCTAATTCATGTATAGCTTCACTTAATCTGCCAATGTCTATATGACTATTAGGCAACGCATTCCACAACTCCCTTAGTTCATCGGCATTAATATCACCATATAAAAAATTGTAAATACCTAAGGCAGCTTTCACTTCCACAGTATCAAATAACTGATTCACCCCTGCTGTAACGTATGGGATTTTCATTTTATCTAACGACGCTGCAATTCCTTCTGCCTTACTCCACGTACGTAATAGTATACAAACATCAGAAAAAGCAATCCCTCTTTTTAAGTTATCTTCGCTGAACTCTACTCCAACAATATCATTTATATATTGAGCAATAGCTTCATTCTCATCTTGTATACTATCATACTCATTGTACAATATATCTTTACCTTTCTCAAAAGCTTGACTTTTTTTTGATAACATCTTCTTGTCCTTAATCCTATTGGAATTATTGGAAATCAATGTTTCAGCCAACCTTGTAATTCCCTCAGAACTCCTATAGTTTATTCCAAGCGGAATGTTCTTGAAATCGGTTTGGTTAAACTTTTTATCAAACTCAATTATGTACTTATTATTACTACCACGCCACTGATAAATATTTTGATCATCATCACCCACTACAACAACCTTACACCCACTTATTTCATGTAGCTTATTTATTAGTTTCTCTTGAATAGGATTTACATCTTGATACTCATCGACTATTAAATATTTTAAATCATTTTTTATTTTTTTTGTCAAATTGCTTTCTGGCGTTAAACTATGAAAGGCCTTATCCATTATCATAGAAAAGTCAAAGTACCGTTTGTCAATTAATGTTTGTTCATATTTTGACCTCGCGGATTTAAAGTATTCAGGTAACTCAGCGCCTTCAACTAACTCAGACTCTCTGATAATATCCATCAGCCTAATAAAAATAGATGTATCAATGAATCGTCTTAATGGTGCATCTTCATTATGTAACTTAGGAATATCTTTCATTCCTATCCTATCATAATATTTGTCAACAAAAAGCTTTAATTTTATTTCATCTAATACCGAAAAGCTTTGATATAAATATTCATTTTCCTGAAGAGCCTTTAGACACCACCCGTGAATCGTTCCAATATACATATTGGCCATTCCACTTTGATGCTCAACTACATTAAGTATCTTACTTTTTAATTCTGCTGCTGCTTTTTCAGTGTACGTAAATGCAATGATATTGCTAGGCTTTAAGTCATATCCATTTTGCGGATTTAATAAATGAGCAACTTTACCAGCAATTGTTGTAGTTTTTCCCGAACCTGCACAGGCAATAATTCTAAGATGTTTATCATTAGTTAAAATAGCTTCTTTCTGCCTATCTGAATATACCATATTAAGCTCTTTTCATTACAACAATATATTCTTTGTTCATTAAGCTAGTGGTTTCACCAGCGGTTCCTGTTGGACTATTTTTCCTTGGCATGCGTTTACTTGATATCTTTCTTTCAAACGTATTCACATGAACAAATCCATTATATAAAAAGAAATCTCGGGTAATTGCGTGCGTCTTAAGAGTTATTCCCTTTACGCATCTATTACTTACAACATAACAAGCATATCCCCCACGTTTTATAACATCGCTTACATGGGCAATTGAATTTTCATAGTCTTTATAAAAAGCATACACATCTTGAGCTCTTTTTTCATCTATATTTTTAATTTGAGAAATCTGTTGATTTAATATTTTACTAGAATCAAATTTGTCAATTTCTCTTTTCTCACCACCCATTAATCCTTTATCTACTTTTGCTGCATCTTGCTCACCAAGCCATTGATTAGATAAACGGGAGAATTGTCCATAAGCAACAGTTGTTTGCGAGTCACCGTATGGTGGAGATGTTACTACTATATCTACCAATTTGCTTGTTAAAACGTTATTAGGTATTCCTACAACTGTATTAAAATCATAAACATTGGTTTGTGCTTCATTTTTTTTAGCTTTAAATAAGTTAATTAATCCTTCTCTATTTCTTGCAAGAGCTCGCTCAAATGTTAGAAATGTATCTGGCTTAAATTGTTTTACTTTTTCACTGTCCATTTTATAGAGTTTGAATTCATTCTTTCTAGTCCATGAACATTCCCTAATAGTCTGACTAAATGCTACTTTAAAAAAGGTTTTTAGCGTATCGTCTTCTATGTTGTTGATATAATCTTTAATTACTGCTAAATCATTTTTAACTTGACGTGAAAACCAAAAATCTATATTAGTAAACTGTGGCACTATTACTGAATCTTTCTTTTTAATTCCAAAACGATATTGAAAAAGAAAATCATTAAAATCCTTTAAATATAAATCAAGCGTCTGCTGTTCTATTACTGTTGTTTTTGCTTTGGCTATCAACCTCGCTAACGGGTTTAAATCTGTACCTATTGCATTTATACCTTTAACATTTGCTTCTACTAGGGAAGTTCCAGTTCCACAATATGGATCAAACAACAATTTTGTTTTGTTACCCGAATACTCAGTTAATAGTTTATTTGCAACTTGTGGTATCATCATTGCCGGATAAGTATGAAATCCATGAGTATATGATTTTGTATTATTTTCTGTAAAATCCCAATCTGTTCTTGCCATAATTTTTATTTACATAAGTAAAATTATCAAGACAAGTTGTAAAAACATTCAGTGTTTTCACCTATTTTTTGATTTCCAATATGTTATACCATTTTAGACTTATTTTATATACAAGGCCAGTTTAATTATCATGTCACTTATAGTCCGTTGACTCATCGTCAGCGGACTTTTATTTTTACACCATCCTGAACTTTTGTTCAGGAAAATATATACATTTGTCAAAAATTGACAAGTTAAAAAATGACAAGTCAAAAAATGCAAACCTTCGGAGAGTACATAAAGCAACTGCGCACGGCCAAGGGCCTCACCCTTACCCAGCTGGCTGCCAAGCTGGGTATAGACAGCGCCAACCTCAGCAAGATGGAGAATGATAAGCGCCCCTTCGACGAGAAGAAGCTACCCGCCCTCTGCAAAATATTCGGCCTTGACCCTGCCAAAGCCCGGCTGGAACTGGTAAGCGAGAAGATAGCCCGCAAGGTGTACGAGACGGAAACAGACAGTAACGTGTTTCTGCTGGCAGAAAAGAAAGTAGCCTATATGAAACAGAAAAAGACCACGAAAGGGAAATGATATAACAGCACTAACCAATGACCTGCAGATGAACCATTGATATGAAAACCTTCCCATCTACTGATACAGAACTGAAAAAAATCGGCGAACGCATCAGGCAGTTGCGGATAAACCGTGGCTACCGCAGCTACGAAATATTTGCTTACGAGCACGATATACACCGCAGCCAGTGGGGTAAATATGAAAAAGGTGCTAACCTCAATATGGCTACTCTTGTAAAGATTACTGCCCTGCTGGGCGTGAGCGTAAAAGAATTCTTCAGTGAGGGTTTCGACTGAGCCATGCACTGCAGCAAAAAGGGAGAGAGATATGCCGCAGACCATCTGCACATCTAGCCGAACCCTTCACTGAAAAACTCCTCAATACTTATATCCAAAGCTTTAATGATCTTCAGCAAACTGCTGAAACGCAGGTCGTGCCCGCGCTCATAGCGCCCGTACTGCGAGCGCGGTATATCGTGCTCATAGGCAAAGGCCTCATAATTGCTGTATCCTTTACTGATACGCAATTGCTTGATACGATTGCCCAGTTTTTTCATGTCGGCAGGTACAGGCTTCATACGGTGCTGCAATGTAGCCAGTAGTTTCGGCCTGTGGTACCTCTTATAAGCACACCACTTATAAGAGGTGTACATATGAATGGTACCATGCACGGCAGAGAATGAATAAGTTTATCTCCGCAGAAAACACACACTTACCATGAATAACCGATACTGTGATTTTGCACACCGTGCCGATGAACTGTCTGCCTATATATTTGGCGCCGGTGTTTTTGTTATATCGCTTACAGACCGCCACACTATAGTGCGCTACGAGCCGCGCGATGCAGAAGATTTTAAAAACTGGTTGTCGCGTCACGGCGTTCGTGATGTGGCAGGCGAATTACCGGTGCACATACGCACAGCATTGCTGCGGGAGCGGAAAGAGAAGAATAACAAATAATTATTGTATATTTGTTATGAACAAACAGCAGGCAATATTGCCTGCTGTTTACCCGCTCTTTGATATACTGTAAGCCCCCGAAATGCTGCACGAAAACGTTTTAACCCGAAATTAAAACAGGCAGAAACAGGTGAAAACATAATTGCATGGCCACCAGCCAATTAAAAATTGGCCACACCCAGGAACAGGAACAAAATGGAAACAATTTATTTCCCGAATGTCGCGCAACAATCTCTGCCCCGGAACAGGATACCGTTTTTAAAATGGATTTATTTAACCCCTCCAGGTACTTTTTCCAATGTCCCCCTCACGGAGGGGGCAAGGGGGAGGAAATAAAAAACCACCTGCCTGTGCAGGTGGTTCGTACATATCTGTGATGTCTGTATTACAAACCTGTAACACAAATACCGAATGAATACGGAGTAATGGTTGGCCCCTGGTTTTCTTTAAACACGTTAGACAGGTTGTAGCTGCCAAACAGGCTGAAGTTGCCCCAGCCTATACGGGCTGTAGCCGCAAAGCGCCATGTTTCAAGGTAGCGCTTGGTCTGTGTTTTATCAGTCACCTTCAGGCCCGATAATTTGCCCTTTGTATGTGCACCAATCAGCGTACCTACGCGCAGGCCCACAGCTGCTTTAAAACCCTTGTTGCGGTTATCGTTATTACCAAAGAAACGCAGTTCGAATGGCGCCTCGAGATAAGTCAGGTTCAGCTTATACTTCTTGTAGTTCTTGGTTTCTGCAATGAAGGTAGCTGCAGCGGCTGTATCTATAGTGTTTACTATCTGCTGGTTATCGAAATATACGTTTGATGTACCGATACCTATACCTGCAGCAAAGCTGAAATGGCTTTTCTTAATCGGGAAATCGTAGCATATATAAACATTAGCCCCACGGTTGAAACCTTTGGTCTTAACGCTATCCGGCTTATCCCATCCATCATAGGTAAGCTGCAGCATAGCAAAATCGCGCGATGGCTTCTTTACCGAATTGCCTTTGGTCCCGCTGCTTTCCACATCCTGCGCAAAAGCAGGTAAAGCAGATACGAATAAGGCCGCCGCCAGGGCGAATTGTTTTATCATAAAAGGCAATTTGAGGGGCAAATATAATAGATGGCCGATGGATATTTTGTTAAAAGTGGCTGACAGCTGCTATAGCAAAAAAAACTATTCATAGAATAATAGGGTGATAATGAGCATATCAATTTCAAAATTTGCTTACCTTTGCCCTCCCGTTAGGGATCACGGAGGCATTAGCTCAGTTGGTTAGAGCGTTGGATTGTGGTTCCAAAGGTCGTGGGTTCGACCCCCATATGCCTCCCTAACTTAGTTGAAAAAAGTGCTCGTGAGGGCACTTTTTCCCATTTGATCGCCTTCCAACGGGAAAAACAGCTTGATGGTGGTACCCTTGTTCTTCACGCTCTTGATGGTAAAGCCCCCGTTTATAACGCGCAGCAGGTCTTTTACAATAAGATAACCCAGTCCGTTACCCTTACGGCCCTCGGTGTTCACCCCTGATACCACAAACTGGTCGGAAAGGATATTGTCTATCTGCTCACGGGTCATCCCAAAGCCCTCGTCTTTGACCTCTATCAGCAGGCCATTGCGCAGCTGGCGGGCCGCTATGGTAATATTGCCTCGCTCCATGAAGTTGATGGCATTTACCACCAGGTTGTAAAGGATTATCTTGATAGGCTCTACATACTGGAACATGGTAAATGACGTATCTGTATCATTATTCAGGGTTATGTTCTTCTGCCTGGCAAGTGCACGCAGCACTTTGAATATCTGTTCTATCTGTTCATGCAGGTTGAAGTGTTCTTTCACCAGCCTGCGGTTCTCGTTCTGGTATTTTATCCAGTTCAGGATATTGGTAGAGAGCATCTCCAGCTCACGAGAGGTATTTACCATTTCAGCCAATGCTTCATTACGCAGCTCTTCGTTCATGTTATCTGTGTTCTCCAGCAGGTTCTTGCCCGCAATGTGCAGAAAACGAAGCGGTGTTACCAAATCGTGACTGATGATAGATATCAGACGTGTCTTAATGATATTGTTCTTCTCCAGTTCACGGTTTTGCTCGCGTATCTCTTTGGTCTTGCGGTCTACCAGCATACGCAGCACATTCTGCCTGATGATGAACCTACGTGCCCTGAAATAGATCAGAACACCAGCAATACTGAGAACCAGTAGAACTATAACAATGATAAACCACGTTTCGCGGTAAAAAGGAGTTTGCATCAAGATGCTCATACTGAGTATTAAACGGGCTAGTAATTTACATTATAAAGCGATGCAAGCTGCATCAACTGTTTCAGATTGGTGGTCTGTGTTTTATCAAATATCCTGTTCTTCAGTGTAGACACGGTGGTCATCCTAAGGTTAAGGATAGTGGCAATTTCTTTTGTTCCGTGCCCGTTGAGCATATAATGGAGTACTTCAAGTTCACGGGCAGATAAGGTAACGAAAGGATTATTCATTGATTTGGACTGCACATCATCAGAAGGTAAAGAATAGTGATGTATGAAATCATTAAGGAATTTGATTGTATCCTCTTCTTTACTGGTCTTCTCCAGGTAATGGAATATCTTGTATTGCTTCAGGGCTTCGCCGTATACATCTGCACTAAGCATAGAGAATATCATGATCTTAAGCTCCGGATACAGCTTCTGTATATTGGGTATAACCTCCAGCGATGTGCAGTCAGAAAGTATGATATCCAGTATCAGGTGCGTGTATTGTTTATTTTGTAACTCCATCATGATACCGTTGCAGTTGCTCACTTCGTGTACATCTGATATCATAAAATGAGTCTGTAAAAGCAGCTTGATACCCTTACGTATCATGCTATGGTCATCAGCAATCAGTATCCTTGTCTGCATTGGGGGCAATGGTTATTCTCTTAACACTAATCCACTAGGTCGTACATCAAACAAAAAGCGTGCGAATTTTATCATTTCCCGTTAAACCACTCTATAGAATTAGTACTACAAGCATTTATATCCCTTCATTGTAGATTTGTGGTAAGCATCAATTTCCATATGAAGCTAAGGGATAAGAGAGAGATATCCTAACCAATAGCTAAGTGTTCAAAATGTATTAAGCCTTGTATCAAGATATCATTAGCGAAGACAAGTTATTGTTAACAGATAGCAGCGCCACTCTCCTATACTCTGAAGGAAAATATGAGTATTGCCTCAAAGAACTGAAACTGGTTGGACAAACAATATTTTTTGTGACAATGGTTAATTCTGTTGATAATTCATTCTTTATGCATAAAGATGATACTGATACCTGGAAGATATTAAACAATAAAATAATTAATTCTGAATATTTCAGTTTAGAACGCAGGTTATCCTCATTCCTGATGAGCAAAGGATATTAAGGACATACTCAAAACAAGCATACTGGGAAAGTGCCGTTCAGGCACTTTTTTATTTGTTACAACTCTATATCATATCTTTGTTAACTTAGGATTATTAGTTTTTATAAAAAATTTAGACATGAGTTTAGAAGTAACCGGAAAACTGCTGGTAAAATATGATACACAAAATGTAAGTGACCGCTTTAAAAAACGTGAGTTTGTAATGGAACTGGCTGAAGAAATTAATGGCAATGTATATACCAACTACGCCAAAATGCAGCTTGTACAACAAAAATGTGATATACTGGACAGGTTTAATGAAGGAGACAACATTAAAGTAAGTTTCAACATAAAAGGCAATAGATGGGAGCGTGATGGTAAGGTAAATTACATTACCAACCTGGACGCATGGCGCATAGAAGCTGCTGGTAGTGCTCAACCCGCTGCAGCACCTGCTGCATCTTACAGTACTCCTGCTAATGCACCACAGCAATCGGGTAACTTTTACAATCCTTCCCCGGAGAATGTTGATGACCTGCCATTCTAATTAAACCATCATTGTAACTTTCTTTAGTTACACACGATATACTGATAACAATAACGTCCCGTTTATATATGGGGCGTTATTTGTTTTAATACATAACATAAGGCTAACTTTACAAATATTTTTCTATATGCATTATATCAGATTCTGTTTACTGGCTGCTATTTCAGTTCTTATTATCAGTTCCTGCAATAAAGTGCCCGAACATGCACGTTACATTCCTAAAGATGCTGTTGCTGTTCTTGGTATTAACACAAAGCAACTGGGCAAAAAAATAGCCTGGAATATGCTTACCGGCAGCAAGCTACTGGATGAAATGGGCGATAATGTACCATTTAAAGATGCACTGAAAGATGCAGAACATGCGGGCATTAAAACCTCTACTACTTTCTATATTTACATGAAACCCGATGCCCGCTTTCAGGGTGCTAATAAAGTAACTGCGCTGGTACCGCTTGAGGATGCCGATAAGTGGGAAAAATATCTTAAGAAGACAATGCCATCTGCAACAATAACCAAAGATAAAAATCATAAACAAGCTGATCTTGGTTTTGGTGTATATGCCGGATGGAATGACGAACTGCTTGTTTTCGTCAATTCTTTTGACATGCAGAAGTATATAGCCGATAGTGTTACAGATTCAGCAAATACTACACCTGTTACAGACGTGAACGAAATGTCTGCAGAAATAGATGGCATACTCAACAATCCCAAAGAAAACGCATTGACTGCCAACAAACATTTTGCATCTCTGGAGCAAAGCTCACATGATATAAGCCTGTGGCTAAACTATGAATCTATGTTAAACCAGTATATGGGTAAATCAGCGGCTATGCTGAGCGGTCTTAACTTCGCCGGAGGTATAACAAAAGATGCAGCTATGGCTGCAGGTATCGACTTTGAAAAAGGCCGTATTAAAGGTAACCTGCTTTATTACTCTTCTCCCGAAATAAGGGGTATCATGCAAAGCATCAGCAAAGACAAAGCTGATAAAGACATGATAGACAGGTTACCATCTGAAAACCTGGACATGCTTATGGCTATGCATATTTCTCCGGCCGGCATCAAAGCAATGATAGAAAAAATGGGCATACTTGGTTTTATTAACATTGCACTTGCAGAAGAGGGTTTTGATGCTACCTATATACTCGATGCCTTTACAGGAGACATGGCTTTCTCTGTTAATGACTTTGTACTGAAACAGGAAAAAGCATCCGCTGATACTGCTTCTGAGACAGGCACGGAAAAAGACTTTACATATGATGCCAGTGCGAATTATTTATATGCAATAAAAATCGGTAAGAAAGCAAACTTCGACAAGCTTCTTCAGTATGCTATAAATAAAGAAATACTCGAACAACGTTCAAGTGGTGTATACAGTTTAATGGGTGATACTTCTGGCAGAGTTATCTGTGTTAACGACAAATATTGCCTGGTTACCAATAAAGCCAACTGCACCGCCGACTATGTTAGTGGTAAATTCAAAACACAAAAACTATCGGAGAATGCAAAAGCTGTATACGGTCATCCGTTCGGGTTTTATTTTGACATTCAGCAAATGATAAAATCTATAGACCCCGCATTTATTAGCACAAACGCTACAGGGGTAGCCATGGTATCTGAAAGCAAAAAACTGCTTAACAATATATCTTTTTACGGCGGTGAAGTAAAAAATGACGCAATGGAGTACAATATGTATGTGAATTTTATGAATAAAGAGGAGAATAGCCTGGTACAGATGATGAATTTTGCTATAAAGATGAATGGACTTAGTAATACTCAGGCTAAATAACGATAGCAAAAACACTAATATGTTTGATTTATCGGGCGGTCTTTCATAAATTATCCTCGATTTGTGGAAAACCTTTGATTTCTTAACTATTTTTTATAAAATTGGTAAAATTTTTGTCGATGAACAGTAATTCTATTGTCCGTAAACTGGCAATATTGGGTTTGTTCGCTCTGGTGATTCAATCATGCGGAAAACGTACAAATGGTATTGATAATAATAACGTTATTACAAAACCCTATAGCTTATATGTATGCGATAGCTTTGGCAATATATTCAATACAAACGACGGTATAAACTATAAGATGGTTTATCCTGGAGGTGGGTTACCCCAAAGGGCTATCACTACTGCTGATTCCAATCTAATATATGTAGGTGCAAGAGATGCGTTCTATAGCCCGGATTTTGATGGAGATTACAATTTCAATGTTACCAGCACTACTGTCAGCCCAACCGCATTTGGCCAGTCAATGATACTCTCATCACTTAGTTTGAAACGTGTATTCCTTGCAGGTACTAACCCCGGGGGCGTTCTATACAGTGATTCAAGCGGCAAACCAGGCAGCTGGAAACCTGATACGAGTCCTGCTATAGCCAGTGCACAGATAACATCCTTTACACAATTGGCCAGTGGCACAGTAGTAGGCTATGATGATGCAAGTAAAAAAACATACACTTTGGCTAACACCGGCTCTACATGGGCAAGTGTAGGAACAACAGGCACTCCATTGCCTGCTACAGGTAAGTTTTTCGTATCTCATATCAGTAATCGCCTTGTAGCTGCAGATGCTAATGGTGTGGAAGGTGTATACTACAGCGACAATAACGGTGCAGGATGGACAAAATACAACGGACTGCCTGCTAATACGCCAATATACTCTATGAACGCACCCTTCGACCAGGTTCTGCTCGTTGGTACTACTGCAGGTATTTACAAGCTAAAGTCAAGTGCTAATACCTTTGAAGCTAAGAACGATGGTATACATGACAATGCTATCATAAGGGGTATTGTAGGTAAAGATGTACTCTATAAGAACGGTAAAACAGAACAGTACATTTACCTTGCCAGCAGCAAAGGTGTTTACATAAGCTATAATCTTGGTGATAACTGGGTGCGCGTATTTACTAAACTGGAAAGTGGTTTTGTAGCTTTATACTAGTTATCCTCACTATAACCGGATTCTAAAAAATCATTCAGGTCGCGCCGCTGTTGCTTAGTCGGGCGACCTGTTTTACTTAAGCGCTTTCCTGTATAAAAACTTGAACTGATTATTTTGTTCATTTTTTTATCTTCTTCTGAGGTTATATCTGAATAGTTTTTTATTGCTTCTTCATAACCGGCTCTGTTATGCAATAATCCTGTTACCTCTATAGTCCATTTTCTTGCAGGAGTTTTTATATCGTACCTGTCTCCCACAGATACTATCCTGGCGGGTTTTACATTGGCCCCGTTCCATTTTACTTTGCCTTCGTCACATGCAGCAGTGGCCAGGCTCCTGGTTTTAAATATCCTGATGGCCCACAAATATTTATCCAGCCTCAATTTTTCATTTGCCATAAAACTAAATTAAGAAAATACCATCAGCCAACGTAAAACATAATAGTCTTTACTAATTTTGCTCAGCAATATCATTTATGCATTCACTCATAATTTTCGCATCAGGTAAGGGATCAAACGCGCAGGCTATTATTGATCATTTCAGGAATACAGGCATCGCAAAGGTTTCTCTGATAGTTACCAATAAGGCTGATGCGGGAGTACTGGAGATCGCTAAGCGTGAAGAGGTTCCTTTCCTGATAATTGATAAAAAATCGTTCTCTGAAACGCTCATTATTGAGCAAATGAATGAGTATAAACCATCACTAATAATTCTGGCCGGTTTTTTATGGAAGATACCCGACCATATTATTCATGAGTATGAGGGACGAATAGTAAACATACATCCGTCGCTGCTGCCAAAACATGGTGGCAAAGGCATGTATGGCCATCATGTACATAACAGTGTAATAGCAAATGGAGACCACGAATCAGGCATAACAATACACTACGTTAATAATGTATACGACTCCGGTGCCATCATCATGCAAGCCAGGTGTGCAGTTACAAGTTCTGATAATGCGGATAGCTTAGCCGCTAAGATTCACAGGCTCGAACATTTTTTCTTTCCGCGCGCCATACAATTCCTGCTTAATTAAACTAACAGCTTTCAGGGAAGGCTTTATTATTACCCATGCAATATTAAAGTTTAATCAAACGTTATTTCTGTACATTTGATGAGCACTTTATAGTATGAGGATTTTTAAAGCTTTATCCCTTTTTATTGCTGTCTGTACCCCATTACTGGTATTTTCACAAAACAGGCCTATTGGATACTGGCGTTCGCACCTGCCCTATAATTCAAGCGTAGGTGTAGCTACAGATGGTATCACATTATATGTAGCTACCAAGCAATCTTTTTATACCTACAATTTAGCAACCGAAGAGCTTACCCCCTATAGCAAGGTTGAAGGCATGAGTGATGTGGGTATGGCATGTATAGGCTATGATACTATATCGCAAACTGCTGTACTTGCTTATGCAAACGGCAATATCGACTTATTTACAGATGGGTCATTTCATAACATACCGGACCTTAAATTAAAATCTGTAACCGGCAGTAAAAAGATAAACGACATCTATACGGAGAATGGATATGCTTACCTAAGCACAGACATTGGCATTATCGTTATTGACCTTGATAAAAGGGAAGTTAAAGAGACTTATACCTTCTATAAAAACAACCAGGTATTAAACATATTTGGGTTCACAGGTTCAGGTAGTTATTTCTACACAGTAACTTCCAAGGGTTTATACAGGGCTCCGAAAAACAATATTAACCTGCAGGCTTTTTCTACATGGTATCCGATAGATAGTACAAGAGACCTTCTGAGCGTTGCAGCAGCAGGCGATAAAATATACACGATTTCGATAGACAGTTGTTTTTTCGTCAACAACAATTCGTTACAGTTTATTTATGCTTCAGACAGCAGCTTCAGGCATGTTGATGCGGGGCTTAACGGTGTATGGGTCAGTGAGAATTATAAGAAAACTTTTACAGGTAAAGTAAAAAAGCTCAACTATACTAATGTTTTTGTAGACTCATTTATTGCTGCAGGCTTTCCAAAACAGGTTATAGAACCCATTTCAAAATCTGTATGGATAGCAGATGAATTAAGCGGCCTTAAAAAAAGAGACACATTGAATACAGAGTATTATGGTACCATAATACCTGAAGGGCCAAATACAGAAACAGCCTTCGACATCTATGCCAATAATAACGAGCTCTGGGTAGCACATGGGGGATACGACCAGTTTTATGTGTTCGGCAATAATAAATATGGATTTTCCAACTTTAATAATGAAAAATGGAAGTCTTATGAACTATACCGGTATGTACCGTTTGGTGACAGTACTCACGACTTTACTGAAATAACAAAAGGTACTGACGGTACAGTATATGCAGGCTCTAACCAGGATGGATTGTTTGAGTTGCACCCTGACGGCAGCTATGTATACTACAAACAAAACTCAATATTAGATGAGTCAATTACAGCCCCGGGTAAATACCGCGTTTCCGGCCTTGACTTTGATAATGATGGCAACCTATGGCTTTGTCTGCTGGGCTCCTATCATGAGCTAGTTGTAAAAACAAAAGATGGTAACTGGTATGAATTCACTGTACCTATTAGCAGGGCTTACCCGCATGGGGCTGCACATTTAATAGTAGATAATAACGGATTGAAATGGTTTGCTTCTCCCAATGGTGGTGGATTACTCGTTTACGACGACAATGGAACTATTGAAGATCCGACAGATGACAGGTATACCCAGTTACTTGCCGGTAAAGGTGTAGGCGGATTGCCTGACAATGAGGTGTATTGCATAGCCGAAGATAAGAATGGTGCTATATGGGTTGGTACCGGCAATGGTATAGGCATCATCAATTGTCCTACGCAGGTTATAAGCAGGCAATGCGAATCAGAACTTAGGGTTGTTCAGTATGACCAGTTTGCAGGCTACCTGTTCCAGAACGAAGTAGTGCGTGCGCTAGCAGTAGATGGTGCTAACCGGAAATGGATAGGCACCAACAACGGGGTGTGGCTTATTTCTCCTGATGGCGATAAAATTATATATCGTTTCACTGTGGATAATAGCCCGTTACCTTCTAACCACATACAGAAAATATCTATCGACCCTATTATCGGTACAGTATATATTTCTACAGAAGAAGGGATGGTAAGCTATCGCAGCGGTGCCATTGACGGTGGTACTGAGAATAGCAATGTAAAAAGCTTTCCTAACCCCGTACCTTCCGGATACAAAGGAACAATTGCCATAAGAGGCTTAGTTGAAAATGCTGATGTACGTATTACGGATATTTCCGGGCAACTGGTATTCCGTACTAAAGCTTTGGGCGGACAGGCCGTATGGAATGGGATGGACTATACTGGCCACAGGCCTCAAACCGGAGTTTACCTCATCTTCATTACCAATAAAGATGGTTCTCAGACACATGTTGGCAAACTAGTGTTCATGGAATAATATGCTTCAGAATACTACAGGAATAGTATTACGCACCATTAAGTATGGAGAAAGCAGCCTCATCTGTTCCATATTTACACGTATATCTGGTGTACAATCTTACATTATACAAGGAGTGCGCAGCAGCAAATCGAAAAACAATCGCTCCGGGCTATTGCAACCGGGTATGATGCTGGACCTCGTTATTTACCAGAAGCCGCAGCAAAACCTGCACAGGATAAAAGAATTCCAACCTGCATATATATATATGCAGCTGCAGGAAGAAATAGTCAAGAACAGTATTGCGTTATTTTCTATCGAATTGCTATTGAGATTATTGCCTGAGCATGCACCTATGCCCGAGCTTTTCGATTTCAGTACTGAGTATCTTAAACAACTGGACCAACTCCCCGTTAAAGATGTAGCCAATTTCCCTGTATATTTCCTGGTAGAATCTGGTCGTTTGCTGGGCTATGAGATAAGCGGTAGTTATTCTTCTCAAACACCTTATATTAACATACACGACGGCTCATTCTCTGCACATCCGCCATCTTCTCCTCCATACCTTGATGATATAGAAACTCAAGCGCTTGATGCAATATTGCAGGCAGACGAACTGGATGAAATTAAACAAACGGGGATGAATGCAATAACACGTTTTCATCTGCTCGACTGGTATATACAATTCATGCATACTCACACCCAGCATATGGGTAACATCAGGTCTTTATCTGTATTGCAATCAGTATTACACGATTAGCATCCTGCTACATGCAGGCCGCCATATATTACAGCTATCCAAACCAGGCCTTTTATAAGAAAGAACAGGAAGCCGGCAATACCCAGCCGTTTCAGCCATGTAACTGATTTATTTTTTTCAGGAGGTGTGCTTTTGCCCGATTGGTTATCCATTAGTTTAGTTTTAGTGCACTAAATCCGGGTCACAAAACTAAGTGATTTGTTTTAGCAGCCAATTAAAAAATTGTCATAGGAATATCAGATACGTTAAATTGCAGTATGCATATCAGAAAACAGATCCTATTAGGGGCAATGCTGTTGCAGTCAGTTTGCCTTACCGCACAAAACAATACCACAAACTACCCGAAAGATTATTTCAGGAATCCCTTAGATATACCCATACTTCTTGCCGGAAACTTTGGTGAGTGCAGGCCAAATCATTTTCATAGCGGCATTGACATTAAAACCGAGGGCAAAGAAAACCTGCCAGTACATGCTGCAGCCGATGGTTACATTTCACGTATAAAACTGGAAAGCGGTGGTTTTGGCCATGCTATTTACATAACACACCCTAACGGATATACTACACTATATGCTCACCTCAACAATTTCATGCCTAAGCTGCAGGACTATGTAAAACAGGAACAGTACAAAAACGAAAGCTGGCAGTCTGATATCAATTTTCAGCCGGATCAGTTTCCTGTAATGAAGGGTGACCTGATAGCATGGTCGGGCAATACAGGTGCTTCAACTGCACCACACCTGCATTTCGAGATACGCAATACACAAACAGAACACCCATTGAACCCTTTACTGTTCGGCATGCCTGTTACAGACAACATAGCACCAAAAATGAAGCGTATTGCGATATATGATATGAAGCGGCCTTTGTGGGACCAAGTACCTCAAATAATTACACTGCAAAAGAAAGGAGATATTTATACTACAACTACTGATACGGTAGTTTCGCTAACAGACCAGGCAGGTATAGCCATTGAGGCAGATGACTATATGAATGGTAGCGACAATACACTTACATACTACACTGCTACACTTTTCATGAATGATGCGCAGATCATCAATATTAGACTTGATAATATTGGCTATGATGAAACAAGATATATGCATGCATTCATAGATTATAAACTGAAGAAAGAAAAAAATGCATGGTTTCAATGCCTCTTCCAGGTAGAAGGCAATTACCTGAACAGCATCTATGAATATGTATCAGAATATCGCAAACAGGCAGAAAAAGGAAAGCTTGCATTTCCTGCAAATAGTTCTAAAAATATACGTGTAGAACTAACGGATGCCCAGGGGAATAAAACGCTGCTATCCTTTTATATGAAGTATAAAACCCCTGTCGACTATCCGGAAACAACATGTGACGTTAAACATCACTTCCCTGTTGCAAAATCAAACTACTTCAGCACTACAAATTTCGCGTTTGTATTACCTGAAAAGTCATTGTACGAACATATATGCTTCAATTACAAAAAAACACCTGATATGAATAGCTATTCAGACAGGTACGAGATAGGCAAATCTTACACACCTATCCATAAATATTTCGACCTGCTGATAAAAGCTGACAAACCTGTTCCATTCAACCTGCGCGATAAAATTGCAATGGTATACCATGATGGTAAAGATGAAACGGGTAAAGCAGCGATAGCAGATGATGATTGGTATAAAGCAAGTTTCCGCGAATTTGGTGAATACAGGCTGGTTGCAGATGATGTACCACCTGTTATTAAATCAATGCAAAAAGAAGGTGCTAACTTATCAAAAGCTACAAAGCTTAGCTTCACAGTTAAAGAGGCTATCACATCAGTAAAAAAATTCAGGGCAGAGCTGGACGGTAAATGGCTTTGCTTTGAAAAAAGAGGCGATGTATATTTTTACACTTTCGACGAACACTGCCCAGCTGGCAAACATACATTAGTAGTTACTGCGGCAGATGAGAATGATAACCAGCAAACATTAACTTACCATTTTACAAGATAAATATCATGAGTATAGAAGCAGGGCAGAAAGCACCCGATTTTAAAACTACAGATCAGGATGGTAACATAATATCGCTGAAAGACTTCAGGGGTAAGAAAGTAGCACTTTATTTCTACCCCGAAGATGATACTCAGGTGTGTACAGTACAAGCCTGCAACCTGCGCGATAATTACAGCCTTCTTAAAAAGAACGGTATTACTATACTTGGCGTAAGTCCGAATGATAAAACAAGTCATAAAAAGTTTGAACAAAAATTTTCACTGCCATTCCCTTTGCTGGTAGATACTGATCTGAAAATTGCTAACAAGTATGGTGTATGGGCAGAGAAAGTATTATATGGCAACCGTCATATGGGTATCGTTCGCAGCACCTTTCTTATTAATGAGCAGGGTGTTATTGAACACGTTATCAAACGTGCGTTATCCAAAATACATACAGACCAGATACTGAAAGCCTGGGGAATGAAATAATTAGAAATCCAGTTTCACGCTGCCGAAAATGCCAAAGTATTTTTGTCTCGGCTCAGTTGGCAATGCTTTTGGAGTAACACGCCATATAAAGTCTACACGCAGCAGCTTAAGTATATTTTCAACACCGGTACCTACTTCTATGTAAGGATTATTTGCCAGTGTTTTGAAAGGGAATCCTTTATTAAGATTCAGTGCTTCATTGGCCGGGCTCAGGCTTCCAATCACTCCTTTAGCTGTCCAAAACTGGCGGAACTTTAATTTCTTCACCAAAGGTATCAGGTGGAAGATGCCACCACCTATTGAGTGTTCTATATTGAAACCTGCATACTGGTCGCTGACAAACTCATACAGGTTCATCATATTGAATGCATACTTACTGTAGTAATAGTTTTCATTACCCGGGTGCAGCTCTAATAAATTATACGGAAGCGTTCCGAAATATTTACCCGCAAACACATTGAAATATAAATTACCTAATGGCGCTATTTTCACAACGTCAGAAACATTCACCCTTATTTTCTTGTAATTATATCCTCCTTTTAAAAAGCCCTTAATACCAAGCGATAATCTCACCTCTGCAATAGGATATTTACTGCCGAGGCTAACACGATAATAATTTGATTCCAGGAATCGTTCTTTATACGCATAACGCAGTCGAACGTTTACTTCGCTCTGGGTGAGTACATGTGTAGGCAATCCGTTTACATCTGTGTATATAGCAGTATCTGGCAGAGGGGCGTATGGATCATAAGTTTTCCTGAGTAGTGTAAATAAATGGCTGAACCCGCTCCAGTATTCTTTATAGTGTTCAAATCTTATATCATCTGCAAATACAAATTTCGATGGTACTCCTTTTTTCCTGATGGCTACGTTCAGCACGTTGTCAAACGTGACACGGTCGTAGTAGTTTACCGTTTTGTCAAGATTGTGTGTGTAATTGAAATCTATATACTGTCTCGGGAATGGTTTACGTATCAGCCATAGCCCCTCATACTTGAACTTGAATTTTTCATCTTTGAATCCGCGTGCTACATATCCGTACATGTATACAGACTTAGAAAATTTAGGGGTTGTGCCCACTGTAAATTGCAGTCTTGTCCCTTCTATTTGCGTATTGTCATATACTGTCCAGTAAGGTCCGAATTCTATAGGCCCTGTTCGTATTGTTCCCATAAGCAGGAAACGCATGAGCCTTTTGAATTTCATGTACGTGGGGTTCTTTTCCAGCGTATCGAACATGCCATAGATCGCTGTCTCATTTTTATTGAGTGTGTCGTGTCGGTTCTGTATCCAGAAGTTCTCATCCGGTTGCATAGCAGTGTCTGCCACAACTACATCTCTTTTGAACAACCTGCTGTTCACTATTCTTGGCACAAGGGTATCGTTTACTTTGATATTCCTGTATGAATTAGTTCTGCGGGCAATAAAAGCAGGTAATTGTACAAGGTCGCCTGTATTCAATACTTCTGCTGTCATGTTTTCTTTGGTACAAAACCAAACGCTGTCACTTACCGGCGAATATTCTTTGTAGAATGATGCATTTTTTACCCAGTTGATATTTGCTTCTTTAGGTACATCCGCAGCAATATATTGCAGTGCAAATATTGAGTCTACTATTTTTATTGTTCCTTCAAAACAGTTCTCGCCTTCTCTTAATGGTTTAAAGCTGAGTGTAAATACTTTGTAGCCATTAATATCTTCTGTGTCTCTTATTTTATACTTATAAAAAGTTGGCCCTGCATTGTTCAGCGGGCTTACATACTGCTTATTGAAAAACTGTACATAATTATCATAAGGATTTACTACCAGGTAAGTATTACCCAGGTAAGTGGTCATACTCTTAGTAATATTCTGGTTATTGATACCTTTTACCTGGCTGGCCTTTATATATTCTTTCGTTTTCTTAGGATTGGCCTCGTAATAATAATCTGCTATAGTCTCCGTCAGGTAAAAGGGGAGGTAGGGCTCCTTACCTGATGTATCAAGATTATCATATATAAAGCTGAACTTCCTGATATAGGGTATAGGTAGTTTCTCAAATTCTTCTTTGCTTAACCTGAGGATATCCAGTTCCAGTTTATTGTACGATTCGTAGCTGTATGTGGCGAACCTTGCCGGATCATTATATGGTTTGCGCCTTATTATCTTCTTCAGCAACTGGATAGCAGGATCTTCACCAGGCCTTATTACTACTTCTTTCAACAAGGTAGCGCCGGGTTTAAGTTCTATGACAAGGTCTTGCTTGTTTTGTGTCTTATTAAGAAAAAGCTTAGTTCCCTTAAACCCAAGGGCCTCTACCATAATCGTATCTCCCGGGGGTGTATCATAGCTCAGGGTAAAGTTACCATCCAGGTCTGCCGGCGTGCCTATAGAACTGTTTGGGAAGAATATAGTAGCAAATGGTACCGGTTCACCTGTAGCCTTATTTTTTATAATACCCTTTATCTCATATGAGTTATGCTGCGGAAATACATTGTCTTCCAGCGACAGGCTGTCCGTAAGCTTTTTAAGGCTATCCTCAATTACAGTTTGGGTACTGTCTGTTACCTGCGCTGAAATATAGGATTGATCTGAAAAAATCAATATTAAAGCTAATATGATGTATGATCTCCTAAATATCATTATATACGACAGGATGCGCGGCGGCAAATTTCCAAACAATAACTTATATATCCTATGATGTTTTTAAATTGGTTTGTACAAAATCAAAAAGTTTTAACAAAAAAAGCCCTCCATACGGTCAATCTACTATATTTACACACTTCTATGGACATTAAAGACTTCAAGCGCAGAGCTTCCAGAAAAAAAACAAAACTTTCGGCCTTCCTTACCAAACTGGACGATATAGTACCTGAGGATATGCCAAAACTGGTAGCCGCTGTTGACAAAACTGTTTGGCAGGATATAGACTGTATGAGCTGTGCGAATTGTTGTAAAACGATGACCCCCACATTCACTCCTAAAGATATCAGCCGTATATCTGCACATTTCGGTATGACCCCGAAGGAGTTCAAAGACAAATGGCTTGAAAAAGAAGAAGATACAGGCGACTGGGTAAATAAAAAGCAGCCTTGCCAGTTTCTCGTTGATAATAAATGTTCTATCTACGAAATACGCCCTAAAGACTGCGCCGAATTCCCGCATCATAATAAAAAGCCGTTCGACCTGTATAACGATACCTTTATACAGAACCTCGATAAATGCCCTGCTACATTTACACTTGTAGAAAGGCTGGAGAAAAAAGTACGCGAAGAATACGAATGGTAGTTACAGCTTAATGTAACATTCAGCACATTGCGCTAACTTAGCCACATGGCTGAAAAGAAACTCTTCCTGCTCGATGCATTTGCATTGATCTTTCGCGCTTATTATGCACTCATCCGCAACCCCCGTATCACCAGTACCGGGCGCAATACCAATGCACAGTTTGGTTTTACTACCACGCTTCTTGAATTACTGAACAAAGAGAAGCCTACACACCTTGCAGTAGTATTTGACACTGCTGCACCAACCGAAAGACATACAGATTTTGCTGACTATAAAGCCAACCGTCAGGAAGCTCCCGAAGATATACTGGCTGCGGTACCTGATATAAAACGTATCATCAAAGGGTTCAATCTCCCTGTGATGGAATGTGATGGCTACGAAGCAGATGATGTAATAGGTGCACTAGCACACGAGGCCGCAGACCTTGGTTACACAGTTTACATGGTAACACCCGATAAAGATTATGGCCAGCTGGTACGGGATAATGTTTTTATATACAAACCATCATACCAGGGTGGTGGTGTAGAAATACTGGGCGCTAAAGAGGTTTGTGAAAAATGGAATATCAAACGTGTAGACCAGGTAATAGATATACTTGGCCTTATGGGTGATGCAGTTGATAATATACCGGGCATACCCGGTGTTGGTGAAAAAACTGCTGCCAAGCTCCTTGCAGAATATGATACACTTGAAAACGTATTGGCCCATGCAGATACCATAAAAGGTGCCTTAGGCGAAAAAGTACGCAATGGCAAAGACCTTGCCATCATGTCAAAAAAACTGGCCACTATCATTACTAATGTACCTGTCAATTTTCATGAAGAAGATTTCCGCGTAAAGGAACTGAATAAAGAAGCACTGGGAGAAGTATTCAACGAACTTGAATTCAAAACACTGGGTAAAAGAATACTTGGCGAAGAAGTGACCGCAGTACAAAACAAACCTGTAGCATTTGACCTGTTTGGCAATCCTATTGCACAGCCTTTACCCGTAGCCACTGATAATACACAAACCATTGTGGAAGTACCTGCATCAGACGAGGATGCAATGCCTGCTTATACTAATACTATCGAGAATACACCGCATACCTATCATTTAGTAAAAGATGATGCAGCAGTTGATGAGCTCATACAAAAGCTCATGCAGCAAAATGAGATAGCTTTTGATACTGAGACAACCAATATAGACCCCAATCTTGCAGACATTATAGGTATGAGTTTCTGCTGGGAAAAGGGTGAAGCTTATTATGTGTACATGCCGGAAAACAGGGATGAAGTGCTGGCAAGACTGGAACGTTTCAAACCCGTATTCGACAGGGAAGATGTGCTATGGATAGGGCAGAACATAAAATACGATATGACCATACTTAAATGGTATGGCCATGCGCTCAAAGGCCGGTTTTATGACACTATGCTCGCACACTATGTTATAGAGCCCGAAGGCAAAAGAAGCATGGATGTGTTAAGCGCTAAATATCTTGCTTATCAACCCGTATCTATAGAAACACTGATAGGTAAAAAAGGAAAATCGCAGGGTAATATGCGCGATGCACCACTGGAAGATGTAAAGGAATATGCTGCTGAAGATGCAGACGTTACATTCCAGTTGAAGCAGGTGTTTAACCCAATGCTTGATAAACAGGATGTACGCAGGGTTTTTGAACATGTAGAAAATCCGCTGGTGCCCGTACTGGTAGATATGGAATATGAAGGGGTAGGTATAGATGTTAACTTCCTGAAAGATTATTCGAAAGAGCTGGAACGCGAAATAAAGCTGGCAGAAGAAAGTGTGTACAAACAGGCCGGTATTACTTTCAATCTCGCTTCACCTAAACAACTGGGTGAAATATTGTTCGACAAAATGAAGCTGGATGAGAAAGCAAAAAAAACAAAAACAGGGCAGTATGCTACCGGCGAAGATGTATTAACTAAACTGCGCAGCAAACACCAGATTGTAGACGACATACTTGCCTTCCGTGAGCTGAGTAAACTGAAGAGCACCTATGTAGATGCTTTACCAACAATGATAAACCCGCGCACGGGCAGGGTACATACCAGCTTCAACCAGGCAGTAGCTGTTACAGGCCGACTCAGCAGTATAGACCCTAACCTGCAAAACATTCCTATTCGTACAGACCGTGGCCGCGAAATACGCAAAGCATTCATACCGCGTGGAAAAGGTTGGAGTCTGCTCTCTGCAGACTATTCACAGATAGAATTGCGCATAGTAGCCGCTATTAGTGAGGACAAAGAAATGATACGCGCCTTCGTTGAGAACAAAGACATACATACTGCTACTGCGGCTAAAGTTTATGGGGTTGACGAAAAAGATGTTACTGCTCAAATGAGACGTGCAGCTAAAGCTGTAAACTTCGGTATCATATATGGCCAGTCGGCATTCGGGCTCGCAGAGTCTTTAAGCATTAGCCGCACAGAAGCAAAAACTATTATTGATAATTATTTCATCCAGTATCCTAATATCAAAAAGTATATGGATGATACTGTAAACTTCGCACGCGAGCATCATTATGTACAAACACTGATGGGCCGTAAGCGTTACCTGCGCGATATAACATCAGCCAACCAAACCGTCCGCGGATATGCAGAGCGAAATGCTATCAACTCACCCATACAGGGCACAGCAGCAGAAATGATAAAGCTTGCTATGATAAATGTGCACAAAGCGCTCGACCCTGCTAAGTACAAAACAAGAATGATATTGCAGGTGCATGACGAATTGGTATTTGATGTGCCGGATGAAGAGGTTGATGAAGTGAAAATGATCATCAAAACAAGTATGGAAACAGCTATGAAACTTCCGCATGGCGTACCTGTCATTGCAGAATCAGGCGTAGGTGAAAACTGGCTTGCAGCACACTAATGCGGTTTGAAAGGATGCCGCTGTTGCCAGTCGCCTTCCTGCTCCGTATTTCTGTTTGTAGTATTCAGTACATAGCTGCGCATGTACCTGTTATTGATGTACAGGAATGTTGAAAGGTATTTAGGCTTGCAACCCAGCCTTGCTTTTGCATCAAGTGCTGTGCGGCCTAATACAAGTTTTGATTTCTTATATGCTATAGCCTGCTCTATACTGAAGAAGAGTATATTGAAATATAACTGCAGTTCTTTATTACGCTCATAATCGAAGCCTATATAGAACATATCAAAGTCCTCCACCTTTACCCACGCACTGAAGAAAGCCACCATTTTATCTCCCTCATATATGCCCCATACTTTCAGGTTGTTATTATACTGCTTCAATAGCGGTATATAATTTCTGCATAGATATCCTATGCGTACAGGTTGCCTGTCGCATACCTGCCTGTACAGATCGTATAAAATATCAGCATTGTCATTTACATCTGTTGCTGATAGTTCTTTTATTTCCAGCCCTGCAAACTTTTTCCTGATACCCCTCATCCGTTGTGCATATTTATGCTTCAGCGATTTTTCGTAATCATCTATATTATTCCACCCTGGGTTTATATCCATTTCCATCAGAATATCATTGCGCAGCATCATGTATTCGGGCGAATGGTTTTGGAAATATGGTATCATATCGGGCGCCATATCCTTTACCAGCACTGCTGATGCGCATGATGCTTTCAGTGCTGTATCAATTGCTGCTTTGTAATAACGGTATGCGTCGAATGGGGATATACCCTGCAACCTGTAACAGGATAATATATCGTGCCTGAATAAGTGGCCCGCAACCAATAGCTTAGGCCTGAACATAGCAGTAAAGCCTCTCCATGCCGTACGCTGCAAAAAGCTCATCCTTTCTTCGTTAAGGTGTTTGCGCCTTATGGTTAATACCTGGAACTGTGTAGCGAAAACGATCCTAGCTTTTTCTTTTACCAGTACATACACAAATTCAATGTCAGGGAGACAAGCATTCTCTGTCTGGCTAAGATTTGATGATCGGAGAAAATGTCCTTCGGGTAAAAACACATCCCACTCATCCGGCAGTTCTGCCACATTGCTGAAGCTGACTATTTCAGCCGTTGTTTTTGGTGTACAATGTTTCAGCACAATTCTTTTTCCATTACAATATGTGGTATGCCAACTTCTGTAAACACATCACCTGTTTGTATATAACCGAGTTTTGAGTAAAATGTTTGCGCTGTTACACGGGCATGCAGCACTATTTTTTTTACTCCTTTTTGCAGCAATAATTCTTCTGCTCCTTCTACCAGCATACGTCCTATACCTTTTCCCTGCCAGCTATCATATACACCCATTTGTCTCAGCTTCATAGTGTCTGAGTTATCTGTAGGATGCAACATCACGCAGCCTATTATTTTATTATCATGCTCTGCCGCCAGTATTATATCTAGTGCATCGCCGGTAAGGTCTTCATCTTTGAGCGACAGCCCGATAGGTTTTCGCAATACTTCTTCACGCAGGTCATATACCTGTTGGTAATCTGCATCATTAATATTTACCTGCCTGATGGTAATAGTATCTGCCATTGTAAATGGATTAGTTCAGTTCTACTTCTGTTACCTGGCTCGAGCGGATATTGAAATCCTTTAAGGTTTCTTTCGCGTTTATTGTTCCGGGATGGTTATTGTAACCTACTTTATACCTTCCCCTTTGCAGTTCCAGCTTTTGTTCCGGCAGGTTACCATTTATATTCAACGTATAAAATCTCACAAACTGGTCGCCCAATTCATAATACAGGCTTACCTTACCATATGCGGTAGTATTGGTAAACTGTACATAGCCTGGCCTTTCCAGCCTGATGATGGTTTCTGAATCAAAGTCAAGGTCTGTAGACCTTTGTTGTTTGGGTATTGTATTTATCTCAATATGGTAATTGCCCGGTTCGTACTCAAGTTCCTGTGTGCAATCCTGTTTTACTACCGGTCCCGGTTCAAAATTTTTCTTCACTCGTGCAGAATATTCTTTTACCGGTGTGTTCGGCTCATTCTCATATTCGAACCTCAGCGATGCCTTATTTACTACGAGATAGTATTTGTTCTTATTATTAGCCTGTACCTCTACATTCTTCCATATTTTATTCTTACCCTTTATCATGATGTCATAAGTACCAACTGCTATTTTCTGTGGCCTTGGGTTACCTGCCATATCTACATCACGATAAAATTTGGTTACCTCTTTTCCTGTTTTAGGATCCAGCAGTATTACCTGCGGGCTGGTCTGATAGAATATTTTTCTCTGTGCATCGGTAAAGAACAGCTCAAAGGTCGTTTCCTGTGCCTGTTCTCTTTCAGCCATAAATTTCGCCTCAGTTATTTTAGGCGTAGTTACTGTTGCTACTTTAGGTGCTTCCACAACCGGCTTAGGCAGTGGCTTAGGTGCGGCTGGAGCAATCGGTGCTTTTTCCGGCGGAGGTATTGCTACTATTATATTAGGTACAGGCTCAATAACCGGTGCCATTAACAGCACAGGGAATATTCTCACTTTAGACAGGTAACCCATGTTTCTTATATTCTCCTTTTCCAGTATCACGGGAGAAGTATAATTTTCATTCGTACGGTTGGTGAGGTCTTTGGTAGGTTCAGGTTGCTTCACTACAGGTGTTACAGTTTCCGGTCTTGATGGTGCTGCCGGCTTAGGTTCTTCTGTTTCTGTAGTAAGCTTAAATTTTGGTATCTCTGTTTTCAGTACGCTTGGTGCATTTACAATAGCAGTTTGCAATATTTTTTTGTCTATGCTCTTTATAGCTATGAGGTTCCTGTAACCATCTACTATAGTCCCTACGGCTTTAGGTATATCCTCTTCTTTATTTACCAGCAGATAATTTCCCAGGCAATCATATTGTTGTTTCAGCGGACTGTAATCGACCAGGCTCAGTATGTATGGTTTAAAATTTATTTTCTTAGACAACAATTCTTTTACCACCTCGCAAAGATTACCGCCACAACTTTCACCACCATCAGTTATCAGTATCAGGCTGTAGCTATACCTGTTCTGGTCTACCAGGTCATTTTCTGCCGCTTCCTGCAATGAAAATGCTATTGGTGTTACACCTGCCGGGTGCAGGGCTTCCAGCCTAAGCTGTATCTGCGTCAGGTTATTTTTGCTGAACATTACCTCCCGTTTCGTATCATAACAGTTATTCTCCTGTGCCGGGTGTTGGTGGCCATATACGCGCAGCGCAAATTCTACCTGGTCGTTTACTTTATATACACTGTCTATCAGTTTTGATATGATCTCCTGTGCCGCCTTATACCTGTTATTATCTCCCTGCCATGGTTCCAGCATGCTCGATGAAGCATCCAGTAATAATAATATACGCGGCTGGCGCTCGTCAACCTGTGCTTTAAGACCCAACCCTGTTATCAATAAAACTATAAACAGTACTGTATAACGCATTACTAATTCTCTTATGGCAAACCTACATTAATTGCTCGAAGATTGTTACAGCTTATAACGTGTCCGCGAGGGGATTTTGTGTGGCAGAAACATCTATATTATTAATATGCTACATATTTTATTATATAATAAGGGTGTCTCTTGCCTGCTATTTTAGCTAACTTTGCATATCATTTTGAATTATGTCAGTTCCTACGAAGATCGTTGAAGATGTAGTCATCAAATTTGCGGGTGACAGTGGTGATGGTATGCAGCTTACAGGTACGCAGTTTACCAATAATACAGCATTGATTGGTAACGACCTGTCAACTTTCCCCGATTTCCCGGCAGAGATACGTGCACCACAGGGCACAGTACCGGGTGTGAGTGGTTACCAGTTACATTTTTCCAGCAACAGGATATATACCCCGGGCGATAATTGTGATGTACTGGTGGCTATGAATGCTGCTGCGCTGAAGGTGAACCTGAAATCGCTCAAGATGGGCGGTATCATCATTGCCAATACAGATGGTTTTGATTCTAAGAATTTACGCCTCGCTAATTATCCTGAGGGTGTCAACCCGATAGAAGATGGTTCACTCGATAACTACCAGTTATTTAAAATAGATGTCACCAAACTCACGCGCGAAGCGCTGAAAGATATTCAGCTGGGTACTAAAGAGAAAGACCGTGCGAAGAATATGTTCGTACTCGGTTTCCTTTACTGGCTGTATAACAGGGATATGGATATCACTATCTCATTCCTGAAAGATAAGTTTGGTAAAAAGCCCGAAATACTTGAAAGCAATATCAAAGCATTGCAGGCTGGTTATAATTACGGCGATACTGTTGAAGCATTCAGCAGCCGCTATAAGGTAGAAAAAGCAAAACTGCCTGCGGGTAAGTATCGTGGCATTACCGGGAATGTGGCACTGGCTTACGGGCTCATAGCTGCCTCTGAAAAATCGGGGTTGCCTATGTTCCTCGGTACGTATCCTATCACGCCGGCATCAGACATACTGCACGAATTATCCCGTTATAAAAATTTCGGCATACGCACTTTCCAGGCCGAAGATGAAATAGCAGGTATCACAGCCGCTATAGGTGCATCATACGGTGGCAGCCTTGGTGTTACCACAACATCTGGCCCCGGTGTAGCACTGAAAACAGAAGCTATAGGATTGGCTCTTATGCTGGAGATACCATTACTGGTGGTGAACATTCAGCGTGGTGGCCCGTCTACAGGCTTACCTACAAAAACAGAACAGAGCGATCTGCTGCAGGCATATTACGGGCGCAATGGTGAGGCTCCTATTCCTGTGATAGCGGCATATTCTCCCAGCGATTGTTTCTATGCAGCATATGAAGCGGCACGTATAGCAGTGCAGCACATGACACCCGTTATGCTGCTCAGCGATGGTTACATAGCCAATGGTGCAGAGCCATGGAAGTTTCCGCAGAGTGCTGATCTTGAGCCTATTACAGTTTCTTTCAAACAAGGGCTTGACGAGGGTGAAGAAAAATTCATGCCTTATAAACGCGATGAGAAATTAGTACGCCCTTGGGCTATACCCGGTACACCAGGACTGGAGCACCGTATAGGCGGACTGGAAAAAGAAGACATTACCGGCAACGTATCTTATGATGCTGAAAACCATGAACACATGGTTAAGATAAGGCAGGCTAAAGTAGATATCATTGCCAACTATATACCAGACCAGACACTGGACAGCGGCCCTGAAAAAGGAGATGTACTGGTACTGGGCTGGGGCTCTACTTATGGTGCTATCAAAAGTGCTGTAGCAGAACTGCAGGCTGCAGGCAAAGCAGTAGCACATGCTCAGATAAGGTATATGCGCCCTTTCCCTAAAAACCTGGGCGATATGCTGGGCAATTACAAAACAATACTGATACCTGAAATAAATAACGGCCAACTCATCAAAATTATCCGCGACCAGTATTTGGTTGATGCCAAACCTTACAACAAAATAAAAGGTACACCGATCACTAAAATAGAATTGGTTAATGCCATCAGTCAATATCTGTAAAGAAACATCACTACATAAATAATAAAGGCGGCTATATGCCGCCTTTATTATTTGATAACTTGTTGGCTTATGATTTTAATATTATAGTTATTATAATTGTAGTAATTAAATCATCTCCTATGCAAAAATTTCTACTCTACACTTCGCTGATGCTGGTAACCATTGTTTCTGCAACATCATGCACTAAAAATTTCGATTGTGAATGCACCGACGTAAAGACAGGTGAAAAAACAACAACACCCATTACAACCAACACGCGTGCATTAGCCAGTACCACCTGCAAGTCTCAGTCTATTTCCGGTGAATATGACTGTAAACTGAAATAAACTTTACATCAAAATATCTGTAAGAAAGGGGCTTATGCCCCTTTTGTATTTTGCACTTTATGCTGCTTCAAAACCTCGGGATGTGGTATGCCCTTTACGAGTTCACCACCCCGATCGACAAACCTGCCTTCGCAGTTTGTCGATATCCCCTCCTTGGTAAGGAGGGGAGCTTTGTGATAGATACTACATATCTGCAAAATCATTAACTTAGTTAGTCCAACTATTACTGCATGAAGCGTACTATCATCTTTCTATTTCTTTTACAGGCATTTACACTTAGTGCCCGCGAAGCCGCACAACCCAAGCCACTATCATTTATAGAGAATAAGGGACAGATTGTAGACCAGCATGGCAAACACCGCAGCGATATAGATTTTAAAGCAGAGGGCGATGGTGTGGTCATGTTTGTGGGTGATGCACAATTGCATTACCAGTGGTACAGGGATAATGCAAAAGGTAAAAGTGAAAATGCAAAAGAGGATGACATCCCCCTTGCCCCCTTCAAAGGGGGAATGCTGGCTTCCCCCTTTGAAGGGAATAATGCAAAGTCCCCTTCAGGGGATTTAGGGGTAGAGGTGTACCGCCTCGACGTAGAATTGATAGGTGCCAATAAAAATGCAGAACTGGTAACCGAAGACAAACAGGAATATACCGAGAACTATTACCTGCCGCAATGCCCCGATGGCGCTACCGCGCATAG
Organism: Flavipsychrobacter sp.; assembly: GCA_044227125.1. Taxonomy (GTDB): domain Bacteria; phylum Bacteroidota; class Bacteroidia; order Chitinophagales; family Chitinophagaceae; genus Polluticoccus. Next base: position 1,676,822 of record JBGAFS010000001.1, read on the forward strand.
CTATAGCAGGGTAATATACAAGAATGTGTACCCGAATATAGACTGGGTGATATATACCCCCCAACCCCCTAAAGGGGGAGCCTTGTCATCACAGGGAAATACCCCTACCCCTTCAGGGGGAGGCCGGGAGGGGGTTAAGTATGATTTCATAGTACACCCCGGGGGAGACTACCGGGATATACAAATAAGATACAATGGTGCTACGAAAATAGAACTGCAAGATGGCGCACTGGTAGCAAATACACCCTTTGGCAGCATCAGCGAAAATGCACCCTATACCTATGATGCGGATACTAAAAAAGAGATAACATCAAAATTTGTACTGAACGGCAATATTTTGTCGTATAACATTGTTTCCCATCCAGGGGACGGAAGGGGGGTTGTTATAGACCCTGCTATAGCGCTAAACTGGGCCAGTTATTATGGCGGCGCTGCGGACGAGTCAGATTCAAACTATTCTATAGGTGGGAGTGGTTTCCCGATGGCTGAAAACCTGAAACCTGATGTGGCTACAGACCTGGCGGGGAATATATACCTTGCCGGGGGCACCAAGAGCAACAGTAATATAGCCACAATGGGCAGCTACCAAACCAGCCTGTCGGGCAGTTGGGATGGTTTTGCAGTTAAATTTAACCGCGCGGGGCAAAGGCTCTGGGCTACTTACTATGGCGGCAGCAGTTATGATGGTTTTTGTGCCGTAGCTGCTGATGCGAGCGGCAATATTTACCTGGGCGGCAATACCAGGGGGGGGAGCGGGCTGGCAAGTGCAGGCGCTTACCAAACAACACTGAGAGGTAATTATGGGGGTCTGCTGGTTCGTCTCAATACAGCAGGTGTACGCCAGTGGGCTACTTATATAGCAGGCAATGATTCAGACCTCTTATATTCTATTTGCCTCGACGGGCAGGGCAATCTCTATGCAGGAGGATTTGCTGTCAGTGATTCCTTCCTGGCTACCCCCGGTGCCTATGATGTAATAAAGGACAGCGGGACTAATACTAGTAGTGACGGCTGGTTGGCTAAGTTCAGCACTGGGGGCAATATGCAATGGTGTACTTATTATGGTGGATACGGTGAAGATATGATAAGGACATTGGCCTGCGATGCTGCGGGTAATGTATATGCAGGAGGGAGCTCAAGTAATTATCTAGCTCCAAATTCAATTTTGGGTACATCAGGTACTTATCAGCCTATAAATAATATTAGTCACAGGTGCGGATTAATCGTTAAATTCAATGGGGCTGGTCAGCGTCTCTGGTGCAGTTATTATTATGATGCCGATTTTCTAAATAATGCGAGTGATTTTTATGTGACCAGCCTTACCTGCGATAACAGTGGCAGCCTGTATGTAGGTGGCTGGAGCGACCACGGGGCTTATTCTACATCAACACTCTATACAAGCGGAGCTTATCTTGGGGGTACAGTTATAAGTGCGGCGGGAATGCTGGCAAAATTCAACGCTGCCAATGGTACCCGTATATGGGGTACTTTATTGCCTCCAGGTGTGGCGCCGTACTCCCTTGCCTGCGATCCCGCTGGCAATGTGTACTTCGGCAGCAACATTCTTTACTATGCCTCGCAGAATATAGCAGCAGGGGGTGCCTACCAGTCTTCTTTTGGAGGGGGTAGTTGGGATGGTTGTATGATGGTGTTTAGCTCCTCGGGCAGCCTGCTGTATGGTACTTATTATGGTGGTACAGGCAATCTTGACAAGGTAACAGGGCTATCGCTGGATAACTACCATGGCAACGTGATACTCTGCGGCTATACCAACAGCACCACAGGCATAGCCAGCAGCGGTTCTTATCAAAGCACCTACGGCGGTGGCGTATCAGACGATTTCATTGTCAGCTTCGGCACAGATACCCTTGTATATATAGGCCAGCCGTTTACAGATACCCTGTTTTGCGGCGGCGATAGCGTGCATATAAACTATGGCACCAGCAGCAAGTTCAGGAATGGTAACACCTTCACCCTGCAGCTATCAGATGCTGCGGGCAGCTTTACCAGCCCTGTCAGCATAGGCACCCGTACCGATACCATTGGCGGTATCATACACGGCAAGCTGCCTGTAAACACTGCGGGCGGTACAGGCTACCGTATGCGTATAGTAAGCAGCCTGCCCGCGCGCGCATCTTTTAACGACAGCATCAACATACATATAAAAGCAGTGAACCCCGGGCATAGCGCCACCAGCAACAGCCCTATATGTGCTACAGATACCTTAAAGCTGTACGGCGGCACTACCGGCACCGGAGTAAGCTGGAACTGGAGTGGCCCCGCAGCCTACAGCAACGCAACACAAAACCCCATACGCCTCAATGCCACCACAGGGTATTCAGGCAATTATATACTCACCAGCACCTATAACGGCTGTACGGTAACAGATACCGCCGTAGTAGTAGTGAAACCATTGCCTGCCAAACCAACCGCAGGCAGCAATGCGCCATTATGTACCGGTGCAAACCTGAGCCTTACAGCCGGCAGCAGCACCACCGGTGTAAGCTGGAGCTGGACAGGGCCAAACAGTTACAGCAGCAGCAGCCAGAACCCCGGCATAGGCGGTGTAACAACAGCAGATGCAGGCAATTATATAGTAACTGCGACACTTAACGGTTGCAGCACCAAAGACACAGAAACTGTAATAGTATACCCTGTAACACCTAAGCCAACAGCAGGTAATAACAGCCCGCTATGCGTGAGCAATACACTGAGCTTAACGGCAAGCACCGTAAGCGGAGCCAGCTATAGCTGGGGCGGCCCGGCAGCTTTTACTGCTGCTGCACAGAACGCTGCACGCAGCAATATGCAACTGAACATGGCAGGCAAGTATTATGTGACCGCTACAGTGAATGGTTGCGTATCGGATGCAGATACCACCATAGTAACAGTAAACCCCGGCCCTACGATAAACGTGTACCCTAACCCGAATGATACCGTATGTACAGGCAATACAGTAACACTGGTAGCACTGGTAACCAACGGAGGTACCGGCCCATCTTACCAATGGTATAAAAACAATAACCCCATAGCAGGTGCTACCCTGCAAAGTTGTACCACCACACCCGCCAATGGCGATGTGTACTACTGCAAGTTCACCCCCGGAGCAGGCACAGGTTGCAACGGCGCCATCAACAGCAGCAGCATAACCATAACCGTATTGCCATACACCACACCATCCATCAGCATCACCGCAGCACCGGATACCAATATATGGCAGGGCCTTATGGTGAACTTCACCGCCACGGTAAGCAACTGTAACAATCCAACTTACCAGTGGAAGCTCAACGGCAACGATGTGAGCGGTGCAACCGGCAGCACATGGGGTGCAGCCACACTGGCCGACAATAATCTTGTAAGCTGTGTACTTACCTGCAATGATTTTTGTCCTAACCCTAAGAACCCCGAAAGCAATAAGCTGAGGATGCATGTAAGCACAGGCGTAGGCAACATAAACAATACACTCAGTACAGTAAACATATACCCTAATCCAATGCACGATGAGCTGCATATAGAAGGCATCAGCAAAGGGACAAGGATACAACTATATGATGTACTGGGCAGGGAAGTGTACCGCACAGTTTCAACAGAAACTACACATATCATCAGCACAGCATTATTGCATACAGGTACCTACATCCTGCAACTGACAGATGCATCAGGCAACAGGGGCAGCTATAAGATAGTGAGGGAATAATGTAATTATTATTGTATATTTGCTATAGATATTCAGCAGGAATATCCATAGTTCTTTGACATACTGTAAACCCGTAACAATTTGTAACAAAAGCTCCCCTCCTTAGCAAGGAGGGGATATTGACAAACTGCGAAGCAGGTTTGTCAATCGGGGTGGTACACTCGCGCAGGGCACACCAGGAAACAATTTATCAGTTGAGGAATACACCGCTCTTTTAAAAATGGATTTATTTAACCCCTCCAGGTACTATTTCCAAGACCGTAACAATTCGTAACAAAAAAGGCTCCTGTGAAGAGCCTTGAAAAGTTTATTCTTTATCCAGTGTTGTCTGGTCTATTACATATAGCGGCCTGTCGCGCACATTATTAATGATGCGGCTTATATATTCGCCAATGATACCTAAAGAGAGTAATTGCACACCACCCAGGAAAGTAATACTGATGAGTGTAGATGCCCAGCCCGGTGTAGGGTTGGCAGTGAAGAAATAGCCATACAGTGCATACACACCAATAAAGAAAGATGTGATGCAGACTATGAACCCGAGGTTGGTAGCTATCTTAAGCGGAGAATCAGAAAACGCGGTAATACCATTAAATGCAAGACGCAGCATTTTGCGGAAAGGATAATTGGTCTTTCCGTATTTACGTTCATCGCGCTCAAACATTACATAGGTACTTTTGAAACCGAGCCATGCTATCTGCCCGCGTATGTATTTATCATACTCCTTCATTTGTTTCAGGTAATCGAGCACATCCCTGCTTATCAGCCTGAAGTCGCCAACGTCCAATGGTATCTCGAAAGACACCAGCCATGCCATCAGGCGGTAGAACATTTTAGCTGTGATGAGTTTGAAGAAAGTTTCGCCTTTGCGTTTGCTTCTTTTGGCATATACTACTTTATACCCATCCTGGTATTGCTTATACATTTCTGCAATAAGCTCTGGCGGGTCCTGCAGGTCTCCGTCTATCGTTACGATAGCATCGCCACTGGCATAATCCATACCTGCAGTAATAGCTATTTGGTGTCCGAAGTTGCGGGAGAAACTGATAAAGTGCAGCTTGGGTTGATTATAGCAATAATGTTTCAGCTTTGCGAGTGTATTATCCCTGCTGCCGTCATTTACAAAAATGATCTCGTAAGAATCAGTAATGCTTTCTGCTGCTGCGGACATTCTCTTTATCAGCTCTTCAATGATCTGTTCTTCATTGAATACCGGTACCACTATTGAAAGCGCTATGTTGCTCTTTTGGCTCATGTATTATTGTAAATGCTCTTGAGTTTTACAAAACAATAAAAAAACTCCCATTTATTCATCAACGATTTTGAAAATGAACCTTTAATTGCACATAATGTTAATACTTCAATGAAAGAACAGGTTTCGATATTCTGGTTTCGCCGTGATCTCAGGCTTAATGACAATGCAGGCCTATATCATGCATTGCGCTCGGGTTATCCAGTTGTACCTGTTTTCATATTCGACACCAACATACTGGATGAGCTGGAAGACAAAGCAGACAGGCGTGTGGATTTCATTCACAGATCGTTGCAGAAGATTCAGCAACAGTTAATAAAAATGGGAAGCACGCTGCATGTATTGTATAGTACACCCGCTGATGCTTACAGAAAGCTAACTGATATATATGATATACGTGCGGTATATACCAACCATGATTATGAACCATACGCCCGTAAACGCGATGAAGAAATAGCTAACCAATTGCTCGAAAAGAATATCCCATTCTACAGCTATAAAGACCAGGTAATATTTGAGCAGGATGAAATAATGAAGGATGACGGGAAGCCTTATGTAGTATATACACCTTATAGTAAGAAGTGGAAGGCTAAACTCAATGAATTCTACCTGAAGTCTTATGCTACAGAAAAATACTTTTCAAATTTCTGCAGGCAGCCGGTTATTGATATTCCTTCCCTCAATCAGTTAGGGTTTGTTGAAACTGATATAATATATACCGCACCAATTCTGGATGAAGAAATAGCAAAAAAATACCATGAGACTCGGGACATACCTTCTGTAAGGGGTACAACCAAACTAAGCGTTCATCTCCGGTTTGGTACCATCAGCATTCGTGAGCTGTCAACAAATTCAAAAAAATTAAATGAGAAGCTGCTGAACGAACTGATATGGAGAGATTTTTATCATATGATACTATGGCATTTCCCGGAGGTTGTAAACAAATCATTCAATCTTGAATATGACACAATTGAATGGAGAAATAACGAATATGAATTTGAGCTTTGGAAGCAGGGAAAAACAGGGTACCCCATAGTAGATGCCGGGATGAGAGAATTGAATGCCACAGGATACATGCATAACAGGGTGAGGATGATTGTAGCCAGTTTTCTGACCAAAAACCTGCTCATAGACTGGCGTTGGGGTGAAGCATATTTCGCAAAAAAATTACTCGACTTTGACTTGGCCAGTAATAATGGAGGGTGGCAATGGGCGGCCGGATGCGGTTGTGATGCCGCCCCCTATTTCAGGATATTCAACCCATATTTACAGACAGAAAAGTTCGATGGCAAAAACATATACATAAAAAAATGGATTCCTGAATTTGGTACTGATTCATACCCCAATCCCATCATTTCACACGATGAAGCAAGGAATAGATGCCTGTCGGTATACAAGTCGGCATTGGATATCAGCAGGAAAACATACAAATAGTGAATAAATTATATTTATTGCCTTAATAGAGGAATCATTAATAATTTAAATAACTAATTAAATATCAATTATAACTGTTTACATTTAATAAAATGTTCACGAATTTTGTACGTAAAACAAATAATATCTTGCATATGAGTCATAAGAGGATAAGTATTACTGTATAATATGAATGATAATTACTAAAGAATATATCATATAAAATTATTCATATAGTATAAATAATTTTACACATCAAAATACTTCTTTTATAATAATCTTATTATGCAAATATGCGTCTAAATTGCGTAGCTCACTCGGAAGACAATATATAAAATTTGTATTACTGTGATATTTTTATATATATTAAAGACACGCATAAATTTGTGAGGAGCAATACAGAATACACTATTAAATATTTTTACTTATAAATATATTATAAATTGAATATTATATTATGTATCTATTTCTCGATAAAGCGAGGGAATATTAAGTAAAGACCAGTTGTTGATAAGCTGTTATTTAATGGATTATTCACATGCTATTTGCATTAAATATTCACATGAATTAACAGCATATTCAGAAATGAAAAGAGTAGATAACTATGCAGCAAATCAGCCAGCCCAGCCTTCTCTATCCAAACTACGATATTGAATAGCTTCTGCAAGATGCTCGGGTTTTATTTCATCGCTGTCCGCAAGATCTGCTATAGTTCTTGACACCTTTAATATGCGGTCGTAAGCACGAGCGGATAGATTGAGCCTATCTATAGCAGTTTTTAATAATGTTTGCCCTATAGAATTAATGACACATACCTCTTTCAAAAGCTTGCTACCCATTTGAGCATTAGAATATATACCTAGTAAGCCTTCGAATCGTTTAGCTTGTATCTCCCTGGCTTTCAATACCCGTTCACGTACAGATTCACTCGGCTCACTCTGGCGAGATGATGATAATTCATTGAAGGCTACAGGTGTCACTTCTACATGCAGGTCTATCCTATCCAGTAATGGGCCTGATACCTTATTCAGGTAACGCTGCACTACGACAGGGCTGCAGGTGCATTCCTTTTCCGGATGATTGAAGTAGCCACATGGGCAAGGGTTCATAGATGCTATAAGCATAAAACTTGCCGGGAAATCAATACTCACTTTCGCTCTTGAGATTGAGACTTTTCTTTCTTCCATTGGCTGACGCATTACTTCCAGCACAGTGCGTTTGAATTCCGGTAATTCATCAAGAAACAGTACTCCATTATGCGCCAGAGATATTTCTCCCGGTTGGGGATTGCCACCCCCGCCTACTAACGCAACATCACTGATTGTATGGTGCGGGGAACGGAAAGGTCGTTTTGATATCAATGATGTATTTACAGGTAGCTTTCCTGCTACTGAATGTATCTTGGTTGTCTCCAGCGCTTCCTGCAAACTTAGTGGCGGAAGTATTGTTGGCAATCGCTTTGCCAGCATTGTCTTGCCAGCTCCGGGCGGGCCAATTAATATTGCATTATGCCCACCGGCAGCTGCAATTTCCAAAGCACGTTTTACATTTTCCTGTCCTTTTACATCGTTAAAGTCTATATCAAAATCATACTGACTTTGGAAAAACTCTTCACGGGTATTTACTGTTATTGGACTTAGCACTGTTTTCTTGTTCAGGAAATCCAGCACTTCACTAATGTGGTCAACGCCATATACTTCCAGGTTATTTACAAGAGCTGCCTCACGTGCATTTTGTTTTGGCAGAATAAACCCTTTATACTTTTCTGTTCGTGCCTGTATAGCGATTGGCAATGCTCCCTTTATAGGCTGTAGTGACCCGTCCAGTGAGAGTTCACCCATTATTACATATTGTGATAATTCCTCTGCATGTACCTGGCCGGTTGCTGCCAGTATTCCTACTGCAATTGGAAGATCATATGCTGAGCCTGCCTTCTTTATATCAGCAGGTGCCATATTAATAACTACCTTATTTCTTGGTTTTTCGTAACCGGTATTCTTTATTGCTGATAATACGCGTTCTGTACTTTCTTTTACTGCATTATCAGGAAGGCCTACTATAAAATAACCCTGTATTGAGCCTGATACAATATCAACTTCAATAGTGATAGTAAGTGCCTCTACACCATACACCGCGCTACCATAAACTTTTACCAACATGCTGATCGTAATAGGCTATGAAGATAGGAATTGTTAAACAGATAGTATATTATGATGTGTTATTATAGACTCCATACAATGCAATATGCTATAGTCAACTAATTATTAGTGTCCATATTTTCACAATAATTTTTATTTACTTTAGATTAATAAATAAGTTGATATGCAACTCTCTTCCACTGAAAAGCTTGATGTAGTCAATATAGGGCTGATGGCAATATCAGTATGTGCTGCAATGATTATACCCTTTCATTTGTTCCTGCTCGTATATGCAATACTTGGCCCGCTCCATTATCTCACAGAAATATCATGGCTGCATGACAGGAATTATTATACTAAATACAGGTATGATGCTATAATACTGGTGATAATAGGTATGCTTATAACGCTGCGTTTCTTTGCTTCATATCTTGATCTCGAATTTCCTAAAAGATTCGAAGGCAACCTTGGGTACATAGCATTACTATGTTCTGTTGTTTTTGTAACAGTACAAAATAAGTTTTACAGGATAGCTGGTATTGTATTGATAATATTTACTTCTGAACTATCTCACAGAAATAATATATATCTGTTTCTGAGTATATTCTTACCAACTCTTGTACATGTATACATATTTACAGGGTTATTTATGCTCTATGGTGCGTTAAAAAGTAAAAGCCGTGTAGGCATATGGTCTGTTATAGCATTAGCGTTATGTCCTGTTATTCTCTATACAGTTTACCCTAACAGGTCGTTCTTCCTGGCTAACCAACAGATAATAGACAGCATGGATTTTTTTAAAGTTGTAAATATTACCTGGCTTAAAAACTTTGCAGGGATTAAGCAACCAACGCTTGAAGGATGGAATAACGTAATATTTAATACTCAAGATGGGATCTTATTAATGCGTTTTGTCGCATTTGCTTATACTTACCATTATCTTAACTGGTTTTCTAAAACCAAAGTAATACAATGGCATAAAGTACCTAAAAGCAGGTTTATTGCAGTAATAGTATTATGGGTAATTAGCGTAGGAATATATATGAAGGACTTCAAAATGGGATTGCAATGGTTAGTATTCTTAAGCTACCTGCATGTACTACTTGAATTCCCGCTCAATGTAACGAGCATCATTGGTATAGGTAACTTTTTTAAAGGAAAGATAAGCGGCGCAGGTATGGCAAAAGCTTAATACTGATTATTTTTGCAACATGAGCAATACAATAGTTCTGAACAAAGAAAATGGTGTAGGTTATATTACTCTTAACCGCCAGGATAAATTCAACAGTTTTAATCGTGAAATGGCACTGGCTTTTCACAAGGCGTTAGATGATTGTAATACAGATGAGAGCATCAGGGCTATATATATAACCGGCGAAGGAAAGGCTTTTTGTGCAGGACAGGATCTGGCAGAAGCCATTGATCCAAACGGACCTGAACTGGAACAAATTGTTCGCGAACATTATAATCCTATTATCACAAGGCTAAGAAGTATTGAAAAACCAATCGTAGCAGCTGTAAATGGTGTAGCTGCAGGTGCAGGAGCTAATATAGCCCTGGCTTGTGATATTGTTTTGGCAACGAAGTCTGCGTCATTCATACAGGCTTTCAGTAAAATTGCATTGATACCTGATAGCGCGGGTACATTCTTTCTGCCCAGGCTGGTAGGCATGCAAAGGGCTTTAGCACTAACTATGCTTGGTGATAAAGTATCTGCTGATGATGCAGTTTCCATGGGTATGATCTACAAATCATTCCCGGATGAGAGCTTCGCGGAAGAATCTAAAAAAATTGCACAGACATTGGCTCAGATGCCTACCAAGGGTTTAGGTCTTACTAAGCGTCTGCTGAATGAATCTTACAATAACAACCTTGCTGAACAACTTGAAATGGAAAAAGCATTGCAGGTGGAAGCAGGAAGCTCTGAAGATTTCAAAGAAGGCGTGAATGCCTTTCTGGAAAAAAGAAAACCTGTATTTAAGGGTAAGTAATTAAGTAAACAGCATCAACTCTTCCTGTTTCTGCATTATGCGCGAGCGGCTTGCCTGCTCCGACATCATTTTGCCTATTACCTTGGCAGTAATATCAGGATAATTGACGTTTATGTTCTGATCTGAATTGATCCAGTTCTCAATTACGTCGTAATATTTTTTACTCAGGCTTTTAATCACAGGTACTCCCAGGTCTTCAAGTGCCGCAGCATTGCATTGCTGTTCGTATTGCTCCTGCATAGGTATTGCCAATACTTTTTTACCAAGGAATAATGCTTCAGCCGGACCTTCAAAACCTGCACCACATAATACACCGGAGCTGGATGCCATACTTTCTATAAAAGCATCATTGTTGATGGGGCGCAGGTGTATGTTATCGTGCCTGTAAGCTTCTTTGTTATGTTTGGAGAATACTTCCCAGTTTACATTTTTAAAATTGGAAAGGTGTTCTATCAGTACAGAATCTTCATAGGCCGGCAGGTAAACTGTATAATGCCCTTTGTTGGTTACAACTGCATCTCTCACCTGTTTACGGATAACGGGTGTAAATATGTTATCAGCATATGATTTGTAATGGAATCCGTATGATGCTGTTACCGGTGCATAATACTTTAGTACCACACGGCCTTTCCAGTCTGACTTTTCCGGCCTGGGTGCGTTTTCATTCAGTACTGCACATTGGTGGCTGAGTGATACACATGGTATGTGTCTCAGCTTACAAGCCCATGCACTTATGGGCTCAAAATCATTCACTACCAGGTCATAATCTTCTATCGGGAACTGTTGTATATCATCAATCAGCCTGAATAGTTTCAGCTTCTTCGCAGTTTGCCATATATCTACTCCACCTTTTTTACCAAAGATGAAGCTCATACCATACTTCTTATACTTCACGGGAAATGGTACTTCTACATCGGCCTGTATACCACTTATCAAAACATCCACTTCTCCGTATTTACACAATTCAGGATAAACATCACGCGCCCTGCTTAGGTGCCCATTCCCTGTTCCCTGTATTGCGAATAATATCTTCATCATGCCGCTTCTATTGAATTTGAAATATCGCCTGCTCCTTTGCTGTTTTGCTTCAGGTTCATTTCCATCATCAGGTTAGCCATCAACTGTTTTGGCGTTTCCTTTTCCTGCTTTTTCTTGTTGATATCTACTGCCTGTGCTACCGGATCATCTGCATACTTATATATGCTCCAGTTGCCTTCATTATACTCCAGTGATGTCAGGTTCTCTATCCAGTCTCCCGAATTCATATAGATTACAGTACCTTTTTCAGTAACTACTGTTTTTATTTCCGGATGGTGTATATGTCCGCAGATAACATATTTGTATTCATTATCGGCCGCTATACTACACACAGTATCTTCAAAGTTGTTAATGAACTTCACCGCACCTTTTACACTGTTCTTTATCTTTTTAGATAATGATACTTTACCCCTTCCCATTTTTTCAGAAATGAAATTCACAAAGCGGTTGATGAGTATCAGCGTATCATATCCTATTGCACCAAGTTTTGCCAGCCATTTACTGTGCTGCATTACTACGTCAAACACATCTCCGTGAAAGATCCATGCACGGGAACCATTTATCTTTAACGATAGTTTGTTCGTAACCTTTAAAGAGCCCATCTGGAACCCTTTAAATTTGCGCAGCATTTCATCATGGTTGCCCGGTATGAAATAAACCGGAACATCTTTGGCTATAAGGCCTATGAGGTGTTTCACTACCATCATATGAGTTGCGGGCCAGTACCTTTTGCTGAATTGCCAGATGTCGATGATATCGCCGTTAAGTACTACGGCTTTAGGTTTGATTGTTTTCAGATATTGCAACAGCTCTTTCGCATGACATCCATAGGTACCCAAATGTATGTCTGAAAGAACCACAATATCCACTTCACGTTTTGCCATTTATTCGCCCATAGCGGGCATTTGGTTATGCAAAGTGACGAATTAAATATTACCACAATGTTAAGAATACATTGTAATGGTGTTATTTTTGTTGTAGTCCTGTTAAAAATCAAAAAAGCCCGGTAATTCCGGGCTTTTGTTAAATAATGTATCATTGAGCTATTAAGCCATTGCTACTTCCGGTAGCCTTCTTGGTGCTATAGTCTTCACAGCATCTGCTATAGCTTTTATATGAGCTGGTGTTGTTCCGCAACATCCGCCAACAACATTTACCCAACCGTTCTTAGCAAACTCTGCTACTATAGATGCGGTCATAGCAGGCGATTCATCATATTCTCCCATTGCGTTTGGCAAGCCCGCATTAGGATAGCAGCTCACATAACAACTTGCAATTTCTGAAAGCTCATCTACATATGGCCTCATCTGTGCTGCACCTAAGGCGCAGTTCAAACCAATGCTTAACGGATTGGCATGTGACACAGAAATATAAAATGCTTCGAGTGTTTGTCCGCTCAGCGTACGGCCTGATGCATCTGTTATGGTTCCTGATATCATCACCGGCAGGCGCTTATTCGTATCGCGGAAATATTTTTCAACTGCATAAATAGCAGCTTTTGCATTCAATGTATCGAAGATGGTTTCTATAAGCAGTATATCAGCCCCACCGTCTACCAGTCCTTTAATATGCTCATAGTATGCATCTGCTACTTCATCAAAAGTTACTGCACGATAGCCCGGATTATTTACGTCTGGCGACAGTGATAATGTTTTATTCATCGGCCCTATAGCACCTGCTACAAATTTCTCACTGCCGGGATTGTCTTTGATATATTCTGCTACCGTTTCTTTAGCAATTTTTGCCGCCTCATAGCTGATCTCGTACGCATAATCCTGCATATCATAATCTGCCAATGCTACAGCCTGTGCGCTGAAAGTATTCGTCTCGATGATATCAGCACCCGCATCCAGGTATTTACGATGTATCTCTTTTATTATTTGTGGTTGGGTAATAACCAGCATATCGTTATTGCCTTTTACATCTTTATGCCAGTTCTTAAATCTTTCTCCGCGATAATCCTCTTCCTGCAATTTGTAGGTTTGTATCATACTACCCATTGCTCCGTCTAATATCATTATACGCTTATCCAGTATTTCGCGCAGTTTCTGTTCTGTAGTCATAGACCAAAATTAAGTATTCAAGCAATCAAAACCATATTAAAGGAATTGATACAAATATTAACGCCCGCTATATGCGGGCGTTACATTATGTTTAAGCTTCAGCTTTCAGCATTTTCTGATAGCGGATGCGGTCGTTCTCATCCAGCATTGTTTTGCGTAAGCGTATGCTTTGTGGCGTTACTTCTATACACTCGTCCTGTTGAATGTATTCCATACATTCTTCAAGGCTCATCTGTATTTTAGGTGCTATACGGTTGGCATCATCAGTACCGCTGGCACGCATATTCGTTAGTTTCTTAGGCTCTGTAGCATTTACTATCAGGTCTCCCGGCTTAATATGTTCACCGATTATCTGTCCTGAATAAACTTCTTCGCCCGCATCTATAAAGAATGAACCCCTATCCTGCAATTTATCCATAGAATATGCAGTAGTAGTCGCGGTGTTTTTAGAAAGCAATACACCATTATTACGTCCCGGGATAGGGCCTTTCCATGGTTTATATTCCCTGAATCGGTGGGCCATAACGGCTTCACCTGCAGTAGCGGTAAGCATGTTAGAACGTAAACCTATCAAACCGCGGGATGGTACGTCAAATTCCAGGTGTTGCATTTCACCTTTCGTTTCCATCACCAGCATTTCACCTTTACGTTGTGTTACAAGGTCTATCACCTTACCGCTGAATTCTGAAGGCACATCCACAACCAATGTTTCATATGGTTCGCATTTGCGGCCATCTATTTCTTTGGTAATAACTTGTGGCTGTCCTACTGTTAATTCAAAACCTTCGCGGCGCATTGTTTCTATCAATACAGACAAGTGAAGGATACCGCGTCCGTAAACGAGGAATTTATCTGCGTCATCTGTATCCTGAACACGCAATGCCAGGTTTTTCTCCAATTCTTTATAGAGCCTGTCACGTATGTTACGGCTGGTTACAAATTTACCTTCACGTCCATAGAACGGTGAGTTATTGATACTGAACTGCATGTTCATCGTAGGCTCATCAATTGCAATTACTTCCAATGCTTCAGGGTTTTCAAAATCAGCAATTGTTTCGCCTATCTGGAAACCATCAATACCTACTACAGCACATATATCACCTGCAGGCACTTCTGTTACTTTCTTTTTACCCATACCTTCAAATGTGTACAATTCTTTGATACGGCTCTTCACAAAGCTTCCATCTAGTTTACACAGTTGCACAGGTTGGTTTTCTTTCAATGTTCCACGTATCACTTTACCTACTGCTATCCTTCCAAGGAAAGAAGAATAGTCAAGTGATGTGATCTGCATCTGCACAGTACCTTCATTCACTTTAGGTTCAGGCACTTTTTCAAGTATTGTATCCAATAATGGAGTGATATCAGAAACAGGGGTGTTGCTTGTATTGAACCAGCCTTGTTTTGAAGAACCATACAATGTTGTAAAGTTCAATTGTTCTTCTGAGGCATCCAGTTGGAAGAATAATTCAAAGACTGCATCATGCACTTCATCAGGACGGCAGTTTGGCTTATCAACTTTGTTGATAACAACTATCGGCTTCAGATTCAGTTGCAATGCTTTTTGCAATACAAAACGTGTTTGCGGCATCGGGCCTTCAAAAGCATCCACCAGCAACAGTACACCATCTGCCATTTTCAACACACGCTCTACCTCACCACCAAAATCACTGTGGCCCGGAGTATCGATAACATTGATCTTAACGTTCTTATAGTTAACCGAAATGTTTTTACTCAAAATAGTGATACCACGCTCACGTTCCAGGTCGTTGTTATCCATTATCAATTCACCTGTTTCCTGGTTATCACGGAAAACTTTCGTGGCATGAATGATCTTGTCAACCAATGTAGTTTTACCGTGGTCAACGTGTGCAATAATTGCTATGTTACGAATATTCATAATCTGTTCCTTAGTTAACAAATAAACCCTTCCGTTATTAAACAACAAGGAAGGGTTGTTTTTGCCGCGCAAAGGTAAGGAAATAATATCTCATATAAGCATCATTAATAAGTTAATTCTATTTTTAGGGTAAATTGTTCCTCATGAAACATATCCTGGTAATTCTGCTCTTATCATACCCATTCTTTGCTTCTGCCCAACCGAAAAAGGAAAAGACCTTTAAAGCGGGTGAATATACTATGAAGCAATACTATTTCGTAATGCTTACCAAAGGCCCGAAGCGAGAAGAAACTACTGACACTGCTAAGATCAATTCCATACAAAGAGGGCATATTGCCAACCTCGAACGGCTGGCCAAAGAGGGTAAAATATTGGTAGCCGGTCCTTTTGGTGATGATACTAACTGGCGGGGCATTTTCATTTTTGACTGTGAAACACAGGAAGAGGTCGAGAAATTGTTACAGACCGATCCGGCAATTGCTGCCGGCAGGCTGGCCTACGAAATACATCCCTGGTGGACAGCCAAGAATTCTGTATTCAAATAATTTTAGTTCATCTTGAACGGAGCAATCAACTGAAACTCCGGAATGTTTACCGTGAAACGTTTCTTGTTATAAAGATTCTCCATCTGGTAGGTGCCATACATTTTACCTATCTCGCTACGCAGGTTGGCAGCCGATACATATTGATATTGCTCTCCCGGCTCTATAATGGGTTGCTGGCCAACTACACCTTCTCCTTCTACTTCACGTGTTGCACCATTGCTATCTATTATATTCCAATGTCGTCTTAGAAGTTGTACAGGAAATACGCTGAGATTTTCGATGGTTATTCTGTAAGCAAACAGGAACTCAGCATTGAACGGATTAGATTGATTCGGCTGATAAAACGTTTCAACCGTAATACTAACACCATCTGTAACCTGTTGCACCATCATTCATTTGTTTACGTAAATATACCGAAATAATATATGCTATGCTTTTTTTCGAATTATTATTTCGTTAATTACATCAGTGATCAATGAAGATTCATAACCTTTTTGCGCAAGGTAGCGATAAGCCTTATTTTTCTTAATCGGCTGTAGTTTTTCTGATTTCAATTCAGCCCATTTTTTCTCTGCCAGCTTTTTCAGGGTCTCATAATATTCGTCGGGGTCTATTTCTGTCATGGCTTTTTTGATGCAGTAATCTGATACTTTTTGCAGTTTCAGTTGCTGCAAAATTTTAACCCTTCCCCATTGTTTCATCCTGAACTTACCCCTTGCCAGCGAGCGGGCATAATGTTCTTCGTTCAGTATCCCCTTTTCAATAAGTTCAGATATCAGTTCCTCTACCTCAGGAGTTTTGCAGCCCAGTTCATACAATTTATTCCTCGCTTCCTGGTGGCTGCGTGGTTGGTAATTGCAATAGCGGTAGATGGATTCCCTTGCTGACATATGGCTTACCTCCCCATATATACCATGAGTATTTGTACATCGCTTGGGTTAACCCCGCTTATGCGGCTGGCCTGGCCAAGTGTATGAGGGCGTATTTTTTTCAGCTTCTGGCGTGCTTCCGTAGAGAGTGCCTGCAGTTTATCATAATTAAAACTATCAGGTATCACCAGGTCTTCAAGAGTAGCCATTTTCTTTACCAGCTCTTTTTCCTTCTCTATATAGACATCATACTTAACCTGTATCTCGGCCTGCTCCAGTACCAAAGCATCATCTTCACTCAGTGCATTTTTCAGTTCAGGCAAAGCATCCTGCATTTCTTTGATACCTATACCCGGGCGAAGCAAGAGTTTCATTGCCCTGCTGCGTTCGTTAAGCGGAGTGCTGCCTACGCTTTCAAGGAAGGGGTTGGCAGCAGATGGTTCTACCGGAAATTCTGCCAATATATTTTTTACTCGTTCTACTTTATCTTTCTTCGTCTGCATCAGTGCCAGGCGCTGATCTGTAGCCAAGCCTATGCTGTGTCCAAGTTCTGTAAGGCGCAGGTCAGCATTGTCTTGCCTGAGCAGGGTGCGGAATTCTGCCCTGCTGGTAAACATGCGGTATGGCTCATCGGTTCCTTTATTTATCAGGTCGTCTATGAGCACGCCGATATAGGCATCGCTTCTTTGTAACACTACCGGGTCCTGCCCATGTACATTTCTATGCGCATTGATGCCTGCCATTAATCCCTGGCAAGCCGCTTCTTCATACCCGGTGGTACCATTTATCTGGCCGGCAAAGAAGAGATTCTTTATCAGCTTGGTCTCCAGTGTGAACTGTAGCTGGGTAGGTGGAAAATAGTCATATTCTATGGCGTATCCCGGGCGGAAGAACTTACAATTCTCAAAACCAGGTACCATTCGCAATGCCTTATACTGAACATCTTCAGGCAGAGAGGTGCTGAATCCGTTCACATAAATCTCCACAGTATTCCAACCTTCAGGTTCCACAAATAGTTGGTGGCGTTCCCTTTCTGCAAAACGGGTTACTTTATCCTCTATGCTCGGACAGTACCTTGGTCCGCTACCCTGTATTCTTCCCTGGTACATGGGCGATTTGTCGAACCCGCTCTTTAGTATTTCATGCACCTCGGGACTGGTATAAGTTATCCAACAGCCTCTTTGTTGCTGAGGTTTAATACGTTCTACAGGCAAGTATGAGAAGCCAACTATTTCTTCATCCCCATCCTGCACCTCCATTTTAGTATAGTCAAGGCTGCGGCCGTCTATCCTCGGCGGTGTTCCGGTCTTTAACCTGTCGCTTTCAAAGCCTAATTCTACTAATTGTTCCGTAAGCCCTGTTGCTCCTTTTTCTCCTATCCTGCCCCCGCCAAACTGTTTCTCGCCTATATGTATTACCCCATTCAGGAAGGTTCCATTAGTCAGAACCACTGATTTGGCGCGTATTTCCTGCCCCATTCCTGTAACAACTCCTACTACTGTTTCACGTGAAACAATAATATTTTTTACCATGTCTTGCCAGAAATCGATGTTTGGAGTGGCCTCCAGCATGTCTCTCCATGTCTGTGCAAAGAGCATCCGGTCATTTTGGGTACGGGGACTCCACATTCCGGGACCTTTAGACTTATTCAGCATGCGGAATTGTATCATGCTCTTGTCGCTCACGATACCACTATAACCCCCAAGCGCATCTATTTCCCTTACTATTTGGCCTTTAGCAATACCACCCATGGCCGGGTTGCAACTCATTTGGGCAATAGTTTGCATGTTCATGGTTATCAAAAGGACTTTTGACCCCATGTTGGCGGCGGCGGCAGCAGCTTCACAGCCAGCGTGACCTGCACCCACTACTATTACATCGTATTCAGGAAACATAAAGGAGGCAAAGGTACAATTGCCAAACGAATCCAGATACATTATTGTCTTATCTGAATATAAATTCCATTAATTTAGGCTAAACAATATTTCTATGAAAAGACTGGCAATTGTATTATCCCTATTTATTTTCTCTGAATCCCTTTATGGGCAAGGTTTTAAGCTTGGCATCAACACAGGAATAGGCAAGATCTATACTATTGATGATTTAAATCCGGCTACGCACCCTGTACTGAATAAACGACTTAACCTACGATATGAATTAAAGAAAAGATGGGCTTTCGAAATAAGCGCTGACCACTACAACTACAAATTCAGTCATCCACCTTTTATTCCAGGTTGTGCACCAGAATTTGAACCTAACATTGCCGGACAGTATTATACAAATACGCTTTACAGATTTAATAACAATATTGTGTCGTTAACTTCATCAGCACAATATGCAGTCTATAAAAGAGGAAATGATGCTTTTGAAAATTATTTAGGTATAGAATTAGGAGTAAAAAGGGCTTATGTAACAACTAACACTTACTACTACTTTGATAATAACCCATCTGAAATAAAAACAAGAACTTACTATAATCATACAACAAGCCCAATTATAGGCCTGATGAACAAGAGTATTCTTCACATTGATAAACGCCTTGCAATGACAAGCACTTTGTTGCTAACCTCCCTGCCTATATTCTCTAATAGTTTTATGGGGTATGACATTGCTAACCAAAATGAAATAGAAATTACATGGCTATTTGGCATTCAATATTCGCTCAATTAGTTCATTTTCAATAATTTATAAAATAGTTCCACGTGAAACAGTATCTACGATATCGTTAAGATATCTCCTGTTCCACGTGGAACAAATGTATTCGTATGAATAGATTAATGATTGCAGT
Organism: Flavipsychrobacter sp.; assembly: GCA_044227125.1. Classification (GTDB taxonomy): domain Bacteria; phylum Bacteroidota; class Bacteroidia; order Chitinophagales; family Chitinophagaceae; genus Polluticoccus. Next base: position 1,696,516 of record JBGAFS010000001.1, read on the forward strand.
AGCAGTAAGTATGCTTATACAGTCGTGTAGCAAACGGGAGAAAGCAGATCTAATCATCTACTCTAACAAAGTATATGCTGCAGATAGTGCGGTAAAGGGTAATACCATTGTAGTATCGAACGGAAAAATAGTGTTTCTAGGGGATAAAACGGAAGCAGATAGATTATATGCCGCAGATAGTGTAGTAGATGCTACTGGCAAATATGCATATCCAGGCTTCATTGATGCGCACTGTCACTTTGCTGCTTATGCAATGGACAACTACAAGTGCGACTTAATAGGAACTAAATCATTTAATGCTGTTATCTATAAGCTTCTAGAATACGATAAAACAAACAAGCTTGACTGGATATACGGACGTGGGTGGGATCAAAACGATTGGGAAATAAAAGAATTCCCAACAAAAGATACTCTTGATAAACTTTTTCCGGACAAACCTGTGATAATTAAGCGTGTTGATGGTCATGCATTGCTATGTAATCACAAAGCATTGCTAATGGCAGGAATAAATGATAATACAATTATTGAAGGCGGTATCATAGAAAAGAAATCAGGAAAGCTTACAGGAATACTAATAGATAATGCGATGGATCCTGTAGAAAAACTAATAGGTAAAATACCTGATAATATAGCTACAGACTATTTGATAAAAGCCGAGAATGAATGTTACTCGCTGGGGCTTACAGGTGTAGTAGATTGTGGAGTAAAAACAGAAGCAATTGAACTGCTAAAAAGACTATATAAAGACAGGAAGCTAAGTATATTCAACGACATACTATTATCCGGTGATACCGCTACCATAAACAGATATCTAATTCATGGTCCACAAGATTACGGGCAATTAAAAATGTCAGGAATTAAACTGTATGCAGACGGTGCACTTGGCTCAAGAGGAGCATGTCTTTTAAAAGATTATACTGATATGCCAGGCCACAGGGGAATGCTATTAACTCCGGTTGCAGAAATGAAAAGAGTGGCTGATAGCGCCTATAAATACAACTGGCCGCTTTGTACCCATGCTATAGGTGATAGTGGTAACAGAACTGTACTGAAAATATATGCAGACATACTGAAAACAAAGAATGATAAACGGTGGAGGATAGAACACGCTCAAGTTGTAAATTACAATGATTATATGTATTTTAGTAATTATAGCATAGTACCTTCTGTTCAGCCAACACATGCCACATCAGATATGTACTGGGCAGAAAACAGGTTAGGGCCACAAAGGATTCATGAAGCATATGCCTACAAAACACTGCTGCATCAAAATGGCTGGATAGCATTGGGCACAGATTTTCCTGTTGAGGCTATAGATCCGTTAACAACATTCTATGCAGCAGTTTCCAGAAAGGATAAAACCGGATACCCAAAAAATGGATTTCAGAAAGAAGAAGCACTAACCAGAACCGAATCATTATATGGGATGACCATCTGGGCAGCAAGAAGTGTGTTTAATGAAAAGAGTAAAGGAAGCATTACTATAGGGAAAGATGCAGATATAGTAATACTGGATAAGGACATTATGAACTGCAAAGAAGAAGAAATACTAAAAGCGAAAGTACTTTACACTATTGTAAAAGGAAAGATAAAATACAAGAAAAAATAAAGGGGTGGAAATTCCACCCCTTTAGTATTATAATATTGTCCTTACTATTTAGCAACTGTGAATTGTCTAACTGTAGCTTTATCATTTGCACTTATCACCAGGTAATAAGTACCATTAGCCAACTTAGAAGTAGAAATACTGAATTTATCAGATTTCACATTATTGTGCATTTCTTCAATAACACGTTTGCCGGTTACATCCATTACTGTGTAATAAACTTTAGCAGCAATATTATCCAATTCTAGGCTAATGTTAGCAACATCCTTAGCCGGATTAGGGTAGATGTTAGCAACCATCGGATTACTTACGTTAGTGCTTTGAACACCCTCTTTAAACAAGTTAGTAACCATAGATATTGCAGGTACTATTCCTTTACGTTGGTTAGAGAACCTAACAGTATCTACGTTATCCTGAGTTTCGAATGGGAACATTTGCGGAGCTTCTGTTGCGCTGGCCTGGAAGTCACCTTCTGCACCTCTGTATATTGGAGCATAATGATCTTTGTACGGAGTAGAAGATTTTGCAAAATCCCAAGACCTTACATAATAATTAGATACGCCATCACATGCAAGGAAGTTACCAGAAGGAATGCTTGCAGTTACCCAATACCATGAATTATCTTCAGTAACCATTTTAATGTTAGGGTTAGTAGCGTCTGCTACAGCTACACTGAAAAAGTCTCCGCTACTATCAGTGTTAGTGAAGCCTGATTTTGTTGCAACACCTACAAGTTTAGTTTCTGCACTTTGAATAGCGTTATCAGCAGCTTGTCCGTTTGAACCATCTGTCCATTTCCAAACTAATAAGTTAACATCCGACTGACCAGCTAATGAACCACCACCACTAATGCTCATAGCAAACTGAAGTGATAACACACTGTAACCACCATTTGCTACATAGTACAATGGTCCAAACAAGAAACTAGATGCAGTCTGATATGCATATGCAATGTTAGAGAATGGAACATTATTTATGAAATCATAACGCCCTTTCGAAAATACATTGTTCGTAATATAGTATGTATAAGACTGTGAGTTATCCTTCGGATAATCATCTGCATTACTCATAGATACTGTATATGTTACATCATATTTACCGGTAGTTGTTGGTGCCGGTAAAGAGTAAATATTATCTATAAAAGGAGCCATGATGGAATCACCAGGAGCGAAGTTTCCTGATATTGTTGTAGAATCCTCTTTAACAACAGTAGCAGAGCCGCCTGTAGGTGTCCATGAAATAGATGCTTTAAGTTTTATGCTTGATTCTGTAGAAGAACCAAAGTTAGCTATAACAACACCATCAATCCTTTTATAAGGAGCTGGTACTGTAGAGCCAGTCATTTGATTTAAAGGGATAGCATTATTATGCCATAATGATACACCTGTATTTACTATACCAATATCGTGTGTTTTGTTATTACCCCAGCGAGAAAGAGTAATAGTTGGATTGTTTGACATTTGCGCTTCGATTGCTGCACCATCAACATCTGATATCATTATTACAGGTATAGTAACACTACCTCCCTGTGCCCCTGCACCCATACCTACAGGTCCTCCGGGAATATTATTAACAATAATAACAGCTACGGCACCTGCCTGTTGTGCAGTTAAAGCTTTTGCACCAAATTCGCATGTACCACGCTTTACCAAAGCAACTTTACCGGAAATGGCAGTAGCATTAGTTAACGTACCACAAGCATCATAAGGATCAGCCTTTACTATAGGTATGTTAATCATTGGTGTAGAAGGAATTTGTCCACCCCAGTCTCCTGAACCCTGACCATCATTAGCAATAGTGTATACCAATTGTCCTTGTATTGATGTGGGTGCTGTAATAAGTACGCGTGCGCCTACATAATCATTATAGTAATTAGTTTCATAATTATACATTTTAGGCTGAGCACTCGCAATAGTTGGTGCAAGTACTATACCCATAAATGCAAATTTTAGAATGTTGAGTTTTTTCATAAATGCTCATTTAAAATTTTACAGATAGCCTTACAATTTAGTACAAAATGTTAATAAAAAAAAATTGGTTGACTATACAGTCAACCAATTACAATTGTATTACAAATCTAATATTATGCTAATCCAAATTGCCTGCTTAATTCAAGCATTCTATCAATTGGCCTTTTAGCAGCCAATCTCAAATTCTCATCCATAGTTATTTCCGGCAATTCGTACTTCATACATAAATAAACTTTTTCAAGTGTATTAAGTTTCATGTGGGGACAATCGTTACACGCACAGGCATTATCAGGTGGTGCAGCTATAAAAGTCTTGTTAGGAGCCTGTTGCTGCATTTTATGCAGAATACCTGATTCCGTTGCAACAATAAACATATCATGTTCACTTGTCTGTGTAAACTTCAATAGCTGTGTAGTAGAACCTATATAGTCAGCAATTTTCAATACGGCCTCTTCACATTCAGGGTGTGCAATTAATAATGCCCCCGGATGCCGTTCTTTGAGCTTTGTAATTTTCTCTAAAGAAAATAACTCATGCACAATACATGCCCCATTCCACAATAACATATCCCTGTTACTATGTTTGTTTATATAAGAACCTAAATTCTTATCTGGTGCAAAGATTATTTTCTGATCAACAGGGAGACTATCCACAATGAGCTTAGCATTAGAAGAGGTACAAATTATATCACTCAAAGCCTTAATACCTGCAGAACAATTAATATAAGATATCACTAAATGGTCAGGATGCTGGTCTTTAAAACGTTTGAAAAGCTCCGGAGGACAACTATCACTCAAAGAGCATCCTGCTTTAAGATCTGGTAATAATACCTTTTTATTAGGATTAAGAATTTTTGCAGTCTCTGCCATAAAATGCACGCCTGCAAAGACTATCAGGTCAGCATCTGTTTTTTCGGCCGCCTGTGCCAATCCTAAACTATCACCAATATAATCAGCTATGTCCTGTATATCCGGCTCCTGGTAATAATGTGCAAGTATTATTGCATTCTTCTCCTTCTTCAGTTTCTCTATTTCCGCAAACAGATCAATATCAGGATCAATATCAAGATTCAAATATCCATTTTTCTGCAATTCATCAACAGCACTTTCGATATGCACACTCATAATAATTTTAATAAAAAGATTTTTAAAAAAAAGATTATTATAGATTAGGACTGTGGAATTGTGGATACAATTATTCAATCCCCATTGCAAAGTAAATCTTTTTAGTTCATACCCAATTCCTTTAAGTTTATCCCCAGTAGAAAAGAGCTATTTATATAGCTGCCCACATAAAAATGTTAGTATGTGAATAAGAGTAGCTGTTGAAAAAATTAGGAGTATGAATATCATAATTGACTGTAAAGAACCGGACCCTCACTAGGGGTAATATTTTTTACAAACAATCTTACCGACTTTAAGAGAATGTTAACCCTATATTATGCCAGTGTTATCTACATATTTCCACACTACTCTATAATAACTATATTTTATTAATAATTAGCAATCATAATCACCCATAAAAGCTATATATTATTAATATGATACATAAATAAACACCATTTAATGGTATTTCCAGTATGTAATCTCATTTTTTCACATAAATTTGCCGTCCTTAATTTATTATAATACAATACAGAAACCTATATGGCGGTAATTCAGAAAATCAGGAATAAGTATGCTAAGGTGGCGGGCTTCATTATTGCTTTGGCATTGGTGGGCTTTATATTAATGGATGCTGCAAGTGGCTCTTTCGGAGATCTTTTTGGTCATGATAACAGCGTGGTTAAGGTGAATGGTGATAAAGTAGATGTCAAAGACTACTCTACAAGAGTAAAAGATTACGAGGTACTATATAATTATAGTACGAAAGGTCGCCCTATTGACGATCAGACCAGGGCTCAGCTAAACGAAGAAGCGCTTCGTGACCTCATTAGTGAAAAATTAGTAACATCGCTGGCTGAAAAATTAGGCCTTCAGACAACTAAGGAAGAAGCTAAGGAATTAGTTTATGGTGCAAATCCTGATCCCGCTATTCAACAATATCCGATGTTTACAAACCCGGATACTAAAATGTTCGACCCTCAGCGTGTAAAATTATTTGAACAGCAAATTGATCAGCAAGACCCTACGGGTAAATACCGTGAAGAATGGGAAACAATTAAAGCATATGTATTACGCACAAACCTGCAGAGAAAATACAATGCTATGCTAGTGAGGAATTTATATGAGCCTAAATTCATTTCTGATTTTAAAGCAAAAGAACAATCAGAATACGCCAGTATTAATTATGTAAGGGTCCCTTATGCAAGTATTCCTGATGACCAGATCAAAGTTACCGACGAAGATCTGATCGATTATATGAAAAAGCATAAAGCTCTGTTTGACACAAAAGATGAAACCAGAAGCATAGAATATGTTTCATTTGAGGTGTTACCAACATCAGAAGATACTGCTCGTGCATTAGATGCAGTGAAAAATCTGAAAACAGAATTTGCAAATACAACAGATGCTGAAAGCATGGTGAACAGAAATTCTGAAGAGCCATTTGAAAATGCATATGTTAACAAGAAATCATTCATGTCTTATTATGCTGATTCGGTATTTCAATTGCCCGTAGGTGGTGTTTTCGGACCTTATTATGAAGCCGGTGCTTACAAGCTCACAAAAATGCTTGACAAGAAGCAATTGCCGGATTCTGCAAAATGCCGCCACATTCTTATTCGTACTAAAGAACGTGGACAGGATATTGCCGCAGACAGTGTTGCCAAAAGAAGGATTGATAGTGTAGTGGCTGCTATAAACAGTGGCGCAAGCTTTGATACTATGGTTCTGAAAGTTTCTGAAGATGAGGGAAGTAAGGCAACAAATGGTGAATACACATTTACACTGCAACAACGTGCAGGTATATCTAAAGAATTTGGTGATTTTATTTTCGAAGGCAAACCGGGTGAAAAGAAAGTAGTAAAAGTAGATAACAATGCATATGCCGGCTATCATTACATTGAAATACTGGAACAAAAAGGAGTACAACAATCTGTAAAAGTGGCTACCATCACAAAATCTCTTTTCGCCGGTGATAATACTGAAAATGCTGTTTATGCTAAAGCAACAGAATTTGCAGGAAAAAATAATACAGCGGCAGCATTCGATGAATCTGTTAAAAAAGAAAAGATTGATAAAAAGATTGCAGACAATATTAAAATGAGTGATTTTACTGTACCTGGTTTAGGTGGCGGTACCAGGGAAATAGTTCGCTGGGTTTATGAATCAAAAGAAGGGGATGTGTCAGGTGTATTCCAGTTAAACGGAAGGTATATTGTAGCTAAACTTACTGGTGTTAATAAACCGGGCGAACTAAAGCTCACAGCTAATATTCGTCCTCAGGTTGAAATGAGTGTAAGGAATCAGAAGAAAAAGGAAATAATTGCATTGAAATATAAATCTGCAGGTACATTGGAAGCTATTGCACAATCTTCAGCTCAACCAGTACAAAGGGCAGACTCTTTCAACCTTGCAAATCCTTATTCTAAAAGTCTTGGCTACGATCCTAAAACCATCGGCTATGTCTTTAATCCTGGTGTAAAGCAGGGCGTATTGTCACCTGCTATCCAGTCGCAGGAGGGTGTTACATATTTCGTCATCACACAAAAATATATGCAGCAACCTACACAGGATCCAGGGGCTATTATGCAACAGAAAATGATGGCAGAGAATATGTTGCGTAATAATGCGAGTGGCATGATTATGGATATAGTAAGGAGAAAAGCCAGTATTAAGTACAGCGCTAAAAACCTGTAGTATAGATAATTATTAAGTGCTGATAAGCACAAAAAAGCCTGGCATTCGCCAGGCTTTTTTATTTGCTCCGAAACTGTACGTAAATTTGCATGTGATGGATACTATAGTTAACAAAGTAGCTGAAAGCGGGATATTGACACTGGATTTGTCAAAACTGCTGCCGGAAGAGAACCTGGTAGCTGAATTTGATATCAAGCCATTCCTGTTTCGCGAAATGATCCTGAAAGAGAAAGATTACAGAGCAGCACTTCTTGCCAATGATTGGGAGCCATACAGAGAAAAGAACGTGGCGATATTTTGTTCTGCAGATGCTATAATACCTGTGTGGGCATATATGCTGGTCGTTACTTATTTACGAAGTGTCGGGGCTACTGCATATTTTGGTACTAAACAGGAGCTAAAAAAACAGTTATTGCTACAGGCAATCGGCAATATTGATAAAACGGAATATGCAGATAAACGTGTAGTAATAAAAGGTTGCGGGGATATTCATGTGCCTGATGAAGCATATGTAGCCGCCACACAGGTATTGCTACCTGTTGTTAAATCAGTAATGTATGGTGAGCCTTGCTCTACTGTTCCTGTTTATAAGAAAAAATTACAGGCCTAAATAACCATTAGGTTCAGGGCTATTTTTTCAGAAAGCTGGAAAGTTTTTCCTTCTTCATTTTTTACAACAATGCTGTTATCGAATGCAAGTCGCTCAGTAATAGTAAGTAAGCTACCTATTTTTAAATTGTAGCGTTCCAGCAATAACAGGAACGTTGCAGAGGTATCTTTCACTGCTACAATTTTGCAACGCACCCCGCTTTCTGTTTTATTAAGCGTTTGCGCAGAAGATAATGGCACGTCACCATTAGATTTTGGTATCGGATCTCCGTGAGGGTCAAACTCGGGAAAGCCAAGATGTTCATCCAGTTTATCAATAAGTTTAGATGATTGTATATGTTCCAGTTGCTCAGCAACTTCATGTACTTCATCCCACGAAAACTGGAGTTTTTGGTAAAGGAATGTTTCCCAAAGCCTGTGTTTCCTGATGATACTCAGCGCAAGTTTAGAGCCGGAATTTGTAAGAGTTACCTTTTTATATTTTTCGTAGTTGATGAGTTTTTTATCAGACAGCTTACGCAGCATGTCTGTAACTGTCGCAGGGCGTGTTTGCATTCGGTCAGCAATTTCATTTACTGATACCTCCCCTATATCATTACTATGCTGAATGCTGTAAATGCTCTTCAGATAATTTTCTTCAGTAAACGTAAGCACAACCATGCTCGAAAATTACTAAACAATATCTAAACAGAAGAACAATGTATTAGGGAATAATTCTGGAATTATGTAAATTGTGTTTCGCCCAATTACAAAAATGAAGAGCAAAATATCGTACACGATAATACTGTTATTCTTACTACTGGTAAGCATATCTGCATTTGCTCAAAAAGAAGCCGATCGTCCGCGAGATTTAAAAATATTGCGCGAATTTGATGACGGCAGAGGAAATATCATTCGAGAGGTACAGTACAAACAGGGCAATATCCGTGTAACGGAACAAATAATTCTCCCTAAGGTATATACGGGTATAGGCATAAAAGTTCCATTCAATATAGATACAATGAATAAGGATTCATTGTACGTGGTGGTAGATAAGTCTAAGTATTGCGTGCAGCTCTGCTACCGAAAAAAAATAATTAAAGCCTATAAAGCAGTATTCGGCCCCAACCCTAAGGCTAATAAATGTATGGAGGGAGACAGATGTACACCTGAAGGCTGGTTCAAGATCGCTAACAAAAATCCCAATTCGAAGTATAACAAATTCATGCTGATAAGTTACCCTAACGATTCAGCTATAGCACGGTTCAACAAAATGAAAGAAAAAGGTCTCATACCCAAATCAGCCCGCATTGGCGGAGATATTGGTATTCATGGAATCTGGCAGGGCGGAGACGACCTTATAGAAATGGGAGTAGGCTGGACCGATGGTTGTATAGCACTTAAGAATGTGGATATAGAAGACCTGTACAAATTCATAAAAATTGGTACACGCGTCTATATCAAAAAATAGTATTTAGCTTTTTCTTTCTTTCCACAGTTGGTTAAATGATTTCTGCGGGAAGCTAAGTTCTCCACGACCATCTACCCAGGAATCTTTGAATAATTTATTGACGAGCTTGCTCTTCATTTTTCCACCTGCACTGTTCATTAATGTACGGCTCAGCATACCCTGTTTCCATAATTTCCAGCCAATATTTTCCTGGAAACCATTTACGTGGTCTTCTACAGCAATATGCCTGTTCTCCAGCAGCATCTCGTGTATGTTTATTTTGAGAGGACAAACTTCTGTACAGTTGCCGCAAAGGCTCGATGCATAGCTCAGGTGTTTGAAATCACTCATACCCTTCAGGTGCGGTGTAATAACAGAACCAATTGGGCCACTGTATGTAGCGCCATAAGCATGGCCGCCAATATTTTTATATACAGGGCAGGCATTCAGGCAAGAGCCACAACGTATGCAGTACATGCTTTCTCGTACTTCTTTGCGCAACAGGTTAGTACGGCCATTGTCCAGCAATATCACATACATTTCTTCCGGCCCGTCAGTTTCACCTTTTTGCTTACCGCCTGTGAAAATGGTATTGTATACAGTTACGTTTTGACCTGTACCGTATGTTGCCAGCAGTGGCCAGAATATTTGCAGGTCATTTATAGACGGCAATACTTTCTCAATACCTACTATAGCAATATGCGTTTTCGGGAAAGCAGTACTTAACCGGCCGTTACCTTCGTTTTCAGTAACACACACCGCGCCTATGTCTGCAATAAGGAAATTGCCTCCTGTGATTCCTACTTCAGAGCTGATGTATTTTTCTCTCAGGTTCTTCCGCGCTATTTGGGTAAGCTCTGAAGGAGAAAGATTAGGCGCTACACCAAGTTTTTCATGGAATAGTTTGGCAACATCTTCCTTGCTTTTGTGCATGGCCGGGGTTACTATATGGTATGGCGCCTCACCATCCAGCTGTTGTATATATTCACCCAGATCAGTCTCTACAGATTCAATATTATGTTCGGCCAGAAAATCATTCAGGTGTATTTCTTCAGTCACCATTGATTTTGACTTCACCACCTGCTTTGTGTTTTTTGCTTGACAGATTTGCAGTACTGCCTGCAGCGCTTCATCAGCAGTTTCTGCCCATATCACTTTGCCGCCACGAGACGTGAAATTCTTTTCGAACAGTTCCAGCTGTTTGTCAAGATTTTCAATTGCCTTCCATTTTACATTTTTGGCCTTTTTGCGGGCAAGGTCAAGATCAGCAAATTGTTGTTTGCCTTTCACAACAGTATCGGCATATTTCTGGATATTGAAACTCAGCTTACGTTTATGCTCCAGGTCGCCGGCCTTTATCTTACTCTTGGCAATAAATACTGATGCGTTTTCCTTCATAACATGTCAAAATTAAACACTATTAGCCATAGTTGAGTGAAACTCCGAGTGCCATTTTATCAAAATGCCACATTAACTTTGTTCTCTATGTTTTCGAAAGATAAGGTTATACAGCAGGCATTAGAAACTATTGAACTGGAAGCCAGGTCGGTAGATGGTCTAAAGAAGTTCATTGACGCTGCTTTTGTACGCGCTGTAGAAATAATGCACAACTCTAAAGGCAGGGTAGTAGTTAGCGGTATAGGCAAGAGCGCAGTCATAGCCCAGAAGATGGTAGCCACTTTCAATTCTACCGGCACGCCGGCATTATTTATGCATGCTGCAGATGCCATTCACGGAGACCTGGGCATGATACAGGCCGACGATACAGTTATCATAATTTCGAAAAGTGGAGAAAGCCCGGAGATAAAAGTGCTCATACCACTCATCAAAAACTTTGGTAACCCTGTTATTGCCATTTCGGGAAATGAAAATTCGTTTCTCGCTACACAAGCCGATTGCTTTATCAATACAACGGTAGAGAAAGAAGCATGTCCTAATAACCTCGCACCTACCACCAGCACTACAGCGCAACTGGCTATGGGCGATGCACTGGCAGTATGTCTGCTCAGCCTGAAAGGTTTTACCTCTGCCGACTTTGCAAGATATCATCCGGGTGGTGCGCTGGGCAAGAAATTATACCTGCGTGTATCAGACCTTAGTAAGGCAAACCCAAAACCACAGGTGAGTACCGATGTTCCTGTGCGCGATGTCATTTATGAAATATCCAGCAAAAGGCTGGGAGCAGCTGTTGTTACAGAGACAGATGGAACAATAGTTGGCATCATAACAGATGGCGACCTCAGGCGTATGCTGGAGAAATACGACAATCTTGCGGCTATAACTGCTAAAGACATATGCAGCAAGAATCCGAAAACTATTGATGAAAATGAACTGGCGGTAGCAGCGCTCGAGTTGATGCGCAAGCATGATATTACCCAGCTTGTAGTAACTGATGCCGGTAAATATTCTGGTATCCTTCACCTGCACGATCTGCTGAAGGAAGGGATCATTTAACCGCTAATAATATTTTTACTGCCAGCCGTATTAATATCGCTTCATTACGCTGTGCTGTAAGTATTTCTATATAATCTTTTTTGCCTGATGGCAGGAAAAATACGGAGGAGCGAAGCATGGGCACCCTGAATGCACCTAATTCGTTATGATGCGTATCATAGATAATATACAGCCTGTCGTCTTTAGCACTCCCGCGCACTCCGATAGCTTTTATATTTGTAGACAGTACGTATGAGCCAAATAAAGTATCGGACACATAAATTTTTTGGTGACTAACTTTTATCGATGTGTTGTTTTCTTCTTCCGGCGATAATATGGGAGAAACATTATAAAATCTGCTTTCCCCTGATGCAATACTTTTATCGCTGATCACTGATATTTTTTTCTCCCAGGCACTTGCCAGCTTTTCTGCTCCGCCCTCGTTCCAGTGCCCGTCGCTGAACACATCATATTTTACAATGTCTTTAGCAAGGTATTCTACCAGGTAAGGATGATAGGTAATATTTATTTCCTTTGCCAGTTGCGGAAAACGAATGCAATAATAATACTGCAGAAATGCATTGTCTGTAGCTGCCAATACTTTAGCTATTACAAATATGCTTTGTTCTCCATCCGGTGTGCTGAAAATATAGTTATGAAAATCTGACCCTGAAATATCGGGGTTGTCTTTTATAATACTTGATACATTGCTTATTTCTAATACGGGCGCCTTATTACCATCTTGTTCATACAGGCAATATGGGTTGTTATTCACCAGTACTTTTCCATCATGCATTTTTATATCCTGTGCCATGCTTATGCAGCAGGTGAATAATGATAGTATGAGTGAAAATAACCTCATACTATAAAATTAAAGAAAATCTAAACTTGTTTTTAAAACCCTGCACATAATCCAAGCTCTGCAAATTCGGCCTCGGCCTTGTGGGTCTTCAGTAGCACTGAGAGTGCGAGCTCTTTCAGCATACCCTTTTCATTTTGCAGGATATAGAAATTGCCCCCCAGCTTTTCGTATACCCTGTCGCGTTTTATATAGTTCTGCTTCAGGTAATAGCCTACCTGCAAAACAATACCTACGCGACCTATCAGAAATTCGTTACCTGCAAACAATGCACTTTTCCATGAATTGGCTTTTTCATTGCCGGGGTCTATTTCATGCGTTCTCAGAAAAGCATACATGCTGGTATGGTATGAATAATCTATACCCGCAAATACCTTGTTCTTACTTGCATATCTCTTACTCATAAATAGGCTGCCTATGTATATGGGATAAATAGGCCCATCAGGTATTGTTAGTTCTTCTCCTCCTAGTCCAATGCGGGCCTGCAGCAACCACCTGTTCTTTAAAGGGCTTAATTTCCTGTATATTTTTTCAGGAGTGCGGGTAGCGGGAAAATACCTGATACCTATGCGTACGCCATACAGGTTGATGCCTCGGTTCGGCTGCCTCAGGCAGGCATCTGATATATGGCTGAACATGCCACCTACCTGTATATCAATATGCTGGTCAATATGATACCTGAAGTCGGTAGCAAATGTGCTGTAATTGTTTATATGGCTGGCAATTGCATTATTGAGCGTATCCCAGTTGGCATAACGCTCGAAACGTTTAGTGGCGAAACCGATGCCAAAAGCCGCCCTGAATGTCCACTCTACATGTTTTCCTCTTATGATGGGTAATTGCAGGTTAGGATAAATACTGATACATTTTCCCAGCACATCTTTAGAGTTATAATCAGTGAAGGCGATACCAAAGCCAACCAAAGGATACTTCCTTCTTATATGCCAGTCCTTCCTCCCGTCTGTTTGTTGAATAAAATTTAGCTCAAAAGAAGTGGAATGATCAGGTATGGGAGCTTTTATACGTTTACTGTGTTTGAAAACTTTACCATAAGCATAATTGGCTTCTACACCATACCCCGCCAGTCCGGGGTTATTTTGGGCATAGGTGAAACCTGTAATTCCGATAAACAGTATGCTTGGTAATAAAAATCTCATCTAAACTTAAAAATAACTAAGTATTGCCAAATATAGTTTTCCCTGTCTAAACATGTAACTTTGCCAAACATTTCTGCATGCGCCGAATCACTGCCATATTTATCCGTTCTTTTCTGCAAGGGTTACTGATCCTCAGTCCTATAGCTGTTACGGCATATGTGATATATACGGTGTTCGACAGTGTGGACAGGCTGGTACCTTGGGTACCACGTGGTTTGGGCTTCCTGCTTATTATAGGTGCTGTCACCTTTATAGGATATATGGGTACACGCTTCTTCCTGGGCAAAATGCTCTTTGATGCGTTCGACCATTTGCTGCAACACATACCGGGCATCAAATACATATATTCTTCTATAAAAGAAGTAATGGGCTCATTCGTGGGCGACAAAAAAAGGTTTAACAAACCTGTATGGGTTTGTGTCAATCATAATCCTGAAGTTTGGCGCATAGGTTTCATGACGCAAAAAGATATGGCCTATCTTGGTATGGCTACAAAAGTAGCAGTGTACCTGCCACATGCTTATGCTGTGTCTGGTTATGTTGTTATCACAGAGTTTAAAAATATTAAGCCTGTTACCAAGATGACAGCTGCCGAGGCTATGAAGTTTGCAGTGAGCGGTGGTATCACCAGCCTCGAAGAAGAGAAAAAATGACAAACAGTAAACTCAGAATAAATTTTAATGCAGGTCCTGCAGCGCTTCCGCCATCTGTGATGGAAGAGGCAGCACAGGCTATCATTAATTACAACAACAGCGGTTTGTCAATACTCGGCATACCGCATCGCGGTAAATATTTTGACGAGATACTGGAAGAGAGTAAAGCACTGGTAAGAGAGCTGTGCGGGTTGGGCAATGATTACGAGATATTGTGGATGCACGGTGGTGGCAGGCTCCAGTTCTCTATGATACCCATGAATTTCCTGGGGCATAAGGAAACAGCAGGATATATAGAAAGTGGTTTTTGGGCGGCAGAGGCGGCAGAGTACGCGGGTTATTATGGCAATGCCTCGATACTGGCATCATCTGCAAATACAAATTATAAGGCCCTGCCTCAATGGCCCGAGTATATTCCGCAGGACCTTGCATACCTGCATATTACTACCAATAATACTATTTGTGGTACACAGTGGAATGAGATACCAACTGTCAATGTACCACTGATAGCAGATATGAGCAGCGATATCTTCAGCAAGAAGATTTCATATACAGATTGTGCTATGTTTTATGCGGTAGCACAAAAAAATATTGGTGCAGCGGGGGCTACATTGGTCGCTATTCGGAAGGACTTCATTAACAGGTCTGTTCGCGAATTACCACCCATGATGCATTACGCAGCACATGCCAAACAAAATTCTGTTTTGAATACGCCACCTGTATTTGCCATATATACAGCATTGCTGATGCTGCGCTGGACAAAACAGAAAGGCGTTGCCAATATTGAAAAGGACAACAATGCCAAAGCTGAATTGCTTTATAGCGAGATAGAAAGGAATACCATTTTCCATTGCGATATAGATAATTCAAGCCGTAGTAAAATGAATGTTTGTTTTGGTGCAGTTAATGCTGAGCACGAAAAATTATTTATTGATTTTTGCGAGCAACGCAATATCAGCAATATAAACGGGCATAGGAAAGCCGGAGCATTCAGGGTATCATTGTATAATGCTATTACATTGGCAGATGTTCAATACCTTGTTGACGTAATGAAAGAATTTGAAAACAATCATAAATAATAAATAACTAATGGCGAAGATTACCCCTTTCAAAGGATTGAGGCCGAAAAAAGAATTGGCAGAACAGGTAGCAACTTTACCGTATGATGTAGTAAGTGTAGCAGAAGCAAGAGCATTTAAAAGTAAGCCACATCATTTTTACCACGTTACCCGCTCAGAGATAGACCTGCTTGAAGATATAGATGTGCATAGCCAGGAAGTATATGACAAAGCAAAAGAGAATCTGGATAAACTCGTAGCAGATGGTATTTTGTTCTATGATAATGAACCCTGCTATTATATTTACGAACTGGTGATGAACGGCCGCTCACAGACAGGCCTAATTTGCGGCTCTTCTATAAGTGACTATAACAAGGGCATTATTAAGAAACATGAATTCACCAGGCCGGAAAAAGAGCTGGACAGGATAAACCATATAAAAACAACACGTGCACAAACAGGGGTGGTATTTCTTGCATACAACGATAATGCTGATGTGCAGGATATAATAGCCGAATGGAAATCAACTCATGCGCCAGAATATTCTTTTACTGCAGAAGACGGTATCAAACATACTATTTGGGTAGTGAATGATTATGCAAAAGTGGCGGCCATCACGCAGATATTTGACGACCATGTTCCATGCACATATATTGCAGACGGTCACCACCGCGCTGCATCTGCTGCAAAGGTTTGTGAAGAATATGTAAGCGAAGGCTTATCAATAACAGGAGATGAATCATTTAATTATTTTATCACCTGCATATTTCCTGCCAGTCAATTAGAAATATTAGACTATAACCGTGTGGTGAAAGACCTGAATGGTAAGAGTGCAGATGAATTTATTGCTGCATTAAATAATGATTTCGTAGTAGAGGAGATAGGCACATCGGCATACAAACCTGCTAAGCCACATGAGTTTGGCATGTATATCAGCAATACATGGTACAAATTAACAGTGAAGCCCGGTACATTTACGAATGACCCTATTGGGATACTGGATGTATCAATACTGCAGAACAATATCCTCTCAAAATTGCTCAACATCAACGACCCACGTACAGATAAGCGTGTAGATTTTGTTGGCGGAATACGAGGTTTAGGTGAACTGGAGAAGCGCGTAAATAGCGGAGATATGGCAGCTGCCTTCTCATGTTACCCGGTAAGCATACAACAGTTGTTTGATATTGCCGATAGCGGAAATGTTATGCCGCCTAAAAGCACCTGGTTCGAACCTAAATTAAGAGACGGATTGGTGATATACACTATTTAATTATAAGGCGCTGCAAAGCGCCTTATTCTTTTTTATGCGTTAGTATTCTTATTGGCAAGCTGCAAAATGGCCTTTACAGATACAAACCTGAAAATAAACATACACACAATGGCTGTCATGGCTAATATACTTAATTGTAATAACCATGCTAATGAAGATATGTGCAACAGATAACCAACAGCAATAATAAACAGCATGAATGAAATATGGGCTGTTATCCATTTCATGTTAACAGGTAGCTGTAACCGCTTACCCGAAAAAAATATGTAGCACGCAGACAATACTGTTTGTGTAATAAAAGCCGTTACTGCGGCACCAAGGGCCATATGCTTTGGTATCAGCAGGGCGTTAAGAGACAAGTTTATTATTACACCTGCAAGGGCGATACGGTTCAGCAATTTCAGGTTTCCGTTTGCAGTAAGCAATGTAGAGTATACATACATCATACAAAATGCCGGAAACGCTGCCATCTGCCAGCTAAACACCTGCCCGTCGTATTCAGTAGCATGTTTATACAACGTCATCATGATGTTGCCCCCATTAAATGCAGCAGCTATCACTATGGTAAATGCAATAGGCAGCATGATATTCACACACAGTTTTATGATCGGTTGTACATCATTTTTTTCTGATAACATGCGCCCGAATAGTGGCAGCAACATACCTGCAAACATCAGCCCGAACATATTGCCAACATCCAGCAGCCTGTAGCCTGCTGCATATATACCCGCCTGTTCTTTCCCGGCATCACCACAGAGCCTTTCTACCAGTATGGTATCTGCACGCATATGCACGGCCATTAAAAAAACCAGCGACGCATAGGGCAGGCTTTGTTTTATTATACTTAATACTTCTGCGGCAGTGAATGATAATCTGAGCTTTAATCCTGATACACGCCCCAGCACAAAAATTGCTATCAATATTGCCGCTCCATAACAGGCAATTTGTGTTATTACAAACCAATTGATGTTGAACGAACCAGAATTGGGGGATAGGAACAACAGGTAACCACAGATAATTATCATCAGTAGCCTGTCTGCTACTGACAGCACCCCATCTGCTTTAAAGAAATGCAGGGCGGCTACATTACTGCGCAAAAACTGCATCAGCGAGTTAAAGGCCTGTATCAGTAATATGCCGGCAAGTAATAATAATTCGTAACCCCTGTAGCCAACTACCCAGCCCAGTATACTCACCAGTACGGCATAAACTACTATCAGCAATAGTCTTGCCCCCAGCATAGATGGAAATAGCTCCTTTAATTTATCCGGGTTTTGTGATATAATGCGTGTATTATAATATGTAAGCCCGAAATCCAGTATTATCTGGAATATCAGCCCGAGGTTGAATAAGGCCTGGTAAGTACCATAAGCAGCATGCCCTATCCTGTTTTGCACGGTACGATCTATCATAAAAACCCATAATGGCTTCACCAGCAGGTTTACTGCAATTACAAACAACAGGTTTTTTACAAAAAAGCGACGCATTCAGATTTTTTAAGCATGCTGTTATCGGTAAAATTATATTTTTGTCGCCATTGCTATGCGCATCGCTGTAAATACCCGTTTATTATTAAAAGGGAAACTGGAAGGAATTGGCTGGTTTACGCACCAGACTTTAGACAGAATGGTACGGAAACATCCCGAACATGAGTTTATTTTCTTTTTCGACAGGCCTTACGACCCTTCTTTTGTATTTGCACCCAATGTTACACCGGTGGTTGTTTCACCACAGGCACGCCACCCCATTCTATTTTATATATGGTTTGAATGGCGGCTGCCCTCTTTATTAAAGAAGTATAAGGCGGATGTTTTTCTTTCTCCGGATGGGTATCTTTCGCTCCGTACAAAAGTGCCGACCTGCCTCGTAATACATGACCTGGCTTTTGAGCATTACCCGGAACATTTTCAGGGCAGCCACAAAATGTATTGGAGAAAATATTCACCACTGTTTGCCAATAAAGCCACACGTATAGTTACTGTATCATCATACTCAAAGCAGGATATAATAGACCATTATAAGATAGCGCCTGAAAAAATAGATGTAGTATACAACGGTGCCCATGACGAATACAAACCATTAAGCTGGGAGGAACGAGAACAGGTGAAGAAAGAATATGCTGATGGCTGTGAATACTTTGTATTTGCAGGCGCACTACATCCGCGTAAAAATATCCTCAACCTGCTCAAAGCATTTGTGCAATTCAAGAAACGCCAGCGCAGCAATATGAAGCTGGTAATAGTTGGTCGTTTTGCCTGGAAGTATGAAGAGGTGATGAAGATGAAAGTAGAAATGCCCTTCAAAGAAGATGTGAAGTGGGTAGGTTATATGGGAGTAGAAGACCTTAGCAAGGTAATGGGTGGTGCATATGCATTGGTGTATGCTTCTCTGTTCGAAGGTTTTGGTATACCCATACTTGAGGCTCTGGAATGTAATGTACCCGCTATAGTAAGTAATACCTCGTCAATGCCCGAAGTAGCAGGAGATGCAGGTATACTGGTCAATCCGCTGGATGTGAATGATATAGCTGATAAAATGCAGCTTATTTATAAAGACGAAGCACTGCGTAACAAATTGATAGCTGCAGCCAAAGAGCAGGTTAAGAAATTTGACTGGGATGCATCTGCGGATAAGCTCTGGGATTGCGTGATGAAGTGTTTAAAATAAATCAACTGTCGAGATCGATATTTTTTTCTTTCCCGTAAAAAAGTAGTCCCACCATCATTATAATACTTGTAACAGCAACGACGAAAAATAAAACACCTGCATTAAAGCTGCCAATACTTTTTTCTGCCGGTATACTGTAAAAAAGCAGGATCGTCACTAATCCCCGTGGCATCAGGAATAATTCAGGGAAAAGATTTGCTTTAAGTATGATGCGCAGGTAGAGGTAGCGTACGATGAACAGGGCTACTATTATTACACTGCCAAGCTCCCATACTTCAGGTGTGGCTACTACTTTAAGGTCAACACTATACCCGAAGATGATAAAAAAGAATGTGCGTACAAGAAATGAAGTTTCTGCTGTGATAGATTTCATCAATTCCAGTATGCCATCTTTATAATCGGCAGGAACAAGCTTCTTAAGCGGCCCTCTCATTATAGCCTTGCTGTTATTGAATACCAAACCAAATACCAGCACTATCAGCAGAGATGGTAAATGTATTTGTTCACCCAGTGCATATATCAGGGCCAGCACAGCAAATAGCATGAAAAATTTTACCTGTGATGTAGCACGGGTTACAATATATATCAGCAACAGGCTCGCAGCTACAGATATAACTATAGCCAGTAAGAGCTTTCCGCTGAAAACCATCGTGGAAGACAGGCTCAGTGCATTTTCCATCAGCATATAGTTGAAGACCATGATACCGATGATGTCAGACAGTGATGATTCGTAAATAATGAATTCCCTTTTTTCTTCCGGCAGGTTCTCGGTGCTGGGTATTACAATAGCGCTGCTGATTATACTAAGAGGTACGGCATAGATAAAAGCATTTTCAAAAGATACCTGCAACCATTGATTGATGATAAACCCTATGCCGGTAGCAGATATAGCGAAGATAAACAACGCAGCCCCGAAAGAATTACCTATCAGTTTTAGTTTACTTCTTTCAGCTTTCAGGTCGAGGGCGGCTTCCAGCACTATCATTATCAGTCCTATTGCGCCCAGTATTTTTACCAGCTTGTTTACAATAATATCGTTGTACCATAAATGCCCCGTAAAGTATTTCAGTCCTATGCCAACAGCCATTAACAATAACACAGAAGGAATATTGGTCTTCCTGCTCACCAGGCTGAACAGGTAGCTTATTATTACTACGCAACTGAGTATGATGATGATGCTATAAGTATTAACAGGCATATGCCCTAAGTTAAGAAACTTAATGCCAATACCTTGTTAAACAGTTTTAACGATATATTATCCCCTGGCCGCCTGTTTTGTAAAGAGCAACAGGTACACAATAATGAATAGAACAGAAGTAACACTGGAGGCCAGTATTTTCAGCAACAGGTACCCTATATTTGATAAGCTCCATAATTCTATGCTGAAGAATAATGCGTGATGCAGTAAAATCAGGAAGGTGCTGTATACAAGAAACGGCCCCCAGCCCATATTCTTTACAGAAGGAGACTGGTTAGGATATTCACTCAGGTTTTTAGGCAATAGTGCATTCAGCACATTAGTACGCAGGTAAGCAAGCAATACGGTAGCAGCAGCATGCATACCGGCAGTATTCATAAAGCTGTCTACAGTGATACCGGTTACAAAACCCAGTACCAGCAATACGCTTACAGAAGTATCAAAAGGTAATAGCAGGATGAAGAGAGGGTATATATAAGGAGTAAATACAGGGAATCCCGCAGGCTGTGTCCACCAGCTCAGCATTATCTTATTCAGTATCAGCACCTGTATGGCAATGATAATGCAAAAGCGCAGGAAATATTTTATGTAATCACTCATTGCTTTTGGTTTACTGAATCTTCAAGACGAAGGCGTTCTTCCATCATTTTATTTTCTACAACATACACATACTGCAGGTTGCTGAAGTTGGTAGAAGGACGAATATATAATATCTGCTGGTTGTTCTTTTTAATAGCTACAGTTTTAAATACTGTTCCTATCAGCACATCTGACGGGAAGAATGAATAATTCGTAGTAAAGACAGAATCACCATTCTTTATTCTTATCTGTTGTGGTATATCTTCTACCTGCATCACGCCCGGGTTGGTACCCTGCCATGTGAGGTAGCCAATGGTGCCATCTTTCAGTTTAGCGCTCACTTTTTGTTTCACGCTAAGTACAGATAATACACTGGCATAGTGAGATGATACATGAATCACACGGCCTACAATACCGCTGCCCGTTATTACGGCCATGTTCTTACCAATACCATCGCTGCTGCCCCTGTTGATAGTAATATAGTTATTGGCAACGCTCACAGAGTTATTAATAACCCTTGCAGTATGAAAAACATAGTCTGCATACTTAATAGTATGCGCATTAGTATCGTCCGATTTTATGGCTACATGAGATGCTGAATCCTTCACCTTGTCTACACTCTGGTACAAGGCCAACGCAGCACGCAGTTTTGCATTCTCATTCAGCAGGCTGTCATTCATAGTACGCAGCCCGAAATAGTAAGCTACATCATTCTGTTTTTTGTAAGCTAAACCGGACAATGCATTTGCAGAGCTCATTATATCATTGCCCTGTAGCATATTGGTTCTTGCTATCAGTATAATGCATACTATCTCCAGCCCCAGGAAGAGGATAAGATGAAAAAACCTGCGGATGAATAATATGAGGTTATGCAAGTTTTATGCAGTTGGCTGTTTTATTATTACTTCATCAGGAAAGGCATCTTCGAAATATTCTTCAGTGCCATACCGGTACCGCGCACCACTGCACGCAACGGATCATCAGCAACATGTACCGGCAGTTTTATTTTGTGCGATATACGTTTGTCAAGACCACGCAGCAATGCACCGCCACCTGTCAGGTACAGGCCGCGACGGTATATATCCGCTGCCAGTTCCGGAGGTGTAGTTTCCAGCGCTTTCAGTATAGCTTCTTCTATTTTGAAGATAGATTTATCAAGTGCTTCAGCAACTTCCTGGTATGATACCATTATCTGTTTAGGTATACCAGTTACAAGGTCACGGCCGTTAACAGCAATATCATCAGGCGGATTATCAAGATCCTTCAGTGCAGAACCTACCTGTATCTTAATTTGTTCAGCAGTACGCTCACCTATCATAAGACTGTGATAGCGGCGCATAGCTTCCATAATATCAGCAGTGAATTCATCACCTGCAATACGTATAGACTGGTCGCACACAATACCTGCAAGTGCTATTACAGATATACCTGTAGTACCGCCGCCTATATCAATTATCATGTTACCGGTAGGTTCTTCTACATCTATACCTATACCCAGTGCGGCAGCCATTGGTTCGTGTATCATATACACTTCTTTGGCGCCTGCCTGTTCTGCACTGTCGCGTACGGCACGTTTTTCTACTTCTGTAATGCTTGATGGTATACATATTACCATTCTCCAGCTTGGCGGGAACAATGGTTTTTTAGGATACACCATTTTTATCATTTCGCGCAGCATACCTTCTGCCGCGTTGAAGTCTGCAATCACACCATCTTTAAGCGGGCGGATGGTCTTTAAATTTTCATGGGTTTTCTCGTGCATCATCATAGCCTTTTTACCAACCGCTACTATTTTATTAGTAGAACGGTCAATGGCTACGATAGATGGTTCGTCTACTACCACCTGGTCGTTATGTATAATGAGGGTATTGGCCGTACCCAAATCAATGGCAATCTCTTGCGTCAAAAAATTGAACAAACCCATAAAATATTCTTCTGCTGCTTTTTTGAAATTTTGGCAAAAATGCGAAAAAATTAACCCTTTTCAGCCCGAAATAGTGAAAAATTCCCCGATTTTGGTAAAGATAAGCTAAATGTAACCGAAAGTTGAAACGCTTTATAAAACTATTTTTAGCCTACACATTACAATATTATTTATGGATTAAACATCCGCTGCATTAGAAATTTTAGCACGGTATTTGTTTATCCTATTCTGTCCCGTTGAAATATCAGTTTAAGCAAATATTTAATTTATGAAACGACCCTCATTCTTATCTGTCATGCTGCTCTCGTCAGCTATGGCAATCACTCTGTCTTCATGTGACCCCCTGGGCATTTTTGGCAATCATTCAACCCCAGACCCCGAACCACAACCACCTGCTAAGGTAGATGGATGGGCGCCTATATATAATAAGGACCAGAATGCTACTACCATCAGTTCATCAGAACCACGTCTTATAGAAAAGGGAGGAAAGATATACGTGAAAGGAGACACACTCTATCAAATAGAGACAGGTCTTGGTATTCATGTAATGGATATCAAACAGCCAAACAACCCGCAGAAGATACGTTTTATAAACGTTGTAGGTGCGCAGGAGATGGCTATCAAAGACAATGTGATGTACACAAACAATCTTAATGATCTTGTAGTGCTCGATATATCAAATGTTTCAGACGTTAAGCTGCTCGACCGTATTACAGGTGTCTTCCATCTTGTAGATCAAAGCTATCCGCCGGGCACAGGTTATTATGAATGCCCTGATGCTTCAAAAGGCACAGTAGTAGGATGGGAACGCAAAACACTTAACTATCCTAAATGCAGGAATTAATTAACCCTTCAAAAAAATTAAAGAGCATGAAACGTTTAGCAATATATCTTTTAATAGCAACCATATTCATTACATCCTGCGATAAGAATGGCTCTACAAGCAGTGCAGACAAACCTACAGGAACATCCGGCAGCACAGGCCAGGGTGGCTCACTGGCAAGGTTTACCATTGCTATGGACTACCTCTATGTGGTAGACAATCAAAAACTCTATGCATACTCACTGGCCAACAGCGCAAACCCGCAATTGAAGAGCAGTACAGATGTAGGTTTCAATGTAGAGACCATCTACAGCTACCAGGATAAATTATTCATCGGCTCCAGCAATGCTATGTATGTATATTCATTAGCAGATGCAGGTCATCCTGCAAAACTGGGTCAGGCATCGCATGTACGTGCCTGCGACCCTGTGGTGGCCAACGATTCACTGGCATATGTTACCGTGCGCAGTACCACCAGTTGTGGTGGCAATACCAATGCACTCATGGTATATGATATTAAGTACATCATGCAGCCCGTACTGCGCAATACAGTTCCGGTGTCAAGCCCATGGGGCCTTGGTATAAAAGGCGACAGGCTGTATGTATGCAATGGTAGTGCAGGCCTCAATATATATGACATCAGCAAACCGCTTTATCCGTCATTATTAAAACAACTGCCAGGCGAAACATTTTATGATGTGATAGTGTACAACAACCTGCTCATATGTATGATACAGGGAGGCACCGCATTATACAACCTCGGTGCTAATGATGAGATAACACTGCTGGCAAAAATTACCAATTAATTTCCAAAGGGTTGATTATAAAAACGCCCCGCATTATTGCGGGGCGTTTTGTTTTACCTGTATACCAGGCATAATTCATGTACCCGGTCTGAGGCTACAAAGAGCTTATGATATTTTTACACAGGTAATAGTACCATTGCCCAGTGCACCTGAATCGAGGTTGAAACCCGTAGCCTGCGTAACATAATTAGATACAGCAGAATTAGGTGTCCATGACCAGGTATTAGCTTTAGAACCCCAGGGACAATCCCAGTAGAATGTACCTATTTTGGTAGTGCCATCATACAGGTCAAAACTACCTTCTGTGCCTGAAGCAGCATCTTCTCTGCCGCAAGACGCAACATTAGCGCTGGTGCCGGAAGGGATGGTTATTTTGTTGATGACATCTGTTGTGAGTTCTTTGTCTTTATCAGGGTTCTGGAAAAATTTACCCCATGCCAGTGTAGCATTTTTAATGCTGATAGTTGTACCGTTTGAGACGATGGTAGCAACCATCCATTGTGCGTAAGCCATAGTATTGTCTTTGTTTTTAATGATGATCCCTTACTCTTTTCATGGCTTTTCAGGTTCCGCCCATCACAATTATTGCGCGCTGTAGTGATGATGCAAAAGAACAACGCAGCAACTTCCTTATGCAGAGTAAAACAACCCGTTTTACAAAACAGGTATTTTTACGGGGTAGATTCATACCATACTTTGCATTTGCCGTAAAATGCATATACATTTATAAGGCATAACCTGTTCTCTAACCTTAAAAACAATATATATGGCAGCTAAGAAAATAGCTAAAAAGGCAGCGCCTGCTGCAAAGAAAAAAGCTGTAAAAAAACCTGCAGCTAAAAAGACAAGCAAGCCTTCTTCCAAAAAGACCGTTGCTAAAAAAGCTAAGCCCAAAAAGATCGACCCGGGCGAGCATAATATTGTATCTATAGGCACGCTGAATACAATACCCGTAACGGATGCTATTGACCGTACACAAAACTGGTGCGACTACAACGTGCAGATAAACACACAGTTTAACTCTCCGGGCAACGATTACATAAGGGCGTTTTTTGTGCAGAAAGAAGATGTTATTGCATTGGCTGAACTGCTCAAGACAAATACTGATATGAAAGGCTGTCGCTTTTACCTGGGTATGACTGCAACATTTATTAACAATGATGCCCTCAACCCTGCTTCTTCACTCGACCTGTTGATGGTAACAGTAATGGATGATCAAATCCATCCGAATGGTATGGATTTGGTTTTTTCTCCCAATACCGGAGAGTCGCTTGTTTATGATTTTACTAGCCCTTGTCCTAGTACTTGTGACTATGTAAGTGTTTTATATCATGCAGGAGATGACCTTGCTACTTCAGCATTACAAAAAATAAAAACATCAAAATTGTCTAAAAAGGCAAAAAGAAATTGATAAATAAATTTCTCGCATACAGTTCACCGCTAGTAATATTGTTTCCATTAATTCTTAGTATAAAACATTATAAAAGTTACGCTTTAATACTAAAAATTATTTGTATTCATATTTACGTTGCTAGTTTTTTTGAAATAGTATCCAAAGTATTCTGGATTTATAAGCTGAATAATTTATCGTTATTGCATCTTTATACAATATGGGAGTTAGAGATATTATCCCTATTCTATTTAGTTATACTTAGGCAATATATAAACAAATGGTTCATTGTTGCCATTATGATAAGCTTTGCTATATTCTCTTTTATTGATGCCTATTACTTAGATAGTTTACAGCATTTTAATGTATTCGCACGCTCGGTAGAGTGCCTTGTAATCTTGGCGTACGGTATATGTTATATGTATACGCAATTGGCAGAAGCTAAAAAAATATCACTTCGCAACGACTCAGTGCTGCTTATTAATACCGCGTTTCTATTTTACTTTTCTATTTCTTTCTTTCTTTTTTTATTTAGTAATTATATAATCAAAGAAACCACTGAAACACATGTGGTCTGGAATATGCATGTAATTGCTGCTTGGATTCTTTACACCACAATCGGTATCGCATTATGGAAGGCTGGCAGGAAGTAGATAAATATTTTATCCTCTATGCTGGTACAGCCGGTATGCTGCTGCTGTGCGCTGGCATGCTTCTTTTCTTTCGTGCATACAGCAGGCGCTTACTGGCACAGCAGGAAGAAAAAAACAAAATGGAGCTGGAGTATAAAGACCAACTGCTTTTTGCCAATATAGAGGCTACGGAAAAAGAACGTGCACGCATAGCGCGTGATCTGCATGATGAAGTAGGAGCTTCATTATCATTGCTGCGTATGCAGGTAACCAATGCAGATGCTAAACCCGTGATAGATGCAACCATAGATAATGTGCGCCGCATATCATATGACCTGCTGCCGCCTATGCTCGAAGCTTTTGGTTTGTCAGCAGCCCTGCATGCCTTTCTCGAAAAAACAAAACAGGGCAGTGGCATAGAGATACATTTCGATACAATAGCAGAAGATCAACGCTTCAGTGCTCTTATAGAATTATCGGGTTACCGTGTTGTACAGGAGCTGGTACATAATACAGTCAAACATTCCGGTGCAGATGTTATTGATATTAGTATAGTACAGCATGACGGTATACTCAATATCAGTTATCATGATAACGGTAAAGGTTACGACCATGCGC
Source organism: Flavipsychrobacter sp. (assembly GCA_044227125.1). Lineage (GTDB taxonomy): Bacteria > Bacteroidota > Bacteroidia > Chitinophagales > Chitinophagaceae > Polluticoccus. The sequence continues at coordinate 1,724,000 of JBGAFS010000001.1, forward strand.
AATTAAGAAAAGAGAACGGGCTGGGGCTTAAAAATATTGAGCTGCGCATACAGCAGTGCTGCGGCACAGTGCAATACCATACAAACAATGACGGGTCTGTAACACTGCAGGCTTCCGTACCAATTAAAACTCAGGCATCATGAATATAATTAGTGTAATGCTGGCAGACGACCATAGCCTGTTTCGTATGGGTATGGCTAAGCTCATAGGCGAACTGGAGGGTATAGAAGTAACAGGCAGTGCAGCAGATGGCAAAGAACTGCTACGGTTGCTTGATGCCACAACGCAGCTGCCCGGTGTGATACTAATGGACCTCAACATGCCCAATATGAATGGCATAGAAGCAACTGCACATATACGGCACCATTATCCGCAAATAAAGATCATTGTACTTTCCGTATACGATGAAGAACAGTTCATAGTACGTATGATAGAAAGCGGTGCTGACGGCTACCTCTTTAAAAATGCTGAAATAGCCGAGGTGGAAAAAGCCATACGCGATGTTGCTAACAATGGTTTCTACTTCAACGAAAAAATGATGGCTGCCATGCGTAAGGCCCCCACGTTGAAAACAAAGAACCTGTCGTTCAACCATATGGTGAACCTCACCACCCGCGAGCTGGAAGTGCTGAAACTCATATGTAACGAGCTGACTGCTGTTGAAATAGCAGAAAAACTATTCATCAGCACCCGCACCGTAGACGGCCACCGCCAAAACCTGCTGGACAAAACAGGTGCCCGCAATACTGCCGGCTTGGTGATATATGCTATAAAGCATAAACTGCTCGATATAGGGTTTTAATTGGCGTTTATCACATTACTGCTTCCTGATCATTACAAAATGGTCTTCTTTATGTTTTCCATTTACTGCGTATGACATCATATCAGAACAAACTTCTGAAACCGTTCCGCCGCCGGGCCAAGTCATATATTTTTCCACATATTTAATTTGGCATATCTGGAAAGTATATTGGAAGGTAGGGATCAAGACTTCATAATCGTGTGAATAATCGAGATCAGTACCATTAGGCATCCCTTTCAATGTATCAGATTTGGTTAATTTAGTAAACGAACCAGTAGTTAAATTTCCAATTTCATAACTATTCAAAATACATAGTGAGTTAGATTCGAGAGAATCAAATCCTTCAAACTGTAATTTGTTATATGCACTGTAACTACATCTGTCACCTTTGCATCCTGATAAAACAATTATAATAGACAATACAATCAGGGCAAAAAGGATATTTTTCTTCATAGGGGTTAAGTTTTTAACGGTTTCAATTCATATAACATTTTTCATGCCATAAATTTTCTCCCCGATTTAGGGGGTTAGGGTGGTTTTTCTTACTTTTGCACCTCGGGCGCTGAGCCCGATTTTTGTACCTGCAAATTCAAAAATCAAAATTCAAAGGTCAATAGCCCTTTTGAATACGCTCGCCCCCCTAATTTGAATTTTGACTTTTTACTTTTGAATTAAAGAAAAATGCCATTAGATACTTCCATTAAGAGTGTACTCATTATCGGTTCAGGTCCCATTATCATAGGCCAGGCTTGCGAATTTGACTATTCCGGTTCACAGGCAGCCCGCAGTTTGAGGGAAGAAGGTATCAAAGTGATACTCATCAACTCAAACCCGGCTACTATTATGACCGACCCTATAGTAGCAGATAAAGTTTACCTGCTGCCGCTTACGGTGGAAAGTATCGAACAGATACTCAACGAAAACGAAATAGATGCGGTACTGCCTACCATGGGCGGACAAACAGCACTGAACCTGGCCATGGAAGCCGAAGAGATAGGATTGTGGAAAGAGCATAATGTGCGCCTGATAGGTGTTGATACCCAAGCGATAGATAAAGCGGAAGACCGTGAAAAATTCCGCCTGTGGATGATAGAGATGGGTATACCGGTAGCCCCGGCTAAGATCGCTAACTCACTGCTGGAGGGTAAGGAATTTGCACAGGAAATAGGAGTACCATTAGTTATCCGCCCTTCTTTCACGCTGGGTGGTACAGGTGGCGGCCTTGTATTTCATAAAGAAGACCTCGATGCTGCCCTCGAAAAAGGACTTACTGCATCACCTATACACGAGGTACTGGTAGAGAAAGCAGTAATGGGCTGGAAAGAATTTGAGCTGGAACTCCTGCGCGACTCTGCCGATAACGTAGCCATCATATGTACGGTGGAGAACTTCGACCCGATGGGTATACATACCGGCGACAGTATCACTGTTGCTCCTGCAATGACCCTCAGCGATACAGCCTTCCAACTGATGCGTAACACGGCTATCCGCATGATGCGTGCACTGGGCAATTTCGCAGGTGGTTGTAACGTACAGTTCGCACTCAATCCTGAAACAGAAGAAATAATAGTAGTAGAGATCAACCCGCGTGTGAGCCGCTCATCAGCACTCGCTTCAAAAGCTACTGGTTACCCTATTGCCAAAATAGCTGCTAAACTGGCTATCGGTTATAACCTTGATGAACTGAAAAACCAGATCACGCAAACTACATCAGCATATTTCGAGCCTGCGCTCGACTATGTAATAGTAAAAATGCCGCGCTGGAACTTTGATAAATTCAAAGGTGCAGACGACACATTAGGTTTCCAGATGAAATCTGTTGGTGAGGTAATGGCCATCGGCCGCACCTTCCCTGAAGCATTGCAGAAAGCCTGCCAGAGCCTCGAGAACAACGCCACAGGCCTTTCTTTCATCAGCGCACAGCGCATGAAACCGGAAGAACTGCTCGAATCTCTGAAACGCCCTACCTGGGATAGGATATTCAAAATAAAAGAAGCCATAGCAGCAGGCATATCTATTAAAACACTCCGCGAGATTACTCATATAGACCGCTGGTTCCTCTACCAGGTACAGGATATCGTAAACCTGGAACGCGAAATAAAAGCTATCAAGCATCTTGAAAAAATGCCGGTAGACCTCTTGCGCCGCGCCAAGCAAATGGGCTTCAGCGACGACCAGATAGCAGAATTCGTTCCTGATTGTACGGCCGATGAAGTATATGAGTTCCGCAAGAAAGCAGGCATCACCCGTGTATACAAAATGGTGGATACCTGCAGTGCAGAGTTCGAGGCCAAGACGCCTTACTTCTACAGCACTTTCATATAAGTAGCTAATGGATACAGCAAAAAAGAAGACCAGCCTGCGCAGCAACTTGTTTGCATTGTTCATTGGGCTGGTAATAGCTTTGCTGTTGCTTGAAATTGCGCTGCGTATTTTTCATCCCATCCCTTTCAGGGTGCAGCATGGCAAAATAGTATTGCCTGCCAACCAGAAGATTGTTCAGCAAAACCCCGGTTCGCCCAAACTGGAAAAGGTTATTTATTACACCCGCAATTCTATGGGCTTGCGTGGAGATGAAATGCCGAAAGACCCTGCCCATTGGTTGAAAGTGATAACCATTGGCGGCAGCACAACAGAATGTTCTTATAACAGCGATAGCCTTACATGGCCCGAATTACTAAAACAGCAACTACGTTTAACGCATCCAAACATATGGCTGAATAATGCCGGGCTTGATGGCACATCCACCTTTGGTCACATCATACTCCTGCGAGACCATATCGTTTCCCTGCATCCTGACTACGTGATATTCCTCACCGGTGTAAATGATATGGAAGAGAAAGCAATGGGCGGTTTTGACACTTATCATTCTGACGAGATAGATAAAAGCAGTTTCAAAAATTTCCTGCGCTCGCTCATCACCAAAACAGAAACAGGTGCGCTCATAGAAAACCTGTACCGCTACCGCGTAGCAAGAAAGAATGGATTGGTGCATCGCGTAGTTGACTATTCAAAAGAAAAACACCTGCACCTCGACGAAGCATATATACAAAAACACCTCGATGAGCAACCTCAATACCTGGGCAATTACCGCAGGCGCATACTTATGCTTGATTCTATTTGCAGGGCAAATAATATAAAAGCCATTTTTCTTACACAGCCATCTTTATACGGCAGCTTTACAGACTCCGCTACAGGTATCAATTTCACAGAACTGCAAACAGCAGACGGCCGTAACTCAATACTGGAAAAACGAACGCTTGACCTGTATAACGATGTGCTTAAACAGCTAAACGCAGAAGGAAAGATAAAGGCTATAGACCTGGCAGCCGCAATGCCCAAAGATTCACGCCTGTATTACGATTATACACACTACACATCTGTAGGCACAAAACAGGTAGCACAGATACTGGCCGATAGCCTGGGTTCATACATACAGTAATCACACCTGCTTCAAATGCAGTTCAGACTTCACCAGCTTACTGATGCGGTACACTAAGAATATTGTAGTGAGCGTAAGCGCTGATACAATAATACCCAGTGTATTATAATGCTCCAGCGGGCTGGTCTTGGTGGCCTGGTACACTATCTTACCGCTGGCCCATGCACCAATACCACCCGATATTTGTTGCAGCGAAGAGCTGATACTCATGAATGCCCCCCTGTCCTGCATTTTAGGAAGTGCAGAATTAATAGCCATGGCAGGAACCATACGGCCTATTATACCCACCATGAAAAATATATTCATACACATCACCAGTACAAATGGCACAGGAGTCAGGTTGGTATATATTAATACCATCACTATCATCCATACAGATGCAAATGCGAATATTTTGAACTTGTCTATCTTATCACTCACACGGCCTATCAGCGGCATCACTATCAGTGAGCTAACGCCAGCCGCCATAAACAACTGGGGCAATTGTTCATTCGTCAGTTTCAGGTTGTTGATGGCAAACGCGCTGCCCCAGGGCATCATCATAAAACCACCAATAGCCAGTATAGCTACTGCCAGGAAACCCATGCGGTAATGTTTGTTCTGTATCGTATGCCATAGGTGTTGCAGCGGATTTTTATCGCTTTTTATTTTCAGGTGCTCATTTACTGGCTTCAGCTTTATTACTATCATCAGCCATATTGCAAATGCAAGCCCCACAATAGCAAGAAAAGGCATATGCCATCCCCAGTGGTTAGCTATATACAGGCCTATTGGTATGCCCAGCACCTGGCTGGCACCAAAGCCCATCTGCATAAAGCCCATTACACGCCCCCGCTCCTGTATCGGGAACAGGTCTGCAACTATAGCCATTGATATGGAACCTATCACCCCGCCAAATACACCGGTAAAGATGCGTGCAGCCATCAGCATCTCGTAGCTGCCTGCCATAGCGCAGAAGAAAGTACCCGCTATAAAACCTATATAGAAGAACAGCAACAGTTTTTTGCGGTCGAACTTATCTGCAAACCCCGCAGATAATAAGCCTGATACACCCGCACTGAATGCATAACCCGACACAGCATTACCAAACTGTTCTGTACTCAGGTTCATTGATTTCATGAGTATATCTCCCAGCGGAGACATGATCATGAAATCGAGTACAACAGTGAATTGTGTTAGTGCAAGCGCAAGGATGACAAACTTCTGGTAACCGGTAAACTTATACTTCTCGGCAATAGCACTGGCAGACATATGATGGTGGTGTTTAGATATTAAGTGTGTGCAAAGGTAATATTGCGAATACCACCGCTAAAAACTGTTTACCGATTATTAAGGCGGTTTTACCTAATTTATAAACATTCCTTATTTGAGCTCAACAATAACTCACGTAATGGTGTTATTCTTTAATACTAATAATGTATCCTTTCCATCTTCTGATTAAGTCCCAAAATCAAAAAACATTAATAATTATTACCATGCAATATTATTGCTGAATACCTTAACTTTGCCGCTCATGAGCAGTTCTGCTATTGTTTTCAACGAGTCAATCCCCGGTAAAAAGAAAAAGATAATTGTATTGGGTTCAGGCCCCAACCGTATTGGTCAGGGCATCGAATTCGATTATTGCTGTACGCATGGCCTGATGGCTATCAAAGAATGCGGTTATGAGGCAATAATGGTAAACTGTAACCCCGAAACAGTATCAACAGATTTTGATATTGCTGATAAGCTGTATTTCGAGCCTGTGTACTGGGAACATCTTTGGGAGATAATAGAACTGGAACAACCGGATGGTGTTATCGTTCAGCTGGGTGGCCAAACAGCCCTGAAGCTGGCTAAACGCCTGAGCGAAAGGGGTATCAAAATTATCGGTACATCATTCGATAATATGGATATCGCCGAAGACCGCGGCCGTTTCAGTGATATGCTGAAAGAACTGGGTATTCCTTACCCGCACTATGGCACAGCATATACTACCGATGAGGCTATGGAAGTAGCCAACGAGGTAGGCTATCCCGTACTGGTGCGCCCTTCATACGTACTTGGTGGTCAGCGCATGCGTATCGTTATCAACGACGATGAGCTGGAAAAGAGTGTGGTGAGCCTGCTCAAGCACCTGCCTGGTAATAAAATACTTATCGACCACTTCCTTGACCGTTGCCAGGAAGCAGAAATAGATGCTATCTGCGATGGTGAGGATGTACACATCATGGGCCTGATGGAACACATCGAACCTGCAGGTATCCATAGCGGCGATAGTCACTCTGTATTGCCTTCATTCAACCTCGGCCAGATGGAAGTGGATGAAATGATAGATATAGCAAAGAAAATAGCACTGCGCCTGAATATTAAAGGCCTCATCAATATACAATACGCCATTAAAGACGGTAAAGTATATGTGATAGAAGCCAACCCGCGCGCCAGCCGTACCACACCGTTCATCGCCAAAGCATACGGCATACCTTACCTGAACATTGCTACTAAAGTAATGATGGGTGAGAATAAGCTGAAAGACTTTGTGATGGAAAAGAAACTGGACGGTTATGCTGTAAAAGAGCCTGTATTCAGCTTCAATAAATTCCCGAATGTAAACAAAGAGCTGGGCCCTGAAATGAAGAGCACCGGCGAAGCAATACGTTTCATCAAAAACCTGCGCGACCCATGGTTCCGCCAGTTATATAAGGAACGTAGTATGCACCTGAGTAAATAATAAAAATATTCAAGTCCTGCACCACGCAGGACTTTTTGATCTTATGTATTGGAAGACGAAACGATTTGATGAGCTCACCAGCCATGAACTCTATGCCATTCTGCAACTGCGCAGCAAAGTATTTGTAGTAGAACAAAATTGCGTGTACCAGGATATGGACGATAAAGACCATAAAGCACTGCACCTGATGGGGTATGAAGATGGTACACTCGTTGCCTACAGCAGGCTGCTGCCTTCAGGAGTTTCATATACAGAATTATCTATAGGCCGTGTAGTTACAGACCCTGCTTTCCGTCGCAAAGGTTTGGGTAAAGAGCTCATGCAAATGTCGCTCGACAAGATGCAGGAAGAATATGGAAAACAACCCATACGTATAGGTGCCCAGAAATACCTCACTGCTTTTTACGAGTCATTTGGTTTTAATATAAAGGGAGACGAATATTTAGAAGACGGAATACCACACGTTGAAATGTTACGAATCTAATTATACATCCCGAGGGTGAAATAACGGTAAAAGAGCCCTATAACTTTGCGGCGTTTCAAAAATACTTTTATGAAAAAGCAAATGTTATTTGGCCTCGCTTTCACCGCATTATACATGCAGGCGGGTGCACAAACAATGCTCGATTCGGTAGTTATCCGGGAGAACAGGATACAACTGCCGTTCAGTAAACAAAACAGGGACATCCGCGTACTGGATAAAAAACAGATCGCTGCATTACCTGTTAAGTCTGTCAACGAACTGCTTTCTTATGTAGCAGGAGTAGACCTTCGCCAGCGTGGCCCTAATGGCACACAGTCTGACATAGGTATCGACGGTAGCACATTCGACCAGGTGCTGGTACTTGTAAATGGTGTAAAGATGAGCGATCCTCAAACCGGGCACCATGCAATGAACCTACCCGTTCCGCTTTCAGCAATAGACCATATCGAAGTATTGCGCGGGCCTGCCGCCGCAGCCTATGGTGTGAATGCACTCACCGGTGCGGTGAATATCGTTACGCGCACACCCGTTGCCAACGAGATAGATGCAACAGTGTATGCAGGCTCTAATATGGCTAAAGATTCTGCTACAGGCGATACATACTACGGCTGGGGCGCACGCGCTACAGCATCACTGGCAGGTAAAAAACAAGGTCATATTATCTCCGTAGCGCATGATGAAGGAAATGGTTACAGGTATAATACAGCCTTCAATGCATGGCGCATATTTTACCAGGACAGGTTCATCATCAACAAAAAGAATTCTATAGAAGCACAGGGTGGTTATAACAGGAATGATTTTGGTGCTAATTCTTATTATGCTGCGCCGGTAGATGTTAATTCAAAAGAAACCGTGCAGACCGCCACAGGTAGCATTACGTACAACTACAGGCCAACTTCTAAAATATCATTCCGTCCGCGTTTAAGCTATCGTTACAATAACGACGATTATATTTTCATTCGCCAGAATCCATCTTACTACCATAACCACCACGAAACAAATGTGGTAACAGGTGAGTTGCAAAGTACAGTTCAGTTTCGTCATGGCCATATGGGTATCGGTGTAGAATACCGCAACGAATCTATCAACAGTAACAACCTCGGCTCAAGGCACAGGGATAATACAGGTATCTACGGAGAATACAGGCACAATTTTAACGCTAAGCTTAGTGCAGGTGCCGGTGTATATGTAAACAACAGCAGCATCTATGGCTGGAATATGTATCCTTCTGCAGACATTGGTTACCTCATCACTAAGAAATGGAAACTCTATGCCAATGCAGGTTCAGGACAAAGGCTGCCTACCTACACAGACCTTTATTACACAGGTCCGGTGAACATAGGCAACCCTTCACTGAAACCGGAGACTGCGAAATTCGGCCAGGCAGGTGTACGCTTTGCATCAAAGAGTTTATCAGCTAATGCAGGATATTTCTACCGCCGCGTTTCAGATTTTATAGACTGGATAAGGGCAAACAATAATGACCCCTGGCAACCGCAAAACTACCAGTCGGTTAATACACAGGGCATAACAGTAGATGCGCAATATGCATTGAGCAATCACCTGCATATGTCTAAAAACTACAGGCTCGATATGAATGCAGCATATACCTACCTCGATCAGCAAATAGTTGTTCCTGCATCTTTAAAGTCTAAGTATGCAATAGAGGCATTAAGGCACCAGCTGATAGCAGGCGTGCGCAGCACCTTCTTTAAAAGATACCAGCTTAATGTGAATGCACGTTACCAGTACCGCATCAGCCACAACGATTATACACTGCTCGATGCAAGGCTTATGTACCTCGCAAAACACTGGAGTGTGTACGGAGATGTAAACAATATCCTTAATACACAATACAAAGAATCAGGTGCTGTTCCCCTGCCCGGCAGGTGGTATACTATCGGGTTTAACTTCAACACAAAATGGTAAAGAATATAAGGGCGGTATATATACCGCCCTTATTTATATATAAGCTGCCTAATCATATAATTAGTATAACTTTGACGCCGTTAAAAATATTCTGCTATGCAGGTAAAACATCCTAAGGATACACATATCACAATGTCGGAGCTGGTATTGCCAAACGATACCAATACGCTGGGCAACCTGATGGGTGGCCGCCTCATGCACTGGATGGATATAGCAGCAGCTATATCATCACAGAAGCATTGCAACTGCCCGGTAGTTACAGCCTCGGTTGATAATGTATCTTTCAATAACCCGATTAAGCTGGGTAACCTCCTGACTATTGAGGCCAAGCTTACACGCTCTTTCAATACTTCTATGGAAGTGTACCTGCGTGTATATGGCGAAGACCTCTCCGCACAATACAGGTACCTTACCAACGAAGCATATATGACCTTCGTAGCGTTGGACCCTAACGGGCGCCCGCGCAAAGTGCCCGAACTGGTACCCGAAACTGATATAGAAAAGAAAATGTTTGATGGCGCATTGCGCCGCAGGCAGGTACGCCTGATACTGGGCGGAAAAATGAAACCCGAAGATGCAGGAGAACTGCGTTCCCTGTTTATTAAGGATTAAACAATTAAGCATGCTCGATCGTAAGACGCCTCCTCCTATACACGATGCTATAGAATTTGATTTCGTACTGCCGCCCGTAACAGAAGAAAAACTGGATAACGGCACTCCGCTCTACTGGCTTAATGCCGGTGTGCAGGACGTGGCAGAGATAAACTGGATTTTCCCGGCAGGTCTCTGGTACGAGACCCGCGATGCCATAGCACAGGCCACCGCTTCTTTGATGAAGAATGGTACGTCAAAACGCAACGCGCATGCCATCAACGAAGCATTTGAATTTTACGGCGCCAGCATTAAGGTAAGTGCAGGCAACGATCATGGTGTCATAACACTGCATACACTTACCAAACACTTGCCCGCATTACTACCTGTAGTGCACGAGCTGATAACAGACAGTATATTCCCTGAAGAAGAACTGGCACTGTATAAGCAGAATACAATACAGAGATTACTGGTAAGCCTGCGCGAATCGGAATTCGTGGCCAACCAGAAAATAGATGCCATGCTTTTTGGCGAGAACCATCCTTATGGCAGGTTCACCAAAAAAGATAAGATAGAAGCACTCACCCGTGCCGACCTTCAGGCATTCCATAAACAATACTATAACCTGGCAGGGGTGAAAATATTCATGGCAGGTAAAGTAGGTACTGCTGAGGTAAAACTGCTGAATGAGATATTTGGCAATGTAACAACTGCACAGTCTGCTGCTGAAACAGCTGAAGCTGTATTAGCTACAGACCCTGAAAAGAAACAACGCGTGATGAATGATGAAAATGGTGTGCAGGGTGCTATACGCATAGGCAGGCTGTTCCCTAATCGTCATCATCCTGATTTTCCTGCTATGGTGGTGCTCAATACACTCTTTGGCGGATATTTCGGTTCACGCCTCATGAGCAATATCCGAGAGGATAAAGGATATACTTATGGCATTTACAGTTCGCTCTCGCCGTTTATTAATGGTGGTGCGATGACCATACACACAGAAGTGGGCAGAGATGTGATAGATAATGCAGTAAAAGAGATATACCACGAAATGGCATTGCTGCAAAACGAACCGGCCGATGATGAGGAGCTCTTGCTGGTGAAAAACTACTTGTTGGGTAACCTGTTGGGCGACCTTGATGGCCCGTTCTCCATTATGCAGCGATGGCGCACGCTTATACTTAACGGTTTAACGATAGACCACTTCAACCGCAATATCAGCGTGTACAAAACGGTAACTGCAAAAGAACTGCAGGCATTGGCACAGAAATATTATAATGCTGCAGATTTCCACGAAGTGGTGGTTATATAGTATTTATTTATTCCGGTTGCTGAAATCCTGGTTCACTACAGGTTCTGCCTTTGGTATGGTTACTACATTGAACTCGAAATGCACCGCCTTGTGACAATTATTGCAGGTATTGGTAAGTAGGGCATAGCTGCTTTTAAACTGTTCAGGGTTTTTGTTTTCAATGGCTGTGTTCACACTGTCAAGGGCAGGTTCTATCATACCCAGTTCTTTTGATTCAGGCCTTTCCTGCTGGTAGGTCTTTATACCTTCTATCGCTTCCATTATTTCATGTATTTCAAAGTCAGCCAGTGCCCAGTTATTGTTGATACCGGCAAACCAAAGTTTGGCATGATGTACCTGTATACCGGACATGAACTCACCGAAGCCGGGTTTATATGTATTATTAAGTAACTGTTTCAGGCTATCGTTTTCCTTCTTAAGCGATTCTGAATTAGCAGCGCCGTTTTTACACGAAACAACAGATATGGCTAAAGCAATAATGCTGATAATGACTTTCATGTAATAAAGTTACAGGAAAACAATATATATACAGGGTTATTATATTATACTATTATTGTTGTATATTTGCTATAGATGTTCAGAGATGAATATCTTAGTTCTTTGACATACTGTAAACCCTAAATTGTTCCCTGAATAAAGGAGAAAGGTGCAGTTTTATTGAATATCAATTATTTGTAAAAACTAGCCCCATACAGAATGGGAACAAAAAGGAAACAATTTGTTGCCGGGGAGGGTGTACTCGTTTTTAAAATGGATTTTTTTGACGCCTTCAGGTACTTTTTCCAGTCCTACCTGTCTTCTTCGCTGTACTCTTTAGCCAGTTCTATAGCTTTTTCTTCTTCCTGTGCCAGCTTCTTTTTAGAGGTTGCTATAGGTAGCAGGGATAACCCCAGTTGTACTGTAGATATATATTGATTCAGCGAAAGCTGGGTAGCGTACTTTTTCTCGTATAACTCTATTGCAAGTAATAAATTCATAGTGGTGTCTTTTACTTCAATTAGTTGATACTGCAAATAAACACCTATAGACACCTGTTAGCCAAATTAAAACCACCGCTTAACAACGGGATATTAAACGCTTAACGAGCCATTAACGCAGGAAATGCATCACATTTTCCCAAATCGCTGATAATAAGCTTTTTGCAGTTCTTCCCTGTGTTCAGGGTGTGCTATGCTGATAAGCAGCTTTGCCCGCTGCTCCATGTTCTTGCCATAGAGGTTCACCACACCATATTCGGTCACTACATAATGTACATGGCCGCGGGTGGTCACTACACCGGCGCCCTGTTTCAGGAAAGGAACGATACGTGAGCTGCCGTTTTTGGCAACAGAAGGCAACGCGATAATTGGCTTACCACCTTCTGATAAAGAGGCGCCGCGCATAAAGTCCATCTGCCCGCCTATACCTGAATATTGAAGTGTACCTATAGAATCGGCGCATACCTGTCCGGTAAGGTCTATCTCCAGTGCACTGTTGATGGCCACAACCTTCGGGTTCTGCCTGATGACGCTGGTATCATTCACATAAGATGCATCCATGAACGATACATAAGGGTTATCATCCACAAAGTCGTACACCTTACGGGTACCTGCTACGAATGTGGTCACTATCTTATCAGGCCTTACCTCTTTGAATTCGTTGGTTATTACACCTTTCTGCACCAGGTCTACCACACCGTCAGAGAACATCTCGGTATGTATGCCCAGGCCTTTATGGTTGGTAAGTGCTTTCAGTACCGCATCGGGGATGGCACCTATGCCCAGTTGCAGCGTAGATCCATTCTCTATAAGGCCTGCTACGTGCTGGCCTATTTGCAGGCTGCAGTCGTTGGCCTTGGCGCTGTAATCAACTTCCGGTAATTCAGCCTCCTGCCATACGGCTGCTGTTATATCAGACACATGCACCTGGCCATCGCCGTGTGTACGCGGCATGCGGGGGTTCACCAAAGCTATCACCTTATCGGCATGACGCACAGCAGCTACGGCGGCATCTATAGAAGTACCAAGAGTACAGTATCCATGTTCATCAGGCGGAGATACGTGTACAAGGGCTACGTTTATAGGTAATACCTTGTTCCTGAACATATACGGTATCTCGCTCAGGAAAACAGGCACATAATCACCATAGGCACTGTTTACCCAGTCGCGCACATTGGCCGACACGAATAATGAATTCAGGTAAAAGCTTTCCTTTACTTCGGGCCTGTTCCAGTCAATATTGCCAAAAGTGCTGATGGCAACAAGCTCTACGTTCTTCACTTCGCCCGACCTGTTGAGCAATGCATTGATGAGCGGCATAGGTGTGGCGGCGCTGCCGTGTACAAATACCCTGTCATTACTGTTTACGAGCTTTACTGCTTCCCCGGCTGATATATAGTGCAACATAACGTGCGCAAAGCTATGACCTTATAGATATTATCAACTGATGAAAATCAGCTTTTGTAAGCAATGCGACATTATTTTACATTAAAGCATGTGAACTTTGCATAACCTTAACAGCTTTGGAAATCTGTTTCAATGAACAAATCGTTAATTAATCAGTTATCAATAATGTAAATTGTATGAAACTACTGAACCAGTTATTATTAGCGTCAATATGTTTGATGTTCACTAATTGCACTAACGCACAAAAGAAACAGGATATGAATGAGGAACATAAGAATAACCCATATTACTCCCGTACGGCTACTAACCATTTGACTGTTAGCAATGCGGAATGGAAGAAAATATTGCCCAAAGAGGTATATGACGTAGCACGAGAGCAGGGAACAGAATGGGCCTTCACGGGCAAATACTGGAAAACTGATACCAAAGGCATGTATTACTGTGCTGTCTGTGGTAATCCTTTATTTCGTTCCGATGCCAAGTTTGCCAGCAGCTGTGGCTGGCCCAGCTTCTTTGAGTCGATAAGCGATAGCAGTGTAAAGTATAACCCCGACCACTCGCACGGCATGGACCGTATAGAAGTGGTTTGTGGTCGTTGCGACTCGCACCTCGGGCATATCTTTGACGATGGCCCGGCGCCAACACATAAGCGCTTCTGTATGAACTCCATTGTGCTGGATTTTGAACCGGATAAATAGGGATAGTTAGTTACTCTTTAATAGATTTGCCCCGTTATCTGTAAAGGAAACGGGGCTTTATTATGACAAGGAAAGAACGATACGACTATATAATAGATTGGTTTCAGAAACATATGCCTGATGCTGAAACCGAATTGAATTATGAGAATCCGTACCAGCTACTCATAGCTGTTATCTTGTCGGCACAGTGTACAGATAAACGTGTAAACCTCGTAACCCCTGAACTCTTCCGCAAATTCCCAACACCGGAAGTGCTGGCAAAAGCAGAGTTCGAGGATGTGGAGCCATTGATACGCAGCGTGACCTTTGCTAATAATAAGACAAAGCACTTGCTGGGAATGGCCAAGATGCTGGTGGAGCAATATGGAAGTGAAGTGCCTGATACAGTGGATGAATTAGTGAAGCTTCCCGGTGTTGGCAGGAAGACGGCAAACGTTATCACATCAGTAATATATGAGCAACCCAATATGGCCGTAGATACGCACGTGTTTCGCGTATCGGCACGTATTGGGCTGACACTGAATGCAAAGAACCCCCTGCAGGCAGAGCAGCAGCTCATTAAGCATATACCAAAAGAACTGGTACACCTGGCGCATCACTGGCTTATACTGCACGGGCGTTATACATGTCTTGCCCGTCGCCCTAAATGTGAGGAATGTGGTATTAAGCCTGCCTGTAAGTACTACCAGACAGATATGAGGAATATTGTAGAAAAAGATTAGCCGCCTTCTTCGGCTTTCCATTCAGGTACAAAAGTCTTCTTATATTCTTCGAAGTTCATTTTTTGGAACATGTTCTCACCGAGGAATTTGAGCATCACTTCCATTTCGTCTACAGGTATATAGCCTTTTATCGGGAAAGGATTCTGGAAGTTCTCCTGCATGTATATATTGGTTGGGTAAGTAAGGTCTTCATGCATTAGTTGGAAAGCCAGCTCATTTACACGGTGTTCAGGGCTTATATAATACATTCTGCCCATAAAGCGTATGCTGTCCTGTTTCTCTGCATTAAACCTCACAGCATAGAACTTAGTGTTCATGTATTTTATAACATCCTTATTAGCATAAGTCTTCTTATCCATTACTTTACACCATCCGCACCAGTCTGTATATATATCTACCCATACTTTACGTGGCTCTATCTTCATCTTCTCCTGCACTTCGTCCCAGTTCAGCCAGTGTATTTCTGTCGAATCATTTCTCTCAACCTTTGTTGCTGTTTTCTTGTTCTTATCTCCGGCATGAGCTATTGACAGGGTTAGTACCATAGCCATCACTATCATCAGAACACGTTTCATTTTCATAATTTTAAGAGAAACGAATTTACAATTATTTCCATGTAGCTTTGTTAATATATTGCAATAATCAGATAATAGGACATATGAAAATAGCAGTTGCGGTTACGGGTGCAAGTGGTTCGGTTTATGCAAAAGTGTTGCTGGATAAACTGCAGGAATTGTCTTCACAGCTTGAAGAAGTATCAGTAGTATGGAGTGATAATGCATATACAGTTTGGGAACATGAACTTGGCAATAAGGAATACAATAAGTATCCCTTCAGGTTATATAGTAAGAACGACTTTATGGCACCATTTGCCTCGGGTAGTTCTACATATAGTGCTTTGATAATATGCCCATGCAGCATGGGCACTATAGGTCGTATAGCTTCGGGTATCAGTAACGATCTGATAACACGAGCCGCAGATGTGATGCTCAAAGAAAGAAGAACGCTGATATGTGTGCCACGTGAAACACCCTACAACCTTATACAACTGCGCAATATGACTACCATTACCGAAGCAGGCGGTATCATATGCCCTGCTACACCATCATTCTACAGCAGGCCACTGAATACTGAAGAGATAGCCTATACCGTTATACACAGGGTGTTGCAACTGGCAGGCCTAAAAGTAGATGGATACAAATGGCAGGAAAACTAACTAACTTAATACAACGGTTATAAGACAAGCATGCAATATTCTTCATCAATAGACAGGCTGCGAAATATAATGGATGAACTCAGGGAGAACTGCCCCTGGGATAAGAAGCAAACTATCCAGTCGCTGCGTCCGCAAACACTGGAAGAGACATATGAGCTGGTAGATGCTATAACAGAAGAAGACTGGACTGGTATAAAAGAAGAGTTGGGCGACCTGCTACTGCATATAGTATTCTATTGCAGGATAGGTGCAGAGCAAGGCCTGTTTAACTTTGATGATGTGGTAGAAGCTATTTGTAATAAACTGGTCTCTCGCCACCCGCATGTATATGGTGCTGTGAAAGTAGCCGATGAAGAACAGGTGAAGCAGAACTGGGAGAAACTGAAGCTGAAGGAAGGCAAGAAGTCTGTGTTGAGTGGTTTACCAAATTCACTGCCGGCCATAATGAAGGCTTTGCAATTACAGAATAAAACTAAACAGGTTGGTTTTGAATGGGACACTGTTGATCAGGTAAAAGAGAAAGTAGAAGAAGAAATATCAGAATTATACGAAGCTGTGGATTCAGGAGTACAGGCAGATATCGAAGAGGAATTTGGTGATGTGTTATTTGCATTGGTCAACTATGCAAGGTTTATTAAAGTAGACCCGGAGCATGCTCTCGAAAAGACGAATAAGAAGTTCATTCGTCGTTTTCAGCAAATGGAGGTAATGGCAGAAAAGGATGGGAAGGCATTATATAATATGAGTCTCGCAGAGATGGATGCATTATGGAATAAAGTAAAAGCAGGAGAAAAATAGCATTGTTCAAAAACTATCCATACTGGGGCTGGTTATTGGTATGCATCTTACTATGGGGTGCTACCGGAGACCGTGTGTATAGAGAAACACAGTCTATGAAGCCGGTAAACATGGCGGCTGCAATACAGGCTGATCTGAATGAACAGGAAAGGTCATTTGAAAAACTATTGGCTGATAAGGAGCTTGTAAAGAGAATATTTGACGAAAGACTTACACATAATGATGTTGAAAAGCTAAACAATCTACCATTTAAGCTATTTGCTTATCAGAAAGATATACTCACCTACTGGAATACAAATGATATACTGGTAGATTGTGGTTATAGCTTTAATGATTCTGCCATTAGCATACTGCACAATGATAACGGTATATACATTAAGAAGTGTATCGCACCTTATTATCTCGACTGGCAAAAGAAACTAACTATACTCTTTCCCGTAGAGGTTGCATATCCTTTTGAGAACAAATACCTGAGATCGCATTTTATTGCTGCAGATAATATCCCGTTAGATACGAGAATATTATCAAAATCGGTGATAGGCAGCTATGAGGTAAATACATTAGACAGGAAAACAAGCTTCCACCTGTTATTCCCTAAAATTGGTCTTCCCTCATATTCGCCCGACGGGGTGATGATATTGTTATTGATATCCGCTGTACTGGCTACAATAGTGTGGTTCCATTTAATGACCATCTATCTGACACGTAAGCGTTCAAGGTGGGTAGGCTTAGGAGTTACTGCTGTTATAATACTCGGAGTGCGTATCCTTACCTATAAATATGGCATGCCTTTTAATCTTGATAGCCTGACATTGTTTTCCCCGCAATTATATGCGTCAAATGCTATCCTGAAATCATTAGGAGACCTCCTGCTCAATACATTGTGCCTGCTCTGGATAGTCATATTCATCATAAGGCATATACCCTACAATTTCTTTGAAGGTATAAGGCTCCATTATGCTTTAAGGCTCGCTTCTGCACTGATACTTATGGCAGGGCTTTATCTATATGCATTTGCCTATATAAACGTTACAAGCAGCGTAGTGCTGGACTCAATGATATCATTTGATGTCAGCCATTTTTATTCTATCAATTCCTTCACCATCATTGGGTTGTTTACTATCGGTATGTTTACCGGCCTTTCCTGCCTTATTATATACCTGGTTAACGTACAATTGAATGACCTTCTTCATAACAAGTGGATAAAATATCTGCTGCTGGCCGCTATAGGCATACCACTTATGTTGATGAGCGAAAAGGAATTGACAGGAGAGTTTTCGTACATGCTTCTTACATGGTTGTTATTGTTTATCATTCTGCTTGATGTTAAACTACTAACGGACATATCTAATCTGTTCTCGCCATCCATGATTTTCTGGAGCCTTTACGTTTGTATTTTCAGCTCCATTGTACTCCAGTATTTTAATGAAAAGAAAGAACTGGAAACACGTAAAAGGTATGCGGAACAAATATTGCAGCAGAAAGACGACTTGTTAGAGGCTTATACCTTTCGTAATATTCAACAAAAGATCCAGAAGGACAGGTTTATCAGGCAGTTCATGCAATCACCCTCCCTTGATAAACGAAAGGCTATAAACGAGCGCTTTGATGCACAATACCTGAACGGGCAGCTAAATGAATATCAGTGCAAAGTTCTTTTCTTTGATGAATATGGACACGGATTGTATAATAGCGATACGTCCAGCTACAGCATGCTGTCTAAGCAGATATATAAAGCTATGCCTACTATTACACCACACCTGTATTATAAAGAGTATGCACAGGATGGCCACTACTACATAGCAGATATTCCTATTGCCGAAGATTCAACAGCGTTAAGAAATATTGGTTATGTATTTATAGATATAGCGGTTAAGGAATCTGCCGGAGAATCCGTATACCCTGAATTGCTAAAACCAGGCACAGTAAGAGGAAGGCTTTCAGAAGCAGGCTACTCTTATGGTGTATATGTAAACAGGAAACTCATAACACATACTAACGACAATCCGCTACCGCTATACTATAATGAGAATCTGAAACAAACCTATACCATACGTAAGTATGAATCATCTTCAGAATTATGGTATACTGCTGATGGTAATAAAGTAGTCGTAGTTATCCATTACCATAAAGAATGGCTGGAAGTAATAACGTTGTTCTCGTATATGTTTGGCATAAATGTGCTGATACTATTGCTAATAGTTACATTCCGTTGGTTTTTATCACGTTTCTCAAGGCCACGCGTGATGAATAAATTGGTTAACCTTACTTTGAGGCGTCGCATACATTTCTCTATGCTTGGCATTGTGTTGGTATCATTTTCTGTAATAGGTGTGGTAACTGTGGCATTCTTTACTATACAGTATAAACAAAACACCAGGAACAAACTGCAACTGGTGATGCAGGTAGTTGAAAAGAGCATTATACAATACCTGAATGACGAGAACGGACTTACCAATGCTAAAACATTTAATGAAGTTACCAATACATCAAGATTCAAATACCTGGTAACTAATCTTGCCTCTACCCAAAAAGTAGATATAAATGTGTACAATGGTAGTGGTACGCTAAACGTAACCTCCCAGGAGAATATCTACGATAAAGCATTGTTAGCACCTGTGATGAGGCCAGATGCTTTTTACCTGCTCAACTACCAGGTGAGGTCGATGGTTGTGCAGAATGAAAATATAGGTACGCTATCATATTTATCATGCTATGTGCCTATACGAGATGAGAATGGCAATACATTCGGTTACATAAATGTTCCATTCTTTGCTTCAGAGAAAGAATTGAATTTTCAGATATCAAATATCCTTGTAGCACTTATTAATCTTTATGCATTTATATTCCTGTTCTCCGGTGTTATGACTGTCTTCATCACTAACTGGCTGACAAGAACATTGAGTGTAGTGATAAAACGTTTTGAAAGACTGAACCTGAAAGAAAATGAATTAATAGAATGGCCTTATGATGATGAAATAGGTTTGCTGGTGCGGGAATATAATAAAATGGTAAAAAAGCTGGAGTATAATGCGCACCTGCTGGCACAAAGCGAGCGTGAAGGTGCATGGCGTGAAATGGCGAAACAGGTAGCGCACGAGATAAAGAACCCGCTTACACCAATGAAACTTAATATTCAGTATCTGCAACAGGCACTCCGAAACAATTACCCGAACATTGAACAACTGGCGCAGAAAGTTTCTGAATCACTGATTGAACAGATAGATAACCTGTCTTACATAGCATCAGAGTTTTCCAACTTTGCTAAAATGCCGGAAGCAAAACCGGAGAATATAGACCTTGATGAATTACTGGAACGCGCAGCAGAATTGTATTTAAGCAAGCAGGATATTAAAGTTACGCTTGCAGAGCATGATAAAGACCTTGTGGTGTATGCAGATAAAAGCCAGCTATTGAGGGTATTTACTAATTTGTTAGAAAATGCAGTGCAGGCAATACCTGTAGGTAGAGATGGTATTATCAACATTGCAGTCGAGAAAAAAGATTCGTTTATTACTATATCAATAGAAGATAATGGCATAGGTATCAAACAGAATATGATTGATAAAATATTCCAGCCTTATTTTACCACAAAGACGTCAGGTACAGGGCTTGGCCTTGCAATGACTAAGAAAATAATAGAATTCTGGAAGGGAGCTATTTGGTTTACTACCCGTGAAAATGAAGGGACAACTTTCTATATAAAACTTCCGTTGGTAAAGCAGTAGTGTTTACCAAACCTGTACTTCACGTTCCAGTTGTATTCCGAACTTAGTATTTACTGATTGCAACACTTCTTCAGACAGTTGCCATATATCGCTGCCTTTTGCGTCTCCATAGTTTACCAGTACAAGGGCTTGTTTTGCATGTACCCCTGTATTGCCATTCCTGTATCCCTTCCATCCGCATTGTTCTATAAGCCATCCGGCAGGTACCTTTACAGTGTTACTATCAACCGGATATGATGGTATGCCGGGAAATTCAGTTTGCAATGTTTTAAACTGTTCTGCACTGATTGTTGGGTTTTTAAAGAAACTGCCTGCATTACCTATTTCCTTCGGGTTAGGCAGCTTGCTGCTTCTTATAGCTATTACAGCATCGGCTATTGCTTTTATAGAAAGGGAGCTGACATTCATTTTCTGTAACTCCTGTTCAATAGCTCCATAACTTGTATTGAAAGACGGTTGTTTGTTCAGGCGGAATAATACTGAGCTGATAAATACCTGCCCTTTAAGCCTCTGTTTGAAAATGCTGTCCCTGTATCCGAACAGGCATTCAGCATTATTGTAATTGATATAAAGCTGTTCATCCCAGTCCCAAACAGTTACCTGCTCTATTACATCTTTCACTTCGGCGCCATAAGCACCTATGTTTTGCATTGGTGCAGCACCAACTGTACCGGGTATTAACGCAAGGTTCTCTACCCCTGCCCAGTTATGAGCTATGGCATATAAAACAAATTCATGCCACACTTCACCCGATTGAACCCTTACCCATACATGATTATCATCTTCTCTCTCTATATGTATACCCTTGTTCCTGTTAAGAATAGTCAGCCCTTTTACAGGATGTGTAAGGAGAATATTACTACCGCCGCCTATAATATGTTTTTCTTCAGGTAGGTTAGTATCTGCTGATATTCCCGGCAGCGATCCCTCATCGTCTATTACAAGGAAATATTCGGCAGGCATATCAATACCGAATGTATTATATGGCAAAAGCGATATGTTCCGTTCTACATGCATTCGCGCAAAAATAGTATCTATGATTTAAAGAGGCTTTTCAAATTTTTGTCCCCTGAATTGTATGCCCAGCCCCGGTCTGTCATTTATTTCAATAAGGCCGTTATTATAATGCAACCCGGCTGCTATGTCTTCTTTCAAGAGCAGTGGGCCATCAGCATCCAGCTCATCCAGCAAAGGCATCATATGAGCTACCGCAGCAGTGCCTACTGTGCTTTCATTCATTGAGCCCATCATCACTTTCAGTCCCAGTTTCCTTGCATCGGTTATCATACGTACAGCAGGTGTTATGCCACCACATTTCGTGAGCTTAATATTGATGCCATGGAAGCCTTCAATACATTTAGCTACATCCTCCTCTTCTACACAACTTTCATCAGCAAACAAGGGAATGGGTGATATTGCTTTTAATTCTTTCATTTCCTCGGTCTGCGATCTGTGCAATGGTTGTTCTATAAGTGTTACACCTAATTGCTGCAATTCGGGCAATAGTTGTTTTGTTTCTTCAAAGCTCCATGCCTCATTGGCATCTACGCGAAAAGGTTTATCAGTATGGCTGCGTAGTGCACGCAGCAGATCCAGTTCGTTAGTGTTAGTTAGCTTTATTTTATATAATGGCCAGAGATGCGCCTGCATCTTTTGTATCATTTCTTCCGCTGTATCTATACCAAGTGTATAATCTGTTATTGGTATATAATTCCTGTTTATGTTCAGTAATTTATACAAAGGCTGTCTGCGTAGTTGGGCAAACAGGTCCCAGCCTGCAATGTCGAGGGCTGCAATGAGGAAATTGTGCCCGGGTAACAGATGATGCAGAAAATGCCAGAAACGGGTGGGTTCTGTAAGAGCATAGCGCTCTATTACCGGTCTTTTGGCTTCCAGCAGGCTTGTCATTTCATCTATATTCACGTTATAATAGCTGATGGCAGGGGCCTCACCGTAGCCTGTAAGTTGCCCGAGACCTAAGCCTGTGACTAGTGTTGGCTGGTGGGTCTTTGTGCCTTTTGATGTAGTAAACGGGTATTGGAATGCCAGCTCAAAAGGATAATAAGTTAGTTTCAGCATGCATTAAAATTGCGATTATTTTTGCATCCGGAAAACTGCTTTATGCCAAAGATTCCTTTTTGGATTTTTATACTGCTGGCGCTCGTCTATTTCACCGCCATTAATGTGGACACCATGGATGTGGATGCATCGCAATATGCAGAGATGAGCAGGGAGATGCTGCATAGCCATAACTGGCTACAGTTATATGACAGGGGTAATGAATATCTTGATAAACCACCCTTCCTGTTTTGGGTGAGTGCGGCAAGCATGAAGGTATTTGGTGTCAATAATTTTGGGTATAAGTTCCCCTCTATATTATTTGCATTGTGGGCACTATACGCAGTATACAGGTTGGCGAGACTGCTATATAATGAATCTGTAGGGCGGATGTCTGCGCTCATACTCGGCACTTGCCAGGGTATGTTTCTAATGACCAATGATATTCGTACAGATACTATCCTGATGAGTTGGGTAATAACTGCGCTGTGGATGATAAAGGAAGCAGAGCTAAACAGAAAGTGGTATTATGTATTGGGTGGTACGGCATCTATAGCATTTGGTATGATGACCAAAGGTCCTGTAGCATTGCTAGTGCCCATGTTCAGTTTTGGCAGCAACTGGGTACTGAAACGTGAATGGAAAAAAATATTTAATCCCCGTCACCTGCTTGATACCTTGTTGATAGGCATATTTCTGATACCAATGAGTATAGGCTTCTACCAGCAGTTTGACCAGCACCCCGAGAAACTTGTGAACGGATTAACAGGTGTTTCAGGTTTAAGGTTTTTCTACTGGTCACAGAGCTTTGGCAGGATAACCGGCGAAAGTCCATGGAACAATGGTGCAGGAATCGATTTTCTGTATATGAATATGCTATGGTCTTTCCTCCCCTGGATACTATTGTTTACAGCAGGGTTAATTGCGGCAGTGGTTCACCTGTTCAGGTCAAAGTTCAGGTTGCAACCACATGAGGAGTTCATTACTACAGGCGGCTTCCTGCTTACATACCTTTCGTTAGGAATGTCTAAATACCAGTTACCCCATTATATATTCGTAGTGTTCCCATTGGCAGCTATTATTACTGCTAAGTTTCTGTCAGATTATATAGAACATAAAAAATACAGCAAACTGTTTTCAGTATTCAAACCGCTACAGGTATTTGTATCTGTAATGATACTGGTAATGGCTTTGCTCATTATTCTTATTGTTTTTCCTGCCAAGACGGAAGCATTGCTGTTATGGGGACTCGCTGCGGCAGTATTATTTTATATAATGCTTAGTAAAAGAATGCAACTCAAATTTTTCTGGTTATGTGTAGCTGCCATCATTTCAGGAAACATATTCTTCACTAATTATTTCTACAAGAATCTTCTTCAATACCAGGTGGGCTCTGTAGTGGGCAGGTATATTCATGACCATCATATTCCTGCAGATAAGGTTGCATGCTTTGGTATAGATGATGCGCACGTAGCTATGCATTTTTATGCACAACATATTATTGCAGAAGGAGAACAAATGCTGGTACCGGGCAACTATATACTGGCTGCAGATGATGGATTAAAGTATGTACAGGATAAGGGTTTGAAGTATGATATCCTTAAACAGGGCGAATATTTCAAAGTAACGAGGCTTACGGGTAAATTTCTTAATATGGCTACCCGAAAGGAAACGCTGAAGAATTATTATTTCATTTTACTTAAATAAAGAAGCCCGCATCTTGCGGGCTTCTTTATTTAGTACTTTATTTAAACTGCCTGAAGAAATAGGTTATACCCTCTTCCTGTAGTATCAATTCATTTTTCTCACATTTCACTACTTTAAACTGCCTGCGGTCTTTGCCGTCGCAGGTCAAAGTTTGGTTGGCGTAGCTTTCTACATACCATGATGGTGCATTATCTGCATCGCGTTGTGCATAGAAATATCCCCATTTACCATCCTGTTCGGTAGCATATATATCTATCATTTTTAACTGGCGTGTATAATCTATATCCTGTTGCACGTGGTCGCTGGTGCGTTTGAAAACAGACCAATGCCCTGCCATTTGCTGAATGCTATTTACAGGAGCAAATTTCTCTTCGGGTTTTGGTTTATTGTCAGGTGTTGTTTCTTTATTTGGAGCGAACTCATAGATACCTGCTTCGTCCTGCAGTACCAGCCTGTTACCTTTCTTTTCCATAACGGTGAAGATACGCATACCTATATCCAGTGTTTTGTCTTCGAGTTTGTAAGTACCCCTGTATATGAACCCCCCGGTTTTTTGCCAGATGTATTCATTACCAACCATGAACTCAAGCCTGATTGTGTCTTTGAAATTGATCTCTGTTCTGTCAGTTTTCCAGCGTTTTACTTCTTTCCATTTGCCGGAAAGCTCATTTTTGTCACCACAGTATGCGGCGAAAGGCAAAACAATGAGAAGGAGGCATAGTATTTTTCTCATAGAATATTGGTTACTTCGTATATCAAAAGTATCCAAAATATCTTAATAAAGCTTTTAGAAATATATGGCAGGCCAGCAGTTGAATATCAGCCTTATACAATCAAATATCATCTGGGAAGATAAGGATGCGAATATGATGCATTATGAGACTTTGATAGCTGATATCAGGGAAAAGAAAGAAGTAGTAGTGTTGCCTGAAATGTTCACTACCGGTTTTAGTATGAATACTTCTGCGTTAGCAGAAACAATGGATGGGGCTACTGTGCAGTGGATGAACCAAATGTCTCTGAAGTATCGTTGCATATTAACAGGCAGTGCCATAATAGAAGATGATGGTAAATATTACAACCGCCTCCTGTGGGTTCAACCGGATGGTAAAGTATATCATTACGATAAACGTCACCTGTTTGCCTATGCTGATGAACACAATCATTTTACTAACGGAACAACAAGGTTGATAGTTAGTGTAAATGGTTTCAGGATATGCCCTATGGTATGTTATGACCTGCGCTTCCCGGTATGGGCACGCAACCTGGGAGAAGAATATGATGTACTGATATATGTTGCTAACTGGCCCGAGAAAAGGAGCCTGGCATGGAAAACCCTGTTACAGGCAAGGGCAATAGAGAATCTGAGCTATGTGGTAGGTGTAAACAGGGTGGGTACTGATGCTAAGGGACTGAATTACACAGGGGATAGTAGCGTATTTGGCCCGTTAGGTGAGCAACTATGGCAAAGATCTGCAGAGCCGGCTGTTCATACCGTTACTTTGGAAAAGGAGCTGGTAAGCAAAACAAGAGAACAATTGCCTTTTCTTAACGATGCAGATAAATTTATTATATTAGATACAGAATAGTAAATATATCCCCCATGAAAACGTATTCATTGGCTGCTTTCGTTTGCTTAATTGCAATGACATTATTCTCATGCGAAAAGAAGACAGACCCATGTGCTACACAGTTACCTGCACCACAATACAGTCCCAACTTTATATTAGTAGATAAGAACACAGGTAAGGATATCTTCATAAAGTTGAACCTGGAGGAATATATTTCCGGTACGCAACCATGCCACAATGGTACATTAGGGCTCGTTAACGATTTAAATAAGAATAACGGAGATACAGTAGCCCACAACTTTTTTGCATTTACCAACGTACGTATTAATGTAGGTTACGATTCTAGTGCCTGCCACACCATATATATGAATATTAACGGTAATGATATTGATACCATCCAGTTTACAGGAAAGGTCACTCAGAACACAGGCCCATGTTATATTTATTACACTTTTGAGCCCGACAAAGTAATATATAACGGGACTGAAGCGCAGGTAGTTACCAGTTCATGCACTAACTGCTATACCAAATACTACGTTTTAAGAAAATAATCACTATATATTTTGCTACTTTTGCAGCCCAATCCAGACTACAAGGCTCATGTGGCATCGTATAGCAGCATTTATCATTAAGTTCCGTATTACTTTATTGCTCATATTACTGGGTATCACTTTAGTAATGGGCTATTATGCCACCAAAGTTGAACTGAGTTACGAATTCACCAACGCAATACCGACTGACAATCCTAAGTACAAAGATTACCAGGCATTCCGCAAACAGTTTGGCGAAGACGGCAACCTGATGGTTATCGGTGTGCAGACTGATAAATTTTTCAACGGCGATTTCTTTGCTGATTATACCGCATTGGTTCATAAGCTGGAAAAGGTAAAAGCAGTTGAAAATGTTTTGAGTGTTCCCGGCGCTATCAACCTTATAAAAGATACAGCTACCGGCCAGTTGAAAGTTGTGAAACTGGTACCTGATAATACATTGCCTGACGCTGTAGCTGTGAGAAGTGCATTTACAAATCTGCCATTCTACAACGGTTTTCTGTATAATTCTGATAGTAATGCCTACCTGATGGCATTACGTATTGATAAGAAAGTACTTAATTCTAAAAACCGTTCAGGAGTTGTAAAAGAAATAGTAGCACTGAGTGATGAGTTTGGGAAGAAGTACAATATAGAGATGCACTATTCGGGTCTGCCACTCATTCGTACAATGATGGCATCGCAGGTGCAGAGCGAGATGAACCTGTTTCTCATTCTCTCATTTGTTCTTACGGCTGTTATCCTTGCATTGTTTTTCCGTTCATTTATGGCAGTGCTGGCTTCAATGGTTGTAGTAGCCGCAGGTGTGGTATGGTCATTGGCTACGATAGTACTGATGGGTTATAAGATAACATTGCTTACGGCGCTTATACCACCATTGATAGTTGTAATAGGTATCCCTAACTGTGTATATCTGCTCAATAAATATCATTCTGAATACAGCAAACATCAGAACAAAGCAAAGTCATTGCTCCGTATGGTAGATAGGATGGGTATTGTAACACTGTTCACTAACCTGACAGCAGCTATAGGCTTTGGTGTATTCTTCTTTACCAAGAGTACCATCCTCAAAGAATTTGGTCTGGTAGCTGGTGTAAATATTATGGCGATATTTTTCATATCGCTCATATTCATTCCTGCATTATTCAGCTTCCTGCCACCACCAAACAGCCGTCACACCAGCTATATGGAAAGTGGCTGGATAACACGCCTGCTCGACACGCTTACTAAATGGGTTTTTAGTCACAGGATATGGATTTATGCTGCTACTATAGTTATATGCATTCTCTCTGTTCTTGGTATCATGCGCCTTAATTCAGTGGGCCATATTGTTGATGACCTTCCGAAAGAAGCTAAAGTGTTCCAGGACCTTAAGTTCTTTGAACGAAACTTCCGTGGTGTAATGCCATTAGAAATAGTGATAGATACTAAAAGGAAAAACGGTGCGGTATCACTGCCCGTATTGCAGAAAATGGACGAACTGTCAGGGTTTCTTAAACAGTTCCCTGAAATAGGACATTCATTATCTATTGCTGAAGGTATCAAGTTTGCGCGCCAGGCATATTATAACGGCGACAGCAGCAGCTATGCAGTACCCAATGTGTTTGATGCTGCATTTATTCAACCATACCTGAGATCAAAGGGTGGAGATAAGAACAGCATGTTCAATAAGCTTATCAGTGCGTTCATGGACAGCACAAAGCAAAAGACCCGTATCAGTATCAATATGGCCGATGTGGGTTCTAAACGCTTGCCTGTGTTGCTTGACAGCATACGCCCTAAAGCAGTTGAATTATTTGATAGCAGCCGCTATACTGTAACATTCACTGGTACAAGCATTGTGTTTCTTGAGGGTAGTAAATTTATCATCAACAGTCTGCGCGATAGTCTGATACTTGCGTTCATAATGATATTCGGCTGCATGATAGCATTGTTCCGCTCATGGAGAATACTAATGATATCAATGGTCATTAATATAGTGCCATTGCTGATAACGGCAGGTATCATGGGTTGGATGGGTATTCCTATTAAGCCATCTACTGTACTTGTATTCAGTGTGGCTTTGGGTATTACTATAGATGTTACCATACGTTTCCTGGTGAACTTTAAGCAGGAGCTGAAACGTCATGATGAGAATATTGCAGAAACTGTAAAACGTACTATCCACGATACCGGTTTAAGTATCATTTATACTTCACTGATACTGGTAGCAGGTTTCGGGGTATTTGCACTTTCTGATTTTGATGGCACCAAATCACTGGGTTATCTCACATCGCTTACTTTATTACTAGCCATGGTCACCAATCTTACCCTGCAGCCTGCATTGCTGTTGTGGATGGATAAAGTGCTTACTAAGAAAAATAAAGCTGCAGACTTCCTGCTTGAAGATGAAGTGGACGCAGACACAGAGGATAAGATCACTCTGTAAGTATAGTTTCCAGTTCTGATATTATCATTGCTGTAGCACCCCAGACAAGGTGTTCATCATCCCATTTATATGCCGGTGCTTTTAGGGTAATATTCGGGAATGCAGCAGGTGTTATGTGTGTTACAATCTTTTTCTCCGGCGCAAAGAATTCATCGAGTGGCACTTCCAGTATATATTGCACTTCGTTGGTGCTTAATATATACTCAGGCTGTTCCGGCATAAAGCCTAAAAAAGGATGCACAAGTGAGTAGCTGACCGGTATATATAATGATGTGAGTTTGCCCAGCACATCTATTTTGCCGGCGTCAATTCCTACTTCCTCAAAAGTTTCTCTTAGTGCCGTATGTTGCAGTGAAACGTCAGAAGCATCTTTTCTGCCACCGGGAAAACTGATTTGCCCGCTATGCGGTTTACCATCATCCACACGTTTTATCAATAGCAGGTTCAGCTTTTCGTTTTTAGGGAACAGCAGTCCCATTACGGCACTAAGCTTAGCAGTGTCAGGGATCACTGATGGTAATTCCCTGACACGTGCTGCCATTTTATTTTGGGCCTCAAGGCCCGGTAATGGTAACTGTAATCTTTGTTTAAGAAACTCTATTTTATCCGTTCCCGTCACTCTGCTCTTCTTTATTCATAATATAGGTCAGCGCTCCTGAAGGGCACTTCTGCACCTGCTCCATGATACGTTGTGTATCTGCGCCAGTCATATCAATCCATGGGCGTTTCCTTGGGTCAAACACCTCTATCAGGCCCGTCCAGCATATCTTTGAATGCTTACACATTTCAGGCTGCCATACTACAGTTATCTCACCATTGGTATAATGTTTTACTGATTCGCCCATATCTCGTGTTTTGTATTATATAAATATACTAAACACTAACCATTACATTGGGATCTCAAACAATATTACATCACTGTTCTCTTCAGCAGTGAATTCGAAGCTATCTGTTTCTGAGATACCTATTGCATCACGTTTATTAAGCTGCTGTCCTTCTGTGTTTATTTTCCCGTCTATCACAAACATGTACACACCGTTTCTGTTACTATGCATATTATGTCTTAAGCTCATACCTTTTTCAAGATTCGTTCTGTATACCCATGCATTCTGGTGGATCTTCAACCCTTCATCATCATTATAAATGGGTGATACAAGTAGTTGCAGTTTATTATTCCTGCCTTCTGCATCAAACATACGTTGGTCGTATCGTGGTTGCACATTCTTTTTGTCAGGGAATATCCATGTTTGCAATAGGTTTACTTCTTTATCCCTGTTGTGGTTGTACTCACTATGAAACACACCTGTGCCTGCGCTCATCACCTGTACCTCACCCGGGTGTATGGCCTCAGTATGGCCCATACTATCTTTATGTTCCAGTGCACCCTCCAGTACAATGGTTATTATCTCCATATTATCGTGCGGGTGTTTGCCAAAGCCCATACCCGGGGCTACTATATCATCATTAAGCACCCTGAGTGCACCAAAATGTATTCTTGAGGGGTCATAGTAGCCCGCAAAACTGAAAGAGTGCTTTGCGTTCAGCCATCCGTGATCTGCATGACCCCTTGAATCTGCAGAATGAAATATTGTCTTTGCCATAATTGTATCCTTTTATATTGTTGTATATACAATAATTGATTGTCAAATTTAATACCAATTGTTAAATTCTGACAATCAGGCATGCTTATACAACTATCAGCCCCAATAATACTGTCTGTAAACCGTACAAAAAACAATAAAATGGTAAATTGTCACAAATTCAGTCGAATGCGCGGATCATTAATCAAATCGGGCTTACTTATCAGTTCAGTATTAGCATTTAACAGCTTATTTGCCCAATCAACGCCGGACACAATTAAACGGAATGACCCTGACGGATGGGTATTTATGCAGGTAAGAAAAGATGGTTATGTAGCAGCAGAGGGTAATACACATAAAGGTATACAGGAAGGCGTATGGTCAAGCTACTGGTCAACGGGCTACCCTAACCAGATGGTAACCTATTTACATGGTAAAAAAGACGGACTGGCTATGCGTATGCTGGAAGAGGGTATCTTGGATTACGTAGAACACTATAAGAACGATAAACTGGAAGGCCCCCGCAGAACATTCCATATCCGCGGACCTATTTATGAAGAGACTTACTACTCTGATGGCAAAAAGAATGGTAAATACACCAAGTGGTATAAGAATGGAAGAAAACAGGAAGAAGGTGCTTATATGAATGATATAAGAGAAGGTCTGTCTACCTGGTATTATGAAAGTGGTAAAAAGGCAGCAGAGTATACTTATGAGAAAGGTGAAATGAATGGCGATGCAGTTTCATTTTATGAAAGCAGCCAGATAAGTGAAACAGGAAAGTATAAAAACAGTGAGAAAACAGGCTGGTGGAAAGAGTATTATGAAAATGGCATCATTAAGACAGAAGGGAAATATGTAAATAATGAGAAAGAAGGACCATGGAAGCAATTTGATGAAAAAGGTAATTACCTTAAAACTATAACATACAGTAAAGGAGAAGAAGTAAATAAGAAATAGGCATGTCGAAAACAATACTGATAATAGACGATGAAAAAGCGATACGTAAAACGCTTACAGAAATATTAAGTTTCGAAGGTTTTACGATTGATGAAGCGTCAGACGGTGCGGAAGCATTGAAGAAAATAAAAGAGAATAATTACGACTGCATTTTGTGTGATATCAAGATGCCAAAGGTAGACGGGCTTGAGGTGCTGGAGAAGACCAAAGAAACAAATCCGGACGTGCCCTTTATTGTTATATCCGGTCATGGCAACATAGAAACAGCCGTAGATGCTGTAAAGAAGGGTGCATATGATTTTATATCAAAACCACCTGACCTGAACAGGCTGCTTATTACCATACGCAACGCTATGGAGCGCAAATCGCTGGTGACGGAAACAAAACAACTGCGCAAAAAAATTTCCCGCCAGTCTGAAATGGTGGGAGAGTCATCAGCCATCAATCGCATAAAAGATACCATAGAAAAAGTAGCGCCTACAGATGCACGTGTACTGATAACAGGAGAGAATGGTGCAGGTAAAGAACTGGTAGCAAGACGCATACATGAGTTGAGCACCAGGGCCAATGGTCCGTTAGTAGAGGTAAACTGTGCAGCGATACCATCAGAGCTGATAGAAAGCGAATTATTCGGCCATGAAAAAGGTTCGTTTACATCTGCTATCAAACAACGCATAGGTAAGTTTGAACAGGCAAACGGTGGTACACTATTTCTTGATGAGATAGGGGATATGAGCCATGATGCACAAGCGAAAGTATTGCGCGCGCTGCAGGAAGGCAAGATAACCCGTGTAGGTGGCGATAAAGAAATAAAAGTTGATGTACGTGTGATAGCAGCTACCAATAAAGACCTGATGCAGGAAGTGGAAGAAAAGAAATTCCGCCTTGACCTGTATCACAGGCTTAGCGTGATATTGATACATGTGCCATCGCTCAACGACCGTAAAGATGATATACCACTGCTTGTACAACACTTCCTCGAAGATATAAGCGAAGATTATAAGCAACCGGTCAAAGAAATAGATGCAGATGCATTGGCTGCTTTACAGGAGTATAACTGGACTGGTAACATTCGCGAACTGCGCAATGTGGTAGAGCGTCTTATAATCCTGTCTGACAAGAAAATAACCAGGAAAGATATAGACTCATATATATTCCTCAAGTAAGGGGGAAGTAATAGACCAAATAAAAAAGCGATTAGATATTCTAATCGCTTTTTTATTATCAGTTAGTTATGTATTAAACGCCAACCATCAGCGGCATTAACAGCATAAGTACATTTTCATTGTCTGCTTTTTCTGCAGGGCGGAAGATACCGGCACGCGTAGGCGTACTCAATTCTATATTGATATCATTGCCATCGAGGTTGTTCACCATTTCCACCATCAGTTTAGCGTTGAAGGCTATCTTCATATCCTCACCATTATACTGGCAGTTCAGTTTTTCTTTTCCTTCGTAAGAGAAGTCAATATCCTGAGCGCTTAGTTGTAACGTATTGCCATTAATATCCAGTACTACCTGGTTGGTAGTTTTGTTGGCAAATATGCTTACACGGCGCAATGCACTAACAAAATCGTTGCGGCTGATAGTGAGCTTGTATGGGTTATCACCCGGTATTACAGCCTTATAATCAGGGAACTTAGCGTCTATCAGGCGGCAGCTCATACTCATTTTGCTGGATGTAACGAACAGGTGGCTGCTGTTATATGATATCTGCAGTTCAGAATCATCTGCAGGCAGTGTACCGCGCAACTGTTGCAGTGGTTTCTTCGGCACTACAAAACCATCTTTAGCAGGGCATACAATATCTGTGCGCTTGAATTGTACGAGCCTGTGCGCATCTGTAGATACGAAGGTGATGCCATCTTTAGCCAGTTCAAAATACACACCCGTCATTGCAGGGCGCAGTGTATCATTACTTACAGCAAAAAGAGTTTTATTGATACCGTCTATCAATGCCATAGATGGTACATTGAAAGATGTAGTTTCTCCCGGTGCCGGTTCTTTAGGGAAATCATCGGCTTTCTCACCACCTATTTTATACTTACCTACATCGCTCGACATTTCTATTGAAAGGTCCTGCTCATTTACGTTGAACGTAATCGGTTGTTCAGGTAAATTTTTCAGGTAGTCAGTCAGTATTTTAGAGGGGATACATATTTTGCCTGAACCTTGCGCATCATTTACATCCATCTGCACACGCATCATAGTTTCAAGGTCGGTAGCTGTAAGAGTGAGGGTGTTCCCCTTCAGCTCGAACAGGAAATCTTCCAGTACTGATAACACAGTATTGGCACTGATAACACCGCTTATTTGTTGCAGGTTTTTCAGCAACGCGGTAGAAGTTACGATAAAACGCATCTTTTGTAATTGTTAGAAAACAAAGATAGTCGTTTAGGCAAATGATGGATAGGGGTGTGGATATTTATGGAATAAGCTCCCGGCCGGTTAATTCTTATGCAAAGGATTTTTATGTAAGACTATGGTAGTGTGTATGTTGCCCTCGTTATCGTCATAATTTGAGGCGTCACCTCTCAGGGCATCGGCAAACCCAATCAAAAGCTGGTCGGCTTCGGAAGGTACCAGGATATTTTGAGTAATACCCTTATCTGTCTTGCCATCACCTATCATAAATACCTGCCATAGCTGGGGGCCCCAGTTGTTGATATTCTCATTATCGGTGTAATCTACAGTTTCGGGGGTCATTTCTGGTGCGAGATACCTGCTGGTAAATACACCTACAAGGAACAGGTTCTTTTTGCCGTGCGAAATGCCGGACATACCCTTTGAGGCCAGAACAGCCGTACCCCATGGCCCGCCACCGTCTGCGCCATGTTTTTTAGCACTGTCATTCCAGTTGCTGCAGGTCACCATGCCGGAAGTATTTTCGAATGTTATGTATTTAATGCCCTCGCCAATAGGCACAATAACAGGTTCAATACCTGCACCGCCGGGTACATCTTTTTTATTAATGCTTAAGTTGTAGATATAGACATTGCACTGGGCGGAGATATCCAGTTCCTTTTTTTCAATGTTACTGGTGTCCTGCGCAAATGAGGGGAGGCAAATAACGAGGGAAAATAGTATGATGATTAACAGGCGCATGTTCACAGGATTTATATAAATATATCTATAATGCTTCAAATGAACAATATCAGATATCGTCTATCTCCACTACGTCTTCACCGGTCGGTCTTACCAACTCATATTTACGGGCAAAATTGCACCAATAGCATTCTTCTTTGCCACAGCCTTTATCAAATTCATGGTTCATGATGCTTGTGTATGCATCTTTCAGTTGCTGCTTTACGGTAGTTTCATCATTAGGAAATACCGGTACTGCAATACGCTTGTATTCGTTGGTCTTTTTGCCCTTCTCTATATAATCGAAAATACCGGTACTAACCTTCCAGTTCTTCTCCTGGTAGTTCTCTATGAGGAGTTTATAAAATACCATTTGCCTCCAGTAATCGCCACCGGCAGGTTCTTTCTCATTTGGTTGCGCTGTGAGCGCAGATGCAGATCTGTCAGGGTCTCCTGTTTTATAATCTACCACTACGCAGCTATCTCCGTCAAATTCTATTTTATCTATTTTGCCGGTCACAGGCACACCATCCAGCAGATACCTCGGTATCTTGAATTCTATCTCTACGTTCTTTGAAAATGTATTGATGTATTTATCGTAATAGTCAGACAATATGGTTTGTCCCTGCTCTTTCCTGCGTTCATATTGTACGTCTGTAAACGATTCACGCTCTACATACAGGGCGGTATTAAATATCTCGATCACAGCTTCTTTGGTAGGGAATTCACCATTCTGCTCTTTCATTATTTTAAACATCCGCTCCAGCGCATAGTGTACCGCACTACCAAAAGCCAATGCATCGTTCTTCAGGAAAGGTACACGCAGTATAGATTCATAATAGAAGCTTAGCGGGCATCTGAGGTATTTAGACAGTGTAGTATAGCTCATGGCAAACTGTTGCAGTGTACGTTCTATCCACTGGTAGTTGGCCAGTTCTATGCGTACATCCTGCACAGGCTCCATGGCCCATTTCATATGTTCCACAAGGTCCGTTGCTGCTACGCTGTAAGTTGTACGTTCTTCAGGTTTGCTTATCTCGTCTATGAAAATGGAATTCTCAAGTGGTTTGCCAAGATTGTCTGCTGTGGCATAAGATACCTGTAAATGTTTTTTAGCACGTGTGAGTGCTACATAAAATAGCCTGCGCGCAACCTCTGTTTTGTAAGTACTGTCTGCGTCATCATTGGTACTGGTTATGGTATCGGGCAGCCTGTATTCATTATTGCCACCTTTCTTGTTTTCCCAATAGTTTTTAGTGCAGCCTATCAGGAATACATATTCAAACTCATTGCCCTTAGCACCGTGTGCGGTATAAAAATGCACACCCTGTTCGTTTTGTACTACTTTCTGTATAGGCAATGCTATGTTCTCATCCTTCATGCGTTCTATCATGCGCAGCAGGTCGGCAGGTTTTATATTTCCCGTACGGTTATAGGCATCTTTTACAAACTCAAAGAAAGTGTTGAGCACCTGTATGTTCCAGATATTGTCTTTTGTGCCCAGCAGGTAGGATACTATACCACTTTCGTAGATTATTTTCTCTACCAGTAGCGGCAATGGTAATTCCAGTTGACGGCGCATCCAGCTGTCTATATTATTACCCAGCCTTATCAAAGCTTTGGCAGACTTTAATTGCAGTGATTCCAGCAGCAAGCCATTACCCAGCAATACCCGCCAGTAGCCAAGGCTTTTATCTTTTGCCTTGTTGGCTTGTATGTATAAAGACAGGAGGGCAATATCTGTAGATGCTATTTCGTAATAAGGTGCGTGCATCAGCTCAAATAATATAGCTTCTGCACTGAACGGGTCTTTTCGTTCTTCGTCGAGGTAGCGAAGAATACTTACAATCTGTTCTATGACAGGCAGCTCAAGAATATTCACCTGTTTCTTTACACTGTAAGGAATACCCTTACGTTCCATCAGGGCAATGATATTGTCTGCCTGTTTATGCTGTGCGTACAGCACTGCTATATCATTGAGTGCCACACCTTCTCGCTGCAATTTTTCTATCTGCATCACCACATCTGCTTCTTCGTGCAGTATATTGGTATATGCTCTTACTTCCGGTATTATGGTTTCTTTGCCATCAGCAAACCTGGGTGATGATGCAATAATATCTTTATTCAGCTCCAGTTCTTCTAACTGGTATATAAGTCGCTGCTTGTTGAATTGTATAGTGGCAGTTGCTTTATCAAGTATAGCTTGTGAAGAACGGTAGTTGTGCGGCAGTATAATGATCCTGATACTGTCTTTGTGTTTATGGTAGAACTCTATGATGTTTCTTATTCTCGCTCCCTGGAATTCATAAATAGACTGGTCATCATCACCCACCACAAATATATTTGGTTCGTCCCAGAACTGTGTCAGGAGGTTCAGTAATTCGCTTTGCGATCCGTTCGTATCCTGGAATTCATCTACGAGTATGAACTGGTGACGCTCCTGGTAGCTCTGCAGCAATGCCTGATTTTTTTTGAAAGCATCCAGCACCCAGACTATCATATCATTAAAATCGTACCTGCCCATGTTCTTCATCCGCTCTGTGTAGTCATCAAACAGTTCGGCTGCAGCACGGGTAATATTCATTTTCCTGTTCTCCTCATCAATCATCGCCTGCTTAAGGTCGCCCTTGCTATATCCTTTACCTGATTTTTTATAGATGTATTCTTCACGATTGGGCAAGTCTGCAAGGTAGGTATCGACTGCAGTACTGATATCTGTTGGGCGATAATTTTCCCGCTTCATGAAATCGAAGAGGCGGTTCAGTTTATTGGCATCGTAATAAATATTACCGCTCAGTTTTCGCAATGTGTGGCCCTGCGGGAGTTCCTCCAGCATTTTATACAGCAGCTCCGTGCGCTCCAGGTCAGTGATAGGTTGCAGGCTGCGCATGCTGAAGTATTCACTGTGGCTTTGTATTACATTATTACAAAACGCATGAAAGGTGCAGATATTTACCTTGTGTGCAGCAGTACCTATGATCTGTACCAGCCTGCGGCGCATAGCATTGGTTGCTTCTTCGGTATAAGTAAGGCAAAGTATTTCACTCGGTTGCACCTGCACATCGCTGCGCAGCAGGTTGGCAATGCGCATGGATAATACTTCAGTTTTACCTGTACCGGGCCCGGCAATTACCATTACAGGACCATAAACGGTGTCCACAGCTTCCTGTTGCTGCTTATTCAGTTTATTATATCTTTCAAGAAATGCTTCTTCGTTAACGATCATTGTATAGGTATTAGCTGCGGAATGTTGAAGTTAGCAAAGCTCTGATAATTAGAAAAACAAACCCCTACCTTTGCTTAGTTTCTGCTTATGAAAAAGATACTGGTTGCTATATTATTACTGTTATTATCTTCTGTGGCATCTTTTGCGCAGGCTGATACAACTACGCCACCATATAAGCTATATCCTACTATCCCCGCGTTCAGGTTGCTGATGCTGGATAGCAGTACTGTTTTCAATACCTATAATATACAGGAGGGCCACCCGGTATTATTTATGTTCTTTGGCCCCGATTGCGACCATTGCCATATGCTTACAGACTCCATACTGGCTAACATGTCATCGTTCAAGCATGTACAGATATGTATGCTGTCTCCCACATCATTATCGTCTATCAGAACGTTTTATAACAACATGAACCTGAAAGCATATAAGAATATACTGGTAGGTAAAGACTTTGAGTACTTCTTTCCAAAATACTACAAGGCATACTATGTACCCTTCTTAGCTGTTTACGACAGGCATAAGAAACTGGTACGTGTATTTGACGGTGGCGGTAAGATGGCAGATATTATCAAGGCGGTAGAATAATTATTCTGCACTACCCTTTTCATTGGCTGCCTTTATTTCTTCCAGTTGTTTTTTGAGGCTTTCTATCTTTTCTATTTTATGTGTCACCTTACTTTCAGTCTGTTTTATCAGCTTCTCAAGGTGTGCACGTAGTTCGGCTTCTTTATGACCGGGAGTGATATTCTGTATCCCGTTCCTGAAATCCTCCAGTTTATCCTGCTCGTCTTTTAATTCCTCTTCCATTTTTTGCAGGAAATCTTCTGTCTGGTGCAGGCGGTTTACTTTCTGCTGCTCCATCCTTTGTTTCCTGTTTTCCCTGTTGGCATCTTTACGGTCGAAGAATACTTTGCGGGCGGCAAGGAATTGCTCCCATATCCTGTTGCTGTGTTCGCGTGGCACAGGTCCTATTTTCTTCCACTCATTCATGAGCTCTATCAGCTCATCAGTAGTTTCACGCCACTGGCTGGAGTTTTTGATAGATTCTGCACGCTTTAACAATGCAAGTTTTTGGGCGTAGTTATCTTCCAGCGATACTTTGTATGATTCGAAATGCTGTTTCTTAGCCTGGAAGAAATGCTCTTTAGCAGCAGTAAAGGCATTCCATATCTCGTCTGCTTTTTCTGCCGGTACGCGGCCTATCTGCTTCCATTGCTCCATAAGCTCTGCATACTGCTGGGCTGTATTTTGCCAGTCTGTGCTGTCTTTCAGTTCTTCAGCTTTTTGCAGTAATACCATTTTTGCAGCCAGGTTTGCTTCCTGCTCCTGCTGAATATTTTCGAAGTGCAGCTTCTTACGGTCGTAGAAATTATTTTTAGCTGCGATGAAGCGATTCCAGAGTTCCTCATTTTTATCGGCAATGGTACGACCTGTCTTTTTCCAGTCTTCCATCAATTGCCTGAAAACTTCTGTAGTGTCTTTCCAGTTTTCAGAATCAGCCAATGCCTCTGCCTTTTCTACCAACTCCATTTTAAGGTCCAGGTTCTGCAGCATCTCCTTGTTCATTTCCTCCTTCGCACTGCGTTTGTGTTCGAAGAATTTATTGCGGGCAGCTTCCAGTCTGTTCCACAGTTCATCGTTCCTGTTCTTGTCTACATGGCCTATCGTTTTCCACTGTTCAGTTATATCCTTAAATGCCTGTGATGTTTCTTTCAGGTTATCATTTCCGGCCAATGCTTCGGCCTGTTCTACCAGCGTTAGCTTAGCCTGGTAATTATTATCTGTCAATTGCTGAATGGTTTTATTCATTTCAGCAATACCATTCAGTAAAGGTTCATAATCACCGATTGCTACACTGTGCAGCAGGTAATCTTTTAAACGGTCTGCTTTACCAACCAGTTTTAGTTTATCTTCTGTACTGTTCCATTCATTTTGCAGTTCAGTAAACTTAGCAGTCACTTCTGTGAACTTATCTGTTAGTGCTTTGAATGCAGCTTCAGCATTATCAGCCTGCAGTGTACTGATAATGCGTGAACCAAATCCGGCAATAGCTTTCAGCGTCAGTTCGCCCTGCTCATTGAGTTCGTACAGGTTTTTTGAAGGAAAGGAAACTGTATCCCACCATGATTGGATTGTTGGCTGGTTGTTGTCCTGTGTCATAATCAAGTCCATTTAAAATTGGGAGGTAGATTCTTGCCTTATTATTAGTTGCCGCCGAATACCTTGCGCAGCAGGTCTGTTACACGTGCAGCAGGGTTGGTACGTATTTTATTTTCTTCGTCAGCTACTGTTACAAATAAACCGTTCAGTGCACGTTCTGTAACATAAGAAACCAGGTCAGGGTTTATTTTTTCGCGTACCGTAGGCAGTTTATTATAAATTGTAAATATGTCATACCAGTACTTAGTGGCGTTTACTTTATTCAATGAGTTTTGAATAATAGGTCTGAAAGCATTGGTCAATTCCTGTGTTGTTCTGTTTTTCAGGTAATTAGTTGCTGCACCTTGTCCGCCACGTACAATTGATATACCATCCTGTATGCTCATACCGGTTATGGCATTGATGAAAATATTTACAGCCTGACCTGAGGCATCTTCAGCAGCACGATTCATAGACAGGATAGCTTTATCAACCTGTGCACCCATACCAAGAGAGCGTAATGTGCTTTCAACTTTCTTTGCTTCAGGGGGCATCAGTATTTTTATCAATTGATTGCCAAAGAAGCCATTTAATGCAGACAAACGTCCTGTAGCATTTTGGCTGCCTATTTTCAGTGCTTCCTTGAGTGCATTTACAGCTTCGGTATTTGTAAAGCTACCCCCCTGGTTATTGTTGTTATTATTGCCGTCAAGCGTACTTTTTGCCTTTTTAATAAAGCCACCAAGTGTTTGTGCTTCAGCCTGCAGGCTTGAAAAACTAAGCCCTGCAATAACAGATAATATGAATAGCTTTTTCATTTCAATCGTTTGTTTTATCAAATATTCAAATAATGTGTCAAATTAAAAACCATTCTGTTGTGTATTGTCATCGGTTTTTAAATTTTCACGTTCTTTTTCAGGTATTTGCGGATTGTTTTGTTCATTTTTCTTCCTGTTGCCACCGTTGCCCATCCCTTTGAACTCAGATTTACCAAAGCGATAGGAGAAACTGATATTACCTATGCGGGTCTCCCTGTCGCGGTATACAGACTGTACATAAGCAGGATAAACATAATTGGTGGTGTATTTACGAGTATTAAAGATGTCAGATAAGTTGGCAGTAAGTGTAGCTTTGTTCTTGAACAGATTTTTCTTAATTGCTACATCTACCCAGTACACTTCTTTCAGTTTTCCCTGGCCTGCTACTTTAGGGGCCTCATAGTTACCATTAAGTTGGAAAGAGAAACCTGCAGGTAGTTTCAGGTTGGTATTCAGTTTACCAAGCCAGCTAAAACCGCTGTTGTTTAGTGCAGGGTCTATATTAGTACCCAGTATCTCATTCCTGAAGAAATTGAAACTTGGTGTTGCATCCCACATAGGTAATAATTGCAGTTTACCCATCAGTTCCAGACCATAAGTAACACCACTTGTCAGGTTTTGCGGTTGTGTAAAGCTGGTGCCATCTGCATAGAATTTGCGATAACGCTCTATCATGTTCTTTGTGTACTGGTAGTATACGCTGACAATGAAGTTGTTTTTCTTTACCTGTTTGTTATAGTTCAGCTCTGTATTGTGGATGAATTCCGGTTTCAATCCGGGGTTGCCCATATTTGTATCCTGCGGGTTAGACAGGTCAAGGAACGGCATCATCTGCATAAAGCCCGGCCTGTTTGTACGCATACTATAACTAAGATAAACTCCCTGGTCTTTTGGCAGTTTATATGATAGAAATGCAGAAGGGAAGAGGTTCACAAAATCATACTTATAAGTATTCCCTTTCACTGACAGGGAAGT
Source organism: Flavipsychrobacter sp. (assembly GCA_044227125.1). GTDB lineage: Bacteria > Bacteroidota > Bacteroidia > Chitinophagales > Chitinophagaceae > Polluticoccus. The sequence continues at coordinate 1,765,916 of JBGAFS010000001.1, forward strand.
GCCTTCATAACCTGCATATTCGAAACGCAGCCCGGCAGAGTAATTCCATTTGCCAGCCTGGTTGCTGTAACTGGTGTATAATGCGTGTATTTGTTGTTTGTAGTTATAATTGGTGAGCAATATCGAATCTACTTTCTCACCTGTATTTGCTGAATCTCTGACAGGATTGTTTTTACTATCAAACCAGAATAACTGTGATTTCCATCCTGCATCCAGTTTGCCATTTTTACCTAATAAAGGCATTGTATAATCTGCCTGTGCTGTAAGACTGGTATTTGTGCCATTACCGGGTGCCTTTTGCAACACCGGGCCGCTCATAAGATTACCACTATGATCGTAAATGTTGGTTTCGTATTCCTGGTTGCGGTGCACCCATGTTTTTGCAAAGGTTACGCTTGAACTTATCTCCTGTTTTTCTTTAGCAAACTTATGTTTGTAGTCTGCTGATGTAGAACTGGAGAATGGCCCTCCAAGGCTGTATGAACTCCTGTTTTGTGCAGATGTTCTGTATTCGGGAGAGGTGTATATATCATATGTAGAGGTACCATTGCCGCCCCACTGCATCAGGTTAATATTCTGGGTGATTCCTAATGTTGTTCTTTTGTTGACAGTATATTCTGCACCTAAAGAATTGAACCAGCCATTGAAGCTGCGCAGGTTATCTTCATAACTTTTATAGTAACCGCTGTTCCCCGTATTGGTACGTTCTGTAGTGGTCCTGTTATAGTTTTTATTCAGCCTGAAATTGCTGTTTACAAACAGGTTCCACTTATTGTTTTTAAGGTTCAGGTTCAAACCGCCATTGTATTTATCGTGCGTTCCTGCACCTGCACTCACACTACCATTAATACCAAACTGTTTATTGCGTTTAGTAACAATATTGATGATACCATTCATGCCCTGTGCATCATAACGTGCAGAAGGATTCGTGATTACTTCAACGCTTTGAATGGTAGCTGCAGGCAGGCTTTGCAACGCCGATGCAGCATCGCCGCCCAACAGTGTAGCGGGTTTACCATCAATAAGTATCGTAGCCCCTGATTTACCTCTCAGGTTTACAGTGCCGTCTACATCAACTGATAATGAAGGAATATTTTGCAATACGTCTGAGGCGCTGCCGCCTGCGGTGGTTATATTGCGTTCTACATTATATACCTTCTTATCTGCGCTTATTTCCATGTAAGCACGTTCGCCTGTCACCTCTACACCCTTCATCACTTGTGTGGTTTGCGCTATGGTTATGTTGCCCAGTCTGCGTTCGGGGTTAGATGGTGAAACAGAAACTCCACCTACATTTTTTGTATTGATATTAAGTCCTGATATACGGAGGGTATAAGTGCCGGCATCCTGCACATCAATATTGAAGAAACCATCTTCCTGTGTCATATCACCACCTGCAACAGAAGAGTCACTGCGCAGCAATGTAACAGTGGTATAAGAAACCGGTTTTTTCTGCTCATCTACCAGCTTGCCTGATACTTTGAATCCCTGAGATTGTTTTTGATTATTGCCTTGTGAAAAATCCTGCCTTGGTTGTGCTGAAACTTGTACAGCGGAAGCTGCGAATGCTAAAGCTGTGCAGCCTAATATCCTGCTTAAATACATATTAAAAAATAGACAGCAAATATGCCTGAAATATCCGAGAATACAGGCATATTAAAGAAATAAAGTATTGTTAAATAAATAGAAATGAACGGCTTTAGAGTGTCTCTTCTACAAGATAATGGTTCCTATCTGCAGCACTGCGCGAAACGAGTTCTCCGAGGAAGCCAGCCAGGAAGAATTGTGTACCAATAACCATAGCGGCCAGTGCCAGGTAGAAGGTTACTTTATTGGTGAGGCCAAAGTTTGCACCTTCGCTGAAACGGGCTATAATAAGGTAAATAACAGATATGAAGCCTGCCAGGAATGTAAGCATACCCAATGAACCGAAAAAGTGCATGGGCTTCTTACCAAAGCGGCTGATGAACTGTACGGAGAGCAAATCGAGGAAACCGTTGATGAAACGCTCCCACCCAAATTTTGAAACGCCGTATTTGCGTGCGCGGTGCACTACTACTTTCTCTCCTATTTTACGGAAGCCGGCATATTTAGCCAGTACGGGTATGAAACGGTGCATCTCACCATATACCTCTATGCTTTTCACTACTTTCTTTCTGTACGCTTTCAACCCGCAGTTCATATCATGCAGTTTAATGCCTGATATGCGCCTGTTGACAGCATTGTACAGTTTTGAAGGCAGGTTTTTGGTGAGTGCGTTATCATGACGCACTTTTTTCCATCCGCTTACCAGGTCAAAACCATCTGCAGTTATCATCCTGTATAGTTCAGGTATTTCGTCGGGGCTATCCTGCAGGTCGGCATCCATTGTAATGATAACGTTGCCAATAGCAGCTTTGAAACCCTCATTCAGCGCGGCACTTTTACCATAGTTGCGCTGAAATTTTATACCACGTATTGATTTGTAATCTTGTGAAAGACGTTTCACCACATTCCAGCTCTCGTCTGTACTGCCATCATCCACCATTATGATCTCGCGGCTGTAGCCGTGTTCATTGCATACACGCTCTATCCAGTCTACTAATTCAGGCAGAGATTCTTCTTCATTATAAAGCGGTACAACAATAGAGATGTCGATGTGCATATATTGCCAAAAATAAGGGAAAATAGTTTATGCGGCAGGTGTTGCAGGAGGTCTGTTCTTTTTTACAATAGCAGCTATTATAAAACTAACTATACCATATATCACTATTGATTTACCCAGACCGTATAATATGTTGCCTATATCATTCATACCCTTGCGCTGTTCATCAAACTGGCGACCCATGTCATCTAAGCTGCTCTGCGGTGCACCCCACCTTTCGGCAGCTGCCTGTGCAGATTCCTGTATCCTGTCTATCATTGTGGGGTCTATATATTTTGCATAAATAATGCCGTAAACATATGTAGTTACGCATATGATCAGTGCAGCTACAAACACAGCCTGGAAAGCCTGTTTGATATCCATGTAGCCGCCCAGTGCCTTACGTTGCTGTAATGCGCTATACACTACCATTACTATACCAAGAATGGATGATATGGCTAGAAAGCCCATAGTACCCATGAAGCTGCCCAGGAAAAACTGGTTTTGAATAGTAGTAAGAATGATCATTAGCAAAGCCGTAATGATGCCCATTCTTACCGGTATGGCAAACTTATTGAAGTTGGCAGGAGTTGATTGTTCCATAGTTATTTATTTAGGTATAATTGACCATTGTTGATGATACCGGTTACTTTACCTTTCAGTTGCTTGCCAATAAACGGGTTGTTGGCAGAAGCAGATATCATCGGTGTTGTAACGGAGGTTGTATCATTAGTAGTAAATATACTTAGTTTGGCACGTGCTCCCTTGCTTATTTGTTCATTGTTAACACCAAATATCCTGCCTGCAGTGGCAAATGCTTCAGCTATTTTTTCTGCTCCCAGTTCCTTTCCTGCAGCATTCCATACTATGCTGAATGCTATTTCCTGCACATTCATGCCATCTGCGGCATATTCAAATTCTTTGGTTTTTGCATCCCAGTCCTGCGGGCGCTGGTGAGATGTAATACAGTCTATAGTGCCATCCTTCAGCCCTTTTATCAATGCCTTCCTGTCTGCTTCTGTACGCAGCGGCGGAGACACTTTATACATACTATCGTATGTTGCCAGAGATTCATCTGTTAGTGCCAGATGATATGGAGTAACAGAGCAGGTAATATCCAGTCCGTCCTTTTTTGCTTTCCGTACCATGTCAACACCTTCGGCAGTAGATATGCCGGTGATGTGCAATCTTGATTCGGTATACCTGAGCAATTCAATATCTCTATGTATCATCAGGGTCTCGGCCAGTGCAGGTATGCCTGCCATTCCCAGCCTTGTAGATACCGGGCCTTCATTCATCAGCCCGCCTGCAGAGAGGCTGGTATCTTCAGGTATTTGTATCACCACTCCGTTGAATGCTTTTACATATTCCAATGCTTTCAGCATCAACTGTCCGTTTTGTATAGGCTTCCATCCATCAGTAAATGCTACAGCACCATGGCGTTGCATATCCAGCATCTCTGCAAGGTTCTTGCCTTCTGCATTTTGCGTGAGGCTGCCTGAAGGATGCAGGGATACTATATTGTTTTTAGCTTTTTGTAAAACAAACTCTACAACAGACTTGCTGCTGATGGCAGGGTTTGTATTAGGAACGATTATTACACCTGTGAAACCACCGGCAGCAGCAGCTTTCAGGCCGCTGGCTATGGTTTCTTTCTGTTCGTATCCGGGTTCTTTATAGTCGGCAAAAAGATCTGTCCATCCAGGGCTCACATATAGTTCATTTCCTTCTATCACATGTTCAGCCTTAGCTTTTAGTGATGGAGCTATGTCTGTTATTACGCCGTCTTCAATTAAAATATCAACTACTTTGTTGTGAAATTCAGACCGCTGGTCGGCGATCTTCGCCTGTCGGATGAGCACTTGCATATTGGCTATTGAGTAGCTGCAGTTGTTTTGCGCAGGCCACCTGCTACTACATATGTTTCGGCAGCCAGCATTATCAGGGCTAAAATAACACAAACTTTCCAAAGCGGGAAACTACCGCCGGTATAAACGCCATTTACACGCCCGGCATCTTCAGCTTTCAGCCAGTGGATATTGCTACCCTGCCATTGTTTTTCGAGCGTTGCAGGGTCCCACACATCCGGTTTTGATTCTGTCCTGTCTTCGTTCATGGCTATCATGGCTGTATCTGTACCGGCAGCAGAGAGGGTATAAAACCCGGGCTGGCTAACCGATTGGTCTGCAAATACATCTACCCCGCCACTGTTGGGCCTTTGGGCAGGGATCATATCCATTCCCTGTCCGTATATATGTACCATATTTCGCTCTCCGGTGTTTTGCAGGGGCAGGTAAGCCGGCTGGTGTTTGCCCAGTGTCAGGGCATATATATCACTACCATGCGACTGCATAGCCATCTGGTACAGGAACGGTACAAAGAAATAACTACTCACGAAATTACCTCCCTGCAAGTCTGCCGGGCCGGCACATATATATAAATATCCTTTAGAAGGGGTATATCTTGCAAGGAACGGGTCTCCATTTCTGAAGCTGAGTATTGACTGCTGGTTGGCAGAAAGCCCTCCGGTAATAATATAGTGCCGGGTAGCCACAGGCAGTTGTACATTTTCAGGTATGTGTTCAAACATATCTTTCACCAGCTCACTGCCTTCCTGCAGGCTGCTGATAGTTTGTACTGCGGTATCAATACCGGTGAATTGTATATCACCCGCCATTTTCAATCCTTCATTGATGGCAGATGTATTATTACTCATGCCCGGAAACAGGCAAATGCTTTGACCTTTATCTAATGCTTCGGCAATTTGTTTTCCCAGCATTGCATCGATACGGGTAATACCATTGAGTATTACAAGATTATATTGCTGCCAGTTGGCTGGTGCCGATGATACAGGCATTTGCGTAAGCCTGAAACCCTGTTCGGCCCTGAAAGCTGCCTGCAGGTAGGGATTAGCCTGGTTTTCGTTAAGTACGAGTACAGAAAGGCCCGGGGTGCTGCGCGCGCTTATTCGGAAACTATCATCAAACCTTACAGAGGCATCATTGATATGTAATACCAGTTTTTGCCATCCAGCATCGTTTATACTGAAGCTGATAGTATCTGTACTTTCATTTTTTTCATTGAAGCGCGGGCTGGCGACACTCTTCATTTGCCCGTTTACAGATAATTGTATCACTGGCGCATCAGTACGGGCATTACCGCTCATCCTGCTGTGTACTATCAGCTTGTTACTTTGCCCCGTTTGCAATACAGGACTGGCAAGGTAGGCAGTATCTATATATAAATTCTGTAGGTTATCCGACTGTACAGGAATACCGTAAAAACTGATGTGCTGCAACGAGTTTTTATCTGCATTGGCAGGGAAACTCACCTGCTGGAAATCAGAATAATAATATAACGCTGCACTGCGCGATGCTTCGGCCTGTATCATATTATTCACCAGTGCCAGTGTTTTATCAGCATTCCTGCTAAGGGCTGAAACTTCTATCTTATTTATTTCTGCCAATACCCTGTCTGTCGTCAGGGGTTTATAGCTTACAGGTTTATCATTGGTGAGCAGTATATACCGTGTGCCGGGGGCAGATTGTCTAACCTGTTTTGCAGCCGCTTCTTTAGCCATTTCAAGCAGGCTGCGTGCCCCCTTCTTCATGCCCATACTGCCCGAATTATCTATATAAATAACCTGCAGGCCCTTACCGGCATCCTTCTTATTGCCATTATTGAAGAATGGCTGTGCAAAAGCCAGTATGAGTGATGCAAGGAAAAGCAGGCGCAGTGCCAGCAGCCATTTATACCTCAATTGTGATTGCCGCCGTGAGTGCAACTGTATATTTTTAAGGAAGCGCGTGTGCGGGAAATAAACAGTCTTGTACCTGCGCAGGTTAAAAAGATGTATCAGCACGGGTATAGCCAGTGCTGCTCCTGCAATAAGGAATAAAGGATACAAGAAACTCATGTATCAAATATAACCCTTAGGAAATTCAAAATGTAAAATGAAAAAGTGAAAACTTCCTACTTACGCAGAAGCCCTGGCAAAACCTACTGTTTCGCGGTATAACTGCGGAGATATATCTGCATTTTTCTTAAAGAAGCGGCTGAAATAATATTCATCGTCAAAACCCAGCTCGTATGCTATAGCTTTTACCGGCTTGGTAGTGAGATATAACTCACGTTTTGCTTCTATAATGATACGCTCAGAGATAAGGTTCGTAAGTGTTTTGTTGAAATGTGTTTTCGTGATCCTTGCCAGCGCTTTAGGAGATATGTTCAGCATGTTTGCATAATCTGCGGGTGCGTGTATGCTCCTGTAATTATCTTCTATAGCTTTTTTCAGGCTTTGAAGTATGAAAGGTTCTTTAGCATCCATAGCTGTCAATGCTGATTCAGGCAGGTCATTCAGTTTCAGCCTTGATGCATTGATAAGAAATATTTTCAGGTATGATAATAATATTTCGAATTGTGCCAGTGCAGGGTTTTGCGTTTCTGTTTTCATTTGGTCTATCAGGTTGAGAAACGCAGGTATAGAGTCATCATCTACCGATAAAAATGGCGGCTCATAAATATTGTTGAACAATACCCCGTTGCAGGCTACTTCTTTCTGGTGTTTATGTATGCAAAAAAAGTCGGCATGAAAATTTATCACATACCCACTGATGTTTTCTATCTCATTTATCATAAATGGTTGGTAGGGAGAAAAAAACATCATGGAGCCTTCTGTAAAGCTATATTCCGAAAAATCTGCTTTCAGTTGCCCGGCCCCGTTCAGTATCAGTATTACTGAATAATAACTAAGCCTTTGTATATGGTTAAAATGGCTGTTATCATCAAAACTAAATACCCTGAAGGACAGGTTGCCATTTTGCGGATTAACTATTGTATGTGATATATTCCCACCCATGTTGTTATGATGTGATAGCTCAGCAAAAATCTGTGTTTTGTCTGTGCGAAACAAAGAAAGCTTATACGTGGGCATATAATTGTAAGATATCCGACAATAAGAAAATTATCCATGCAGGTTTACATAAATATGACAAACCCGCATGGATAAAACAGAATTACTGGGTTACTATAGGGCAGTTAACCAGTGCAACTCCCTGTGCCAGTATTTTTGCAGACTGTACTGTGCTGAAATTATGTACTGAACCAAAGTCCATATTATCATACACATCTACACTCCATAATGGTGAGTAACCACCATCTGCCGGTAAGGTAGATACTACATTATGTGTCTGGGCACTACCCATCTCCGTTTTAAAACCTGAACCTGGGCCGCCATTCGCCTGGTCAGGATTGATATTGAAGGTTACATATATAGGCGCAGTTGGTACCTGGCCATTGCTTGTCGTGGTCAGTGCTTTTTCATCAAATGTGAAATAGCTTACTACTTTACCTTTATACCACCCCCTTATAATGCCGGAAGTACTGCTGCCTATGCGTTTAGTAGCTGTAGATCCATCTGGTACTACAGGGCAATTCACTATCATATTTGTCGGTGTAATGCTGTATCCTTTTGACTGTATCTCGCTGAGAGATGTTATGCTGTTAGTTACATAATCATCAGGTACCTCTACCTTATTGATGAGCCAGAAATCATTATAGCCTGTCTCACCGGGTATTTTGTCAATGATATTCAATTGTCCCTGCACAGGTGTTGAAGAACCTTTTTTAAACAGGACATATATAGGCGCAGGTGCAGTAGGCTGAACGTCAAAATTATAATACTCAACCGGCTGGCCCGACGGGCTGAGACCCTTTGTAATGAAGGGAGCCACATCAAAATTTACCGGCGCATTTGCAGCAGGTAATCCGTTAGTAGCATCTCTTACCTGAAGGTGTCCTGCAGCACTGCTGAACCTGTCTACCGAAACTTTTTCTGCAGTATTAGGGTCTTTACCTGTAACAGCAGGAGTAGTCTTATTATCATCTTTTTTGCATTGTACCAGCGCTATGCTGCTCAACAGTAATACTGTACTTAACGTTAAATTGATTTTCATCTTTTTGATTTTTGAAAAACCAAATTTGACTTCTTTATCAGAATATAGTAATGGACGATTTTCTCTTTCTGATGGACAAAATTCCCTTACCTGAATTTTCTGTCAGATTCATTTATGGGCATATCATTAATACTGGCAAATCGTTTTTGCATATAGCCGTTCTCGTCAAATTCCCACATCTCATTTCCATAGCTGCGGTACCATTGCCCGGCTTCGTCATGCCATTCATATTCAAAACGCACAGCCATCCTGTTTTCACGAAAGCCCCATAGTTCCTTCTTTAGTTTATAACCCTGTTCCTTAGCCCACTTACGTTTCAGGAACTCCTTTACTTCTTCACGGCCATTCAGAAACTCAGTGCGGTTTCTCCATTCGGTATCAATGGTATAGGCCATGCATACTTTTTCAGGGTCTTTTGTATTCCAGGCATCTTCTGCGGCCTGTACTTTTTGTTGAGCGGTTTCCAGCGTAAATGGCGGGATGGGATATCTTTTTTCCATACGTTATGTGTTTAATGAAGAATGGACAAATTATTACTATTTGTCCATTCTAAGGGTTCAACAATATTTATGCTGCTATTTCTTTTAATGGTTCTGCAACCGGAAAATCTATTGGTATCTGCGTAAGATTGTGCAGGTAGTTCATTGCTATTTTATCGCTTACCTGCATGATGACGTCTACCAAGTGGGCATTGGTGTAGCCGGCATTGAAAAATGCATTCAGGTTTGTCTGTGCAACGCGTCCTTTGTTTTCAGTTATGTCTTTTGCCAGTGCTACCAGCGTATTCAGTTTCAGGTCGCTGCTTTGGCCGCCACGTATCTTTAATACCTCTTCTTCTGAAAAACCATTCATTTTACCCAGTACGGTATGTGCGCTCTGGCAGTATTTACAGCCATTCACTTCACTTACCACAAGGTTTACAGCTTCTTTTTCTTTGTTGTTCAGCGATGTTTTTCCGCCCTGGAAGGTCAGGTATTTACCCAGTGCAGCATCTGAATATGCTATTGTAGCATACAGGTTAGGTACAAAACCTAGTGCTTTGGTCAGGCTGTCAAATAATGCCTTGTTGTCTTCAGATACTTCGTCTCTTGTTGGAACTGAAAATTTGCTCATTTTTTTAAGTTTTAATAGTTATTAATTAATGATGCAAAATTCTATCAACGCCCATCCCCGGAAAATGGAATGATAACGTAATAGGATGGACAATTTTACCAACCAAATATTTATTTAAATATTTTAATATGACTTATTTACAGGCTAATCATCAAATAGGCTAATTATCTTTGCGCCTTATGACAGCCAACGAGATACGTCAACAATTTTTGGATTTTTTCCGCAGCAAAGGACATGAGATAGTACCATCTGCACCTATCGTAGTAAAGAACGATCCGACCCTGCTTTTTACCAATGCAGGTATGAACCAGTTCAAGGATTATTTCCTGGGCAATAAACCTGCCCCTAATCCTCGCGTGGCCGATACTCAAAAATGTTTGCGCGTAAGCGGTAAGCACAACGACCTGGAAGAAGTAGGTGTAGATACCTACCACCATACCATGTTCGAGATGCTGGGCAACTGGAGCTTTGGCGACTACTTCAAAAAAGAAGCCATAGAGTGGAGTTGGGAATTGCTGACAGAAGTTTATAAAATACCCAAGGACAAATTATACGTTACCATTTTCGGCGGTGATGAAAAAGAGAACCTGCCGATGGATCAGGAAGCATATGATTTCTGGAAACAGCATATAGCTGAAGACCGTATACTGAAAGGCAATAAGAAAGACAACTTCTGGGAGATGGGCGATACCGGCCCGTGCGGACCATGTAGCGAGATACATGTGGATTGCCGTACAGAAGAAGAACGCAAGACTGTAGATGGTGCATCACTGGTGAACAATGACCACCCGCAGGTGATTGAAATTTGGAACAATGTGTTCATGCAGTTCAACCGCCTGAAAGATGGCAGCTTGCAAAACCTGCCTGCTATGCACGTAGATACAGGTATGGGATTGGAGCGTTTGGTTCGCGTACTGCAAAACAAACAGAGCAACTATGACACTGACCTGTTCACAAATACGATTGCTTCAATAGAGACCATTACTAAAAAGAAATATGGATACACTGATAGCAAAGAGGATATTGCTTTCCGTGTATTGAGCGATCATATACGTGCCATAGGCTTCACTATTGCTGATGGTCAATTGCCAAGTAATACAGGTGCGGGTTATGTTATACGCCGCATCCTTCGTCGTGCTGCACGTTATTATTATTCATACTTAGATTATAAACATCCGCTGCTTACGCAACTGATGCCTGTACTGGCTAAGCAATTCGAGAATGTGTTCCCTGAATTGCAAAAGCAAATAGACCTTGTATGCAAAGTAGTGAAGGAGGAAGAAGAGGCTTTCCTGCGTACACTGGATAAAGGACTGAAGAAGATAGACGACATTGTAACCGAAACAAAATCACAAAACAGCGCAACCATTAATGGTAAGTCTGCTTTTGAATTATATGATACTTACGGTTTCCCGATTGACCTTACACGTTTGATTGGCCAGGAAAACAATCTCTCTGTAGATGAAGCTGCTTTCGAAGCAGAAATGAAACAGCAGAAAGACCGCAGCCGCGCAGCAACAGCATTAGATACAGAAGACTGGGTAGTATTGAAAGATGCTGCTACAAAATTTGTAGGTTATGATAGTCTTGAGGCAAAAGCTAATGTACTGAAATACCGTAAGGTGAAAGCAAAAGGTAAAGAGTCTTACCAACTGGTGCTGGATACTACTCCTTTCTATGCCGAAAGCGGTGGTCAGGTAGGTGATACAGGTACACTGGTTTTCCCGAATGAGATCATTCATATCGTAGATACGAAGAAGGAGAATGACCTCATCATACATTTTGCAGAAGAGTTGCCGGGTAATCCTGCTGCTGAGGCGATTGCAAAAGTAGATACAGCAAAACGTGCATCTACTACCATACACCACAGTGCTACACACTTGCTGCATGCAGCATTGCGTACTGTACTTGGTACACACGTTGCACAAAAAGGTTCGTTAGTAAACGAAGAACATCTCCGTTTCGACTTCTCGCATTTTGCTAAAGTATCAGACGAAGAAATAGCACAGATAGAAAAAATAGTGAACGAGAAGATACGTGAGAACGTTCCTGTAGTTATCAAAGAAATGCCTAAAGACGAAGCTGTGAAGCTGGGTGCTATGGCATTGTTTGGCGAAAAATATGGTGATGTGGTACGCGTTGTAGTTATGGACCCTGACTATTCTATAGAGCTTTGCGGTGGTACGCACGTAGGTAGCACAGGTCAGTTAGGCTTCTTTAAAATAAAACATGAAAGTGCCGTAGCGGCCGGCGTGCGCCGTATAGAAGCCGTAAGCGGCAATGCAGCAGAAGAGTACGTGAATGAACACCTGCATACATTGCACAGCATCAATGCTGCTCTGAAGAATCCGAAAGATGCACTCAAAGCGATTGAAAAACTACAGGAAGAAAAAGCACAACTGGAGAAACATGTAGAATCGCTTGAAGCACGTCAACTGGTAGCTATCCGTAACGAAGTGCTGACTAAGGACGAGATAATCAACCAGGTAACGTTTGTAGGAACTATTGTAGAAGTAGGAAGTGCCGATATGCTGAAAAAATTGTGTTTTGATCTGAAGCATCACCTGAATGACCACGTAATAGTATTATGCAGTAATATAGATGGTAAACCATTTGTAGCTGTTGGTGTGGCGGATAGTGTAGTTGCAGCCAAAGGATTAGATGCCGGAAAGATCATCAAAGAACATGTTGCTCCACTCATCAAAGGCGGCGGCGGTGGACAGAAAACGTTGGCAACAGCAGGTGGTCAGGATGTAAGCGGTATGCAGGCCGTAATAGAAAAGGTGAAAGGATTGCTTTGATAATATTTGAATAACAGTTGAAACACCTGGCTACTAGCCGGGTGTTTTTTATTTCCCGCCTGTAAAGAAAAATATACCGTCTATTCACGCTAATCAACCACTTGTAAGTTTTCACTAAATATTCAGCTATTACTATGCGACATTAGTAATGGAAAGTGAAAGGGCGCATAGCTATCCCGGACGAAGCCGAAAATCCGGTAAAGAGTAGGCAATACTAAAACATCATGACATGAGAACGATTAAGACAATCCTGTTAGTAGGGTCGAGTATAGTATCTATGAGCGCGTTTGCCCAGATATACACACCATCTGCTGTTATACAGGGTGCAACAACGGGTAGCTTAAGCAGCACTGCTATAGGCATAGGCACTAATGCACCCGCAACACTTTTTAATGTACAAAACGGTTGTGTTTTGTTTAATGGATCAACTGGTTCTGTTCCATCATCACTAACAGGTCCCAGATTGTTGTGGATACCCAGTAAAAAAGCTTTTAGAGCAGGTGAAGTAAATAGTACTCAATGGGAAAATGTAAATATAGGAACGTATTCAGGAGCCGGAGGCTACAATACCTGGGCAGATGTTGATGCTAGTTTCGTATGGGGTGCTGGTGCCCAGGCTGTTAATCAATATGGTACAGACAATAGTTGTATTTCACTAGGCGCCAATACTACAGCATCAGGCGATGGGTCAGTAGCAATAGGGCATGATGCGTTTGCATCTAACTCAATGGGTGCGTATTCGTTTGGTACAGGCAGGGCCTATGGAGCTAACTCTACAGCCCTTGGGAATAACCCTACTGCTAATGGAGACAGATCAGTAGCAATGGGCGCATTTGCTACAACAAATGGCACCGAATCTGTAGCTATAGGATTCCAGGGTACTGCATCCGGAAAAAGCTCAATGGCATTATCTACAAATTTTGCAAATGCAGATGGAGACTATTCAATCGCAATGGGTGGCAATGCAAGTAACGGTACTAATACAGGCTGTTTTGTATATGCTGATTATGACCCTACCTTTTCTCTTGCGATGCAAAATGATGTGAATAATCAATTTAAGGTAAGAGCACGTGGTGGTTTCAGGTTTCATACTGATGATAATCTTACTGATCCGGCAACAATGTTCTTTGAAAACGGGAACCTTGGTGTAGGAACTGTACCTACAGAAAAATTAGATATTGATGGAAAGCTCAAAGTGAGTGATGTGCCACTTGATAATACCATGACCCAAATACTCGTAAGAGACCCCTCTACCAATGTTGTAAAACGCAGAGATATATCAACCATCGCAGATCAGGATTGGTTAAAACTGGACAATACAACACCAACATCAATAAATGATAATATTTATACAAACGGTAGAGTAGGTATAGCAACAAATAACCCTGTGGCAAGATTACATATTGTAAATCCTCCTTGTGATAATATTGCTGCCTTAAAACTCACGCCAACTGCAGGTCCTACGGGATGTAATGCACCGGCGAATCATGGCGATTTGTTCCAGGCCGATGATTTGAGCGGGAATACTAAAGTAGTGATAAAACCAACCGGCTCAGTAGGTATAGGTGGCACATCCAACCCGTTAATGAACCTTGATATACATAATGGTGACATGATATTTACCGGTGGTCCCAATCTCACTTATCGATTCCATAATCAGTATTTTTTGACTAACGGATCTTTCCAGATAAATCCGGCAGACGGAAGTGGTACAATGACTACCGCAGGTATCGTTATGGGTAGTAATGGTAATGTTGGAATAGGAACAAATAACCACGCTACTCAGAAACTTCAGGTAGCCGGAAATATTGTTCCGGATGTAAGCTGTTCACGCGACCTGGGCTCAATAACCCAGCGTTGGAACAATATATTTTTATGTGTTGCACCTAACATTAGTTCAGATGCCAGGTTAAAGAGCAATGTAAAGAACCTTGAATATGGCATTAATGAAATTAAGAAACTACGTCCTGTAAGCTATAATTTGAACAGTAATCCATCAGACAGCCGTAACCTCGGGCTTATTGCACAAGAAGTAAAAGAGGTTATCAAAGAAATCGTTGTGGTAGGTGATGATGAACAAAAAACACACGCTATCAGGTATACAGAATTGATACCGGTACTAATTAATGCAATTAAAGAACAGCAACAAATGATTGAAGAACTGCAAAAAAAGGTGGCTGTTATGGAAAATGGTAATACTGGCAATGCTAATGGTATCAACACACATACTGTAACAGGAGCAGCCCTATATCAAAATGCTCCTAATCCGTTTGGAGAAATAACTTCAATAGGATATAAACTGCCTGCTGCTTATAACAATGCGCAGATAATGGTTTTCGATATGAACGGCCGTAAACTGAAAAGCTATCCGTTGTCAGGAAATGGTGAAGGAAATATATCATTCTCAGGTACAGAACTTATATCCGGTATGTACCTGTATAGTTTAGTGATAGACGGGCAGGAGATCGATACCAAAAGAATGGTAATAAACAAATAAGATGCGTTCACGTACCTATTCTGATTATAATATAGAGCAGTAATAAAATGACAATGCTCGGCATGTCCCGAAACTATAAAGAGCCACTTATTAGTGGCTCTTTATTTATGCCTGGAAAATATCTAGAAAGTCTTTTCTTTTTCTTTTGGCAATATCAACGGCGGACCCGTCGGTCATGGTCACATATCCTCCGTCGCCCCTGTGGTACTGCCTGATGAATGACAGGTTAATGATATGAGAATGGTGAACACGGAAGAAGGTTTGCGTTGGAAGTATATCTTCATACTCTTTCAGCGATTTTGAACTAAGTACTGATGTGTTATCTGTACAAAATATTTGTGTATAACTGCCGCTCGCCTCCATGCGGATAATATTGCCTATTGAAATAAAATGCAATCCATCGTTTACAGGTACAGCTATTTTTCCGGTATGGTTCTGCTGCTGGTCGAGATTTGAAAACAACTGATAGAAATGACTCAGTCCGTTCTTCTTCATTATTCTTTCCTCCGCGCGTTCTACAGCTGTTTGCAGCTCGGCAATATTTAGCGGTTTCAGCAAATAATCAACTGCTGAAGCTTTTATTGCCTGCAGGCAATATTCATTATAGGCAGTTGTAAATATGATCTCAGCATCCATACCGGGAACCTGTTGTAACAGGTCAAATCCATTGCCATCCGGCATAGATATGTCCAGGAAAATAAGTTCAGGTTTAATTTTTCGGATCATTGATACACCTTCCGATACATTACCTGCCTTAGCTTCCACAGAAACATCCTTGCAATAACGATTAAGTAGTGATGATAATGTTTCCCTGCTGCGGGGCTCATCGTCTATTATTAAGCTTCTTATCATGGCGCAATAATTTTATTTATTATTCGGGTCAATAGGTATAATTATTTCAATAAGCGTGCCAACATAAGGTGGCTGCTTGTCGGTAATATTGATAAGAATATTTCCGTCAGTAATAAAGTTATAAGTTTTTATCCGTTCTTCAATTAATTGCATACCCCTGGATATATGTCGTTTGTTCTTTGATGCACCCAGCTCTGCTGCCTTTTTGCGCCCTATACCATCATCATCAATTATACAGCACAGGGTTTCTGCATTGATAAGCCTGAACTTAATATCCAGGTGCCCGTCAGAATCTTTCGGTACGAGGCCATGATTAATAGCATTCTCAGCAAACGGTTGTATCAGCATAGAAGGTATCATGATATTTTTAGTATCCCATATACCTTCGAAGTCAATAGTATAGTCGAATTTGTCATAGAAACGCAATTTTTCAAGAGAGATATATAATTGCAGTAGTTCAATTTCTGCATGCAGAGATATATACTTGTTTTTTGACGATTCGAGGAACAGGCGCATAAGTCTGGCAAATTTTGACAGGTAATCATTTGCTGTTATCTCATCTTTTTCAATGATGAAGTGCTGTATGGCATTAATAGTGTTAAATATGAAATGAGGATTCATTTGCGCCTGCAGTGCTTTTAGCTCCAGCTCTGCTATCTGTTTCTCGATCCTGTTTTTTTCACGTTCTTTGTTTACTACTGCATTTATCCTTTTATAAATAAAAATACCTGCAGCGATCAATACCATGATGATACATGTTATCCAAAATATGGGCCGTTGCCAGATAGCAGGGTTAATATTTATATATAGCACTGCATTTTTTATACTCCATTGTATACCATCTGCACTTCCCTCAACAATAAACTTATATTTTCCGGGCGGCAGGTTTGTGTATGTTGCCACAGGTCGTTCCCCCTGTGTATAATTCCATTTATTATCGAACCCCTCTAAGATGTAACGATAACGATGTTTTATCGTTTTCGAAAAATCAGCGATTGAAAAGCCTATTGTAATGAAGTTTTGTATTCGTGACAATTCAAGAAGTGCTTTGTTGTATATAGCTGCTGTCGAGTCGTTGCCTGCTATATTGAGGTATGTGATATGTGTAGGTACTGAGTGGTAGTCGCGTTCATAAATCGTTTCAGGTTTAAAGCTTATCATACCGGTTTTAGTACCCATAAATATTTCGCCGGATGGTGTAATGCTAATAGAATTATAATTGAAATCATTACTGATTATACCATCTTCTTCGTCAAACGAGGATATTTTATTTCTGCTCTGATTATAGCAGAATAGACCATTCACCGTGCTTACCCACATATTATCTGCTTTATCAGCAACTATTGCAGATATGCTGTTTAGTGGAAGCTTTACCGGAGTACTAACCTGATAATCAGGCATGGATATCTTGAATATCCCATTGCCTGTAGTACCTATCCAAATATTCCCTGTATTATCTTCTGCAATATTCCAGACATATACCTGCTCTCTTGGTTTCAGAATAAACTCGTTGAAATGTAATGCAGTAATATCTTTCGGGTCAGCTACCTGAAATAATCCGTTGTCTGTTCCTATCCATATCTTTTTATTTCTGTCGCAATATATGTTCCAGATATTATCAGCTCCGTCTTTTTTTGTAATCGAGTTTAATGAATAGTGATATACTTTAGAATTTGGTTCGTCAATAATAAACAGTCCAAAATGGTTTGTACCGACCCATATCCGTTTTTGAGAATCACGATATAATGACCAAACCTCTATGAGGCTATCTGGGTAATTTTTTTTTGGGAAAGAGACAAACTCTTTTCCCTTTTTATCCAATACGAATAAACCATTTTGCCCACCTGCCAATATCCTGCCATCATCAAGTGGCAATATTGTATTAGTAGTATAATTATCAACCTTTCGGCCGTTAAGCAGGAGGGGATACTGCGCATATTCCTTAATGTTCCCGTTTATACTATCGCGCGTTAGCTTATTGATTGAACCTGCCCTATAACCAACCCAGACATAATTATTCCCTTCAGCATGTATGGCTCTTATATAATCATCAGAGAGTTTATTATCAATACTGTTCCTGGTGTATTTTTTGAATAGGTATTTTTTCGTATCAAGTTTTAGCAAACCCGAATTTGTACCTATCCATATAAGCCCCCTGTTATCGGCAAGTATACAATTAACATATTCATGCTGATCATACCATTTGTTGTTACTTATTCGGTACACATATTTCAGGTTTCCTTCAGAGTCATATTCCTTTATATTTGTCGCATCAGTATAGCAAAATCCACCCGTCGGAGATGGGCAAATATTATTGATAGCCTTTCTGCCTGGATCAATACGTGGAAAATGTTTTATTATTTTTTTATTCTGCAGATCAATAATATCTATTCCGTCCCAGCCGGTAATGATCAATTTATTGCCTGATACACAGGCATTTTCGATCACTTTATATTTTCGACTTTCTATTATTATCGGTTCTGTAGTATTGTTTACAGTATTATAATAGGTCAATCCACTTTCTCCAACTATTAAGAGTCTTCCATGAGCGATACTATGCATGAACACTATTTTACTCTCAATGACTTTCTTTTTGCAAATACTATCACCGCATATATAGCCTATGTAACCGTTATCATATCCTATCCATATTCTATGAGTATCATCTTCCGCAAATCCCGTTATCCTCATTACCCGGGGTTCTGTTTCGTATTGTTTAAAACTTTGTTTCCTCGGGTTAAAACAGCTTATAAGCCCACCCCTTGTGCCTATCCATATATTATTGTTTCTGTCTTCATACAGTTGCACAATAGCATTATACCAGTTGTTGTTATTATTATTTCCCAAGGCAGATTTATAGGTATAAACCTTACTGCCATCGTACATACATAAGCCATTATAGGTACCTATCCACAAAAACCCCCTGCTATCCTGCAGCAGTGATAATACTATATTATTTGAAAGCCCGTTCCTTGTATTGATTATATCATAGTTTTCATCGTAAGGTTGTGCCTTCAGTACAATGTTCAATAGTGAAAGTGTGCAGAGTAATATTATTCGTTTAAGCACATCGAAGCTTTCACTAAAATTAAGTAATAGCAGTTTGGTTTTTAAATGAACATATTAAAATAAAAATGCCCCGCATTTGCGGGGCATTTTTATTTATGCTTAGTGTTGTATTAGTCCCTCAGTTTCAGGTCCATAGCAACACGGCGGTTTTTAGCACGGCCTGCAGCAGTTTTGTTAGAAGCTACAGGTTTAGTATCACCAAAGCCGTCAGCCATCAGCCTGTCTGCGGCTATACCTTTGCTGATGAAGTAATTCTTCACAGCTTCAGCGCGTTCTTTAGACAGTTGCAGATTCTTATCAGCTTTACCCACATTATCTGTATGGCCTTCAATGCTCATTACATAATCAGGGTAGTCATTCAGTATCTTAACTACTTCATCCAGCAGTTTGTTAGATGTCTTCTTGATAGTTGCTTTACCTAAGTCGAACTGGATAGCTGTAGCAGCAAACGCAAGGCGTTTCTTAACCTGTACGCTTATTTCAGGGCAACCGTGGTTGTTAGCAGTACCTGGTACTGTAGGGCATTTATCCAGGTTATCAGCTATACCATCATTATCAGTATCAGGGCAACCCTGGTTAGCTATCGGGCCTGCTGCGTTAGGACAAGCATCTTCATTATCAGCTATACCATCACCATCAGTATCAGGACAACCTTTGTATTGTGCAAGACCCGGTACATCAGGACAAGCATCATCAACATCAGCTATACCATCTTTATCGCGGTCTGGGCAACCTTGCATAGCAGGTGAACCAGCCTGTTGCGGACAACGGTCTTCAGCATCAGCAACACCATCAAGGTCAGCATCAGGACAACCATTTGCAGTTTTAGAACCAGCTACGTCAGGGCATTTATCGTCTTTATCCAGTACACCGTCACCATCTTTATCAGGGTTAGGGCAACCTTTCATTTCCCATACACCCGGCTCATGTTTACATTTATCTTTCTTGTTAGATACATGGTCGCCATCGCTGTCTTTAGGCATTTTCCTGTTGATAGGTACATAAGCACCGAAGTACAGGTTCATACCATTGCCTGAGTTGAAGAAGGTAAGCATATCATCGCTACCCACTATGAAACCACCAAGACGTATACCAACACCTGCTTTGATAGCTTTAGACAATGTGCTGTACGTAATAGGTACGCCAAAGCTGAACGCTTTAATATCAAAACGTGGAGTTAAAGTAAATGAACTGTAGTATGAGTTACCGAATTTATCATGCTTAGCAACATTGCCAAAATAGGTAGCGTTTACATACAAACCACCTATAGCGTGGTAGTCAACGCCTACTATCAGGGTAGATGGCATACCTACTTTAGTTACTGTATTAGAGCTTGAGTCTGCTTTGATACCTTTTGAATTCAGGTAATAACGCAGTGAATCATAAGTATTTGCATAATCAGCTATCTCGCTGCCTTTGATAACAGCAGAACCTGACTGGTTTACATTAATAGCGCTTGAGTTCTTGTATTTAATAGCACCCAGGTCAACTATAGAAGCAGAGAAACGCAGCATGTATGGGTTTTTGCCCGGGTTTATCAGGCCTGTTTTACCATCCATATCATACTGGTATTTCTTGTATTTCGGTCTGAATTCGTACACGACGCCAAGGTCAGCACCAAAACCTTTACCGGTGCTACCGAAAAGGTTGTTGTTATTGTTGCCGCCATTCAGGTTAATACCTCCTGTAGCATAATGGAAATCAGTATTGCTGATGGTAAGGCTCGGGTCCATACCAAGTCCGTTATACTTAGCATTGATATTGCTGCTGTATGCACCAATAAAACCTGCACCCATCAGATAGCGAACGGTCAAACCACCTTTCACCATATGCATTGGGTTCTTATTATAGATAACGCCGCCATAACCCAGGTTCAGTTCAGACCACAGGTGTGCAGTCCAGTTAAAATCACCGGCCTGGAAAGTAGCTGTAGAAGAAGGTGTAAAGCTTGAGTCTACGATGTTCTTGTACAGGTTTTGGTTGAAGTTGTGAAACTGGTTCATACCACGTACGCGCATGGTCAGCGCAACGCCATGTTTACCTTTAATGTTCACCATGATACCTGGCAAACGTAATTCTACCATTGGCACCAGCATACTGAACTGATCCTTACTACTGAACGCAAAATTATCAGACAGCTTATCACCGTTAGTAACGCCTTTGAAGATATCACCGGCTTTGAAAGTGGCCAGGTTGTTATCTGCACCTACGTTCATTGAAAACAGGTCTACCACAAATTTGTGGCGTGAATCCGCAAGGTTTGCGGGGTTGAGATACATTCCGTTGGTTCCGCTCCAGTTGCTGGTAGAGATACCGAGATACCTCATCTGTGCAAAGGCCGCCATAGGAAGCATCGCAGCTAATGTTAATGCGAGTCTAATTCTTCTCATATTCGGGGTGTTTGATTAAACAATTATTAAAAATATTTAATGATAGGCTTTAGTCGCCGCAAAGAAACAAAATACAATTCAGTAAAAGAATGATTTGCAGCAATCCATCAATTATTTCTACATTATATAATCAATAATTAGTGATTATAAATTATATATCAAAATTACTCTTCCCCGGCATAATTCATAATACCCTATACAAGGTATTTTTTATACGTATTAATACGCTGTAGAAGTACGGGCAATAAAAAAAGCCGGGTCTTTTGCCCGGCTTTTTATTCATAACTAATTAATTATTAGCTACCTACAGCTATACGCTTGAAAGCGTTAACGGTAAGGTCTGCTTCTACGCTCTTCAGGTAGTCGCCTACAGTTTTACCGCCATCTTTTACGAAAGCCTGTGGCAACAGTGTATTTTCTTTGAAGAATTTGTTCAGTTTACCCATAGCAATTTTTTCTGCCATGTCACCTGTTTTGCCTTCAGCCATAACCTGTTCTACAGCGATAGCTTTTTCACGTTCTACCATTTCAGCAGGTACGCTTTCAGCATCAACTGCAAGCGGGTTCATCGCTGCTATCTGCATAGCTACGTCTTTACCGGCAGTTATTACATTGTCATTAGCTGCTTTGTTCATACCTACCAATACACCTATGCGGTAACCGGCGTGGATATAAGGAACAACAGATGCTGCAGTCATTGTTTCAAAACGAACTACATCTATTTTCTCACCTATTTTAGCTACCATTTCCAGCAGTTTATCGCCTACAGTAGCGCCGCCCATAGCTGCAGCTTTAAGTGCATCTATAGAATCAGCTTTAGTATTCAATGCGATATCAGTAAGTTCATTAGCGAAAGCAATGAACTCTGCATTTTTAGAAACGAAGTCTGTTTCAGAGCTCAGGTTCACGATAACACCATAAGTGTTGTCTGCAGAAGCTTTAGCTATAACCACACCTTCTTTAGCATCACGATCGCTGCGGTTAGCAGCTACTTTCTGTCCTTTCTTACGCAGGTAATCTATCGCTTTTTCAAAATCACCTTCACTTTCCATCAGCGCTTTGCGGCAATCCATCATGCCTGCACCTGTTTGCTGACGCAGTTTGTTTACATCTGCTGCAGATATTGTTACAGTACTCATTGTTGAATATCCTTTTATTAAGTTTATAAATCGTTTGCGAATTTCATTCTTTGCATTAAAGCCCCAAATTATGGGGCTTTAATAATTTGTTATTTCATTAAACCCGGTAATTCAGTGAATCCCGGTTCCTGAATTATGCTTTCCTTGGAGCACCTGTACGTGCACCGCCACGGTTGCCACCGCCCGGTCCGCGACCGCCACCTGCACCACCACGGTTACCGCCGCCTTGTCCGCGACCGGCACCAGGGCCACGTCCTGCACCTGCACCAGCACCGCGTCCGCGACGCTCACCTTTTTCACCACCTTCTTCGTCTATATCCAGGCCGCGCATACGCTCAGTAGATACTTCTTCTTCAGTATCTTCTTCTTTGTTCTGAGAACGTTCCTGCAGACCTTCCATGATAGCAGCAGTCAGGTAGTTAACGATGATAGCTATAGATTTAGTAGCATCGTCGTTAGATGGTATAGCGAAATCTACTTTAGTAGGGTCGCTGTTTGTATCAACCATAGCGAATGTGTTGATACCAAGACGCTTAGCTTCAGCAAGAGCAATGTGTTCGTGGCTGATATCCACCATGAACAGAGCAGCAGGAGTACGGCCCATTTGCGCGATACCACCCAGTACTTTTTCCATTTTTTCTTTGCTGCGGTTCAGGGTCAGGCGTTCTTTTTTAGTAACGCTGTCCATTGTACCGTCTGCCAGCATTTTTTCAATGCTCTGCATTTTCTTTACGCTCTTACGGATAGTCTGGAAGTTAGTGAGCATACCACCCAACCAACGTTCAGTAACATAAGGCATATTTACTTTAGCAGCAGCTTCAGCAACTATTTCTTTAGCTTGTTTTTTAGTAGCTACGAACATGATCTTCTTACCGCTCTTAGCGATAGATTTCAATGCAGCAGCAGCTTCATCCAGGCCTTCAATAGTTTTATTGAGGTCTATTATATGAATACCATTTTTTTCGGCAAAGATGTAAGGCAACATCTTTGGGTTCCACTTTTTCTTCAGGTGGCCGAAGTGTACACCAGCTTCAAGTAACTGCTGGTGAAGGCTTTTATTTTCTTCCATTGTATTAATTTCTTGACGGTTAAATAAAAAGAATACCAGCGATTAACGTTTAGAGAACTGGAAGCTGCGACGTGCTTTCGCTTTACCAAATTTCTTACGTTCAACCATACGATTGTCACGCGTCATCATATGCCCTTTCTTCAGCATCGGACGATACAATTCGTTATTCACTTCGCACAGCGCACGTGCAATAGCCATTTTAATAGCTTCTGCCTGGCCTTTAGGACCGCCACCTGCTACTGTAACAACTATATCAAAGTTGCCGGTAGTTTCAGTAGTTTTCAACGGAAGTTCTACCTGGTTTTGCAGGTACATTATCGGGAAATAAGCCCTGTATTCTTTGTCGTTTACCGTGATGTTGCCGGTACCTTTGCTCAGGTATACACGAGCTACAGCTTCCTTACGGCGACCAACGGCATTTTTTTGCTTTTCCATTTATATTGGAATTTGGAATTTTTTAATTGGGAATTACTTTTTGTTACTCATTGTCAGTTCCACAGGCTGCTGTGCTTTGTGCGGGTGTTCTGCACCTTCATAAACGAACAGTTTTTTAGCCATTGCACGGCCCATACGGTTTTTAGGCAGCATACCTTTTACGGCGCGCTCTATCATTACGTTAGGACGAGACTGCTGCATGATCTTTGCAGTAGCTATTTTCTGGCCACCGGGGTAACCGCTGTATGTTTGGTATTCTTTGTCCTCCAGTTTGTTACCTGTCAGGATAGCTTTACCGCTGTTTACTACGATCACATAATCGCCGCAGTCGAAGTGCGGAGTATAGTAAGCCTTGTGTTTGCCGCGCAGTACGCTTGCTATGCGCGTTGTCATACGGCCCAGAGTTTTATTGGTAGCGTCTATTACATACCAATCACGCTTTACGATACTTTCGTTGGCCGACTGTGTTTTAAAACTAAGATGTC
Organism: Flavipsychrobacter sp.; assembly: GCA_044227125.1. GTDB lineage: Bacteria > Bacteroidota > Bacteroidia > Chitinophagales > Chitinophagaceae > Polluticoccus. Next base: position 1,790,343 of record JBGAFS010000001.1, read on the forward strand.
TCATTGTCTTTTCTTTTGCCGCCCGGTTAAAAGGCAGTACTTTTTTGGGACGGCAAAGGTAAGATGGGTATATTTCCCTACCAAGAAATTCATTAAGTTTTTTTAGCGCACCTTTGTAACTTATTGATTTTCAATAAAAAATTTGTATAAAAGTAATCAACAATCTGCTAAACAGGACGTTATTTACATACTTAGAGGTTAGGGTTAATGCTTGCAATATTGTCATGTGTACGTAATATTGAATACAAAAAGTTATATGAGTAGTATATATATATGATTTGGCTTAATAATTGAATGAACCTATTAAACTTTCCTATGAAATACCCATTATCAATCTGTATTGTGGTTCTGCTAATAGTATCATGCAGCAAGAAGGAGGATAAACAGATCAGTAGCTATTTTAAGACGCATTACTATAAAAACAACAGCAGTATTATAGATAACAGTATCGGAGACATGCCGAGGTTGTTATATTCTGTTCTAGATACCGGTAATAAAACAGTTTTCGAATACAGGTTAGAGGCAGATAATGTAATATATAACGGGCATGGTTATCCTTATTATGCAGTAATAAGATTTGAAGCTGATAGTGATGTAAATTCTATTAATTATGCAGATAGTGGATTAGCAGAACACATGTGTTATTATTATAGTAGAGCATTACAACCGGTATATTGGGGAGCCCTTATATATAAGGGCAATATTAATGGTCAAAAGCTAAATGATGGTACGTGGAAAATAGAATTAAATATTACATTATGGCAAACCGATAATTATTTGCATAAATCTTCATTTGCAGACACTGCTATATATACTGAGGTAAATGAATTGAAATACTGATATTGTAAATGATCACCTCTTCCTCTTCTTCTCCAAATACTCTTTATGAAGATTCGCAATATTAGATAAATAACCCTCAGGGTCGCGGAAGGCTTCGGGGTTGTATTTGTCTCCCGGTTTATGTTTTTCATGCAGTTTGAACTGGCTGGCGTGTGATGCTACCCATATATCAAATTTCAATTTGGGCATAACAGCATAAGTATATTCAAAATCTTTAGCTACATCAGGGTAGCCCGGCATACTGTCCGGGTCTACTTCGGGCAGCATCTTAGGCATATTGGCTATTAATACTTTGTAGCTACGCTTTTCATCTTTTACAGTTAATATATAACTGCAAGAGCCTTTGGTGTGTCCGGGGTGGTGCAACATAGTAAGCTCTGTACCGCCCAGGCTTATCTTATCACCGTCGTGCAATACTCGGCCTACCTTCAGTGGCTGAAACGTAGCGCCATACTTGCCTAATACATAGTCGGCGCTGCCCCCGCTTTCTACTACCTCCACATCGCCCTCGTCAACCATCAATACAGCACCCGTCATTTTTTGTACAGCAGCCATGCCGCCCATATGGTCGAAATGCGCCTGTGTGGTGAGCAATATCTTAATATCACTCATCTTAAAACCCAGTTGTTCCACATGCTTTTTTATCATCTCAGCCGATGACGACATCCCTGTATTGATAAGTATATGTCCTGTAGCAGTAGTGATAAGATACATGGCCAGGTCGTAGCTGCCCACATAATACAGGTTGCCCACAATTTGGAAGGGTTCATAATCCTGTATCCATTGAGAATCGATGCTTGTAGGTTCAACAACTTTTATCTGTGCGTGTACGGAGCTAATACTCAATAAAGAACAGGCAGCAATAAGGATATTTCTTTTCAGCGACATGGTATTTGTTTCCTCTAAGTTAAATATTTACCCTATATAAAAATCAGGAATAGCCGGACTAGTAATAATTAAATATTTATTGTATATTTGCTATAGATATTCTGAGTGAACATCACTGCTCTTTGACATACTGTAAACCCGTAACAATTTGTAACAAAAGCTCCTCTCCCGTTTTTAAGAGGCTAAGCAGAAATTGTTTATCCGCCTGAGCCGGATAATACTACCACCCTCCCCCTAACCCCCCCCGCTGAGGGGGAGAAAAAGTAAAGCTCCCCTCCTTGCTAAGGAGGGGCGACTGATGAACTGCGAAGCAGTTTGTCAGTCGGGGTGGTGAACCGCGATGAGCAATTCATTTTGCCTTTTACATTTTACATTACCCCCTCTCCCTTATGGGAACAAAATGGAAACAATTTTTCCTGAGGAACGCCCAGCGCTTTCCAAAATGGATTTATTTGACGCCTTCAGGTACTTTTTCTACACCATTCCCCCTTTGAAGGGGGCTAGGGGGATGTAAAAACCGTAACAAATTGTAACAAAAACGCCACCCATACAGGTGGCGTTAATAAGCAAGTGAGGATGTATCTTAAATAGTGTATTTCCTTCCTTTGTTCTGTTCTTTCAGCCAGTTTACCAGCGGTTCAAAATACTCCAGCATAGCTTTGCCGTTCAGTTCATCGCCGGTAGATTCTTTCAGCACCTTGCGCCAGTCTTTAGAAGCACCCGGGTACATGATAGTGTGCATGAAGTCACCTATCTCCTTGTGCCCGTAGTAGTTGGTAGCACGAGGGTCCTGGTGCAATATCTCCTTAGCTATATGGTTGTGCAACTGGTATAGTATCACGTAAGACAGGGCATAATCATAATACTGTGCCGGGTCATCGTTGATATGCGTTTTGGTAGCTGCATCACAATACTCTTCGCCACGTGCTGTTGGCGGCTCTATACCCTGGTACTTCTTAGCCAGTTCCCACCACTTAGCATTGAACTGGTCTGGTGCGAGGTTGTCTACATACAGCGCCTTCTCGAAATTGCTCATAGTACCCGAAGAGAAGAAGATGAACACAACAGAGTTGAGTGCTTCTTTCAGTAACGATTGTATGCTGTCTGTTTTCACATTACCGTCTATCAGGCCACGGCCGGCGAGGTATGGTTTCTGCATAGCTGCAAGGCCCATCATGGTACCAATAGCTTCGTGGTAAGCACGGTTGGCACCACCCCTTAGCAATGGCGGTACATCCTTGTTGGTATAAGTGATGTAATAGTAGATATGGCCCAGCTCATGGTTGGCAGTTTCAAACCATTCAGAGTTCGGCTCAACACTCATCAGGCTGCGTACATCCTTATCAAGGTCTATATGCCATGCAGATGCGTGGTTGTTCTTCTTCACATTCGAATCAGCCGGGTAAGGATACAGGCTCGACTTTTGCCAAAAGCTCTCCGGCAGTGCAGGGAAACCAATGCTGGTGTATAGCTTCTCGCCTTCCTTCACTATCCACTCAGGAGACTTAGCACCCAGTACCTTGTCCAGGTCTATGCCTTTCACAGTTACTACAGAGCTCCAGTCCTGTCCCCAGCGGTTAGGCAGCCAGTGTGCAGGCAGGTAGTCAGGTACAGCAGATGCGTGGTACTTCTTAGCCATTTCGTAGCGCATCCATGTATGCAGCTCACGATACAGCGGGCGGAGTTCTTCCATCAGCTTGTCCATGGTCTGCATCATCTCGTCGGTCTTCATACCGTAGTCGCTCACTTGGTATGTGAAGTAGTCATGATAGCCAAGTGCCTGCACAGTCTTATTGCGCAGGTCGCGCAGGTTCACCAGCCCGCTTTTCAGGCTTTTACCTATCTCTTTGCTGGCATTCCATGCAGCAAGGCGGTTATCGATATTGTTCTCAGCCTTCAGTATGCTGTCTATATTATTGGTGCTTATCTTCTTGCCATTCAGCATATATTGGTAGCCATAGAGCTTCTGCGTTTGGCTGTTCTCCGCTTTGATGCGTTCCTTAACAACATCGGCAATAGTCTGCGGGTTGTTGGCAGCAGCATAGAGTATCAACTCCAGTTGCTTTACCTGTATCTCGTTCAGCTTGTCTTTCTGGTCGAGGTATTTGCGGGCATTCTCAATGTTCTCTTTGCTGCCGGTAAAAGCTGCCATTGCTTCATCAGCCTTTTGTGCCGCTACGCTGTTGGTGCTGTCGCCTTCCTTTATTTCGATGTTCGATTTCCATTGGGCATTCTGTGAATTGGTGTACAGCTTCACATACTCAGTGGTATAATCATCAATGAACTTCTGGGCATCTTTAACCACATCTCCGCCACCGCCGTTGCCACCGCATGAAGAAAGCAATACTGCAGATATGCATACTGCCCCTAAGAATTGTTTGAGCATAGTTTAGAATTGAGGTATAAATATATATCTATCCTCGTTATCTGCGGGTGGTAGAAATGGGGTTAATTTCAGAGGCCGTTGCTCTTATCGCGTGCAAACTCTATCAGCAGCTTGGCAAGATCGTCTATATGCTCCATAGACAACTGCTTGTATGTGTCAAACACATCGTGGTAATATGGCTTGGTGCCGTTACCATAGATGAATATAGCGGGCACACCCTTCTGGCTGAAGGAGTAATGGTCGCTGTTCTGTGTCTGGCTGCGCTTGTTGATCTTGGGGAGATATCCGCGTTTGGCATTCAGTTGCTCCAGCATGGCGAATTCATGGGCACAACTGTCCCCGTTTACCACGGTTATACCATTGGTAGCATCGCCCGTCATATCCAGGTTCACTACAAAGCGTATCTGTTCCAACGGAAATACCGGGTTGTTAGCATAGTGCTTAGACCCCAGGAGCCCAGCTTCCTCCCCGCTAAACAGCATGAATGCCAGTGAGTAACGCTGCGGGTGTTTGGCAAAGTACTCAGCCAGCCAGAGCACCAAAGCTGTACCGCTCGCGTTATCATGAGCACCGGGGAACATGGTGTTCTGTCCCATTTCGCCCAGGTGGTCGTAGTGGGCTGCGAAGACAATAAAGCTATCCGGTTGTTCTGTGCCCGGTATATAGCCCATTACATTATACGCTTTGAAGGATGGGATGTATTTGGTTTCTACCTCAGTTTCCACTCTTCTTACCCAACGGGGCAGAACGGTATCCTCGGCATATATAATGGTAGAACTTACGGTATCTGTACAGGCCAGCCACGTGAGTTTGCCATGAGTTGGTACTATATAGAGTGCCTTGGGCAACTCTTTGGCAAATGACCTGAGTCCCAGTTTCAGGTACTTGTTCAGTGTATCGGTGTTCTTCAGGTAGTAGGCCCTGTTCGGTTCAAACTCAGCTTTCACCTCAGCCCAGCTTGCAGAGTCTTTCACCTTGCCGAGGTTGATATGCTTCAGGTGCATTTTGCCATTGCTGTTATAAGCGCTGCTGGCAGCATGTACTATAAAGTCTACCCCCGGTTTCAGTTCTTTGTTGTTGATGGTAAGGCTTACCCTTCTCGGAAATGTATTGATTGAGAACTGGTAGGATTGAGTATAACTGCCATTATTACCGATTGGCCGCAGGCCGAAAGACCTGAGCTTATCCGCAATATAAGCAGCAGCTTTCTCACCACCTTTATTCACATACCCGCGCCCGTGCATTGATTTCCCGGAGAGTGGTATGATGTGATGTTTGATATCCAGTTTGATGGACTGTGAGCGGGAAATGAAAGAAGTAAAAACAAGAATAGTAAAAAAGATAAACCGTTTTGTACTCATAGTTTTATACAGCTTCAGTTTGTGAGGACACAAATGTAATGATCCTGCATAAAATGGAGACAGAAGACCAGATTTGATTTACAATTATTTTATGTTTTTTTAATAAATGCTTATGAAATAATGGTTTTCTTTACTAAGTTTAAGCAGTGGTTGTATACGTGTTGTGAACAAAATTGCCCCCGTGAACAATACAGAATTGAAGATCATAGATATGGCTTTAGAAAGCCTTGAGCATAATCCATTGTTCAGGGGAATGTGGAAGTTTGCGCTCACTGAAGGTGAAAACGTGGAGATTAACCTCTATGCTCACGACAGAACGTTGAAATACAAGGCAGAAACACACCAGGAGGTACGTGCCAGGCACCTTACTCAAATACTGGAACAGGCGAAAATGCGCAACCCGATGATGCTGGTTGCCGGTAAGATATACCCTGATGTGAAGGACGCATTGCGAGAGAATAAGATACCCTACTTAGAAGCAAATGGTAATATATCTATACAGGATGGCGACCTGTTTATATGGGTAGACAGTAATAAACCTGTTGTGCTTAGTAAGGGAAAGTCGAACCGGGCTTTTACCAAAACAGGCTTAAAAGTACTATTCCACTTCCTGCTTAACGAACGTTTTCTCAATATCCCATATCGTGAAATTGCCAAATTGTCAGGTACAAGTTTGGGTAATGTAACCAATGTTATGAACTCACTGAAGGAGATGGGCTATGTCGTTGGCAAGGATAACGGTGAACTCAAGCTGGCCAACAAGAGGCAATTACTGGATAGGTGGATGACCGCTTATGAACATGTATTGAAACCGGTTATGGAGATAGGTACTTTCAGGTTCATCAACGACCATGACCGTGAAACATGGCGAAGGGTACCGCTGGAAAATAAGAAGTCGTTGTGGGGAGCCGAAGCCGGGGCACACCTGCTCACCGGGCAGCTAAGGCCACATAACCTGGTCATATATACTAATGAGAACCGTAATGAGTTTCTCAGCCATTATCGTTTAATACGTGACCCGAACGGATATATCAAAGTATACCAGAAGTTCTGGAACTATGACGACTACCGGAGCAATGTGGCCCCGCCGATACTTATATATACAGACCTGATGAACTCCGGGGATATGAAATCAATGGAGGCAGCAGCCAGGGTATACGACGAGCTACTGAAAACTAAGATAGAAGATATGCGCAGTGCTTTCGAAAAGGCTTAGCCATTCCACCTGCGTACCACCAATGAAGAGTTGGTACCACCAAATCCGAATGAGTTTGAAAGGAACAGGTCAAAGTCTTTCTTCAATGTTTGAGGAATGATGTTGATCTTGGCACTATGCTCATCGGGGTTCTCAAAGTTGATGTTTGGCGCTATGAAGCTGTTTTGCATCATCAGCATACTATATACTATCTCGCTCGCACCTGCCATCCAGCATTCGTGCCCGGTCATAGACTTGGTAGAACTTACGGGTACTTTACCGCCAAATACTTCAAATATCGCTTCTGCCTCACTGCCATCTCCTGCCGGAGTACTGGTAGCATGTGCATTGATATACTGAACATCAGCCGGAAGAACACCTGCATCTGCCAGCGCGCGACCAATAGAGCGCACCTGTCCTTCTGTGCTTGGATTGCTTATGTGTTGCCCATTTGATGAAAAGCCGTAACCTAAAACTTCGGCTAATATAGTAGCACCACGTGCCTGTGCACTTTCAAGGCTTTCGAGTATCACGGTTGCTGAACCGCCACCCGGTACCAGTCCATCCCTGTCTCTGTCGAATGGACGGGATGCTTTAGTCGGTTCATCTTCGCGTGTACTGAATGTGCCCAGCGCATCAAAGTTGGGCATTGAATATATGTTCACTTCCTGCGCACCACCGCATATTACACGGTCCTGCAGGCCTTGTTTGATAAACATATAGCCGAGGCCTATGGAATGTGAGCCACTTGCGCAGGCTGCACTTATTGTAAAGTTGATACCACGCAGTTTGAATATCGTGGCTAAATTCATAGTAACAGTACTATTCAGTACCTGGAATACAGAGCCACTGCCTACCAGCATGGTGTCTTTCTTCTCGCGCACTAGGTCTATGCCTTCTATTACAGGTTGTGCGCAGCTATCGTTTCCGTAGATGATACCTGTTTCATTTTGTTCGAAGAACTCCGTATTCATGCCTGCCTGTGCCATCGCTTCAATAGTTGCCATGTAAGCAAATTCTGCATGTTCCGGCATCATGATACGCGAACGGCGGTCAAGCAGCCCCTTCAGTTGAGGGCGTTCTACAAAACCCGTCAATCCGCTGCGATAACCCATCTCCTTGCGTTTAGGGTCGAGTATGATACCCGATTTGCCTTCAAACAATGATTTTGCTACTTCCTCACGATTCTTACCCAAAGAAGAGTAAATACCTAAACCTGTAATAACAACACGACTCATACTAGTTCTGTTATGAATATAAACCACCGTTGATAGAAAGCACCTGCCCGGTGATATAAGATGCATTTTTAGAAGCAAAGAAACCAACAAGATCAGCAACTTCATCTGCTAATCCGAAACGTTTCATTGGTATCAGGTTCACAAGTTCTTTTTCATTTAGCTCTTCGGTCATGTCTGTTTTGATGAATCCCGGAGCTATGGCATTAACAGTTACATTGCGTTTTGCAATTTCTTGTGCCAGTGCTTTTGTAGCACCTATCATACCTGCTTTGGCTGCAGAGTAGTTAACCTGCCCCGGCATACCTTTCAAACCGCTGAGTGATACCATATTGATGATACGGCCATAACGATTCATCAGCATTGGGTTCAGCACTACTTTAGTTACATTGTACATGCCACGCAGGCTGGTATCAAGTACGCTATCCCATTGCTCATCGGTCATGCTCATCAATAATGTATCCTGCCTGATACCGGCATTGTTGACCAGTACTTCTATTATATCTTCTTTGTGAGATTCTATCCATCCACCCAGCACATTATCTACATCAGCTTTGTCAGCAACATTAAAGTTCAGTATTTGTGCATCAACACCCTTCTCTTTTACAAGGCGTGCAGTTTCTTCTGCAGCTTCTTTATTCCCCTTATAGTTTACAAGTACAGCATAGCCCATGTCGGCCAGCTTCAGGCATGTAGCGCGTCCTATACCTCGTGAACCGCCTGTTACCAGTGCATATTTCATCTTAATTCAAAATTCAAAAGTAAAAACCAAAATTTATGGCAAAAGACATTGATGTATGCTACAATGTTCTGTCGCCATATTGTTTATATCTTCTTCTTAAACTGTGCTACTACATCTGTTTCTATCAGCCATGCTTTCACATTCTGCAGATTTTCTGAAGAAGAGAAATCTTCTTTCATGAATGGGAACAGATTCCTAATGCCCGTGTATAACCACTTGGTGGCAGGAGCCATTTTTGATGATATTCCCCTGATGTCAATAGCCTGAACCAATGCTACAGCTTCTACGCTCAACACCTCAAAAGCATTGTCAATAACACGGTTACACATCATTGCTGCATTGCAGCCCATACTCACTATATCCTGGTTGTCGTTGTTGTTAGGTATGCTGTGTATATACATAGGGTTGCTGAGGGTCTGGTTTTCTGCAACTGTTGATGTTGCAGGATACTGCATACCTTGTATACCAAAGTTCAAACCAAGTTTGCCTGCATTGGCAAATGGTGGAAGTTTTTGGTTGAGGTGCGGGTTCAGCAGGAAGTTCAACTGGCGTTCAGCAAGCATAGACAGTTTAGTAACAGCTATCTTCAGCTTATCCATCTCCAGCGCTATATAATCACCATGGAAATTACCACCGTGGAATATATTCTTGTTCTTGCGGTCTACTACAGGATTATCATTTACAGAGTTTAGCTCGTCAACGATTACCTTTTCAGTATTCAGAACTGTATCGTATATAGGGCCGAGTATCTGTGGCACACAACGCAGTGAATAGTACTCCTGTACCTTATCTTCAATTACATCTTCGGTAACCTTACGGTCGTACAGGTGTTCATGACGCTTGCGCAGCAGCTTGCTGTCTGCACCTAATATGCGCATCCATTCAGCTACTTTTCTTTGCCCGTTGTGTTGTTTTACATTGTTCAATTCCGCAGAGAAGTGGTCATCATAAGCTTCCATCATCTCATTAACCATGAGTGATAGTAACATGCTCCATACCGACAGCCTGTGTGCCATTATCACATTTACGCCACCAATACCTGTCATAGCCGATGTGCCATTGAGCATACCCAAACCTTCACGGATATATATATCCATGGGTTTAAGTTTAAGTTTCTTATATACATCTTTGGCGGGCACTACTTTACCTTCAAACCAGAAGTTACCTTCTCCTATCAGGCCCAATGCCAGGTGTGCCAGTTGCACCAGGTCACCGCTGGCACCTACGCCGCCGTGTGCGTACACACATGGGTAGGCTTCATTATTCAGCAGGTCGGCCATAAGCTGTACAGTATCGGGGTGTATACCCGAATAGCCTAGCAGCATGGTATTAAGCCTTGCCAACAGCATAGCCCTGCTTTGCTGTGGCGACAGTAATTGCCCCATGCCTGAGCTATGGCTGCGAATAAGATTGTATTGTAATTGCTTACGGTCTTTATCATTGATACGGTATTGAGCCATAGGCCCGAAACCTGTATTGATACCGTATATCAGTTTGTCTTTAGAAAACGATTGCAGGAAGTTATAGCTCTTGCTTACTTCTTTGATAGTGGATGCAGAGATCGTTACCTGCTTTTGGTGCAGTATGATCTGTTCAAACGCCGCTATATCTAATACTTTGCCCCCCAGGGAAACCATATTCAATAAGGATAAGTTATAAGTGTGCAAAAATATAAAAACTAAGGGTCGAAATACAGCATATGCTGCACAATTATGCAGAAATCGATATATAAATATTGTTTAATTGAAGTTATCTCTTTTTAAGCAGTGCTGTAAGAGGGCTTCTCAGGTTCTCAAATGCCAAAAGGTCTACAGTAATACTGCCTACCAGTATAGGGCTATCTACACGTACCGGGATATGGTTGTCATCATCAGTTACCCATACCATCATTTTCTCACCACCTTTAAAGATGGTGCCCTCAATAAGCAGCGGGCTTATCTTAATGGTTTTGAAAGTGCCGTATTTAGTTTTAATGGTCTCCCTGCCATTATACCTGATATATAGGTTATATACCTTATCGTCAAGAAACATGGAGAAAGGTATTTTATCCCCAGGTTTCAGTTTGCTGTAATCTATGTTCCTGGCGTAGTATATGGCAGAGATAACGTCCTGTATACAGTTAGGTATTTTAAAGACACCATTTGTAGAAATGGCCTGCCCCATGCTATGGTTGAAGGTTACATTATTATATATTTTAAAGCCTCCCTCGTCTACATTCCTCAAAAACTTCAGCGGAAGCAAAGTTTCCATGTCTACAAACGATTCATAAGTATCATATACTTTAAAGAACCAATCGTATGATTTGAGTGTTCTGCCTTCGCCCTTCAGGTGATATACTTTGCGCCCGTTCATCTCTTCTCCGGTTATCTTAAAGCTGGCTACACCTGCGCCAACCCATATAGCACTCATATTATAATACACTTTGTATTGCAGGTATTCGCCTTCGCGGAATGACATGTTCCTGATACCGCAAAAGTCTGTTTGTGCGGATGCAGCTTGAGCGAACAGGGACAGAGCTAAAACAATGCCGGATAGACTACGCATATCTCAAATATCAGCTTTTGTACTAAATAATAAAACTATTCAGTTAATAAATCTCCTGTATAATAATAGTATGCTTCCGACTATTGCAGGCAATATCAGGTTAATGCACCATACAGTTACTGTAGCCACAATAATACCAAGACTATTGCTTGTGAAATGGTGGAACAGGTATAGGCTAACCTGCCCCCTGGTTCCCAGTTCTGCTAATGCAATAGTAGGCACTACTGTAATGATCCAGAAGAAAAGGCCACATACTATAAAGCCTTCTGCCGGGGGTAAATAAATATTCACCCACCTGAGCAAAATCAAATACTGTGCCGTGTAGATACCATAACGCAATATGGTAATTAAAAGAATTGTTAACTGTTGAGAAAAGGTGAAGTCTTTGAGCAATTTATTATAGACATTATACTTACTCAGCCATTTAATTCTTTCTATTAATGGCATCCAAGTTTCAAATCTCCAGTAGGCTATCGCTATCACTACTATGCAAATTATGCAGCTAATGAGTACAAGGCCCTGTATAGTGCCCGCAAACTTAATATTGAAATATATAAGACCTGCCAGGCCATATATGAAGGCAGTAAGTAATTGTGCCATCATGCCCAGTACAGATACACCGGCAAGCCGTATAGTGTTCTTTCTTTTCAGGTATAATAACCTGCCCGGGTATTCACCAATACGGTTGGGGGTTATAATAGAAACGGCAATGCCCGCAAAGTAACTTGATAATGCTTCTTTGAAGGTAATAGGCTGAGCAGACTCTGATAATAGCTGCCACTTTTTAGATTCCAGCAACACATTCACGGGCATCAATAATATACTTATGGTAAAAAGAATAATCGATCCATGTTCTATCGGGGCATTCAGATCAATTTTACCCAATTGTTCTTTAACCTGTACGTAAATACCCCATAACAGTAGCGCAGATATTGCTCCGCCCAGTACATAATTTAGCCGTATTTTGGTATTTTTGTTCAAATCAATTCTGCCTTTGCGTCAGGACACTACAGTAATACTCGGAATAGACCCCGGTACCTTGGTTATGGGTTATGGCCTTATTGCTATAAACAAAAATAAGGTTTCATTACTGGAAATGGGTGTGCTTCAACTGGCAAAGAATAAAGATCATGCAGAAAGGCTTGAACTTATATACCGGAAAATGGAAACACTTATCAAGACCCATCAGCCATCAGCCGTTGCTATTGAGTCCCCGTTTTTTGGTAAGAATGTTCAGAGTATGCTGAAACTGGGCAGGGCACAGGGTGTAGCTATAGCAGCAGCTATGATGCATGGATTGAGAGCAGAAGAATACGCGCCCAGAAAAATAAAACAATCAATTACCGGCAGGGGTAATGCTACCAAAGAGCAGGTATGGGAAATATTACAGCATATACTGGGTTTTAAAGAAGATGTGCGTTTTATGGATGCTACCGATGCTGTAGCTGTGGCACTTTGTCATCACTACCAGCAGAAAATACCTAAACCGGAATCTGTACAAAAGTTAACATTGCCCAAAGCTTCTAAGAAAAAAGCAGGCTGGGCAGACTTTGTAGCCGCCAATCCCGCACGGGTTCGAAAGCCATAATACAGGATAAATTCTATATAGTATAATTGACCCGTATATGAATGTTAGTAAAGGGTTGATACTTTTTATAAAAAATTGCACTTACATAAATGTATATGTATCTTGCGTTTGATTCAGGTATCGTATTTGCATTTCAGATAAACTGACACAGTGCTTTACCTGTTTGATAACCTGAACACAATAGTAAAATAAAATTTATATCTTTCGCGTATGGCTGAGATAAAAGGGAAAATACTGTTAGTGGAAGATGATCCTACACTAAGTTATGTTGTTAAAGACAGTCTGACTAATAATGGCTATGATGTGGTTCACTGCCCCGATGGTGAAACTGCATGGCAGCAGTTCATGAAAAACAATTTTGATGTTTGCCTGCTGGACGTAATGCTGCCTAAAAAGGATGGCATGGCGCTGGCTAACCAGATACGACAGAAAAATGATGCTATTCCCATTCTGTTACTGACATCTAAGAACATGGATGATGATAAGATCGCCGGTTTCCGCAGTGGTGCCGATGATTATATCACCAAGCCTTTCAATATGCAGGAATTGTTGCTGCGCCTTGAAGTATTCCTGAAGCGTACTAAGAAGAAAACTGAAGAAGCGCCTGCTGAAATAAAAATAGGTAACCTGATTTTTGATTATAGCAACCTCGTTCTGAAAGATGGTAAAAAAGAACACCAGCTTACACAGCGTGAAGCAGACCTGATCAAATTCCTTTGCATGAATGCAAACAGGGTGTTGAAACGCGATGAGATATTACTCAACGTATGGGGTAAAGAAGATTACTTCCTCGGCCGTAGTATGGATGTGTTCATTACCAAAGTGAGGAAATACATCAAAGAACAAAAGGATGTAGAACTACAGACAATACACGGTATCGGTTTCAAATTCGTTTATAATCCGTAAATAATTCAACATAAAATAAGAAAGCGCCTCACAGAGGCGCTTTCTTATTTTATTGAGATTCCCGAACCCATTTTTCTTCATTAAGATGAGTTACTGTTACCGGGATATTGTATTTACTCTTTAAATAAGTAGCCAGTGCCTCAGCAGCATATACAGAGCGGTGCTGACCGCCGGTACAACCAAATGCCACACTCAGGTTCTCAAAACCACGAGACATATAGTCTTCTACATTAAGCGATACCATGCCATATGCATGAGCAAGGAACTCCGGCATACGTGTTTCACGTTCCAGGAACTGGCGCACCGCTTCATCTTTACCTGTAAGGTATTTATAGGCTGTGTATCTTCCGGGGTTCAGCAGGCCCCGGCAGTCAAATACATATCCGCCGCCATGAGAGCTTTTGTCTTTTGGTATACCGTTCTTATAAGAAAAGCTGTATACCTGCACTTGCAGTTTCACCGCATCTGTATGTTCGGGCAGTGTATATTTTGCCTGCATTTCAGGCGATGATAATTGTTCCAGAACTTTCCTTAGTTCAGGGTAAGCTGGAAGAGATGGATTATTTTCTAAAAAGCTGTTCAGGTTTTTCAGAGCGGGACCAATGCTGCTGATGAAATGCGGCTTGTTTTGCAGCAGCCCGCGAAATCCATATGCACCAAGTACCTGCAGTATGCGTAATAATACAAATTGCAGGTAGCCCTTTCTGAAGTGTATCTCATCTACACGGGTTACATGCAGTTCGTTCAGGCTTTTAATGTATCCGTTCAGCAGGTCGTCTCTCCATGCTGTAGGCAGAGATGCTTTTGCCTGCCATAATAATGATGCGATATCATATTGCGGTGGCCCCTGCATTGCTCCCTGGAAGTCGATGAAAAACACCTGGTTGTCATGTATCATGATATTGCGGCTCTGGAAGTCACGATACATAAGCATTTGAGGCTGAATACGCCCAAGGTCTTTGCTCAGCGACTCCATTTCATCTATCAGCAGCAGCTTATTATATTGTATATTCTGCAGGTCAGCGAAATAGTATTTGAAATACAGCAGATCAGCCATGATGGCTTTTTCATCAAACTGTTTTGTGCCATAGCATTGGTAGAAATCAGTCTCTCTGCCGGCAAGCCATTGCAGCTTAGCCAGTTGTTCCAGTGCTTTATGAAAGTAATTGCGCACTTCCTTGGTCTGTCCCTCTTTCATCAGCAATTCGAAAAGCGAGGTGCTGCCCAGGTCCTGTTGCAGGTAGTATTTCCTGTCTTTATTTGTAGCAAATACTTCAGGCACATTTATTTCGTGTTTACGAAACAGGTCGGTGAAGTAGAAGTATGAATTGTTTTCAGGTACATTGGGGTTGTATGTTCCTATGGCAGTTTGTTTGCCATGTGTAAGCCTGTAGTATCGCCTGTCAGAGCCGGATACAGGCAAAAGAGTTATTGATTCAGGGTTTTTACCAAAATGATCTTCAAATAATTGTTCCAGAATAGCAATGGTTTGGGTCGATGTTTTTCCTGAGGTCATAATACGTTCTTGGGGCATTCAAATAAAAATACTTTTTTTTCAGCGTTGTTCCATTCGTTCCATTCATCTGAATCAAAACGCACACCTACTATACTGCAGGTAGGCATATTGTCTGTATAAAAATCAGGCGAAAATTCATTGACAAAAGAAGTGATGCCGGGGTTGTGTGCCACTATAAACACAGTTTTTACATCGTTGGGTATTTCGTATATCACTTCTTCAAACACGGCCGGTATACAGTGATACAGCTTTTCGTACCATAGTATCTTATCCTCGCCGTAGCCAATAGATTTGGCAATTTTCTTTGCTGTTTGTTTAGCGCGTTTTGCTGTGCTCGAAATGATGAGGTCGGGAATGATGTTTTGTTTTTTCAATCTTTCGCCCATCCTCGGGGCATCTTTTTCTCCGCGCTCATTCAGAGGTCTTTCAAAATCACTTTGCAGAGGGTTTACCCAACTTGATTTGGCATGCCTTATCATCACAAGGGTTCGTTCCATATTACCTGTTACTTTCCTTTATAATATTGCAGTTTTAATTCTTTACCATCAAACACGGCATAGCTGTCGTAACGTATCCAGTCGCCGAGGTTGACGTATAAACTATTATTTGGTAAGGGGTATTCAAGAGTTATGTGCCTGTGACCGAAAAGGAAATAATCTATCTTTTCAGTTTTTAGCTTCTCAAGGCAAAATTGCACTAACCATTCTTTTTCAGGACCAAGAAATTTTTCTTCTTCCTGCGTATGTTTTGGCCCCAGTCTGCTGAACCATTCAGCAATACCTACACCGGTATCTGGGTGTACACGGCGGTACAGCCATTGAGAGAATGAGTTGCGCAGGATAGCCTTAAGTACTTTGTATTTATAATCACCCGGGCCCAGGCCGTCCCCGTGCCCGATGAAAAACTTCTTACCGTTGAACTCGCGTTCTACAGGCTGATGATGTACGGGGATATTCAGTTCGTCCTGGAAATAACCCCTCATCCATAAGTCGTGGTTACCGGTAAAAGCTTCAATATGCAAACCTGCATCACTCAGTTCTGCCAGTTTGCCCAAAAACCTGGTATATCCTTTGGGTACTACTTTACGATATTCAAACCATGCATCAAACAGGTCTCCGACAAGATATAGCTGTTCGGCATCTTTCTTTATTTCATCCAACCATGCACATACGCGTTTTTCCCTTGCTATGCTGGATGCATGGTCTGGAATACCAAAATGAAAATCAGATGCGAAATATATCTTTTTGCCTTCGGGAATATCCATGAATATTGGCTCGGATGGGGCTGCAAAATACTGTAAAAACAGCAATTTTATATAATACGGTAGTTAAAGCTTACTCTTTTCTAAGGAAATATATTTTGAACGTATCTCCGGCAGGGCTTAAAACATCCTTTTCACCGGATATTAATCGCCATGCATAGCGTTTGTAAATGTTTTGTATAAACTTTAAGTTCTTTAAGGGTTTAAGTATATGCAGGATTGGGTTTGTTTTATACCTGATCCATGATCTTACGGGGTCAATAACGGGGTTGTAAAAATGATATACCTTTTCTGCTAAGAAACCATTTTGCCCATATATTCCTTTCCACTCATCTTCAAGTGCTAACCCCGATTCATTATCGGGGTCCGTAGAGAAGAATTCCATGCAAATCATTACAGCTCCTTTACTCATTGCCACACTAAGAATAGAAATATACTGTTGTAATTCTGTTTTGCTCAGGCTTTGCAGTACTGTTACGGATAAGAAAATATCAATACCTGCTATCTCCTTCAGCTTATTTAATTCCGTACATATATTCACATGCTCATTATTGCTGTACCGCTGAGCAGCAATGCCGGCAACAGTTTCAGATGTATCGTAGCCTGTCACTTTTTCAGCGCAATTCAGCAGCAATGCAATAAAATCACCTGAACCACAGCCAAAATCAAGTGCCTGTTTTTTGTTGCTGATATTGTTTTCTGACAGAATATTTTTGATAGCGTATATCCGTGCCTGCTGGTCAAATGCATAAAGAAACGGGTCTGCGTACCCGGTATGCCCGTGTTTTTTTGCCCTGTCTTCCCAATATTTTTTAGAAAGCATATTCCCCTAAAAGTATTAATAATACTGCGTAAAACAGGTATTGAGTGCTGATAGGTAAGGGGCGTTTTCAGAAAAATATTTGGAAGTTTGAAAATCAGCTGTATATCTTTGCACCAGTTCTTTACAACATCTCTTATCAAGAAAGGTGGAGGGTCATGGCCCGAAGATACCTTAGCAACCTCCCCGGTTAAACCCCGGGAACTGGTGCTAATTCCATCCTGCAGCGATGCAGGGCAGATAAGTCAGACGCAATAAGTTAAAACGTATCAACCTTGTGTTGTTCAAATAACTCAAAGCTCCGCTGATTTATCGGCGGAGCTTTTTTATTGCCTGTACGGCAATATAGCTCAGCCGGTAAGCCTGCTCCTGGTAAGGGATTGTATCGAAAAAAAATTTCGTAACAATTTTAAAAACCAAATAGCAATGAGCAACGCAACACAATTGATCCACAGCATTCCGGTAGATCCGCTTACAGGTTCCATATCTGTACCCATTTACCAAACCTCAACCTTTGTGCAGGACGCCCCCGGTGAGCATAAAGGCTTTGATTATGCACGTACAAATAATCCTACCCGCGAAACACTTGAGAATATTATCGCCCTTCTGGAAGGGGGAGAGAGAGCTTCGGCATTTGCCAGCGGACTGGCAGCAATAGATGCGGTTGTAAAACTCTTAGAAACAGGAGATGAGATATTGGCTGTTGATGATATCTACGGTGGCGCATTCCGTTTATTCACACATATCTACGCTAAGTTTGGTATCAAAGTAAACTATACGGATACTACCGATATAGCCAATGTGCTGGATGCAATAACGCCAAAGACAAAACTCATATGGCTGGAAACACCTACCAATCCTACACTCAAGATCAGCGATATTGAAGCAATCGCTAAAATAGCCAGACAATATAACATACTGCTTTGTGTAGACAACACTTTTGCTTCTCCTGCACTACAGCAGCCTATAAAGCTGGGTGCTGATATCGTGATACACAGCGCTACAAAATACCTCGGCGGCCATAGCGACCTGATAGCAGGTTTGGTAGTGAGCGCAACACAAGAGCTGGGAGATAAAATAAAATTCATACAAAATGCAAGTGGTGCCATACTAAGCCCGCATGATAGCTGGCTGGTGATACGAGGTGTCGAAACACTGCACCTGCGCGTAAGAGAGCATTGTCGTAATGCGCAAAAACTGGCAGAATATCTCGAGCAGCATCCGGCAGTTGATAAAGTGTATTACCCGGGACTAAGGTCGCATCCTAATCATCATATTGCTACTAAGCAACAGTCAGGTTTTGGTGGTATTGTCTCTTTTACGCTGAAGAATGATACTGAATCAGCCGCAAGGCAAGTGGTGTGTAGCACCAAACTATTCAAACTGGCGGAAAGCCTGGGTGGTGTGAAGAGCCTGCTTTGCCACCCTGCACAGATGACGCATAAATCTATCCCGGTAGAAAAGCGTCATGCATCAGGCGTTGCAGATAGTCTCATCCGCCTGAGTGTGGGATTGGAAGATGTCGACGATCTTATAAAAGATATAGAACAGGCACTGGATAAAGCACAGAAACATATAGCAGAGATAAAACTCGAAACTTTTCAATAATCGATAACCAACTGTTTAAACAATAAATCAATTACAATGTCTATTCAACAAAAGAAATTAACTATTGGCCTCTTTGGCTTTGGTGTAGTAGGTACTGGATTATATAAAGTACTGCAACAAACACCCTCATTGAATGCAGAGATAAAGAAGGTCTGCATTAAGCATTCTGAAAAGAAACGTGAAGCACCGGGAACACTATTTACAGTAGACCCGGAACTATTACTGTCTGATGAGCGCATTAATGTAATAGTAGAACTTATTGACGATGCGGATGCCGCATACCATATAGTAAGCCGCGCACTGTCATCAGGCAAAGCGGTAGTGAGTGCCAATAAAAAAATGATAGCAGAACATTTGCCCGAACTACTCGCATTGCAGAAAGAATATAATACTCCTTTCCTATACGAATCGGCCTGCTGTGCCAGTATACCGGTAATACGCAATTTGGAAGAGTATTATGATAACGACCTGTTGCAAAGCATATCGGGTATAGTAAATGGCTCTACCAATTATATACTTACAAGGGTATTCAGGGATAAGCTGAACTTTGATGAAGCACTGAGGCTGGCACAGGCCGAGGGCTTTGCAGAAAGCAATCCTGTGCTTGATGTGGAAGGCATAGACGCAGTGAATAAACTTGCCATCCTGCTAACCCATGCTTACGGTATTACAGCGCAACCTGATGATATAGTCCACACAGGTATACAGAATCTTGAAGTACATGATGCAGTATTCGCCAAAGAGAAAGGCTACGAGATAAAATTGGTAGCAGGTGCAAAGAAACTGGCAAATGGTAATGTAGCCGCATTTGTATTGCCGCAATTTATAGACAGCACCAACCAACTGTTTAATGTACGAAATGAATACAACGGTGTAGTGATAGAAAGCGGTATTGCAGATAAACAATTCTTTTACGGGAAAGGTGCCGGTAGTTTTCCTACAGCATCGGCAGTACTAAGCGATCTGTCTGCACTGCGTTATGATTATAGATACGAGTATAAGAAACTGCTAAATAAAACAGCCGGTGAGCTGACCAATGATTTCTATCTAAGGGTATATGTAAGTTTTGAAGGGCTGTTTCACGTGCCGCATGAACGTTTCGAACGTATTGAAGAATGGAGCAGCTCAGATAAACGATGCCATGTGATAGGGGTTATCAAATTTTCAAAACTGGCAGAGAGTAACTGGTGGAAGAAGAAAGGCACCTCCCTGATCGTTTGCCCCAATGCTTTCGTTGAACTACAGGACGTACCTGTGAAAACAAAAGAAGAATTCCTGGTATTAGTTTAAAATGTAGTCAAATATTACAGCTATATATAGCTGTAATATTTTCATTTAATATGATTCAAAAAAAACTACTAAACTGATTTTGTTCAAAAATCGGCTTAATAACAACTTTACCTTTTTTATTGATAAAACCTGCTTTCTTGTCTATTTCAATATATGCAAGCCCATTACTAAAAATACCGACTTCTTCATATATAGCGGGTATAACAATCACTCCTTTTTTATTAATGAATCCCCATTTTCCATTAAGTTTAAAGCTGGCGATGCCTTCTTTGAAATGTGATATGCTTTCGAATTGAGGTTTGATTGCTAATTCGCCTTTGCTATTGTATGCTCCCCATTTCCCATTTTTGTCTTGTACAATATACATTCCATTTGTTAGGTTGCCCGTTACTAGATATATAGGCGGTACAACAGTATCCTGACTTTCATTTATTCTACCTTGCCCAGTATTTGTAGTAAAGCTACCTGGATATGATTCTCGTGGTCTCCATAATTTGATATTTTTATCTATTTCCTGATATTCGTGTGTTTTACCTCTTTTATCAACCAATAAACTTCTGTTGTCAAAGGTTTCTACTTGTGCGTATTGGCTCATGAAAGGATAGCAGATATCATAAATTAAGGGTATTACAATTTCCCCACTCTTATTAATATAACCAGAACTATCATTTATCGTAACATCAGATAAACCATTCATAAATCCCATAAATACATCGTCATAAATAAATGGTATTATAGTATCTCCTTTTGTATTTATGAATCCATATTTATTACCATTACTTACTGGCGCTAGCCCTTCACTAAATATATCAGCCTCTTTATATTGTGGGTTTATAGTAATACGATCTTTTTTATCAATAAACCCATATAAACTATCCTTTCGAACTAAGATTATATTGCTTTTGCGGTCTTGCTGTATATAATCCCATTTAGGTTGAATAACAATGTCTCCTCGCTTATTAATGCACCCGAATTTCCCATTTAGTTTTATCGTAGCTAATTGTTGCGTCCCACAAGAAATCAGAAAACTTGTCAGTATAGAAAATACAATCAATTTCATAATCATCTATATTAATCAAATGTAATAATCTAGGGACGCACGAACGTGATATAACTGTCATTTTATGTTAAAAATGTTCTTCCGCGCCTAAGCCAAACAAAGCATAATCATATATAGCAGGGTCTTCAGGGCTAAACTCCCTGAGGCTCTTAGTTAAAGAAACAGCATTTTGCCAGTTGGACTTGTCATTTTCAATAAGGCCAAGGCGGAATGCTACCCTGCCAACATGAACATCTAAAGGACATACAAGCTGGCGCGGGCTTATCTTACGCCAAATTCCAAAGTCTACGCCGGCCTTGTCCTTTCTTACCATCCAGCGCAAGTACATATTGATACGTTTACAGGCAGATTTGCGCGCAGGTGTAGAAATATGTTTACGTGTACGTTCAGGGTGTTCTATAGAAAAGAAGTAATTATGGAAATGTATCAATGCCTGTTCTACTGTATCTTCTTTATATGCTTTGGCCGGAACAAACGCATCTTCAAGACTATCGTGATTTGAATAATGATATTGCAGGAACTCAATAAAGTATAACAGGTCTGTGGTATTAAACGTACGGTGCGCAAACCCAAGCATCCTCTTCAGGTCTGTGTCTTTATGGTTCTGGATAAAGTCGTGTGGGCTTTCATCCATCCATTGCATTATCTTATTACTGCTGTTGATGATGCTGGTACGGTTGCCCCAAGCCAGTACAGCAGCAAAAAGGCCTGCTATTTCAATATCCTGCTTTTTACTGAACCTACGCGGCACCTGTATAGGATCCCCCTTAATAAAAGAAGGCTGATTATACAGCCTTACTTTTTCATCCAGTATTTTCTTTAAACCCTCCGTTGCTATACTCACTATCCGTTATTTAAAACAAACCGAGGAATTTCTTTTTCTTGATACGCACCTTTATCATAGGTATGTTCTTATTCGGCCTGTCGCGCTCGTCGCGAGCTTCGGCAGCAATTTTATCAACTACATCCATACCTTCTTCTACTATGCCATACACCGTATAGTTGCCGTCAAGATGCGGTGTGCCGCCTTTTGTCTTATAAATATTACGTTGCTGCGGTGTGAACTTACGGCCAGTGCGTTCAGATATTTTATTCAATTCTTCATCGGTATATTTTTTACCTACTACTATATAAAACTGGCAGCCAGAAGAAGCCTTTTCAGGGTTATTATCCCTCGCCATACCCACAGCGCCGCGCTGGTGGAAATCAGCCATATTAATTTCAGCAGGTACGCGGTAGCCTACATCTCCATCGCCAAGTGCTTTGCCTGCTTCAGCGGTTTTAGAATCAGGGTCGCCACCTTGTATCACGAAATTAGGTATCACCCTGTGAAACAATGTGCTGTCATAAAATTTTTGCTTCACCAGTTTCAGCATATTATCCCTGTGCTTAGGGGTGTTTTCGTACAGGGCGATCACTATTTTACCGTATTCGGTTTCTATAACGATCTTATCCTTATATTTTGTTTGGGCGGTAAGTGTTCCTGCAAAAAGAACACACATGAATAACGTGAGAAGCTTTTTCATATTTATTTTCTAAAAAACTGATTAGTCTGAGTTCTATTTTTTAATTTATGGACAACATAATTACGAAAAACTGCTTTAGTTTACAAAAAACTACACGATGTCGGCAAGAGAAAGGGTAAAAAGCCTGGCAAGAATAATACCGGAATGGGCGTGGAATTCGTCCAAAAGGCGCCCTATCGCATCATATAATCCAACACGAGAACCGGCAGAGCGTAAGAAGGAGTTTGTACCCGTCTATTCGGTCTTTGATTACAATTCAGAAATATACGAAGAGAAGAAATTTACTAACAAGATAGCGTGCTACCCATACCTGGAAAGTGGCAGGATGACATGGATAAATGTGGACGGACTCCATAAAGAGGATGTAGAAGCACTCTGTGATAATTATAAGATACACCACCTCCTGGTAGAAGATATACTCAGCCTTGGTCAACGAGCTAAGATGGACGAAGTAGGTAACATGATATTCTGCCTGTTGCCGATGTTGTATTATAATGAAGAGACAGGAGAAATAGAAACAGAGCAGGTAAGTATTGTACTTGGCTATAATTTCGTTATCTCTTTCCAGGAAGACCCCGAACGAGACGTATTTAATACGCTGCGCGATAAGATAAGAAATGGTAATGCACAGATAAGAAGCAGGCCGGCAGACTATATGTGTTATTCATTGATAGATGCCATTGTAGATAGCTATTTCGGGGTAATAGAAAAGATCAATGAAAGAATTGAGAACCTCGAAGACTCATTGTTACTCCAGAAGGAGAGGGCAGCGCTGGCTAAGATAAGCATACTGAGAAGGGAGGTAATGATGATGCGCCGTGCTATAGGTCCGGTACGCGAACTGGTGCAGGGATTTCTGCGAAGTGACAGTCCCTTGCTGGAAGACAGGCACGAGAAATATTATAAAGATGTACTTGACCATATTACACTGGCCATAGAATACACAGATAACCATCGTGATATGATGATGAACCTGCAGGACCTGTCCATGAGCCAGATAAATACCCGTATGAACGAGGTGATGAAAGTATTTACCCTCCTGGCCACATTGATGGCTCCTGCTACCGTAATTGGGGGCATCTTTGGTATGAACTTCGATGTTATACCGCTGGCGCATCACCAGGATGGATTTTATGTTACGGTGGCATTAATGCTCATCATACCCCTGGTCATGTTCATGTATTTTAAAAAGAAAGGCTGGTACTGATGAGCACGCAGACAAGCCAATCTTTAATAAGCATTATCATGCCCACTTACAACCGGGCAGACTATGTTATTGAAACTATACACAGCATACAGACTCAGACATATACCCACTGGGAACTGCTGGTAATGGATGATGGCTCGGATGATAAAACAGAAGAACTAATAGCAGCACTGAATGATAGCAGGATACAATTTATAAAGCTGGGCAGGATAGCCATAAACGGGAAAGTAAAAAATGAAGGCATGCGCAGGGCAAAAGGTGCTTTCATAGCTTTTATGGATTCAGATGACCTGTGGCATGCAGAAAAACTGCAAAGACAAATCGACGCTTTCACAGCGCATCCAGATGCCGGGTACTGCCTTACAGGTGGTTATAATTTTATCAAAGAAGCAGAGCCTTATGAACTATACTACCCGCAATCAATGGGCGAAAAATATGGCAATCTGTTTATTGATTATTGCAGCGGAAGAGTATCCGCATTCACGCAGTCGTTAATGTTCAGGACAAATTGTATTGCTAAATCAGGCTATTTTGATGAAAGCATGAGGTTTACGGACTATGCTTTTATTGGCAATCTTGCCTATCATTTTAAAGGCATCATATTGTACGAACATCTTTTGTTCAGGCGCTTTCACGAACTGAATGATAATGACAGCAACTGGCAGGCCGGTTACGATCATTTCTTTAATACTATTAATACATACGTTTCGAATCAATGGCTGCCTGCAACTATAGCTAAACCAATATTATACAATGGGTTGCTGAGCAGGGCGGCACAGCATATGAGTCGCAGAAATAAAACAGAAGCAAGAAAAGACTTTATATCCGCCTGGAAATTATATCCTTATAAACCGGGAATTATCAAAAAACTGCTACATACTTTATTGTAAATATTACATTGCAGTGACATTGATTAACTACAGTTATAAAATCAGTTTATCAGGCAGTTAATACACGCTAAAGCCTTATCTTTAATACTTTCAAAAGACAGGTATTAGTTAGAATCAGGCTTATGAAGGTATTGTTTACCCACTCATATTTTTTACGTTACGATCCCAAGCAATGGCAGACCATGCAGCCATATGCTCCGCTCGGCACCATTTACGCTGCTTCCTTATTGCGCGAAAATGGCTACACAGTCGCTTTGCATGATGTTATGTTTGCAGAGGGGCCGGAAGCCATAGCTCCCGTGCTCAACTCTTTTCAGCCTGATGTGCTGGTCATATACGATGATGGGTTTAACTACCTCACGAAAATGTGTCTGACCAATATGCGTGAAGCTGCATTCAAAATGAGTGCGATGGCCAAAGCAATGGGATGTACAGTAATCGTATCATCATCAGATTCTACAGATCATTTTGAAAAATACCTGGATAACAGCGCCGATTTTATAATACTCGGCGAGGCTGAACAAACCCTGCTCGAATTAGTGAATGCTGTAAAGAATAAGCAGGAAGACAAAACCACAATAGCAGGCCTTGCATTTCGCGTAAATGAAGGTACGTTACGCACAGTAGCCAGGCCTGTGATGCAGGACCTGGATAAACTACCATACCCTGCATGGGACCTTGTAGATGTAGAACAGTATAAACAGGCTTGGATAAATAAGTCAGGATACTTCTCCATCAATATGGGTACTACCCGTGGTTGCCCGTATAAATGTAACTGGTGCGCTAAGCCCATATATGGTAACCGTTACAACGCCCGCAGCCCGGAAAATGTAGTGGCAGAATTGAAGATGCTGCAACAGAAATATCATTTCGACCACATATGGTTCTGCGATGATATTTTCGGTTTGAAACCGGGATGGGTAAAGCGTTTTGCAGAGCTGGTAAAAGCCGAAGGTTTGAAATTCAGGTTCAAGATTCAGTCACGTGCTGATCTGCTGTTGAAAGATGAGCAGATAAAACCACTTGCCGAAGCCGGATGTGAGGAAGTATGGATGGGTGCCGAAAGCGGCTCTCAACGTATACTTGACGCAATGGATAAGGGCACTACTATTCAACAAATAGAAGAGGCTACGGCATTACTAAAACGCTATGGCATAAAACCTGCATTCTTCCTTCAGTTTGGATACCCGGGAGAAACAATAGAAGACATTCATAAAACAATTGACATGCTGGGCAGGCTGGTGCCGGGAGAAATAGGTATCTCTGTTTCATATCCATTGCCCGGTACAAAGTTTTATGAAAAAGTAAAAGAGCAATTAGGAACAAAATCAAACTGGACAGATAGTGATGATCTCGCGTTGATGTTCAGTAATACCTATTCGCCTGAATTTTATAAACGCCTGCACAGGTATGTACATGCATTTTTCAGGAAGGTAAGGGCAGGCGAACAGGTGAAGAATGCATTCCGACATCCCGGCAGCCTTAGGTTGGGTCATATCTTTACCCTTGCTAAAATACCATATTACTCATTGCAGCTCAGACAACATAAGACAATGTTGGATAAAGCACTGGCTAACTAATACTATGCAATTCACAGAACAAAGAAGAATGGCACATGCTGCAGCTGATGCATCTTTTGATGTAATAGCAGAGCGATATGATGCTGATTTTTCTTATTCTGAAATAGGCTCAAGGCTACGTGCACTTGTTTGGCAATACACTGATAAATATCTGTCAGGCAAACAATTAAATATACTTGAGATAAACTGCGGTACCGGGGAAGATGCCATTCACTTTGCAGAAAAGGGACATACAGTAACTGCAACAGATGTTTCTGCGGGTATGATAAAAATAGCACAGTCAAAGTCTCAAGGTACTAACCCGGGCTTCAGGCAACTTAGCTACGATGAAATAAAACAGGCCTTCCCTGAAAATAGTTTTGATGTTGTTTTCTCAGATTTCGGTGGATTGAATTGTGCAGATGAAACAATGCTGAAAAATACATTGGCGTCGTTGCACTGTGTATTAAAGCCCGGAGGCATGTGCATTGCGGTCATTATGGGTACAGCCTGTATCTGGGAGCGATTGTATTTTATATCTAAATTGCAGTTTGGGGACGCATTCAGAAGAAACAGGAAGCGAGGGGCTGACACGGTATTTGAAAACAAAAATTTCAAAACATGGTATTACAGCCCGGCAAGTATCAGGAAGTATACTAAGGGATTATTTAATTGTATAGAGCTGAAACCGGTAGGTTTGTTTATACCGCCTACTTATATGGAAGGCCATTTCAGTAAACATATTAACAGGCTGAACAAACTGGCTAAACTGGAAAGGCGATTTGCTGAAAGAACTATGTTTGCTAACTATGCCGATCACTACATGATAGTTTTGAAGAAATGAAGATACTGCTGACACACGGATATTTTTTGGCCGAGGACCCTAAGGAGCAACTCATCATGCGCCCGTACGTTCCATTGGGCATACTATATATTTCTGCATTCCTGCAACAGCAAGGTTATGATAATGAGGTATTTGACAGCACGTTCAACAACTTCGATTCGCTCAGCAAAAAACTGCTGAATGATAAACCAGATGTAATTGGTATCTATACCAACCTAATGACCAAGCTCAATGTGCTGAAGATAATAGAGCTGGTGCGGTCAAAAGAAGAACTGAAGCATACCAAAATAATATTAGGCGGTCCCGAAGTGCGCAACCATGCTAACAACTTCCTGCTCTATGGTGCAGACATTATTGTATTCGGAGAGGGGGAGCTGACTATGCTGGAATTAATGCAGCATATAGAATCAGGAAAGGATTACAGTGCAGTTAATGGTATAGCATTTAAAGACGCTAATGGAACCATAGTAAAAACTGCCGAAAGGGCACTTAATAAAGAATTAGACGAGCTGCCATTTCCCAACAGGTCTAAGATAGACCTTAGCGCATACCTCAATGTTTGGAAAGAGCGACATGGTTACAGCATGATAAACTTGAGCACTATGCGGGGTTGTCCTTATACGTGCCGATGGTGTAGCCGTGCAGTTTACGGACAAAGCTACAGGCGTCGTAAACCTTCACTGGTTGTTGATGAAATAATAGACCTGCAAAAACAATACAATTTCGATAAGATATGGTTTGTGGATGATGTATTTACAGTAAGCCATAAATGGCTGGAGCAGTTTGTGGAAGAGGTAGAAAGCAGGAATGTAAATTTTAGTTATGAGTGTATATCACGTGCAGACAGACTGAATGAAGAGGTGATAAAACTGCTTAAGCGCAGCGGTTGTTTCCGTGTATGGATAGGTGCGGAGAGTGGTTCGCAGAAAATAATAGATGCTATGGACAGGCGGGTAGATGTGGTACAGACGCGAGATATGATACAGTTGGTAAAAAAACATGGAATTGAAGCTGGAACATTCATCATGCTGGGCTACCCGGGAGAGACGGAAGAAGATATTGTGGAAACGATGAACCATCTCAGAACATCTTTGCCAGACCAATTTACTATCACTATAACGTATCCTATCAAAGGCACTCCTTTGTATGCCGAGGTCGAGAAAGATTTCCTTACACATTTTCCGTGGGAAAGTTCTACAGACCGTGATATAGATTTTAAGCGAACCTACCCTAAAATATACTACGAACATGCTACTAAATGGGTGGTGAATGAAGTGAACGCCAAAAAACTCTTCGTGAAAAATGATATAAAGGGTGCTGTCAAATCAAAATTGCTGGCGGTTAAATATAAGTGGCTGATGAGCAGGAACAGAAAACCCGCAACTGTATAAATGGCTGACAGGAACACCAACAAACATTTACTAATAATAACACCGGGCTTCCCCGCAGACGAGCAGGATACTGCCTGTTTGCCTGCATTACAGCAATTCTTACTTTCATATCAGAAAACAATACCCTCTACAGATATTACCGTATTAAGCCTCCAATATCCGTACACTTCTAAAGCATATACCTGGCATGGCATTACTGTTTATCCTATGAATGGGAAAAACAGGACAGGCCTGCGTAAATGGATGATGTTGTATGCAGCTATGAGAAAAGCACATAGTATATCTGTTGCAAAAAAGATTGATGCAGTATTGAGTATATTTTTTACAGAAGCATCAGTTGTAACCAAAGCAGCCTCTGCACAGTTACGTGTACCAATGCTCATATGGACATGGGGACAGGAAACCAAAGCCGGGAATAAATATGTAAAGCGTGTCCATGCTCTGCCCGAACAGGTTGCTGTTATGTCAGAATACCAGGCAAATGTATTTAGAAATGCACATGGATATATGCCCGGCCATATTATAGATAACGGCATCAACGTTTCTGTATTCCCTTCGTTCAATACGGGTAAGCGTGATATTGATATATTAGCCGTAGGCTCTCTCATACCGTTAAAGCGGTTCCATTACATTGCAGAGCTGGTAAAATATCTGAAAGATGCAGGCTATAGCGATATTAAAGCAGTAATAGCAGGCAAAGGTCCTGAAGAGCAGGCAATCAGGCTACTGATAGATAAGTACAATTTGCAGGATAATATTCGTTTGACCGGAGAAGTGTCTCACAACGAAGTATTAAACCTGATGAATAATGCCAGGATACTGGTACATCCATCAGAGTATGAGGGGCACAGTACGGTGATGCTTGAAGCTTTGTATTCCGGTTGCAGGGTACTTTCATTTATCCCCGTTGGTTCTAAAGCAGTAGCGCAGGCTGTTTTGTGCACGAGCCTTGATGAAATGAAAGAGAAACTGGCAGAACAGCTGGACGACAATTTAACTCACGAAAGACTGTTATATACAGATATAGCAGATAGTGCCAGGCAGGTTAATAAAATACTTTTACTTGATCAGGCAGGTACTGCGTAAGCAATCTTCTGTTCATATTTTTCCAATATACTGTTAAGCAATGATTGATGCTTTTGCAGTATTATGTCAGGCAGGTTTCTTGGAACATTCAGCGGAGTGTTATAATGGATATCCATACACTTCAGGCAGGCATTAACATCATAACCTTTCCGCTGCCATTTGCTGATCCATTTACGTTTTGTGAAGTTGAACATAGACCTGTTAATGGAATCTCCCTTCAGGTCTATCAGCTGTTCAAACAGTCTTGTTGGCAGCCACTTATTGTGCTGGCCATCATTACTATTTTTATTAAAGACCACATTGGGTAAATGTTCCTTTACCCAGTTACAATTGGTGTCATGCAAGTCTTTCAAACCTTTTTTAATAAATGCGGGCTTTAAAGTTGCTATCTCTATAGCCGTAAATACGTTTTGCGGCTGCACAGAAAGGCTTTCTGAACTCAGGTAATAGTTCATACAGAAAGAGTGTTGTGCACCTGCTACAAATGTGAGTTTTTTGAACAGGTGCATCAGGCTGCGTGCTATCCATAACCTGTTCTTGGCAGTTATGATAAAAAAATCAAGGTCGCCGTCTTTAGTCGAAAAGTTTTTGGACAGAGAGCCGGAAATACAAACTGCATCTACAAACGGGAAATTCCCTAAAAAATTGGCTATTGCTTTAGCCTTTTTAAGTCTTTTCTGAGCATATATGTTACCCTGTATTCTTCTTTCTACCAGTTCTTTATTACAGTTAATACCATAGTAGCCTTCGTAGCTCTGCACAATATCATGTGCGAGTAAGAATGACATAGCTTCGCTTATTTCCTGTTCAGTACTTTTTACCGGCAGAAATTGCAGCAACTCATTATTATTAATAGGGTATCTGAAAAAATCAAAATAACTTAAGGTGCTTAACAGTGCTTTATGTAAATTAATATTCATGTACTTTGTTTTGAGCACAGGTAATATTACAATGGTAAACTATCATGGCTGGTATAAAAATAATCAAATCGTTATAGACCCGTGATAACATGGGTTAAAAACACCCCCAATTTTGACTGTGGGCTGACTATTGTATATTTGCCCATATAATATCCCTAATAATAAACGCTAAAGCAGGATTTAATGGATACCAATACAATGAACACCGACAAACATGGGTTGTACTATGCATTAATAAAAAGCCTGCATACTGTTTTGATGAATATCAAACAGCATATGTTGTTGTTTATAATATGCATCATATTGGGTATTACACCTTTCATGTATAAATATTACGGCTCTACAGGTGGGTACAAGGCATCATTTACAGTAGTTTATGATGAGCTTACACGTAAAATATATGGAGATCGCTTAGTGAAGATCAATGTATTGGTAGGCCGCAAGCAATATGGCATAGTAAGCCAATACCTTAATACAGACATTAATACGGTACGTTCTCTTACCAAAGTGGAAGGTAAAAATATTTTAGGTGAGGACCTCTCCAAAGACCTTAATACAGACCATATCCCATTTATGGTCAATTTTATAACCAAAGACAGCAGTACGGTACCGGCATTACAGGCAGGTATCCTTCATTTTCTTGAGTATGGGAATAATTTTGTTGCCGATCGCCAAAAAATAAAAGTGGAACAGATCGATAAGGAGATACAATATATAGATGGTATACTGGATAGGGTTGATAGTATTGAAAAATCAAAAGGCACAGGTATTTCGGGTATTATGATGGGTGCTAAAGATGGTAATTCTTCAGGTACTTTATTCGAGTTTTCTTACAACCTGTACAAAAAGAAACAGGAACTGCAGCAGAAACGAGCTTTACCTAATAATCTTTATGTGATAGATGATGCTATAGTAACACAGAACACAGCCGGCTCATTAACAATATATACTATTGCAGGTATTGTAGCAGGGCTCATTCTATATTTTGTGATAGGCGGCTTACTTATACCGGCTATCAGGTTCAAACCGTAGATAGTTACTTTATTTCCTGGCAAAGCTCTATTAGTACCCCATTAGTAGTTTTTGGGTGTAAGAAGCAAACGAGTTTATTATCGGCACCTTTTTTAGGTACTTCGTTCAGTAATTCAAAGCCGAGTGATGCCAAACGCTTCATTTCAGCTTCTATGTTATCAACATCAAATGCAATATGATGTATGCCCTCGCCCTTTTTTTCAATGAATTTGCTGATAGGGCTATCAGCCTTTGAGGCTTCCAACAATTCTATTTTTGACTCGCCCACCGCAAAAAATGCCGTATTCACCCCTTCAGAGGCTACTTCTTCTGTTTTATAGCAGGGGGTATTCAATAGTTGTTCAAACAATGGTATTGATTTAGCCAGTTCTTTTACCGCAATACCCAGATGCTCTATTTTTTGCATTAGGAAATAAGTTTTATAAATGGGAATATTAGAAGCTAATATGCCTCCGAAACGCCTAAAATAGCACATTTGGCGTAACTTTGGCTTTCTAAACTATATTAAGGCTATTTATTATTTATTATGGAACTGAAACTGCCAATTTATCTTGATAATAATGCAACAACTCCCTGCGACCCCCGTGTTGTAGAGGCTATGCTGCCTTACTTTACCGAAAAATTCGGTAATGCAGCCAGCCGCAGCCATGCTTTTGGCTGGGTAGCAGAAGAAGCTGTTGATTATGCGCGTGAGCAGGTGGCAAAACTCATTAATGCAGACCCTAAAGAAATAATCTTTACTTCAGGAGCTACAGAGGCCGATAACCTGGCGCTGAAAGGTGTGTTTGAAATGTATGCTACTAAAGGCAACCATATCATTACCTGCACTACAGAACACAAAGCAGTGCTGGATACCTGCAAGCATATTGAAAAACTTGGCGGACAGGTTACCTACCTGCCTGTACAGGCTGATGGTTTGATAGACCTGAAAGAACTGGAGAATGCCATCACAGATAAAACTATCCTCATTGCCATTATGTATGGTAACAATGAGATAGGTGTGGTGCAACCAATACGTGAAATAAGTGCTATTGCTCATAAGCATGGCGTACTCTTCTTCACAGATGCTACGCAGGCTGTAGGTAAAATACCTGTGGATGTAAATGCAGATGGTATAGACCTGATGGCATTCAGTGCTCATAAAATGTATGGTCCTAAAGGTGTAGGTGCTTTATACGTGCGTCGTAAAAACCCGCGTGTTAAAGTAACAGCACAAATGGATGGCGGTGGCCATGAGCGTGGTATGCGCAGCGGTACTATGAACGTGCCCGGCATAGTAGGTTTTGGTAAAGCCTGCGAAATATGCATGAACGAAATGGAAGCAGAAGGTAAACGCCTCAGCATCATGCGCGACCGTCTAGAAAAGGGTTTGACAGAGCTTGAAGAATCTTATGTGAACGGTAATACAGAGCATCGCTTACCGCATGTTTGCAATATATCTTTCAAATATGTAGAAGGTGAAGGTCTGATGATGGGCTTCAATAAAAATATAGCCCTGTCAAGTGGTTCGGCATGTACTTCTGCTTCACTGGAACCATCATATGTATTGAAAGCGCTTGGCTTAGGAGATGATCTGGCACACAGCTCACTTCGTTTTGGCCTTGGTCGTTTCACTACAGACGAACAGATAGATTATACCATTACAGCTATTAAAGAAACGGTAACAAAACTCCGTGAAATGAGCCCGCTTTGGGAAATGTTCAAAGAAGGTATTGACCTGAACGCCATAGAATGGGCACATCATTAATTCATTATTATTTAAAAAACTAAGACAATGGCATATTCAGAAAAAGTAATTGACCACTACCAGAATCCTAAGAACGTAGGAACACTGGATAAATCAAAGGCAAACGTAGGTACAGGCCTTGTTGGCGCTCCTGAATGCGGCGACGTTATGCGCCTGCAGATAGAAGTAGACGAAGCTACAGGCATCATCAGCGATGCGAAATTTAAAACTTTCGGTTGCGGTTCTGCTATCGCTTCTTCTTCACTGGCTACAGAATGGCTGAAAGGCAAAACTGTAGACCAGGCTATGGCTATAGACAATATGGATATAGTAGAAGAACTAAACCTGCCGCCTGTAAAAATTCACTGCTCTGTACTGGCTGAAGACGCTATCAAAGCGGCTATCAACGATTACAGGGTAAAGAATGGTTTACCTGCTTTGGAACTGGAAGAAAAGAAACACTAAGAACTTAGATCTTATTATTAGCAGTAAGCAGTGCAGTATGAAAAATGTGTTGTGAGAAACATGCTTACTGCTTTTAAAATGTGTATATGATATTTATAAGTGAAAAAGCGAAAGAGAAAATAAGCCAGCTCAGGCAGGAAGCAGAGTTGGACGATACTTATTTTTTGCGTGTTGGCGTAGTGGGTGGTGGTTGTTCAGGTTTGTCGTACAAACTTGATTTTGATAATGAGGCACAGCCTAACGACCAGGTGTTTGAAGATGCCGGGGTAAGGCTGGTTACAGATCTGAAGAGCTTTTTGTATCTCTGTGATACTACGCTCGATTTTTCTGATGGCCTCAATGGTAAAGGCTTCCATTTCATCAACCCCAATGCCAGTAGGACTTGTGGTTGCGGTGAAAGCTTCTCTGTATAGGTGATATAAATATTATATTAAGTAATTTTGTAAAAATCTGAAGATATTATGTTGAAGACAGGCAATACAATAGTGAGTATATACACGGAAATGACGCCAAACCCGGAAACAATGAAGTTTGTTGCTAACAAACTATTATATCCCGGCAAAAGCATCGATTTTCCTGAAGAGGCAAGTGCAACGCCTTCTCCTTTAGCTAAAGAATTATTCGCGTTCCCTTTTATACGCAGTGTGTTCATAGCCAGCAACTTCGTAACGCTGACAAAAACACCTGATACCCTTTGGGAAGATGTGATACCTACCGTACGCGAATTCCTGAAGCAATATCTTGAAGAAGGTAAAGCAGTGATAAACGAAGAACTGGTAGTGAAGAAGGCAGATACCAATACCGTAAGCGCTGATGACAGCGATGTGGTAAAACGTATCAAGGAATTGCTGGAAAACTATGTGAAACCCGCTGTAGAAATGGATGGCGGTGCTATCAGCTACAAAGGCTATGAAAATGGTGTGGTAAAGTTGATGATGCAGGGTTCATGCTCAGGCTGCCCTTCATCTATGGTTACCCTCAAAGCAGGTATTGAAGGTATGATGAAACGCATGATACCGGAGGTAAAAGAAGTAGTTGCAGAAGCAGAGTAATATTTAATAAAAACATACTTTAACGGCAGCTTTTCATAAAGCTGCCGTTTTGTTTTATTTAATACCCTGATTTATAGTATTTTTATTCAATCAGACCCACTGAATATGAGTAATCAGAATAATTATGTGGCCATCATGGCAGGTGGCATTGGCAGCCGTTTCTGGCCTGTGAGCCGTACCAAATACCCTAAACAGTTTCTTGACCTTTTAGGCACAGGTAAATCATTGATACAATGGACTTACAACCGTTTCAAAAATATCTGCCCTAAAGAGAACATATACTTCATAACCAACCAGCAATATATAGCTACACTAAAAGAGCAGATACCGGAGATAAGCGATGAGAATATCATCAGCGAACCCTCACGTAAAAATACTGCTCCATGTGCAGCCTATTTTGCGCATAAGATGATGGCCTTAAATCCTAAGGCTAACATTATTATGTCTCCGGCAGACCACCTCATAATGGATGAGCGTGCTTTTGAACGTACTACACTCGATGCGCTGGAATTTGTTGCTCAGCATGAAGCATTGCTTACACTGGGTATTAAGCCTACAAGGCCTGACACAGGTTATGGCTATATACAGTATGATGTAGAAGAAGAGCTGGATAAAGTGTATCGAGTAAAAACATTCACAGAAAAGCCTTCGCTCGATTTGGCTCGTACATTTTTGAAGAGCGGTGATTTCCTTTGGAACTCAGGCATCTTCGTTTGGAATGTAGCTGCTATCATGGATGCACTGGATAAATACCTTCCTGAAATGCACGAAGTATTTATGCAGGCTAAAGATGCATACAACACCCCGCGCGAATTCTCAGTTATTAACGAACTGTATTCACAGTGCACCAATATCTCTATTGACTACGGTATCATGGAGAAAGCCAAGAATGTATACGTTGTACCTTCTTATTTCGGCTGGTGCGATCTTGGTACATGGGAGTCTGCCTACGAAAACTCTGAAAAAGATTACCTCGGTAATGCAGTATATGGTGATAATGTAATGGTGATAGATGCCAGTGAATGTATGATAAAAGCGCCTGCTGAAAAGCTGGTAGTATTGCAGGGGCTCGAAAACTTCATTGTGGTCGATACGCCTGATGTGCTGCTTATCTGCGAACGCAACCGCGAGCAGCAGATAAAAGAATACGTAGCCGAAGTAAAACGTAATAAGGGAGATAAATACCTCTAGCTATATGCAGTTTCCTCAAAAACATTCAGCCACAGGCACTACCATTTTTACCGTAATGAGTGCCATGGCACAGCAGCATAGTGCCATCAATCTTTCGCAGGGCTTCCCTGATTTTAATGTAGATGATAAGCTGGCATTATTGATGCACGAAGCTGTAAGCGGTGGATATAATCAATATGCGCCCATGCCAGGTTTACCGGAGCTGAGACAAGCAATAGCTAAAGATTTTAAAAAGAGATACCTGGTAAACATTGACCCAGATAAAGAGATAACTGTAACACCGGGTGCTACCTATGGTATCTATACAGCATTTACTTCTATCCTGGAACCGGGCGATGAGGTTATTATCCTCGAGCCTGCCTATGATAGTTATATACCCAATATAGAAACCAATGGCGCTAAAGTTGTTCCTGTAGCACTTACGGCACCTTCCTTTGCAGTAGACTGGAACAAGGTAAAGGCTGCCATTACAGTTAAAACAAAAGCCATCATTGTAAATACACCGCATAACCCCACTGGTGCTATGTGGAACAAGTCTGACTGGGACACACTGGCAACCCTGGTAAGAGATACTGGCATCTTCATCATTTCTGATGAGGTCTATGAGCAATTGGTATTTGATGGGAAACAACACTATAGTGTGTTGCAACATCCTGAATTAAGAGAACGTAGCTTTGCTATTTTTTCTTTTGGTAAAGTATTTAATAATACCGGCTGGAAAATGGGCTACTGCATTGCACCGCCTGATATGACACAGGCTTTCCGCCGCATACACCAGTTCCTTTGTTTCTCGGTGAACACACCATCGCAGTATGCACTGGCAAAATATCTTTCATTGCCTTCACTGCCCGACGTTGGCCAACTGATGCAGGGTAAGCGTGATTATTTCCTTGAACTGTTGAAGAAAACGCCACTTACTGTCCATGCTCCTGCTTCCGGTAGCTATTTCCAGACAGTGAGCTACAGTCGCATTACTGACATGGCAGATATGGATTTTGCAGAATGGCTTACCAAAGAATATGGTGTAGCCACCATACCTATCAGTGCTTTTTACAGCGATAAGAAAGATGATAAACTAATACGCTTTTGTTTTGCTAAAAAAGAAGAGACACTTAATAAGGCTATAGAACGCTTATCAAAACTGGAAGTACCTGCTTATAAATAATCAAATCCCAGCTTAATAATAAGTGCCAGCACTACGAGTATGAAGAATACACGTATGAAGGCACTGCCTTTCTTCAATGCTATATGTGCACCGGTATAGCTGCCCAGCATATTGGCTGCACCAACAGGCAGTGCCAGTTGCCACAGTATATTTCCTTTTATCAGGAAGAAGGATAAAGCCGAAATGTTAGTAATAACATTGATGATCTTAGCATTGGCAGATGCATGCAGGAAATTATATCCGAACAGTACCACAAAAGAGAAGATAAGAAAGCTACCGGTACCCGGCCCTATCAAACCGTCATAAAAACCGATGATACCACCTGTGCCTATAGCATATAAATAGTACTTCGACTTGCTCAGTGATTTATCTATATGGTGCAGTCCCAGTTCTTTTTTAAAAATGGTATACACAAGCACCAATGCCAGCACAGCTATTATAAACGGCATGAACTGTTCTTTATGTATATAGCTCACCAATAGTGCCCCCGAAAACGAGCCAATAAATGCAGCAATTATGGCAGGTGTAAGATGCTTCCAGTCTATTTCAACTCTTTTTACATACCTGTAAGCAGATACCGATGTGCCAAAGAAAGAAGCAGTTTTATTGGTGGCCAGTGTTTGTACCAAACTAAGGTGCGGCTGTAGTATAAAGAAGGCAGGCAACTGTATCAGTCCGCCACCACCTACCATAGCGTCAATAACCCCGGCAAGAAATGCAAAACAGCAAAGGAAAATAATAGAACTGACCATTGTACCCTGTTAAGGATAAATGTATAAATATTCAGCTAAATCTCCGTTTAATAAGTTATCACCTGCTCTTCAATAACTTCCGGCATTTGGCGGAATTCATATTGCTGGTTGCGGAGTTGTGCAGGGAAGCCCGCTTCATTGATAGCTTTCTGTATGCCTTTGGCAGTGAAACGGTGCGGTGCACCAGCTGCACTTACAACGTTCTCTTCTATCATTATAGAACCGAAATCATTAGCACCCGCATGCAGGCATATCTGTGCAGTGTCTTTACCTACAGTCAGCCATGAGGCCTGTATATTTTTGATATTAGGCAGCATGATGCGGCTTAGCGCTATCATGCGTATATATTCTTCAGCAGTGGTCAGGTTCTTTGTGCCGCGTATCCTGCGCAGCAATGTATCTACATCCTGGAATGTCCATGGTATGAAAGCAATAAAGCCTTTTGCACCTTCAGGTTTCTTAGCTTGTACGTCGCGTATCTTCACTAAGTGCTCAAAGCGCTCATAAATAGTTTCTACATGGCCAAACATCATAGTGGCTGTAGTGGTAAGTCCTACTTTATGTGCTTCATGCATAATATCCAGCCATTCCTGCGCGCCGCATTTACCTTTAGATATCAGCCTGCGCACACGGTCGTTCAGTATCTCAGCTCCCGGGCCCGGCATACTGTCCATCCCTGCTTCTTTCAGTGCCAGTAAAGCCTCCCTGTGGCTCACGCCTGATACTTTGCAGATGTGTGCAACTTCGGGTGGGCCCAGTGTGTGCAGCTTCAGGTTAGGATATAATTCTTTCAGTTGCCTGAATAGTGAGGTGTAGTAGTCAAGTCCCAGTTCTGGGTGGTGGCCGCCCTGCAGCAGCAGTTGCTCACCGCCATACCTGAAGGTCTCGTCAATCTTTTGTTTGTAGGTCTCTATATCTGTGATATATGCTTCAGGATGCCCTGGTATACGGTAGAAATTGCAAAACTTACAGTTGGCAACACACACATTGGTAGTGTTCATATTCCTGTCTATTATCCAGGTCACTTTACCGTGCGGTACCTGTACCTTACGCAGCTCATTAGCAACAAACATAAGGTCTGCCAGTGGTGCATGTTCAAAAAGATAAACACCCTCTTCAGCAGTCAGAAACTCAAATTTCAGGGCACGATCGTAAAGGCCGGATAATTCCATCACTCAATAATTCTTGAAGGCACAAAATTAGTGTAAAAAGCTGTGCCCGGGGCTATAAAATGCCCGATACCCTGATAACTCAAATAGATATTTTGCCCATTCATAATAGTATGGCTACCCGCAATTTTATTTTTTTGTTACTTTGTATGAATGAGTACCCGCATCCTTACATTATTTGGAGAAGAGACACCGCCTGAAGAAATTAAGGCGGTGGGCAAGAGCCGTGCCGTAGCGAAAAAGCCTAAGGAGAAAGCAGCAGAGCCAAAACCTAAAGAGAAGAAGGAAAAGAAGAAGGAAGAATTGCTCGAGGGCTGGAAAGCAGATAAGCAGTACTACTCTATCGGTGAAGTTGCCTCGCTTTTCAATGTAAAAACTTCTAATATCCGTTTCTGGACCAAGGAGTTTGACATGAAAGTGCGTACAACCCGCAAAGGAGACAGGCTCTATACTACAGAGCAGATACGTGAGATAAGGGCTATATACAACCTGGTTAAAGAAAGAGGATTTACTATTAATGGTGCTAAGGCAAAACTGAAAGAAGGCAAAAAAGCCTCTATGCAGTCTGTAGACCTCAGGCAGGCATTACTCCAATTGAGAAATAAATTATTGCAGATAAGAAATAACCTTACTTGATGAAAAGGATTTTGGGATTAATAGCTGTTTTTATGAGCCTCAATGCGGCAGCACAATCAAACTTCAATACTTATAAAGATGCACAGAACGGCAGCGTAGTGTTCGATGGCCAGTTTACTTTTGAAGATCTCATGGCCGAAAAAACATTCGGCTGGATGAAGAAAGGTAAGGAT
Organism: Flavipsychrobacter sp.; assembly: GCA_044227125.1. GTDB lineage: Bacteria > Bacteroidota > Bacteroidia > Chitinophagales > Chitinophagaceae > Polluticoccus. The sequence goes on from JBGAFS010000001.1 coordinate 1,830,367, forward strand.
ATGTATAAGCCCGATACTATATCCATGAAATACCTGAAACAGAATATCAACCAATACAGGCTTGTCATACTGATGGGTACATGGTGCGATGATTCGCAGATCATGATACCAAGGTTATACAAAGTACTCTCAAATGCCGGCTTTAATATGGAAAACTATTCCATGTTTGGTGTAAACAGGGATAAGCAGACAATGAACCTCGAAAACAAGTTTTATAACCTGGTAAATGTTCCTACCATAATACTATATCGCAACAATTTCGAAAAAGGCAGGATAATAGAAACAGCGAAACTGAGCGTAGAGGCCGACCTGGCAAGGCTTATAAAAGCTGACCTGGAACAAAAGAACTAAGCACTTCATCGTATAAAAGCTAATAACTACTTTTGCTGCCATAACTTAATAGCAGCATGGAATTACCTGCACATATATCGATAGACTTTCTGAAAAGCTGGAGCAATAATGATCTTCAATTATCTGCCAAGGCTCTTAATGCTATAGCACATAACCGCGCTTATCTTGATGAGATACTGAAAAAGGGCAATACCTATTATGGTATCAATACCGGTTTCGGTTCGTTATGCAATGTGCGTATAGCAGATAATGAACTATCGCAACTGCAGGAAAACCTTGTTTGCTCTCATGCCTGTGGTATGGGCGATGAAGTACCTGAAGATATAGTACGCTGGATGTTACTGCTCAAAGCACACGGCCTTAGCCAGGGTTACAGTGGCGTACGCACAGAAATAGTGCAGCGCCTGGTAGACTTTTATAATCTGGGTATAAGCCCCGTGGTATATGAACTGGGTTCTCTTGGCGCTTCAGGCGATCTGGCACCGCTGGCACATCTCTGCCTGCCAATTTTTGGTAAAGGTAAAGTAAGGTTTAAAGGGCAGGTACGTGAAGCTATGGATGTGCTTAATGAAACAGGTTTGCAGCCAATGCCACTGGCGGCAAAAGAAGGACTTGCACTGCTGAATGGTACACAATTCATGAGCAGTTATGCTACATGGTCACTGCTGGCAGCTAAGAGGTTAGCAGATTGGGCCGATGTGATAGGTGCACTTTCTGCAGACGCATTCATGGCTAAAGATGAACCATTCAAGCATCCTATACACAGGGTTCGCCCGCATAAAGGACAGATAGCAACTGCACAAAGAATACTTGGCCTTTTGCAGGGCAGTGGTATACAGGCTGTACCTAAAGTACAGGTGCAGGACCCGTATTCATTCCGTTGCATGCCACAGGTACACGGTGCCACTAAAGATGTAATAGATACTGTAACAGCAGTAGTAGAAACAGAAATAAATTCTGTAACAGATAACCCGATAGTTTTTCATGATGAAGATGCTATAATGAGTGGCGGTAATTTCCATGGCCAGCCATTAGCACTGCATCTTGATTTCCTGGCTATAGCCATGGCAGAACTCGCCAATATCTCTGAACGCAGAACATACCTGCTCATCAGCGGCCAGAGAGACCTTGCTCCTTTTCTTGCTCCAAACGCAGGAGTAAACAGTGGCTTTATGATCGCGCAATACACTGCTGCGGCAATCGTTAGCCAGAACAAGCAATTATGTTCACCTGCATCTGTAGATAGTATTGTTAGCAGCAATGGGCAGGAAGATCATGTAAGCATGGGTGCCAATGCAGCAACCAAACTGCGCAGAGTTATTATGAATGTGCAGCGCGTATTAGGTATTGAGCTGCTTACCGCAGCACAGGCTATAGATATGCGCAGGCCAATGCGTTCATCAGCATCACTGGAAAAATTGTTTGAATCATTCAGGGCGGGTACAAGCTTTATGAGTGAAGACAGGTTGTTGCACAACGACCTCATTGCTGCAGAGCGTTTCCTCGATAAGGATACAAAAGATATTATAGGCTAAATAAGATTGTAATTCTTATAGCTTAGGTTTAGTCCCAGCCTGTGCTCTCCGAAGCGTTTCAGCCGCTCGCGAAGGGATATTTTGTTCTGTGAAGTATCGTAATGGAAATCCCAGTTTTGATTTTGTACACGTTTCTGCATTACCGCAGGATGTGTACCGGTGAACTTACCCAACGCATCAATATCTCCTGCATAGTCGAAAGAACTTGACTTGGTGATATTCTTCTCTACCCATTCATCATCATGCCACAGTTTATGAAATACCTCCTGCTTTTTTTGCATCAGCCCAGGGTTTTTTACCCAGCCGTAATGATATATGCTGGCATCCAGTTGCTTTACATTTAGTTTCTGATTATCTCCCTTACGAAATCCCTGTGCATCCCTGTACGAGTATATGCTTTTATCATTACGCACTATGCGTATCTCTTTAGGATACCACTTGGTAAGTGATATGCCCACATAATCATAAGAGCCGTAGAAATGTTCGTAGTTGAATAACAGTCCGTCCACACGTTTATCATCTTTCCACCTGCGCATACCTGCAACAATATTATCCAGGTATTTTTCATGCACTACTTCATCGGCCTGTATATAAAAACACCAGTCACTGTCGTCACCTATAGCCCTGAATGCTTTGTTGGTTTCATCAGCCAGTACCTTGCCATCTGTGCGTAGGTTGTCATCCCATACTGTTTCTACGATCCTGATCTTTGCAGGGTCTATTGATTTGATAAGTTCCAGTGTATTATCTTCTGATTTTCCTACAGCGATTACAAACTCATCACATATTGGCAATATTGAGCGAATAGCCTCTTCTATAGGGTAATCATATTTTATTGCATTGCGGATAAAACTGAATCCTGTTACCTTCATTTCGTGCTTGCGTGGAGCTTATCGGGTGCTGCCAGTGTTCAGTAAAGTTAGCAGTAAATCAATGGATTTTTTATTTTCTGTATCAAATAAAGAATTGTATATATCTTCTTTTTCTTTTTTGGTCAGGTGGAAATTCAGTGCTGCAGCATTGTTTTTTTCGCGTGGTATATACTGAAATGTAATGCATTTTAACCTGCGGTCCAGGAAGGCAGGCGCAATGTCTCTTACATATCCCTGGTTGAACGACTGGAAAGATTCCCATTTATCCTGTATAGTGAAAAGCGGGTCGGCTATCATATCTGCCAGGGTACTCATGTCTTTAGGTTTTCGCACTTCATCTTCCCGGGTATCCCTTATTTGTATTTGTATAACATTGCGGGTGTTTGCATTTATCCAGTTTCTGAATACATACAGGTAGCGCGTAGTAACTTCTGTACCGAAATTGTCCCTGAGGCCCGCATCCATAATATTCATTTCAGGCACGGATGGCAGCTTTACCACAGGCAATATGAACGGGAATGTAGCATTCATGCGTAATGCTGTTACCAGCCGCAGGTTGGCAGAGTTCTGTTTTGAGAAATACCTGTTGAAGTCTATGCCATCTATCGGCGGGTGTATATCATATAATGAGTGAGCAGGCTGGCACAAATAGCTTACAGGCTGTGCAGATATCAGCAATCGCCTGCCATCGTTGATGATAGTGCCATTTACTATCATTTTAGGTATGTCTGCATTTTGCTCAGGAACTGTATAGTCACCGATAGTTTTATCCAGCAGCCCATTGGTGTTTTGTATTATCTCCTGTTCCAGTGCATAGCCCCTGTCTTTCTTATATGAATATCCTGCAGTGGCAATTTTATTGATGGGGGATATCATATCTACACTGGCAAAGGAGAACATGATAGCATTCAGCAGATCTTTGCCAATATTATCCTGGTATTCCGGAGCGTATAACTGGTCTATCTTCTTCTCATTATAAGATTGGTGGATAGCACGCCAGTAAGCCGCTCCTATCATACCGCCGGAAGCCCCTGTCAGCATTACAGTGTTAGATGATATTCTGCCGTCAGTAATACTGTCCAGGTATTGCAGTGTTCTGAAAGTCCAGTAGGCAGCCCTTGAACCACCTCCGCTGATGCTTAGTACAATAAGCGGTGGTAAAGTATCTCCTGCTGCAACCTGTTTTGCTTTCCAGATATTTAGTCTTTGCTCTTCATTCTTTTTGTCCTGTTCATATACCTGTGGCGTAAAAAACTCTCGTACGTGCTCATAATCATATACCGGTATTTGTGCAGCCTGTGTATAGTAATCCAGTCCGTAAGCTTTACTGCGCAGGTCCAGTATGTTCATTTTTATAAGCAGGGATAACAATGTTATAATGATGATCCACCCCAGTATCTCCCAACTGCGCAGGAAATATTTCACAGCGCCAACTGAACCCATAATGATAGAGAACAGCAGCGTAAAACCCGAACCGGCCGGTATCCTGAACAAAGGCTTATCCATAAATATGCCTGATACCAGCAACACAGCCAGTGCAAAGATGGTAGCAGTAATGGCATTACGGTGATGTTTGCGTAACACAGTATTCATCAGACGTGGATTGTATCCGTGCAGCTCATCACATTTTTCTATTTTAAGTTTGCCCGTCAGGTATGTGTCGGCCTTCAGAATGTCAATATCAATATCCAGGCTGTCATAGGGTATCAGTTGCCTGATACGTGCAGGGTTGGCTATATTAGATATTACTACCTTCAACAAGTCCCTGTCTACGCGGAAGAAATAGCTGAATGACATCAGCACTATAAACAGTATGCCACCATAAAAACCAAGCTGGTTCTTTATGATAGCGCTGGTGGCTTCATGTTCATTCTTCAACTGGTACTTAACACATATTACAGTATAAAACACCAGGAAGAAAAGAGGTATCAGCGAATTGTTAAGGCAATATTTCAGAAAAGCATGTCTCGTAGCTCCCATATACGGTATGCGGTGGCTGTGTATGATGAATGTAGTTATATGCCACGCTATGATGAATACAGCTATCGAACTGCCCAGCAGGAACATGCTGATATAATTCACCTTTCCTAAATATTCGGGTGAGAGGAAAAGAGATGATGCACCAAATGCTGCTGCAAAATTTCCTGTAATAGTAGCAAACAGGATAAGCCAGAACACCAGCAGCAACTGGTATTTCCTGAAATGGAGAAAGAATAGCTGCACCGGCAGAAATCCATATATGCTTCTTAATACCCGGGGCATAGTGATCGCCTTTACTATATTAATTTACAAATATTCTGCCAGATTTTGTCATTAATTTATCATTAGCCGAATATTAAGCTTAAACAGCATTTTTACTGTTAAGCCTTCGCTTTTTTCACTGAGTAGATATTTACTATCAGTGATATCAGCAGGAACATAGCTACCAGTTGGTGTATTTCTGCCAGCAATTCAAATGTGCCAAACTTGCCGAAGATAATTTTCGGAGCACTGATAACAGTAACTATACCCAGCAATACCTGTGCTATTACCAGCAGGAAAGGCCACCATCTGGCACCCTTAATAAAGCTCAGTGTATTGTTATTAGCAGCTTTGGTAGCAGCACCCATCCACAGCATAAGTAACGTAAACAGAATGTATGCAAGTGTGCGGTGTATAAAGTGCACATTAATAGGATTATTCACCCAGCTCTCGGTAGCCAGTTGCCCCGGCAGGTACATACCATTAATGCTTGGCCACGTAGGTGCAGCCATTGCGGCTTTCAGTCCTGCCATAAAAGCGCCGTATATTAATTGTATGGCCAGTACTATAATAATGATGAGCGTGAAGTTGTGTAATCTTGTATTGCTGATCCTGCGTTCTGCCGGTATCAGCAGTTGCAATGCAAACCAAAGTGTATAACAAAGCAAACCAAGTGCTGCAATAAAGTGTGTGGCCAGCTTTATATGGTTCACATACAGGTTGGTATCATTCAGTCCGCTGGCTACCATTATCCATCCTATCAATCCTTGCGCAGCACCCAGTATAAAAAGTATGATGAAAGGAATGATCATCTCTTTATCAAAATATTTTTTCAGCAGGAAGTAGGTAAACCCTACTGCAAATACCACGCCCAGTGCCCTTGCCCACAGGCGGTGAAACCATTCCCAGAAGAATATGAATTTGAAATCACTTAGTTGAAAGTGACTGTTCAGGTATTTGAACTGCGCTATCTGTTTATATTTTTCAAATGCTTCATTCCACTCATGCTCGCCCATCGGTGGTAGTGCGCCCATTATAGGTTTCCACTCTGTTATTGATAATCCTGAACCCGTGAGCCTGGTTATACCGCCCAGCAGTACCTGTATCACTATCATGAATACACCGGTTAGTAACCAGTAGGCAACTATTTTTCTTCTTGCGGCTAAGTCCTTCACCTTTTGTTTTATTTGCCTGCAAAAGTACAGCAACAAGCCGTTTTTATATGGTTTATTACAGCATGTCTCAGTTACTTGTATTTATACAATAAGAAGATATACTGCATATTATACTTGCATTGCTCAATATGTTGTTAATACATCGATTAAGCATATTATTTTTATTGAATGTTAATAATATTTATGTATAGCCAATAACGTATGTTTTAAAGCTATTAATATTATTTAATTGGTTTTTAATGATTTATAATAGGCTATATGCCTGTATGTTTGTAACATTACAATAACCGCCCGTATTAGTAACCCATTGATTAACAATTATATACCACTAAATAAATTATAGCCGTTATGCGTAAAGCAGATATAGTAGGAAATATTGCAGAAAAAACCGGCATACCCAAAGTAGATATACTGGTTGCACTGGAAGCATTTTTTAAAGAAGTAAAAGTTTCTTTAGTTGAAGGAGAGCCCGTATACGTAAGGGGTTTCGGCAGTTTCATACTGAAGAAGAGAGCTGCTAAAATAGGCCGCAACATTAAGAAAAATATAGCAGTAGAAATACCGGAGCATTTTATTCCGGCATTTAAACCTGCTAAAGAATTTGTGCAATCTGTAAAAGAATCAAAGCACGATCTTAAAGAACACAAAGATTCTGACTTGGGTGAGGATTAAGGTTTTGAAAGAAGCCCGTGAGGCTTATTTTACTACCTTTGCCCAGAAATTTCAGATTCTTGCGAACAGGACATTATCTAACAATAGCTGCCGCTATACTAATAACAGCCGGTCTTTACTGGGGTATGAATACCAAACCCCCGAAAAAGAATGAAGGCAATACACCGCAGGCCGGGGCCATGATGGGCCAGGCACCTGCCACTATGCAAGCAGCCTCTTTCGATTCAATACTCAGTGCAGCTTACACGCAGTTGCCGGAGCATGCTGCCAAGGATATTGAAAAGCTTAATAAAGAGATAAGCGCCATCAGCGATTCGTCGCAGATGGCGCCTTTATTTATCAATTTGGCCAAGCTTTGGCAGGAGCATAAACAGCTGCCTGTAGCGGCAAATTATTATGCTTTGGCCGCTAAGTTGGATAATTCCGAAAAAAGCCTCAACTTTGCAGGCCAATTATTTTTAGACCTGATGCATGAGACCGATGCGGCAGGGGTACAGATTTGGGAAGCGCAGCAGGCAGTATCCTGTTTTCAGCAGTCACTGCAGGTAAAACCGGATGACGATACAGTGAAGATGGCATTAGCTGCAGCTTATATTGAAGGGACAGGAGAAACGATGCAGGGAGTACAGTTGTTGCTTGGCATTACCCGCGAAAAACCTGATAATATACCAGCCAACATAATGTTGGGTCGTTTATCAGTGCAGTCGGGACAGTTCGATAAAGCCATTGGCCGATTCGAAACAGTGCTGAAACAGGAACCTAAAAATACAGAGGCTTTATACTTCCTTGCGGAGACGTATAAAGGGAAAGGAGATAAACAAAAGGCTATAGAGCTGTTTGAAGAGTGTAAGAAGGTAGTGAACAAGCCTGAGTTTAGCAGGGATATAGACCAGTATATTAATTCATTTAAATAACTTTTAAATTTTTCGTGTTATGCCTTGTGGTAAAAAAAGAAAAAGACATAAAATAGCTACGCACAAACGTAAGAAACGTCTTAGAAAGAATCGTCATAAGAAGAAATAAGCGTAGCAGTTACACTGCATCTCTTTTCCCGACAGAATTTCTTGTTTGATATTCTCACATCCGTCGCGCCGGTCATATACGGCAGGCTGATGTGAGAATTCGTTATTGCAATATACATACTCCTTTATGGCCGTGTGTATACGCATTGATGTATATATATTACTGTGTGGATGATTAAAAGACGGTGGAATGAACAAAGAACTTATTATCAATTCTTCTGAAGAGGGCGTAGAAATAGCCCTGCTGGAAGATAAAAAACTGGTAGAACTGCACTATGAACGCGGGCAGGATGAGTTTGCCGTAGGTGATCTGTACCTCGGCAAAGTAAAAAAACTCATGCCCGGTCTCAATGCCGCATTTATAGATGTAGGCTACGAAAAAGATGCCTTCCTTCACTATACCGACCTCAGCCCTTATTTCCGCTCCCTGCTCAAGTTTAGTAAACATGCACTCGACGGGAACACTGAATGGGGAACTGATTTTGGAAAGTTTAAGAATGAGCAGGAAATAGTTAAGACCGGTAAGATAACAGACGTTATCAGCCAGAAGCCCGAGATACTGGTACAGATATTAAAGGAACCTATTTCTGCTAAAGGGCCACGCCTTAGTTGCGAGATCTCTCTCCCCGGCCGCTTTGTGGTTATGACACCATTCAATGATGTTGTAGCTATATCACGTAAGATACACTCTGCTGAAGAGCGTAAAAGGCTGCAAAGAATAGTAGAAGCCATCAAACCAAAGAATTTTGGTGTAATAGTGCGTACTGCCGCAGAAGGTAAGAATACGGCTGAGCTGCATACAGATGTAATGGAACTGGCACAGATGTGGCAAACCATACAGCAGAATTTGAAAGGTGCTAAAGCGCCACGGCTCATACTCAGCGAGCAGGACAAGACCACTTCTATACTGCGCGACCTGTTGAGTGACAGTTTCCAGAAAATAGTGGTGAACGATAAAAAACTGCATAGCGAAACGCGTGAATATATTTCTCGTATAGCACCCGAGCAGGAAGATATCGTTACGCTGCATAGCTCCAACCAGTCGGTGTTTGACCAATATGGTATCACCAAGCAGGTAAAGGCATCATTCGGTAAAACGGTGAACCTTTCCAGCGGTGCATATCTTATTATAGAGCATACTGAGGCCCTGCATGTTATAGACGTAAACAGCGGTACCCGCAGCGCAGAGGCAGGACAGGAGCAAAACGCCCTGGCTACCAATCTTGAAGCTGCACAGGAAATTGCCCGACAGATGCGTCTGCGCGACCTGGGCGGTATCATCATCATAGACTTCATAGATATGAAGCTGCCCGATAACAAGAAGCAGATATATGATGCAATGGAGCAGTTCATGGCAGGCGACCGTGCAAGACATACCATACTGCCGATATCTAAATTCGGGCTCATGCAGATAACGCGTCAGCGTCTGCGCCCCGAACTAAATATTTCTACAGCAGAGGTTTGTCCGAGCTGTAAAGGCACAGGTAAGATAGGCCCTTCAATACTGGTGTCAGACGAAATAGAAAAAGACCTGAAATACCTCGTAGACCAAGGACACCGTGAGCTGGCTATACACCTGCACCCGGTTATGGAAGCATACCTCACCAAGGGTACCTTCTTCAAAAAATCAATATTCTCTAAGTGGAAGGCCCTGTATAAAGTGAAACTGAAACTGGTGGTAGATAATAATGCACCAATCACCCAGTACCACTTCTACGATACTAAGACTGACGACCTCATTAAACTATAAAACAAAAGCCGCTTGCAAAGCGGCTTTTGTTTTATACGTACCACCACGTACATAAAAATACCATTATGCACGCATCTGCCTGTTTTCAATTCTGCCTGAACTTTACAATAGTTATACACCTAAAATCAGGCTTATGAAAAAATTATGTACACTATTACTTGCGGCTGTGGCTATAAGCGCACAGGCGCAAAATGCACTTATTACAGGCTTTGGCAGTATGGGGGCCATTAATGCTACTACTTATGCTAAAACATCACCTGTAGGAACAGGAGGCTATTATTCTGTATCTTCTTCCCGCGATGGCCAACGCTTTTATGCGTCACGCAATAATGGTACATTATATTACATCAATGCGTCTACTTACGCTTATACAGATTCTATTAATATTCAGTTCAATGATATAGCATCTGCCAATGAAACGGACAGGCTGTTCGCACTGCGCGACTCATTCCTCTTCCGGCTGAATACGACTACAAAATCAGTAGACAGTATTGTAGTAGGTAAAGAACTCTTCAAACTCGAAGAACGCCCCGGAACAAAGGAAATATGGATATCTGGTACGAACAAGATCTATATCGCAGATTATACTTCATCCCTGGTAGTAACAAATACTATTAGCGCCGGCGCAGGTCAATTTGATTATGGCGAAATAAGGTTTACAAAAGGTGGCTCGCTGGCATACAAACTGGCATCAAATGCTAATAAGTTATACCGTATCAACGCCAACTCAAAAACAGTAACCGATTCTGTTGCTACCCCATATACCGGTGTTACAGGTATTGAGGTATCTACAGACAGCAGCAAAGTTTTTGTTTCATCGCCCAACCTGCAAAGGATATATATACACAACGCCACAACACTGGCTCTTATAGATTCTATTGTTACTACCCGTGAAACATTCTTCCTGTACAGGCACCCGTCAAGGGGAGAGATCTGGGCCATCAACCATTTTGATGATTCAGTAACTGTATACAATGATGCCACCAATGCTCAGATAGCTGCTTTTGACGGAGCACCAAGCAATCATGTTATAGCATTTGCAACAGGCACTACATCAATACAAAATGCTATTACCAAAGCCCCGGGATATAAAATATACCCTAACCCTGCAACAACCGAATTGCATATTGATTTTGACAAGTCTGCACAACATAATGTATCAGTGTATAATACTGCCGGTGTAAAAACAGCAGCATATGCTGCCAGCTCTGTATCTTTTACGCTCGATATAACAGCACTGCCTGCGGGCACATATTTTATTATTGTTCACAGCAACGATGGTAATAGTACTAACACTTTCATAAAACAATAGTAACCTTCACTTATACACATAATTAAGCCGCCATATTGGCGGCTTAATTAGTTTAGTCAGGATATTCAGTAATTATTGTTTTAAGGTAAAGGTTCTTACGTATCGGCTATTGCGAATGAATGCATATGGGTTGCCGCCAAAGTACTTTACCGTATATGTGAATGGGATGATCTCCAGCCCCATATCTTCCGTAGGTAGTTTAGCCAGTTCTGCAGCACTGATGGTAACAGCACCTGCATTAGCAGCAAATGTTTTACTGAAGATCAATTGGTTCAGTGAGTCAACACCAAAGCCCACAGTTACAGAGTCTGCATAGCTTACGTTAGACGAGTTGAAATTGAAACTGAGCCCTGCAGCTTTTGACCCTGATACAGGTATTGGACCCGTATATAAGGGTTGTTTCCTCGTATCTGCATATTGCATGGCAGGAACTGAACCTTTCCCTTTAACCAGCCATGAGGCACCATTGCTGATGAAAGGCGGCTCAGAATCGTCTTCATAAAAATAAGCATTCGTGTCTTCGTCAGAGAATGTACGTTCGAGGATTTCACCATTCAGGCTGATACTATCTGCATCAAGCGACAAACCTGTTGGTTTATTCGGGTCAGCATGTATCAATACAGTTACTTCCGTAAATACACCCGCCAATAAAGTATCAGGCCCCGACACTGAATCGTTCAGAACCAGTATTGCATCCATCATATCAATATAAAAATGGCCGTAAGGTGTTACCGCTGTAGTGCTGTTTGGGTTATTGTTAGTTGGCTCAGTTTTGTCTTTTTTACAGGAGCCGATAGTAATTAGAGCTATGAGTACCGGGACAAGGAGGATTTTCTTGTTCATAAATTAAGGTTAAGGTGTACAAATATTTGATAACCAAATTCCAAAAAATATGCCAGAAATGCAATGGGTTGAGTATTGTATAGATAAAATAAATATTTTGTAGTATATTTGTCATAGTAAATATTCAATATTTGCCGACTCTTTGACATACCGTAAACCCTGAAATGTTGCACGAAAACGTTTTAACCAATAGTTAAAACAGGTAGGAACAACCGAAAATACAATCCGCTGGTTGTCAGGCAATTAAAAAATTGCCATATGCCGGAACAGGAACAAAATGGAAACAAAAGATTTTCCAAATGTCGCGCGACAATTCAGCTCCCTGTAACACCCGAATGATCTATTTTTTGCCTTTTACATTTTACCTTTTGCATTTTAAAATGGATTTTTTTGACGCCTACAGGTACCTTTTCCGGGCTAACCGGGAAAAGATTATTTTCGCCCCATGCAACAGGATTCAATGATAGGCGTAATAGGTGCCGGTGCCATGGGCAGCGGTATAGCACAGGTAGCTGCCATGGCAGGACATAATGTAGTACTGTTTGATGCAAATGCTGCAGCACTTGACAAAGCAAAAGCCGCCCTTACAGCCGCCATCAGCAAGCTGGCCGAAAAAGGAAAGATAGCTGACGCAGGTGCTGTATTAAATCGTTTCAGTTTTGCTGCTGACATCCATGCATTTGCAGGCTGTGGACTTATTATAGAGGCAATCATTGAAAACCTCGACATTAAGAAAAAAGTATTTGCCGATGTTGAGGCTGTGGTTACTGAAAACTGCACACTGGCTACCAATACATCATCACTGTCTGTTACCTCCATAGCGGCTGCCTGCAAAAAACCGGACAGGGTACTGGGGTTGCACTTCTTCAACCCTGCGCCGCTTATGGCCCTGGTAGAAGTGATACCCGCTATACAAACTGAACCTGCACTGGTAGAAGAATGTAAGAACCTGATGCAGCAATGGGGTAAAGTACCTGTTATCACGAAAGATACCCCTGGCTTTATTGTAAACCGTGTGGCACGTCCTTTCTACGGCGAAGCAATACGTATATATGAAGAAGGTATAGCAGACATCCCAACTATCGACTGGGCATTGACAGAGCTTGGCGGTTTCCGTATGGGGCCTTTTACGCTTACCGACTATATAGGTCATGATGTGAACTATGTAGTGACAGAGACCGTTTTCCAGTCCTTCTTCTACGACCCCCGCTATAAACCATCATTTTCACAAAAGCGCCTGTTAGAAGCAGGATGGCTGGGCAGAAAAACAGGTCGTGGTTTCTATAACTATGCAGAGGGCGTTACACAACCGGAACCAACAAAAGACAGCACGCTGGGTAATTTGATTGTGGAACGCGTAGTAGCTATGCTCATCAACGAAGCAGTTGAAGCACTGCACCTGAATATAGCATCGGCGCAAGACCTGGAGCTGGCTATGACCAAAGGGGTCAACTATCCTAAAGGTTTATTGCAATGGTGTGATGAATGGGGAGCAGATAAAACTCTTTCCATTCTTGACGAATTGTATAATAATTATCGCGAAGACAGGTACAGGGCAAGTGTGCTGTTAAGGAAAAAAGCGGCGGACGGTAAGAAATTTCTGTAAATAGCTATTGGCAGGCTTGTATTTCGGGATCTCCTGAAATACTGTCAATGTTATTCATGGCATCTTCCATTTTTGGATATTTCTTCATCACTTTCTCCAGCCTGCAGTCGCACATAGATTTTGCCTTATCTGCCGCCATACCATTAGACTGGGCATCTTCGAGACATCCCTGCATGAACATTTGCTTACTTTCATCATCCCATGTATTGCTACAAGATGATGCTAATAATAGCAGGAGGCTTGCATATAATATTAACTTCATAAGAGAAAACAGTTTCGTAATTTTATTACGACAGGGTAGGAAACGATTGATTGTAAGATAATAATTTATGCTGAAAATAACAATACTATACGGGGCCATAAGGGAAGGCAGGTTAAGCATCAGGGCTGCTAAAGCACTGAATAATGCTTTATTGCTATCAGGAAAGGCTGAAGTCAGGTTTATCGACATTAAAGATTATAACCTGCCTGTAATGGAGGCCCGCCTGAAAGACATGGAACATCCCCCGGCAGGCCTGCTCGAAATTAGCGAAGCCCTGGAATCAGCAGACGGTATAGTATTCGTTACGCCTGAGTACAATAACAGTTACAGCGGCGCCATGAAGAACTGTGTTGACTATTTCACTAAAGAATGGGCAAAGAAGCCAATTGGCATCTGTTGCGGGTCAAATGGGAAACAAGGGGGTATAAATGCATCCAACCTGCTGCAATTGCTGGTACTGGCCATTGGCGCATTCCCGATGCCTTATAAACTATTGGTACCTGAATTGCACCTGAGCCTGGATGAAGATGGCAAACCGCAAACTGAGATCATGCAAAAGAACCTCGACCGTTTTGTAAGAGAATATCTCTGGTTTGTGGAAGCCATAAGTACACAGAATAAAAAGGGCAATAATTCTTAACGGTTAAATCTGTTGTTTCCCCTAAATTTGCACCCGCATGAATTTGCAGGTGTTGCTGGGTTTGTACGAAAATGATGTCCGCTTAAAACAATTAGCGGCCGCAGTCTCTTTGCCCGAACCCAGCGGCCCCATATATCTCGACAACCTGCACGGCTCTGCCGTAAATATGGTAGCGGCTACCATCTGGCGGCTGACAGACCTGAATCACGTGTTCATACTCAACGATAAAGAAGAAGCCGCGTATTTCCACAACGATCTCGAGCACCTTACCGAAGCACTGGATATTTGCTATTTCCCTGATTCTTTTAAACGCAGCGGGCACTTCAACGAACTGAACAGCAGCCACGTAATGCTGCGCACAGAGGCGCTCACGAAATTCACCGGCAAATCAGTACATAAGAAGGTACTGGTTACTTATCCCGAAGCACTGTTTGAACGTGTAGTAAATCCCACTTCCCTGTCGGGTAATATGATAAGCATCAAAGTAGGTGAGGTACTGGATGTAGATGCGCTGATGGAGAAGTTTGTAAGCCTTGGCTTCAGGCGCGAAGACTTTGTTTACGAGCCGGGGCAGTTTGCAATGCGTGGTGGTATACTGGATATCTATTCTTTTGGTAATGAACATCCTTACCGCATAGAATTATTCGGGAATGATGTAGATAGTATCAGGCTGTTCAACCCTGAAACACAGTTATCTGAAAGGAAGTTGCTGCAGGTGAATATCCTGCCCAATATCGAAACCAAATTTGAAACAAAGGAAAAGGTATCCCTATTGAATTATCTGCCTGCCAACACAGTTGTTTGGGCAAAAGACTTTGATTTCACTTTGGGTAAGATCAGCAAAATGTATCATGAACTACCTGAAGATATTGCCTTAGGGCAAGTCGCGGTAGATCATGAAGAAGAGTGGCTGAAACATTTAACAAAGGACGATTTTGAGAATGAAGTAAGCTGGCTTTCTCAACTCAGGAATAAGCACCTCATAGAATGGTATAATCATTCTGCAGAAAAGATAACAGGCAAGGAGCCAATAGCAGTACAATTTGCTACAGAAGAACAGCCTGTATTCAACAGGCAGTTCAATATGCTGATAGCAGACCTGAAGAAGCGCATTGACAATAATTATACACCTTATATATTCGCCGAAAACCCAAAGCAGTCTGAAAGGTTAAGAAGCGTATTTGAAGACCTGAATGCCGAGATCAACTTTGTAGCCATTCCTGCTGCTATCAGCAAAGGCTTCATTGACCATGACCGTAAAGTAGTTTGTTATACCGACCACCAGATATTTCAGCGATATCATAAGTACAAGGTTAAGCAGGCCTATACAAAAGGTAAGGCACTCACTATGCGTGCCCTTCGTGAGTTGCAACCTGGTGATTATGTAACCCATATTGACCACGGTGTTGGCGTATACAGCGGCTTACAAAAGATAGATGTGAATGGTAATATGCAGGAAGCCATCCGCATTATCTACCGCGATAATGATGTGCTCTATGTGAACATCAACTCGCTGCATAAGATCAGTAAATACACTGGCAAGGAAGGCACCAAGCCTAAAGTGAACAAACTGGGAAGTGATGCGTGGGAGAAGCTGAAGAACAAAACCAAGAAACAGGTTAAGGATATTGCCACTGATCTTATCAGGCTGTATGCTAAACGAAAGGCTTCAGAAGGTTTTGCTCATACACCTGATACGTACTTACAAACAGAGCTGGAAGCATCATTCTTTTATGAAGACACACCAGACCAAAGCAAGGCTACAGCCGATGTGAAGCGCGACATGGAAGCACCGGCACCAATGGACAGGTTAGTTTGCGGCGATGTGGGTTTTGGCAAAACAGAAGTGGCCATACGTGCAGCATTTAAAACGGTAGCAGATAATAAGCAGGCCGCAATACTGGTACCAACTACCATACTTGCATTTCAGCATTACCAAACCTTTAAAGAAAGGCTGAAAGACTTCCCTTGCAATGTTGATTATATCAACAGGTTCAAGTCTGCTAAGGAGAAGAAAGAAACGCTGAAGAAGTTGGAAGAAGGCAAGGTAGACATCATAATAGGTACACACGCTCTGTTGGGTAAAGATGTTAAGTTCAAGGATATTGGGCTGCTTATCATTGATGAGGAACAGAAGTTTGGTGTTGCTGCAAAAGAGAAACTACGAGAGCTGAGAGCAAGTGTTGATACATTGACACTAACTGCAACGCCAATACCAAGAACGCTGCAATTCTCATTGATGAATGCACGTGACCTGAGTATCATTAATACGCCGCCACCCAACAGGCAACCTGTACATACAGAAGTGTTATCATTCGACGAATACGCTATTCGCGATGCTATATACTATGAAACAGAACGCGGCGGACAGGTATACTTCATACACAACCGTGTACAAAGCCTGCCTGAAATGGCCGGGTTGCTTCGCAATCTTTGCCCTGACCTGGAGATAGGTATGGCGCACGGGCAAATGGAAGGGCATAAGCTGGAAGAAGCCTTATTCAACTTCATAGAGCGTAAGTATGATGTGCTTTGTTGTACCAATATCGTGGAAAGCGGCGTAGATATACCTAATGCCAATACTATCATCATCAACAATGCACACCAGTTTGGCCTGAGCGATCTCCACCAGCTGCGCGGACGTGTAGGACGCAGTAACAAGAAAGCATTCTGCTACCTGATAGCACCTCCAATGAGTACGCTTCCTAACGACAGCCGGAAACGTTTGCAAACACTTGAACAGTTCAATGAATTGGGCAGCGGTTTCCAGATAGCTATGCGCGACCTCGATATACGCGGTGCGGGTAATCTTCTTGGCGGTGAGCAAAGTGGCTTCATTGCTGATATAGGTTTTGAAATGTACCAGAAGATACTCAATGAAGCTATCAGGGAACTGAAACGTACCGACTTCAAAGATGTATTCTCAGCAGAGCTGGAACGTAAGAAAGACTTCGTCAGCGACTGCACTATTGATACAGACCTGGAGATACTTATACCTGATACTTATGTAGAGAGTATTGCGGAACGATTATCATTATATACCCAGCTTGATGATGTAGAGAATGAGGCAGAACTAAATATTTTTGCAGAGCAACTCAAAGACAGGTTCGGACCAATACCACAACAGGTGAAAGACCTCTTCACTACGCTGCTTTGCAGGCACCTGGCCAAAGACCTTGGTTTTGAGAAACTTATACTCAAAAACGAGCAGATGCGCCTGTATTTCATCAGCGATCCGGAATCTGCTTATTTCGAATCTGATACATTCAATCATATACTCAGGTATATTCAGCAGCAAACCAATAACGCACGCCTGAAACAGGTAGGCAAGAACTTCATGCTGATTGTAGACAGGATGAAGAATATGGATACTGTTTACCAGTTCCTATCGGGTATTAATACTTCTTTAAACAACAGCTTAAACCAGTAAGCCGTTATTTTTCCATTGAACTATTATGCGTACTCTGATAATTTGGATTTTCGTTGTACTTTAGAGTACACCCCGAATTAAATGAATACCATCAGGATAGTCATTGCCGACGACCATCATATTCTGCTTGATGGACTGAAAGCACTTCTGCAAAAACATAAAGATGTAGAGATCGCAGGGCTTTACGATAACGGACAGCAGCTGCTCGATGAGGTCCATAAAACAAGCCCTAATGTTGCAATTGTTGATATCAACATGCCGGGAATGAATGGCGCTACTCTTACTGAAAAGATCAAAGAGCATTACCCATCTGTACATGTAATTGCCTTGTCTATGCACGATGATGCAGGACATATCATGGAGATGATAGAAGCAGGAGTATCGGGTTACCTCCTGAAGAATGTGAATGATAAAGAACTTATTACTGCCGTACGTATGGTCAGCGAGGGCAAGATGTATTTCTCATCAGAGGTATCGGAAAAGATAACTTCTATGGTGATGATGCAACAACGCAGGCTGGAACAGGCTGATGAACCCAAACTTACAGAAAGAGAACTGGAAATACTCAAACTTATCGCTGATGAATATAGTAATGCGCAGATAGCCAATGCCCTTTTTATCAGTGAGCGAACAGTGGAAACACATCGTAAGAACATGTTGCGAAAGACCAACAATAAAACCATAGTAGGCTTGCTGAAATACGCGCTGGAACGCCATCTTATATAATGCATCCGTGCCAGTACGGAGTGTAAAATACCATGTCGCCTGTATATAAATAACCTGCCATGAAGGATAGTTTTGTATTTGTAACCCCCTTATAAATAATAAAAACAAACCGATATGAAAAAGTTATCCTTATTCTTAGTTCCTGCTGCGGCAATGGTATTATTTACTACGTCGTGCGATAAAAAAACTACAACTACCACACCAACCCCCCAAACCCCTACAACCACATCTCCTACTCCTCCATCTCCATCACCAAGCGGTGGCAACATCAGTGGTGCACTTATCAGTGTGATGATGGATTTCAAGATCACGCAGGCAGGTTTTGAAGTGCCGTTTAATTCAGACCTGGCATCTGCTATATTTTACAGTACTCCCGGTGGTACAACCTATGCAGATGCGGGTACAGTATCTGTAAATACAAATAACCTGGAAAAACAGACTAACAACACTTATTACAAAATGGCTAACAGCGGTACCACACCTACAGACCTGGGCCTTGATGGCGGTTCGAACTGGAGTGTTGGTGGCAGCAGCAATGTAGCAGCTTTCACTTATAACCATAGCGGCAGCTTCCCTAAGTTTACAGGTACAGTACCTACTTCAATAACCAAATCAAGCGGACTGTCATTTACTTTTAACACCGGTTCGCTGACAGGTGCCGACTCTGTAATAGTAGTAGTAGCTGCAGGCAGCAGCACTTTCACAAAAACCTTTGCTGCCAATGTTGGTACAGCTAATATTACATCTTCTGAACTGGCAGGCTTCCCTACAGTAACAGACAACACAGGTATACTGGAAGTATGTCCTTATAAAGTTATCCTGAATACAATAGGCGGTAAACAATATGCTTTTGTAAAAGAACAGGCTATTGTTCGATATGTGAACATCAACTAATTCTATCTGTTATGTTTCCCAAAGGGCTCTCAATGAGAGCCCTTTTTTATTTACCGTTTGCTTGGAAAAAAGTACCTGAAGGCGTCAAAAAAATCCATTTTAAAATGCAAAAGGTAAAATGTAAAAGGCAAAAAATGGATCATTCGGATGTTGTCGGGAGCTGAATTGTTGCGCGACATTTGGAAATTTTTTTGTTTCCATTTTGTTCCTGTTCCGGCATATGGCAATTTCTTAATCTGCTGACAACCAGCGATTTGTATTTTCTGTTGTTCTTCCCTGTTTTAACTATTGGTTAAAACGTTTTTGTGCGACATTTCAGGGTTTACAGTATGTCAAAGAGCTTATTAATGCAGGAGCATTAATTATAACAAATATACGTAATAAATGTAAATAACAGACCTGTTAAATTACCCTTTTGCCGAAAGGCGCGAGGCTGATTTCTACCAGCTTAAAATGCTGCCTCCCGAAAGGAATACCTATGATGGTAATATAGAGGAGAATACCGAACCCGATATGCACCAGTGCAGTCCACAACCCGCCGCAGAGCAGCCATATGATATTGAACAATGTACTGAGACAACCCACATTACTGCTGCTGCTTTGTATCTCCCGCCCGAAAGGTGCGAGCACCACGCCTGCTATCTTAAAACATTGTAAACCGAAAGGAATGCCTATAATGGTGACACATAATATCAGCCCGCCTATAACATAGCCTAATGCACTGAACAACCCGCCGAAGATGAGCCAGATAATATTGCCGAGTAGATTGAAGGGTGACATTGATACTTGTTTAGCATCAAATATCGGAATATAAACCTGTCTATCCCAAAGATTACAGATGTCTCATTACGACTGGTTGAGCTGCTCTATGCGTGCATTCACGGCTGCCAGTTGCTGCTCCAGCACTGCTTTGGTCTCCTCCAGTGTTTTCTTATCGTGTTCCAGCTTTCTGTCTATAGCTTTTGTGAGCAGGTTGGCGCTTTTTACAATAGTAGGTTTGCGCGAGAACAGCAGGTGGAGTATCATGCCCAGCGTTGTGCTGCCGATAAAACCCGTCAGTATCTTTCCTGTTTTATTCATGATATGTGTTTTTTGCGGGTTAATTAATATGGTTTACTAAAATGCTTTCTTCAGCTTTTTTAATATTCTCAATTCCTTTCAGCAAAGCATCTGGATTGAAAGATATGCTGTCAATACCTTTTTCTACAAGATACTGCGCAAATTCAGGATAGTCGCTGGGTGCCTGGCCGCAAAGGCCAATTTTACTGCCTATGTTCTTTGCCTTTTCTATCACGGTGCCTATCATGGTTTTGGCAGATTTATTCTGCTCGCTGAACAGGTTGGCAATAATAGCAGAATCGCGGTCTATGCCAAGGGTAAGCTGTGTAAGGTCGTTGGAACCGATAGAGAAGCCATCAAATACTTCGGCAAAATCTTCGGCCTGTATCACATTGCTGGGTATCTCAGCCATAACATATATCTCAAGCCCGTTATCGCCCTGCTGCAGCCCGTATTGCTTCATTACCTCTATTACTTTTTTCCCTTCTTCCACCGTTCTGCAAAATGGTATCATCAGTTTTACGTTGGTGAGCCCCATTTCGTTCCTCACTGTTTTCATAGCTTCACACTCAAGGCGGAAACCCTGTGTGTATAAAGGGTTGTAGTAGCGTGATGCCCCCCTGAAGCCTATCATAGGGTTTTCTTCTACAGGCTCAAAGTCTTTACCGCCCAGCAGGTTGGCATATTCATTTGTTTTGAAATCGCTCATGCGCACTATCACATCTTTAGGATAAAAAGCTGCGGCTATGGTGGCCACCCCCTGCGATAATTTGTCTATAAAATATTGTTCCTTATCAGCCGCATTATTGGTTAGCTCATCTATTTTTTGTTTTGCTTCTGCATCTTTTAGTCCGTTAAATTTCACTAATGCCATAGGGTGCACCTGTACATAGTGGTTGATGATGAACTCTATACGCATGAGCCCTACACCATCGTTAGGGTAAAAGGATAGCTTGTATGCTTTTGATGGATCGCCCACTATCATCATAGCTTTTGTATGTGCCGGCATTTTCATTCCGCTGAAGTCAAGCGATGTTTCTTTCCATTTTAATACACCATCATACACAACGCCTGTTTTGCCTTCGGCGCAGCTTACGGTTACCGTCTGCCCGTCTTTTAAAACTGATGTGCCATTGCTAGTGCCTACAATGGCAGGCACTCCCAACTCGCGTGCTACGATAGAGGCGTGGCTGGTTCTGCCGCCTTTATCGGTTATAATGGCGGCGGCGGTTTTCAGCAGCGGGTCCCAGTCGGGGCTGGTGAGTTCTGTAACTACTATATCACCTTTCTGTAGTTTATACCCGTCGGCCGGGGAGCTTAATATTCTTACTGTGCCTGAGGCTATCTTGCTGCCTATGGCCTCGCCTTTTACAAGAGCAGTTCCTTTTTCTGCCAGGGTATATTCATGCAGCAATAACGGGTTCTTCCTGCTGTGTACGGTTTCCGGGCGGGCCTGCAGCATATATAGTTCGCCGCTGATGCCGTCTTTCGCCCATTCTATATCCATAGGTTTATCATAGTGCTCTTCTATCATCAGCGCCCAGCGGGCTATTGTGGTTATCTCTTCATCGTTCAGCACATAAGTCTTTCTTTTATCCTGCGGCGTTTCTGTATTAATTGTGGTTGCCCCGCTATTGTCATCAGTAGCATAGGTCATGGTCAGTGCTTTTTCTCCCAGCTTCTTTTGCAGTATGGCTTTTTTGCCTGCTTTCAGAGATGGTTTGAAAATATAAAATTCATCGGGGGTAACGGTTCCCTGTACGATGTTCTCTCCCAGTCCCCACACGCCTGATATGTGTATGACGTTCCTGAAACCCGATTCAGGTTCCAGTGTAAAGCCGACACCCGAACATGCTTTATCGGAACGTACCATTTTTTGTATGCCCGCAGAAAGGGCAACTTTTTCATGGGCAAAGCCATTATCTTCCCTGTACTTGATGGCCCTGTCTGTATATAATGATGCAAAACATTTCTGCACGGCTTCCAGTACTGCTTTATCTCCCTGTATGTTCAGGTAAGATTCATGTTGCCCTGCAAAGCTTGCCTGCGGCAGGTCTTCGGCTGTAGCACTGCTGCGTACCGCAACTGCTGTATCTGTACCCAGTTGGTGATAATATTCTATTATTGCCGCTGCCAGGTCATCGGGCATTTTTGCCGACATAATTATTGCCCTTGCTTCTTTGCCTGCTTCTTTGAGGTTGGTATATGTTTCACGGTCCAGCTTTTTCACTACTTCTGCCAGTTTACCCCTAATATCATTAGCATCTATAAAATGCCAGAATGCAGAAGAGGTTGTAGCAAATCCGTTGGGTATGCGGATACCCTTTGCAGAGAGTTTAGTATACATTTCTCCCAGCGATGCATTCTTCCCTCCTACTTTGGCAACATCGGCGATGCCTGTTTCCTCGAATTTTAAAATCAGTGCAGACATATAGTTAGGTTTAAGAGCTACAATTTCCACCAATATAGTAAGCATGGTAATGATGGCTGTCAGAACAAGGTATGACGTTGATTAGTACCCGCCAGTAGTATGCAGTAAAAAGAAAAGGCCCGGGATATCCGGGCCTTTTGAAAAATATGGGGGAGTGAGCTTTATATCTTTTTCAGTTTCAGGATGCTCCAATCTGTTTTTTCGGCAACTATGGTATTGCTGAGGTGGCCAAGACCGTCTATCTCCATTTCTACCACGTCGCCCGGTTGCAGCCACTGTACTTTATAGTTCGGGTCGTTGAGCAGGCCTGTACCGTTCAATTCGAGGAAACAACCTGTACCCACTGTACCACTGCCTATTACATCGCCCGGCAGTATGTCTGCACCATAAGCACAACGTTCAATTATTTCTGCAAATGTCCAGTCCATATCACCCATGTTGCCCTGGCTTACCTGTACGCCATTCACCCAGCACTTCATACCTAAATTATAATTAGCACCCACGTGCCCCGGTTTGGCAGGTATCTTATACGCTTCCAGTTCGTCAGGCGTTACCAGCATTGGCCCGATAACGGTAGAGAAGTCTTTACCTTTTGCAGGGCCGAGGTTGAGCAGCATTTCTTCCATTTGCAGGGTGCGTGCGCTCATGTCATTCATTATCATGTAGCCGGCAATGTAGTTGTCGGCTTCTTCTGCTTTTATGTTGCGGCCTTTTTTGCACAGTACTACTGATGCTTCCAGTTCAAAATCCAGTTTCTGGAAATGATCCGGCATGCAGGGTATCTCGCCGGGGCCCTGTATAGCGTTATGGTTGGTGAAATAGAAAATAGGATATTGGTCGAACTCTGCTATCATATCCACCTTACGGTTGCGGCGTGCGGCAGCTACGTGCTGGCGGAATGCATAACCATCGCGGCAGGAAGTGGGGTTTGGAACAGGTGCCATGATAACCGCGCCGGTATATGGTATACCCTCAATGTTTAGCTTACCGTTTTTAATATCATCTTCAGTTTTGCGTGCAGTATCTATCAGTGCTTCCCAATTTTGCAGCAGGGGCATGATAGTAGCAGGTAATGCTGCATTGGCAGCATTGGTATCATACAAATTGCCATTCACTAAAAATGCCAGTTGTTCTTTGCCTTGCTTTGAATAGGTAACCAGTTTCATCTTTATCGGTTTGAGGCTGCAAAATTAACGGATATGGATGGGATAAGAAATCTTTATTATCACTTAATGGCTAAATAGCAGTGTTTGCAGTATTATTGTAGTTCCAAATATGCACAATATGGTCCCTTACAAGCAGTTGTTCGAAAATAATAAGCAATGGGTGGCGGAGAATGTGGCAAAGAATGCCGATTTCCTTGAAAAACTGTCTGCCGACCAGACCCCGGGCTACCTGTATATTGGCTGCAGCGACAGCCGTGTGCCTGCTAACGAGATAATGGGCCTGGAGCCGGGCGATGTATTTGTGCACCGGAATATTGCCAACATGGTAGTGTCTATAGACCTGAACGTGATGAGCGTTATCAACTATGCTGTAGGTGTGCTGAAGGTGAAACATGTGATCGTATGCGGCCACTATAACTGCGGTGGTGTGAAAGCAGCTATGACGGCAACAGATATGGGTATACTGAACCCATGGCTGCGCAACATACGCGATGTGTACAGGCTGCATGAGGCTGAACTGGACAGCATAACAGACGAACATGAAAAATATAACAGGCTGATAGAGCTGAATGTAATAGAACAGTGCCTGAATGTTATGAAGACAGCGGTATTGCAGGAAGCTTATATAGAAAATGGCTACCCTAGTGTGCACGGCTGGGTATTTGACCTGAAAACGGGGATGCTTAAAGACCTGAATTTTGATTTTGAAGGTTCTCTTAAGAAAATACAAAAGATATACGACCTGACAGGTTATATGAAAGAACACGGGCGTAAATAGCAGAACCTGTGCATTTTATCTAATTTTGCGGGATAATGTATTACCCCCTCCTGGTCTTATTTTACGCAGTAGCTATTTTACCCCTGAAGCTATTGTACCTGGTATCTGATATTGGTTATTTTGTTTTATACCGTATAGTTGGCTACAGGAAAAAACTGGTATATGACAACCTGAAATATGCATTTCCTGAAAAAGAAGATGCAGACCTTCGAGAATTGTGCAGAAGATTTTACAGAAATTTTTGTGACCAGTGGATAGAAACACTGAAGCTGCTAACCATGTCTGACCGACAACTGAACAAAAGGCTGAGGGCAAACTGGGATGTAGTAAATGACCTGTACAAAGAGCAGCGCAGTGTATATTTTTATACAGGCCACGCCTTCAACTGGGAATGGGTGAATGCAGGTATGCAACTGAATGCAGGGCAAACTATGATAACCCTGTATAACCCGGTGGTATCAAAAATATTTGATAAGCTGATGCGCAAGATAAGGGGGCGCGGGGGCGTGATGCTGTCGATAAACGAGACCAAAACCTATTACAGCAAATACAGGCAGCAACTGCATATACTGGGCCTTGCAGCAGATCAGAACCCATCGAACCTGAATAAAGTGGAGTGGATACCGTTTTTCAACCGGGATACACCTTTCTTTACAGGCTCTGCGCAAATGGCTATTAAAAATAAGATGGCTATTGTTTTAGGAGCATGTATAAAACCAAAGCGCGGGTATTATGAGCTGAAACTGGTGAAGCTGTGCGATGATGCATCGCAGATGAGCCCGCATGATATCATGCATGCATATGCGCAATACCTGGAACAAATAATATCAGAACAGCCGGACAACTATATGTGGACCCACAACAGGTGGAAGTACCAAAAGCCTATGGCACAATGACCCGTTGCACACCTTCCTGTATGCGGAAGTGTATCTCTTCGCCACAGCTATGCGCATCGCCGTCTGTCTGCATCATATTCATGCCGGGTGCAGATATAACAATATCCTTGCCGCGATAATGCTTTACAAAAGGGCTTTTAGTAATAGTGCCGTTCATAGCACGAATAACTAATGATGTGCCCAGCATGCGCGGGAAGTTCTTAATAATAGTTACCTCAAAGAGTCCGTCGGTCCAGTCTGCATCAGGAGCTATCTGGAAATTATAACCGAATTGTTTTGCATTGGCCACATTTACAAGAAATGCCTTTTCTCGTATTTTCTTACCATCGATAGTGATATCGTAAGTAGGGCATTTATATGTCCAGAGGTGTTTTGTTACCAGCCAGCTGTATATAGCAAAGCCCCTGCGTTTGCTGGAAGCAAATTTTTGAGAGACCAGTGCATCAAATCCTGTACCTGCATTACTGAGGAAAAGACGGTTGGCCGCAAAACCAACATCCATATGTATGATCTTACCACGATTAATAACATCAATAGCATCTGGCTCGTTTAGCGGCAGACCAAGACTGCGTGCAAGGCCATTACCGCTGCCTTTGGCAACGATGGCCAATGCAGTGTCGGTGCCAATAAGGCCTGCTGCTACGTCATTTACAGAGCCATCGCCACCTACTGCTACTACAGCATAAACACCTTTTTCTGCAGCTTCTTTAGCAATGATGATACCATGCTTGGCATATTGTGTATAAGCTATCTCGTATGTGAAATTGTTTTTGTCAAGGCGGTTGTCAATAGCCTCCTGTATGGCTTTTTGACGGTCTACACCCGAACGCGGATTTATAATGAAAACAATATGCTTCTTCGTCATTGAATTTGTGCTTTTAGGCTCAGGTCCATACTTACTGCATGGTGTATAATAGCACCGGCAGATATATAATCAACCCCTGTTTTCGCGTATGCTTCTATGTTTTCAATGGTGATACCGCCCGATGCTTCTGTTTCGTATTGTCCGTTGATGAGTGCTACCGCTTCGGCCAGTTGTTCCGGTGAATAATTGTCGAGCATGATGCGGTGAATACCGCCAACGGCAAGTACACGTTTTACATCATCCAGTGTACGCGTTTCTACTTCTATCCTCAGGTCAAGGTTATTTTGCGCCAGGTACTGCTTAGTTTTTTCAATAGCCCTTTCGATACCACCACAATAATCTATATGGTTGTCTTTGAGCATTACCATATCGTACAGGCCCATGCGATGGTTCTCACCTCCGCCTATTTTCACTGCCAGCTTTTCGAAGGCACGAAACAGGGGAGTTGTCTTGCGCGTGTCCAGTATACGTGTTTTGTAACCTTTCAGTTTATCTACATATTGACGGGTCAGTGTCGCTATACCGCTCATACGCTGCATACAGTTGAGCGAAAGACGCTCTGCCTGTAATATAGTGTGCACCTTAGCCGTTACCTCGAAAGCGATATCTCCGGGTTGCACAGCATCGCCATCATTTTTATAAATAGTAAAACTTGCAGCAGGCTCCAGGTAGTGAAATATATCCTGTGCCAGTTGCACACCCGCCAGTATGCCGGCTTCCTTTACTTTAAGCACAGCTTTGCCCATTGCACCCGCACCAATAGATGCCAGTGTAGAATGGTCGCCAGAACCAATATCTTCTTTTAATGCCGCAGCTATAAACTCCTGTGTATTCAAAGCAGGTAAATTTGGCTGCAAATCTACTAAATACGCGTGTTTACAGTGTTAAACTTTTTTATATGGATATTATATCCATATAAGGCAGCCATCGCCATAGCTGAGGAAACGGTAATCGTGCGCTAAAGCATGGTCATATATATTGCGCCATTTGTTATTGGTAATAGCTGCTACCAGCAATAGCAGGGTAGACTGCGGCTGATGGAAATTGGTGACCAGCCCCTTCACAACTTTTGATGTATAGCCCGGTGCTATAAGTATCTGTGTACGGGTAATAAGCCTTTTAAGTTGGTTGGCAGATAAATGGTCTATTATGGCCTGTATGGCTTGTGCAACTGTGGCTTTAGTTTCAGTTTCATAAGGCTCCCATTGGGTCACCGCTACATCAGTATCAATAGATTTGCCTGCAAGTAGTTTTGCACCTATCCAGTACAAGCTCTCCAGTGTACGCATAGAGGTAGTGCCTACCGCAATGATATTGTCTTTATGTGCCAGCAGTTTTTGCAGGGTGGGTATATCAGCTTCAATCCATTCGGTATGCATATCATGCTCCTGCATGGTCTCGCTCTTCACCGGTTTGAAGGTGCCTGCTCCAACATGCAGGGTAACAAAAGCACGGTCAATATTCTTTTCTTCTAAGCTGCTGAAAACTGCATCGGTAAAATGCAGTCCGGCTGTGGGTGCTGCAACACTACCTTCTTCTTTTGCATAGATGGTCTGGTAGCGGGTCTCATCACTCAGCTCCGATTCGCGGTGCAGGTAAGGAGGTATAGGTACCTTGCCGAGATGATGCAGTACTTCTGCAAAGGTCAGGTCAGTATCCCAGGTAAATTCTATTGTAAAAGAACCCTGTTGTCTTTCTGCAATGGTTGCACGGAGCGTAAAGTCAGGGGCATTGTGTGTTGCAGACAGAAGCATGCCCGGCTTCCATTTGCCGGCGCCGCCTACCATACAGTTCCACCATACTTTATTTTTTTGCAGCAGTGCAGTTTGTATCTCTGGGTATTGGCTATGTGGTTCGAGGCAGAATATCTCTATAACGCCACCGGTATCTTTTTTAAACAGCAGGCGTGCATTCACCACCTTTGTCTGGTTGAATACCAACAGCGAACCCGCAGGTATATGTGCGGCGATATTCCTGTACCTGTCTTCTGTAATATGGCCATGGTCGTATATGAGCAGCTTGCTTGCATCCCGCTCCTGAAGCGGGTATGCGGCTATCCTGTCATCGGCCAGTGTGTATGTATAATCTTCTATTCTAAGTTTGCTCGGGTGCATACTATCTCAATTGCGGAACACTGATACCTGTTATTTTCCTGTACAGCTCTATGGCATAGAGGTCTGTCATACCGGCAATAAAATCTACTACAGATTGTATATCACTATACAGGTTCTCTTTCTGCTGCGTGATAGGGAATTGTTTAGAGACCAGTTGTATCACTTTGGCAGATTTACTGTGTGAAGGATTCAGCACTGCTTTAATAAATTCTTTCAGCAGGCCGCCTATCAGGTTATAACCTGCTATCTCTATTTCTACAACCGATTTGTAGTTGTATATATGGCTATAAGAATAGGTGTTGATGTTTTTAATGAGCTCTGTGTATTCAGCAGGCAGGCAAGAGAGAAGGTCCTGCTGAAGTGTGCCGTTGAGTAATTGTTCTTCGTTTTGCATGAAAAGGTCAGATAGTTTACCTACCATCAGCCCTATCCATTTAGCACGTATGAATTGCACCTTCTGGTTATCGTCAATAAGGTTATCAACTTTCCTGCACACATAATCAATACCATCATAGCCGCTTTCTTTTTCGAAGAAGGGATAGAATAGTTGTTTTATGGTATCCAGTGATACTATCTGCAGCCTGTGTGCATCTTCCATATCTATGATGCGGTAACATATATCATCAGCAGCTTCTGTGAGGTACACAAACGGGTGGCGCGCGTACACATGATTAAAGCCGCTCACCTTTGGCAGTTCGAATGTTGCAGCCATCTGTTCAAAAAGCGGTAATTCAGCATCGAAGAAACCGGATTTTTTGGTAGATATGAGCCCTGTTCCTTTATTAAAGCCTTCAGCAGAGCTGCAAGGATATTTTACAATAGATGCCAGTGTACTGTATGTAAGCCTGTAGCCGCCCGGTTCAGTCTCATTGAAATTATTAGTGAGCGTACGGAATGCATTGGCATTGCCTTCAAAGCATTCGAAATCTTTTAGTTGATTATCGCTTAGGCTATCGTGCAGTATGTTCTTCGCATCGCCGTCCAGCTCGCGGAAGAAAGTACGGATTGCATCCTCGCCCGAATGGCCGAAAGGAGGGTTACCTATATCGTGTGCGAGACATGCGGCTGCAATAACTGAGGGTAGTTCATATTTATAAAACTCCCTGAATTCATCTGTTTCATTATTGTTTTTTTGAGCAATGGCATCCCCTACTGCTTTACCTAACGAACGGCCTACAGAGGCTACCTCGAGGCTGTGTGTAAGCCTGTTGTGCACAAATACTGAGCCCGGCAGCGGGAATACCTGTGTTTTATTTTGCAGCCTGCGAAATGCAGATGAAAATATGATGCGGTCATAATCGCGCAGGAACGATGTACGCACACTATCGGGGTTGCCGGATTTTATATCCGTATCACCGGTGCGCCTTGCACTATACAGGCTTTGCCATTTCATACTGTAAAAATGCGACAATAGGCGCTAAGAAAAAAGGAATAGCTGTATTAGTATATCTCAGAGTTGGTTTTATACCTGCGCAGGCGTTTTTCAGCACGCTCCAGCTTATCATGTATCACGTTTTTCTCGTGTGGGTCAAGATAGTGGTCGGCCTCGTATTTCCTGATGGCGGCTTTGATTATATCCTGTTCCCTCATCAGTTTGTTATATTCAAGCTCTGTTATTTTATGTTTTTTATACGTTTTCTCTATGACTTTCTCCTGTGCCCTTTGCTGTGCTTTAAAATTTTGTGCGAAGGCAGGGGTACATAATGTCAAAGCTACTATGACAGCTGCTATTCGTTTCATGATAAGAATATTTACATAGCGAAATTACATAATGCAGCCACAAATCGCTTAAAACTTTAAACAATCAGAGCATTATTTTGTTAACGGAAAGAGACAACAACTATGAAAAGATTTATATCATTTATCCTGATCGTATTTACTGCAGTAAATAGCTATGCCCAGGCATCGGGCCAGTTATCCGGTATTGTAAAGGATAAGCGAACACAGGAAGTGCTGGTGAATGCGGGTATTACGCTTGAAGGGACATCTAACGGAACTGTTACAGACGCTGACGGACAGTTTAAGATAACCGGTATAAAGCCTAACACATATAATATAAGGGTACAGGCATTGGGCTATCAGCCGCAGACAATTTATAATATAGTAGTATCATCTGGCAACGAGCAGGTGCTGACGATAGAAATGGAATCGTCATCTGTGAACCTGAACGAGGTGGTAGTAAAGAAAAACCCTTTTCAGAAAAATGCAGAAACACCATTATCCATACAGTCGCTATCTGCGCAGGAAATAAAAAGCAACCCCGGGGGTAATTTTGATGTATCGAGAGTGATACAGGCTTTCCCGGGCGTAGGCGGAACATCGGGCTCTGTGGGTGGCTACAGGAACGACCTGATAATACGTGGCGGCGCTCCTAATGAGAACGTATATTATCTTGACGGTATAGAGGTACCTGTAATTAATCACTTTGCTACACAGGGCAGTGCGGGCGGGCCTACAGGTATAGTGAACATATCTTTCATAGATGATGTGAGCCTGTATACCAGTGCATTTCCTGCTAAGTATGATAATCCACTATCGGGGGTATTGCAACTGAAGCAGCGCAAAGCAAACCCTGACAGGATAGAGCATAACCTGAGGCTGAGTGCTACAGAGCTCGCCTACACTACAAACGGCCCGATAAGTGATAAGATATCATTCATGGCATCGGCAAGAAGGTCTTACCTGCAATTATTATTCAAACTACTGCAGATACCTATTCAGCCATCATACTGGGACTTCCAGTATAAAGTAGATTATAAGATCAATAAGAATCTTTCTTTTTATACACTGGGTATAGGTGCTATAGATAACTTCGGTTTCCTGGTGCCTGATGAGCAGACACCGGAAAATGTGTATATACTTAAGAGTAACCCCACTATCAACCAGTGGAGCTATACCAACGGATATGGATTGAAAGGCCTAATGAAAAAAGGATACTGGAATCTTACCTTCAGCCGCAGCATGCTGGATAACAGGCTGGATAAATTTGAAGATAACCAGCGCCCAGTAGAAACAGAACGTATATTGAAGATACGCTCAAGAGAAGCTGAGAATAAATTCCGTTTCGACTATAATAAATTTTACAGCACCTGGAGCTATAGCTGGGGTGCAATGGTACAGTATGATGAATTTAACAACGAAGTATACAGCAGGGTACGTGCAGAGATAAGAGATAACAACGGCCAGCTGCTGCAGCCTGCTTATATTATCAATGCTAAAACGGGTGTCAACTTTGTTCGTTACGGTGTATACGGACAGGCAGCAAAAAATCTGTTTAACGAAAGACTGAACCTGTCGTTAGGACTAAGGGCTGATGGTAATACGTTCACAACCGATGGCAATAATATTGGTAATACTTTGTCGCCTCGATTAGCAGCATCATTGTTACTGGTGCAGAACCTGAAGTTTAATGCATCAGCAGGCAGATACTATAAAATACCAACCTATACTGTGCTGGGTTACCAGTCTGCGGGCGTATATGTAAACAAAGGGAGTAAGTACATACAAAACGACCACCTGGTAGCAGGCTTTGAATACCTGCCATGGCAGGCGGGCAGGTTTACACTGGAGGGCTTTTATAAATTATATAATAATTACCCGGTATCGCTTATAGACGGTATATCGCTGGCTAATAAAGGCGGAGATTTCAGTGTACTGGGCAATGAACCGATATCCTCTAATGGGAAGGGCAGGGCATATGGTATAGAGTTCCAGTTTCAGCAAAAATTATCGAAAAACTTCTTCGCTATACTATCATACACCTATTACAAATCAGAGTTTACTAATGCAGGAGAAATATACAAGCCTGCTTCATGGGACAACAGGCACCTGTTGTCTTTTATTGGCGGATATAAGTTTAAACGTAATTATGAGCTGGGCATTAAGTTTCGTTACCAGGGTGGTGCACCTTATACGCCATTTGATATGACAGCTTCTCAGCTCAACTACCTGTCTGCAGGTGTGGGTACTTATGACTACACAAAATTCAATTCGCTCAGGCTGGCTTCATTCAATTCGATGGATATACGTGTAGACAAAAGATGGAATTATAAGAAATGGGCGCTCGACCTGTATCTTGATATAACGAATGCATATGCAAGTGCACAGCCTGAGTATCCTAAATACACATTTAAACGTACGGCTGATAATTCTTCATTTGAGACTACTGACGGGCAACCGCTGAAAGCTGATGGCAGCAATGCCATACCGCTGATACTTGATAAGCCAAGTGCAGTTGTAGTACCGACTATTGGTTTTATAGCAGAGTTTTGATGAACCAGTAATAATAAAGCCCGCTACTTGGCGGGCTTTATTATTGGTTATTATGAAACTAGTTTATCATGAAACTAGTATTGTTCGCTGTTTGTTTTGTATTTCTCCAGTCTTTTTCCTGCTTTATCCAGTTTGCCATGTAATGCGTTCTTCTCTTTAGTTGTCAGCACTCCATCCTCATCATATTTTTTGATAGTCTCTTTAATATCATGCTGCTCCATCATCAGCTTCTCATATTCTGTTTGTGTTATCTGCTTCTTTTTATAAGCAGACTTTACCACTTTCTCCTGTGATGCCTGCATAGCCTTGAAGTTTTGCCCGTAAACAGTAGCACTACCCAGCATAAAAGCTGCTATAAGGAAATAAAAAACTTTTTGTTTCATATACGTTTGGATTGCTTACTCTACAAATTTACAAATGCAATGCAAGGTTGCTACTGATAATGACGAAGGTCATTATTTGCTACCGGTCTTATTTTTCAGTTCGTCCATCAGTTTTTTCTCATCGGGAAGGAGCATATTGTCAGCTGCTGCCGCTTTTTTCAGGTTGGCTTTAGCAGCATCGGTATTGTTTTTTGCCAGTTCTGCTTCTGCTATATAGAGGTATACTTTTGGATTGTCCGGGTTTAGTTTGGCAGCCTTTGTAACAGCATTGTAGTACTGATGCAGATCATCTGCATTGCCTCCTTTCTGCCACATAGTACGGTAGCACAGACCCAGCATAAAGTATATTATGTCATTGTCTTTTTTGAGTTGCACATATTGTTCATAGCTGGCAATAGCACCGCGCATATCTCCTTTTATCATATTCACCTTTGCCATAGCGGTATATATTTCCGGGAGTTTAGGGTCAATAGCTTTTGCCTGTTCGAGGAAGGTAGCAGCACTGTCAGCTTTTTGTATTCTTTCTTCTGCTACAGGTACAGTAGATGCATATTCTGCATAAGTTGTACCCATTGTTGCCAGTGCATCTGCATTGTCGCCAAGTTCGTACAAGGCAGGTAGTAATATTTTTATAGCAGTATGATAGTTGCTTACAAGGTTGTAAAATTTTGCAGCCCGTATGGGTGAGTTTGTTTCCAGCTCATCGGTATATTCATTTGCCGGATTGAATAGCTTAGTAAGTACAGATGCATAGGCTGGGTCATCCGCCGCTACAGGCCAGTTGAACAATTTTTGTACACTAAAGTCGCTATTGAGATATTTATTATTCTCTGATTGTCTTAAGTACACCGCTGCTACAGGGTCAAGATAAATAAGGTTGAATGCCTCTCCCCAATATAGCTCGCGTTGCAAGGCAGTAAGCTGCGATGTACTGAGCACTATATAATTGTAATGATATTTTTTATCGAGTTCATAGAATTTGCCCGGATCCCGGTACATGGAGAAATAGTCATCGAAGAACTTAACAGGAAACACATCAAGGTCACGAAGGTCTATGTATGACTTATACTCGGGGTATAAGGACCATAGCAGGTAAGACGAAACGAAATAATCAGAGAAGCTATTGCCTTTTATATTATGCTCTTTAATAAAAGCAGCAGCTCCTGACGGATTGTGCAATAGGCTTATGTGCATGCCATACCTATTGGCAGAACGGGTGTATTTATAAAATGAATTGGATACTATGCTGATATAGAATACTGCGCCAAGTATGGCAGCTATCAATGCAGCATTAACCATAAGTGGTTGCATTGCTTTTCTTTCCGGTAATTGCAGTTTTGAAGATACCCAGTTAAACATCAACACCAGTGATGGGATAAGCAGTATTTCAGAGAAGGGTATATTCCTGTTGGCAGTTGCAGAGAGGTAGCCGAATAAAGCAATAAGCAAAAGGTTAGTTATAAATAACGGACTGGCAGATTGTTTGAGCCTGTTCGCTTTTACCAGTTCTGCTATGCGCAATATCCAGAATATGGATACAATAGCCAGTATAGCAATATGCCATTTGGCCTGTATTGTCCAGTAGCCTGCCTGCGAAATAGAAAAGAGTTCTGTAGTGTATTTGTTAGCCCATACCTGCCTGTATATTTCAAAAGGTTGTTTCCAGAGTACAATGCCATTAGGGTTCAGTAATATCACTAATGCCGCAGCTGTAAATATTGCGGCCGCCCTGATGGCTACCTGTAAATGTTGTTGTTGTTTTGATATTGTGTATGAGATGAAACTGCCGGCTGCGTACGCGCCTATTATCACCATACCCACAGGATAGCCTTCGTGCATATTGGCCCAGAGACATTGTAATGGTACGAGCCAGAATATTTTCTTCCATTCAAAAGAAGGGTTCTTCCATAATATGAAGAGGTAAAGAACAGACATGAGGTGGCTGACCATTTCGGGCCTGCCCGACATCCTGTATTCATTAACTGCGAAAAATAATAATACAGGTACTGCAATACTGAATACAGAAAGCTCATTGTCTGCAAGCCCTTTCATGTATTTTATAGTGCGAATGAGCAGGTATGCTATCAATACGTTTACCAGCGCCTGTAATAATATCACAGATTGCGGCCCGCCTGCTTTTTCAAACAAGGCTATCAGTATTTCGTACAGCCATTTTACATTTATCCATGGCCTGCCCGCCATTGTATAAGAAAACACATCGGTATGTGTTACCTGCCCGTGTTGCAGCATCCACCTGCCCGATAATAACTGCCACCATACGTCAGGCTCGCGCAGCTGTTTCATGCCCAGCACGAAAGCGCATAAGTAAATAAATATGTAGGGTAGCCTGCTGATAGTTTTTTGCATGTAGCTGTAATTACATGCTGAATATACGAACGTATGAGGATATACAATAACACAGCAGCCGTACTGTTAGTACGGCTGCCTAAACCACCCTCATGCTTCTGTGCAGGACACAGAATTATTTCATAATAGTTGTACCTACGTCGGTAGTGAGCCCATAGGTAACTTTTACATCTTTGACAGTAATATCAGTAAATGTCAATACTGCGGCATCGTACGTAAGTGTATACGTACCTTCGGGCATGCCCTTGAATACGAAGAAACCATCAACATCGGGTATGGCAGCGTAGGTTTCAGTACCATTGCTGGCATATACAGTTACCAATGCCGTGCCCGGCAATACATACCCTTTTATGCGTCCGTCAGTAGCTTCACTGAATGCTTTTACAGTTGGTTTTAATTTATACTCACCATTGCCCTGTACCACAACAGAACTGGCTGCATCAAAGTCGAGCCACATTTTATAAGAGCCGCCTGCTACAAGTTCCTGGTGCAGGTTCAGCTTAAGGCCGCTTTCCTGTGCCGAAGGAGTATTGAGCGCATATGTTTTACCATCTACCACTACAGAATTGTTTGCGCCCAGTATCAGCCTTATCTGGCTTATTTTACCGGCAGGCAGATCGGCACGAACCAAAAGTGTATCGAGGTTATTCCTCAGTTTCAATATATCATATACACCGGGCCTAACCGGAGCTATCTCAACAGCTGCCGAACCTTCCATAGTTACTTCTACTTTTTGAATATCAATGTATAATGCATCATAATCAGCAGGTGCATCAGTAAGGTACATGCTAACGGTAGCGGTATTGTTGTAAGGAGTTACTTTGTTATCTCTTTTACAAGAAACGAATACCGAACTGATGAAAGCCATCGTTAGTGCAACCAAAGCAAACAAATTTTTCCTGTTCATAACGAGTAGTTTTAGAAGTTAGATAATCGGTAACGGGTTTTCATGAGGATGTCGACCAATCCTGCTAATACCCGTGAAAAAACCATACCCGTTTGTACTAAAGAAATGTTAAAGGGTATTTATAAAAAAAATGTCCTGTTCGGCCGAACAGGACATTTTTTTTAAATTGATAATATCATTATTCCTTATCCTCTGTTTTGCACTGAGATATGAAGTAGGTATTAGCCATTTTACCCCAGAAAGGTTTGTTCATATCAGCATCATTTTCTTTTGCAAATAAGCCTTCTGCTTTTTCAAAATAAGGTAATGCAGGTTTTTTACCACCACCAAACATTTTCGGTGTAAAAAATTTGCTTGTGCCCTGCAGGTAATAGATGCGTGGGTTATCAGCATTTATTTCTTTTGCTTTCTGCAGGTTCTCTTCAAATAATTTGCCGTATTTCTGCCAGCGGTTGCGCGGGTCTACGGCCATACGTGCATTAGCTATCATAGCTGCCAGTACATATGTTTCGTCATTGTCTTTGCCGAGTATGCCTACTGCTTCGCCCAATTCTTTTTCAGCTTCATCAAGATAAGCATCACGTTTCTTTTCATCTTTCTCCATATAAGATAAAGATGCCTTGCTGTATGCATTGTAATAATGCGGTGCCCAGTCGCTGCCCCATTTCTTTGATATCATGTTCAGCTTATTGCTTTGCTCCATTTTAGCCTGCATATCCTGTGTGGTGTCAAAGGCATAGAATGTTTTTTTCAGTGGCTCCTGGAATTCCTGGCCATGGCAGTTAATAAAGAAGAATGCTGCGGCTGCCATTAATAGAATGTAACGTGTCATAGTTTAGTTTTAAAAGTTTTTAATTTTTATTATAGTTCGTCTTTATCGAATGCGGTTAATGAGAAGTTGATACCTACGAATACGGAGCGGTAAATGGCCGGTCTTATAGCATAAGGAACGCCGCCGCTATACCTGTATCCGAAAACGTTTTTATGGTTGGTAATATTATCTACGCCTGCATAAATAACTGTGAACCATTTTTTGATTGTACGCAGGTAGTTCACTGTTAGAGACAGGTTATGAAAATCAGGCGATTTGTCTGCCATGAAGTTAGCATTGAAAGGGTTGTAGTAAGGGCGGCCGCTTGCATAGTTGTATGTGAGGTTTATTTGCGTCTGCCACTTTTCAATAAAGTATTTGGTAACGATGTTCAGGTTGTGCGTGGCAATGAAATCGGGCTGCACTTCTGCGAGGTAGTTTTTATACAACCTGCGTGTGTCTATATAGCTGTATGATACCCAATAGTCTGCATTCTTGATACTTTTCTTATCTCTCCAGAAAAGTTCGGCACCCGTTGCATAACCATCACCACTGTTGTCTGTTATGCCGGTAGGTATACGATAAGAATTAGGGTCGAATACGGTAACATGTTCACGCACCAGTTGGTTGTAATCCTTGTAATACGCTTCCAGCCTTAGTGTGCGGTCGTTGTGCATATACTGGTAGTTGGCTATATAATGTATGGCCTGTTGCATTTTTGGCCTGTAGCCATAAATCAGGTATTGCGGGTCTGCTGTCTGGTAGAATATACCGCTGGCTACAGAGAATGTGCCATATAAACCGGCTTTAGCTGCTAATGCCAGCCTTGGGCCAACAACATCCTGTTTCAGCAGGTTGCTGTGTTCATAGCGTAGGCCGGGCTTCAAAGCCAGCCAGTGCAGCGGAGACCAATCACTTTCAAGGTATGCTGCAAATTGTGTTTCGTTAAAACCATTGCTGAAGGCTGCAAATGTTTTATTGTACATAAAATGCTGTACCTCGCCACCGGCCAGCAGGCTGAATCTTGTGGTGATATAATTCTTTATTTCAGCACGGCCCTGTATCCTGTCGTCTTTATTAAGTGCAGATGTTGTATTGAATTTAATATCGTCCTGGTTGTAACTATAACTAACACCGGTAAAGAAATTCCATTTTTCTTTGAAGGTCTGTTTATAGTTCAGGCTGCTGTAAAGGGTTTGGTTAGTGATACCGAAATTGAGTGTTTTGCTGGCATCGGCAGGGTCTTGAACACCTGTGCCACTTGCAAACTGTGAGTAGTTCACTGATGCCTTTACGATGCCATTCTTGTTAGGCTTCCATGTATAGCGCGCAGAGCCACCACCGCCTTGAGGTACCTTGTAATAGTTTACATTGGTCTTAGCTATTTTGTAGAAAGGTGTCAGGTTATTATAATACCCTGTTGCTTCTATACTCGAGTTTTTGAATAGCTTAGAGCCCGATGCATACACACCCGCCATGTTCAGACCAAGATTAATGGTGCTTTTATCAGGAAGGTCGTTACTATTCAGTTCCAGAACAGACGATAAAGCCTGTCCGTATCGAGCGCTATAACCACCACTACTGAATGCAACACCTTTGAACTGGAATGGTCCGAAACGGCTGCGTGCGGCTACACCCGGTGCTGTGCTGAGGAAAGCATTTTGTGCAACTAAGCCATCTACTACCACTGCTGCCTCGCTGGCATCGCCGCCACGTACAAATAAACCTGTTTGTGCCCCCTGCTGTTGTGTGCCGGGCAGGGTTTGTATAGCGCGTACCACATCGGCCTGTGAGCCGGCAGTGGTTACAATATCCAATGGAGTAAGTACAGTCTTATTCCTGTTTGATGCTTCGAAGGAACCGGCAGTGATAACAACCTCGTCAAGCTGGCGGTTATTTGTTTTCATTTTTAGTTCGATGTTCTTCACATCGCCGGTAATATTAAGGGGCATACCTGCATTTTCGTGGCTTACTTCTGTAGCTACAAGTGTCTGGCTGCCTTTTTCGGTGGTAGTGAATTTGAAAGCCCCGTTGCTGTCTGAAGTACCTCCGTCAAGTGTATTATCGAGGTAAACGCTGGCACCCAAAACGGGTTTTCCTTTTTCATCAGTTACTTTACCGCTGATGGTAGTTTGTGCATGGGCAATAATATTCAGTAATAGTACAGGTAGTAGTAGTAATCTTTTCATAAAGACTTATATATCTTATTAAAATGCAGGGCAAAGCTATAGATGACAATTCAATGACAGAAATTTATTTCGGTCAGACCTTCAAGTTTATCGGTAAACAGCCATTATTGGTCGGTTAATTTTAACCTTGTACATGTCTAAAAAGGTTACAATTATGAAACTTGACAAGAGTGCTAAAACTGGATACTTTTGCACGGTCAAATATTATGTTTTAGTCTTATCATGAAGAAAATATCTGTCCTCTTAATTGTTGTAGCAACAGCAGTAGCATCATCCTGCGGCGGTGGTAATAAGCCGGAAGAAACAAAGTCAGAAGTAAAGGAGGCGCCTGCAGCAATATCCGGAGCCGAAGTGTATAATCGTACCTGCAATGCCTGCCATCAGCAGAACGGTGAAGGTATGGAAGGTACTTTTCCTCCTTTAGCACAATCAGATTTCCTGTCAGACAGGGAGTCTGTAATCAGGCAGGTTACTAAAGGCAGCTCCGGAGAAATAAAAGTCAACGGCAAGACCTATAATAATGCTATGCCGCCACAGCAACTGAGTGATGAAGAATGTGCAGCTGTGCTTACTTATGTGTACAGCAATTTTGGTAACAGTGGTGCAGCGTTTACAGCTGACGAAGTAAAGGCTGTCAGGGCTAAACTCTGATACACAGTACTACATAAAATAAAAGCCCTGCAATATGCAGGGCTTTTATTTTTATTATCTTGAATAGTATTACATATTCCTGCGGTACTGTCCACCTACTTCAAACAACGCTTTGGTTATCTGTCCCAGCGAACAATATTTCACAGTTTCCATCAACTCGGCAAATATGTTTTGATTATTTATAGCTGTTTGTTGCAGCTTACGCAATGCTTCCTGTCCTTTATCGCCGCTGCGTTTCCACAGGTTTTGTACAGTTGCTATCTGGAATTCTTTTTCTTCTGTTGTGCTGCGTATCACTTCCTGCGGTATAGTGGTAGGAGAACCTTTACTGCTCAGGAATGTGTTTACACCTATTATCGGGAATTCACCATTGTGTTTGAGTGTTTCATAATACAGGCTTTCTTCCTGTATCTTGCTGCGCTGGTACATTGTTTCCATAGCCCCCAAGACACCGCCACGTTCAGTGATACGGTCAAATTCAGCAAGCACTGCTTCTTCTACAAGGTCTGTCAGTTCTTCGATAATAAATGAACCTTGCAACGGGTTTTCGTTCTTCGCTAAGCCAAGTTCCTTATTGATAATAAGTTGTATAGCCATAGCACGGCGCACGCTTTCTTCTGTAGGCGTAGTGATGGCCTCGTCGTATGCGTTTGTATGTAGTGAGTTACAGTTATCATATATCGCGTAGAGTGCCTGCAATGTAGTGCGTATGTCGTTGAAGTCAATTTCCTGTGCGTGCAGTGAACGGCCGGATGTCTGGATGTGGTACTTCAGCATCTGTGAGCGTTCGTTACCGCCATACTTATACTTCATAGCCTTAGCCCATATGCGACGAGCCACACGGCCAATCACACTATACTCAGGGTCTACACCATTGCTGAAGAAGAATGAAAGGTTTGGTGCAAAATCATCTATATGCATACCACGGCTCAGGTAGTATTCTACAAACGTGAAACCGTTGCTTATTGTAAATGCTAACTGAGATATCGGGTTAGCACCTGCTTCTGCTATATGGTAACCACTGATAGACACTGAATAGAAATTACGTACACCTTTATCAATGAAGTACTGTTGTACATCGCCCATTACTCGCAGTGAGAATTCTGTAGAGAAGATACAGGTGTTTTGTGCCTGGTCTTCTTTCAGTATGTCTGCCTGTACAGTACCACGTACTGCTTTCAGAGTATCTTCTTTGATCTTTGCGTATACATCTGCAGGCAATACCTGGTCGCCGGTCACACCGAGAAGCATTAACCCTAACCCGTCATTACCCTCAGGCAGGGTACCTTCTGCACCGCCACCAAATACTGATGGATTATATGTTGGGCGCTTCACTCCTTTCTCTGCAAATATGGCATCTATCTTCCTGTTCACTTCATCGGTCATGCCATGCTCTTTGATGTACAATTCGCATTGCTGGTCGATAGCTGCATTCATAAAGAAGGCAGTAATAGTAGGTGCAGGACCGTTGATGGTCATGGATACCGAAGTTTTCGGATCTGCGAGGTGGAAACCGCTATATAATTTTTTCGCATCATCAAGGCAACATACACTTACGCCTGAATTACCTACTTTACCATAGATATCAGGACGATGGTCGGGATCCTGACCATATAATGTTACACTGTCAAATGCTGTACTTAAACGTTTTGCAGGTAATCCGCGAGACACATAGTGGAAACGTTTGTTGGTACGTTCAGGCCCGCCTTCTCCTGCAAACATACGTGCAGGGTCTTCTCCTTCGCGCTTGAACGGGTAGATACCTGCAGCATACGGGAACTCGCCCGGGAAGTTCTCACTTAGTGCCCAGTACAATATCTCTCCCCATGCCTCAAATTCAGGTACTGCAACTTTTGGTATAGGTGTATGAGAAAGAGATTGTGTATGTGTTTTGACACGCAGTTCTTTATTGCGTACCTTATAGATATAGTAATCGCCTTTGTAGTTATGCTTCTTTTCTTCCCAGTGTTCAAGTAAGTGCTTGTTCTTAGGGTCTAATTCCAGTTCTACTTTCGCATACACTTCCTGCAATGTTTTTATCAGCCTGTCTTTATCATCTACATCTGTTGCATTCAGTGTTTCTATAGTTTTCTTAATACCGAATAGTTTCTGTGCAATTGCTGCCTGATCCTTAGCCCATTTATTATACTTACGGTTGTTCTCAGATATTTCGCTCAGGTATCGTGTGCGTGCAGGTGGTATGATGAATATCTTTTCACTCATCTCATCACTTATCTCAAAGCTGGAGTTGAGTTGCGCACCTGTTTTCTTTACAACTATATCCATCAACGATTTGTACATTGTATTGGTACCCGGATCGTTGAACTGGGATGCGATAGTACCGTATACCGGCATTGTCTCCGGATCTTTATCAAACAGTTTGTGGTTGCGCTGATATTGTTTCTTTACATCGCGCAGGGCATCCATAGCACCACGTTTGTCAAATTTGTTGATAACAACAATGTCAGCAAAATCAAGCATGTCAATTTTTTCCAGCTGTGTAGCTGCACCATACTCAGGTGTCATTACATACATGCTCAGGTCGCTGTAGTCTGTTATCTGTGTATCACTCTGGCCAATACCTGAAGTTTCCAGTATTATCAGATCGTAGTTAGCTGCTTTTAGTATGTTTACCGCATCTTGTATATGCTTAGATACAGCAAGATTACTTTGGCGGGTAGCCATAGAGCGCATAAACACACGCGGGTTGCGTATAGCGTTCATACGTATACGATCACCCAGCAGTGCACCACCTGTTTTCTTTTTAGACGGGTCTACTGATATGATACCAATATTCTTGTCTTTGAAATCGAGCAGGAAACGGCGAACTAATTCATCAACCAAAGAACTCTTACCTGCACCGCCTGTACCTGTTATGCCTAATACAGGTGTTTTAGATTTTGCAGCCGATTCTGTAACTTTTTTCAGCATAGCCTGTGTTTCAGGCAGATCGTGATAATTCTCTGCTGCTGATATTAAACGTGCAATTGATTTTGCATCTTTCTCTATTAAGTGTCCAACTTCACCGTTAAGCTGGTTACCTGTAGGATAGTCGCTCTTTTCAATCAGGTCATCTATCATACCTTGCAATCCCATTGCACGGCCATCATCGGGTGAGTATATGCGTGTTATACCATAAGCATGCAGTTCTTCTATTTCAGAAGGCAGTATCACACCGCCACCACCGCCAAATATTTTTATGTGTCCGCATCCGCGTTCTTTCAGCAGGTCGTACATATACTTGAAGTATTCTACGTGCCCGCCCTGGTAAGATGTCATTGCTATAGCATTAGCATCTTCCTGTATAGCACAATCCACCACATCCTGCACACTGCGGTCATGCCCCAGGTGTATCACCTCTACGCCACTGCTTTGCATCACACGTCGCATGATATTGATAGCCGCATCATGACCATCAAAAAGTGAAGCTGCTGTTACAATACGAACCTTATTCTTCGGAGTATAAGACATAATCTAATTATTGTAATAAAATAATTCCCAAGCCTGTTTGGCGGATTTGTCGGGGGCGTAAAGGTACAAAAAAAAGGCCGCCTGAAAAGCAGCGAAGTGCTATAAAAAAAGCGTCCCGGATATGTCCGGGACGCTTTTAAATATGGTTTTTACTGAGACTAGTCTTCGTCTTCGTCAACAGTTTTTTTCATTTTGTGCATATCGCCGTTAGGGCCCATGTGATGGTGGCCACTGCAGCATCCGCCTATGTTCTTAGAGATACCAATGTTGAATTGGTTACCGAAAGTGATACCAAAGTGGTTGATTGTAGTTGGTGCAGTTTCATAAGTAACTGTGCGATACCTTAAACCACCTACTGAGAAGTTCAGTGCCCAGCCATTGTGTACTGCTACAGCTATAGCAGGAGTAAGTGCGAACTGAAGACCATTGTAAGTATCAGAACCTTTTGTGATTATAGCAGGGTTAGATAACAACAGGTTTTCGTTAGTCCATTTACCGGCAACATAACCCGCGTCTAATTGTGTCCACATAGAGAAGATACCAACCAGGTGCTGTGTATGACGGAAGAATGCACCTACAGTCCATTCCCTGTCTTTACGTGTATTTTCCATCATGTAGATCGGTGGTACATTACCATTAGTTCCTGCAGTTTCACGCAGTGTATTCATATAACCACCTTGCACACCCAAAGTAATATGGTTGCTGATCTGATAACCGATACCCGGAGTAATGTTCCACATTGTAGTCTTATCAGAACCTACAGCTGCGCCATTATCAACGTTATTAAAATCAACTCCTGCAGTACCATATACCAGGACGCTTCCTTTTTGTGCATTTG
The DNA here is from genome assembly GCA_044227125.1 of Flavipsychrobacter sp. GTDB lineage: Bacteria > Bacteroidota > Bacteroidia > Chitinophagales > Chitinophagaceae > Polluticoccus. The sequence continues at coordinate 1,874,896 of JBGAFS010000001.1, forward strand.
CCGTACCAATGCTGGCAACAGCTAAAAGAGCAAGGACTAATTTTTTCATAAGGATCTTGTATTTGATTGTTCTAACAAATGTATACTCTTAATTGCTAAAAGGCAATAGCGCCTGATAGCGGGATTAAAAATAAAAAAAACTTATCTGAAATTCCAAATTATTGGTTTTTAAACCATGAACTATACATAATATAGTTATTTGCTATGCGTTCTACTTCCCCTTTCAGCAATTCCTGGCTGATATCTTTTACTTTTTTGGCAGGTACGCCCGCAAATATACTTCCGGCGGGTACTTCTGTATTCTCAAGTACTACGGCACCAGCTGCTATAATGCTGTTAGCCCCTATTTTCACATTATCCATTACTATGGCGCCCATGCCTATCAATACATTATCTTCAACAGTACAGCCATGTACCAGCGCATTGTGGCCTATAGATACGTTATTACCAATTATTGTTTGTGTTTTCTGGTAGGTGCAGTGTATGCATGCCCCGTCCTGTACATTTACTTTATTGCCCATGCGTATACTGTTAACATCTCCACGTATCACGGCATTGAACCATACGCTGCATTCTGCGCCCATAACCACATCGCCAACAATGGTAGCATTAGGTGCTACGAAACAATCTTCGGGAATGACAGGAGAGATGCCTTTTACGGGCAGTATTACAGGCATACTTTATAAATTTAAAGGATAATATTACTTCTTAAATATATTATACTTGATGATACAGTACAGCGCCCGAAAAGCATCTTTCATACCGATCTTTTTACCTTCTTCATAAGTACGGCCATAATAAGATATACCTACCTCGTATATGCGTACTTTAGGTATACGTGATATCTTGGCGGTTACTTCAGGTTCAAACCCAAAACGCTTTTCTTCCAGTTTCAGGCCTTGTATCATTTCACGTTTGAATAGCTTATAACAAGTTTCCATATCTGTAAGGTTCAGATTGGTAAACATATTAGACGCCATAGTAAGCCAGCCGTTACCAATTGAGTGCCAGAAGAATAATATGCGGTGTGCATTGCCGCCCATAAAGCGTGAGCCATATACTATATCGGCAAACCCATCCAATACAGGTTTCAGTAAAATATTATATTCTTCGGGGTCATACTCCAGGTCGGCATCTTGTATAATTACATAATCGCCGGTAGCAATTTTAATTCCGGTATGCAATGCAGCACCTTTACCCTGGTTTACTTCATGTTTGAAATAGGTGATCGGCAGGTCAGGATTAGCAGCTTTGTAATTAAGTATAGACTCTTCGGTATTGTCTTTTGAGCAATCGTTTACTATAATAACTTCCTTAACACCACCTTGCATCAGCTCTACAGCTTTTACCTTGTTCAGTATATGGTGGATGGTAGGGCCCTCGTTATATGCAGGTATTACTATTGATAGTGTGTAGCTCATATAGTGAATATCGTAAAATGTGTGCAAAAGTAAATATATTTATCGACAACGTTGTGCATATAGCAGATATGACAATAATTTTAGGCACCCTTTGATATTGCTTATTATGAAAAGAATATTGCCTGTAACCATCATTAGCATCCTATTGCTCGTTACCTATTATTATGCTTACCATATATTGCGGTCTTATTATCCTATGCCCCATGTGTCGTGGGATAGTAATTATTACATAAGGGCAGCTTTTATCCATGATTATGGGATAAGGCCATCAGGTTACCCCTTTTTTCTTAGCTGGTTGTATGATTACAGTCATTCTCTTGTTTTTGTGTTACGCGCACAGTTTTTTCTCTACCTGGCTTCAACCGCTTTGTTCCTCTATACATTGCGCAGGGTCTTAAAACTGCATGGTTTAGTAATACTTGCAGCAGGCATGATCCTGATGCTTGAGCCTGTAGCATTATATCATTGCAACAGCATATTGAGCGATATTCTTTTTTCATCATTAACAATAACAGCGATCTCATTCCTGCTATTGTTCATACATACAGAGAAATACGGATATTTATTATTACATGCCCTGTTGATATTTTTTTGCATTGAGGTGCGCCATATAGCGCTCTTTTATCCTGTATTTACCTGCCTGGCAATCTTGTTATTTACAAAACGTACGTGGAAGACGGGACTGAGTATAATTGTACTCCTGGCAACCCATTTTGCACTGAATAAATGGCATATAAATAAGAATAAGGAACAATATGGAGCAGCCATATATTCACCATTCTCTGGCTGGACTCATGCCAATAATTCATTGTACACTGTAAGACAGGCTAATATTAAACCGGGGGATATTGCAGACCCTGGTATAAAGGCCACACATGAGTTTATTGTGCATTCTCTTGATTCTACAGGTTTGCATATAGAAGGGGTTGGGTCAGGTTATCTATGGGATCCGAACAGCCCGTTGAATATCATGCGCGCAAAAGCTGTAGATAGTCTTATAGCGGCAGGAGACAGCAGTAATGCGGCCTGGTATAAATCATGGTATGTACTTGCAGACAAATTTGGCAAATGGGGTTTGTATATTCAGAAACATAAGCCCGGCGCATATATTGAAACGTATATGAAGCCTAATATCAAAACCATGTTGCAGCCACATACAGGTGAAATGGACGATTACGATGTGCCGGGCGTTGCTGACAGTATTGTTTATAAGCAATATGGAGTATACGGGAAAGACTTCAGTTGTATAAAGCAGGTATATAAAGAAAGCCTGAATGCAAGCATCAGTAAATGGTATACCTTCTTATTATACCTGTTGGCGGCAGGAATTGTCCTGTTCCTTGTTGTAATGAAAAACATGGATAAAAAACAAAGAAATGCTGTTTTCACGGTTCTGATGTTTGTAGCGGCATTTTACGGGCTTACATTATATTCAAGCTGGTTTATGTATCGTTATTTGCTCCCGGTGTTACCGCTTATGATCGCATTTGCTGTGATATTGCCGATAATGTTTTTAACACATATACGCAAAGTTGTTAGTAAAAAACCAACAGAGGGATAACCTGTGCAACTGCACTATATATACCTTTGCAGGTAAGAAGTTTCAGAGGTATGCAGGCTTATTTAGACTTATTACAACATATACTTGATACAGGGGCCGAAAAAAGCGACCGTACAGGTACAGGTACCATCAGTTGTTTTGGTTACCAGATGCGTTTCGACCTGCAGGAGGGCTTTCCGATGCTGACCACTAAAAAGCTGCACCTTAAGTCAATTATCTACGAATTGCTCTGGTTCCTCAACGGGGATACCAATATCAAATACCTGAAAGATAATGGTGTACGTATTTGGGATGAATGGGCTGATGCCAACGGTGAACTTGGCCCGGTGTACGGACACCAGTGGCGCAGCTGGACCGGTGCAGACGGGCAAACCTACGACCAGATAAAAGAAGCAGTACATCTTTTAAAGACCAACCCCGACAGCCGTCGGATATTAGTGAATGCATGGAATGTGGCAGACCTGAAGAAGATGGCGCTCACTCCCTGTCATGCTCTGTTCCAGTTTTATGTAGCGAACGGCAAGCTAAGCTGCCAGCTTTACCAGCGCAGTGCAGATGTGTTTCTCGGTGTACCTTTCAATATAGCATCTTATGCACTGCTCACCATGATGATGGCACAGGTATGCGGTCTGCAGTATGGTGAGTTTATACACACATTTGGTGATGTACACCTGTACAGCAACCATATAGAACAGGCAAAGCTGCAGCTTACACGCAAACCGTTCCCGCTGCCGACAATGAAAATTAATCCTGACGTAAAAGATATCTTCAGTTTTAAGTTCGAAGATTTTACACTGGAGAACTATGAAGCCCATCCGCATATAAAAGCAGATGTAGCTGTTTAATTCAAAATTCAAAAGTCAAAATTCTAAAAGGGTGTTTAGTTTTGGCTTTTGAGTTTTGGCTTTTGAATTAGAATTATGATTCTTTCCGCAATAGTAGCAGTAGCAGATAATAATGCCATAGGCAGGGATAACCAGCTTCCCTGGCATTTACCAGAAGACCTTAAATTCTTTAAACGTACTACACTGGGCAATCCTATGCTCATGGGGCGTAAAACTTTTGAGTCATTGGGTGGGGTACTGAAGAACAGGCTGCATATCGTAGTATCGCACCAGCACAACCTGCAATTACCGGAAGGCGTACTGCTGTATCATGATATACCGCAAGGCATAGCACGTATGGAACAGGAAGGCACGGAAGAAGGTTTCATAATAGGTGGCGGTGTGATATTTGAAAAGACAATGCATCTTATCGACAGGTTATACATCACACGCGTACATACTACTATCGAAGATGCGCATGCTTATTTCCCGCATGTAAATCATGCACACTGGAAGCTGGTATGGGAGGAAAAGCATGAGGCTGATGAGAAGCATGCTTTTGCTTACACTTTTCAAAAACTGGAACGAATACAGGAAATATAATGGGCATTCATTCTATTGCTGAATTCTTTAAATACAGGCGCCGGGCTAAGACGCGCCATGGTATACACTCGCCGTTTGTATATGATTTCATAGAAAAGGTGCTGCGCGATAAACGTAAGTATACATTTAAGGAGAAACTGACAGCTTATTTTTCAGGACATAATATAATGTTCTACGAAAATAAACTGCCGGCTGCATGGCATAAGCTCATCAGTCCTAACATTATCATTGTCATCAAGGGCATACATAAAACAAAAGAAAACACTATAGCCTGGGATACTATCTCCGCAGACCTCCGGGTAAAACTAAGCCTTGACCTGTTTGGCTACGGACTTATCTTCTTTAAAGAAGAATTCAAAGTAAAACAGCATTTTGTACTGAAGTATAAAAAATAAAAAAGCACCGCATTGCGGTGCTTTTTTATTTAAGCAGAAGATGATTATTTATCATCCTTCTTCATCATATTGTTCAGTTTGTCAAGAGCGTCTTTAGCTGCATCCTGTGCTTTGTGGCCCCAGTCTGCCATTTTATCGCCCGCATCTTTAGCAAAATGTTCCATATTCTCTTTGGCAGTGCCTGCCACATCTTTCATTTTGTCCATCACACTTTCTTCGCTGGCCATGAAACTGTCTATCATGCCATGCATCATAGGCGGCACCTTACTTTTTATGAATTCAGTAAGTGTCTGAATAGATTTTACAGCCTGCTCTTCGGTAAGCCCGGCTTTTGCTTTCAGTTCTTCAATTAAATGGTTCATATACTAATGTTTTAGTGTTCGGTTATTAAGCAGCTTTCAGTTGGTCAAGCTTTGAATGTTCCAGCATTTGCTGAGCATATTTCAGCGTCAGGTGAAACTCTTTGGTATTCTTTTCAGATGGCAGGTCGAACATGGCATCTGTCAGTATCATTTCGCAGATAGCACGCAGTCCGCGTCCGCCCAGTTTGTATTCTATGGCTTTGCTCACCATATAGTCCAGCGCTTCATCTTCTACTACCAGTTTTATGTCCTCGTATTCAAACAGCTTGGTGTATTGTTTGATAAGTGCATTCTTAGGTTCTGTGAGTATACGTTTCAGGGCATCCTGGTCGAGCGGGTTGAGGTAGGTAACCACAGGCAGGCGGCCCAGCAATTCGGGTATCAGCCCGAAAGTGCGGAGGTCCTGTGCATTTACATATTGCAACAGGTTGCTGCGGTCCAGTTCTTTAGTAGCCCTGATAGCATTATAGCCTATGGCAGATGTTTGCACACGGCGTGCTATCATCTTATCAATACCTTCAAACGCACCACCGCATATGAAGAGGATGTTGTGTGTATTCACCTTCACCATCTTCTGCTCAGGGTGCTTGCGGCCCCCTTGCGGTGGTACCAGCACTTCAGAGCCTTCCAGCAGTTTCAGCATAGCCTGCTGCACACCCTCACCACTCACATCGCGTGTTATGGAAGGATTATCACTTTTACGGCCTATTTTATCTATCTCGTCTATATATACAATACCACGTTCTGCAGCAGCTACGTCAAAATTGCATGATTGCAGCAGGCGGGAGAGTATGCTTTCTACGTCTTCACCTACATATCCTGCTTCTGTAAATACCGTAGCATCTACAATAGCAAAAGGCACCTGAAGCAGGCGGGCTATGGTTTTGGCCAGCAGGGTTTTACCTGTACCTGTTTCGCCCACCATAATGATGTTCGACTTTTCTATTTCTACATCGTCCTGTAACGGTTGCGTGAGGCGTTTGTAGTGGTTATACATGGCAACAGATAATACTTTCTTAGCATCGTCCTGGCCTATTACATACTGGTCAAGAAAAGCTTTGATCTCTCTTGGTTTGTATATTTTATGTTCTTTGATATCGTGTTTGGAGCTCTTATTCTTTGCGGGCTCTGCAGAGGTTGTTTCCTGCAGCAGGTGGTGTGCGTTCTCTATACACTGGTCACAGATGTTGCCTTTCAGACCTGTAAACAGGATGTTTACTTCACTTTCAGCACGGTCACAAAAGGAACATTTTCTTTCAGATTGTTTGGCCATCGCCGGGGTAATTTTTAATATGTTCGGCAAAGTTACGATTAAATAACTAAATACCTGATTTGACGGTGTTTCCTGTGCTATATAAATGACTGATAAATAGTTCGGTCACACATATTATCACATTGTCAGCGCATCACAGTAAATTGCATATCCATGTCATCTTTGTTTGCCAATAAATCAGCAGCCCGTTTTGCAGATGTGATACTGCCGCTCAACCTGCCGCAGGTGCTCACCTACGGAGTCCCGCACGAAATGCAGGAGGAACTGAGCCCCGGTATGCGGGTAGAGGTATCGCTGGGCAAGAACAAATTATATTCAGGCATAGTAGACAGGATACATAGCGAAAAGCCCGAGGCTTACGAAGTAAAGCCTATACGCAGCATAATAGACGAAGAGCCTATAGTCAACGAAACACAACTAAAGTTCTGGAGATGGATAGGCAGTTATTATATGGCTGCTCCGGGAGAAGTAATGCAGGCTGCTCTCCCTGCACACCTGAAACTTACCGGTGAAACAAGGCTTATGTGGTCTCCGCAGCATGAAGATGTTGTAAATGAGTGGAGTGATGCTGCATACCCTGCAGCCGAAGCGCTGGAAACAAGAAAAGAGCTCACGATAAGTGAATTACGTTCATTAGTGGGAGCAAGACATCTTACCGCCGTCATTAATGAACTGCTCGAAAAAGAAGTGGTCATCATCAGTGATGAGCTGGAACATGCTTACCGTCCGCGCACAGAGCGGGTGGTAACACTGGCACCTGTATACAAAGATGAAGAGCAGATGCATCAACTGTTTGATGAACTGCAGCGTGCACCACGACAACTGGAATTACTGATGGCATATATAGAGTTGTCAGTAAAAAATAAAGTAGTGCGCCAGGCAGACCTCTTAGAACGAACAGGTGCCACATCTGCACAGGTAAAAGCATTGGCAGATAAAAATATTTTCCTGCTGGAAGAGGTAGCGGTAGACAGGCTGGGCATGCAATCGGCAGATGAAATAAGGCAAATAAATTTTACCCCCTCGCAACAGGAAACATATAATGAGCTGGAAAAAGGACTGGAGGATAAAGACGTAGCATTGCTGGAAGGTGTAACAGGCAGTGGTAAAACATTGCTCTATATCCATAAAATAAAGCAGTGCATTGCAGAAGGCAAACAAGCTATACTACTGCTGCCTGAGATTGGGTTAACAACACAACTGGTAAGCCGCCTCTATGCTTACTTTGGCGAAGAATTGGGTGTATACCATTCTCGCTTCAGCAATAATGAACGTGTAGAGATATGGGAGAAAGTACGAAAAGGCGCATATAAAGTAGTAGCAGGGCCACGTTCGGCATTATGGCTGCCGTATAATCAGATCGGCCTTATCATTGCTGATGAAGAACACGATATTTCGTATAAACAAAAAGACCCGGCACCACGTTTTCATGCGCGGGACGCTGCCATATATCTTGCATCATTGCATAAGGCAAAAGTGATACTGGGTTCCGCCACTCCATCTGTAGAAAGCCTCTATAATGTGCAACTGGGCAAGTATGCTTATGCGCATCTCAAAGAGCGCTACATGGGTGTGAAGATGCCGTCTATAGAAATTGTAAACGCTAAATCGCTGGAGACTGTGCGTAAGCAGGGCGTGAATATGCTTACCCCCGAATTGCAGCAGGCTATGGCAGACGCATTGCAAAAGCATAAGCAGGTTATACTCTTTCAAAACCGCAGGGGCTATGCTCCATTCATGCTGTGCACTATGTGTGGCTGGGTACCGCAATGCAAAAACTGTGCGGTATCACTCACCTATCATAAGAGCACAGATAAGCTGCATTGCCACTATTGCGGACAAAAATCGGCTATCATACACACCTGTCCGTCATGCGGGAGCAACAGGCTGCAGAGCAAAAGCTATGGTACCGAAAAAATAGAAGAGGAGGTGCAACACGTATTTCCCAAAGCGCGTGTGGCAAGAATGGATGTAGACAGTATGCGTGGCAAACAGAGTTTATCGCAACTACTGGAGCAGGTAGAGAAACATAAAATAGATGTACTGGTAGGTACACAAATGGTGGTGAAAGGACTGGACTTTGCACCGGTAACACTGGTGGGCGTATTAAGTGCTGACAGTTTACTCAGTTACCCTGATTTTCGTGTCAACGAACGCGCCTTTCAATTGATGGAGCAGGTAAGCGGGCGAGCCGGCCGTAGTGATGGTGCCGGCAAGGTATTGATACAGGCATTCAACCTGCAACACCCGGTACTGAAATGGGTACAGGAACATGATGTGCGGGCTTTTTATGAGCATGAGATAAAATACCGGGAACATTTTGCATACCCACCCTTCACCAGGTTGCTTAAGATAATCTGCAAACATAAAGACGAACCGAAGGCAATAGAAGCAGCATCATATTTTGTGAATGGACTGCAAAAAGTTGAAGGTATTGCTGTGCAGGGCCCTGTTCCCGCTTTAGTGGCACGTGTACGCAACCAGTACATACAGGAGGTATGGATAAAAGCACACCGGGATAAACAGGTGCTGGAAACTACTAAGTCAGTATTGAGAAAGCTGCGGGAAGAAATAACTGCTGTGAGAGGTAATAATGCTTTACAGGTGCTGTTTGATGTAGACCCGCTATAAAAGGTAATTCATACAAATACAAAAGGGCTGACGAAACAGCCCTTTATCTTTTTTTATCTGTTATGAAAAAATTACGGTTGAATGAACTGGTTTAAAATTGCATTGATATCAACACTGCTCAATGGCTCATCGAATGCTTCTGTAACAGTATCATTAGATATTGTGTACCCGTTCAGGTTAGCCAGTTTCATACCTAGCTGGTAAACGTTGTTATCATTTGCATATGATTTATCAGCAGATGGCTTGCCAACAATATCGCTGTTTGCCTGTGTAACCCATGGTTTGTACGGGGTTATTATATTATATCTTTCAGAGCGTACGTGTGCAGCATGTCTTGCCTGCACAGAATGTATACGCATTACAAAAGTGATCAGGTCATTATCAGGTATGAGATAAGGCATTTGTCCGCCATAAGCTCTTACTGTAGTATCTTCGATAAGCTGTGCCAGCTCAAGGAAAGTTTTATAGTCTGTAAATGCTGCACCAAACTCTCCGCTTGGAGTACCTGCACCACCCGTAAAATCATAGGTTGGTTTGGCAGGCAAAGAGCCACCAGCCCCGGTGATTACATCACTGAAGAATTTTAGATGAGCAGCTTCATCGGCAGCTATCTTACTAAAGGCTGCTTTAGCTGAATCGGGGATCAATCCGCTGGTGCCTATAGCTTTTTTATAGAAAGCATCAGTAAAATACTGCCATGTAAGTAATAACTCCATAGAATCAGACACGGCATCTGTTGCTTTACCATAAACCTTATTGATAAACGCACCGGCTGCTACAGGCAATGCAGCTAAAGCCAGTTTACTACCAATATTTTTTAAGAGGCTTCTCCTTTCAGTAGTTTGTTCTAAAACTTCAGGGTCAACCTTTTGGATTTCATTAAGTATGTTATTGATACTCATAAAGCTTATTTATTTGGCAGGTTATTACCTGAAATTTTTGTTTTGAAATATGGGTCAAGTGCATTGATAACATAAAGCGGATCGCGATACAGGTCTAATCCACCGCCATCAGTACTGTTAGAGAATGAGCCCCATTCGCTCATGTCATTTATTACAGCAGAATGCCTGGCTTGCACGGCACCTATTTTGGCTACCAGTGCTACATATTCAGGAGTAATGAACAACCTGGCTACGCCATTATATGCAGAAACCATCATGTCACTGATATACTTGGAGAAATTCAGCACATTGCTACGGTCTGTAAAGTTGAAGCTGCCCAGGTTTATGTCCAGGTTCTGGATACGGTTTGTGCCCAGGTGATTTTTAAAGAGCTCCCTGTACAGTATATTATGATCCCTGATGTCTGCCAGTCTTGATTTTTCAAGATCGGTGATACCTACATAATAATGCTCACAGGCCCATGTATAGAAAGTAGCAGTAAGCTGAGAAAGAGCATACAGATAATTAAGCAGTCCCTGGTCATTGATGCCAAGGTCTACAGCTCCATCAGGTGTTGTGGTAGTAGTGGTCTTATCTTTTTTGCAGGATTCTACCAGTATACCAGCGCCTGCCACACCTCCGGCAAATGCTAAAAATCGTCTGCGAGATATCCCGGCAGCAGTTTCTTGTGCTACATTGGGATTTTCCTGCATGGCTTCTTTCATAATTGTACTTTTTGTTTGTATAAAAACTTCTTTACTAGCCTGTGAAGGCTGTACAAGTTATAGTTTAAACCGAAAATAATCAATAGTAAATCTAATATACCTTATCTGGTTTTCATAGTATGCCTCTAAAATTCTTTATACATATGAAAAACAAATAACCTGTAGTGCCCGTTCAGGACGAGCTTAGTTGCGGCAGGCAGCGAAAATGAAGGGCTGTGTACTTACCTCAGCTATGCGGGAACGAACCTTGCCCGGGTGCCTGATGATCTTATAGGATTGCAGGTCAATGATCTCAGTACAATGAGCATATATCTTATTAATGGATATATAGCGGAGACGGGCAGCCAGGAACCTGGCCTCATCAATATCGGCAGCTATGATATTGTTATGATAATGAATCCAGAGTTTGTCTTGTTCACCCCACATAGTTCCCTGTTTTAGTGAAAACGTTTAGGGCTTTTATAGGCCCTGTTAATATCGGCACCGCAACCACAGCCTTTTTTTGCAGAAGCACAACCCGTAAGTGCCATGGCAGATACAGAAAGCAGTATTGCGACCGTTAATATTTTCTTAGCTATCATAGCAGCATAAATCTACTTTTGTAAAAATAAGCATTATTGGCATCCGTAGCTTCAAAAAGGATATTGCTGGCCCCGCTCGACTGGGGTATGGGGCACACAACACGCTGTGTGCCTTTGTTACGGTACCTACTGGATAATGGCCATGAGCCTGTGTTTGCAGGCAATGAATGGCAGCGGCAATATATAAATAAAACCATACCTGCTATAAGAACAATCCATCTGCCCGGCTATAATGTGCATTACGGGAAAGAAGGTGCTAACCTGTTGTTTTCGCTGGCTGCACAAATGCCACGCATCCTGAAAAAAGTAAAAGAGGAACATAGCTGGCTGCAACAACTGACCACTAAAGAACATTTTGATGGCGTCATATCTGATAATAGGTATGGTCTGTATCATAATTCGGTCTCCTCTGTTGTCATGACCCACCAGTTGCAGATACAAACAGGTATGGGAAGTATGGCTGATAATATGCTGCGCAGGCTCCATTATCGTATGCTGGGACATTTTGACAAATGCTGGGTGGTAGATGTGGCGAAGCCCCCTGGCTTGTCAGGTATACTGGCACACCCCGGTAGTTTACCGCAGGGCGCAGAATACATTGGGCTGCTTTCTCAACTGCAACCGCAGCACACAAGCGAAGAGTATTTGCTTATACTATTATCAGGGCCGGAGCCGCACCGCAGTATCCTGTCAGGTATATTGTGGGAGCAGGTGCAGCATTACAGAGGTAAAGTAGTTTTTGTGGAAGGTGCCGATAAAGTACAGGGGAGAGTGTTGCCCGGGCATATAGATTATTATGGCCGAATAACGGCAGAAGTATTACAGCCGTTAATAGCTGCTGCTTCGGTAGTTATATGCCGCAGTGGTTACTCCAGCCTTATGGACCTGGTACAGCTAGAGAAAAAAGCCATTATTATACCCACCCCTGGTCAAACTGAACAGGAATATCTCGGAAAGCATACACATTCTATGGGTTTATTTTACTGTACAGATCAAAAGCGTATTAATATCAACAATGTACTTGCCAATAAAAACCTGCTTCAGCACAGTTATTTCCCGTTTCGTCATAGTGTCAATCAATTCAGACAATACCTTGACAATTGGTTAAGCACACTGTAATTCCTTTGCAGCAAATATTACATGTAGATACAAGAATTGAAGGCGAATTTATCTGCGATTTGTAAGGCCGGTTATTTTCTAATCAATAAATTGTAATATAAATGTAAAAATGTTATATAAAACTGTACAACAATTAAACTTTATGAAGATCATCAGAAAATTATTCATCGCATCATTATTTACACTATTGCATTATAGTTCATTTGCACAATCTGCATACACCTTCTCATTCAGGTCAGAAACTTATGTGCCATTAACCAATGATTCCGTTGTTTCGCCATCAGTGCCGTGGGCGTTTAAGAATATAACAATACCGGTAGGGTTCAACTTTAAACTTGGAGACAGTATATTAAATACAGTATACGCATATTCAAGTGGTAATCTTATTGCCACTGATACTACAGGGGTAGCTTCAGGGTTTCACATAACTGATGCTACTTTATGTGACAGGGTACATATAATATTGCCACCCAACAGCAGCAATGCAGTATCCAAGATCAGCTACAATCTTACAGGCGCAAATGGCAGCAGGATATTAAAAATACAGTTTAGTAATATGGGTATTTTTGAAGAGATAGCCAATTTCGGCGTGTCTGATGATTCTGTGAATGCACAGGTATGGCTGTATGAGGGAAGCAATGCAGTAGAATTACACTACGGGCCATCCAGCGTGTTAGCCAACTGGGGACTGTACCAGGCAGGGGGCAGTATGGAAGGCTTTCTTAAAAATGTAGACCTGGATAATATGACACCTACCTTCGAACGGTTCAGTTATGTATCAGGCTCTACATCTTCATATGTACTGGACAGTATTACACCCGCTACCATATCAAGTGCAACACCTGCCAATCTATTCCCGCCAAATGGTACAGTCTTTAAGTTTACACCGGTAGCCACAACATCAGTTAACAAGTCTGTATTAAAAGCCGGAGATATACATGTTTACCCGACATATGTAAACGACAGGTTGTATGTGCAGTCTGCAACCGGTGAATTAATATACACCGTTACTAATATGTACGGGCAAACTATAGCTGATGGAGTACTGCATAAGACCAATGATGTTATTACTACAGACACCTGGATACCCGGCATGTACATAATAACGCTGGACAATGGCACGGGGCAGTCTGTAGCCAAAGTGTATAAGCAATAAGTGTTGCCGCAAAGGGATATTGTGCTAAACAATATACCTTTGCACCCGCATGAATAATAAGACCAAAGCTCACCTTGCCTTACTGGGTGCCAACTTGTTTTACGGGGCTGGTTTTACTGTGGCAAAGCATATAATGCCGAGGCTTATACAGCCGCTTGGGTTCATATTCATCAGGGTGAGTGTGGTGATGGTATTATTCTGGCTGAGCTTTACACTGGGTAAAAAATACAGGGCAAAAATTGAGAAGAAAGACTGGCCCATACTGGTGCTTGGTGGCCTCTTTGGTGTGGCACTGAACCAGATGCTGTTTTTCCTCGGGCTCAACCTCACATTTCCTATACATGCTTCGCTGATAATGATGAGCACGCCGCTGCTTATTACGGTGATATCCATGTTCGTACTGCGCGAAAGGATAAAAACAGAGAAAGCCTTTGGCCTGTTGCTGGGTATCAGTGGTGCATTTTTACTAATGAGTGCGGGGAAGGAAATAACCATGACGGGCAACTCTGCAATGGGTGACCTCTTCGTGTTTCTCAATGCGGCATCATATGCCATATACTTAGTAATGATAAAACCGCTAATGCTGCGCTATCGCCCTATCATTGTTATACGCTGGGTATTCTTCTTCGGTTTCCTGTTTGTACTGCCATTCGGCTGGCCGCAGTTTAACGCTATAGACTGGAGCCTGTTCAGTACAGCCGATTATTTATCAGTAGCATTCATTGTTATCTGCGTTACTTTTTTCACCTATCTCTGGAATATATATGCCTTACGTTTCCTGCCGCCATCTACAGCCGGAGCATATATTTACCTGCAGCCAATGTTCGCAGCCATCATATCTGTACTGGTAACCGGTGAACAACTTACATGGATAAAGCTATTGGCTACTGTATTGATATTCAGCGGTGTTTATTTGGTGAATTTCGGGTTTAAGAAAAAGACTGAAGCAGCAAAATAACATGGCATAGCTTTTGCTTATCTAAGATGTAAACTAACTACCTATGACTAAATATCTGCCTGTATTATTCTTCCTGATAGTTATCACATTCAGCTCCTGCTATCCTACCATTTATTTCCCCGACAGGGTAAACACACCGGGTTTCGCACATAGGGGAGAAGCTAAAGTAGTTGCAGGATTTAAAGTACAACCCAGCGATAACAGCACCAATAATATGGTAGCACCCGTATTTGACGGTGCATATGCAATAACTGATCATTTGGGTATTATGGCATCGTATCGCAGCCTGGTAAATAAATACCTGGATGAGGATAACAGTTATGGATTTTACAATAACAAAACATCTTTCGGAGGTTTATATAACAGCCATTATTTCGAGGGTGGTGCAGGGTATTTTACCACCATGGGCAAGGTTGGCAGGTTTGAGGCATACGGCGGTGCAGGCGCGGGCCGTATAACACGCAGGGGCAATTATACACCTCAGTACGATTTCAATAGTGATTATTATAAAATATTCCTGCAGCCGGCCATACATATAGCACCCGGCAAGGGAAAGGCATTTAAAGTAGGCACAGGTGTGCGGTTGACTATGGTAAGATATTACAACTTCAATGCTACAGATCCATATACCAGGTATTATATCACAGAGTCAGATCCAGCGTCTAAATACAGAGTAGGTGTAACAGATGAGGCGTTTACGATGTTAGAACCATTTATTAATCTCGAGGTTGGATACAAATTCATTAAGTTCAATTTCCAGTTGTGCGGCAACACGGCTATAAGTGAAGGGGCAAGATATATAGGCCAGTCCCCATCATTATCATTAGGCCTAGTATTTCATTACGCAAAAGAGTACTTCAGGTAATATTTTATAATATCATTAATTTGGTGTATTATTGTTGTTGAATATATGTCTTGCTATTACAATGTCATTATCGTTTATTTAACCTAAACTAATTACCGGTGACTAAATACCTGCCCATATTATTACTGATAATTATCTCTTTCAGCTCCTGCTATCCTACCATATATTTCCCCGACAGGGTCAATACCCCGGGGTTCACTCATAAGGGAGAAGCTAAAGCTACGATCGGATTTAGATTACAGAATGGCGACGATAATAATAATCATGTGGTAAGTCCTGTTTTTGATGGTGCTTATGCGGTATCAAACCATCTGGGTGTAATGGCATCATATCGCAGTATGTTAAACAACTATGTGCCGGAGGATAACGATATCTCTTACATAGTGCGGGATCCTTATGGAGGAGCGTATAATAGCCATTATTTTGAAACTGGTGCAGGATATTTTGCGAGAATGGATAAAGTGGGCAGGTTTGAGGCGTATGGTGGCGCCGGACTCGGCAGCAT
This sequence comes from Flavipsychrobacter sp., assembly GCA_044227125.1. GTDB lineage: Bacteria > Bacteroidota > Bacteroidia > Chitinophagales > Chitinophagaceae > Polluticoccus. The sequence continues at coordinate 1,890,756 of JBGAFS010000001.1, forward strand.
ATCGCGCAGAAGTGATTATACACCACTAAATGATTTTAACAGCAATTACTATAAAATATTCCTGCAACCGGCAATACATTTAATACCCTCTAAAGGCAAGATAGTTAACATAGGTATGGGGGTTAGGTTTACTATGCTTAAATACTACAATTTTACTTCTCCTGGACCTAACTCCCAATACTACGTAATAGGGTCAGACCCAACATCAAAATACAATACAACTGTAACCGATAAACCCTTTGCATTATTTGAGCCGTTCATTAATGCTGAGGTAGGATACAAATTTGTCAAGTTCAATTTCCAGTTGTGCGGGAATACTCCTGTTAATGATGGCAGAAGGCACCTGGGTTCATTCCCGGCTTTCACAATGGGACTGGTGTTTCATTACACAAAAGAGTATTTCAGATAATATTTTTTATAATTATCAATATAGTGTATATTTGTTATGATAGCATTCATTCAAAAAATGCTGTTGTTACACTATGAAACATTATACTGCCTCTCTTTTTCATTTATCCGTAACAAATCGTAACAAATACTGTATACATAAAACGACCTGCTATATGTATCGTGCTATAAATGAACTTTCTCACCCTTAAACAGTTTTGTTACAAAACATAAGTGCAAAACCGTAACAAATTGTAACAATCCGTTTTAGGTGTTTAATTTTGACTTTTGAATTTGAAAAGCATGAGCAAGAAAAATAAACCCCGTCCTGACGGGCTGGTATATAGCACGAATAACGATTATTTTAATGACTACCCCGAAGAGGCGGCAGGCGAAACCCTGCCAAAGAACCAGCAAAAGCTGAGGGTGAAACTGGACAGCAAACAACGTGCGGGCAAGATCGTAACATTAGTAGAAGGTTTTATAGGTACAGCCGACGACCTGGAAGCGCTGGGCAAGCAACTGAAAACCAAATGCGGTGCAGGTGGCAGCGCCAAAGACGGTCTTATACTGGTGCAGGGCGATTATAAAGAAAAGGTAATAGCCTGGCTGAAAGACTGGGGATATACCCAAACGAAGTAAATATGTTGATTAGTTAATAAGTTGATAGGGTAAACTGTCTATTAGTAAAGGCAAATTGTTAGTTTTGCGCCAGATTATTAAGCCTCATGTTACAGGATATTAAAATATTAAACGAAGTAGATACCCGTTCGGGATTTGGTGATGGTATTGTGGAAGCAGCTCGCAAAAATCCGAACGTAGTTGCATTGACTGCAGACCTTGCAGGTTCGCTGAAGCTCAACCAGTTTATGAAAGAGTTTCCTGAACGTTTTATTCAGTGCGGTATTGCTGAAGCTAACATGATGGGTGTAGCTGCCGGTATGACCATTGGTGGTAAAATCCCTTTCACTACAACATTCGCCAACTTCTCTACCTCTCGCGTGTACGACCAGATACGCCAGAGCATAGCATACAGCGATAAGAATGTAAAAATATGTGCATCGCACGCGGGCCTTACGCTGGGTGAAGATGGTGCTACACACCAGGTGCTGGAAGATATAGGTATGATGAAAATGTTGCCGGGTATGACCGTTATCGTTCCCTGTGACTACAACCAGACCAAAGCAGCCACTATGGCTATTGCAGAACACCAGGGACCTGTGTACCTGCGTTTCGGTCGCCCGAAATGGCCAAACTTCACAGCTCCGGATAAGAAATTCGAGATAGGTAAGGCAGATGTAATGGCAGAAGGTAAAGATGTAACCATCATAGCCTGCGGCCACCTTGTATGGATAGCTGTAGAAGCTGCCCGCGAACTGGAAGCAAAAGGTATCAGCGTAGAACTGATAAACATGCACACCATCAAGCCACTGGATGAAGAAGCAATAATCAAATCAATAAAGAAAACAGGCTGTGTAGTTACTGCCGAAGAGCATCAGAAAAATGGTGGCCTCGGAGACAGTGTTGCACAGGTGTTGACCACGCATTGTCCTGCCCCGCACGAATATGTAGCGGTAGAAGATACTTTTGGAGAAAGCGGTACGCCAAACCAACTGTTGCAGAAATATGGCCTCAACAAAGAGAACATCATAGCTGCTGCAGAGAAAGTAATTACAAGAAAATGAGCCGGGTTTAACCTGATTTAAAGTATACCATCATATATGAGACCTATCAAAAATACCATATCCAATTCCCCCTTCAGGGGGTTAGGGGGTTTGATAGCTCTGTTGGTTATTCTATTCGTAGCTTGTGCTAATCCTAAAAGTTTAGAGTACAGGGATGTGAAGAACATCAGTGTAAGTAAAATAAGTCTTACACCTGAGGTAGGAATGGATGTAGAATTCTACAATCCCAATAGCTACAGCATGACGCTGAAAGATGCCAATCTTGACCTGTATATAAATGAAAAGCTCGTAGGCCATGCAGTGATGGATGAAAAGCTTACTGTTCCTGCCACACAAACATTCCTGCTGCCGGTAAAGTTTACCGCCGATCTTAAAGGTGTTATCAGTAATGCACTACAGGTGCTGGGCAATCAAGAAGTAGCCATCAGGCTGAAAGGAAGTGTAAAAGCAGGGAGGGGTGTATTGATCCCCATCCCCATCAATTACGAAGGGAAGAAAAAACTGAATTTGTTCTAAAGTTCTTTGACATACTGTAAACCCTGAAAAAAAAGAGTCTTTCGACTCTCTATATTTTTCATTTTGAATTCTGACTTTTGAATTTGTCAAAATTCATTCTTCCACATCATACTCTCGATCGGCTTATTAGGCTGGTTGCCGTATTTAGCGTTCTTCTTCTGGTTATACTTCACTTCTATCTCACCCTCAACAGGGAAGTATATGAGCTGGCCGATAGGCATACCCTTGTATATCTTCACCGGTTGTTTTACAGATATTTCCAGTGTCCAGTTGCCGCAGAAGCCTACATCACCTTTACCGGCAGTAGCGTGTATATCTATGCCTAAGCGTCCTGTAGATGACTTGCCTTCCAGGAAAGGTACGTGTGCATGTGTTTCAGTATACTCTTGTGTAACACCCAAATAGAAGATGTGCGGATATAATACAAAGCCATCATCAGGTATTTCGAAGCACTCGATTTGGTTATGTTTCTTAGCGTCTATTATATGCTCTTTATAGGTTGCTAAAGTAGAACCGAGGTGTACATCATAGCTGTTACTGCCGAGACATTCTCTCTTGTAAGGTTCTATCTTAATAGTACCCTTCTCCATTTCTTCCAGTATGCGCTTATCAGAAAGTATCATAAGAGACAAATATAATAGCAATTGGCGGATGTGTCGATTAGCATATTAGCTAATGTTTGTATTATGTGTATATCGACTAATTTTACCACATGCCTTTGTACCGCGAATGGAGCAGCGATAAATATAGCCTTGCCGCTATATGGAAAATAGAAGAGCCGGAGAGCTTCTTTATAGAGCGTACAGGTTTGCCTGCCCCCGACATTAAAGCAGAGAAGCGAAGAATGGAGCGACTGGCAGGCAGGTTTCTGTTAAAACATCTTGAAGCAGATTTCCCGCTATTAAACATTAAGCCCGATGAGCATGATAAGCCACGGGTAGACAATAACCAGTTCTATTTCTCTATATCGCATTCGTGGCCTTATGTGGCGGCAGTGGTAAGTCCATATGTAGAATGTGGTATAGATATACAATGCTGGCACCCCCGGATGGAGAGTCTGCAACATAAGTTCCTTTCAGAAGCAGAGCAGTTCCTGGTAAGTAACGACCCCAGGCTTATTACCCTGCTCTGGAGTGTGAAAGAGGCAGCCTATAAATGGCAGGGGAGACGAGGCGTAGAGTTTGCAGACCATTTGAACGTACTGGAAATTGAGGGAGATGAGCATAATTATAATATTAAATTATTTATGCAATTAACTGATCCTAAACGCGAAATAATATCACAAGGTATTGTAAAACAAGATTTTGCATGTGCTTTCATAGTTCACGACGAGCTATTCCATCCTTATAAAAAATAAAGTATAATTATTTTAATGTTTATTATTTTATGAATTTTGTAAAAAAATTTGGACTTAACAGGCTTAAAACTATAAATTTGCTCAAAATTTAATATTTATGTCATCTTTACGTTATCTCGCACTTCAGGAGCTGGCATCAGAAGAGAAGAAGATCGGCCATTATAATGGCAAGAAGATCACTTCGATGTTCAACAGCAATGTATTTACCGGGCGCACCATGCGTGAATGGTTGAGCGATGAGGCTTATAAAAGCCTGGCTGCTTCCATTAAAGCCGGAGACAAGATCGAACGTAGAATGGCCGACCAGATTGCTGCAGGTATGAAAGCCTGGGCAGAAGAACGCGGTGTTACACACTTTACACACTGGTTCCAACCCCTTACAGGTACTACTGCCGAAAAGCACGATTCTTTCTTCACTATTAAAAGTGATGGTACGGCTATCGAATTGTTCGACGGAGATGCGCTGATACAACAGGAGCCTGACGCTTCAAGTTTCCCTAACGGTGGTATCCGTGCTACATTCGAAGCACGCGGTTACACAGCATGGGATCCTTCTTCTCCTGCATTCATTATGGAGAGCGGTCATGGTAAGACACTTTGCATACCTACGATATTCATTGCATACAATGGTGAATCATTAGATTATAAAGCACCATTACTGAAATCAATAGCTGCACTTGATAAAGCCGCTGTTGATGTATGCCATTACTTTGATAAGAACGTTACCAAAGTAACATGTACGCTGGGTTGGGAACAAGAGTATTTCGTTGTAGACGAAACGCTGGCTAATGCCCGCCCTGACCTGGTAATGTGCGGACGTACATTAGTAGGCCACTCTCCTGCAAAAGGACAACAATTGGAAGACCACTACTTTGGTTCTATACCGGAGCGCGTGTACGCTTTCATGCAAGACTTCGAACAAGAATCATACAAACTGGGTATTCCACTGCGCACTCGTCACAACGAGGTAGCACCGGGACAGTTTGAGTGCGCTCCTATATTTGAAGAATGTAACATCGCAGTAGACCACAACTCATTGTTGATGGATGTGATGAACAAAGTTGCAAAACGCCACAAGCTGAAAGTATTGCTGCATGAGAAACCATTTGCAGGTGTAAATGGTAGCGGTAAGCACAACAACTGGAGCCTTGCTACTGATACAGGTGTAAACCTGCTGGGCCCTGGTAAAACACCACGTACCAACCTCATGTTCCTGACGTTCTTCGTGAACGCTATCAAAGCGGTACATGACCACGCTGACCTGTTACGCGCTGCAATAGCATCTGCCAACAACGACCACCGCCTTGGCGCTAACGAAGCTCCTCCGGCTATTATCTCTGTATATATAGGTAAATACCTGACAGAAGTACTGGACGAAATAGAAACACGTGTTAAAGAAAAATTCAGCGAGCAGGATGAGCAAATGCTGAAACTGGATATCCACAAGCAAATCCCTGAATTGCTGATGGACAACACAGACCGTAACCGTACCAGTCCTTTCGCATTCACAGGTAATAAGTTTGAATTCCGCGCGGTAGGTTCTTCTGCTAACTGCGGTTCTCCGATGACTGTGCTGAATACCATCATGACAGAAAGCCTCAGGAACTTCAAACGCGAAGTAGATGCCCTGATAGAAAAAGGTGAAAAGAAAGAAGTGGCACTGATGCACGTACTGCGTGATTATATCACGAAGTCAAAGAACATACGTTTTGAAGGTGACAACTATAGCGAAGCATGGGCTGAAGAAGCTAAGAAACGCGGCTTGAACAACTTCAAAACTACGCCTGAAGCACTGGATGCTTTTGTAACAGAAAGCGCTAAGAAAGTATTCTTCGGTAACGGTATCTATAGCGAGCGCGAACTGGAAGCACGCCACGAGATACTGCTGGAAGAGTACGTGAAGAAAGTACAGATCGAAGCTCGTATACTGGGTTATATCTGCACCAACCACATCTTACCTGCAGCTGTTAACTATCAGAATGTATTGATAAACAACGTACGCGGACTGAAAGAGGTAGGTTTGAATGAAAGCACATACAAGGCGCAAAAGAACCTGCTTGAAGTGATAAGCACTCATATCCAGAACATTAACGATAATGTAGAGGCTATGATTGAGGCTCGCAAGAAAGCCAACAATGTTGATGATATGCACAAGCGCGCTGCAATGTATTGCAACGATGTGAAAACATACTTCGATAAGATACGCTACCATGCAGACAAACTGGAGCTGCTGGTGGATGATAAGACATGGCCGCTGCCAAAATACCGCGAGTTACTGTACTTACGCTAATATATCGAACCCCCGCAAACGCGGGGGTTTGTTTTTTATGCAGTTCGTCATTTCGACGAACACAGTGAGGAGAAATCTCCTGAAGCTGGTGACCAAGACGATATCATTGAGCATTGATGATTCTTTTAGGGAGATTTCTCTCTTCGTTGCACTCTGTTCGAAATGACGAATATTAATTGATTATTTAAATAGAAAATGAAAGATTATAAAATCAGGTTAATCACTACAGACGACGCAGAAGCTGCGTTAAACGTTTATGCACCTTATGTACTGCACACTGGCATCAGCTTTGAATACGAAGTACCTACGGTGGATGAGTTCAAAAAGAAAATAGAGAAGATAACTGCGCAATACCCATGGCTGGTATGTGAATGCGATGGCGATATAGCAGGCTATGCTTATGGCAGCACCCACCGTGACAGGAAAGGGTATCAGTGGTCGCCAGAAGCGACGGTGTACTTATCAGAGAAGTATCACCGCAAAGGAATTGCAAGAATACTATATAGTGCTTTGTTTGAAATGCTGAAGATGCAGGGTTATTATAACCTGTTTGCAGGAGTGTTAGTGACGAATGAAAAGAGTGTAGCATTTCACCGTGCTATGGGATTTGAAGATATTGGGCTGTTCAAAAACATAGGCTATAAACTGGGTGAATGGCATACCAATCTTTGGTTGCAGTACGAACTACAAAAGCCTATAACCAATCCGCATGAACCTATAGCTATTGGAGAGATAATAAATACAGAAGCATTTGAAAGGATAATGGTAAAGGCAAATGAAAAACTAATCGCTTAACTTTAGAATATGAGCAAACAACACCATTACGCTGCAACCATCACATGGACAGGCAATAAAGGAGAAGGAACAATTAAGTATGATGCTTATGAAAGAGCACATACCCTATGTGTAAATGGCAAACCTGATATACTATGCTCATCAGATACACCGTTCAGGGGAGATGGCAGTAAGTATAATCCTGAAGACATGCTGCTGTATTCCTTATCAAGCTGTCATATGCTCTGGTACCTGCATCTTTGTGCAGATGAAGGTGTGATAGTAACTGATTATACAGATAATGCTAAAGGAACATTAACTATGGATACTCCTGAAGGTGCGCGTTTTACAGAAGTTACACTATATCCTGTTGTAACTGTAGCTGATGCATCAATGATAGAGAAAGCAATTGCGCTGCATGATAGTGCTCACTACTCGTGTTTCATTGCCAAGTCAGTGAACTTCCCTGTTCAGCATGAACCCAAAGTGATAGTTGGTTAATGCAAGTACTACGTCCATATCAAAAAAGTGATTTTGAACAGATCATCAACCTGTTTCTGCTAAATACCCCGGAATATTTCTGTCCGCCGGAGCAGGAAGACCTGGAACGATTTCTGAATAATGAAATTGAGAACTTCTATGTGATAGATGAAGATGGTAAAGTATTGGCAACAGGTGGCAGTAACATTAAAGGAGATTTTGGCTATCTGTCTTGGTATATAGTACACCCGAACTATCATGGGAAAGGATTGGGTAGTCAACTGGCGCATAAGAACCTGGATATATTAAGAGCAAATCCCGACTTAAGTGGTATCAAGGTCCGTACATCACAACTCGTATACCCTTTTTATGAGAAATTAGGGTTTGTATTAATAAGTACTACTGATAACTACTGGGGTGAGGGCATGCACCTGTACGAAATGGACTTACGGGGCTAATTGCCTATTTTAGCACAAATTTTACTGACAGATGAATAAAGTGGTTGCCAATGCCGACGAGGCTATAAAAGGCATTGAGTCGGGTATGACCCTGATGCTGGGGGGCTTCGGTTTATGCGGTATTCCTGAAAATTGTATAGCTGCGCTGGTGCGTAAAGGTGTTAAGAATCTTACCTGCATATCAAACAACGCCGGTGTAGATGATTTTGGTATCGGCCTGATGTTGCAACAAAAGCAAGTGAAGAAAATGATCTCTTCCTATGTAGGCGAGAATGCAGAATTTGAACGCCAGCTTTTGAGTGGTGAACTGGAAGTAGAATTGATACCACAGGGTACATTGGCTACACGTTGTATGGCAAGCGGCTACGGTATGCCTGCTGTTTATTTACTGGCAGGTGTCGGTACTGAAGTTGCCAATGGTAAAGAAGTACGCAATTTCAATGGGCGTGATTATTTGCTGGAACATGCATTCGATTCCGACTTTGCAATTGTAAAAGCATGGAAGGGTGATACACAAGGCAACCTGATATTTAAAGACACTGCCCGCAACTTTAACCCTATGATGGCAATGGCAGGTAAAATAACTATTGCTGAGGTAGAAGAACTGGTTGAACCGGGCGAGCTTGACCCTAACTACATACATACACCGGGTATTTATGTGCATCGCATTTTCCAGGGAACAAACTACGAGAAACGTATTGAGCAACGCACAACTCGCAAAAAGAACTAATCATGGCACTGAATAAAGAACAAATAGCACAACGTATAGCTAAAGAACTGCAGGACGGTTTCTATGTGAACCTGGGTATAGGTATCCCTACGCTGGTGGCTAACTATATACCTGAAGGTGTGAATGTGGTACTGCAAAGCGAGAATGGTTTGCTGGGTATGGGCCCTTTCCCTTTTGAAGGAGAAGAGGATGCGGACCTGATAAACGCAGGCAAGCAAACTATCACGACACTTCCGGGCTCTGCATTTTTTGATAGTGCTATGAGCTTCGGTATGATACGTGCAGGTAAAGTAGACCTTACAGTACTTGGTGCTATGGAAGTATCAGACAATGGTGATATTGCTAACTGGAAGATACCAGGTAAAATGGTAAAAGGTATGGGTGGTGCAATGGATCTTGTTGCTGCTGCTAAAAATATCATCGTTGCCATGCAGCATACCAATCCCAAAGGAGAAAGTAAGTTGTTGCCCAAATGTACTTTGCCACTAACCGGTGTGCATTGTGTAAAAAAGATAGTTAGTGACCTCGGCGTATTCAATGTTACCGAAAATGGGTTTGAGTGCATAGAATATGCGCCGGGAGTAACGGTTGAAGAGATAAAAGCAAAGACAGCAGGACGATTAACAATATCTCCTGATGTAAAAGAGATGGTGTTTTAATGCGTGTATTGGTATACCACAACGGTGAGTGCAGTAAGTGCAGAGAGTTGACTGAAATATTACGGTCGAAGGGTGTGGAGACAGGATATAAATTTTACCTGCACGAACCAATGGATGTAGAAGAACTGAAAGGGTTATTAATAAAGCTCGGCTTAACAGCTAAAGACATTACAAGGACGACAGAGCCTGTATTTTTAGAAAAGCTTGAAGGAAGAGAATTGACAGAAAATGAATACCTGCAGGCTATTATTGACAACCCGGTCTTATTACAACGTCCTATTGTAGTATGTGGCAATAAAGCAGTAATAGCGCGACCGCCTGAAAAAGTGTTAGAGATATTATAAAACCCTCGTAAAGAGGGTTTGTTTTTTTATTTTTATGTAAACATGCAGGCGATGAAGGGCTTATTATCCGCATTTATAATCATTACATGTATTGCCATTGGTGGTGTAAAGGCACAGGTCAATTCAGAGGAAACACTTGTGAACAGGATAATTATCTGCCTGTCCAAAGAAAACGACTCATTGTATAGTACCCTGTTCCCGAAATACGAACTACTGTGGCAGCAGTCAATGAAGGCTTCTGATACAAATGCTTATGACGCGAAGAGGTTAGCGAATATCCGTTCCAATCCCAAAAAATTGCAGCAATACGACCCCCAGTTCAATGCAGATATAGTAAGGGATTTTAAAACTATACATAGAAAGGGTATAGATTCAGGCCTGCACTGGAGCGACCTTGTGATAGTACGCTACGAACTGGAGAAGATGATAATTCCTAAGGAACTTGCAGGGCTTGAAAAGGTTGTTCCTGTTCGTTTACAGGGATACATCTTTTTACAAGACCTGCTTACAAGGAAGGTCTATACACTAACAGTAAAGAATATTTTCGGCATCAACGGCAAATGGTATGGTGGTAGTGTGGTGAATGTGCTGGAAGCGGAAAATATTGAAGAGTATATTGAGAAACTGGCCGCAGAGCGTAAGATGGAAAAACAACTTATGCTGGACCTTATGTATGGCAAGACAGATACCACAACAGATAATGATAGCCTGAAAACTGTAGCTGCGGCAGAAAAAAAGAAACTGGCTGCCAGTGATGAAGAAGACGATGAAGAGAAGAATAAAATGAGAACAGATGTGCTGGATAGAAAACTATATACAGGCACATTTGATAATAATATACCCGTAGAATTATATGTAAGGTATCTGAAAGGTAATTGCCCGCAAACGGTTTGTGCCTGGGAGGCGATATACAAATTTGGTGATGTGGATGATTACCTGAAATTAGATGTGACTAAGAGCTCTGATGGTAAATGGCTGTTTACCGAGGAGGATGTTGGCGTACTGGAGCTAACACTGGTCGGGGATAAATTTACCGGCAACTGGACATCATTCCGTGATAAAACAGAATATGAAGCTGTGCTATCTGAGAAGAAGGAAGTAAAAAGCCGCAAGCTGTTCATGCTGGATGATATCATAGAGAACGGCGGCTACGCCAATCCTTAGATTTTTTTGATAAGCCTATCAGAACAGTTATGCTGGTTAAATTGTTACATCATGTAACTTTAACTATGCAACAACCAGCAATAAAGACTTTCGGTGAATTAAAGAAATCAGGCTATGTACCTAAAACGGTAAAGGAAGAGGTGCGTAATAACCTGATAACTGCCATTACAAAAAAAGAATCTCCTTTTAATGGTATCCTTGGGTATGAAGATTCAGTAATACCCGATGTAGAACGTGCATTGTTGTCAAGGCATAATATTCTTTTCCTTGGCTTACGTGGCCAGGCAAAAACACGTATGGCCCGTGAAATGGTAAACCTGCTGGATGAATGGATACCTGTGGTAGCGGGCAGCGAAATAAATGATGATCCTTTTGCACCCATATCACATTTTGCAAGAAACCTGCTGGAAGAAAAAGGGGATGATACACCAATTGACTGGTTGCACCGCAGTGAAAGATATGGTGAGAAATTGGCTACGCCTGATGTGTCAGTAGCTGACCTGGTAGGAGATGTAGATCCTATTAAGGCTGCCAATATGCGGCTTAGCTTTGCCGATGAACGGGTTATACATTTTGGTATCATACCACGCTCGCACAGGGGTATTTTCGTTATCAATGAACTCCCCGACCTGCAGGCGCGTATACAGGTATCTTTATTCAACATACTGCAGGAAGGCGATATACAGATACGTGGGTTTAAGCTCAGGTTACCACTTGACATACTTTTCGTTTTTACAGCCAACCCTGAAGATTATACCAATCGTGGCAGTATTGTTACTCCGCTCAAAGACCGTATAGAAAGCCAGATCGTTACACACTATCCTAAAACGATAGAAATATCAAAAGCTATTACGGAACAGGAAGCTGATGTGCTTGATGAGCAACTGCAAAAGGTAGAGGTGCCTGATATGGTGCGATTGCTGATAGAGCAGATAGCTATGGAAGCGCGCAAGAGTGAATATGTAGACCAGAAAAGCGGTGTATCTGCAAGGCTTACTATCAGTGCGTATGAAAACCTTGTAAGTACTGCTGAAAGGCGCGCATTGCACAGTGGTGCCAATAAAACTATGGTGCGCATTGCTGATTTTATGGGGGTAATACCTTCTATAACAGGCAAAGTAGAACTGGTGTATGAGGGTGAGCAGGAAGGGCCAATGAATGTGGCACACCGTTTATTAGGGCTGGCTATTCGCAGTTTGTTTGTTACATATTTCCCGGACCCTCAATCGTTCAAAAAAGGAAGGACTCCTGAAAAAGCTAAAGCAAAACCTAATCCGTACCAGTCTATAATAGATTGGTTTGGCAGGGGCAATGACTTGTTGTTGTTGCAGGATGAAACCGATGAAGCTTACAGGAACCACCTGTACAGCGTTGATGGTCTTTATGCAGCAGTAAAACAGTTTTATCCGCAGGCAGACGAAACACAGGTTGCATTGCTGATGGAGTTTCTGCTGCACGGATTGTCGGAGTATTCATTGATAAGTAAGAAAGGAGTTGAAACAGGCGGTTATAGCTTTGGTGATATACTGGGAAGTATGATGAATATCAACTTTGGCAGTGACGCAGAGGACGAAGAGGATTTTTAACTTTGCAGCATGCACGACATCACCTCTGAAATATTTTATCGTACTGCACGCAGCGGCGGTAAGGGTGGCCAGAATGTAAACAAAGTAGAGACCATGGTGGAAGCCTGGTGGCATGTACATGACTCCCATGCAGCTACTGCTGAAGAAAAAGAACTGATATCAGTAAAGCTGGCAAATCGCATAAACAAAGACGGCTACCTGATAGTAAAGTGCAGTGAAACACGTTCGCAATTAGAGAATAAACAGATAGCGCTGAGTAAGTTGCTTGAACTGGTAGAAAAAAGCCTGGTAAAGCCTAAAAAGCGTAAACCAACAAAGCCATCAAAACAGGCAAAAGAAAAGCGCCTGGAATCCAAGCGCAAAGAATCTGAGAAAAAACAAATGAGGAAAAGAGACTGGTAGCCTATCGCTCATCAAAATCTATTACTACACGTTCTGTTTTCGGGTGGCTCTGGCAGGTAAGCACAAAACCTTTCTCTATTTCATCTTTTTCCAGAGAGTAGTTCACTTCCATATCAACAGCTCCTTCCATAACACGTGCACGGCAGGTGCAGCAAACGCCGCCTTTGCAGGCATATGGCAGGTCTGCGCCATTTTTCAGCGCAGCATCCAATATAGTATCTCCGTTATATGCCAGGTCCATTTCAAAAGTAGCGCCATCAAGAGTAATGATAACCTTACTCATTTGTCCACTTTCTTCGGTATGTTCTGCTACCCATTTGTCGTGGTTAGACTTAGGTTGGTCTGGCGAAGTAAATAGTTCCATATGGATATTATGAGTATCCATACCCAGTGCAGAAAGTTTATCCTTAACAGAAAGGATCATGTCTTCAGGGCCACAAATGAATGTTTCATCAATTGTGTTGATATCAATAAGTGTATTGCAGAATTCAGCACATTTTTCAGCAGTGATGCGGCCATTGAATAATTCCGCATCCATTTGTTCGCGGCTCAGTATATGGTATACGCTCAGGCGTTCCATATACTTATTTTTCAGGCCTTCTATCTCTTCACGGAAGATGATAGTGTTCCTGTTTTTGTTGCCATATATGAGCGTAAACTGTGCCTCTTTGTCGTTTTCAAGCACAGTCTTCATGATACTCATGATGGGTGTGATACCACTGCCTGCTGCTATTGCCAGGTAGTGTTTGGCAGTCTTTCCAACTTCACGTGGAGAGAATTTTCCCATCGGGGTCATCACGTCCAGCATATCACCTGCCTTCAGTTGCTCGTTGGCATAGGTAGAGAATTTACCACCTGCTACTTTCTTTATAGCTACACGCAACTCATTGTCATTGGCACCTGAACAAATAGAATAGGAGCGGCGTAACTCATTATTATCAATGGTTGTACGGAAAGTAAGGTACTGCCCCGGTACAAAACGGAAATCGTTACCCAGTTCTGCAGGCACATCAAATGCAACAGACACACATTCTGCTGTCTCCGGTCTTACATCTTTTATCTTTAACTGATAGAACTTAGGTGTCGACATGAAAATATTATCCCTGATTTAATTCAATAGGACGCAAAAGTATAGAAAATAAGGCTATGGAGGTAATATGTGATAGTTTATCCTAACATATTGTCCAATTCTTCTTTGCGAAGCATTGAGAATATCTTTTTGCCATCGGGTGTAAGCTCCGGCTGGCTGCAGGCAAATAATTCATCTATTAGCGCCTGTTGAGCAGCAGGCTGGTTATAAGCTTCCGTATTTCGCGATAACCGTTTGGCCATATTAGCCAGTAGTCTTTCAGAACGTTTGTTTATTGCGTCAGAAGCCTCGTGTTTTAACTGGTCTATTACTTCATCCAGCACATTCTTTTCTTCTCCCGCAGGCAGCCCTGTTGGTACGCCCTGTATGGCAAAAGTATTCTTGCCGAAAGGTGCAATATCGAATCCTATCCTGGACAGGTCGGGCAATGCTTCTGCCAGTAATATGGCGTCCTGCGGAGTAGTTTCGTAAGATGCAGGGAAGAGTAATTGTTGTGAAGCACAATTGCCTGTATTCCATTCAGAGAGCATTCGCTCATACCATATACGTTCCTGTGCACGACGTATATGCACCAGCATCAGGCCCGATTTTACAGTAGTTACCAGCATCGAGCCCTGCACAAGTAATATGTTGTGTGCAGTATTAGGTGCAGTTTCTGTATGTAATAGGGCGCTTGCAGCCGTTGATGGCTGAGCAGATTCCATGTCTGCAGCTATGGCATACAGTTCTTTCCATTGCTTCAGGCTGTCCTTCTTTTCTGCAAGGTGCGCCTGGTGTTTACCAGTGAAGGTATTATAGAGGTATCCTTTTTCTGTTTGTTCTTTCTGGCGGTCGCTTGTCGGTAACTGAACAGCGGAAAGTTGTTGTATCTCCTGGTTAAGCGTAAAATCAAGTGATGGTGCAATATTATACCTGGCCAATGCGTGTTTTACAGCGGCATTCAGGTAGGCATACATCATCCTGTCGTCTTCAAACTTCACTTCCTGTTTGGTAGGATGCACATTCACATCTACCCTTGCAGGGTCTATTTCAAGGAACAATACATAAAAAGGGAAAGCTTCTTTCTCAATTAATCCTTCATAAGCCTGTACTACAGCATGGTGCAGGTAAGCACTGCGGATAAAGCGGTTATTGATGAAAAAGAACTGCATACCGCGTGTACGGGTAGCAGCTTCTGGTTTACCTATGAAACCAGATATATTGAGCCAATCTGTTTTTTCTTCTACCGGCACCAGGTTCTTCTCGTAAGAATTACCCAGCAGGCCTTTGATACGTGTTTTCAGATTGCCCGCCTCAAGGTGAAACTGTTCTGCACCATTATGAAACAGTTTGAAACCAATTTCAGGGTTGGCTAGTGCTACGCGGGTGAATTCATCTACAATATGTCTGAACTCTGTAGAATTACTTTTTAAAAAATGACGGCGTGCAGGTACATTGTAAAAGAGGTTCTTCACCATGATATTTGTACCTGGTGCTGCTGCGCAGGGCTCCTGCTGTTTTACCTGTGTAGCCTCAATCACTATATGTGTGCCTACTTCATTTTCAGGTTGGCGAGTTTTCAGTTCTACTTGTGCAACGGCTGCTATAGAAGCCAATGCTTCGCCCCTAAAGCCCATAGTACGTATAGAAAACAGGTCATCTATTTCCCTGATCTTGGATGTGGCGTGTCTTTCAAAGCTCATCCTTGCATCGGTTGGGCTCATGCCCTTACCATTATCTATTACCTGAACCAGTTCTTTACCTGCGTCCTTTATTACCAGCTGAATATCTGTAGCACCGGCATCGATAGCATTTTCCAGCAATTCCTTTACTGCAGATGCAGGGCGTTGTATCACCTCACCAGCAGCAATCTGGTTTGCAATATGGTCTGATAATAAATGTATGATATCTGCCACGCGTCAGTAAATAATTGGCAAAGGTAAGCTTATGGACTACAATATTAAGCCTCAAAATATAGATGACGACTATCATAATATTGTTTGACGATGGTCATTAATACTTAACCTGTCCGTGAGGAAATTTGTATCAGTAAAGAGAGAAATTCTCCAATTTCATTCGGCCTTAGTTTTAGTTTAGATAATAGTGCATAATGGGTTTGCCGCTTTCCTTTCCAGGTTAGCGGCTCTTTTTTAGGCTTATCTTAACCCTTGTTCTCATCCCATACGGTTTCAGCTACAGAAACTATGAGGTATATTTGTTTATGGCTCGAACCTCAGCACTCAAGGCGTTATTATATTTTGTTATATTATTTTCTGCTAATGCTTACGGGCAGGCAGGAAAGCCTGTAAGCCAGTATGAGGGTGCAAAAAAACGCTGGGTGGATAGTGTATATGTGTCCATGCATGATACAGAACGCATTGGGCAGCTTTTTATGGTGGCAGCATACTCAGGAGGTAAAGATTATAATGAAGAGGCTGTAACTAAGCTGGTGGCAGACCGCAGAGTGGGTGGTTTGATATTTATGCAGGGTACCCCGGAAGCCCAGGCTATACAGAATAATAAATACCAGGCTATGGCGCAGGTGCCTTTGCTCATAGGTATGGATGCTGAATGGGGTTTAGGTATGAGACTTACTGGTGTAAAGGATATGCCAAGGCAGGTATTGATAGGGGCAACGCACGATTCTATGCTGGCTTACCGAATGGGTGTAGCAATAGCAGCACAGTGCAAGCGCCTTGGCGTACATATAAATTTTGCCCCTGTAGTTGATGTGAATAATAACCCGGCGAATCCTATTATTAATGCCCGTTCGTTTGGAGAGGATAAAAAATGGGTTACCCGTTTAGGACTTGCATATATGTACGGTTTGCAAAACAGCGGAGTTATAGCCTGCGCAAAACACTTTCCCGGCCATGGCGATACAGAAGCCGATTCGCACAATGAGCTGCCGTATATCAGTAAATCAATAGCGCAGTTGGATACGCTGGAGTTGTATCCGTTCAGGGCATTGATAAAAGCTGGTTTGAAAAGCCTGATGGTAGCACACCTGGAGGTACCTGCATTAGAAACAGAACCGCATATCCCAACTACGCTTTCTAAAAACACAATTACCAATCTTATAAAATCGCAACTGAAGTTTAACGGCCTTGTATTTACCGATGCGATGAATATGAAAGGTGTTACCAAATACTTTCAACCCGGAGAGGCAGATCTTCGTGCTATATTGGCAGGTAACGATGTGATACTCTTTTCTCAGGATGTGTCCGTGGCAATTAATAAAGTGATGGAAGCAGTAGCAAATGGGCAGATTACACAGTATGAGATAGAGAAAAGGGTAAAAAAGATACTTTCTGTAAAATATGATATGGGCCTTGCTCATTACAGGCCTGTAGATACTGCGCATGTTACGGAAGATATCAATAAATACACTGCAATGGTGCGTTTGATGGCAGCTAATGAAGGTATTACACTCATCAGGGACAGGAACAGTATACTGGATAAACTTGCGAGAACTGATATAAAGATCGGCTACGTTGGTGTTAATGCCTGGGACAGTACGGAGCTATACAAACAACTGAGTAAATCTATACACAACCTCAACCCTATGTGGCTGCCTAAAGGTAGTTCTCCTCAGCAGGTTAAGACTATACTGGACACTGTGATGAGTAACGATGTAAGTATTGTTGCTATACACAACATGAGCTTTTATCCCGGTAGTAGCGGTAATCACGGCCTGGATGAAAAACAGGTGAACTTTCTGAAAGAGATGGAAGACAGAAAGGATGTGATACTGGTATCTATGGGTAACGCTTATTGGCTGCGTAATGTGTGTAATATTCGTTCTGCACTTATAGCATATGAAGATGATAGTATTACAGAAAACATAACAGCCAAGATATTACTGCGCACAGAAGATGCAAGAGGTACATTGCCAGTAACCCCGTGTACTGGTATGGTAACTGAAGGAAGACCTGTAATAGTGGCTATGGCAGAAGCGCCTAAGGCTGCACAAAAATTGAAGTCGACAGAGTTTACTGAAGATGCAGGTGTAGTTAACCCGCAGGCATTGGATAAACTGAATATGTTTATACAACGCAGTATTGTTAGCGGAGCATTCCCTGGTTGCAGGATACTGGCGTCTAAAAATGGTGTAGTATTTTATAATGAGTCATTCGGCTATTATGAATATGACAAGAAAAAACGCGTAGAGAAGAATACCATATACGATGTTGCATCTGTAACAAAAGTGTTATCAACAACACTTGCTGTGATGCACCTGTATGAAACAGGCAAGTTGAATCTTGATAAGACACTCGGAGATTACCTTTCGTGGACAAAAGGTACCGATAAAGCAGGCTTGAAAATCCGGAATCTTTTATTGCACCAGGCAGGACTTAAAAGCTGGATACCGTTTTATAAAGAGACACTGGATGAGAACGGTCAGTTAAGAACAGACCTATATGCTGCAAAACAAACAGGTATATTCACAACGCAGGTAGCTAAAGATCTGTACATAAGATCAGATTATGCTGATACAATTTGGAACAGGATACTGAATAGCCCACTGGAGAACAAGGGCAAATATGTGTACAGCGATCTCGATTATTACTTCCTCGCTGCTGTGGTGCAACAAATAACCGGTAAGCATATTGATGCTTATGTAGATGAGCAATTCTATAAGCCAATGGGATTGAAATATACTACCTACAATCCATTGAAGAAATTTAAAGAATCAGACATTGCACCAACAGAAGAAGATAAACTGTTCCGTAAGCAACTGCTTCGTGGCTATGTACACGACCAGGGAGCTGCGCTGTTAGGCGGTGTAGCAGGTCATGCAGGTATATTTTCAACAGCTGATGATGTAGCAGCTATATTCCAGATGTTGCTGAATAAAGGCTCTTACAATGGCAAAAAATACTTTAACAAAGAAACTGTAGACTATTTTACAGCATATAGTTCCGCAATAAGCCGCAGGGCACTTGGCTTTGATAAACCAACTGCTGATAAAGATGATGCAGGACCGGCCGGTAACAGGGTATCAGGCTACGCATTCGGTCACCAGGGCTTTACAGGTACCTGTGTTTGGGCAGATCCTGCAACAGGTGTGGTGTTTGTTCTTCTTTCTAATCGCGTAAATCCTTCTGCTGATAATAATGCTATCAATAAGCAAAGTATTCGCACCATAGCACAGGACTATATCTACGAATCTCTGGGCTTATCTATAGATCATAACAGGGATGACGTGTATAGAAAGCAAAAAGAAAAACTGACCAATTAATTCACCCCCTCTCGTTTTACTTTTTTTAACATTTATTATTTCGCGGTATGATGTAATACTTTCATATTTGTCACGTTATTGTAAAACCAACCATCCAAACACCCTTATGCGTACCTACCTGCATCTGACTATCCTACTGGCATTACTATCGGCATACCAGGCTAGTGCACAAACCTTTTTTGTAAAGGGTTCTGTAGCAGATACCTTGAATAATGATATGCTGGCAAAAGCCAGTGTAACTATACTGCAGGCAAAGGATTCGGTACTGCAGACATTTACTAGAGCAAAAGATGACGGCAGCTTTGAATTAAACCTTCCGGCAGGTAAGTATGTAATGATGGTTACTTATCCGGCACATGCTGATTACGTGGACGTAATAGAAGTGAAAGATAAATCTCTTGATTTAGGTCAGATACCTATGGTATCTAAAACGCACCTTTTAAAAGAATTTGTGCTTACTAAGGAGTATGCGGCTATCAAAGTAAAAGGTGATACGGTAGAATATGTAGCAGACAGCTTTAAGGTAAGAGATAATGCTACAGTAGAATCATTGCTCAAAAAATTGCCGGGTATACAGGTTGACAAGAATGGTAAAATAGTAGCACAGGGTGAAGAGGTAAAAAAAGTACTGGTAGATGGTGAAGAGTTTTTCTCTGACGACCCTGCCGTAGTTACCAAAAGCCTGCAGGCAAAATCTGTAGATAAAGTGCAGGTGTACGATAAGAAAAGCGATCAGGCAGAATTTACCGGCATTGATGATGGTGAAAAAACTAAGACCATTAACCTGCAATTGAAAGACAATAAGAAGAAAGGGTATTTCGGTAAAGCTATTGCTGCAGGTGGTGCCGGAGATAAGCGAAACTATTTTGAGAACCAGTTAATGCTGAACGCATTCAGGGGGAAAAGACAATTATCGGCATTTGGTATTATGTCTAATACCGGTAAGGTAGGCTTGGGATGGGAAGACAGGGATAAATATTCAGGCGGAGATAACAATACTGTAGTTACTGATGACGGGGATATGTATACCTATTACTCAAGTGACGACGGGTTTGAAAGCTGGGATGGGAAATACAATGGCCAGGGATTGCCGAGAGTGTGGACGGGGGGCCTGCACTATGCTGATAAATGGAACCAGGATAAGCAACACGTGAGCAGTAATTACAGGTATTCTAAGCAGGATATATCTACATCGGGCAACACATTTACCCAATACACATTACCGGACTCCGTTTATTATACAAATTCTGACAGGAAAACATATAGCCAGGGGCAACGTAACAGGGTAGACGTTTTGTATGACTGGAAGATAGATACAACATCCAGCTTGAAAATTACTGCTAATGGCAATTATTCTAATACTAAATCTACCAATGTTTACAATTCACAAACACTAACAGAAGATTATGCTGTGGCTAACTCAAGCACAAGAACTGTGACAAGTGATGCTACTTCTAAAGCAGTTAATGCAACACTTGATTATCGTAGAAAATTTAAGAAAAAGGGCAGGACCGTTTCGCTGAATGTATCTGAGAAATACAACGAATCACAAAGTGACGGGTATCTCAAATCTGTAAATAGTTTTGCGGGAGCACCAGCGACTACGATAGATCAGCATAAAGAAAGTGAGAATGCTACTCTTTCATTGTCATCACGTCTTTCTTATACAGAGCCATTGTCAAAAGTGGCATTTCTCGAGTTTAACTACAATCTTAAGGTTGATAATAATAACTCACACAAAAATTCATACAACAAAACGAACCCTTTAAGTGATGCCTATGATTCACTGGATGCTGTTTACAGCAACAGTTTCAAGTATAACATACTAACCAATACAGGTGGTTCAAACCTGCGATTTGTGTTTAAGAAGATAAATTTTTCAGCGGGTGGAGCTATCTCAAACGCTGCAATCAGGCAAATGAATTTAGTGCTCGATACTTCGTACAAGTATAGCTATACTAACTTCTTCCCGAGTGCTAATTTTACTTATAAATTCAGTAAACAAACTTCCTTCAGTATCAGGTACAGCGGCAATACTCAGCAGCCAACATTAACGCAGATACAACCATTGAAAGATAATGTTGATCCACTCAACGTAGCGGTTGGTAACCCTAATCTGAAACAGGAATTCGATCATAATATCAACCTGTCATACAATGATTATAAAGTACTTACCGGCAGGTATATATGGGCAAGTCTAGGAACTTATCTTGTCAATAATGACATTAGCCGTTCTGATAATACCGATGCGTTCGGAAGAAGAACATATCAATATATCAATGTAAATGGCAACTACAATATATGGGGTTATCTGAGCTACGGTTTCAGGATCAAGAAATTGAACCTGCGTACAGGAGCACATATAAACCCAAATGTGAATCATACGGTAAACTTTGTTAATGGTGTGCGTAATATCTCAGATAACAAAACATATTCTTTTGGGCTTGATTTCAATTATGAGACCAAGGATGAAAAATTCTCGTTCAGCTTCAGCCCGGGCGGTAGCTATAACGACTACAGTTCTACTATCAATACGCTTGTTACTAACTACTGGACCAGCACAAATGAATTTGATATTTCTTACGAATTCCCTTTCAAACTTGAGATAGGTACAGACTTTAATTGGTTCATTCGCCAGAAAACAGCGGCATTTACTACCAACAACAACGTGTTTAAATGGAATGCATATGTAAGCCAGAAATTCCTGAAAAATGATCAACTGGAATTGAGGGCCACTGTGTTTGATATCCTGAATCAGAATGTAGGCTTCTCACGTAATGCACAGAGTAACTATATAACACAGGATAATTATAATACTATCAGGAGATACGGCTTGCTCAGCCTGATTTGGAATTTCACAAAATCAGCAAAAGCTGCACCTGCAGAAGACGCGCAAAATATTATTGAGATCGTAAAATAAACTCTATGAAACCGCTCATATTATCCATACTACTGCTGGCAGCAACTCAGTCATTTGCCCAATATACAGGGCAGGGAAAGATCGAATACGAGAAGAAGATAAATCTTGAACGCACATTCAATGATCTTGATGATGATGATAAACGCTGGATGGAAAACTTTAAGTCGCAACTGCCAAAGTTGAATATTACATATTTCGATCTGTATTTTAACACGTCAAAAAGCCTGTACAAACCCGGAAGAGAGTCGGAGAACCCGGTAAAAATGTGGTTTGCAAACCCGCCGGCAAATGAAAACGTAGTTTATACTGATTATAAAGCAGGAATAGTAAAGTCGTCAAAATTGATTTATGAAGAAAACTTCCTGGTGCAAGACAGTATGCGCAAGATGAAGTGGAAGATAATGGACGAGATACGTACTATAGCTAATTATAAATGCCGCAAAGCAGTAGGAAGGATCTGTGATTCGGTTGTGGTAGTAGCGTTCTATACAGATGATATACCTACCAGCGGTGGCCCTGAAATGTTTTGCGGACTACCGGGTATGATAATGGAATTGGCCATACCCCGCCTGCATACTACCTGGGTTGCTACTAAAGTAGATATAGCAATGCCTAAGGAATCAGATATAAAAGAGCCTGAGAAAGGTAAAAAAGTCACACAGGCCGAACTGTACGACAAAGTAAAAGACACTTTTGCTCGCTGGGGTAAGGGTGCCCAACGCTATGTATGGTGGGTGACCTTATAAAATAAAAGCCCTGCAATTTGCAGGGCTTTTATTTTATCCTATTGCCTGGTTAAGGTCATCTATCAGATCATTTACATCTTCAATACCTACACTCAGTCGCATAAGGCTGTCTACGAGCCCGTTCTTTATACGTTCTTCGCGTGGTATAGCGCCATGTGTCATTGTAGCGGGGTGCCCTATCAGAGATTCAACACCGCCCAGTGATTCTGCCAGTGAGAAGAGCTGTGTTTTCTTCATTACGCTTATAGCTGCATCCATACTGTCATCTTTTAGTGTAAAAGACATCATGCCGCCAAAGCCGCGCATTTGCTTTTTGGCAATAGCATAGCCCGGATGGTCTTCGAAACCGCACCAGTATACTTTGCCAACTTTAGGATGGTTGCGCAGGAAATGAGCTATTTTTTCGCCGTTCTCACAATGACGTTGCATACGCACATGCAATGTTTTTATACCGCGCAGTACCAGCCAGCTATCATGAGGGCCCGGTACACCACCGCAACTATTCTGTATAAATTTCAGCCTGGCTAATAATTCATCATCATTCATGATCAAACAGCCATGCACAACATCACTATGCCCGCCAAGGTATTTTGTTGCAGAGTGCATTACGATATCAGCACCCTGGTCAAGCGGGTTTTGTAAATATGGAGAGGCGAAAGTATTGTCAACAGCAAGCAGAATATTATGTTCTTTCGCAATTTTAGCGCAAGCCTCTATATCAACTATATTGAGCAATGGGTTAGTTGGTGTTTCAGCCCATATCATTTTTGTATTGCTGTTGATATAGTTGCGGATATTTTCCGCATTGTGCATATCTATAAAATGAAACTTGATGCCGAAGTTTGCAAACACCTTTGTGAACATACGGTAGGTACCACCATAGAGGTCATTACCTACAATCATTTCATCTCCCGGCGCTAAGAGTTTTGTTACAGCATCAATAGCTGCCATGCCACTGCCAAAGCACAGGGCATGTTTGCCATTTTCAATAGCCGCCAGAGCACGTTGCAGTGCATCGCGAGTAGGGTTATGTCCGCGTGCATAGCTCCAGCCCTTATGCTCATTGGGGCCTTCCTGCACATAAGTAGATGTTTGATATATAGGTGTCATTATGGCGCCCGTAGTAGGATCAGGCTCTGCGCCTGCATGTATTAATTTAGTAGCTAAATGAAGATTCTTATTATCCATGAACCAGAATTATAATGGCGCAAAGGTATGATTTGTTAACTTTACAGCTATGCAAAATTCGCACGTAAGGCCTACCGATGAACTGAACCCGCAGGAACGCGAATATGAAAACAGCATCAGGCCGCAGTCTATTGATGATTTTTCAGGTCAGCCGCAACTGGTTGAGAACCTGCGCATCTTCATTAAGGCTGCCAACTTACGTGGTGAATCACTGGACCATGTGCTTTTTCATGGTCCTCCGGGGTTGGGGAAAACTACGCTCTCTCGCATAGTAGCTAATGAACTGGGTGTGAATATCAAAGAAACCAGCGGCCCCGTAATAGAAAAACCTGCAGACCTTGCAGGGCTGCTTACCAGTCTTGAACCTCGTGATGTATTGTTTATAGATGAGATACACAGGCTTAGTACGGTGGTAGAAGAATACCTGTATGCTGCGATGGAGGATTTTAAGATCGATATCATGATAGATACCGGGCCTGCTGCCCGTTCTGTGCAGATCAATCTTAGTCCTTTTACACTGGTGGGTGCTACTACACGCAGTGGGTTGCTTACCTCTCCATTACTTAGTCGTTTCGGTATCAAGTCAAGACTCGAATATTATAATCATGAAGTACTGCAACGTATTGTAATGCGTTCTGCAGGTTTGCTGAATGTGAAAGTAACATCTGAAGCTGCTATGCAGATAGCCGGACGCAGCCGAGGAACACCTCGTATTGCCAATGGGTTACTACGCCGTATGCGAGATTTCGCACAAGTGTTGGGTAACGGGGTTATTGACCTTGCAATAGTAGAGCATGGGCTTAAGGCATTGAATGTAGATGAGAGTGGGTTGGATGATATGGATAATAAGATACTATCAACGCTTATTGATAAATTCAAAGGTGGGCCAACAGGCATCAATAATATAGCTACGGCTGTTGGTGAAGAGGCAGGCACCATAGAAGAAGTATACGAACCATTCCTGATTCAGGAAGGCTATATAGTACGTACCCCTCGCGGACGTGAAGCAACTGATAAAGCATACAGGCATCTTGGCAGGAAGAAACCCGGTGAAGCAGGCAGTTTGTTTTAATTACTGAATGCCGAGGCTAATAATTTCTTCACGAATTCTTCCCAGCTGTATTTTTTCTTTTCTGCAACCAGGTTTGCATCAAAGCGATGTATATCACCCTCATAGAATTTGAGGATGACAGACGCTATGGAAGTAGCATCGGGTTCAGCAACATAACCTGCTTTACCATCAGGCACTAATTCTGGTAGGCCGCCTACATTGGTAACTATCATTGGCTTCTCAAAATGATAGGCTACTTGGGTAATACCGCTTTGTGTGGCATTGCGATATGGCTGCACTACAAGGTCCGCCGCACTGAAATAATAATAGACCTGGCTATCAGGAATGAAATCAGTAAACAGGTGTACGTTTTTCAGGTTGTGCTTGCTTACAATGTCCTCGTATATCTTACGGTCATCATAGTATTCTCCTGCTACTATCAACTCAATGTCCGCATTTTTAATGCGTTCATCATTCATTGCTTCCAGCAAAATATCCAATCCCTTGTATTTACGAATGAAGCCGAAGAAGAGAATATATTTCTTGTCAGCAGGTAGTCTAAGATGACTACAGGCATCTGCTTTAGGTATAGGGTGCCCGAAGTTATCATACAATGGGTGCGAAAGGAATGTTGCTTTTTTGGCAGTTAATCCTGCAAGGTCAGCCTTCACTTTTTCACTCATTGTAATAAAGGTATCAACAGGTTTGATAAAATATTTGGTAAATGCAATATCACCCGGGCGCTTTTCATGTGGTATAGCATTGTCCGCAATGCAAAGTATATGTGTATGATTGTTTTTCCTTACCCTGCGCAGTATAGTGCCTAAACAAGGTCCCATAAATGGCAGCCAGTAGCGTACGATTATCAGGTCGAATTTTCTCTTCTTTATTTCGTTACCTACACTTAGCCAGTTTAGTGGATTCACAGAGTTTATTACAGTATGTATGGGGATGCCTTCCGGTGCAGGCTCATCAGTATATTGTGTTGTACCCGGGAAGAGGAATGATGGATATTGTAGAGAAAATGAATAAATACAGGCATTATGGCCTTGCAAAATGAGTTCTTTTGCCAGCCTCTGATCATAGGTAGCTAAACCCCCTCTTAAAGGATGTGCTGGGCCTATTATCGCTATATCCATCTGAAAAATGATTTAAAATCTTCTTGTGCCTTTTCATAATCAGCAGGCACGCCAATATCTATAAAATAGTCTGCCCGCTTGAACCCGAAAAATTTACCTTCCTGTACACATGCTTCGAGATAATCTTTCTCGAAGGAGTATTTGATAGGCAGGTTGCGTTCTGCCAGTTTATTTTTATTGATCAGGTATATACCACCATTTATCCAGCCGTTGGCATAAAATTTCTTCTCTTCAAATGATGTGATACACCCTGTACTGTCATCTGTGCCCACAACGCCATATCGCTCAAAATTCTGCATTCCTTTCAGTGCCAATGTGGTTTCCGCATTTTTGCTTTTATGAAAATCTGCAAGCATGTGAAGGTCTATACTGAACATTGTATCACCATTCAGCACAAATACATTGTCTTCCTTAACCCGCCACATAGCCAGGCTGATACCGCCACCTGTGCCCAGTTGTGTATGTTCAATCGTATAATCAACCTCAAAAGGCAGTTGCTGATCTTTTAGCCAGTCGAGCACTACCTTGTATTTGTAACCTAATGCCAGTACAACCCTGTTGCATTTCTGTGCTTCCAGGTATTTGAAGATGTAATAAAGAAAAGGCTGGCTATTTACAGGGGCCATACATTTAGGTGCATCACCAATTACACCCTGCAGCCTTGTGCCTAACCCTCCCGCTAATACTATACATTCCATATCTATTATATCGACCAGGTTGATAAACCATGTTCTGTAAACTGGTAGTTGCGGAATTCACCCCCAAACTGTGCCAGTGCTTTTTTTACTTCATAACGTGTGTTGCCCGGGCAGTAGAACATCATAAATCCGCCGCCACCTGCACCACTTATCTTGCCACCTGTTGCCCCAGCGGCAAGTGCTGTGTCATAAATTTTATCCATCGAGTCGTTAGATATACCACTGGCCATTTGTTTTTTAAACCTGAAGCCATAATCAAGTATGCTGCCGATATCATGTATAGCCCCCTTCAACAACGCATCTTTCATCATCCTTGCCTGCTCTTTCAATTGGTGCATGGCCTCGATCGATTTTTCGTTTTTCTCTTTTACATTTTTACTCTGTGCTTCAATGATGGTAGAAGACAGCCGGCTCGTAGCAGTGAAATATAATAAGAGATTATTTTCCAGTTCGAATAAGAATTTCTGTTTTATGCGCAGAGGGTTAACAATAACCCGGTTCCCTTCATTGAACTCCATAAAATTCACACCACCAAAGGTTGCAGCATACTGATCCTGCTTACCGCCTGCCATTGCCAGGTCTACACGTTCTATTTCATATGCCATATGTGCTATGTCATATTCGCCCAGTGGTAATCTCAGCCATTCGGCAAAAGCACCGATAATAGCCACCATTAATGTAGAAGAACTGCCAAGCCCTGAGCCTGCAGGTGCATCAACAAAGGTTGTGATCTTAAATCCCGAAGGTACGCTGCCATATTTCTTTACTATATGGTTGTATGCACCGCAAACAAGGTCAAGCTCCCCATTTATAGGTAGCTCATCCTGCAGGTTGTAAGTAACAGACTCATTCCTGTCGGTAGCTTCAATAATTACCTGGTGCGTATGCAATAATTCAATGCTGGCATAAGCATATAGAGATATGGTAGCGTTCAGTATAGCACCACCATACATATCGCAATACGGGCTTACATCAGTGCCCCCGCCTGCTAGGCCTATTCTTAACGGAGCTTTACTCCTGTATATCATCTTCAGAATATTATGGTGGCTAAAATAAGGAAACTATCCTTAACGGTGTGTGAACAAAAGCTATTAGGACACCTGGTTTTTATTGAAACGCCTGTATAGTAAGACAAAAAACACTATGCCGGCAATGCCACCTGTTGCATCGGCCGCTATATCCACAATGTCCTGTGTACGATTGGGTATATAATGCCCCTGTATATATTCTACCAGCCAGCCAAGAAACACACTGGTAACAAACATGATCAATAACCAACGAAGATTTGCGGAAGGTGCAGAACATAACCACAGAAAGCTAAATACGCCAAACAGGATAATGTGAGCCCACTTATCAATAAAAGGGATGTTTACATCAGGAATGTCTTTCCCGGGCAGGAAGCATAAAAAGAAAATGAGCAAGGTCCATAAGATAGCTAAAGACCTTGCTCGTTTTTTATAAGGAGAATTTTCAGAGAATATCTGCTTCATCATTAAGCACCTACCAGTGCAGTATATGCTGCTGCATCCAGAAGTTCACTGGTGTCAGCACCATCAGCCAGAGTCATTTTTATCATCCAGCCATTACCATATGGGTCCTGGTTAACACTTTCAGGGCTGCCTTCCAGGTCAGGATTAACTTCAGTAATTGTGCCGCTTACTGGTAAAAATAGATCAGAGACAGTTTTTACAGCTTCTACCGTGCCAAAAACATCATTCGCATTAAGGGGCTTACCTTTTGTGTTGATATCAACGAAAACGATATCACCCAGCTCATGTTGAGCGAAATCAGTAATACCTACAGTGGCTGTATTACCTTCAATTTTTATCCACTCGTGGTCTTTAGTGTACTTCAGTGAATCCGGAATTTGCATTTTTAAATTATTTGTCGGTAAAAATAAAAGATTTTATTCTTTCAACATATTTATTTATTGCAAATGCTATTGTTTTACAAATTTCTTTTTCAGGCTTGCCCCATCACTAGTAATATCTAATATATATAGTCCTGGGGCTAAATTGCCAACGAAAATGGAATTCATGTCTTTACTAACAGTTCCAGAATATATGGTTTGGCCAGTAAGATTGATTATGTTGTAACTACATTGAGTATTGTTAATGCCAATTACCTTCAGGTAATTATCAACAGGATTAGGGTAAATATTAATAACATTTTTTTGTTCATTTTTTTCAATATTGGATGGTTTAAAGGAATACGTATTGCTTAAATCTATTCTGTATTGGATCTCGCCCCAATTGCTTATAGGATCATATCCTTGAAACCACGCAATAAGTAATCCATTACCATTATTACTTGAGCTAGATATTGCTACAGGGATATCACTTGGCTGCCCATATGTATAAGATTGAAATAAGTCATAATAGTCAGTCTCATAGTAATTAGGATAGGAAGTACTTAATGATCCACCACTAATATCTATAGAGTTTGTGTATATGTCACCATTTGATGAACCACCATTAGTATAAGTTGAATAGTATGCAACTGAAAAATGAGTCTCTCCAATATTACCGACAGAGACATTATCCATATCTTCTCCTACTCCTGCTACCGCAGCAGAATAATGATTATCAGTGCTGTTTATTGCTAGTACTGTTGGAGATGCGGCATCATTAAATGTATTAATTTCCCAATTAGTATTTGATGGCTGTATAGATGCTGCAATTTGATAAGTTGCCTCGCCCGATACTATATCACCGACTGTTTTAGATTCTATGCGAGGAGGGTAGATACCTGTATGACCTGAGGCAACTGTTGTATGAGAAATACTTGTTACTGTTGTCCCTGAAATATCTAAGGTTGATAACATTAAATCATTACTGTTTGAAGGATCAGTATAAGTAATAAATGCCATGTCTGTTGAGCCTCCCATACTTGGATGAAGAATGCCCATAGCTGCAACATCCGGATCTACGCCTTGTGGGTCAGTAATATTATTTGGTGTAATTTGATATCTTGAAAAACTGCTCGGATTGTCAATTTCGCCCAGTGCAGCCATGATATAGTTTTTTTTACTTATCGGATCATATTCCGTCCAGGTAGCAATAAATTTATGGAGTGCATATATATTTCCCGCCCATCTGGTTGTATTAATGTCACCGAATAAATCAATGTGTGGGTTCCTTGCGGTGCGTCCGTTGGTCATATCATTTAGTACAACTGGAGTCGACAATGAACCTAATACTGCACCACTAGAAGCTATATAACTAACGGGTACATTTGCTATTTCAACCCCATTTGAGGTATTATTATAAACTACTCCTAAGTAAAATCCAGGGCCATAAATATCATCTCCTATAACAATATCTGGTTCACTTGCATTAGGGAGACATAGATCTTTATTTGTTCCTGCAAATAAATATGATGTATTAGTGCCTTCTACATGTATGCCTGTTGTTTTTGTAGGAGTTAGTGTGAATAAGAAACAAGGTCCCCAAATTGGGTCCCAGGGTACAACCATATCATAATCTTCAAGTGTATAGGCAAAAGCTGCTAAATGACCAAAGCCTATACTTTCAATCATGTCACAGTTAATAGTCTCAGCAGTATAAGTATTAATATCAGTGGAGCATGTGTAGCAATAGTTGTGGATATCGAGATAATTATCAGGGATCGAAGAAGATGTTATTTGGGAATATGCATTTGTCCCACAAATTATTGCAAAGACAAATACATATATTGTATTAATGTACTTCATAGTATTATTGGTTTTATGGTTATGTAATAAATGTCGCTGATGATATATATAAGTAAGGTGGGCTACGAATAACTATTAATAGTTTCATAGTGATATTTATTGGTAAGAAAAGGTTGGTAAATTTTTTTGAAAAATAGTATTATATTATTAATTTACAAAATATTGATAATGTATAAAATTAACAGGTTTTAATAAACATAATAGTGTAACAATTTCTAGGTATAAAAAATAACAGCATGCGACGTATCATCTCATTATTAGCTCTATTGACTTTTTTCTGTAATAGGCTTAACGCACAATCCCACATATATTCTCAAACCCACTTTAATGGTAGTACAGCTACTGCACAGTGTGCTGTTTGGGATGCATGGCGTGCAGCACTTACCCCTGGGCTTTATTTAAAATGTACTATGTCTGGCACTAATGACCCTACTGGTATTACGTGTACAGACCCTACAATTGTTAACCAGATAGCTGCGGCAATTAAAGCAGCGAATGGTACACCTACTGGTGGTTATACATCGCCAGTCACAAATGGTCATACATGGTCAGTTTGTAATAGATATAATGGTGAAACATGGATAGATATGCCTGGCACAACGCCTTGCAATGGGGCCAATTGCCCGAGTCCGGGTTATATAATGAGGCCTTGTATTACCAACCTAAACTGGGGAGGTGTAAATACTGCTACGTGTGGTGCACCTACACAGGTAATGACAATTGAATTCTGGTACGGGTATCCATGCAATGATACCCCTAAAACTATTATTCTGGGACCGGGTAAAGTATGTCCTAACAGGCCATACACGCTTAAACCGGAAAAATTCTTTGCTAATGCTACTTATAGCTGGCAATATTCTTTTAACGGTAGCTCATGGTCAAACTATACAGGTTCTGTAGACCCTAATTCAGGAAGTATTACTGACTCTACAAACATTCCTAAATATTATCGCGTTAAAATCTCTTGCAACGCCAATACGTATTATTACGTTACTCCGCCTTTTTTGGTGCCGATCGCTCCTTTCTATTATTGTTATTGTGTAGACCAGGCAATATCAACTTCAGGTTTAGACATAGGCAATGTAAAGGTAGTGCGACTGCTTGCAGGTGGTATTGGTGGAGACACTTTACTCAATAAAGGGAATCCATTGCCCCTTACCGGAAATACTAATGCTAACAGAACTTATTCCGGTTTTCAGGATTCTGCAGGCCCTATAGTTATGTATAGGGACAGTACCTACCAGGTCTTCGTATCTCAGATTACTTCTACAGCAACTACAATTGCAGGTAACGCAAGGGTTTATATAGATTTTGACAGGGACGGGGTTTTTGATCCGGTTGCAGAAAAAGTGATGGGTAAAAAGATAACTAATCCGTTGGGATGGGAGTCGCAGACGTTCACAGTGCCTGCAACTGCTAATATAGGGCTTACGGGTATGAGGATAATAATAAGGGATGATACTCTTGATGATCCTTGCGGCGCATATGCACAGGGAGAGACGGAAGATTATTTGGTAGACTTGCGTTACGAGCCGTGCAGTGGTAAGCCTAATGCGGGAAAAGTAGATGGAGATACAGCAGTATGTGTAGGTTATGATTATTTAGTGATAGATACTACGTATGAAGCTAAGAAATCAGACATCAAACGATCATGGCAGGTATCCGGGGATAATGTGAACTGGTTTGGCGTAGTGAACAGTACCTCAAAAGATTCGTTACAGCGCGTATTTACAGGTCAGCCGTTATACTATCGTATGCAGGTAGTGTGTGATGCTACCCATGACACATCCTATTCAGCCTCATCATACGTAAACCAGAAAGTAGCGTATAAATGTTATTGCTACAGCCAGGCAATAGGCGGCGTATTAGACAGCAGTGATATAGGCGGCTATTCCATAGCGGGTTATAGTGCAAGTGACGGAGGAACACACCTGGATAATCCTAAAGCGAGGAGGAAGCGTACAGATCATACCGATGAGACACCAATAGTGATAGATGTAGACAGTAACTACCAGATCAGCACCTATCATATCATGCGCGGTTCAGAGCATTCTGATGCGAAGATCACCATCTTCATGGACTTCAATAACAACCACGTGTACGATCTTCCTGAAGACAGGATCTTCACCGGTTTCACCAGTGTAGGAAACTTTACACTTCTGGATGTATTGACCGTACCGAGGTTAGCGATCATGAACGTACCTACCGGTATGCGCGTGATACTGAACAACGACATAGGTCCGAACATACCATCAGATGAGGCATGCGGAGGATATACATCAGGAGAGACAGAAGATTATATGGTAATATTCCAGAAGAAAGTACCGACCAGTATCAATGATAAAGGAGAGATGAACGGATTGAGTATCTATCCGAACCCGACGACAGGCAGGTCAGTATTACAGATGAATACGAGCAGCGGAGTTAAGGAAGTGCGTGTAACGATAACGAATGTGACAGGTCAGAAGGTTAAGGAAGAGAAGTACAGCCACAAAGGAGGCCAGTTTGTACAGGAGTTGGATATGAGCGGCCAGACTAAGGGAGTATACTTTGTAGAAGTAACAGCTGGTAGTGAAAGACAGATAATTAAACTAGTGGTGCAATAGATAGTCGAATAGGTATATTTTAAATATATAAAAAGTGGTTGAAAACCACTTTTTATTATTTTTTAAAAAATTATTAACATTTTACATTTAAAATAATTATCTTGAAGGCAGGTAAGTATTTAACAATCTAATAAATAGCAAATAAATGAAGAGACTGTTATTTTTTGCATTCATCTTAGCTTTCTTATGTAATAAGAGCTTTGCTCAAACGCCGCAGTATACATATACCAATAATGCTACAGGTGGTAATTATATTCCATTTGGCGTAGGCGGTGCAGGATGGAATAACTATCGTTCCCAATTCTTTTATTTCCCGGGTGATTTTCCGGGTCTGCCTTTGACGCAATCAGGCTTTATTACTACAATTTACTTTAGAGCATATTATGCTACCACTAACTTGACTTTTAATGACCTGACAGTTTCTATCGGGAACACTACAGTCACATCGCCAACGAATTATGTTAGTGGCTTGACCCCATGCTTTTATGCAGCTACCTATTCCTACTCGTCATTGTCTGTAGGTCAATGGTTTGCTATTCCGTTGTCGACACCTGTATATTTTGATCCATCCCAGGTATTGGTTATTGATGTAAGCCAAACAGGCGGTGCTAATGGTATACCAGTTTATGCAGGCGGAACGCCGGTAAACAGCACTACTTATACAGGTAACACACATATTTATAGTACAACGGGTAGTAGTAGTGGTAGTGGAAGGCGTTATTCATACCAGTTTGGTATGGATGTATTTGCGGGTTATCCATGTACAGATACACCTAAGTCATTGGTGTCAGCACCGGATTGGGTATGTCCAAACCGTCCTTACAAAGTATCACCTGTTACGTTTTATGCAAATGCATCATACCAGTGGCAGTATTCATATAATGGTACCAGTTGGTCGAACCATACAGCAACAGTTGGATTGTATGGAGATATAGTAGATTCAATTACATCACCTAAATGGTATCGTTGCAGGATCACCTGTACAGCTACAGGAAAGACTTACCTGACACCACCTAAAAAGGTGAACATAGCGCCGTTCTATTATTGTTATTGCCTTACAAAAGTTGCATCTACAACAGGGATGGATATAGGCAATGTGAAGTTGATAAAGCTATCCGGGAATGGTATAGGCAGGGATACGGTGCTTAATTACGGAAACCCATTGCCTTTGACAAGTAATGGTAGTGCAAACAAAGGCTATTCAGGATTACAGGATTCGACAGCACCAGGTATATTATACAGGGATAGTACCTACAACATATTTGCATCAGAGATTACCTCAAAGACCACATTGGCAGCAGGCAGGATGCGTGCATATATAGATTTTAACAGGGATGGAACATTTGATCCCGTTACAGAACTTATCCTGGATAAAAAAATAACCAATCCATCCGGATGGGATTCAGCTACATTTAAAGTGCCAACTACTGCAGAAATAGGACTGACCGGTATGAGGGTAATAGTAAAAGATGATACCCTCTCAGATGTATGTCTTGGATACAATGAAGGAGAGACGGAAGATTATTTGGTAGACTTGCGTTACGAGCCGTGCAGTGGTAAGCCTAATGCGGGAAAAGTAGATGGAGATACAGCAGTATGTGTAGGTTATGATTATTTAGTGATAGATACTACGTATGAAGCTAAGAA
>JBGAFS010000003.1:0-235241 GCA_044227125.1 Flavipsychrobacter sp.
ACAACAATGAAAAAGATCATCGCAATCGCCGCTTTAATTTCTGCAGGTTTCGCTGCTAACGCTCAAACTCCTGCTTCTACTTCAGCTTCTCAGACTGTTAACCTGTCTCTGACTGATGCTATCGAACTGACATTTACAGGAACCGGTTCTGCTACCGGTGCTGCTGTAACCATGTCTTTCAACAATGTGAATGATTACGCTAACGGTGTTCAGTCTTCTGCACAGGCGCTGAAAGTTCGCTCTAACAAAAACTTTACTGTAGCTGTAAAATCTAACGCTACTAACTTCACTTATACAGGTACTACTTCACCTGCTCCTGTTATGCCGGTTGCCAGCGTACTGGATGTGAAAGTAAGCGCTAACGGTACAGGTGGTACAATAGGTACAGGTTTTGATAACTACAAAGACATCTCTACTACTAACCAGAACATCATCACTAACGGTAGCCGCGGTGGCAACCAGACATTCTCAGTAATGTACCAGGCTACTCCGGGCTTCAGCTACCCTGCCGGTAACTATGCTGTAGATGTAGTTTATACTGCTACGCAACTCTAATATTTTTTCAAAGGCAATAAATTGAAAGGCGCCCCGTAAGGCGCCTTTCCTATTTCTTAAGAACCCGTATCTCTACCCGTCGGTTCGTATTTTCATCTTCTTCAGATCTTTCAGGGTATTTCAATGGTTTATTCATACCAAAACCTTTATACTCCAGCCTGTCCTCGTCAATACCTTTCTCTACCAGGTAATCATAGATAAACCTTGCCCTATTGGTAGATAAATTAAAATCCTGCGCATCATAATCATAGCCATCGGTTGCATGGTTATCATGCAGGCAGCATATATGGCCCTCTATACGGATACGCAACTTTGGGTTATCAGCCATTACATTATATAGTCTTTCCAGTTCAGGTGTAGATTCTTCCCGCACCATATGGCTGCCGGGCAGGAAGTAGATATTCTTCAAAGTTATTGTTTCATTGGCTTTTACCTTACTGATATCAATCTTGGGTTGTGCCGGAGGAGGTGTTTGTGTTGGCACTATAGGTTTAGGCATTACTTTAAATCCTCCCGGTATAATATCTACCCTGCGGTCTTCGGCAATCCCTGTAACACTATTGGTATCTGTATTCCTGGTTATTTCACCTTTACCTATCACAGTTTGTATATCAGCTTCCTTTATACCCATAGATATAAGGTAGGCTTTTACACTATTAGCCCTCGCTTCTGATAGATGGACGTTTGATTGTTCGCTGCCAACATAGTCTGCATATCCAATAATGCCTATTTTCTTTCCCGGACACAGCTTTTCAATGTATACAAGTGAGTCTATCATTCGCTGAGATGCAGGCTGCATCTCGGGTATGCCTGTGTCAAAATATACTTTGATCGTATCGGCAGCCGGAATTAGTTTTTTAGCAAATGAGGCAAATGGCAGTAGCAAAGCCGCAAGAAGCAGGTATCGCATAGGCAATAATTTATCTGAAAATTATACAAAAATCAAGTTGGTAATATTATGATTGAAGGGTGAATTATATAGTGAATTAGCCCTGTATGTATTCATAGTCTTTAACAGCCTCAAACTTTGTAAATGATTCGATTACAGATGGGTGTTGCAAAACAGATTCTATACTGACTTCAGGTATCAGCTCATCGGCAAGACCATTCTTTATGAAAATGAAATTGAATCCTAATTCATTGGCGCCAACAAGTCTGTAACCTTTCTTTTTACCAAGATTCACCATAGCTACAGGCGATGCGCCATGATATTCGGGATGTTTACCAGGGTACATATAATTAGCATCATATGGCACTACAATATTATTGTAGCCAAACTCTATATGCGTTTCTATAATAACTACCTGTGGTTGTACTATTTCCAATGCATCCCATACCCAATAATCATTACCATCTATGTCAACAGACAATAATCCGATATCTCCATTCAATCCTCCTTGTTTCACTAACTCATTAATGTTCTCACGTGTCACTTTCGCACAAATGAATTTTGGACTATGGCTGAAAGGGTGGGGGTATCGGGCATAAAATTTCTTTCCTCTTTCTATCCCTTTGGCATTGCCATCTATATATAATCCATGCCAGCCAAAATTGAAGGCCAGGTTGGCACAATTGCTATTTATTCCGTCATCACTGCCTATTTCTACAAAGGTTTTATGATTCATGCCCAGCACAGAGAATATATACAGGAGCTTACCATCTTCCTCGAACTGTGAGAATACCCTGAACCCGGCATTGCCTATACCCGACAGTTGGTTGTTTCGTGCGCAGTCGGCATAATAATGATATAACTGCCTTTGTTGTATTTGCACGGCAGCATTAAACCTGTCTCTTATCTTGAATATCATCAGCCTGTCTTTCAGCAGGTTCTTAAACCATTTAACCATTATTATTCTTTGTCCTGCAAAATATAAATATTGCGGCAATCCCAGTCATTTAGTCATTTCATTAGCCATTCTTATGCAATAAATTCAGTTGATTATCAATGAATAAGACATAGTGTCTTAGTAAAACCCTAAATACCTGCCAAAATGGATTTAAACAGGTTTTGGAACAGTTTTTACAGGTATATTTTCAGAAGAATTAGAGATATGAATCTGAACAATTTTACCATCAAAGCCCAGGAAATGCTGCAACATGCACAGCAACTGGCATTTAATAACCAGAACCCGAATATAGAAACAGTACACCTGCTACAATCATTGATAGATGATGAAGATGGGCCTGTCACTCACCTGTTGAAGAAAAACAATGTAAACATCAGTTTTCTTGAAGGGAAACTGGATGAGCAGATAGCTCGTTTGCCTAAAATACAAAGCGGCGAACCTGCGCAATCTGTAAGCCGTGAGCTGAACAATGTATTGCTGCGTGCAGGAAATGTTCTGAAAGAATTCAAAGATGAATTCGTTACACAGGAACACTTGCTTATTGCATTGCTGCAGGTAAATGACGAAACAGCCAAGACACTTAAAGATGCAGGCCTTACAGAAAAAGGTTTGATAGCGGCTATTAAAGAACTACGCAAGGGTAGTACTGTTGGCTCGCAAACAGCAGAACAGCAATACAACTCCCTGCAACGCTATGCTAAGAACCTGAACGACCTGGCACGTAATGGTAAGCTGGACCCTGTAATAGGCCGTGATGAAGAAATACGTCGTACACTACATATACTTTCTCGCCGTAGTAAGAACAACCCGATATTGGTTGGTGAACCCGGCGTAGGTAAAACAGCAATTGTAGAAGGTCTTGCACACCGCATCATAAATGGCGACGTACCGGACAACCTGAAATCGAAACTCATATTCGCACTGGATATGGGCTCGCTGATGGCAGGTGCTAAATATCGCGGTGAATTTGAAGAGCGATTAAAAAGTGTTGTAAAAGAAGTATCAGAAAGTAATGGAGAGATCATACTTTTCATAGACGAGATACACACCCTGATAGGTGCAGGTGCAATGGAAGGTGCTATGGATGCTGCAAACATCCTGAAACCTGCACTGGCACGTGGTGAGTTGAGAGCTATAGGTGCTACTACACTGAATGAATATCAGAAATACTTTGAAAAAGACAAGGCATTGGAACGCCGTTTCCAAAAGGTGTTTGTAGATGAACCTACACCTGAAGATGCAATATCAATACTGCGCGGCTTGAAGGACAGGTATGAGAACCACCACAAGGTGCGTATCAAAGACGAGGCTATCATTGCTGCGGTAGAATTATCGCACAGGTATATTACAGACCGTTTCCTGCCTGATAAGGCTATTGACCTGATAGATGAAAGTGCTGCCAAGCTGAAGCTGGAGATGAACTCTATGCCGGAAGAACTGGATGAGCTGGAACGTAAGATCCGCCAGTTGGAGATAGAACGTGAAGCAATAAAGCGTGAAAACGATGAGGAGAAGCTGAAAGAACTGGGTGGTGATATTGCTATGCTGGTGGTGCAGCGCGATACGCTGAAAGCTAAATGGCAGGATGAGAAAGACATTGTAGATAAGCTGAATAAAGCAAAAGGAAATATTGAGAACCTGAAACTGGAAGCAGAAAAGGCTGAACGTGATGGTGACTATGGTAAGGTGGCAGAGATACGATACGGAAAGATAAAAGAAGAGGAAGCTACCATAGAAAGCCTGAGTGCCAAGCTCAATGAAATGGACAGCCAGCATAAGCGCCTGCTGAAAGAAGAAGTGGATGCAGAAGATATTGCTGAAAATGTAGCAAAAGCAACAGGCATACCTGTACAGCGCATGCTGCAGAGCGAACGAGAAAAATTACTGCATCTTGAAGAAGAACTGCATAAGCGTGTAGTGGGACAGGAAGAGGCAATAGAAGTTGTATCAGACGCTATACGCCGTGGACGTGCAGGTTTGCATGACCCGCGCAGGCCAATTGGTTCTTTCATATTCCTGGGAACAACGGGTGTTGGTAAGACCGAACTGGCTAAAGCACTGGCAGAGGTATTATTTGACGATGACAGCATGATGACTCGTATAGACATGAGTGAATACCAGGAGAAACACAGCGTGAGCCGACTGGTAGGTGCGCCTCCGGGATATGTAGGTTATGATGAAGGTGGCCAGCTTACAGAAGCAGTGCGCAGGAAACCATATTCTGTTATTCTGCTGGATGAGATAGAAAAGGCACACCCTGATACCTTCAACGTACTGTTGCAGGTACTGGATGACGGACGACTGACGGATAATAAAGGCAGGGTGGTGAACTTTAAGAATACTATCATCATCATGACCAGCAATATGGGCAGCCATATCATACAGGAGAATTTTGCGGAGATAGATGGTAAGAATGTAGACATGGTGGTAGAGGCTACCAAGGAACAGGTAATGGATTTGCTGAAACAATCTATGCGTCCTGAATTCCTGAACAGGGTAGATGATATCGTGATGTTCCACCCGCTGATGAAGAAAGAGATAAAAGGTATTATCAGGATACAACTGGAGCACCTGCAAAAACAATTGCTCGACCAGGGTATCAACCTGCAGTTCTCAGACTATGCACTGAATTACCTTGTAGATAAAGGCTTTGACCCTCAGTATGGTGCTAGGCCATTGAAAAGGGTAATACAAAAAGATATAGTAAACCTGCTGAGTAAGAAGATAATAGGTGGTGAGATAGATAAAACAAAACCGGTGATGATAGATGTGTTTGATGGAGTAGTGGTAATGAGAAATGAGTCACCCAAAACAGAAAATAAATAACAGATAGTGCAAATTGGATTGGTTTTAGATGTAGCGCCGGGTTTTGTCCCCGGCGCTTTTTTTATTAGTTTCTGTAAATTTGAAACAGAATAGACCATATGCGCACTATAATAGCACTGCTTATCTCTAATTGTTTTATGACTTATGCCTGGTATGGCCATATTAAAAAAGCAGGAGAGATACCATTATTCAAGCTGATACTGATAAGCTGGGGCATTGCATTTTTTGAATACCTGTTCATGGTGCCGGCCAATAATCGTTTCGGATTGAAAGAAGGATATTCAGCTTTTCAGTTAAAAACTATACAGGAAGTAATATCACTGGCTGTGTTCTGTGCATTCGCCATATTCTTCCTGAAAGAACCTTTTAAATGGAACTATGCAGTAGCATTTGTATGTATACTGGGTGCAGTGTACTTTATGTTTTACCCCTCTAAATGATTTACCAGGTCTTAATACTATTCCAGTTGACCAATGATATTGTCGACGGTTTGCCATTGGTATCTGTATTAAAACTGAACGATGCTGCATTTCTCGCCTCCTGCTCTGTCACTTCTATCGGAGATATGTGAATAACCGTATTGGCAGTCAATAATTTTGAATAAGTATCAAAGTCTATATCTTTTCTTGCGTACTCCATTTCAGACATACTATAGGCTTTGCCTGTCTTCTTTCTGAATGGATATATCTCTTTTAAGACACCATCTAATATTAACCCATCAACAGAAGGGAATACACGTATCTTGCCTTCGGCCGGCTTAGCACCATTTTCTTTTTGCAGTAATCGAAGGCATAATTCGAAATCCGTTTTCTTATATGCTCCAAATTCATGGCTACCTTCTCTTAATATAAAATAGGTGTGTTCATTCAGCATCTGTTGCCGCCTGAATTCAATCAAAAGGAATTCATATGGTATCACTTTGTCAGAGAGGGTTGATGTGTAGACAATATTCTTACCGATCACCTTAAAGTGGTCTACTTTTCTATAGTAATTATTTAATTGAGGGTATCCGTTGAATACAATAACCCCGTCAAATTTTTCAGGATGGTTGTAGAAAAAGCGAAAAGCACCTGTGGCTCCATCCGAAAAACCTGATATATATACTTTGCTGTATCCGGTGGCGTATAGGGTAAGTAGCTCGTTTATGAATTGCTCACCACCATCTTCCAGCCAGTTGTATTGGTTATATGCTATAGGCAGGATCACATCATACCCTTGCTCATTAAGTACGGGCAGAAACTGGGTATTTCCTTCCAGCAATTCCTCCGGGCTTAGATTTATAAGTTCCTGCTTGTCTTTAAACTGGCTTACACCGCCATGCATGTATATGATAAGCCCTTTCCTGTTAGGCTGTTTGGTATTTATCTTATGATAAAGAAGCGGCGTTTTATCAACAGTAATAGTATCAATTGCAAAACAATGTGTAACGGTAAATAGTAAAGCGCATACATGTAATAATATCCTGTTCATATCTATTAAAGATATGCAAGGAAAATATCATTAGTGTTAATATTCGGTATCTATATTGAATTTATCAAAAGCAACTGTCCCGAAATCTTTACTCGTTCGGCAGGATTGTGTATGTAATGATAATGCCTCATCCGGCTTCTTAGGGTCGTCTTTCCAATCTTCATAGCATATCTTGTACAGGTACCAGTTCTTATCCTGCTCACTGTATTTAAATGTATGAGTCTGGTCCCAGTGTTTACCACCATGCACACCACCTTCTACAGAGAAATAGCCGTTCTTTATTGTAATACCTGTGTATAACTCACCCCATGGTGAGGCACCATGGGTATATATTGCACTATCATTCCTATGTGCAAGCTTGTACGTGTTATCATTCTGTCCCAGAAGTATCAGTAATGGCCTTCTGTAAACAGCATCTTCATTAGCTTCTGCAAGAGAGTTTTCGTTTTGTAGTTTCAGCACTACTATCATATCCTCAAATCCATCCCTGTTCAGGTTGCCATGGCATGTGTCCCATACCCGGTAGCCTTTGGGTACATATTTTAGTACAGATTGAGGCAGGCCTGAAATCATTTCATCTGTCGCCTGGTCGCCATAAGTACAGTCGTTATGTATTTTACTATAAGTAGCCTCGGGATTATTGATAAGTGTATCGGTTTTTAAGAAGCTGCTTTTCTGAATAGTATCAGTGTTAGTTGATGTTTTCTCGTCGGTTTTATCATTTGCTTGTCTGCAGGATGCAAATAATAGGGTTGCACAAACTAAACTGGTGAATACCTGCTTCATAAGTTTTATTCTTTTTCAGGTTCAAGCTTTAGTGTTTTCAATACCGGGGCACTGAAATAGGTACCTATCACTACAACAAATGTCATGATTCC
Source organism: Flavipsychrobacter sp. (assembly GCA_044227125.1). Taxonomy (GTDB): domain Bacteria; phylum Bacteroidota; class Bacteroidia; order Chitinophagales; family Chitinophagaceae; genus Polluticoccus. Next base: position 7,577 of record JBGAFS010000003.1, read on the forward strand.
GCCAAACACGACAGCAGGTACTGTGCCCATCCATTTGGCTGTTATGCCGCTTTCCAGTGCACCCAGTTCGTTCGACGAGCTGATGAACATTGTATTTACAGCAGCTACACGGCCACGCATATTATCAGGTGTGTTCAATTGCAGGATAGTGCCTCGTATTATAACGCTTATCTGGTCGAACGCACCACCCAATAATAAAGCCACAAATGCCACCCAGAAGTTGGTAGATATACCAAATAGTATTGTGCTGGCACCAAAGCCGGCTATGCACCAGAGCAGCTTTGGCCCCGCTTTTGTTTTTAGTGGTATGAATGCAAGGAAGCCTGACATGACTATTGCACCCAATGCGGGGGCTGCGCGCAACCATCCAAAGCCAACTTCGCCTACCTTCAGTATATCATCGGCATACACAGGCAAGAGGGCAGTGGCGCCGCCAAATAATACAGCAAACATATCCAGCGATAAGGCAGCCAGCACCGCCTGTGTGCTGAATACAAATCGCAGGCCTTCGCCCAGGCTTTTCATTATAGGTTCTTTGCCGTTGCTGTATATAGGCTGCTTAGGTATGCGCAATAATGCTATCAGTGAAACAATCTGCAACAGGAATACCACTACAAGACTGATACTAAAGCCGCTAAGTGCTATTAAAAAACCACCGAGCAAGGGGCCCACAACTGCACCCAGGTGCCACGAGGTACTGCTCCATATACCTGCATTGGCATAATGCTTTTTGGGTATGATAAGCCCAAGCAGTGCAAAGGTAGAAGGGCTTAGAAAGGCACGTATGGCGCCACTTACAAATATACCTGCATATATCAGCCACACTGTAATATCCTTACCGGCATATGCCTGGAAATTGTTTGTAGCCAGTAGTATAAAGAATGCAGATAGAAAAAGATAAGCGATCATACATTGCACCAGTGAGGTGCGCTTCTCTCTCTGGTCTACGAAATGACCGGAGAAAAGAGAGAAGGTTATTGCTGGTATTACTTCCGCAAGCCCGATAATACCCAGCGATAGCTGGTCTTTTGTGATCCTGTAAACCAGGTAGCTGATAATAGTTATCTGCATATTCAGCGACATGATAATAGCCAGCCGCATTACCAGGTAGTTCTTAAATACAGGATATCGTAATGTTTTGTTTTTTACAAGGAAAGAAATGTATGGGCGCATGTTGGTCAACAAATTTATTACTTATCTAATAATTGGTATGCAAAGAATTAAGTTAAATTTGTCTGTCAATGAACCATACCGCGCAGATAATACTAACGAGTATATTACAGGCTTTCCATGAACTGAGGGCCAATAGGCTGCGTACCTTCCTTTCCTTACTCGGTGTTACCATAGGTATATTCTGTATCATAGCGGTACTTACGGTCATAGACAGCCTGAAGAATAATATATCTAATGAACTGTCATCATTAGGCAGTGATGTGATATATGTAGGCCGCTGGCCATGGATGGATGAAGGTGGAGAATATAAATGGTGGGAATTCTGGCGCAGGCAAAGTATGGGGCCAAAAGAATTAAGGGCTGTAGAGAATGATGTGCCTAATGCGCAGTATGCATGTTTGCGCCTTATGAAAGGTGTAACCCTGAAGGCAGAGAACCAGGAACTTGAAGGTACACAGGCATACGCCGTTACTGCCAACTTTGATAAGCTGCAAAATGTAGATATTGGCAACGGCAGATATCTCTCTCAGACAGAACTGGATGGTGGCAGCGCAGTAGCCGTATTGGGTTACCAGACGGCATCAGACCTGTTTGGTTCTACAGACCCGCTGGGAAAGAAAGTACATCTATGGGGCAGGCAGTTTACAGTGGTTGGGGTAATGAAAAAAGTGGGGCGCGATGCTGCAGGCAACCAGTTTGATGAAAGCCTCATTATTCCTTATTATGCAGCTTCTGCACTGATAGATACCCGTTCGCTGAATGTTGACCCCAATTTGCTTATCAAAGTAATGCCGGGGAAAAATCCTGATGAGGTAAAATATGAGGTGGAAGGCGTATTGCGCAGGGTGCGTAAAGTAAACCCGGGCCAGAAGAATGATTTTGCAATGAACCAGCTTAGCCAGATATCTGCCCGGTTGGATATAATTTTTGATACTATTAATCTTATAGGCTATGTAATAGGAGGTTTTTCGCTGCTGGTGGGAGGATTCGGTATAGCCAATATTATGTTTGTAACAGTGAAAGAGCGTACCAAAATGATAGGCCTTAAAAAAGCAGTTGGTGCCCGTTCTCGCAGCATACTTACAGAGTTCCTGGTAGAGGCCGTAACTCTTTGCCTGATGGGTGGTATCATAGGTATCATAATCGTTCTTATTTTGAGCCTTGTGCTCACATACGGGGTTGATTTCCCGGTTACATTATCAATAAAAAACTTCATGGTAGGCATAAGTATATCTGCTGCGGTTGGTATCTTAGCGGGGCTGATACCTGCCTGGCTGGCATCAAGGCTCGACCCGGTAGTTGCTATAAGAACAAACTGATAATATGGGCAAAAGCAGGACTCTTATCTTAGAACAAAAGCAGATCGAACACAAACTGCAGCGTATGGCTTTCCAGCTATGGGAAATTAACAGCCATGAAGAATCTGTTACTATTATCGGTATTGAGCAAAGCGGGTTGGTTGTTGCAAAAAACCTGGCAGAACGGTTAATGAAAATCAGCGGACTGAATGTGAAAGTATTGCCGCTGAAACTGAATAAAAAGAATCCTTTGAAAGATGATATCAATATCAGTGAGAACCTTGACGGTCAGTCAGTGATACTGGTGGATGATGTAACTAATTCAGGCAAGACACTGATGTATGCCCTGAAACCACTGATGAGTTTTGCAGTGAAACGCATTACAGTTGCAGTGTTAGTAGACAGGCGGCATAAATCATTTCCTGTATCACCTGACATTACCGGGCATAGCGTATCTACTACCTTACAAGACCATATAGAAGTAGAAACGAATGGCGATATTATTACCGCCGCATATCTTCAATAAAAAACTAAGCACAAATAATAAATCATTAATACAGAGAATGGTAACACTGGTAATACACGGAGGGGCGGGAAATATTACCCCCGCAATGATGACAAAGGAAATGGAGGCAGACTATGATAAAGGCCTGAAGATAGCTTTAGATGCCGGTTATAGTGTATTACAGGGTGGTGGTTCTTCCGCAGATGCGGTAGTGGCTGCTATTACAGAGTTGGAGAATAACCCCATATTCAATGCAGGGCGTGGCTCCGTATTTACCAAGAAAGGACTGCATGAAATGGATGCCATGATAATGGATGGCAGAACACTGGCAGCAGGTGCGGTAGCAGGAGTACGCAATATCAAGAACCCGATAAAGCTGGCAAGAGAAGTGATGCTGCATTCGGGGCATGTGTTTCTTAGTGGCAGTGGTGCAGGAGAATTTGCATTATCACGCGGTATAGAGCAGGCGCCTGATGATTATTTCTTCAACAAACAACGATATGAACAATGGATAAAGATCCGCGACAGCGACTTTACCCAGCTAGACCATGAAGGTGATAACCTGAAAGGTATAGAGCCTAATCCTGATTATAAGTTTGGTACAGTAGGTGCCGTAGCCTGCGATGCAGATGGTAATCTTGCAGCAGGTACCTCTACCGGCGGTATGACCAACAAACGTTTTGGCCGCATTGGTGACAGCCCGGTTATAGGCAGCGGTACTTATGCTAATAATGCTACCTGTGCTATATCCTGTACAGGGCATGGAGAGTTCTTCCTGCGTGCAGTAGTAGCGCATGATGTATCCTGCCTTATGGAATACAAGGGACTTTCATTGCAGGAAGCATGTAATATTGTTGTGAAAGATAAGCTGGTGAAAATGGGTGGCGAAGGCGGACTTATTGCTGTTAACCCACGCGGCGAACATGAATTCTGTTTCAATTCGGCAGGTATGTATCGCGGTATGCGTAACAGTGAGGGCAGAGAAGAAATAGCTTATTACGGGATTTAGAATTTTCCCCCTTCGTATGTAAGGCCTTTAAAATACTCCACATCTTTCAATAATCTGCGGCGCTGCAATTGCATTTGTATGAATGCTGTGAATGATGAAATAGGAGAGAGTATAAATATGGCTACTATCAGCAGTCGTTTGAAGAGTGTAACGCGTCCCTGTCTTTCGGGAGCGCCCGGCCCGCCTTTCTCACGTATATACTTAGCCCATTTGAGGAAGTTTGTGACGCCGCGCCTTTCAAGAATAATTAATCCCGGCTTCAGGTGTATAGCACCCAGCATAAGCAGTTCTTTTTGTAATTCATCCAGCCTGCTTTCCCCGAGGTAGCGCAATATAGGCACACCAAATCTTGATGCACGTCTAATTTCATTTTCCTGTACACCTGCGGCAGGTAAAATGCCTGAGGCTTCTTTCTTACCCTTGAATGCCCAGCGAATAATTGTAAGCACAGATATCATATTAGGGTTAGTATCTGTAAGTACAATATTTCCTACCAGTCTTGCTCCGATAGTTTGCAGGTATTCTTTTACTTTTTCCTGTCCATTGAGCCACATATTGCGGCAGCCAATAACTGTAAGTACATTTTTACCTCTAAGAATATCTGCATCTTTGCTCTGCAGGAATGAGCTGACAGGTAACGATGGATTTAGAAACCATGACTGGTAACCGAATAATACCAGGTCATAATCTTTATGTTTAATTTCTTCGGGTAAAGGTTGTATTTCTATGGGTAAATGCTGAACGGTTTCAGGCATCGTATCGAAAAATTTAGATGCCTTCCACGGAAAATCATAAGCTTGTACCGGTAGTATCTGTGCATAATCGATATCGGCCTTGTCCCTGATATCTGAAACAATGCTGTTCAGTATATCACCAAGCTGGCCGCTCTGCGAATAATATAATACCAGTATCCTTGGCTTCATTATACTACGGTGAGGTATAGGTATGCGTAAGAGAATCGTGCACTTTCGGGCACCATTACCAGTATGCGGTCGCCTTTCTTCAGCATGTTGGTGTTCATCATTTCCTCCAGCATCATGAATGCAGAGGCACTACCCACATTACCTACTTTAGGCAGGTTATAAAACCATTTTTCATCAGCTATGCTTAAACCTATTTCATCCAGGTTCTCCTTTATCTTCTGTTTGAAGAACTCGCTGGACATATGCGGAAGGAAATAGTCAACCTTATCAGCAGTCAGGTTATGCTTATCCATCAGTTCTTTCAGGAAAACACCACCTTTCGCTACAATATGGTTGCCCAGCATACGTGTATCCTGTTTTACAGAAAACACGCTCTCAGTAGTCCAGCTATCTACCTGCATATCATTCCAGCCGGTAAGGCTGCCATCTTCATTTTTCACAGCGCCTGCATACATACAAGTATCCAGTTCGTTGGCAAATGATGTGGTTTCCAGCCATTCTACTTTATAGGATAACCCGTTTTCATTGGGTTTGGCCTGCAGCAATACAGCAGCAGCGCCATCGCTCAGCATCCAGCGCAGAAATTCTTTTTCAAATGCTATGTAGCCATTGTCTTCAAGCACCGCCAGGTTTTCTGCCTCCTGGTCAAAACGTGAAGCATGCATCCAGGTACTCATTTTCTCAGAGCCGCAGCTGGCAGCAGTTTCTGCCATACCTGCGCCTATGGCCATGTAGGCATACTTCATAGCCTGTACACTGCTGCAGCAGGTACCCATAGCCGATATCAATTCTACTCTTTTATTGACACCCAGTGCGCCATGCACCATAGAGCCGTGCGAAGGTATTACCTGCTCCGGAGAGCTGGTGCCTACCGTAAGTATATCAATAGATTCTAATGGTAGTGATTTGTCAAAAAGGCCCCTTATAGCGTTGGCACATAATTCTGCATTGCTATGTGTGCTTTTGCCATTACGAAAAGCGTAATAGCGCGTCTTAATTCCATTCTTTCGTAGTACAATTGATCGGGCTTTCGAAGGCTTGCCGTTTACCATCCCCAGCACATTCTCTATCTCATCGTTTGCTACAGGATCGTTTGGCAAAAATTTTGAAAGTCGTGTTATATAAACGGGTCTCACTTACTGTGTTTCAATTTGGGTTGCAAAAATAGCACTTATCTGCCGCTTTACTAAATCAGCGCTTAAAACTAATTCTACACGGGTAAAATACAGCTTTTAGCTGATTGGACAAACGTATTATAACAAATGAAAATGGTAATTGTTCTACATATTAATAGCCTCTGTACGAGGCTATTAATATTATTACATTAAGATAATATCATTCACTTACTGTTGGTTACTGTCAGGCTCTGTGTTATTAATATTATAATAATACATTCCCTGCCTGCCCGGAATAAAGCCGGCTATCTGTACCGCATTAGAGTTAGCTATTATTGCCTGCAACTCATCAATACTGCTTACTGGGTGCTCATTAGCAGCTATTATCACGAAGCCCTGTGGTATTCTTGCCTGCGCTAAAATGCCATTACCGGTATTGACCACTGCCAGGCCACCATCTATATTATATTTCTTTTTTTCATCATTGTTCAGTTCCCTGAGTTGAGCACCGAGCAATAGGGCAGAGCTCTTATTTAATTCTCCTAGCCGCACTGTTACATTGCCAGGCTTATCAGAACGACTGTATGCAATATTTACATTATCTCCGGGATGATAACGGGCTATTTGTTCCTGTAGTTCAGGATAGGCTGTAACTTTTACCCCGTTTACCTCTGTAATAATATCACCTTTCTTCAACCCTGCTTTTTCAGCCCCGCTGCCTGATAATACACGTTCAATATATACACCATTCATATTCACCAATCCGCGTTTATTCAGTTCTTCGGCAGATAATGCTTTAGGGTCAAGAAACTCTGCACCCAGGTAGCCACGTTTTACGGCACCAAATTTTACAAGGTCATTCACCACCTTCCTGACAAGGTTTGATGGTATGGCGTATGAATATCCGGCATAAGAACCGGTAGGAGAGGCTATGGCTGAATTGATGCCTATAAGCTGGCCGTCGGTGTTTACCAGTGCGCCGCCACTATTTCCCGGGTTTACGGCAGCATCAGTTTGTATGAATGACTCAACCGCACTGGCCGATTGCTGTTTGTTGATACCTATAGAGCGGCCTTTGGCGCTGATGATACCTGCTGTAACCGTAGCATCCAGTGTGAGCGGGTAGCCTACGGCTAAAACCCATTGGCCAAGGCGGGCATCGTCAGAATTGCCGAATTCCATATAAGGCAGGTTCTTTTCATTCACCTTCAGTACAGCTATATCTGTAGAGGGGTCCGTAGCTACAACCTTAGCATCAGATGTATATCGGTCGTTAAATGTAACGGTAACCTGGTCTGCACCAGACACCACGTGGTTGTTGGTTACAATATATCCGTCTGCTGATATAACTACACCTGAGCCGGAACCCATTTGCTGTGGTATATAATATTGCTGGCCAAACAGCCTGCCAAATATGTCATCGGCAGGCACAAGGCGGGCGCCTGTTTTGGTTTTTATATGTACCACAGCTTTTACAGATGCCGCAGCGGCATTTTCAAAGTTTACCGGAGCGGCAGATTGAGCAACGCCATTTTCAGTATAAGACGCATAGTTTACAGGCAGTTGCCTGCCATTCTCTGCCATAGTAAAATAAGGCTTAGAGTCATAGATTTTTCCTGCAATATAAATTGTAGCAAGCGATGTAACGGCGGCGGTCAGTATGACCGGTAAGATCCTTGATTTCATAGTTTTCCGTGTATTTTGTCTTATTTGTTTCTACAACAAATTTACATCCACACTATATTACAAAACTGTTAAAGATGTATTTATGAAACCTTAAAAAAAGGATTAGAAACTATACCTGATACCGAGGCTGACCGGCAGCATTAGAGCTTTTTCGTAATGTGCACTAATCCAGGTATATTCCCAATCGCCATAACCATATGCTGCCCAATGTAATCGAATAAACCTGATACCTAATTCTGCAGTTAGAGACCAGTGTTTTGCAAAAGGTTGTACATACCCTCCATGTAAGCCGGTGACGTATCCTTGCACCACTTTGTTTTCCAGGCTTAAAGGGTATCTATCCCAAGTATGCATATAACCAGCCTCGCAACCGGCATATAAGTAAGCTTTCTGAAGCGGGAATTTGATGTTGACTATAGCAGTGGGTGATACGAACCTGTAACCTGTTAACAATGTTCCGCCATCTGCGCCAATACCAAACTGAAATGAACCTACATTTACCAATCCGTTTACCTTACCCAATATACTCAGGCTATTTTGATAAGTAACTTCTGTAGACCTGTTTAAGGTAAGGCTATTATATAGACCTATCTCAAAGATTTTAGAACTTGGTATGGCTTTTTCCTGTGCCTGAATTTGGGTAGAGAGCAATACAAATACTATCCAGAGGTTTTTCATGTATGTAGTTTTATGTAAAGACATTTAAAGATAGAATATAGTTTGGTAATACAGGCCTGAAAGAAAACACTATTCTGAATAGCTCACGAATAAATAATCCCGCATTGAATCCGTATCCTCACTTTTATTGGAATAAATGAGACCAATGCTAATTATAAAGTTGGCCTCTTTTTCTGGGATACTATTCCTATGTTGGTAATTATATACAATCTTAGAAATTACATTGGCAGGAGTGTCCATATAGTACTTCTTCTGCAGGTTCTGTGTATTAGTATCGGTATATTTCAACAACCTCCAAACGAGTTTAGTCTGAATCTCGTTAGGCATATTGAACAACCATAATGTATCGTTAATGACATGGTAGTCACCTGTAAAAATGATATGAGGGATACAACTGCAATTTTGAATCCATTCTAACCCAGTTTCAGCACGTAATTTACCTTTTGTAATTGCTGCGTCAATAACATCACTCATCAGCTTTCCGTCTTTCTGAAACTGGTGGAATACTAGTGTTCCATAAACAGGTGACAATGCTAAAAATCCGTTTTGAAAATTAGCGCCAATAATATCTTCGCTTAGATAATCATTATCCAGCATCAGCATTCGCAACGATTGATTTAATGAATCATCAATCCTGTGCATGCTGTCTACAAAGCGGCGGTCTTTATCATTTTGTGGTAAAAAACAGTGTATGGCCTGGTCTCTTTGAGAGAATGCGTTAACCAGGCTGATTAGGTCAGTATTAATAGTCTTCAGCCTTATTTGCTTCAGGCTGTCGTACGAATTTGATAGGAGCCGGTATTCTTTGCTTTTGTTGAAGTCATGAAATATGTCTGTTGTATCGAAATAGGGCATATCAGCCCCTTTTAATACCAATAACTCACACATATCAAGTGCTGTTCTGTAGTCTTTATTTAACACTGCACATACTGCATTATTGTATATATCTGTGGCAAATGCCTTAAATCCCGTATTAAATGCTTTGTTGTAATATTCTGCAGCAGCATCAGTATTACCTGATATTATATTATGCTCAGCATTGTAGATGTAGTTATAGTAGCGCGCTATAGTATCATTATCTGTATATGCAGCCTGCAGACCCACGCTTCCATATATCAGAAATATTATCAGTAATATCCTTTTTATCATTAGCTATTTTGCATGTAAATAAAACACTATATTATGTAATAATATCATATTATAAAATAGGGTGTTCAGGGGGTCATAAATTTTCAAATTTTCATATAAAATACCTACCTTTGCACCTCATTTTAGAAAACTAATAGTACAAATTTATAATTCTTAACAATGGCAGACTTACGCTTTCAGCGCAACTTTGGTATTGCAGCGCACATTGATGCGGGTAAAACCACTACTACAGAACGTATTCTTTATTACACCGGCGTGAACCACAAAATAGGTGAGGTACACGAAGGTGCTGCTACCATGGACTGGATGGCGCAGGAGCAAGAGCGTGGTATCACTATCACTTCAGCTGCTACTACATGCTTCTGGCAGTTCCCTACAATACAGGGTAAACCAACACCAGATGCTAAAAAATACAAATTCAACATCATCGATACTCCGGGCCACGTGGACTTTACCGTAGAGGTAGAGCGTTCTATGCGTGTACTGGATGGTCTGGTTGCTTTGTTCTCTGCGGTTGACGGTGTTGAACCACAGTCTGAAACTGTATGGCGCCAGGCAAACCGTTACCGTGTACCACGTATCGGTTTCGTAAACAAAATGGACCGTATCGGTGCTGACTTCCTGATGGTGGTTCAGCAGGTGCGTGATATGCTGGGTGCAAAATCTGTACCTCTGCAGTTACCTATCGGTGCAGAAGACAACTTCAAAGGTGTGGTTGACCTTATCCGTATGAAATCAGTAATATGGGATGACGCTACACAAGGTATGACTTATACAGAAGGCGATATACCTGCTGATATGGTGGAAGAAGCTAACCACTGGCGTGCTCAACTCGTAGAAGCTGTTGCTGAATACGATGACCAACTGATGGAAAAATTCTTCGAAGATCCTAACAGCATCTCTGAAGCTGAGATCCACGAAGCTATACGTAAAGCAACTATCGACCTGAGCATTATCCCAATGCTTTGCGGTAGCGCTTACAAAAATAAAGGTGTACAAACTGCACTGGATGCGGTTATCCGTTACCTGCCTTCTCCTGTAGATATCGAAGCTATCAAGGGTACTGACCCTGAAACTGGTGAAGAAATGGTACGTAAGCCTGATGCTAAAGAACCATTCGCGGCTCTTGCATTCAAGATCATGACCGATCCTTTCGTAGGACGCCTGGCGTTCTTCCGTGCATACTCTGGTCACTTAGATGCAGGTAGCTACGTACTGAACGTACGTTCCGGTAAGAACGAGCGTATCAGCCGTATCATGCAGATGCACGCTAACAAGCAGAACCCTATCGATTTCATCGAAGCTGGTGATATCGGTGCTGCTGTTGGTTTCAAAGACATCAAAACAGGTGATACGCTGTGTGATGAAAAACACCCGATCGTTCTGGAAAACATGTTTATACCTGAACCGGTTATCTCTATAGCTGTTGAGCCTAAAACTCAGGCAGATGTTGAGAATATGGGTAAAGCTATCGCTAAACTGGTAGAAGAAGATCCTACACTCCGCGTAAAAACTGACGAAGATACTGGCCAGACTATCCTGAGTGGTATGGGTGAATTGCACCTTGAGATCATCGTTGACCGTATGCGTCGTGAGTTTAAAGCAGAGATCAACCAGGGTGCACCTCAGGTGGCTTATAAAGAAGCTTTCACTTTGAAAGTTGAACACCGTGAGATATTCAAGAAACAAACGGGTGGTCGTGGTAAATTCGCTGACGTTCAGTTCGAGATCGGCCCTGCTGATGAAGAATTCCTGAAAGAAGGTAAAGGCAACTTCCAGTTCGTAAACGAAATATTTGGTGGTTCAATTCCAAAAGAATTCCACTCATCTATCGCTAAAGGATTTGAAGTATCAATGTCTACCGGTGTTCTTGCAGGTTTCCCTGTAGAAAACATGAAGGTGCGCATATTTGATGGTTCATTCCACCAGGTTGACTCTGATGCGATGTCTTTCGAATTGTGTGCTAAATCAGGTTACCGTGAAGCTGGCCGTAAAGCTAAGCCGATCATACTTGAGCCTATCATGAAGGTTGAAGTTGTAACTCCTGACCAATACATGGGTGATGTAACAGGTGACCTTAACCGTCGTCGCGCTATGCTGGAAGGTATGGATAGCCGTAACAACCTGCAGGTTATTAAAGCTAAAGTACCTCTGAGCGAAATGTTCGGTTACGTAACACAATTACGTTCACTGTCTTCTGGTCGTGCAACTTCTACAATGGAGTTCAGCCACTATGCACCGGCTCCTCGTAACGTAGAAGAGGAAGTAGTTGCAAAAGCAAAAGGACGTATGAAAGTTGAAGATTAATAAAATAATCTACGATAAATGAAAAGCTCCGCATATGCGGAGCTTTTTTTATACATACTATGAAGTAGATGCGAATAAAAAAGCCTCTGCATTAGCAGAGGCTTTGAATAATATTTTATGTTAGAATTATCTCAGGCTGCAGTTACCTAAAATGCTCTTTTCATCACAATTCCTGTTAGCATCTACTTTGTTGGTAGCAGTAACAGAATAAGTCATTTTAACACCATGATTGTCCGTGCAATCGCAGATGTATTGTTTCTTACAAGATGAAAAAACAGTTGCTGCGGTAAATAATGTAAATGCTGCTACTAATATGCTTTTCATATAATTATACGATTTCTATGGCACAAGAATACTGAAAAAAATCCTGTTTTCAAATATGTGCGGGCTATTATTCAGATTTTATCCATTTTTGGTAGTAAACGTTAGCTCCTGATCTTACAATAGCTATATACATACCCGTCGGTAAAGCCTGAACATCTATAGTTATCGTGTTTTCTCCGGCCTTAAGCTGCCTGCTGTTACTTATAACCCTTCTTCCGCTGAGGTCATAAATAGTTGCATCTGCTTTAGAGGCAGTTGGGCTGTTCAATACTATGTTCAGGACATTATTAGCCGGGTTAGGGTAGAGCACCAGGTGCCCGTTATTAAGGTCATGTACAGAAGAAGGAGTATATGGGTATTTTACATGTTCGGAGTCTGTAACACCGATACTCATATTATAGTAAGAACCCGATGGTGTGCTTTGCTGTTTCACGGCTCTCACCATATAGAAATAGTCACCCTCGTCACCTACAGAGTCTGTGTATGTGGTGCCTGTTACCAGAGACGAACGTTTTTCATATGCCCCAAACTCAGTGGCAGAACGGTATACATAATACCCTATAACACCAGTTCCTGCTGATGCGGTCCATGTAACAACTGCTCCGGCACCGGGTGTATTGGTAACTACTACATTCCTGGCCTGCTTTACATATTCTGTGCGCAGGGTAGGGTCACCCATAAGTCCTATATGCACACCTCTTGCCATATAGTTAACAGGGTTCTGATAGGTATTATTATTGTTCTGTGTAGTTATTGTTGAGAAACCGATATTCTCCCCCAATGCCATATGGTGGAAATACCAGTGCGGCCTGCCCGCCCATGCACAGGTAAGTGCAGGGGTATTAGAGCAAAGCGGGGCCCTGAGGAAATTGTTCTGTGCATCCCAGTCGCCGAAATAGCTACCGAAGAGCATAGTGAAAACAGCATTCACATTATTGGTAGTGAAGTTGGTTGTGGTACCTATGCCACTGGCGCTGGTGTAAGAACCGCCACCGCAACCATAGGCCCACAAATAACTGTTGGTATTAAGTGTAGCAATAAAATCTACTGATTTTATGCTGTCCCAGCCAACTATAGGCGATAGCCTGTAACCACTGGCACCAAATGCCTCACCGCTGAACTTGCCGAAGTTATCATCTATCAGTGCACGTTTTGTTACAGCCAATGAGTCCATTTTGAACACATGGTCTTTATTCAGGTAGCTCTTCATCATTTGCACATGGGTCTTACCGAAAGCAGGCATATCATTAAAATCTACACGTCCTACCTGCAATTCAATATCACTTGGTACCAGGCTCTGGTCAAACTTACCATCGCCGGGCGTATTCTTATTTTGTGTACGGCTGGCAACTACGTCATTTACTGATACATCTGTCCATGTACCATTAATGTCGCCATAGTATGCATCTGCCGGCCAGGCACCTTTATGGTCAGGGTGTGCATCAGGGTTCAGGTCGCCGCTATAAGGTACTGCAATATGACCTATGATAAGTACAGACCTTAAATTGGGATTTGTGCCGGCGAGAGAAACGATATAGCTTTTTACAGCAGTAGCAGCAGTAGTACTGTTGAAGTCTTTGCGCAGTACTTCCCAGCCATCGCCGGAAATATCTTTCATCAGTCGTGTCAACTCTGCACTACAGGAATCTCTTAATGCAGAATCTACCAACACAAGCAATGCACCACGACTATGAATAGCAGGGTTTCTTACCCCTGCATATATATAGCCATATGCAGGGCTATCAGGCTTTGTTACAAAGTATTCATATGCAGAGTCTGCAATTACAGTATTGTCTGTATAAGTAGTTGCACTACCGGCAACAGTACCAATTGCAGCTCCCCAGGAAGTAGCTGTTTTTGTTTTTCGATAAATACTTATCTGCGATGCACCGGGAACAGATTTCCAATTAAGGATAATTTGTGGTGGTGACACGCTTGTCTGCGCACTAAGCTGAATAGTATAATCAGCAGAAGTTTGAGCCGATACATTCAGTGTTAAAAATGAAACTAAAATTAATAATGAGTAAACATGCTTCATCACAATACATTTCATACAAGATAATGAAAATTAAAATGCAACGTATGTAAAAAGCCACCCGGCAAAGGGTGGCTTTGAAGTATAAAGAAGGTATAATTTACTCTATCATTACACGTTTGGTATCCAGTACCTGGCCATTTACCAATATCTGTACATAGTACATTCCCTGTGGCTGGTTTCCCAGTTCAAACTCCAGTTTACTCATACCTGAAGGCTTAGTTCCAAAGTCAACCGTACTTATCTTCCTGCCCAATATATCTGTAACATTAGCCTGCACCTTCATTTCCCTGTCAAAGCTTACAGGTATCACAAAGCTACCCGTATTCGGGTTGGGTAATGCATTCAAAGCAAAATTGCGGGTAGGGTCAAGCTGCTGCACACCTGCCGGGAACGGGAAAAAGAAAGTATAATAACCACCAGAAGAAGCTACAATTGGCTTGGTCATTGTCTTACCATTGTTAGTGGTAGCACTGATATAGTACTCAACTCCTTCCATGTAGCTGAACGTACCGCTTATGTCACCTATCTTGTATCCTGCACTGTCAGTAAGGAGAACTACATTCCAAGCACCGGATGTGCCTCTTTTTCTCCAGTAACAGGTAGCAGAAGAAATGCCGCTACGGTTAGTTATCTCTGCAACGATATGGTAGCTGCTTTTCAGTGGCTGTTCGTCAACTATAGGCGGATGCCAGATAGTTACAGGGTTATCAGCAGGTATCTGCATGGTAACACAGTGTATGGCGCCGCCTAATACAGTAAGTATTCTTGAATCCAGCGGAACTATTTTATAACCCGGAGCATTCTTTTTGAATATCTCAATTGCTGCGGAGTCACCACTCTTGTTTCCGGAACTGGCGTTTGAATAGCTTGGCATCAGGTATGTTTTATTTACAGTAAGGCCATTTACGAATGTCCTGGCATCACCATCTATCTGTGAGCAACTTGTAAGATAAGAGCCATTATCCTGTGTAGGCATAGGTAGTTTAAATATCCTGTAAGGCTTGCCATATACAGAGTTTGTTGCAGACAACGTATTGATGACATTATTGATTATCGCTTTATCGCCTGCTGTAACAACAGAAGGATATTCCATAATGGCAAATGTCTGTTCGTCCATCAGCTTCATGAACATATCATTATGGCCTGTACCACCGTCGCATTTCAAAGTTTGGGTAGAAATAACACTGGGTGATGCCCATACATATTTCATGGTATCAATGATCTGCTGCTGCGACCATGTGCCATGTTTGGGTTGTGGCCAGCTTCCATTGTTCTCACTATATATCATGCTGCTGTGAAAAGAACGGTTAAACCCGTCTGTAATAAAGTTGCCGCCTTCAGCATAGAGATTGGTCTTTACACAGGTAATGCCCATCTGTCCTGCCAGGTACTCAGGAAAGAGGTCATCATTATTTCTGCCGTCATAATAATTCATATCCAGTATTCCCAGGTCATCATTTGAGCCATAATAGAATCCTATCGGGCCAAAATCTCTAACCCAAAAATCGTCGGCTACTGTAACAAAGAAACGGTAGTTGGTAAGAGGCGTACCTCTGCCACTCATGAATGTTTTAATGGTGTTGCTATCTGCAGCATTTTCTATTCGTATCCAAACAGGGCATTCTTTTTGTATGGCATCGGCCATATCCCCCCACAAGTCTCCATATTCTGATGTTACATCGGGGCCGCTGCCGTCTGATACCCATGCTATGGCCACCGCCTGCGATTCTTCAAACTCTGCGGGTATACGTACATCCGAAGGCATCGTATAAGTTGATGCAGTAGGCTTATTCATCGATAAAGAATAATTCTTGGGATGGGCTTTGCGATAGGCTATTTCATCGGCTGTGGGTTTAATATGCCATCTCTGGGCAAATGATTGAGACATCATAGCAAAAGATGCTATGGATAATAATATGGTCTTGCGCATAAAAAATTTATAGTTCCGAAACTAATGTACAGAAATTCCTTATTTGTATCTGATTCATTAACAAGTTTTACAATTCTTTTACCATTTAGATTTTAGCTTTGTAGCTTAATATTGCCAAATGCTCATTATAAAAAAACTATTCTTATTGCCATTTATTGTGATCATTCCCCTGTTGGGTTCTGCACAATCAAAACCGGCATTGAAGATCACCTATACAGGCAAAACATATAACATAGCCTCAGGTACCGCAAATGGTATCATCAAATGTCACAGGCCCGATAGCTTAATACAACGCAATACCCCAAACAGTGTATTGAGATTATATGTACTGAACGATGCCAGGAATATACCCATGGAACTGATGTATAGATCAGCACCTCTGACGCCAAGGGCTCTTTCAACTCGAAAACCCACAGGGGATGTGATAATGTTTATTGCAAAAGCCAATGATATCTTCAGACCTGACAGTGCCAATGGTTATAGCTGGAAATGGAAGGGCAGGGCTAAATGTCCTAAATCACCGACCGATGACTATAATGGTACACCAGTGAAAAAACTGAAATGCTGGTATGTATTGCATGCCAGAGAAAAAACGTATACATCAGACACTCTTACAATAGAAGTTACTAATGCAACCAAAGGTTTATAAAGACTCAGTTCCGTTTACGATCAACGATATTGCAGACAGGCAGGAGCCGACAAGGGTATTAATGTGCAGCCCGGATTATTTTGATATAGTTGACGTAAAGAATGTGCACATGCAGGGCAATATTGGTTCTACCAACAAGGCCCTGGTTAATGAACAGTGGCAGCAACTGAAATCTGCATATGACACCTTAAAAACAAAAGGCATACTTGATGAAGTATCAGTAATACCCGGGGCCGAAGGCTGCGAGGATATGGTGTTTTGTGCCAACCAGACCTTTCCATGGAAAATGGAAGATGGCACACAGGTAGTTGTGATGAGTAAGATGCGCCATGCATCACGACAGAGAGAGGTGCCTTATTTTGAACAATTCTTTGCTGCTAAAGGATTCAAACCACTGCATTTCGAAAAAGCAGAAATGTTTGAAGGCATGGGCGACGTGATACCACATACCGGTAAACGTTTACTCTATGGCGGCTATGGCCACCGTACATCTGCAGAAGCCTATGAAGAACTGTCTGCTATGCTGCATACACAGGTAGTGGCATTAGAACTCATCAATCCTAAGTTTTACCACCTGGATACCTGTTTCGTTCCACTATCTGTAGATAGTGTAATGCTTTGCAAAGAAGCTTTTACAGATGCAGGACTGGCCATGATCAACAAACTCTTCAGCAAAGTGTATTATATACCTGAAGCAGAGGCCGAAGATTATTTTTCACTCAATGCACATGCGTTTATAGCTCATGGTGTAAAGACTGCCATCCTGCAGAAAGGCAGCAAGGATACCGTAGCTGCATTAAAGGCAGAAGGCTACCATGTCATAGAAACAGAAACCTCCGAATTTATGAGATCCGGAGGCAGTGTATTTTGTATGAAAATGATGTACTAAGAAGCTATTGCATATTCTTCTGTACTGATAATATTCTTAAGGAAAGAGGCTGTATCAGGTATAAACGACATTTCTGTGCTTTCTACAGATAGTATTTTACCTACACGCTTTACGATGATATCGAACGGTTCTTCATTTTGCATATGAGTAGCATGTATGCTTATGCTTTCACCACCCATATCCGGGAAGTCATCATAAATAATGCTGTCTATATGTAATACTTCCTCCTTATTGTTCTGCGAAATGATATAGTCGCCCGTATGAGCATTCCTGTGCAGCTTATGAAAATTCCTGTCGGCAAGTGTATAGCTGTGCCTGTTGGCAGACAGGTGATGCCATTCGTTTATGTCAAGCAGCCTGTCCTTGGCCAGTAAAAACAGGTCTTCGGCATCCTCTATGTCGTGTGTAGTAACAGTAAATTCCATACTTATCCGCCTTTTTATCAAACATTATCCAATTTCATGCCAAAAAATGTCAATAGCTTGTTTATGAAATCAACAGGTTGTGGATTTTAATACGCATTTAAGGCTGTATATTGGCATTATGGCTCACCCGGATCAATTCAGACAGCTCGTAAATGCGGTACATCCTATAGATGAGGAGGCACTACTCGCGCTTTCCGCTCCCTGGGAAGAAGTATCTTATAAGCGAAAACAGATAATGACCCATGCCGGCGATATTGAAAGATACCTGTACCTGGTGCTGGACGGGGTGCAAAGGGCTTATTTTGATCATGAGGGGAGGGAGGCTACACTGGTTTTTTCATATGCCCCATCATTTTCCGGTGTTATAGACAGCTTTTTTACCCGGCAGCCATCCCGTTTCCACCTGGAGACTATTACTGCCAGCTCATTTTTAAGGATACATTATAACGACCTTGATAACCTCATTAAGGAATACAGGAGCATAGAGACCTGGGTAAGGCTTGCACTGACACAGGTACTGGCCGGCAACCTCGAACGCCAGGTAGAACTGATGTGTTATAGCGCAGAAGAAAAATTCAGGACATTACTAAACCGCAGCCCCCATGTACTGAACCTGATACCGCATAAATACCTTGCATCATATATAGACGTCGACCCGGCTACATTCAGCAGGTTGCTGGCTACAGTAAGACTTTGATATTAATCTTTGCCTGCACAAAGATTTTGGCGCAAAACCACAGATAATTTTGCAGTTAAATTACTAATCAGTATGTCGGTTTATAATTCAGATACATTGCTTACCTCATTGGAGAATGATGTGAAGTATATCATTGACAGAGCAACTGAACTTACTAATATTGACGGCTCAATCCTGAACCGTCAACCGGCTGCCGGCAGTTGGAGTGCGGCACAGGTGCTGGAACACCTGAATAGCTATAACAGGTATTATCTGCCGGAAATAAACAAATCTTTACAAAACAAGACCAGCTATAACGCTCAATTTAAACCGGGTGTATTCGGTAATTACTTTACCAAAATAATGCTGCCCGGCAAAGATGGAAAAGTAGCGAATAAAATGAACGCCCCCAAAGACCACAGGCCTGCTGAAACTTTGGATACTAATAAGGTATTGGCAGAATTCATCGCCGGGCAACAGAAACTTCATTCTTACCTGGAGCAGGCAAAGACTACAGATATAGGCAGGTTGAAAGTACCCATAAGCATCAGCAAATTCATAAAACTAAAGCTGGGAGATACATTCCGTTTTCTCATTGCACACCAACAAAGACATTTTGTACAACTGGAGAAGGCACTAAAAGCAATTAATTAATCTTTATCAATCCTTCACCAACTTGAATGTATACTCTCCTTTAGCAGAACTAAGCTTCAGGTAGTATAGCCCGGTACCAAGATCATGAGTATCTATCCTGTTAGTGGCAACACCTTTTTTTACCAATACGCCCATAGCATTATAAAGAGTATAGCTTACATTACTTTCTGATGATCTGAATTGAATTTGATCGCTGAATGGATTAGGATATAGTTGTATTGCCTGTTTATCTATATTGTAATTTACATTTTCAGGAGGACAGTTTCTTGTACTACTCATGAACTCGACACCGCAATTGTTATATACTTTGAATTTCCAGTTGGCACGGCAAATACATCCGGAAGGACAATCACCCCAACCATGGTTAAAGTTTATGATAGTATAATTATTTACTACAGTATCTATTGTTATATAATCCCCATCGCCAACTATAGAATTGATGGCATGTGGTCCCCATTGGCCTGTATACACACCAGGTATACCTACCCATTCTGCTCCTACTGCATTCATGTTGTAGTTCGAGTCACTGGTTAATGTCAGAACATGGATGCCTGAGGTACTAAAATAGGTGTGGCTGGTAAAATGATACTTAGTCAAAAGATTATTAACGGCAGAATTGCCTGTAGGAATTGTGTTACTCACCACATCTTGTACCCAGGGTTCAGCATCATCCACATACATCTCCAGCTTATTAAGCCAGTAGTAATCTCCGCCCGGGCGGGAGTGAATATTATTAATGTTAAATATTGTATCTCTTTGTGTAAATGAAGAATTATACACTGCTATTATTGCACGCATAATACTATCAGTCCAAACAGCAGGTATCTGAGCGCTGTCTTTATAAGTAGAGTTGAATTTATATATCCTGCTTAAAGCAATTGTTTGTGCATCTGTTTTGTATTTGGCAATGATGCTGTCGTGGGCAGTACAGCTCGATGAATCAACTTGAGCAAGCGCAGGTACTGTCATGAAAATGATGAGGGTAATGTATAAATTTTTCATAGTTCAGTTTTTTAGATAGTATAAATATAACATCTATGTCTATCTATATAGTCACAGAACCGTCATACCCATAGCTTTCACAGGTATTTTTCATATCTTGGTTACCCCAAATAAATAGAAAATGGCACAGCTTATCCGCAAGGAAGATGCACTGGAATATCACGCGAAGGGAAGGCCGGGTAAAATAGAAGTAATACCTACCAAAGAAACTAAAACACAAAGAGACCTGGCACTGGCATATTCTCCCGGAGTTGCAGAACCTTGTAAAGATATCCATGACAACCCGGATGATGTGTACAAGTACACAGCCAAAGGCAATCTTGTTGCAGTTATCAGTAATGGTACGGCTGTATTAGGCTTAGGAGATATAGGCCCTGAGGCCAGTAAACCGGTGATGGAGGGTAAAGGCCTGCTCTTCAAAATATTTGCTGATATAGATGTATTCGATATAGAGCTTAATTCACGCTCTATAGATGAATTTGTAACAGTAGTAAAAGCGCTTGAACCAACCTTTGGTGGTATAAACCTGGAGGATATAAAAGCACCTGAGTGCTTTGAAATAGAAGCCCGTCTAAAAAAAGAATTGAACATACCTATCATGCACGACGACCAGCATGGTACGGCTATTATATCTGGTGCTGCATTGCTGAATGCATTAGAACTTGTAAAGAAGGATATAGGTAAAGTAAAGTTTGTTATCAGTGGTGCAGGGGCATCAGCTATTTCATGCTGCAAAATATATTTAGCATTAGGTGCTCAGGTGAAGAACATGTATATGTTCGATACGAAAGGGTTAATAACAACCCACCGCGCTGACCTTGATGAGAATAAAAAACTCTTTGCACAGGACTGCAAAGAAATGGACCTGGCTGCTGCTATGGAAGGTGCAGATGTATTTATCGGATTATCTAAAGGCAACATACTCTCAGGAGATATGGTGAAGAAAATGGCTAAAGACCCTATAGTTTTTGCACTGGCCAATCCAGACCCTGAGATACCTTATGAAGTTGCCATAGCTGCCCGTCCTGATATTATCATGGCAACAGGCCGCAGCGATTACCCAAACCAGGTAAATAATGTGTTGGGCTTCCCCTACATATTCCGTGGTGCACTGGATGTACGCGCTACTACGATAAATGAAGAAATGAAACTGGCAGCCGTTAAAGCATTGGCAACACTGGCCAAAGAACAGGTACCGGATATGGTGAATGTTGCCTATAATGAAAAGAGCCTGCATTTCGGGCCTACATATATCATACCCAAACCAATAGACCCGAGGCTGCTTACTACAGTAGCCCCTGCTGTTGCTAAAGCTGCAATAGATAGCGGAGTAGCGCGGAAACCTATTACTGACTGGGAAGCATATGAAACAGAATTATATCGCCGCCTGGGTTCTGATGACAATATCCTTCGTTTTGTAATCAATAAAGCGAAACAGAATCCTAAGCGTGTAGTGTTTGCCGAGGCTGAAAATCTTAAAGTACTGAAGGCTGCACAGATTGTAAAAGATGAAGGTATAGCAACACCAATATTATTGGGCGAAGAACGTAAAATAAAAGAGCTTATAGAAAAGCACGGCCTCTCATTATCTGATGTTGAGATACTAGATCCGCGCAGTGATGAGCAATCAGCAAAACGCGATAAATATGGTGCTCTTTTCTTCTGGAAACGCCATCGCAGAGGTTATAACCTTTATGAAGCACGCAAGATAATGCGTGAGCGTACCTACTTTGGTTGCATGATGGTGGAGACAGGGGAAGCTGATGCACTCATATCAGGACTTACACGCCAGTATCCAAACACATTACGTCCGGCACTGGAAATTATCGGTACATCAAGCAATGCAGAGCGTGTGGCAGGTATGTATATGGTACTGTCTAAAAAAGGGCCATTGTTCTTTGCTGATACTACAGTCAATTTCAATCCTACTGAAGATGAACTGATAGACATTACACTGCAAACAGCACGTGCTGTAGAACACTTTAATATCAAACCGCGAATAGCTATGCTGTCATACTCCAACTTTGGCAGCAGTTCATCACCGGAAGCAATATTATCAAGGAACGTTGTGGCGCGTATCAAACAAATGCATCCTGAACTGGTGATAGACGGAGAGATGCAGGCAGGTATAGCTTTTAATAAAGAACTGCTGCGTGAAAATTACCCGTTCTCTGACCTGGTGAATGAATCGCCTAATGTACTCATATTCCCTAATCTTGCCGCAGGTAACATAGCTTACCACCTGATGCAGGAAGTGGGTGGTGCAGAAGCTGTAGGGCCAATATTACTGGGACTTAAAAAGCCTGTACATGTATTACAACTTGGCAGCAGTGTTCGCCAGATAGTGAATATGGTGGCTATAGCCGTTGTAGAAGCACAGGTAAAATCTGAACAGGCGGAAGAATAGAACCAGTTATTGAATTTTGACCACTCAAAGAATAGCTATAATAGGTGCAGGCGCTGCCGGTTGTTTCGCAGCAGCCAATATTCCTTACAGCGATGACAGGGAAGTAGTGGTGTTTGAAAAAACTGGTAAGGTACTTCAGAAAGTAAAGGTATCCGGTGGTGGCAGGTGCAATACTACACATGCCTGCTTTGATATACCTGAACTAATAACGAAATACCCGCGTGGCAAACAACTGCTGCGTAAAACGCTGTACCGATTTGCTCCACAGGATACTATTGACTGGTTTAAGCAGCATGGTGTACTGCTAAAGACTGAGGCTGATGGGCGGATGTTTCCTGTTACTGATAGTTCACAAACCATCTTAGATTGTCTCTGGCAGGAAATGATGCGTAATAAAGTGAAAGTACTGTACCACAAATCACTTGAGCATATAGCGAAGAAAGATGCCGGCTTTGAATTACACTTTAGTGATGGTTCTATACATGCTGCTGATAAGGTCTTAGTTACCTGCGGCGGATTTCCGAAACCCGAACAATACAACTGGATCACATCACTGGGACATACTATCCAATCTCCGGTTCCATCGCTATTCACTTTTAACCTGCCTAAACATCCTGTTACAGAACTAATGGGGGTGAGTGTACCGGAAGTAACTATCAAAATTCAGGGTACAAAAATAACAGAGCAAGGGCCTATACTAATAACACATTGGGGGCTCAGCGGCCCGGTTGTTTTACGTACATCTGCCTGGGCAGCAAGAGAATTGAGCGAAAAGAAATACGATTTCAGTATACAGGTAAACTGGCTGAATGATGTTAAAGAAAATGACTTGCGTGATACCATTACCCAATTACGCCGCGAACAGGGGAAACAAACCATTGCAGTCAAGAACCCATTCGAACTGCCTAAACGCCTTTGGGAATACCTTATCAAACAAGCAGGTATTACTGATACTGTACGCTGGGGTGACTTGCCCGCTGCCAACCAGAATAAATTAATAGAACACCTGCTTAGGGATACCTATCATGTACAGGGTAAGACTACATTTAAAGAAGAATTTGTTACATGCGGCGGTATCAATTTATCAGAAGTTGACCCGCAAACAATGGAGAGTAAGATTGTTCCAGGTTTATATTTTGCTGGCGAGATACTGGATGTAGATGGTATAACGGGTGGGTTCAATTTTCAGCACGCATGGAGCAGCGGGTATATTGCAGCGCAGAGTATTGTCGGATAAGTACTCAAAACCAGTGAATTTCAGCAGTTAATTAGTTGATGTTATTTATATATGTCGTAACTTACAGTATAATAATACCCTATATAGCACAGGCAAGAGCATACTTTATGAATACAGGACGCCAAATATTGACTGCTGTTTTACAGAAGCTATACATCCTTATTCTCATCAGCGCTGTTTACAATAATGCAAATGCACAAACTGATTGGCAGCTCAGAAAAAATGAAGAAGGAATTAAAGTTTATGTAGGCAACAGCCCGAACTCCTCAATTAAAATGGTAAAGGTAGAATGTATTATAGATGCTACCGTTGACCAGTTAAATGCAATATTGCTGGATGCCAAAGCCCACGAACAATGGGTGTACGGAACCAAGACATCCTACGTTGTAAAAAAGATAAACAGCCACGAACTTATCTACTATTCAGAATTAAGTATGCCCTGGCCGGTAAAAAACAGGGATGTTGTAGTGCATCTTAAACTAAAACAGTTACCGGGTGGAGCATTAGAAGTTCGTGCTGTAGCTGTTGATGGCTTCGTGCCGCAAAAAGATCTTGTACGAATAACCAATTCTGATGTGGCTTGGAAGGTAACACCTGTTACATCCAATCAATTAAAAATAGAATACACTGCAATGGCAGAACCTGGCGGGTACGTTCCTGCATGGGTTGTAAATATGTTTTCTACGCAAGGCCCGTTCGAGACATTCAAGAAGCTAAGGAAGGCTATAACTGCTCCTGTATACAAAGGGTAGTAATTACCCCCTCACATCCAGCACATCCCTTAGTGCATTACCCAAAATATTGAACGCATATACCAGCAGCATAATGGCTATGCCCGGTATCAGTGCCAGTAATGGCCTGTTAGTGAGCAGGAAATTATAATGTTCCTTTATCATCAATCCCCACGATGGTGTGGGCGGTTGTACACCTATACCTAAAAAGCTCAGACCAGCCTCTATAAGTATAGCTGTGGCAAAATTGCTGGCTGCTATCACCATTACCGGCCCTGCAATGTTAGGCAGTATATGCCTGAAGATAATGCGCGTATCGCTAAGCCCTAATGCCTTTGCTGCTGTTATATAATCCATCTCACGCAGCACCAGAACCTGCCCGCGTATCAAACGGGCAGCACTCACCCACATGGTTAACCCAATGGCTATGAATATCTGCCAGAAACCCTTGCCGATAGTAAGTGTAATAGCAAACACCAGCAGCAGGGTAGGTATGGCCCACAGTATATTAATGACCCACATTATGACAGCATCTGTCCTTCCGCCATAATAACCAGCCAGCGAACCTAATATGATGCCGATAGTAAGAGATAATATCACAGCTATGATACCTACCGCTATACTAATTCTTGTGCCTACTATGAGCCTTGATAATATATCTCGTCCATACCTGTCTGTACCAAGGTAGAATGTTTGTTTGCGAATGAGATGTTTTACAATATAATCCTGTGCGGTGGTATTACCGGGTTGCTCATATTTCAGCAGGCTGCTCACATCATAGCTGATGGTATCTTCCATACCATCGTCTATATAATGGCGCACTGTAAGTTTGTTATCAGCAAACCAATACCCGTTCACAGGTATCGCTTCATAATCAGACGGTGTGCCGTTGAATAAAGCATAGAGCCTGCCGGGTTGTTCCTGTTTTATTTTCTTAGGTATATATAGCAGGGTGGTGGTCATGCCCGGTTGTTTGGCACCCAGCTCCACTATCATCCTGTTAGCATCCGGGGTATTATCCGGTACAAAAAGGTAAGCAAACACAGACGCAAAAACAGCAAGCAGTATCACAGATACTGCTATCACTACTGATGGTTTCTTCAGCAGCCTGCGCCATATGCCCTGTTGCTCATACTGCAATTATTAACTATTTTTTTCTTTGAGAATAAGGACTGCCTTCAAAGTTCACTTTGCTGAGTGGCTGCACTGGCCCAAGTCCGTATTTATCTACGAGATATACTAATGCTGTGAGGGTAAACGCGCCCAGTTTCAGCTCGCGGTGGTTTACCTGTTCAAATACATCATTATTGGTATGGTGTACATCGAAATAACGCTGAGGGTCAGGCATCAGTCCGGCTACAGGTACGCCCATCCTGTGTAAAGGACTTATGTCAGCACCACCTTCATCATGCTCAAAATCGTACACACCATATGGCAGGAACAGCTTTCGGAATGATTGTATCTGTTCTTTTTGGGCATCATTCATTTCCATACCAATGCCGCGCGGAGAGAAACCACCCGCGTCAGTTTCTATGGCCAGTATATGCGCTTCTTTATTGTTATAAGCAGAGTCTGCATATGCCAGTCCGCCTTTCAGGCCATTCTCTTCATTCATGAAGAGTACAGCCCTGATAGTATTTTTAGGCCTGATACCTGCAGCCTTCAGTGTGCGCAGCACTTCCATACTCTGTACGCAACCGGCACCATCATCATGCGCGCCTTCGCCCACATCCCATGAGTCGAGGTGGCCGCCTACTACTATTACTCTTTCAGGGTGTTCACTACCGCGTATCTCACCAATCACATTATAAGACATCACAGTGTCCATCATCCTGCATTCAGATTGCAGTTGTGCTTTTACAATCCCTGCTTTGCATTTAGCTGCCAGCATATCGGCACTATGATTGCCAATTGCTATGGCAGGTATCTGCTTCACAGTATCTGCATAGCGCATAGCACCTGTATGCGGGAAATCATCTTCTCCTGTTGATACTGACCTTATGATGCTGGCTACAGCACCTCTCGATGAGGCAGCATTAGGAGCCAGCGAACGGTATTTAACAGCGTCGCCATATCCTTCAAATGTGACTATATAATCTTGCCTGAAACGATAATTAAAGAATATGATATTACCCTTTATTTCTGCATCAGACAGTGCATTGAAATCATTAATATCATCTACCATTATTACCCTTGCTTCCAGCAGTTTTCCGTTAGTGCCGGTAGAATTACCGATAGACAGCATAGGTATCTCTTCAAAACCTTTACTACCTGTATAGCTGACTTTCAGGTGTTCTTCGCCTCTTACCCAGCGCGGTACATTTACAGCCTGCAGCCATACCTTATCAGCCCCTGACTCCTGCATACATTTTTGTCCCCATTCTACAGCTTTTACAGCTTGAGGAGAACCACTAAGCCTGTGGCCTACCTGTTTGCATAATACACGCAGGTTTTCATAACAGGTGGCATGCAGCATTACCTGGTTAGATAATCTGCGAATGGTTATAGAATCGTCTTGTGCAAATGCGTTAGTGCTTATTAATAATAGTGCAGAATAGAGATATTTCCTCATAGCCATAAAGTTATAAAACTACATCTTTGTTTTGCCTTATAGTTTACTATATTTGTATATACAATAATGCGCATCTAAAACTATTAGCTATATGAAAAAAACATTCATGGTACTGGGCATCATCGGCACATCGATATTACTGACCCAGTGTACAGCAAAAAAAGCTGCTAAAAGCGATATGTCTGCATCAGACGTGGTAGCTGAAGTAAAGAAAAATTATACACAGGCACAGATGGATGAGGGCAAGACCATATGGCAGAGCCACTGTAACAAATGCCATAAACTGCATGATGGTCCTGACCATACCGTTGCTAAATGGGAAAAAGTATTACCTACAATGACCAACAAGGCTAAACTGAATGCCGAGGACGCAGGCAAGGTACGTGCTTACCTGATCGCCAATGCAAAGATGAACTAGTTTAATTCTTTATAATTACCTGCCTATTATTAAACTTTATCGTTTATTAATAGGCAGGTTCTTTTTTAGTACGGATATTTGCGGCATGAAGATCGGAATTGTTTGTTATCCTACTTTTGGCGGAAGTGGTGTATTAGCTACAGAATTGGGCATGGCGCTTTCTGCCAAAGGGCATGAGATACATTTCATTACCTATAAGCAACCTGTAAGGCTGAATTTCCACCCTAATATCTACTACCACGAGGTTACGGTACATAATTACCCGCTTTTCGATTTTCCGCCATATGAAACAGCACTTACCAGCACACTGGTAAATGTTATAATGAATAATAACCTGGACCTGCTGCATGTACACTATGCTATTCCGCACGCTTCTGCAGCTTATTTTGCCCGCCAGATATTGCGCAAGGCAGGTAAGGATATACCATATATAACTACACTTCACGGTACAGACATTACACTGGTAGGTAAAGACCAGACACTGGCACCTGTAGTTACTTTCTCTATCAATGAATCTGATGCTATCACAGCAGTCTCTCAAAACCTTCGTGAAGAAACGTATAAGTCATTCAAGATAGAAAAAGACATAGCCGTAATTCCCAACTTTGTAGATACAGACCGTTTCCGCCAGACAGATAAGAACCATTTCAAAAAGATGCTGGCACCTAACGGCGAACGAATACTGGTGCATATCTCAAACTTCAGGAAGGTAAAGAGGGCAGAAGATGTAGTTGAGATATTTAAACAGGTACATAACAATATTCCGTCCAAGCTGTTGATGATTGGCGACGGGCTGGAAAGGCAGAATATAGAAGAACATTGCCGCACGCTGGAGAACTGTAATGATATACGCTTCCTCGGTAAACAGGAGCAGGTAGATGAGATACTCAGCATATCAGACCTGTTCATACTTCCTTCGCAATACGAAAGCTTTGGTTTAAGTGCGCTGGAAGCCATGGCTTGCGGCGTACCTGTAATATCAACCAATGCAGGGGGCCTGCCTGAAATTAATGTACAGGGAGAAACGGGTTATCTTGATGAAGTAGGGGATATTAATGGCATGGCGCAACACGCTATACATATACTATCTGATGATGCACGCCTGCAACAGTTCAAAGACAAAGCCCTCGCACATGCGCGTACGTTTAATAAACAACGTATCATACCCATGTACGAGGACCTGTATAATAAAGTACTGGAAGGATATAAGAACTAGCCTTCTTTAGCATCTTCTACCAACGCTTCCCAATATTCGGCAGCACGCCTTGTATGTGGTATTACGATTGTACCACCTACAATATTAGCCACTGCAAATATTTCATACAGTTCTTCTGTAGTTACACCTTCTTCGTGGCATTTGCCAACATGGTATTTAATACAGTCGTCGCAGCGCAGTACCATGCTGGCTACTAATCCTAGCATCTCTTTTGTCTTTACAGGCAGTGCGCCTTCCATATAGGTATTCGTATCCAGGTTAAACAGCCTGTTGATCACTTTATTTTGCTTGCCAAGTATCACCTCGTTCATCTTAGCACGGTAGTCGTTAAATTCAGTTACCAGTTTATTCATAGTTCAGATATTTCAGGCGGCTAATTTAGGAACTAATGACCACAGTCAGCGGCTGGTATATAAGTTTCGCTAACTTTATTATTATCATGAAACAGAAACTGGCTATAATAACAGGCGCAACGGGTGGTATAGGCTCTGTATTTGCTGCTCAACTGGCAGCAGCACAGTACAACCTCGTATTGGTAGACATCAATATGGATAAACTCAATACCCTGTCAACTCAACTGCAAGATACATACCATATAAATACCCAAAGTATTGTGGCTGACCTTACTGATGCCGCAGGCATTGATATGGCCGCATCGAAAATAGCTGCACTGCCGCAAATTGATATGCTGGTGAACTGTGCAGGTTTCGGAGAGAAAAGCAAATTTCATGATGAATCTGCTGAAGCTGTAAAAAGGCTTATCAGCATACATGTATCATCAACTATATTGTTGACCCATGCTGTTTTACCGGTAATGATGAAGCAGCAATATGGCGATATCATTAGTGTCGCTTCCCTGGCTGCATTTATCCCGGCACCAGGCAGCAGCATCTATTCTGCATCCAAGGCATTTCTTACCAGCTTTACAGAATCGCTGCATATGGAAGTGGCGGATATGGGTATCAGGGTACAGGCGCTGTGCCCGGGACTTACCAAAACAGCGTTCCATGACCAGTCTGATGTGGAGAAGATGAATAAGGTAAAAGGTATAGACCTGTGGATGGAACCGAAAGAAGTTGTAGCGGCATCATTGCACGGACTGGAATCAGGCCACGTGATATGTATCCCCGGTGGCATCAATAAAGCACTGGCAAAAGCAGTACCCGCATTGCCCCGCAAACCATATTACAAGATGGCAGAACAACTGGCTAAAAAGGTAAGGAAAGGGTAGTAGTTCCGTGATATTTTTATACCAAGCTCTGAGTAGTGTTCAAAAAACGAATAGTTTCCCTTAGTTGCAAACTAAGGACAGCAAAGGGATGAATCCAGACAGAGTAGATAGGGTAGAGAGAATCATCAGAATATTTTATTATGAGAAGTATTGATCATCGGGATAATACAAATTATGGTAAGAGATAATCGCATAATCAGGTTAATAGTCTTAATAACATATTTATTGTTGTTTTCTATATCAAATGCATACGCAGGGAATCTAGATGATAGCGGTAAAAATGCGCTCAGGTATAATACGCTGATGCACTTAGCAAATGATATTTTTTGGACAAGAGAAGTGGTTCAGAGTTTTGAGATCAAAACCCTTACGCCATTTGTGTATTATTATTCACAGTATGTTACCGATATTCAGAAAGAATATAAAGATATTATTCATGACAGTATATGGATGCAGAAACGGGATGTTATGCCTGTGAAGTATATGTGTAATGAACCTTATTATAAACTTTATTCTCATGACACTATATCTACTGAAACAATCCTGGAGAATATTGATAGTTTTTTTGTTATTAGTGTTACCGTTAATGAACCAGTTTTTTATTTGGGCTATTATTACGTATCTGCATACATGCACACGCGGGGAAAGATAGATTTTTACTCATGTGAATTGTTGTGTAAATATGATATTGAAGGAAACTTGGTAAATGACCACTTTGAAGCAGGTATAGAATAGATAAAAATAGCCTAGCTCTCAATAGTGTTTAAAAGGGGAATAAGCATGTCCTTAGTTTACAACTAAGGACATGCTCATATGCTGTCAAATAATCAACTTGCTAATATTGTATATATTTTGTAATATTGTTATTGTAAAACATACACCATGATTAATATAATCTCTAAACCTGCACAAAAGTATATAGGCTATCCTGCCGAAATGTTACAAATAGGTCAGTGCACAAAAACCGTAACATATTGTAACCGCGCCAATCCAATCATTTGTGAATCAAGCCATTGCAATAAAGAGGCTGTAACAAACCTGTAACATTTGTAACCACAGGTTAGAATGATACAAAATCCTAAACCGTAACAAATCGTAACATTCCGGTCTGGTTAATTCAGTATCCGTTCATTTTGCCTTTTACATTTTACATTTTACCTTGTACCCATGTGGCAAAGTTTATTTCGTCGTAAATCACTGGAACAAATACAAAAGGATGCGGCTTCGGGCATGACAGATGCCCACAGCTTCAACCTGCATAAAGTACTCACTACCCGCGACCTTACCCTTATGGGTATTGCTGCCGTAGTAGGGGCGGGCATATTCTCTACTATAGGTAAGGCCAGCTTTGATGGTGGCCCGGGTATTGTATTCCTGTTCCTGTTTGTATCAATAGCCTGTGGTTTTGCCGCCATGTGTTATGCTGAATTTGCCAGTATGGTTCCTGTATCAGGCAGCGCATATACCTATAGTTATGTGGCTTTCGGAGAAATAATAGCCTGGATTATAGGCTGGGACCTGCTGATGGAATATGCCATAGGCAATATAGCCGTAGCTATATCATGGAGCGATTATTTTACCACATTGCTTGATGGCTTTGGCCTGCATATACCTGAATACCTGACAATGGACTATTGGACAGCCAAAGACATGGCTACGGATGCAGCAAAAGCTGCCTGGAATACTGCCCCAATGATTGGCAGTATCAGGTTCATCTGCGATATACCTGCATTTATTATCACTGTCATTATCACTGCAATCATTTATGTAGGCATCAAAGAATCTAAACAGTCTACCAACGCTATGGTAGTATTGAAGCTGGCAGTGATATTCCTCGTAATAATAGCCGGTGCATTTTATATAAAGCCTGAGAACTGGCACCCATTTATGCCCAATGGTGTGCCGGGTATATTAAGTGGTACAGCTGCTGTATTCTTTGCCTATATAGGCTTTGATGCCATTTCTACTACTGCTGAAGAATGTAAGAACCCCCAGCGTGATCTGCCAAGAGGTATGTTCTATTCACTGATAGCCTGTACCATTATTTATGTTTTGATAGCGCTGGTGCTTACCGGGATGGTTAGTTATAAAGACCTGAACGTGGGAGACCCCCTTGCCTATGTCTTCAAAGCTAACGGAATGGACTGGCTGGCAGGTGTAGTAGCAGTAAGTGCAGTAATAGCCACGGCCAGTGTGTTACTCGTTTTCCAGCTTGGCCAGCCGCGTATATGGATGAGTATGAGCCGTGATGGACTATTGCCGCCAATATTTTCAAAGATACATCCTAAATACAAAACGCCTTCATTTTCTACCATACTTACTGGTTTTGTAGTGGGTATACCGGCATTGTTCCTCAATCTTACTGTAGTGGTAGACCTTACCAGTGTGGGTACCTTATTTGCCTTTGTACTGGTATGTGGTGGCATCATCAGGTTGCAGCAGCAACGTAAAAAAGCACTCCATAAAGGTGCTGTAGATATCATAAAAGAGGATGGGGTAGAAGAAGTGGTTCCGGTAAGTACATTTAAGACCTATTATATAAACGGCAAATGGATAGTGCCGGGCTTGTTTGTTTTGACCGCCATATTGCTGGGTAAATATTACCCGGGCGGATTAGGCCATTTCTTTGATACAGGCAATGGGGAATGGTCTGTAATACGGGAGAAAGTGCCATATATAGTCTTCGGTTGCCTGTTCTTTGTTGTAGCACTTTTAAGCTTCATAAACAGCTACTCCCTGATACCTGTACTGGGTTTCCTCAGCTGCAGTTACCTGCTATGCGAATCAGGCACCAGCAATTGGGAGCGTTTCCTTGTTTGGCTGGTAATAGGAATGATAGTATACTTTGGTTACGGAAAAAGAAAAAGCAAGCTCAATGAAATAAATGATACACATCATTGATATATGAGATTAAAGTTTTTAATTTCGTATTCAATAAAATCACAGTGTATGAAAAGAATAATACTTACCACATCGATCGTTGTATCAGGCATTTTCAGTGCAGTTCTTTATAGTGGCTGCGTAGACAAATGCGCCAGCGTTACCTGTCACAATGGAGGTACTTGCAGCGATGGTAAATGTAGTTGTCCAAGCGGTTATACTGGTAGTACCTGCGAAACTCGTACCTGTGAAGCAAATAACACTGCCCAGGTAAAATTCCAGAATAAAACCGGCACCAGTCAGACATACTCAGTAGTATGGGATGGTTCTGTGATTACAACATTGGGCCCCGGTTCTGAATCTGCATATTTTACAGTAGCGGCAGGTCCTCATACGCTGCATTTTATGATAGCCAACAGCACAACGGAAGCTTGCACTATCAGCACACCTAACCTGGCAGTTTGTACAAGCACAGCCTACTGGTGTACAAAATAAGGTTAAAGCGCTTCCAGTTTACCGTCGGGATATTTACTCCAGTCAATATCCCGGCCTAAAGTTCCTTTCAGCCTCTTTCTGAAGGATTCAGTTTCTGTAATGGAAACGAAATCATCAACTTTTGCAGGCTTAGGGTTGATCTTGGGGTTGAGATAGTTATATGCAGCTAATGTATCTGTAACAAAAGGCAGGTGATATATCGGGCTGCCAAAACGCCTGCGTGTAAAGCTCCTGAGCAGAAATGACTGGAAAGGGTCTGTAGCCAGTGCCAGTGATTTGAAGCCATGTTTCTTGGCAACGAGGTACGAATAGAATACGTTCTCAGTACTATGCCTAGCACGGGTATCGTAGAAGATGTGTTCTTTGGGTATACCCAACTGCTGTGCATATAGCCCCATTACTAATGATTCTTTGTATGGTGTGTACACAGCATCTCCTGAATAGATGATGTTCTTCGCTATACCATTCTTATACAATACCCACGACCATATGACCCTTGCCTTCATTACCGAATCCCATGAACCATTCTTAAAAGGTATGCCCGGAACGATTATAGCATCAAAATGCTTATGCTGTGCTATTGCATTATCTAATGCTCTTTGCGGTCCCCTGCGAGGGGTAATACAACCAACCAAATTCAGTATCTGGGCAGATGTTATCATTATCAATACAATACTAATAAGCTTTTTCACTTCTTTGAGTTTTAATAAACATTATAACAATGTCATTTCAACTTTGTTCAATTTAGTTCAATAAAACTATATATGAAGTTAAAACTACTTATACTGGCTAACTATGGTTTTTAATTCGTTGAGTTTCAATAGGGCTTCTACGGGAGTCAAAATGTTAATATCTGTTTCGTCCAATATCTGTTGTACACGACGCAGGTCTTCGGTAAGCCCGTCGAATATATTCAGTTGCATTTGGGGTAGTGGTTGTATCTTCTTCACCTTGCCTGCTGTTTCGCCGGCACTGCCATGCTTCTCCTCCAATACACCCATTATCTCTTCCGCCCTGGAGAGCAGGGCAGGGGGCATACCTGCCATACGTGCTACCTGTATACCAAAGCTGTGACGGCTCCCACCAGGTGCCAGTTTCCGTAGGAAAATGACCTTATTGCCTGTTTCCTTATGTGTTATATGATAGTTCTTAACCCTGTCGAGCAATGGCTCCAGCTCATTCAACTCATGATAGTGCGTTGCGAAAAGTGTTTTAGGTTTAGCCTTGTTATTGTGCAGGTATTCTACAATAGACCATGCTATGGATATGCCATCGTAGGTACTGGTACCACGGCCTATCTCGTCCAGCAATATCAGGCTGCGCTCGCTGATGTTATTGATGATGCTGGCCGTTTCATTCATCTCTACCATGAACGTACTCTCACCGCCGCTTAGATTGTCTGATGCCCCTACACGGGTGAATATCTTATCAGTCAATCCTATCGTAGCAGCATCGGCAGGTACAAAGCTACCCATATGGGCCATAAGGGTGATAATGGCAGTTTGCCTGAGCAAGGCTGATTTACCACTCATGTTAGGGCCTGTAAGTATGATTACCTGTTGATCATCTTTATTAAGGACTATATCGTTGGCAACATAGCTTTCACCCGGGGGCAATTGTTGTTCTATTACAGGATGCCTGCCTTGTTTAATATCAAGTACAGGGTTGCTAACCATTTCAGGCTTCCTGTAATTGTATTGCCTGGCATTATTGGCAAAACATACGAGACAGTCCAACTGTGCTATAACATGAGCATTAGTCTGTATCGCCGATATATAAGGGTCAATGTCAGTCAACAGTTGCTGGTATATATCCATTTCAATAGCCAGCATCTTCTCTTCCGCACCTAATATCTTCTCTTCATATTCTTTCAACTCGGGGGTTATATAACGTTCTGCGTTTGCGAGTGTCTGTTTTCGTATCCAGTCAGCCGGAACTTTGTCTTTATGTGCGTTTGTAACTTCAAGGTAATAGCCAAACACATTATTGTACGCTATTTTCAATGAAGAGATACCTGTTTTCTCAGCCTCTTTCTGTTGTATCTGCAACAGGTAGTTCTTGCCGCTTCGGGATATATTCCGCAAATCATCAAGTTCCGCAGATATACCGTCTCTTATCATGCCACCCTTTGCTGCGAGAGAAGGAGCATCGTCAACTATAATACCTTTGATCTTTGTATATAGTGCAGTAAGCGGTTGTATATGTTGTGTGAGTTTTGCCAACTGTTCATTATCGCCACTATGGGTTATGTTGCGCACTTCTTCGATGCACTCCATGCTTTTAGCCAGTTGTAATACTTCTCTTGGATTAGCCTTCTTGAGAGGTATCTTACCCACCAGTCGTTCTACATCACCTGTTTGTTTTATCAGGTTGATAAGTGAATGGCTAATATCCTGATTGAGTATAAAATAGCTAACAAGGTCTAATCTCTGCTGTATTCGGGCCAGATCATATAGGGGAAATATCAGCCAGCGCTTAAGCAGGCGGGCACCCATAGGCGTTTGTGTATGGTCAATAGCCTGCAATAGGCTGGTGCCATTATCATCACTACTACCCAACAACTCAAGATTACGGATGGTGAACTTATCGATCCATAAGAAGTCTTCAGCAACTATCTGTTGTATGGTGCTCAGGTGTTGCAGATTAGCATGTTCTGTATCTTTCAGATAATGCAGTGCTGCACCGGCGGCTACAATAGCAGCCTTGAAATCATCTATTCCATACCCCTTAAGCGATTGTGTTTGAAAATGCTGCAAACACAGATCATATGTATATTGTTCCTGGAATATCCACTCCTCAAGCGGGAAGGTATATATCCTTGAATCAAACTCTTCTTTAAATCGCTTCTGTCTTGATTTAGATAGTATTACCTCTGATGGACGAAA
Source organism: Flavipsychrobacter sp. (assembly GCA_044227125.1). Lineage (GTDB taxonomy): Bacteria > Bacteroidota > Bacteroidia > Chitinophagales > Chitinophagaceae > Polluticoccus. The sequence continues at coordinate 44,079 of JBGAFS010000003.1, forward strand.
ACTCTGGATAAGTTTATCCATATACTCCGCACTGCCCTGCGCTGTATAAAACTCACCTGTACTAATATCAACGAATGAAATTCCGCAAATACCGTCAGTAAGGTGTAGCGCAGCCAGGAAGTTATTGGTTTTGTTTTCCAGCAGTTTATCATTTGCTGCAACACCGGGAGTAACAAGCTCTGTTACACCACGTTTCACAATTCCTTTTACAGATTTCGGGTCCTCTAACTGGTCGCAAATAGCAACACGATAACCTGCTTTTACAAGCTTATGTAAATAGGTATCAACTGCATGATGCGGGAACCCTGCCAATTCTACAGAAGAAGCTGAGCCGTTAGCCCTTTTAGTGAGCGTGATACCTAATACTCTTGACGCTATAAGTGCATCTTCTCCAAATGTTTCATAAAAATCACCTACTCGAAACAGTAAAACAGCATCAGGGTATCTTGATTTGATATCCTTGTGTTGTTTCATCAATGGTGTTTCTACTTTTGCCATACTGCAACAAACCTACTTAAAATTGAGGGCAACTGCTAAAGCCGCTTTATGCTACTGAATTGTGTGTGGAAATCTTATTTGACTGTTATAAGGAAGTCTGGTGAGACAGAAATATTATACCCGCCTTTTTTCCATGGTATACTTTGCCATTCGCCATCAGGAGTGATATGGGCAGTTTTTTTGCTGCTCATTATATCAATTGGTAAAGAAAATCCCTGTTCAACATTATTAAACCTGTAATACAGTCGTTTTTTACTGATATACCAATCAAACTGCGGAATATGTGTTGTTCTTAGATATTGATTGAAAAATGCAGCCAGATCTAAACCTGTGAATTTTTGTATGTAATCTTCCACCTGTTTAGAAGTAACTATCTTATGGTAGAAATCTTTGTTCAAACCGCGAAGCAACTGCCTGAACTTTTTATCATCATTCATCATCACCCTTATCATATGCACAACAGCGCTGCCTTTATCATATTTATCACTGCTGCCATCATCATTTACTCCATAGTCACCAATAACAGGCCTGTCGTTCCTGATATTGCGCCATTCTCCACGGGTATATTCAAATGCCTTGTCTCTGCCTGCAGCACATTCTGCAAATAATGCTTCTGTATAAGTGGTAAACCCTTCGTGCAACCAGTTGTCAGCTATATCCTGCGCAGTGATATTATTACCAAACCATTCGTGCCCGCTTTCATGAACTATTATAAAATCGAACAGCAGACCAACACCAGTACCACTGCGATCCTGGCCCCGATAGCCCATTTTATATTCATTGCCATAGGCTACAGCACTCTGATGTTCCATGCCTAAATACGGAGCTTCAACCAATTTATATCCGTCTTCATAAAAAGGGTAGGGGCCCATCCAGTATTCAAAACAGTGCAGCATTTGCTTTGTGACAGCGAACTGTTTTCTTGCCTTAACCTCATTATAACGCAATGCATAATAGCTTAAATCAAGTTTGCCATTCTCACCTATCAATGTGTCTGTCCAGCTTATATAATCGCCTATGTAAAAACTGGCATCATAAGTGTTGATTGGGTTTTTAACCGACCAACCGATACTTTTTATTACACTATCATCAGTCGAAACATTGATACTACTTTCGACCTTCCTGCCGTTACTGATAACGTCCGGTTCTCCGGAAATACTCAAATCAAAAACCATTCCATTATCCGGCTCATCGCCCTGGTAATCTTTACATGGCCACCATGCACTTGCACCCAGTCCCTGGCAGGCGACTGCAATCCATGGTTTACCTGTACTATCTTTGGTCCATATCAACCCACCATCCCAGGGAGGTAGTTTGGCTATTCTGGGTTTGCCATGATAATGTATAATTATTGAGTAGGTTGAATCTATTTTCCAGTCTGCATATTTGTTAGTTATCCAATAAACATTTCCTTCTTTCTGATAGCTAAGAGGTACGTACTTATATGTTAGAATGCTATCCTTTAATTGTGGAATTTTTTCATAAACCAGGCTTGACATAAGAATACTATCAATAACAAGAGTATCCTGCAAATCTATTTGCATTTTAGAACCATGTCCAGTAACTGCAAATGACATTTCAACACTCCCGGATATAGTTTTATTGGCTGTGTCAATATATACCGCAAGTGCATAAGACTGTACATCCCACCAATTTCTTCCACTTCCATTACTACCACGTAAAGTATCCTGCCGGGTATAAGCAGTTGTGGTATTTGCTATAAGCAAATACCACAATGACATAAGTAATATTTTACTGAACTTAAAGTTCATTAACCTTTCTTAGCTGGCTTGGTTTTCTTTTCTTCTTTTTTCATTTCAACTTGTTCCGGAGCTTGTCTTGCTGCTGATAAAATATTAACCAGTTCTACGTCAAATATCAACACACCATTAGCCGGTATTTTGCTCGGGTCAGGACTGTTAGGACCGTAAGCGAGACCTGAAGGAATATACAATGTTCCTTTAGTGCCTTTTTTCAGTTTCATAAATCCTTCATCCCAGCCTTTAATAACCTGGCCCATACCAATGATGAACTTGAATGGCTCAACATGCATAAACTGAGGATCTACGTTAGAATCAAATACTTTGCCTTCTACTGTTTTACCTGTATAGTTAACCACGGCTGTATCGCCCGGCTGTGCAGGAGCACCTTTACCTTCCTGGCTGATGCTATAGTATAAGCCAGATTCAGTTTTTGTTGCTTTAATATTATTTTTTGTCAGGTAGTCATTGATAATGTTATCATCAATACCTTTCTGTGCAGCCGATTTCTCCTGTTGTTCTTTAGCCATCTGGTCCATTGATTTTACAGAAACCAGTGTGACGAAATAAACGATCTTTTGTCCTGTACCTGGCTTCATCCATTCTACAGTAGGAGCACCTGCTTTAATAATTGAGTCAACAGACATGAGGAATATGGTACTGTCGCCGGGTGTCATCAGTTTCAGACCTTCTACCAGGTCACCTTTAGATTGCGGTTGCTGTATCTGGAACTGTACAGGCTGATTGTTGTTTACTTTTCTTGTGCTGAATAATTCGCTGTCAGCTACCTTAGTAACAAGGTGTACCTCTACATAGTCGCCTAATTTAGGATTGTTTTCACCTGGTTCGTCTTTAATCGTTTTGTATTCAAGGCCTCCGCCTATTGACTGAAAGCCAACAAATTCTTCAGTTTTTTTCGTTGTTTTCTCTTTAGGTGCTGTTTCGCCTTTTTGCGCAAAACTTACGTTAGTTGCTAATGCTAACAGGGTTACAAACAGAAATGCTTTTTTCATTTTTTACTATTTAAATAATATTTAATTGAACTTATTTAAAATCTACGATTTCAACATCAAATATCAATATTGAATTTGCCGGTATAGCCGGCGCCGGGCTTTGTTTACCATATGCCATAGGCGAGGGTATATACAATACAGCCTTGGTACCTTTATTGAATAAAGTAAGCCCTTCATCCCATCCGCGTATCACATTACCGCGGCCCACAACAAACTCAAAAGGTTGTACATGACTGAATTTCGGGTCGGTGTTTGAATCAAATACGTTCCCATCAATAGTTTTACCTGTGTAATTTACCGTTACAGTGCGGCCGGGAGTAATATTGGTACCTGTGCCTTTCTGCAATACCTGGTAGTACAGGCCATTAGACGCTTTAAGAGCCACAATCTTATTATCGGCAAAATACTTTTTAAGCAATTTATCATCGATGGCAGATTGCTCTTCGGTACCTCTTGATTGTTCCTTTTTAACTTCATCATATGTTTTCACCGATTCCATTTTAATAGAGTAGGTGATCCTTTCTCCCGACTGCATCCATGGTTGTATGTTTTGACCTGCAGCTTTCAGTGAATCTACAGAAACCATGAATATAGCACTGTCACCCGCAGACATCATCATCAATGCCTCTGCCAAGTCTCCATTATAAGCAGGTTTCTTTACAGGGAACGACGCAGGTTTATTACTATTTGCTTTGCGGGAATCAAAAATGAGGCTGTCATTCATATGCGTATTGATATGAATCTCTACAAAATCCCCTTCCTTTGGTTTCCTCTTGCCACTTTTCTTGCCCTTGTATATTTTATATTTTATACCGGATTTAGTAGTAGAAAAAGGTATATCCTTTGTGGTAGATTTCTGAGAGGTACTACAACTATTCAATATAGCAATAGTAGCCAGAAAACATATGAATGGAGTTAATCTCATTTATTATAGTTTGCTGTTGGTTGTTTGATGAGTTAACTTTTATTTTTTACCGGACATATCCATTTCAGGCATTGTACCGCCACCTTCCTTGATGTCAAGTACTTCTACGTCAAACATCAGTATTGAATTAGCAGGCAACCCCGGACGAGCCTGTGCACCATAAGCCAGTTGAGAAGGTATGAACAATTTTGCTTTACTGCCTTTTTTCAGGTAGCCAACACCTTCGTCCCAACCAGGTATAACCTGGCCACCACCTAACTGGAAAGATAAAGGTTCTACGTGCTGGAACTTAGGATCGATATTAGAATCAAAGGTTGTGCCATCCAACAGTTTACCTGTATAGTTAACTACTACTGTTTGTCCTTGTTTTGCAACATCGCCTGTACCTTCTTTATCTATCATGTAGTACATACCCGTAGGTGTCTTAGTAGGGGAGAGGCTGTTCTTAGCAAAGTAATCCTGCAGCGTTTTATCTTCAGCAGCTTTCATTTCGCCAACATTCTTAACTGATACCAACACTACTGAATACAGTATGAAACCACCTTTCTTCATGAACGGAGGTAATTGCCCCTGTCCGAGTTTCATCAGTGTATCAACCGGTGTACGGAATATAGCGCTATCACCGGGTGTCATCAGTTTCAGACCAGAAGGCCAGTCGCTTTTGAAAGCCAATGGTACATTAGCAGGTAACTCAAATGGTTCACCACCATTCATTTTTACGTAGTCCGCTATCAGCGTATCTTTTTTATCTTTTTCGTTGTAGTAAACACGAACCTTCACTGTCACCAGGTCATTATCGCCGGGAGCTGTACCTGTTTTCTCATCTTTAAGGATCTGGTATTCAAGACCATCTGCTGTTTTCTTGTAGTCTCCTCCTTTTTTAGAATTGCAGGCAGTAAAATTAATAATCGCTGCGCCTAATATGGCGATGTTTAAGATACGTTTTATCATCATTTTTTAATTATCGGGGGTGAATATCGGATAAAATTTGCTTAAAATAAGCTACAGTGTCAATAAAACTTGCAGTACTGCGTCCGCCGGAGGCATTAAAGTGGCCTCCACCGTTAAAATATTGACGTGCAAAGCTGTTCACATCAAAATCGCCCTTACTTCTGAAAGACATTTTTACTTCGTCAGCCCGCTCGGTTATTAATGTAGAAAACCTGATACCGGCTATGCTTAAAGGATAGTTGACCAATCCTTCCAGGTCTCCGGTATTAACATCAAACAGCTTCAGTTCTTTACGCGACAGGGATATTAAACCGGCAGCGTATTTGGGGAATATTTCCATTTTTTCCATCAGCACATAACCAAGAAACTGCATGCGTTTTGCACTCCAGGAATCATATACCTCTTCATGTATTATACTATGATTAAGTCCCTTTCTTTTAAGGTCCGCAATCATTTCGTGTACGGCAGCGGTAGTGATAGGGAACCTGAATACACCTGTATCTGTCATAACACCTGTATACAGGCAGGCCGCGATATCCTTATCTATAAGATCATTATCACCACATTGATTGATATAATCATAGACCATTTCGCAGGTACTGCTTTTCTCGGGTGTACTGCTGCCATATGTCCATACAGGGGCAGGGTACAGGTGATGGTCTATCAATATTTTGGGTTGCGTAGCCTGCGCCAGTGCTTCTGTCATGTGTTTTGTACGGGCAAAATCATTGAAGTCTACACAGAATATTACATCTGCTTTCTCTAATGCCTGTAAAGCATTATTTGATTCAGCCTCATAATTGATGAGGTGGTCTACCCCCGGCATCCACATCAAAAACTCCGGCAATTCGCTGGGTACTACCGGGGTTACAGAATGCCCTTTCTTAGTAAGGTAATGGTACATAGCCAGTACACTACCTGCTGCATCGCCGTCCGGTTTGTGGTGCGTTATTACAAATATCTTCTTGGGTTCCTTTAATAGTGCTGAAGCTTCTGATATGGGTAGCATTCTGAAATTATAAACGTCAAAAATAATGATGAAATAGCATCTCACACAGAATTAACTCATAAATAAACCCTATTTTTGCGCCGTCAAATTAAAATTACAATCAATTATATGTCTAACCGTACATTTACGATGATCAAGCCCGATGCAGTTAAGAACGGGCACATTGGTAATATCCTTCAAATGATCAACGCTGCTGGCTTCAAGATCATAGCCATGAAATACACACGCCTTAGCACAGACCAGGCAGGTAAATTCTACGAAGTACATAAAGAACGTCCTTTTTATGGCGAGCTGGTAGAATTCATGAGCAGTGGCCCGATTGTAGCTGCAATACTTGAAAAAGACAATGCAGTTGCTGATTTCCGCAAACTGATAGGTGCCACGAACCCTGCACAGGCCGATGAAGGCACTATCCGTAAACTGTATGCTACATCTGTTGGTGAAAATGCGGTTCATGGTTCTGATAGTGATGAGAATGCTGCAATAGAAGGTAACTTCTTCTTCAGCGGATTAGAAAGGTTCTAATACATTATATTCTTGATATAAAAATAGCCCTGTAGTTCAGGGCTTTTTTTATTGCCCATAATATCTATATAGATATTTATCATCTCATTCAATAGTTATAGTAGCTTGTTTTAATTTATTAACAATTACACATTACGGTCAAACATTTATTTAATTTTTCCATAAATTAGCCACCTGCCTAAGAGAGAAAATCCTTATTTATATGATACAGGTGAGACCTATTACAGAGGATGACCAACAAGCATTCTATGATTTGGTAAATAACAACAGGGATAAACTTATTGATTTCTTTCCTATTACCATTGAGAAAGCCGCAACTATTGACAAGGCACTGGAAGCCATCAGGTTTTATAATAGTCTTGCCGCAATAGATGAGCTGCATGTACTGATGATGACTCTTAATGATGAGGTTATTGGTATGGTATTTATCAAAAACATAGATCACCGAACTGATAAATGCGAACTTGCTTATTTCACAGATAAGAATTTTACCGGGAAAGGATATACCACTGAAGCAGTAAACCAGGCTATAGACATGGCTTTTAATAAGCTGGGCATGAATAAAGTGTATGGCCGTATAGCCACCTACAATGAAGCCAGCAACCGCCTTGCTGCCAAGGCAGGGTTTCAGCTTGAGGGCGTATTGAGGCAGGAATACAGGATACACGATGGCTCGCTGATAGACTTGAATTACTATGGTAAAATCAGGGATTAAAGAATGATCCGTATAGGGCTTATTTCTGATACACATGGCTGGATGGATGATGATATTGCAAAGCATTTAAGCAATTGCGATGAGATATGGCATGCAGGGGATTTTGGTCCTGATGTAGCTGATAAATTACGCTCATTGAAACCTCTAAGAGGTGTTTGGGGCAATATAGATGATGCCGGTATCCGTGCTCAATTCCCTGAATCGCTATGCTGGAAATGTGAAGATGTAACCATACTCATGATACATATCGGCGGCTACCCCGGCAAATACACAACACAGGCCCGTAAACTGATAGAACAATACCAACCGCAATTATTCATAACAGGCCATTCGCATATATTGAAGATAATGTATGACGACAAGCTGAAGTGCCTGCATATGAATCCCGGCGCTGCCGGTAAACAGGGATGGCATAAAATGCGCACCCTTATCAGGTTTGTTATTGATGGTTCCAACATCAGGGATTGCGAGGTAATAGAGCTGGGATTGCGCGGAGCTGTAACATGACAATTAGCTAATTTCCAATCATTTACCTGCCAGATGTTACGATTTGTTACGGATTTTGATCTGTAACATTGTAACAAACTGTAACTAATATATGGGGGCAACCTGCTGGAAGAGAATATTTGTGATAGTGTTCATGGTTCCTTAATTTTACACATCAATTTATCATATCAAATTTACCATTTTTACATAAATTAATCAAATAAACATGGGTATTGCAGACAGGCTCTTTAATATGAAAGCTGAGAAAGCAGCAGCTAACCTTAAAGCGGGTAATGAATTTCTTGAAAAGAACAAGGAAAGGGAAGGGGTTGTAAGCCTGCCAAGTGGCCTGCAATACGAAATCCTGAAAGAAGGTGATGGACACAAGCCTACCGAGTTCAATACTGTTACCTGCCATTATCATGGTACGATGATCGACGGCACTGTGTTTGACAGTTCTGTGCAGCGTGGCAAACCAGCCAGCTTTCCGCTGAATATGGTAATAAAAGGATGGACAGAAGGCCTGCAACTGATGCCTGTTGGCAGCAAATACAGGTTCTTCATACCGGCACATCTTGCATACGGAGACAGGCAGGTAAGCGCCCAGATAGGCCCTAATTCTACATTGATATTTGACGTGGAACTGCTGGGTATTAACTAACCTGTTTCCTGCCCAGCATTTTCTTTACCAACTCGGTGATGCCCGCAGCCCTCAGCAGCAGGTAGACCTCTACCTTCAGCCACATCAGTTGCTGCATAATGCGATTGGTATAGCGGAGGTATATTTTTTTCATAGCCTGCTCGGGCTCTCTGTCGCCGGCAAATACACAAGCCCGGTAACTTATCTCTGCGCTCTTCCGGAGCAGGGCCATCGCTTTGCCCATATCAATAGGATAACCCAACCGGTTGAATTTTTTGAACAGGCGCTCTTTATCTAAAATGTTATTGCCTGTTTTGGTAGCATCTTTAGTGCCGCTGGTAGTATGCCTGCGGTACTGGCAGAGGCTTTTATGTATATAAAACCCGTTACAGTTACTTATAACCCTCAGCCACATATCCCAGTCGGCAGTATAGCTTAATTCAGCATCAAATTCACCCACAGTATTGTATGCCGATTTGCGAACAACCACTCCCGGTGCCCTGAACGGGTTTTCGTAGAGGAAAGCTGACACATCATTATTCGGCACCGCAATTGCCGGAAGCAATTTTAAGGTCATGTCCTTATTGTTGTTCTCATCTACAAGGTCTACAAAACAACTTACAAGACCTGCATCAGGATATTGCTCAAAAGCATGTTGAAATTCTTTATAAAAACCGGGTAATACTGCATCATCAGCATGGAGGATGTGTACATACTTCCCGGTAGATTGGCGGATGCACTCGTTGAAGTTTTCCATCATGCCAATATTCTGTGCATGATGAATAAGCTTAACCCGGTTTCCACCTATAGCTTTCACTATATCCCTCGTATCATCTGTAGAGTCATTATCCAGCACTATTATCTCCATTTCATGCTCCGGGTAGCCCTGTTGTAAAACACTGTTCAACGCATAGGCTATAAAAGCCGATGCATTATAAGTTGGTATTGCTACAGACCAGGTTTGGGCAGGATGAATATTTCCCGGGATCATGAAAATATCTGTGTACTTAATAACGGATTTTAATAATACTTATTGGTTGTTCAAATGCGCCGTGAAGATAATATTAATTTGCTCCTTTACAGAAGAGGTAATATATAAATCATACATGCAAATGATGTATACAGCACCAGTTGCTATGTGCTGTTTTGCAATCAATGTTACATATTCAATTAGCATATTTGCCTATCTTTGCACCTCAAAATCTCGATAATTATATGCATAACGCGTATTTCCATTACGAACTTCCGAAGAACGAACCGGTATTAAGCTATGCTCCAAAAAGTGCTGAACGTGCAGCATTGCAAAAAGCTATAGCAGAACTAAAATCACAGACCCGTGATATACCTATGTATATTAACGGCGAAGAGGTACGCACAGGAGATAAGAAGGAAATACGCCCACCACACGAAACAGGCCATTTGTTAGGCCATTTTCATGCTGGCACTGCAGAGCATGTAAAACAAGCTATTGACGCTGCTTTGAAAGCAAGGGAGAAATGGAGCGAAATGCCATGGGAACACCGTGCAGGTATATTTCTGAAAGCGGCAGAACTATTGGCTACTAAGTACCGCTTTAAAATGAATGCGGCTACTATGCTGGGGCAAAGTAAAAATGCTTTCCAGGCAGAAATAGACAGCGCCTGCGAACTGATAGACTTCCTGCGTTTCAACGTACACTTTTTAAGTAAAATATATAACGAACAGCCGATATCTACTCCTGCTTATCATGACAGGATGGAATACCGCCCGCTGGAAGGTTTTGTGCTGGCAGTAACGCCGTTCAACTTTACTGCTATTGGTGGCAACCTGCCTACAGCACCTGCTATGTGCGGTAACGTAGTAGTATGGAAACCTGCAAATACACAGATATACAGTGCTTCTGTATTTATGGAAATACTGAAAGAAGCAGGCCTGCCTGATGGTGTTATCAACCTCGTTTATCCTCCGGGCCCTGTTGTAGGTGATGTATGTTTCTCTCATCCTGATTTTGCAGGTGTACACTTTACAGGTTCTACCGGCGTATTCCAAAGTATGTGGAAGACAATAGGGGAGAATATAGCTAAATACAAATCGTACCCGCGTATAGTAGGGGAGACAGGTGGTAAAGATTTTGTGATGGTACACCCGAGTGCTGATGTGGATGCTGTTGTTGCCAACATTGCCCGTGGCGCTTTTGAGTACCAGGGACAAAAATGCAGTGCTGCCAGCCGTGCTTATTTACCAAGCAACCTTGCTGAAGAAATAAAAACAAAACTGGTAGCAGAGATAAAGACAATGAGCATGGGCCCTGTTGATGATTTCACCAATTTCGTAAATGCGGTAATTGATGAAAAATCATTCAACAGCCTGGCTAAATATATTGATGGTGTTAAGAACAGCAACGGACAAGCAAGCATACTTTGCGGTGGCGGATATGATAAATCAAAAGGCTGGTTCATTGAGCCAACAGTCATAGAAGCAAAAGACCCGCATTATGTAACTATGTGCGAAGAATTGTTTGGGCCGGTACTGACCATACATACATACGATGCTGATAAATGGCAGCAAACACTTGACCTGGTTGATAATACCAGCGGCTATGCCCTGACAGGTGCCATCTTTGCACAGGACAGGTATGCAGTTGAGTATATGACACGCAGGCTGGTAAATGCAGCGGGCAACTTCTACATCAATGATAAACCAACAGGTGCGGTAGTAGGCCAGCAGCCATTTGGTGGTGCACGTGCTTCAGGTACCAATGATAAAGCAGGCTCTGCCCTGAACCTTTATCGCTGGTTGAGTGCGAGGACTATTAAGGAAACATATGTACCTGTTACCAACTACAGGTATCCTTTCCACCAGGCAGATTAATACATCTCTTTTCAGATAAATAAAGCCCATCAAATGATGGGCTTTATTATTTTAATTATTGAGCCATGCGGGCCTTTTATCTTTATTGGGAGGGGTGTATGGTGCTGCGGGTTTCAGGTAATTTTCCTTAGCCTGTACGTATATCTTTTGCCAGTCGTCTTTCGACTTTGGTTTTACCCAGTCATAACCTATAGCAGCCCATTCCTGTTCTAAATGATCGAGACCTAACACAGCTATCACAGGTTGTTCTGCTACAAAGTAATCTTTGCGATAACGCAGCAGGTACCCGCCATTTGCATCCCGATATGCGCTGGCCTCTTCATAATTATTAAACCATACATTGAGGTATACACCGCAGCCTGTTGTGTACATACAGTCTTCTATTATGGTATTTTCCCTGAGGGTGTTCCAATTGTCACAACCATTTTCTATAGCTATGACAGCATAGGCATGTTTGAGCCTGAAAAAATCAATGTCGCTGACAACTGCATTTGCGGAACTATGCTTGAGGAATGGCAGTTGCAAAAAGCGGTTTGCTGCTTTCAGTTGTTGCTCAGCATTTGTTCCTTTAAGCTGCTTAATGAGAATAGACGCACGAGTCTTGTACTCGCTGAGCCTTTGGGCTTTGTTCATATAAAATCTTTTTTTGCCGCACCCGCTGTTGGCAGATCATATATAAACTATATGTTTTGAATAAGGACAGGTGAATTCATCTTTTGCGGGAATGGCGTCCTGTTCAGCCGGGTGCAAATATATTAAGAAAACATTCACCGATAAAATCCCTTTTTCTGCCGAATATCATTGTTTGGGCAAGGTTTGTATCCATAACTTTGCACAGCAGATAAATATTAGTGGTTCATGGCACGTCCTAATTATAACAGCAACGGCAATACCGAGGCTGAACAACCCAAAGTGAAATTGAGTAAAGAGAGCCTGAAAGAGGGTATGCTCATCTTCAGGTATGTGAAACCGTACAAGGCTAAGTTCATTGGCGGGTTAATATTCATAGCACTTTCCAGTGCCACCACTATGACCTTCCCATACCTGCTGAAAAAACTGATAGACAGTGCTCATGGTATAAGCTTTACTAAAAACCTGTCCTTTGGCCCGGGTACCATAGCCCTGATAATGATAGGCCTGCTGGCCCTGCAAATGATCGTATCATTCATGCGCGTATATCTTTTTACAGCAGTGGGAGAGAACGCCGTAGCAGATATGCGTAAGGAAATATATAAGCGGATGATAACTATGCCTATGGATTTCTTTGCACAAAGAAGGGTAGGTGAACTTTCCAGCCGCATCAGCTCAGATGTATCACAGATACAGGATACGGTAACAACTGTCCTGGCAGAATTGCTGCGCGGGGTACTGACCCTTGTAATAGGACTGGGGTTAATATTCTTTATATCTCCCAAGCTCACCTTATTAATGCTTTCTGTAATACCTGTTATAGTCATCATAGCAGTAATATTCAGCAAACGCATACGGAAGGTATCACGCAACGCCCAGGACAAACTGGCCGACTCCGGCACCATAGTGCAGGAGACCCTGCAGGGCATTAGTAATGTTAAATCATTTTCTAATGAGTGGTACGAGATAGGGCGTTATTCCAAAAGCATAGACAATGTAGTAAAGCTGGCGGTACGCAATGGACAGTTTAGAGGATTTTTCATATCATTTTTATTATTCAGTGTTTTCGGGGCTATTACATTGGTGGTTTGGTATGGTGCGGGGCTTATGCAACAAGGCCAGTTATCCTTTGGCGACCTGACCGCTTTTGTGGTGTATACCGCTTTTGTGGGTGGTACCATGGCCGGTTTTGCCGACCTGTACAGCCAATTGCAGAAGACACTGGGCGCAACACAACGTGTCAGAGAACTATTAAGAGAAGAAACTGAAAATGTATCAGTTACAGAAGAACAATTAAATGAAGACTATAGACTAAACGGCGATGTTGAACTAAGCCATATTGCCTTTACATATCCCAGCCGCAAGGAGATACAGGTACTGAAAGATGTGAACATTAAAGCACGCAAAGGGGAGCAGATAGCTATAGTGGGACCGAGCGGGGCAGGTAAAAGTACACTTGCTTCTATCTTACTCCGTTTCTACGAACCGGAATCCGGTAAGCTGACATTCGATGGCAAAGATGCCGGCCAGATACCTGTTACCCAACTCAGGATGCAAATGGCTATGGTACCCCAGGATGTATTATTGTTTGGCGGCACCATATTTGAAAATATAGCATACGGAAAACCTCATGCTACCCAGGAAGAGGTAGAGGAAGCTGCACGAAAAGCAAACGCACATAATTTTATTACCCGGTTCCCGGAAGGCTACCAGACAATAGTGGGCGAACGTGGTGTGAAGCTATCGGGCGGACAACGCCAGCGGATAGCTATAGCAAGGGCCATACTGAAAGATCCTGTTATACTGATACTGGACGAAGCTACCAGTTCGCTGGACTCTGAATCTGAAGCATTAGTTCAGGAAGCACTCAATAACTTAATGAAAAACAGGACATCTTTTGTTATTGCACATAGGCTATCTACCATACGCAGTGCCGATAAGATAGTGGTGCTGGAGCATGGTGTGGTAAAAGAAACAGGTACCCACAGAGAGCTGCTGGCAATAGAAGACGGGCTGTACCGCAGCCTGAATACACTGCAATTTGAAGAAGTTTAATACATATAGATGTTATTGTCCTTAAAAAAGCGGCACCTTTTCAAGTGCCGCTTTTTTATATATGTATATCAGAATTTTATGAAGCGCAAATGCTTCTTATTGTTTATACTGATGATATAGATACCATATCTTAAATTATTAATATCCAGTTTTTTATAACTGTCTACAGATAGATTGTTTGATATAACTCTGCCAGTGATATCGCTTAGTGTTATTACATCCCCGGCTTTAATATTCGCTACTGCAATCTCGTTAATTGCCGGATTAGGATAGATATACGGCTCTGCTGAAGGTATCACCGGAGCATCTGCAGAGAGCTCACACTGGTTATTCCAGGTGAGTAGTTTCACACCTCCCCAGTTAGAGCCAAAAGGAGTGACGATTGGTATATATACGGCGTATATGTACGTGATTATCAACTTGTCCATATAAACTGACACACCCCAGCTTCCCTGGCTATTAGTGGTGTTTCCAAAGCTGTCGCATAGCTGCGGGTTAGCCGGATTCGATACATTGACTACCTGCAGTTCGCTTTTCCCGGTAGACAGGAACAGGAGCTTACAGGCTTTATTGAGCCTTATCTCGTTGGCATGGCCGTCGTTATTAGACCAGTTGAGGGAAGGGTTACTGCCCGTATCGCATTGCCATTTATTCCACCAGGCTACTTGAGATATATTCAGTAAGTGATTGACATTCAATACTTCCATCCCGCAATAATCCAGCGCTACATAGGCTATCGAATCGTCCAGTACAATATTATTATAGGCCCTGTGCTGGTTATACAGTGCTGTATTTACGTACTTACTTATCTCTGCAGGGGCAGACTTATTGGTAATATCTATTATCCTCAATCCGCCTGCATCATAGCACAGGTACACATAATTACCCTTTACTTCCATGCCACGGGCATTGTATTTCAGGCTGTCAGGGAAGGACGGGTTGGGCCAGTTTTTAGTCGGGACGAACTGGGATACAAAACCGATATTCGACTTATCAGCTATATCGAGGATAATGAGGCCCTGGCGCATGGCACCGAGGTAGGCATAGTTTCCCTGCACGGCTACAATACCTGCACCGCCCGAAGCTGTGGGCCAGCTCCATACATCTTTTACCGTAGCTGCGGCAGGGGTAGTAATATCTATAATTGCCATGCCGGGGGTGCTGCTGTTCACAAAATGGTTACCCAATGCCAGGTACAGGTAGTTACCATCCTGGGTCAGGTTCATTACCTCCATATTATTGAGCATGGTGGTAGGTACCGAATCTACCTGTACGGGAGCTGCATAATTAGAGATATCATAGATGACCAGGCCGCGTTCTTTGCCTGCTACATATAAATAGGATCTGCCCATAGCATCGTGGGCGGCAGTCATAGATTGTTTATTGATGGCATATTGTACAGAAGCTTTTTGGGTGATGCTGTAACCAGCCACCGGGCATTGTGCCAAAGCCGGGGCAGCCTGTATTGTGTACAATAATATAAGGAGTGCTAACTGTATGGCTGTTCTCATAGCCGGCATATTTCGTGTATATCAAATATACGACTACCAAAGGGGATACAGGTTTAATTTCCTCATTCTTTTACTTAACATAATATAAATTATAGAACAAAAGGCTCACGCACGGGTATAGGGCAATACAGTACTTGGCGAAGCATTGGTGGTTCTATAACCGCCCAACGTAGTTTAATTAAAAGGCAACGGGCAAGCATAAAGCTCACCCGTTTTTTTTGAAATGGCATTATCCGATTAATTGCACGGCAATGATGCTCATGATCAAGCGGATAAGCAAGGCGGCTACCTTACTGTCCATTCTTATCACAATTTTCATATTAATGAAATTTGTGAAACTTACCCCCGCACTGCGGGGTTTTGTTTCTTGTGAATTGGAACTTCCAATAATATTGGGGTAACTTACCCTCTTCATTCCGCCACATTTAGTGGCGCCCAAATATATAAAAATAGCGGCTCATTGCCGCTACCGCATTCCCTTCGCTTTTGTTCTATAACCGACGTTATTGTTAAATATCCTATGGTTTAATTGAAAATGTAAACCATAGTCTACTCAAGCCTTCGGTAACATAACGCACAATTATAGAACACATTAATTAAAAAATAGGTTAATTATCAATAAGTTAAAAACAAGGGTCGCCTAAACCCTTGTATACAGATACTAAACAAGTAATTCATGTAGTATCAGAACTTTAGTAGCTATCTCCAATAGCTTGGATAAACAATCTAGTAAAAATTTAACTGTAGATTGCCACTCATAATTTACTGTCATAATTATTGGATGGAGGGATTTTAAGCTCCCTAATAGAGCCTACTATCATAGGCTAATAGGAATGAATGACAGTTCATTATAACTAAGGCTTAATTTACCTCCAGACTAGGTATCTACTGTAAAATTAAACAATTAATGTGTTCTATAATTAGATTTTATATTAAATAAACATGCTATGCTTTTATCTCTGTTTCTACGCACGCTTTATTCACTTTGTAGGTGTAAAGATTTGGGTCAATCCATAAATAGTTGGTAACTTAACCTGTTAATTAATTTTTATTTATATAAAACGATATTTTACATGAAAAATAAGAATGATATTATCATGAACCAAATAGTAGAAATAATTGACCATACCGGAGCACACATAATAAATGAATGGATAAAGATGGGATATAGAATTGCTTCAGTTACAGCATTACATGTGTCTTCTCCTAATTCTATTGAACACGGTAAAATATGTTTTGTCTTAGAAAAAATATTCATTGACCCAGCTTTTTAAACATCGTATGTAGATTAAACTAAAAATGCTAAAAGACAACAAACATGGATAAAATAACAAAGGCAGCCTAAGGCTGCCTTTATCATTCTGTTATAGTTATTGGGGTGTTTTTATCGTAGCAAGGTCACGTTACCCTGGTATTTTTCATTATCACCATTTCCGAAGTATGCTTCTATCAGGTAGATGTACACTCCGTTCGGCTGATCCTGGTCGTTGAATTTACCATCCCATCCGCGGCCGTTGGTAGAATTTGTCTGGAAGACGATACTACCCCACCTGTTAAATATGGTCATATTAAACTTAGTGATGTTTTTAGACAACAGCTGCCTTGGCAGGAAGTAGTCATTAGATCCGTCACCATTTGGTGTAAATACATTCGGTATATCAATATAGCAGTTCTTGAATACTTCTACACTGTCTGTAATAGAACAACCATCGAGTGATGCAGTTACGCTATAACGTCCCGGATGGTATACATAGATAGCATCTGTAGAATCTTTGGTTGGTGTGTTCCACCTCCATTTGATATTCGGGTTGCCTGTGTTCAGATAGTCTGTCAGCCTGATCGGCTCACCATTAGGACACATTGCAGTATCGTGGCCAAGGTCTACTACCGGGTAAGGTTTTACTACTATCTCCTGGGAGAATGTAGTATCCGGACAGAGACGGTATTTAGCACTGAAATTGATCTTGTAAGTACCCGACTGATCGTATGCGTGGTTTACATTGGCGGTATTATACACTTTGTTGTTATCACCAAGGTCCCATGTAGCCAGCACGTTATAAGTAGGGTTATAATAACCTGAGAACTGTATCACCTGGCCTGCGCAAAGATTGCTGTCGCCTGGTGCAAACACGATAGCACCTGTAGAGTCTACTACTATATGGTGCCATGAAGTATCGTGACAACCGAGGTAGTCTGTAGTAACGAGGTAAGCATCATATTCACCAAACCTGTCGTACATGTATGTAACGTTGAAGCTGTCGCGTGTAGGGCTGCCATCACCAAAGTTCCATAAGTATCCCGGTGTAGTAGCCGGTGGATATACTGATGAGTTGGTAAACTGTATAAAGTTGTGCTGGCAAATACTATCCACATCAACTGTAAATATAGATTCCAGCGGGTGGTTGAATGCCACCTGTTTGGTTATCGTATCAGCGCACACATTATTACGGGCAATGAGTGTGACAGTATAAGCTATAGGCTGCACACTGTCAAAGTATATATGATAAGGATCGACATCAGTACTTGAAGTACCATCGCCAAGATCCCAGTTATTGAAAGTATTGCCGGTAGAGCCATTGGTGAACTGTACCGTATCTGCTTTACAACCAAGCTTAGTATTATAAGTAAAATCAGCTATAGCTTCAGGAGATATCTGGAATGCCAATGTAGCAGTATCTGATATACAACCGTTGGTAGATACAGCATAAACATAATAGAAGCCTGCCATGCTGCTGGTAAGGTTAGTCAGCTCTTTACGTTGTCCTGTATCATTATAGCCCAAAGGCCCGTTAAACCATTGGTAGTAACCACCACCACCAAGTGTACTTTTTGCCTCTATGGTATCTGTTTGCCCCGGGCATTTTGGCCCTTTCTGGCTTACTAATGGTTTTGAAGGGGTAAGGTCTACTGATAAATTAAAAGATGCAGAATAGTTACAGCCACCGCGAGTTGCATTACAGGTATAAGTACCCGGGCTGGTTATGATATTTAAGGAAACGGTTGGGTCAGAGCCTGTAGCAGTGAATCCGTTAGGACCTGTCCAAGAGAAAGTAGTATTTGGGAAAGGTGTTGCGTGCAATTGTATATCACGGCCTGCGCAACGAGGGCTGTCTGCAGTTATCTGGAAAGTTTGCTGGCAGCTGTCGTTCTGAAACCAGAAATTGAAGTACACACCATCAGAAGCAAGACTGGTACCATCGTGCTCAACATCTACCTGCGTAATGGGAACAGAAGGGCCAGCCTGGAGGTCTACCTGTGTACCTGCACCAAGCGGAGAGCTTACACTGCACCCTACCATGCCGTTGGTGATTATTGCACCGCCGGTAGCAGAACATGTCCCGCCGAAAGCAGATAAGTTTGCAGTAGTGAGGTTATATGTTGTACCATTCACCTTAACACGTACTGAATCTGCCTGGTCGAGTTTTGTTATCTGGATACGTATATGCGTAACACCTGTAGAGAAGGTGTACCTCCAGCCATCGTAATGGTGATTAACACCTGTAACATAAGGAGCAGCACCACAATATCCTCCGGTGATAGGGCCATTAAGGCCTGCAACGTTCACCGTTACGCCGCCTAATGTTTGGTTACCGCCATTACCGGCGGTTACCTGGTAAAACACAGCCTTAGAGTTTAATGATATTAAGCTCAAAAGGCCAAGTAAGTAAAATACTTTACGCATTTAAACGATTTTTTTGTGAATTTATAATACCTGCGTCAATACACTTATCCACTAAGCTACTAAGATAGACATAAATTTAACAATTTCTGTTGGGGCAAAAACAAATTTTTTATTATTATAAGTATTAACCAAAGCTATATAAAATCAGGCTTTTCAGTACATTAAGAGTATTTATCTTAGCGCCATGAAATACCTGATAGCCGGGCTTGGAAACATAGGCATGGAATATGACGGAACAAGGCATAATATAGGCTTTGATGTAGCCGACAGCTTTGTAATAAAACATGGTGGCAATTTTTCGCTGGACCGACATGCGTATGTGGCCAACTGCAAGTGGAAAGGCAAATCTTTTGTAGTAATAAAACCTACCACTTATATGAACCTGAGCGGTAAGGCCCTGAAATACTGGATGGATAAGGAGAATATCCCTATAGAGAATGTTTTGGTAATAGTAGATGAGATAGCGCTGCCCCTGGCTACCCTGCGCCTCAGGCCTTCGGGCAGTGCGGGCGGACATAACGGGCTCAAGAATATAGAACTGATACTGCAAACTAATGCCTACCCCAGGCTGAGGTTTGGTGTGGGCAATAACTTCCCCAAAGGCAGGCAGGTAGATTTTGTACTGGGCAGATGGACACAGGACGAATTGCCCTTTGTAAAAGATGCCATCCTGAAATCGGTAGAGATCATAGAAAGCTTTGCCGCTACAGGTATTGGCCAGACAATGAACCAATACAACAAATAATCAATAAACAAATAATGATAAAGGCACCTTACAGGGTGCCTTTATCATTTTATATCCTTTTGATAGGGTCTTATCTGATTAGTGTCAGGTTGCCCTGGTATTTTTCCTGTGTATTATTGATGAAGCTGGCTTCAACAAGGTATAAGTACACACCCAGCGGCTGGTCTTCACCATTGAATTTGCCATCCCATCCCCTGCCGTTGGTACTGGTGGTTTCAAACACTTTCTGCCCCCATCGGTTGAATATGGCCATGTGGAATTTACTTACTCCTTTCGACAATAATTCGCGCGGCAGGAAGTAATCATCATTACCATCACCATTTGGTGTAAAGGCATTAGGTATGTTTATATAACAGTCCTTAATCACTTCTACTGTGTCTGTAGCCTTACAACCGTTGATATCTACAGTAGCTGCAAATACGCCGGGATGGTATACAGTAAGCTGCGGACTATTATTTATCACATCGCTGTTCCAGTTCCACTTAGCTTTAGGATCACCAGCATTGATGAGGTCTTTCAGCACTACAGGCTCTCCGTAAGGACATATCTTCCTGTCCGGCCCCAGGTCTATAACCGGGTGTGGCAGGATGGTAACGCTGCCTGAGAATGTAGTATCAGGGCAAAGGCGGTAGGATGCTTTGAATGTGATGGTGTATGTACCCGGTTTATCATAGGCATGTACCACATCAGAAGTATTCTTAATTATGTTACCATCTCCCATATTCCAGATAGCTTCTTTACAGAATATAGGATTATAATAGCCTGAGAATTTGATGAACTGGCCCGCACAGAGATTATCCTGCTCAGGGGCAAAAACAATAGCACCCGTAGAGTCTACCACTATAGTATGATAAGCGGTGTCTTCACAACCAAGGAAGTCCTTTATTATCATCATTGCATTATACACGCCTACCTTATCATAGGTATGTGTGGTATTGTTATTATTATCAGTAGCACCATCGCCAAAGTCCCAGAAATATGTAGGCGCTGTAGCTATAGTAAAGGTGGATGCATCTGTAAAATTGATAGTATTCCTCTGGCAGATACTGTCTTTATCTACAGTATACGCAGCCTTCAGCGGGTGGTTGATGGCTATCAGTTTTATGAGTGAATCTTTACAATACCTGTTTGATGAAACAAGCTTTACAGTATATGTCTGAGGTTGCTGTGTGTAAGAATGTGTTGGGCTTTTAGATATGTCCGTCGTACCATCGCCAAAGCTCCATAAGCTGGCAGTATCTCCGGTAGATTTGTTGATGAAATCTACTTTATCTTCTTTACAACCAAGGGTAATGTTAAAGTCGAAATCTGTTTTTACTTCAGGGTGCACATCTACAAACAGCACAGATGTATCCGTTACACAACCCTCTCCCGAAACAGCAAATACAGAATAGTTGCCCTTCTGGTTGGTCTGGATATTGGCAAGCACCGGGCTTTGCTGCGTAGAGCTGTAGCTGTTAGGACCATGCCAGTAATAAACTATACCGGCTGCCCCTCCTGTAAATGCCTGTAGCGTAATATCCTCGCCCACACATTTTGGCCCGTTATAGCTTACAATAGGTTTGATGGGTGTAGGTGTAATTTTTACATCTACGAATACTGCAGCATTATACACGCAGGAGCCAACTGTAGCCGTAACGGTATAATTGCCCGTGTTTGCAAGTACCAGCCCTGTTAAGGATGCATTTTGCGTATTAGATATAACCGTTGATGCAGGATCTTTCCATACGTATGTAGCCCCCGGTATTGCCGTACAGGTTAAAGTGACATCCCTTTGCGTACAGGCAACTGCCTGGACCATTGACGCATTGAAAGCAAGATTACATGGCTGGGCAAAAACACCTGTTGATAAAAGAAATAAAGATGAAAAAAAGCATGCTGATTTTAATGACATATGTTTGGCTTTGTACTGATAGACGTACCAAACATGAATAAGGATTGTAAAAACCCACTCATTAACAATTTTATTAATTTACAGTTGAAAAACTACTCTCCTTTTTCAAGCAAAACGGTATCTCCCGTCTTCAGGTCTGTAAGCCTTACTGTTCGATAGCCGGCCTTGGTGAGTGTGATCTTGTGAACCGGGCATTTAGCTACACCGCCTACTTTATAATCTGCCTTGAAGAAACCTGTACTGTCTGTGTACATTTCCTGCTTATCCCTCACCCGGCCATCTGATGCAGCTTCACTAATTACATACACCCCGGGTATAGGCTTATGGTCGTCTTTATCCAGCACATAACAATTAAGCAGACTGCTGCAAGTGCAAGAATAGATCAATGCCGATGACAATACAGTTAAACCGGGTACAAGCAACAGTCTTTTCATAGAAGATGTAAAGATAATCCATAATAACCAACCAAAACAGGCCTTATTATAACTCATATTTATAAGCTTATTTAAAGTATTACTTCAAACTATTTGTAAATGAAAAAATTCAATGACATTAGTCACATTATACATTGATTATCAATTATTAAATAATTATTATCGAAACTCATAGTAAAATGTATAATTGAACCTTTATAGCATCTAGTTTTTAAGTATACAACTTAATGCACAATTAACTTTAGAATATTATACAATACGTAAATATTGCATTATAAAATATCGATATTTAGTTACACATAATACAATTCAGCATACATAACTTGCTGATAAAATTCAATCCGAAGTCGTCGCTTGTTTCAGTAAATTTGGGTATGAATAATCCTGCAACAGGAAATGTACACATCACCAGGATGCATCAAAATGAACGGCTGGAAGCCGATGATATCCTGGCTGCAGAGGAACCATTGGAGATAAGGATCAATTATCCTGCCGATGGCGGACGGGTAAGCAAAAGCTTATCAATTACCATGCGCACCCCCGGTGCTGACAAAGAGTTGGCAGTAGGATTTCTGTTTACAGAAGGTATCATCAGCTCGTACGGAGATGTTGACAAATGCATAATTATACCCGATAATATAGTGCAGGTTGTGCTGGCAGACCATATAACTCCCGACCTTAAGAAACTGGAGCGAAATTTTTATACCACATCCAGTTGCGGTGTTTGCGGTAAATCATCAATCGATGCTGTAAGAACGGTTTGTAACATTCAAACTACCGGCAATGATGTGAAAGTATCTTCATCAATATTGTATTCCCTCCCGGAAATATTGAGAGCGAAACAGGATGTGTTTGAACATACCGGCGGACTGCATGCCTCTGCCCTGTTTACGACAGAGGGAGAATTGCTGATGCTGCGTGAAGATGTAGGCAGGCATAATGCTTTAGATAAACTCATAGGGGCATGTCTTGAAAAAGGTATGGTTCCATTAGACCAGTATATACTTTTGCTAAGCGGGCGTGCCAGCTTTGAGCTAATGCAGAAAGCCGCTATGGCAGGTATTAAGGTGATAGCTGCTGTGGGTGCACCCTCTACCCTTGCTGTGCAAATGGCCGAGGATTCAGACATCACACTGGCCGGATTTTTGAGAGGGGAACGATTTAATATTTATACAAAACCTGAAAGAATAATATGAAGCTGAGAATAAAAGGCAATACAGTGAGATTGAGGCTGAGCATGACAGAAGTGAAACAACTGAGTGAAACAGGTCTAGTAACTGATGCCACTCATTTTGGCAATAATGTCTTCAATTATGAGATAAAAGCAGATGAGCAGGTAGAAAAACTATCTGCAGATTTCAATAACAATACCATCAGCTTCCTTATTAATTCTTCTCTTGCTAAGACATGGAAAGATGACGAACTGGTAGGATATGATGCCTACCAAACAGCAGAGAATGGAGAAAAGCTATACCTGCTGTTGGAGAAAGACTATAAATGCCTTGATAATACAAATGAGGACCAGTCTGATAATTACGAGAACCCACTTGCTGCAAAGTTTAAATAAAGACTAACGCTTCCACTTCTTATTCCTGTTCCTGCCACGATTTTTGTGCACCCCGGGATTGTATTCAGGGCCGGGCGGTAAGCCCTCAGGCATAGGCATTTTATCAATTTCGCGTCCTATAAGTTTTTCAATAAAGGAAAACTTATTCTGGTCTTTTAAAGTAATGAAAGTGATGGCTGTACCTGTAGATTCTGCACGGGCAGTACGTCCTATACGATGTATATAATCTTCCGGATCAGGTGGTACATCATAATTCACTACCAGGTCTATACCCTCTACATCTATACCGCGCGACAGTACATCTGTACCAATGAGTACGGGCAGATCTCTGCTTTTAAATTTCATCAGCAACTCTTCACGTTGAGCCTGCTCCAGGTCCGAATGGAATGCCCTTACCTTAAAGCCTGCTTTATACAGGTCTTTATCCAGCTTCTTTACATTTTCTTTAGTGGATGCAAAGATGATTATGCTTTTATAATCTCCTTCAGAAAGAATGCGCTTTATCAGTTCCAACTTATGCTCATCATACACCATATAAGCCTGCTGGCGTATACCTTCTGCCGGCTTAGATATAGCTATACTTATCTCTTCAGGGTTCTTTAAAATCTTAGATGCCAGTGTGCGTATTTTAGGAGGCATGGTAGCTGAGAACAAAAGCGTTTGCCTGTGCTCGGGTAAATAACTGATGATCTTTACTATATCATCATAGAAGCCCATGTCCAGCATCCTGTCTGCTTCATCCAGTACCAGGTGCTTTACTTTATCCAGCTTTATTGCTCCTGATGCCAGGTGGGCAATCAGCCTGCCCGGTGTGGCAATAATAACATCTACGCCCTGTTTAATAGCTCTTTTCTGCTGTTCCCATACAATGCCATCGCCACCACCATACACAGGTATAGAGCTGATGCCTAAATAGTATGCCAACCCTTCAATCTGTTGGTCTATCTGCATGGCCAGTTCACGCGTAGGTGCCAATATCAGCGTATTAATGCTGCCATGCTCGCTATACAATATTTTATCAAGTATAGGCAACACATATGCAGCAGTTTTACCGGTGCCGGTTTGTGCACATGCAATAAGATCCTTGTTATCAAGTATCATAGGAATAGCCTGTTCCTGGATAGGTGTAGGTTTTGTGTACCCCATTGCATCCAGCCCATCCATCAGGTCATCATCAAATCCAAAATCTTCAAATGTTGCCATTCTTTATTATAAGTGGCAGCGAAAATAGGAAATGATATTTATGTAATTACCATGATTTATAATTATCTCAATTTATCTGTGACATGCATTAGATATATATTTGCAGGCAAACAGAATAAGTGCACCGTATTATCTACATACTAGCATTACCTTTTATTTACCTGATATCGCTCTTGCCATTTCCTGTGTTATACCTGTTCTCGGATTTTTTATATTTAATTATATACAGACTGCTGGGATATCGAAAAGATGTGGTACAGACCAATCTTCGGCGGTCTTTTCCGGATAAGACAGAAAAAGAGATACAGGAAATAACACGTAAATTTTATAAGCATCTCTGCGACCTGTTTTTAGAAACATTCAAAACACTTACTATATCAAAAAAGTCAATGCTGAAGCATTGTTATTTTGAGCCAGGTTCACTTCAGCTACTTGAAAAACTGGCAGCAGAAAATAAAAGCCTGATCCTGGTAATGGGACACGTAGGCAACTGGGAATGGGCCGGAAATACGGTGAGCCTCTGCTGTTCACACCAATTACATATAATATATCACCCTTTACGCAACAAATATTTTGATGGATTGATATATAGGATGCGCACTCGTTTCGGATCTAAGCTAATAGCCATGAAGGATACTTTCAGGTCTATAATATCAAACAAACAAGAGCTAAATATTACCGCATTTATAGCCGACCAGACACCTTCATCCGCAGAAGCTGCTTACTGGACCAAATTTATGAACCAGGACACCCCTATTTTCAGAGGTACTGAATTAATATCACGCAAAATAAATTACCCGGTAGTATATGGTGGTATAAGAAAGATAAAGCGTGGCTATTATGAATTATTTGTTGAAATGCTTTGTGAAGCACCCAAAGACACACAGGAAGACGAAATATCTGAAATGCATACGCGCAGGCTGGAAAAGGATATTATGAAAAATCCCGAATTGTGGCTATGGTCTCACAGAAGATGGAAGCGTAAAAAGCCAACTAATTGATTATATTGACAGTTCATGATAACAGGTAAAGAGCTAATACTGTCAACAAAACCATTTGCAAAAGAAAACCGGGCACTTAGCTGGTTTCATCTGATATCGAGTCTATTATTGCTTGCCTGTTCGCTGGCAATGACCATTATAGTACCATATACTTTTATAAAACTGTCATTAAGTGTACTATCAGGCTTGCTCATGGTTCGTATGTTTATCATATACCACGATTACCAGCACCATGCGATCTTATACAAATCTATCCCTGCAAAAATAATCATGACATTGTACGGGATGTATGTGCTGGTACCGGCAAGTATTTGGAAACGTTCTCACGACTATCATCATAACCACAATTCAAAACTATTCAGTGCCAGTATTGGTTCTTACCCAATAGCTACAAAGTCTAAGTTTTTGTCTATGGCCCCGGGTGAACGTGCCACATATTTATTCATACGACATCCCTTCACAGTGCTTATGGGATATTTTACGATGTTCATATTCGGCATGTGCATTAGTTCATTTATGAGCGCGCCACGCAAACATTATGACTCAGTAGTCGCACTTATCCTCCATGTTGCAATCAGTTACTTTATTATTGTCAACCTCGGCTGGCAAACATGGCTGTTCTTTCTTTTCATTCCAATATTCATTGCATCTGCAATTGGCGCTTACTTATTTTACGCACAACATAATTTTCCCGGAACGAGCTTTTCAGATAAAGATGACTGGAAATATGAAATAGCTGCATTAGAGTCATCAAGCTATATGGTAATGAACCCTTTCATGGAATTCATGACCGGCAATATAGGCTATCATCATATCCACCACCTGAATTCAAGAATTCCTTTTTACAGGCTTAAGGAAACTATGCAGGCTATACCCGAACTGCAAAAAGCTAAAACAACATCTCTTAGCCCTAAAGATATAGCCGCATGTTTCAGGCTGAAGGTATGGGACCCTGAACGAAATGAAATGATAGGTTTCAGAGAATTAGAATTGGATACTATAAAGAATTAACCAACTATACCCGTTTTCTCCGGATACAGAATATCCCGAAATCATCTCCACCTAATCACATCCAGAACTGGAATTTCAGTAAATTACAGCATGTCTCGTAGTTATGCCGATATGCCTCTTCACTATGGCCAGGTACCAGCCTGGTTATACACACGTATGGGTAAACTCGGTGTAGCAATAACTGAAGCAATAATTATCGAATATGGTAAGAGTGCTTTCCTGCAACGGATGAGCGACCCATTCTGGTTTCAGTCTCTGGGTGCCGTACTGGGTATGGACTGGCATTCATCAGGTATAACTACATCCGTTATGGGTGCGTTAAAGCAAACAGTCAATCAACGCTCTAAAGAATTAGGCATATACATCTGCGGTGGCAAAGGACGACACTCCCGTGAAACACCTAATGAACTTATAAGGATCGCTGACAGCACAGGCCTGGACGGGCAGATGCTTGTACGAAGCAGTAAACTGGCCGCCAAAGTTGACAATACCGGAATACAGGACGGATACCAGATATACCTTCACTCATTTGTAGTAAGTAGCGATGGAGAATGGGCTGTGATACAGCAGGGCATGAATGATAGTAATGGTATGGCCCGGCGTTATCACTGGCACTCACCCGGTATCAGGTCTTTTGTAGAAGAACCGCATACCAGTATATATGGCAAGAATGAAGGACTGATACTAAACATAACAGACAGGAAAGCTGATACTACAAGAGAGGGTGTATTGAATATCGCGAAGGAGAACCCTGAACTTATACTAAGTGAAGCCCGCAAGCTCTTCATGCCAAGGCATCATGATGTAAAAGCGAAGGATGTAGACCTGAAGAGACTGGGGAGCGTACTGGCAGTAGCACATGAAAAAGAACTGGCTGATATGGAATCATTATTGCTGCTGGAAGGTGTAGGCCCAAGAACATTGCAATCATTGGTATTGGTAAGCGAAATGATACATGGCACCCCCACCCGCTTCGAAGATCCTGCAAGATATTCCTTTGCACATGGCGGTAAGGACGGCCATCCATTTCCGGTGCCTACCAAAGTATATGATGAAACAATATCAGTACTTGATAATGCAATACGCCGTGCAAAACTGGGTGACTCTGATAAAAACGAAGCAATAAAAAACCTGCACAAAGCCGCGCTGCGTGCAGAGGAAAATTTTGTACCTAATAATAATTTTGAACAGCTGGTGCAAAAAGAACGGAATGAATCATGGAAGTACGGTGGCCGAACAGTATTCGGAAAATCTGTACCACCGGCAAAGAAACCGGAAGACAACCAACTAAAGCTATTTTAGTACGCGCTTTTTGCGTGTACGGTTATACCACATTATATACCCCGTAGTAGGCAGTGTGGAGCCTATCAATACAACAATAAACAATAACAGTTTTGACGGCCATCCAAATATACTTCCGGTATGTATAGGTTTAAATACTGATCTTATTTTAGCGCCCGGGCTTCTCTCCTTATACATCAACTGTCCTAACTGCTTACCAGTGTATGCATCAATATAATAAGCGTCAGCCGCCGATTCATGTGCAGCATCTATCATTTTCACGTTTACTGTAAATACATCTCCATCCTTCTTAGGCTTTACGATATCATAAGATTGCGCCCCTGTTAGTTTCACTGCGGCTAATGCATCATCAAAGCTTATCATCTTACTGTCAGCAGGCTTTACAGATTTCGGCGGCTCCGGATTTTTAAGCGGAGAGCCCACCATTCTCACTATACCATTACTAAACCACTTAAATGAAATGGCCACCCCTGTGAATGCAGATATCAGTAAGAATATGGAAGAATAAAAAGCCAGTACCACATGCAGGTCGTGGTTAGTGCGTTTCCAGCCTGCATTACTTTTCAGCTTTAGTCTTTGTTTTAAAATATTCTTATTAGCAGGCCACCACAATATCAGCCCTGTTATAATTATGAACAGGAATATAAACGTATTTATCCCAACTACCAGTTTACCCGTATCATCTGCCAGCAACCACCTGTGCAGGCTCATTACCTTAAAGAAAAAAGAGCTGCGAATATTATACTTATCGATAACGGCACCTGTATATGGATTGGCAAATGCTTTCCAGTTATACTCCGGGCCATTGCGTTTGCCCTTCTTTTTCTTTTCCTGTCCTTTTTCTTTCAGCTTATAACTCAGCTCAATTGTCCTACCCGCATCTGTATATACTTTAACTGCACCAATTTTTGCATCAGGCACATCCTTCTTTAGATTAGATATTATTACAGCAATACTCTGCCTTGCAACACCAGATTCAACATAATAACGTTGTTTGTTGAACAAATGCTGCCAGTCATCTTCAAATACCAGTATGGCTCCTGTAAGACACGAGATAGTAATTATCAGCCCCGAAACAAGACCAAGATACAGGTGAATACGCCTGAAGAACAGTTTCATCAATGCCGTTTATAATTCTAATTTAGAATTTATACGTAACAGTACCGGCAAATAATCTCGGAGCTATAGGATTCACACTATTATCATCATGCACATTGTAGCTAAGTACGTTAAATATATTAGTGATCCTTATTCTTACTGACAAGTTGTTGTATTCATAACCTATTGATGCATCGCACTGAGTATAGGCAGGTACGGGCATCAGTTTATAGCTATCATTAGCTACCTCTTTACCATTTATCAACCTGCGCGTAGAGCGGCCCGCTACCCTGTCACCAATATACAATACTGTCGCTCCCAGGTTGAAACCTTTAAGCATTGTATTCTTTCCAAACGTATAGTACAGGCTCAGATTAGCAGTATGCACAGGATTATACCTCAATAAGCTTCCTACTACATATGTATTACTCTTAGTGTACTTAGTTTGATTATAGCTGTACCCGGCAATTACAGAAAAACCGCGGTAAGATTTACTCATAATGTCTACCTCAGCACCTTTACTGGTCACTTCGCCTGCCAGTTCTTTTGCATTAGGGTTGGTGCTATCCAGCACAGATTGAGATAAATTATGGTTCACGATAGAATAAACAGTTGCATTAGCTGTAAGCAAACCATTAAGCAATTCATTCTTTACACCTGCTTCATACTGGTCTACAAATGATGGTGGTAATGCTTTGCCATTTACATCAAGCCCGGTATTAAGCACAAATGAATTTGCATAGCTCGTGAAAACAGACATTGTTTTCATTGGCTGGTATACCAATCCGAAACGGGGAGTTACTGCGTCATCAAAATTCAGCGTTGTAGCTGTTGTGGCTTTTGAATAGGTATATACATCGCTTTGCGTATGCTGGTATGAATATCTTGCGCCTGCCAACACCTTAAGATATTTCGTTACACTGATAAGGTCCTGAACATATATACCAGACCTGTATAATGGTGCTTTTGTCAGCGTGTTTTCTTTAAGAGATGGTATATCTGTACGCTGCTGGTATAATGACGGATTATAAATATTAATTGAATCATATTTAGACAATGCACTGAAAGCTGTTGTCCTTGTTACATATTTATCAATATCGCCACCTATCAGCACTTCATGTTTTACCGGCCCTGTGTAGAATTTACCGGACAGGTCTACCTCAGTCATATAATACTGGTCGTATATTTTGGTACGTTGCACACCCCTTATCCATTTGCCATCAGCAGCTACAAAATTGCCGCTGGCATTAGGGCGTGTAGTTGAAAAAAGATCATTCCTGAAGTTCTGTACGCCTGTAATGTTTTTAAGCTCCCAGCTTTTACCCAGCTTATATGTAGTTACCATATCAGCGCTCATCTGTTCGCTCTTTACATTTGACCATGCTGCACCGAGGAACCTGTTACGCGGTACATTGGCTATTACATAGTTCACAGCACCTGTACCGTAGTCTACTGTACGGCTATCTTTCAGGTAGTCACCCTCTATCAGTATTGTCAATTTATCATTGGCTTTGTAGAGCAAAGACGGGTTTATATAAAAACGCTCACCCTGCACCTGTTGCCTGTAGCTGCCGGATTTCTCATAGCTGGTATTTACCCTGTAGGCAAGTTTCTTACTGTTGTTCACAGCACCATAGATGTCCAAGCTTGGCTTATAAAAATCATAGCTGCCAACACGCATGCTCACCTCACCACCTTTCTCAAATTTCGGTTTCTTCGTTACCAGGTTCAACACGCCACCTGCTGCTACATTACCAAAAAGTATAGCACTGCTACCCTTCAGTATCTCCAGTTTTTCCAGTGAGCTTATCTCAGGCATGATACCATTATTGAAACGGATACCATTTTTGAATGTATTGCTGCTGCTGAAAGCGAATCCGCGGCCTGCCACCTCTTCCTGGTATCCACCGGTGCTACCCATCTGGTATACACCATTTGTATTTTTCAGTACATCGCTTAAATGAAGTGATGATTGCTGTTCTATAACCTCGCGTCCTATCACAGCCGCAGCCTGTGGCAGGTCCATCATTTTCACAGACATCTTGCCCAGGTCCGTATTTTGCCTGTTATAGCTTTTATAACCTGTTATCATTACCTCATTCATAGTACGTGCATCCTGTGCCAGTACTACATCTGTATGCAATGTTTGACCTTCTTTTATATCAATTTCTTTTTTAAATTCTTTTTGGCCAAGGAATGAAGCAACAAGTGTATAATGCCCTGCTTTTACCTTTGTGATATTGTAATGGCCTAGGCTATCTGATATTGCACCTTTTGCGGAATTCTTAAGAATGATCCTTACATCAGATGCCGGCTGTCCGTCACTGGTTGCTACTTTACCTTCTATATTGGCTGTTTGTGCATATGCAGATGCTGACACAAATGCAGATACAAATAATATATTAATACTTTTGAGCATAACGAGTTTAGAAATGATGCGCAAAGAAACAACAGTGTGTAAACCTGCTTTTTCATAATCGGGAAAATTGAATTGTATAATAAGGAAATGATGTGCTTATTATACAAACACAGAGTTCGGCAGCATCGCTAATATTGCTTAAATTCGCTGCTGATTTTTGAAGATGTTAGTCCTGAAGAACAGATACAAGTATTTATCAATATTTCTGCTGATAGCATTTACCTCATGCAGCAGTAGTGAAGAATTATTACATCCTGTTGAGTATTACGCATATATGCGTACTAATAAAGCACAAAAGCAGGTAGTTGCAGCGCAGGAAGAATACGAAAGTGAATACCAGGAACAAACCCGCGAACGCGACAGGCAGATAGCCTATAAATACCCGCAACTGCAGTTGAAATATGCTGATATGCTGGGTGTAATTCCTGTTTTTATAACCAACCTCTCATTATACAAGTTCATAGATGAATGGTATGGTGTACGTTACAGGCTGGGCGGTTCTACCAAAGCAGGTATTGACTGCTCCGCATTCGTACAGCAATTATTCCTTGCTGTATACGACCTCGATGTTGTGCGTACCGCCTTCGACCAGTTCAATAACTGCTGGCTGGAGACTGATTTTGCCAAGATGCGTGAAGGCGACCTGGTGTTCTTCAAAACACGAGGTTCAAGAATATCTCACGTAGGTGTATACCTGATGAACAGATTTTTTGTACATGCTTCTTCTTCACAGGGTGTAATGATCAGCAGCCTTGATGATGAGTATTGGGTACGCAGGTTTGCCGGCGCAGGAAGGATACCGCACTAATATTATTTAAATACCTCTTCTATAGTATTACCAATACAACCATTGGGCATCTGTATATGCAATAATGCACTTACAGTTGCTGCTATATCTGTCATATTTGTTTTCCTGTATGTTTCTCCATTTGCAATACCCCAACCGTACCAAAGCAATGGTATATGTGTATCATAAGGATTCCACGTACCGTGCGTAGTGCCTGTTTTATAACCACCGCTGTACCAACCGGGTTTCAATACAATTTGAATACATCCGCTGCGTTGCCTGTTATAACCGTTTACAATCATGCTTCGTAATGGTTCCGGTACTGTTGCTGTATTCATATTTTCCATATCAACAACATAAGCCACACCTTCTTGCTTATACAACCAATCTACGATCATCTTTTTCACCTCATTCCTTTCCTGTGCAGAATGAAACTTTGGTTCATTCAGGTAAATCTGGTAATCGCCCAATGCCCTTATTAGACTGTCTTTCCCGGTAAGGTCTTTCACGTACTTCATCAATGCTTTTGCTACTTCTGCTTCTGAAGCATCGCCTGCTGGCACCTTCCTGTCAGTCATAAAACTCGTATTATGTGCAGCGCCATGATCTGCAGTGAGGAATATGGTGTAGTTACCTTCGCCAACATTCGCATCAAGAAAACGCAGGAACGATGCAAGGTCTTTATCTAATCGCAGGTACATATCTTCTGCTTCCATAGAGTTTGGCCCGAACGTGTGACCTGCATAGTCTGTAGACGAAAAGCTAAGACATAGAAAATCAGTTGTGCTGCCCTGCCCCAGTTCCGTGCCTTTTATGCAGGCTTTGGCTGCTTTGAATACAATACTATTTCCACCGGGAAAATATCTTAAAGCATTATAGCCCTTTGCGCCTTTGGGTGCATTATGCGGAAACACGGGCGCAGCCTCTCCTTTTAACACCCCCTCGTACGGACTATTGTCTGCTGTGCTTTGCCTGTAAGTATGAGCCGGGTAAAGTAAGTCCCATGTTGCGTTCATTAAAGTATCTGCCCAGTGCTTATTATTGAATGACCTCAACCATACAGGCAGTTCATTGCCATAAAACGAGCTGCTCATAAAATTCCCGGTACTGTCATCAAACCAGTATGCGCCATCAGCCATATGGCCTGCCGGCAATATAGCGCCCCTGTCTTTTATAGATATACCATATACGCGAGACCTGTTGTTTGTTGCCAGTTTCAGTTCATCTGTCACAGTTGTTGTCCATAAATTTGCCGGGCTCATTTTGCCTGCAGCACTGCGTCCGTCTATAGCATGTACAGTTTTATCCTCTACACAATATACCGATGCACCTGTGGCATTGTCTATCCAGTCATTTGATGCTATACCATGTATAGAAGGTACACTGCCCGTATATACACAGGCATGCCCCGGTGCAGTAAAGCTGGGCAGGTAATTGATAAAGGTATTCTGGCAGTTATAACCTTCGTTCATCAGGCGCTTAAACCCATCATCAGTATACCTGCTGTAGTAGCGGTACAGGTAATCCCAGCGCATCTGGTCTATTACTATACCCACTACCAATTTGGGTCGCTTAACCTTATTTGCCGGCTGTGCAGTAGCAAGATTCAGACATAACAGAGATAAGCCAAGGATGAGTATACGTTTCATTTATAAAGGTTAAGACTGTGTAAAAATGCACATTATCGACTTATTATACCCCGGATATTTTTGTTATTTTTGCGCCTGATTAAGATAATTTAAACTTAAATTAATACAATTATCATATATGGATATTTTTGCCAAATTTGAGAATAAGCTAGGACCGATTGGTGATTATGCAGAACAGGCACCGGGATATTTCGCATTCCCTAAGCTGGAAGGTGAAATAGGTAACCGCATGATGTTCAACGGTAAAGAACGTATAGTATGGAGCTTGAACAACTACCTGGGGCTTGCTAACCATCCTGAAGTTCGTAAAGCAGATAAAGAAGCTGCTGAACAGTTTGGATTGGCTTACCCTATGGGTGCCCGTATGATGAGTGGCAACAGTAACCATCACGAAAAATTAGAAAAAGACCTCGCTGAATTCGTTGGCAAAGAAGACGCAATGTTGTTCAACTACGGTTACCAGGGTATGGTATCTGCTATTGACAGTCTCTGCGGCCGCCGCGATGTTGTGGTTTATGACGCAGAATCTCATGCATGTATCATTGACGGTCTGCGCCTGCATATGGGCCACCGTTATGTATACAAACATAATGATGTAGAAGATTGCGAAAAGCAATTGCAACGTGCTACAGAAATGGCAGCACAGACAGGTGGCGGTATCCTCGTTATCACAGAAGGTGTGTTTGGTATGAGCGGCAACCAGGGCCGTATCAAAGAAATCGCAGCCCTGAAAAGCAAATATGAATTCCGCCTGTTTGTAGACGATGCACATGGTTTTGGTACTATGGGTAAAACAGGTGCCGGTATAGGTGAAGAGCAAGACTGCATGGACGGTATAGATATTTACTTCTCTACTTTCGCTAAGTCTATGGCGAGTATAGGTGGTTTCCTTGCTGCTGATAAACAAGTGCTGAAGTTCTTACGTTACAATATGCGTTCCCAGGTGTTCGCCAAATCTCTGCCTATGGCTATCGTTGTGGGCAACCAGAAACGTCTTGATATGCTGCGCACAATGCCTGAACTGAAAGAGAAACTCTGGCATAATGTAAACCGCCTGCAAAACGGTCTGCGCGAACGTGGTTTTGATATCGGTACTACCAACACGCCTGTTACTCCGGTATTGATGCACGGTGGCTTATTTGATGCTACGCAATTGATCTTCGATATGCGTGAGAATTATAACATCTTCTGCTCTGTGGTAGTTTACCCGGTAATACCTAAAGGCCAGATCATACTGCGCCTGATACCTACAGCTGCACATACAGATGAGGATATCGATATTACCCTGCAAGCGTTCAGCGAACTGCGTGATAAAATAACTAACAAGCTGTATCCACAGGAGATGCCTGATATCAAAAGTGCTATCATGCAAAATGCATAGTAATACATAATTATTATCAACCAAAAGCCATTCTGCAATACAGAATGGCTTTTGTATTTTTGAGCACTTTATTTTTACCGCATGAAAGTATTTATTGCCGGGGCATCCGGTCTTGTTGGCAACAATTGTTTAAGGCATTTTACAGAACAGGGATGGGATGTAAAGGGTTCATATTTTTCCTATGCTACAAATGGTACAGTATTCTACAATACGCTCGACCTGGCAGACGCAAACAATTTCGATATCATAAGCTGGAAGCCTGATGTTATTGTGCATTGCGGTGCAATGACCCATGTAGACAAATGTGAAACAGAACCAGAAGAAAGCTACAGGCAAACAGTACAAAGCACTATCAACCTTATATCTGTGGCAAAGCAATGTGGTGCTAAATTCGTGTACATATCTACAGATTATGTTTTTGATGGTAAGAATGGGCCTTATACAGAAGATGCTCAGGTAAACCCATTGAGCACTTATGCAAGGCACAAACTTGAAGCTGAACAATTAGCAATCAGGGAGTTTGACAACACACTTGTACTACGAGTAACCAACGTATATGGCGATGAAGAACGTGGCAAAAATTTCATAGCACGTATCATAGACCAATGCAAGAACAACCAGAAGCTCACACTTAAACTACCATACGATCAATACGCTTCTCCTGCCAATGCATGGGATATAGCAAGGGTTATGTTTGTATTACTCAGGGATAATAAGTCTGGCATATATCATGTAGGCAGTACAGACTATATGAATCGTGTAGAACTGGCAATGCGTGTATTAAAATACTTCCCGGGTGCAGAATATGAGCTCATACCAATGCGTACAAAGGAACTGAACCAACCTGCAGCAAGACCATTACTGGGTGGATTTGTAACATTAAAATTCAGTAGCGAATACCCCGAATTTATGTTCAGTAATGTGGATGATTACCTGAAATTAAAAACCGCTAAAGCTTAGCTTATTGAAAAAAATAATCCCGACGCATATAAATACATCGGGATTGGACTGTACTTACTAACCCATCGTAAGCACAACAAATATCGAAAAAAGGTTGAGATTTCGAAAATTATTTTTTTAATAATATTTCATTTAGATATCAGTTTATAAAAATACCTAATGCCTTTGTCTTTTGATCAGACAAAGGCATTAATATTATACCATATATCATGTTCTGCAAGCCACCCATCTGGCCGCTTACCTGCAATAATTTCTACCATTTAGATAATAAAGTCAGAAAATATTGACAAAATGTCTTTGTCTGAAATTTAAAAACGTCATTTTGTCATATAAATTCAATTGGTATTCCGTTTGATTTAGTAGTTCCGTAAACAAATTCAAAAAACTACTAAAAAAATAGAGTTATGTACAACTACAGAAAACCTTACGGAATGGTTCCTAAAACTTTTGGCGGCATCCTCGAAG
Source organism: Flavipsychrobacter sp. (assembly GCA_044227125.1). Lineage (GTDB taxonomy): Bacteria > Bacteroidota > Bacteroidia > Chitinophagales > Chitinophagaceae > Polluticoccus. Next base: position 81,245 of record JBGAFS010000003.1, read on the forward strand.
ACATGAATCGTTTCTTTTATGACGACAACTGGAGCAATACAACTGCACCTGTAAACATCAAAGAAACAGAAAATGCATACGAACTGCATGTGGTAGCTCCGGGCCTGAACAAAGAAGACTTTAAGATCAACGTAGATGACAATGTGCTGAAGATCTCATTCGAGCACAAAGAAGAAGCAAAAGAACAGGATGGCAAATGGCTGAGGAATGAATATCGCTACCGCTCATTCAAACGCAATTTCACACTGAATGAAAATATCAATGCTGAAGCTATAAGCGCAAAATATAGCGATGGTATACTGAACATAGTACTACCCAAAAAAGAAGCAGCTGAAAAGACTACAAAAGATATTACGATTGCGTAATAGTGTTGACAGATAGAGTGTAAAAAAGCCCCGATTTTTCGGGGCTTTTATTATTAATTAGTTTTATAAGAATCACATATGCATTGCGATGGCCGGAGGTGACTGTTTATATAAAACCTGTAATCGCACAGGAACTGCACAATCACATCATCCCTTGTCACCTTCAGCTCATGCTCTATTAGGTCCAGCGCATATTTATTCATCTCGTATTCATGACATATATAACAGGAGTCAAAAGACTTGCCCGAAAGGCTTGTCCATGTTTGCTTAAACCTGATATACTCCTGTGTCAGCTCCGTAGGCGACATAAGGCACCTGAACGTAGCCAGTTCATTCAGCCTGTCTTTGAGTGTTTCATTAACCTTCTTCCTTCCGTAATCGCTGATATTTACATCAGAGGTCCTGTCAACAGCAAGATATGCCGCATCGAGTGTAACATTATTATAGTACCCCATGCTGATGATGAAAGCACTATCATTAGAATTGATCACGTAATGACCTGAAGTATTATCCTGTTTTGTAACAGTCTTTTTGCAGGATGCTAAGCCGGCAAAAGCGGCTATGCAGGCAACAATTAGGATATTATTTTTCATAAACCGGTTTTGTTTCTCCCCTACCCGGTATTATGCGACTGCAATCTACAAACTAAACAAGAAATAATTTATATGATTTCTGTTAACTGGATGTTATGCAAACAGCATTTTTGAGCAACTACCTGATGTAACCCAGTATCTTCAGCATACTTTGTGCTGTCTGCTCCTTAGCATACAACCAGTCTACCAGTTTACCATTCTCTGATTCTACTACTACGTGTTTGGGAGACGGTATCATACAGTGTTTAATACCACCGTACCCGGCTAACTGGTCCTGGTAGGCACCCGTATGGAAGAAACCAATATATAGCGGTTCTGCACCTTTAACCTTATCTATCTTAGGCAGGAACACTGCATTTATATGTTCTTCAGACGTATAGAAATCATGACTGTCGCAGGTTAACCCGCCCAGGTGTACCTCCTGGTATTCATTATCCCATTTATTGATAGGCAACATCAGGAATTTCTCCCCTATACCCCATGTATCAGGCAGTGTGGTGATGAATGAGCTATCTATCATATACCATATCTCACGGTCATTCTGCATCTTCTCATCCAATACACTGTATACAACAGCACCGCTTTCACCTACTGTAAACGAACCGAATTCTGTATAAATATCAGGCACGTCAACTTTGTTTTTCTTACACACTTTTTTGATGTTGAGAATGATCTCATTCACCATATAGTTGTAGTCGTAATTGAAAGCCAGTGAATGTTTAATAGGGAAACCACCGCCGATATTCAGGCCTTCCAGTTCAGGGCATATCTTTTTAAGCTGGCAGTATATGTTCACTACTTTATTCAGCTCACTCCAGTAATACACATCATCCTTAATACCCTTATTCATAAAGAAGTGCAGCATCTTTAGCTGAAACTTCTCATTACCCTTTATCTTATCTACATAAAACTCCAGCACATCTTTACTGCGAATACCCAGGCGTGATGTATAAAAATCAAATGTAGGCTCTTCTTCACTGGCTATGCGGATACCAATGTTTACAGGGTCTTTGGTACGTATCAGGCGTTTGTAATCTTCAAATTCATTCTTGTTATCCAGTATAGGAATAACATTCTTGAACCCATCATTGATCAGTCGCGCTATACTGCGTGTATAAGCCTTTGTCTTAAAACCATTGCAGACAATAAAGGTATCTTTAGTGATCTTGCGTTTTTTATACAACTGCTTGATGATCTCAATATCATAAGCAAAAGAAGTTTCAAGATGCACACCGTGCTTCACCGTTTCTTCAACTATAAATGAGAAGTGAGAACTCTTGGTACAGTAGCAGTAGTAATACTGTCCATCGTAACGGTGCTTCTTGATGGCATCGTTAAACAACTTCTTCGCCTTACGTATCTGCTGGCCTATCTTAGGCAAATAGGTAAGCTTGAATGGCGTACCATATTTGTCTATCAGCTTTTTGATATCTACACCGTTGAATGAAAGCGAATTATCATCAACTTCAAAACCTTCCTGCGGGAAATCGAACGTCTGTTTAACGAGGTCCGTGTAAGTATTATTCATTTATCTTACTGAAAAACGGATGGGTAAACGATTATAACCTTTTAAATCGAGAACAAATAAACACAATTATTCGCATAAGTAGCCATAAATTTTCAACCTTTTTCTACGGTCTTTTAAGCTAAGTTTGCAGGCAGTTCAGATACATGAAAAAAGCACTTATACAAATGCACCTCGCAGTGCTCCTTTGGGGCTTTACGGGGGTACTCGGGCGGGCCATCAGCCTTAGCGCCCCGGTACTGGTATGGTACCGCATGTTGCTTACAGCCCTCTTCATGGCTGGTATACTCTACTACCGCAAGCTATGGGTGCCGGTAGGCAGGAAAGATATGCGCCAGCTGGCATTGATAGGCGGCCTCATGGCACTGCACTGGGTGGGATTTTACGGCAGTATCAAATTTGCCAACGCTTCTATAGCGCTCGTATGCCTGTCTACGGCCAGTATCTTCACCTCCCTGCTCGACCCATTGGTAAATAAAACCAAACATGACCCTATAGAACTCCTCATAGGTGCCATAGCCCTGGCGGGCGTTTACCTTATATACCAATTCCAGCAGTTTTACGGTCTGGGCATCCTGTTCGGTATCATTGCGGCCATTCTAAGCTCGGTATTTACCGTACTGAATAAACGAATAGCTAATAAATACCCGTCCCGTACCATAGTCTTTTACGAAATGGGAACAGGCTGGCTGTTCATTACCCTGCTTATGCCACTGCAATTCATGTATGACAAATCAACGGTAATACTGCCGCCGGCCCTCGACTGGGTACGGCTGATAATACTAAGCCTTTGCTGCACGGTATGGGCTCAATCGCTAGCTCTGAATGCACTAAAAAAGATAAGCAGCTTTACAGCCACCCTAAGCGTAAACCTTGAACCTGTTTATGGCATATTGCTGGCTTTCATATTCTTTAAAGAGAATAAAGAGCTTGGTTCGGGCTTTTTCTGGGGTATGCTTTTAATTATTCTTTCAGTAACTTTACAAATGATACGTTTGCTGAAGCCCGGACATACCAGAAGCGGGTACGTGGAAGAAAAGAGCGGAATAGATTAGGGTATAAGATTTTTCACATCTTAAGTTGCTGTTTATGAATAAGTACCTTGAGCAATTACTGGAAATTGAAGTGATAGCCAAAAGTGAGCCTGCATCTATGCTGCATGAAGATAATAAGAGATGTAATGGCAGGCTTATACTCTCCGGCAAAAGAATACTCTTCATATGTAATGACAGCGAGAACCCCGAGATAGATATAGACCTTGACACTATCAATTCACTTTCTCACGAATCACAGTTTGTAGACCATAATATACTTGCTATTAACTTCCTGCAGTACGAACTGGCAAGGTTTACGGTGATTGACTACCAGTCCTGGGAAACAGCAATTGAACAACAACGAATGAAACCTCATGTACAGCCTGCATTCAGTGTGCACTCGCTGAATTAGTGATACTCTTTTGTTATACTCTCCTTCATCTTAAATACAGTAAAATTTACGTTAAGCGATATTTGGTTATGTCCTATTCCATAAATATTCGCCGAATCATTAAACACATTATATCCATATAAAATATTTGCCCTACCGAGAAAACCAAAGCCAACCTTAGGTGTAAAGACAAGATGATTCCCTTTGCCACCCATATATAGTTTCAACTCGGGTGCAAATGCTACTAAACCACTACCTAATTCTACACCCGCTTTACAAGCCATAAAGAAAGGTCTGGATGTGGCATAGTTTGCATAGTTTACCTCTGCTGCTGCGTATGCAACTAAACTAACCGAACCGTGTACATTAGCCTGGTATGCCAGGTAGGAAATACCTGCTGATTGAAACCAACTCTTGTTCCAGCCACTTTCTGCACGAATACAAATACTCTCATGTGCCATTGTATTAAACATGTGGCGACCGGCAGTATCCTGAGCATGCAGGGTAATAGTGCACATAAAAAACAAACAGGTATAGAAAAAAATACGCAACATGGTTTATCAGTTATACCGGTATATCGTACGTATGGTTTAAATGTTACAAAACAAATTGCTGAGTGGCGATTATAATAATCTGATTTATATTTATACAGAGAAGATGAGAACAATTGCTGATATTATTTTTGGCATAATTGGTTTTATGTACTTGATTATTAGGTACAGAAAACGTTATACTGATATTGTTCAGGACGAGTACATGGGCTCATATAGCATGGCCGGCCGAAAAATCGTTTTGCAACTCATGTTATTGTGTCTGCTTATAGGAGCCGGGGTATTGCTTCTTACATCTATTGGACGCTATGCTATTGATGGAATTAGGAGATTAATTTGATAAATAGATTTACAACAACCTAGTTATATATTCACTACTATTAATATAACATTCTCTTTAATTTCCGTACTTTACAAGTTACCTTTGCAATCATTGAAACTATAGCAAGACTATGCTGCAGGACGCAACAACCGTAAACAATGACAGGCTCTCTTTTGAGGAGTTTAAAATAAGTGTACTTGAAGATTTTCATATGGCAGTTGCCAGCCGCGAAGCCAGCCTTATAGGCAGGCGCGAGGTACTTACAGGCAAGGCCAAATTTGGCATCTTCGGCGATGGTAAGGAACTGGCGCAACTGGCTGTAGCAAAATGTATGCAGCCCGGTGATATACGCAGCGGGTACTACCGCGACCAGACCCTTATGTTTGCTACAGGAATGAGCGATATTGAAAAGTTCTTTTCTCAATTATATGCTAATCCTGATGTAGACCAGGAGCCATCAACTGCCGGCCGTATGATGAATGGTCACTACGGTACCCGCTGGCTGGATGAGCATGGTGAATGGGCCGACCTGACAAAAGAACCGCAATCGTCAAGTGATATCTCCCCTACTGCCGGCCAGATGGTACGTGCCCTGGGACTTGCTTTTGCATCTAAATGCTACCGCAACGTACAGGAGCTGCAAAACGGTTTCGAGAAATTTACGAATGGCGGCAACGAAGTTATATTCTGTACCATTGGCGATGCGTCAACATCAGAAGGCTTGTTTTGGGAAAGCGTGAATGCTGCGGGCGTTCTGCGTGTACCATTGGCTATTTTCATTTGGGACGATGGATATGGCATATCTGTGCCACGTAAATACCAGACCACTAAAAATTCAATTTCTGATGCCCTTGCAGGTATGCAATGGGATGATAAGAAAGGCGGGATAAACATATACACCGCAAAAGGATGGGATTACCCCGGCCTGGTTGAGACCATACAAAAAGGTATCAGCCGTGTACGTGAAACACATATCCCTGCTATATTCCACATACAGGAAGTGACACAACCCCAGGGCCACTCTACTTCAGGTTCTCACGAACGTTATAAAACTAAAGAGCGCCTTGAATGGGAAAAAGAATGGGATTGTATTACCAAGCTGCGCGAATTCATAGTTAATAATAATATAGCTGCCGAAGATGAAGCTGCACGCATAGAAGAAGATGCAAAACAACAGGCCCGTGATGCCAAGCAACGTGCATGGGATAATTTCATCAATCCTATCCGTGAGCAGATACAGAAAGTATCTGCACTGGCCAGCCAGGTAGTGTACGAGGGCGGTGAACATGCCCAGACTATCTCCCAGCTTGCACAGCAACTAGGTTCTATTAAAGAACCTATACGCAAAGATGTGATGCAGACCCTGCGCCGTATGCTTACTTATTGCACGGGCAACAGCGAAGCGGTACGCGGATTGAGGAACTTCTACGAGAATCTGAAAGAAGACAATCGTCAGAAATTCTCATCACACCTGCATTCAGAATCGCGCCACAGTGCAATGAAAGTGCCTGAGGTGCCGGCAGTATATAATGAAGAATTCCCGGTACTGAATGGCTATGAGATACTGAACAAATTTTTTGACTATACATTCTCTACCAATCCCGCTGTATTTGCCTTTGGTGAAGACCTGGGCAAAATAGGTGACGTGAACCAGGGCTTTGCCGGTTTACAGGAGAAATTCGGAGAAGAAAGAATATTCGACACCGGTATACGCGAAGCTACGATCGTTGGACAGGGCCTCGGTATGGCTATGCGCGGATTAAGGCCGATAGCCGAGATACAATATCTCGACTACCTGCTCTATGGCCTGCAACCTTTGAGCGATGATGTCGCTACTATGCAATACCGCACACGCGGTGGCCAGAAATGCCCGCTTATTATACGCACACGCGGCCACAGGCTGGAAGGCATCTGGCACAGCGGCTCTCCAATTGGCATGATAATAAACAGCATCAGGGGTATGTATCTCTGTGTGCCACGCAATATGACACAGGCTGCGGGTATGTACAATACCCTGCTGCAAAGCGATGAACCGGGTATAGTAATAGAATGCCTTAACGGCTACCGCCTGAAAGAGCAAATGCCGGCTAACCTTGGCCGCTATACAGTACCTTTCGGAATACCGGAAGTAATAAGAGAAGGTTCTGATATTACTATCGTTTCTTACGGCTCTACGTTGCGCGTTATTGAAGAAGCAATTACGAGCTATCTTGAGCCTAAAGGTATCAGTTGCGAGGTAATAGATGTTCGCACACTGCTGCCTTTCGATATCAACAATATGATACTGGATTCTCTGAAGAAAACTAATCGTATCATATTCATAGATGAGGATGTACCGGGTGGCGCAAGCGCATACATGTTCCAGCAGGTGATGGAAAAACAAGGCGGTTACCGCTGGCTGGATGTAGCTCCTCGCACGCTGACAGCGCAGGCTCACCGCCCAGCTTATGCAACAGACGGCGACTATTTCTCGAAACCGAACGCGGAAGATATAGCAGAAGCTATAGAAGACATGATGAATGAATAGACAATACTGATAGTGAAATAATACTGAAAAGCCCCGCTGTTGCGGGGCTTTTCAGTAACTTTACAATAAAGGATAAGAGTATGTACAGGAGATTATTTCTATTATTCATTGTATTTACTATCCCCATATTTTCTGCATGCTTTGCTCAATCAGCGCAGCTGGAAAAAGAGGTGTTTAATAAAATAAACAACTACCGTATCAAAAAAGGATTGAACGAATTAAAATACCTGGATGCAGCGGCAGTCGAAGCATACAAGCATAGTAAACGCATGGCCAACCGGTCAGTGCCGTTCGGCCATTCAGGTTTCAATACACGCTTTAACAGGATAAAAAAGAAATACCCGGCAATGATGGGATATGCTGAAAATGTAGCCTATGGTGCTCAGGATGCTGAAGAAGTAGTAGATATGTGGCTGCACAGTTCAGGTCATAAGAAAAATATCAGGGGCAATTACACACACACGGGAGTCGGGATAGCTCGCAATCGCAGAGGCGTACTCTACTATACACAGATATTTGTAAGGATAGATTAAGCCTGTACAGATTTTTTAAAGCCGCTTTGCCGTGAGCGGCTTTTATTTTTTAAATTACATTCATTCTATACAAACAGGGATATGGCATTATTTTCAAAACTGGGCAAATACAATGACACAGGCTTATTGTTACTTCGCATAGGTGTTGGGGCAATGATGATAGTACACGGGTTGCCTAAGCTAACAGGAGGTATCGACAAATGGGAAACGCTGGGCAGCAATATGTCGCTTATTCATGTTAATGCATATCCTGCTTTCTGGGGATTTATGGCTGGCTTTGCTGAGGGTATCGGCGGTCTAATGTTTATCATCGGATTCGTATTCAGGCCCGCGTGTTTCCTGATGCTGTTTACAATGTTCATGGCCGCTTTCAAACATCTGCATGGCGGAGACAGCCTGTCTGTCGCCTCTCATTCTATAGAGCTCTTTTTTGTATTCCTGGCTATGTTTATTATAGGCCCAGGTAGATATTCAGTTGATAAAAGCTAAGCTCCTGTGGCATAATAAGGAAAGTAATTGACTGGTGTTATATTGATTGTATTCCTGCGTTTCCTGTAACCTGTTGTTAGTAACGCCGCCTTTATTCCATCTACTATATTATCAGTTATAACACTTCTTTTATCCCTGCTTGATGTACGTTTACGGTTCACTATATAAGTATCATCTTCAACCAGCGTATATATTACAGGTACAGATACGTGTTTTATATCATTGAGCAGATCATGATACACATGTGTACTGTGCACACCCGGCTCTTCCGGATTGAAATACACCACGTCAGGCTTTATCTCATCTATCATATCTGCAATGCAGTCTTCACTGCTTGTATATACCTGTAATCCTCTTTGTTTCAGCATTTCTGCTTCCGGCAGCAGGTGGTCTTCATTATTGCCCACCATTAATATTCTTACATTCATACGCCTTAGTTTTAAGGGTTAACCTTACACTATGACTAACGAAAAAAGCATGCCAGCAGTTGTTAAAGCAAATGTTAAAACAGTAAAAACAATCACATAGGACAAAGTCATGACAAATAAAAAGGGAAGCTGACGCTTCCCCTTAAACTAATAAGCTAAGTGTTAAATACTATGCTCGTGATTTCCATTTCTCTACCTTGTTCACCTGTTTTGTTACAGTTCTCAGGTATTCATAAATGGCTGCCAGGTCGCTCTCTTTCATGTGCGTATACATCATCCATGGCATTAATGTAACGAAGTCCTTTTTGAAGTCAACCTTCTGCGGTACATAGCTCGAATCAGAATACATCTTGAACCTCTTTATAAACACTTCTTTGGTCCAGTTGCCAATACCCGTTTCCATATCGGGGCTGATATTCGGTGTTGTGAGTGTACCACCCGGCATCTGGAACACACGTCCACCGCCAAATTCCGTACCTTTTACCAACTGTCCTTTCTCAAACTTTGTATGGCATTCTCCACAGCCTGCAGCATTTACCATATACTTGCCATAGGCTACAATATCAGTTTCCGCAGGTCTCTTTTCCGGTGCAGCTTTGGCAGGTATGGTGCGAATGATAAGACTGAATGGAAAGTCTGATTCAGAAGCGGCAATATCACTCTGTACAGGTTGTAATGAACGTATATAAGCTATGATAGAATAGATGTCTTCTGTATCCATCTTACCATAATTCAGGTATGGCATTACAGGCATCAGTGGCTCTCCATTCCTGTCTACACCTGATGTTATAGCCCTGTATATCTCACCATCTGTCCAGTCTTTCAGTTTATAAGGTGTTATGTTTCTTGAATGATAAACACCGGGAAAGCCCATAGAGCGGTCAAACAGTTCTCCACCCACCCCTGCTGTGCCGGGTGTTGGCGGGGCTGTAAATATTGACCAGTCACGTTTTGAGTGGCAATCCATACAGAGCGTAACACAATTGGCCAGGTATTCGCCGCGTGCTACACGTTCGGGTGTAATATCAACTTTGATGTCTTGCGCTTTACCCACATTGGGCATGAACATTTTAATATAGCCTGCAAATCCTCCTGCGGCTACAACAATGACCAGGATTATGATTCCCAGCCATTTGAAAAGCTTTTTCATAATAATGCAAAATGATGGTATCGCATAAAAATATAACTCGTTATTATATTGTCATAACATTTACTATAATATTTCTGTTAGTATTTAAATAGTTTTACGTTAAAACCAACCTATGGTGCACAAAATCTTCAATGATAAGCCTACCCGGCTCTTCATTTTCCTTGCTGCGTTTTTTGTAGCTAATGCCATGATAGCCGAATGTATAGGCGGCAAACTTTTCTCACTCGAAAGATTGCTGGGTATGCAACCGAAACCATTCTCATTACTGGGCGAAGACGGCCTCACCTACACGCTTACCTGCGGTGTGTTGCTATGGCCTATAGAGTTTGTGATGACCGATATAGTGAATGAATATTACGGGCCTAAAGCCGTGCGGCGCATATCATATATTGCTGTAGCACTTATCAGCTATGCATTTGTAATGTTCTACATGGCTATCCGTGTACCGCCTAACCAGGAATTCTGGATAACCAGCCATAGTGCCGATGGCGTACCCAATATGCAGGCCGCATTCAGCAGCATATTCGGGCAGGGCATGTGGATCATCTTCGGCAGCCTCACCGCCTTCCTTGTAAGCCAGGTGCTTGACGTATGGGTGTTTCATAAGATAAAGAAGGTAACCGGGGAAAAGAAAGTATGGCTGAGGGCTACAGGCTCTACCCTTGTATCTCAATTAATTGACAGCTTTATAGTACTCTTTATTGCCTTTAAGATAGGTAATGGCTGGTCTTATCAGCGTGTACTGGCTATTGGACTGGTCAACTACAGCTATAAAGCATTAATGGCGTTAGTACTAACGCCATTAATATACTTTATTGAAAACCGTATCGAAGCCTATCTTGGTAAGGAAACCACCCTGCAAATGAAGCGGGCTGCAATGACAGACGATTAGTCTTTATTGCGGTGATACCTTGAGGTGCTTATCCTGTAGCTTACATTCATCTGTATTGATGGATTGTAATACAGTTGTTTGAATACTTCTTTGCTGCCATAAGTAGAAGCATTATTCCATAAAGACTGTGTAGCCACTCTCATATCAAGCTGCAGCGCAGGTGATGCCTGGAATGATGCACCGAACATATAACCCAAACCAAACCTCGGACCAAAATCATCTACTTTATATTTAGCTGCACCACCATTCCAGCTAAGCGGGCCCAGGTCTGTAGGACGAGACACGCGTTGCAGGTATGTAGCACCACCATCATACAGTCCTCCTACCTTGAAGTTATATACCATATTAGCACCACCAAATACGTTCAGGCGGCCTATGCTATACCTCAATGCCAGCGGCAGTTGTAACGAACCTAATGTAGAATACTGGTATTTATGTACCACAGAATCCCATGTATAGTTAGCCAGCGCAGGGTTTTGCGGATCTATTTCACGAGACAGGCCTTTGTTATAGCTATCTGATACATAAGTACCGTTGTTGAAGTTGTTCATGTACTTCAGTTCAGAGAATAAACTCCAGTGTTCGCTGAATTTAACAAGACCAGTGATACCTGCCTGGAAACCAAACGCCTGTTTGCCACCCACTGCCGATGTATTAACACCTGCCAGCAGGCCCGGGTAGAATGAAACACCATTCATGTTGATCTTAGCATTGTGTACCATTTCCTCAAAACGGGTCGGGTTCCATTTTTCTCTTTTGCTGGATACCCTGTGGTTAGCCAGTAACTCCATTTTTTCTTCAGAAGCTGAAGCAGGTGCAGCGGCGGCAGGTACTACCGCCAGGTTGTCGGCAGATTGTTTTACCTGTGCCATAGCTGCCAGTTGGTCAAGGTCATCAACCACACTGTAGCGCGCCAGGGCTATTTTACCCTTAGATACTGTATCTACTTTAAAACGTCCTTTTCCTATTGCCACTTGCTTGGTTTCTATCTTATTGATAGAGTCCATCTGCAGGTTTACATGTTTCATGCCACCATCTTTGTCAGCAGTTAATTCAGGCGCCTTTTCATCTTTGGTATTGTTTGTACCTGCGGTATGGTTGCCATTTTGTTTAGGCTTAGGCCCTATACCATCCTTACCATTCTTGTTACCTTTCTTACCTGCATTGTTGTTATTAGCTGCAGTGCTGTTGGGGGCAATGTGAGAGGTGTTTGCAGGGGCTGACTTATCTGCTGAAACGGTAGGGTTATTAGCTATTGAATTATCATTATCCCCATTGATATTCAATTCGTTGTTACTGCTATTTGACTTAATATTAAACTCTGCTGACTTGTTATGTTTTGTTGCAGAATTGTGATTGCTTGATGCAGCAACGCCGGTTAATATGGTATTAGTATTATTGCCTGATGGACCAGGATTGTTAATGTTATTATTATGGCCACCTGAAGTATTAGTTGAAGTGCCTATTTCTTTAGCTTCAGGAGAATTGTTACTATTGGTTACGTTTTCAGGACTGTTTACACTACTGATATCATTTTTAGATACAGCTGTAGTATTGCCGGTTACAGCAGAGCCTATACCCCTAGAAGCTATTGCTCCGTCGGTAGTGTTCATTTCATTAGGCATGCTTTGTCCGTTATCCCCTTTCTCGCGGAAATAAGAAGCTACCTGGTACCCACCGGTACAAAGACCCGTGAGCAATAATAAAGCTGCGGCATAGCCCAGTAAACGGCGGAAATTACCGCCTGCGGCTGGTGGAGCGGAAACCGGCATTTCCTTGTCCAGCAGTTCCCTCATAGACAGCCATGCGCCTGGGCGCTCTTTCTCCTCGCCACCTGCGAGTCGCTGTCTTACGAGTTCATCAATACTTATCATGTTTTTATCCATCTGGATAAATTTTTATCTTTTAATATGCAATTGCAGTTTCTCAATTTTGTCTTTCAATATGCGCCGCCCTTCTGAGAGGTGCCATTTTGAAGTACCCTCGCTGATACCTACAATCTTACCTATTTCTTTGTGTGAGTAGCCTTCCATCACATACATGTTGAAAACTACCCTTGTAGCGTCCGGCAGGCTCTGTACCAATTCAAGCAACTGGTTATAGTACAGCTTGTCTGCATGGTCTTTATGCACGTATTCATCCTTCTCTACCAGCACTATCTTTTCATTATAACGCACATTCTGCTTCACATAGTCTGACACGGCATGAAAAACTATTTTTCGGAGCCAGCCTTCAAAAGAACCCTGGAACGTGTATTGCCCCACCTTTTGAAAAGCACGCAAAAACCCATTGTTAAGAACTTCTTCTGCCTGTTCGTCATGGTCTATATACCGCTTTACTACAGCCATCATACGGCCGTAGAACAGTTGGTACAACCGTTCCTGGCAGCTACGCTCATTGCGTATGCAGCCCCGGATGAGCTCTTCTAACTCGCTCGATTGTCCCTGTATCGTATAAGCCAAAGCTAAAGGCAAGTAACGGGTATTAAAGATTTACACTACAATAGACTGTATATTATACAGATGCGTTGGGTGACCCGTTAGTAATTTTTAAGGTTTAACAGATTATTTGTCTGTGCTAAGATAGCATCAAAGATGCCAGCATACACACATAATCAGCAAAAACAGATAAATGATTGTAAATCAAATAAATAAAATATCATACCTACTATCTTTTACTGAACTTACAAGTATATATAGTATTGTCTCCACGCATATTGAGTATATATAATACATTGACTGGTAGGTCTGAAATATCCAGCCGGTCTGATGAATGACCGAATCGCTTCACTACCCAACCCGTAATATCAGTAATATAAACATCAGTAAACTTTTCATTACCTGCATCTACTTGCAGATAGTCCGTAGCTGGATTAGGTGACACCTTGATTTTACCTGCCTGGCCAATACCTTGTAATATGCCTAATGTCAGCAAATTCAGATAGACATCCTGCGCCTCATGCAAAGTATCATGCAAGGAAGTATCTGTTGAGCAGACATAGCCGGAAATCTTAATGGTTTGAATCTGCAACGGAATGTTAGTTAACCTGATGCTATTGAAACGTGTACAAAAAAGCGCATGTTGTAACGGTTCATTTGTATAATACAGATTGAGGTTTAGTGTATCTGAAGACTGAATAGTACTATATCCCCCCAGTAAGGGATAACTGTTAAACCCTTCGGAGTAAAAGAGAGCATATATATCAAGGCTTAGTGAATCACTAACGTATGGTAAGACAGGGTTCACGGATAGCTTAGTTAACTGCCCATGAACACCCGCGCTAAGTATTGACAATAGTATGAATGACAATAGTTTCTTCATGCAGGGAGTATTAACCCTAAAGACAATAATACTGCCCCAAATGGTTAGGTTTATGGCATACCATTTGCTTTTCCATCATAAAGCTGTATTTTCACATAGTAACAATTATTTAATCCAGACCTTATGAAAAGAATCTACTTACTGGCCGTTGCCGCAATACTTGTTGCAGGCTTTTTTGCATGTAAAAGGTCAAACGAAAAGTTTGATTATGTTATCAACGGTGCCAACGATTTCGTAGCCGAAGTAAATTCGGTAGCAACCATGCCAATAGAGATAAAAGTACTGAAAGGTGTTAATGAGGAAGTGGACCTGTCTATATCAGGATTACCGCAAGGTGTTACCGCCACCTTCAACCCTAATACGGGCTGGCCTAACTATAATTCAGGTATAGTATTTAATACTGTCGGCGCAAAACTGGGCACATACAAACTGCAGATAATGGCCTACAGCCGCAGCACTTACTATCGTACGTATACATTCAACCTGAATATAGTACCGATATCTAATTGCGCTATTGACAGAGTAGGCAGCTACCTGACCACAGAAAACTGCGGTAACGATACATTTTATGTAGATGTAACTAAAGATGCCAACATCAAAAACAGGATATACATTGCCAACTTCGGCAACTACAGTATCTTCCCTGCTACTGTTTATGCAGACCTTGATTGTGAAGGCAAAGTAATGAACATCCCACAGCAAACTAACGATTCAAGCGGCCTTACATTTACAGGTACAGGTGTGTTTAACGGCAATATCATGACCATCAATTATATTGTAAACGATGGCATTACATCTGATACCTGCGTTGCCCAATTCAAGAAATAGATAATTTTATTATAAATAATACCAAAGCCGCCCTGCAGGGCGGCTTTTATTATATTTGCAGTCCCCAAAGCCTGCATTAACACGCTTTATATAAATATCTTCAGATTTTTTGTTGGTTTATTAAAAACTATTACCTTTGCACTCCATTAAAATTAATATCAACGGTATAGCAAATGCCTACTATTCAACAATTAGTTCGTAAAGGCCGCCAGCAGATACGCGCCAAATCTAAGTCCCGCGCATTGGACGCTTGTCCTCAGCGCCGTGGCGTTTGTACACGTGTGTACACTACTACTCCAAAGAAACCAAACTCTGCCCTCCGTAAGGTTGCCAAAGTGCGTCTTACTAATAAAGTAGAGGTTATCGCATATATTCCGGGTGAAGGCCACAACCTCCAGGAGCACTCTATCGTGCTTATCCGCGGTGGTCGTGTGAAAGACCTTCCGGGTGTACGTTACCACATCGTACGTGGTGCGCTTGATACTGCGGGCGTAAAAGACCGTAAGCAAAGCCGCTCTAAATACGGTACTAAACGTGAAAAAGCTAAAAAATAATTAAAAACATTACTAATCAGATACAATGAGGAAGGCACAAGCAAAAAAGCTCCCTTTAGCTCCGGATCCTAAATTCAACGATAAAAACGTTACACGTTTCGTTAACTGCCTTATGTGGGGTGGTAACAAAACTGTAGTGCTCAGCGCATTCTACGATGCACTGGATAAAGTTGCTAAAATGTCAGGTGAAGATGGTTATGAAGTATGGAAACGCGCCCTGTCTAACGTAACTCCTGCTGTAGAAGTTCGTAGCCGCCGTATCGGTGGTGCTACTTTCCAGATACCTACTGAAGTACGTCCTGACCGTAAAATATCTCTGAGCATGAAATGGCTCATCCGCTACAGCCGCGAGCGTAACGGTAAAACCATAGCTGATAAACTGGCTAACGAAATCGTAGCTGCAGCTAAAGGTGAAGGTGGTGCTTTCAAAAAGAAAGAAGATACTCACCGTATGGCAGAAGCTAACAAAGCATTCAGCCACTTTAAAGTGTAATAAACACATTTTAACTATACCGAAAGCCGTCCCCAAAGGACGGCTTTTTATATTTACTTAGATTTGTACCTCTAACCTCTTTTCAATGAGAAATCTGCTGATTACAATTACTATTACTGCTATTCTATTTGCCGCCTGCAAAAAGAAAGACTCCTTCAACTATGTATGCAGCTGCAAAATAGCAGCTACCGGCCTCAACGATACAAACTTCATTATCAGTGCAGCTACATCTGGCCAGGCAGCCTATATATGCCATAATTATGCTGATAGTGCCAATAAGAAAGGAAAAGGCTATGCCTGTGATATAAATTGATGCTAGACTAAAAATATTTTTAGATTAATCTAAAATATACATACTTTTGTCTCACTAGCTAAAACTAATGAGGCAGATAATGTTAGCCTGTATGCTGATATCAGCACTTACAGCACAGGCACAGAACGATAAAAACGATACCCTGGTAGAGGTAGTGATAACCGGCACCATGAAAGAAATGACACGGAAAGACAGCCCCGTGCCAGTAGAGATCATCACATCTAAATTCTTCAAGAAGAACCCCACCCCCAGCCTGTTTGAAGCTGTAGGCATGCTCAACGGTGTGCAGCCACAACTCAACTGCAACGTTTGCAATACAGGCGATATACACATCAACGGTATGGAAGGCCCATATACCATGATACTCATAGACGGCATGCCCATCGTTAGCTCACTGTCTACAGTATACGGCCTCAATGGCATACCCAACAGCATAGTAGACCGCATAGAAGTAGTAAAAGGCCCTGCCTCATCGCTCTATGGCTCAGAAGCAATGGGCGGCATTATCAACGTCATCACAAAAGCGCCTGCGCGTGCGCCAAAGATATCAGCAGACCTATTCACTACCTCATGGATGGAACACAGTGCAGACCTGTCTGCAAAATTCAAACTAGGCAAAGTCTATTCACTGGCAGGCATCAACTATTTCAATTACAACAAACCAATAGATAAGAACGGCGACGGATTCACTGATGTCACCCTGCAAAACCGCATCTCTGTCTTCAACAAATACACCATAGCGCGCCCCGGCAACCGCATAGCCAGCATCGCCGCCCGCTATGTATATGAAGACCGCTGGGGCGGACAAATGAACTGGAGCAAAGCCTACCGGGGCAGCGACAGTATCTACGGCGAAAGTATCAATACCAAGCGCTGGGAACTAATAGCCATGTACCAACTGCCACTCAAAGAAAAGATAATGCTGCAGCTATCCTACAACGACCACAGGCAGGATTCTTACTATGGCCTCGTGCCCTTCATAGCCACGCAGCGTGTAGCCTTTGCACAGGCCTATTGGGATAAACAACTCGGCGCCCGCCACAGCCTCCTCCTCGGCTCCTCTTACCGCTATACCCTCTATGACGATAATACCGTAGGCACACAGGCTGCCAATGGCAGCAACCAACCCGCACGCACACCCCTGCCCGGCATATTTGTGCAGGACGAATGGACAGCCCATAAAAAACATAAGATACTGGCCGGCTACCGTTACGATTACGATCGCAACCACGGCAGCGTACACTCTCCCCGCCTCGCCTGGAAATGGGCACCCGATGAACTGAATACCCTGCGCACCAGCCTCGGCACCGGCTACCGCGTGGTGAACCTCTTTACAGAAGACCATGCAGCACTCACCGGCGCGCGCCAGGTAGTCATAAAACAAAAGCTGAACCCTGAACGCTCTTACAATGCCAACCTCAACTATGTGCGTAAATTTGTCATTAATCGCAGCTATATCAATACAGATATCACGGGCTTCTATTCTTACTTCACCAATAAGATAGTAGGCGACTTTAATACAGACCCCAACAAGATCATTTACGACAACCTTCGAGGCCATGCTATATCACGCGGGCTGGCGCTGAACCTCGATATGGGCTTCCGCATACCCCTCAGGCTCAATGCCGGCGTTACGTATATGAACGTATTCCAGGTAAATGATACCGGCAGCGGCATAGCCCTGCGCAGCACACAACTCCATGCACCTAAATGGAGCGGCAACCTCGCAGCCAGCTATACCTTCAAAAACAAATTCAGTGTAGACCTCACCGGCAAGTGGAACGGCCCCATGCGCCTGCCCGTACTGCCCAACGATTACCGGCCCGAATACTCGCCCTGGTACTGCATCCTCAACCTGCAGCTCACCAAACAGTTTGGCAATGGCATAGAGCTATACGGCGGCGTAAAGAACCTGCTGAACTTTGTACCCGCAGACCCAATCATGCGCCCCTACGACCCATTTGATAAAACCGTGAACGACCCCGTAAACAACCCCAACGGCTACACCTTCGACCCCTCCTACAACTATGCCTCACTACAAGGCATACGCTACTTCCTCGGTCTCAGGTATAGTATGAAATAGAACCACAAAAAAGCTCCCCGCCTTCACAAGGAGGGGACAGGTTTTGATTTGCGAAGGCAAAGCGAAACCAGGGGTGGTAAACACTCGCGAGTAGCTACCTCCCGCACAAAAAGCTCCCCGCCTTCACAAGGAGGGGACAGGTTTTGATTTGCGAAGGCAAAGCGAAACCAGGGGTGGTAAACACTCGCGAGTAGCTACCACCCGCACAAAAAGCTCCCCGCCTTTACAAGGAGGGGACAGGTTTTGATTTGCGAAGGCAAAGCGAAACCAGGGGTGGTTAATCACTCGCGAGTAGCTACCACCTCCCCCTGCGGGTACTCCTCCTTCGCAAGGAGGAGAGTTTTAAAAATGAGTGATCACATTCAATTAATCTTCAGATTGTAAGTCTATATCATCAAATATGTTTGTCTTAGGAGCATTTAATTCATCATATATAACATCTTTAGCACTATTTATTAGATCGATTGCTTGCTTCCTAAGTTCAAAAGCTTTTTTAATTTTCTGGCTTATCTCTATTTGCTTTTTAATATCAATCTTAGGAATAGGGATTGTATCAACTTGATGTGGCCTAATATGTTTTACTGTTATGCCAAATTTATCCTTTTTAAGTAATGTTTGACCTATCCAAGTAGATAGATACGCATATATATACCCCCCTACATAATCTTCGTTTGGAGGAATTCTGATAGCATTCTGAGATAGTATAATATTCTCATCAGATTTTGTCGCAAAATATGGTTTTCCAACAGTGCCACTCTGTGTTAGAATTACCCAGTTTTCCTTTAAATACCAATCTTCAATTTTATTCATCTTATTGGCAAGAACGTGTTTTCTAGGTTCCCAATAAAAATCAAACATTTCTTGTGGTAGCATGTATGGTGTACCATTATTCATATCATCTGTAAATATTCTCTTGATTGGTGGAGGATTAAATGTCCCCTTCGATAAGTCACCAATTTTTTCAATAGCATTACCTTTTGTTGCATATTCTTCTAAAATGCTTTGTGCCTGAAAAACATCAGATGCATAATAAGTAGCATCAAGCCGACAATCTCCTTCTAGCAAGTTTACTATGGAAGTAGAAACAGATATTGATTTCATTTTCAACTATTATCTTTTAACCAATTTTTAAAATCAGTGAATACTTTAGGCAATAAATCGTATGGTATCGGCTCTCTAGATTCAACCAACTCCTCAGTCCATTTACCATCCGGATCCCTAACTAGTCTTTTTCTCTTTAATTCTTGCAAAACGATATTCCCTTCGATATCTCGTTGAGGAATAATATTACCTCTTTGATCGTGACCTATTTTATGAGGAATAGAAAGAAAAACTTTTTCATCTTTGTACTCATTCAATATTTCATTTAGAGACTTATGAAGCTTTGGTCTTTTCCTCATTAACATCAAAGTTGTCTGTGTCCCAGTTGAAGGTTGAAACATTTCTGTCGGAAGAGATACGCTAGCTATTATTTGAAAACGCAACAGCATCCAATGTCTAATAAATGCATAAGATGGGTTACTTACTATATTATCAGGAATCACAACAGCATAAAGTCCATTGGGCTTTAATAATCTGTAAGACCTTTCAATAAACAATTCTTGAGGAGCCATTATTGATCTTTTTGTAGATGACTCAAAAGCACTTAATTCATATTGATCTAGTACATGCGCGTCATCAATGGCTAAATCTTCTCCAAATGGTGGATTACTTATAATTAAGTCAAAAGAACTATCCTTGATATACATTCTTGTATCATCAGAAAACTCTCCATAACTCTTAAGTGTATTTTCTTGATAAATATTACTTGATCCATCTCCATGCATTACTAGATTCATTTGAGCTGCTCTTACTAAAACAGGATTAAAGTCAATTCCAAAAACATTTTTATCACAAATCGACTTAACTATTTCTCTAGTACTATTTTTTGCTTTGTCAGAATTCCCTTTTTTATTTAATTCTGTATTAAAAATCAACTCACTTAAAGAATGCACATAGGTTATCAAAAAACCACCAGTACCACATGATGGGTCAAGCACTTTTAATTTTTTAAAAGCCTCATCTCCAACCACCTCTCTTACCATATCAACTGCTAATTTGCAAAGGTTTCTTGGTGTAAAAAATTCACCCCTATCACCTCTGCTATTAGAACCAACAATTTCTTCATATGCTTGGCCTTTATAATCAAAATCAGTTTCAAGTAAACTATATTTCTGCAACTCGCTAACGATATAAGCGACAACATTGGACTTGAGATTTATTTCTTCTTCTTTCCCAAAAATATATCCATATTCGCTCAATACTTCTTTAAATATCCCTTGAATTCTACTTTCAACAGCTTTATGTCCTTTACTTGTTTTTTGTTCTTCAATAGTAATATAAAAAGTAGGACTTGAAGAGTATTTTTCATCGAATACTTTACAGAAAATAATTTTAAGAAACTCATGAAAAGCATTTTCCTTACTCCCACCCTGATTTGCAGCTATATAATTATGGCAACGTTTAAAAACATCCTTCAAAACATCTGTGGCTGGCACTAAGTCTTTAAATGAATGTGCTACTAATAACTTACCTCCTGCTAATGGAATATCTAATGTTTCTTCAATTTTAAATTTATTTCCAACAATTGTTTTTTCAAATGCCTGTATTTCACTACCAATCCATAATCCATACCTACAATTAATTGTAGCTGCTAAATATGAATGTAATTGCGCTACACCATTATCTTTATTAGAAGGCTTAATAGTTTCCTTCTTTGCCTCTACAATTATTATTATATTTTCGGTTATATGGTTTGTTCCTTTTTCAAAGACAACTATATCTGCCCTTTTTTTAGTCACTCCAATTTGTACCTTCCACTCAATTTCAATATCTGTTTTTGAATATCCATATTCCTCGACTAAACTTCTTGCTATTCTTTGCCTGATATGTTCTTCTGGCGTATCTTGTCGTAACTTACCTGATATGTAGCATTTTATTTTGCCAGCAGGTATCACAATAATTGAAGATGGTATTTCTGATATTTTATATTTATCTGCCATAATATTAATCGTATAGCGTATTATGCCACAAGTTATTGAAACCCCGCCACCCCTGCAACGGGTGTAACACGGTATTTTCAGTTTAAATGGTTTATCATTTTATAATACACAACAAATATTGTATATTTGTCATAATAAAATCCTCCCTCTTACCCCCTCGCTGAGGGGGAGATGCGATACAGAGGCCCTCACACAAAAACTGTCCCCCTTTGGAGGGGGCTACGGGGGAGGCAAAAACAGAAACCATGAAAAACGTATCTTTTTGTAACATACCTGCTACAACTACCCTCCCCCTTACCCCCTCGCTGAGGGGGAGATGCGATACAGAGGTCCACACACAAATACTGTCCCCCTTTGGAGGGGGCTACCGGGAGGTAAAAACAGAAACCATGAAAAACGTATCTTTTTGTAACATACTTGGTACAACTACCCTCCCCCTTACCCCCTCGCTGAGGGGGAGATGCGATACAGAAGTCCTCGCACAAAAACTGTCCCCCTTTGGAGGGGGCTACGGGGGAGGTAAAAACAGA
Source organism: Flavipsychrobacter sp. (assembly GCA_044227125.1). Taxonomy (GTDB): domain Bacteria; phylum Bacteroidota; class Bacteroidia; order Chitinophagales; family Chitinophagaceae; genus Polluticoccus. The sequence goes on from JBGAFS010000003.1 coordinate 103,208, forward strand.
AACCATGAAAAACGTAACCCACCCTGCGTTCGGGCAGGCAATTTGTAACAATACTACCCTCCCCCTTACCCCCTCGCTGAGGGGGAGACGAGATACAGAGGTCCTACATAAAAACTGTCCCCCTTTGGAGGGGACTACGGGGGAGGTAAAAACAGAAACCATGAAAACCGTAACCATTTGTAACAATACTACCCTCCCCCTTACCCCCTCGCTGAGGGGGAGACACGATACAGAAGTCCTCGCACAAAAACTGTCCCCCTTTGGAGGGGGCTACGGGGGAGGTAAAAACAGAAACTATGAAAACCGTAACCCGCCCTGCGTTCGGGCAGGCAATTCGTAACATTTCTTCACTAAAACAAATACCCATATTACCCCGAGATTATTCCGCTATGCTCCATGAGAAAAGTTGCTTCGTTCCTCGCAATGACGCGAGAAATAATGCAGACACAGTAACCCGCCCTGTGTTCGGGCAGGCAAATCGTAACATCCCACCCGGAGACCAGGATTTTTTCTCCTTCACTACAAGCTATCAACCCGCTTTGCGGATCGATAGCACAATTGGAAAAGACATTAATAAGCTATCAAAAACTATCAACACATATACAATAGTATAAAGTATCTAGTGGTAAGTAATAAGTGTATTTTGCTTATTACTTACTACTTTATACTAGGCACTTACCGCATAAATTACACATGTGGATAAAATATTTGTACAAATACTTGCACAATTGTACAAAATGTATTTATCTTTGTAAAAACTTAGTTTAGCATATAAAATCACAACACAATGGCAGCAGAAGACAAATTAAAAGTATTAAAGCTCGCTCTGGATAAGATCGAGAAGGATTATGGCAAGGGCTCGGTTATGATGCTGGGCGATAAGCAACAGGACAAGATGGATGTTATCAGCACCGGTTCTTTAGGACTGGATGTGGCCCTTGGTGTAGGCGGTTTCCCGCGCGGGCGTATCATTGAGATATACGGCCCTGAATCTTCAGGTAAAACAACAATAGCAATACATACCATAGCAGAGGCACAAAAGAAAGGCGGTATCTGCGCCATCATAGATGCAGAGCACGCTTTTGATGCCAGCTATGCCCGCAAACTGGGCGTGGATGTAGATAACCTCATTATCTCTCAGCCCGACTATGGCGAGCAGGCGCTTGAAATAGCCGACCGTCTTATATCATCTGGCGCTATAGATGTGGTGGTGATAGACTCTGTAGCCGCACTGGTACCTAAAGGAGAACTGGAAGGCGAAATGGGCGACAGCAAAATGGGCCTGCAGGCACGCCTCATGAGCCAGGCACTGCGTAAGCTTACTGCTACCATCAACCGCACAGGCTGCTGCTGCATATTCATCAACCAGCTGCGCGAGAAGATAGGTGTAATGTTTGGCAACCCCGAAACTACTACCGGTGGTAACGCCCTGAAGTTCTACGCTTCTGTACGTTTAGACATCCGCCGCATCAGCCAGATAAAAGACGGCGACCTTGCCAGCGGTAACCGTACCCGCGTTAAGGTGGTGAAGAATAAAGTAGCACCTCCGTTCCGCCAGGTAGAGTTTGATATCATCTTTGGAGAAGGTATCAGCAAGATAGGCGAGATAATAGATATGGGTGTAGAACTGAACATACTGCAGAAGAGCGGTTCATGGTTCAGCTACAACGAAGGTAAGATAGGCCAGGGCCGCGATGCCGTGAAGCAATTCCTCATGGACAATCCGGAAGTGGCAGCAGATATAGAAAACAGGATACGCGAGGCACTGCAACCTGCAGAATAACTTTGTGAATTAGTTGACTGGTTGATTCGTTGATCAGTCATCAGGGTTAAATAATTAGTTCTTATCACGATGAAAACAAACGGTTGTTACAATTGTAACCAATCAACATATCAACCGGTAAGCTAAAATTGGGTTAGTAAATACAAAAACGTCCCGCCGAATGGCGGGACGTTTAACATTATCAGTATCTCGATCATTATGATTCAGGATACAGTATAGCAGTCAGTTCGTTCTTACCATTGAAGAGCTTATTGGCTACATCCTGTATGTCTTTAGTAGTAAGGCCATCCACCCATTTGTCATAGTCCAGCAGGTGTTGCTTGTCTTTACCGCGCATCATTACCTGCTCCAACTGGTTGGTCCAGTAGTTGTTGTCCTTCAGTTTATCGCGGTGCTGCTCGTGCCATGTGCTCTTCACTTTATCAAGGTCCTTCTGGTCTGGCCCGTTCTTCTTGATATTGGCAACTACTTCGTTGGCAGCTGTTATCAGCTTATCAACATTCTCAGGTCCGCAAGGCAGTTGCAGGCCTATTGAGTAGTGTGCATACGGCTCTTTAGTAACACTGGCAAAGTAGCCACCTGTGTATATACCACCCAGCTTCTCACGCAGGTCTTCCACCACTTTGATGTTCAGTATATCTGCCAGCGCCTGAGCTCTCAGGTCTGCATCTTCAGAGTATGTAGTTTCGCCGCTACAGATAGATACTACCAGGCTCTGCTGCTCCTTACCCTTCTTAAACTTCACCGTATGTATACCTGTTACCGGGCGCACACCATTGTCTTTGTATTCAGGCGCTTTGTTCACCGATGGCAGGCTGCCTATGTATGTTTCAATAAGCGGCAGCGCTACTTTAGGGTCTACATTACCTACTATGAAGAAGTTGAAACCATCTGCAGTACTGAATGCATTCTTATAGATGTCTATAGAACGGTCAACATTGATACCATCAAAGTACTCAGGCTTTGGTATAGCTATAGGAGCCAGCGGGTTCTTCTTGTAAAGCACGCCATACATAGTATCTATAAATGCCACCTGCGGGTTAGCCGACATGAATTGCAATTGTGCTTTTTGCTTCGTCTTGTATGCCTCAAACAGTGCTTCGTCTTTACGCGGTGCTGTCATCTTCAGGTACATGAGCTGCAACATATCTTCAAAGTCTTTCACCGTACTGCTGCCAGACACAGAGCTATACAAATCACCGATTGTCATGTTAGCCCTGATAGTCTTACCGGCAGTCACCTTCTCCATATCTGTTGGAGTGAAGTTACCTGCACCCATAGCACCAACTACACCTGTTGCAAACTGGGCGCTGTACCTGTCTGCTACGCCATAATTGGCAGTACCACCTTTCTTACTACCCTTCAATATGATCTCATCTGTTTTATAGTCTGTTGCCTTAAGCGTCACTTTGATACCATTGCTCAGGGTATATGTTGTAGTATTCAGTTGGTTATCTGATTCCTGCGATACCACTTTACCTGGTGTTGGCTTCTTATCCAGCAGGCTGGATGCTACAGCCTTCTCTTCCATTGGCTTCACATCCTGCTGCATTGCCTTTTCAGTCATAACCATCAGTTCATCATCCGAAGGCAGAGCAGAACCGTCTTCCGGTCCGGTAACCAGCGTGAAGGTATTCATATTGCTCATCCAGTCCTGCACCAGCTTATTCAGCTCTTCTACCTTTACACCGGGCAACATTTGCTTATAGTATTCGTACTCATTCTCTATACCCGGTATTGGTTCTTTCTCGAGGAAATTGCGCACATACTCCCATATCAGGCGACCGCTTTCTGTAGTATTGCGTTCATTATAGGTCTTCTCCATCGTGCTCATCAGCTCTTTCTTCGCCAGCTCCATCTCGTTATTGGTAAAGCCATATTTCTTGGCACGTAACAACTCTGCCGTCATTGCATCCATAGCTTTATTGAGGCCACCTGCAGCATAACCAGCAGATGCAGAAAGCCCTTCATAACCACGAGCCCATCCGCCGCCGTAGCTTACGCTGGCATATACAAAAGGAGGGTTGCTGCTGCGGCTCAGATCACGTAGCCTGCGGTTCCACATGGTAGACACAAGACCACGGAGTATGCTGTTTCTGTAATCATTAAGAGTTATCTCGTCCTTTACCTTGTTAGTAGTAAAGATGAGGTCAAGGGAATAGTTAGTTGCCTCTTTATCAGTCAGCACCATTGCTTCTGATGTCTTACGGGTTGGCACACTATACGCCGTACGAGGGCGTTCATTAGCAGGGTTCTTTAAGCCTGCAAAGTGCTTCATGATATACTTCATAGCTGTTGCAGAGTCAATATCACCTACTACAACTACAGCCTGCAAATCCGGCCTGTACCAGTCTTTATAAAAACGACGGATAACATCATACTTGAAGTTCTTCAGTATACTGTCCTTACCTATTGGCAGGCGGTCTTTATAGCGGGAACCGTTCAGCAACTTAGGCAGGTACTTCTTCATCATACGGTCGTCTGCACCTTTACCAAGGCGGCTTTCTTCCAGTACAACCCCACGCTCGCCATCTATGTCGGCATCAGTTAGCAATGCATTATGCGCCCAGTCTTCTATTATCTGGAAACCTTTATCAAGATTACCTTCTTTATCTGTAGGTATGGGCAGAATATATACCGTTTCATCAAAACCGGTATAAGCATTCAGGTCGGCACCAAATTCCACACCTATCGATTGCAGGTAGCTTACCAGGTCATTTTTCTGGAAGTTCTTGGTACCGTTAAAGTTCATATGCTCCATGAAGTGGGCCAGGCCTTGCTGGTCATCATCTTCCATAATAGAACCAGTATTAACCACCAACCTCAACTCCACCTTCTTTTCAGGCTTTTTGTTGTATTTGTAGTAGTAGGTCAGGCCATTAGGCAATACCCCTTTTACAACTTTGGGGTCTTTAGGTAGTTTGGCGTTCAGGTCCTGTGCTAATGCAGGGCTTAGTATTCCGCCGGAAAGTACGACCGTTGCCAGGCATACTCGGTACAGAATTTTAGAAAAGGATTGCATATTGAGAAATTTAGGACTGACAAGATAAATAATTTGATTTGTTAATAGGTAGAGATTAAACCTTAAGAAATTGTTAGAGTTATAAATAGTACCTCCTTCTAATACTAATTGCATAAAATATTTCACAGGCATAATGAATGGCTTATCTTAGCATCATAATATACAAGTACAGAAGAGTTTATGGCATTAATCAAATCAATATCAGGCATACGCGGCACTATAGGCGGAAAACCCGGCACCGGGTTAACACCTATTGACGTAGTAAAATTCACTACCTCATACGGAGCATGGATCAATAACCAGGGAAACAACAGGAAGATAATCATAGGTCGGGATGGCCGTATATCAGGCGAGATGGTACGCAACCTCGTAGCATCTACCCTGCAGGGAATGGGCTTTGAAGTAATAGACCTGGGACTAAGCACTACCCCAACTGTAGAAATGGCTGTGAAACTAGAGAAGGCTGCGGGCGGTATCATCCTCACAGCCAGCCACAACCCGAAAGAATGGAATGCGCTTAAACTGTTAAATAGTGATGGTGAGTTCCTGAGCGGTGAAGCAGGCCAGTGGATACTGGACCATGCCGAAAAAGGTGATGTAAGCTATGCGGACATCAACAAGCTGGGCAGCCTCGTACACGACGACAGCTATATACAGAAACATATAAACGAGATACTCGCGCACCCGCTGGTAGATGTTAATGCTATAAAAGCCAAAGGCTTTAAGGTAGTGGTTGACCCGGTGAACTCTACAGGCGCATTGTCTGTACCGCAATTGCTGAATGCTCTGGGTGTTGATGATGTTATTGTCATCAACGGTGAGGTAACAGGCAAATTTGCGCACAATCCTGAACCGCTACCCGAAAACCTCACTGAGCTTTGCCACGAGGTAGAGAAAAAGAATGCGCACTTGGGTATTGCAGTTGACCCGGATGTAGACAGGCTTTGTTTTGTATGTGATGATGGCAGCCTCTTTGGCGAAGAATATACACTGGTAGCAATAGCTGACTATATACTCTCTAACAAGAAAGGGAATACTGTTTCTAACCTCTCTTCTACCCGCGCGCTGAGAGATGTTACAGAAAAACATGGCGGACAATATTACCCCAGCGCAGTTGGCGAGGTGAACGTAGTGCGCAAAATGAAAGAAGTGGAAGCTGTGATAGGTGGAGAAGGTAATGGCGGTGTGATAGTACCGGAATTACATTATGGCAGGGATGCACTAATAGGTATAGCCCTGTTCCTGACGCATTTGGCTAAGTTTGGTAAAAGTATCAAAGCATTGCGCGGCACATATCCTGACTACTTTATATCAAAGAATAAAATAGAGTTGGATGAAAATGTAAATGTGAAAGCGATATTTGAAGAGATCAAAAAGAAATACCACAAGCAACCGATAAATACAGAAGATGGCCTCCGTATAGACTTTGACAGTGACTGGGTACACCTCCGCACTTCAAACACAGAGCCTATCATACGTATCTATGCAGAAAGCACTTCTGAAACTACTGCCAATAATGTTGCGAAACGTATTATGGAAGATATCAGGGAAGTGATGTTTGCCAAAGCTGATTAAAACCAACATAACATATAAGATTATACTTTTGAAGTCAGGGCGCAAGTCCTGACTTTTGAATAAAAGGATGCAGGGTACGAATACATACGATGTAGTAATTGTTGGCGGCGGCTTAGGCGGTATGCTGAGCGCCGTTATACTGGCCAAAGAAGGCATGAAGGTATGTGTGCTGGAGCGAGACAAACAAATAGGTGGTTGCCTGCAAACATTCTCACAGCACAAAAAGGTATTCGACAGTTGTGTGCATTATATAGGTGGGCTTGGTGATGGGCATACGCTGAATACCATTTTCAGGTATGCGGGTATTATGGATAAGCTTTCATTAAAAGCTTATGACCCTGACGCTTTTGACAAAATCGCTTTTGGTGATGAAGAGATACTCTATCCGCATGCACAGGGGTTGGATAATTTCGTTGAGCAACTGCTGCCCTATTTCCCCGATGAAAGAGCTGCGCTTGAAAACTATATAAAAACTGTAACAACCGTTGGCGACCATTTTCCATTATACCGCTTACGTTTGGGTAGTGCCGATGAAAAAGCAGCAGTATCTAACTGGGGTTTGACCCAAAAACTAAACGAATTAACCAACAACAAAAAACTGCAGAACGTACTGGCAGGTAATAACCTGCTCTATGCAGGAGTTGCAGAGCGTACCCCCTTTTACCTGCACGCCCTTGTAACAGAAAGCTATATACACAGCAGCCATAAGGTAATGCCCGGCAGTAGCCAAATATCAAAATACCTTTGGCAGGAGCTACAGGCACATGGTGGCGAAGTGTACAGGAGTACTGAAGTGAAAAAGCTGGCAGAAGAAAATGGCGTACTGGCTTATGCTGAAACAGCAGACGGACAACGATTCTATGGCAAACAGTTTATAGCCAACATAGCACCTGAAGTGCTATTGGATATGATAGACAGCCCTGCCTTCCGCCCTGCTTATAAAAAGCGCATCAAAGGACTGGAGCAAACCATATCTACTTTTATGCTGAATCTAGTGCTGGAACCCTGCACTGTACCCATGCGGCATTATAATATCTACTGGCATGCAAGTGATGATGCGTGGGCTGCCACCCATTACAAACCAGGAGACTGGCCGGCAAACTATGCTGCCTTCTTTACCGAAGATGCACATAACCCCGGCTATGCAGAGAGTGTATCTATACTCAGCTATATGCATTACGAAGAGGTAGCACAATGGGATGATACAGTTAACTATACTGCCGACCCGCACGAACGAGGTGATAGTTATGAAGCATTTAAACAGGAACGCAGCGAAAAACTGTTGGACAAACTCTACCAACGCATACCTGAACTAAGAGGCAATATAACAGCACAGAGCGCAGCCACACCACTCACCTACCGCGATTATACAGCCACACCCATAGGCAGCCTCTATGGCATACTGAAAGATGTACACAAACCGGCAGAGACCCAAATAGCCGTACGTACCAAAATACCCAACCTGCTGCTGACCGGACAAAATGTAAACCTGCACGGGGTACTTGGCGTAAGCATTACAGCATTAGCTACATGTGCTGAGTTGGTGGGAATGGAATACTTACTTAATAAAGTGAATCACTAACACGCGTCATTATTTCGCTTCGCTCTATAAGAAAAGTTGCGAGGAGCATAGCGACGTGGCAATCTCACGGTAACACATATACTCAAGACGTGAGATTGCCGCGCTTCAATGTGTTTCGCTCGCAATGACGGAAATAAAGAATATTTGGAAAGGAGTATTTACTTAATAAAGCAAATCACTAACACCCGTCATTGCGAGGAGCATAGCGACGTGGCAATCTCACGGTAACACATACACTCAAAACGTGAGATTGCCACACTTCACTGTGTTTCGCTCGCAATGACGGGAGTACAGAATATTTGGGATGGAGTATTTACTTAATAAAGTAAATCACTAACACCCGTCATTATTTCGCTTCGCTCTATGAGAAAAGTTGCGAGGAGCATAGCGACGTGGCAATCTCACGGTAACACATATACTCAAGACGTGAGGTTGCCACACTTCACTATGTTTCGCTGGCAATGACGGGAGTAAAGAAAATTTGGGATGGAGTATTTGTTAGGGAGGGTAAAAGGATGAGTTATATTGTCATCAAATTGAAATAATAACACCCGGCTATCTGAAAAGCATTAATTAAATGGTTACATTTAATTAAGAAATTATGTGTCACATGAAATATCTGACAACATTTTTGATTGTATTTATAACAATTTCTGCGGACTGCCAATCATCCTATATAGTCTGGCAACAGAATTTAGGCAGTTTCACCCATGAGGGGTTGTACGGACCAATGATTGACAATATGGGTAACTTATTGTTAGCGGGAAGCACTTTTACTACTAATAAAAAATATGATGCATGGCTTGTAAAAACAGACGCTTCCGGAAACACAATATGGTCCAGGACATATGGCGGAACTAATGACGAAAGTTTTAAGAAGATAAAACATCTAACAGATGGAAACTATATAGTTATTGGCGGAGCAAAATCAAATGATGGAGACCTGACCTCCAACAGAGGAGACTATGATATTTGGGTAGCTAAATTAGACAGCAATGGAAATATTCTTTGGCAAAAAACCTATGGTGGCACAAAATTCGATTTTGGGTATGATATTGTAAGTGCAGATGATGGATTCATTATTGCAGGAAATACAGCATCAAATGATAACGATATTTCAAATTTTAAAGGCATTTATGATGTGTGTCTAATAAGAATAGACAGGCTTGGTAATATAGTATGGGAAAAGACACTCGGAGGCAGTTTAATGGAAAGCGTTTATTGTATACAAAAAACTAATGATAATAATTTTATTATACTTGCCGATAGCAGGTCAACAGATGGGGACATAAAAAACAATAATGGAATATTTGACGTCTGGCTGTTAAAGATTGATATTACAGGCAAAATAGTTTGGCAAAAAAATTATGGGGGAAGTAATATTGAACGGCCCACGGATCTAAAACAAACCCATGATAATGGTTATATCATTTGTGCATATTCCAATTCAAACGACAAAGATGTAACTGGAAATTATGGCGATTATGATGTATGGGTATTGAAAACAAATGATACCGGTAAAATCATATGGCAGAAAAATTATGGTGGATCAAAATATGACGATGCATTCTCCATAATCAGTTGTAAAGAAGGCGGCTATATGCTTGCGGGTTCAAGTGGCTCAAATGATGGTGATGTTTCTGGATTTCATAATGGAAGTTTCAGGGATGTGCTTACATTAAAAATAGACGATGATGGCACTATCCGTTGGAGCCATCTATTTGGCGGTTCTGAAGGTGAAACAGCATACAATATTGTTCAATCTGCAGATTCAAACTATATATTTTCAGGTCCGACAAATTCGAGTGACGGGGATGTAATAAAATATTTTTCAAATTCTGACCCTTGGCTAGTTAAATTCTATATGGGCTTTCTTATGGGTATTCAATCTACAGAACATGAAAACTATTTCAGAGCCTACCCAAATCCAGCTAAAGACTTCATAGTATTTGAGTATAACTTTCCTAAGTCTCAAGATATCACTGTCACCATTACTAATATCAGAGGTGAGCTTATTGACAATATTAAGTTAAGTAACAACATGGGCAAGAAAATTTGGGACACCCGTTTAATTACTTCAGGAGTTTATTTGTACACCGTGACCAATACTAAAGGCATTATCAACACAGGCAGAATGATAGTCTCAAACTAATTCTATTGAACATATCTCAGAATTTTAAAGTGGCATCCCGAGATAATCGAAATGCCGCTTTAAAATTTTTACTTTTGAATTAGCCTACCAGCCTAACAAGTAAGCAAATATCAACGGAGCAACGATCGTTGCATCGCTTTCTACTATAAACTTAGGTGTGTTGATATCCAGTTTACCCCATGTAATTTTCTCATTAGGCACTGCACCACTGTACGAACCATAAGAGGTAGTACTATCACTTATCTGGCAGAAATAGCTCCAGAAAGGTACATCATGCCATTCCAAATCCTGGTACATCATAGGCACAACACATATCGGGAAGTCGCCCGCTATACCACCGCCTATCTGGAAGAAACCAACACCTTTACCACCACTGTTGTTACGATACCAGTCTGCCAGCCACACCATGTATTCAATACCGCTCTTCATAGTGCTCGCTTTCAGTTCGCCTTTTATGCAGTATGACGCGAAGATGTTACCCATTGTGCTGTCTTCCCAACCCGGCACTACGATAGGCAGGTTCTTTTCAGCAGCAGCTATCATCCAGCTATGCTTAGGGTCAATTTCATAATCAGGCTTCATTACTTCGCTCAGCAGCAGTTTATACATATACTCGTGCGGAAAATAACGCTCACCTTTATCTTCAGCATCCTTCCATATTTTGTGTATGTGGCGTTGTATACGGCGGAATGCTTCTTCTTCAGGAATACAAGTGTCAGTCACACGGTTGAAACCACCTTCCAGTAATTCCCATTCTTCTTTCGGGCTCAGGTCCCGGTAGTTAGGCACACGCTTATAGTGGGTATGTGCTACCAGGTTCATGATATCCTCTTCAAGGTTGGCACCCGTACAGCTAATGATAGCTATTTTATCCTGGCGTATCATTTCTGCCAGTGATATACCCAGCTCTGCAGTACTCATAGCACCCGCAAGAGATACCAGCATTTTACCACCTTCCAGCAGGTGTGTTTCATAACCCTTTGCCGCATCTACCAGCGCAGCCGCGTTGAAGTGGCGGTAATGATGTTGTATGAACTGTGAAATAGGTCCTTTATTGCTCATGATTCAAATTGAAATTTTGTAATGGTTATTTTAAAATGAAAGAGCATACAGTTTTCGCTGAAATGCTCTTTTATAACTTAATACTTTCTACTTAATACTTACTCCTAAGCTGTAGCCTGGCTCTTTGCAATGAATTTCTTCACCCATTCAGTAGTCATAGACTTAGGACGCTCAATAGGGAATCCTAAAGCCCTGTCCCAGCAAAGGCTGGCCAATACACCTAGCGCACGGCTAACACCGAACAATACAGTATAGAAATCTTCTTCTACAAGTCCGTAATGTTTCAGTAATGCACCTGAATGCGCATCTACGTTAGGCCATGGGTTTTTGATCTTACCGGTACCTTCCAGTATTGGCGGCGCTACTTCGTATATATTCCATACTGTTTTTACAGTAGGATCATCAGGACAATGTGTTTTTGCAAACTCCATCTGCGCTGTGAAGCGAGGATCTGTTTTACGCAATACAGCGTGACCATAACCCGGCACTACTTTGCCCGAAGCCAGTGTATCTTTTATGTATTGTGATATTTGTTCTTTAGTTGGTTCCAGCGTACCCAGGTTCTCCTGCAGTTCTTCTATCCAGCGTATCACTTCCTGGTTGGCAAGGCCGTGCAGCGGGCCTGCAAGACCCGTCATACCGGCGGCAAAAGACAGGTAAGGATCACTCAACGCAGAACCTACAAGGTGCGTAGCATGTGCAGATACGTTACCACCTTCATGATCGGCATGTATGGTCAGGTACAGGCGCATCAGAGCCCAGAAGCTTTTATCTTCAAAGCCCAGCATGTGTGCGAAGTTTGCACCCCAGTCCAGCATACCATCAGGCTGAATGTGTTCACCATTCTTATACTTACGACGGTATATGTATGCAGCTACACGCGGCAGGCGTGCTATCAGCGTCATTGAATCTTCATAGATATAATCCCAGTATTCTTTTTTGCTGATACCGTCATGGTATGCTTTTGCAAATTTCGATTCTGTTTGCAATGCAAGTACAGCAATACAAAACTGGGTCATAGGGTGTGTAGATACAGGCAGAGACTCTATCGTATCAAACACGTGGTTAGGAACGTGCGAGCGACGGGCCCATGTAGCAGAGATGTGTTCAGCATCTTCCTGTGTAGGAACATCGCCGGTCAGCATCAGGTAAAACAAACCTTCTGGCAGTGGTTCTGTACCACCCGGAGCCTTTGGTAGTTTTTCCCTCAATTCAGGAATTGAAAAACCGCGGAAACGAATACCCTCATTTGAATCAAGTAAAGATGTTTCGGTAATAAGTCCCGGTATACCACGCATACCCTGGTATGCCTGTGCTACAGTTACTTTATCCAATACAAGTTCACCATGTTCAGCAATGATGGTTTTGATTTCTTTGGCCTGTTCTTCAGCTACTGCTTTGAATCTGTCCTTAACGTATCCCATGATTAATTAAGTAATTTTTTGGTTTACACCCGTTTTTTGAGGACACAAAGGTAAGGAAAGAGCAACTGTTTATGAAGTGAAATAATGATTATCCTAAATACTCGAGAAATAGCACCCATATAACCATAAAGCATCTGATAAATTTAGCTTAATAATTCAACATAATATACGAGTAGGTAATATTGGATATATATATTATGCGATATAATATTCTTAAAACACATGCAAAATAATTATATTGATTTTATTAAATCTACTTTGTATAATAGATTCAAAAAATCAGAGCTATTTCCAATTTTTATTTGCCAGATATCTTCAACACCCTCAGAATAGTGACTAGGGTTATATTTATGGGGTTCTGAGTAATAAACAGTGATATCTCGTCTAAGTATAGCAAACAAGGCTATTGCAAATGATTGCATTTTAGAGCCTAAGTCTGATATATTAATGTGGAAATCACTGAATACATCCTTATAAATATGGTCTAATATTGTTAGAGTTTTTTTATAGTCTAGGGTACAAACAAAATATATCGTATCATTACTTGAGAGACGATTAGCTCTTTCTTGGAATTTCTTCCTTTTAAGTTTGTCTTGTCCTTGCAATATATGTGGATCACCTAATACCCATATTAGTCTTTTTTTGTCATCTTGTTTTATAATAAGATCATCTATATGAGAAATAATTACTTCACTTCTTTCCGCTTTAAATGAAGGAAAGCAAATTACCAAATCCTGATTTTCTTTTGTACTACCAAGAAATTCAGGACTAATAATTACGTTATGTACTCCATACGACTGTTCAAAATTATTATCCTGTTCATCTGAACTAATAATCTTTTCTATTTCCTCGTTAGTTGGGTGATATATTTCACCCTCTGCATAAAACAATGTAAAATCAATATTAAAGCTGAGTAAAATTTTGGTTAACGATAAAATTAATTTTGAAGAAAAAGTTGAATAATCAACAGCAACTTTCAATACCTTATCTTTCGTTATAAGTGATTCAATTTTCTGTTTAATTGCTATAGAGAAATTATCATCTAATTGAATAATCGATATCCGACTACCACAGACTTGAAGATTATGCAAAATATCCTTTTCATAATAAAGATTATCTTCAATATTGACAAGGTATTTTATAAGAATTGTTTCCTTTATTTTATAATTGTTTATTTCTGATAACATCCTTGAAACCGCTGTAGTTCTTTCTTCAAAACCTACTGCTTGGATAAACAAATCCATTTCTATATCAAGAAAATCTTGAGCTTTATCTATTTTTTTTATTTCCGGAAGAGTACTAATAATCTCTTCCATTGTGATTTTATGAAATTCCATTAGAACAATTCGTTTTGATGATTGGGGGTTGATTCATTTTTTTTCCATCGTGCGATAAACTCATGTTCACATTTTGATTCAGGATCATTTAAAAAAGCCTTAAACTCACTCTGGGACCATTTGATGGCTGTAGTTTTTGATAAACTAATGCCAAAACTTGGACAATATATCCGTCTCAACTGTAATCTATTCGTTATACCAAGGGTATGTCTACCTCTACTTGGTTCCATCTCTATAAAAATTGCTCTCCTTATTAGCTCCTTATATATGCTTTCATTATGCGGAGTAAACTCTTCCTGAAATTCGGTTTCTTCAATCTCTATTCGACTCGTTTCATTAGGAACTAGCTTACCTGTTTTTTCGCTTTGAGGCTTACTGTCAGTTAATATTTTTTTACATAATCCACCGAAATTCAAAACAATTTTATACATATCATTACCCAATGGGTGAAATGTCTTAGTTAGCTCTAAAAAATTCCTTGAAGCTGTAGTAATTGCAGAGTGTTGCTTATTCTTAGGTATCGGCTCCGTTGTAGTAGATTTAACATTTGCGTCAGTAAATATAGTTCTATAAATCTCAAGCAATGTTGAGATATCACCAGAACAGACTTGAGATAGAGTATCTAAACCGTGATAAAACTCACGTGGGTTAACTGCTTTATATATCTGTTTCCCTAAAGAGCCTTCGATGTAATTCGATTTACCTATTAGCTTTTCTGCAGTACCCTTGTATTCTGCTAATCTCAATCTATGATTTAGTAATTCGGCTGAAAATTTCTTCAAGTCTTTAGACGATTCACTTAAATTAATATAAGAACGGCCAATATCAATTTCAGTATACTCTCGACTTAAATCAGCAGAAGTATTATTATACATATATCTGACAGTACCATACTTTTCAGATGATACCTTAAAAATATGCGAACTCTGTCTATCCCAAATAACCATATTCAACAAAGATTGAACGTGCTCTGGTATTCTATGCACAGAATAGTCATCAATGAGAAAAGTAATCTTTCTTGATTTGAAATATTGTATTTTATCACAAAGGAATTTTGTAACATCTGATATAAAACTAAATGTCGTGAAATCACCAATCTTATTCCGTCTAACAATAGCAATATAGGTGTTAGTTATTTCAATCTTTATCAACTCAAGCAAATGAACGATAGGCTTCACACCCTGCAAACTCAACTTACGTTCTTGTGATATCTTAATGCTTGAAGTAATATAATCAAAGATCTCACGTTCTATGGATTCATTAACGCCAAACATCTCAAATGAATCATCCCTATCGCAGACTGTTTTCAACGTAGAAATAATTTCTTTTAATAACACCAAATTGAAATAATGAATAATTTCATTCTTATATTCAGCAGCCTGGGCTTGAGTATTGATTATACTATATCTGTTACTTAAATCCGCGCTACATGAAATATAAAAACCTGCAATCCCAATGTCATTAATTAATTTATCATCTACTGCAAGCAAAGCTTTTAAACTAAATCTTCTAAATAACATAGACTTTCCACAACCTCTAGGCCCAGTCAATAGAACTGGATTAGGGCTGGTTATATTTGCAATCCAAGGACAAGATTCAGCAAATAATTTAATTAAAAGTTTATCATCATTAATTTGCTCTGCAGATATATAATCAAATGGATCAGATAATTTTGATAAGTTCTTGGTTTTAGGGGCGAATATTTGAGTATTAAGGGTTTGGAAAGCCCTATTGATTAAAAAGGGCTTAGTTAGTGCCCTTCCTTTGTCTGTATCAACTATTGAATTTAAAATTCTCCTAGAACCATCAATAAATAGCATTTCCTTTGAGCTAAGTATTCTTCGTTCACCATCATTTAAAAATAGAATTTTGTTAAGCAAATATTTGATTTGAATGGCAAAATTGACAGTATCGTCAACACCATTTTTTATTGGTTTTAATGTTGAGTAGTAGTCTTTTATAGAGCCTAAATCAATTATCTTGACTTCAAGATTTTTTTTTAAACTACCCACTTGAGGTTTAACAATCATTACATTACCTGTGTGTAAATCATCATGACGTAATTTCAAGTGCTTTAAAATGCTCAGTATGTCACAAAATTTCTCAATGTAATTTAAAACAAATGAAATTGTCACTTTCTCATTATCAATCTTATCTAAGCTTATTCCATCTACCCATTCTTCTAAAAAAGCAACACATTTAACAACCTTACCTGGTTCTCTTTCAAAGTGTTTGAGTTCAGCCCCCTCTATGCGAGCAAACTGGCTATATGTATTAACTTTTGAGGCCCTTATTATCTCTTCATCGAAACTTCTGTCAACATAATCCCCAAAAGTTGCAAGCTTTAACGCAAAATTATTCCCATACTTATCTGATACTTTCCATACTACAGACTTTTTACCATCAGTTGAAAGCAAGTCCTTCAATGCGTATTCTTTCTTATCTATAGTAACGACATTTATTTTTTGATCAAGTTTTGACAAAAACTCTTTATCAATTTCTGACATTACTATTCTCTTATTTTTTTTCTCCATTTAATGCTGATTTTATGGCTACACTAATAAACTTATTAGCATCAAACTCCTTCCATTCTAGCATCCTTAAAGAACGAGGGATAGCCCATCTTTCTTTCCAATATTCGGTCATCTCATTCAATCTTCTGCTACTATATTTAGGAGTCGCATTTTTATTAATAACATTTTGGATATTATTTGCTAAAGGAAATAAAAAAAATTCTCTCTGAATATTGTGATAAGTATATTCACCTAGTCCCAATAAATTAAATGCAATATCTAACAGTTTTAATTTTCTTGAAGGTCCATATCCAAATGTTGTATTTACGTCTACACCATTTTTTATTAAAAATTTCTGTATGTCTATATATATATTCTGTGATATGTGAAATGTACCTGATCCTTTAGTATAACCTAAACTGATTGCTACCTGCTCATTATTATATTTAAGTCTATTATATATACTACTTCTCCCAAAAGCACTGGTAGTTGTGATAAAAAGCAAATCTGAACATATTTTTCTGTTTTCTATTATTGTTACTTTATCCTTATACTTCTGCTTATATGCCTTTCTTAACTCATTAGACGTTGCAGCTAATGCTGTCATTTTGCCACCTAATATTTGATTATATGGGGGCAATGCTCCTAATCTTTGAGCTTGCATAGACATATTTATCCAATAATCTAACTCGTTTGACGGTATATTCAAATAAGAATCTCTAACAGCCATTTTTAACACAGGGCTTTGCAGACCGATTAAGCCAAAAGGGGCATTGTGTGTCTTATCCCATAACAAAAATCGCATTTGTCTACCATAAGCACGTTGATAGGGCACACTCCACCAAATTAAGTTCCACCACCTATATATAATATTTTCTTCAGTATTTTCATCAACTTGAATTAATTCCAAACTTATTTTTGACGGATCGATATCCTTTCCGTTTACCAAGTATTTTCTTACTACATCTGAATTGTTTTCAATAAACTTTGCCTGTAAATCTATTTGTTCCTTTCTTGAAAAATCTTGTATCTTCCTGAATGTATCCTTGTCATATAATTGTGGTACAATATGACCATTAATTATAAAGCCTTGCGTCTTTAAACTATCAATAATTTTTTTCTTGAGTTCTTTACTCATCCTTAATTAAATATAACAATACAAATGTAATATTTTAAAAATAAATTAAATGAAAGAAACTATATTATGTTCTATAAAACAAAAATTTAATGTAAATTTGTTATAATAAACCAATCAAAATGATTGGTTTTGAAGTTCTTTGAAACATTGTACAACACTTCACATTTTAGGTAGGAGATGAGAAAAAATATTCCTGCAAAAAAGCTATCAAAAACTATCAACAGGTATAAATAGTCATCATATATCAGGATATTTCTCTCTTTAGTCAATATGGCTATCTAAGTTGAATAGCCGGGCAGTACAGCAGCAATCTGGCTTAATCGGCAGGCACGCCGAAAACGGCGTTATTTTTCGGCGGCTCCTTTTCTTTGGTTCGTTTCATTTGGAGAAGCAAAAGAAATGAACACGATGAATATACTGATGAAGCTCAAATCAGGAACGCTATTGCAAGCTAATCAAACCTACTTCTACCCCATCACCAAAGGCGTCTTTAACACGTTTTGCATGGGTATCTGTAAGTACCACCTGTCCAAAAGCATCTGTACGGATGATGCGCAGCAGGGCTTCCATCCGTTGCTGGTCCAGCTTTTCAAAGATATCATCCAGCAGTAATATCGGTTTATGGCCGAGTTTGGCAGACAGGTAGGCATACTGGCCCAGTTTCATAGCAAAAAGGAAGCTCTTCTTCTGCCCCTGCGATGCGAAATTCTTCAGCGGTATATCATTCAGGCTGAAATTCCAGTCGTCTTTATGTATGCCTCTAAGGGTACGTTGCATGCGCAGGTCATGCTGCAGGCCCTGCTTTAGCCATTCATCCAGCGGTTGGCGGCTAAGATCGGTGTCATATACCACCTGTACCGCCTCCTTGCCACCGGAGAGCTGTTCATAATAGCTGCTCAGTAATGGCAGGAAATCAGTGAGCAACTGTTTACGGCATTCATATATATAGGTTCCGTCTGATGAAAGTTGCTGGTCGTAATACTCCAGTTCGCTGCTGCCGGATGGTGGATTGAAGGCATGCATCTTCAGCCAGGCATTGCGCTGCTGCAATACCCGCTGGTAGTGCATCAGGCGTTGCAGGTACTCCCTGTTTACCTGTCCCAATATGCTGTCCACCCATTTACGGCGCAGTTCGCTGCCGTCGTTAATGAGCTCCATATCATCTGGCGCTATCATTACAGCAGCATATTTCCCTATATGATCGGTCAACTGCTCATAATCGGCACCATTGCAGAAAACCTCCTTTTTGCCCTGTTTCCACTTGCAACTGATAGTTTCTTCATCAAAAACTCCCTCTACCCTGAAACCGTCCGTACCTTTTTGCGCACTATTCTGCTGATAAGCACTGAAATAGCTCTTCGTATAACATAAATAATATATGGCATCCAGCAGGTTGGTTTTACCACTGCCATTGGGGCCTGTAATACAGGTAATAGCTGCCGGGAAGCTGAAAGAGCCCGTAGAATAGTTACGAAACTGGAATAATGCTATTTTCTTTATATGGCTCAAGCAGAAGGGAACGAAAGTTTTTATATTTTCGCACAAATTTAGAAAAACCGTGCAGACTCCTTTCGGTAAAGAGACATATTTATACTGGTACGAAATCATGCTGTTGTTGCGCCGCTTCGAAGAAAAGGCAGGTCAACTGTATGGCATGCAGAAAATTCGCGGTTTCTGTCACCTGTACATAGGCCAGGAAGCTGTTGCTGCAGGTATGATGACTGCCATTAATGACGACGACAATATCATTACAGCCTACCGCGATCACGGTTTGGCCATAGCAAAAGGCATACCTTCTAAAGAATGTATGGCTGAACTGTATGGTAAAGCTACAGGTTGCACCAAGGGCAAAGGCGGCAGTATGCACTTCTTCTCTAAAGAAAAACGCTTCTTTGGCGGCCACGGCATAGTTGGCGGCCAGATAGGCTTAGGTGCAGGTATAGCTTTTGCAGACCAGTATAATAACAATGACAGAGTAACAATATGTATGTTTGGTGATGGTGCTGCCCGCCAGGGTTTGCTGCACGAAGCATTTAATATGGCTGTATTATGGAGCCTCCCTGTTGTATTCATCTGCGAGAACAACTACTACGCAATGGGTACATCTGTAGAGCGTACCTCAAAAACTACCGATATATCAAGAATGGCTGATGCCTATGATATGCCGGGCGATACAGTCGATGGTATGAGCTGCGAAGAAGTACACAAAGCAATTGAAAGGGCAGTGAAACGTGCACGCGAGAAAGGTGGTCCTACCCTGCTGGAGATCAAAACATACCGCTATCGTGGCCACTCAATGAGCGACCCTGCTAAATACCGTACTAAAGAAGAGGTAGAGGAGTATAAAGAAAAAGACCCTATTAACCAGGTGCTTAATACCATCATGGAGAATAAATGGGCTACAGAAGCAGAAATAGAGGCTATCAATGAAAAAGTACGTACAGAGGTAGAAGAATCTGTTACATTCGCTGAAGAAAGCCCATGGCCGGACGACAGCGAATTATACAAAGACATCTATGTTGAAGACGATTATCCGTACATCACCGACTAATTCAAACACTGAAAATCATAAATCATAAATTACAAATCATAAATAATTAAATGGCAAATTCAGCAAGAAATAACCCTGGAACAACCGCTCCTCAAAACAATGATGAGTCTAATGCGTTAGACAACCTGATGCAGAAGTATGAGCAGAACAAAAAACGTATCAATACAATCACAACTGTAGTATTGGGTGCTGTTGTTGCATTCTTTGCTTACCAGAAATTATATAAAGCACCAAAGGACGAAAAAGCTGCTACAGCTATAGCATTTGCACAGAGGTATTTTGAGGTAGACTCTCTCAATGCTGCATTGAATGGTGATGGCCAGCACCTTGGTTTCCTGAAAATTCAGAAAAAATATAGCGGTACTGCTACTGCTAACTTATGTAATTACTATATAGGTGTTTGCTACCTGCGTACCGGTGATTTCAAAAATGCCATCAAACATCTTGAAGACTTTGACGGTAAGGGTACTGATGTTGCTTATGCAGCATGGGGTGCATTAGGCGATGCATATATGGAAACAGGCAATACTAAAAAAGGTATTGAGTACTATGAAAAGGCAACTGGTGATAAAGAAAATATACTCTATACACCAATGTACCTGTATCGTTTAGGCGTTGCTTACGAAATGGAGAACAAGCCTGAAGAAGCTAAAAAAGCATACATGCGTGTTCGTGATGAATATCCTCAGAGCCAGGAAGCCCGCGATATGGATAAATATCTTGCACGCTTAGGTGTTTTAGATTAATACGTTCAATAAGTTACTTATTTAAACTCCCCTTTTTACCTTTACGGCTTAAAGGGGATTTTTTTATCCATGTCACAGAACAGCTCATCATTACTGGATACAAGCACGCTCAGCCATCTATCAGGTGCACGCATAGCAGTTGTATATACAGAATGGAATGAAAAAATAATTGGCGAATTGATGGCAGGATGTGAACGCATCTGCAAGCAGTTCAATGCCACCATAATAAACCAAACACTGGTTCCCGGTAGCTTTGAGATACCATTTGCCTGCAAGCAAATTTGGGAACATTATAGTGATAAATCTGATGCACCTGAAGCTATTATAGCTTTCGGAACAGTGATACGTGGCGGTACACCGCATTTTGAATATGTATGCAAAGCCGTAACAGAAGGTATCACTCAACTAAACCTTACATTACCTGTGCCGGTAATATTCGGCGTGCTTACATTAGACAATGAACAGCAGGCTTGGGAAAGATTAGGCGGGGTTCATGGGCACAAAGGAGAAGAAGCAGCTATCACTGCACTGAAAATGATCAATAACAGCAGAAGACTAAAATAAGATGCATAAGGTTCAGATATTCATACCGTGCTTTGTAGACCAGCTATATCCTGAAACAGGAATGAATATGGTTAAGGTGTTGGAAAAACTTGGATGCCAGGTATCATACAACCCCAAACAAACCTGCTGCGGCCAGCCGGGTTTTAATGCTGGCTACTGGGAAGAAGCAAAATCTGTAGCCAATAAGTTCCTGCATGATTTTGAAGGTGAGGGATACATTGTAGGCCCGAGTGGTTCATGTACAGGCTTTGTACGCAACTATTATGATCGCTTGTTCGAAAATAGCTCAGAGCATTTACTGAGCAACCAGGTGCGTGGTAATATGTATGAATTCACTGAGTTCCTGGTTGATGTTTTAAAGGTAGATGATCTGGGTGCAACTTTCAATGGCAAAGCTACCTATCATGATGCTTGCGGTGCTCTGCGTGAATGCGGTATAAAATCAGGTCCTCGTCAGCTATTACAGAAAGTAAAAGGACTTGAGCTGGTAGAAATGAAAGAATGTGAAACCTGCTGTGGCTTTGGTGGTACGTTTGCTGTTAAATATGAGCCTATATCTCTTGGTATGGCACAAACTAAAGTACAAAGCGCTTTGGAGACAGGTGCTAAATACATGATATCTACCGACGTTTCATGCATGATGCATATACAGGGTTATATCAACAAAAACAACCTGCCAATGCAAACAGTGCATATAGCAGATATACTAGCCAGCGGCTGGTAATCCCCTAAAACAATGCTTTATGAAGCAGGCAAAAATATTCATAGCTATTGCAGCCATTGTTTATGTATGCCTGAGAGCTATAAATGTTTCCATCACCTACGATGAAGCATGGACATTATATGCTTTTGCACGACAACCAGTATTGGATATTGTAACAGCAAAGAATCCGGTCGCCAATAACCATATACTCAACAGCCTGCTGGTAAAGTGTTGTCTCATATTTTCAGACAGTGAGTTTACTATCAGGCTCCCTAATCTTTTCGGATTTGCTCTTTACCTGTACAGCTGCCATAAGATATCTGAGCTCATTTTCAGAGATAAAACATACCTGCAATTGATACTCTTCATATGTCTTGTTGGCAATCCCACCCTGTTAAACTTCTTTGGCTTATGCAGGGGGTATGGAATAGGTATCGGGCTAATGACTTATTCGCTATTACAGTTAATGACGCTTGACCTCGCTAACAGGAAACAAGTACATTTATGTCTTACATCAGCCACACTGGCAACTTATGCAAGCTTTTCCATACTCTATGTAAGCACTGCTATCATAATATTAGTTGCTATCCGGCAGTTCCAATACAACAGAAAAGCAGTTGTTCCACTCATATATTTAAGCGTACTCTGCATCTTATGCGGATATCCGTTATTCAGGATGGCCTTTCATAACGAATTGTATTTTGGAGGAGATAAAAACTTCCTCGCCAATACCATGACCACGCTGGCAGCAGATTACATGGGTCATACATTACCGACAGCATTTTATGATATTATGGCGCAAACATTACTTCAGATGGTTGCTATATCTGCACTGATCATCTTATACCATGTATTAAGCCCCAAAAACAACTCAACCAGTATCGCATATGAACCTTTATTAATACTGGCCTTCAGCGTAGTGTGTATTAATCTTACCTTTTACCTTTTTCATACAAAGCTTGCAATGGGTCGTACCGCGTTATACCTCTACCCGCTTATAATACTCGTATTATTTTCAGCACTTTCGCTACTAAAAGATAAATACAAAACTCTCCAAATACTTGTAATCATTCCTTTACTGATCAGCATAACAAGTACCCTGAGCACGGCAAACCTGCACTCCGTATATGAATGGCAGCTTGATGCTGATAGTAGAAAAGTACTGCATGATATTTCCGACCGAACCTCGGATAAGAAGGTTAGACTGTATGTATACGCAGATATGCAGTACAGCATTAAATACTATGCAGACAGGAAATACAATACAGTTGTTGCACCTATAGACCTGCATACATATTCTGACATAGTGAACATTGAAAACTACGACTACGTCTATTTGCCAAAATCAACTCTAGCTGATTACGATCTGTCATCATTTACACCAGTAGCTTACTATAATGGCAACTCCTGCGTATTGTACACTAAAATGAAATAAAAAACTGCGGCCGGTATTACCGGCCGCAGTTCAAATCACTTTATTAGATTCTCTTACAACAAAGTTGCGTCTAACGTAATCTCAAAACTATATGCTTTAGACACAGGGCAGTTTGCCTTTGCATCCGCAGCACATTCCTGGAATTTTGCGTTGTCTATACCGGGCACCTTAGCCTGTGTAGTAAGTTCACTCTTTGTAATAGCGCCGTTCTCAAGCGTTATTACGCAATCTGTATGTATTTCTTCAGGCGTAAAACCTGCAGCACCCAATACAAAAGACAATTTCATACTAAAACAGCCTGCATGTGCAGCAGCCATCAGCTCTTCAGGGTTGGTACCTATACCCTCTTCAAAACGTGAGCTGTATGAATATTGTGATTTATTAAGAACAGTACTCGCAGTTGTCAGGTGGCCATTACCTTCTTTGCCGGAGCCGTTCCATACGGCAGTAGCTTTGCGTCTCATAATTAGTGCATATTTGTTTTTTCAAAGATAGGCATTTACTTTTCGGATAAATACAGGTTATAAATTACAATGAAATCAAAAATATTTATAGCAATATATATTGTGATATGCCTGTATACAGTATTCAGCCGCGTAAGCGACTGGAAAGACAAATATTTCATTTGGGATAAAGCATGTTATCATACCTATCTCCCTGCTATATTTATTTACCAGGACTTGTCTCATCTTGCATATACGCCATATATCAACAAGTTATACAAAGCTGATACTGACAGCAATAAGTTTTCATTATACACACAACCTAATGGCAATGTGTTGAATAAATACACAGTTGGCCTTGCATTATTTGAACTTCCTTTCTTTTATGCTGCACATATATATACACTTGTATCAGGCAGTTATCCTGTAGATGGCTTCAGTCTGCCATACCAGTATGCATCAATCATCAGTACCATATTTTGGGCCGTCGTAGGTCTTATATATTTAAGAAGACTATTAAGAATCTATTATCCTGAAAACACAACAACATTAGTGCTGCTATGTATAGCATTAGGCACCAATCTTTTCCACTATACGGCATACGATCAGGGAATGAGTCATACATATTCCTTCATGCTTTTTGCTGCAATGCTCTACTATACAGACGCCTGGTACAGCAAGTACGTGCGTACAGATGCAATATTAATAGGATTAGTACTGGGTCTAGTTACAATAACACGCCCTGTAAACATCACGGCTGCATTAATTCCATTGTTTTGGCGCATTGCTTCATTTAAAGACATACGCAACCGGCTGGCATTATTCAACAGCAGGCGCATGCATATTGTATCTTCTATTATAGCTTTTCTAGCTATAGCTGCATTACAGCTGACCTACTGGAAGTATATAACAGGAAACTGGCTATGCTATTCATATGGCAATGAAGGATTCATATTTACAGAACCTAAGGTAATAGAGGGCCTATTTGGTTACAGGAAAGGATGGTTTGTATATACCCCTATGGCATTTGTCGGCATTGCCGGATTTATTGCACTTTATCGCACAGACAGAAAAATGGCACTACCCATTATTGTATACCTCTGCCTTATGATATACATCGTATTCAGTTGGTGGTCATGGTGGTATGGTGGCAGCTTTGGCGCACGTGCTTTGATAGATTACCTGCCCTTATTAGCCTTACCAATGGCTGCTCTATTTTTGAAACTACATAACAGAAAGTGGATAGCATACCCTTCTTTTTCTTTAATAATTGCATTAATCATATTGAATATTTTTCAATCATATCAGTATTCTATAGGAATTATTGACCCGGAAAGAATGACTAAGAAATACTATTGGTCAGTAATCTGCGACACAGAGCCTAAACCTGAAAAACGTGCATATCTGTTAAGTGATGAGGATTACTGGAACGAAATGGCAAGAATTAATAAAGTAAATAGTAAAAAACACTTTTGACTAAACGCACGATTGTCTAAATTTGCACTTCATTTCCCGATAACATGCAGCCTTCAGTAAAGATCTTTTCAGGTACAGGTTCTACTTACCTCGCCGAAAAAATTGCCAAATCATTTGGTAAGCCACTTGGTAATCTTACCATTCAGAAATTCAGCGATGGTGAATTTCAGCCCGTATTCAACGAATCTATACGAGGTGATTATGTTTTCCTGGTTCAATCAACATTTGCCCCGGCAGATAACCTGATGGAGCTGTTGATGATGATTGATGCTGCCCGCAGGGCATCTGCCGGCTACATTACAGCTGTAATACCTTATTATGGCTTTGCCCGCCAGGACAGGAAGGACAAGCCACGCGTGGCAATTGCATCTAAAATGATAGCGAACCTGCTCACCACCGCCGGTGCAAACAGGGTTATGACGATGGACCTGCACGCACCTCAAATTCAAGGTTTTTTTGATATACCGGTAGATCACTTAGATAGTTCAGCGATTTTTATCCCATATATTGAAAATCTTAAGATGGAAAACCTTATCTTTGCGTCCCCCGACGTGGGTAGTACCAACAGGGTACGTGAAGTTGCCAAATATTTCGGACTGGATATGGTGATCTGTGATAAGCAACGTAAACGTGCCAACGAGGTTGCTGCCATGACGGTGATAGGAGATGTGAGTGGCAGGCATGTAGTTCTTATTGACGATATATGTGATACCGCGGGTACGCTCAGCAAATCGGCTGCTATACTGAAAGATAAAGGTGCTTTATCAGTACGCGCTTTCTGTACACACCCGGTTTTGAGTGGTAAAGCTTATGAAAACATCGAGAATTCCGTGCTGGAAGAATTGGTGGTTTGCGATACTATACCGCTGAAAGGAAATTGTTCGAAAATAAAAGTGGTAAGTACAGCAGAGCTTTTTGCAGTAGCTATACGCAATACCCATGAGAACAAATCCATTAGCTCTTTATTTGTACATAAATAAGCGAAAGCTTAATTATATAACGACTGTTTAAACAAAAAAATCCGTCCGGCACAAAGCCGAATCCTTTTTTAAAAGAACATTTCAGTTTCCGTATGTTAGACGGATATACGAACGGAGCTGAAATAAAAAAAACAATACAATGAAAGTTGTAAACATCGAAGGAAAAATCAGAAGCGAACTTGGCAAAAAAGCTACTCGCCAGCTTCGTTCTGAAGGACAAGTACCATGCGTTATCTATGGTGCAGAAAGCAACATACACTTCAGCGCTCCGCAATTATCTCTGCGTCCGCTGGTGTACACTCCTGATTTCCAGTTAGCTGAAGTTTCAGTAAATGGTAAAACACACAAATGCATCCTGAAAGACCTGCAGTTTGATGTTGTAACCGACGAACTGAGCCACGTAGACCTGCTGGAACTGGTTGAAGACAAAAAGGTTACAGCTAACCTGCCTTTGAAATTCGTAGGTCAGCCCGAAGGTGTTAAAGCCGGTGGTCGTCTCGAGATCAAAGTAAAATCTCTGAAAGTACGTACTTATCCTAAGTACCTGAAGGAGAATATTGAAGTAAACATCGATAACCTGCAACTGCATGGCAACGTACGTGTTGAAGACGTGAAAGTAGACAATTACGAGATCATGAACTCTCCTCGTATACCTGTAGCTTCAGTGGTTACTACCCGTGCTCTCCGCCAGGCAGAAACTGAAGAAGCAAAAGCCGGTAAGAAATAATCTGCACTTACTTACAAATAATAAAAAAGCCGCACAATGTGCGGCTTTTTTATTGTGTATTATCGTTTATTATTTCACAATACTAACCGGTTTAACAGCCTGGTCGACACCGGATTTTATAATGCAGTAATAAACACCTGAAGGCAGATCAGGGATATTCAACTCCGCATTTTTACGAGAACCACTCACTGTTGTCACGCTTACTCTTTGCCCGGTAACAGATATCAGGCTTATTTCTACCTGCCTGTCACTTGAACTGAATGTTTCATCCCATGAAATATACAATTGGTCTTTGGCAGGATTAGGATATACCTTAACAGCATTATTGCCCTTCTCAACGTTGTCTATGCCGACATTAAAATACTGCTTGAACAGCTTTACACCTCCAAGTACATTACCAACAACCATATCATACCTGCCATCTGTATCAATATCCGCAATAGCAGGCACAGACCTTGGCCCTGCATATACTTTAGAATAACCACTATCTACAAGCGTGTAAGGCACAGTAGTATTACCACCTTGCAAACCATCATACCTATAGAGCATGCCAGACTGGCTGCCTACCAGCAAATATGTTTTCCCTGTATTATCTAACTTACCAATAAATGGCGCACTGTAATTATATATATTACCCGGTTCGGCAATCTTAACACCTCCCAGGTTTTGTGCTGCATATGCCAGCTTTATACCACTACCAGTACCTATGTTATGGTAATAATACAGATCACCGGCCTGGTTGCCTACTACAAGGTCTTGTTTACCATCGCTGTCTACATCATAGATAAAAGGTGCAGCGTAGTTTCCGACATCTATATCAGCGCCACTGTTATTTTTCAATTTCGTTGATGCCTGCACCCAAACAGGCTGAACACTACCACTGGCAGCATTATTGTTGAACAACAAGACAGTACCATCAGTCATACCCAATATCAACTCATCTTTACCATCGTTATCCAAATCGCCAATAGCAGGTGCAGTGCCTTTTAAATTTAATGAATTCAGGTTCAGGAAATCTGTAGATTGTAATGTAAATGATTTATTAGACCCGGTGGTTGTATTTTCAAAGTATGATAACCGACTCCTTAATGTTCCGTTACTTTGATAATAACCATCAGAACCTAAAAACAGGTCCGGTTTACCATCCTTATTATAGTCATAAAAGAAAGGATAAGATGCATACCCGTTATCAATCATATTCTGTACAAGGAAAGTATCTGACTGATAAACAAAATTCGGATGTGCATCAGAGCCCATATTCTTATAGTAAATTATGTTTTTATAGTTTTCAGAATTTTGCTGATGCGGTGAAAACAACAAGTCCTTATCTCCATCCTGGTCAATATCAAGCCAAAATGCACCCGGGAAAATAGGCACACTCATTGGCACACCGTTGCTTGACCAGAGTGTATCTTGTGATACTATTGAATCTATAGAAAGACTATAATTCGCCCTGCCATTTATCAATAACTGTATATCAGGAAAAGATACGTTGCCATCAAAGAAGTCATAATCACTATCTCCGTCATAGTCTAAGAAACAAAGTGCATTACCGGCATGCGTGGTTTTGTTCCCAGAGCCACAGCCCTTACAAGTAGTACCATACTGGAAACAACTGTATGCAAGCTGCTGTACCCTCGTATAATTTTGAAATGCCCTGCCCCAGCATACATCTTTAACACATAGTTTAATGCTGTCCTTAGGCAACCCTTCTTCTATCTGGCAATTCCTGTAAAAGTTAATATTACCACCACCGATGTAATAAGCTAAAAAATCCAGGTCGCCATCTTTATCTATATCAATAACAGCGGGTATATCTACAGGCTCTACATAAGCATTGATCCATCCGGAACCATTGAGATAATAGTATAACTCTTTATAAAATCTAAACGCTAGTTTATTATCAGTGGTCCAATACCCAATTGATACATTAAAACCTGCTGCACCCCTGTGAAAAAGATCTGGGATACCATCACGGTTATAATCTTCCAATTTCATATACCCTACAATTTCAGAAGGAAAATTCACCTCGTAAGCCGGGTTATATACGTATTGTGGGTTACCTGTAGTACCCTGGTTAATGTATGTCTGTACACCTACAAACTCTTCAAAAACAACAAGGTCTTTTTTACCATCCTTATTCAGGTCAGCAAGACAAAATTGAGGGCAGTTCACCCCACCGCTCCAGGCCATGTCTTTTAATCCTGAGCCGGAATATACTTTCATGAAGTTATCGGGCAGGTATACAGAGGGGCTTAAAGATTGGGCTTTAGTAACCAAAGCATTGGCGGCTATTAGCCCCACGCTTAGCATTGTTTTTATCCTGTTCATAAAAAATCTCATATGATAGTTATTTAATAAAGTTAAGGTATTAATCATAATTATACAATGACGCGTGTCATTAATAATATTGACTGCAATGCAACCAATAGTACAAGGATCAAAAATGCCATTATCATTCTGTTAGAGCATTCCGAAGCACCAACGCCTTGCGTATTACAAGCATTTTGTACGTACAGCGCAGAAAGAGTCAATACAATATTGTTTCAAAAAGTGATAAAAATATAGGCTACGGCAATATATTAAGACATCTGTTTTTAACTATTGGTTGGTTTCATAACGAATAAGCGGCGAATTAGGTTCTTTTAGAAAATGCTTGTAAACCAGTTTATCAGCAAGAGCAGGAAAAAGTTTATTAAGCCAAACTGTCAACTTACCTTGCCCCGTCATAATAATAGTACGTTTTCTCCTTTCTACACCATCTAAAATGATCTGTGCACACTGTTCTGCCGTCATCAGTTTTCCCTCATCCAGCGGTGTCTCTCCCTGGGCACTGCCATCTGCACTGCGTGCTACATTACGGATATTTGATGCTGTAAAGCCAGGGCTTACCCACATGACATGTGCGCCCGTATGCAGCAATTCTGTTCTTAATGCCTCAAGAAAACCCTGCATGGCAAACTTGGAAGCTGAATAACCTGTACGTGCTGGCAACCCTCTGAAACCGGCTATAGAGGAAACTCCGGCTATAACACCTTTATTCTCCCGTATCGATTTGACAGCATATTTAGAGCAATAAACAGTTCCCCAGAAATTTATATCCATTAATTCTCTAATAACACTCAACTCAACGTCTTCAAACAATGCCCTCATACTGGTACCGGCATTATTTAGTAGTACATCTACCCTGCCCCAGTGTCTCAGCACAGCATCCATAAACAACTGACAATCAATTTCATTACTTACATCAACCTTAACACATAATACTCGTTCGTTATGCCCAAAATTTTCGGTCAACTTTTCAATATTCCGCGCACATACAGCTACTTTTGCACCTCTTTTTAAAGCTTCTAATGCCAACGCTTTGCCAATACCGGATGAAGCGCCCGTAATGACTACTACCTTATCATTTAATGAAAACATAACGCAAGATAAAAATCAAAATCCAAACCTTAGCGAAGGTCTTTTGCTATATAAAAGATATACACAAAGGTTGATAAACTTTGACAATGAAAAGTCCGAAACTTACTTATTTTACTAAAACAAGCACAAAAATCTATTCGGAATGAAGGTAATGATTATCATGGGCTCCGCTACTGACGAAGCCGTAATGAGTGAAAGCCAGAAATGGCTTAACTGGTTTGGAATTGAAAATGAAATGATCGTTGCATCTGCTCACCGCAACCCCGACAAAGTGCGTGACCTGATGGTAAATGCACAATCTAACGGGTATGGTGTGGTGATAGCAGCAGCCGGTATGGCTGCCGCCCTGCCCGGCGTATGTTCAGCTTACACATCTCTGCCTGTACTGGGTGTGCCACTGGATGGCGGACTACCCGGCGGTGTAGATGCTTTATATAGTATAGTGCAAATGCCGGCCGGTTTGCCTGTAGGTACCCTGGCTGTAGGTAAGGCAGGTGCACGTAACGCGGCTGTACTGGCGGCGCGTATCCTCGCCCTCGGCAATAAAGAGATTGCTGCGCGCGTGGAAGATTTCAAGCAGAATGAATACCGTATCTGATTTGCTCACTTAAAACACGAAGCTTTGTTTCGTGCTGCTTCTCTGGATTTAATCTTTGACAATCACCTAAATTTTAGAACACATTGACAGAAGCGATAATTAACCTCGAAACTGTTAACCCAATCGAGTTTTTCGGAGTTAACAACAGCAAATTCGATATCCTAAAACGTAAATTCCCTTTATTAAAGATACTCTCAAGGGGTAGCCAGATAAAACTTTCAGGGCAAGCCGAAGAAGTATCCAATGCGCAAAACCGTATCGGGCAACTGATAAAGTACCTGGAACGCAACGGGCACCTGTCTGAAAATTATTTTGCAGAGATACTGGGCGACGATGACCTGCCTGAGTCTGCTAATAATGACGATCCGGGCAATAATAGTGATATACTTGTATTTGGGCCAAATGGCAAAGTGATTCGTGCCAAGACACAAAACCAGAAACTACTGGCATCAGTGTCTGAAAAGAATGATATCATTTTCGCAGTGGGCCCGGCTGGTACAGGTAAAACCTATACTGCGGTAGCACTTGCTGTACGCGCACTAAAGAATAAGGCTGTACGTAAGATCATTCTTACCCGCCCTGCAGTAGAAGCCGGCGAGAGCCTGGGTTTCCTGCCAGGTGACCTGAAAGAGAAGATCGACCCGTATCTGCGCCCATTATACGATGCACTGGATGATATGATACCTAGCGATAAGCTGAACTATTATATGGCTAACCGTATAATAGAGATAGCTCCGCTGGCATACATGCGCGGCCGTACGCTGGACAATGCATTCATCATTCTTGACGAAGCACAGAATGCTACCGACCTGCAACTGAAAATGTTCCTGACACGTATAGGTGCATCTGCAAAGGCCATCATTACCGGCGACCTGACACAGATAGACCTGCCTAAAAATCAAAGGTCAGGTTTGATAAAAGCTACTAAGATACTACGTGATATCGACGGCATAGCTTATATCCAACTTGACGAGGCAGATGTTGTTCGTCACAAACTGGTGAAACGTATCATCAAAGCTTATGATGAAGAACATGCAAGGGAAGAAAAACAAGAGCAGGAGAACAAAGATCAGTACAAAAAACTGGGAGATAAAAAGGAGCCTTCATAGGCTCCTTTTTCTTTTCTTATAACTCTATAACTCTGAAAATATTTAACGGTAGTGTATCGCACAACCAAAGGATAGATTCTCAGGTTCACTAACGGTCTTACCTTGCAACAATTCGTCTACAGCTTTTGCAACAAAAGAATGTGCCTGCTCCGGGTGCTTACCATTATCATCAATCGCCCCACTATATCTTACAATCCACTTATCTCCTGTTTTCCATAGCACAAATGCCTGTGGTGTATGGGCAGCATAAAATGCTTTTGCCACTGATTGTGCAGCATCTTGCAGGTATGGGAAATTAAAGTGCTGTGATTTTGCCCATGCACGCATCCCTTTCATATTTTCATCTTCATACACAAGGCTATCCATCGGGTTAACAACAAGCAGCGGCACATTCAATGCTTTATACTTTGTGTTGAGCGCGTTCAACCTGGCAGTGTACAACTTTGCAAACGGGCAATGGTTACAACTAAACACTACAATAAAACCTTTGGCATTTTTGTACCCGTTCATTGAAACCAGCTTACCATCTGTATTACGTAATTCAAACGCGGGCACTTCTTTGCCCAGCATAGAAACTGTTTTATTGCTTTTGTTGCTACTAAGCATTATCACACATGCGGTAAGCAATATGATGTTGGTTAGATATCGCATACTTATTCTTTTACAAACTGCTTAGAGGTTACTGTCTTAGTCTCCCTATCTGTAAGTTGAAGTACATATGTACCTGCCGGCAATGATGATATATCGATACCATTTACCAATTCAGGTTGCGGCAGCATCATTACTGTTCTGCCGGTAATAGTGGTTATAGTAACATAATATACCTGTGTCGATGCACTTGCCAGTTTCACATACAACCTGCTGTTTACCGGGTTAGGGAAAAGTGTAAAATCAACTCCTTTCGTCATATTATCTATCGATGCTGAGAAAGGACTCACTATAAACTGCCCCATCATACCATCGTCTTCATGCAACCCGAAATGACAGTGATACATAAACGGATGTGTAAGGTCTGCATAATCATCAAACTTAGCCACAAAGGTCACACTCTCGTTTACAGGTACATACATCACATCCTTCCAGCCAGATTCAAACGCACCCACATTGGCCGCACTGCCATTACGCGCCACTATCTTGAACTCTACGTCATGTATATGGAATGCATGCCCAAACACATTGTTATTGGTAACAGTCCATTTTTCAATATTGTTGATATTAACAGTCTTATTGATCGTATTGAACTCAAAAGGGGCACTGTCAAATGAAAAAGGCTTACCCCCCGGGCCCGGCTGCCCATCTGTTATAGCTATATTCCGTGCTACTGTAGCATCGTTAGCTGTCCAGTAAGTATTGTTCACCAGTATTGATGGCACAGATGTAATAGCTCCGGTAGTTGTCGCCGCCACATTTATATGCAGAATATTAAAGTCCTTGTTATTCAACAGACTACCAAACTGCCCTGTAGTTTGCGGTTCACTACCCGGGAAACCAAAAGGTTGGCCTGCATTATACGCTTTCAGGTCTATCGTACTGCCCACAGCATCATTACCCAGGTCAACCAATATTTCAGCACGCTCCCCTACTAATAACCTGAGCCTGGTAACAGCCAACGGTGCATTCAGCAATCCGCCATCGTTAGCTATTACGTAAAATGTCCTGTTATCGCTAAAGCCAAGATTATATGCTCTTTCTATTTCTGCATTCAGTATACGCAGCCGTACAAACTGTTTGGGTAAACTCACTTCGGGGTTGATGGTCCCGTTTACCATTTCTATATCACCATATGCATTGGTGGTAGTAAACTGGTTACTTGCATCAAACCTTCGGCTGGTAAGCATCAGAGGGATATCATCAACACCATAGGTACGAGGCAAAGCCAGTGCAGCTTCGTCAGCATCTCTTACAATGAGAAAACCGCCAATACCTTTCGTAAGATGCTCTGTGGTCATTTCATGCAGGTGCGGGTGATACCAATATGTTGCAGCCTGGTTGGTCACTTTCCAGTAAGGTTGCCAAAGTGTGCCCGGTGGTATTACCTGGTGCGGTCCCCCATCCATTACGGCGGGCAGGTGCATACCATGCCAGTGTATGGTAGTGCTATCATTCAGCTTGTTCTGTACATTCATATGCACAGTATCTCCTTTATTGATAAAGATGGTAGGTCCCCAGAAATCACCATTAATACCACCAGTAATGGTCTGGTTACCTGTTTGCAATTGCCTGAAGGTATCTTTTATAACAAGGTTGAATGTAGTACCAGATAAAGTATCAGGTATACGAAGATTATTGTATTGTGCATCTGTACTGCCGACTGTCAATCCTGCGGCAACAATGAGGAGGTATCTTTTCATATGGATGTTGTCTGTCTGTTGTTATAGACGACAAGACCACACCTTTCCTTCGCACTATTGTAAAGATTTTTTTATGGCAGATATCTCGCCCGTCATACTTTCAGAGCGGGCATCTGTGAAATGCGCTTTGCGGAATTGCATATTACCGCCTACCTGCCCCTTAGCAGTAGCATGTATCTCTTTAGTACCACAATAATCCGTAATCATTCTGGCATTATCTGATGTAACACCACAACCGGGCATAATTATGATGTCTCGTCCGTATTCTTTCTGTAACTCTTTGATGACCTCCTTACCTTTCATCACGTCCGGTTCTCCACCACTGGTAAGTACACGTTCGGCTCCCAAGGCTATAAGCTGCCTTATACCTGCATGCATGTCCCTGCATCGGTCAAATGCCCGATGAAAAGTGAAACACATATCTCCCGATGCCTGCATTATTTCCTTACACTTTATAGTATCTATATCTCCTTTCTCATCCAGTATACCAAATACTATACCCGGGAAACCCAGTTCTCTGCACAAAGCTGCATCTTGCTGCATAATTACCAACTCATCAGCAGCATATAAAAAATCACCACCACGCGGGCGAATCATTACATATACGGGTATATCAATTGTATTCTTAACAACTTGCAGCATGCCATACGAAGGTGTACAACCTCCTTCAGGCAGATTTTCGAAAAGCTCTATACGGTCTGCACCTCCTGCAACAGCAGCATGGCAGGATGCTATAGAATTAGCAGCTATTTCCAGTAATATACTCATGCTGCTTAACGAATATGTTTGCTGTCAAATTTAGCATGATCGTGCTGCGAACTTGTTACAGCAAAATCAAACCCTGTTTGCAGGGCATAACCTCCGAAATCGCCCTGTTTATTAATGGCAATAAAACCTACCTGCGAATCTTTCAGGTCTTTAGGACTTTTCTTTACAATTCTTTCTACTGCTTTTTTACATGCCATTTCAGGACTATAACCCTGGCGCATCAGCTCTACTACAAGGTGCGTACCGCAAATGCGTATTACCTCTTCACCCACTCCTGTAGCTGTTGCAGCACCTATCTCGTTATCTACATACAAACCGGCACCAATGATAGGAGAATCTCCTACCCGGCCGTGCATCTTGAATGCCATACCACTGGTTGTGCATGCCCCGCTCAGGTTACCATTAGCATCCAGAGCTATCATACCTATTGTATCATGATTAAATCTACTACCACCGCCTTCTATATTCATCACAGGCTTATATTCTGATTTTTTCAGCCACTTCTCGTAGGCATTTTTTGCATGCTCCGACAACTCTTTACCCTTAAGCGGAAAACCATTCTCTACGGCAAACTGTTGAGCCCCGGCCCCCGCCAGCATCACATGCGGTGTCTTTTCCATCAGCATGCGCGCTACAGATATTGGATGTTCTATTTGCTCTATTGCAGCTACAGAGCCACAATTACCCAGCTCGTCCATAATACAGGCATCAAGTGTAACAATTCCATCCCGGTCAGGATTAGCCCATAGGCCCACACAGCAGTTATCTTCTTCACTTTCTGTAACCCGTACACCCTGTTCTACAGCATCCAGTGCACGTCCGCCTTTTTGCAGTACAGTCCAGGCAGCCGTGTTGGCACGTACACCTTGCTTATACCAGGTGCTGAGTACTATTGGTTTTGACTTTGTATTGCTTAAAGCCCCCATTGCAGTACCCCGCAAGGCCAAAAATGCAGAGCCAAGTGTAATGGTATGTATGAATTTTCTTCTTGTATTATCCTCCACTGGTAACGGTTTAAGCTATACAAGTTAAGTGTATTTTCGATAATACTGATACCCCGCGAATATCTGCCTGCTGCCGGAATAGGTATTACTAACAGCCTTGTAAGATGTTAACTATAGTACGGCATCTTTACCTATAATGGTCCAATCCTTAGAAGCATTGCCTTCTGCTATCAGTTCGTCCATAGCTTTCAGGATAGATGGAATTATCAGCATTTCGTTACCGGCAGCATGGACAGCTTCATTAAAAAGGTTGGTATCCTTTCTTGCCATACCAAGGTTCCATGTCGGGTTATCATAGTCAGCCGCTACTATGCGTTTCATACGTGGCAGTAATGAAGCTCCCGGGTTCCAGTTCTCAAACAGGCCTGAAATTTCTGCGGGGGTTATATTAACTGACTTTGCCAGCATGAGCATATCTGATATTGCCGCGGAGAACCCTACCAGGAAACAATTGCCCACGAGTTTCATTCCTGCGGCTTTACCTGTTTCTGCACCTAAATTCATCAACTTCCCTGTCATCTTCGACAATTCAGGGGTAAGCATATTCACTACGTCCTGGTTTCCTGATATCAGCATATATCCGGTAGCATCCAGTGCATTGGATGGCCCCATAAATACCGGTGCATGTTGATATGTATAACCTAAGCTTTTCCATTTTTCTGTACGGGCTATTGCCCCTGCAACAGAGGTAGTGGTATGATCTATGATAACAGCGCCCGGCTGCATGCCAGTTAGTGCCTGTTGTAAAACATCATCAACGGCTTCATCATCTTTGAGGCATAAATGGATACGGTCAGCACCTTTAACTGCATCTGCTGCATTTGCAAAAGCTATCGCACCATATTGCTCGAGTGCCTTAGCTTTATCGGTACTGCGGTTCCATACCTGTACCTGTTTGCCATTTTTCTGTAAGGCCCTTATAAATCCGCTGCCTAATAATCCTGTACCCAGAAATGCTATCATATCTATCATTTTAAGAGTACTAAATTATTGAAATAAAAGCTACGCACGGCACTAAAGTCCATTATAAGGTATGGGCTCCGAAAAGCTGAGTATATTACGAAACGGGTCAATAACCTCCATAGCTGTAACATTACTATCCCAGAATGCCTTACCAATACCCGGCTTGTTATATTTATAATCAGCAGAAATCAGCCTGCTATGATACTCTTTTAGCCCCGTAAAGTTTTCTATATGAGCCCTGGCACCCGGAGAGCAATCGCCATGGTGTTCTGACAAATGCAGACTGATATTACCCAATGATATCTGCAGGTATTTGGGCGAATTATCGCCGAAACTATGTTCCCAATCTATCTTAAAACCCAACCAATTGATATAAAACTCTATTGCCCGGTCATAATCATATATCCTGAAAACAGGTCTTAGTGTTGCCATTACGGAAATATTAATGCCAGGTATGAAATTATACATCTAAACACGTAAACAATGTTAATATTTTTTAATATCAACCAGCAACACGCAAAAAGAGCGCCTGGTTTTTAATTATACATTAATACATTTTTAATAATTAAGCGGTTTTCATTAATAACAAGATTAAAAACCTTTAATCCATGTAAATCACCTGTTAAACGGTGGTGAAATTTTGGTTACGGGGTAGTTGAAATTGCATCTTTACATCATCAAACACAACAAGCACTATTTATTAATTAACCAACAGAAACAAACCGACATGAAAAAGATCATCGCAATCATCACAGTAACTGCCATAGCGCTCAATGCCTATGCAGACAATGGTCACCATCACGGTGGTGGCAACAGTGGTAACGGTGTGGGTAACGGCGGAGGCTCTCAGCCGTCTTCCGGCTCCGAAACCGTTGAGGAAACAGCCACTCAAACAGCTAACCTATCACTGTCAGACGCCATTGAGCTCACATTTACCGGTACAGGTACAGCTACCGGAGCAGACGTTACTATGTCATTCAATAACGTGAATGATTATGC
Source organism: Flavipsychrobacter sp. (assembly GCA_044227125.1). Lineage (GTDB taxonomy): Bacteria > Bacteroidota > Bacteroidia > Chitinophagales > Chitinophagaceae > Polluticoccus. Next base: position 141,636 of record JBGAFS010000003.1, read on the forward strand.
TAATGGTGTTGAATCTTCTGCACAGGCATTAAAAGTACGTTCTAACAAAAACTTCAATGTAAATGTAAAAGCTAACAGCAGCAATTTCAGCTATAGCGGAAATGCAACACCTGCTCCTACAATGCCTGTATCGGGTGTGCTGGATGTAAAAGTTGCAAACAATAGCACAGGTGGTAATGTAGGTACTGGTTTTGATAACTATAAAGATATCACTTCCAGCAGCCAGAACATTATCAGCAATGGCAGCCGCGGTGGCAACCAGACATTCTCGGTACAGTACCAGGCTACACCGGGCTTCGGATACCCTGCAGGCAACTATGCTATAGATGTAGTATATACCGCTACACAGTTATAATATATAACAACAAGAAGGCTATTATATTAAAAAGCATTGCCTGCAATATTGCAGGCAATGCTTTTTAATATAGCAAACCAATAAATAAACGTATATTTGCTATAGTTAATTATTTAATTAACTATAGCTCTTTGACATACTGTAAACCACATCAATATTGAGAATGTTACAATTCATGTAACTGAAAAACAGTAACAAATTGTAACATCTGCCATGAAAGAGAATAAAAAGGCATAAGTATATAAATCATCCAACCCGCATGTACCGTTCTGCAGGTACAAATACTAAATCTGTAACAATTTGTAACAACCACACAGAATACTACATTCTGAAAATGGATTTATTTGACACCTCGAGGTACATTTTCCGGGCAATGCTATACAATAGGAGTTGCAGTCATCGTAAGCCTGCGGAAAACCTCCTCAAGGCTGTTGCTGCCCTTACGCAGTTGGTCAATAGTACCATCCGCCACTACCTTACCGCTGCTGATGATAATGATGCGGCTGCACATAGCCTCTACTTCCTGCATGATATGGGTAGAAAGCAAAACTGTTTTTTCCTTACCAATGTTACTGATAAGCTCACGTATCTCCACTATCTGGTTAGGATCAAGGCCGGATGTCGGCTCATCCAGTATCAGCACTTCAGGATTATGCAACATAGCCTGTGCCAGGCCTACACGCTGCTTATACCCCTTAGATAGTGCGCCTATGTGCTTATGCACCTCTTTATTGAGCCCTGTAAGCTGTATCATTTCATCAATGCGCGACTTGGCCATTTTGCCCAGCTTATGTATTCCGGCACTGAATTCGAGGTATTCGCGTACATACATATCATAGTACAGCGGATTAGCTTCAGGCAGGTACCCTACTTTACGGCGCACTTCCATAGGCTGCTGCTGTATGTCAAAACCACATACACTGGCAGTGCCCGAAGTTGGTGGCAGGTAGCAGGTTATCATCTTCATTGTAGTAGATTTACCGGCACCGTTCGGGCCCAGGAAACCTACTATTTCACCTTTTTTCAGGCTGAATGATATATTATCTACTGCTTTCTGTGTACCGTAAACCTTGGTCAGCGAATCAACTATAATAGACATAGGGGCAAATCTACTGATTATGAGGGGGAAATGGTATCAATTAAATGTAAAAAAGCCGGACGTAAGCCCGGCTTTTCAAAATGAAATATCTTAAAATTATTTATTCCTTGTTCCCTGGAAAGTACAGTTAGATGCTTTTCCGTCTACTGTGTTTTGTATGTAGATGTTGATCTTATCATTCTCTGCATATACAGTTATAAAACGTCCGCTGTTAGCCTGATCGTCTATAATGATGTTGTTACCACTGATAGTACCCCAAAGCGTATCGTACTTTTGTTTGTAATTAACAAACCCTACTTCATTAGGTTGTTTTTTGACAAATACAGCTGCTGTATCAAGAAACGGAGGTTCCTGGTTGCATTTAGTTATGCCATAAAATACACCTATAAACCTGTTTGATGCCGGCTGACCGCACTCTGCACCTTCCCAGCCTGCCTTACATCGGCAAAAACCATCAGAACAGGTTGCATCATGCAAACAATGCAGTTTCAGACAGCTATCATCCTGGCAGGATGTATATAAAACGGTTGAACTTACTCCTAAAAATGCAAAAGCAGATATCAGCGTATGTTTCCAAAACTTCATGCTAAATGTTAATTTATGCCAAAATACAAAAATTATTGACGAAACATAGAGGGTATTAGTTTTTTTCTGGGTTAAAGGCATTCCATCCCTGTGCTACCAGTTTATGCTTATTCCCCGATCTTGTCTCCAGCAAAGCTCCTTCTTCAGGCGCAGTTATATAGCCAATAACGCTTATCTGTTCGCTGCGGGTGATCTTTTCATAGTCCTCCTGTTTAATGGTAAAGAGCAATTCATAATCTTCACCACCATTAAGTGCGCACATGGTAGGGTCTATGTTGAATTCTAATGCCAGCTCCTTCGTTTCATTATGAAAAGGTATCTTATCCTCATAAACATGACAACCCGCATTGCTTTGTTTGCATATATGCAGCAGCTCAGAACTAAGTCCGTCACTTATGTCAATCATTGAAGTAGGCTGTACACCATTTTCTTCCAGCCAGCTTATGATGTCAGCCCTCGGTTCTGGTTTTAATATTCTGCCCACACAATAAGCCCTGTTATTGAGGTCCGGTTGTACTCCCGGGTTTTCTAAGAATATCCGCTTTTCGCGTTCCATTAATTGCAGCCCTGCATATGCACCACCAAGGTCGCCGGTAACACATATCAGGTCGCCCTTACCGGCACCTGAGCGGGTTACATACTTACCCGGCGCTACCTCTCCTATTGCGGTAACACTTATCACAAAGCCCTTCTGCGAACTTGATGTATCACCACCGATGAGATCAACATTATACCGTTCGCATGCAGCATATACACCCTGGTAGAACTCATCCAGCGCCTCGACCGAGAACCTGTTAGAAATGCCGATACTCATAGTGATATGAGTAGGGGTTGCGTTCATCGCGCAAATATCAGACAGGTTAACAGCCACTGACTTATAACCCAGGTGCTTTAAGGGAGTGTACATCAGGTCAAAATGTACTCCTTCCAGCAGCATATCAGTTGTTATTACTGTTTGACGACCAAAATGATCTATTACTGCTGCATCATCGCCAACACTTACCAGTGTACCTGCTTGTTTCGTCTCATTATCAGCAGTAAGATGCTCTATAAGGCCAAACTCTCCTAAGGAGCTGATCTCAGTCCTTTCTTCGCTCATGTTGTTGTATTTATATTCGGTTGTTTATTACGTTCACCATATGCTCATGTATGAGCCCGTTTGTAGCAAGTGTCTGTTTATCAAATACACTATATGGTTCTCCGGCAAAATTAGATATCCTGCCCCCCGCCTCTTCTACTATCAGGTACCCTGCAGCTACGTCCCAGGCATTGAGGTTATACTCCCAAAAACCATCAAACCTGCCACATGCCACCCAGCACAGATCAATAGCTGCAGAACCAAGCCTGCGAACCGGTAATCCTTCCATAATGAACCTGTCAAACACCTTTAATGGTTGCTCTAACGAACCCGGCATGCTGAATGGAAAACCTGTAACAAGACAAGCTTTGCGGAAATCAGATTTTGAGGATACAGATATCTTATTGTCATTCAGATAAGCTCCTTTACCTTTCTCAGCAAAGAAAAGCTCATTCATCATTGGGTTATACACCACGCCAAATTGCAACTGTCCTTTATGCATGACAGCGATACTTACGCAACACAAAGGTATTCCATGAGCAAAATTGACGGTTCCATCAATAGGGTCTATTATCCAATCGTATTCAGAATCCTGTTTCAGTTCTCCTATCTCTTCGCTGATGATACTATGCTCAGGGTAATATTGCTTGATGACCTCAATGACTCTTTTCTCTGCAAGCTTATCTACTTCAGTAACAAGATTATTGATAGTGTCCTTATTCTCTACCTTAAAATTGCCCTGAAAATTATCACGGATTATCTTACCTGCTTCCTGAGCTGCTTCCAGCAATACTTGTTTCAAATCGGGCATTCTTATAGTTTGATTTCTTTACCAAGATAATAATCTATCACTTTCAGCTTAAACACCAGGTCGTATTTAGCACTGCTGAATTTTGCTTCAGCACTATAGTATGTATTCTTGGTAGTCAGGTACTCGAGCGTATTTGTTAGCCCTAGATCATAACGTTTTTGTGCGAAGTCAAATGCGCGTTGTGCTGCTTCTTTAGACCTCAATGCCGCATAATACTTCTGAATGGAATTTCTGGCTTCGTTACATGCTTTGTATACATCCTGCTGCAGTTTAAGCTCAACCTGGTACTTATTGAGCTCCTGGCTTTGTACACTGATCTTAGCCCTTTTAACAGCAGTTTGAGCTTGCCAGCCATTAAACAAAGGAATATTGAGACCTAATGATACTGTTTGCCTGAAGTTGTTATCTAACTGTTTGTTTACAGGCACGTTTTTATAAATATAGGTACCTGTTGGTTGGTAAACCTGTATGATAGTATCACCTACTGGGATAAATGTTCCATTCGGTGCTGCACCTGTAACATTAAAACCAACAATACTTTTATAAGTACTGGCCCAGTTTGAACCCATTTGAGCTGAAAGAGATAATTGGGGTAACAAAGCACCACGTGCTGCCCATAGCCCCCTGTTAGCAGCCATTAGTCTGAATTGTGCTCCACGTACGCTACCAAAGTGTTTCGATGCTACATCATACACATCTTCCGGAGACATTGAAAAGCCAACAGACTGCTCCGCAATACCTATAGCAGGGACATCCAGCTCAAATGGAGTAGCAAGGTCTAAGTTAAGCAGGGCTTTAATATCCAGTAAGGATGAATTGTATTCAGACAGAGCCGATATAAGGTTTGAACTATCGCTGGCTAACTGTGCTTCAATCTGTGCTACATTCAATTCAGGCACTTTACCTACTGCTGCAAAATCTTTGGTTTGTGCCAGTTGTGCTTTAGAAAGCTCTACCTGCTTTTCAGCTATTGATACCTGTTCTTTAGCAAGTAATGCTCTGAGATAACCTGTAGCTACATTTAAAGACACATCATCTTTAAGTTGGTCTAGATCTGCTTTGGTTGCTTCGAGTGTATAATGGTTGTTCTTTATCTGGTTTCTTTTCTGAAACCAACCGAACAGCAATACATCTGCACTACCTGTAAGGCTCAAGAAATCATAGCTCGTGCCGCTTACAAACTGGTTGGTTGTTGGGTCTACTGAACGACCAAAACTTCTGCCATATGCACTATTACCATTCACATTTGGTATTTGCGATAACATCGACTGTGTATAATTCAACCTGGCCAATCGTTCATTCAGTACATTTTGTTGTATTGATATATTGTGGTCTAATGCATATTGAACAGCCTTCTGGAGACTCCATACGTTTTCCTGTTGTGCAAATGACACATTGTTCACCAACACAAAAAGCAGCAATAAGGAGGTAATACGATACGGGTACATGCAACAAAAATAACTTAAATAAGAAAGAGAAAAACATTAAGAATATTGCAATATAATTATTTCTTAGGTTTAGTCTTATTACCTGTTGAGGTGTTAGCATCATTATCTTCCTGCACCTGGAATGGCAGGATAAATGTCTGGTTATTACTGTTATTTTCCTGTAAAGCTTTCAGATATTCATGATAGCCTCCATAGGCAGCCATTAACTGGTACCCGGAATTAGATAAGGCCACTTTACCTGAATTACCAAAGCCAACTATAGGCTTTATTAAACCAGAACTAATTAAGACCTCCCACAGCCTTTCTGATTCTTTTGTCGGAATCCTGATATTTGAAGGTTTGTATATCTCCTCTTCGAGGTGCATGGCATTTTTATCAGAATTGCTATATAGTGTTTTAAGAACAACATCTATTATGTGCTCGTCCTCTTTCTTTGTATCAGTCAATAATACCTGCTTAACCTTTAGCCTCTGTAGTGTCTTCCTATTTTTATCCGGCCTTATGTGCTTCATATGGTCATATGCTCTTATGCAATGTAAATATACCAAGCTAAATCCAGTATAGATACCTCAACCTACATTTTAACTAATTGCATAACCTATGTTTTATACATTTGCTTAAAGCACAATGACATGCAACGCATACCTACTTTACTACAGAAAATATCAGAACTGTCTGCAAAAAATGACAAGATATCATTGATAGAACTGGATTTGATGCTTGACTACACAAAAGTAATGTATGCTGACATTCTGGAGTACAGAAACCGAATAGCATTCAATAATTCGCTTGCAACTGACAACCCTGTTCAGACCAATAACAGTGACAAAGCTGAAGAGACTAAACATGAGACACCTGTCAACCAACCTGCTCCTGTTAAAGAGGAAGTTTTGCCAAACACATCGATTAACAACAACAAGGATTTCAGGAATCTTATCGGTATAAATGACAAATATCTGTTCATTAGTGAACTATTCGGGAATAACAGAGATGACTATGAGGCTATATTAAATGAGATCAATGCCTTTGAAAATTATATTCAGGCAACAAACTGGCTTAATGCAAAAACTAACTGGGATGAAGAAAATGAAACAGCCCAACTATTTTACGGGTTGCTCAACAGTTTTTTTAATTCTAAATAATTAAGTATCCTACCTGTTGCGCCTGAATTACTGATCACATAGCTTTTTGATGCTTTACAAATTTGCTCATAGCTATATTTATCTCTATCAGCAGACAGGACATAATTGGCAAATGCAATAGGATCATTTGTAGATAACGCACCTCCTGCTTCAATCAGCCCCTGCGCTTCACGGAACTTTTCATGATTCATACCAAAACCCACAGGTATTCCATACACTGCCGGCTCTAATATGTTGTGCAAACCTTTGGTACCCAAACCACCGCCTACCCAGGCTAATTTACCATATCGATAGAGGCTCAATAACAGTCCCATTTTATCGACCACCAATACACTCGCATTTGCATCATGCTTCCATTCTGACCATAGAATACTCTTTGCTCCAAATAACTTCTGAATCCCCTGTATATGAGCAGCGTGTATTTCATGCGGCACTAGTATCAACTTCCAGTTTTCAGGCAATACAGATAGTGTTTTATGCAACAGTTCTTCATCTTCCGGCCATGTACTGCCTGCTACTATTATATTACTTCCGTCACAAAACTGACTGGCTATTTCCTGCTTTTCTACAACTGAAGCTGCTTCCAGCACTCTGTCGAACCTAGTATCGCCTGCTACTGTCACGGCCTGAACTCCCAATTTTTCAATCAACACCTGTGATCGTTCGTCCTGCACAAAAATATGAGTGAAACAATTAAGCATTCTTCTGTGTAATCTGCCATACCATTTAAAGAAAGGTTGTGATGACCTGAAAATAGCTGAGATAAGAATAGTCGGTATATTATTCTTTACTAATTGCGACAGGTAGTAATACCAGTATTCATACTTAACGAATATGCACAGGGATGGGCTTACATACCTGATAAACCGTTTAGCATTATTAACACTGTCTAATGGTAAATAGAATATATAATCCGCACCCTTATAATTCTTCCTTACTTCATATCCTGATGGTGAAAAGAACGTAAGCACTATTGCGTATTGGGGATATTTAGTCTTTAATTTTTCAAGGATTGGCCTTCCCTGCTCAAACTCTCCCAGCGAGGCACAATGCATCCATATACGCGGACGTTTTTCATCCAATAAAGTGTATTTGATATTCGCTAATAAACCTTCTCTACCCTTTATAAACAACCTGGCTTTGGCATTAAATAAGGAGGCTATACGCACTACGATAGCGTACAGCCTGATTCCTAACCAATATATTAAGGCAGACATTATTCAAAAAAGTAGTCTTCTGATTTTCTCTTGAATATCGGGATATACCATCCTCCCCTTACACCAAATAGTATATCCACACGTGAGCTGTTATCAGCTCGCATAACATCATACAGGTAGTCTCTCCTGCCCTTTGTAAAACCGGCAGTAATATCAAATCCTATATTGAAATTGACCAAGCCATTTTTTGCGAAATGGTTATATGCAATGTACTCTTCTACAAAAATACCATTCGACAACCTGTCGTACCCTTTCCTGTAGTCTCCTCTTAATTGAGGTATTGTCTTATCCCTATCGAATATATTGATCTTATGCTGCATAAAGCCAACTGATGTCAGAGCCAATATACCATTGTCGGCATTACCTTTAGATATATTAAAAATTTTACCCGCCTGCAAACCAATCATATAGCCCTGCTCATAGATACGTATACCCGTACGCTGCCCATCCTGGTTAAGAACACGGCCGTTCTCATCTATCATGTTAAATAATAGGGAGTCTTCCTTTATTTTATTGCCCAAAATGAAATCCACTTTGGGTCCAAACATCCAGTTAGTTTTGGTTTTATAGAATACTGCCCCTCCGATCCTATAGCTCAGGCCGAAACGCTTGGCAAAATCTCCACCGGGAACATCAAAATCACCGCTTACAGCAAATACAAAACCATTGCGTGCCGGCTCTTTTTTTGTATTAAAAAGCTCATCCTGTGCAAATATTGTATTGCCCAACCCAGCTACGAAGGCCAGCAACAACAGCGATTTTTTCATATTATATACCTTATGGCTTCAGGATGTGAAGATAAATCAATTACTGCGGATACAATTGTTACAGATAATATAAAAACAGCAAATGCGTTATATTTCTTTGACTAATGCTCACTAAGGCGTAGGTTTGCGCCATTAAATTTTGGATATGCAATTGCAAATGGTTGACCTTAAGCGTCAATATGAAAAAATAAAACCGGAAGTTGATGCTGCAATACAAAAAGTTCTGGACAGCACTGCCTTTATAGGGGGCCCGGATGTGCAATTATTTGCTACCGAGCTGGCTGCTTATCTTGGTGTGAAACACGTAATACCATGTGCAAATGGTACGGACGCATTGCAAATCGCCCTTATGGCACTCGACGTAAAACCGGGTGACGAGGTAATAACTACATCATATACATATATCGCTACAGTAGAGGTAATAGCATTATTGCGCCTGAAACCAGTATTTGTAGATGTTGATGCGGATACCTTTACTATGAATATTGATTCGCTTAAAAAGGCGATCACTCCAAATACAAAAGCTATCATACCTGTGCACCTCTATGGCCAAAGCGCTAATATGAGCGAGGTACTTGAGATAGCTAACAAGCATAATATACCTGTTATTGAAGATAACGCACAGGCTATAGGCGGTGACTACACATTCCCTGATGGCAGGAAAGCCAAAAACGGAACGATGGGTTTAATGGGTACCACTTCTTTCTTCCCGTCAAAAAACCTTGGCTGCTATGGTGATGGTGGTGCAATGTTCACAAATGATGATGCGTTAGCTGAAAAATTGAAAATGATCGCTAATCACGGCCAAAAGGTTAGATACTACCACGAAATGGTGGGTTGTAACAGCCGTTTAGATACCATACAAGCTGCTATATTGCGTATAAAACTCAAACACCTTGATGAGTACTGTGTTGCCCGCCGTGCAGTTGCAGACTACTACGACAATGCATTCAAATCTAACCCGAATATAGTAACACCTTATAAGGCGCCGTATAGCTATCATGTGTACCATCAGTATACCCTGCAACTGAAAAACGTAAACAGGGATGATGTACAGAAGCTGCTTGCAGACAGGAAAATACCATCAATGATATACTATCCTGTACCGTGCCACAAGCAGAATATGCTGAAAGAATTTGGCGGTGCAGATTACCATCTTCCGGTTACTGATATGCTGCAGGATTGTGTTATTTCTCTGCCTATTCATACTGAGTTTACAGAGGAGGAACTCAACTATATCACCACTAATTTCCTTGAAGTAATAGCTCAATTATCTAAATAATGAATGTTATTACAACGCCTATAGAAGGCCTTTTGATACTGGAGCCTAAAGTACATGGTGATGCCCGCGGATACTTTTTCGAGAGCTATAATGCGCGTACATTCAAAGATGCTACAGGACAGGATATTGATTTCATACAAGACAACCAGGCCAGGTCTACCCGAAACGTACTTCGAGGCCTGCATTATCAAAATGCCCCAAATCCGCAAACCAAGCTGATACGTGCACTTGAAGGTGCAATATGGGATGTTGTGGTAGACCTGCGAAAAGGCAGCGCTACTTATGGCCAATGGTATGGAGTGGAATTAACTGCAGAAAACAAACGACAATTCCTGATACCAAGAGGTTTTGCTCATGGCTATTCAGTATTGAGCGAAACTGCCGAAGTATTTTACAAATGTGACAACTTCTACGATAAAACAGCAGAGGCCGGCGTTAACTACGCCGACCCCTCTTTAAATATTGACTGGAAAATTAACTTAGCAGAAGCTATTGTATCTGACAAAGACATCATCCAGCCATTGCTGAAGGATGCCATAATCAACTTTTAAGATTTCATATTAACAAACTGCAACGGAATATCCAGGTTGGAGCTACGGCACAACTGGATAACATCCTGCAGGTCATCTATTTTCTTGCCCGTAACACGAATAATGTCATCCATAATAGCAGCCTGAACTTTAAGGCCGCTATCTTTTATCAGCTTTACTATCTTTTTTGCCATATCCTTATCTATGCCGTTCTTTACAGGCACAGTTTTACGAATATACTTGCCGGATGCAGAATGAGTTTTCGTAAAATCAAAGGCATTCGCCTCCAGCCCTTGCTTCATAGACTTGCTGATAATAATATCCTCTACCTGTTTCAGGTGCATATCACTTTCTACTTCAAGATTAATGACCATCTCTTTTTTATTAAGCTCTAATGTGATATGAGCGCCTTTAAAATCGTAACGGTTATCTATTTCCTTTTTTGCAATGTTCATTGCGTTGTCCAGTGTTTGCAAATCTACTTTGCTGGATATATCAAATGATGGCATAAAATGTATAATTATTGTTTCTGTATAAAGTATGTTTTACTAAAGTTGCCATCTTTTGATGCAACTTTAAGCAAATATATACCTGAAGGGAAATTATCCATACTGATTTTGTTATCTCCTTTATCCAAAGTATGCTCAATTAGTGTTACCCCGGTAATATTTAGCAAACTATAGCTATACGACAATGTTGTTGTTACGTATAGATTGTCTACAACAGGGTTAGGGTATAAAACAATATCATCAGTATTTGTACTTGGTATATTTAATAATGTTCCAGCCAAGCCATTATAGTTATTCTTAATACTCGTACTATCCATTGCTGTATTGGATATGGCAACAAGTGCTACTGCACCTCCTGTTTGCTCATTTCCGGTACCAGTATCATCTCTGAAAAAAATAAGTCGCTTATTAACCCCGTAAATATATTTATCTGTACTATCATTATATGATCCTGCAACAGTGTTGTTATGGTATATATACATTTTTTTCGAAGCATTATCACGTGTAAGTGCAACATACTGGTATGTATTAGGTCCCATTAGACTGTCAGATGAAAAACTTGGATAAAGATTTAGTTTACCATTGAAATTATAAAGTCCTGCATCTGCTGTGAGGTTATTAAAATCAATTAGTTTTTTGTAACCAGTTGTGGTATCAAGCCTGAAATAAATTTCTATTGTGTATGTACCCGTTGAAAGAAAACTAGTAAGTGAATCATTAAATACAAGTCCGCAACCTTTATCAAAAGTGTCAACAGACTTCCCAAATCCCCCGGGCATGGTTTCCCAAGTATATGTGGGTGTACATTGTGATATTAAATCAGGTCCTGTACCTGCTTTTTCTTTAAGATTGTAAAAGAAATAGTATTTATAACTTGCTGCATGCATAGAATTACTTAGCATACAAAACACAATAAGCAAAGAAATAAGTATACTTTTCATATGGGTAATTTTCTTATAAAAATATACATATGTCCGGCGAAAGTCAAGGATAAATACTGTTGTACGTATCTTCTTAAGATACTTTGCTTTCAAGTTCTAATACTTCCTCAAAAAGCTTGTCATAATCTATTGATAATGAATCTAATTGTACATTAAGCCTGCGATAAGTCTCATCCAGCTTAACAAAAGCATCTTTATCTGAATAATAAGCAGGATCTGCCAATTGCAATTCCAAAGCATGTTTCTCCTCTTTCATTTTATTGATCTGTTCTTCCAGCTTTTGAAAAGCCCTTTGCTTCTTTTGAAACTCTTTCAATAGCTCCCTTTGCTCTTGGGTATTAACTTGTTTTTTTTCAACCTGAGGTTTTTCGGGCTTCTTTTCTGCTACCGTTTGTGCGACCTTCATCCGCTTCTCCCTATCCTGCATAAAGACACACCATTCATCATAAGTACCTACAAACTCCTTTATCTTCTTATCCTCTATCCACCATATTTTATTGGCAATCTCACTAATAAAATACCTGTCATGCGATACTATAATAATAGTACCCTCATATTTATTCAGAGCTTCTATCAGCATTTCTACCGATTGCATATCAAGGTGGTTGGTAGGCTCATCCAGCATCAGGAAGTTGCCTTTCATCGCTATGGTCTTAGCCAGCGCCACCCTTGCCTTCTCACCACCAGATAATACTTTTATTTTCTTGAAAACATCATCTCCGCTAAAAAGGAAGCAACCCAATAGTTGCCTGAGTTCAAGCTCAGTTTTACCGCTGCCACTTCTCTTTAGTTCTTCTAATATCTCTAACTCAATATTCAGTGACTCCAACTGGTGCTGAGCATAGAAGCTTTCTTCTACATTATGCCCACCTTTACGTTCACCTTCATAAGTCTCTTTATCAGCTATTATCCTAAGCAGTGTAGACTTACCCTTACCATTAGCACCTATCAAAGCGATTTTATCACCTCTTAGTATCTCAGCCCCTGTATGTTCCAGTATTTCCAGGTCGCCGAAGCTTTTTGATATATCATTAAGTGTACAGATGATTTTTCCCGGCTGCACTGCTACATCAAAATTGATATTCATTACCGGCATTGTTGAATCAGGAGCTTCTATTCTGTCCAATTTTTCAAGTTTCTTCATAGCACTCTGGGCTTGTGCTGCCTTGCTGGCTTTAGCTTTAAAGCGCTCTATAAAGCGCTCCTGCTGACGTATATAGTCCTGTTGGTTTTCAAAAGCGCGTTGCTGCATAGCCATACGCTCCACCTTCTCCTGCAGGAAGAATGAGTAGTTACCGCTATAATGATGAAGATCTTGCTGCCATACCTCAACTATTTTGGTCACCATCTTATCAAGGAAATACCTATCGTGCGATACAATTACAACACTACCCGGATAGCCCTGTAAATAACGTTCCAGCCACTCAATCGAAGGAAGATCAAGGTGGTTGGTAGGTTCATCCAGCAGTAGTAAATCCGGCTGTTGTAACATCATCTTGGCCAGCAGCACCCTCATTCTCCAACCACCACTAAATTGGCTATAGGGACGTTGTAAGTCTGCGGTAGTAAAACCAAGTCCTTCCAATACCTCTGCGGTGCGATGTTCCATTTCATACCCGCCTGCTACTTCAAAATCATGCAGCGCATGGCTATAAGCATCCAGTAAAGCAGCATCTTCGGGTTTCGTTTCCAACTCTTTTGTGAGCCGTTCCAGTTCTTTCTCTATTTCATGCGCTTTTTCAAACGCAGTCATGCCTACAGAAAGGATGGAGTTATCTGTAGAAAAACTTAATAAGTCCTGGTTAAAGAACCCGATAGTGACATCCTTGGGTTTATTCATCACCCCCTCATCGATAGTATAAGCACCTGTTATCAGCCTCAAAAGGGTTGATTTACCTGCACCATTGCTACCTACAAGGCCTATTCGCTCTCCGGTACCGATCTGCCAGCTGGCATCTTTCAATATCGGACGTGCTCCAAAATAAAATGATATGTTTTGAAGAGATATTAGCATAAGTGCGCAAAATTACAACCATTGCTGTTATGTTTATAGCAACCCTTATTTTTGCATAAATTTTATTCTAAATGCGCTTATTACCAATATTACTATCTATGCTGCTGATAGCAGCTTGCGATAATAAGCGACATGTTAATTCCTCTAACCTCGGGTCAACATTTCCTGAAAGTAACTTGTCCAATAGCCAGACAATTCAATTATCCGGCATAGTAAGTAGCTATATTGACCTGAAAAACGGATTAACCAATACAGACCTTAATAAATCAGCACTTGGTGCAGAAAACATGTATAAGGGTCTGATTGCTCTCAAAAATGGATTACAAATAGATTCTTCCCAAACTGATATGACCGAGTTAACAGACAAGTTACTTATTTCATCAGGAAAGCTATTAGCTATTCAGGATAAGAGCTGTGAATTGCAACGTATAGAGTTTGCACAGACGTCTGCACTGCTATATATGCTAGTCAACAAAACCAAACTCAAAAACGTTCTGTTATACTATGACTATTGCCCTATGGCACTAAATAACACCGGTGCATACTGGATGAGTGAAACTGCTGAAATTGAAAACCCATACTTCGGTTCTAAAATGATGGAATGCGGAGAAATAACTGATACTATAAATTGATGAGCTTACATATTATGAAACAACCATTGACAATTAAAGCCTTAACATTACTGTGTATTTTCATATTCGTAACCCCCTTACTGGTATCAGCACAGAAAAAAGTAACCCTTAGCGGATATATGCGTGATGGTGCGAGCAGTGAGGCACTCATATCTGCTACTGTATATGTAAAAGAATTAGGTATTGGCACACAAACCAATAACTATGGGTTCTACTCTATCTCTATGCCGGCAGGTAACTATACTTTCATTTTTTCTTATGTAGGATATACCACTAAGACAGAAACTATGTCTTTGAATGAAAGCCGTACATACAATGCTGAAATGCAGAACCAGACTGTGATGAAAGAGGTAGAGATAAATGCTACCCGCAGAGATGCCAATGTGAAGAATACTGAAATGGGCACGATATCATTATCTGCCGAAAAGATAAAGACACTGCCGGTGATAATGGGTGAAACCGACATCTTAAAAGCATTACAGTTGTTACCGGGTGTTCAATCTGCAGGAGAAGGCAATTCAGGGTTTTATGTACGAGGTGGCGGGCCAGACCAAAACCTGATATTGCTGGATGATGCTGTAGTTTACAATACCGGCCACTTATTTGGTTTTTTCTCTGTGTTCAATACTGATGCGATAAAGAATGTGACCCTTATAAAAGGTGGCATGCCAGCTAATTATGGGGGCCGTCTGTCTTCTGTTGTAGATGTATCTATGAAAGAAGGCAACATGAAGAAATACCATGCAGAGGGAGGGATAGGTTTGATAGCGTCAAGGCTGACAGTAGAAGGGCCTATTAAGAAGGATAAAGGCTCATTTATGCTTTCTGGTCGCAGAACATACATTGATGCCCTTGTTAAACCATTTGCAAAAGGTAACTTCTCAGGATCAGGATACCATTTTTATGATGCAAACCTGAAAGCAAACTATAAGGTAACTGATAAAGACCGCATCTATCTTAGCGGGTATTTTGGCAGAGACAAATTCCTGTTCAAAAACAAAACCGGTAGCTTCAATGTAAACATACCTTGGGGCAATAGCACTGCTACATTAAGATGGAACCACCTTTTCAACGACAGGTTGTTCCTGAATGCAACAACAGTTTATAACGACTATAAATTCGAATTCAATGCAGGGCAAAATGACTTTGATGTAAAGCTATCTTCAGGTGTACGTGATTATAATGCCAAAGTCGACCTTGATTATTACAGTTCATTCCAGCATAAAATAAAAGGTGGTATCGCATATACCTACCATAAGTTCATCCCTAACCAGGTATCAGGACGCACCGGGGCAGTAGCATTAGAACCTAACAATGCCCTTATAAAGTTTGCTCACGAAGGGGGTGCTTATATCATGGATGATTTTGAACCGTTCAAATGGCTGCGTGTAAATGCAGGACTTAGATATTCATGGTTCGGACAAATAGGCCCTTATACCCAATATCAATACGATTTCAACAAGAAAAAATCTGACAGTACAGTCTACTCAAAAGGTGAGATTGTGAAAAACTACGGAGGGCCGGAACCTAGGCTGAACCTTCGTTTTGAGTTAAGTGAGAGCTCATCTATTAAAGCCAGTGTAGCACGCTCATACCAATATATACACCTCGTATCTAACAATGGTAGCACGCTACCCACAGACCTTTGGGTTCCGAGCACATTGCTGGTACAACCGCAAAAGGCATGGCAGTATTCAGCAGGATATTTCCAGAATTTTTTGGATAATAAGATCGAAACTTCTGTTGAGTTCTACTACAAAAGCATGAAGAACCAGATAGAATACCGTGATGGCTATATCCCGTCTACCATACAAGACCCTGAACTGGATTTTGTATTTGGTAAAGGCGAGGCATATGGTGCTGAATTCTTCATAAATAAAACCAAAGGTAAATTCACAGGATGGATCGGCTATACACTCGCATGGACCAATCGTATATTCAAAAACCTGAACAACGGTGAAACATTCCCTGCTAAATATGACCGCAGGCACGACATTTCCCTGGTAGCATCTTATGAACCTAACAAAAGATGGACATTCTCTTCCGTATTCGTGTATGGATCCGGCAATGCGATAACATTACCTACTAATTACTACTTTATCGACGGACAGGTAGTACCGCAATACAGTAAAATAAATGCCTACAGGATATTCCCATATCACAGGCTCGACTTATCAGTAATATACAAGCCCAAACCAAAGCATAAGCGTTGGGAAAGCAACTGGGCATTATCAATTTACAATGTATATAACCGTAAAAACCCATATTTCCTGTATGTAGACCTGCAAGGCAATACATCACAGGGTGTGCAGGCAAAGGTTAAAGAAGTATATATATTCCCGATATTGCCTAGTATAACTTATAATTTTAAATTCTAGATTAACACTACCTGTAAAGCATTGTAGCACAGGCTAAAGAATTAGCCACGAATAATTATTGCAATACGATGACAATCTAATTATAACATTAGTGTGACATAGAGGTAGTTTTGCCACGCAAAATTTACCTATGCAGTTCATTCAGTATATACCAATTGCTACTACATTATTCTCTGTTTACTTCTTTTTTGTATTGTATAAACATTGGCAACACAGCAAACAGTCAACATACATTCTGTGGTGGTTGTTAGGTGTTATCTGTTATGGAGCGGGCACAATTACAGAAAGTATAAATACCCTTGCCGGCTACCACCCTATCAATTTTAGAGCATGGTATATTTTTGGAGCACTGTTAGGAGGCGCCCCATTAGCCCAGGGTACAGTATACCTTCTGCTTAAGAAAAAGACTGCAAATATACTTTCAGCAATACTGATAACTGTTATTATCATCTCATCAGTTCTTGTATTATTATCTCCATTACATGAGGTAGCTGATCCGCATGCAAAACTTAGCGGCAAGTTCCTTGAATGGACTTTTATTCGTTTCATTACTCCGTTCATTAACCTTTACGCATTTATCTTCCTTGTAGGCGGGGCTATTTATTCTGCGATCTTGTATGCTAAAAACAAGGATAATAAGTCAAGGTTTACTGGCAATGTGCTGATAGCTATCGGGGGATTATTGCCCGGAATCGGCGGATCATTCACAAAATTCGGATATGTTGAGGTATTATATGTAACAGAATTTATTGGCATTTGCTGTATATATGCGGGCTACAAGGTTATAAAATCAAGCAAAAGTACATCTGTACATTCCAACCAGCTAGCTATATAATCAACTGTTATTCAGAATAGTTTTAAAAGTCTATGTACATCAGACCTATGGTTTATAGACTCTTTTTCATATCTTAGCAGTCTTGATTACACTACTGGTGTAATTAATTTAAATGCACATAGAGTGCACATAAATACGTTCTCTCTTATCCTCTATATGTAACAGTAGCGCCTTTTTCAGGGCGCTTTTTTACTTACATATACTCACTTAGCCATACTTCTGTTGTTACTAACTGCCAAACTTTTGAAAAATACACTCCATCATTTCTTAACGCCCACCATTTCTCGATAGTAGTACTGTCAAACATGTCACGCTTTTTAAGATTATCTAACTGTTTTCGGGCATATGCCTGTATTGTGCCGGATTGCTTCATCCAAATATCTAAAGGCAGATTGAAACCTTTTTTGGGCATATTCATATTCTCCTGCGTAATATATCTTTGGGCAACCTCCCTTAGCAAAGGTTTGGTAGATACACCATCATAGCGTATATGCATCGGTAGTGTACTCACCCATTCAATTAATTCATGGTCGAGGAAAGGATAACGTACTTCAAGACTATATCTCATGGCACTCATATCATCACGATACACATGATGTGAACCGATATAATATTTCAGATCGTAATAAAACAACTCTTCAGGCACAACTGAGCTACCCGCATCAGCTTGCACCATATCGGCCAAAGCAGTAAATGGTTTGCCTATGAGCTTCTGCAACTCATACCTACGCATACCCATACGACAATTGACAAAGTATTTAAAAGCAGTATCAAGCTCCAGGTAATTCTTAACCTTACGGGTATAATCATTTACTGACGGAACGATATATTTCAACAATGCCAACCGCCGTCTCATCTCCCATTTTGTATAATCAAGATAATGGGCATATCCGCCAAAAACTTCATCGGCACCTAATCCATTCATCACTACTTTATAACCCTCTTTATGCAGGTATGCTGATGATGCTATCGCGGGTTCAAGATTGACATAAGGTTCTTCAAAATGGCGCAAATCGCCATCTAAATTACTTAGTACTTCGTCTGCGCTAATCAGGTGTACATGTTGCTTAATGCCCAGCATTTTAGCCATAGCTATAGCCTGTGGCAACTCGTCATTACCCTGCCCTGTACCATCATAACCGAGAGAGTAACAATTAAACCCTGAATGTTCCCTGGCACAGATAGCGGTAATGGTTGTAGAATCGATCCCGCCACTCATTAATGAGGTTACCGGCACATCGGATCGTAGTTGCTTCGTAACAATTTGCTGCAACTTACTATCTAAGAACGCAGTCGCTTCTTCCTTAGTAATATCAAGAGGCGTTTGCCCTATAGGTATCTGCCAATAACGATTTTCGGTTAGTTTGCCTGTATTCATATTCACTTCAAGCCAGTGCCCGGGCTGAAGCGAATATATTTCTTCAAAACAGGTGTATGGAGAGGGGGTTGTTTGTAATTGAAAATTCCCTATTAATCCCTGCCAGTTGATTGCTCTCTTTACTAAATTGCTTTTTAGTATCGCCTTAATTTCTGATGCCCATACTATACCATTATCATCAGCATAGTAGAACAACGGCTTGATGCCTACCCTGTCGCGAACCAGCCAAATAGCATTTTGAATTACATCGTAAACAGCAAATGCAAACATACCGTTCAACTTCTTCACTACTTCCTTACCCCAATAGCGATATCCGTGTAATATCACCTCTGTATCTGTTTCGCTGGTGAATTCATATCCGGCCTCTTTCAACTCATGCCTTAGTTCTTTATAGTTATATATTTCACCGTTAAATGTGATAGCGAAATTACCATCCTGAGATAGCATAGGCTGGTGACCGTTAACGGAGAGATCTATTATTGAAAGCCTCCGAAACCCGAGAAAAACATCGCTACTATACGCCGACAATATATTATCATGCTTGTCTTTTATTCCGCGTACACTGTCATTACCCGAGTAAGATATAGTCTTTCCATTTGCCGCAGATATATAGCCTTCATCATCAGGACCACGATGACGTATAGCATCATTCATGGCCAAAATAGCCTTAGATCCTATCTTGTCATTATACCTTACTATGCCTGTAATCCCGCACATAATATTATGTACCGAAAATAGCTATAATACGCCTGTCAAAAAACTATTGCAGTAAATAAACTAATATTGCGTCTATATTACGTTTGCATGGCAAGGTATTTCTTAGAGGTAATGTATGATGGTACCGCATTTCATGGCTCACAGGTACAGGGAGAAATTCCTACGGTACAATTGGCCGTGAATAAAACATTATCTACCCTGTTTCGTAAACCGATAGAATCATTCGGAGCCAGCAGGACAGATGAAGGAGTACACGCACTTTCTAATTTCTACCATTTTGACATTGAGGAAGATCTGCATCCGTCTTTTCAATACAAAATGAACGCGATCTTACCCGAAGGTGTAGCTTTAAAACGAATGTTCTTGTGTGCTAATCCTGAAATGAATGCAAGGTTTGATGCAATGACACGCTGTTACAGGTATAGAGTATACAGTAAGAAAGATCCTTTCAAACAAAACAGGGCATTGTATTTCCCTTTTAATATAAACAGGGAAATGCTTGAAAAAACAGCCGAGGTACTTAAAGAATACGAAGACTTTGAGAGCTTCTCTAAACGCAATACACAATCCAAGACATTTAAATGCACCATTATCCAGTCCTACTGGGAAGATGCCGGTAATGAGTTGCACTATATCGTAGAAGCCAATCGTTTTCTGCGTGGTATGGTACGGGGTCTCGTAGCAACACAACTACAAGCTGCTCGAGGCAGATTTGGTCTTGATGAATTTATGCAAATAATTGAAGCGAAGGATTGTACCAAAGCAGACTTCAGCGTAGCAGGACACGGACTTTATCTTGAAAAAGTCAATTATCCGGAAGGGTCACTGATTGAAGTATTTGATAAACGCTAGTCGAACAAACGAGCAATAAAGAAAGCTGCAGTCGCTGCTACAGAACCAATTATAGCAACGCGAACAGCCCCCATCCATGGGTTTTGGCCAGTCATCTTAGCCTTAAAGAATCCGAATATAAAAAGACAGATCACAGTAACTAAAGCAGACAACTTCAAGCCGTCAATTGGGTGACTAACAAAAAAATAAGGCGTGAGTGGTACTAAACCACCTGCTATGTATGATAACCCTATATTGAACGCACTGTTTCGGGCACGTTTAGGGTCCGGCTTATCAAGTCCCAGTTCATATTTCATCATGAAGTCGACCCATTTCTGCTTATCCTTAGCTAGTTCATCAGCAATAATATCCTGAGAACTCTTACTTAATCCCATTTCAGCAAACACATCACGCACTTCCTGTTTTTCTTTCTCCGGGACAACCTCTACCTCCTCCCACTCTCTTTTCAGTTCAGATGTATAGTGATCCACTTCTGTTTTACCCGCAAGGTACCCGCCTAATCCCATAGCTATAGAACCTGCGGCTATCTCCGCCAATCCAGCGGTAACAATGATAGCAGTGCTGTCTACCGCCCCGCTTAAACCTGCGGCAAGTGCAAATGGCACAGTTAGTCCATCAGACATACCAATAACGATATCGGTTATAACATCAGAACTTTTAAAGTGTTTTTCCTCGTGCAGGTGCATATATTATAAGTTTTGTAAGCTGCTGTGAATAATGCCGATACATTCATCTACCTGTTCTCTTGTTATTATAAGAGGTGGAGCAAAACGTATCTTATCACCATGAGTCGGCTTGGCTAATAACCCATTATCTTTCATTTGTATACAAAGCGCCCATGCAGCTTCTTTATCAGTATGATTAATAACAATTGCATTCAACAAGCCTTTACCCCGAACAATTGAAATAGCAGGATGATTTAATGCTATCAACTGTTCTCGCAGGTATTGACCTTGCATTGCTGCATTCTCGGCCATATTTTCATCCTTCAAAACCTGTAATGCAGTCATTGCAACTTTACATGCCAAAGGATTACCTCCATATGTAGAACCGTGCTGGCCGGGCTTTATTGTAAGCATTATTTCATCGTCACACAATACAGCAGACACCGGCATTGTACCTCCGGAAAGCGCTTTGCCGAGTATCAGTATATCCGGGCGCACATTCTCATAATCACAAGCCAGCATTTTACCTGTGCGCGCTAACCCTGTCTGTATCTCATCTGCTATAAAGAGCACATTAGCCTCTTTACACATACTATATGCTTTTGACAAATAACCATCGTCAGGCACTACAACCCCTGCCTCGCCCTGTATTGGCTCTACGAGGAAACCTACAACGTTTTTATCCTCTAAGGCGGTACTTAATGCAGATAAGTTATTATACTCTACAACCTGGTAACCAGGCATGAACGGGCCGAAGTTTGTTGTAGAAGAAGGGTCTGTGCTGAATGATATTACATTGAGTGTTCGTCCATGAAAATTTTCGCTACATACTAATACCTTAGCCTTATTCTCTGCCACACTTTTCACTTCATAACCCCATTTACGCGCTAACTTCAGTGCAGTTTCAACAGCCTCAACGCCGGTATTCATGGGCAGTACTTTATCGTACCCGAAATAGGCCGTTATATACTGAGCATACTCACCTAAAAGGTCACTGTGAAAGGCACGTGAGGTAAGGGTCAGTTTTTGAGCTTGTTCAATAAAAGCCTCTATAATTCTTGGATGGCTATGTCCATGATTTAGCGCTGAATAACCGGAAAGAAAATCATAGTAACGTTTACCATCAACATCCCATACATATACACCTTGTCCTTTGCTCAATACGACGGGTAAAGGGTGGTAATTATGTGCGCTGTATTGCTCTTCAAGATCTAAGTATCGCTGAGTTATCTGGGAAATGGACGTTAATGCTATCATGTAGCAAAATTACAGATTTATGGGCGATTTCTCCATTTCAGGTAATTCAGCATATTCATACAGGTTAATCTTGTCAAGCTCTAACACAGTACTCATATTATTATCTGAACGATGAAACATTGGTAAGAATCTGGCTCCAAAGACTAATTCTGAATATACATACGAAAAACGTTGCTGCACAATATTGGAGAAATGGTCGTCAAAACCTTTTATGAAGTATAAAATCTCAACATCTGCATTTTGTATATCCTCTTCCGTCATCCCGTACAGCGGGCTGTTTTCATCTATTGGATGTACAAGCGTCCAGCTTAACGCCAATGAGTTTACCTTTTTTATTTCCAGATCAAGTGAATAAAATCGTCTTAGCTTATTACCATTATCATCGTACACATGCATAGCTATTGTAACTAATGCTTCTACGTCTGTGAGGTGGTTATTTTTATAAGTCGCTATGCGAGCCATTAATGCTTTCCCCCCTTTAAACGGAGCTATTATTGCATTATCGCTGTATACGAGATAGGCTTGTGGTCTTGTAAAGCGGCCATATAATAAACCTGTTACAAGGGCAAAAGAAAGAATGCCAACAAATGACTCCAGCGATGCCACTGCATTAGCTGCTAACCCGGAGGGACTAATATGTCCGTACCCAACTGTTGTAAGAGTCTGTGAGCTGAAGAAGAAAGCCTGCTCAAAATTATTCAGCATATCATCAACCGGAACAATACCCTTCAGATTCTCAACTCCGATTAATATATATATAAATGCAAAAACAACATTTAATGTGCTGTAAAAAAGGAAAACTGATAAAAGAAACTTTCCCCTGCTCATGCGCAGCAAAGAGTGGTACAGCGATATTCGCTCCCAAAAAGGCATGCCAGTTTTGGTAAGATTCACGCTTCCATCTTTACGAGTAAGCCTGCCGCCCTCTGTATTGTTACTGGTACTGAAACCAGTGTTACCTATTGCTTCGAACTTACGTCTCAGATTATGATATTGCTGTTGTTTTGCCATACTTATTACGGGTTATCCTCAATTCAATGAAAAAGGAAACGCCACAAATCATAACAGTTAATAATACACCTAAAAATAGCACATATAATTGGCTAAAAACAAGCGACAAGCTATAATGAATTCCTATAAATAATATAGAAAAAACAATCAGTTTAATGATCCAGTTAGCAAGAGGCAACAATTCGATCCACCTGACACCTAACACTTTTGAAGTGTGATAAACGTAATATCCTGCCTGAATATAAGAGCTGATAACAAAACTCAGGGCAATTCCGGGTAACCCCATCAGCAAATACATGGGATACATAAGCCCGCAGGCTATCAGCAGGTCAAGGATAGCCCCTTTATTAATAGTCGACCCCCTATGCCTGTTTTGCAGAATGGTTGTAAGATTATATGCACTAAGTGGTATAGTTAATATTGAAACAGAGAATACAGGTACCGATGCAAGATATTTATCGGATAACACTACCTGAAAGAGCTCTTGTTTGAATGCTAGAAAAAAGAAGAACAAAGGGAAAACAATAGCAGACAATATTCTTGATGATTTATGAGCTATTACAATGGCATATTCATTATCGAAACTACCGCTTTGAGCCATCTGAATCAAGGCCGCGCTGCCTACTGCCCCTAATAGTATTGGCAAAAAGGGAATATCTGTAGTACCATTAAAGTAGACTGCTGATACAGATTCTGCCAATAGCAATGAAACTATAAACTTATCAAGCCATCGAAAAACCATTTGAGATACATCATAAAAACCAAGGTGCATCCATAAATTAAATGCCTTAGGATAAGGATATGAATCTACAGGCTTTACCTGAAGCGATCTGAGTTTAGATATCAATAGAAATAAGTAAACAACAAGTTTTGCCAATAATAACAGAAATATACCGGTAAACAGGTCTGATATATCACCTAAATTGATCCAATATGTAAAATGGAGGTAGCAGAACACCAGAGCATATACAATATTTACAACAAGGACGTTTTTATACCCTGCAATATTGATAAAGAAGGCTTCAATTACAGATATTAAAGCGTATACGGGTATGAAACCTAACAATACATACCATAAAACACTTGAATTGCCAGATTGCAGCCAGAGAAAAATAAAACCAAACAATAAAAGCCATCCTGCAAACAGAAAAAAGTGAGTTCTCTTTAAATTTCTGAACAGGCTAAGAATATAGTCGCCCGGATAGGTAAATATAAATGCCGGTATTCCAAGACATGCTACAGTGTTCAGCAAAAAAGTCTGCACCCAAAAATTCTGGTATGTGCCATAGGTTTCTACACTCAATTCCCTGGAAAACAGTATCATGACCAATACTGTGGCCAATTGTGGGAAGAACCTTATCAGGAATATGAATAAGGAGCTTTTAGTAAGTGTATGTGTCTTTCCGTCACTCAATATTCCTGGATTATATTTTATTAGCGAACTATACCACTGGTTCCTGCTTCTTCCTGAACAGCTGAGCTAATGATATAGCAAAAGTCAACAATAAAAGAATTGAACTTATCATAGCTATCCTGTCACCCTTATAGAATGTATCCGGATGAAACTTAAACTCAATTTTATGGTTTCCTGCAGGTATTTTTACTGCTCTCAATACATAATCTGCCTTCAAAATTGGTGTTTCCTTGCCATCAATATAAGCTTTCCAACCCTGTGCATAATATATATCTGAAAACACAGCCAGGCCATTCTGGCTATTGCTGGATTCATAAGAGATATTATTTAGTCCATATTTTGCCAAAGACACTTTAGCCGCACTGTCTTTCCCAAAGATATAATTGCCCATATCATTCTTAAATGTGTTCCTGATAACGGCTGTTTTCAATGGATCGAAAGCGTTTTCTACTGTTGCTGTATCGCCCAATTTAGGCGCATTAAGTGCTAATATCTCCTCATCGGCTGTATTTGCCCACTTCACATCTGACACAAACCAGGCATTGCCGCATGCACCGGGATTACGCATAACAGATGGCTGATTACCTTGTCCGTTGAAGATGATATATTTAGTATTCAGCATATTCATTACCGCTGAATTGAACCCGTTCCTCATATGTATATCTATCAGATCCTGGTAACGTTCCATTTTTACCGGGCTATAACCACCTATGAGTTTATGATAATAAGTGGGTTTTGCATCATTGAACGGATCAGTTGTCAGGTCAAGCACCCTGTAATAGGGATCTTTATCCTGTAATATCTGTTCATCAACGGGTCTTGGTTGGAAATAGTTATCGTAGTCTGTTTCGTCTACGTAACTTTCTTCATTCAGATACCTGCTATCTACTACTATGAGGTCTATTGTAATAAGTGCTGCAAGCCCTAGCATAACAGGCATTGCGGATTTAATTTTATCCGTAACAAAAGCCCATATCAACCCTGCTGCAAGAAGTATATATAGTGCACTTGTAAATCCGCTTTTCATTGCTACATCAGCCCTGTCTACTCGCAATGCATTCACAAACTCTTTTTGCATTTCCCCATCGTTTGGACCAGCAAAGTCGAAGAACATGCTGCCACCTACTCCTAACAATAAGCTAAGTCCTATGGTAACACCTGCAGCAATCTTCAACTTTTTCAGTATCTCCTCTTTGCTTACAGATTGGTTTATTATTTGTTGAACACCTAACATAGCCACTACAGGGAATATTAATTCTGCTATTGTGAGTACCATAGTCGGGGTACGGAATTTGTTCAGCAATGGCACGTTATCAAAAAGAAAGTAGTTGAACCCGGGGAAGTGATCGCCCCATGACATCATTATTGACAATATACTTACTGCCAGCATCCACCATTTATTAGGCCCTTTCAACAGCATTATGCCTAAAACAAATAAGAAGCATACTATTGCTCCAAAATATATGGGGCCTGAGATGCCTAACCTTTGAGGTCCCCAATACAAAGGGACTCGTGATACCTGTGCACCAAACCGTTCTTCTGTAGCTGGCGCATGCTCTACAGATTCAGTAGAGCCCCCTCCATACAGGAAAGGTATCATTAAGCTGAATGTTTCGCCAACACCATTGCTCCATCTGAATGCATATTCCTTATCTAAGCCTCCGGATTTCTTGTTCGCATCATGCTGATTAAGAGTCAATTCACTTGTACCACCACGCATGGTTTCCTTATTGTACTCCATTGTTGCCAATATGAATTGCATATTAGGCCCTACTGCCAGTACGGCCAATGCTGCGGCAACAAGCGAAGCGATAAAGAAGTTCTTTAACCCATTATTTTTAATGGCAATGATGAATTGCCCGATAACAGCAAACAACACTACTATCAGCGCATAGAATACCATTTGATAGTGCGAATTAGCTACCATTAATGACAATGATATGCCAAGTGTTAGAATTCCTTTCCACCAATCAGAATTATAGAGATATAATAGTCCTGCCAATACAGCAGGGAAGTATGCAATAGAATACATTTTGGTTTCATGGCCGGCATCTATTATCTCAACATTATATGCAGAAAATGCATAAGCAAGGGCCCCTGCTATAGCAAGCCATTGATTTACTTTTAAAGCCCTCATTAAAATGAAGAAGCATACCATAGCCATAAACAGAAATGCTGCAGGTCTGCCTAACAGGTCTACTATTGCAATCTGTATTTTCCATATATAGTTATTGCTTTCCGGTACATAGTGGGTATAAGTTGGCATCCCGCCAAACATGTTATTGCTCCACATCACATTCTCACCTGTCTTCTTATGCCATTCCATGCCCTCCTGGGCTGTGGCTCGCCAGTTCATAGTATCTCCCTGCACAAGTTTTTTACCTTGTAACTGGGGGTAGCAATACATAAATGTCACTATTAGAAAAACACCTAATGCAATAAGTTCAGAGCGATACTTCTTGATGTCGAAAGATGGCATATTTATTATTTATCCTAACAAAAATAGGGCTTCTATTCACTTAGAAAAGCCAAATGCTTTAAAAACTTAACAAGTCTTTATTTTATTATCCACAGCATACACATTGTGTGTTTTTGTATGTCTTCCGTATATTCACATTTAGGGCTTACATTTGCGCCTGCCGTCATTTTATGGGGCAATTTCAACATATGCTTCCGAAGGAGTTATTACTTAAAGCCTACAGGCTGATGATGACAGCCCGTGCTATGGCTGATATATATGATGCAAACAGGCAGATCTGTAAATATGTACACAGCACATCAAGAGGTCATGAGGCCATACAACTGGCTACGGGTTTCTTATTAAAACCATGTGATTATGTGAGCCCTTACTACAGGGACGAGAGCCTGATGCTGGGTATGGGATTCAGACCATATGAGCTTATGCTGCAATTGCTGGCAAAAGGGGAAGATCCATTTACAGGCGGCAGAGAGTATTACAACCACCCCAACATACGCCGCGAGAACTTCCCAACCATAATACACCAGAGCAGCGCCACCGGTATGCAAACCATACCGACTACAGGTATTGCCCAGGGCATACAATATATAGAACAACAGAAACTGATAGACTACCCTATCCCACCGGTAGTAATATGCTCTTTAGGCGATGGCAGCGTTACTGAAGGTGAAGTAAGTGAGGCATTCTCATTTGCTGCCCTGCATCAGCTACCTATAATATACCTGGTACAGGATAACGACTGGGGCATATCAGTGAGCAGCGATGAAGCAAGGACCAATGATGCCTATGACTATGCTGCCGGCTTTACAGGTTTGGAGCGTGTAAGAGTGAATGGCAGTGATTTCATGGACTCTTATAAGACCATGGAATACACCATAGACTGGGTTCGTAAAGAACGTAAGCCTATTCTTGTACACGCCAAAGTTCCGCTCTTAGGCCACCACACATCCGGTGTACGCAAGGAATGGTACAGAACCGACGAAGACCTTGAAAAGCATTATGCTGATGACCCGGGGCCTAAGCTGAGGAAGCTACTGATACAAAAGGGCATTCCTGAAGCCAAGCTTGACGAAATAGAACAGGAAGAGCGCACATACATTGAAAACGAATTCAATGCTGCTGTTGCTGCTCCCGACCCTGACCCGTCTACAGTTGCAGAACATGTATTTGCACCGGTTCCTGCTAAGATAACAGTAGAGACAGGTAACCGTATACCGGAAGGCCGAGACAAAGTAGTGATGGTAGATGCAGCACTGCATGCTGTAGAAGAGATATTGCAGGATCATCCTGAAGCTCTATTCTATGGACAGGATGTAGGTAAGCGCCTTGGCGGTGTATTCCGTGAAGCAGCTACACTAGCTGACAAGTTTGGCGACAACCGCGTATTCAATACTGCTATACAAGAGGCTTATATCATTGGCTCTACAGTGGGTATGAGTGCTGTGGGACTGAAACCAATAGTAGAAGTACAGTTTGCAGACTATATATACCCGGGCATCAACCAGTTGGTTACTGAAATAAGCAAGTCCTGCTACCTGAGCTGTGGCAAGTTCCCTGTATCCTGCATAGTACGTGTACCTATAGGTGCATACGGTGGTGGCGGACCTTATCATAGCGGCAGTGTAGAAAGTACGCTGGCTACCATTAAGGGTATCAAAATCGCTTACCCAAGTAATGCTGCAGACCTTAAGGGACTTATGAAGGCTGCCTTCTACGACCCTAACCCGGTAATAATGCTCGAACATAAGGGGCTATACTGGAGCAAAGTACCCGGTACAGACGAGGCCAAAACAATAGAACCGGATCGCGATTACATACTTCCTTTCGGTAAAGGCAATGTAGTACTACAAGCCGATGCCAATGCTGTTGACAATGGCGAAAGTATATGCATCATTACCTATGGTATGGGTGTGTACTGGGCTAAGAACGCGGCTAAGCAATTCCCGGGACAGGTAGAGATCGTTGATCTGCGTACTATCTACCCATTAGATGAAGAGCTGGTATATAGTACCGTTCGCAAACACGGTAAATGCCTGGTACTTACAGAAGAGCAATTGCACAATTCATTCTGCGAAGCACTGGCGGGTCGTATAGCTCAGAATTGCTTTAGGAATCTTGATGCTCCTGTGCAAACAATGGGTGCAATGAACTTACCTGCTGTACCTATGAATATGGGGCTTGAAGCTGCAATGCTGCCTAATACAGATAAAGTAGCCGAGAAAATAGCTGCATTACTGAACTATTAACTATTGTTGGGTTGGCTGGTAAGCATAGGCTATCTGGTAATTATCATACCTATGGTCAGGTGCTATGCGCCCTATTTTCAGGTCTTCAGCCTGTGGGGTTGGTTCGCAAATGGAGTATTGCCTGCCATTGTAAGTAATTGTTTCTCCAACAGGTTTATCAAAACCTACAGCTATTGTAATGTGGGTAGGATATAATACCGCTATCATTGGCAGGTTATATATCTCTTTTACAAGGTAAAAGAAAAGTGCGGCTCTATCGTCACAATCGCTGTACTGGCTTAATAAAGTCTGCTCAGGTGAGAAACGCTTCTCTTTTCCAAATACCTTGACATCATTCTCATACAAAAAGGCATTTCTTGTAAACCGCATCAGGAAGTCAACACCTTTTTTCTGCTTCATACCCTCTACACTCTTTTTCAGCATTGGTATCAGGGAGCTATACGTTTCCCTGCTCATAGGTATATTGAAGTATGATGAATAATCTACAACCGGGTAATTCTTAAATATCGTTTGTACCTCGGGATTGACCATTACATTGAAATGATATTGCTGGTTGCCATAATCAAACACAATTGCTTTACTGGTATAAGCTGTAGGCGTAAAGTCGGGCAACTGGGTTACTTTATATGAGAAAGCATTTACAGCATCGGGTACAGTAATATCTACAGGATAAAACGCATTGGGGTCAAATACCATGTTTGCGTAGTCGTGTATATTAAGACATACATACTGTTTATCATCCTGTTTGAAATAAGGGATATCGTAGACTGTCTCATCGCTGCGCACATAGAAGTGGATGGTATTGTTATTCAGCACAAGTCTTGCATCGTAACCGGATTTACAGAGCAGGTACCATTTATATAAGGTGTAACGTGGATAGTTGTCTGCCTTAGGGGCTATCTGCTGTGCTGTTTTACGTATCAGTTGATAATATATCCAGTCGTTTAACCGGTGCTTTTTACGAAAAGCCTGTAGTCCGTTTACCAGTTCTTTACAGTCTGCTTTTGCAATCTTATCGTAAAAAGAATGTACTGACCCGCTATTAACAGCATCGTCATAAGGTATTACAAATGAGTTGCTTACAGCCAGATCAAGTGAATCTCCATAGAAATCGAAATGAATATTAACTGTTTTTTGAGCCTGTAACAACTGACTGTTAAAGACCAAAACCAATAGCCATATGATGTATTTGCCCCTCACGACTATTTCTAAGTTACGAAAACTTAACAATTAGATAATATTAAGTTTTTTGACTTAACTGGTAAATAACAGTTCAGCTAGCTCTATTATACAGAAGATTGTTACGGGATATGTTACATAGTGTTACAGAAAAACAATCACAACAGGCTGACTGACAGCAACTTAATCCATTATTGTTACGATTTGTTACGGTTTTACAACACTAGTGCTTTGTAACATCCGACACACATTAGAACCAACCTTATATATTGATAGTTTTTGATAGCTTTTTGTGCAGAAATAAAAAATCCCTTGTTCAGGGTAAATGGCGATATCATGGTGACAGTATTTCAAAGAGCTTCCAGTAATGGTCATTACAGCCATTATTTAATAACAAATATACGTTATTTAGTTGAATAGTTGATTGATTAATGAACATGATGCCGCCGTGTCCTTATCAGAGACACGGTGGGGACGGATTTTTTATAATCCAACATATCGGTTGCTGGTGGAGAATTACAACATAAACAATAAACACACCATACATCCGTTATATTCACATATCAACACTATAATTATGCCTAAGGTTATTCAACGCATACTTGTAATATCATTCCTGCTAACCATACTCATGGTAGTATTAATGAACGGAGAACAAACACATCTTAACAGGCTGTTTATCTCAGGTGTGTTATTCATCTTTTTCGCATCGGTATATTCTGCCCTGTATGTTATCATCAGCAAAAGGCGCAACCCTTACCTGCAAATACTGGTGGGTTCAGCTTTTCTAACAGCAATACTTTTTGCACTTGACTATCTTATACTGGATAATGACCCGCCCAACCCTCCACTCAGGCGCATCATATTTGAATGCACTGTTTACGGTACGGGCTATACTGTCATCTTCTTCGCCCTGTTCGGAGGGCTATATTTCCTGGGGAATAAGGCTGCTGAACTGTTTGCAAGGCAACGCTAAGAACGTTTTTCAAGTACTAAAGTAGCAGGTTAACAGCATATACAATTCATACTAGTTATAGTCCTGTTTAGCCCATTTAGCAACGGGTAGTATCCATTCATCCATAGCCCGATATAAAAAGCCATGCTTTAGCCCGGTATGCAGTTCCAGTTCTTTGAATCGCTTTACGTCATTCCCTTTTTTCACAATTACAGACTGGCAGGTATGAAAAGCATCACTGGCCTCATACACAGATAAGACATTGCCGTACAGGTGTACAGAATCATCCTGTACTGCTTCATCATTACAGCAACCTATCAGGGCATAGTTTATTTCCCTGTTCTTTAGTATGCCCGATGTAAACATGGTTATAAAACCGCCTTTTGATGTTCCAGCTACAGTAATATGCGATGCAGGCACACCTGCTTTCAGTAAGCTATCTACCTGGTGCGCTACTTTAACTGCATATACATTGCCATTGGTTCCTTTGGGCCTGAGCTCACTGATAACAACAAAACCCTGCTTCCTGAATTTTTCAATTATCTCCTGATACTGCGCCTTGCCATATTCAGGATGCGCTGCTTCTGTGCCGTATAGCTCCAGCCACATATTGTGCAAAAAGAACAGGTAGTTCTGTGCGTTTGCATTACCGTACAGACACAGCAATAACAGGAATAGCAGCTTTTTCATAGTATATCTAAGTTAAGAAGAAATGATATACTATGACCGGGACAGACAGTTTTAATACTAACGCCTGCCCCTGAATGCCAATAATGAAAAATAGGTGATTAGGTACGCCACCACTGCAGATGCAATTGCCAGCACTGTGCCACCAAGGAAGAAGGCAGTGGTTTCCTGCATGGCTTTTTCCCAGGTCATTTCACTAAAACTAACCCAATGATGATTGCCCATGAGCCACTTACCCGTCAGCAAGCTAAGAAACCAGAATATAGGGGGAAAGAAACTGATATTGGCAGCAATAATAAACAGGGTTTTATTGAGCCGCATAAGTATACTCAGAGGTATGCCTATGGCCAGTTGAAAACCCCATACGGGTACTATACCCATAAATATGCCAAATGCTATACTTGATGCTTTACGCGCATTAGTTTCTTCTGGGTGTATGAATAAGGCCTGCCATATCTTTCTCCAGCCTTCCCTGCTGGTGAAGAGACGCAGAAAATCGCGGGGCTTGATATATAGTATAGCAATCAATACTAAAACAGTGTTCAGCACACTGATACGGGAAAAATCTTTGAATGGCCTGAAATGTGATACGCGCTCTTCTGGTTTAGGATAGTATACAGATATAGGTATATAGGTAACGGGGACACCGCTCCATGATGCACGCACCATTACTTCTATCTCA
Organism: Flavipsychrobacter sp.; assembly: GCA_044227125.1. GTDB lineage: Bacteria > Bacteroidota > Bacteroidia > Chitinophagales > Chitinophagaceae > Polluticoccus. The sequence goes on from JBGAFS010000003.1 coordinate 174,781, forward strand.
AATTCGTACTTACGTGTAAACCATGTTTTCTTAGCCAGCTTTTGTACCGGGTAGCAGCGATAGCCGCTTTGCGTATCGGGCATGGTGATACCTGTATTCACCCAAAACCAGAAATTGCTGAACTTATTACCGAAACTGCTTTTCAACTGCACATTCTCCTGGTTCAGGTTGCGGGCACCAACTATAAGTGCACCGGGAGTTTTATCCAACTGCTCAAGGAACAGTATAAGGTCTGAGGCATAATGCTGGCCATCACTATCCATTGTGATAGCATATTCATAGTCCAACTTAGCGGCCTCTGCTATCCCCTGCCTGAGTGCGAAGCCCTTACCTCGGTTAGGGGTATACTGTACAGTATATACCTGTGTAAACTGGTTGAGTATCTCATGGGTTTTATCCGTACTGCCATCATTTACGACAATCACATCGTGCGTGTACTCCAATACCTTGTTCAGCACATCTGCCAGCGTACCTGCATTATTATAGGTAGGTATCAGCACACAGGCTTTGTGCTTTTTGAACAACTGGTCGTATAATGGGTATTGTGGCATGTTTTGGTGCTAAAACCGCAAAGGCGCAAAGATAATGGTTAAGGATGAGATACGTTATGTTGTATGGGCCTTGACAGATTAAACTTATTTCATTTCGTGAGATTGCTTCGTTCCTCGCAATGACAGTCAAAACAAATAGCCAAAACAACTCCTCACATAGGGGTATTGTGGCATGTAAAAACTGTTAAGAGAAATGAACTATTAGAATGAGACGTAAACTATAATATTATTACATAGTCATTGCGAGGAACGAAGCAATCTCACGCATTGCAAGTGTCTTAATAAATATCATCTGATAAATCTCTCCATTCAGGATTCACGGACTCTATCAGTTGTTCCTTGTATTTTCTACTGCTTCCCTTCAAACGCTTTTCTTCAGTAATTGCACTATATAAATCCTGATGAATACTGTAATAGACCAGCATTACACAATTATATCTGGCAGAAAAACTCTGAGGGTCAGACTTCGTTTTATGTTCGTTAATTCTTGATAATAAGTTAGAGGTAACACCTATGTACAATGTGTTCCTGTTGGGAGATGACATTATATATACATATCCCTGCTTTGACATATTCTATATTACATTCATTTCGTGAGATTGCTTCGTTCCTCGCAATAACAGTTATTTATTTTTGCTACTTAACCGCTCACATTCTTTCATCTTATTATAAATAGCATCGCGCTCTGTGGTGGTTGCTATTTCGTATTTCAATGCCTGTGTATAATAATTGATGGCTGCGGGATACCATTTGTTCTCCCTGCAATAGTCACCGGCAATGCGGTACGCATCATACAACATAGGATTACTGTGTACTACCTCGGCAGTATCAACTGCCTTATGCTGCATCAAAGCCATTTTATTTTTCCTGAATGCAAGGAAATCCTTGAATGTTTGCGTGTAGATAAAACTATCAGGAGCTATGTTCAAAGCATTATCGGCTATCTCCACATCATGCTGCATACCATGCAGTGCAAATACCTTTTTCATATCATAACACACATAGGTGCCCAGTTGCCAGGGGGTTGTACTTACCCACATCCGTAAACTGTCGGGATGGAATATTACCGAGTGATGTGCTATCAGCTGGTTTACTGCCTTCTCATTACCCTCGCCTATATTGGCATTTCCAATACCACGCCTGTCGCGTAATATACTGGCTACTTTTTGTGGTGTAAGCGGGTAATTATTATTCATCAGTTCCTGCAAACGTTTGTAGCGATATACAGATGCGCTCACTGCTTTCTGTTCTTCATTCAGCTTTTGGTTCTCAAACAATTTGCTCTGGTAGTGGTTAGTACATTGTATATTATCCCGGTTAGGGTCGTATACATCAAGAGCCTTAGGTGTTTTTTCTATTATGACTGCTTTATGGTCTGCAGCGCTACCTACGAGGAAGCTCTCGCTTACAAACATTTTGCGCTTCTTAGCTATGGCTATGGCTTCATCAATATTACCCGCATACTGCAATACTTCACGTGCCACAAGCGATACCGGGGTTGCTGCGCCCATAGGTATGTCGCTACGGGCAGCATTGATGGTAACCGTAAGGCCTTTATCATTCATACCACTTACCACACCCGTAAAGCCACCCCATGTTACGAACATGAATTTATGCCCCTTATCAGGATTGTAAAACGCCACCATCTTTTCTTCGCTAAACTTATCGCCGACCCAGAAATCGAAATTGCGGCCAATAAGCAATGAGCCATCCATTGTTTTGGTATCCCATGCACCGAAAGAAGTACAGCCTACCAGCATCATATTCTGCAGGGCATGGCCTATATCATGTGCTGCATGGTAGTTGAGCAACCGCTGGTATTTGGTACCTATCCAGCCAAAACTATCGGCAGCAGCATGGCTTTCGCCATATATCTCTTCTTTGAATTCCTCGTTTACATACTCGGGGAGATCGCGGTTCATAAAGCCTACTATATACTTCAGGAACTTCAGGTAGCTCTGTGAAGGTATCATTTGCTTTATCTGCTCTGTAAAAGCTATTTCCTGGTCTACTATCAGTTTTTGCGAGAGCATACCATTCTTCACACCACGCTCAAATGGTTTGCCGGATACATACATCTCATACAGCCCGTTCTGGTTCTTACGTATCCAGTTGTCGCCAATGGTATACAGTGTTCCTTCAGGATGGTCTCTTTTCAGGTTAAAAGCAGAAGTATCAGCCACTTTTGGCGGCACTATATTATCTGATACATTATATACATATATACCAAAACCCAGGATTATAAGCAGCAGGATACCTAAAAATATAGCTACGACTTTCAGCAGCCATTTTAAAAATTGCATAGTTGCAAAGATATACCACTACGCTAAACAAGAAATGCTAAAAAACTGCCCGATATTTTATGATAATCCTCATTTTTATACTTAGAAATTGAAAGTACATTTGACATACTATGCAACACTTACTTCTTATCAATATCAAACAACTCTGTGGTGTAGAAACAGGCGAAGGCCGTAAAAGCCGTGTAGCCGGTGCAGATATGAAGAATCTGCCCTCGATAGACAACGCATGGTTATACATAGAGCATGGCAGGATACATAGCTTCGGCAGTATGGAGCAGGAGCATTTCATTCAATGCAATGATATTATAGACTGTAAGAACCAGAACATTATACTGCCGGCATGGGTAGATTCGCATACACATTTGGTATTTGCCGGCAGCCGTGAGGGTGAATTCCGGGACCGTATCAATGGCCTTAGCTATGAAGAAATAGCCAAACGCGGCGGCGGTATATTGAACAGTGCTGCCAAACTTAATGCCGCCTCTGAAGATGAATTATACCATGCTGCATGTGAGCGCCTGCACCGTGTTATGGCACAGGGGACAGGTGCAATAGAGATAAAAAGCGGCTATGGATTGAGTGTTGAAGGTGAGTTGAAGATGCTCAAAGTTATACGCCGACTGAAAGAGAATGTACCGATACCTGTTAAAGCCTCTTTTTTAGCCGCACACGCATATCCGGCTGATTATAAACAAAATCATGATGGTTATTTAAACTTAATTATAAACGAAATGCTTCCCCAAATAGCCGATGAGGGGCTGGCTGATTATATAGATGCTTTCTGCGAAGAAGGCTTCTTTAGTGTGGATGAGACCAGCAGGATACTGGAAGCAGGTGCTAAATACGGATTGAAACCTAAGATACATGCCAACCAACTCCATTATTCAGGCGGCGTACAGGTGGGCGTGAAATATAATGCTGTAAGTGTTGACCACCTGGAATGTGTAGGCGATGCAGAGATAGAAGCTTTAAAAGGCAGCAATACCATGCCTACCCTGCTGCCGGGTGCTGCCTTCTTCTTAGGCATGCACTATCAGCCTGCCCGTAAGATGATTGATGCCGGACTGCCTGTCTGCCTGGCTACGGATTATAACCCGGGGTCTTGCCCTTCAGGTAATGTGCCTTTATTGCTTACACTGGCCTGTACGCAGCTAAAAATGACGCCGGAAGAGGCTATCAATGCTGTTACAATAAATGGCGCTGCTGCATTAGAGTTGGAAAATGAGATCGGAACGATAGCTGTTGGCAAAAAGGCCAACTTTATAATCACTCATGCAATTCCGTCATTGGCGTATATCCCATACGATTATGGAAATAATCTGGTTGAAAAACTGGTCATAAATGGCATGATCCTATAATTCAACAGGCAAAAGTCAAAATCAAAAAATCAGGCATTTTAGCCTAAAATCACTCAAAAAATAGCCATTTTGTGGAAAAATCAGGGCTTTTTTGACGTTTTACTTATGAATTTTGACTTTTCAAAGCTTTGCTTTATGCCCTTTATGATTACCTTTGCTGTCCCACAAAAATCAATTTAATGGCTACAACAGCAGATATGAGGACTGGCCTGATCATCAAACTTGATGGCAGTCTTTATTCAGTAATAGAATTCGGACAAAACAAAACAGCCCGTGCGGCTGCTAAAGTATGGGCAAAGCTGAAAGGCGTGGATAATACCCGTACTATTGAGCATACATGGAACTCTGGCGATAATATCTACCCGGTACGCGTAGAACGCCGTGCATACCAGTTCCTCTACAAAGATGACAGTGGTTTCAACCTGATGGATAACAATACTTTTGAGCAAATTGCTATTCCGGAAAACCAGATAGAACGCCCTGAATTATACAAAGACGGCCAGGAATGCTTCGTATTGGTAAATACAGAAACTGAACAACCAATGAGCGTTGAGCTTCCGCCAAGCGTTAATCTCCGCATTACATATTCTGAACCGGGAGTTAAAGGTGATACTGCTACCCGTACACTGAAACCTGCTACTGTTGAAACAGGAGCTAATGTAAACGTGCCTCTTTTCGTAGAAGAAGGCGACCTGATAAAAATTGACAGTAAGACTGGTGCTTACGTAGAACGCGTTAAGGAATAATTTTTCTCTTTACCCATTCGTTTAATATTAAAATCGTCCTTTATGGAGTTTAAGCAAATACAAGAGCTGATAAAAGCTATCAATAAGTCTAACATCAGCGAACTTAGCGTTGAGGAAGGTGATTTCAAGATCACTATTAAACAAGCACAAACTATAAGCGAAACCCAATTTGTAGCAGTACAGGCTCCTATGCAGTCTATGCCGCAAATGATGGCAGCTCCGGCTCCTGCAGCAGCAATAGCCCCTCCTCAGTCTGCACCTGCTGCAGCTGCAGCTCCAGCACCAGCAGCCGGAAATGATAAAACAATTACTATCAAATCTCCGATGATAGGTACTTTCTACCGCAGTTCTGCTCCTGACAAACCGGCTTTTGTAAGCGTTGGCGATGAAATAAAACCAGGGCAAGTATTATGCATTGTTGAAGCGATGAAATTATTCAACGAAATAGAAAGCGACATCAGCGGCCGTATAGTGAAAGTGCTGATAGATGATGCTTCTCCGGTAGAATACGACCAGCCTTTGTTCCTTGTTGAACCAGCTTAATATAAATTCAAAATTAAAAATTCAAAAGTCAAAAGAGCCTGTCTCTATACCCCCAACTACGGGTTTTGAATTTTGAATTTTGACTTTAAAACTTCAAACGTGTTTAAAAAAATATTGATAGCAAACCGTGGAGAGATAGCGCTGCGTGTAATACGCACATGTCGCGAAATGGGCATTAAGACGGTTGCGGTATATTCAACTGCAGACAAAGACAGCCTGCACGTCCGTTTTGCAGACGAAGCTGTTTGTATCGGTAAACCACAGAGTTCAGACTCTTACCTGAACATACCCCACATAATGGCAGCTGCAGAGATCACAAATGCAGATGCAATACACCCGGGTTATGGTTTCCTTGCAGAGAATGCTAACTTCTCTGAAATATGCGCACAGTACGGTATCAAATTTATCGGGCCAACACCTGAAATGATACGTTCTATGGGCGATAAGATGACGGCTAAAGAAACCATGATAAAAGCGGGCGTGCCTGTTATTCCAGGTTCTGATGGTTTGCTGGAAAGCCTTGAACAGGCTAAACAACTGGCTAAAGATGTTGTGGGATACCCTGTAATATTAAAGGCTACTGCCGGCGGTGGTGGTAAAGGTATGCGTGTGGTATGGGAAGAGAGTGAAATGGAGCGCGCTTACACTACTGCCAAAGCAGAGGCAGCGGCTGCATTTAAAAATGATGGTATCTATATGGAGAAGTTCGTTGAAGAGCCTCGCCATATAGAGATACAAATTGCCGGCGACCAGTATGGCACCGTTTGTCACTTAGGTGAACGCGACTGCTCTATTCAGCGTCGTCACCAAAAACTGGTAGAAGAATCTCCTTCTCCGTTCATGACTCCTGAACTTCGTAAAAGGATGGGTGAAGCAGCTAAGAAAGCAGCCGCAGCCATCAACTATGAAAGTGTGGGTACTATTGAATTCCTGGTAGATAAGCACCGCAATTTCTACTTTATGGAAATGAATACCCGCATACAGGTTGAGCACTGCGTAACGGAAGAAGTTATCAACTACGACCTGATAAAGGAACAGATAAAGATAGCCGCGGGTATCGCCATCAGCGGTAAAGATTACGAGCCGACGATGCATGCTATCGAGTGCCGTATCAATGCCGAAGATCCCTATAATGACTTCCGCCCGAGCCCGGGTAAAATAACTGAATTGCATACTCCTGGCGGACATGGTGTACGTATAGATTCTCATATCTATAAAGACTATGTGATACCTCCGTATTATGATTCAATGGTAGCTAAGCTGATTGCTGTTGCTCAAACCCGCGAAGAGGCTATCAATACTATGGAGCGCGCACTGAGCGAATATGTAATAGAAGGTGTTAAAACCACTATTCCATTTCATCTACAGTTGATGCGTAACGAGGACTTCAGAAAAGGTAATTTTACCACCAAATTCATCGAAACCTTCGAACTGAAATAGATTAATCACTAATACTTCAAAGAGCTTTGCTAAGGATTTGCTAACAGCACTGAATTGCAAGGCTCTTTATTTTTTATTGAGTAATTTCGCACCCATATAAAAATATCTGAATGGCTAAAACATTACTGATAACGGGAGGTGCAGGTTTTATAGGATCTCATGTGGTAAGGTTATTTGTTACAAAATACCCCAACTACAAGATCGTTAACCTGGATGCACTTACTTATGCAGGCAACCTTGAAAACCTGAAAGATATTGAACATGCTCCCAACTATACATTTGTAAAAGCAGATATTACTGATGCTCCGGCGATGTATGAGCTGTTTGACAAATACCAGTTCGACGGAGTTATACACCTTGCGGCAGAAAGCCATGTAGACCGCTCTATCACGAACCCAAATGCTTTTATACAGACCAATGTAATGGGCACAGCCAACCTGTTGAATGCTGCCCGTAAAATCTGGGATGGTAAATATGAGGGTAAACGCTTTTACCACGTATCAACAGATGAGGTATATGGTTCATTAGGCGAAACGGGTTTCTTTACTGAAACCACACCATACGACCCGCAATCTCCTTACTCTGCTTCTAAGGCCGCTTCCGACCATTTAGTTCGTGCTTATGGTAATACGTATCATTTGCCATTTGTCGTAACTAACTGTTCAAACAATTACGGTCCTAACCACTTCCCCGAAAAGCTGATACCGCTTTTCATCAATAACATTTGTAACCATAAACCATTGCCTGTTTATGGTGATGGTAAATATACCCGCGACTGGCTATATGTTGTAGACCACGCCCGTGCAATAGATATAGTATTCCATACCGGTAAAAATGGGGAAACATACAACATAGGCGGCTTCAACGAATGGCAGAATATTGAACTGGTGAAACTGTTATGTGAGAAAATGGACGCAAAACTGGGTCGCCCTGCCGGTGAGTCTGCTCAGCTTATCACTTATATCAAAGACCGCCCGGGACACGACAGGCGCTATGCAATCGACGCAACTAAAATAAAACGTGAATTAGGCTGGGAACCGTCTGTAACATTTGAACAAGGGCTTGAAATAACTATAGACTGGTACCTTAACAATAAAGAATGGCTTGACCATGTTACGTCAGGTGATTACCAGAATTATTACACTTCACAGTATAGTGGCAAGTAATAAGTAGTAAGTATTAAGTAGTACGATGACATTTCAAAAATTTGAAGATATCATTGCATGGCAAAAAGCTCAGGATCTAGCAGTTGATATTTATAGTACTTTTCGAAATTGCAAGGATTTTAGTTTTCGTGACCAAATTTGTCGGGCAATTGTTGCTGTATCAAACAATATAGCAGAAGGCTTCGACAGAAGTTCTAATGCTGATTTCGCCAGATTCTTATATATAGCGATAAGTTCAGCAAGTGAAACCAAATCGATGCTATATCTTGCTGAAAGATTAATGTACATTAATGAAGAAACAAAATTGCAGTTAATCGACAAATCGAATGAGATATCAAAGATTATCAGAGGTCTGATAAAATCAATCACAGAATAACAACTTATAACTTGTTACTTAATACTTACAACTTAAATAAATGAAAGGCATAATACTTGCAGGTGGCTCGGGTACAAGGCTCTACCCTCTTACTATTGCAGTAAGTAAACAGTTAATGCCTGTTTACGATAAGCCAATGATTTACTACCCGCTATCTACACTTATGCTGGCTGGTATTCGCGAGATACTTATCATTACCACACCTGAAGACCAGGCAGGTTTTAAAAAACTGTTAGGTGATGGCAGCCAAGTTGGTTGCAAGTTTGAATATGTAGTACAACCCAGTCCTGATGGCCTTGCACAGGCATTTATATTAGGTGCAGACTTTATCGGAACTGATTCTGTAGCATTAGTATTGGGGGATAATATCTTTTACGGTGCAGGCATGGGTACTTTGTTGAAAACAAAGGCAAATCCTGATGGTGCTGTAGTATTCGCCTACCCTGTTAGCGACCCTGAACGTTATGGTGTTGTTGAGTTTGATAAGAATAACAGAGTGTTGAGTATTGAAGAAAAGCCCGAACAACCAAAGTCTAACTACGCGGTACCAGGGCTGTATTTTTACGATAACGAAGTAGTGGCCATAGCCAAAGCCATGAAGCCATCACCCCGCGGAGAGCTGGAGATAACGGATGTAAACAAAGCATACCTTGAAAAAGGCAAGCTGGAAGTAGGCGTATTGACACGCGGCACAGCATGGCTGGACACCGGCACGTTTGACTCATTGCAAGAAGCCGGGCAATTCATTGAAGTCATTGAAAAGCGCCAGGGTTTAAAAGTAGGTTGTATAGAAGAAATTGCATACCGCATGGGCTTTATAGACAAAGAGCAGCTTCTTAAACTGGCTGACAAATTCATGAAGAGCGGTTATGGTAAGTATTTAGTTAAAGTAGCACAGGAAAAATAACAATGGTACTATATTTAATACCGTTTATCTCTGCCTTCATTGGCTGGTTTACTAACTGGATAGCTATTAAAATGCTCTTTCACCCGAAAGAACCGGTTTCAATATTAGGTTTTAAAATACAAGGTATATTCCCAAAACGGCAGGCGCAGTTTGCACAAAAACTGGGTGCGCTCGTAGCCAGAGAACTGATACATTTTGATGATATCGCCGCAAAGCTTAAAGATAAAGAGCAGCTTGCAGCAGTATCTCCCGTTATAGAATCTCATATAGATACATTCCTGCGTGTGAAACTACAGGAAAAACTGCCTGTTGTCTCTATGTTCATAGGAGATAATACTATAGGCAAGCTAAAAGAAGGGATGATGGAAGAAATAAATACCCTTCTCCCTGAGGTAATAGGCAAGTATGCTGATGGCTTAAGCCAAAAAGTTGATGTAGAAAAAATGGTTACCGAGAAAGTAGCTAACTTTTCATCCGATAAACTGGAAGAGATACTTGTATCAATAATGAACAAAGAATTCCGCTTTGTTGAAATAATAGGCGGTGTACTTGGTTTTCTTATCGGGTTGATACAAGTCCTTTTAACATCTCTCTAATAACCGGTGATGGTTTACCGGGATTGATCGGCACGTGTCTTCATAACTAACCCGACAGAGTTATAAAAATATGTGCTCGGGTATGTTATTATTGCTGATACAGGCTATTACAAATTCATTACAGGTATTTTAAAATACAAGGATTTGGTAAGGAATTAACTATTTTCAGTAATGAACAGGGTTTTATTATAGACAAATATGTAAATAGACCCTTTCAATATCAGTTTTAACGTTGTCAAAGCGGGCTAATATTGTAATTTTGCAGGAAATTAAACCTGTTCGATGGCACATTATCATTCGCTCGGTAGTATACCGCATAAGCGTCATACACAGTTTCGTAAGCCTGATGGCGGCTTATATTCGGAGCAATTGTTTAGTACTGAGGGATTTTCATCTAATTATTCTCTTTTATACCATATCCACCCGCCTACCCAGATCATAAAAGCAGAGGAGCCAACAGATGCTTCTCCTAAAGCATCTACTGATAATATCCTGAAACACAGGAGTTTCCAGGGGTTCAATGTAAAACCTGAAGCAGATTATCTTAAAAGCAGGAAAATAGTTTTATTTAATAGTGATGTACAAATAACCCTGGCTGCCCCCACTAAAAGTATGGCAGACTACTTTTATAAGAATGCAGACGCGGACGAGGTTATTTTTATACATGAGGGTACAGGAACACTCAAAACACAATACGGGCAACTTACTTTCAGCTATGGCGACTACCTGGTTGTACCCAGGGGTACTATCTACCAGATAGAGTTTAATGGTGAGAACAACAGGCTGTTTATTGTTGAATCATTCAGCCCCGTTACGTTCCCAAAACGCTACCTGAGCAAATATGGCCAATTGCTGGAACATGCTCCATTCTGCGAGCGCGATATTCGTAAGCCTGAAAACCTTATTACAATAGACCAGAAAGGTGAATTCCTGATAAATACAAAGAAAAAAGGGTTAATGTACCCCATTACATATGCCAACCATCCGTTTGATGTAGTAGGATGGGATGGTTACGAATACCCTTATGCTTTAAGCATACACGATTTCGAACCAATAACAGGACGTGTACACCAACCACCACCAGTACACCAGACATTTGATGCTCATAACTTTGTTATTTGTTCATTCTGCCCCCGACTCTATGATTACCACCCTGATGCAATACCTGCACCATACAACCACAGTAATATAGACAGTGATGAAGTATTATATTATGTAGACGGTGATTTCATGAGCCGTAAACATGTAACACGTGGTATGATAACATTGCACCCTGCTGGTATACCGCACGGCCCGCACCCGGGTGCAGTTGAAAAAAGCATTGGTAAAAAAGAAACTCATGAACTGGCAGTAATGGTGGATACTTTCCATCCGCTTAAGATGACGGCTGATGCTCACAACATAGAAGATGAAGGATATATCATGAGCTGGGCTGAATAATATTATCTAACTAAAACAGAAAAAAGACATTATATGGAAACAATGACAGTGAGCCAGAAAATGGCAGCAGCACAAGACTTCTTGCCTATCAACGGTACAGATTACCTGGAGTTGTATGTAGGCAATGCAAAACAATCTGCACACTATTACAAAACAGCCTTCGGCTTTCAGTCGGTAGCATATGCCGGCCCTGAAACTGGCGTTCGTGATCGTGCATCCTATGTATTGCAACAAGGTAAAATCAGGCTTGTACTTACCACTGCTTTGAAATCAGACCACCCGGTTTCTGAACATGTGAAGAAACATGGTGATGGAGTTAAGATACTGGCATTATGGGTTGATGATGCTCGCAGCGCATTTGAAGAAACCACTAAACGCGGTGCAAAACCATTCCAGGAGCCAACTGTACATACAGATGAGCATGGCGAAGTTGTAACATCAGGCATATACACTTACGGCGAGACTATCCACATGTTCGTAGAACGTAAGAATTACAAAGGCATATTTATGCCGGGGTATAAACCGTTTTCAAGCACATACAACCCGTCAGAAACAGGCTTGCTTTATGTTGACCACTGCGTAGGCAATGTGGGTTGGGGCCGTATGAATGAGACTGTAAAATGGTATGAAGATGTAATGGGCTTTGCCAACATCCTGACCTTTGATGATAAGCAGATAAACACCGAGTACTCTGCCCTGATGAGTAAGGTAATGAGTAACGGTAATGGCTATGTTAAATTCCCGATTAACGAACCTGCTGAAGGCAAGAAGAAATCACAGATTGAAGAATACCTTGATTTCTATGAAGGTGAGGGTGTTCAGCACATTGCCGTTGCTACAAATGATATCATTAAGACAGTTCGTGAATTGCGTTCACGTGGTGTTGAATTCCTTGACACGCCGGATACTTATTATGAAGATCTTTTCAATCGTGTAGGTAAGATTGACGAAGACATAGCTCCGTTACAGGAACTGAAGATACTTGTTGACCGTGATGAAGAGGGATACCTCCTCCAGATATTTACCAAACCTGTTGAAGACCGCCCGACCCTCTTCTTTGAGATAATACAACGTAAGGGCGCTAAGAGCTTTGGTGCCGGAAACTTTAAAGCGCTTTTCGAATCAATTGAACGTGAACAGGAGAAGAGAGGCAATCTATAACAATTAAAACTTTTATTGAATATGAAAAATCCCCGGCAAACCGGGGATTTTTCGTTGTTGATAACCTGTTATTTAGAGATATATTAAGACAATTCTAAGAGCAATCCGTCGTATCTTTGTATAATTCTCATTTTTAAGACGTAAACTGGAAAATGATCAGGCAAATAAGAAACATAGTTAGCGTTGCAATCTTGTCTATTGTGTTAGTGAATAGTGCATTTGCTCAGGATGATATGCAAACATTCAAGAATTTCCAGATGTCTTTTAACAGGGTATCACAGGCTTGGCTCAAATACAATGATACCCTGCAAAAGATGTTCCAGGAAAAAGGGCTGGCATATCCGCCTTCTGATATCTACCTGCGCAATTTTAAAGCTCAGAATGAAATGGAGCTATGGGCACGTGATAATGTTTACGAACCATACAAACTGGTAACTACATACAATATCTGCGCTTTATCAGGCATATTGGGCCCTAAGCGTACAGAAGGGGATCACCAGGTACCTGAGGGCTATTACTTCATAGAAGACTTTAACCCCAAAAGTGATTTCTTCCTTTCAATGCTGCTTAATTACCCCAATTACTCTGACATGATAATGGGTGACAAGAAGAAACCGGGCGGTGATATATACATACACGGTGGTTGTGTAACTGTAGGCTGCATGCCTATGACAGACCCTGTTATACAGGAGCTGTATGTATTATGCCTTAATGCTAAACTCAACGGGCAAACGTATATACCTGTACATATATTCCCTACCCGCTTTAACGAAGTAGGAATGAACTTCCTGGGCAGGGCTTATGCTACCGACACAGCCAAACAACGTTTCTGGGTGAACCTTAAAACAGGCTATGATTATTTTGAAAGGTATCATAAGATACAGCCTGTAATGTACTCGCCTGATGGCAAGTATCTTTATTGCAATTAATATAATTCCACACCTACCAAGGAGACACACATAAGATGAACCAAAGAATCGGCAAGCTAAGATCATTATCGTTTTTCATTATTGCATTGTTATTAGTTTTATCCGCCTGCGAAAAGGATGTAAACATTGATTTAAAAGACGGAGACCCTACCCTTGTAGTTGAGGGTTATATAGAGAACAACCTGCCACCCTATGTATTCCTTACCAAATCTGTTGGGTATTTCAGCAAGATAGACCTGACTACCCTGCAGAATAGTTTTGTGCATGGCGCCGTAGTTAAAGTATCAGATGGCACTACGACTGTAACACTTAAAGAATACAGCATAGATACCGGCACTAATGGCAACAAGTTCAGCTTTTACAGTATTGATACCACAGGCCCATTGTTCTTAGGCGTCATTAATAAATCATACAAACTGACAATAGTGTATGAGGGCAAAACATATGAAGCCACGACCAAAATACCCAACCCTACCCCTTTAGATTCAGTACTGTCATCATATCCCGGCCCTCCTTTTGATACATCCAAGAATCCTTTGGCAAGACAGGTGAAGGTATATTTCAAAGACCCGGATACTTTAGGCAATTGTGTACGATACTTCACCAGGAGGAATAATGAACCCTATTATGCCGGACTGAATTCTGTATATAATGACGATCTTATTAACGGGAAACCATTTAATACCATTTTCCCATTGGGTGAAAACCGTTCAACTCAAATGCCTTTTGATTCGCTCGGGCTTGCCTATGTAGGAGATACAGTTACTTTTAAATGGAGTGCTATTGATAAAGCTGTATATGATTTCTGGAGCACCTATGAATACTCACTTGGTACATTGGGTAACCCATTCTCTACACCTGTAAGTGTCAAGAGTAATATAAGTAATAATGCCCTGGGGGTATGGGCCGGATATGGCAGCACATATACCACAATCATCATGAAATAATTGACCACTATCATTTTGTTTCATAAAACGTTTTTGCATTTTTGTTAATTAATATATTAAGATGTCAGAAGTAGTAGAAAAAGTACATTGCCTCATCATAGGCTCAGGACCGGCAGGATATACAGCAGCTATCTATGCTGCAAGGGCAAATCTTAAACCGGTATTATACCAGGGCCTGCAACCGGGCGGCCAGTTAACCATTACAACTGAAGTTGAGAACTACCCGGGTTACCCTGAAGGTATTATGGGACCACAGATGATGGTTGATTTTGAAAAACAGGCACAACGCATGGGCGCTGATATTCGCTGGGGACTTGCCACTAAAGTTGATTTCTCTAAAAAACCATATCGTGTAGAGATAGATGAAGAAAAATGGATAGAAGCTGATGCTATTATCATAGCAACAGGTGCATCTGCAAAATGGCTGGGCCTGCCTTCAGAACAAAGGCTGAACGGACACGGCGTTTCTGCATGCGCTGTATGCGATGGCTTCTTCTTCAAAGGACAGGAAGTAGCTATAGTTGGCGCGGGTGATACTGCTTGCGAAGAAGCACTATACCTCTCTAAACTTTGTACTACAGTTCATATGCTGGTGCGTAAAGGAGAAATGCGTGCCAGTAAAGTAATGCAGGACAGGGTATTGAAAACAGCAAACATCAAGGTATACTGGAATACTGAAACGCTGGAAGTACTGGGTGACCAAAAGGTCGACAGCATGAAAGTGAAGAACAATGTAACAGGAGAAGAAACAATTGTACCTGTAAAAGCATTCTTCGTAGCTATAGGACACGAGCCTAACTCACAACTCTTCAAGGGTATTATAGACATGGATGAAACAGGTTATATACTTACTAAGCCGGGCACATCTAAAACAAATGTAGAAGGTGTATTTGCGTGCGGTGATGTACAGGATAAGAACTACAGGCAGGCTGTAACTGCTGCAGGCAGTGGATGTATGGCTGCGCTGGATGCTGAAAGGTATCTCGGATCTTTAGAACATTAGTATCATATTACTTATATAGTAACAGCCCCGCTATGCGGGGCTGTTTTATTTTCATTTATTGTGCTGCAGCTTGTTGCATTTTTATTATTTCATCTGCAGACGGACCATACATACCCGGTATAGCTATATCAAGCAAACGCAGGTAAACACTTAATTGTCCGCGGTGGTGTATCCAGTGATTGAACATCATATTTCGGATAGCCATATAACGGCTGCCATTAAATATAACATGGTCTCCCCTGCGGAATATCCAGTTCTCATTCAGTTTTTCATCAGTAGCGGTCTCGAGGGCAGCCAGTGCTTTTTCTATCCTGTCATCAAAGAACGCTAACAACTCTTCATTCTTCTCCCATGTGAAAGGCTTGGCAGGGTTTTCTGTAGGATCAAAAACATCAGTTTCAAGCGGGCGGTTCAGCCAATGCGGTATCTCTGCCACGTGCGTTGCCAGGCGCTGTATATGAAAAGAACGCTCATGCGGTTTCCAGTCGCTATTACCTTCAGGCACAACTTCCAGCAACTTGCGGGTGCTTGCTGCTTCTTTCTTCAGCTCTGCTATTAATAATTCATTTAAACTCATGTTCATTGGTTTTTATTACGAGGCAATGTTACAGAATATAGTCAAGTGCTTTTATCTCGAATGCTGATAGTTTAATCAGATTTAACAATACTATTAAAACAAAGGCAGTTGGCCGTTCCTGATGCGCCTGAAATCAGCAGTGTTCATTTCCATACTTGTTTGATTGAGCCCGTACTTTTTACAATACAACTGGAACTGTGTTTTGATAAGCTCAGCAAACTTACCATCTCCCGAAATACGATTGCCCCAGCGACTGTCGTTCACCTGCCCTTCGTGGCAGGCGCTGATAAGATTCCATACTTTCTCTGCCCTGTCGGGAAATGCTTTATGCAGCCAATCATGGAATATACCACCAATAGCGCCGTTCAATCTTACCACCGTATAGCCCGCCCATTTAGCACCTGCTTCTGATGCAGCCTTCAGCACATCATGCATATGTGTATCATTAAGCCCGGGAATGATAGGTGCATTCATGATGCCCGTTGGTATATTATGTTTTGAAAGAGTTTCCACCACCTTCAGCCGGGAGCGGTAAGAGGCTGTTCGCGGCTCCAGCACACGGCGCAGGTCTTCATCCAGCGAGGTAATAGATGTGAACACTCTTATAAGATTATGCCTGCTCAGTTCCTGTATCACATCCAGATCACGAAGCACCAGTGCATTCTTGGTAAGCACACCCACAGGGTTCCTGTATTCAAGACATATCTCCAGCAGTTTGCGGGTAATGCGCATCTTACGCTCTATAGGCTGGTAACAGTCTGTATTGCCTGATAATGATATGGTGGCAGGCTCCCAGTTCTTATTTTCAAAAAACTTCTTCAGCAATGCGGGTGCATTTTTCTTTACAACTATGCGGCTCTCAAAATCTACCCCCGCACTATAGCCCCAGTACTCATGGCTATTGCGTGCATAACAGTAAATACAACCATGCTCACAACCCTGGTAAGGATTAGCCGAATACATCATGCCCACATCAGGACTGGTAACTTTATTCACCAGTGTTTTGCTGTCATCGAAAATATATTCGGTCTCCCGCTTTTCCTGTTCCCAATCATCTATAGCTTCAGTATGTTCCTGCACATACTCTCCTTTCAGGAACTTGTT
This sequence comes from Flavipsychrobacter sp., assembly GCA_044227125.1. Lineage (GTDB taxonomy): Bacteria > Bacteroidota > Bacteroidia > Chitinophagales > Chitinophagaceae > Polluticoccus. The sequence goes on from JBGAFS010000003.1 coordinate 191,928, forward strand.
TTTAGGGTTATACTGTGCGCCCCTGCCCTTATCGAAGCGTTCATTCGCTTTTTGATTGATCATGGTGTTTGTATTAATAGTGCTAACCGGTAAATGATACCCTGTAATTATCCCCTGTTGTAACATATTTCTCTCTTGTTTTAAATCAGTCTTGCTGCTTTTAGTGCTTTTGCTTTTCGTTCCCGCAGTTCCTGTATATGTTTTGGTATTTCCTGCGGCCTGTCGTCCTGCAACAGGTAATCGTTCACATCTGATTCACCACCCGCAAAGTCTTTTATAGAGCCGAAGCCTATAGCATCGCGCATTTCGTAAGCCATAATAGTTTCTGATGCTTTGCGTACCGTATCCCTGCCGTAGCGGTCTTTTATATCATAAAGCGTTTTGCGTGCCTTGTCCTGCTTTATCTTATTATCAAACAGGCTGTACTGCATACGCTCTCCTTTTATAAAGCCTGATATGGTAATACCCAAGCGCTGCACTTTATTGTTGAACAATGTATAACCATGCTGCTGCTCAAATGCTTCTATATCCCGCATAACGTACCTGCGCATTTCTACAGCATCCTGTGTAGGGTCATTGAGATGAACTTTGGTTTCCCAACCCGGCATATCATAATAGCCAATGAAGAAGTGGAGGTCTCTGCAAAAGACGCCCTGCTTTACCATACGCTGCTCGAGGCGGGTACATAGAGAAATAAACAACGACTCCAGCGCCTGTTTATTTTCCCGCTGCTGGCGCGACACCATACGCGTAGCGCTCATAGCGCGATAAGGATTGCTGTAAATATCTATCTCCTTAAAGTGCAGGCGGCGATGCCAGTACTCTCCCACTATGCCACCGAAAGCCTTGCGCAGCAATGCCTCTGAACTATGGCGCAATTGCAGCGGGGTATGTATACCTATGGTCTTCAGGCGACGCTCATTGGCACTGGCTATGCCGGGCAGGTCTGTGAGTTGCAGCTTGGCGAGTTGCTCGTCTATATTCTCAGGTGTTATTTCTACCAGGCCGTCCGGCTTTTGCAGTTCGGTGCCCAGCTTGGCGAGGAAGGTATTGGGAGCTATACCAATGCTGCATTTCACATATTCGCCGCATACACGAGCAAGGTCGGCCTTTATCTGTTTGGCCAGTGCTACCATATCAGGATACACCCAGTGATAGTTGGTAAGGTTCATAGCAGCCTCATCTATACTCTTTGCCATAGTATCGGGGCAGTAAGACTTCAATACGTCCATTATCTTCAGGTGGTATTGCCTGTATATATACGGGCGGGCCAGTACAGGTACCAGTTCCGGGCACAATGCTTTACCATCGGGCAGGCGCATGCCTGTTTTTACTTTAAAACGTTTGGCTTCTACAGATGGGGCAATGATGCAGGCATTGGGACTGGGATGTGTAATGACCCCCACCGGCCTGCCCCTCAGCACTTCATGCTCCTGCTGCTCGCAACTGGCGAAGAAACTGTTCATATCCACATACATAACCACAGGGTTCTGCTGCATATCTTGTCTGTTTGTACAACTAAGTTAGATATTTTAAACAAATGTACAAATATAATTTTACACAAATGTTTAATTAGCGGATTAGAGAGGACTGCAAGTGGTTACCTGCCCCACGCGAGTCTACCACCCCGATTGACAAACTGCTTCGCAGTTCATCAATCGCCCCTCCTAATAACAGGAGGGGAGCTTTTTGTTACGATTTGTTACGGTTTTGCCGTTTAAAAGCATGTAACAACCTATGTATCAGATCAGATTGCTTCGTTCCTCGCAACTTTTTCATGAGCTTGCGAATAATGACGGGACACACATATTACACATCGCGCTATCTGTTGATAGTTTTTGATAGCTAATTGATGTCTTTTTCCTTGGGCTATCGAGCTGCAAAGCGGGTTGATAGTAAATCCAGCTGAAGAAAAAATCTCTATTCTTGGAAGAAAAGACAATATCATGGTGACAGTATTTCAAAGAACTTAAATAGCTGCGCGATGGCAGCTATTTAATAACAAAAATACAATAAATAGTTTATTTTAACACATATTAAAATTACCAAACAGAAAAATGACTACAAAGAAGAAGGGTTCACACCAGTGATATTATACTTAATGCCTGTTATCTCCCAGCGGTAATAATCATAGTCGCCTGCTTTGAGGTGCCAGGTGGCATTACCTTTTGATGGTATCTCTACCCCGTGAAATGTTTTCCATTCAGTAACGGGTATATACCATTTCTCCAGTGTTGCTTCATTGCCGATACCCATATACCTATCGGCATTAGTGGCTGTTAATCTGCCTTCTTTATCAAAGGTAAATATGGCCGATGCGGTTACACCCTTGTAGCTCATGGTAGCCTGTGCAGAATGGGCATCTATCTCCTTCCATTGTATATAGGGTTGCAGCGCAGCAGAGGGAAACCAGCATATCTCACCCAGGTAACGCAGCATAGTACCCTGGTCAATTCTGTCACCCTTGCCATCTGCAAACGTAAACAATGAGTAGAGCTTGATGAGCATATTACCATGTCCGTCGGCATACCTGTCCCTGCCTGTCATTTGTACGCCGGGCATCATATCTACCTTTACAGTCCACACAAAAGCAGGACTATCTGTATTGAAGTATTGCTCTGCTACAGCGGGCATCCATTTACCACCCGGTTTAATGCACATATATCCTTCCTGCTTTAGATAAACCGTATGCACCTTATCCTTACCTACCACACCTGAATGCCTGAGCCAGTTTTGTACACAGGCAGGTAAGCCGGTCAGCATATCTTCTGTTACAATCTCAGCATTATTCACAGTTGCCGGTATTATTTGTTTTGCCTCCCATTGTGCTTTTTTGTAAAAGGTATTATTGGCATATGCCACTATGAGCGGCAGGAGTATTAAGACATTGGCAATGGTGCCGGCGCGTGCATCTTTCCAGTAAGTAATAATAAGTGCCTGCGAAAGCACAATAGCTACCAGCCCGGGCGCCCACCACCATTGCTTATTAAATATGTAACCGGCAGAAGTAACCATGAATAAAAGCAATACCAATAACCACATGAACCCAAGAAAGCGTACACCTGTATTGGTAAGTGCAAAGATGGTTTTACCAGAGAACTGGTTGAACTGTGCAAGATTGAATGCTGCAAGAAAACCTATGATATGGATAATACCATGAATAAGGAGCAGGGCTATGAAAGCGGTTTTAAGCATAAGGGTATTTTAGTATGCAAAACTAACGCTGCTTTGATGTACAGAATATGACAGTGGTCATATTAGATTTTGACAATTGTCAATGCATCCTGTCGCCACGAGGAGCCAGATGCGCCAGCACTTTTTCTTCTATCTGCAACCATTGCTGCCAGGCTGAGCGTACTTTATCAGTCGCGTAATATTTCTCTGCGAGGTCTATGAAGAGGCGGTAGTGTCCTGCTTCTGACACCATGAATTTGTAATAGAATTTGCGCAGCGCTTCTTCCTCCAGGTTTTCTGACAGCAGGCGGAAACGCTCACAACTCCGGGCTTCTATCAATGCGCATATCATAAGCTTATGCAACAACTTATCAGGGCCGGGTATTCCTTTAGGTTCATTTTGCAGCAGGAGGTTCACATAATCATCCTTACGCTGTTTGCCCAACTTATAACCCCGCTTCTTCATCTCTGCCCATACCATACGGAAATGCCCCCACTCTTCGGTAACTATAGGCGAAAGCGCATTCACAATATCTGCATGGTCGGGGAAACGCTGTATAAGCGAGATACAATGCGTGGCTGCCTTCTGTTCGCAAAAAGCATGGTCTGTCAATATCTCTTCAAGCGAAACCGAAGCAAGGTCTACCCAACGCGGGTCTGTAGGCATTTTTAAACCGAGAATGGAATTATCTGAGGTACTCATCGCGGCGCTAAATTACTGCATGTTTATCAATTAGCAGAGGCGGCAACATTACCAGTACGCTTCAATACACCCCAATGCTGCAATTCTCCTTTTATAGCACGTTTTACCGACCTGAACAATACATATAACATCAGCCAACGGTATACAAGCCGCTGCGGCACGAGCCATAACAGCTTCCAGAGATTTGCCTTTTCGAACAGGAAAGCCATGAGTGCTACCATAGCATCTACCAGCATAAATAGCAGGTAGTATTTAACTATGAGCGTAGCATTGCCCGTGATAAGGCCTATTATCATCAGCACATCAGCAAACGGGGTTATGAGCGGTATAAATACCTGGAACACAAGAATATTAGGTAATGCTATCCAACCAAGAGAACCATATTTGCTGTTGAACAATGCATCCCTGTTTTTCCAGAAAGCCTGCAGCACACCAAACGACCAGCGAAAACGTTGTTTAAGGAACATCTTCAGTGTTTCAGGAGCCTCGGTCATAGCTATTGCCCTGTTCTCATTCTTAACAAGATAGCCTGCCCTGAGTATACGTATGGTAAGGTCACAATCTTCAGCCAGTGTATCTGTAGTAAACCCTCCTACCTCATCGATCACTGATTTGCGGAATGCACCGATAGCACCGGGCACTACAGTAATAGCATTGACATGCGCAAAGGCCTTGCGGTCGAAATTTTGTCCTGTTATGTATTCAATGCTCTGCCAGCGCGTAAGCAGGTTTACCTCGTTACCCACTTTTACATTACCTGCTACAGCAGCTACCTTGTCATCTGCAAAATGCTGTACCAATAAACCTGCCGCATCAGGCAGCAGCATGGTATCTGCATCTATACACAATACATATTCAGCAGTGGTTTGGGCAATACCAAAATTCAGTGCTGATGCTTTACCGCCATTCGGCTTGGTAAATACTTTAACCCTGCTGTTATCTTTAAATGCTTCGCTGACCTTTGCATAGGTGGCGTCTTTACTGCCATCATCTACAAAGATGATATCATAATTATCGTACCGGGTTTTCAGCAGGTTATTTACTGAGGCTACTGCATTTACCTCTTCGTTATACGCCGGTACGATGATGCTTATCTTAGGATTGAACCCGATTGCTGCATGCACTGTATTCTTTTCTTTCCTGTATTCCATGAATGCCAATACACCTGCAATCAATATTCTACCCAGTGACAGGAATATGCAAATTATGAATAATGAACCCAGCAAATTACTGCCCCAAAAACCTATCTCAGCAATGAAATAATTAAACTGTACAAGGTAGTAAGCGTTGCCTTTGTTGGGAATGGCCGGCATGAGTTCATCGCGCTTTTTACCAATAAGGTTAGCTACAGTAGTAAATTCATAACCATTCTTCTTAAAGTATTCTATGATTCGCGGCAATGCCTCCAGCGTAGCCCTGCGCGAGCCATAGGTCTCTCCGCCGGCATCATGCAGCAAAATAATATTGCCGTTGTCCTTCATCCGCACTACCCTGTTGTAAATAGAATCGGCTGATATACCGGGTTCCCAGTCGTTTGGGTCAATGCTTTCCCCAATAGTGAGATAATTATACTGCTTTGATAATGCCACAGGAATAAGCTCCTGCATGGTTTCCGGTTCAGAATCTGCATTGTATGGCGCCCTGAACATAACGGTTGAGTGCCCTGTGATACACTCTATGAGCAGGCGGGTGGCATTCATCTCCAGTATAGCACGGTTGCGGCTTATCTCGGCCATATTGGGGTGCGTGAAAGAGTGGTTGCCTATCTCATGCCCCTCACGGTATATCCGTTTAACAATGGGTATATTATTCTCCGCATTGATACCTACGAGAAAGAATACGGCAGGTACGTGCTCCCTACTAAGTATGTCTAATACCTTAGGTGTGTATTCAGGATCGGGGCCATCATCAAATGTGAGTACGATCTTCTTATCAGCCTTACCATATTTCTTTACCACAAATACAGAAGGAAGAGACACATAGTTTTCTTCACTGATAAGCATATTTGTGGTATCAACTTCTGTTTTGATGGTTCCGTTCTTAGGTGTATTCAAAACATCCAGCACTTCACCCTCCCCGATATAATCTACGTCATTACTCGCTGCTGCGCTGTCGAGCTTAGTAAAATCAAAATTCCGCAGACTATCCCTGCGCATGGGTTTGTTGTAGAACTTCCATATGCGGCTGTCTTCAGAACCGAGGCGCCATAAGGCAACACCACCCACTCCCTCCTCTGCAGCAAAGCGCATAGTATTGAAGTTTGTAGCTGCATCTGTAAAATGTACCGTGTGCTCTAAATTATCATCGTCTGTATAAGTGTATGAGAGGTTATAAGTATTATTATCGAACTGCACTTTACCTTCTGATTCTCCCGCAATACTCAATGCTTCCTCGTAAGTAACATCTGCTCCTCTTTTACCTTTGGGCCAGTCGTACCCATAGGCGGCCATACAGAGTATGAGTTTCTCCTGCGGTATTTTTCTGAGTGCATCATCCGTCACTGCCTCTATCCATTTCTGTGCACTTACCGGGCCGGGAATACTCTCGGCAGTATGTTCATCATATGCCTCAAGGAATATATAATCATTGTATTCTGACAGCTTTTTAAAGTTATAATCATCATTGAACGGTATTACATCAAGGCTTACCAGCAGCCCTTTATTATGAAAAGCTGTGTACAACTCTTTCATGAAGTTGATAAAAGGTTCATCCGACTCTTCATTCATTTCCTCAAAATCTACATTGATACCTTTAAAACCATACCGCTCTACCAATGACAATACCTGGCTGATAAGCCTTGCCCTTTTCACCGGGTCGTGTATGATGCGCCGAACAGATGAGCCGTCAAAATCAGTTTTATAAAAATTTGACAGTACAGGTAGTACCTGTATGCCCGAAGCCTTCACCAGTTTCAGTGAGCGCTTATCTATATCTGTGTATACGCTGTCTGTATTCGGGTCAATAAAGAACCATTCCGGCAGCAGCATATTGAGCTTTGATATATTTCTCCTGAGTGAGAAGAACGACTGCGCATCCCACTGTACATAAAATGCAGCCCTGACAGGGCAAGCAATATTGTGGCGGGTATCTGCTACAGAATATATTTCCGATTTCTTCTTTGACCTTGATAATATATAATTCCTGAATCCCTGGTATTGGCGGTTGATACGGTTCTCACGTATCAAGGCATGCTTATCCGGTTCCAGTATCGATTTATAACTTTCACTCTGCTCCCTGATGCGCGGGATACCCGGATTGTAAACATTACGTACCGATAAGACAACTGCAGCAATAAATAACACAAGCAGGAAAAGAAATATCCTGAACGCCCATTTAAAGCGCTGCCAGCGTGAGGGAGTGGCCGACTGGAAAACCTGTTTTGTGTCAGCAGACATAATATGATTACAAAGTTAGACCTACATTGCACAAACTAAAGAGCCGACCCTGTCGGACCGGCTCATATATGCTTAAATTTAAGTTAATTATGATTCGCGCTTTATAGTGCAACCTACAGAACGTGTGCTTGCAGGATCAGGCACTATACCTATAACCATGTTATCTATAGCTTTCTTAAGGTAAAACTCTTTAGACTCTGAAGGAGAAGAGGGATTGTCTTCCATAGCGCCTTTATACATCAGTTTACCGTTGCCATCAAACAAATACACCTCCGGTGTGCGGCTGGCGCCAAATGCGTCTGCCATCTTAGATTTTTCATCTACAACATACGGTACTGTATAACCCTGTTTCTTAGCATAGCTTACCATAGCACTGTAAGAATCTTCATCACTGCGTTTAGCCTCGTTTGAGTTGATGATAACCACACCCAGTCCTTTTTCTTTTGCATAGGCAATCATTTCAAGGGTGCGAGCCTGGCTTTTTACAACATAAGGGCATGTATTGCAGGAGAACATCACGAGCAGACCATTGTTTGTCTTTGCGTCATTTAAGGATGTTTCTTTTACTGCACTTGCCGATTTCATTTTCACATCGGCCATGGGGATAGATGCGCCCTGTTCAATGCTTTGTCTTGTTTGCTGGCCATATGCAAGGGTTGATGCTAAAAATACTGTACCTGCTAAAAAGATATTTTTCATGAATTTTAGATTTCTTTAAAGTTAGGGCAAAAATCATATAAAAAGCTCAGGCATATCAACGGGCATTACCATCCAGGCTTATATGCTCATCTCCATCCCGGTACATCAAATAAGTAATGATAAACTGGAACATTTCATCTGTCGCACGCATACTGCCATCCTGGTCTCGGATGAGGCGTGGCGGAGAGAATGGGTTATTGAGGTTTTGCTTAGTATTATCATAAATACCTTCTGCAATAATGGTACTGCCTTTAGGCACCTTCACCATTTTTTTGAAAGTATAAAAATACTGCCAGTTGAAATCCCAGCGAGGTATTGATATAAGACGAATGGTATCTCCATCAGGTTTCACTGCATAGGCCTTGAAACTTTTGCCCAGCAGGTGCATATGAGGATTTACAGTAAGTATAGAGATATCTGCATCGATGGTGTATTTGCTCCATACCTTTTTTACTGTGTTAGGTTGTATAACGAGATCAGGCTCTACGGGGCGCACACCAAGTGTACCCAGTTGAAACTCCTGCACAGGCCTGTTTGGTGGTAGTTTTGAAAAGAAGATGTTGATATATGAACTATCCCACATGGCCTTATCTTTTGTATATCCATAGTGCAGATCGTTGAGCAGGAAGGCGCCTTTGCGCGGCAGGTAATAACCGCCTATACCTTCAGGATAGCGCTGGCCATATACACCGGGCAGATAGTTAACCACAGATTTTTGCAATACAGGGAATGTCCCGTCATCATTAGGCAGTCCCAGTTTCCTGTAAGCATCTATGATGGTATTATCTTCTACCATGTCTACCACGTTCACACCCTCGAAAACATTGCTCTTCTTATCAAACTGGTATTTGACCATATCACCATTCACATGGTGTACTATATTGTGCGGGCCTGCAGAGAATTCTATAAGGCTGGCATACGTATCACGCGGCAATTCATAAGGCACTTTTACCAGCAGGAATTTATCGCTGCTGTTAGAGTCGAGGAATATTGGCTGCACAGGTATACGCATATCGGGTTTCCCAATCAATGAACCTGATGGGTATTCAGGCAACTTTGGCAGTTTATCTTTCGGCCCCTCCGGCGTACCATCCTTTACCCATTTTTCTATCAGCTTAATATCGCGCTCAGATAGCACCATCTGCCCGACAAACTCTGAATAATGGGGGTCTGCAGGCCAGGGCGGCATAATACGTTCACGTACAGCATAGGCAATACCCGAAGCATAGTTCCTTGCATCGCTGTAAGTGACGAGATTAAAATGGCCATTGCCTTCGGGCCGGTGACATACTGTGCAGTTTTTAAACAGGATAGGCGCTATATGCTCTGTATACGTCACAGTATCGGGCATACTGTTCTCATTGCTGCACGAATATTGCAATGAGACCCACAGCAGAAGTAATGTAATGCTAACTATGTTTCTTAACTGATGCATTTTCTTCTCTTGATATTTTCCCTAATAATATGCTCACATTCAGCTCATAGCCTATAAGAATGATGAGCGTAGCAAGCCATACCCAACCCATAAACGCCATCAGCGTACCTATAGAACCATAAACTTTGTTGTAATTAATGAAATTGTTGACGAGGAAAAAGAAGATAATAGTGGTTAAGATTATGAGTATAGTGGCAAACACAGAACCCGTAGAAAAGAAATTCGTGCGCCGCTTGAAAGATGGGCCATATTTATAGATAACAGATATAGCACTCTGTATTACCATTACAACTATGATAACACTGAATAAACGCACTATGGTAGGATTACCAAACACTTTTAGCAGTAAAGAGTTAAGCTCCCTGCTTTGAATAATAAGCGCCACTATACTCAACGTTATCACAAACATGAGCATGATAGTGAGCTTAATAGCCACCCATCTTTTTCTAAAACCCGACCTTTCCACGTGCACAGAAAGATGTGTTTTCTCGAAGCTCCTTATCAGCCCCATTATACCATTTGATGAATAGAACAATGCAAGTAAGATACCGATAGACAGCACTTCTCCCCGCTCATGATTCATAAAGTCTATTATCATCTTACTGATGGTCATGTATATCTTATGATTAGGTATAATGAGCTTCAGTGTATCGAGGATAGTGTTTTGAACGCCGCGTAATGGCAGGTACGGTATCAGCGAGAAAAAGAAAAGCATGGTAGGCGGTATGGCCATCAGGAAGTTATACGTAACAGCAGCACAACGATCGTTGAGCTTTGTGTTGCGCATCTCCTTGATAAAAAACCTTCCTATCTCAAACAAAGACAAACCGTCTGCACCCGGCACAATTATCTTCTTAGTCCAGTTAGTTAAAATTTTTACAGGAGCCGAATTTACGATGAGGTACTCCAGTTTTGTCATACCGCAAATAACGGCTAAAGATTGTTCAGAATGAAATCTGTCATCCGGCCATACAACTGTAAACGGGTATTGCCGCCGGATATACCGTGTGCCTTGTTTGGATAGTACTCACTTTCAAACTGCTTATTGGCATTGATGAGTGCATCTGTCAGCATCACCGAATTCTGGAAATGTACATTATCGTCTGCAGTACCATGTATCAGCAGGAACTTGCCTTTCAGGCTGTCGGCCATCTTTTCAGGGGCATTATCGTCGTAGCCGTTAGGGTTTTCCTTAGGGGTACGCATATAGCGCTCTGTATAGATATTATCATAATAGCGCCAGTTGGTAACCGGGGCTACAGATATAGCCATTTTGAATACATCGTTACCTTTGAAGAGGCAGGTACTACTCATAAAGCCGCCGTAGCTCCAACCCCATATACCTATGCGGTTTGCATCTACATAAGGCAATGCTGCCAGGTAGCGGGCAATATTAACCTGGTCTTCGCTTTCATATTTACCAAGCTGCAGGTAGGTTTTCTTTTTAAACTCTTCACCCCTGTAGCCGGTGCCTGTACCATCTGCACAGAACACTATATAACCTTTCTGTGCCAGCATCTGGTGCCAGAAATAGTTACCCAGCGGGTACCTGTCTCCTACTTCCTGTGAGCCCGGGCCACTGTACTGGTACATGAGTACGGGGTATTTTTTATGTGCATCGAAACCGGGAGGTGTAATGATCCATGCATTGAATTCCTGTCCGTTAGGTAACTGCACTTTCATAAAGTTGGTCTTACCCAAGTCATACTCTGATAAAGTTGACTTAAGTGCTTTATTGTCTTCCAGCGTATTGATGATCTTACCCGATGCATCTCTCAGGTAATAAACAGGGACAGTATTGATGGCTGAATACCTGTCGAGAAAGAAGTTATTACCCTCAATAGCTGTAATAGCATGCGTACCGTCTTCCGGTGTCAACAGTTTTTTGCCAGAGCCTGAAAAACTAACTGCATATAGCTTACGCTCCATTGGTGATTGTTCTGCAGCGGTATAATATACCAACTTCTTCTTTTCATCTACACTTACTATGCGTTCTACATCATAATTACCTTCTGTGAGCTTGATGAGTTTATTAGATTTCCAGTCGTAACGGTAGAGGTGATTATATCCGTCCTGCTCACTGCTGAAGATAAACGAACTGCCATCGGGCAGGAAGCTGATGTTATCACTGATGCCGATGTAATACTTATTTTCTTCCGTGTAAGCCACGCTGGTTTTACCAGATGCTGCATTGGCCATCAGTAGCTCCAGTTTGTTCTGCAGCCTGTTGAGCCTGTATATACAAAGCACTGATGCGTCTTTGGTCCATTTGATGCGGGGGATGTATATATCTGTTTCCTTGCCGAGGTCTGCATCTGCTATCTTCCTGCTCTTCAGGTCGTATATCTTAATATTGATAACAGAATTAGGCTCTCCTGCTTTAGGATACTTATAACTATAGTTTTTAGGATAGAGGCTGCCGTACTTAGGGAAATCATATTCGGGAACGTTTGACTCGTCGAACCTGTAATAGGCAATATATTTACCATCGGGCGACCAATCGAATGCGCGGGTAAAACTGAATTCTTCTTCATACACCCAGTCGCAGTTACCGTTTATTATTTTATTCCATTCGCCATCATTGGTTATAGTCACCAGTTCCCCGGTTGAAAGGTCTTTATAAAATAGATTGTTATTGCGCACAAAGGCTACCTTAGAACCATCGGGCGAAAAAGTAGCATGCATTACCCATCCTGTATCTATGGGTGATACATGATGCGTTTTTACATCCATTACATATACTTTGTAAAACGATGAATGCCTGTACACACTTTTCCCCTCTGTCTTGAACAGCATTTTTTGCTCATCATTGCTGAAAGTATAATCTTCAGGTTCCAGTACTACCCCATCATCTGAAAAATGCCGCCTGTTATTGAATATGGTATCTATCAGTTTGCCTGTTTTAAGGTCATTGATAGTAATTACGAGTCCTGTAGAGTCTTTTTTCAGAGAAGTATACCTTACGCCATCCTTCATGGCATTGAAACCGGGCACACTGTTTATCTTGAATGTGTTCTTTTTGAACAGGTCTTCAAGGGTTATCTGCTTTTTACCTGTTTGTGCCTGGGACTGGAATGAGAATACAAGTGCGCACAATAAAAGGCTATACTTCATGAATGTATTATTAAGTGTGTTCAAAAATAACATCCCTCTACCACAGAATGAAATCTTAGCACGGGGTAAATAATGGGTTATTTTAGGCAAACCAATAATATAACAAAAGCCCCCGGCAAGCGGGGGCTTAATATAAGTATCGTAAATATCTTAATAATCTATTGTTGCCTGTATACCCCTGTCGATAAGTGCTTCTGCACGCGGGCGGAGGAAATCAAAGCTACCTTTCTTTACAGCGTATTTGCCTTTATGATGGATGAACAATGCACACTGCTCTGCCTGCTCGGGGCTGTGTTCGCAGATATCTATAAGCGAATCTATTACATGATCGAATGTATTAACATCATCATTCCATACAATGAGGTTATGTAATGATTCTACCAATACATCCTGTTCAGCCTCTTCCTGTGTCTGCCACTGAATACCATTTTGATATCCTGATCGGTTGCTCATAATCGATTAAGTATAGGAATTTTTGCAAATATAGGATTTTCATCTTTTCACAGCACAGATGGCGAAGTATATTTGTGCATGTTTCATAAAAAAACAATGGAGGAGCTGGATCGTTTGGCAGCAGGCGATGTGCAGAACGCTGATAAACACCCGGTTATAGTGATTCTTGATGATGTGCGTAGTATGCATAATGTGGGGTCCACCTTCAGGACATGTGATGCATTTGCAGCAGAAGCCCTCTACCTGTGCGGATACACCCCCGTGCCGCCACACAGGGATATACATAAAACCGCCCTCGGTGCTACAGAAACAGTAAGCTGGAAACACTTTCCCACAACTATGGAAGCTGTACATGCGGCCAAAGAGGCTGGTTACAGCATATATGCGGTAGAGCAGGCACATAACAGCATCAGCCTGTCTGACGTTCACAATGAAATAAAAGGAAAGACAGCCCTGGTGTTTGGCAATGAAGTAAGCGGAGTTAACGACGAAGTATTACGGGTTGCAGATGGCTGTATTGAGATACCTCAATGGGGATCAAAGCACTCGCTGAATATATCTGTTACCGTTGGGATAGTGTTGTGGGAACTGGTAAGGAAATAATAATATAAACTGTCCCGGTTGGGTAAGTTTCTTATTTATATTATGTTTGTGCGCATTGCCCGCAACAACATTAATGAGAAAACTAATACTTGGCATTTCTGCCTTTTATCATGATTCTGCCGCTGCCATACTTGAAGACGGTAAAATAATTGCCGCCGCACAGGAAGAGCGCTTTACACGTAAAAAACACGACCCGGGATTTCCCGTAAATGCCGTTAAATATTGCCTGGATTTTGCGGGCTGTACTATAGATGATCTTGATGCTATTGCATTTTATGATAAGCCTTTGCTGAAATTCGAAAGGCTGCTGGAAACATACTACGCCTTTGCACCTAAAGGGCTGGCATCTTTCATCACCTCTATGCCCGTGTGGATGAAAGAAAAGCTGTTCATGAAAAAGATAATGCATGACAGCCTGAAAGAAATAGGCCCATATGATAAAAAGAAAGTAAAGTTCCTGTTTCCGGAGCACCACCTGTCTCACGCAGCCAGTACCTATTATGTATCTCCTTACAACAAAGCAGCTATCTTATCTGTAGATGGTGTGGGCGAATGGGCAACATCATCCATTTGCCTTGGAGAAGGTAAAGACATTACCGTACTGAAAGAATTAAAATTCCCCCACTCTTTAGGTTTATTATATTCTGCATTTACTTACTTCCTCGGGTTCAGGGTAAACTCGGGAGAATACAAACTGATGGGGCTTGCTCCCTACGGCGACCCGGGCTCTCAGCAGGTAAAAGACTTTGTAGATATTATTAAAAAAGAGCTGGTAGAAATTAAAGAGGATGGCTCTATATGGCTGAACCAGGAATACTTTAATTATGCTACCGGCCTGCGCATGGTGCATGATAAAAAATGGGAAAAGCTGTTTGGTTTCCCGCTGCGCCAGCCGGAAGCAGAACTGGAACAGAAGCACTGTAACCTCGGCCTTGCCATACAACAGGTAACAGAAGAGGTGGTATTGCTGATGGCTAAAGAGGCAAAGAGACTGACCGGTGCCGACTACCTCTGTATGGCAGGCGGTGTGGCACTGAACTGTGTGGCAAATGGTAAATTGCTGAACTCGGGCATTTTTAAAGATGTATTCATAACCCCGGCATCGGGCGATGCGGGTGGTGCACCGGGAGCTGCGCTGGCTGCATACCACATATACTTTGGTGCAGAGCGTACCCTGTCGGGCAAAATGGATGAACTGGATGGTTCTTACCTTGGCCCCGACTTTACAACTACCGATGTAAAACAGGTAGCACGTAAATACAAAGCTCCTTATACAGAGTACAACGACTTCAACGAACTATGTAAAGAGGTAGCCCGACTGATAGATGCAGGCAATGTGATAGGCTGGGTACAGGGCAGAATGGAGTTTGGACCGAGAGCATTAGGTGCCAGGAGTATTATAGGCGATACACGCAATGAAGAAATGCAAAAGAAACTGAACCTGAAAATCAAATACAGGGAATCATTCAGGCCGTTTGCACCCTCTGTACTTGCCGAAGATGTAGAAGAATATTTTGAGCATAAGGGCGCTTCTCCTTACATGCTGCTGGTACAGCCGGTGAAAGAATCAAGACGCTGTGCTTTGCCTGCGAACTACAACAGCCTTTCGCTGCGCGATAAGCTGTACTACAAACGCTCTGACATGCCTGCAATAACGCACATAGACTTTTCGGCGCGTATACAAACAGTGCATAAAGAAACTAACCCGAGGTATTACGAGCTTATAAATGAGTTTAAAAAGCTGACAGGCTATGGTGTGATCGTAAATACATCATTCAACGTACGCGGAGAACCTATCGTATGTACACCGGAAGATGCCTACAGGTGTTTTATGCGTACAGAGATGGACTTCCTGGTAACAGGCAATATACTTTTCAGAAAATCAGAACAGCCAGCATGGCAGAAAACAGATAACTGGAAAGAAGAATTTAAACTGGATTAACCATGTTAAAGAAAATACTTACCAATACACTGGTCATCATCATCAGTTGCCTTGTAGCCCTGCTTATAGGTGAAGGCGCTTTGAGGCTTGTGTATAAGGACCTGCCTCAGGAAAACTGGGGTAAGAAGCTGTTTTGCCGCAACCAGAAATTCAATTACAGGTTTATGGTACCTGGTGGCAGCGGGCTTATGTTCTCTGAAGAGTTCCCCTCTATACCGGTAAGTGCCAATAGCTACGGCTACCGCGACAGTGAATGGAAAAGCAAAAAGGGTAAAAAGCTGATGGTACTCGGCGATTCATTTGGCTGGGGCTGGGGCTGTAATTACGACAACACATTAGTGCATGTGATTGACAGTATGCTGGGAGATGATTGGGCAACCTACAACCTCTGCATACCGGGCGATGATATATTCAGGATATACAGCCGCTACAGGTATTTTGATAATATCATCAAACCCGACCATATACTTATCCTCAACTACGTAAATGATTTTTACGACCCGCAGGAGCAGACCAAAGAGATGAAAGAGTCTGAAGCATTGTATAAGAGCTTCGATGGCACTGCTGCCTGTGATTATTTTTATGATAAGACTTTTAAAGACTATATAAATGATTACTCATACATATACAGGCTGGTAAACCGTATACGCAGTATGGGTGGCATTTCATTTACTTCAAAACAAAAGCAGCAAAACCTGCTGCGTAAAGGTTTCAAACCTGATATTGAACTTCTTACTTCCACTGAACGCATTAATGCCGGTGTAGCAATGTATATGCCCGTATTGAGGGAGATGGCAGCCAACCACAAAGTTACAGTGGTGAATATCCCTGCTGCTTATGAAGTAGATAAGGATAAAATGAAGCAGATAGCATCATTATTTGAGTTAAACGGCAATGACCTGAACGGTATCAATACTGCCTTAAAATCAAATATTGACAGTGCTCAAAACATGCAGTTCATTGAGCTGCTGCCGATGCTCAAAGAAGAAAATGCCAAAAACAAAGTATATTTCGCCCAGGATGCTCACCTGAATTCAAAAGGACAAGTAGTATCGGGCACATATATTGCCAACATTTTAAAGACCACATTAAACCAATAAAATGGACTTTTTAAAAGATATACTCAAATTCTTAGGCGCTAGAAAGAAATTCTGGCTGGCACCTATTATTATCATACTCCTGTTACTCGGTATACTACTGGTATTAGGTGGTGGCTCTGCTATTGCTCCGTTCATTTATACATTATTCTAGTACATGAAGAAGACTGAAGACCTGAAATCATTGCTGGTAATAGTTATCGGTTTCTGCACGCTGGGGCTGATGTTCAAAAACAATAAGCTCATACTGCTTGGTTTAGCTATAGGTGTAGCCGGACTGGCATCAGGGCTTGCATTGAAAGGCATTATCTGGGCATGGACCAAAATAGCGGAAGTGCTGGGATATATTAACTCAAGAATACTATTATCTGCTATTTTCTACATCTTCCTTTTCCCGATAGCATTACTATCGAGACTGGGTAAGAAAAATACGCTGCACCTGAAAAAAGAACCGGGCAGCATATTCACCGAAAGGAATCATAAATACACTGCTGCAGACCTTGAGAATGTCTGGTAAGGACATTAAACACCCTTGCCCGCCCTTGTACGCATATATTCAGTAAAGTACTTTTTATAGGTCTTCCCCACAGGGATAGCAGTGTTATTTATTATCAACTGCTCATTACTCTCTTCCGCCATATCAGCATTGATGATATAGGACTTATGTACCCTTACAAATTGTTTGACCGGCAGCATACGCTCGATCTCATTCATGGTCAGGTGTACAATATGATTTTTACCGGTTGTATGTACTTTGATGTAATTGCCCAGGCTTTCTATATACAGTATACCTGACACATTAACCTGCAATGCCACCCCATCTGATTTAAGGGTAATATTGGATACATCGAATCGTTCCTCTGTAACCTGGCTCCACTTTAATGCTTTCTCTATAGCAGTAACAAACCGCTCGAACCTAATTGGTTTATGCAGGTAGTCAATGGCATTATAGTCAAACCCCTTCAGTGCATAATCAGAATAGGCTGTTGTAAATATTACCATAGGTCGATGTGAAAGCATATTGAGCAGGCCGAAGCCACTTACCTCGGGCATATTTACATCCAGCAATATGACATCAACATTATTAGTCTTAAGGAAATGGAACGCATCTAAAGCGTTAGCAAACTTCCCTGACAAATGCAGGTAGTTGAGTTTGCTGATATAATCTTCCAGTATCAGCCTTGCACCTTCCTCATCATCCACTATAATACAATTTAACATCAGCGGATATTTTGTATTACTAATTCAACATTATATGTATCCTGTGTTTTATGTATGTCAAGAGCATATCTTCCGGGGTATAGCAATGATAGTCTCTTGCTGGCATTCTCTAAACCTGTTCCTGTAGAAACCATGTTGTCATTAAAGATATTATTCTTTACTGTCATTCTAAGTTCTTTGTCATTTGCATGTATATCTATAAATACTTCTGATTGTTTTACAGATGCAGTGCCATGCTTAAAAGCATTCTCAATAAAATTGAACAATATTAGGGGGACAATATTAAACCTCTGCCCGTTAATATCTTTGTTATACCTTATCAGGCAGCGTTCCCCCAGCCTTTCATGCTCAAATGCAATATAATGTTCTATAAATGCCAACTCTTCATCAAGGCTTACATACTTTTTCTTACTGCTGTCCAGTATATAACGCATCAACTCGCTCAGTTTCAGAACCAGCTCTTTTCCGCTATCTGTAGACCTTAGTATATGGCTATAAATATTGTTCAGTGCATTGAACAGAAAGTGTGGATTTAACTGCTCGTTAAGTTGTTTTATTTCCAGCTCTTTTCTCACATTATCCATTTCAAGCAGTTCTGTTCGCTGCCTGAAATACCTGAAAGATAAATACACCCCCAGGGCTATCCAGCAATACACTAAGTCAGCCCAATAGATGAATATCCAGAAAACCCAGTTAGCCTTTTGCAATTCTTCGATATGGTAAACAGTATCTGAAGGAGACCTCATTGCGAGCCACATCAAATAGCTGGTTGACTCACGCCATAAAAACATGGTCACAAAAAAAGCCAGCAGGTATGATAGATACTTTTTTCGGGCCAACAGCTTTTCATACAATACTTTGTTGTGAAATACAAAGAATATAAAAAACAGGAAATGGCCGGTAACATCTTTAGCAAAACCCGTCCAACCAACATGTTCTATATCTGCCAGGTCCTGGAAAATATCCGGACTTATATACAGGAAACAGGCAATGATATTGCGCAGGTAAAAGTTGTCAAGTACTTTTTTGTACATAACACCAAAGTACAAACTACAGCGGATTTGACTCTAAAATGACAAAATAACTTTGACAAAAGGCTTTTGTCAAAACATAAGTGCATTAGTGTAAATATTCCATACTGTTCTGCATTTTCGGCTGTCTTTTGCAAAAACATCGTTATGAAAAAAACATTATTTACAACACTGGCAATTGCGGGCATGTATATAAGCAGCCATGCCCAGATCACTTACCACGACATTAATCCTGATACTACTATAAACACATGGAATGTATTCTCTGTCATACCCAATCCATCAACTACATCAAACACCTTAGATATCTGGTGGCACCCCAGTCCTGAGGTTGTGGTAACCACATGGGGAGATGTTCAGTTATTATTCGATGCTGCCGGCACCAACCCTGCTAAGCTCAATGCAGGAGACAGCATTGGTGCTACGGCTACATGGAAAACTGCCAGCTATCTGCCACTAAACAGTGCGGGTACAGGCAACTGGACCAGTAATGCAACTGATAAATATCTCGGCTTCAAAATTAAAAACGGCAGTACGTGGAACTACGGCTGGCTGAAGATGACAGTTGCTGCGGGTGCAGCATCATTTACGGTTAAGGAATGGGCTTTCAATACAGCCGGCACTTCTATCAAAGCGGGACAATCGACCACTACCGGTATAACAAATGCCGCAAGGAATACTGAAGTTAAAATGGAACTGGCCAATAAGTCGGTGAAATTTGATGGGCTACCAGGTGACAATAACTTACTGCAAGTGTTTGATATGAATGGCCGCAGGCTAAAAATGGCAAGTACCGGAAACAGGCAGGCTACAGACCTGTCAGAACTTAACTCCGGTTATTATATTCTAAATATTACGTCCGGAGACTATAACCAGTTCTTCAAAGTATATATGCAATAGCTATTAACAACAAACCCGGCATATGCCGGGTTTATAATTTTATTCGTATTCGCCATAGATATACCTGTGTTCCGGTAAACCTTCTGTAACGAACCTGTATGCAAAACCGATACTAAAGAAAGATTCGTATTGTTTTTTGAGTACCCCCATTCCGCCCTGTACATCGAGCCGAAAATCATCAGACACAAAATAATACAATCCCATATCAAGATGATGAAAAGCAGATGGTGTAATATAGCTGCCATACATTTCGATAAATGACCCCACTTTGGGAGACATTTGAAATGCTGACTTAAAAGAGTATAACCATGAATGCTGCGAACCATTGCCGCTGTAATCAATACCTATATTAGAAGTAAGCGTAATTGCTTTTGAAGGATCATAAGAGAACAAAAATGTAAACCTTGGTGCCATGCTCTGGTTAGCCTGCTCTGCCCTCCATGCCGGAAATTTAAGCAAGCCATGCACGCCAACAACCGGCACTCCTCTCCCACCATTGTATATATTATATCTCGCTCCAAATGCCGCCAGGCTGAAACCTGAGTTTCTTCCTGACCTGTTATTGCGCAGGAAATTGTCTTGCTTTAAAGCTGTGTGAAACTCTATATCCAGGCTATTAGTGATACCATACGCAAGCATAGCCTTCTGCCTGTTATACTTATTGTACAGTACTGTTGTATCAAAACTCTGCTCACCCCAGCCAATATCAAGTCCGCCCTCCAGTTGAAAAACGTTCTCTCCTATTGCCAGCGGGCTTAAAGACTGCCCGGTACGTAATGGCTGTATTTGCTGAGAATACTGTGCTGTACAATTAGTTGCATACAGTATAAACAACAATAACGATATGTGTAAAATTCTGCCCATAAAGCAATCAGTAAAAATATATGATACCGCTAAAAAACCATGTTATCCAGTGGTTAAAGAAATAGCGTTTTCGCATTACAACAAAACACTATGCAACTAATCGATTCAGACATTTAAGGAATATTTCACAGCATTAATAGAGGCTATACTTACAGGTAATTGTTCAGTTAATCAACTATTTTTGCATCCATTATGAAAGACTTCAAGAACGCTATTATAGAATGCGTGCCCAACTTCAGCGAAGGACGCGACATGACCATCATCAAACAAATTACCGATGAAATAGAAAAAGTAGAAGGCGTAAGCCTGCTGGATGTAGACCCTGGCAAAGCTACTAACCGTACAGTAGTAACATTTGTTGGTAACCCGCATGCAGTAATAGAAGCAGCCTACCAGGCTATAAAAAAGGCCGGCGAGGTGATAGATATGCGCAACCATAAAGGCGAACACCCACGTATGGGTGCAACTGATGTTTGCCCCTTGATACCTATCAGTGGTATTACAATGGAAGAAACTGTAGAGTTTGCCAAAATGCTGGCTAAGCGTGTGGGTGAAGAATTGAATATACCTGCTTACTTATACGAATATGCTGCAAGTGCAGACTATCGCCGCAACCTTGCTGATATACGCAGCGGTGAATATGAAGGCTTTGCAGCTAAGATAACCAAGCCTGAATGGAAGCCTGATTATGGTGCAGCAGTTTTCAATGAAAAAAGCGGTGCCACTGTTATTGGTGCACGTGATTTCCTGATAGCATACAACATCAACCTGAATACTACGTCTACCCGCCGCGCTAATGCTGTAGCTTTTGACATACGAGAGAAGGGTCGCCAGAAAAAGGATGAGAAAGGTAAAATAGTAAAAGATGCTAATGGCGAAGCTATATGGGAGCCGGGCCTGCTGAAAGCTGTTAAAGCGATTGGTTGGTATATAGAAGAATATGGTGTGGCACAAATAAGTGTGAACCTCACTAATATGAACACTACCCCGCTGCATGTATTGTTTGACACTGCATGCGAGCGGGCAACAGCTCGCGGGCTGCGCGTTACGGGCAGTGAGCTTGTAGGCCTTGTACCATTGCAGGCAATACTGGAGGCGGGTAAATACTTTTTGCGTAAACAGAAACGCAGCACAGGTGTCAGCGAAAGTGAGCTCATCAAAATAGCAGTTAAATCATTGGGACTGGATGAGCTTGGCCCATTCGACCCTAATAAGAAGATCATTGAATACCAACTGCGCGACCTGAGCAGCAAAAAACTCATTGGCATGACGCTTACCCGTTTTGCCGAAGAAACCGCCAGTGAATCTCCTGCACCGGGTGGAGGTAGTATTGCTGCATATTGCGGTGCTTTGGGTGCATCATTGGGCACAATGGTTGCCAATCTGTCATCGCACAAAAAAGGATGGGATGACCGTTGGGAAGAATTCAGCAATTATGCTGAACAGGGACAAAAGCTGATGACCGAAATGCTGAACCTGGTAGATGAAGACACCAATGCATTCAACCAGATAATGGCTGCGTTCGGGTTGCCCAAAGGTACAGATGCAGAAAAAGCAGCCCGCAAAGCAGCTATCGACCTTGCTACCATCGGGGCTATAAAAGTACCATACCGGACAATGGAATTAGCCTACCAATCTTTTGACCTTGCCAAATCAATGGCGGACCTTGGTAATCCTAACAGTGTAAGTGATGCAGGTGTAGCAGCATTGTGCGCCCGTGCTGCGGTAAAAAGCGCATACCTGAATGTAAGAATAAATGCGCAAGACCTGAAAGACCACCCTGAGGTAGCACCACTGTTGGCAAAAGCTGAGGAAATGAACACCGGTGCCGACAGCAAGGAGAAAGAAGTATGGGAAGTAGTATTGAGTAAAATGAAGTAAATACAAATGCATAAATAAAAAGAGCCTCAGGCGAGGCTCTTTTTATTTATAAGGCACATGCCCAGAACATTTCAGGAAAGAAGGTACATTTACTGTATTTATCATATTGCTCAACAGTGAGCAATTCTTTTAGTTTCGCATCAATAGTGTTATGAATACGCTCTGCCTCAAGTTGTTGTCTTTCTTTTTCAGAATTCGCTTTTACTAAAGCAGGATATGGAGTTCTGTACACGGAGATAATTGCATCTCTGAGTTCCTTTCTTTGTTTTCTGTTCAATTTGAAAGAAATCCAATAACTGGTTGTAAGAAAATCAGCATGCTCTTCAATAGAGTGTCTTTCCTTACCATACGGGTACATATCAGGTGTATGATATGGAACATTCGCTGGCATTTTCTGTGCATATAAAGCTATATCAACAGAGGATAGCAACAATAAAGTGATCAGCATGTTTCTCATACCTAAAATTTTATATGAAGTTAAGCAAAGATGTATAACAATTATTTTCGTATTTCTGCCCACTTCTCCAGTTTCGAGGATAATACATCCAGCGGCACACAACCATCTTTCAGTACTTCATCGTGGAATGATGCCATACTGAATTTAGCACCCAATTGCTGCTCATATTTATGACGCAATGCAAGTATCGCCAGCTGGCCCATTTTATAACTCAGTGCCTGTCCCGGTATGGCCATATAACGTTCTATTTCTCTTGTCGCTTCTTCTTCGCTTACACTTTCATGTGCCCGCATATAGGCTATAGCCTCTTCGCGGGTCATACCTTTTGTATGTATGGCTACATCTACTACCAGCCTTATAGCACGGTGCATTGCATCGCTCAGGTGGCCGAAATACTGGTATGGATTAGTGAATAATCCCAGTTCTTTACCCAGCGATTCACTATATAATGCCCAGCCTTCTCCGTAAGCACCATACCATACAAACCTGCGAAACTTAGGCAGGTCCTTATTTTCCTGTGCGAGAGATATCTGGTAATGATGCCCCGGAATAGCCTCATGCAGGAACAATGTTTCCATACCAACAGCATTGTACTTAGCGGCATCAGTAATAGGTACATAAAATATGCCCGGACGTGTACCATCTTCAGAGCCGGGATTATATTCTGCACTGGCACTGGCTGCGCGAAAGGCTTCTGTTTGCCTGATGGTGAATGCTGTTTTAGGCACATGGTTAAACAGCTTCTTCAGCATAGGGTCTTCTTGTTTCTTAATATTCCAGAAACTATCTATTACCTCCTGCGGGGTATGAAACGGGAAAAATTGGGGGTCTGTAGTTACATATTCAAAGAAACTTTTAAGATCGCCTTTAAAACCTGTCTCGTCTTTCACTTTGTTCATCTCAGTCTCAATGCGAGCAACTTCTGATAAGCCGATATGATAGATACTGTCTGCCGGCAAATTAGTTGTTGTCCAATACCTGACGAGATAATTATAGTAGGAACTATCTACTGCTCCAATACCACTCGTAGCACGCGCTGCAGGCAGGTACTCTTTCTCAAAGAAATCGTACAGTTTTTTATAGGGTAACACTACATCCAGCACAATCATATGCTCATAGTCTGTAGTAATACGTTCTTTTTCTTTGGGCGAGAAACTCTCAGGCATGCTACGTACAGGATCGTAGAAGATACTTTGAGGTACTTCTTTCACTACCATCGCACTCAGCTGCGGCATTACCTTCAGCACCAGCGCCTTGGGCAATACCCAGCCTTTTTGTATACCTGTGCGCATGTTGGTAATGGCTGTATCTACCCACGCAGGAAATACATCCATACGCTCCCTGAAATTATCGTAGTCCGTTACTGTTTTAAAAGGTTGGTTCCCTTTACCTGACCCCAGTTGCGGTAAATCTAAAGTCAAAGCCCAGAACTGGTTGATAGGTAAATAATGGGTCGGATATTTTAATCCTTCAAGGCTCATGTTCATCTCATAACGAAACAGGCTATAACTCAATTGTTGGTCCTCGGCTAAACCTGCAGTATCGATATCACTTAATAACCTCAGTTGTTTTTCATAAAAATGCCTAAGACTATCCCTGAAACTTTCAGCTATGGTGATGGTCATTTTGTTATTGTACCTGTTATCACCGTTTGCAGTAGCTTCTAATGGAAATAGTTGCATACGCTCTTCCCAGTAGTTATCAAATAACTGTTGCAGATTATCAGTATGGGCCGTATGGGGTTTATTATTACATGCAACAAAGCTGATACTTGTCGCTATTATCAAGAGCAATTTTTTCATATGCATAAAGGATATACAAAGGAACAAAATCTAATTTCATATATGTCCCCTGATATGCGGTATATTTCTATATTGGTTTTAATTATAATAACATAGCCTGAATAAAGAGAATGAATCGTAAATTTGCGGGTAAATAGAATAAAAAATGTATCCTACAGAAATAGTGGCCCCTATGAAGGCCGAAGTGACTAGCAATGGTTTTGAAGAATTACTGACAGCATCAGATGCTGACAATGCCGTAAAACAATCAGGCACTTCACTGATATTTATTAATTCAGTTTGTGGCTGTGCTGCAGGTACAGCCCGCCCGGGTGTAGTACTGGCGGTAAAAAATGCTACTGGCAAAAAACCTGACCATCTTTATACAACATTTGCAGGTTATGATACTGATGCAGTAAAACAAACCCGCAACTATCTTCTACCTTACCCTCCGTCATCACCTGCAATAGCATTGCTGAAAGACGGACAGGTTGTGCATATGATAGAGCGCCACATGATAGAAGGAAGGCCGGCACAAATGATCGCGGCTAACCTCCTGCAGGCATTCGAACAATACTGCTAATAATACTATTGATACCATAAAAAGGTGTGCTCACGGGCACACCTTTTTATTATCTTGCAGCCAATATTTTCTAAGCTTGACACACGAGAAGATCATTATTATTACCGCCCCTTCAGGCTCGGGCAAAACCACACTGGTAAAACGCCTGCTGGCAGCAAACCCGCAAATGGCTTTTTCAATATCTGCATGCACCCGCCAGCCAAGGCCGGGTGAAGTGAACGGCAGGGATTATCATTTTTATACCGAAGAAGAATTCAGGAACCTGGTACATGAGGATGCCTTTGTGGAATGGGAAATGGTATATATAGGCAAATACTACGGCACCCTGAAAAGCGAGATCCAAAGAATATGGGATGAAGGCAAGACCCCTGTTGTAGACATTGATGTAAAAGGAGCCCTTACCATAAAAGACAAATACCCTTATAATTCATTAAGCATATTCATAAAAGCTCCTTCTACTGAAGAATTAAAACGCCGTTTAGAGAACAGGAATTCAGAATCTGCTGAAATGATAAAGGAGCGGCTAGATAAAGCAGAATATGAGCTAAGCTTTGCGCCCCGCTTTGATAAGACAATTGTAAATGATGACCTTGACAGGGCAGCTGCTGAACTAAACGACACAGTAATATCGTTCCTTAATTCATAATCAACCTTATATCATTTCTACAAGTTCGTCAATGCTGCCTTCTTCAGGAAGGTTAAGCTTCTTACGCAACCTGTACCTGTAGTTTCTTACGCCCTGCATGCTGACACCCAGCATACCTGCCATTTCTTTATTTGACAGGCGTAGTTTCGCCAATGCCATAAAACGGGTTTCTGCAGGGGTAAGTTCCGGTAGTTTTTCCCTAAGCCTGTTGAGGAAGCCTATATGTACTTTTTCAAAATTGCCCTTGAATTCCTCCCACTGATCGTCTGTAAGCAGTATTGATTGCTGCAATTGCAGTAATGCATCATTATTAAGAGCAGACTGGGCACCATTGTTAGTACTTGCCAGTTCAGCCTGGTACTTTTCAATATCAGCAGTTATTTTTTCGATGAGGGTATTTTTCTCATGTATACTTTGGGTGAAATCATCTAATTGGCGTGTTGCATTCTTCAACTCATCCTCTGCCCTTCTTTTCTCTGCTTCAGCCAGCTTGCTCCTCTGCCTGTAAGAACGTTTCTGCCCGTTAAACACAAGCAGCATAATAGAAGATATCAATACCACACCTGCCAACAAACTGTTTCGCCTGAGTATTTGCAGCTTTTTATCATCTTCTGTTTTTTGCAATTCAGCCCTGTGTTTTTGCAGCTCCATTTTCTGTTCTTCTAAAGCAATGGCCTTGGTGTTCTTTTTAGAATCCATCAAATCCTTGGCTACCCGGGCAGAGTCCATATACTTATATGCAAGGTCTGTATTCCCGGTGGCTGAATAGTATTTCGCCATTATAAGCCCCAGAGATTGCATGTGCTGTGATGGCTCCATAGTAATTGATACTATACGCCTTGCACTATCCATCAGTTGTCTTACAGTCTTATAATCTTTATGTTGCAGGTATATATCGGTAAGTTTTATCAGGGAATTCACCCCATTATCCCACTCTCCTGCTTTTAAACTCTGGTAAATATCAACCTGCAGCAGGGGTATGGCTTCATTATATTTTTGTTGAAGATAATAACCAATACCTATGTTGCCTGTCGCTATACCTATCCATACAGAGTCTCCCCTGCTGGCTGCAAGCTCAATTACTTTATTGAAATAATAATTTGCCGAATCATATTTTTTTTCATTCCTGTAAATAAGACCGAGCGTATTTTCGAGGCTTATATAAGTACCTATTTTGTGTTTGTCGTCAAGCATGCTCATGTTATTGGGCATACGCTCACGTTCAGCTTCCATCATGTATTTTTGAGCATCCTCAAAATCACCAAAATTGTAATAGGCATGTGCCACATTATATATGTGCTCTTTCTTGGTAGGGAACTCCTCGATACTTAGTTGTTGCAACAGGTAATATGATGCTAAAAACTGGTCGATAGCATCAATATATCTGCCAGCTTTTTCCATGTAATACCGGCCGAGGAACTGTCGGCAACGCAATTCTATCTGTACCAGCTTATATTTTTTTGATTTTTCGATAAGGGCAAATGCGAGGGGTTCTACCTTTTCGTATTCATGACTCCTGTCATTGGTACTGATATTAGCCAGGGTAATGAGATCAGACTCGCATGACAATTCTATATCATTGGCATCCTGTGCCTCCTTTCTAAGAATGCCAACTTCTGTTGCTAATGCATCCTTATTGTCTCTCAGTACAGAATTGTAATAGAAAATCGAATCAATGGCCAAATAACGTTCTGCATAAGCCTTATTGAGCAGGAACTCATACTTGGCGTACACATTGCAGTAAGATAATATTAAGCAAATGGTGGCTAATGCCGTCTTGTACATGTGTTGTTTGTTTTGTCTGCCCTATCTGTGTTAGCGCAATCAGGCATACAAAATACAAAAATACATGAGCAAATAAACGGAGAAATTGATCCGGGCCCCTGCAAATGTTTTACATAATTATCTCATCTTTAGTATCTTTGATTACATATGGATTCGAGCCATTTATTGCTCTATATATTAAGTTGTATCATACTCATCGGTTTTTTTGCCGGTATAGAAATTGCATTTATTTCAGTTAATAAGCTCAATATCGAGCTTCGGAAAAAACAAGGCTCACTTTCAGGCAAAATACTTTCCCGGTTTATGGAAGAACCGGAAGAGTTTATCGGGTCAAGTCTTATAGGGGTAAACATCACTTTGGTAATCTATGGTTTGCTGATGACCCAGCTCACAGACCCATACCTGAATATGCTGCCTGCACCATTCAATTCAGAATATGTGCATTTGTTTCTTGATACACTGATAGCTACGATCGTCATATTGATCTTTGCCGAATTTTTACCCAAAGCCATTTTCCGCATGAAGGCAGAACAGGCATTAGTGATCTTCAGCCTGCCAATGCAGTTGCTGTACTATATCCTGTTCCCAATTGCCAAG
This sequence comes from Flavipsychrobacter sp., assembly GCA_044227125.1. Lineage (GTDB taxonomy): Bacteria > Bacteroidota > Bacteroidia > Chitinophagales > Chitinophagaceae > Polluticoccus. The sequence continues at coordinate 220,289 of JBGAFS010000003.1, forward strand.
ATATTTGTTTCTATTTCAGAATTTATACTTAAGTACCTTTTCAATGTAAGGATCAGGGAGAATCAAAAAGTATTTAACCGTGTGGACCTTGAGGTATTTGTGAAACAATCGATGCACGGGCATGAAAGTGACAGCAATGAGGTTAATACCGAGTTGTTTGAGAATGCCCTGTACCTTGTAAACGTTAAGATACGCAAGTGTATGATACCCCGTAATGAGGTAGAGGCGGTGGAAATAAATACACCTGTAGCAGACGTGAAGAAGAAATTCATAGATACTAAGCTTTCTAAAATAATTGTTTACCAGGGTAATATTGATAATGTAGTAGGCTACCTGCACCATCTTGACCTGAACAAAAAACCTGCCCACATAAGGGAAGTATTACATGGTATAGCTGCTGTACCGGAAGCTATGAGTGCTGTAGACCTGATGAACAGGTTTACAAAAGAACGCAAGAGTATAGCCTGGGTAATAGACGAATTTGGCGGCACAGCCGGTATAGTGACGATGGAAGACGTACTGGAAGAAATATTCGGCGATATCAACGATGAATATGATGTACAGGAACACGTAGAGAAGCAAATAGCTGAGAACGAATACATTTTCTCCGGCAGGCTGGAACTTGACTACCTGAATGAAAAGTATGGATTTGATTTCCCTACGGATGAATCAGAAACATTATCAGGCTATATTATTTCCAACCATGAAACTATCCCTAAGCTTAAAGACAGGATAATAATCGGCTTACACGAATTTGACATATTGCTGGTAAGCGATACCCGCATAGAAACAGTAAAAATGAAAATCTTAAAATAATTGCATTATGGCAGTAGCACGTCCCTTTAATCTGCAAAAATGGATAGACGAGAACCGTCATTTACTGAAACCACCTGTGGGCAACCAGCAACTTTATAAAGAATCAGGAGATTATATTGTTATGATAGTTGGCGGCCCTAACAGCCGTAAAGACTTCCACTATAATGAGAGTGAGGAACTATTTTACCAATTGCAGGGAGATATAATAGTTCGTATTCCTGAAGATGGTAAAATAGTAGATATTCATATTAAAGAGGGAGAAATGTTCTTGCTGCCGGGCAAAACCCCGCACTCACCGCAACGCGGAGAGAACACCATAGGGCTGGTAATAGAAAAGAAAAGGTCAACTCCTGAAATAGATGGCTTTATGTGGTTTTGTGAAAACTGCCATGAGAAGCTTTATGAAGAATATTTCGAGCTTACTGATATAGTATCGCAGTTACCTCCGTTAATGCAACGTTTTTATTCGGATGTTGAAAAACGTACCTGCAAGAAATGTGGCCACGTTATGGAACCACCTGCTCCTAAAAAATAGGCACATAACTTAGATAAATCAGTCGAAACAATTATTTTTGCGCACATTAAAACATTAAAAATACATGTCACACGATACTCATAGCCAACAATCAGAAACTAAAACTACGAGCACTTCATTCCGTTCAGCTTTCTGGTTTGTGATACTACTTGCCGGTTTGTTTATAGCTGCAGTAAATTTCGTTAACATAATGGGACATAGTGAAGAACATGGTGAAGGCCATGAAGCTACTGCCACAGAACAAACGCATGAAATGAAACAGGAGAACGAAGCAGCGAAACCTGCTGAAGAAGAACACAGCGTAACACCAGCTCCCGCTGCTCCTGAAACTCACTAATACTCATAATAACTGTTGCTGAAGGGAATGTTGCGAACGGATACTATTGCTATTACCGGTGCGGCTGGTTTTATAGGCAGTTACCTTACCGGTTATCTGAACAAACTTGGATTTAATAACCTGGTACTGGTAGATAACTTCAATGTGCCTGCTAAGGAATCAAACCTTAATGGGAAGGTTTATGCACTTAAGATAGACCGTGAAGAATTTATTGACTGGTGCAAAAATAACCCGGGTAAAATTCAGTACATGTTTCATCTTGGTGCACGAACAGACACCACAGAGATGGATTACGAAGTGCACCGTAAATGGAACCTGGACTATAGTATTGCCATATGGAAAATATGCACTTCCCAGAATATTCCACTGGTATACGCATCATCCGCAGCTACCTATGGTAACGGTGAATATGGTTATAAGGACAGTCATGATATTATAACTCAACTGCACCCTTTAAACCCATACGGACAATCTAAGAATGATTTTGACATTTGGGCACTTGCACAGAAGGATGCTCCGCCACATTGGGCCGGAGTGAAATTCTTCAATGTATACGGGCCGAATGAATATCATAAAGGCCGTATGGCATCAGTCATATTCCATGCCTTCAACCAGATAAAACAGAATGGCAAAGTAAAGCTCTTCCGCTCACACAATCCTCAATACAAAGATGGTGAGCAGATGCGCGATTTCATCTATGTAGATGACATCGTGAGTGAATGCATCTGGCTAATGGAAAACCACCCTGCAAACGGATTGTATAATGCAGGAACAGGGAAAGCCAGAACGTTCAAGGACCTTGTGAATGCCATATTCAACGCCCTGAATATTCAATCGAATATTGAGTTTGTAGATACACCTGCAGATATCAGGGACAAATACCAGTACTTTACTGAAGCAGATATGGGTAAACTGCTTGCAGCAGGCTATACACAACCATTCCATTCATTGGAAGATGGCGTAGCTGCATATGTAAAAAACTATCTTGAAAAAGGGCTCTATTATTAATCAGTTATCAGAGTATCAGAATACTTCCTGGTTTCTCTTTACAAACTGTTCCAGGTATTTTTTGCAGGTATTCCATATTTCCGATCGGAAACTATCATTGTTGGCATGATTTGTACCAATAAATGCTTTTGCCTGCTCATCCAGTTGCTTCCCTAATGTATCCAGGTGAGACATATAGACATCATGTGTTATGCCTGTGCTAAACTGGTATGAATTAAATAATTCGGCCGAATGGTCGTCAACAAGTTTTTTAGCTATTGCGCGAAAGCGCTCCAGCTGATTTTGATAGCTTTTCATAACGGCAAATTTTAAAATAGGTAAATACTCCCTCAACCTTTCCGTATCACAAGACCAATCGAATAATAGTGCCTCTTCGTAATCAATCGCCTGCTAACATAAGTAAATATAGGATAATATATCTTTAAAAACAAGTGTTATCTTTAGCTTTTAACAAACAAGAAATAATACACCACAACAGATTAAAAATCAAATGATTATAGAAAAAACCGAACAACGATTACATTCACTTGATTATCTAAGGGCTATAGCTGCAATTGGCATTATGGTATTTCATTATACCAGGTATAATACCTCTGACTACTATGATGCGGCATCTGTAATTGAAAGAATTGGGCAATACGGTGTTTCTATATTTTACGTTTTAAGCGGGCTAACACTATACCATGTATATCAGAATTCAATCAAATCATCTGATTCTATTGGCAGGTTTTATGTAAAACGCATATTCAGGCTGTACCCAATATTATGGTTGCTGGTGATCGGTAACATTATCCGGACTATGTCTCATCATGATTTCTCTGAAATATTCCTGGTGTTAAGTGGTTTATTTGGCTTCGTAAAATGGGATTCCTCATTAGGGGGTGGTATTATATGGTCAGTAGGCAATGAGATTGTATTTTATAGCATATTTCCGCTTTTTGTTATCCTGTCACAAAAACATAAACATTCATTCCGGGTTGTTATTGCTATCATTACAAGTATATACCTGTACTATACATTCATCGTACTCAAAACGACACATACATCCAGATACTACTGGCATGTAACCACTAACCCATTAAATAACTTATTCTATTTTTTTTCCGGCTACCTGCTTGGCTTGTATTTCAGCAAAGTGAGGATAGCACCAATTCAAAACATGCTGCTGCTGCTTGCTGCGATAGTTTTATTTATTTTTCATCCGGCAAGCGGAAATACGATCAACATTATTAGTGGCTTTAACAGGGTAATATTTACGGGCATATGTATTATAATATGCTTTTGCTTTTATAAGAATTCTTATGCCCTGCCTCAAGTTATTGATAGTTCATTATCTTTTTTAGGTAAGATCAGCTATTCAATATATATGTTGCATAGCATTATATGGAGTTTAACTGATAAGTTTTTTTGGAGCTATTACGTAAATAAACCTTTCGTTCTTCAATTTGCATTAGCATCTATTGCTACACTCATCGTGAGTTATACAACATACAATACCATTGAAAAGCCATTTATACGTATTGGTGGAAAACTTGCTCTAAAACTATTCCCCGAACAGAAGTTATAATTTGATTAAAGCCCCGTTTTGCGGGGCTTTAATCAAATTATATTCCGGTTATGCAGGTTGCAGGCCATACATTTCTGTACGGAGTGCTTTTACACGTGCATCATTGCGATAGTCATCAAAGCCCATTTCGCGGTCTATCAGGCCATTCGGTGTTATTTCCAGTACGCGGTCAGCAACAGTCTGTGCCAGTTCATGGTCACGTGTAGTAAACAGGACAGTACCTTTAAAATCCTTCATACCATTATTGAGTGCTGTGATACTTTCCAGGTCAAGGTGGTTGGTTGGTTCATCAAACAACAGCACATTACCTTTCAACATCATCATACGGCTGAGCATGCAACGCATTTTCTCACCACCGCTTAATACGGTACACTTCTTAAGCGTTTCTTCTCCGCTGAACAGCATACGGCCCAGGAAACCACGGATAAATGTTTCATCCTTTTCCTCGCTGTATTGGCGCAACCAGTCTATCAGGTTCAGGTCTTTACCTGCAAAATATTCACTGTTATCGTTGGGCAGATAAGTAGGCGTAATAGTTACACCCCATTTATAAGTACCCTGAAAATCAGTATCCTCACCTGCCAGTATTTTATAAAAAGCACTTGTTGCTAAGCCATTTTCAGAGAGTATTGCTACTTTCTGACCACGTTTCAGGTCGAAGCTGATGTCTTTAAACATCAATTCACCGTTCAGCGTTTTGCTAAGGCCTTTTACTTCCAGTATCTGGTCGCCTGCTTCACGTACCTGGTTATTGAAGAGTATTGCCGGATACTTACGGTTAGATGCCGTCATATCTTCCAGCTTTATCTTATCCAATGCTTTCTTACGGCTGGTAGCCTGTTTTGATTTAGATGCGTTGGCAGAGAATCGGGCAATGAACTCTTTCAGTTCGGCTATCTTATCTTCAGCTTTCTTATTAGCATCAGTACGCTGCTTCAGCAACAACTGGCTTGATTCATACCAGAACGAATAGTTACCCGTAAATATGGTGATCTTACCAAAGTCGATATCAGCAACGTGTGTACAAACAGCATCGAGGAAGTGACGATCGTGCGATACTACCAAAACTATCTTATCATAATCAGCCAGGAAATCTTCCAGCCATGATATAGTTTCAAGATCAAGGTCGTTGGTAGGCTCATCCAGCAGCAGGATATCGGGGTTACCGAAAATAGCCTGTGCCAAAAGCACACGTACTTTCTGGTTACCATCCAGTTCTTTTACCTGCCTGCTATGGAATTCTTCCTTAATACCAAGGTTACTCAACAAAGTTGCAGCATCACTCTCAGCATTCCAGCCATCCATTTCTGCAAACAGGCCTTCCAGTTCGCCGGCTTTCAAACCATCTTCTTCAGTAAAGTCTTCTTTAGCATAAATGGCATCTTTCTGCTTCATTACATCATACAGCTTATCATTGCCCATGATAACTGTTTCCAGCACGGTAAACTCATCGTATGCATAGTGGTTCTGCTTCAGCACGCTCATACGCTGGTCTTTACCTATTTCCACCTTACCTGTGGTAGGGTCTATCTCTCCGCTCAGTATTTTGAGGAAGGTAGATTTACCAGCACCATTGGCACCGATAATGCCATAGCAATTACCCTCGGTGAAACGGATATTCACATCTTCAAACAACACGCGCTTGCCATAGCGAAGCGACAAATTAGAAACTGAAAGCATCTTATTAATTCAAAAGTAAAAAGTAAAAATTCAAAAAAAGCTCATATGGCTTCTTTCAGGAGGTGCAAAGGTACGATATATAAGACAATTATCAGGTGTTATATTGATAAAATTCAGCTATCTGCCCTATCCGCCTGCCTCCTGCTGTTTTGCAGAGAGCAACCAATGCTCATTATATGGGATTATTATTTTTTTGTTGATAGTTTTTGATAGCTAAAAGGGTTGGACTCAAGTTACGATTTGCCTGCTGTTACAGAATTTGTTACAACTGTGTTACGGCTGTTTTTGCATAATGATATGACATACAATAGTTTGACAGATATTGTTACAATTTGTTACGGTTTTTGCACTATGGTGTGGTTGTAACATTTGTAATAGCTTTTAAAGAACTCATGATAACAGTTTTTATGGCTGCTAAGAAATGACAAATATACGTTATTTAGATTAATTGTTGATTTATTAGTTAATTTATTGAAAAGTTATATAGAATGAGTGTTGATATTTTGAATTATCAAGCAAGTTCTTAGTTGTCGTTGTATTGAACGCTTGCTAAGCATGCTTCTTCATAATCCCATAAATCAGAAATCAATCCATTTTCCAAATAGGGTTTTATAATATTAAAATAATCAACTTCCGGAGGAATATCAATAGCTATCAAGTAAACTTTGTCACTAACTTCTGAATTACAACCGAAAGTTTTAAGTTGCTGTCTGGTTTCATTTATTATATTCTTGTCGAAAAAAACAATCCGTACAGTACTGTGTCCAGACTCATGAACCAAAGAATCAACACATAACTCTCCTTTAATTTCCTTTACACTAACAACATCGTTAAGTGCAAAACCCAATACGTAGAAAGGGATATTTTCGATTTTATATTTTGTACCCTCCTTAGTAGCCCACATACTTTCAATACGTTCAGCATGTTCTTCATCATTCCAATACAGGAACTTCAACTTAACATAACCTAGCATTATTATTGTTGTTTAAGTACTGTAAGTTACCCCTGCTGTTCTTAGTTTGCAAAAGCGACTGGTCTATTTTTCTTTTTTGAAACTATGGAGGGCTCAGCCAAAATACCAGCACCACTTATAATCTATTCAACGAAAGCAGAATTATCAAACAAAAATAAATACGGGGTAAATGATAATAAGAAAATGATTATAGCTAAGAACCATTTCCTTTTCACCCATTTCCACCAATAAACATATGATAAAAGTACTATCAACGGATAGAACTTAAAAAAAAGTCCAGATGTAATTACTACTAACTCAAAATTTCCATTGCCTCTATCGGGGATAATAAAAATAAGCGTCAATATGGCTATTACAAACAGTACAAATGTACCTATGATAAAAAATACCGGTGACTCTTTAATTTTTTTCATTGTTTCTATTGAGAATTCTCAACTGGCGCAGGTCTTCCGCAGGGTGACCTGTGTCAGAACATCATACCCCGGTTTGCAACCGGTATTTACTGAACAGAGACTGAAATTACACTTTAGGCTGATATAGAACTTCTATTGAGCAATAAATACGACCATTTTCTTCTGTACATCAATTCCGGTTACAAACCGGCTGATTATATGACACGAGTGCCGCAGGCGAACACTCGCGCTAGGAGGGCTATTCTTTATCCAAAAAATATATAACTGGTGGCAGGTCAATTAATCTGTCTTTGGTTTTAATTTCAATATCAAAAACTAACATATTGCAATCTGAATTCATAATTTCTCTTACTAAGTTGACTGGTATATTATCGTCATCAAAAGTGCTGCTTTTCAACACCTTATTTTTAAAATATCGAACTTGCACTTTATTAATTGGTATACATAACGTTATATCATTATTTAGCACATCAACAGTTATAGTTTTACGTTCCAAATTTGTAGTAGAAATTATAGACCCTGATCTTTTGCCACCAAAGGAAACTTTGTAGTCTGGATCCACAAATTTTAAATTAATATCATTACATAGAATCGTATCCCCCTTAGTGTTAATATTATAAATCTGTAACTTACCATTACGTTTTGCGATAAATACAAAAGTATTATTAGCACTTCGATTTAATATTACATTGTCAAAAACTACATATCCATTAAAGGAACTATCAAACTTTAATTCATAGGGGCTAAACAAAACTAAAGGGCCTGTAGGGATTAAGACGTTGATGTGCAATCCCTTATTTAATTCCTGCGTTTTTGCATCTGTTAGGACAAATAACAAAAAAAACACTAAAAGACATCTATACATACTTCTTATTTTTTTTCAATAGGTAGTGTAGGAACAAATCCTTTACCAGTTCCACTTTCCTTTTCTTTTATATTATCATAAGCGTCTCTTGTACCTGGCTGAGGCTTGTGTCCTCCAAAAATTTGACGTTGGGCATCCTCCGCACCAAACGTTTCGCCTGTAGGAGGGCAACCATCTTGCTATACGCGAGTCGTATCCCCTTTCACCAAAATCCAAATGATTTCCAATTCCAGACCACTCATTATCTTTCTCTTTACCATTAAATCCATACCTGTAGTTATCTCTTGGTTTGCTGCAGAGGGTGTAGCTGTAGCCGTAGGCACGCTCGTTGGTGTATTTACCGTCGGCTATGCGCACTTTTACACTACTGCCACTGCCGGTGCTCCGGGCTATCATGGCCAGGTTGGGCTGCTGTGGTGTAAAGTTTATTGTTACCATGCCGGTAGTTGTTACGCTGGCACTGCCTATCTCTTCCCAGCCGCTGTCTACCTGCTGCACTACTGATATGGTATAGTTGCCGCCGGTTAGCTCGTATACGTCCAGGTCTATCTCGTGCGGGCTGCCCACTTCTCCTGCTGCAAAGTAGGTTTGTGTGCCGTCGCCCGAATTGGCTGTTACATGAAGGTATTGATTTTCTGCTATGTCTACAACTTCTGTTGTTGCGCTGCCTATGCCCCAGGTGTTCTGGTTGCTGCCTGTGATGCGAAATAGCTCCATGCCGGGCAGGTGCGGGTAGGTATACAGCAGGCTGTAGCGCGATACGGTCATGCAGTGCTGGGCGGTGTCTCTGGTATACCTGCCGGGCATGAGCATGCCGAAGGGATAATAGTCGTATACGGTATGGATGGATGGTTTATAGACGTATTATAACTCCGCCGTGTCCTTCTCAGAGACACGGCGGAGACGGAATATCACTACTGCCAGTAAAATTGTTGTCACGCCTACCAAAGCATTATATGTATCTTGCTGCAACCCTCTTTCATCATAATCATTGCTCTTATTGATGATTGGTGTTTTTAGATCACTATAGGCAATATGCTTTCCCGATAACCTAAAGAATAAGTATCGAACATTAAGGCCGATAACACGACCTATAAACCGGCCTACTATATTTTGAAAGATGCTTTGCATACTAAGGCCATTCTATTGCATATTGCATCCAGTAATTTACTTTCTTATCATCTAAAGTTGCAGGCATCCATTTATTAGGCAGATTTCTCATTATTACTGAGCTTATGCTGTCAGCCCTTTTACTTACATGCTGATAAATTTCAACATCACTGACTACGCCGGTGGTATCAATGGTAAAGTAAAACATTACTCGCCCTGTGTCGTGTACATTGCTACCTAAGCTATCTTTCAAAGAGTTAATCGCAAAATATAGATTGGTCATTCCATTTGGATATGTCGGATGTGTATCAGCAGTATAATAAACGTCCTTTTTCACTTTGTTTTTCCCTATTTCATTTCGTAAAACGGAGACTTTCTTATTTATTCCAGCCATTATCTGCGCTCTACTTTTGTGGTACTTACTTTCAATAACAGCATCATAAAAAGGCCTTAAACATGTAGTATCCAATTCGCTAATGGCACGCCTCATTATTAGGCTGTATTCCGTATGCAGTAGGTATTCTAAAAGAATCCTGTCATACATATTTACACTGTCGTAAATCAAATAAACAGTGCCATTATATGTACTATCGGCTTTCATTCTTTTTAAATCAGAACACGTCTTTTCAACATCTATATTTAGTGTTAATGGGGGCGGTGCTGGCTTTTCGTATTCCTGAACCGATGTAGTATGCGCCTTATTGTTACATGCAGTTATTGTTGCTGTAAATAATACTGGGACAATAAAGAAAATCCTGTATCTATTTCTGAATAAACTCATTGCTATTATTTTTTACCATCTGTTACTCCTGTTGTAGTCTCTAAGTATTTTAGAACTGTCGCCCTATCTACTGTCGAAGGATCATTGGCTTTACCCCAATCATCGCCTTTAGCTTTTTTGTAAACCTGATAAGTATCGCCAATAAGATTGTCTAATGCCTTATCAAAGCCTTCTCCCTTCTCACCTGTTTTAAAGTAATTTTTTATTGAACTATAGTCTCTGCCGGATTTCACTGATTCATCTTGAAAACCTGAAATGATATTAGCAACTTTGGCTTCTACTTCATTCGCTAAACTGCTCCTGCTAATTCCTTTCTCGCTATAATAATCATCCTGTCCTGCATGGAAAGTTTCTTCAAACAACTCGCTCTTAGAGATGCCAAAATATCCGAATGAAATAGTTTTACTTGACCTACTATAGTTTGCATTCATTCCAACCGCACTTGTTTCATATTTCTGTTGCACATGATAAACTGTTTTTGATGCCTGTAAGCGATCAGTAGTCTTTCTAAAAATGTCGTTGTCCCTGTAAAGTTGTATTGCTGTATGGTTAAAGTCATTAAGATCATTTGAAGTAAGGAAGTTTTTAAATGGACTTGAAACACCACCACCATAACCGGGTATTTTATCGCCCGGACTACTTGGCAACCACCAAGGCGCAATAACATTTCCCAACGGGTCTTTATTGTAAATCGGATTGTCGCCAAACGCGGCATAAGGACTTTCTGACGCATTAGGAACAGGGTCTAAATTCCACCTCCTACCAAGCCGCGTATCATACTCCCAAAACAGTGCAGTATTATGATTTCCAAGCCCCGCAACTTCGTTTACTTTCTCTTGTCCGTTAAACCCAAACCTGTAATTATCTCTTGGTTTGCTGCAGAGGGTGTAGCTGTAGTCGTAGGCACGCTCGTTGGTGTATTTACCATCGGCTATGCGCACTTTTACACTGCTGCCACTGCCGGTGCTCCGGGCTATCATGGCCAGGTTGGGCTGCTGTGGTGTAAAGTTTATCATTACCATGCTAACTTATACGATACTGTCCTTAGTTGCAAACTAAGGACAGCTTTATTCTTTTGAAGATTACGGAGAGCTGGGGAAAACAACATTCATACACTCTATTTAAATCTTAAATTGACATTGGGATGGAAATAGCGAAAAATCTCTTGCATTTTCATTTTATTTAATTTGCTGATTTGATTTTGCGTAAACAAAAGGTCTCCTTTGTAATAAATATTCAGTTTATACGAAGGTGTGGGGTTCCCAGGTAATTGCAACAATTTAAATGTTATATTATCAATTGGTATAGCATTATCAAAAAAAATCTTATTCTTTTTAACAAGTCTCAGTTTGCAAATTCGAGTACTCTCATCAATATCAATCAATTCAATCCAATTTATTCCAGTTTTATAGACATAAATTAGATTTAACATTCCCGATACAAACAAAACAAGTGGAACAAATAAAGCAACCTTTGACCCACTTCGAGAAATTAATAATGATATAACAATCAATATTATATATATTATACACATTGAGATAAATAGAGATTTTATTCTATTCCAATGTGACATTTTACAATCATGTAATACCATAAATACACTATTTTTTTTCTTCTGTATTATTAGCTGAATTCTCAGTATTATTAGTTGATTGTGATGCATTATATGTATCAACTCCAGATACCGTTGTGCTAACCGCCCCAACCGCCTTATCAACTTTATCTATTACAGGACCATTTTGCATAGTTGACCTTAATCCATACCCCCACAATACAGCACCCTCAATTAATGCTGGTATGTTTCTTGCCATCCCTGTATTATCATTCGTAACTTTTTCCAACGGCACCCCTATTATCCCTTCTGATACTGATGCAGGAACCTTATTTGCTGCATCAGGTCTATCCATGGCCTCCAGAGTAAACTTTGTCGTCCCACCACTTGTAGCTACTACAGCTGAGGTAAAAGATAAAAATGATGCTATACCAGGTGCTGCTGTCCCTGCAGATGCAATAATGCCAACCAGACCTCCTGTAATCGTAAGTATATTTTTTGCCTGTCTTATGAACTTGTCATTTTTCGCTTCCTGAGCACTTGACCACCCAGGAATGTCTCTTTGACTAGTATACAAGTTATCTTTGAATACAAACCATGTTTGCTGCTTTTCTCCTTCCCAATTTGCAGACGGTACGAAATCCAATGATGGATTTTTACCAATATTCTTCATTTTCTCAGTAATAAAGCTACTATGTCCATTTTTCAACTTAACCTCTTTTACTTCATAAAAAGTTGTTCTCATATACTCTAGACCTTCCATATCAACACCATCAATTACTCTATTTTCTGCGAAAGTAAATGGAGCTATAGCAGGATATTTTTTGGTTAATGGGTCAATACTCCAAAATTTAGCAATCCTTGAATCATATTGTCTGAACTTAAATTCATAGCTATTTCCTATCCCCGCTATCTCATTATCCTTCTCTTGTCCATTAAACCCGAACCTGTAATTATCTCTTGGCTTGCTGCAGAGGGTGTAGCTGTAGTCGTAGGCACGCTCGTTGGTGTATTTACCGTCGGCTATGCGCACTTTCACACTGCTGCCACTGCCGGTGCTCCGGGCTATCATGGCCAGGTTGGGCTGCTGTGGTGTAAAGTTTATCATTACCATGCCGGTGGTGGTTACGCTGGCGCTGCCTATTTCTTCCCAGCCGCTGTCTACCTGCTGCACTACTGATATGGTATAGTTGCCATCGGTAAGCTCGTATACGTCCAGGTCTATCTCGTGCGAGGTGCCCACTTCTCCTGCTGCAAAGTAGGTCTGTATGCCATCGCCCGAATTGGCTGTTACATGAAGGTATTGATTTTCTGCTATGTCTACAACTTCCGTTGTTGCGCTGCCTATGCCCCAGGTGTTCTGGTTGCTGCCTGTGATGCGAAATAGCTCCATGCCGGGCAGGTGCGGGTAGGTATACAGCAGGCTGTAGCGCGATACGGTCATGCAGTGCTGGGCGGTGTCTCTGGTATACCTGCCGGGCATGAGCATGCCGAAGGGATAATAGTCGTACACGGTATGGATGGATGGTTTATAGATGAGGTTGCTGTCTCCGCTGGTGGCTATGGCTATGCGTTTGTCTTTGACGGTGGCCTGTACGTTGCCCAGGTGGTTACGGTTTTGTTACACTGGTATGTGCGTAATGGCATGGCAGACAATGCTTTGGCTGTATGTTGTTACAATTTGTTACGGTTTTTGCAATTGTTTGGTTGTAACATTTACTGCGGTATTTTAAAGAACTTAAATAGCTGCACACAGGCAGCTATTTAATGACAAATATACAATAATTAGTTTAATTTAAGAACAACTCACAGCAGATAATTGTGTTAAAATGACATAAGCTTCATTAAGGCATTTGAATTCTTGTTTGTAATTAAAACAATATCTGACTTCATATTAGTATCACTTATTTGAGTATATACTAATAACCCTTCTATACTATTGGTATCAGGTTTGCTAAATAATTCATGAATAATACTATTACCTAATTTTCTTTTAGCAAAGCTAAGGAGCTTAATACCCCTTGGCTCTAATATCAATTGTGATGAATAACAAGTATCACTAACAAAACACATTATACTAAAAACGCCGTAAACATACTCACCCTCTTCAATATGGTAGAGTACATATACATTATCAGGGAGTAACTGCATACAATTTTTATACAAAGTATCTTTCACCCTATCAAAATCCTGTTGATTAATGTTACTAATATCAACTACGTAGCTATCATATAGTCTATATTTAGCACCATGATAAGACTTTAAAGCTAATACTGCATTCTCATGCCATACTTTATACTTCAATTCATTAATTAAATTGTCTTTTGTTCTCTTTTGATTACAAGAAAGAGAAGTAATCGCGACAATAATTATTACTATTGGAGTTCTCATACTTTCCTAACTATGATTTGTCGTTAATGGGACTGTTTTACGTGGTGTGATATTTTGTTCTTTACGAATATTATTCTCTTCCTCTCTTGTTTTTTTCTCCTCATTATCTATTGGCTTTCCGCTTTCGTCAGGATCTTTGTTTTCGCCAGACTTATCCATCTCTCCTTTATTCGCATGTTTAACATGAATTAATTCATGCGCCAATCCAATATGTATAGGTCTATTTCTTTCTCCATTAACATCAACACCACCTAGTTTAGAATCTGGGTTAAATTTAACATCTGCCTCAGAACCAACATTTTTTTCCCCATCATTTTTTAGCTGTGCTTCATCATGACTTGCTTCACCTTTACTATTATATGGTGTTGTTGTATTCCCTCCTTCATTTCTTTTTATAATCGTATTATTATATCCATTTCTAATGATATCTCTAATTAATTTAGTGCCATAATCAAGTTTCTTTCCTCGATTTGCGGTACCCATACTTACAATTTTTATTTCACCATCTCTTGTGATTGTAAGCTTATCATTAGTTAACTTCTGGATTTCTCTTAATACTAAATTATTAAAGGGTGTAGCATCATGAACAAAAATTTTATCACCTAAAGGATCCTTATACAGATTAGGGTTATTAATAAATGTTGAATAGCTACTTATTCCTATTACGGGTACTGGATCCAAATTCCATCTCCTTCCTGTCCTAGTATCCTGCTCCCAGTATAATGCGTGGTTGAAGTTTCCTATACCAGCTATCTCGTTGTCTTTCTCCTGCCCGTTGTGGCCATACCTGTAATTATCTCTTGGTTTGCTGCAGAGGGTGTAGCTGTAGTCGTAGGCACGCTCGTTGGTGTATTTACCATCGGCTATGCGCACTTTTACACTGCTGCCACTGCCGGTGCTCCGGGCTATCATGGCCAGGTTGGGC
>JBGAFS010000004.1:0-165843 GCA_044227125.1 Flavipsychrobacter sp.
TGACTAATTTTTTGACTCTAACGTTCTTGCGTTATTTTCGGAAATTAGACGTGTAACTTAATTTGTTACGCTATTTTAATTTACCTGTGATAAGTAACTTCTTACTTATCGCTGTTGCTTCCCAATCTTTCAAAGAACTGTTTCACATTCAACATGTGAAAACCTGCTGCAGCTAAGGACTTGAACCTTACTCGTGGCCTTTAACCACTCTACCTTTTTTGTTACTAAATCAAGAACTTTTTGTTACCCCTTCGTTACCCTTTTCTCTCAAACGGAGCGCAAAGATATACGCTATTTTTTACTCCGCAAAATTTACACTGAAATATTTTATTCACATCTTTCAGTCGCTTCATTTTCTACCCACAAATTGCCTTGAAAACCTTTTTAAGAACTTACCGTTTTTCAGAACGGGACGCAAAGGTAATGAGAGTTTGTTCATCTGCAAACTTTTTTTTGAACTTTCTGTGAAATACAAGCCAGCAAAGGCTATCAGCTTATCATTATTCTGTATCTTCAACTGATAAACTAAAAACATGAGGCACATACTGAGCATTACACTGCTGTCATTCATCACGATATTTTCATTCGGTTGTAAAGAATATGATGATCAACTGAATGCTGTAACGAATGAAAAATTTAAAGACACAGTATTCAAAACATTTCCTACTGTGAATTATGTATTCGTAAAAGTGGATGGTTTTGAAAATGTAACAGTAATGTTTGGCGACAAAGAACTATTCAATGCACCGGCGGAAAAGCAACAGGAAGTGAGCAATGAAGTAGCGCAGATAGTATACGGCATGTATCATGCAAATAACGACCTGAAGAAAGGCACATTACAGTTTGTAGCCGAAGAAAATAAAGTACCGGACGAGAACGAACCTAAAAAGGAATACGACCTGAAACTGGAAAGCTTTAAGAAATAGCTTAGCCCTGCTCTGTCATTTCTATCTTATTCTTCCACGGATCTAAGAAAGAGATACGCTTCCAGCCCGGTATAGCGGTTTCTTCTTTTACCGTAATGCCTTTAGACTCGAGAAACTTACGGATCTTATCAATGTGCTCTACCTCGAAGCAGGGGTATCGCTTTGTAGGATATATCTCGGGCTCTATACCAAGGTGCAGTTCTGCCTCCCCTACTTTATACCATACGCCACCGGCAGCCTTGAGCACAGCAGGCTTTTCTATCTCCTGCAAGCCGAGTATATCAGTATAAAACCTGCGTGCATCATCTTCAAAACCTGTAGGTATACATATCTGCACATGGTGCAGCCTCTTTATATTTATCGAAGCCATAATGGTAGTATCTGTATGCTTTAAAACTAATTATTCTGTTCGACATTTCAACATCATCATATACCGGCATACGCTGAAATATTAAAATAATTAAGAACTTTTATAACAATAAAAGATTAAACCTCTGTAGTGCAGAAAAGTCTAAATGTTTATTTCGCAAGAATGAAGAATCTAAGAACGGTACTAAGCCTGCTGGTAATATTATTTCTAAACACGGCTACTGCACAAACCTATAAGATAAGCGGCACTGTTACTGATAGAGAAAGTAAAGATGCGCTGCCCGGCGTTAGTATTGCTGTATACAACAGGACAGACAGCAACAATAAAAAAGGCACTGTGACTGATGCCGACGGATCATTTGTCATTGATGGCCTCACAACCGGCCGGTACAGACTGAAGATATCTTATGTAGGATATGAACCTGTGATGCGCAGCATAAATATAGATGGCGATGTAAAGCTGGACAATATAGCGCTGAGCGCATCATCTACCTCTCTTAAAAATGTAGTAGTGGAAGGAAAGATGGCACGTGCAGAACAAAAAGGAGATACTACACAATTCAATGCAGGGGCTTTTAAAACAAACCCTGATGCGAATGCTGAAGACCTGGTAACCAAGATGCCGGGCATAACTACCGATAACGGAACACTGAAAGTAAATGGCGAGAATGTGAAACAGGTACTGGTAGATGGCAAACCATTCTTTGGAGATGACCCCGCCACTGCTGTAAAAAACCTGCCCGCAGAAGTAATAGATAAGATACAGGTGTTTGACAAACTGAGCGACCAGGCACAGTTTACCGGCTTTGATGACGGGCAGGCACAGAAGACCATTAACATCACCACTAAGCAGGGAAAGAACAACGGGCAGTTCGGTAAAATATATGCAGGCTATGGTACTGATAACAGGTATATAGCGGGTGGCAATATAAACCTCTTTAAAGGCAGCAGGCGGATATCCATCATAGGATTGAGCAATAACATCAACCAGCAGAATTTCAATACAGAAGACCTGCTGGGTGTAGTTGGTACCAACAGCGGCCAACAACGTGGTGGCTTTGGCGGCATGCGCTCGAATGGCGGACAAAGAGGTGGCGGCAATTTTCAGCGTGGCGGTGGTAGCAATGATGTAAGCAATTTCCTCACGGGGCAGCAACCCGGCATTGCAGCTACCAATGCACTGGGCATTAACTATTCTGACAACTGGGGAAAGAAAATTAAAGTGTCCGGCAGTTATTTCTTCAACAACAGTAATACGAACAATACCACTACGCTCGACAGACAATATATAACTTCTGACAATGCAGGACTGGTATATCATGAGAACAGCAGCAGCAATGCAAAGAATACCAACCACAGGTTCAACTTCAGGTTTGAATATGATATGGATTCCGCCAACTCAATCATAATAAGCCCAAGGCTGAGTGTGCAGCAAAACAAAACCACTACTACCCTTGCGGGCAATAATGCGCTCACAGACACTATACCCGTAAGCTATACCAACAATAATACCTCTGCAGAGAATATTGGTTACAACTTCTCGAACAATATTCTTTATCGCCACAAATTCAGCAAAAAAGGAAGGACATTATCGCTGAACCTGAATACACAAACCAATTACCGCAGTACTGATGGCAGCCTCTATGCACTGAACGGATATAATCATAAAGACACCACCACTACCGACCAGCAATATTCACTTACATCTGACGGGTACACTGTTTCACCCAACATCAGTTATACAGAGCCTATCAGTAAGATTGGGTTGGTGCAGATAAGCTACAATCCATCATTCACTAAAAACCAGTCGAGCAGGGCTACGAATGATAAAGACTCTGTGCTGGGTACTTATACTGACCTGAACAAAGCATTATCTAACCAGTTTGACAATACCTATAACACGCAGAATGGCGGCATCAGCTACCGCATCAACAATAAGAAGCTGTCTGCATCGGCCGGTGTGAGCGCGCAATATGCAACACTGAGCGGCGAACAGGTTTATCCGGTAAGTAATACTACAGAAAAGAATTTCAGCAGTATACTGCCCAATGCTATGTTCAACTATCGTTTCAGCACTGGCAAGAACTTCAGGTTTATATATCGTACCAGCAATAACGCACCTTCTATATCACAATTGCAGAATGTAGTAGATAACAGTAACCCACTGTTGCTGAAAAGCGGTAACCCTTCATTACAACAGGATTACCAGCATACCATTATCATGCGCTATGGCGCTACCAATACAAAGAAAGCCACCAGCTTCTTTGTATTTGCCTACGCCAATTTTGCCAATAACTATATAGGCAATGCCACATTCATCCCCACCAAAGACACTACTATCAATAATATCAGCGTGCTGCAAGGCAGCCAGTTGAGCATGCCTGTAAACCTGGATGGTTATTTCTCAGGCAGAACTTTCATTACTTACGGATTGCCTCTTGGTTTTATAAAAAGCAACCTGAACCTGAATGGTGGTGCTAACTATACACGCACTCCAGCTATGATAAATAGCCGCATCAACCTGTCTGACAACTATACATATAATGGCGGAGTAACACTGAGCAGTAATATCAGCGAGAAGGTAGATTTCACACTAAGCTATACGGGCAATTACAGCATCATCAAAAACTCTATACAAACACAGTCTGACAATAGCTATTACTTCCAGACAACATCACTCAAATTCAACTGGATATTCCTGAAAGGTTTTGTGCTGAACACCAACCTGAACCATACTTTATATACCGGGCTATCGCAAAGCTACAACCAGGAGTTCCTGCTGTGGAATGCAGCCTTTGGCTACAAGTTTTTCAAAGACCGCTCATTGGAACTGAAACTGAGTGTATATGATATACTGAACCAGAACAGGGCCATCAACCGCACTACAACAGAGACCTATATTGAAGACAGCCATACCAATGTGCTGCAGCGTTATTTTATGCTGAACCTGACTTATACTTTGAGGAAGTTTAAGATGTAGACCCTACCAAAAAACAGCTGCTACATTTATACCAAAATTCCTAAACCTATTGGAAAACTGATCTCCACCAACAGTATTACCATTTACATCATAGTATAGAGCATAGGCTCTGTTGATGTATTCTTCGCTATGTTTAAAGAACCAAAATGCGTGTGTAAAATTGAAGCCTATCCGTATCTCTCTTACGGGATAAGAGTTTATTGAATATCCTATGCCTAAATACAGATTATAGTATAGAGCAAAATTATCCTGATTATATACCTGTGTCTCTGCATAATCTCTGACAAATATTGTATCACTACCCGATGGATTATAGTAAATAGTATGCTTTAGGGCTTCTGAATTGTTTTTCAAATACCTCATGTAGCCTAACCCTAATCTCCCTTGTAGTTTTGCTTTTCTATCACTAAAAATATTATAATCGTAACCTATGGGTAGCAATAATCCTATATATGGCTGTGTAAATTTATACCTGTGTCGCATATTAACACTACTTAGATCATGCGCAGAATCAAAATGGTCAAATCTGAAATTCCATTCATAATCTTCCCTGATTTCACCATATTGCAAGTTTATCCCAATTGTGAAGTTTCTTTTGGTCTTGTATTCATATCCTACACCTACCTGGTACGTATAGGTATTATTTACTTTGAAGAATGATGGTATGGGTGTTCGACCAACCTCAGTCCAGTGGTACAAATCTGCGGGTGTGTTTTTATTGGCAGTTCTTAAACTGGCAGCAGTGATATAATAGCTATGCTTATCAGTTTGTTTATGCTGTGATTGAGCAAACGCAATGAATGGGAATAATAAGAGCAGCAGATAGCTTATCAGGTCTTTCATGTTTAATATTCTATTTCTGTTTGGCAAACCCATACTCAAAACCCATGCTAACCATCCTTGAAAATTTCCATTCTGGGCCACCCCAATAAATATTACGAACCTTATCTACCGTTGGCCCGTTGAAATAATCAGCACCTAAGCCTCCATTTATCCTGAATCTTATATTCTTTGCTACAGGAATTCTTAATCCAAGGCTTAAAGTATTGCTATATGCATCAACGGGTCCATACAATGTCTGTTCAACATTAAGACTAACGGTATCCGGATGGGTCACATAATGCCTGATATATCCCCTTGTGTATTGAAAATCATATGATACAAGGAGGTCACTTCCTGAATTACCCAGTCGTATCATTTTTTCTACACCCAATTTAGGTCCGAGATTATACAATGCCTTATTGGTACGAAACTGCTTAAAGTAAATATGCGACGAGATAAAATTATCATAGTCCATATTCTTGACAAATATTTTCAATCCTGCATATATATTCATTCGCCAGGGAAGGCTTTTGTGATAAACAAGGTTTACATTTCTTCCTATGTACACATCATCATAACTGAGTGCTACAGAATTTGAATACCTGCCGGGATTATTATCCGTTTCGCACTCCTTTGTCTTTTCTGTATTGGAGTTCTTTAGTTTACTCATTGTGTACTCCAGTCCGATACTTTCCATTTTCGAGACTTCTCCCCCGGTATACATACCAATTTTTTTATCAGAATATGAATCATACCCAAAACCGCCCTGAACTCTCAGGAATACATTATCAGCTACTTTTAACCGCAAGCCTATACCAACTGTATTGCCAATGCATGATATAGGACCATAATTACTACGGGTGAATTTCCATCCATTGGGATAGTAAGTAACCCTGTCTACAGCAGAAATAGCACAACGAGAATATTGTACATCATAAAATACCAGTATACCCAGGTTGGTATTATGCACAGGAAAGATTTTTTCAACGCCTGCTTTTACTCCAAAATGTTGTGAAAAAGATGTTACTCTGAATTGTTTGAAATACACATAAGACGGCTGAACATTATCAAAAGCCTTGCTGGCTATAAAATATTTCAGACCAAGGTACATACTCCATGTCTTACCGGGATTATAATGATACGTTGCACTGATATTCTGGCCCATATCTACATTATCATAAGATAATGCTACGGAATTTGGCCTTCTATACATTGGTTGTGCTATGCCCAAAGATCCTATCAGGATTAGTAGTAATAGCAAGGAGATACGCTTCACAGGTCAGGTTGGTTAAGTGATAATAAATATGAATTTAGGAAACTTTCCTTTTCAAATAAAACTAAAACTGGCTGCTTGTTCTTATATTTAATTCTCAAAAATCAGTTTTCTTGAAAAACACTAAAACAAGCCCTGAGGTGTCGCTACCACCTCAACAGCGCTTATTGTTATTATCATTTTTTGAAGGCTCCTGCGTGATGGTGGCAGAGCTGGCAGGCGGTAAAATGCTGGCGCCTTTCTATGGTACATCGCTATACGTATGGGCTTCTACCCTTGCCATAACATTGGGTGGCCTAACACTGGGCTACTACCTGGGTGGTGAATGGAGCAAGATGGACCTGGGCAAAAGACAGAAAAGACTCTTCACTACACTGGCCATTGCGTCGGCACTGGTAATAATAATGCCTGTGCTTGCCAACTTCATCATGCAGCGTACACTGGATATGAGTTTCCTTACAGGGCTGGTCATCTCGCAAATATTTTTCCTGCTGCCACCAATTATTGGTATGGGCATTGTGAGCCCGATGCTCATAAGCCTGATAGCAGAAAAGAACGGCTCGGGCAAAGCTGCGGGCCTTGTATATGCCATATCTACACTGGGTGGTGTTATTGCTACCCTGCTCACGGGTTTCTGGCTGGTGCCTGTTATTGGTATATCTATACCCTGCGTAGCTATAGGCAGCCTACTGCTGGTACTAAGCCTTGTGGTATTGCGCCCGGCTAACAAGATGATAGCTTCTTCTTTGCTGCTGCTGTTAATACCATCAGTGGTTTTTATCTATACCTCGCGTGCCAACAATACGGACAAATATAAAGTCCTCTACCGCAGCGAGGGTATGCTGGGACAAGTAAAGGTGGTAGACTTTACGTATGAGAACAGGAAACAAAAGATACAATCGCGCGTGATGCTGGTAAACCATAACTGGCAGACATGGGTAGACCGTACGGTAGATACTTTCAGTTTTTTGTACTACACCCGCTTTTCAAATGCGGTGATATCTTCTATGCCAAGGGGCAGTAAAGCGCTGCTGATAGGACTGGGTGGCGGTACCGTTGCCCGACAGATGGAACGTTATGGTGTAGATTATGAGGCGGTAGAAATAGATGGCCGCCTGCCGGAACTGGCAGAAAAATACTTCGGGCTGAAACATGCTGTAGCCAACACGGTGGTAGATGATGGCAGGCACTATGTGAATGTTTGCAAAAAGAAGTACGACCTGATAATAATAGATGCCCTGCTGGGCGAGAACATTCCCTCTCACCTGCTGAGCTATGAATGCTTCAAACAACTGAAAGGGCTGCTGAACCCTACAGGTAAAATATTTATAGAGTTTGACGGTATCAATGATGGAGAGGACGGACTGGCACAGGCAGCACTTTTTAATACCATAAAGAAGGCCGGCTACAATTGTAAGATATATTCATCTGTACCTAAGCGCACTGATTATGATATGATGTTTGTGGCTACCACAACAGCTGACCATAGCTATGATACTGCACACGTTGTCTCTGACTATTACTACCCTATTGCAGGCAATATGCAGAAGTTTGAAGTAAGCATTGATACCAACTACACAGAGCTGATAACAGACAACAACCCCGCTCTCGACTACCTGCTTAAAGACAGGATGGTATCATTTCGCCAAAACTACCTGCTGAATTTCAATAAGGATTTCCTGGATGATGATATGGCATTCTTTAACTAAAGAACTGCTTCAGATACATAATAAAAAAAGCCGCTGCAATTGCAACGGCTTTTTTATTATGGTACAAAGCAAATTATTTATTGCTCATGTATTTTTTAGCTTCTATGCTCAGCGTAGCATGCGGTACTGCGCGCAGGCGGGCTTTGTCTATCAGCTTACCTGTAACACGGCAGATACCGTAAGTTTTATTCTCAATACGCATCAGCGCTTTTTCCAGGTGGTTGATGAACTGGATCTGGCGGCTGGCTAATTGTGCCAGTTGCTCACGCTCCATAGCACCGCTGCCATCTTCCATATTCATATAGCGGTTCTCTGTATCTTCTGTACCTGCTTCATCTTTACGAGTTATCAGGCCCTGGAGATATGCCAGTTCTTTACGGGCATTTTCCATACGTACGTTTATCAGTTCGCGGAACTCGTTCAGTTCTTCGTCGCTGTATCGGTAAACCGGTCCTTGCTGCATTTCTGGTTCGTCTAATATTGATCTTGTAAATTCAGGCTGGTAGCTGATCATTGTCTTACCTTCCTTATCTTTTTCTTTCGCTTTGTTTTCGAGACGGCGATGAGCCACTATCACAGTTGGCTTTTTCTCGTCACGAGCCACAGTACGAGTAGGCGTTGGCTTAGGTGCCGGCATACCCGAACCCGGGCGACCAGGTATTGCACCTTTGGCAAATGTGGTCACAGTTTTAGTAATAGCAGGTTTTGATCCTTTTCCTGATTTTGCACTCTTAACAGGCGCTGCTTTTACCGGCTCCTTTGCGGCTGGTTTTACAGGCGCTGCTTTAGCAGGTGCCGCTTTTACCGGCGCTGCTGCTTTTTTAGGTGCTTCCTTTTTTACAGGGGCAGCGGCCTTTTTAGGCGCTTCCTTTTTTGCCGGTGCCGGTGCTGCTTTCTTTGCTGTTGCTTTTTTTGCCGGTGCTGACTTAGCTGGTACAGTCTTTTTATTACTTGTCTTTTTCAACTCCTTTGATTTTTTAATTTCCGATTTTTTGGTCACAGATCCTTTCTTAGCAGTAGTTACTTTCTTCGCAGGGGCTTTCTTTGCAGGAGCCTTTTTAGCTGGTGCAGCTTTTTTAGGAGCCGGCTTGGCTTTCTTTGCCGGTGCTGCTTTTTTAGCAGGTGCCGATTTTTTAGCCGGTTTAGCCGGTGTTGCTTTTTTTGCTGGCTTAGCTGCCGGCTTCTTTTTTGTAGCCATACACTACGAGTTTTTAGATATTAACACTTTAAGAATTGCTTCATTAACCTCAATCTCTGTGCCATTTGATGACCCCAGCTGAGGAACGATTTCTATCTTATCTGCCAAAATTTCGGCGCAAATATAATCACTGAAATTTAATATGGCAGATTTTAATGGTTCGTGCTCTTCTATCGAAACTGCTATACGGTCTGTGAGTTCTAATCCTGTTTCTTTACGAATTTTTTGTATACGATTAACCAGTTCCCTGGCATTTCCTTCATCCTGTAATTCCGGTGTTACGGTTATATCAAGCGCCACTGTCAGTGCTCCTTTATTAGCAACACTCCAACCCGGTATATCCTCGGCTATTATCTCTACGTCCTCTTTCACTATATCTATAGCACTGCCATCTACCGTCAGTACATAACCACCGTCTTTCTCAAGGGCGCTTATCTGTTGCTGGTCCATAGCGCTGATGGCAGCAGCTACAGCCTTCATTTTAGCACCCATTCTGGCACCCAATGACTTAAAGTTCGGCTTTATCTTTTTCTTGATAAACCCTTCTGTTTCAGTCAGGTACTCTATACCCTTCACATTTACTTCACCCTTGATAAGATCTTCAACTTTTTCTATCTGCTCTTTCATATGAGCATCCAGAACCGGCACCAAAACCTTCTGCAGCGGCTGGCGAACTTTGATGTTCACCTTCTTACGCAATGACAATACCAGTGATGAAATATCCTGCGCCAGTTGCATACGCTCTTCCAGTTCGCTATCTATCACATCTCCATCTGCTACCGGGTAATCTGCTAAATGTACAGATTCTGCTTCTTCCCGCTTAGTAATCTTATTCAGATTTGTGAATAACCAATCGGCGAAGAAAGGAGCTATTGGCGCCATGAGCATAGAAAGCTTTTCAAGGCACTCATATAATGTTTGATATGCACATATTTTATCATGTTCATACTCACCTTTCCAGAAACGGCGGCGGCATAAACGTACGTACCAGTTACTGAGTTGCTCGTCGAGGAATGTCTCCATAGCCCTGCCCGCCTGGGTAGGTTCAAAGTCATTCATGTACCCGGTCACATCCTTAACAAGGGTGTTGAGCGATGACAATATCCAACGGTCTATCTCAGGACGCTGGTCAATAGGTATATATTTTTCTTTGAATGTAAATCCGTCTACATTGGCATACAAAGCAAAGAACTGGTAGGTGTTATAAAGGGTTCCAAAATACTTCCGCTGAACCTCTTTAATTCCCTCTAAATCAAATCGTAAGCTATCCCAAGGTGAAGCATTGGTTATGAGGTACCAACGGGTAGCATCTGCGCTGTATTTCTCTATGGTCTCGAACGGGTTGATGACATTGCCGAGGCGTTTACTCATCTTATTCCCGTTCTTATCCAGCACCAGGCCATTACTTACCACAGTCTTATAAGCCACATTATCAAACAGCATAACCCCCAGCGCATGCAGGGTATAAAACCAACCACGGGTCTGGTCTACCCCTTCGGCTATGAAATCGGCCGGGAAGTTCTGGTGCAGTGTGCTATCTGCATGATTTTCAAACGGATAGTGCAATTGCGCATAAGGCATAGCACCACTATCAAACCATACATCTATCAGGTCAGGCTCACGCATCATCGGTTTACCGCTATCGCTCACCAGTACTATCTGGTCTACAAAAGGCTTATGCAGGTCTTTTGTCAAACTTTCAGTATCCTGATTGATATTCAACGACTTATTAGCTCTACTTATCTCATCCTTCAATTCTTCCACACTGCCTATCACACGTATATCGCTGCCATCTTCGGTAGCCCAAACAGGCAGTGGTGTACCCCAGTAGCGACTACGGCTCAGGTTCCAATCTACCATGTTTTCCAACCAGTTACCAAACCTTCCTTCACCTGTTGCTTTAGGTTTCCAATTGATGGTTTTGTTCAGCTCTATCATCCTGTCCTTAACGGCAGTGGTCTTAATGAACCATGCGTCGAGCGGGTAATAAATAACCGGCTTATCGGTACGCCAGCAGTGCGGGTAGGTGTGTTCGTACTTCTCTACCTTGAAGGCCTTACCGTTTTTCTTTAATATATCTACAGCAATGATAACGTCTGTATCCTGCCAGTCTTCCTGGTCTTTATAATTTTTCACATATCGGCCACTGAGCTCGCCCATATATTCTATGAACTTACCCTCTTTATCTACCATCGTCAGGATACCGATATTATTCTTTTTACCAACGCGATAATCATCTGCACCAAAAGCGGGGGCAGTGTGTACTATACCTGTACCATCTTCGGTAGTAACGAAATCGCCAGTGATAACCCTCCATGGGTCGCCACCGGCTATCTCGGCAGTATTACCTTCGTATGGCAATAATTGCTCATAACGGCAACCTTCTATTTCCTTTCCTTTGAACTCTTTTATGATGGTCCATGGCACGAGTTTAGTCTCTGCAGTGTATCCTGCAAAGTCGCCATTCTCGCCTTCCGGCTTAAAGTATTTGTTCAATAAAGCCTTGGCAAGAACTACATTTATTGGCTGATGCGTATATTGATTAAACGTTCTAACTAACACATAATCAATCTTCTCACCTACAGTAAGTCCACAGTTAGATGGTAATGTCCAGGGCGTGGTCGTCCATGCAAGGAAGTGTACAGGTGCACCACTTGTTGTCTCGAACAGGAACTCAGATTCCTTGTTGCGGATGGCATTGAACATAGCCACTATGGTGGTGTCCTTTACATCTTTATAGGTACCCGGCTGGTTCAGCTCGTGGCTGCTAAGGCCTGTACCCGCAGCAGGACTGTATGGTTGTATGCTGACGCTTTTATATAAGTACCCTTTTTCGTGCAGGGTCTTGAGCGCCCACCACAGGGTTTCTATATAATTATTATCGAATGTAATGTAGGGGCTGCCCATGTCTACCCAGTAGCCCATTTTAGCAGTGATGTCTTCCCAATCCTTCTTATAACGCATTACTGCCTCGCGGCATTTCAGGTTATAATCCTCTACACTTATCTTTTTGCCTATGTCTTCTTTGGTAATGCCCAGCTCCTTCTCCACCCCCAGCTCTACCGGCAGGCCATGGGTATCCCAACCCGCCTTGCGGCGTACCTGGTAACCCTGCATGGTCTTATAACGGCACACGAGGTCTTTAAGGGTACGGGAGATAACGTGGTGAATACCCGGCATACCATTGGCACTCGGCGGGCCTTCGTAAAATACGAATGGCTGCGCACCATTACGGCCTTCTACACTTTTATTGAATGTATCCTGGTCCTTCCAGCGTTGCAGTAATTCCTGCTCTATGGAAGGCATATTTAAACCTTTATATTCTTCGTACCTGTCAGCCATTGATTAATTCAAAAGTCAAAATTCAAAAAGGCAAAAGTGAAAACCCGAAAGGGCAGACCTCGCCAATTCTACTAAAAAATAACGCGCGAAGTTAGGACAATTTTTTGAGATATAAATGCCTGCCCGAATATACCATCGGTATAGGCGGGTATATAAAGGGATGGTATGTGAGGATACAAACAATGAACAATAAAGCTCATACAATTATCTAAAGAATTGCTGTTTAAATATAGTTCTTGCCATAAAAAAAAACACTACCTATCACTGTCAACATGACACAATATCGTATAATAATCCAAGTGGTATAAATTTTGCCCATATGATATAAACTAGCATTATATGATTAAACCGAATTTCGACTTAAAAGATCCAATAATAAAATATGCTATAAATACCTTTCAAACTGAAGTAATTAATGCGCTAAATGCACCACAAACAGTTGAAAAAGCTGTAGTGCCAATTTATGCTATTCTAAAAAGAAAGGGTCATCAAGCACCCTCCCAAAAACCTCAACAGATAGGCACTGGAGTATTGGTTAATATAGTAGATCAATATTTCATCTTTACTGCTGCCCACGTTGTAAAAGAATTTATGGGCTATGTACTTTTAACAAGCACTGGCAATGGAACACCTCTTCAAGAATTAAAAGGTGAAAGCTTTTGCAACGATATATATGACTCAGCAGTTTTTCACGTACAAGAAGATATTTCAGATTCACTAAAAAATCTTGCAATAACGCTAGATGATTTTGACCCAAATGAGGTGAGCAATATTGGTAATCCAATATTTACAATGGTTGGATTTAGAACAAAGAAGTCTAATACCGCTGGAAATGAAACAAAATCAAAGCGAGATTGCTTCCCAACCTTAGAACTTGATGAGACAACGTATACTACTTTAAAAAAGGATCGCCAAACGACTATTATTTTATCATATGAAGATCAGGTTCTTGTAGATAATAAGTGGACCACATCACCTGTACCTAGAGGAATGAGTGGCGGAGCTATAATCAAGGCAACTGGCACAGGTGTTCTTAGTAAAGAAAATAAAACTACCAATGTAAAACAATTATTAACCGCCATTATTATTGAACACTATAGGGATAAGAACAAACAAATTGGGCATGTGATTGGCACTAGAGTTGTGGTATTTTTATCATTAATACATCAATATTTGCCAGAAATATTCAATGAATTAATTAGCAAAGAAGCTTGACAATATAACAGTATTTCAATACATACGTAAAAAAACCACCTAAATACAGTGAAAGACAAAAAACTACAAGTATTTGTATCCTCTACTTATACTGACTTAAAAGAAGAAAGACAAGCAGCAGTAGAAGCTATATTATCATCCGGGAATATACCTGCTGGTATGGAATTATTTGCAGCAGGTGACGAATCTCAAATGACAGTAATTGAACGTTGGATAGACGAATCTGATGTGTACTTACTCATACTTGGTGGTAGATATGGTAGTATTGAAAAGAAATCTGGCTTAAGCTATACACAACTTGAATATCAATATGCATTATCAAAAGGGAAACCATTGTTCGCAGTTGTAGTTTCAGATACAGCTTTGGATAAAAAGGTTAAAAAAGATGGGCGCCTTACAATAGAACAAGACCATCCAGATTTGCTTAAATCTTTTAAAGAAATAGTATTGGGTAACCTTGTTAAATTTTGGGATGATAAGAAGGATATAAAATTAGCTATTCATGAAACATTATCAGATTTTTCATACCGTAAAGAATTAATTGGCTGGATAAAAGGTGATAATGCTGTTAATAGTGGCACCTTGGCTGAAGAGCTTGCTAGGCTTACTAAAGAAAATTCTGAATTGCGTGAAAAACTTAAAGACTTTACTAATAATGCTACAAGTTATTATTTGGGATTAACGTACAATGAATTAAAGAATCTCATTAATAATGAAAGCATTGGTATTGATGGTTTCGAAAACCTATTTGCTTTTTTAATCGCTGTGGCTCCAAAATTAGTTAATGGTAGCGGCCAATTTAACGCTGCAGAAACTTTTGCTCTAAACCAACTTCGCAAATACAAATTAGTTTATGTACAATGGATTGGAGGCTCAACCATTTATCGTTTTACTGATGATGGACATAATTTTTACCTAAGAGCGCTCGTGACATCTGACAAATAATATTGCTCCACCAATCAACAATTCCGCCATTGTTGGTGCTCTACACCAACAATATACTACCACCTATCAGGCTTATCCCCATCACCCCTTATCCAACATAATAGTCATAAAGCGCAGCACCCTTTCATCGCGCTTATAAGCTATTTCAAGGTCGGCAACTGCAACCGAATTTGCATCAAATTCAAAAAGCTGGTAATAACCTGTTTTCTTTTCTGCATCAATATGTGCCTGCAGGCGCGGGGTGTTAACTCCCCAGCTTTCTTCGTGTGCGATACGTGCGCCGGAATTATTCAGAATTTTCCTGAATTTCTTTACTGCCTCCTTAGCCTGGTCATCTGTGAGTGCCGGGGTGAGAATAAAAACTGTTTCGTAACGATTCATAGCAATTGGTTTGGGAACTACAATATACCGTTTTTACCACCGCTTGGTTTGTTGCCATGAAACTTTTTCCCGGCGCAGTGCAATTTCCTGCTTTACGGTATCTGAATTTGCAAGGCAGATGAATTGATATGCAGCATGGCATGCACATTTTCATTACTTTTCCAATACAAGGCTTAAACATCGCCCATGAATACATATTCAGATAATCTACGGTCAGCTATTTATAACACATTACAAACACTGCAGTTAAACAACAAAGCAGCAGCAGCGCAATACGAAGCAGCAAAGGCCACACTGCAATATGCGCAGGAGGCTGTTAAGGCATCACAGCAAAAACAGGCCGGTGAGGAACAACAGCTAAAAGAGCAAACTGCCATACTGCATGCCACAGAACAGGTAAGTTATTTATGTAATAATGTATTATCAGCCACAACAACTGCCCACCGGTATACTCAACAAGCTATGACGAACACGGCGGTAAGTGCCGCTAATGTGCAGGCAGCAGCCAATAGCATAGTAAAGCTGGCCGGCGATGCAGGCAGCATTTTCAGCATCATTAACGCGGCAGACCATGATACAGATATTTATGAACTGGCAAAAGAGGCCCGCGAGCTGATGAATATACTGGCCAATGAAGCAGAAGAGTATTCCCTGCTGGCCATGAATACATCTGTGGCAACGGCAGAGATAGCAAGCGGATCATTACAGGATATGTCAAAAACAACAGCCGACCTCGCAACTAAACTGCTGAAACAACAAAACGATAGCACTGATACCCTATCAAATATGCTAATAGCAACATCCGCTACGCTTACAGCTGATAAAGCAACGGAGAGTACAGCACAGGTAGCGTATGATATAGCGAATACCAATGTAAAAGCTGCGAATGAGGCATATACACTTACCAATACTACCACAAACCAGGCATTGACAGTGGATGCAAAAGATGCAGCAAGTATAACCGTTAGCTTTCGGGAAATGGTTAACCCGTTTGATAATAGTGCCATTGCAGACAGTTACTACCTGTTTTTTGTGAAAGCAGATAAGCAAGCAGTGTTTGGCATACAAAACGCCGAGGCCCTGCTAATAAACAAGATGGACGGGCAGGCATTGAAGGTAGACGCAACTGCAGTGAAAGGTAATATTACCCAGTCTGCAGACACTAAGGCTCTGCACCTGCGGGATACAGATGGCGACCTCGTAGCGCCGGGTATATCTTATGTAGTATTCCTGCTGGCCATATTTACTGATAACTACAAAAAGCATATCAACAATTTTGAGGACTGGCTTTCCGCTCCATCTACTGCATTCTCCATTGACGGAACAGAAGTCAAAGGCAATAAATAAACCGATTCATTTACCCGCATCTGCAGAACATGACATTACACAACATTACCGAAGCTAAAAAGGCAGCACTGGATACGTTGCATGCCCGGATCATAACTGCTCAACAGGAAGTATCCTATATGCAGGCTATAGTTACAGCACTTGCAGACAAAGCTGCAACCAGCCAGGTATTGCTCTCCGCAGCCGATGCTGCAAGACAGGCGGCCAAAGGCAATAAAGAACTTGCCGTCCAATTGGCACAGAATGCAGATAATCTCCTGCAAAATGCTGCCGCTAATTTGAACCAGGCAAAACTAGTTGATGCAGGCGCGCAAAAAATGGGGGCAGACATTAACAGCATAGTATATAAACTGGCATATGCATCGAATGTGCTGAACAAACTGGCAAGTATGGTGATTCGTAAAAAAGCGCTCAACCCGCTTATATCTGACGAACTGGTACAAATGGTAAATACAGCATGCACCGATACCAATAATGCAAATGCATTGCTGCTGGCAGCAATGCAATCAACGCTATCGGCGCAGGCAACGGCTATAGATACGCATATGGCGTTTGAGTTGAGCTACACACTGGCTACCAACCTGTATGCAATAACGGCCACAGGCAACAAGACAGCACACAGCACTACCCCGCTACAACAAATATTTGAGGACGCTTATAAAAATGCTAAAGCCAATTATACACTTGCAGAAACAGCGAAAAACAAAGCATATGAAGAGCTGAATACAGCACAAGCCAATCTTGCACAGTCGCAGGCTACACTCAAATCGCTGGAGGCAGGTTTGGCGGCTGCTAATGCAGCTGCATTAGCATCTTAGGCATGAGGAGTATAATAAGTGTTATAACGCTTCCGCCAGCCCTACAAGAATACCTTCTGCTCCGCGAATGTAACAGAGGCGGTAGGTATTTTCATAATTCATCAGTTCGCCTTCTAACTCAGCACCTTGCTTAATAAGCCGTTCTACCAGTTCGTCAATATTATCGACCCTGAACATAACACGCAAATAGCCCAGTGAATTTACCGGAGCTTTCCTATGGTCTGATATAGTAGCCGGGGTAATAAATCGCGATAGCTCAAGACGGCTATGCCCGTCCGGGGTTACCATCATTGCTATCTCAACCGACTGGTCACCCAGCCCGGTTACACGGCCCGCCCATTCGCCCTCCACCATCATTCTTCCTTCCAGCTTAAGGCCTATCTCAGTAAAAAAGGCAATGGCGTTATCGAGTGATTCAACAACAATGCCCACGTTGTGCATCTGCAACAGCTTACTTTTTGTCATAGCGCATAAATGATGCTACAAATGTAGTGAGCAGTTGTTGATACCAAGATGTGCAAGAACGACAATACTAAGGGGCGAATATGCCATTTTGAAAATGTCGGTAGTCCCGACAAGAATCGAACTTGTATCTAAAGTTTAGGAAACGCTCCCCCCCTACCACCGCTTAGGCTTGTTGCTATGAAACTTCTTCTTTGCTGGAGTTTTCACATTAACAGCATCGGGGCGTTTTACCACTGCTTTATTCTTAGGCAGGTTTATCTTCACCGTACCTGTATCAGTTGCCGGGAAAGGATGATTTTCTACAACAGGTATTTTCTTGCCTATCAGTTTTTCTATCGCCTTCAGGTCGTCTCTTTCTTCAACATCGCAGAATGAGAATGCAATACCCTCTGCTCCTGCCCTGCCTGTACGGCCTATACGGTGTACATAGGTTTCGGGCACTTCAGGTATATCATAGTTGATAACATGCGAGAGCGAGTCGATATCTATACCACGGGCGGCAATATCTGTAGCCACCAGCACTTTTATCTCCCCAGCTTTGAAGTTGTTCAATGCACGCTGCCTGGCATTCTGCGATTTGTTGCCATGTATGGCTTCGGCACGCACACCATCTTTGTACAGTTCTTTCACTACCCTGTCGGCACCGTGCTTGGTGCGGGTAAATACCAGTGCCCTGTCTATAGATTTATCTTTCAGTATAAAGGTGAGCAGCTTGCGCTTGTCCTTCTTATCTACAAAGAGTATGTACTGGTCTATCAGTTCTGCCGTGCTCGATACGGGTGTTACCTCTACCTTCTCAGGGTCTACTAGGATGGTGTTGGCCAGCTTCTGTATCTCCGGCGGCATAGTGGCCGAGAAGAATAAGGTTTGACGCTTAACCGGCAGGCGGGCTACGGTTTTCTTTACATCATGTATAAAGCCCATATCCAGCATACGGTCGGCTTCGTCCAGCACAAATATCTTTATATCCTTCAGGCTGATGTATTTCTGGTCCATAAGGTCCAGCAGGCGGCCGGGCGTGGCTACCAGTATATCTACACCTTCGCGCAGGGCTTTTACCTGTGCGCCCTGCGGCACACCGCCAAATATCACAAGGTGCTTCAGGCGCAGGTGCCTGCCATAAGCGGCAAAGCTCTCTCCTATCTGCACCGCGAGTTCGCGTGTGGGGGTGAGTATTAAAGCCTTTATTGTTTTATGACTGTAGTCTACTGGCGGTTCGCTCAGTAATTGCAGGATAGGTACAGCAAAGGCTGCTGTTTTACCCGTACCTGTCTGGGCACAACCCAGCAGGTCTTTATGCTTTAATATAATGGGAATTGATTGTTCCTGTACGGGTGTAGGTTGGGTATAACCCTCGGTTTCTAATGCGTCTAATATAGGCGCGATCAAGTTTAATTCTTTAAAATTCATTGATAAAATTGGAGCCGGCTAATAACTGATCAATATAAATAAGGCAGGAAGACAGCGGTTAAATATGACACAAAGGTACGATATTTATATTAAAGGGGGATTGGGCGCTAAAACACGAGGTTATGATGGGGTAATAATATTATTATATAACCTGCACATCGGGCCTAACAAATAATTAATTTACGTAGTGAGTAATCATGAAACCTGATACCTATACCTGCATACAGATATGACAAATACAATAACAGTACAGGAAGCTATAACCCGGGCTATAAGGTACATAATGGTCCCTGTTGGTATTATTATGTATGTCTCTGCGCCATTAAGTATCATTTTGTCGATATCATGCTGGTCGTGGTTATATTTATTAATGATGCCGGGAGGCATTATTGTATCATCGCTATACTCAGCCATCGCTACTGCCAAATGGAGACTATGGGCTTATAAGCATGTAAATGATATTCATCAATTACAACGTTCTGCAGAAATAGCAAGAATCCTGCAACCGAACTCTTACGACCAAAAGAGTTTATTCTTAAGCATGAATGAAAATATACAACTTAAGAAATTACAGGAACGCTTTATACAGGACGCCGGTTTTATAGACGACCGCTCCATACCAGATGAAACACAGGTATATTCAACATCATTTTTCTCCAGTTCAAATGCTCCGGAAATAATATTAAACGATAAGGGCATACAGGTGGGTACAGAAGCATTTGTAGCTTGGAATGAAATAAGAAACGAACGGGTATCAAAATCATCATACAGGAGCAGAAATACTCTAACATATGATACAAGGTCTGGAGTAGGAGGAAAAACCGTATTCAGGTTTGAATGTCCATTGGGGAATTATGACACTCCTCTTTCATCTCTCAAAATTTCCGGATGGAAACTTGACTTGCTTCTTTATACTTACCGGGGACGATATACCACAAACAAAATGAGGCAATCTATTGAGAAGATATAGCTAACCTTTTATATTGTTAATTGAATATCTATATCCCCTACCCCCTCACTACCTTCTTCCATTCATAATCCACCAGCCGAATGTGCTATTGTCACGCTAATATCATTATCAGTCGCTGAAAACACAAACATCCTTAAATAGGCTGGTTTTATCCAACGTCTTGTAATTTAGAGTGGTCATATTAAAGGGCCCAAAACAGCCAATTCAACAAATGCGACATTTCAAGTATTCACTTATCGTCATATGCCTGTTACTTCTCTGCAAACAAAGTATTGCCGGTAAGAAAGTACATGTATTGTTCATTGGCAACAGCTACACCTATGTAAATAATATGCCGCAGATAGTAGCTGATATAGCCACATCTACGGGTGACACACTGGTATGGGATATGGAAGCCCCCGGTGGTTTTACCCTTGGCGCCCACTTTGTCAATAACCCGCCCACCATTGCCAAAATACAGCAGGGAAACTGGGATTATGTGGTATTACAGGAGCAAAGCCAGACCCCTGCACTGCCTGATGCCCAGGTAAATACCGGTATGTTTCCTTATGCGCGGAAACTGGATAGCCTCATCAACCTGTATAACGGCTGCTCCGAAACTATTTTTTATATGACATGGGGCAGGAAGAATGGCGATGCGGGTAATTGCAGTTTCTATACAACCAATTTCAACTGGCCTTACTTCTGCACTTATACCAGTATGGATAGTATGATACGCATACGCTACCGCATGATGGCAGACAGCAACCAGGCTATTGTTTCACCTGCCGGGGCTGTGTGGCGTTATGTACGCAACAATTACCCCGGTATAGAATTGTATGACGCTGATGAAAGCCATCCGTCGGCAGCAGGGTCATATGCCGCAGCCTGTGCATTTTATACCACTATATTCAGGAAAGACCCTGCACAGGTCAGCTATAATTATACACTCAGCAGTACTGATGCCGCAAACATACGCACAGCCACAGGAAAAATTGTTTACGACAGTATGGCCTACTGGCATATAGGGCAATATAAAGTTTCTGCCGACTTTACTTATACGGCAACCGGTGCCGCTACTTTCAGCTTCACCAATCATTCTGCCAATAACAATATCTCTACCTGGTATTTTGGCGATGGAAAAACTACTAACGTACATAACCCCACACATGCATATGCGGCAGCAGGCACGTACACGGTAATGCTGGTTGCACATAATATTGCCAGCGGTTGCGATGATACTACTTATGATAAAGTAACCGTTTTCCCTACCGGCATACAAGGGCAAACAGGAGACAATGGCATCAGCATAAGCCCCAACCCGGCTAATGATGTATTACAAATACATACTGCACAGTTTCTCACTCAGCCGGCTTCCGTAACTATCATCAATACTATGGGACAAGTACTGTACAAAAAAGATGTACAGGACACTGAAACGCTGACAATTGACATCAGCACGCTGCCTCATGATGTGTATACAATATATATCGACTTCCAGGGCAGTTCATACCGCAGGCAGTTTGTAAAGCTTTAGGCAGCATAAAATAGAATTATCTTTTGGTCCCCGCCGTGTCTCCTATAGGGACACTGCGGTATCAAGGCATTTAGCTGAAGGATACTATTCTGTTCCGGATGAGACACATGGGACGAAAAATACGTTGCGATAAAATACAATCCGGATCACTTTTAAATGCAAGCACGATGCTTGCATTTTTGTTTAGTCTAAGCGAGATACTTAGACCAGTGGAGGTAGACCGTTAGGCTAAGGATTACTATTGTCCCATTGTCTAATTCGGATGGTGCGGATGAATCTAAGTTTTTATGAGCACTAACTGACTAAGTTCTATTCCTTCAACCCAATGTTTTATCATAGGTTCAATACTTACATAATCGCCGGGCAGAAGTGTCACATTAACACCGTTCTCATTTTCAAAAATTGCCCTCCCTTCAATACAAATCAGTAGTGCAGGAGTCCTGGTAATGTGTTCTTTTAGTTTTTCGCCCTGCAGAATTTGTATGGCGGTGACATTACTCTGTTCGCCTTTGAATAGTACAATTGCAGATACCGGCTTTTCTTGTGTGTGTAATTCTTTTATGTTCATTGGGAATTAAACTGAAAAAACTTCCTCATTAATATTTAAATATGCAAACGTTGTTGAGTCGAAAATCGATATTTCTCATGTATCCATTTGTTTCATTTTCAGGAAAGCAACGCCTAACCATATTACTGATGCCGTCATTGCAATTGCACCGATTAATACTAAAACCGGTGGTAATCCAAAGTAAACTTCGGTCAAAATCCCAACTGGCATCAACAATCCTACCAAAGCCAACCAGGATATAACATTAATATTTTTCAATTTATCTCTGAAATGTAGTAACAAATAACCGATCAGAATATTCAGGAATGCAAACAAATTACCATGGACATGAGCAAGCCTTGTTTCAAAATGTTTGCCAAAACTGTAAGAATCCACCCACGCATCTTTACCTGTGGCAAAATCCCGAAGGTAAATCAGAAGAAATCCGTAAGCCATAAAAAATCCCATTGCCAGAAAGCCTATTGCAATATTGTTTTTGCCTCGCATTTTATTTTCATTTTAATTTTAACTAACAGAACCTCATACTTCAAAAATAGTTTTTAATAAAACATAAATCCATGATCTTAGTCATACATGAAGTTAATGCTGGTCAACGTTGCCAACAATGCGATATAGCGGTTTTATAAAAGCATATTCCGTACCGAGTACAGGACATTTGGGGGATGACAGTGTATTGTTTCTACATAGGAAATGTCATTGGGAGGGAAAATGCAGTCAATAGTTTGCCTTATCAGTGTTACCCCCTACTCACTCACCACCTTTTGGTCCCCGCCGTGTCTCCTATAGGGACACGGCGGTATCGAGGCGTTTAGCTGAAGGATGCTATTCTCCCTTGTCGAGATGAGACATAATGGACGAAAAATACGTTGCGATAAAATACAATCCAGATTACTTTTAATTGCAAGCACGATGCTTGCATTTTTTGTTTAGTCTAATCGAGATGCTTAGACCAGTGGGGGAATTCCTCATTTCAATCAGAACGAATTAGTTGCTGCGATAATACCATCGATAATTTGTTCATAAAGATTTTGCGAAAGCTTCAAATATATCTTTTGGGTTGTTTCATTGCTAAATCCAATATCATTCCATGATCCCATTCCGCCAAACACCCATGCGTTTCCGGCAGCAAACAGAAGTTGTTGTGCTTCGAGTGAATAGTTTTTATTTACAATCAAATCGTGATGGTAATACAGCGTACCAGGTTCAGAGCTGGAAAGAGTTCTTAACGCTTTTCCAAATATATCCATCCAGTGAGTTAAATCATTTTCAGCACAGAGTCCTGTCAACTGCTCAAGGGTGTCTCTGAATTTCAGTTTGGTATCATCAATGTCTTTCTGCTGATCCGTTATAGGATTTTTTTCAAGGATTCTTGCATAATTCACAGACCATATTTTATTGTCCGATGCACCCTTATGGGTAACTTTCCATTGCTTTTGCCAAAAATGAGAATAACCTTTAAAACATGTTTCAATTAGCCAGGTTCCGGCACCTCCTGCAAAGCCAGCTAACATATATTCAGGTCCAAATTCATTTTTGGGTGCAGGCTGATAATACAACCTTATTTTTTTGCACCCCTCCGTCTGTAATAGCTTAAACCATTCAATTGGATTGTTAGCAGAAATGCTTTCAATAGACTTAGAAAAAAGTACAGACTTTTTAATATCTCTAAAATCAACTGAGTTACAATATTGAAAAACGGTGTTACCCGGAAAATATTTCTCGTCTATAACTTGACTTTTGACAAACTCATTACCATATGATGTAAGAGAGATTATTTGCGCTAATTCTGTCTGCATTTAATTTGAAAGCTATGCTATTATACGGCAGTACGATATTTATCCAGTATAAATTTACATATAGTCAGCATATCCCAAAACGATTAGACATCCCCCTACTCCCTCACCACCTTCTTCCATTCATAATCCACCATC
The DNA here is from genome assembly GCA_044227125.1 of Flavipsychrobacter sp. GTDB lineage: Bacteria > Bacteroidota > Bacteroidia > Chitinophagales > Chitinophagaceae > Polluticoccus. Next base: position 24,186 of record JBGAFS010000004.1, read on the forward strand.
AGCCAGCTATAGCCATCTTTAATATCGCTGCTGAGGTCGAGCGAGCTATGGTCGTCGTTGAAGATGATGTAGTGCTTGTCTATGGTATAATGTGCAAATACCTCTGCCGTATCCAGCGTGGCAAGATTATGCATGGATATTGAGGTATCAATAGTCCCCGCCACAGTACCATCACTAAAAAAGCCTATGATACCGCAGTGATTCGGCTTCATGATATAGCGCAGCTTACGTTGTTCCTTTTGGGTATGAATAGTCTCCCATTTAGGTCTCCGCATTTCTTTACAGGATAGCAGGCTTAGTACAATGATAATAAGTAGTGTATGTTTCATAATACTTTGTATCCGAAAGAAGACCATTAGGAGCGCATCATAGTTAAGATACAAAATGTTAAAACCCGCTGCATGTCCCCCTCAGCGAGGGGGTAAGGGGGAGGCAAAATATACAGACACAAAAAAAGGGGCACCAACGGCGCCCCTTTCTATATATCATTATAACACTTATTTCCTCAAACGCTTAACCATATTGTCTTCAACTTTTGCCTTCAGCATTTCCACAGCCTTAACAGAAGCACCTTTGCTCTGTTCCAGGTAGTCCTGGAAAACATGGCTCAGGTACAACGGAGAAGTATTGTTGCTGTTGCTGAATGATACCCCGGCGTGGCAGGAGAAACAGTTGGCCAGTGTAGTAACATTAACATTGTTGATACTGCTCTGGAAGGTTTGCGTAAAGCTTTCCATCGTTACGTTAGCGCAGTTCATGCTGCCGCGTGCATAGCTGCCCGGTGTGGCATTGGTCATATTATAGCCCAGGCTGTCTATCAGTTGCGCCTGCTGCTCAGGTGTTTTGCCATCCATATTCAGCCATATAGAACCATTGTAGAAATAATTCTTCCACACATCGTTCAGTTGCCCCTGTACGCACTGGTTAATACCCTGTACGTTGTTGAAGTTAACAGGCTCTGATTGTGAGGTAACCATAAAATTGCCTGTGCTGTCTACCGGCACACCATACTGAAACAGATCGAACACCTGGTATGGCAGCACACCCAATTGGGTACTGGTATTATAGCGTATGCCATCTATACCGCTCACCGTACCTTTTTTGAACAGCAGCATATCTGTTGCGGCGGTTGCATTACCTGCTTTCCAGTCATAATCAGGCGACAGGTCCTGGTGTTCGAAAGTAGCCCATATAAACTCAGGATGATTTTCTACCACACCTACTACGTGCATACCCAGCATGGCCACCGGTGTCTTGGTATAGGTTTTACCCCCGTCATAAGAAAGAGAAGCAGTTGTAGTATAATACATAGACTGTTTATCAGAAGGAATAGACGTAAGAGGAACCCATGATACTTTCAGCTCGAAAGAGCCTACAGGAAATGCGGTAAGGTTGTTTGCCGGCAGTGTTCCTTTAGATATCTGCTGTGCATACTTCAAGGCGGTTACATACATCAGGTCGTTCATGTGTATTGAATAGTACACCGTTTGGCTGGTGCCGCCATATCCTGCATTGGTGCGCAGTATAGGGTTGCCGCTGCCCGCCTGGTTACTGTCCTGCAGCACCACCAATGTGCCTGCCTGCGGAGTAAGGGCGGCCATGTACGGCGTTACCTGCCTTACCAGCAGTTGGTTCAGGAACAGCGGGTTGCCGCCAGCATCTGGCTTGGTGAGCCAGAGGAACTTATTCCACGACCACTGGTGGAATATCTGGTTGGTAGTGCTCGACACATCAAACGGGCTGCCCTTCCCTTCGGCAGGTGGCGGTGTCTGGCTGTGCGGAAACCAGCTTGGGGTTACAATACACAGGCTATCGGGCCCGGTTGTGACCGATTCATAAGCCTCTTCTTTTTCGTCTTTCTGTTCTTTTGATTTTTCCGTGCCGGAACCGCAACGGACAAGCATCAATGCAGATGCCGCTAATAGCAATAGCGTGAGATTTTTTTTCATAGCAAGAGAGTTTTGTGTTCAAATTAAGTTTACATATTAATGGATTTCAGTGTCGTTACGAACATACGCATTTAACGGTTGAAATTATAGAGGCATTAAATAATTCTCTATAAAATCAGTGAAAACTCCCTGGTCATTATGCTGATTACCCCTTATTTATACGCAGGTATATATTGCTTTTATAGGGAGCACATATTATATTTAAACAAAATTCATTCTATGAAACTTACAGCTATCATTTTAGCAGGCTGCAGCCTGGTACTATTTGCCGCTTGCAAAAAGAATGACAACAACAGTGAGAACAACAATAGCAACAGCAGCAATACATTGTCTGCTACTGCAAAGCTGCTGGTGGCAGGTAAATGGCAGGTATCAGGCTCTACCGCCAGTTTCACCTACATGGGCAAGGACAGCACCGAAGATATTTTTGATGAAATGAAAGATTGTGAGAAGGATGATATTGTAACCTATACAGGTGATGGCAAGTCTGTAAAGGACGAAAGTGCTAATGTATGCCCCGGCAAATCGCAAACATCAAATGCCACATGGGCTTTACTGAATAATGATACCCGGCTGGCAATAGTAGACAGCAACCCCGATACTTTTGACCTGGATATCAGCAGCACGCAGATGAAACTGAAATATACAGAAAACAGCTCAGGCACAGCTGTTACCTATGCACTGATATTTAAGAATATTAAGTAGCCCGAAGAGCCGGTACGATAATATAGTAGTGTATACAAACACCGGGTTATCACTTCCCCTTTACTGTAGCCTCTATCATGGTCTTCAGTACCCCGGTGTCTATATCTGCAATTTTATTGATGTACAGGCAGCCTTTACCTGTTTTATGCTTACCCAGTTTTTTAAGCGCCTCGGCATGCTTTTCTACTCCTATGTACAATGATATATTGGCCTTGCGGGGAGAGAAGCCTATCTTCATCCACTCAACCTCCCTGCCTGTGTTAGGGCTTTTGATGCGGATGTTACCGAAACCGATGATGGCACTACCCCACATCTTCGGCTCTTCCTTAGTGGCTTTACGCATCATTTCTATAATAATCAAACAATCCTCACGCTTCTGTTCGTCGGCTATACTATTAATAAAGCCTTCTACACTGTCGCTGGTTTCCTTAGTTTTAATTTCAACCAGTTTTCCTTTTTTCTCTGCCATATAAGGTTCTGTTTATCCGAATATACCAAAATTCCCGTATCCGGCATTTAATAACGCATTATATTTTTAATTTATTGTATTTTTGCAGTGTAAGAACCTTAAAATTAGTAACACTATGAAACAGCATATCGGTCATCATTACTACATACAGCAAATATCATTTCCACTCAGGTAACGGAAGAGAAAAAATTATTTCTTCAAAAAAACTATCAAAAACTATCAACAAATATTAAAAACCATTAATCAACATAACCATGAAACAGTATATTAGTACACGTAAATCAATACCGTCAAAAATGAGGTACCTATTATTTGCACTAGCCTGCATCCTATTGTCAGCTACTGGTTGTAAAAAGAAAACAACAGATAATGCCAACAATAATAACAATGATACACCCGTGAACGGCTTGCTGGCCTATAAGAACGGGCCGCACCATATATTCGTCGGTTATCTTGTGGGCGATGGTAACGACCCCGCCGCAGGATATAATCCCGCCAATGCACCGGACAGCGTAGACTACCTGGAGTTCTTTGCGGGCAGAGATACCGTACAGGCCGATTGGCGTGCTGCACAAGCCAAAGGCACTAAAATTGTGGTGTGCCATTTCATTTCTGATGCATACTTCGATGGCTCAGTAAAAGACCCTGCTACAAAAGAACCGGGCTATGTGAATCCTCCCGGGTTCGACCAGTACCACTCTACCTCTACCAGCACTTACTACCACTGGGCAAAGAACACATATAATAACGAGATTGTTACACAGAAACTGGATGGCATAGACCTGGATATAGAATATGGTACCTTCGGCGGAGACGTATCTCGTACTGCGGCGAATGCTGATAGCCTTGTAGTAGCCATAGCTAAATATTATGGCCCCAACTGCACCGATTGCAATGTAATGAACAGTGCCGGTAAAAAACCTGTATTCTTCTATGATACTGATGGCTCATGCGGGTTAGACAATATCATGTTCGGACAGCATAAAGGCAATTATAATTACGTACTCTTCCAATCATATACTACAGGCAACCACTACTGGAGCGGGAAAGACACCAACAGTTTTGCACCACTTGTTGCTACTTACGGACTGGACAGGTTGATATTTCTGGTGAATGGTGATAGCTTCATCTATCCTAACGGCAGCCAGGATTCACCTCCGGGAGACAGTATTGCTACTGCTTCACTCTATGAATATGCCACTTACGTAAAGAACCGCAACGGTGTGGGCGTAGGCGTCTATCGCATGAGCCGAGATTATAACCACAAACCACCATTTGCAGACAGCAGGCATGCTATACAGATTATGAACCCTGCGAAATAGAACAACACAGAAACAGAATAATAACAGTCAACATCATATATGAACGAGAAAAAAAACAGGACTCCCTTATGGACGTTATTAGGACTGATATTTGGAGCCACCGTTACCATTGTATTGTTGAATTACAGCAGCTTTACACAACCGTCGTTTGATAAAATGATGGTTAAAATCAGCAACGACATGAACAAGAATTGTCCTTACATGGTAGACAAGGAAACCAGGCTGGACAACACTATTGCCGTAGGGAATACAATTGCATACAATTATACCTTGATCAATATGGGCATCAATGAAATAGACCTTGCCAGTATAAAAAACTATATGGAACAAACACTGGTAAACAATACAAAGACCAATCCTGACATGAAGGTATTCAGAGAAAACGATGCCACTATAGACTACAACTACAAGGATAAAGACGGGGTGTTTCTTTTTAAGGTACAAGTAACCCCTGACAAGTATAAGTAGACTATCCCCCAGTATTAAGTAATTATAAAAATGCCCCGTCATTGAATAATGACGGGGACCTAAACCAAAACAACCCATACGGGCAAAAGTTATCAGCTATCAATATCAGGTGCAGTGAGTACACCCCATGTAGCTTTCATTTGTTCAATTTTTTCATCAGCTCCTGACTGTTTCAGGATATTATAAACAGCATTGTACGCAGAGTCAAGTGCACCTACTATCCAGCCATGATGCACCGAACAGCATTCTCCTGCAAAATTCAGGCAGCCGTCAAATTCAGGTGTCAGTAGTGTAGGATATATGTACTTGAACTGGCCGGGAGCAAACAATGCAAATGCACCCCCACCTGCATGCTGGTCCCAATACCATGTTTTAGTGGTACGCCCGTCATCATATCCTGCGAAGTTCTTATAGACATCTCCATCGGGGTACAAATACTCAATGCCTTTCAGGCATTCATTGATACGTTCCTCATCAGACAGTGCTCCCATACGCCTTGCATCCTCTGCCCAGCAATATATCTGCAGTACCCCTGGTTTTCCATAATAACCATATGAAGGATAGATTATCTGGCGGTTAGGCCTGTCTGTTGCAGCAGCACCAAGGCCTTTATCCTGGCGTTTGCCAAGCTTTGCCCAGAACTGGTTTTTGAAAGTAAGAAAGGCTTTGAACGATGGCATATAACTGCACTCCCTTATGGCCTGGGCTTTGGAGAATGAGATATTGTTCAGCAGGTTCATCTTCAGTTCACCATTAAGGTACCTGCCATTAGGTAGTGTAGTGATAACATAAGGATACTGCTTTTCTACTAATTGCTTTTTTCTGCCGCTAACACTTTCCAACTTCAATTTCATACCGCCATGCCCATTATACAATTTAGGATCGTACAGCATCTCTACTGCCTTATGCTTCATGTACACACGTTTTTTTGACTTTGATTTTTCAACCGGTGCAGCGGCAGGAGCAGCATTCTGCTTCTTACCGACTGTTGGAGGAGGTGGCACAGCATCCGGCGTAAGGTTTGGCGGATTATATGATTTCTTTCCGTCTGCCCCGGGCAGCATACCCACCTGTACCTGCGCAAGGCTTCCATCTGATGTTTCAACACCTTTGTACAGGTTAAGTACTGTATGACAGGCATCAGGGAAGTGTTGCATGCCCTTATCAACAGTGAGCATATATATGTTAGGGTCATTAGGACGATAAGGATCCTTACTACCGGTCCAGTCATACATAGCGAGCACCATTTCTACAAACGACACAGAATACATACCCGTACCTACGTTTGTGGTTTCAAGATAACTGGCAACAGCCCATGGTATATTATCTGTTTTCTTGCCCATTGCAGGATCATAATATTCTCCGAGCTGTCCAAGTGTAAATACATTGGTAAGGTATCCCCACATTGAATGTTGATCATATTGCATGAGCATCTCAAAACCTTTTTCGAAAGATTTATTGATAGCATCAATGAAAGGTGTATTTACCTTATCTATTATCATGTTTATAGGCAGGTACTTATTGCCTTTAGAATCCTTTTGGGGTGTCACCCAAACCATAGGTACATCTCCACCTTTATCCTCACCGAAATTCAAAGAGTTAAGTCCTGCTTCTTCACTTGTAATAGGTGCAGGCATATTATTGAATCGCAAACGCTGTACAGGTGAGTTGTAATAAAACTTACGCCAATACACCATCCTGTCATCCAGGCCATTACGTTTGAGTACCGCATTAACGGACAGTGCAAGCTGCTGAACGGGTAGCATATCTGGTGCAAACTGCGGCAAGCGCATACCACCTACTTCTCCGTACAAGCCGGCATTGTTTTTACTGCGGGCAGAATAATCTGTTGAGTACCATGTTTTGATACGGCCGCCTACCCTGTCAGTAGCTTCAAACAATTCAAACTCTATACCCAGCGACTGTAGAATAAGACCTGCATACATACCGGCAAACCCACCACCAACAATACCTACTAAAGGAGTATCGGTCGTTTTTTCGGCAGTACTCTTAAGCATCGCATTGCCAAACTGTTTAGCCTTTGCCCGCAAACGCTGTTTTTCAAGCTCCTCACGATACCGTCCTCCGTAATTTTTTAATATCCATTTGGAAAAAGCAGACCCGGCTGATTCTTGCGTTGCAGGTTTGGATGACACCAATGGCGCCCGTTTAAATAATAGATAACTCATGGTGATTGTATTGGTTTAGATTAATAATAAGCAAACATATAATATATACTTTTTCTAAAAAACCGTTTTTTAACCCTATTTTAAAAACAATATGAAATCGGGATGTATCCTACAGGTTAAAACTCGAGGATAGATGCAGAAACTACAACTCCGATGTTGGAAGTAAATCCTTTTATATCACGATTACTAATCTTATTATTCCTGTCAAATGTATTCCTGAAATCTGCAAAAAACTGGAAGTCATTCACAGCCATTATGACTTTACAGCCTGCGCCAAAAAGCGATGACGGCAGATTACCATCATTAAGCAAATAACGGTAATCTCCATTATCTTCATCAGGTATATTCAGCCAATGTAAATACGGAATAATAGCAAGTGATACAGGCATAAATGTATTACCCATAGGCACCGGGTAAGTGTATACCATTTTGAACCCTAATGTATAGTTGAGTGTACTAAACCATAATGTACTGTCTTTGTCAGTAGCTCCCGGCAAGGGCTTATCTGCTTTTATCTTTTTGTTTGAAAATTCACCAAATAGTGCCAGGCAATAGCGTTCATGAGAACGGTCCGTATCATTATATATAAGGCTGGCTTGTATAGTGCCCAGAAATGAAGTACTACCCAATTCGGGCAATAAAACCGTACTTGCCAGTAAACTATCACTGTTACCTGCATTAATATTATAAGAAGCATATACCGTAAGTTTCTGATGCCAGTTATTCTTGCCCGGGTTTCTGATAAAAGGGGCTATATATGCTGCAAACTTGCCGGATGAATTAACCTTAGCTAATTCTTCTGTACTCAAACTACCAAGTCCAACGATACCAACGTGATGCCTGATATCTGTATTGTTATTAATACTGAAATGTTGCTGGGCCATAGATTGTAAACTCAGGCCTAGCATAGCTGCAAGGAATACATGTTTCATGGTTGCGGTTTTTATTAAAGTAATACCAAACAGCAGGAACAAACAACCGTTAAAACACCCTCATGTTGAAAATTATCACTATTGTTCATTTATCAATGACTAATATCAGTGCCTATGTAAGAATTAAGTAACTGCATAGGCTTAACTTTAATACATGTATCATAAACGCCTGGTTAAAGAAGTTGATAATCTGCTGGACAATATGAAAAAACTGGCAGCCAGTGCATATTATGACCATAACAAGGAAGATATACACCAATTCCGGGTACATTACAAAAAACTAAGGGCATTGTTGCGAATGGCTCACGGCGGTAGATATAAAACCGATATGCCCGTCAGCATGAAAAAACTGTATGCAGCAGCGGGTGCATTACGAAACCTGCAGATACATAATAATACAGTCGCTGCTTATTTCGGTACATATGGGACGTTGCCGACGCATTACATGGAAGTGGTAGCAAATGCTATACAAACTGCAGGAAATGAATATAACAGGGAATACAAACGCAACTCATTTAGCCGGTCACGACATATTATTACGCATCATCTTCCACACCACCTTCGGAGGAGCAGGTTAAAGAAATGGATGGATGACACAGATAAACCAATACAAGGCCTCTTACAAAATGCGACAACAGATGAACAATTGCATGAACTGAGAAAGTATATAAAAGACCGCATCTATACTGATGAATACGCGCCAGTCCATAGAGAACTCAAGGCCATGGCACAGGCATTAGGCGACTACCTGGATGCAAGTATATTATTACAAATGACTACCGATCTTTCTCATGACATACCAAAAGATGAACTTCCCTTATTGAAATCCGCCAAACATAGGTGGCTGGCGGATAAACAAGACAAAAAAGCATTCTTAATGGAGGCCATTAACAAGATGGTTTAATCTGCAATCATCCGCAGGCATTACAATCAAAATAAATAACCCGTATTTTACCAAAAACCATGAATATGAAAAACTATACCGTTTTACTGTTTCTGCTGTTAGCTAATACGATCAATGCACAGGAGCAGGAGGTCAGTAAATACCTTGAAAGTATACGCAATAATGAAGCTGCCCTCACTGCCTTCTTTTCTGCCATGCCCAAAGGCGGAGACCTTCATCACCACTATAGCGGGTCTGTGTATGCTGAGTCTTATGTCAATTATGCCGTGAACCGAAATTATATGATAGACACTGTCAAGCTGCTGGTGTCCTCGTCAAACCAAACCGATTCCAATTGGGTATATTTTTCGAAACTGGACTCGACCAGAACGCTGAGCAATTACAAAGAGTTGTTATTGGAAAAATGGTCTGTAAAAGACTATAACGGCATTAGCCTGCCGTCAGACCAGCAGTTTTTCAATACGTTTGGCTTGTTTGGCGCGGTATACTACAGTTATGACAGCGGGTTGCTGGAAATCAAAAAACGGGCACTAAAAGAAAATGTATCCTACATAGAGACAATGTTCACTACCATACCTTTTAAAATTACAGATCCCAATCAGAAGAAATACGAAGCAGAACTACGACAATTGCAGGTGAACAGGGATAGAAAACAAGTAATGCAGTTATTAAAAAAACTGGATGACACCATAACATCAAAAGGGCTTAGAACATCTGTTAAGGCATTTAATGATTCGGTAGTGAACAGGCATAAAAGGCTGCGTCTGGACGACGAAAACTTTACAATACGGTATCAAAACTATGCTGTTCGTACAATGCAACCTTATGACGTATTCAAGGCCTTACTTGCCTCATTTGAGTCAGCTAATACCTGCGACCTGATAGTGGGCGTAAATATTGTTGCACCGGAAAACAATGAGGTATCAATGAATGACTACTGGTTGCATATGATGATGTTCAGGTACTGCCATAAGAAATACCCTAATGTAAAATATGCTATGCACGCAGGGGAATTAGTATTAGGAATGGTAAAGCCTGAAGAGCTAACCTGGCATATTAATGCTGCAGTAAACATAGCGGGTGCCAACAGGATAGGACATGGAGTGGATATGGCATACGAAGAGGACAGCTATGCACTGCTGAGAGAAATGCAAGAAAAACAAACAGCAATAGAAATAAACCTGGCCAGTAACGAGTTTATCCTTAAAGTTAAAAACAGTGCCCACCCTATATCACTATATAAGAAATTCAATGTACCTATCTGTATCTGTACTGATGATGCAGGAGTTTTGCGTAGTAACCTTACACATCAATATGTACTACTTGCCAAACGCTACAGGGACATTAGCTATTCCGATATAAAAACCTATGTGTATAACAGCATATCATACAGTTTCATTAAAGAAACAGATATTGTCTACCATCTGCGTAAGCAGTTAGATGAAGCGTTCGATAAGTTTGAGCAAAGCATATTGAGACTACCTCATTAGAATCTTATATCGGGCCGGAAATGAAAAAGGAATCCATTCGGATTCCTTTTTCATTTATCAGAGTATAGCACAATAGCTATGTTCCGAGGAGAATAATAGTCGCCACACAAACATCTCATCTCAAAAATTCAAACAGCAACTTGTTTAACACACAGCTAATAACTTAAAACAAGGAACTTAAAGCAGTAAAATTTCAGCCAACAAGAGGGTGAAAACACCCTCCTAAGACACTCCAAAATGAAGTAAATAATGTTAACCAAACATTATTAGGTAAAAAGGCAGTACATATTTCAAATATGACATACTTTTGCACCGCAATATAGAGAGCATTTATGGGATAGAGAGGGAGTTCAAAACTCCTGTTACATAAATGAGAAGAGATGATTTTTGGCTAGGCAGTCAGAAAACTTGTACGACTGTTCTGCTTCTATCCCCCTTATTGGCTATGCTATCAGCATGCAATAAAAAAGAAGAAAGTAAACTATACCATACGGAACATAGTATTACTACCAGTATACAAAATGCATACCGTATAAGAGACAGCATTAATATTAATGCATCATTCAAATATCTGGACTCATTAAAAAAGTCTGGGTTTGACGATGCAATTTGTCTATACTATATCTATTCCTATAAGCACAATATTTATCTTAATGATCTGCAGAATGCAGACAGCGCAATGGTATATGCCGATAGCATGGTGGCTGCGATAGAAAACAACCCCGATTATAAATGGGACAGGTACAAGGTAATTAATGTATATAACGCCAAAGCTGATGCATACTATTACAAAGGCATGTATAAAGATGCATACGAATGGTATAATAGATACAAAGATAAAATCAGCATCGCTGATAGTTGCTTATCCGGCTCATACAATTACCGCATTGGCATGGCGCTTTATAAAGAAGAGCGCTACGCTGAAGCTGCAGAATGCTTTAAAATGAGTTTCAGAGAACAACGAAGCTGCAAGCAAACTATTCTGCAATTGGTACGTATGCAGGAAATACTGAGCAATACCGGTTTATGTTACCGAAACATGAAAATGCCTGATAGCGCCATCTATTATTATTTGCGCGCTATGAATTTCATTAACCGTTTACAAAAAAAATATCCTGAAGAAGAAAGAAAATGGCTGGATGCATTGTCAGTGGTTTACGGTAATTTAGGTAAGGTTTATATTGATGTAAAAAACTACGCTCAGGCAATAGCGAACCTCAATAAAAGCATCGAAATTGATGAACGTTATAACATAAATCAAACAGATCTCCTGAATAATAAAGTGGCACTTAGCAGGCTTTATATTGAGCTTAACAAACCTGATATGGCAGCTGCTACACTAAAACAGGTTGAGAGTACTCTGGACACAAATAAATTTGCAGATGTCGTGTACCAGTTATATGATACTAAATGGAGATATTACCGCGCCAAAGACGATATACCTAACGCATTCTATTACCTGCAAAAATACGCCAACTTGAAAGACTCGCTGATAGATGACCGCGGTAAAGCCATCATTGGTAATCTAAGCGAAGACATAAAGGCTGCAGAACAACTCAGGGAAAAAGAAAAATATGAATCTCAGAAGAAAATAGACCGGATGGTTATGATACTGCTGATAATGGCCTGTATTGCTGCTGCATTAACTATACTGGTATTAGTGAGGATAGTATTCAAAAGAAAGAAAGTAATAGATATGCAGTATGAAACATTAGATGAAATAGCCTGGTTACAATCGCATGAAATGCGCAAACCGGTAGCTACTATGAAAGGATTAATATTCCTTTATAACAAAAATCAGCCGGAACATCACGATAACAAATTCATCATCCAGTCTCTGGAAGAACTTCTGGAAGACGTTGAAGGAAAAATAAGAGAAATCAGTGAACGTGTAAGTCAAAAATACGACTAGTATAATACAAGTTCAATAAAAACACTCAATTGCTATTGTTTCAGGTATATGATTAAGCATGTTGATTTAGTATATTTATGCAACAATATCAAATAAATGAAAAAACTATTATTAGCTGCTCTGTTTTTCCCTACTATAGTAAGTGCTCAAAAATTTGGACTAAACGTTAACTGGCTATATACCAACCAGGACAAAAACAATATAGCTACTGCCAATATTTCAAACGATAACAGTTACGGAGGTAATATCCGGCTCTTTATATCTACAAGCATTGCTGATGCAGGTATTGGAGCCGAAATGGCAGGATACAGAACATCAGGCAAGATCGCCAAATCTTCGTTTGGCTCTGCATTCGGCGATTGGAGTACAGCCTCTTTAAATACAACCGGCTATTATACCTCTCCGTTTATATATGCAAATATAAAAATGCACATTTACCGTAATGTGCGTCTTTTCACCGGGCTTAGTTTTGGCAGGCAATTACTTGATAATAGGCGCAGTTATACTGCAGCACAAATGACAAATGTTAATAACCCGGGAGAAGTACTGACACTTGAGATCAATAACAATAATGCGGGCACTATGCTTGGTGTGCAAGCTGGCTTTATGGTAAAACTTATAGGCAGCCTGTGGCTGAATGCAGAGGCTGATTACAGGATGGTATCTGTAAACACTACCGCCGGTTACATGACATCATCACTGAGCAACAGTAAAGATTACAGCTTGTATGGCCATACGGTAAGATATAGGTTCAACTATCTACCTTTAGCCGCCGGCCTTAGACTTACATTTTAAAACGTAGCCCATCTGTCCCAACACATTAAACAAAATTTTATCAGGTATATTCTCGCAAATAAAAAACGAAAATAAATACGCATTTTTGCCCTTGTTAAGTACCTGATGAAAGTATTAGTAATAAGTGATTACAGGTCGTACCATACAGTAAGACCGGAAGCAGAGATATTCATTGGCCTTGCCAAGGCAGGTGTCGAGGTGCATATTATGACTTTCCCTGAGGCTGAATATATAACAGAATTTGAAAATGCAGGCATTAAAGTCATTAAGTTCCATCCTGTAAAAAAAATGAGCAAGGATGAGATATCTTATATAAGAAACATACTGATAGAAGAACAATATGACATCCTGCACTTGTTTAATAACTTCTCTATCATTAATGGGATCCAGGCAGCTAAAGGACTTCCAGTTAAAATTGTCTTATACCGTGGTTATGCCGGCAATGTACAATGGTATGACCCCATTAATTACTTAAAATTCCTGCATCCGCGTGTAGATAAAATAATGTGCAACTCCATCGGGGTAGAGAAAAGCATACAAAAACAACTCTTTTTTGACAAAAAGAAGACAATAACTATCAACAAAGGTCATCGTGTAGAATGGTATGAGAACACACCCGTTATAGACATACGCAAAGAATATAACATCCCGGAGAATGCATTTATGCTTGTTAATGTAGCAAATAACAGGAGAATGAAAGGCATACCCTATCTTCTGGAAGCTATGAATCTTTTACCTGACGAACTGCCTGTTTACCTACTACTCATTGGCAATAATTTAGACAACACGGATAGCAGAAAGATAATAGCTAAGGGTAACAAAGCAGACAGAATTAAGTTTCTCGGATTTAGAAATGATGTACTGGGAATTGTAGCCGGGTGTAATGCATTTGTATTATCTTCTATAAGTGGCGAATCAATAACCAAGGCCGTAATCGAAGCTATGTCACTTACTGTACCACCTATCATCACAGATATAGATGGGAATAAAGAATTGCTGGTAAATAATGAAAGTGGTCTGGTTGTGCCTGCTAAAAATGGGCAAGCTCTTGCCAATGCCATACTTAAGCTATATAACGACAGGTCTTTATGTGCTGCACTGGGAAAGAAAGCTAAAGAACGTATAAAAAATGAGCTCAGCACAGACCAGACAATTCGAAAAGTAATGAGAATGTATGAGGAACTGCTTCATACAGGCAACTAATATAAAAAGGGGCAAGTAAGCTTGCCCCTTTTTATATTAGTTGTTGAACTCACTATTGCTTATTGAATCTTCCTTTGACCCGCTCTTTGTCCAGTTGCAACTCATAAAGATACATACCAGGTGCAAGTAACCCTGTATTTACCGATAGCTTGTTCATTCCTTTGCTCATATCACCCCATTCATTGCTAATCACTACCCTACCAGACATGTCTGTTATTTTCAGGGATACTTGCTTTTGCACAGACAGCTCAAATGCCATATTTAATATATCTGATACAGGATTCGGGTAGATTACAACAATACTGTTTTGCTTACTTGCAGTTGTAACCGATGTAGTATGCTCCAATATTTTCAAATTAGCGCAACTCTGGTTATTCGACAATGCAGTATCGGTTATTGAATCTGTTGCATTAATTGGTGTGACCTCGGCACAGAAAGTAGTTGGGCCGGTTTGCCATCCGGTAGATACAGTAAAACTAAATCCTATTGTTACGGAATCACCAGGGGCAATTTCATACCCGTCCATTGGAAGATACTGAACTGGGGTACCATTTAGGTAAAACATGATAGGGTTCCCGTCAAATATTAGCCCTAAACCTAGCGTGTCAGAAGAATGCACTGTATCAGCCCCAAGGTTTATAACCTTGGCTGAAATATTAAACTGGTCATCAATGTAAATAGTATCACCTTGCTTGGGGTCTAAGAGGTTAACTTTAAGATCTGCATATCGTTGTTGAGCAACCACATGCAGCGAGGTCAGTAAAATCAGTAATAATGTAGATAGTCTGGTCATAAAATAGGTTTTAGATAACCTAATTTATGCCATATATCACATACGCTCGACGGCATTAACAAACCTGAAGGTAATTTTTACATTACCATAACATTTTATACATACACCACAGATAATATGTCATTCCGCAGCAATTTAAATATTAATGCGCAATAGTCACTTTTGATCTGTATTCGTTATCGCCCTGTTTCAATATTAAAATATAAACACCCTCAGGAATACCATTCACATGTAGGGTATATACCTCTTTATTATAGAATTGAGCAGTTAACACCTGTCTTCCGCTAATATCATACATAGATGCAACAGTATGTTCATATGCTTTACCATTGCTGATATATAATTCATCAGAAGCAGGAAGAGGATATACTACTAATTGAGCAGCAGTACCTGTATTCGGCACAGATGTTGGGAATACATAAAATTTACCCGTCATACTATGAGCGGCATCTGGTGTACTCTTATAAAAATAAGTACCTGACTTTACCGGCACATACTCATAAGTAGTATTCGTCGCTGTTATGGGAGCATCCCATGCAACTGCATCCGGAGGTAAGACAGTACTGGTTGTTGTATGGGTACCGCTGGTCCAGATCCATTTTACTGTGTCACCAACACCCACAGCAAAGATTAAAGGTGAAAATTGAAAATCTGAAACTTCAACATTAAACACTTGCTGAGCTGATGAATTAAACATGCTGCAGCACAGTAGGGATAGCGTAAGTAATTTTTGCTTCATACATTAATTTTTTAAGGATTAAAAAATAATTCCCGACGCAAAAACAAATCCTGATACGCAGAACTAGACTCAATTTAAAGAACTGAAACGTGCTTTTTACAGTATCAAAATTAACACATAATTACTATATAAAGCTATTAAAAGAAAAAGAAATAGAATAAAGATAAATGACTGATAATTAATGTAATTGGTGAAGACCCTGACAAATACTTAACATAATCTTTACCAGATGAAAACGTAATTTAGTCTTTAACGGGTTTGTAATGGGTTGTATTAGCCATATCGACCGATAACTCATTAATGAAATATAGCTTAGCTATATCTACTTCCTCTTCTTTGCCCCCATCACATTCTATGATAGCCACTTTATCCTTTTTAGTTTTCATCCACACATACATCCCCGCTTTAAGATTGATGCCGGACGGCGAGGTGAAGTTGTTCTTCATATACGCTACTCCACTTTTGTCAGTATGCATAGCTTTGATAATGGCTCCTCTTATTACCAGGTTTCTACCCTCCATATCTGTTGCTATGTAGTTATCTCCAACTTTCGCGTGTACCAATACAACGCTACCAGGGTAAAAATTTATTCTTTCCACCATAGCGTCAACTGCTGCTTTATCAATTGGTTTATTACCTGTTGCAGCAATGTAATATGTAAGATCATTTACTCCGGGTTTAATGACTGCTACCTCTGCTCCCTTTCCGAGCACATACCAATCGGGTGCAAAATCTTGTGCAGAAACAACAGATACAGAAAAGAACATTATCACAGCAACCCCAAACCTCACAATTGTATATTTTATCATAAACCTTGTTTTATTATGTTGAAGACAAGTTTTTTTTAAGAATGGTTTGCAATATACCCATCCTCTAAATACCCACGCAACTATTCACCTGAAAACAAATTAACATATATCGTCATTCAAGCAAACTAATCTTGGTTAATTTTTATTGCTTTATATAATAAAATCTCAATCTTTTTTATCTTTCTACACTTGAAAAACATGGTTATGAAAAAGATACTATACTTAATATTATTAATTGCAGCAGGTAATTTATGCTATGCACAAGGTGGCATATCTTACCAGTATTCAGACAATAAGGAAGATTTTAAAAAGCAGGATGACATATACAAGCCTAAGAGCAGCGGAGCTCAATACTGTACAAAAGTAGCTGAGTTTAAAACGATGGCTGCCAAAAGCATGAAGACTTACCTTACTCGTTCTGAGATGAATGAATTTGCAATACAATTTGAAGCACTTGCAAACAGACCGGGAGCTGTCGAAAGCAATTACACTGCACAGAAGCTTAAAGGTTTTGCTCATGCTATTAGCCAGCTCAACAGATTGTATTCGGGCGATGCATACAGGAATATGTTGTATAAGCAGGCGTACCCTGTATACAAAGCTGTAGATGAGTCTTGGGAAGATGACATAGTTCGTGCAATGTTATCCGACGGCCACCTGGAGCTTGTAGATTATTTTACTACGCACAGTAACGACAATGAAGATTTGAACGGGGGGATGAATATCATAGATAATAACTTGGGGGGCATGGCACAAACCGGAGATGCTTGTACATATACAGTGCTAGTTGATTCTCAATTAGCTAAAGGTTCCATTGAAATATACTTCTGCGATGATGCTTTGTTCAGAAAGGCAACTGCTAATTATGGTGGCAGGCTCCTCTACGGACCAATAACAGACTGGAAAGACAGAAAAGACGAAAGTGAAATTGTCGCTACTGTACTCAATAGCCATCTGTCTATGGATGCACACTCAAGCTTCTATATCTATAATTACAAGACAGCATCACTGCCCAACAAAACCAAACTGGAGCAAAAACTAATGAACAATATGGACTGGTATGTACTCATATTCCGTGATGGCCGTTTATATTATTCATACCTGGTAACACCATGCAGCAAACTCAACACTTGTAAAATAAAATAGTACTAATTTCATACCATAACATAAAGCCTGGTACTGCCGGGCTTTTTTATTATGAATGCCGAAAAGATAATTACGCTTCTTACCAACTTCAGGTGGGCAGATAAATATGCCACTTTCGACAAAGCAATGCCGGGCATAAAAAACACTCCGCAAGACCAGCAGGATATAATCAGCGACCTGCTGAACAAATGTGCATCTTCTGTTATTAATGAATACAAAAAGAAAAATAAGCCTGCCAAAGCCTTGTTGAAAGACATCATAATAGCTTATATGGACGACATATCTAAAGCTGATGTCAATGTACAAAACAAAGATTTTGGCATTGAGCTATGCTGGTACATTGCAGAAAAAGCAGGGCTTGATTTGAAAAAAACTTCTGATACGCGCCAATGGGGATTCTGGAAAGTAGAATCAGGTAGGGTCAAAACAGTTTCGGGAATACGAAAGAAGAAAAAGAGTATATCTGACAAAAAATAGCCTCCTATTTACAGTGTTAAAGGAATCACAAGGTTCTTAAATCATGCTTTAGCTGGTATATTATTTGGAGTTGATATATTGACAACCTATTGTTAACCACTAAAAGCTAAAGCTATGCTAAGGACAGTATCGATATTGTTGTTATCTACCTGGCTTATAGCCTCTTGTAAGTGTAATAACAACAAAGCTTACGAAAACAATACCGCATGTGCGGCGATTGATGACAAAAATGCTATCAACGGAAATACCAATAGCATCAACGGATCCGAAATACTATTAACAGGAAGCAACACATTACCGATAGACAATTCTGCTACAACACTAACTACCGGCAAACACAGGTTAAAACACAGAACAAATATTCCGGGATTCTTCCCAGAAGGTTCTGAAAGGCGATTGAATGAAAACGACATTGTATACCTTACTGAATGGGGACATAAAGTGATGCTGAATGAGATATACGCACGGCATGGAATGAGATTCAGGGACGAACAACTTAACCGACACTTTATGAGGCAAAAATGGTATCATCCGCGAAATGGCAATGTATACGCCGGACTCACCCCTATCGAAAAGCAGAACATTTCGTTCCTTATTAATAATAATAAATACCTGGCCATACGTTAATCTCATAGTAAAGGCAGGATAAACTCCTGCCTTTATTATATCCTGTAAAATGAGACATACAAATTCTAATTTGCTTAATTGCTATTGTTTTGATATTATTGTTTCTACAACATAGAGAATATGATCAAAACATCTGTAGGTGAACTCAAACTCTCCCCAATGAAAGAAGAAAGCAGGTTCGTATTCTTCAACGACTTTGTAACCATCAACGGCAAAGTATCTAAAGGGGATAAGATCAAGATATATGTTGAAAGTTACCAGCCGGCTAATGGAAAGATTGCGATACCAGAAGCGTCCAATTCATTTGCAGACCTGGTAGTACGCGGAGAGAAATACAGGCACGAAGGGATCACCGGTTTCGATACAATGGAGAAACTTTACGAACATGTATCTACGCTGT
Source organism: Flavipsychrobacter sp. (assembly GCA_044227125.1). Taxonomy (GTDB): domain Bacteria; phylum Bacteroidota; class Bacteroidia; order Chitinophagales; family Chitinophagaceae; genus Polluticoccus. The sequence continues at coordinate 43,515 of JBGAFS010000004.1, forward strand.
ACAAAAACAGGTTCTATTTTGGCGACAAAGCCTAGTCATTATCTGCCTTTACTGGGGAGTGATATTTTATCAGCGCCCTTGCCGATATCAGCCACGCTAATACAGTCAGTATTGCCCCCATCATGAATGGTGCACCCGGAAAATGTACTGGTGCTGAAGGGCGGGTATAATATGAGAACAGGTTCGTCATCAGTAATGGACCTATGATAGAAGACAAACTCATTATGCTGCTCATTACTCCCTGTAATTCTCCCTGCTCATTAGCAGGCACCTGTGTTGATATGATACCCTGTACTGCAGGTGGCGCTATACCGCCCAAACAATAAGGTACCAGGAATACGAACATCATCCAGCTTTGGCTGGCAAATGCAAACAATACAAAGCCTGTTATATACAACATCAGTCCTATATAGACAGAACGCTTCTGACCAAGCTTCGGTATTGTAAAGCGTATCAACCCACCCTGCACTATAGCTACCAACAAGCCGACAACACCCAGGGAATAACCTACAGTACGCTCATCCCAGTTGAACTTCTCCATGGTATAATAGGTCCATGTAGATTGTGCGGCATGACCAGCTATATACAATAACCCCATAGAAGCTATTAACCCCGAGATAGCAGGATAACGTTTCAGGTGCATCAACGCACCCAGGGGATTCGCTCTTTTCCATTCAAAGTTTCTCCTGTTTTCTTTATCCAGTGATTCCGGCAATATGAAATAGCCATAGATGAAGTTCAACAATGAGAAGATAGCTGCTACAACGAATGGTATTCTCGGTCCGTAAGAACCAAAAATGCCGCCTAACACCGGGCCTATAATAAACCCGAGTCCGAATGCAGCACCCACCATACCGAAATTCTGCGCACGTTTCTCTGGCGTACTGATATCTGCAATAAAGGCTGTTGCCGTACTAAAGCTGGCGCCAAACATACCTGCTATTATCCTGCCTACAAACAACCAACCTATGGTAGGGGCAAGTGCCATGAACAGGTAATCTATACCCAGCCCTGCCAGTGACATCAGTAATACCGGCCTGCGACCGTATTTATCACTCAGGCCACCAACTATTGGCGCGAATATGAATTGAGTTATGGCATATGCGAATGTTAGCCAGCCTCCATAGGTTGATGCAGTACTAAGGTCGCCATGTATCATTCCTCTAATCAAGGTTGGTATGATAGGTATGATAATACCAATACCAATACAGTCTACCAGTAATGTGATGAAGATGAAACCCAGTGCATTGCTGCGCTTAACAGTCATATATAAACTTTGATGCAAAGTAATGGTTTCCCAATCAATTTCTATGTCTTAACATTGTAACGAAATTCACATCAAATGCAGGAACTGGTAATAGCATCTAACAATAAGGGCAAGATCAGGGAGATCATATCCATTGTTGATAACATCTCCTTGTTAAGCCTTAATGATATAGGTTTTGACAAAGAGATACCTGAACCGTACCATACGTTTGAAGAAAACGCTCATACCAAAGCCCGTACCATATACGAGTACTGCAACAAGAACGTATTTGCAGATGACAGCGGCATATGCGCCAATGCGCTGAACGGAGCACCCGGTGTCTTCAGCGCGCGCTATGCAGGTGCACCTGTTGACGACGAACGCAACCTGCAGAAGCTGCTAACCGACCTGCAAGGAGCAGAGGACAGGTCTGCTTTTTACAAAGCTGTAATATGCCTGATATGGGATGATGAGACCTATTTCTTCGAAGGCATATGCGAAGGCACCATCATTGAAGCTCCGAGAGGCGACGGTGGTTTTGGCTATGACCCTATATTCGTACCCAATGGTTTTGACCAGACCTTTGCAGAACTGCCACTGGACCTGAAGAACAGCATCAGCCACCGTGGAAAGGCGATACGGCAAATGACAGAGTTTTTGAAAAGCAGGTTATCATGAAGTTCTCTATAGGTGATAAGATATTAGTCAAACGTACCGATGAAGAAGGTATCGTTACAGCTTACATCAACCAGCAGATGCTGGAGGTGGAAGTGAACGGAACCCGTTTCCCGGTACATACAGATGAGATAGACCACCCTTACCTGAAATGGTTTACCCAGAAGAAGCCTGCTAAAGCCAAGCCAACACCACCGGAGCAACTACCTGTTGAAAAGGAGAAGTACCGCAAGCCGAGGATAGCTAAAGGAATCTACCTGTCTTTCTTACCTGTGTTCAAACCGGATGTAATGGATGACATTGTAGACCACCTTAAGGTATACATGCTCAACGAAACACCCTGGAACATCAGGTTTGAGTACGAAGTACGCCTGCCTTCTGAAGTGCTCTTTACTCATACCGGCAAGCTGCATGCTTTCGGGCATGTGTACCTGCACAATATACCTTACGACCAGATGAACGACCAACCACGCTTTCACTGGCAGATAGAGAATACTGATAACGACTTCGCTATTGCTAAGGATGTACTGCGTATCCGCCCGGTGAAACTGTTTGAACAGGTCAACCAGTTGCTGTTGAAGAATGAACCTTCATTCGAATACATGCTCCTTGAAGAGTTCTCTGAGAAGAAGGTAGAAACGCCACCACCTGCACCTATTGCCAAGCCGGCACCCGCAGTGAGGCATTCAAAGCCATCAAAGATGTCATTGCACGACCTGCCGAGGTATGAACTGGACCTGCATATAGAGCAACTGGTAGACAGTACCCAAGGCTTATCGAACGCAGATATGCTGGCTACACAACTATCTGTACTGAACCGCTACCTGCACCTGGCCATACTGCACAGGCAGCAAAGCATGATAATCATACACGGCCTGGGTAAGGGTGTGCTTCGCGATGAAGTACACAAGATACTCAAAGAGACACCCGAGGTTGCCCGCTACAGCGATGGATGGCATGGCAAGTACGGTTTCGGCGCTACAGAAGTATGGTTCAAATACTAAAGTCTTATTTTTCTTTGATGAGTGCCAGGTAGCAGGCTACACCCACAGTTACCAGCGACGTTAATGCAAACGTAGCGGGGGCACCAAATTTATACCATATAAAGCCTGCCATAGCGCTGGCCAGCATGGTGCATACACTCTGGAATGCAGTGAAGGTGCCTATGGCCGTTGCCGTATCTTTCTTATCTGATATATTGGTTATCCAGGCCTTAGCAATTCCCTCGGTCGCAGCAGCATATACACCATAGAAGAAGAATATGATAAAGAACACCACCATATTGTTACTCAATCCCATGCCCGCATATACTGCTGCAAAAATGAAAAAGCCTATAACCAGCACTCTCTTCAATCCTATCTTATCGGCCAGTGCACCAAAAGGATATGCCATAGCTGCATATACCATATTGTAAAAAATGTAGGCACCTATCATGGTAGTATCAGAAGCTCCGGCATCTTTCAACCTCAGGAGCAGGAAAATATCTGAACTATTGAACAATGTGAATACCAGCAATCCCGCTACTACTTTCCTGTAGGAAGCGGGACTAAGCCGCCAGTACTTTACAAAATCGAACAAGGATGTTTTTACCTGTTCAATGCCATCTTCCTTTTTCTTCTTTTCTTTTATGAAGAAAGTAATAGCTATAGCTATTATACCGGGGATAAATGCCCAATAAAACAATGGCTTATAGCTGCCGGGATAGAAATACAGGAACACCAGTGCCAGTATGGGGCCAATGAATGCACCAACTGTATCCAGCGCACGGTGAAAACCGAATACCTTACCCTTAGTGGCAGGCGTTGCTTCATCGGACAGCATAGCATCCCTTGCTGCTGTACGCACACCCTTACCCAACCTGTCGAGTGCACGTGCACCAAATACCCACACAGGATAGGTAAACATGGCTATCATAGGTTTTGAAAGGGCACTGAGGCCATAACCCCAGCGAACGAATGGCAACCTCTTCCCCCTGTTGTCTGACAGCTTTCCGAAATAGCCCTTACTGAGTCCTGCCGTGGCTTCTGCAAATCCTTCCAGTATACCTATAAGGAACACAGAAAAATTAATACTCTGCAGGTACACCGGCATAACGGGATACAGCATTTCGCCTGCTACGTCAGTAAACAGGCTGACGAATGATAATATCCATACCGACCTTGTGATTATCTTACCCATGACTATGAATATCTAAGATAGCTATTGCCATTGTTTCAGTCTAATTAATTCTTTGTATGTGACTGTAACTGATGGGTGTTACAATTTGTTACGGTTTTCTATTTGTAACAACAGCAGATACGCTTGGAAAAAGTACCTGAAGGCGTCAAAAAAATCCATATATAAAACAGGAAAGAATACCAGGAATAAAATTGTTACGATTTGTTACAGGTTTTACTGCCCACATGCCCCCTTAGATGGGGGAATGATTGGGATTGTTACGATTTGCCTGCCCGACCTTTGAGCGGGTTATGGTTTCGCAATTATCATTTGTAACATTTTCATTGGATATGGTTTACAGTATATACAAGAACTTCTAAATGCCCTGAGGTATTTATTATAGCAAATATACATTAATTTACTAATTATAAACAATAAAAATAAATATTTATTAATTAATTTTAGCGATACCACAACTCCACAGCAGGGTGAATAAAACATATCATAACAATTCATACTAATCAGAAGAAGTAAAAACAAACATGAAATAAACAAATGAATATGCTTTTCAATTTGTTACTTTGCAACAATATCATTGATGAATAATAATACTATGAAAGGATTCCATATTTTATTAATACTATTAACCTTAACCAATATATCTTATAGCCAGCAATATAAATGGACAACTGGTGGTGGTTCAGATAATAATACACAAATCAGTAAAGAGTATGACAAACCCAAATATATCTGTTCTGATGAAAACAAAAACATATATATATTAACCCAAGTAGGCGACCATAATATTAAAGCGGATACTTTCTCTTTGACACAGTCTTCTAACACGGGCTTACCATATCCACTTATTCATATACTATTTGCCAGCTATGACTGTAACGGGAATATGCGTTTTGCCAAGCTTATCGAATCAAATGATCACAACATTCCCTACGGACTTTTATATACAAATGGTAACATATACATCGCTGGTAGATTATGGGGACTTAATAAGCGAATTGGGAATGATTGGTCGTTATCCACAAACAATTACAGAACCACTTTTCTTACAAAATTTGATACCAGCGGCACACATCAATGGACTAGTTTTTTAGGGCCATATGTAAACACTACATACTACGGGCCAGGAGAAACATCAACACTATCAGAAGATGGTTTGGGCAATATACATCTTATCACTTCTTTAAAAACAGAGGTGCAAATAACACCTTCGATAACGAGCCATGCCGGAACTTACGACATTAAATTTGATGTTAATGGCAATATCCTAAATGCAACTTACCTACAGATGGCAGACACTAATTACTTTATTAAAAAATCATCTATAGACAAAGCTAACGGTAAAATTTATTGCTTATTTGAGAGAAACCAGGTGTCTTCTACTAATTCTAAAACAATAATTGCTGTATTCAACAATAACGGAACACAATTGTGGCTGGACACAACAGGACTAGGAAGTAGCGTTACCAGTTTCAGATTTATTGAGAAAGATGGTATTTACTTATGTGGCAATGGTAACGGTGGCCAGACATTTAGCTTAGGGGGGAAAACTGCAATTCATAACCTTGGTTTTTCTGTAATACTGAAACTAGATACATCCGGCTATGGGAAATGGATTTATCAAGTAAATGGTTCTAATCCTGATATGGAGCTCAATGACCTAGAAATCATGCCAGATAATACCATAGCATTAACCGGAATGGTAGGTGGTACTACTAAATACAAAGGCAGAACAATAAGTTTACCTTTCGGAGAATTAAACAATCCATTTTTGTTACAGATCGACACATCAGGCAATATAGTATTCATGGATCAATTACATGGAACCGGGTTGAATAATAACGGTTATATAATTACATCAGATAAAGCCGGTAGTTTATACGTAAGCGGACAATTTGAAAACACAATTACCGCAGGAAACTTATCTCCATATGTTGTCCAGAACGGGAATGCCGATTTTTTCATAGCAAAATATGGTTATGATTGTAGTTGTACCGGTCTGGAACCAAAATCAATATCGTCTTTTAATGTCGCCATAAAAGACACTGTAAACAAATCTATCCAGTTTACCTTTACAGGTACAACCCCTGCAGATAGCATTATATGGGATTTTGGTGATGGCAAAGACACTGCACTCTCTAACCCTACTCACCAATACCCATCAATAGGCACCTATACTGTATGTGCTAAAGTATATACCCAATGTAATAAATCAATGCTTTGTAAAGATGTTACTATTCCACCACCAGTTGGAATAACTCCCATAACTTTTGACAAGAATATTAAAATATACCCGAACCCTTTAAATGACATACTTATTGTTGAAGCATTAACCGACCGTTGTAATATTAGAATCTCTGATGTAATGGGCAGAATATTATACTCAAATACAACATCAAAGGAACAAACAAAATTATCTATTGATACTCGGAATTGGGTAAAAGGTGTCTACATACTGGAAATTGACTTTGGGTCGGGAGAAAGATTTACCAGAAGTCTTATGAAGTGATGGCTGTACTTAGTACAAAAAACACAACAACTTGCACAATCTTAATATTGATAGTATAGCTGTTGCTTATACACAAGCAATGTGTAATTGTGTTATCATGGTATCTATTTATCCATTATCCTTATCTCTACCCTGCGGTTCTTGTTCTCATCTTCTTCAGTTTTCTCTACTGCCACTACAGGCCTGCTGCGGCCAAAACCGCGATATGCCATACGCCAGTTCTCTATGCCCTTGCGCAGCAGGTAGGTATATATAAATTTAGCCCTGTTCTCTGACAATGCCAGTTCAAAAGTTCCTTCGTCCAGCGCATCGGCGGCATTTTTCACACAGCATATATGCCCTTCTATCTGTATGCGTACAGTAGGGTTGTCTGCCATGAAATTATACAGGTTCTCCAGCTCGGGCAGCGACTCCTCGCGCACTGTATGGCGCCCGGCATAGAAATAAATATTATTCAGTGTATAGGTCTGCCCTACTTGTAGTGTATCTAATGCCCTTACCTGTTTTGCGGATGCAGCGGGTTGTTTTACTGTCTGCACCGGTGCCGTTTGTTTTACCGCTGTTCGTTTCTTAGCATTCAGTATCACCACATCTACCCTCCTGTCAGGCGCAAAACCTTCGGGGCTTTTCATGTTACGGTCTATCTTGCCCTTGCCTACGCAGAGGGTTATTTTCTTTACATCCATGCCCATATCACCGAGATAAGCCTTTACATTTTCTGCCCTGTGTTCTGACAAACCCTTATTATACTTTTCAGAACCGAGATAATCTGCGTAGCCTATTATGAGTATATCATGCGCAGTATTTATCCTGTCAGTATATATCATGGAATCGATAAGTTGTGTCGACTCCCTGTTCATCATCGGGTCGTTGAGCGGAAAGAAGACATGAAAGGTATCTGTCTGACCAACAGCAACAAAAGAGGAAATAATACCTGAAAACAAGAACAGGAGCAGCAACTTTTTTTCACCAAACACATTCAGCACTTTACCCATATTAACCCATTGTATTTTATTCGGTTATGAAATATTATTTAAAGTCTGAAAGGGCCTGTTATCAACAAATGTGCACATAATATTTATATGAAGATATATCCTTTCGATAAATTAGACTAAACCTTTTTGCAATGGAACATACTCAAACAACAGACACATTGCTTTGGTGCTTAACAGGATTTATCGTCAGCATAATGGCTACCTTCCTTATACTGGGCTGGCTCAAGGGCCTGCACTGGGAAAAAGAAAGAGAGCTGAAGAAGCGATACAGATAGCTGCCTGTTAATGTATCAATGCCTCAATGTCAGGGTCGCCATCCAGGTTACCCATCTGCGCCATTATCCACGGATAGCGTGACGCTACCCTGCGGCTCATAGGCTTCACCGTAAACTTTTTAGGGTTGGGCAGGCAGGCTATTATCATAGCTGCTTCTGCACGCGACAGGTTTCTGGCAGATTTATTAAAATATGCCCTTGATGCCGCCTCTATACCAAATATACCGGGGCCCATTTCTATAGTATTGAGGTACACTTCCAGTATGCGTTTCTTTCCCCATACCAGTTCTATAGCTCCTGTATAAAACACTTCGGGTACTTTGCGTATATACCTGCCTATGCCATGTCCCTGCCAGAGGAAAACGTTCTTGGCCACCTGCTGGCTGATGGTGCTGGCCGCTGCCCCCTGCGGACGGCGTTTCTTCCTGCCGGGCTTCTGCTCCAGGCTTTTTTCTATCGACTTCCAGTCGAAACCATTATGATCCGGGAATAGCTGGTCTTCGCTGGCTATGGCTGCCAGTTTCGCGTTGGGTGATATTTCATCCCAGCTTACATAGTCGCGTTTCAGCCCATAGCCTTCCACTACGGCTGCCAGTTGTGTAATAGTTACAGGTGGCCATATCCATTTACAAACCAATACATAAACTATTGATGCTGCAAAGAGGTAAAGAATCCATTTGAATATCCTGCGAAAAATACCGGGACGTTTGGCTGCCATATTTGCGAAAGATAAAAAGTTTCGCGATGAACTAATAGCAGACCAATCAATTGCTTAGCTAACTTTGCTGCATGTTATACTTCTTGTACCTGATAGGATTAATAGCTGTGGTCATTGCAATACTGGTTGTAATCACCAAAAAGAAATAATTGCGATGTTCATCCATCAGGCATACATCCTGTATACCTCAAGTTCGTCTTCGTGAAATATATCCCTGCGCGGATATTTACCCTCAAACCAATAACAGTAAACAAGGCCTGTATAAATACAGTTACGCCCGGGTTCTTCCACTATGGTCTTAAATTTCTGTATACACATCACAGTTTGTGATAGCCCGCCCTTCAGGCATACCTTATCAGACAATATGAATTTAGGTAACCTGCCCGCCATCATCAGCTGAATATGTGATAAGCCAGCACCAGCCATACCAGCCCTTTAACAAGAAAGAAAAGGAAACCCCAGAACCCCAGCTTCTTCAACCATTTTAATTTAGTGTTCTTTTGCTGCACGGCCTGCTCCATTAGTTAGCTATTACATTGTAGGTTTTGAAATCGCTGGTCATGGGTGCCGGTTTGCCCTCAGCCCTTGCTTTGGCTACATCGGCAAAGCCCCGTTTATGGCCTTCTATAAAAGCCTCTGAACCTGTCCATGCCCTGAAATGGTCTTCGCTTTCCCAATGGCTGACGATAAGATAATGATCGCCCTCTTTTGATGGCTTGAGTACCTGCATATCTACAAAACCGGGCATAGCATCTATAGCCTTTGCCCTTGTGCTGAATAATTCTTCAAAACGCTCCCTGTATTCGGGTGTGCAATCAATGTAATTGACGGCAACAAAATTCCTGTTCATACGCCTTAGATTTAGTATAGCAAACCTATAACCTATGCATGTATATGCCTTTTATATACGGGAAGAATCTCTTACATATACGGGAACTTCATTTTTTGCCCAAGGGTATTAACACATCTTAACGGAGCTTTTTAGGCAAGTATCTTTATCTTTGCACAAACATAAATCTGTATGAAAAGGATATTCGCCGTACTCGCTTTGTCGTCATTAGTATTTGCATCTTGCAATAACAGCAGCGAAAAAAAAGAAGAAACTGCTGCAACTGATACTGCGGTGGCTGCCCCAGCAACTGAAGCGACAGCAAGCCATGGACCGATAGACCCTGTATGTGAAATGGACAGGGATACATCATGGACAGAATACACTGTATATAATAATGACACGGTATGGTTCTGCAGCGATAACTGCAAAAATGCCTTCACTGCACACCCTGAAAAGTATGCAGACAAACTGGTAAAAAAATAACCTCCTTATAAAGAATGTTAAAAACGGGCTGCCTTGGCGCCCGTTTTTATTTTTGTGTGATTTTCGTCTTATTCCTGCTACTAATAAAGTATCATGCAGACCGATAATAACAGATACAGGGAGTTTACCATCATGCTGCAGGAGCATGAGCGGCTGATATATAAGGTCTGCAATATCTATGCTGCCGATGATGAAGACCGTAAAGACCTCTTCCAGGAAATAGTGTTGCAGGCATGGACGGCATACCCGCGTTTCAGCGGCAATGCAAAACTCAGTACCTGGCTGTACAAGGTATCGCTGAATACAGCCATTACCCATAAACGCAAAAAGAGAATAAGTACAGACAATAACATAGACAGCCTCCTGCACCTGCAGGATAGCAGCCACATACCCGATGCTGAAGAATATAAACTGATGCACCAGATGATAGCCAACCTGCCCCCGTTGGAGAAGGCCCTTGTATTGTTGTACCTCGAAGACCGCAGCTACCAGGAAATAGCAGAAATATTAGGCCTGTCTGCCAGTAATGTAGGCACTAAGCTGGGCCGCATTAAAGAAAGAATGAAAAAGCAGGCACAAATATTAATTAACAGCTAAACATTATAACTATGGAACTGGATGAACTGAAAGGACTCTGGCAACAGTATGACAACTCACTGCAAAAGAATAATATCCTCAACGAGAAAATAATCAGCACAATGCTGAATGAGAAATCGAAGAATGCACTGCAGCGTATGCTGGTATGGGAATATATCGGCGTGAGCGTATGTGCAGCTCTGCTGCTGCTGGGTACGGGAATGGTAACCAATATAGGACACGGGCATATTGCAGCATCTTATTTTGTGTCTATGGCTACCATACTCTTCAGCCTCGTATATGGTGTGTACAAGATCAACTACCTGCTGTCTGTAAAGCCCGGGCTAACACCCGTTACCGTAACCGCACAAAAAACAGAACGCTTCAGGCTGCTGATAGCGAGAGAAAGATTATGGACCGTGATATTATCGCCTTTCCTTATTACTCCAATACTGGTTGTTGCCCTGTATTGGGTACACCATATCGATCTGCTCGACTATCTTAGCTTCTACATGCCGCGGCTGATAACAGGTGTTATTATACTCATTGGCGGATGCCTGATGTATTATAAGAAAATCTATTTTCACAACCTTGAGGAGATATCCGCTAACATGAAAGAGATAGAACGTTTCAGGAACAGTTAAGATAATTCCTGTTGCATAAATCGCGGGAATGGCATATTTTAGATTAAAATACATTCCCCGATGCAAAAGGTTTTCAACAAGTTATTTCTGTTTGTTTCCCTGACATTATTTATTGCTTCATGCGCGCGCGATGAGCATTCTTTACCCGCAGGTACAGCTACTGTAAATGTGATACCCAAATACCAGGGTAAGAATATTGAAGACTGCGTGATATATATCAAGCACAATACTTCTGCACCACCGGCTGATGGTTCTTATACCGGCATGACGAAATGTGTATACATGAAAGAATACGGCTACAATGCCGGTGCATTCCGCGACCTGATGAAAGGAGACTATTACCTGTATGCAAAAGGCTGGTCGCCCGACATACAAAAAACAGTTGAAGGCGGTAAGCCACTTTCTATAACTAAAGAAAAAGGTGTTTACTATGTTATTGAGTTAGACATGAACGTGGCTGAACCTAAATAAAATATTTTACCTGTTACTTGAAGCCGTATCTCAGAGATACGGCTTTCTTATTTTAAGCCGCTCCATTTCTCTATATTTTCAGTAATATTATGGCGTAATTGTATCTAACAGCAGATGAAAAGATTAGCGTTATTCATAGCACTTGTAAGCAGCCTGAACCTGAAAGCACAGAAGTTTGAATTAGGCCTCGGCGGAGGTGTCGGCAGCAATTCAATACCAACCAATGCGGCAGGAAAAGTAATACCCGCATCTGCCAAGAATACTTACAACTATACTTTCTCGATAAAGGCCTTTACGAATGTGATGCACAAATGGCAATTCGGACTGGGTATTGATATGCAACCCATATCGAGAAAATCAGATACCACACTGTATATTTTCGCCAGCCCGGCTACTACTATATATACCTTTGCCAATCACACCCTTGGCGAACACCTGTATGCTGGCATACGCTTTGGCCTGATAGCAGCCAACAATTCTTACAGCCAGAAATTTGAGAATAATAACCTCACACCCGTACAGATAAATTACGACCCGGCAACCGGGTATACAGGCGGCCTTCATTTTGGTTATACTAAATACCTGGGCAAGTATTTTGACCTGAATGTAGAACTGGGTGCAAACTATGCCAACACCGTATACTCATATACCCGAATAATAAACAACGTAGTGACATCAGGAACGGGGCATTATGGTTATATGTTTTATTCGCTAACGGTAGGGTTGAGGATGAAAATGTTCAATGACCCCTTCAGACAATGGTAACAATTTGGGATATATTTCACATTTCAATTATCAATTTTACAGCGTAAAACCATCATAGTTGAAACGGAGCATAATATACTTAACAGGCCTCTCATTATTACTTTCCGTTCAACCAGTTTCTGCAAAAGACAATTCACCGCGCAAAAACAGCGATATAATTGACCTTGCCCGCAGAATATTTCTTAATAAACCTCCCAGAACAGAAGAGAAAAAACCCGAAGAAAAATCTGATATAGCAGTACTTCCTGCAGCCGGCTACACCCTGCAAACCGGGTGGGCAGCTGTATTATCAGCCAATGCAGTGTTTAAAACAGCTAAAGACACAACAACCAATATATCAGCCATTACAGGAAACATCACTTATTCGCAATACAGGCAGGTGATACTGCCTATCCAGACATACATCTGGACAAAAAACAACAAGTACAATATCATACTCGACTGGCGGTTTATGAAGTACCCGCAGTACACATACGGGTTAGGTACTAATACTATTGCATCAGACGGGTATAAACTGGATTATTCGAATATACACCTGTACCAAACCCTGCTGAAAAAAGCGGCTAACAACCTTTATGCGGGTATCGGTTATAATTATGACCATTACTGGAATGTGCATGAAGTAAACCCGCCTGCAGGTGTCACTACAGATTTTCAATCATATGGCATAAAAAATACCGTTACTGCCTCAGGCATTACACTTAACGTATTATACGACTCAAGAAATAATCCTATCAATGCATCAAGAGGTTATTTCGGGAGGATCATATACAGGGCAAATTTTGAAACACTCGGCAGCGATGCCAATTGGCAATCTGTTATCGCAGACCTGAGGCATTACATCAACTTTCCTGCTAACTCAAGGAATGTGCTGGCATTATGGAATTATGACTGGCTGACAACGGGTGGCAAATCTCCATACCTCATGCTGCCCTCTACCGGCTGGGATGCTAACAGCAATACCGGCCGCGGCTATATACAGGGAAGGTTCAAAGGAAAGGACATGCTCTATTTTGAATCAGAGTATCGTTTTGTACTAACCAATAACGGATTGCTGGGAGGTGTGGTATATGCCAATGCGGAATCATTAAGTGAACCCGGCAGTAATCAATTCAGTTACATAAAGGCAGGTTACGGTGCCGGGTTACGCGTCAAACTGAATAAGTTCTCTAATACCAACGTTGCTATAGATTATTCTTTCGGTGCAGGCGGCTCAAAGGGCTTCTTCGTAAATCTTGGTGAGGTATTCTGATACTTAACTGAATTTTATTTCCCTGCGTTTCATTTCTTCTTTGAGTTTTTCGGGTATTTCCCTGCATCCACAGTGTTTGCTGTGCTCTAAATGCCATGCTATGCGCTGCTCAATAGTAGCCTTAACAGGCATCTTGTTGGCGAGGTGCCACTCTTTATTCAATTTTGGTTTCTTAGCTTCAGGCATATAATGTTATTCAGCTGCGGTCCAGGTTGTAGTTCTGCCAAGTAATGATATACCTACATAGCCGCGCACATCCAGTACATTACCTTTACGTGTTATTTTACAAGAATAGGTCTTACCATTTTTGGGGTCGTATATCGTACCATCTTCATAACCTGTTTCTCCATCTTTTTTAAATGCTTTGAGTATGAGCAACCCTATAATGGGCTGTGTACGAAGTTTAGGATTAGGGTTGTTATCATCCATCTTAGGCTTACCATTCCTGTCCGGTTCTTTCAGCCAGATGATTTTGCCATAATACTTGCCATCTCTTGCTTTATATACCTGTATCTTGGCAGTTTTCTCTTCATTCAGCCAAACACGCACTATGGGGTCTGTTTGTGCATAAACAGATATTTTGCTACCCAGCAGCAATATAGTAAGCAGTAAAAAACGAACTGATAATAAGTATCGCATAAAAGGAAAATTCACTATTCTAATATACGATTTTTCCGGCAACAGAACTTTAGTCTTCAGCTTTATGAATTGTGCCTACACCATTTACTGATGATACTACATGCGGGTTGCCTTTATAAGTAATACCCCCTACTCCGTTTACTGTTGCAGTGAGGTTTTGTACCACGCTCACTTCTATTCCTCCCGCGCCTGCTATACCCGCAGTGCAGTTTTGAATTACTAAAGGATATGCTTCTATACCACCTGTACCTGCTACATTAAATTCTGCGGTATTCACAGCTCCGCCTTTTATTTCAAGGCTGCCTGCCCCTGCCATTGAAGCCGTTAAGTTATCTACATTTACATTGGCAATACTAATATCTCCGGCACCTTGTAATTCAAGGGCAAATTCTTTGCCTGTAAGGTTGCCATCTATATTTACCTCACCTGCTCCTGAAATAGTTAATGCATTAAGGCTGCTGATAGAAATATCGGCACTGGCATTTCCGTTTATCTGCATCTTCACCAGTTTATCCCTGTATATGTGCAGGGTATTATCCTTTACTTCTGTTTTGATATACGACAAGAGATTCTCATCTGCATTTACTTTAACCAAAGAGCCATCTCCGCTACCTGCATGTATGCGAATATCAAGTGGCAGGTCTACAACTATCTTATCATAATGAGCTACCTGCCTGTCATCAGACTTCATTTTGCCATTGCCAACTATTACGGAATGTTTGCAGGAAACAACAGTGAGCGCCAGCAATGCGGCACATACAGATAAGATGCGTTTCATTTGAGCTGATTTATATAGTACTGAAAATGTAATTAATTAGCGGCTCTGTTACTCTTCCACCATATATAGCCAACAGTACCTATGATACTAAGCGGCAGAAATGCGAGGTAAACGATACCTGCATTCAGCCCTTTTGCTCCCTGCTCACCAAGACCTGCTGCAGTTTTAGTACATACTGCACAGCCCTGTGCCAGTACATCTGCATGTGCAGCTATCAACACCACTATTGCCAAAAGGAACTTCTTCATACTATAAAATTAACAAATAGAACAATACGTATGCTATAAATTTTACGCTGTATAATAAGGTGATATAAGCAGGTAAACTACTACTCCAGTAATACTAACGTACAGCCATAAGGGCCATGTGTATCTTGCCAGTTTTTTGTGTTTGGCATATTCTCCTGTTAAAGAACGATATGCGGTGAACAGGATGAACGGCAGTATAACAGCTGCCAGGAAGATATGAGTAATGAGTATAAAAAAGTATATGTAACGTATAGCTCCTTCGCCGCCAAACTTGGTATCGCCGGCCAGCAGGTGGTGCGCTATATATGACACCAGGAATAATACTGATAATACTATAGCTATAAGCATTAGTTTCTTATGCCTTTCGTAGTTTTTCTGCTTAACTGCAGCAAATGCAGCTATCAGCAATATAGATACACAAGAATTTATTACAGCATTGATAAGTGCAAATACATGGATGTTAAACCCAAGATCAACTTTCAACTGTATTCTTGAAAGTATTACCACGGCAGCAAATACCACAAATGATACTGTAAGTATTAACAGTCTTGCCTGCTTATCATTCTTCTTTAATACCGGAGTCAGCATAACGAGTCTATTTCTTTTTCCTTATTTTTTGTTTTGTCAAAATTACGATATCATCGGCACAGCGTATCACATCTGCGGTATCTGTACCGTTGTAATATCCGCGTATATAACGTGCGGTATCTATCAGCACCATTTTGTCGGTGTGTATGAAATCATCCAGTCCGCCACTGCCTTCTTCCATGTTCACAAACAATTGTTTGCGGGCAAAGTTGTAAATATCTGCCCTGCTACCTGTCAGAAACCACCAATGGTCAGGGTTGGCAGTATACTTATCTGCATAATGGCGCAATACCTGGAATGAATCGTGCTCAGGGTCTACCGTTATAGAGATAAAATGTACCGCTGTATCCAGCGAATTCTCTTTTTTGAAATCTTTCTTGAAAGCCTTCTGCAGCATCTCCATATTATCTGACAACAGCGGACAGGTAGTAGCACAACTGGTATAAATAAAATCTACAACGAGTATTTTACCCTTCAGGTCGTTATTAAGAGATACTGTTTTGCCAAACTGGTTGGTAAGGCTGATGTCTGCTACCCTGTGAAAGATAGTATCCTGTACTGCTTTGCCATCTTCCATTACAGTCACTACACTATCTGCTACATAATAACGCGGCAGGTGCAGCTTGTCTTTGGAAAGAATGCTGATGATTATATAAAAAGAAAGCGGCAGCAAAAAAGCCACCGCAATTCCTTTTAAAAACTTTTTATTCGATTGTTTAGTAGTCATCTTGTTTTTAACAATGATACCTGTTTATTGTTTATCGAACCGGTGAGGTTGTGTTCATGTGCAACCAGAAACCGCCATCTGCCAGGAAGGCAATAATGAACCATATAAACAATGTAAGAGGTATCAAAACTGTAACGAGGAAGCTCTTCACTTCATCACCCAGGTGCATAAATACAGCCACAATGTAGCTGGCTTTGAACAGGGTAAGTATCATGAAGAATGTATTAGTTACCCCTCTTGGTACACCCATTGAATGGCCGTACATACCCAATAATACTTCTACGATAGTAACCGCAAGCAATATCCAGAATACTTTCCAGATACGGCCTACCTGTTTTTTACTTTCGGCAGAATTGATATCAGTATGGTGGCTCATTACACCTGAATACAGTTTAGACTGATCGCCTTCGTACAGGTGCTGTGTGTTATCGTTATGTTCGCTATGATGAGACATTGTAATATTCTTATTTGTTGTTGTGAACAATAATTAATGAAATTAAAGCAGGTAGAAGCAAGTGAATACGAATACCCAAACCAGGTCTACAAAGTGCCAGTAAAGGCCTATTTTTTCAACCATTTCGTAGTGTCCGCGACGATCGTATGTACCGTTTACGGTATTGATCAGTACCATTATCAGGAATACCACACCGCTGGCAACGTGACCACCGTGGAAACCAGTGATGGTAAAGAAGAAGTTGTAGAAGCTGTGTGTAGCCTGTAAGCCAGCACCTGTAGCAAACGCAGGATTGGTAACAGCACTATGATTATAGAAATGTTCAAATTTTGAAATCGGAGTAGCCGGATCTATGAAAGTACCCCACAGGCCACCAGTCTGGTGTGCAAGGTGTGTCCATTCCCAAGCCTGGCAGCTCAGGAAGCAGATACCACCAACGATAGTCCATAACAACCATTTGATAACACCTGCACGGTCGCCATAGTGACCACAGTGTACAGCCAGCACCATTGTTACAGAACTCATGATGAGGATGAATGTCATTAAACTCACGAACAGGAGCGGCAGGTTAGCTTCGCCCATGAACGGGAATGCGTGGAACACGTGGTTTGCGTCAGGCCATACAGCACTGAAGAAACGTTTTGTACCGTAAGAGATGAGGAATGCACTGAAAGTGAAAGCATCTGATAAGAGGAAGAACCACATCATCATTTTACCATAGCTCACATTGAACGGTGACCGTCCACCTCCCCAGGCTTTAGTTTCTGTAGTTGCTGTTGTAGCGTGCGACATAAATTGATTTTAGTTGTAATGTTGTGAATTCGGGTGCAAATTTCGAAACAATTTTATTGATTTGCCAGAAAGAACACAAATAAATAAATCCACAATACATCAACGAAATGCCAGTAAGTAGCTATTACTTCCAGCCCGCTGGTATTGTACACCTTTATATTCTTACGGAAAGACAATAAATACCTTATAATAAGGGCTACCACACCGCCTGCTATATGCAGCAGGTGTAAGCCTGCAATTACGAACAGGAACGACTCGCTGGGGTTGCCATCAAGCCTGTGTTGCTGTGCATATAAAGTGGTGAAACCCATGTACTGCGACAATCCGAATGCTATGCCCAGTACGAATGTAACCAGCAAAAGCATGCGATACCTGCTCATAGCCCTGTCCCTGAAAGCCCTGAGGCTCAGGTGCATGGTAACGCTGCTGGCAAGAATAATAGCTGTAGATGCCCAGAAAACAAGAGGAAGTTTATACTCTACCCAATTACCCTGCGCCTGGCGCACAATATATGCACTGGTAAGGCCTGCAAACATCATCATGATGCTGCCTATGGCTATCCACATAGCAAATTTGTGCGGAT
This sequence comes from Flavipsychrobacter sp., assembly GCA_044227125.1. Lineage (GTDB taxonomy): Bacteria > Bacteroidota > Bacteroidia > Chitinophagales > Chitinophagaceae > Polluticoccus. The sequence goes on from JBGAFS010000004.1 coordinate 61,940, forward strand.
GAATTTTCCTTCTCTCTTTTTTGGTCTGAATAGCTGCTTCCATCATCTAAAGCATTAAAGTTTATCAAAATACATTGCCAGCAAAACTACAGGCAGGTATATAAATGAGGCAAACATTACGCGTTTGGCCGACTTGTGATCGTTTTTAATATAAAAACCTACTGAAGCTGCAAAATATAGGGCACCACAAGCCATACTCACCCACATACCTATATTACCTGTTATATGCACCAGCCTTGGCATTACTGCCATTGGTACCAGTACAATGCTGTAAAACATACATTGCAGGCCAGTAAACCTTGTCTTGCCTTCTCTGGACGGCAGCATACGTATACCTGCCTTCATGTAGTCTTCATACCCTACCCATGCTATAGCCCAGAAATGCGGGAACTGCCAGAAGAATTGCATCAGGAATATGATCCAGCCACCTACACCCATAGAGCCCGTAGCTGCTACCCAGCCAATAAGTGGTGGCAGTGCTCCGGGTATAGCCCCGATGAATGTTGCCACAGGATGTATCTTTTTCATTGGTGTATATGCAAAAGCATAAAGCAGCAACGAAATTAAACTGAGTATACCCGCGAGCGGGTTAAAGAAGTAGGCTAAAAGCACTGTGCCGGCTATCCCTGACAGGAAAGCCACTACCCATGCCTCTGCAGCCTGCATACGGCCATCGGGCATAGGGCGCAGCATGGTACGCTTCATCATTTTATCTGAATACCGCTCCAGTATCTGGTTGATAGTATTAGCAGAACCGGTAACCAGTACACCACCCGTAAATAAGAGGATAACTTCCTTCCACGCGAACTGAATACCCGGAGCCAGTAAATAACCAATAACACTGGAGAAAACCACCATGAAACTCAAATTAGGTTTGAGCAACTGGGCATAATCCTTCATTTTGCCAACTACAGGAATTTCGAACTTAGCTTTAATAGGCTCTTCCCTCAACATTTATCTGGATAATGGAATCGTTAAAAAAGTAGTGCAAATGTAGGGCAAAACAGGGGTAAAAGGTAGTATTAGCCTGACAAAATATACCCATTAGACATAATAATCATAAGATGCTTAACGCTCAGTCATTTATAAACATGCAACCGGGTGGTTAAATATAATGTAACGCCACAGCCTGGTAATAGTTGTAGCCCTAGTTACAGCATCATTAATACCATATGGTTACACCAGTTCCTATCGATGTAAAACAATATTGGTCTTATAATAATGGCGCAGAAATACTTCATTCCAGTTTTCATAGTTTCCGACAGACTCAGTCAATAAAATTCCAGTGTGAAAATCAATTGCTCCTTAACTGATGTCCAAAACTATCAAATATCAACAAACAACTATAAACTAATACCAGCAAGCATTTCAGCGGAATGGCGATTATCAGTTCTTAATTGCTTGTTAACAGTTAACTAAAATGGAGTTAACCAGTTCTAAAGCCGTCGTTAAGCTCTTCAAAATATTTGGAACAGGGGTTGTCATACCCCCATCTTTGTGTCATCAAAGCAAACAAACAAAAAAACAAACAAATAAAAAACACACTCCCGAAAGGGCATCAAAACAAAAACAAACAAATAAAAAACACACAATGCAACACACAGCTTACTACCCGACTACAATCAGCACTGCAACAAAAACTGCAACTTATAAAGCACATGCTGTAAAAGCTGAAATCAACAAAAAGATTTTCTTGTTTGTAGCTATACTGGGATGTATAGTAGCTGCTGTGAATTTGTAAAAAACTACCGGGAGTACTGAGCTTTTGCGATGATCAGCTCTTTATTCCCGGTTTTCCAACGTTCTCTCTTATCCTCTATATGTAACATAGCCCCGTTTCTACGGGGCTTTACTTTTCATTACACACGCGCCTGCAGATATTATTCCGTTCCGCGATGATATTTAATGTCAAAAAGCAAATAAAAGACAATTTTATCTTCTATATGACGAATATCATTTTTTAGAAGTAGCAGTGCATCTAATTTAGCCGCCGAATTGTGGTTATATGTTTCTACGTATATGGATAGTTTTGTTTGGCGTTTTTATCACCTATACTTTGTGCCTGTATTATAACTGCGACACGAAGCCGCAATCTATCCCTTCAAACGAAATTGCTGCCGGGCAGGCTGCATGGCGCAACAACAATTGCCAGAGTTGTCACCAGCTATACGGTCTCGGGGGCTATCTTGGCCCCGATCTTACCAATGTAACAGGCAATAAGGGCAGAGATTACACAGCTACATTCATTAAGTATGGCACAGGACGTATGCCCAACCTTCACCTAAGCGACAAAGAGGTGCATGAACTGGTAGCATTTCTTGAATGGGTAGATAAAACAGGAACCTCAAAAGTACCGGCAAATGCTGTACACTGGACAGGCACTTATATAATGAAATAGCATGGATTACAAACTCAGATACTTTACAGGTTTCAGTCTTATAATGTTGCTAGCTACCCTGCTCTTTGGCCTGGTTGCCTCATGGGCATTTCTGTATCCTGAATTTTACAACCAATATATATCGTTTCAGCAACTGCACCCCATGCATGTTTCAGCTGCTCTTTTCTGGATCATATCAGGCGCCGTCGCCTGTATGTTATATTACAGTAATGATGTAAAGCGCTTACCCGCATCTGTGCTCAATGCCTTCAGGGCTTATAGCATTATCTGGATAGTTACTATACTGGTAATTTTCACCTTCTATGCTTTCGGGCAGTATGGCGGCAGGGAATACTGGGAATTTCCACCGTTTCTTTGCTTCCCGCTGTTGGTATCCTGGCTCATTCTTATGTGGGGCTATCTGCGATACTGGTTTAGTTTAGAAGACAAGAAACCTATGTATATTATTATGTGGGCTACAGGTATCTTCTTCTTCTTCCTGACCTTCCTGGAGCAAAACCTGTGGCAGATAAGCTGGTTTCGCCAATCGTTTATCAGAGAACTCACCATACAATGGAAAGCTAACGGCTCTATGGTGGGCGCATGGAACCAGATGATCTATGGCACGCAACTATACCTGATGATGAAAATAAGCGGAGATAAAAAAATGGCAGCTAACAAAACTGTCTATTTCTTTTATTTCCTCAGTCTCAGTAACCTTATGTTCAACTGGGGGCATCACATATACAATGTACCTTCTGCAGGATGGATAAGACATGTGGCCTATTTTATAAGTATGACAGAGTGGTTGTTCTTCATAAAAATGATACGCAGTTTCAGGCACAAACTGGATGAACACCGTAAGATGAAACATATTATCACTTACAGGTTCATGCTCGCTTCAGAATTATGGCTATTCCTGAACCTGATGCTTGCTATTATGATGAGCATACCTGCTATTAACCGCTATACCCATGGCACGCACATTACAGTTGCACATGCTATGGGCACCACAATAGGCATAAATACCATGATACTGCTGGGGGCAGTTGGGTATATGTTGCATAATGAACAGGCCAATAAAAAACTGACATCAGCTATCCGTATCGGTTATAACATTGCCAATATCAGCCTTATCATATTCTGGCTAGCATTAGTAGTTGCCGGATTAATGAAAGGGTATCGCGATGTATACCTGGGTATGAACAATTTCAATGAAATGATGCAACCTGTATTTTCAGTGCTCAAAGTATTTTCTTTAGCTGGTATAGGTGTACTAACCGGTATGAGCATCATTACCATCAGCTATTTAAAGGCATTATTATCAGTAAAAAACGTACATAATGATACACAAACCCATTAAACGAAGTAAGGAACTGGTGTATTTATCCCGCGATCACCACGATGGCCTTCTCCTGTGCTGGAAGATAAGAACAGGATTGCGCAATAATATACAACCGGAAAGAATAGCCGCCTATGTAATAGACTATATGCATAATGAACTGGAAGAGCACTTCAGGGAAGAGGAATTTTATGTGTATCCCCTGCTGCCCAAAACAGACAAGTTGATACAACTTGCTATCAGCCAGCACAGCAGTTTACGTGTCCGGGTGTTGCAATTGTCGGGCAACAGGACTGATACAGCATTACTCACAGCAATTGCAGAAGAACTGGATGAACACATACGTTATGAAGAAAGAGAACTGTTTCCTTATATAGAACAGAATGCCAGGGCAGGCTCTATACAAAAGGCAGGAACCGCACTTGAAAACCTGCACGAAAACAAGAAAAAGCACCAATGGCAGGATGAATTCTGGAATGAAAAAACATGATGATATAAATCAAGACATTTTTGTCCGAAATATGATTTGCATCATATATAATCAGCTTGGCCCTCAATAGTTTTATGCTGCAATTAGCAAAGCACCAAAACTACATAATATGAAAAAGTCCTTATTATTTATTGCTTCATTAGCTTTATTAGCCACCGTATCATGCCAGTCATCCGACAGCAAAGAGAGCGGCACAGCTACTGATGCTGCAACATCGGAAACCGTATCAACATCCTCCCAGGGAGATGATGGCCAAAATGATGTGGTGGATGTTGCTGTTGGCAGCAAAGACCATACAACACTCGTATCTGCTATTAAACAGGCCGAGTTGGTAGAGCCGTTAAAGAAAACAGGGCCTTATACTGTTTTCGCCCCTGTTAATGCTGCATTCGACAAGCTGCCGGCAGGCACTCTTGATGAATTGATGAAACCTGAAAAGAAAGATGCATTGGCAGATATACTTCAATACCATGTATCTGTGGGTATCTACAATGAAGATATGTTCCAGGATGGGCAGGTGATAGGACAGGTAAACTCTCAGAATATAACAATCGGTAAAAAGGACGGTAAAATAACCGTAAATGGTACAGCTAATGTTATAGGTTCAGTTCGTGCCTCTAACGGTATCATATATGTTATTGACCAGGTACTTTTACCACCCAAGAAATAATACTATTACATGCACCCGAATATAATTCGGGTGCATGTTGTATATTGCTAACAAACTTAAACAAACGCATACAATGTTTTCCAAATCATGTGAGTACGCAATAAGAGCAGTAGTATATATAGCATCTGAAAGTAAATCTGACAGAAAGGTAAGTATACAGGAGATCAGTGAAAATATCGAATCGCCTGCACACTTTACTGCCAAGATATTGCAAACCCTGAGCAGAAACAGGATAGTTAGCTCACAGAAGGGTGTAAATGGTGGTTTTTACATAGATAACGCGCAGGTAGAGAACAAACTAATTGACATCGTTACAGCCATAGATGGCAAAGTACTATTTACAGGATGTGGCCTGGGATTGAAGCAATGCTCTGAAACTAACCCCTGCCCTTTGCATAACAAATTCAAATCAGTTCGCAATGACATAAGACGCATGCTGGAAGGAACTACTATCAAAGAACTGGCCAATAATATCAAAAGCGGTAAATCTGTTTTAAGAAGAATAACATAAAAAAATTTATCCCAATAGAGGACAAAAATGTCTTTTATTTAAAATACACTTATGGTTAGTGATAAAAGAAAATGGCTTACGGTGGCACTGGTTAACTTATCTGTAGTTGCCTTGCTTGGCACTATACTAAGGAGTAAGATATTGTTCAGCCTGCCATTCGTTGATTTTAAAAATACCTTGCATGCACATTCGCATTTTGCTTTTGGGGGTTGGGTAACAATAGCCCTGCTCTCATTACTGGTACATGAAACACTATCAAAACAATACAGGCACAAAAAGACATACAATGTATTACAGTATGTATTTATGCTGAATGCCACGGGTATGCTTATCAGCTTTATGCTGCAGGGCTATGGCATGTATTCTATTACTTTTTCCACCCTGTTCATATTCAACACTTATGTTTTTGCATGGGTGTATATACGTGACATCTCACATTCAATGAGCAGCAGGTATGTACGTATACTGGCTGTTGCTGCAATGGCATACCTCGTATTATCATCAGCGGGCCCATTTACCTTAGCATACCTTATGGCAACGCATTCACATAATGTGATCCTCTATAAGGATGCTATATATACTTACCTGCACCTGCAGTATAACGGGTTCTTCACGCTGGCAGTATTTGCACTACTGGTAAACAGGATAGAAAACCAGTTCAGCGAAAAACAAAGACTGAATATTCATCGTTTTATAACGGTGCTCAATTTTTCTGTCATACCATCTCTATTCCTCTCATATTTATGGCATTATCCGGGCATGATATTAAAGCTGATAGCTGTAAGCGGCAGCATTAGTATGATAGCTGCCTGCTATTTTTTCCTGTCAGCTATTCTGCCAATCCGTAATAAGATGAATGGATACAAAGACAATTACAAGGCTCTTACTGCAATAGCCTTATTCGCCTTCTTACTAAAAATGGCACTACAGTCACTTACCATATTTGAAAATATCGGCAAAGAAGTATTCAGCAACAGGCCGGTAATTATCGGTTTCCTGCACTTGGTATTGCTGGGCTTTATCAGCCTCTATCTTATCAGTCATATCATACAGGCAAGGTTATTGCCTGCAAACAGGATAACAAAAGCAGGCGTGATCACATTCAGCACCTCTGTTATTATAAACGAATTACTACTCATGACACAGGGGTTAGAGATCATGTTCATGAGCAATAGCCAACTGTTTCCCTGGCTGCTGTGGTGTGCCGCTATAGGCCTGCTGGCAGGCAGCATACTGCTACTGGTAGCCAGATTTTCTAACAAACGTGCAGCAATAGCACCACTAGCTAAGCTCCCTGCACCTAATTCAATGATTATAGATTATAAACACAAATAAAGATGAACACAAAGATCCTGATAGACGTAACAAAACTGGTGCCGCAGGAAAGGCACCCGGCAATTTTCAGCGCATTCGACGAAATTGAACCCGGCGACTCTGTTATTATCCACAACGACCACGACCCTAAACCGGTATATTACCAGTTATTGGGCCTGAAGGGAAACTGCTTCTCTTGGTCTTACCTGCAGCAGGGGCCTGATGTATGGGAAGTAGAGATAACCAAGAATCTTCCCGGTGAAAATGAAGAAACAATAGGCCAGATGGTGAGAAAGGATATTCGTAAGGCCGAGGTATTTAAAAAAATGGGGATAGACTTTTGCTGCGGTGGCAAAAAAAGTATTGCAGATGCCTGTAAAGAAACCGGTGTTGATGAACAGGCTGTAAAAGCTGAACTGGAAAAACTGGACGAGGTAAAGACAAATGCATTTAATTATGACAACTGGACCCTCACATTCCTGGCAGATTACATTGTCAACCAGCATCACAGCTATGTAAAAGACAATACGCCGCTGCTGAGAGAACTTACGCTGAAGGTAGCTACTAAACATAGTGATAAACACCCTGAACTGGTGCAGATATACCAGAAAACACATGCACTGCTTAATGAACTGGAAACACACCTGAAGAAAGAAGAGGTCATACTGTTTCCATACATTAAACAATTAGAAGCTAATAATGAGGGACACATGGCTTTTGACAGCGTACAGGCGCCTATCAGCGTTATGGAGCAGGACCATGACCTTGCCGGCACACTCATACATGAAATACGAGCTCTGTCAGATAACTATAACCCGCCTGCTAATGCCTGCAACAGCTACAGGTTAATGTTATTTAAACTGGAAGAATTTGAGAATGACCTGATGCAGCACATACATCTTGAAAATAATATCTTGTTCCCTAAAGCAATTCAGTTAGAGAAATAAAGCGATATGATCGTGACTTTGAAGAGGAGGTTTCTACCTCCTCTTTTTTATAAGTCCTTATGCCTGAATATTCTTACAGAAAGTAACAGCGGCGTGATCACCCAAAATAACATGCATACTACAGAATAGATGCTGCCGGTTGCTGTGCCCAGAAATTTCTTGAACAATGCACCTGAATAGCCCATCAGCACAGCAACATCGAGCTGCAGCAACATGAGTATACGTGCAAGATCAACAGGATTGAAGGCTATGATGCCCAGTATTGGTTTGTCTATCGGGTAATCGCTGAATGAATATATAAACATGAGCAGCAACCCGTCAAACAGCAGTGTAAAGAAAAGAGCTACGACAATGGAAGCTCCAATACCCTTTGTTTTATCTTTGAACATAACAAAAACAAACAACGCCAGTGCAGAAAACGAGAGGGTTAACAGGAGCCCGCTTACCAGCAGTGTTACAGCAGCCATATTGGGTGTCAATATTATTAACGGTATGCCTATGCCCATTGCATATGCCAGGCATAAGGCAGATGCCAGCCCCGTATATTCTGCCATCAGTACCTTGGTCCTCTTTACAGGCTGCGCCAATAGTAGCTCAATAAACTCTATAGAGTTGAAAAAATATATCGTAGCGAACAATACGCTAATGAGCGGCACAAATAGCAGTGTGATATTGAGTAGGCTAAGCAACCCTTTCGAAGAGTTATCATCTATGCTCAGCACACTGAATGAAAGTGCAGCCAGAATAATGGCATATATGAGCACAACTTTATTGCGCAGCAGGTCTAAAGTCACATATTTTACAATCGTTCTCATAAAGCAGCAGTTTTAATAGTTTCTTTTTGCTGCATAATAACGGCAGCCACTTTGTTCAGCTTATCTTCCCCGGTAATATCCTGCAATTCTTCAACAGATTTGTAGAATATCAGCTTGCCATCCTGCAAGTATACCACATGGCTTGTAAGGCCTTCCATATCGCTAAGCACGTGCGATGTCATGAGGATAAGCTTACCCTTATTGCGCTGGTCTATTATTTTATCCTTCAGTAACTCGCTGGACACGGGGTCGAGGCCTGCTGTAGGCTCATCCAGTATAAAAATATCGGGTGAGAACAGGAACGCAAGACAGGCACTAACTTTTTGCCTTGTACCACCGGAAAGGCTGCGCATCGTTTTATTTTTCACTTTATCTATCCCCAGGCCTTTCACCAGGTCTTCATCATAGCGCTGCTCATCCTTCCTGATCTCTTTTATCATATTAATGACCTGCTCAATGGTCATATTGTCGGGATATCTGCCTATTTGCGGCATGTAGCCTATCTGCGAGCGGTAAGCCCAGTTGCTGCCAACCTGCTTACCATTAATAGTGATAATACCTTTTTCAGGTATCACCAATCCGAGGATTGATTTAATAAGAGTTGTCTTACCCGAGCCGTTTGGCCCCAGCAAAGATATAGCCTGCCCTTTCTCCAACTCGAGGCTTATATTATCCAGAGCTGTAAAGCGGCCAAATGTCTTCGTAAGTTCTGTTATCTTGATCATTGCAGTTTCCAGCTTTTCATCATGGGTGAATCATCTTTCAATTGGTCCGGTATCACACTCGGCATTATCTTTTCTACCTGGTTCATGATATCAGTAAGAAAACTCCTGTATAATATCATGGCACTTGGTATCTTCTCTGTTACAACAGAATACATACTTACAGGATAATACGGCACATCTCCTACCCTGTTCCGGTCCAGGTCATACCCATCATATTTATCCCAGTAATTATTCCTGAACACATTCAGCATCATAGTTCCATTCGTAGCCACATCAAATGAGTTGGATATAAAATTATTTTTTTCAAAAATATTCTTATTGCAGCTTGCCTGCACTTTCATTGCCCAGCCATTTTGCCTGAACTCATTCAATCTTACATCAATACGATTTGTCCCTTCCATAAAAAGCCCCACCGTATTCTTTTCAAACTTGTTATGTATGATCCGGCTATCAGATATTTCCTTCAGCAAAATTGCATAAGAAGCATCACCCCAATTGTGCAGGAATAAGTTATCATGCATATCTACATGATTCGAGAACATGACAGCTACTCCGGAACCATTGTCTATGAACTTATTATTTGTGTACAGATCCCTGTTTGAGAACATGAAGTGAAGTCCATACCTGACATTACGACGTGAAATATTATATTCGATCTTCGAATCAGTCACAAACTCAAAATATATACCGTCCCTATGGCCGGATATGTTATTCCCGTTAATTACCAGGTTTGTTGATTTCCATGCATGTACGCCATTACCACCACTTAATTCGTCTCTTGCATCTGAATGAATGTAATTACCAATTACAGTACAGTAGTGACTGTTCTGCAAATACACACCATAGGTATTATTATATAACTTATTATCTCGTACTGTAACAAATTGTGCATTCTGCAACCTAACAGCAGCCATATCTGACAAGCTGGATTGACCTGTATTTTGCAACTGCATGCCTGATAAGTATACTGAGTCATGAGCCACAACTATCAGTTGAGATTTAAAAGACGCATCAATCACAGGATAATTAACCCCTATAAGTGCCAGCTTTTTGTTGATAAGAATATCCTGCTCTTTATAGATACCGGGCTGTATTAATAGAGTATCGCCCGGGTTTGCCTTATCTATAGCCTGTTGCAACGGCCTGCCTGCAGAAGGGGAGACTTTTACCTGTACGGCTTTTACCTGCCAGCTAAACAGGAATGTTATTGATAATAGTATAATGGACCTGAACATAATTATTTAATACTGACCCATGTAACGGGCGCCGCACCAAGGCTGTCTTCCAGGTGCTTTGCAGCATTTTCATCTGCAAAGGCGGCATAATTTCCATTCATGGGACTTTTAAAAAAGTCATTTCTCAAATACACCGCTTTAGATGCATTAATAAATTGTTCTTTGCCGCCGTCATAAATGGCAACGAAAAAACTGGCATTGTTACTCTGGTCTGTATAATAATCTGCATACTGCTTCATACACAGCACGTCATCAAACTTATATACCTTGCCTTTTGCTGTTATCATTTCAGCAGCATAGCGGGGGTCTACTATAGTCATTTTACAGTGGCTACACGGTTCTGACCCGTAATTGATAGCCTCAAATCCCTGCTTGCATGATGCAGTAAGCAGCAGTGTACTATAGGCTAATATGTTCATGACTGTTCTCATGCTTTTTTTGATTTTCTCCATTCTAAAAAGCTTACACTCACCAGTACCACACCTGCCAGTATATAAAACCATCCTGCCACATGCGGTTGAGACAATACCTCAAAGTTCAGCATTTTCTTGTATCCTATAAGTGGGGGCTGGTAAGCCATCCCCGGCACCTGTATAGGTGCATGCGGATCCAGGTTGTGTCCGTAATCATACTCCCATTTATAAAAATCATAGAATGAGAATAAGCCAAGAACTACAAATATGCCTGACCAGATATAATAAATCACTCTTTTATTAAGCAGAAATACCAACACGCCCAATATCATGAATGCCATTATGGTTGCAGGCAGGTAAACAAACTCTCTGAAATCTTCTTTATGAATAGTTCTCATGCCTATGTAGTGGTTCAATCCGTTAATCACATCTACATCATCTTTCACGTCATTTATCCAAATAGTCATGGTAAGACCACCGGGATATTGAGGAGCTTTCAGGTCTATCCGCCACATGGGGAAAAACCAAAGTGTAACCAGAAAAGCTATGACTACTATTGTACTGAATCGTCCTAATGTCGTTAACTTCTTCATATAATTACGGATTAATAATATAGCAGTACACTACAACGAGTGTACTGCTATATAGTTTGTATTAATTTGCTGCAGTAGCAGGAGCTGCGGGCGCTGCCACAGATTCACCTGTACCGAATTTCAGAGGAACATTACTTCCTTTTGCAGATACACGGAGATATCCCTGCATTTCCTGGTGCAATGCTGAGCAGAAGTCTGTACAGTAGAACGGATATATACCTATTTTGTCCGGTACAAATTTCAGCGTAGCAGTTTCACCCGGCATTATCAGGAGCTCGCCATTGGCCGCTTGTTTGATAGCAAAACCGTGGGGCACATCCCAATCCTGCTCCAGGTTAGTAACGTGGAAGTACACTTCATCGCCCAGGAATACGCCTTCAATATTATCCGGAGTAAGGTGTGAGCGTATCGCTGTCATATATACATCGACCCTGTTACCTGTACGTACCACTTTAGTGGCTTTTTCACCCATTGACACGTAAGGACTATGGTTTTTATTGATATCATATATTTTAACACTCTTATCCCTGATCACACTGGCTGGAATAGCCTGTGCATAGTGCGGCTCACCAATTGTAGGGAAGTCAAGTATCAACTGCATTTTATCACCGCTTATATCATACAATTGTGCAGATTGAGACAACTCAGGGCCTGTAGGCAGATAACGGTCTTTAGTGATCTTGTTGTATGCTATCACATATTTACCCCATGGTTTTTTAGTATCTCCACCCGGCACACATAGGTGACCAATTGAGTAGAAGGTAGGAGCACGATCTAACACCTTACAAGTCTTAATATCCCATTTTACAATTTCTGAAGAAAGGAACATAGATGTATATGCATTCCCTTTGCCATCAAATTCTGTGTGTAATGGGCCAAGGCCTGGTTTCTGTACTTCGCCATGCAATACCGCGTCATATTTCAGTACAGGTATTGTATAATATTCACCTTCGTAGTTTTTATCAGCTATTGCCTTCTGCATTTTTTCGAATGAGAATACAGGGATCAGTGCTGCCAGTTTACCACTACCTACTATGTATTGTCCGGTAGGGTCTACGTCGCAACCGTGCGGAGATTTAGCACAAGGTATCATGTACACCATGTCTTTTAGAACAGTAGGATCAAGAACTACTACTTCTTCTTCAAGTTTTGATGTAGCAGAATGAGTGTCTTCATTCCATACATTGTGATAGTAGCGAGTTTTCATTTTTGTTCCTTTGCCTGCTTTCACATATTCCTCTGCTTTTTTCCAGTTTACAGCCACTATGAAGTCCTTATCTTTTTGTGATGCGTTTACTTCCAGCAGTGTGTTAGCCTGTTCTGTATTATAAGTAGAGAAGAAGAACCAGCCATGAGATGGCCCTTTACCTGCCCTGGACAGGTCAAGGCTCATACCCGGTAATGCTATCTGGAATGCGATATTCATGTTGCCCGAATTTTTATCTACATTGATAAAAGATGCAACACTTTTAAAGTTTTCCTTGAAGCTTGTGATTGGTACATCCTGCTCTCCCAATGGCACACTGAAACGTGTACCTGCCACTACATACTCAGTATTTTCTGTAATAAATGGCGAAGAGTGGTTACCACCACTATTAGGTATCTCCAGTATTTCTGCTGTTTTGAAGGTTGTAAGATCAAGACGTGCTACACGCGGTGTGTTGTTGGCATTAGCAAATATCCAACGTCCATCTTGTTCACCATTTGTTTGAGAGAGCGCCAGGTGGTGCTGATCATCCCAGGGCACAAAACCGGCGGTTGTGTTGAGCATAGGTTTGGTTTCTTCACTGTAACCCCAGCCATTTTCAGGGTTAACAGAGAATACCGGTATTACTTTCAGCAAACGTCCTGATGGCAGGCCATATACTGATACCTGGCCACTGAAGCCGCCGGATACGAAATTGTAAAATTCATCGTATTTACCGGGAGCAACATAAGTTTTCGATGCGGCATCGCCCTGCACAACAGAGCCCGTATCTTTCATTTTACAACTCTGCATGGCAGCTATTGTGCCTACTGTGCAGAATATTAATGAGTACTTTTTCATATTATATAGTTTGAGGATGATTAGTCTTTAGTTTTTACCATCATTCTTTCTCATAAACTCCAGTATCTCTCTTGCCTCATCATCTTTCAGGTTCTGGTTGGGCATACGCACCATACATACTTCCATCATTGCTTTAGCATTAGCATCTTTATCCAGCATTTCATCTGTATTGGTAACGAAGTTCATGATCCATTCAGGTGCACGCCTGTCTGTTACGCCTTTCCAGCCCGGGCCTACCAGTTTTTCATCTGTAAGCTTATGGCATGAACCACATTTCACATCATAGATACCTTTACCAGCTGTTACCATTTTCTCATCCAGCGGATGGGTAAGCTCTACGGCAGTGAATTTCCCAATACCCTTTGTATCGTTTGCATTTGCAGCCGGTGCTGCTGCTTCGGGTTGCGGATTTGGTGTTTCTTCTGTTACTGATTTTTGTTCATTTCCGCCGCCACAGCTATAGATAAGTGCACTGGTGGCTAATGCAGCGACGATTAAGATTGTTTTTTTCATAATTACTGTTTTTTGTATTCGGTTAGATTAGTTAGTTGGTATGACAAAAGTCTTTCGGGAGGCCTAATAAAAATATGATTAAAATCACAAAAAAGATAAAGGGGTCTTTTTTTTCAGATGATTATAATCATAGCTTTGCTGTACTACCCTTAAAACATACTGACTTTCAGACTCTTTTGATAAGGCCGGGGCTGGTGCTGAAACCTGCGGATAATGAATATTTGATACACAATTTACTTTTACCAGTTCTGCTGCTCCATATATCATCATTGCTATTGCCAGGCTACCCAATGCGTATATTACCGTATGTTTCATCTCTGTTATTGTTTTAGAAAAGGCAATACACGCCTGCCTCTGTTTTAAACCTGTTATTGATCATTCCATCAGCATAGTCCTGGTACACCGGCCGGCTATACATGCATTGCAATCCTATCATCTTATAACTCATCTGCAGGCCGGCCGTAGCATATATCTGCCTGCCACCACTCATATCATCCTTCAGGCCTGTTTTACGATCTTTATAATCAGGCACTGCCGATTCATACCTGCAGCCCAGCAAAGGCACTATGCGCATATTGCTTCTGTTAAATGAATGATAGAAAAGCAATCCTGCATTCAACCTGTTGCCATATTTATACCTGTATTTATCAGCAGTGGTCAATGTGTAAGATGCATCTATATTCATCCCGGTCTTATTCCGTTGAACTGTATAGTTAGTATTAAGCAGGAAATCGTAGGTAGCAGTGCCGGGTTGCATATTGGGTAACCCTGTACCAAACCATATGGAATTATAATCATGCTTGCCGGTAGGCAACTTTACTCCCGCCCCGGCCAGCAATGTGTGATTGAACTTCCTGTCTGCATCCCCGGTACGCAACAACCTGTATGTACCTAACAGTGTTATATCACCAAGGCCGGATACATTGGTCACAATTTCCTGCTCTCTCCTGCTGTTCATTATATAAGGTACAAAGGCAAATACCTGTACATGTTTAGTTATGTGGTATTTGGCCCATAGCTGGTAAGTATTATATGCTTCAGAAGAATTGATATGTTCAGTGCGTTTACCCTCAGGTTCGTGTGTACTGAAAAAAGACCTATGCTGATATTGTATACCAGCCAGGTTATCTGCTGAGCCGGGTAAAGTACCCAGGTACTGACTATTAGCAGAACAGGCACACATATTACAGGCTGAGCCATTAAAGGCATTTGCAAACAGTATTGTTATTAAGCCTATCTTTTTCATAACACAAAACTATCTCGACCAATTAAGGATATAAATGTCCTTAATTAGCTTATCAGATGATAATGGTCATTGAAAGTGAATCTTGCACTACAGAAATACAAGTAAACGTGTACACTCAACATATGCTTTGCAAGCATGAAAAAGACATCATCAAAGAATGAAGCATTTGCAGGAACGATACTATAAAATGTAACTAAAGCTGATGTATTAGATACGGCTTATTCAGGATTACTCAATTCAGGGTTGGTAATAAATACAGAGTCAGTGAATGTTTTAAGGAATGCAACAAGTTGTCTCTTTTCATCTGCTGTAAGCTGTAATCCATTTTCCTTACCGGCTTTGGTCATTATAGGGTCAACATTAAATACTTTATGGACACCATGATCGTAAAAATCAATAACCTCTTCCAAAGAATTAAATCTGCCGTCATGCATGAAGTAACTTCTTAAGGCTACATTCCGCAAATTTGGAGTTCTGAACTTACCCAAATCATTCGTATTGCCGGAGACATTATAATACCCTTTGTCCTGGTCTTTGGTATATATGCTGTCAAGGCCTGTGTTATGAAACAGGTTATCCGTAGTGGTAACATTGCTATGGCAGTGAAAACAGTCTCCCTTTTCGGTAAAGAAGATCATGTACCCTTTATATTCATCAGGTGTTAATTTCTCATAGCCTTTTAAGAAGCGGTCGTATTTGGTATCACCAGATACCATTGTTCTTGCAAACTGGGCTAAAGCATATGACAGTTCTTTATAGGTTATATTCTCAGTACCATACGATTTTTTAAATAGCGTACGATATTTCTCACTGGCATTAATGGTAGCAAGGTTTGTATGAAAGAAATCTTTTACTTCAAATAACATTACATCTTCCAACGTACCCTTTTGAGATCCATCCCACATATAGTTTGAGTACCAGCCCATATTAACATGTGGCAGGACAGGCATATTACCTTCAAGAGGCTGCTTCGTAAACCCATATTTCTGATAATGACAACTGGCACAGGCCCTGCTTCCATCTGAAGACAATATAGGGTCGTAATACAACATGCGCCCTAACTGTATCCTCTCTGCAAATGGTTTATTATCATCTGGTATAATAAGCCGTGGAAAATGTGCAGGTATCTTTATAGTATAGGGTGTTAACACTTGTCCTGCAGTATCTGTTGGCTGAACAGGCTGAGTATTTGCATTTTTTTTTCTGCAGGCAGTTACGTTTAATAATACCAGCAGGATCAGAGCTAAAATAAACTTCAGGTTCATATAGTTAGTAGTTTATCGTTTTTGTTGAATGCATTAAAACGCTCAGCAGTTACTAATTAAACTTATCTGGTTGAAAGATGGGGCACAACCCAATATGGTACCAGCAACGATATAATTAGTATACATTTCGAGGAGCTACAAAACTATGGCATACAATTAAGGACAACAATGTCTTTAATATAAATATTCGATGATCTTGGTCATCTAATGCTACCAGAAGTATTATTCAGCTACTAATGTTATGATCTCCTGAATGAAGAATAGAAGGTCTGCAAGGAATAAGCATAACATGAAGGCATCACCTACAAGTCCCAGTTGGCTACAATATACAAGTACAGGACTTTAGATATTCTCATTAACCAGGGTTGTAACAGGATAACAATAATTGTGGATGTTGCCAGTGCATAAAATATACTGTAATCAACGTAAGTAATACCGAAACACAGTGCATATAATACAAAACACAGGATATATGCCACAACTGTAAGGGCATAATTCATGCCGGGTGCACTACTGGCTTCCTTTTTTATCTGGTGCCCGCATACGGGGCAGGAGTCAACCGTGCGGAGACAAGTGCCTAACGGGAGGATATGTTTATTTACGAAAATATTGCCTTCTTTACACTTGGGGCATTTCATCTTTAATATTCCTGCTATAGCGGATTTATTGTTTTCAGACATATTCCTTTCGTTATCTTAATTATTCATAATTGGATATAGCTACCAGCTTTCTGATATTGGTAATCAGTATTTTTCGACCAATTGTTTCAATAATTCCTTCATTTTTAAAATCGGTAAGAAAACGTGCTACATTCTCGCGGGTAGTTCCCGTCATATTGGCAATTGTATCCCTGGAGACATTAATAACTACCGGCAAACCGGGTTCTGTACCTTCCTTATACTTTTCCCGCAGAATGATCAATGCAATGGCTATACGCTCCCGTACAGGTCTTTGGGCAAAAACAGAGATATTATTGATGAGTACCCCGAATTCATGACTTAATGTACTTAATAATAGCCTGGAGAATACAGGCGACTGGTTGAGTACGGCTATGAAATCTTCTGTAGGTATAAATACAATCGTACTTGCTTCCAGTGTAGCAGCTGAATCAGGATAGTTTTCTGCTGCCAGTATAGCATGATAACCAATAAGCTCACCACTGTTGGCAACATATATGATCTGCTCTTTGCCAAAATTATCGATCTTATATTTTTTTACTTTCCCTTCACGTATATAGTAGATACCGCCCGGACGAGCCCCTTCCCTGAAGATAACCTGCCCTTTGCTATACTTTTCTTCCCGGGCATGCACCATAAGTAAAGCATGGTCGGCAGGCGGCAGGCTGGAAAGTATGGCATGGGTGTGAAAATCCCATTTCTCTATCGGGAATATGCCTTCTAAGCTCATCGCATCAAAATTAAAGTATAGCATTTGCGTTTTATCAAACTTTTATGTGATAAAACGCAAATTCCACTACAGGCAATAGAGGTATTTTTATAGTATATGGGATCTCAACAACTTGCGATACAGGGGCGATACCTGGAAACCGATGAATTATTTAACAGCCTGTATCCGCCTGACATCCAAATGATGGCCAAACGTCACTGGACACCTTTGCATATTGTCAAGATAGCTACTGAATTTCTCAGGGGAGGTTTAGGTACAAAAGTACTGGATATTGGCAGTGGTGCCGGCAAGTTTTGTCTTGCAGCGGCATTATATAACCCCAATGTAGATTTTTATGGGGTTGAACAACGGGATTATTTGGTACAAACTGCCGACAGTGTCAAAAACAAGCTAAAGATAGATAACGCATATTTTGTAGAAGGTAACTTCACCCAACTAAACTTGGGCCAGTTTGACCATTTTTATTTTTTCAATTCTTTTTATGAAAACCTGGATGATAATGACAGGATCGATGAGACCATCAATTATTCAGAAGCATTGTATGAATATTATGTTCGTTACCTCAGAGCAGGCTTACGCACTATGCCTGTAGGTACTAAAATCGTAACTTACCATTCGCTGAACGAAGAGGTACCAAGGGAATACAGGCTGGTAGAAACAATGGAAAATGGAGAGCTTAATTTCTGGGTGCGAAAGTGATGCTCTGAATTATAACAATCACTATCTGAACCTATTCTTCACTATGAAATAATTGTTCATTGAACCCCGATATAGCTTTCTTAAGTATTATGGATACTTACCAACAGGAATTAATAGATGCAATACGGCAAGCATCAAACGGGCCGGTAGTTGGAGACGTTATTGAAACAGCAATTGATAATTTAATCCAAAAGAAGATCAACCCTCATCTTATTGTCTGTTTTATTGCCAAAATGCAAAACAGGATATATAATACTGACTGGTCGGTAAGCAATGCATCTGATTCCATTCATTTTAAGCATGCTATTGAAAAGCTGGCAGAAATAAAAGATAGATTACATTATGGCTCAGATGAAACAACTTTTCTACCCAAAAATCATTGACACAATCAGGGGATACTCCCGCGAACAGTTTGTGAAGGACCTTGTTGCCGGTATCATTGTAGGTATCGTTGCTCTCCCACTGGCTATAGCATTTGCTATCGCGTCAGGGGTATCTCCGGAAAAGGGTATTATTACTGCTGTCATAGCCGGGTTCATTATCTCAGCGCTGGGCGGCAGCAAAGTACAAATAGGAGGCCCCACAGGTGCATTCATTGTGATTGTGTATGGAATTGTTCAGGAGTTCGGGATAAACGGCTTAATAATTGCCACTTTTCTGGCAGGTATCTTTCTTATTGTGATGGGGTTCGCCAAACTGGGCAATGTAATTAAGTTCATCCCCTTCCCGCTGATCGTTGGGTTTACATCAGGTATTGCAGTCATAATATTCTCTTCTGAAGTGAAGGATATATTAGGGCTGCCCATTGAGAAAGTCCCGGCAGATTTCATTGCAAAATGGGAGTTATATGCACGTCATATTCATGCTACTGATTTTTATGCATTACTGACAGGAGTATCTGCCATTTTGATTATCATGTTCTGGCCCAGGGTAACACATAAAATACCAGGGTCTCTGATTGCTATCCTGGTTACTACCGCAGTGGTGCAGTTTCTTCACTTACCTGTTGAAACTATTGGTACTCGTTTTGGGTCTATACCTTCTGAATTACCTCCTCCGCAAGTCCCTCATATCAACCTTGACACTATCAAATTACTTATCAAGCCTGCATTTACCATTGCACTGCTGGGTGCTATTGAATCTTTGTTATCGGCAGTAGTTGCAGATGGAATGACCGGCGGAAACCATCGCTCTAATACTGAACTTATCGCCCAGGGTATTGCGAATATATTTAGTCCGTTGTTTGGCGGCATCCCGGCTACGGGTGCTATTGCCAGAACAGCAACAAATATCAAAAATGGCGGCAGAACACCGGTAGCGGGTATCATTCATGCTTTAACGCTCTTACTCATCATGCTGTTTGTAGGCAAATGGGCAGCATTGATACCTATGGCAACGCTTGCAGGTATATTAATAGTAGTTGCCTATAACATGAGTGAATGGGAAAATTTCGTTTCTGTTATTAAAGGTTCTAAAAGTGATGCAGCAGTGCTATTGGTAACTTTCCTGCTCACTATATTAATAGACCTTACTGTTGCTATTGAAATAGGTATGGTACTGGCTGTTTTTCTATTCATGCTGCGAATGACGCAGATAAGCTATGTAAAACAGTTTTCGTCTGACAGCGAAACTGTAAGACATGATTCTGCTGAGTTAAAGCTGCCTGCAGGTGTCGAAGTTTTTGAAGTGAACGGGCCATTGTTCTTTGGTGCTGCCTATAAATTCAAGGACGCACTGCGAATTATTCAGAAACCGGTGAAGGTGCTCATTATCCGTATGGAATATGTACCTGTAATTGATGCTACCGGTATCAGGATACTGAAAGAAATCATTAAAGACATCCAACACAAGGGCACTAAACTGGTATTGAGCGAGGTGCAAAGCGAACAGGTCATGTCAGAATTACAAAAATCAAGAGTGGTTTTCATGGTTGGCAAAGCGAATATCCTGGATACGTTTGACGAAGCTATTATCAGGAGCCGCAAGATATTGAGCGAATAACACTTACTATCTTAATACAAATAAAGCCTGCTATTTGCAGGCTTTATTGATTATCTTAATTAAGTTAACTACCAGCTACCACTGGCTCCACCACCACCAAAACTTCCGCCGCCAAAACCACCGAAGCCCCCACTACCACTGCTTCCGCCACCGCCCCAGCTACCGCCGCCCCAGCCGCCACCTATCCACGGCCCACTACCCCAGCCTCTGTGGCCACGGCCACTCATATATGAACCACCTCCGCCCCTGAATTTACTGAGTATCCAGAGAATGAAGTATATAACTATAATCAGTAAAACAATAGCCCAGGCAGGCATGTCTCTACCTCCCGCATCCTTACCATCATTAGTGTATTCTCCTTTCGTTGCTGCAATCACAGCATCTACACCTTTTACAAAACCATCGTAATAATTACCCTCCTTAAATGACGGCACCATCTCGTTGCGAATGATACGGCCGCATACGGCATCGGGTAGTGCTCCTTCCAGTCCATAGCCAGTTGATATATTTAACTTGTGGTCATCGAGCGATGCCAATATCACTACTCCGTTATCTTTACCCTTACGGCCCACCTTCCATCTGTTACCCAGCTCTACGGCATATTCAGAAATATCGTAGCCGCCAAGGTTTTTGATTGTGATAATAGTGACCTGTGTAGATGTGGCCTTATCATAGTCAACCAACTTACTTTCCAGTGCTGTAGCCTGCGCATCAGATAGCATATGCGCAAAATCATTTACCAGTCTCGGCGGGTTAGGCTGCTCAGGAAAATCCTTATCAGATGCCCGGGCAACTGATACCGAAAACACGGCCATTAACAGCGACAAGGCACCGTATATAAAGATTTGTTTTAACCTGCTCATCATTTGCCAAATACTATTTCGTCGGGTAATTCATTCTTTGTTATTGCAGGGTCGTAAGGGAAATGTGTTGCAAGTGCATCTCCTAACAGAACAATACACCTGCACAGCCCGTCCGCCGCTGCTCCGCGCCTCAGGTACGCCTGCAACTCGTCGGCAGCTTGTTTCCAAAACGCCTCACCGCCTGCCTTTTCATATATCTCTTTATCTCCGGCCAGTGCAAACTGCCTGTCTTCAGTAGCAAGATATATGAGGGTTGCATTACGACGCTCTGTTTTGGTCATCTCCAGTTCATGAAACAACTCTACCGCGCGGTCCATAGCATTCATATATGAGCATTTGCTCTCCATGAATACCCGTATCTCGCCGGTAGTTCTTGCTTCTGCTTCACGAATGCAAGCCACTACCCTTTCCTGCTCTGCAGGATTGAGTAGTGGCTTCTGTTTACGAAATAGCATATTTGAATATTCTATTTATCTAGAATTGTACGGTTGGTGCTTTCTGTGCAGTAGCATCTGCTTCAAACATTCCCTTAGCCTGGAAACCTATCATACCGGCTATCAGGTTGTTAGGGAATGTACGTACCTGCACATTATAATCCTGCACAGCATCATTAAAGTTTTTGCGTGCTACTGTTATCCTGTTCTCCGTGCCTTCTAGCTGGTCTTGCAGGGCAAGGAAGTTTTGGTTGGCCTTCAGTTCAGGATAAGCTTCAGATACTACCATCAGCCTGCCCAAAGCCTGGCTCAATTCTCCCTGTGCAGACTGGAATTCTCGCAATTTTTCCGGAGTCAGTTTATCAGGATCAACCTGTATTGATGTAGCTTTTGCACGGGCATTGATAACATCAGTCAATGTTTTCTGTTCAAAGTTCGCAGCACCTTTTACAGTGTTCACAAGATTTGGAACCAGGTCTGCACGGCGCTGATACTGGTTTTGCACCTCACCCCATTTACTTTTCACAGCTTCATCTTTTGTCACCAATGATTTTTGAAGATTGCATGCCTGGCAACCACCTATAAGGAGTATACCTAATAAAACAACCCAAATGATTGTGCTTTTTTTCATTGTAATATTATTTTAATCAAAAATACCATTTAGGTGCAATATTCATGTATAATATTCGGCAAATAGTGCCCCTTTATCGGTGAACAACAGCAGTTTAGGAAAACCATTACCCCTGTTTTTGACAAAATGTGAGCTGCGACCGCTATTTTTGCCGAAAATAAAATATTTGATGAGCCAGTCTTTCGAAGCTACGTTGGAGTTTGCCCAAAGCATGGATGAAACAGATATACTCTTCCCGTTCAGGGAGCGTTTTCATTTTCCGCAGCATAATGGTAAAGATGTACACTATTTCTGTGGTAACTCACTCGGGCTTCAACCCAAGAGTGTAGGCTACCTGATGGAACAGGAACTGGCAGACTGGGCCAGGTATGGCGTTGAAGGGCATTTTGAAGCACGCAATCCCTGGTTCTCATACCACCAGCTTTTCAGCGACAGGCTGGCAAAAATAGTAGGTGCAAAGCCAGCCGAAGTAGTTGCAGCAAATACACTTACTGTGAACCTGCACCTGCTGATGATATCTTTCTACCGCCCGCATGGTAACAGGTATAAAATAATAATGGAAGCCGGGGCTTTCCCGTCAGACCAATATGCCGTAGAAACACAGGTGCGTATGTATGGTTATGACCCTGCAGATGCTATCATCGAGATAAAACCGGCAGAAGGCAAACACCTGATTGAAGAAAGCGATATTATCAAAGCAATAGAAGAAGCCGGCGACACACTGGCATTAGTAATGTTTGGTGGGGTGAACTATTACACCGGCCAATTCTTCGACCTGGAAAAGATAACTAAGGCCGCACATAAAGTGGGAGCATATGCCGGTTACGACCTGGCACATGCTGTAGGTAACATACCATTGAAATTACATGACTGGGCCGTTGACTTTGCATGCTGGTGTTCTTACAAATACCTGAACTCCGGACCGGGCGGTGTTGGTGGCATATATGTACACGAACATCATTACAGCAACCCTAAGATATTCCGCCTTGGCGGCTGGTGGGGCAATGATGAAAAGACCCGCTTTAAGATGGAGAAGGGCTTTATACCGCAAAACAATGCTGGTAGCTGGCAAATGAGTAATGCGCCCGTATTCAACATGGTGGCACATAATGCATCGCTGGACATTTTTGATAAAGCAGGCATGGCCGCACTGCGTGAAAAGAGTGAGCAGATGACCGGCTATCTTGAATGGCTGCTAAAACAGGTTAACCACCTTCCGTTTGAAATAATCACACCAACAGGTCCTAAACAACGTGGTTGCCAATTGTCTTTGCTGTTTGGAGACAGAGGCAGAGAGGTTTTCCAAAAATTAACTGAGAACGGAGTAGTTGCAGATTGGCGTGAGCCGAACGTTATACGTATTGCACCTGTACCATTATACAATACTTATGAGGACTGTTACAGGTTCTATGAAATATTGATGAGTATAGCTTAGAAAACATAATTTACTATAAATAACATCCCCCCTCGCCCGCCCGGGAAGGGGGGATGTTGTTTATTATTTAACGAGAGACATGCGTTTCACGTCTACCTGTTTTCCATCAGTATTTAATATATAACTATATACTCCGGGTTTTAACTCTGAACCATCAATTACAACAGAGCCTTCTCCCTTTGATGCTAATTGAAACACCTTCATGATATTTCCCTGAGAATCGTATACTGTAAGATTAGCAGACTTAACATTATCCAACAGATAATACCTTATCTCAGTTTTTTCGTTAAACGGATTGGGTGTATTCTGGTAGAGATAAGAGCTAACCGGTTTGAAATTATCACCTGAAGACCTGTTGTTACAGCAATCATTTACCTTATCGTTTACACTCATAATAAGGTTTTCCAACTGCTGCATTTTTTCGTTCTGAGCATCTATGATCTTTTGCTGATCTTTCATGGCTTCGATCAATACAGGTATCAGACCAATATAATCTACATACATGTAATTTGATGAATCCTGCTTTACGAGGTCCGGCAAAATTTTCTTTACTTCCTGTGCGATCAAACCATACCGTTTAGGGCTGTTTTCATTTTTCTGTTTTTCTAAAGCTTCAAAAGCAGCTTTGTCTTTGCCCTCTTTGCCCGATGCAGTTGCATTACCTTCTGTACCAAACTGTGGTTTGCCTGTGGCAGATGTTCCGGCATTTACGCTACTAATAACCTGTGGCAGCAAATTGTAAGACACACCGCTAAGCTTCATTACTTTTTGCAAAGCATTATCCAGCTTATTGACATTGGTTTTAAAACGGGCATCAGATGCCAGAAGTATACCATAGGAATAAACGTCGCAATTGAAATTAAACCTGTTGCCTACAGCTACGTCATAATAACCGATTATGTCATCGCCTCTGCCATACGTAAGATACATCCCACGTTTGCCATGCAACCATAGCTGGTCTGAGTCAAAATCCCTGTATTCGCCAACAAATACGTTCCAGCTCCAATTCTGATAGCTGCCAAAATCGCCAAATGCAAGTTTACTTGCTGCACGATAGTCGCCATTAGGGCCATACACATGCATTGAAAGAACATTGAAGTTATCATCGCTAACACCAACAGGGGGTTCTATACCCACTTTTACTTTACCTGTAGTAGATGTAACTTTTAATTGGGCGTCTGTAGTTGTTGCAAACAACGTCAGCATCAACGCTGACAATATTATTCTTGTTTTCATATAGTTATTGATTGTAGTTTATAAATGTTTTAAAATTACCTGGCTTCAAAAAATCCGCCAGCTTGAACCTCAAATCCTTTTTCAAGTATTATATCTCCCTCTGCATGATAGATTACATTACCTGTACCGGATACTTTAACCGGGCCCACAGGCTGGCTAAAATCAACATTCTGGCCTGCAGCAATATCATCCATACCTACATATGCCGGGCCATTAAATGTTTGATTCTGTATCAGCTCAAGCGGGTTCCACAGGTACGGAATGTAATCATGCTTTGTAATACAAACTGAATAGTGAGCAGGTACTCCGGTAAATGTGTAGCTTGATACACCGCTTACCCTTTGGAAATATGTCTGTCCGTTATCATAAGCACTGATAACACATATTTTTGATCCCGGCACAGATGTATTTACTATTACCGAGCTACCACTGCGCGAAATGGAAGGATTAAAGGTAGAAGGTGTAGCAGTCCACATTTCTGTTTCAGGGCAGCCGAACTGGTTCATCGCCTTTGCCAGCCATTCGCCTATCCAACCACCACCAAAAGCAACTTTCGAAGTACCATTAGCTACTCCAAGATGATAGCTACCCGATGTGATCTTTATGGCAAACTGCTTAAACAACTGCGCCGAATAATATATCCAGCCATAACGTGAGTTTCCAAAATAAGAACACACACCCGCTTTGGAATATTTAGTATATACCTCACTCATGTCTGCTACCATACCCGATTTCAGCCATGTATCCATAGGTGCTGTTTCACAACCTATAGAATAGAAAATGTTAGGATAGTGATGATAATCATACACCCTGTGGTTGAAATCATCAAGATTATCTAACCCATCGCCTAATTGCGCATGCTGGCAATACCCGTTAAAAGCATCAAGAAAAGTAACCTTCTCTTTCAATGTCGAACCGCATCCATTGTGATTAGCAGTTGCAATTGCCTGGTTATTAGGACTACCGTGCGCAAGAATGCTCACCAGGCCATAATTATTTGTTACCTGGCTTATAAACGCTGCTGCATTTGGGAATGTAGGATTGGGGTCTGATGAAGAAGGAAATTCCTGCCATATGGTACTTGTAAGAAAAGGAAATTGTGCGGCAACTATACCTGCTTCATTACCATCCTGGCATTGGTCTGCCTGGCTCATAAATGCGCGGGTGAGATATGCATAATTACCTGCTCCCGGATTCCGCTCATACTGAATGATCTTATGTACCATATTCTCTACTTCACGCTCTGTGCGGCAAAGAACACGTCCCACATAAATCTCAGGGGCTATATCGAGTGTCTCGTCTATATATTCTCCATACCGCCTTATACCATCAGGATCCAAACCATCTTGGTCCCAATCGGTGTTAAAGTCAGAGAAGTATATGTCAGCAGGTATTTTAGCATCATCTCCGCTATCATAAGTCCAGCTATCCTTTTCGCCAGATGCGTGCCGGAATGGCATGATAGTAGTATCCCCGCCAATAACAGCATATACCAGCCCGTTGAGGTAAGCATCAGCAAGATATTGACGCAGCATACCTGCCTGGTCAACAATGCCTGAGATAGCATCACCACTTGCAGCAGCAGGATCAGCATATATGTCATTTATATTGATAATGCCCGCATTTACGCCTTTCCTTCTTTTCCAGCCTATCAACTCCTGGAATGCAGGAATCAGGTCTGGTGTAGTTATTACCACGTACTCGTAGAAAGGCAGACTCCATGGTCCACCTAACGGAGTAGGCGTAGCACCACCCGGGTAAAAAGGCCCTATATCATTAGGATTACCAACAAGATGAATCAATGCATCATCGTATGTAGCCTGCTCATCTACCGGTTGCCTTACAATGCTGTGCATCTTAAGCGGTATGGTTGGATCCCCTACCACATCGAATGTAATTGATGTGCAAAGAGCCGCGGTTACCGATGATGGATAATATTTGACCGGATAAACAGCCAGTGTAATAATATGCTTCTGGCCATCAAAATAGCCTTCCCTTACAAATTCTACTTCTACCGAAGGATATGGCCCTTCACTGTTATAGATATTGGGGTTAGGATCAACAAATGGCCTTGGCGGACGGCCTTCACCCTCACTACCCTGTTGTCCGCCACCTCCCTTGTCTTCTCCTATTGACACAGGGTATTGCGCGGGGTATAAAGGAAGCGATAATGGTATTGGCACAGTTGTAACGGATGTTACCCTGATAGTTGAATAGTCGATATCGGGTGGAACAATCAAATTGACATACTGTACCGGAACGGCAGGCGCACCAACAGTTTCTACCGTTCCGAGATCATCATAAGTAATAGTAGAATATGGAATGCCACTCGGCGATACTGTTTGCCCCACCATTAAACTGTTGGGACTGAAATTAACAGTGTGTGTTACAATAGGCTGTGCAATTGCACTCCTGCACACTGGCAGCAGCAGCCATAGCAAAGCTGCATAGCTTTTTAGGTGTTTTTTCATGTAATTGGATTTTTAGTTATACAATAAATAATTCTGGTGTATTGTTTATTACAATACATTACCCGGGCGGGCTGTGATTATACTTAAGACTATGTTTATTTAACTTACGTAGTAAGAACCATATCTTATATGAGAATAATAAGACAGGCAATGAGGGTAAGGTCTCCCTTTCATTGGTTTTCATAGGCGACGGTTCAAGGTTGGTGGATATAAATGTACACCATATTTATAAAAATCAAATAGAATATTTCCGCCGCAGCTATGCGGAGACTCTTTGGTAAAAAGAGATAGCCTTCCCTTTCAGCGGGAAGGCTATCTGTATAAGTTGAAATAACTATTATTTGAAAGCTAACTGTTTCCCGTCTGCCTCGTTCATTTTTGTAACAAAATCTTTGAAAGCTGCATAAGCTTCAGGCATAACCTTCGGTTTCAGGAATTTCACTTCACGGGTCGCGATGATCTTGCCCGGCTTAATATCATACTTCAGGCTATAACTCATCTCGCCACAAGACAGGCTTACATTCTTTGGTATCTCTGATAGTTTTTTGCCTGCAGGTAAGTTTATAGTAATTGTTTCTTTGTTAGAAGGAACTGCCGCATAATACCAGAACTCCAGCGGGAACTTCCTCTTATCAAGAGATACAAAATCGTGTGTTATAAAGACATCAGTCCATGGCATTTTAAACACCTGCATACCAACTATGGTTGTAGTAAAATTATCTACAGAGAATTTATACTTCAGAACCACAGAGTCTGACAGGTTATTGAGATTAGAACAATCAAATGTTTCTATTTTGATGTTCTTATTAAAATCAGAACTCAGGCTTTGTGTGAGGTCTTTGATACGTGCTTCCGCGTCCAGGTCTTTATATTGTGAGCGAATCTCACCCGCAGGGCTACCCACCCTGTATGTAACACGGTTTATAACCGCTTTTTCTCCGTTGAAAGTTACATTACCAACGCGCTCAATAGTATTCACAGGCCTGTTAGGTGTATTCAGTTTAATGAGCGTATTATTAGCAACCTGCTCTCCTTCCTTAGGTATATATAATGCTGCTGCATTGAGCAATGTATAATCGAATGCACTGAATGGCAGGTAATTATTGGTAAGCTCTATGTAGTACTTTTTATTATCGGTATTCAGTTGCGCAATACAGTGGTTAAATCCTATAGTAGGCAAGTCGAGATCGTTTTCACCATTATTACGAGTATCAACCAATACCAGGTTGGCACTCAAGCCTGCTTCTTTAGCCATAGCCACAAAGAGTGTTGACAGATCTTTACAATCTCCAAGCTTAGCATTGATGGTACGCGAAGCGCGTTGCGGCGTGTATGCGCTGTGCAGGAAAGGCACATTACTATACCTGAAGTTTTGTTCGATATAGCTATAAATAACCTTCGCTTTCTCCAGTTGAGAATATGATTCTTTGCCCTGCATCAGTTCTTTCACCTTTTCCTTTATCTCGAAATCGCCTTTGGCTTTTACACCACTAAGGTCACTGTACCATTTGGCTACATAGTCCCAATCTTTAATAGAAGTAACCACGAGACGTTCAGATACATCAGCGAATGCAGGCATAGACACCTCTGATTGTTCAGCCGGTATATCCTTCCGTTCCCATACGTACATTTTATAATCGTCTATTGAGTCGATTACAGGCGTAACGTTTGTATTATATGCTTTGTACTGGAATTTTTTATTCGATGGCACTATGAGACTGAACCGTGCTACATCTACCGGGTACAGTCCATTAAATGTATAATCTTCCCAGAAATGCTCAGCCAGCATACCAGTTGCTGTACCCTCCAGTTTATACAATACATGTATGATATCCCCTTTCTCGAGCGAGGAGAATACCAGTTCGTTATCCTTAGTATCCGCATTCACTTTGCTACCATCTTTTTTCAGTATCTCAGCCTTGTCAATAACAAGGTTTTGTGTGTACGAATTGTATGGCAGCGTTATTTCCTTCATACGGTCTATGCCAGATTCTGTGAGTATATGTATCAGGTACTCGTTCTGCACTTCCTGCGCACCGTTTTCAGGATAGATAATTTCACGCTGGTCTGTAAGCAGGTAAACAAGATCGTCCTGTTTGCTTCTTGTGCTGGTATATGCTTTTTTACAAAGAGCCTCTATGTCATTCTTCTTGAAATAATCGAACAGGTCTTTCTTGCCTTCAATCTCCCGCAGTTTCTTCCGTGCTGAATAGTTTTCAGGATCAAGGATTATTGATTTCCTGAACATCTTTATTGCGTCCTTCTTTTCTCCTTTGGTCTCCAGCATTATACCTTTTGCATAATAATAGCTACCATAATAAGGTGCATGCTCTATTGCTTTATCTATCCATTCAATAGCATCGTCATACTTACGCATATCGTAATAGGTAGATGCTATTTTGTAGTAACGCGTAGTGAGGTATGGTTTATACTCTACCCTTTCTTTACTAAGCCTCAAAGCTTCGCTGCTCTGTCCGAGTTTTGTGTAATTACTGATCACTTCATCCTGTATAGATTCATCATAATTATCTTTCAGATAGTCAAGCAATAGCCCGTTAGTTTCTTTCAGGTCCTTGTTCTCATTCTGATCTATAGCATACTTAATAGCAAGGAAGGTAGTGCTGGCAGGGTACTTCTTATACGCCCTCTTTATCTCTTCCAGGAACTTAGGTACATCTTGTTTTTTACCCAGTAGGCCAATAAGTTTCTGTTCGGTATCTTCATTTTCACCAAACAGTTCTATACGTTTCTGCAATATCTTATATGCTTCATCCCACTCTTCTTTATCTGTAGCCTCAGTATACCTGTAGATGAGGCCAAGAAGACTTTCCGGATCATTAGTTTTTACAAATTCAACCTCCTTATCCAGGTCTATCTGGTTATTATCGCGCAACAGTGTTTCAATATATTTCTCTGATACTATAGTTGTTTTAGGAAACTCTTTTTTAAGAGCTGCAGCTACCTTGCGGGCTTCATACTTTTTATCGTTGTGATTGTACACATCCAGCAGCAGGAGTTTTGAAACAAAATCGCCGGGGTTAGCTGCTATCTTATCTTCAAAATATTTTTCAGCAACCAAAGGCAGCTTCACAGCATTGTAAGGAGCAGCCTTTTTATATTCCTGCACCGTTGAATAAGAAGTTACAGAAGTAGCGTCGTTGCTATTAAGGTCTGCAATACGCACCATGAAATTGGACCTGTTCAATTCGCTGGAACCTAACTGCAGCAATATCCTGTTAAACCCTTTATTGAGTTTTACTTTATAGTTATATACGTCCTGGTCTGTGTTTCTTTCCTCGCTTTCAGAACCAATAAGGAAATCATTCACCCATACCTTCATAGAACCGGAAACACCTATTGCCAGTATTACATCTTTGTCTGCATCGCTCTCTACAAAAGTCTGGGCATAGATTATTGAGTTGCTTATGTCATAGTTATATTCAAAATCCCACCACCTGTCGTTGCGAGCCGTCGGTATCTTGAACCATCTTACGTTAGCACCGTATTTGTTTTTAAACTTGTACTCCTGTTCAGGATGATTTAACACTCCGAAGTCTTTATTAAACCCGCTGCCGGATACATTCTCAAAAACCCCAACTGTGCTCCAGTTTTGCACATCTTTCAGGTTCAGGTACATATCACGCGATCCCTGAAGATCATTCTTCAGTTCCATTCTCCTCGCCAGTTCTGATATAGCTATAGACTTAGATGTCATATCAGCCTTTGCATCGTTCATTACAGATTTCAGGAAAGACTTTACATCATTACTTGTAGCACTCTCCCTGCGGTTAAACATTCCCGAAGATGAGAAAGCATAGAAGTATGGATATGGATTAGGATGCTTGGAATAAAAATCCCGGAAATGATAAAACGCCTGTAGATAATGTTCATTATTGGTTTCTATGATAGCGGCCAATAATGATTCTTCCGGTGTGCGCTGGCTTTTATCTTTATTATCATTAATACGGGCTATAGCTGTCTCCTTCTTGTTGGTCTTAACAAGGCTTACGTAATCCTGGTTGTTTTGAGCATTCAGGTTTGCCGATAAACTCAATAATAAAGCTGCAGCGAGAAAAGACCTTTTAGGGAGTGTGTTTTTAAAAACAGAATACATGTAATATTATTAAAGGGTATAAAAAGTGTTGCACTTGCAAAAGTAAATATAAGCGATAGTTAGTATTAATACAGGCAAATACTATGTCATTCAAAAGTAATCACTGACAATAACATGATTTTATTTGTTCTGGTTTGCTAACTTTACCGACTGCATATATGGCGATTCATTACAATATAGATAATTTACCGGGGTTTAATAAGGCTGTCATAACAATAGGTACGTTCGACGGGGTACACCTGGGGCACAAGGCAATCATAGACGAAGTAGTAACCCATGCTAAAGCAGTAGGGGGAGAAAGCGTATTGCTCACCTTCGAGCCGCATCCGCGTAAGGTATTATTTCCGGAACAAACGATAAAAATTCTCACTCCGCTCAACCAGAAGCTACACCTCATCAGTGATTGTGGTATTGAGCATGTAGTAGTGGTTCCGTTTACACCATCATTTGCTGCTATGCCGGCCAGGGAGTACATAACTGATTTCCTGGTGAAGCTGTTTAAGCCCGAAAGTATTGTCATAGGTTATGACCACCATTTCGGCCATGACAGGACAGGCAACATCAACCTGCTGATAGAATACAGCAAAGAATATGGCTATAAAGTGTTTGAGATAAGCGAACAACTTATTAATGATGCGGCTGTAAGTTCTACCAAGATAAGGAATGCCGTTACACGTGGACTTGTACAGGATGCTGCAGTTATGATAGGGCGCCCATATTCACTTACAGGAACGGTTGTTCACGGAGCACAACTGGGACGCAACATTGGCTACCCTACTGCGAATATTGAGCCCGCAGACAAAGACCAGATCATACCCGGCAACGGTGTGTATGCTGTTAAAGTAAAAATAAATGGCATTGAGCACTCAGGTATGCTCAATATAGGCATCAGGCCAACAGTAAGCAACGAAACCAAACTGCATATTGAGGCCAATATATTTGACTTCGACAATGACATCTACGGCAAAGAGATTGAGATACTACTTATTACACGCCTACGCGACGAAAGCAAATTTGAGTCACTGGATGCGTTAAAGGAGCAACTGGGTAAAGACAAGCTGGCAGCAATGAATGTTCTTCAATCTTAATTGAGCACCATTTCCATTTTGCCTATCATCTCTTTCAGCAATTCACTGTCGTCTGTATTATTATCTATGCCTACAGCATAGGTACTATACCTGCCCAGCAGCAACATGCAGTATTCAATTTGTGCAGGAGAAAACCTGCGTGCATTTGCCAGTATCTCTCTTGCCCTGTTTGGGAAAGTACCGAGGGCGGTTGCCGCTTCCTTCTCCCCGATATTAAGCAGGAACTGGCCCTGGTATATTTTACTGAAGTGATTATAAAATGAACCTATCAGCAAAGGCATTGGGGCTGATTTAGGATTAGATACAAAATAAGACAACATCCTGTACAGCTTATCTTTATCTCCGTTGGTCAGTGTTTCAGGGAATTCAAAAATGTTGTAATCGCGGGAAACGCCAATATACTTCTGTATCAGTTCTGCAGATAAATAATGCTCACCGGGCACATTTATCTTCACCTTCTCTATCTCATTCACAATTTTTTGCAGGTCATTACCCAGATAGGTAGCCAGTATCTGGGCTTCACGCTCACCTATCTCAAAATTTATTTCTGCACCGTAGCCCTGTATCCACGAGGGTACCATATCATCCTTTATCTTTTCAGAAGTAAAGTACACGCCCTTCTCTTTGGCCAGCTTCAGCAACTTGCTGCGGCCATCCGCTTTTTTAAACCGATGCTCTATGAGCAGCAATGTTGTTGGTGATGGGTTTTCAAGATAGCCGGCCAGTTCAGCCAGGCTCCGCATCTGTGCAGCGTCTTTCAATATCACTACCTGCCTTTCTGCAAACATCGGGAAACGTCTGCAGGCATTTACTACATCTGCCCACTCCACATCTTTGCCGTACAACACCATCAGGTTGAAATCTTTTTCGCCCGGCTGAAGTATATGCTCTTCAAAATAACCGGTAATGATATCCAGGTAAAATGGCTCTTCCCCGTCTATAAGATAAACGGGTACATACTGCTTATTTTTGAGCGATTGTAATAGCTTTTTATAGTCGGCTGTCATTCTTTCTCTGTCACATATACAGGCTCAGGCATCATATCGCCCAATCCCTTCAATTTTAAAAATACTTTGGCGGTAGTTAGTACGTCCTGCATGCAATACTTCGCTATTCTGTCCAGGTCGTGGGTCTCCCAGTAAACCTGCCCTACCATACTACCATCCATATCGTCTTTGGGCGAAGGTAACCCAAACACTTCAGCCAGTAAAGCCAGCGATGTAAAATGTTTATAATCTCCGAAACGCCAGAGCTCAAGCGTATCTATATGATTTATCTCCCATGGCTTCTTGCCGCTCAGTTGCATTACATCGGGCAGGTGTACGCCATTTATCATCATACGTCTACACAGAAAGGGAATATCAAACTCCTTTATGTTATGGCCGCAAAAACGCAGGTCTGAATGATAGGCTGAAAATCTCGCTACAAGGTCATGAAAGTCCTGCAACAAAAATTTTTCATTTTCATTAACAATTGATTTTAACCGGAAAGTCCACTTATCCTGCTGCCTTACAAATGAACCAATACTGATACAAACAACCTTCGCAAATTCTGAAAAAATACCGGCCTTTTCGCTGAAAAGCTGCGCTGAATCAGGGGTTTCCACTTCTGTGCTTTTCAGGTACCTGGCTTTTCTGTCCCATTGTGCCTGCATACCCTCCGACAACATACTATAGCCGGGAACAACCGAAACCGTCTCAATATCAATAAAAAGGATGTGACTTAGTTGTTCCATTGCCAAAACTGCTTTATATATTTGTAATACAAAGTAAAAAGAAAATTCGTCTTATGAATCAGGATTTCAATACACCGCCGCAACAGCCTGCACCGGCACCGCAGGCTCCTAAGCCAAACAACAATACCCGCATCTATATCGGTATCATTGTATTGCTGCTGGCTTCCAATATTTACCTGTTCGTAAGCAGGAATAATATTGCCTCCCAGAGAGACGTAGCGGAGATACAGTTCAACGCTGCTGACTCTTCAAGAAGGGCTGTAGAAAGCGATTATAATGCAGCGTTAGTCCGTCTTGATGAGCTGACATCAAAAAATGCACAAATGGATAGCCTCATCAGCGATCAGAATGGCGAAATAGCCAAACTGAAACGCCAGATAGCAGGTATCATAGGAGACAGGAATGCAACAAAAGAGCAACTCGGAAAAGCTAAAAGGCTGATAGCATCACTGAATACAAAAGTGAAAACATATGAAGAGCGTATAGCAGAGCTGGAACATGAGAATACAGATCTCACCAATAAAAATGAAGAGCTTACTACAGAAAGAGACCAGACAGTGCAGGAAAACATTGGCTTGCAGCAAAAAGTAAGGCTGGGTGCAGTATTACATGTTTCCAACATCAGAATGACACCGATTGACCTGCGCAGAGGCGGCAAGAAACAAAAAGAAACAGAAAGAGCAGGAAGAGTAGACCTGATGCGTATCATGTTTGATATTGATGAGAACAGGATAGCAGATGCAGGCAAGAAAGATATATACCTGCAGATAGTAGGCCCTGATGGCACTGTCCTCAGCAATGCGGCATATGGTTCAGGTGTTACAGCACTGGCAGACGGGAAATCACTGAATTATACGCTGATGAAACAAATAACACTGGAACAGAATAAGCCTGTTAAAGATGTTACTATAGACTGGAACCAGGATAGCGAGTACAAAACAGGAACATACAAGATAGATATATACCACGATGGCTATAAAGTTGGCAGCGGAAATGTTACATTGAGATAGCGCAACTACTATAAAAAAATGCAAAAGGAGTGCTTCATCCGTCTTAACAATAAGATAATGTTGCACTCCTTTTTAGTTCACAATAGCTGTTATAATATTGTACCGGATTACAGAACTATATGGAAGTGTTACCTGGCAAAATATTGATCGTTGATGACGAACCGGATATAGTAGAGTTCATCAATTATAACCTGAAGGGTAAGGGCTATCTTACCGCTACTGCCAGAGATGGTGCCGAAGCCATCAGGAAGGCTAAAGAATTCAGGCCGGACCTCATTTTGCTGGACGTGATGATGCCTAACAAAGATGGTATACAAACCATCAAAGAATTGCGTCAGCTACCCGATTTCCAGGAAACAGCCATCATATTCCTTACTGCTCTGAGCGATGAAAAATCTGAAATAGAGGGCTTGAAAGTAGGCGCTGATGATTATATCGCCAAGCCTATAAAACCCGAACTGCTGGCTACCCGTATAGGTTCTGCACTCAGGAGGTTCAGAAAAGATGATGACCAGGACCAGAAACTGACTTTCGGCGACCTGGAGATCAACAAAACAAAATTCACTGTTACCTATAAAGGGCAGGAAATAATACTGGCCAAAAAAGAATTTGAACTTCTGGCACTACTCGCTTCTAAACCCGGCCGTGTTTTTTTAAGGAACGAAATACTGCAACGTGTTTGGGGAACAGAAGTAATAGTGGGCGACAGAACGATAGACGTGCATATACGTAAAATACGTCAGAAGATTGGTGTGGACCTTATAACTACCGTTAAGGGCGTAGGTTATAAGTTCGAAATGGCGTAGATTAGTACTATGGCCACCTCTCTGAAGAGCACCAAAAATATATCTCCAAGGCAACTCTCTTTTTTAAGCGCTGCAATACTATCTGCAGCTAATGCTGTATTTAGTCTTTTTCTCGCATCAAGCTGGTATACACCGCTTATAGTATTTGGCATTACATTCATTATCACATACTATGTATACTACTATACGCTGCAAAGGTTTATATACCGGAAGATAAAGCTGATATATAAATTCATCTATCAGACCAAAGCATCTAAGCGCGAAGAGTTTTTTTATCAGAATGTACTTCCTCAAAAGTCAATAGAAGAAGTAAGTGAGGATGTACAAACATGGGCCATACAAAAACGTGATGAAATAGAAGTGCTTCGTGCCAATGAGCAATTTCGTAAGGAGTTTCTTATGAACCTTGCCCACGAATTAAGAACACCCATCTTTACCGTGCAGGGATATATAGACACCTTACTGGGCGGTGCTATAGATGACCCGAATGTCAACCGAAAATTTCTTTCTAATGCCAACAAGGGCATTGACAGGCTGGTACGCCTTGTTAACGACCTGAACGAAATATCAAAGCTGGAATCAGGCCGCATACCTATCATACAGGAAAACTTCGTGATCCAGGACCTGATAAAAGACGTGTATGAAGAAATGGGATTGATGGCAAAAGACAGGAACATACAACTGACATTTAAAAAAGGTACAGAAGGGCCGTTAGTTGTTTATGCAGACAAACCTAAGATCAAACAGGTGCTGGTGAACCTGGTTGAAAATGCACTGAAATATGGCAATGAAAATGGGATAGTAACAGCGGGCTGTTACGAAACAGATGGCCAGCATATATATGTTGAAATATCAGACAATGGCCCCGGTATTGCCGAAGAACACCTGGGCAGGATATTTGAACGCTTCTACAGGGCAGACAGGAGCCGCAGCCGTGAAATTGGCGGTACCGGGCTTGGGCTTGCCATAGTAAAGCACATCATAGAAGCACACGGGCAAACTGTTACAGTACGCAGTACGCCTAATATTGGCTCTTCATTCGGTTTTACGCTCGAAAAAGGCAATGCAGATTAAATATTGATTTAAGACTGGTATTTTAAAATACATTTACTTATATTGTATGTAATTGCTGTTTTATATAAAAAGCAATTACTGCAATTATGAAGAGAATCTTACAGGTTATGATAGTTGCATTCCCTATCCTATGCAACGCACAAAATTTAGTTCCCAACCCAAGCTTTGAATTATACAACACCTGTCCCAGCGGCCTAAGCTGCCTCGACTACTCCCCAACCTATTCTGCCTTTACCTGGGTACAGGCATGGATAAACCCGGAGACAGGTTCCAGTTCAGATTACTTCAATGCATGCGCTACTTCGGTATGCGATGTTCCGACCAATACATTTGGCTACCAAAATGCCAATACAGGCACCGCCTATACAGGAGGGTATGCCTATTTGGGCTCAGGTACATCTGCTACTACATTCTACAGCGAATATATTGAGACTAAACTCACCAGCCCGTTGGTAGCCGGAGCTGTTTACCAGGTTAGCTTTTATGTGAATCTTATCAATACAGGCTTCAGCAATACCTTGGTTGGTACAGACAGGATAGGTGTGCATTTCTCCGATACTGTGATTTGGAATAATACTATCAATCACCTGCAGCTAAGTTATGATGTAGTGAATACCCCGGGCAACTATCTGACAGACACTGTGAACTGGATGAAAGTATCGGGCCTGTATACAGCTAAAGGTGGTGAACGATACATGGTGCTGGGCTGCTTTGAAGATGGCAACCCCATCACATTTCAAACAGTAAAGGCAGGAACCGGCCAATACCTGTGCTACTACTATTATGATGATATATCCGTGACCCCGGGTTGCGACACCGTTACTTTTAAACACGATACAGCAGCCTGTTCAGACCAAACTTTCAGCCTTGGCTTAAAATCAGGGATCCCTGCAGCCAAACATTTGTGGAATACAGGTGATACGACTGCTACCCTTGTAGTACACACCCCGGGTACTTATGTATGCTCCGCATCAAACGGATGCTTCCTCTACATAGACACATTCAACGTGAAGCCATACATTGATACTAAATATAACCGCATTGATACCTTCCTCTGCAAGAATGTACCATCTACCAATATACAACTGTGGGGACAGGATGGAGCTACGGAGTATTTATGGAGTACGGGAGATAAAACTGCTTTCATTACAATAACAGATACGGGTATATACTGGTGCAGGGCAATAAAGAACTGTAACCTGAATGTAGACACCTTCCATGTCGGGTTGTTCAAAGATGTGGTCAAGACAAGCCACGACAGCATAGTATGCCGAACGGCATTGCCATTCAGGCCCCAAATATCATCTATACCCGGAGCAGTAAAATATGAATGGAGTACAGGCGACAGCACGCAAACCATAACGGTAACAGATACGGGCACATACTGGTGCCAGGCACAAAGAGACTGCCTGTTTTATGTAGATACTTTCCGTCTCAGGCATAAAATATGGAATGAGGTAGCAGACCTTGGCCCTGATAGCCTGGTTTGCCGCAGTAAGAACTACAAGGGCTACATACTCGGTGTAACACATACTGATGATACTAAATATACCTGGAGTACAGGAGATACCGTATGTTGCATTAAACCCAATATAACAGGTACGTACTACCTGTATATTACAGATGGTTGCACCAGTTCTTCAGACACAGTGAAGCTGGAGTACATCAACTGTGATGAATGTATTTTCCATGCCAATGCCTTTACTCCTAATAATGACGGCCATAACGATTATTTCAGGGCATTCTCCAGGTGCATACTCAAATCCTTTGAGATGACCATCTTCGACCGCTTCGGGCAGGTAATGTTTAAAACCAACCAGCTGAATACCGGGCAATGGGACGGCACTTATAATGGGCAGGACGTACAGGTAGGCACATATTTCTACCAAATACTATACAAGAGCCAGGAAGATACCGAGACACAGGTACTGAAAGGAGACCTGACTTTGATACGGTAAATACTATCAGTAAATTATCATTTCTTTTATACGGCGTAGTTTCTGACTACGCCGTATCTTTTTTCATTTCCCCATATATAAGTTCTCTAAGCAAAATTCAAGCTGCTAAGATGATTAAAATATTTATTTTTTATGTAAATTTGTACTAATAAAA
The DNA here is from genome assembly GCA_044227125.1 of Flavipsychrobacter sp. GTDB lineage: Bacteria > Bacteroidota > Bacteroidia > Chitinophagales > Chitinophagaceae > Polluticoccus. The sequence goes on from JBGAFS010000004.1 coordinate 101,559, forward strand.
TGACTAAACCCATGATAATTGATCCACCAGTCTCCTCATTACCTGAAACTAATAGACTACATACAGTTGCGGCAAGAAAGGTTATTACCGGAAAACCATATTTTTTATTCTCTGCAAAAAAACTATCAAAAACTATCAACACATATAATTTTATTCAAATCAATGGATACAAATAGCATAATATATGCTCGTATATATATCAATGCTTTTGTAAATTTGCCCCGCTTAATACAGGTAAAATGACTTCACAGAAGATTACTATGGGCCAAAATGGCCAGTTGAACGTTCCAGACAATCCAATTATCCCCTTTATAGAAGGTGATGGTATAGGCCCGGATGTATGGAGAGCCAGTAAACTGGTGATGGATGCAGCCGTAGAAAAATGCTATGGCGGCAAACGCAAAATAGAATGGAAGGAAATGCTGGCCGGCGAAAAAGCTTTCAACCAAACAGGTGAATGGCTGCCTAAAGAAACCCTTGATGTTGCTAAAGAATACCTTGTATCAATAAAAGGCCCGCTTACTACCCCTGTAGGTGGTGGTATACGTTCGCTGAACGTAGCTATGCGCCAGGAACTGGACCTCTATGTATGTCTTCGCCCGGTACAATGGTTTCATGGTGTACCATCTCCTGTAGTACACCCTGAAAAGGTTGACATGGTCATCTTCCGCGAGAATACTGAAGATATATATGCCGGTATAGAATTTAAATACGATACCCCTGAAGCTAAGAAACTGTTACAATTCCTTACTGAAGAAATGGGAGCAGGCAAAAAAATACGTTTCCCTGAAACAACATCTTTCGGTATCAAACCGGTATCTAAAGAAGGTACAGAACGCCTGGTAAGAGCCGCTATTCTGTATGCGCTCGAGCATCATCGCAGTTCAGTAGCACTTGTGCACAAAGGCAATATCATGAAGTTTACTGAAGGTGGTTTCAAACAATGGGGTTATGAATTAGCCGTAAATGAGTTTGGAGATAAAGTATACACATGGGAACAATGGGAAAAAACTAAAAAAGAACAGGGAGAAGATGCCGCTAATGCTGAAATAAAAAAAGCACAGGCAGATGGCAAACTGATAATCAAAGATGTAATTGCCGACAACTTCCTGCAACAAATATTGCTTGCACCGCAAGACTATTCTGTAGTAGCTACTCTAAACCTTAATGGCGACTACATATCAGACGCGCTTGCAGCAGCAGTAGGTGGTATAGGTATAGCACCGGGTGCTAATATCAACTACAATACCGGCCATGCTGTATTTGAAGCTACGCACGGCACAGCTCCACGCTTTGCCAATACTGATACAATGAACCCGTCTTCATTGCTGCTGAGTGGCGTAATGATGCTGGAGTATATGGGGTGGAAAGAAGCTGCAGATTGTATCAAGAACGGACTGAGCACCGCCATCATGCGCAAAAGGGTTACTGTAGACTTCTACAACCTGATGCATGATGCAACCCTGCTCAAGACCAGTGAGTTTGCAACAGAGATCATCAAAAACCTGTAATGCAGGACATAGCACAATATATAGACCATACTAACCTAAAACCCACCGCCACCATACCTGACATTGAACAGTTATGCAAAGAAGCTGTTGAATATGGGTTTGCCGGGGTATGTATTGCACCTGCATATGTACATGCAGCCAAACAATTACTCACAGGCACCAATAGGAAGGTAGTAACCGTAGTCGGGTTTCCGCTTGGGTGCAATACTACCACTACCAAACTGCACGAAATAAAACAAGCCATTGAGGATGGCGCCGATGAGCTTGACATTGTACACAACCTGGGAGCTCTTAAGAACAGGGACTATGATTACCTTATAGCAGAGGCCAACCAGTGTATTGAGCTGGTACATAAATACAATAAGACCATTAAGGTCATCATTGAGACAGGGTTGCTTACAGATGATGAGGTCGTTAAATGCTGCGAAATATACACCGCTGCTGGCGCAGACTATATCAAAACCTCAACAGGCTTCGCCGAAACCGGTGCCAGTATACATGCAGTAGAACTGATACGAAGCAACACACCGGCATATACGGGCATTAAGGCTTCGGGAGGTATAAAAGACTATAAATTTGCTTCTGCTTTAATAGCCGCAGGTGCAACCCGGCTAGGTTGTTCTGCCGGTGTAGCCATAGCAAATCAGGCCAAAGAAGCGTAGATTAGTACCCGGAATGAAGGCTTTGAAATACATACTAACATCATTAACCATTGCAGGCAGTATATATGCATCTGCACAGGTTAATGAATCTGTTTCACAGGGCACAGAACCAGGTGGTGTAATAGTTCACGCAGACCCAAGGCTCGATATAATTCTAAAAAGGCAAAAGAATACACTATCCGGTTCAATAAGGTCCGGACATGGATTCAGGGTGCAGATATACAGTGGCAACGACAGAGTAAAGGCCATGCAGATAAAAACAGATTTCATGCGTCGTTTCCCGGGAGTAAGAACTTATCTTAGTTATGTGCAACCGCAATTCAGGGTAAAAGTTGGCGACTACCAGACAAGAACTGATGCAGAAGTAATGTTCCTCCAGACCAGCCAGCTATATTACCCCTGCATGATAGTACCCGATATTATTATGATTAATACAGTAAAAGATGATTGATATAATACGTAATAAAGCAGAAGAATATTTTACCGACGTACAAAACATACGTCATCATATTCACTCAAATCCTGAATTATCTTTCGAGGAGCATAATACAGCAGCTTTTATATCATCAAAACTGGCAGCATGGGGTGTGCCACATACTACAGGTATTGCAGGCACTGGTGTGGTAGCATTAATTGAGGGGAAAAATCCGGGCAACCGTTGTATTGCATTAAGGGCAGACATGGATGCACTGCCTATACAGGAAGCAAACAATACATCATACCGTTCAAAAAATGATGGTGTTATGCACGCCTGCGGGCATGATGTGCACAGCAGTTGCCTGCTGGGCGCAGCGAGAATACTTAATGAGTTAAAAGATAATTTCGAGGGCACTATAAAACTTATATTTCAACCGGGAGAAGAAAAGCACCCCGGTGGCGCCAGCCTTATGATAGAAGCAGGTGTACTGGAAAACCCAAAACCTCAATCAATACTTGCATTACATGTTTATCCGCATTTACCATCCGGTACTGCAGGATTCAGGGCTGGTCAATACATGGCCAGTGCCGATGAAATATACATTACCATAGAAGGGAAAGGTGGCCACGCTGCCCTGCCCCACCAGACGGTTGACCCGATCGCAATTGCAGCACAGGTAATAACAGGGCTGCAGCAAGTAGTATCACGCAAAAGCAATCCTTTATTACCCAGCGTACTAACATTTGGCAAGATAGCCGGTGGTTTCGCCACTAATGTGATACCCGATACTGTTGAGATATTAGGCACATTGCGCACTATGGACGAAAAATGGCGCCATGAAGCACATAAATGGATAAGAGATATAGTAGAGCAAACATGCAGCGCATATGGAGCTAAGGCTATTGTAGATATTCCTAAGGGCTATCCATCATTATACAATGACCCTGTATTAACTACAGAAGCTGAAGAATGGGCTCGTCATTATCTCGGTACCGAAAACATACATACGCTTGATATGCGCATGGCGGGAGAAGACTTTAGCTTTTACACACATCACATACCGGGTTGCTTTTTCAGAATAGGCACGAACAGGAATAATGAAGAATTCACAGCACCTGTACACAATGCAAAATTTGACATTGATGAAAATGCATTAAAAACGGGTGTGGGGCTAATGACCTGGTGTGCTATAAAAGCATTGGGTAACTAATTATTTGCCCCAAACAGCAGTAGCATTACAACCACCAAAACCTGATGCGGTTTTCAAAACAAAATTGATCTCTTTCTGCTCCATTTGAGTAGTAACATTCAATGGCTGAACACCTAATGTTTCGAAGCCTGCGGATGGTATTAACTGTTGCTGTTGCAGGCTTTGTATGATCATAGCACTTTCCAGTACACCTGCTGCACCTAATGTATGCCCTGTATATCCCTTAAAGCTATGTACCGGTGTATTTGCTAATCCGCAAAGATTAAAGGCCTTAGATTCCATTTCATCATTATAGGCAGTAGCAGTGCCATGAGCAGACACCATATCAACTTGCTCTGCACTAATACCAGCCTCCTGCAACGACCTGTTAATTGCTATAGCCAGTTCTTCACCCGTACGGGAAGGACCTGAAATATGGTTAGCGTCATTCGATGTTGCTCCTGCGTATAACCTGGCCAATGGTTCCTGCCCCGGCTCTGAGGTAAGTATGATAGTGGCTGCGGCTTCACCAAGGTTTATTCCTTTCCGGTTCGCGTCAAATGGCTTACAGCTTTCGTCTGCAATAGCCTGGAATGACTGAAATCCATTGAGTACAAACTTCGAAAACCTGTCGCAACCTACGACTACGGCATTTTTATATTTTCCTGATTCCAGCAACCGCTGTGCATAGGTAAGAGCTAACACTCCTGATACACATGCATGAGAAACAACCAATGGTTTATTAGCATCAAACCCTGTAACTGATGCTATTGTGTTTGCGCTCCGGTTTAAGCTTATACGTTCATCAGGCACCCTGCCAAGTAATTCTATATTTCCTTTAGTGGTAGATAGTATCAGAATAGTATCACCAGGCGGCAAATCATACCCTAATAATTCAAGTGCATTCTGCACAGAATAAACAGAAAGTTGTTCAAATGCAGTGAGTGATGTATTGCCTGCGGTACGTGATTGTATACGCTGCCACTGATCGGGACCAATCTTAGACGCCCAGAAAGGAGCATTGCTTAATGAGGCATCAACATGTTCCTGCACACCTGATTTTCCTGATGCTACAGCTTTCCAGTGTTCAGCGGAAGTGAGCCCCATAGGAGATGTAATACTAGTAGCTATAGCAAATACCTGTCTCTTATTCAATCTTCAACCATTTTTTCTTCCAGTCAATCATAAACTGAGGCAATGTCCACATAAGTTCTAAGGTCTCTCTCTGCATGAACACCTGCATTGATTTACCTGATGCTACCTGTTCATTTGTATCTGCATCATAAATAGCATATTCAAAAAGCAACTTGGCAGCAGGCGTATCCTTATAGGTAGTTTCCAGTCTTATTTTATGGCCATACCTTAGTATACGTTTATAATTACACTCAATATTAATAACAGGCACTACAATATCTTTCCTGTAAAAGTCAAGATATTTAATACCATAAGCTTCGCCAAACGCTTCCCTGCCATCCTCAAAATAACGGATAAAATGACCGTGCCATACTATCCCTAAAGGGTCGGCCTCACTAAACTTCACCTCAAGCTCTGTAATATGTTTCAGTTCTTTTCTCAATCAGTAATTATTAATGTTTCTGCCAGTCGCGCCAGTTTTCCCTGATATCTTTTAGTACAAGCAGGAATGTTTTTGCCCAATAGTTACGGAAACCAAATCCACCCGACTTACCTTCCATACGCTTGGTCAGCAGCACAGCCTTTGTATTCATATCTACAAAGGTTACCCACATAGACGCAGCCTCTCTGCCTTTACTCATTCCCTCTACAAAGAACATCATACCTATGCCTTTGTTGCCAAGGAAGTCATATTTTTTTACTAATTCTTTGATCTTATCTTCTGTAAGCAACTGGTACATGTTACCATCACTTTCAAAGAAATTGCCTTTAAGCCTGTTATTCGATTTTTCAGTTACATCAATTGCATAATTAACTTCTGTCCTGTTTATAGCATCTGCTACTTTATACCTTTCTTTTTCATTAATAAACAGGGCATTCCAACCGGGGAAATATTTATCTCTCATCTGGCTGTTTGTTACCTCTCCTGCATCTTTCCATTGGTTAGCATCTCCGATGAATTTCAACTGAGAAAAATCAAGGCCTAACCATGTTATCTCTTTATTTGCATCAAATACGTCAGATTTATTTTGCGCGAATGCTGCTATAGTAATGGCAGCCATAGTTAGTAATGATAGAAACAGCTTTTTCATATGCGATATATTTAGGAATTTGATTGAAGGAATATTTTATACTCACAACTCGCAATCTCATCGTCACCCAAAAACACTTGTCCCTTAGCGATAAGAGCATTCATAACCTGGTGTTGCAAAGTGATCCTTGTTTTTATAGTTTGTCCTACCGCTGGCAATTTTGCTATAGACAGGCTTTTTAATGCCCCTATAAAACCTAATGTTGGCACACCACCGGATTGTACATTTTTATAACCTGTACCGGCTGCCGCTGTTTGTGCCATATTCTCTACTAACCCCGGTTCTGTAAAATAACCACTATCTACAAAAGTATGCCCATCCCTTACTGTAAAGATGGTTTCTGATATAGTATCATCAGCAAATACTAACTCATCTACCATTATGAATGGATGACGCTGAGGAATATAGTTGCTTATATCTTCTGTTATCATTTTTTCCAAAAGTCAAAATAATTGAACCATTGCGCCGGGTACTTTTTCAACATCCGCTCTACTTCCTCTGTATACTCATCCAGCATTTTTTCCATACCAACCATTCCGCGCCCATCATATATCTTACCCGGTTTTGCATAAAAATGGTAATGAAAATTAGTCTCTTTAAAGGCAAAAACAAAACACACGGGCGCTTTTAATTTTGATGCCAGTATAAAAGGCCCTGCAGGAAACAGAGCTTCTTCTCCAAGAAATTTATGTGCCATGGTTCTATTACCCGGGCGATACCTGTCTCCGTGAAGGCAGATCAACTCATTTCGGTTCAATGCAGCCGACATCTCGTAGATATGTGAAAGGTCTTCCCTGATAAAGATGATATTGAAAGAGCGCTTGCTGTCAAACTGCTCCATATATTGCTTTATTTGTTCGGCCTCACCATCATACATTACAATATTTATCGGGGCTTCTACCCTTTTCAGTAAATGCCCTGCTACTTCCCAATTGCCCAAGTGAGCACTTAGCAAAATGCCTCCCTTGCCATCCTTCACCAACTGCTCAATATGTTCTACACCTTCGTGCGTAAAACTAAGTTCAGTACCAAGTCCGGCAAGCACTGCTATCTTATCAATAAGAGTCTGGCCAAAAGTGAGCAGGTTTTGTTTAATAAGTTTACCTGCCTGCTTTTTACCAAAACCAAGCCGGTTTATATACAGGTCTTTTAGCGGCCTTATAGCCTGCGGAACAAAAAAGCGATAATAAAGAGTAACAAAATGCAATAAATAGTATGCTGACCTTAACCCTGCATTACGCAACAGCCATACAAAAATCCGGAAGCCAGTTCTATTTCCCCGGGACTTACCATCCCAGGTTGCATTATCAGGCATTGGTTGCTACCAATCTGTTTGAAACATAATCATAAAAATCCTGTATTGTGACCATTGTCTGGAAATCTTCAGGCTTTACCTTGAAACCAAAATTCTGTTCTATTACTACCACAAGGTCTATATAATCTAAACTATCCAGATCGAGTGTAGTCTTCAAATCAGCCTCGGGCTTAATAGCCTGCTCATCTACTTCAAAATCTTCTACCATGAAGGCATTAATACGCGATACGATTTCCTGTTGAGTCATAATAATATTCGAAACGTTAGGGGTTGCCGTTTAATGATTTATACTAATATGATATTGTCCGATGTCAATACCAGCATTATAGCCCACAAAGTTACTAAAACCTATGTTTAATAAAAATGAAGGATAAAAAACAGATGTATTTAATCAGAAATGAACGTCTATAATACTGTTCAACGGTATATTTGTGCCACCTTTAAGTTGTATATACTTATCTGTAACAGACCAAACAGTAGTACTTACTGTACGAGGGCCATCGGTAGTTTCGAAAGTTATCAGGGTTTTGCCTTTAAACTCGTTTCCCAATCTTACGGCGTAATTCAACTCCTTCTGCCATGCATCTGTATTATCTACAAAAGCAGGGATAATCTTATAATGAGCGATCTCTTCTTTTTCAATCAATGTAGCCATGAGAATTAATATTTAATTAAATATAGTAATTTTTAAAAAAACAAACCCTTATGAGTGCTATAAGGGTTTGTTATAATTATCAGTTAAAATCCAATGGCAGGGATAACCCTATGCTGAAATTCCGCCCCATGGCATAAATACCGGTTCTGCCTGTTGCATAGTTGCCAGGGGCATATTTTAGCCTGCTAAGGTGGTTTTGGTATGCTTTATCGGTAAGATTTTGGCCTGAAAGATGTACCGTACAGATCAGTTTCTGCTTCCTGCTAACCAGATCAAAGCCGATGCCAGCATTCAAGAGGCTATAACCGGGTGTTGTTGTTTCTGTATTGTACGCACTGTACACGAATGCCTGCCTTGCATAGGTCTCTAACCCCACTTTTGCATAAGCATTCCTGATGGCTGCACCTAATTTCCTGGAATTGGCTCTTAACTCAATATTCCACCTCAAAGCAGGAATATTGGGCACATTGCGTGTACTGTCTGTACCATTAAAAATTACTCCCCTCACATAGGAAAGCGTATTTTCGAGATGCAGCCAGTCTAACGGGTGCGGGTGAAGGTCTGCATATAGCTCTCCGCCATAGAGCCCGGCATTTGTTTGCCTGTAGGCAAAAGCTGTATATCCCTCCATATTGTTTTCCGCAGGAATAGAATCTGTACCTGATACATTCTGCAGCTTTTGCAGGTAGATATAGTTAGATATGTAATTATAAAACAAAGCCGCATTAACCAGTATATGTTCAGAATTTATGGCCATGCCAGCATCTCCCTGAAGACTGTTTTCAGCCTTCAACCCTGTATTACCATATTCATACCTGATGGTACCTTCATGTACACCATTGGCTGATAATTCAGCAATATTGGGCGCTCTGTATCCGGACGCTATGTTCAGTTTCAATACCACCCTCTTGCTCATGGCATAACTCGAGCCTATACTTCCTACAACATTTGAATATTTATTGGTGAATGTTCCAAACCTTGTGTATGTATTATTTGAAGGTGCTGTATAGGTATTATCAAGGCTGTCTACATACAATCCTTTGCCTTCAACAATCCTGTAGTTATATCTTACACCACCGGATACGGACCATTTTGTCCAGTCACGCTTGCCCATAATATACACCCCAGCATCATTCATTTTGTAATCCGGTATCAGGTATTCATCGCCTTTATTAGCATTGTGCTGGTACATACCATTTACTCCTGCAGATAGTTGCCAACCTTTTATTGATGGTAAAATATATTTAGCGTCATAAGTGTAGGTTTTTAGCAAAAACCATAACCCCGGTGTTTCGGGGGCTAAGACATTCTCAAACTCCTTTCTCGAATTTTCCTGGTAGCCTAATATCAATGACAGCCGCCCTGAATTCTTCAGATAAAAGTTATTGTTCCAAACCAATTTTTTATGGGTAATGTTTTGTGAAGGGACTTGTTTTTTGTAAGAGAGCCCATCTGCTTTTTCTACAATGGCTTCTTCTGCAGTGTTATCTGTGTTTACAAGCTTTATGAACTTGCCTGTCAGGCTATCCCTTTCTCCGTCCGAAATACCCAACACCTGGTCGAACAGGGAATAAGTAAGCTTAGAAAAGCCCCATTTCCTGTTTACACCAATAGAAGCACCATAGTCCATATTGCTGAACCTTGAATTATACACGTAACCGTCATACCTGTTATGATAATCATGAGACTGCTTGCCTGTAGCATATATGCCCCAGCTTACACCATTCATGTTTCCTGAAATATTGCCATTGAGTGCATACAAGCCGCTATTAGTTTGATAGTTTGTGGTGAGAGTACCCTTCACTTTACCTACAGGTAATGGCTCATCAGTAACTATATTAATAACGCCTGCAAGTGCATCTGACCCATAAGCCAGTGATGCAGGACCTTTTAGCACCTCTACTTTAGATACGTTGTAGTCGTCTATTTCTATACCATGTTCATCTCCCCATTGCTGGCCTTCCTGCCTTACGCCATCGCTTATAGTCACGATACGATTATACCCCAGCCCTCTGATAACAGGCTTTGAAACCGCAGGGCCCGTTGATAACTGGCTAACCCCCGGCAGTTTTGCTATGGCATCAACGACATTGGTATATGCACTTTCCTGCATTTCTTTTATGCGGATACTCTGTATTGGTGTTACGCTCTTTCGCTCTTCTGTAGCTACGCTGGTACCTGTAATAACTACTTCATTAGCTTCTACAACGCTTTCTTTCATTTCGAAATTGTACTCCTTGTTACCTGATATATCTACAGGTTGTGTAATAACTGCATAACCTATCATGCGAACCTGCAACAGATAATTACCTGCAGGCAAGTGTGTTATGGTATAACTACCTTTTTCATCGGTGGCCGTACCGGTATGCAAATCAGGCAATGAAACAATAGCTCCCGTTAATGGTCGCCCAGCTTCATCCAATATTTTTCCGTGTATTGAATTATTAACTGTTTGTGCAGATAGTGCTGCATTAAATACCAGCATACTAACCGACAAAACAATTGTTCTAAAATATAAACTCATTGTTTAGTGATTTAATTAATAAGAATCTGCAGCCATAGCTGCGGGATAACATTATATATCTAACTAAACACAAGGAGGGCCACGTACTGAAATATGAATAGCAGCCTTTAGCGGGCTAACAACTAATGCAGCCTGCTTATGGCTTACATATTCAACGGCATGATACTCTATTAAAGGAATATGAATATCATTAACGAAAGCTGTAAGTGAAAAATCTAAGAAACTACAGTGATGGTGTTGCGGGTCAAAGGCTAAGCCCCGATGCTCATTATGTATATGAACAGTATCCTTGTGCCCGGTGAAAAGATGTATATATTCTTTCGGTGTGCTGCCGAATAAGAGCAACACTGCCAAGCAGATAGATATTATTTTATGGACAAATAGCCTTACCAAAGTATATTGCAAGTCTTCTGCAAAAATAAAGGAACCATTGATATGTCGTATAAAAGGATTGTTTATTTACTACTTCTTTGCCTTGTTTTAGTTCATAATACTACTACTGCACAAAGAATCAAAGACCCTAATGCAGTAGGCTGGTATAATGTGTTCGGAACCATATCTGCTAATAAGAACATATCTCTTTGGCTTGAATACCAATGGCGCAGGGAAGAAGTCATCACCAACTGGCAACAATCACTTGCAAGGGTTGGCTTACAGTACAACTTTAAGAATAATGTAAGCGCAATGCTGGGTTATGGCTACATAGTTACCTTTCCTTACGGCGATTATCCTGCTGGTAAATATCATATACCCGAACACAGAATATTTGAACAACTTGTATGGAACGACAATATTGGCAGGCTGTACCTGAACCACAGGTTAAGGCTGGAACAACGTTTTGTAGGCAAGGTGAACCATGCTGCCAGCGAATTCACTCTAACAGACTGGCTATACATGAACAGGGCAAGATACCAGTTAAGGGCTGCTATACCTTTAAACCATAAGAAGCTAGAAGACAATACTGCTTATATTGCTGGTTATGATGAATTGTTCATAGGGTTTGGTAAAAATGTGAATCAAAACATATTTGACCAAAACAGGATAGGCCTGCTTGGTGGATACCAGTTCAACAAGCGTGTACGTGCAGAAGCAGGCGTATTCAACCAAACGGTACAACAGGGCGGACTAATATCAGGTCAGGAAGTATTTCAATACAATTATGGCATAATGGCTAATCTCTACCTAAACCTGTAACCAGTTATTGAGATGTCATTTTCTTTTTGCCTCTGAAACCAATATCATAACCTATCAGGCCAATCACTTCTGCATAAAAGAAATGGTGGTTGATATTACTACCCTTTTCTGAACCTAATGCATTCAGGTAGTTTGCAAAGCCATTTTTGACATTGGCTTCGAGAAAGAAATTGCGAAACGGATAATAACGAGCACCGGCTTCTGCACTGACAATATAACCTGCTACGTGGAATTGATTATCCAACGATTTTCCCATCAATATCACAAATGAGCGTGGCACTACAACGCCTGCACCCAGTTTATATATAATAGAAGTGTTATGATACTTCTTTCGCTTATTGGTACTCAGCCAATGCTGTCCCACATAATTTATATGATAGAAGTTTGCCCCGTTTGTATGTTCGAAATGAACGAATGGTCTCGTGATAAGTGTATCCTTATCCATTACACGCCCATTTATCTGCCCGCTGATATATAAAGTTTGGTCGTCATCTACCACATATTTTGCATGGTCATAATTCAGCTCTATGGCATGTGTATGTTCTTTATTAAGATAAAAACCTATCCTGTAGCTATTCTGCGGTATGGTTATATCAATAGGATTAGTTCTGAATGCCGTAAAGTCAGGCTTATCGTGTGCTACAGCATCATGGATAGTAAAATCATATTTACTGCCATTACTGAAATGTATATCGCTTTTTGTGTACCAATCGCGATTGTAGCCCCATTGCAGATAAACGCCATCTAATACAGGCTTCTTAAATATTTGTGCATTTAGGTTGAAATGATTGAGCAGGGTAAAGGTTACCAGTAGTAGTTTTCTCATTATGCCATTCTATTTTCAAATATCGTACCAATTCTAAATATCTAAAGCCTTTCTATTATTCCTGCGATGCCCTGTCCGCCGCCAACGCAGGCTGTTACCATACCATATTTCTTATCCAGCCTCTTCATATCGTGCAGCAATTGTATCGTAAGTTTTGCACCACTGCAACCCAACGGATGCCCTAATGCTATAGCGCCACCATTTATATTTACTCTTTCAGGGTCCATACCCAGTTCTCGTATCACGGCAATAGATTGTGATGCGAATGCTTCATTCAGCTCTACGAGGTCTACCTGGTCAAGGCTCATACCTGCCTGTTTCAACACTTTAGGTACTGCCTTTATAGGGCCAATACCCATGACACGCGGATCAACACCTGCACTGGCACAGGCTACAAGCCTGCCTATAGGCTGAAGGCCTAATTGATTCATCAAAGCTTCACTCATAACGATAACAAAGGCGGCACCATCTGAGGTTTGCGATGAATTTCCGGCAGTTACACTGCCACCCTGTGCAAATACGGCAGGTAATTTTGCCAGTGCTTCCATTGATGTATCTGCACGTGGTCCTTCATCTGTATCCATTACCACTACTCTTTCCGCCCGCTTATTCTTCTCGTTGAGATATACTTCTTTTACATTCAATGGCAGTATACCATCTTTAAAATAGCCTTGCTGAATAGCATTGATAGCTTTACGGTGCGAATTGAAAGCAAACGCATCCTGATCTTCACGAGATACATTAAAGTCTTTAGCAACATGCTCGGCAGTAAGGCCCATGCTCAGGTAATAGTCGCCATATTCTTTCGCTATTTCATAATTAGGCATCGTGCGCCAGCCGGCAGTTGGCACCAGGCTCATGCTTTCTGTTCCTCCCGCTATGATACAATCGGCCATGCCCATACGTATCTTGGCCGTGGCTATAGCTATGGTCTCCAGCCCCGAAGCGCAATACCTGTTCACGGTAACACCCGGCGCCCATTCTCCAACAGCCCTGTTAGCAATGATACGGCCAACCTGCAAACCCTGCTCTGCTTCGGGCACTGCATTGCCTACTATCACATCATCTACCAGCTTAGGGTCCAGTTGCGGTACGCTTGCAAGTAATCCTTTTATCACATCTACAGCCATATCATCGGGCCTGTAAAACCTGAGCGCCCCTCTTTTTGACTTACCCACTGCCGTTCTGAAACCTGCTACTATGTATGCTTCCATTATTATCTGATTTTAAACCCCGCAGAGTTCATACTAAGTTACACAATATGCTCTTCAATATGGTGTTAAATAAACTGATTATAATTACCCCTGATGGAGACATAAACAACGTATCGTATACATAGTCTAACTTTGCAATATGGAAAAGAAGACAGTTGTTTTAGGCGCATCAGAGAATCCTTCCCGCTACAGCTACTTAGCTACAACAAGGCTGAGGGCTCATGGCCACCCAGTGGTAGCAATTGGTAACAGGGCAGGTAAGATAGGTGATACTGAGATCATCAAAGAGCACCCAGCGCTGGAAGGCGTAGATACGGTAACACTATACCTGAACCCAACCAACCAAAAGCCATATTATGATTATATCCTCTCACTGCACCCTAAGCGCGTGGTCTTTAACCCCGGCACAGAGAACGACGAACTGGAACAGATACTGGAAGCCAAGGGTATTATAGCCCAGGAAGCCTGTACATTGGTATTACTGAGTACAGGGCAATACTAATCCCAATAATTTTCCAGGATCATTTATGGAATCCAATTAATACCTGCATCATAATAGCAAACAGGGCTATTATGAGCTACTACATACGCAATATTTGCATCTCTATCGCAATTTTTCTGTATTTATTCACATGCACTAAGTCTGTCGCTCAAGCTCTTGAGTCAAATTCAGACACATGCTATATAACTGGTATTGTGACAGACGAAAAAAAAGAGCCTTTAATTGGCGCAACGATACAACTACTCAAAAATAACATACCAGTAAAAGGATGCCAGACAGACGCAGATGGATACTATAGCATATCAATGCTTGATACCGGGCGCTATGATATGGTAATAGCCTATGTATTTTACAAGACATCACGCATAACAGGAATCATGGTCAAAAAGGACAGCACAATAACTATAAATAAAAGCATGGAGGTTGCTAAGAACTATAATACGATGGAAATCTCCATGTGTTGCTGTTATCGACCTATGATAGAAAAATGGCCACACCCAACAGGACAAACATTCACATCTGAACAAATTGAAAAAATGGCTCACTAATATAAGTTTGCCCCATTAATAAGTATGCCCCATCCACAAAGCACCGCCAATACTATCATGTGCTGCTCCGGTTACTGAGGATAAGACATTCGTCTCTTCACGCCAGCGCAGTGTTCCTATCAAAGCCATTACCAATGCTTCTTTATATTTTACTGTAGCATCATCGGGCACTACTACAGCTATGTTGTGCGATGCAAGTATTTCTTTCACCCTTTCTACAAGGTAACTGTTGAATGCGCCACCGCCTGTTACCAGCATAGCAGGTTGTTCTGCAGATGACGGATATTTTGCAATTGCATTAGCAACCTGTTTAGCTATATGCACTGTCATGGTATGCAGCATATCCGGCACAGTGTGCTCACTCTCCAGCAATGCAGGGAATGCGATATTGATAGCCGCTTCATTGCTGAGTGATTTTGGAGCCGGTAAAGCATAATAGCTGTTCTGGTCCAGCTCATCGAGTACACCAACCAGTAGTTTACCTGCTGATGCCATTGTGCCATTTTCATCCATTGGCTTACCGGCTTTCTCTGCCAGTGTATTCAACACCTGGTTGGCAGGACAAACATCAAATGCTATATAGCTATCGCCCTGCTTTGCAGTTATGTTAGCTATGCCACCTATATTGAGCAGGTAATCATAATTGCCAAAGAGCAGTTTATCTCCCACAGGTACTATAGGCGCACCCTGTCCGCCGAGTGCTACATCCAGCGAACGGAGGTCTGATATAACTGGTAATCCTGTTACTGCTGCTATGGTAGCGCCGTCTCCCAGTTGTACTGAAGTATGGTTGCCCGGTTCGTGCAGCACAGTATGCCCATGCGTGGCTATAAATGCTACCTGGTGTTCAATGGCATTAGCATTAATGAACTCATTAACCAATTTGCCAATATAGCGGCCATAGGCAGTATGCAACCTTAGGTAATCAGGCACAGAGGCTTGTGCAGCATATTTAAGTTTATGAGCCCAGTCTTCTGAATAGGGTACACAATCTGCCGCCAGTATATCATAGGTCCACGCCCCTCTTATTTCTTCCAGTTGTACGAAAGCTATATCCAATCCATCCAGCGAACTGCCCGACATGAGGCCGATTACTTTATAAACCATGGCGCGAAATTAGTTGATTTGTCGACTGGTTGCTTAGTTTATTAGTGTCTGCCTTGTAACAAATCTGCTATCTTCGATGCATGTATAAAATGTCCTATTTCACCGAGGCTGACCGTAATACAGTTATCTCCTTTATGAAGGAACATCCTTTTGTAACACTTATAGGCAACAATGGGAATATACCTGTTGCCACACAAATACCTGTATTGCTGCACGAGGAAGATGGCGAGATCATATTGAGAGGGCATATAATGCGTAAGACCGACCATCACATAGCATTTACTCAAAATCCTGAAGCACTGGTACTATTCCAGGGGGCTCATTGCTATGTCAGTGCCAGTTGGTACACCGAGCGCGGGCATGGTAGTACCTGGAATTATATGACCGTGCATGCACGCGGGGAGATTCGTTTTATGGACGACGCCTTTACCCTGCAACTATTGAAAGACCTGACCCATACATACGAAGACAGCCAGAAACAGCCGGAACTGGTAGAACATATGAGCGAGGAACAGTATGTACTGCCAGCCATAAAAGCCATAGCAGGCTTCGAGATAAGAGTATCATCACTCTACCCCATCTTTAAACTGAGCCAGAACAGGGATGCTGAAAGCCGGCAAAACATAATTCGTGAACTGCGTGAGCGTGGCGACCATAACAGCATGGAGATAGCCCGTGAAATAGAACAGCGAAGAAACTGATACGGCCTTAACTTGTGTTGTTACAATTTGCCTGCCCGACTAACTGGCGGGTTACGGTTTTTTACCGTCTATGAGACCTGAACAGGTTGGAAAAGTACCTAAAGGGGTCAAATAAATCCATTTTCAAAACAGGGTGCAGTTGCCGGGACAGAATTGTTACGATTTGTTACAATATTTACATCCCCCGCCCCCCCTTCGAAGGGGGAATGATCGGGGATGTTACAATTTGCTTGCCCGACCTTTGGGCGGGTTACGGTTTTGCTGATATGTATACCTGTAACATTTTTCATTTTGGGTTTACAATATGTCAAAGAGCTTTGTAAATACGCATATTTACAATATCAAATTTACATAATTTGTACGACATTGTGTAGTATATTTTTACTTACCCAGTATATAATCTGTCAGCCCGTCAAGGTTGGTGGAAATTTTGTCAGGGGTAACTCCCAGCTCCTCTAAAGGGATATTGAACCTGTTTACCCAATACGTAGTATACCCGAATGTTTTTGCACCGTATGCATCCCAGCCGCCGAAGGCTACGAATAGGATATCTTCTTTTTTAAGTTTTAGTTTTTTCATGCCCAATTGATATGCCTGCGGATCCGGTTTATATGTCTTGTTTTCTTCTGTACTTAACAGGTCTTCAAACAGGTACGTAATACCTGCCCCGTCAGCATTAGCACGCAGCATTTGCCTGCTGAAATTTGCTATTGTGATAACCCTGATACCGGATGACTTTAGTTTTTCCAGCAAGGCCCTGCTATCCGGCCATAGTTTTAATGACAGGTATGCCTGCACTAATTCTTTCTGTGTTTCTGCGGGCATCTCTATCTTCAATGTCTTTGCTGTATACACCAATGCGTCTTCCGTCACTTTATAAAAATCAAGGTGTTTGTGAGTTATGGATCTCAGAAAACAATATTCAAATTGTTTTGAGCGCCACATCTTTGTTATTTCTGCGCCCCTGCCATTGTAGTATTTTTCTACTGCGGGGATAACAGAATTAGGATCGAAGAGAACAAAATAATCGAATGCTACTGCTTTGAAACGCGGCTTGTGTTGCGCCTCAGCATTGCTGAGTACTAATAACACTAAACAAAGGATGCTGATACTTTTGTAAATAACCTGTTTTATCATATGCTTTATGCATGATTATGTGACACGAAATGAAGTTACATACAAAACGGATAGCAGTTTGTCTGATAACAGACAAACTGCTATTTACTACCGATTATGATGAGGATTAATAAAGCAACAAAGGCTGCACAATGTGCAGCCTTTGTATGTTATGAATATTGTATGAGCTTATGCCATTTCTTTTTTCATAGCAGCAGCCATTGTTTTGCCTATGTCAGCAGGGCTCGCTACTACGTGTATACCGCATTCAGCCATTATCTTCATTTTAGCAGCGGCAGTATCATCTGCACCGCCAATGATAGCACCGGCGTGTCCCATACGGCGTCCCGGAGGCGCTGTTTGGCCTGCAATGAAACCTACTACAGGTTTGCGCATGTTATCCTTCAGCCATTGTGCTGCTTCTGCTTCCATGCTACCACCTATCTCACCTATCATAATGATACCTTCTGTAGCAGGATCGTTCATCAGCATTTCTACTGCTTCTTTAGTAGTAGTGCCAATGATAGGGTCTCCACCGATACCGATAGCTGTAGTAACACCCAAACCTGCTTTCACTACCTGGTCGGCAGCTTCATAAGTAAGGGTACCAGATTTTGATACGATACCTATGTTGCCCGGTTTGAAGATAAAGCCCGGCATGATACCTACTTTAGCTTCGCCCGCAGTGATAACACCCGGACAGTTAGGGCCTATCAGGCGGCAGTCGCGTCCTTTGATATAGTCGCGTGCTTTTACCATATCCTGTACTGGTATACCTTCTGTGATACAGATGATAACTTTTATGCCCGCATCTGCAGCTTCCATAATAGCATCTGCAGCGAAAGCCGGTGGTACAAATATGATTGATACATCTGCACCTGTAGCAGTTACTGCATCGAGCACGGTATTGAATACCGGGCGGTCGAGGTGAGAAGTACCACCTTTACCGGGGGTAACACCACCTACTACATTGGTTCCGTATTCTATCATCTGGGTAGCGTGGAAGGTACCTTCACCACCTGTAAAACCCTGTACGATTACTTTTGAATCCTTATTAACGAGTACTGCCATGAGTATCAGTATTTTTAAATAACGCGGGCAAAAATAGCATCTTAATATGACAAACTGAAAAAACATCGAATAGCTGAATATTTCAATATGACAATAGTGTTTGTCATCAATATGTTATAAAAAGAAAAATTTAGAATAATAACCAACCATTTCTAAACAGTGATGGTCTATTTTAGCAACAACAGCAGATAACAGGTAATCTAAATATAAATAGACTGTGCTGTTCTCAATAAGCAGTGCAGTTGTTTCCTGAAAGATTGTAATGGGTAATCAATTCTAGATTTCGAAGGCCGGTCTCTACCGGCCTTTTCCTGTTAATATACCCAACCTATCTTACTGTTAATCAGGTCTATGTAGATAACATTCCGAACCTAAAAAACAAACCTATGAAACTGAGTTATTTAAAGCTGGCATTACCATTGTTGTTTATATTTTGCTTAACAACAAAAGCACAAAGTTCCCTGGATTCTACCTTTGTATATACAATGTGTACAGGCCCAACACATGATACAGCAACTGTATATTACCAATCCTACATAAACCCTTTACTACCTAATACCACCGTGACTATCTATCATGGAGACGGCACATCGAATGTCCTTAGTTCATTCAACGGACAGAATGTAAACTATGCGCACGTGTATGCCACTAAGGGTACATATACTGTAAAACTACTATTGAAGGTAAACGGTGCCGCCGTTGATTCTGAGATTAAAACAATCGATGCTAATTGTTATCCATATTGTGTTATCAATGTGTATGATGACGTTAATAAAAACTGTAGTGCTGATTCCGGAGAATATTATCCGGGGCTGTACCAAGCCAGATATGAGATCAGAGAAAATGGTGTAATAAAAGATACTGTTACCGTACGCGGGCTTGATTTCTTAAAAGCCAGAAACAATAAAAACTATACAGTAACATTTCTAAATCCGCCACTAAACACAACCGGCATCTGCCCTGCTTCCGGATCTATCACCCAATTTATTTCAACGCCATTTACACCCTATTATTTTGGGATACAATCAGCCACTACAACACAATACGACCTCGAAACATTCTTTTATGGCCGGTTCAGACCAACTAACTTTTCATACTTAGTTATCAATGCAGGACAAATTGCCAATAACCAGCTAATAAACGGAACCTTGACTCTGAACTTAGACCCAAAATATACATATCAAAGTGCAACCCTAACGCCGTCAGGTATCAGCGGGAATACCCTTACATGGAACCTTACTTATTTGAACTGGCTTGCGTATAATCAAATATGGGTGACAGTAACACCGGCTACTACAGTTACAATCGGAGACACAGTATGCAATACCGTGAGTTTAACACCTACCAGCGGAGATATTAATACTGCAAATAACACCTTCACATCATGTAACAAAGTTGTATCTTCTTTTGACCCAAACTACAAAACTGTATCACCGGAAGGTGATGTTAATGTGGGTGATAAACTTACATACAGGATATACTTCGAAAACACAGGGGACGATACCGCTTTCAACATACACATAATGGACACTTTATCGGCCAACCTGGATATTTCAACATTTGAAATCACCAATAGCTCACATCATCTATCTATGTATGATATTGCTCCCCTGAATAACCAGAATATAGTAAACTTTAGTTTTAAAAATATTAAACTACCAGATACCAGTTCGAGGCCTTATAATCAAGGCTTCGTAGAGTATACGATCAGGACTATATATTCACTGCCAATGGGAACGCACCCTGTATACAACGCAGCAGGCATATATTTTGACAGTAACCCGGCAGTAATGACTAATACCGTAACTAACAATATAATTGTTTGGGAAGGCATTGATGAAGCAGCATATAATTCCAGCAGCATATACCCCAACCCTGTACATGATGTGCTGACAGTTAAATCTGCCGCTACTTTATCGCAGGTAAGGATAATAAATGCAATGGGACAAACAATGACTGAAACAACCATTAATGCGAAGGAAGCAAGGATAGATGTAAAACAATTGCCCGCAGGTGTTTACTATCTAATCCTGAATGGAAATGATGGTGTAAAAACAGAAAAAATAATCAAAGAATAAACATTGTTGAATAAGTGATAAACGAGCGGCAACTATGCCGCTCGTTTCATTCTGACACTATTCTGACAATTCAACAAAACATTTGTTTTAATTTGTATGTAACCTAAATTTCCCTGTATGAAAAAACTGCTACTCCTAACTCCTGTATTACTATTTATTTTAAATATTGCACATGCACAGTGGGGCAATGGTGTTATTGATGGAAAACCAGGCGACTCAACAACATTCAGTTTTGAATTGAATGATTCTCTTAATCGTTCAAAATATATAGAGATTGATACTACCGGAACTAAGGTATGGATGATAGGTACTACTACTAAGCCTTATTTTTCATCAGGCACAGGTGCATCTTTTGCTATAATGACAGATACGACTTTACCTTATCCTATAAATGCGAACGACTGGTTTGTATTGAAACTCAAGTATTTTAATGACAATACAATTGTTTCGTTCTGGCACAAATACCAGACAGATTCATTGCATGATGGCTGTATCTTGGAATATTCAACAGATACCGGGCTTACATGGAACAATGTAAAAGGTGATTGCAATATAGACAGCATCGGGCCGTTCCATTCCGAAAGTGGAATCCTTACAACAAATCTATATAAGGCAACTGACACCTTAGTTTCCGGAGAGCAGGCATTCAGCGGCAATAGCAATGGATGGCAATATTCAAGGGTACAATTCTTTCGGGGGTTTCCCATCAAGACAACAGGAACCACTAAAATCTGTGTCTCAGAGAATATTTATTTACGCTTCAGATTTGTAAGTGATAGTATTGCAGACACATTAGACGGCTGGATGATAGATAGTATTAAAATTGAACATGACAGTTATGGCGGTATTGTCAAAGACATAGACAAATATCACCAACTATCCATACATCCTAACCCAAGCTATAATGGAATTATATATTTCCCTGAGTTAAAAAATGAACAGGCTTACAAAACAGAGATCGTTGACCCAATGGGTAAGCTGATACTATCAACACCTTACAAACACAAAGTTGACATTAGTAATGCTCCTAAAGGGATGTATTACTATAAAGTAAGCAACGGGGAAGAATTATATACAGGGCATCTATTGCTGGAATAACTATCCTTTCTTATTCCTTTCAGCTTCTATCTTGGTCATCTCCTTGGCTTTAGATAAGAATTCTGATGCGAAGATGAAATCATTAAGGCGTTGATCGTCACTGAAGATGATATCCTCATTGCTGCCGGCCCACTGCTTATGTCCTTTGTACATATACAGAATATTATCACCGCTTTCCATAACGGTGTTCATATCGTGGGTATTTACAACAGTGGTGATGTTATATTCAACCGTCAGCTCTTTGATGAGTTTATCTATAACCAGTGAAGTTTGCGGATCGAGACCTGAGTTGGGCTCGTCGCAAAACAGGTACCTCGGGTTCATTACCAGCGCACGGGCAAGAGCCACACGTTTCTTCATACCCCCGCTCAATTCGGCCGGGAATTTTTTATTGACACCTTCCAGGTTTACGCGAGCCAGTACTTCATTTACTCTCTTTCTCTTCTGTGATTTGGTATCGCGGGTGAACATATCCAGCGGAAAGCGAACATTGTCTTCCACATCCATACTGTCAAACAATGCACTACCCTGGAAAAGCATACCTATCTGGATACGAAGTTCCTTGAGCTCTTTACTGTCCATAGAGGTAAGGTCACGGCCCTCATACAGTATCTGACCTGAATCGGGTTTGATAAGACCTATAATGCATTTCATAAGCACTGTCTTACCACTGCCACTGGCACCTATGATGAGATTGGTTTTGCCTGGCAGCATTGTAGCAGATATATCTTCTAAAACCACCCTGTCGTCAAAACTCTTCTTTATGTTCTTAACCTCGATCATTATTCAAATGTAGCGTAAAACATAGTTCTATCAACAAATCTCTTACCGGCTTATACCTGGAATACCCCGGTCTTGAATTCTTTAATATCAGGATTATGATTAGCCGCATTGATACCTTCTGATATTACACGGCGTGTTTCTGCGGGGTCTATTATTTCATCTACCCAAAGACGTGCTGCTGCGTAATAAGATGATGTCTGCGCATTATACCTGTCGGTAATTTCTTTCAGCAGTTCTTTTTCTTTTTCAGGGTCTATCTCCTGCCCTTTGCTCTTCAGCGCTGCTACCTGTATCTGCAATAGTGTTTTAGCAGCCTGTTCGCCGCCCATTACGGCTATCTTAGCATTAGGCCATGCATATATGAAACGGGGATCATAAGCCTTACCACACATTGCATAGTTGCCCGCGCCATATGAGTTGCCTATTACTATAGTTATTTTCGGTACTACTGAATTAGATACAGCATTTACCAGTTTAGCACCATCTTTGATGATACCGCTCTGCTCGCTGCGGCTACCTACCATAAAGCCAGTAACATCCTGCAGGAATACCAGTGGTATTTTCTTCTGGTTGCAATTTTGTATAAAGCGTGCTGCTTTATCTGCACTGTCGTTATAGATAACACCTCCCAACTGCATTTCACCCTTGCCGCTCTTCACTATTTTGCGTTGGTTGGCTACTATGCCTACAGCCCAGCCATCTATGCGGGCGTAACCGCAAACTATGGTTTTGCCATAATCCTGCTTAAACTGGTCGAACTCTGAGTTATCTACTATACGCTCAATAACCTCAACCACATCATATGGTTTTGAGTTGTCTGCAGATACAAGACCATATATCTCGTTAGGGTCTTTCTTAGGCTCAGCAGGTTTTGCACGATCGAAACCGGCACGCGGTTGCTCACCCATTTTTTCGATGATGCGGCGCACCTGGTCGAGGCACTCTTGTTCAGTATCAAATTTATAATCAGCAATCCCACTAACTTCTGTGTGCATCTTAGCACCGCCCAGCGCCTGCTGGTCTGCATCTTCACCAATAGCAGCTTTCACTAAATATGGCCCTGCCAGGAAGATAGAACCGTTACCTTCTACCATCAGAGTTTCATCGCTCATGATAGGCAGGTAAGCACCACCCGCTACACAACTACCCATTACAGCAGCTATTTGTGTAATACCCATTGCACTCATTTGTGCATTGTTGCGGAATATGCGTCCGAAATGTTCTTTATCGGGGAATATCTCATCCTGCATTGGCAGATACACACCCGCACTGTCTACTATGTACACTACAGGCAGTTTGTTTTCCATGGCTATTTCCTGCAGGCGGAGATTTTTCTTGCCTGTTATAGGAAACCACGCACCTGCCTTTACTGTATTATCATTGGCTACTATCACGCACTGGCGACCGGCTATATAACCCAATCCAGCTACGGTACCACCGGCAGGACACCCCCCATGCTCCTTGTACATTTCCCAACCGGCAAAAGCACCTATTTCTGTAAATACGCTTTCCTTATCAATAAGATACTTGATGCGCTCGCGGGGGCTCATTTTACCTTTTTCGCGGGCTTTATCAATGGCTTTTTGTCCGCCGCCAAGGCTTACCTGCGCATGGCGTTGCTTCATCTGGCTAACAGCCAGCTTCATAGCATCTTCGTTTTTATTGAATTCCAGGTTCATCCGGAGTTGAGAATTTGAGGGGCAAAGATAACTGATTAAAGCCCCCCGCCCAATAGGCAGCAAAACCCCTACCTGTAGCTGATTACGTGCCACTCAAGCTGCAAAGTACCGTCAAAATAGTCTTCGCCCGGACGATCATTGATGAAGCGAACCTGACGTACCTGTTCTGTAGAACCATGCGTATCCTTAAGCAAGGGACCTGCCAGTATGCCCGACAAGGCGAGGTCTTTGGTGAACCTGTACCTGTAAATATTATTATCAGTGCGATATTCAATGTATAACGGCAGCCCTTTATATAACAGGCTCCTTAATTTGTACCCTGTGGTATAGCCTATCTTAACAGATACCCTCAATATAGTATTACTGTCTGTTGGCGGGAGATTTATCCAGTCATTCCAAACCGCAGATACCACACCCGCCACTGCCTCATTCTTTACCAGTTGTTTACTGCGTTTCTTCCAGATGGTGTATTTATCATTGGAGAAAGCAGTAGGTTCATAACAGGCATAAATAGCATCTATTGTTTGCGGATTGGTATTAGGCAAATAAAGCCCTTCTAAACCATCTACCTGAGACTTTCCATCGCTGAATGAATGCCATATAATATATTGCGGTGCGCGGGCGGAGTGCAGGTGTGCCGCATCGAGCATATCATTTCGCACACCAAAAAAACCGCTCTGCAATGAAGGGCGCGGCCTGTATAGCAGGTCGTTTATCATCACATAACTCAAATCGAAAGGGAACACATCCACCGATGCATCTTTCAATTCCTGCTTTATACTATCGGGCAGAATGTTGGGTGCGCAGAGATATTTAGAATCTGCCTGCATTTTTTGTTTGTACTGCTCATGATGCCATACCCTTTCGTCAAAATTCTTCATATCGGGTACCCAGAACACATAGTTATTATAGTTGTACAGGTACTTCAGATTAGAAGCGTAAGCACTTATAGCTATAATAAACAGCAACAGCCCGATGAATTTCTTTTCTTTCTGCACGGCAAGAAACAGCAATAATGCCAATGCTATGATGTAAATAAATGTAATAGCATGCCAGAAGTCCTCCCTGCCCATAGCATACTTCCAGTTGGCAAAAAAGCAGAATGCCAGTATAGCGAACACATAACCCGCAGGTTGACGCAGGTACTTAAATACAAGAACAAACAGCGATAGCAGGCTAAGCCCCAGCATCTTCCAGTTGTTATGCGGGTATAGGCTTAATGAGTCTGCATACTCAAATGCCATCTGCACATTATTAACGCTGTAATTAAGTACACCCTCAAAACCATGGAACAGTATGAGGCCTGCGAGTAAATACATGCTAATACCAACCCATAATATGGTGAGGAAGTACCTGTATTCTTTTCTATACAACAGGTATACGCTGAATATCCACCATATACTAAGCAAGTACATGATGAGCGAGGTTTTAAGGTACATACCGGCAACAGTGAAGAATAGTGCTATCCATACGGCGCGCTTATCTTCATTAAAGCGGTATTGCATAGCCGCGACAGCTACTATGGCTATAAATACATAGTCTATTTCCACCAGCAGCAACCATACCATTGCCATCAGTGCCGGCCTGGTAACATCTGCCACCTTATGCCTCTGCGTATAGAAACTGATGAAGAGATACGTAAATATTGTATTAAGAAAAATGTAGAACAGGGACGACATGAGTATATGGTCGCCCATAGCTACCGGCCACTTGAGTAAACACAGGGGGCCAACCGTATAGCTTATACCTGCCAGTTGGGCTGGGTCATAAGCAAGCAGATAATTGAGCACCCAGCGAAAAGGTTGATCCAAGCCGGGCATAACCAATGCATCCAGTTCTTTCATGGTAACCACACCAACCAGTAATGATACCAGCAGGCTTTGCCATAAGATATGTTTAGCGGAAGAGGACCTCATGCATTTGTTTCTACTTGCGGAATATTGCATTACAATATTACCATATTTATCTATAGCTGTCAAGCAATCTGAATGCATAATAGTGCGTACTATCTGCATAGGCAAATTACATACATCTCAAACAGACTTGTTAAATATAAAACGCATACAACATAGTGTGCCTGAATGATGTAAATTACAGCAGCAATATGTTCAACAGAAGTAAGGCATATATCATTATAAACTGTGCATTGTTTGTACTGTTTGGTTCATCTGTTTACGGTGCCAAACTGTTTATACCAATGGATGCAGATAACCAAACCAACCATCTTAAGGCATATGGTGTAGCATATGCAGCCCTGCAAAGCGGGCTGGAGATAGACTGGCTGCTGAATTATGAAG
Source organism: Flavipsychrobacter sp. (assembly GCA_044227125.1). GTDB lineage: Bacteria > Bacteroidota > Bacteroidia > Chitinophagales > Chitinophagaceae > Polluticoccus. The sequence goes on from JBGAFS010000004.1 coordinate 128,272, forward strand.
GCGGTAGTTTCGGCATGGACCAGACAGAGAAAATAGAACGTCTCTGTAAAATACGCGGGGTGAGCTATAATGTGATAAGTGATGCGCAATATGCAGGCATCATCAATAAAATATCTGACCCTAATTATAACGGCGACATTATAAAACTGGAGAAAGCGCCTAAGATAGCAGTGTACACCCCACCCAATAAACTACCCTGGGATGATGCGGTAACAATGGTGCTGACCTATGCCGAGATACCATATGATAAGGTATATGATGATGAGGTATTAGCAGACAAGCTGGGAGAATATGATTGGCTGCACCTGCACCACGAAGACTTTACGGGACAGTATGGTAAATTTTGGGCGGCATACAGGAGCACAGCCTGGTACCAGGAAGACAAGAAAACCAATGAGGCGATGGCTGCCAAACATGGCTACAAAAAAGTATCACAGTTGAAACTGGCGGTAGCCAAAAAGATACAAGGCTTTGTATCCGGCGGCGGCTACCTGTTTGCTATGTGTTCTGCTACCGACTCTTACGACATAGCTGTAGATGCAGAAAATACGGATATATGTGCCGAACCATTTGACGGTGACGGTGCTGCTGCCGATGCACAACAGAAGCTTGATTTCACACAGGGCTTTGCTTTTAAAGATTATACCTTATCTATGAATCCATATGAGTATGAATTCTCTAACATAGATAATACCAACTACCGCAGAGTGATACCCGAAGCCGACTATTTTACTTTATTCACCTTCTCTGCAAAATTCGACCCGGTGCCTACCATGCTCTGCCAGAACCACACTACTACTATTAAAGGTTTTATGGGACAAACTACTTCTTTCAGGAAGGAAGTACTGAAAAGCAGCGTACTGGTGATGGGTGATTATAAACCTGCTAATGAAGCAAAATACATACATGGTGAATACGGCAAAGGCACATGGACGTTTTATGGTGGCCACGACCCGGAAGATTACCAGCATGCAATAGGCGACCCGCCAACAGATCTGAGCCTGCATCCAAACTCACCCGGCTACAGGCTGATACTGAACAATGTATTATTCCCTGCTGCGAGGAAGAAGCCAAGGAAGACATAAGATATCAATCCTTTAGCTGCTCTCTTATTTTTTTCGGCAGTTTTGCTTTTACCTGTTCATAAGACTCACGCAGATAATGCTCCCATTCTTTGGGTTTAAAAGCAGTTCGTTTCTGCACACTTACCCATTTATTGCGCGCCATATAAGGAGCTTGTATTATTCCATCACGTTCGCACAATGTTTCAAACTCTTCGTCAGATACTTTGATGGTGATAGCTGCATCATCTTCAAAACCTGTTATCAGGAACATCTTGTCGGCCACCATAAAGCACAAATGATCTTCCCATTTGATACCTTCGGTAGCACCGGGGAAACCAAGACAATATTTACGCAGCTTTTCTGTGGTCATAATAAAAGGGATAACAGCGGTTGCCATTATCCCTTCAAAAATACATACAAAGAATTAACGCAGTTTCATTCTAAGGCCAGCATAAACATTAACACCCATTATCGGTCCCCATACCATTGATGCATCAAAGCCTGTAGCATAAGGATTGCTGGCCCCCATTACGGGCATGTGCATCATATAATTAGTCAGGTTCTCACCACCCAGGTACACTTCATAGTCATCATTCCATACTTTACTTATCTGTGCATTCATGAGTACAAATGACGGTGAATATGATTCAGGCAATGTGACATGTGTGTTATGGTCATGCAGGGATGGCACTCGTTTACTACCTATCCACTGCACAGTATAATCAAGCTTCCAATGGTTGCGTGTTTCATAACCGAGGTTGATGAATGCCCTGTTAGCTGCTACTAATGGCCTTTCCTTCAACACACCACCATAAGTAGTTTTCACATCATACCACCTGTAGGCTAATCTCATATCAAAACGCGGTATCAGTTCATAGTCGAGCTGCAACTGGAAACTGTTGGCATAAGACAATCCATTCAGGTTATAAAAGTTAACCGTATAAGGATTCTCAACATCTACTACTACCTGGTTCTTGAAGCTGGTATAGTAATAGTCAGCACTTACAGAACCATCACGATAATTGAGCCTGAATTTTTGCGTAGCATTGATACCTGTGTTCCACGCTACTTCTGGATTCATACCATAAGGCTTGGCAGGATCAACACTATTGATAACAAATGCCCTGTTGCTGGCCAGGTAACCCATGTTCTCGGCTATGATATTGGCAGTGCGTTGCGCCCTTCCCACAGATGCACGAAATACTGTTTTCTTGAACGGAGCATAACGTACATGCAAGCGTGGCGTAAGGAAGCCGCCATACAGGTTATGATAATCGCCGCGTATACCGGCAACAACATTCAGTTTTTCCTTGAGGCTATAGGCATATTCTGCAAATGCCCCGGGTACTACCTCATTTCGTTTGAACTGTAAGCCTGATAATGACTCATCATAATTATCAATCAAATTGCTTGCGCCAACTTTCAGCACATGATTGGTGTTGGATAATATAGTCTGATAGATAAGGTTGGCATACAGGCTTCTTTGCAGGCCATTATAAGTCCTCAAACCATATTGGGCGTCCTGGTTGTGGTAGATACCTGATAATTGCAGACCAATACTTGTTCCCTTCTTATGCGGAAACATCTTGCCTATCTTTGCCCATGCTTCCATTCGCTTTGTATCCATCTCATACCCCCAGGGGTTAGTAATGGTCTTAGCTTCGCTTCTTGAATAGTTATACTGTCCGCCGGTGTTGGATACCAATGCAGCTTTTATACCACCCTGCACTTCCCAACCTTTTGGCCCAAACCAAAACCACCTGTTAGCACCTACGAATTGCTTATCCAGCGGTTGATCGAGGAAGCCATCATTGTTCTGGTCCAGTTTCAGCCATTGGGATTTGGCATGCAGGAAAATATTGGATGATAAATGTTCGTTGAACTTATGCCTGTAAATCAGATTAGCCTCTGAACGTGCCTGGCTACTCTGGTACAGGTTTATATTCCATTTCTCATCTTTATCCTCGAAGGGTTTCTTCCATTCTACATTTATTTGCCCTGCCACACTTTCGTAGCCATTTACCACGCTACCCGTACCCTTGCTCAACTGCATACCTTCAATCCATGTACCGGGAGTGAATGTAAGGCCTGTTACTGCTGCCAACCCGCGTGTATCAGGTATATTCTCGCGGGTAATAAGTGTATAAGGCCCTGCCAGCCCAAGCATCTGTATTTGCTTATACCCACTTACAGCATCGGTAAACGCTACATCTACAGATGGTGTTGTCTCAAAACTTTCACTCAGGTTGCAACATGCTGCTTTCAATAATTCCCGGGAACTTATCAGTTCTTTTTTCAAGGGGTCCATCATACTTATCTGGGAGCTTGTCCTGTGATGCCTGATGGTAACTTCTTTTAGTTTTTGCCTGCTTTCTTTCTGCGTTGAATCAACATCCTGTGCTATACCTGCCTGCGCAACCAGCAAAAGGCCGCCCAGCAGCTTATAATATCTCCATTCCATAACTGAATAATTTAGTGTTCGCAGGCTTCAGTTTTGTAATGGCAGCACTTAGGCAACTTTTCATAATCAGCTTCGGCTGCAGTTGCTTTCTCTGATGAGTGCCCGGCTTTAGCTATGCTTTTCAGCACATCTTCAGCAGTTGTCTTTTGCTTATTGTAAACAAGGGTTAGAATATGTGTATCCTTGTCCCAGTCGGCACGCTTTACACCCTTGATGTAAGAGGCATTTTCTATGCGCTTTTTACACATATTGCAGTTACCATCAACTTTATAAGTTTCAGTAACTATTTCTTTACCCTGCTGTGCAAATACGAATGCGGCAGAGAATATTATTGAGAGGAATATTATTAAACGTTTCATTATTAAATATTATTAAGGTTATGAAGTTATTACATTATCGAAAACATGTAACTGCTTAACCATAATAAGTGAAACGTGAATGAAGTTTGAAGAGTGGTATATTTTGCCATAGACCCGGTGGTGCATTAGGGCGACCTGTAACGGGTTTCTCTCCTATAAATTCAATTGCTTTTTGTGCGAAATATTGCTGTGGTACAGGAGGTACATCCCAATCAAAAGCAGTTAGCTTAATAGTGAAGAAGCTAACTATGTTCTGGTCTGTATTAACCTTAGCTACAATGGTCTCATCTTTGCAGCACCCGTTCTCCATATCCGGATCATCGGTACATACATCATCTTTACAACCATCATCAGATTTTACATACACCTGCCATGACTCCAGTTGCTTACCGCAATAATGCGTATGTATCAGCACCCCGGACACCGCCAGCAGGTACAGAAACATTATGGGTATGACTAAGAGCCTTTTCATTACTGCACAAAGGTAACGCCTGCTTTGTTAACAATACAAAAAAATAGCTTATAAGATTATGGGCAGGATTTATATTATTTTGTGGTATGAAGAATCCATTCCAGGCAGGTGATACCAAAGTATTCAAACATGTTGTATCTGAGGCAGATGCAGCTGTTTTTGAAAGTGGCCATGTGCATAGTGTATACAGCACTTTTGCCTTGACTAGGGATGCCGAATGGAGCGGCCGCCTCTTTGTGCTGGAAATGAAAGAAGCAGATGAAGAAGGAATTGGTACCGGCATTACCGTAAATCACAAATCACCTGCACTTATGGGGCAGGAAGTAGTTTTTAAAGCCACCCTTATTGTAGTAAACAAGAATGAAGTAGTGAATGATTTTGTTGCTACTGTTGGCGACAGGATAATAGCCGAAGGCAGGCAATGGCAGAAAATACTGAAACGTGATAAGCTGGACAGGCTGTTTGAAAGCCTGCAATAATTATTTATTCAGTTCATTCATTACCATCAATGATAACCGCTGCGCCCACACAGCATATTCTTTACCACCCGGGTGCAGTCCATCTTCAGCCAGGTATTCAGCCGTAGCGTTCAGCCTTGTGCTATCGGTTATATACAGGAAATGGCAATTGTATTTCTTGGTAATTTCTTCGCAGGCATTGTTATATGCGTCTATCTCTTTAGCGATCTTTCCCCTGTCCTTACCTTCTGCAAATGGTGTTGCACCCCAATCGGGTATAGAGAACACGAATACCTTACGCACATCTCCGCCGGCATATTTTATAGCTGTTTCCAGCAGCTGGGTATATTCCTGTTTGTAGTTCTCTATATCGCGGCCACGATACTGGTTGTTAACTCCAATCAGCAATGTAACGAATGAAAAAGTACCCTGTACATCCCGCTCTTTGATAGCTGCTGCCAGTTCATCGGTGGTCCAGCCGGTAGTTGCAATTATAACAGGCTCTTCTACCTGCAGGCCTTTTTTATTGAGCAATGCTACAGTCTGGTGCGGAAAATTCTGCTCTGCAGGTACCAGTTCGCCAATAGTATAAGAATCGCCAAGGGCGAGATAAGTATATTTCATTGAAGCATGCTTGTTGTTGCCCGGCAGACAGGCATTAATTAATAAACACAGTTTTAATAACCACAAATTCACGGATACCAAATATACTCAATTCCTTGCCATATCCGCTTTGCTTGGCACCGCCAAAAGGCAGCCTCGGGTCTGAATGCACAAACGCATTTACGAAACAGTTGCCCGCCTGTAATTGCGTAGCAGCTATCTGCTCTGCCCTCTTCCTGTTCTTAGAAAAAATGCCTGCCCCTAAGCCATATATACTATCGTTCGATAGGCGTATTGCATCCGCTTCGTCTTTAGCTTCTATAATAGTAGCTACCGGGCCAAAGAGTTCTTCATCATATGCAGGCATACCTTTCTTTACATTGGTAAGTACTGTTGGCGGATAAAATGCTCCATCACCTTCAGGTATAAATCCACCACATAAAAGTTTAGCGCCCTTAGCTATACTCTGCTGCACTTGCTGATGAAGCTGGTCGCGCAGGTCTTTGCGTGCCATAGGCCCTATTTTGTTAGCAGAATTCATGGGGTCTCCGTAGGTGGCTTCTTTCATGAGGGCCACCATCTTCTGTTCAAACTCTTTGCGTACCTGTTTCACCACCACAAAGCGTTTGGCGGCTACACAGCTTTGTCCGCTGTTCACCAGCCTGCCGTCAACACAGGTTCTAACTGCCAGTTGCATATCCGCATCTTCCAGTATTATATAGGCATCGCTACCACCAAGTTCCAGCACCTGCTTTTTAATATGTTTTGCCGCTTCTGAAGCTACTTTGCTGCCTGCTTCTGTACTACCTGTAAATGTTACAGCAGATATTGCAGGATCGGCTATAACCCTTGCCACTTCTGATGATGGCAATAACAGCGTTTGAAATAAACCATCCGGAGTTGTCGCTTTCTTTATCACCTGCTCTATAGCCAATGCACAACCACTGATATTAGATGCATGTTTCAGCACCATAGCATTACCGGCCATCAATGCCGGTGCCATAGCACGAAACACCTGCCAGTAAGGAAAATTCCAGGGCATGACTGCCAGCACAACACCCAATGGCTGAAATGATACATAGCTTTTGCGTGCATCTGTCTTTACTACTTCATCAGCCAGCATTTTAGGCGCTTCCTTTGCGTAGTATTCCAACGTATAGGCACATTTTTCTACCTCCGCAAGGCTCTGGGCTATTGGCTTTCCCATTTCTGCGGTAGCCAGTTCTGCCAGTTTTTTCTTTTGCTTTCTTAGCTCCGCAGCTATTCGTTTCAATACCTGCCCCCTCTCTTTCAATGATAATTGAGCCCATCCTGTAGCTGCTTTTTGCGCTTTTTTAAGCTTTGCTGCCAGTTTTTTTTCATCTAAACTTTCATATGTTGTTAAAACCTTACCTGTAGCGGGATCTATTGAGCTGAATACCTGTGCCATGGCCCTTGAAAATTTTTATAAAGGTAAAGAACCCTAAGGGTAAGAAAGGTTTACTATTTTTGATGCCCGTATAAAAAAGAGTTAAAAATATCTACATGTTAGCTGACAAGATAAAATTTGGTACTGACGGATGGCGCGCCATCATAGCATTAGACTATACTGTATATAACGTAGCCCGCGTAAGCAAGGGCCTTGCAGACTGGTTGCACCAGCACCATAAAAACCCTAAAGTAGTTGTTGGCCACGATTACCGTTTTGGCGGAGAGCTCTTTACTGATACTGTGGTAAAAGTATTATGCGCCAATGGCGTAAAGGTGATAAAAGCCAGCAATTCCGTAAGTACACCTATGATATCTTTCGGTGTACTGAGGTTGATGGCACAACAAGGTGTTATCATCACTGCTTCGCACAACCCTCCATCTTATAATGGTTATAAACTGAAAGGCCCGCATGGCGGACCTTCAAACCCATCTGATATTGCTGCTGTAGAAGCACTGATACCTGATACAGTAGAGGTACCTAAAGAATCGCTGCAGCACTGGCAAAACGCAGGCATGCTGGAGTTTATAGACCTGGAAGAAATGTATGTTAGCTACCTGCAGGAGCAGTTTGATATTGAGGGGCTGAATAAATCTCCTTTCAAGCTGGCTTACGATGCCATGTTTGGCGCAGGACAAAATGTAGTACGCAGGTTATTCCCTAATGCAGTACTGCTGCATTGTGATGATAACCCCGGCTTTCACGGACAGGCACCGGAGCCACTGGATAAGAACCTGCAAGAGTTAGCCCATGTTGTGGCTAAAACGCCGGAAGTGAAGATAGGCCTTGCTACAGACGGCGATGCTGACCGTATTGGATTATATGACGAAGACGGGCATTTTGTTGATGCTCACCATATTATACTATTGCTGATACACTATTTGTATAAATACAAAGGCATGACGGGTAAGGTGGTTGTAGCCTTCTCTGTTACTGACAGGGTAAAACGTATGTGCGAGGCTTATGGCTTACCCATAGAGGTTACACCGGTTGGCTTCAAATACATCAGCGAGATAATGACACGTGAAGATATACTGGTAGGCGGTGAAGAAAGCGGTGGTATTGCCGTTAAAGGTCACATACCTGAACGCGATGGTATTTATGATGGTATACTGCTGTACGAGTTCATGAGCAAAACAGGAAAAACCCTGAAAGAACTTTGTGATGAAGTATATGGTGTTGTTGGCCGTTTCGTTTACGAACGCAATGACCTGCACATAGAAAACGAGAAGAAAGAAGCCATCATGAAAAATGCTACTGAAAATAGCTATCCAAAATTCGGCAAGTACAGCTTCAACCGCAGGGAAACAATTGATGGCATAAAATACCATCTTGATAACGGTGGTTGGATAATGCTCCGCGCTTCGGGCACAGAACCTCTGCTGCGTGTATATGCTGAAGGCAACAGCAAGGAGGAAACACTTGATATACTGGAAGATGTGAAAAAGACCATCCTGGCATAGCTTTCAGGCCAAATATTTTTGTATAAAAGGATATGTAACACATATCCTTTTATTTTTTTCGAAAACTTCATTGCAAATGCCCCTTGTTTACTTACCTTTGCAGCCCTGGCAAGTCTTATACGGCCAGCTCCTGCTGAATCCCCCAGGACAGGAATGTAGCAAGGGTGGGCGGTCGTAGCGGCGCGATATGAGTAACTTGCCAGTTTTTTTATATCTATGATTTGTGATCTATGCTTTATGATTGCAACATATGAATGCAGAAGAGCTTAAAGTCAGGTTAAAACAATTTGCATACAGGTGTATAAAAGCCTGCGAAACGCTGCCCCCAACTAATACAAGCCAAATAATTTCCAAACAATTGCTGCGTTCTGCTTTATCATCAGCTGCCAATTACAGAGCGGCGACCCGTGCACAATCAAAAAAACAATTTCTGTCAAAGCTCAATATCTCTCTTGAGGAAATTGATGAGTCTGCATTTTGGCTCGAAGCTTTGAAAGATTTACAATTAATTCAGGCAGAATAACTTATTTTGCTAATAGAAGAAAGCATAGAACTAACTAAAATATTGTCAGCATCAAAAAATACAGTGACAAAGAATCTTAAACAGTAATCATAAATCATAAATCATAGATCAAAAATCATCAATAATATGAAGTTTTTTATAGATACGGCAAATCTTGCCCAGATAAAAGAAGCCAACGAATTAGGCATACTGGATGGTGTTACAACAAACCCGTCCCTGATGGCCAAAGAAGGTATTAAAGGCGAAGCGGCTATCATGCAGCACTACAAAGACATATGTGCTATAGTAGATGGCCCTGTAAGCGCTGAGGTTATCAGCACTACTTTCAAAGAAATAGTGGATGAAGGCCAGAAACTGGCTGCACTGCACGAAAACATAGTGGTAAAAGTGCCTATGATACAGGATGGTATCAAAGCTATTAAATGGTTTACTGATAACGGTATCCGCACTAACTGTACGCTCGTATTTTCTGCAGGACAGGCTATACTTGCTGCTAAAGCAGGTGCTACTTACCTCTCCCCTTTCATTGGCCGTATAGACGACAGTAACTGGGACGGCGTGCAACTGATAGAGCAAATTGTAAACATATATAACACACAGGGCTTTATGACAGAAGTACTTGCGGCATCTATCCGCAACCCGCTGCATATAGTTCGTTGTGCTGAAGCAGGCGCAGATGTATGCACTTGCCCGCTTTCATCAATACTCGGGCTCCTGAAACATCCGCTCACGGATCTTGGCCTTGCCCAATTCCTGAAGGATGCTCAATCAATGAAATAATAACCTATTAGAAAAAGTAAAGGCCGGTAATTACCGGCCTTTTTTATGTCTAATGATATTGAAGTTAAGATTTAGCTAACTGTCCTTTAAGGAAGTCAATCACCTTCACTTCTACGGCATCCTGTCCTCTCAGGTCTGCCAGGAATACAGAAACCCAGTCTGTAAGATGAATGAAGTAAAACACTTTCTCAAAGTAGGTTTTGCCTTTTGCATATAGCTCAATGATATTGGGTGTAAACTTGCGGATAACACCTTTATTTATCTCCATACGCAGCTTTACACGTTCATAATCTTCATCGGTACGCAACAGTATCACTACTTTCTTAGCATCCTTATCTTTCCAGCCTACCAGCTCATTATGGTTCATTTCAGGTATAGCATGGTGCCAGCAAAGTATTTTACTGTTCTCATTAAGCTGCTGCCTGAAACGCACTGCCACGCCTTCAAAATGAGATGCAGAGTATATTACAGGTAACTTACCATTCAGCTTAGCGGCTATCGATTTTGCTTTCTTCTGGATATCTTTTTCATCCTGTTTCAGCAGCTTGATAGATGCTTTGATGTCCTTTTCAAAATTGTATTTCAATAAACCAAAATACCCCAGTGTAAATAACACCTGTACCATTGAATAGCCAACACAAGCGCGTGGCGGCATACCTGCTGGAAGCAGTATGCAATCAACATTCTTCTTCTTAGCTATCTCTGCAATCTTACCACCCGATGTGATACAAACTACCGTTGCCTTATTTTTCAAAGCAGTATTAAGTGCGGCTATCGTTTCTTCTGTATTACCTGAATAAGATGATACTATAACCAATGAACCTGCACCAATGAAAGAAGGAAGGAAATAATCTTTATTTACAACGAATGGAACTTTCAGTTTATCGAATACAAAATTCTGAATTATTGAGCCCCCTATACCGCTACCACCGAGACCAGTAAGCACAACATTGGTAAAGTCTTTCTTAACCGCCTGAAAACGATAACTTTGGCCAATAATGAGCGCTTCATGCAATTGAGTAGGGAAGTCAAGAATTAATTGCTTCATATTTTTCTATTTCGATGGCCAAACATAACGAAACTGGCATAAAAGGCGAACAAATTGCTGAAAACTTTTTGCTAAAAAAAGGCTATAAAATACTGGAAAGGAACCACCGTACCGGCAAAAAGGAGATAGATCTTATAGCTTCGCTCAACAACACAATTGTGTTTGTTGAAGTAAAAACCCGCACCAACACTGCATTTGGGCTCCCCGAAGATGCTGTAAACGAACGCAAAAAGTCTTACCTGCGGGCCGCAGCTGAACAATATCTTAATGAAAACAATTTATATCAAAAGATGCAATTTGATATCATCAGCATAGTGTTGCAGGGGGCGGACATTATAGAAATCTTACATTTCGAGGACGCTTTCTACTAAGCATTGTTATTTGTCCAGGTAATCCTGATATATATATTGCATTAGTGCCTGGCCGTCATCCACATCCACTGAGCTGATATCTCCTTCTTTTTCTGTTGTTACACGGCCAACATTATCAAATACAAAATACCTGTCCGGAAACACCAGCCCAAATCTGTTATTACATGTAAAAAAAGCCCGGGGCAAATAATTGGCAGAGAAAATGTTTCTGCTAAAGTGCATGCTATCACTCTTTATACCCAACTGTCCGGCTAGGGTAGCTGCTATATCTACTTGTGAGACCTGCTTATCAATAACACCGGTATGCTTCAGCGCTCCGCCAAGCCACAACATGGGGATGGTGAAATTATCTTTCTGCGATGATACCGGCAGTGTATGCCCATGATCGGGAACTATTATCATTAATGTGTTACCCCACCATGGTTGTTTCTTACAAAATTGTACAAAGCTGTCTATACATGCATCTGTATAATGATGAGCATTCATAAACAGGCTCAATTCGTCCCTGCCTTTTATAACAGGAGCAACAGGTGTTTCAAAAGGTTCATGACTGCTTAACGTTAGCCAAGCTGTAAAAAAGGGTTCTTTCACAACTCTCATATCCTGCATAATGCGTTTAGCAACAGCTCCATCATGTGCCCCCCATTTGGAGTTCTGATCTTTTTCCTCAAAATCATCTTTTGATATTAACCTATCGAACCCTGCATGCAACATATAAGACCTGATATTAGAAAAATCAGGCTCTCCGCCGTAGTAAAAACTTGTTGAGTACCCTTGCTGTTTACACAATGCCGGTAGTGCTGCCAATTTATTCGACTTAGCAGGTATCTCCACTATAGAGCCTAACGGCAATGCGGGATAACCACTAAATATAGCTGATAGCCCTTTATTAGTCCTGTCGCCTGACGCAAATGCATTGCTGAAATACAGTCCTTCCTTTTTAAACCTGTTAAAGCAAGGGGTTACCTCTACCCCTTCCATGGTCAAATCCTCAGCCTTCTTTGTAAAGCTCTCCCAAACTATAAATATGATATTGGGCCTGGTTGTATTGAGTATAGTATCCGTATGCGACTGAAGAGGGAATAATGAACGTATCACACTGTCTGCTCTGCCGGAAGACATATACACATACGGGTTGGTTGATGAATAGGAGCTATTTATCACACCGTCCATAAAATTCCAGCTTGCATTAATGGCTGCACTATTGGCAAATTGGTTATCAGAATAATAAACACTACTCTGGGTGATAGGTGAAAGCTGAAAGCCTCCTCTTGCAGGTATCACAAATGCTGCAGCTAATGTGAGCATCGCGAGACTCGTGTATGTGCGGTACGAGGCTGATGCATCATTGTTCTTCAACAAATGGATTCTTCGATCTATATGGCCTGCAAACAATTTGTAGAACAGCCAGAACAACAGCAAAAAAAGCAGGGACAACTTAAATATTGGCAACCCGCTCATTGATGCCCATGCCTCATCAGGATATGGAATATACTTAAGCAATGTAGCATCCAGCCTGAAATTCCAATGCCTGTATACTTCAAGGTCTGTCACGGTAAATAACAGCACAAAAAGCAATAACACTGCGGTATAGGCCTTGTATATTGTCGTTTTTTGAAAATACGTAACAAACATACCTGCCAGTAGAAATATGCATACCGCCAGAACAAAATAAGCTGCGAGGGATATATCCATCTTCAGCCCATACAGGAATGCACCAGCTATTTTACTGTATCCTCCTTTACCAGAAAGATGGTAATTATAAACAACAAATAACAGCCTGCAACACTCAAACAGAGACAGCCATAATAAATAATAGTATAACAAAAATTTTATTCTGCCCAGCATGAACTTATATCACAATAGGTATTGTCAATTGTATTTTCCTATTTCAACAACATCATTTTACGGGTCTCCACGTGCGTTCCTGCTTTCAGGGTACAATAGTAGATACCCGGGGGCAGGTTATCTCCGCTAAAACTGTATTCTTTTTTACCCGGCTCCAGCAAAGCATCTGTAATAGTTTTGACCGGCCGTCCCAGTTCATCGTAAATTTTCAGGCTTACTGTAGTTTTATTTTTGAGTGAGAACGAGATAACTGTTTCGTTACTAAAAGGATTGGGGTAATTACTGAAACTGAGCTCACCTGCATGTACCTCTTTCACACTTACTACATCACCAACACTGGTAATATGCGTAGAAAATATACCATGAGCATGCGTAGCGACTGTTACTAATCCATCTGTTGAACGATGGTCTATCATTGTAACCACTGAATTTCCTATTTCATTGACAGCCTGCTGTGTCCAGTATGTTCCTGTAGCGTTCAGCTGTGCGGTAGCGAATATACCTACGCTGGTACCTACCAAATATACTGTTCCGTCTGCAACAGGTATTATTCTGGCCCAGCGGCAGGAAGGTCCATTACCTGTACCATTCACATTTTCTTCAAGGTTACCAGCAACTTTAGTCCAGTTTGCTCCTGCGTCAGAGGAATAATACAAACTATAAACATTATAGTTTGAATACACCACCATTACGTTATCAGCATTTGTAGGGTCAACAGCAATACAACTTACATATCCGCCTGTGGGGAATGAAGTAGATGTAATATTAGTAGCTGTTGGTGTACCTGTGGCTGCATTATCAATTTTATATACAGACCTGTTTGATGTTCCGTAATACACCCTGTTAGCCGGTGTTTTAGAGACAGCAATAGCAGTTATCAATCCTGTTGAAGACGGCAACTTAGTCCAGTTGGTACTTATGCTATCCCAGTTGTTTGCATATGGTATTCCATCTAAGTTATCATTCCGCCACAAATAAGAGCCGCCGGCAAGGTACATGATGTTATTATTATTAGGATCAAGCACAAAGGGATTAATAAACAAATAACCCTTCCCGCCCATAGGGTCAATTCGTGCAAAGTTTGTAACAGTACCTGCTGCGTCCAGCTTAGCCCTCATCACTTTACCATTCTGTATACTGAAATAATATGCCGACTGATTATCGGCAATAGCACAATAGGAGCCATCACCGCCTCTTGGGGTTACCCAGGGTGTTGTTAGTGCAGCTGAATTAGTATACCAGCTTCCATTATCCTGCGCTCCGCCAATAATAATATCATTGGTAGCAGCATGGTCTATAGCACAGGTGTAGAACATAGTACTGATATAACCATTATTCAACGATGTCCAGGCAACAGTTGATGCAGTATTATCTGTAGTTTTAAATACACCTCCGTCATTAGCAGATATCATCTTGTCAGGGTCGCTGGGTAAGAAAAAAAGTTCATGCTGATCAGGGTGATGATTGGCATAACTTTTTACAACCGGCAGTGAAGCCCCCAGTTCGTAACCACCGATAAATGTAGTGTGCGTACTGTCAGAAAAACCTGATGTAGAACGGAAGAGATTGGTTCCGCCAATAAAAACGATATTAGTATCGTTTGGCTTAACCTTAACCACGATATCATACGATCCCTGACATTGGTACCTATCGAACACTCCTCCGGATCCAGGCAGATTAATTGAATAATCGTTCCAGACCCCGCCACTACCTGTGCCATTACCTGATATATATTTATATTTCCACAGGCTGTTCCATTCCACGTTTCCCTGGAAATCAGTATGTGATTTACCAAACCCGGGCGTATTTCCGAGGAAGTAGACCTGGCTCTCATCCATCGGGCTAACACCAATTTTGATACGGTTATATGAAGTTGGGAACCCTGCCGGTGTTATATCTGTAAAAGTCACCCCGTCTGTTGAGCGGTAAATACCTTTCTGTGATCCGTCTGAGCTCAATGTAGCATATATCACCCCTGTAGATGTAATGGCAATATCAGTAAATCTTGAATCAGAACCGCCTAAACCACCTTTTGCAAGTGTCCAGTTAGCTCCGCCATCGGTGCTTTTATATATGCCGCCATATGCGGCCGCATATACCACATCACTCACTGTATTCGAAGGGTCTGTTACAATGTTCCATATATAATCACTCCATACACTAAATGTAGCCAGCGGAGATGTTGTGGAAGGCAAAACAGACCATGTAGCACCGCCGTCTGTAGATTTATATATGCCATTGCCCCCGTACGGAGCCTGCCCGCCGCTGGCCGAACCTCCGTAATACTCACCTGTACCGAAATACCATACATTGGTATGTCCTGCACGAGTATCCTGAGAGAGACAAGTAGCACCCTGGTAATCATTAATAGGTGTAGTAATGCTCCAGGTTGCCCCCCCATCAGTAGAACGCCACATACCACCTGAAGTAGTGCCTGCAATTAAATTATTTTCGTTAGAGACATCGATACCCAAAGCCCTGGTGCGCCCGCCCACATTCCATGGACCGCGTGACTGCCAGGCCGATGCTGTGCTTTTAAATATTGCAGAACTATTTGAAGCTTTGGGCAAAGTTGCTGCAAATGCTATTTCTTTTGCACGCATGTGTTCCGGGATTAAGCCTGTAGCAGGGTCACGGAGCATTTGCAACTCATACTGTACCATACCTTCTGCTTCTTCTCCTTCACTATTCATCTCCATCCCGGGTTTCTCTGTTGAAACTTCCCGTTGGCTGCATGATGCAAAAGCCATAGTTCCCGCTGTAAGTAATAATGCCAGGTATTTATTTTTCATAACCCTAATTTGAATCTTTTTTTACAGAATAATCATTAACGACAAACTCAGTTGTACTGCCGATTATATTATGTTGTTCTATCAGTGCAGAGAAGGCTCTGCCTTTCTTCATCCCCGGATACCTTTTTGGCATAGCGGGGAATATTTTTTTTGTTTTATGAAGTGTATACGAAAAGTAAACCTCGATAGTATCACCTATATTCGGTGGAGCGGTGATTGATGAACCACAATTATTCACACTCAGTATCCTGACCATTGCCCTACAGGGATACTTTGAACAAGGACTTGTCTTGTCCTTTTCCCTGTCTTTCAGTATTGAAACTATTTTTCCGCTTATGTTACAGGACAGAGGCCTGTTTTCCTGTGCTTGTATATAAATACAATTGCCCAGTAGAAATATGGATATTATGCCTGCAACCCTGATATTCATAATTTGCGCGGGGAAAATTTACCTGATTAAAAATACTTAAATATTAGCTGTCAGGCTCAATAAATCCATGGACAAAAAACAAAAGCTCCTCAAAATTTGAGGAGCTTTGTGCCCAGGACTGGATTCGAACCAGCACACCCTTGCGAGCGCTGCGACCTGAACACAGTGCGTCTACCAATTTCGCCACCTGGGCAGGTATTGTGTTTCAGGGCTGCAAAAATGAGATTTTTTTTGAAAAAACACAACATTATTTTTTCCTGTTTTTAATTAGTCCACATATGATTTTACATTTCCATTAGAATAATACGAATATAGCTGACGATATTTACTACCGACAAGCATCACACTCACCCGTAAAATTGTGTAACGATGAAGAAACACCTATACTTCCTGCTGTTGTCTTTTCTGCCATTGCAACTGTTTGCGCAAACAATATTATTCAATGATGATTTTGAAAAATACAATCAGAGTACGCTGTTCGGCTGGGGGACAACTTTTACGGGTATTGTACCATGGCAGGCCGGTAAGCTATATGTCTTGGCACCATGTATGGGTGGGCCGGGCATGAAAAACATAGCTGCTGTATGTGAGTGTAATATGGATCGGGACAATAGTGATGTGTTGCTATACACCAAGAAGATCAATTTTACAAACGTAGAAGGGGCCTGGGTTAGTTTCGATTCACATTTCAATAAACTATCCCGCAATGGTAAAACAGAGAAAGCAAGTGTAGAAGTATCAACTGATAGTGGACATACATGGACAGTAGTAGACACTTTAACTGCAGATACTGCCTCGGGGTACTTCCAAAGACATTATGTAAACCTAGGCGCTTTTGACCATAGTCCCGAAGTTCGTGTAGGGTTCAGGTATAGTGATGATCATGGCTTTCTGCAAGGTTGGGTATTAGACAATGTAAAAGTATTTATACCGGCCAAAAATGATATTGCCCTTATTGACTTCAGCCCAAGCGACTCTTTTCATAGCTATAGAGAATTAGGAAAGGGCTTTAAGCATAACGGCAGGATATTTAATGCAGGCAAAGACACTATATATTCCTATGTCATTAACTATCAGCAGGCAGGCAAAACAATAATGCGGGACAGCATAACGGGTGTTGCCATACCTCAATTCGGGTATTCTGATTTTGTACATAAAATACCTGACACTATCAGCCAGATACCTGCTACGGCCGTTACAGCCTGGGCAGAGCTAACAGGAGATACTATTCACAATAATGATAGCCTGTATACCTTTGTCAGAGGTGCTTATTTTATGCCACGCAAACGTGTTGCGATAGAAGAAGGAACAGGCACCTGGAACCCATGGAGTCCCCGTGGCTGGGTATATATGAACCAACTAACTAAAGATGATGGGGACCCGTGCCTGGTATCTGTACATGATACTGACCCTATGGAATATGAAGCATATACTGATTTCCTTTATAATCTGAGATTCAATTTCGTGCCTTACTTTTTGTTTGACAGAAGAATAAGTGCGGACCCGGATAGCTTCTTTACAGTATATAACAAGCTGAAAACTGCATTTGGATTTGCCGATCTTTCTGTTCATGGCACATTCAGGAATGATACACTATTTGTTGGTGCACATGTGACACCTGCTATAGACCTGACTGGAGACCTGAGATTTGCAGTTGTGCTCACTGAAGATAGTGTTACAGGTAGCGCAAGCGGTTATGAACAAAAAAATATTTATGCCACTGGCTGGTATGGAGCCATGGGTGGATTTGAAAACAAACCTAACCCGGTACCGGCAAATGAAATGTATTACAATTTTGTGGCTCGCACAGCAGAGCCTACACCTGAAGGACTGAAAGGTGGCATACCTACACCATTACTGCATAACCAAACATACCATTATTATTTCCCGATAGTAGCTAAACCCGAATGGAATAAAGCGCTATTGAGGGCAGTGGTAATGCTGGTAAGATATGACGACAGTGCAGTGCTGAACAGCAATAAGACTATGTTCTACCTGGACACAAAAAGTATCAGTAATGATGAGAAGCCTTTATTGTATCCAAACCCATCAGATAATAATACTCAGTTAATATACTATACTTTGAGGCAGGAGGAGGTACATGTGTATATTACAGATATTAGCGGACGGACATTAAAGATTATATCTGCAAATGCTGTATCGGGGAAAAATGTTATGCACCTGACTACTTCTGAATTATCCGCGGGATTATATATAGTGAACATTATTTCTGATTCAAAGAGGCAGACTATAAAAATGCAGGTAGTGCACTAAACAACCATGAGATTGCATCCGCGAAGTGCTGCGTGGTCCATACGGCCCATTACTTCGAAGCTGCCATCCGCATTTAGCCTGCCTACATCTTCTGTTGCAATAAAAGAACAGGAATGTATGTTAGCCAGGTCTATAACATTAATACAACCTACTCCTTCTGTCATTATATCCAGCGGGTCGTTTATATCTCTTACTAATATCTTCATTGTTGGGGAAGGCCAAAATATACCCTCGTGTTTTGAATATGCCTGCGATAAGAGTTCTGTCATTCCATACTCAGAATGCACCTCACTTAATTGCCACTGCTTCCTGAGAAAGCTATGAACCTGTTCCCTCGTCCATTCCTCTCTCCTACCCTTCATCCCACCCGTCTCCATAACTATAGTATTTGCCAACTGCATAGGATATGCGGCAGCAAAATCTAATAATGCGAATGTTACACCAACAAGTATAGTTTTTTGTCCCAGCATTTCCAGCTTAGCTAATGTAGTTGACAGCTTATCCCATTCATCAAGATAAAAGCCACAATCAGGATGCCTGCTTTCTGCCATCAATGCATTGACCATATGTACTAATGATGCATTTTTACGTTCGAGGTATGATGGCAGCAGTGCAAGTATTGCATAGTCTGCGGGATTGCCATAAAACTTATTAAATCCTGCTAAAAGCGAATCTCTGTACAGAATAGCGTCTGCTATATAATGCACTGAAGGTGTATCTCCCGTTGTTTTGCTACTTTCAAAACGCAACATATTATCTGAATATGGTGCACTCAGAACTGTATGTGACTTAAAAAAGGATATAGGCAGGTAAGGTATAGACTGTATATTATAAACAGAGTCGGGGCATATACGCAAAGCATCAACAAAACCTCTGTAAACATCATTATTAGCATACTGATATTGAAATATCTCTATCGCCTTCGTTTGAAATTCAGTCGCAGTATTTCCGATTAGAAAATCCTTAATATCGGGCAATGTATTATTCATCAGTTTTGCTAACTTTGGAATATATGAGAATTAATGCTGCATTATTTGCGTTACTGATAGCCGGTTTCACATCCTGTAAGAAAAAAACCACTGGCCCAGTTGAGCCGGGCATATCATTTTCCAAAATGGCACCTACTACAGTGCGCTCAGGCAACAGCGAAGATACTGTTTTTATACAGTTCAATGTAAGTGATGCCGATGGAGACCTTGGCAACGACCCAAGTTCTAATAATTATGACATCTATGTAAAAGACAGTCGTGACACAACAGTAAACGGCTTTTTCTTCCCAAACATCCCTAAAGAAGTAACTGAAACCGGCAAAGGGGTACGTGGGGTATGCACATTAAGGATATATGCTTCCTTATTTTTAATAAAGAGAACTGATCTCCAACATGAGAATGGGGATACGTTACATTATGAGATTTATATAAAAGACAAAGCACAGCACACAAGCAACATTATACAAACTCCGAACATTTACATACTACCTTAAACAAATATTATCTGATAATACTATAGGCCGGCACATTATTAATGTATCGGCCTTTTTTAATATCTGCCTAATTATTCATAAATAAGAAAGCCACCTGATTGACAGGTGGCTTTCTTATTATACGCTTTAATTATTGATTACTGTACTCTTGTAAATCTTACAGATTGCAGTACGTTGTTCTGTTCATCTGTAAACTGGATCGTGTACACTGCAGGTACTAAGGTGTTCACTTCCATCCTGCCTGTATGGGTCCTGTCCAGTTCCACTGCTGAACGCTGTACGGTCCTGCCAAACTCATCTATGATACGGTAGTTCATCGTCTTCCTTTCTGTACCTTCTACTCGTACCATCAGCTCACTGCCCTGTACAGGGTTCGGATAGACTGTCAGCCTTACCTGCTCTTTAACGTTTGATACGTTTACTGGGAATGGTGGCATCAGTGCTACACTCAGTTTCGCTGCGTTGCTCGTATCGTGGTCTACATAGCAGTATCCTTTAGGATCGAGTATGATACAACGGAACATCCAGCCTTCCTGCGCCGGGTTCACTTTCAATACGGTCAGCATTGGTGTCAGGGTGCCACTATACATGTTGTTGTTGTAGATGTTCGACCAGTTGTTGCCGCCGTCGCTTGAGCCCTGCCAGTAGTACAGGTAGCCTGTATCTGAGGCTGTGGCCTGGAAGGTCGCATCCTGACCCTGTGGCACTTTCGCGTCTATCGGGTCACCGGTTACTTCTGGTACTTTGTACACTATCGTGCCGAATACGTTACTGATGAGTGTATTACAGCCGCTGGATACTACGCAGCGGTACTGGTAACCGTACTGGCTGTTGTGGGTTGGCACTATCTTCAGTATCGGGGTGTTGGCGCCTATGTATGGCGGTGTAAACAGTGGTATATCGGTAAACCCGCTGCCCTGGTTCACCTGCCACCTGATGCTGGTCACAGGGCCGCCGATGGTTACGCTGAAGATGCTGCTGTCGCCGCTGCACAGCGTATCGGTATAGCCTATGCTTACAAGGGTGGCTGTATCGTTTACGGTCAGTAATGCTCCGTTGGATACTGTTGCTGGTGAACAGGCGCCGCTTACATAACAACGGTAGTTATAGCCGTTGGCCGTCAGTGCCGGGAAGTTTACGTTCAGGGTTGGGGTGGTTACGCCGTTATACGATGAGCCGTTGCTCAGGTTGGTATATCCGCCGCCCTGGTCTTCCTGCCATTGATAGGACAGTGGTCCGGTGCCGGTGGCGCTTATGCTGTAGCTGGTGCTGTTGCCTAAACATATGGTCTGAGCTGTCGGGTGTGTGGTTACTGATGGTGGCATGGTTACTGTCAGCATCGCGCCGTTGGATATTGCAGGGCTGGTAGGACAAATGCCTGTTACTATGCAGCGGTACCATCTGCCGTTCATTGACGCTGTTACGCCGGTAAGGTTCAGGGTGGCTGCTGTTACGTTGCTGTATACGCCGCCGTTGTTCAGGTTAGACCAGGCTGTGCCGCCGTTGGTACTTTCCTGCCAGCGGTAGCTGATCGATGTTCCGCCTCCGGTTACTGTATAGCTGGCGTTGGTGCCTAAGCAGGTGGTTACGGCTACAGGGTTGTTTACTGTTGGTGGTGTGTTGATCGTCAGGATGGCTGCACTTGAGGTGGCTGTTGAGCCGCAGGCGCCGATCACGATACAACGGTACTGGTAGGTGTTGAGTCCTATCGGGGTGTTGGTAATGGTCAGCTGGTTACTGGTTACTGCACTGTATGGTGCGGTATTGCTCAGGTTGCTCCACGTGCTGCCGCCGTTGGTGCTTACCTGCCATTGGTAGGTAAGGGTGCCGCCGCCGGTGGCGGTTACGCTGAAGTAGCTGCTTACGCCCTGGCAGGTGGTTACTGACAATGGTTGTACGGTAACTGTTGTTACAGGGTATACGTTCAGTATCGATCCGTTGGTGTTTACGTTCGAACAGATGCCGTTGCCTGTTACGCAGCGGTAGGTGCCGTTGGTAGCCAGCGAGGTCGGTGATACGCTCAGGCTGGATGTCGTTACGCCACTGTATGGGGCTGTGTTGGTTAAGTTAACATATCCGCTGCCATTATCGCGCTGCCACTGGTAAGTCGTTGCATTGCTCGCTACTACGCTTATCGTAGCGCCTGTACCGGCACATATCGTTTGTGAAGCAACCGGTTGGGTCGTAATCACTATAGCCTGCGTTACCGTTAACGTCGCTGAATTGCTGGATACAGGCACAAGACAACTGCTTGTTACAATACAGCGGTATTGATTGTTATTTAAAGTGAAGGTTGTATTGGTTATGGTCAGCTGGTTGCTGGTAGCACCCGTATATGGAGCAGTATTGCTCAGGTTGCTCCATGTGCTGCCGCCGTTGGTGCTAACCTGCCATTGGTAAGACAGCGCACCTCCACCAGTTGCTGTTACAGAGAAATAACTATTATTTCCTACGCAGTTATTAGCTGACACAGGCTGGCTGCTGATACTAACAGGTGCGAAAATGCTAAGAGCAGAAGCATTAGACGTAACATTAGCACAAATACCATTGCCTAAAATACAACGATAGGTGCCTGCATTAGAAACCGAAGTAGGATTAATACTCAGACTGGCTGTAGCAACACCACTGTATGGTGCTGTATTAGTTAGATTCACAAAACCGCTGCCATTGTCAAACTGCCATTGGTATGTTGTGGCATTGCTTGCAACTACTGATATAGATGCTGACACACCACTACATACGGTCTGTGTAGCTGCAGGTTGCGTATTGATAACTATCGCCTGTGTTACTGTAAGCGTTGCCGCAGAACTATTTACAGAAACAAGACATCCGCTGGTAACAACACAACGATATTGATTACTATTTAAGCTGAAGCTGGTATTAGTTATTGTTAGCTGGTTGCTTGTAGCACCAGTATACGGAGCAGTATTGCTCAGGTTGCTCCATGTGCTGCCACTGTTGGTGCTTACCTGCCATTGATAATTAATTGTTCCACCTCCTGTTGCCGCCACAGAGAAGTAGCTATTACTACCTGCACAGCTGTTAGTTGAAACAGGCTGTGCTGTGATATTTATAGGAGCGTATATATTAAGGATTGATCCATTAGTTGATACAGCATTACATATTCCGTTATTCAGGATACAACGGTAGGTACCATTGGTAGCCAGTGAAGCTGACGATATACTTAATGTAGCTGTAGTAACACCACTGTAAGGAGCTGTGTTAGTAAGATTTACATAACCACTGCCCTGATCTATTTGCCATTGGTATGTTGTAGCATTTGATGCGACTACAGATATAGATGCCGGGCTACCTGTACATACAAATTGAGTAGCTGCCGGTTGTGTATTGATAACTATAGACTGTGTTACAGTAAGTGTTGCAACACTGCTATTTACCGGTACAAGACATCCGCTGGTAACAACGCAACGATACTGGTTACTGTTCAACGAAAATGGAGTGTTAGATATAGCAAGCTGGTTGGTAGTAGCACCGCTATATGGAGCCGAGTTACTCAGGTTACTCCATGTACTTCCGCTGTTAGTACTAAGTTGCCATTGATAAGTCAGCATACCACCTCCGGTAGCTGCTACGCTAAACAATGTAGTTGTGCCCTCGCAGCTATTAACTGATGATGGTTGTGTAACGATCGTTACCGGGTCATAAACATTTAATACAGAAGTATTAGTTGCAAAAGGAGAAGTACATGCACTACCTACGATACAACGATAGGTACCGGCAACTGCACTGGTTGCATTAGTTATAGATAGAGTTGAAGTTGTAACACCTGAATAAGTGGCATTATTTGACAATGCTACAAATCCTGAACCAAAATCGCCATACCATTGGAATGTTGTTGCCCCGGTCTGTGTAACAGGTATTGTAATATTACTACCGGTACAAACAGCCTGGCTAACTGGTGGCTGGCTGGTTATGGTGATTATATTATTCAATGTCAGAGTAACAGCGTTAGATGTTGCAGAAGGCGAACATGTTCCGCTTACCACACAACGGTATTGATATCCATCCATTGACAGTGTAGCTCCTGTAATATTCATAGTAGCTGCGGTAACGTTGCTATACGGAGCAGTATTAGTCAGGTTTGACCATGTGCTGCCACTGTTTATGCTCAGCTGCCATTGATAAGACAACCCTGCACCTGTAGCAGCCACAGTAAAGCTGGCAATGCTTGCAGGGCATGTAGATGCATTTGACGGATTTGCAGTAACAACAGGGCTTGCATTAATCTGTAATGTCCCTGCAGAACTATTTACAGCAGGCAAACATGTGCCTGTAACCACTGCCCTGTACTGATTATTATTCAGTGCTAATGCAGCAGACGTAATATTCAACGTAGCAGTTGTAACATTACTATATGGAGCAGCATTGGTAAGATTAGCCCAGGTCGAACCACCATTTGTACTTACCTGCCATTGATATCCGATTCCCGCTCCGGTTGCGACAACTGTGAACGATGTGTTCTGGTTTTCACAAACTGTAGCAGTAGCTGCCGGATTAGTTGTTATAGCTGGTAGATCATTTACTGTAAGCGTTGAAGCTGTAGAATTTACAGCAGGGCTGCAGGTACCGGACACATAACAACGATACTGGTTATTATTCAATCCGGATGTGGCGGATGTAATACTCATCGTAGCAGTAGTCACATTGCTATATGGAGCAGTGTTAGCTAGGTTTGACCATGTACTGCCACCATTATTGCTCACCTGCCACTGATACGCTATACCCGCTCCGGTTGCTGTAACTGTAATAGTCGTATTAGACCCTGCACAAACTGTAGTTGTTGCAGGTGGATTTACCGATACAGCAGGTTGTGCTGTATATGTTATTGATGCTCCTGCTGAAGGAGATGATGAACCGCAGCCATTTACTGCTATCGCACGATACAAATATCCGCTTAAACCTGTAGTAGAACTGATATTCAGTGTTGCAGTAGTAGCATTACTATATATACCACCATTGCTGATATTTGCATAACCACCACCATTATCTACCTGCCATACATAACTCGTTGGCGTATTTGACGCAGCAACTGTAAAGCTGGTAGCTGCACCCTGGCAAACAACTACTGCAGATGGGTTTGTTGTAATTGACGGCGGGAAGTTAAGCGAAAGCGTAGCTGCAGTTGAAGGAGATGATGACCCACAACCATTAACAGCTATTGCACGATATAAATATCCATTCAAACCGGTAGTAGAACTGATATTCAGAGTTGATGTAGTAGCATTACTATATACGCCACCATTGCTGATGTTAGCATAACCACCACCATTATCTACCTGCCATACATAACTCGTTGGCGTATTTGACGCAGCAACTGTAAAGCTTGTTGCAGCACCGGTACACACTGTAGAGTTAGATGGATTAGTAGTAACTGAAGGAGGAAAATTAAGACTTAGTGTTGCTGCAGCAGAAGGGGTCGACAACCCGCATCCGTTTACTGCAATAGCACGATATGTGTATCCGTTAAAACCAGTAGTAGAGCTAATGTTCAAAGTAGCTGTAGTAGCATTACTATACACACCGCCGTTGCTGATGTTAGTATAACCACCACCATTATTCACCTGCCATACATAGCTTGTAGGTAAATTTGATGCTGCTACAGTAAAACTGGTAGCTGTACCTGTACAAACTGTAGAATTTGATGGATCAGTTGTAATGCCCGGTGTACTAACTATTATTAGCGTTGCTGCGGCAGATGGAGTTGATGTACCGCATCCGTTAACAGCCAGTGCACGATAATTATACCCGTTCAAACCTGTGCTTGAGCTAATATTCAGTGTTGCTGTAGTAGCATTGCTGTATACACCACCGTTGCTGATATTCGTATAACCGCCACCGTTATCTACCTGCCATACATAGCTCGTAGGCAAGCCAGATGCTGCCACTGTAAAGCTGGCCGGTGAAGCCGCACAAGGAGTGGCATTTACCGGATCTGTAGTTATTGTTGGCGGGAAATTCAATGTCAGTGTTGCTGCTGTAGAAGGTGCTGAATTACCGGATGGGTTAGTCGCCAATGCACGGAAGTTATAACCATTCATACCAACAGTAGAACTTATATTCAATGTAGCAGTAGTGGCATTGCTGTATACACCGCCATTGCTGATATTAGTGTAACCTCCTCCGTTATCAACCTGCCATATATATCCACTAATCAATGAGCCGCTGGCAACTACTGTGAAGCTGGTAGCTGTGCCGCTGCAAACTGTAACGTTTGATGGATTAGTTGTAATGGTAGGCACCGGAACCTCAATAGTACCTGTAGTAGGCGTTGCAGCACTACGAGTAGCTCCTGTATAATCTGTTGTAACTGTCACAGGTGTAGCCATACCTGCTATATAACTCAAAGAACCAGATTGTACCGACAGGTCACCTGATGCAGGTGCTGTAAAGAAGGTTCCGATAGGCAACGTGGCTGTTGTCTGAACAGTAGAGTTGGCATCTCCACCACTACTTGCCTGCCATTGAGCTAAAGTTCTTGATGTACCTGTTGCCCATTCACCCATATTAGACAGGTTTGACACAACAAATAAGTTATTATTAGCAACAGTTGAAGACCAGTTAGTAGTACTTGCCGTACCTATTGCAAACTGGCCACCCGTACTGCCAGAACGATCGTTATAGAATATATTATTCTTTATAGAAGGGGTAGGTGTAGTATTTCTGAAATATGCGTAACTACTATTGGCACCTGACATAGTACCGGTAATAGCTACAGAATTATAATAGAAATTGCTACCGCCAGTGCCACCATCGTATATACCATAAGCTATCGCTTCGGCACCTGCACCTGTACCAACTGTTATCTGGTTATTATAAATATTAAGTGCATTAGAAGAAGTAATTAATGATATACCTGCTGCTGTTGGCGCAGAAGAGCCAGTACCTGCACCGTTTGTTTTAATATTATATATCCTGTTCCTGGAAATAGTAACCCCTGCATTCGGCGCAGTTGTAATACGGATACCCGCAGCAGGATACGCTGATGTACCTGTGCTGGTATTTTCTATATTATATATTGTATTTGAATCAATAACAGATGAACCACTTATGGCAGCACCTATCCATATACCCCAGGAACTGAATGATGTTGTGGTTGTTCCTGTAGAGTTAGCTTTGATATCGTGAATAATATTTTTGATGATATTAACAGTTCCGGCGCCTGATATTGATATACCAGAAGTTCTGTCACCGGAATTCCTGTAATAAGCTACATTACCAATGTTATTACCTTCGATATTAGCTGTATTAGTACCCGAATAAGTGATGATACCATTATCATACGCATTCATAATGGTATCATAAGCATTAGCACCACCACCTAAGGTGTTATTCTTAATATCTACATTACCTGTAGCATTAATACCTATTACAACACCGCTCGTACTGGTATAAATATTAGCAAAGTTGGAGAATGTATTTCCACTTATGGTTGTTGCAGTTCCTGTACCTGAATTACAGAATATGCCATAACATGTAGAACCGACATTCACAGTTAATGCATTACCACTGTGGCTGGCATTACTTCCACCAATACTGTTATTTGTAATTGTATTGCCATCACCACCACCCTGCACTACAATACCACCAAACTGGGCTGTAAGCGTACCGGATGTCTGGTAAACATTGTTGTTACTTACTATATGGTTGCTGCCTGTATTTACATATATAGGGAAAGTAGCTGTACTGCGTGATGCTGTCTGGTATACATTGTTATACTTAATAACGGCTCCATTCGCTATACCTACAAGACCAACACCCACATTTGTGAAATTATAAATATTATTACCGTCAGCAGCACTGTTGCCACCTATCACTATTGAGTTAGATGTATTGCTGCTGTATATGGCCGCTAGTGGCACACCTGCAGTTCCGGGAGTGCCTATTGCATCCCTGATATCATTAGCAGATAAAGTGAGGCTGTTTGTACCAGTACCCATACTTACCGTACCTGTAGCTGATGTGTTAGACTCCAGTATACAGTTACGCACCAGTAAGTTTGATGATGAGTTTTGTACTGCTATAGCAGACATACAGCTGGCTGGTGTTGCGTGCGTATTTATTATCCTGAAATACTGACCTGAACCACCTGAACGGCCATCTATTGTTACATTCGCCGCACCGTTTATCCTGATCATATCTACTGACAGGTCAGTGCTGTTACTTATAGTACGTAACGCTGCAGCACTAGGCACAATGGTTAGTGAATAACCATTAAGGCCACCCGCATTTAAAGCATTAGTACCAGATTCACTAAGGTCACTTGTAACATATGCAGTAGTGTTACCACTTAAAAGACCATTATTAATTGCCTCAAACAAACCACCCGAATTGGTCAGAGACGTATATGTCTGCCCCGAACCCACATTCAGGTTGGTAGATAAAGGAACTACTATAACATAGCTGTTAGGAGTAGTTGGTGCAGACGTTATGCTGCTTACAGTAGTACCTACAAAACCGGTTGAAGGATTAGCACCAGTGTTAGGCGTAGATGTTAAATCCTGCGCTACAACAAAGTACTGTATCACATCACCAACACTTACTGAACCACCATTGATGATACTATAGTTTATTGTAAAGTCAAAAGGAGAAGATGTATTATTTGCTTCTACCCATTTCCAACCGTTGTTGCCACTTGTATTACCCGCAAAAGCATTGGCATCAGTACTTTTCTTGAAATACAGGCGTGGCCTTGTACCAGCCGTAGTATTTACACCGGAATAGTTATCAGTAATAGTTGCGAAAGAAGAAGTTGTACGGTTTGCTGTTGATGTTGTATTGAGCAATGGGGAATAACTGATAACAGGGGCTGTAATATCCAATATCACCCCATCAAACTCATCTGCTCCTATATCCGGAGCATTAGCTCCTCCATTAACAGAGCCTGAAGGACCAGGACGGGTTTGCCCGTCAATATCTGTATTATATCCGGATATAGTTACACCGTTTGATTCTATGAGGTTAGGAGTGGTACCCATATTAATATGGAGGTCCCCTGTAGCTGAGTTGTTGAATGTAATAGATGCACCAGAGTATGAGTTTGCATCGCTGGCTGAAGAAGACTTCCAGTTAGCAAAATCTTTATCAGCACCCCAATAACCAATAGTTGATGCGTTAGCATTGAGTATATTGTAATTTGATGCGTTAGTACCCCAACCAGTTGCTGAAGCAGCAACGTTGAAGTTATTGCTTATTGCATAGTGCTTACCAGTACCACCTGTACGTGTATTTGTCAATATATTATTGCGTACATCCATTGTCATTGTTCTTGACGAAGAAAAATCTCCCCTGTTTATACAGAACGTTGATAATGCGCCGGAAGAAACTGTACCCTCAATATTAATCGTATTATAATAAGCGATATTGACAGGATTAGGCGAAGAACCATGGTTATAATATAGCCCCATGATCACTGTATTGGTTGTAATGCCATTACCTAATGATATCATATTATTGTCTATAGTATCAGAAGTTGTGTGACTACGAACAACAACACCGGCTATTATTGGCGGTGAAGAAACTGTTGTACCGGTTCCGGCATTTGACAATCCATATATTTTGTTCTTTGTAACCCTTGTACTTTGGGCAGATGCCAATGCTATACCTGTTACCACGGTGTTAGCAGTACCTGTATTGGTACAAGATATATTTGAAATAGTATTATTGCTCAGCACAGCATTCAGACCACCACCGAAGTGTATACCTGCAGCAACGGTCTGTCCGCTTGTTTGCCCGGCCAATGCACCTGCAGTCGTCAGATTTCTGATAGTATTACTATTTATTAATACCGATCCTGTAGTGGCCGATGTAGTAGTTTGCCACCCCCTGATATAACTGGAAGTGCTGGAACCATAAGAAGTCAGGTTTTGGATAATATTATTATTAGCTGTCAACGCAGTAGAAGTAGAGCTTGCAAACACACCACTCACTGAAGTAGTACCGGTAGTAACACCCGAAGAACCTGCCACCATGTTATTAGGAGTACTGTTTCCTATAGTATTGTTGCTGATATTGATAGAAGCTGCTGCCGCGCTCACATAAATACCATGTAAGCCTGCACCATTAGCCGCTGTAGTGCTTACGCAGGTCCATGACCCCATTGTATTGTTCTGGATATTGATAGTACCTGTAGTTGCAGCATTTATACCTATAATGGCACCGGCACTACCCGGGGTCAGGCTTATTGCACCTGTACCACCTGAAAAACCGATAGTATTACCAGATGTTGTACCAATATTGACATTACCACTTGTAACGGCGATACCACATAATACACCTGCGCCTGTACTGGCAGTAGAAGTTGATGTAAGGCTAATTGCAGTAATAACATTACCCTGAACTGATGTAGCTGTTGTAGTGCCAACAGCCAAATTTATTGCCCTGAAAGTAACCGCACTGGTACTGGTCATTGTATATGTGCCTGTCCCGGATGAGGTGGCAAAGCCAATAGTGTTATCCCTTATAGTATGACCATTGCCCGCCTGTATGTTTATAACATTATGCTGCGCTGAGGCTGTGTATACTCTGGATGAGGTCTGGTAAAAAAAATTACCGGCTATAGTCCAATCGGTGCTGTTTGAAGACAGCAAAATTGCATTCGTAGCTGTACCGGCAGAAAAATAGTTGGCGATTTTACAGCTTCCTATAAAGTTACCACTATTTTCTTTAGCGGCAGTGCCCGCTGAATAAATACAGTTAACAGGAGTAGAAGAACCATCTTTAATATCACTGTTAGCAATAAAGTTATTATCATTACCATTGCCAGAACCTGCAGTACTGAACAATACAACACCACTTGTGGTACTTGTATTAACCCCTGTAATTGAGCAATATTGAATTGTGTTTGCACTCGCATCATTTATATAGCGTACAGCAGAACCTGCTGTGTTACTGTTATCCAGTACCAGGTACCTGTTACTACCACTACCACCGGGGCGGCCATCAAACACTACATAGTTAGCACCATTCAGGTCTATTGTCGCCGTAGCGTTTGCACTTGTGATTGTCAATGCTGAACCCACTGCTGCTGCAGGCCTTATGGTTACTGTATTTGTTGAGCCAACACCGGTAATTGCACCAAATGTAAGCGGGAATGTCTCACCACCACTTGTATAACCACTTGCCAGTTCCAGAATTACTGCACCTGATACACCTGCACCATTTGATGGACCGCCATCGGCCCTTGTACCTGATGTAAGATCCGAAATTGCGGATGTGAGTGTCAAATAATTTGAGGCTGTAGCAGACCCTGCCGGGTTAATGGTATAGGTACCACTGAGGGCGGCCATTGCTGATACTGCAGTACATACTGCGATCAACAATAATGATAATCGCTTCAATAGTTGTTTTGGGGCATTCATAACGATTGCTTTATTTCTCATAAATAGTTTTCGCTTAAAATGTTTCAGATGGGAGGGTATTCTGCTCTATCCGGAATGGAATTCGTACAACAATATGTACTTAATGCCATTTCGTTAATAAATGTTAATCTTTTTTTAACATTGAGGTTAAGATAAAATTAAAATTTGAATTGCAAAAATTCTGATTTTATTAACCCGGGATTGTAATGTACTTGAAACAATTAAACATTAAATAATTTTAATGCCCAATCGGTAATTACACAATTCGAACCGAGCCAACGATTAACATAGGTTAATATATAAAATAAAACAGGCGGCTACCAATTAGTAGTCGCCTGTTTATATTTAAGGAATAATACTTATTGCACCCTGGTAAATCTTACAGATTGCAGTACGTTGTTCTGTTCATCTGTAAACTGGATCGTGTACACTGCAGGTACTAAGATATTTACATCCATCCTGCCTGTATGGGTCCTGTCCAGTTCCACTGCTGAACGCTGTACGGTCCTGCCAAACTCATCTATGATACGGTAGTTCATCGTCTTCCTTTCGGTTCCTTCTACTCGTACCATCAGCTCACTGCCTTGTACAGGGTTCGGATAGACTGTCAGCCTTACCTGCTCCTTAACGTTTGATACGTTTACTGGGAATGGTGGCATCAGTGCTACGCTCAGTTTCGCTGCGTTGCTCGTATCGTGGTCTACATAGCAGTATCCTTTAGGATCGAGTATGATGCAACGGAACATCCAGCCTTCCTGCGCAGGGTTCACTTTCAATACGGTCAGCATCGGGGTAAGGGTACCGCTGTACATGTTGTTGTTGTAGATGTTCGACCAGTTGTTGCCGCCGTCGCTTGAGCCCTGCCAGTAGTACAGGTAGCCTGTATCTGAGGCTGTGGCCTGGAAGGTCGCATCCTGGCCCTGTGGCACTTTCGCGTCTACAGGATCTGTAGTTATTTCCGGTACTTTGTAAGTTATTGTACCAAAGATATTACTTACAAGAGTATTACAAGTACCCGATACGACACAGCGATACAGATAGCCATACTGATTATTATTAGCAGGAGCTATTTTCAATGTTGCAGCATCTGCTCCTATATACGGAGGGGTAAACAATGGGATATCAGTAAAGCCGCTGCCCATATCTACCTGCCACCTGATGCTGGTAACCGGACCGCCGATCGTTACGCTGAATATGCTGCTGTCTCCCGTACATAGAGTATCTGTAAATCCTATACTGCCAAGTGTAACAGTATCATTAACCATTAACATTGCCGGTGAAGAAACAGTAGCCGGAGAGCATGCGCCACTTACATAACAACGGTAGCTGTAACCATTCGACAATAATGCAGGATTATTTACATTCAGTGTTGTGGTGGTAACACCATTGAAATTTGAACCATTTGACAAGTTAGTAAAACCACCGCCCTGGTCTTCCTGCCACTGGTAAGACAACGGACCGGTACCGGTGGCGCTTACACTATAGCTGGTGCTGTTGCCTAAACATATTGTCTGGTCTGTTGGTTGCACGGTTACTGATGGTGGCATCGTAACTGTCAGCATCACGCCGTTGGATATTGCAGGGCTGGTAGGACAAATGCCTGTTACTATGCAGCGGTACCATCTGCCGTTCATCGACGCTGTTACGCCTGTCAGGTTCAGTGTTGCGGTGGTTACGTTGCTGTATACGCCGCCGTTGTTCAGGTTGGCCCAGGCTGTTCCGCCGTTGGTGCTTTCCTGCCAGCGGTAGCTGATTGATGTACCGCCACCGGTTACTGTATAGCTGGCGTTGGTGCCTAAGCAGGTGGTTACGGCTACAGGGTTGCTTACGGTTGGCGGTGTATTGATGGTCAGGATGGCCGAACTTGACACTACAGATGTGCCACAAATGCCAGAAACGACACAACGATATTGGTAGTTATTGAGCCCTATCGGTGTATTAGTGATAGTAAGCTGTATGCTGGTTACACCACTATATGGTGCGGTATTATTCAAATTACTCCAGGTGCTGCCACCATTGGTGCTTACCTGCCAGCGATATGATAAGATTCCTCCGCCGGCAGCTGCTACAGAGAAATAACTGCTTACACCCTGACAAGTAGTTACCGATACAGGTTGCGTAGTAATGGTAGTTGCAGGATAAATATTCAATACAGAAGCATTGGTAGTAACATTTGCACAAATACCATTACCAATTAAACAACGGTAACTTCCATTAGTTGCAGCAGATGCAGGTGATACACTCAGCGTTGCTGTTGTTACTCCGCTGTATGGTGCACTGTTTGTTAAATTTACATACCCACTGCCATTATCGCGCTGCCACTGGTATGTAGTAGCATTTGAAGCTACAACAGAAATACTGGCTGCTGTACCCGCACATACAGACTGCAGCGCTACAGGTTGTGTATTAATAACAATTGCCTGTGTCACTGTAAGTGTTGCCGCATTGCTTAATACAGGAACCAGACAACCACTTGTAACCTCGCAACGATACTGATAGTTATTTAAACTAAATGAAGTGTTTGCAATTGTAAGCTGATTTGTGGTAACACCGTTATATGGTGCACTGCTGCTTACATTAGCCCATGTACTGCCGCCGTTTGTGCTTACCTGCCAACTGTACATTAATGTACCCCCTCCAGTTGCAGCTACTGTAAAGTAACTATTGCTGCCTACACAATTATTAGCAGACACAGGTTGTGTATTGATGCTAACCGGTGCATGAACAACCAATGATGATGTATTTGTAGCAAATGGTGCGGTACAAGGGCTACCTACAATACAACGATATGTTCCTGTTACAGATGCAGATGCATTAGTTATAGAAAGAGTTGCAGTATTTACTCCCGAGTATATCGCATTATTGCTCAGTGCAACAAATCCTGAACCAAAATCTCCATACCACTGGAATGTGCTGGCTCCTGTTACGTTTACCGGTATAGTAATATTACTACCAGTACAAACTACCTGGCTAACAGGCGGTTGGTTGTTAATGGTTATTGTTGAATTAACTGTAAGTGTAGCAATATTTGATGTAACAGTTGTAGAACATGCTCCTGACACAACACACCTGTATTGGTAATTATTCATACTCAGGGTTGCACCTGTAATATTGATTGTAGCAGTATTAACATTACTATAAGGTGCCGTATTTGTCAGATTCGTCCATGTACTTCCGCCATTAGTGCTTAACTGCCACTGATAAGTGATACCTGTACCACCTGCGGTAATACTAAAGCTCGCATTACCAGCCGGGCAGGTTGGAATACTCACAGGATCTGCAGATATGAACGGCAGCTGCTGAACGGTAAGTGCCGCAACTGTTGATACTGCCGTCGGACTACATGAACCTGTAACAACACAACGGTATTGATTCCCACTCAAACCTGTTGTTGCAGATGTAATATTCATTGTAGACGTTGTGACATTTGAATATGGTGCTCCGTTAACGAGATTTGTCCATATGCTGCCACCATTTGTGCTTAACTGCCACTGATACGTGATGCCTGTGCCTGTTGCAGTAACAGAAAACGATGCATTATTAGTTTCACATATAGTGGTACTGGCCTGCGGGTTCGCACTTATTGCAGGCAATATACTTACAGCGAAAGTAGATGCAGCAGACGTTACCGCCGGACTACATGTGCCGGAAATATAACAACGATACTGATTATTATTTAACGTAGTATTTGCAGACAATATGTCCAATGTTGCAGATGTCACATTATTGTATGTTGCAGAATTGCTCATATTAGCCCACGTACTACCCCCATTTGTACTCAATTGCCATTGATAGCTGATAGCTGCTCCTGTAGCCACTACCGTTATTGAAGCATTATTGCCGGCACAAGCCGTAGTAGTAGATGGAGGATTTGTTGTTATTGCCGGTAAAGCATTTACGTTAAGTATAGCTGTATTTGATGTTATATTCGGAGGACAATTACCACTTACTATACAACGATACTGGTAAGTATTAATTGACGCAGGTGCTGCTGTAATATTAAGAGTAGCAGTAGTTACATTGCTATATGGTGCTACATTGGTAAGATTAGTCCATGTACCTCCACCATTTGTACTTACCTGCCATTGATAAACAACATTAGTGCCGGTTGCTGTAATAGAAAATGAAGTACTTGAATTTTCGCATATTGTTGCAGAGGCTGCCGGTTGAGATGTAATAGCCGGCAGTGTGTCTACAGAAAGTACGACACCTGTTCTTGTTGTTAAATTAGGACATGGCGGAGATGTTGTGTACCTGAACTTACCCGAAAGCGTACGTGGAGAAAACATACTACCTCCAAACAAGCCGGATGTACCTTTACCCTGGTATGCTTCTAATTCGGAGTTAGAACTATACAATGCTCCGAACGAAGATGTAGTATGATACCTGATGCTGTTGCTGGACCCGGTACGCACTACATAAAAACCATATACCTGGTTAGCAGTTAATGCCGGCGGAGAAGAAAATGTTATAGTATATGGAGTATTAGCTGTTGTGCTGATATTAGTCGCTGTTTGCAATAATGTCCATGCAGAACTGTTTGTTTCACTACCTACCAGGGTACCTACTTTATAATAAACAGAAACTGTATACGTTCCTGTTGATACCGGAACAAAATCAAAACCGGTTAAGGTCATATTCACCAACGGTTTTATATCAAGCATTGCACCTAACTGACTGTTGGTACCGGGTATAATTGTAGTCAATGTACCTGATGTTGCGCTTGCACTTGCCTGTGCATAATATGTAGTTGTTGCTGTTGGGCTGGTAATATTCAATGAATTCCCTGTCCCAAGAAAAGTACCCCCGGAAGCAGCGTCATACCAGCTTACTGTAGCTCCTGCCGGTAATGCAGTAGCATTAACTTGTCCTGATGCAGCACCAGGACAAGCATGTCCTGTAGTCGTTGTTGCTATATAAGCAGTCAGCATGGTTAATGTTGCTGCATTAGAGGTAGCAGCCGGGCTTACAGTTCCTGATACATAACATCTGTATTTATAATTCGCAAAACTTGTAGTTACGTTTGTAAGGGATAATGTTGAAGTTGTTGCACCACTATACACACCACCATTCGAAATATTTGTCCATACCGTACCACCATCTGTACTTTCCTGCCACTGATATGCATTTACATTTGATGCTGTTACGGAAAATGAAGTATTGCCGCCGGCGCATAAGCTTACCCCAGCAGGTTGTGCTGTAATTATAGGTGATGTTACTGCATACACTTCTATATTATCCACTATCCACCACCAGCTCCAGTCTCCTACATAACGGAATCTGACTTTTACGTTTGCATTGTTTGCAGCAAAAGCCGATATATTAATATCCTTTGAACTAGCACCTCCCGGGTATGCTGTTGATTTATCTACAAATACAGCATTCCAAGTAGAACCATTATACACCTCTACTGCAATACTATCATAACTATTATAAACACCTGCGAAGTATTGATCCCATTTTACAAATACTACATTATACCCTGTAGTATTTATGGTCGGTGATTCTATAGCTGCATTTTCCAAACCGGCACCGGAACCGAGGTAATCACTATCAAATATCCCGAACTGTCCCGATATCGGAGAGCTTGTACTTCGGCCATTGGGATTATTAAAAAACCATGTATATGATCCTACCAACACGTTATTTGTCCACCCCGTAGGTGGTGTGGTGCCAGATGCTGAACTGAAATCTTGTGTCAGCAATGTTGTTGTTGTTTGCGCTGATGAATTGAGGATACCCGATAATAACAATAGGGTCAAACCCATTAAGGATAAATAAATTTTCTTCATACGAACTAATTTAGATGGAGCATGAAGGATAATGCATATTTAACCGTATGTTCAAAACACTGCGGATTTATATATCATACCCTTAATAATAAATATACCCCATCTTTATCAGCTTCAAAATGAAACACACTCAAATATGCGCCAACACTATCATTTTTAATTTATTTTTAATTATAGATTAATTGCATTTTAATGACACTATGTTCAATATTTTTTGTAAATAAAAAGGGTGCCGATGGCACCCTTTTTATTTACTTCAGTATGTATACTGTTATTGTATTCTTGTAAATCTTACAGATTGCAGTACGTTGTTCTGTTCATCTGTAAACTGTATCGTGTACACTGCAGGTACTAAGGTGTTTACATCCATCCTGCCTGTATGGGTCCTGTCCAGTTCCACTGCTGAACGCTGTACGGTCCTGCCAAACTCATCTATGATACGGTAGTTCATCGTCTTCCTTTCTGTACCTTCTACTCGTACCATCAGCTCACTGCCCTGTACAGG
>JBGAFS010000005.1:0-161782 GCA_044227125.1 Flavipsychrobacter sp.
TGACTAATTTTTTGACTCTAACGTTCTTGCGTTATTTTCGGAAATTAGACGTGTAACTTAATTTGTTACGCTATTTTAATTTACCTGTGATAAGTAACTTCTTACTTATCGCTGTTGCTTCCCAATCTTTCAAAGAACTGATTCACATTCAACATGTGAAAACCTGCTGCAGCTAAGGACTTGAACCCTATGCGTGGCCTTTAACCACTCTACCTTTTTTGTTACTAAATCAAGAACTTTTTGTTACCCCTTCGTTACCCTTTTCTCTCAAACGGAGCGCAAAGATATACGCTATTTTTTACTCCGCAAAATATCGACTGAAATATTTTTCAGCGTCATTTGTTTTTCCTGTCTCGCTAGCCTTGAAATCGTCTTAAGAACTTATCCCTTTCCGTAAGGGGACGCAAAGATATAAACTCTTTCATTACTGCCAAACACAATGCCGCATATTTTTATTCTGTATCCATTCAAATGCTATTCTCTCTTTCTACTTACGGAGGACTGTAAATTTACGCCGGGCAAGCATTTCAGCCAAATGATACGAGGTCATTAACATAGTGTTGATTATCCACAAAAAAGGCCAAAAACACCTGCAAAACATGTGCATTACAAGCCTTTTTGCGCCTGTTCCTGCATACGCTTAACCCTGTCTTCGAGCTTTTCGCTACTCAGCTCTTCACGCAGGCTATCTACTTTAATGGGAAAACAGAATGGTGTGAGTGATTTAGGGCGCACTACAATTATGTCATTGTTATACAATCGCTCCAGTGATCTATAGAGCCTGTCTATCTCTACTTCATTGCTCATTACCTCATGATATGCCTGCTGCAATAACTTATGTGCGGGCTCATGCTCTGACAGCACATCATATACCAATGCAGTAGAGTTTTGCAGGTGGCGTTGCTTTTTATATGCCCCGGGGTAGCCCTGGAAAACCAGCCCTGCTATAACGGCTATATCCCTGAACTTACGCCTCCCCATCTCGGCAGCATTGATACTCTGCTGCAGGTGCGTGTA
The DNA here is from genome assembly GCA_044227125.1 of Flavipsychrobacter sp. GTDB lineage: Bacteria > Bacteroidota > Bacteroidia > Chitinophagales > Chitinophagaceae > Polluticoccus. Next base: position 1,018 of record JBGAFS010000005.1, read on the forward strand.
CCAGTTGTCAGTTGTAAAGAGTGCGCGGATATTCTCTTCATCAATGGGTATAGGCTGATCGCTCAATAATTCAAAGCCATAATCATTCATCGCAATAGAGAAAGTCATAGGCTTTATTTTAGAAAGCCTGTATGCCAGCAATGATGCCATAGACTGGTGTACCAGCCTGCCTTCAAAAGGATACACAAACAAGTGATAACCTTCTTTATGGTCTATCAACTCTACCAGCAGTTCGTTCTCCTTAGGTATACGTGATACTTCTCTCTGCGTATCAAATAATGGTTTGAGGAAATGCAGCAACGGATTTGAATCAGGATTAAGGGCAGCCTGCTGAAATGTATGGCGCAGTACTTCACCCAAGTTAGATGATAACGGTATTCGCCCGCCTGCCCATGATGGTACTATGGCGTTCTTAGCTGTAGACCTGCGTACAAAAGCGGTCATATCCTTCACCATTACTAACTCAAGTTTCTTACCTGCCAGCAGAAATACGTCCCCTGGCTTCAGTCCTGAAATAAAATACTCTTCTATAGTACCAACAAAACCACCGCCTATATATTTCACGTGCATCAACGCATCGCCCACTATGGTGCCTATATGCAGCCTGTGTCTCAATGCTACTTTTCTGTCAATTACACGATACAGCCCGTCTATCTTCACAACCTTATGATACTCATCATAGGCGTTCAGCGTATCGCCGCCCTGTGTTATAAAATGCAGCATCCAGTCCCATTCATCGCGGCCAAGGTCTGCATAGCAATGTGTGTTCATCACTTCAGCATAAAGTGCTTCATTATCAAAACCATCACCCACTGCCCTTGTTACCATATATTGTATCAGTACATCAAACGCCATCAGCACCGGCCTGCGGCTCTCCACCAGTTCTTCCTCATAAGCTTTTTGCAGCGCAGCCGCTTCTACTATCTCTAATGAATGTGTAGGCACGAAATAGATATTACTAACAGCCCCGGGTTCGTGCCCGCTGCGGCCTGCTCTTTGCATAAAGCGCGCAATGCCTTTTGGACTGCCTACCTGTATCACTGTATCTACCGGGCGAAAGTCCACACCAAGATCAAGGCTGGCAGTACATACTACTACCTTCAATGTGCCCGCATGTAACTGTTCTTCTACCCACACGCGCAACTCCGGCTCTATAGCGCTGTGGTGCAATGCCATAGCTCCTGCCAGGTCTGGCGCTGCGCTTAGTAAAGACTGGTACCATATTTCTGCCTGCGAACGTACATTGGTAAAGAACAGCGTAGACCTGCTGTTGTGTATTACAGGCAGCACATGTTCTATCATCTTTATACCCAAATGCCCCGCCCATGGGAAACGTTCTACATGGTCAGGCAGTATAGTGTGTATCTTGATATTCTTCTTCAGGTGCGCTCTTATTACAACACCATTTTCTGCTGTATTACCCAGCAATACATGCATCGCTTCTTCAAGATTGCCAATGGTGGCTGATATGCCCCATATACGCAATGGTGCATCATTCTTATTAAGCAACTTCAGGTACGCAAGTGCCAGCTCTGTTTGCACACCTCTTTTAGTGCCCAGCAGTTCGTGCCACTCATCTACCGCCACACAGGCAAGTGATTCAAATAATGCAGGATGATTTTTTGTAGCAAATAAAAGATGCAGGCTCTCAGGTGTTATCACCAATATCTCCGGCATCTGCTGTTTTTGCTTTTGCCTTTCTGATGTAGTTGTATCACCATTGCGCACACCCACCCTCCATGGAATATTTAATTCGGTCAGTGCTTCGGTCATAGCACGGGCTATATCTTTTGCTAATGCACGCAGCGGTGTTATCCATATCAGTTGCAGGCCATTCTTTGTCTTCTTTTTATAACCAGGGTTTCGGTTGATCCAGTCTATAACAACAGCAAGGAATACCGAATATGTTTTACCAAAACCTGTTGGTGCATTTACAATACCACTTAAGCCCTCTGCATACAGTTGCCATGTCTCTTCCTGGAAAGGGAAAGGATGCAAGTCTTTTCCCGCCAGCCATTGGCGGATCACCTCAAAACCATCAACTGATTCCTGTTGTATTTTCTTAGGCATTAATCTTTTACTGCAACTACCGAATATACCAATGGCAGCTTACCTTCCATACCTTTTATCTGGAATTTACCCGGTGCTACTTCAATTGTATTGGCAAAACAGGGATAAGGCACTGTATCATATTCACCAAAATGGGTAATTCGCAAACCGGCATCCAGCAGGCTCTGCATTACTTCTGAAAGTGCATGGTTCCACCCTATCTCTTCCATTTCTATTTCAGCCTCTTTATCGGCGTAAGTGCCCTTCAGCGTTTCTACGATAGGCCCGAAATTAAAATACGGATATTGTATATGCGTGAACTGGTTATCAAACATCCATACGGCAGGATGCATCTCTGCCAATATTAACCTGCCTCCGGGCTTTAACAATGCAGCTACCACATTAGCCCAGCGTTTCATATCGGGCAACCAGCCCAGCACTCCATAAGTAGTGAACACGATATCAAACTGCTCATTAAGCGCTTTATCTGCATTATATACATCATCGCATACAAAACTTGCGTCTGCTCCCAGTTTTTCGGCCAGTTCGTTTGCATAGGTCACAGCTTCGTCCGACAGGTCTAGCCCAATAACCTTAGCCCCCATCCGTGCGAGGGATATACTATCCTGTCCGAAATGGCATTGCAGATGCGCAATAGATTTTCCTTTTACATCTCCCAGCAAACCAAGTTCCACTTCTTTAAGGCTGGTATTACCATCCATAAAGCCCTTCATATCATAGAAATCGGAATCAATATGATGCCGGGTCTTGGCGTTCCATAGGGCTTTGTTTACTTCTATATATCTGTTCTCTGCATTCATAGCAAGTTCAAATTAAGAGAAAAACTAATCGTAACCATCGCAAAAACACTTTATTTTGCGATGCAATAATCAGAATGGCAATGGAGACTACACTTGAAATATTAAAATATACCTTACCGGCAATCATAGTGTTGCTGTCTACAGTGATGATAGTACGCAACTTCCTCGTAACCGACTTCAGGAAGAAACAACTAAGCATGCTCAAGGAGAACCAGGAAATTACAGTCCGCCTCAGGTTGCAGGCATATGAAAGGCTGGTATTGTTTATCGAGCGTATCAATCCTCGTTCACTGGTACCAAGGGTATATGTATCTGACATGACCGTTGCTGCGTTACAGGGTGCACTGATATTTAATATCCGTGCAGAGTTTGAACACAATATGGCGCAGCAGGTGTATGTATCAAAGCAGATATGGGATACAGTACGTGGTGTGAAAGAGCAGGAAATAAATATGATAAACAATATAGCATCGCAACTGAAGCCGGATGCTCCTGCCAAGGAACTTCACATGCGCATCATTGATTATATACTCACCATGCCGGGTGAACTGCCTACTGACCTTGCACTGGGCATCATCAACGAAGAAGCGAAGAAAATACTATCATACGGAGCACAGGCTTAATATAAAAACAGACGAACGTGAGCGATAAAAAGATATTTACAGACGCAGGCATTGAGATAAAACAGGTGTATTGTGAGCCTGTAAAGATGGATGAACAGCCGGGTGTGTTCCCGTTCACGCGTGGCGTACATGCTGCCATGTACCGCGATAAACTCTGGACCATGCGCCAGTATGCGGGGTTCAGCACAGCAGAAGAGTCTAACAAAAGGTATCACTACCTGCTGAGCCAGGGTGTTACAGGTTTATCTGTAGCCTTCGACCTGCCTACACAAATTGGTTACGATTCTGACCACGATATGGCAGAGGGTGAAGTAGGTAAAGTGGGTGTGGCGATAGACTCGCTGGAGGATATGGAAATACTCTTTAAGGGCATCAACCTCCAGGATGTTTCTACCTCAATGACCATCAATGCTACCGGCTTTATTCTTTTATCGCTGTATATAGCGCTGGCTAAAAAACAGGGTGCTGATATCCGTAAAATATCCGGTACCATACAAAATGATATACTAAAAGAATACGCTGCACGCGGTACATATATATACCCGCCTGCACCATCTATGCGCATCATTACTGACATATTCGAGTATTGCAGTAAAGAAGTGCCTAAATGGAATACCATTTCTATTTCGGGCTACCATATACGTGAAGCAGGCTCTACAGCCGTGCAGGAACTGGCATTTACCCTTGCCAATGGTAAAGCCTACCTGAAAGCTGCCATAGAAAAAGGACTTGACATAAATGTTTTTGCACAACGCCTTTCTTTCTTCTTCAACGCACATAACAACCTCTTTGAAGAAGTAGCAAAATTCCGCGCGGCAAGGCGCATGTGGGCTACCATTACAAAATCACTGGGAGCTACTGACGCAAAAGCACAAATGCTGCGCTTCCATACGCAAACGGGGGGCAGCACACTTACTGCACAGCAACCACAAAATAATATAGTACGTGTATCACTGCAGGCACTGAGTGCTGTACTGGGTGGCACACAATCACTGCATACCAACGGCTTTGACGAGGCTTTATCGCTGCCTACGGAAGAGGCTGCACGCATAGCACTGCGCACACAACAAATAATAGCTTATGAAAGCGGCGCTACGCATACGGTAGACCCGCTGGCTGGTTCTTATTATGTTGAAACACTGACTAACGAAGTAGAAGCTGCAGCATGGAAACTCATAGAAAAGATAGATGCTATGGGTGGTGCAGTTAAAGCTATTGAGCAGCGTTTTATGCAGGACGAAATAGCTCGTTCTTCTTATAAATACACAAAAGATATTGAGTCTGGCGAGAAGATAATTGTAGGTGTCAACAAATTCACTGTTGAAGAAACCAACGATACTCCGCTGCTGAAAATAGATGACTCAATACGTAAAGTGCAATCAGAAAAACTGGCTGCACTGCGTGCTAAACGCGACAATGCAAAAGCGGCTGCCTGCCTAGATACCATCAGGGAAAAAGCCGGCACTTCAGAAAACCTGATGCCTTTTGTTATTGATGCGGTTGAGAACCTCTGCACCCTGGGTGAAATATCTGACACGCTCCGCAAAGTATGGGGCGAATACAAAGGTTAAGGTATATGTATCTTCCTGTTCTTTGATGCAGCATTAGACTGCTCCCATGCCCATGCGCTTACAGTTACTTTATCGTAGCTCTCAATACCGTCATGCTGGTGGTTCAGTTTCAGGTACTCGTTGTATATATCTCCCGTATACCTGCCCAATACGGAGCGGTATTTCTTCCGCAGCTTTTTAAGTGTGTCTATATGAGCCAGCGTAATCGGGTTCAATTCTTTCCTGATAGCATTCGCCGTTACAGTATCCCGCATACGTACCTGCATATGTGTATACAGCCACAGGTTGAAGTAGGCTGAATACAGGAATGTACTGTCGCCAGATGCCATGCTTACTGTATACGCCAGCAGGTTGGCATCGTCTTCTGCACCTACTCCTGACTGGTGCGCCAGTTCGTGACAGATAGTGTAAGGCAGCATAAAGGCAGGCTCATTACTATTTACCTGCGCCTCACCCGTAAATGGATTATAATAGCCCTGCACACCCATATACTGCAACAGGTTGCCAAAGAGTGATGATTTTACATTCAGGCCTTTACCATTACGGTAACAGTCTGTTTGAGTTATATACAGGTCCTTCGCCTTATGCCTTATCTTATCAAAGCTGTAATCATGATAATAAGGGGCATACGCATTTACTTTCGTCAGCAGGTACCGGTCGAACTGCACCATAGTAGTATCGCTCCACGTACTATAATCTAACTTCCACTCTTCTGCTAATGGCTTCTTAAAATAGTTACCACCCCATCCTATCATAAAGAACAGGTAAATACCTGCAACAGAGCTCAACAGCTTTAAAACAGTATAGAGCAGGCGATGCTTATGGCTTTGTATTTTTATTATATAGACAATAATAGCAACCAGCAAAACCACCAGGCCTATCCCCCAACCTGTATATATTATATCGCCTATACTCAGGTCTATATATCCGAAAAGCATATTCCTGAATACCTGGAATGGCTGAAATATCCGATATACATAAGTTGTAACATGTTCTGCTTTGAGCGACAGGTATAAGCTTATCAGCAACCCGACTGTGAGCTTCACAGCAAAACCTATTAGTTTTTTCTTATAGCGCCAATTCCAATTCTGATGATGATTTTGCATATCGTGGTACAGATATCGATATATTTGTTGCACAATTTCTTAATAATTTATCAAACCGCACCCAATGGTTCGCTTTGCCGGTAAAATTTCTATTATAGCTGCTGCTTCAATAATCTGCCTCTCCCTCAACAGTTGCGGAGATAAAAAAGATGCTGCAACAGGTAACAAACCCAAAGGACTTAAGTCTGAAGGATTTATTGTATCACCACAGTCTTTCAGCAGCACCTATGCAGCCAGTGGTTCTTTACTGCCCAACGAACAGATAGATATTCACCCTGAAATATCTGGCAGGGTAACAGCCATATTGTTTAAAGAAGGCAGCAACGTAAGCGAAGGTCAGACACTCGTACAATTGTATGATGGTGAACTGCGCGCACAACTGCAAAAGCTGAAAGCACAGCGCGACCTGCAGGCCAAAACACTGGAGCGCCAGAAAGACCTGCTGAACATAGGCGGCATCAGCAAACAGGATTTCGAGACCACGCAAACGCAATTGCAATCGTTAGAAGCAGACATAGCCTATACAGAAGCACAAATAAGGGCTACGCGGATAGTTGCCCCTTTCAGCGGTACTATTGGCATACGTAATATAAGCGTAGGCGCTGTGGTATCTCCGGCTACTGTTATCAGCACATTGCAACAGGTACACCAATTAAAGATAGACTTCAACATACCCGAACAATACCGCCACCTCATTAGTGCAGGCTCACAGGTAAAATTCACCGCAGGCAATGGTACAGATACTTTGACTGCTAAGATCAGTGCCATAGACCCCGGCGCTGACGCAGCTACACGCACCGTGCGTGTTCGCGTGATAGTTCCTAATGCAGGCAACAAACTGGTGGCAGGCTCTTTTGCGCAGGTATTGATACCATTAGAACGCAACAACAACGCAATACTCGTTCCATCACAAGCAGTTATACCTACTACCCGCGATAAAAAAATAGCCGTAGTAAAAGAGGGCAAGGCTACACTGGTAACTGTAACGCTTGGAGAAAGGACCAGCGATAAAGCTGAAGTGCTTACAGGGCTGAATGCAGGTGACACTATACTGCTCACAGGCCTTATGCAGGTGAAACCGGGCATGGATGTCAGCATTACTAAAGTGCATAACTAACGCCACTTTATCATTATATATCTCTTAACACGGCTTTGCGTACCTTTGCGCAGCAATGAAATCATTCGACGTACCGGTACATTACCGCAGCACCCTGGTTACTGCCATCAAGCAGCAACGTAAGGCGGCTGATAAAATGAAAAAGGACTTCAGTCCTACCATTATAGACCTGGGCAACCTGCAACTGGTACTGGCCCGCCATTTTGGTTTTTGTTATGGTGTGGAGAATGCAATTGAAATAGCTTTTCGTGCGGTGGCAGAAAACCCGGGCAAAAGGGTGTTCCTGCTCAGTGAAATGATACATAACCCCGGCGTGAATGCAGACCTGCAATCACTCGGTGTGCAATTCATTATGGATACCAAAGGTAATATGCTGATGGCCTGGGAAGAACTAACCAGCGATGATATTGTTGTGATACCTGCCTTTGGTACTACACTGGAACTGGAAAAGACCCTGCGCGATAAAGGTATCGAACCCAGCCGCTACGAGACTACCTGCCCATTTGTGGAGAAGGTATGGAACCGTGCAGAAAAAATAGGACAGGACGGATATACTATTGTGATACATGGCAAACCCAACCATGAAGAAACAAGGGCTACATTCTCGCATAGCAAAGCCCATACCCCATCTGTAGTAGTAAAAGATATGGAGCAGGCGCAACACCTGGCCAAATTCATTACAGGCGAACTAGCTCCGGAACAATTCTATACCGATTTCAAAGGACAGCACTCTGAAGGCTTTGATGTTACCAAAGATTTCAAACGCATAGGCGTGGTAAACCAAACCACCATGCTGGCCAGCGAAACACAGGGCATTGCCGACTACCTGAAACAGGTGATGATAGAACATCATAAACCTATCAACGTATCAGACTATTTTGCAGATACACGCGATACGCTATGTTATGCTACCAACGACAACCAGAGTGCCGTACAGGGTATGCTGGAAACAGATGCCGACCTTGCTATAGTGATAGGTGGTTATAACAGCTCTAACACATCGCACCTAGTGGAACTATGCGAGCAAAAACTGCCTACCTATTTTATAAAAGATGAAGGCTGTCTTGAATCAGCAACACTTATCAGGCACTTCAACCTGCATACGCATACAGAAACAACTACTAATGATTACCTGCCTGCCGCAAACCCATTGCGTATCCTTATTACATCAGGCGCATCATGCCCTGATGCACTGGTAGAGCGTGTGATGGAAAGACTTGCAGAACTGACAGGCAATAGCACTGCCTTGCAAAAGGCTTCCGAAGAATGGAGCAACTCTTTGTAAATAAAAATGGCTGATAATATTTATCAGCCATTTTTGTCAATGATATTTAAAGTTTACCAAAGCCTAACACGCAGGCTGTCCGGTATATATAATTTATTACCCGGTTTTACATTGAATGCTTCATAGAATTCCGGCACATTCGGGAATGGGCCATTCACGCGTTCTTTAGCTGGCGAGTGTACGTCTGTAAGCAGGCGGTTAGCCAATTCTTCCTTACGTGTCTGGTACAACCAGCCCAGCGCATAACCCAGGAAGTAACGCTGCAATGGCGTAAAGCCGCTTATCTTCTCACCTTTCTTATAACATTCAGTTTGCTTGAATGCATCAAGGCCTATCAGTATACCGCCAAGATCTGCAAGGTTCTCACCCAGTGTAGCACGGCCATTGATATGCATAGTATCTACCGGTGTCATTTTATTAAACTGCTGCACCAGCACTTCTGCACGTTTCTTAAATTGTTCTTCATCCGTTTTGCTCCACCAGTTTTGCAGGTTGCCTTTCTCGTCAAACTGGCGTCCTTCATCATCAAAGCCATGTGTTATTTCGTGGCCGATGGTAGACGCCGCTGCGTAACCATATACTAATGCATCATCCAGTTGCTCATCACGATAGCCCGGCACTGTGAAGATACCTGCTGGCAATACTATCTCGTTGTTTGATGGATTATAATATGCATTATAGGTTTGTGGTGTCATATCCCATTCTGTGCGGTCAACCGGTTTGCCCAGCTTGTTCAGTTCATAATCATTCCACCATTTATTAGAACGGAACATGTTAAGCACATAAGCCCCCCTGTCTATTTTCAATGATGAGAAATCTTTCCATTTATCAGGATAACCAACTTTTTTAGTTATAGCTGCCAGTTTGTTCAGCGCTTTTTTCTTGGTACTGTCTGTCATCCAGTCCAGTTTTTCTATACGCGCCTTGTAAGCATTGCGTACATTCTCAACCATATCAGCATAGCGCTTCTTAGCTGTTTCGTTGAAATATTCTTTGGCAAATAATTGCCCAAGTGCCTCTCCAATAGCTCCTTCTTCAGCATCAAGTACACGCTTCCAGCGCGGGCGCATTTCTTTAGCACCACGTATCATTTTGCTATAGAACTCGAAGTTTGCGTTCACAAAATCCTTGCTCAGGTATGGCGCTGCTGTCTTCACAAGGTGGAAGGTCATGTAATCCTTCAGCGTTTGCAGGTTCTCACCGGCAACTACTTTATCCAGTTGTTTGAAAAACTCAGGCTGGCCTACTATCACACTGTCAACATGCTTAACTCCTATCTGCTGCAACACACTCGTCCAATCAATGGTCGGAGATATATTCTTCAGTTGACTGATGGCCATTTTATTGTAATTCGCATAAGGGTCACGCAGGTCTTCCAGTTTGCGCGATGCTGTAGCGAGCTTCGTCTCCAGCGCTATTACAGACGTGGCTTTTGCTTTAGCTATAGTACTATCAGCACCTGCCAATGTAAATATCTTAGCTATATATGCGGGGTAAGCATTGCGCACTTTAGTAGTACGTTCATCTGTATTAAAATAATACTCCCTGTTAGGCAGGCCCAGTCCTCCCTGGCTCATGTAATAAGCCATTACATCACTGGCCTTAGCATCCTGGCTCACACCTTCACCAAAGAAATAGCCTATGCCCCTCGCATGTGCATCTGCCACATAGGCCATCAGGTCTTTTGTATTCTGCAATGCGTTTATCCTGTCCAGTTCAGGCTTCAGCGGGCTGATACCTTCTTTCTCAATATTGTTGGTATCCATACCACTATACCAGAAATCACCTATCTGTTGGTCGGTACCCGATTTTGCATTTTTCTTCAGCGCATCTTCGTTGATAGCCAGCTTACGCTTATACAATTCTTCGTTTACCAACTGACCAATACCCCATCCTGTTTCTTCATTCGGTATTGGGTTATTCTTTATCCAGCCACCGTTGGCATAGCTAAAGAAATCATCAGCAGGGTTTACAGTGCTATCCATGTTGATAACAAGGATATCTCCTTTCTTTTCTTCTTCCTTTTTTGCCTCATTGCTGCAAGCGGCAAAAACCGTAGTTATGGCAATGGCGCCAATGAACTTTTTGTTCATACAATTAAAAAATTTGAAATGCGAAAGTATATCCTTTTTGAATATTATTTATGCTTGTCTTATATATCCCCCGTAATCTGACCTTATATAAATACAGAAGCGCCATAACGGCGCTTCTGTGATATAAACATAGGAGTAAAACCTATTCCTTCAGCACTCTTCCTGTCAACCTGCCTTCAGGTGTAAAAAGCTGTAAGATATACAACCCATTATCCAGCCCCCCTATCGGCAGGCTTATATTATTATCTCCTGCCTGCCATTGAACATCCTCAACCCGAACAGCACGGCCTGTAATATCTGTAATTACGTACCAGCCATTACCGGGATGTGTTGCTGACAAAAGCATATTCATTTCATGCTGCGCAGGATTGGGGTACAACTTCATTACAGGTTTAGCTGTTGCAAAGAGATTAACTGATACCGGCGAATCAATATGACCTGTATCTACTTTGTAGTATATTTTCAAATAAGGGCGGTTACTGCTATCAGGGTCATCAGAATTGTGGGCAAAAAAACCAATTGCAGCATTATTACATCCAACTGTTGGAGACATTATCTGCATACCATAGTTTGGCACAAGACTATCGCGCCACAAACGGTACATTGGGGTAATATTATATTCTTGCCATCCAAATGTATTTGGGAATGATATATTGATCGGGCCATAAAAAGCAGTATCAACTGTTGGCTGGTTAGCATACGTTATTGTAGATTCATACCATGGCTGAAGTACAGGGTAAAAATAAAAATCAGCCACACAGTTCGAATAACAATAGCTCGTTTGATCAACATGTTTGAACACAACAAATACTGAGTCTACAGTATCCGGTAATGTGCCGAGGTCAAACCTCATAAATGCAGTTTCGTGCGTGTTATTGCAATTACTTACAGGCAGTACTGCAACTCCCTGGTAAGATGCATAATTACCACTCAGATTACCCTCGTAAACAATAGCATCCATACCAGCATTAATGGTACCCATATCTGTGGTATCATTTAATCCCGGTCCGGGGCGAAATACTATTACAGTATCCTTTTTCCCTATCGCTGCATATACCTGTACCGTACCAGCCAGCAATAATAATAACATTAGAATTCTCACTCTCATAGCTTTGATTTTTTGCAAAGCTATTGGCTGCCAAATAGATAAAAAATGACCATTATATGTCCAAAACAATGATAATGGTCAATCAATTACACAACAAAAATCGTTATTATGTTATAATGAGTTTATGAGAGCCTCAACCTTCTGCTTTATAAGGTCTCTCACTTCATTAAATTGTTCGGGTTCCATATTTCGGGGGTCAGGTATCTGCCAGTCTATATGTTGTTTGGCAGGCATCCATGGGCAGGCATCGCCACAACCCATAGTTACCACTGCATCAAAAGGGGCATATTCTTTTACTTCGTCCAGCGATTTACTGGCATGATTACTCAAGTCATAACCCAGTTCTTTCATGGCAGCTATAGCTTTGGGGTTAACAATGCCTGAGGGTTTAGAACCTGCGCTATATGCCTCTGCTTTCCCTGTCATCAGGGCAAACGCCTGCGCCATCTGGCTTCGGTTGCTGTTTTCTATACAAACGAAAAGAAGTTTTTTCATATCAGTTAGCTGTATTTATGCTTTTCCTGTAATACTTATCACGAAGCCTGAATGCAATATTTACCATTGTTATCAGTGCCGGCACCTCTACCAATGGCCCTATAACACCTGCAAAAGCCTGCCCTGAATTTATACCGAATACACCTATTGCTACCGCAATAGCCAGTTCAAAATTATTACCCGATGCAGTAAATGACACTGCTGCATTTTGCGAATAATCTGCACCTGCCTTTTTCGCAGCAAAGAAGGTAATAAGAAACATAACACTGAAATAGATAACCAGGGGTATAGCTACACGCACCACATCCATCGGTATCTGAACTATCATTTCACCCTTCAGGCTGAACATTACAATTATGGTAAACAATAATGCGACCAATGTAATCGGCGATATAAAAGGCACATATTTATTCTGAAACCATTCTTCTCCTTTCAGCCTTATCAATCCATACCTGCTTATAACACCCAGGGCGAACGGGATACCTAAATATACTCCAACCGTCTTAGCTATCTGGCCAATAGTAATATCAATTTCCACACCCTTAACACCAAACAACGGCGGCATTATGGTAAGGTAGAAATATGCATAGAGGCTGAAAAACAACACCTGCATAATACTGTTAACCCCTACCAGTCCTGCTACATATTCCCTGTTGCCATCCGCCAGTTCATTCCATACTATTACCATGGCTATACAGGGGGCTATACCTATCAATATCAGGCCCGTCATGTATTCAGGATAGTCCCTGAGAAAAGTAATAGACAACAGGAACATAATAAAAGGTCCCACTATCCATGTAATGAACATGGATAGTGAGAATAGTTTCAGGTTTTTAAACAACTCCGGTATTTTTTCATACCGCACTTTAGCCAGTGGCGGGTACATCATTAATATCAGGCCGGCAGCCAATGGTATGTTGGTGGTACCGTTACTGAATGAGTTAATAAAACCCGCAGATGATGGGATAAAATAACCTATTGCCACCCCCAGCAGCATTGCCGCAAATATCCACAGCGTAAGATACCTGTCGAGGAAGCCTAATTTTTTTCGCCCTGCAGCAGGCGCGCAATTGTTTGCAGACATATGTTCAGATAATATCGACTTTATTTAGATTAGCAAAATCCGCTGCCCGGTGTGCAGCATGCTACCGGTTTCTGTGCAAAAACAGTTATACTATATATACCTGTACCACTATTCTTGAACGCTGCAATATCTTCTGCACTGAGGTATTGGTTCAGTATATCATCAGGTATGATGATAGCCTTTTCTTTTTGTATAGTTATGTCTGTAAAACCATTCGCTTTTACCAATGCCATATAGTGGTCTTTCTGTATAGCACCGCTGATGCAGCCCGCATACATTTCCGCTACGTTGCGCAGCTTATCAGGCAGGTTACCTACGAGTACTACATCTGATATACTAAAGTGTCCGCCGGGTTTCAGTACACGGAATATCTCTTTAAACACATTGTCTTTGTTAAGCACAAGGTTCAGTACACAGTTACTCACTACTACATCGGCAACATTTGCTGTAACAGGCATTTTTTCAATATCACCAAATCGGAATTCTACATTATTAAAGCCTACCTTTTCTGCATTCTCTCTCGCTTTGTTTATCATAGCCTCTGTAAAGTCTATACCTATCACCTTGCCTTTTTCGCCCGTTGCTTTTCGTGCTACAAAACAATCATTACCGGCACCACTACCGAGGTCTATCACCGTATCGCCTTCTTTTATTTGGGCAAATTCGGTAGGCAAGCCACAACCCAAACCAAGGTCAGCATCTGCATTATAGCCTTCCAGCTTTGTATAATCATCACTCATGATGTTGTACACCTCTGTACTGCAACCACCGCTGCCGCAGCAACTGCTCATATTTGTTTCTTTGTCCTGCAGTGCGATCTCGCTGTATTTCTGGCGCACCAGCTCTTTCAATTCTTTCTCGTTTGTCATATCAAATATTATTTAGTGTTTATGCTGATTTTTTAAAACTGCAAAACAGGAAGTTTTGCGTTGTGTTAAATGGTGTAGTATGGTCTTCTGTAATACATTTTATCTTACTGAACCCTTTTTCCAGTTCATACTGTAATTCATGTTCTGTGTATTGCCTGATATCCAGTCCGCTGCATTTTTTAGGCCCGCTATCAGAGAATGTTCCGATAACCATATAATTATCTACCGCGTTCCTCGCTGTGGCCATATAGGTGGCTACCTGCTGCGGGGTAGTAAGAAAATGAAATGTTGCCCTGTCATGCCACACATCATATTTTTCAGTTGGTTTGAAATCTGTCACATCAGACACCACCCACTTCACTTTTGCTGCCTTTTCACCTAACCTGTCTTTAGCACGCTCTAATGCTTTAGCAGAGATATCGAGCACAGTGATATTCTGATACCCTTCATCCAGTAAATGGTCTACCAGCTTACTATCGCCCCCACCTATATCTATAATAGACGCATTTTTAGGCGCATTGAAGCTATGTATAAAATCAAGCGAGGTAGCAGGCCGCTCCTGCGTCCAGCTTACTTCATGCGGCTGTTTGGTATTGTACACCTGCTCCCAATGTTCTCTTCTACCTGTACTCATATACTAACAACATTTTTCTTTATGCTCAGGCAGTTCGTCAAAGAATGTGTTAAAGAATTGCCTGTACTGCTCCCACATCTTTGGGTTAATGCAATAACAAACACTTGTACCTTCTATGGTTCCCTGTATAAGGCCTACTTGCTTCAACTCTTTCAGGTGCTGGGATATGGTAGGCTGTGCAAGCCCCAACTCCTCAACCAGGCTACCACATACGCAGGCATTGGTTTTCACCAGTTCCTGCAATATGGCTATACGAGCCGGATGCGCCAGTGCCTTAGCCATGGTCGCCAGCTCGTTCTGCTTTTTCGTAAAAAGATCTGTTTTTGTTGCACCCATAATCCATCTATTCATTGCAATATTACGATTAATGGATAAAACTACCAAAATTAACTTCTTTAGGGTGTCAATAACTTTTTTCTATAAACCTACCTTCGCTCTATGATAACTATCAGCACACTGGAGCATATTTCTGTTGACACAATAGTAACAGCTTTCAATACAGCATTTGCGGATTACCAATTCAACATGCAACAATCTGTTGCGTCAATGACAGATAAAATATTTCGCGAACGTATAGACTTATCTCTTTCTGTAGGTGCATTTGACGGAGATATCATGGTTGGGTTCATACTCTTTGGCATAGGAGATTATAATGGCATACCTACAGCGTGGGATGGCGGCACCGGAGTACTAGCTGCTTATCGCGGGCAGCAGCTTACCAAACAAATGTTTGGCTACATAGAACCATTACTCAAAACAGCGGGTATTAAAAAACTCCTGCTGGAAGTATTGCAGGGGAATGATGCTGCATATTCTATTTATCAGAAAACAGGATTTAAAGTAACACGGGAGTTATTGGCGTATCGTGGTACTATAAAGGCCTCGGAGACAAAACATACCATAGAGATACTGGACAACTACGATGCCGACGAACTGCTTGCTCTTGGCGACTGGCATCCATGCTGGCAGCAAACAAATGAAGTTGTAAGGAACTGGGGCGCAAATGTGCTCACCATAGGCATAAAGCAAGGTGGTAATATTATTGCCTATGCTCATTATAATAAAGAAACAAAGAGAGTATTACAATTCGCTGTTTCGGAATCGTACAGGAGACAAGGCATGGCAACAGACATGTTCAGTTATTTATCTGCACAAAGTACGGAGCCCATTGTGGCAATAAACATTGACGGCAATTCAAAAAACACAAATGGCTTTTTGAGGGCTATAGGCTTTGAACAATTTGCCAGCCAATATGAAATGGAACGGCTGTTTTAAATACAATGCCTACATACTAAACTCTATATTGTTACGTTTATACATTATATATTTTTTAACTTATACCTCATGCATGTTTGTGCATAAGTATATAATTTTATATAATCATTGACCTTATAACTATAACTTATGAAAAAACCCTTCTTCCTGCTGGCAATTCTGCTAACCAGCATCAACAGTTTTGCAACCAATGTTTCAGGATTAATAAGCGCCAACACTACCTGGACAAAAGCTAATAGCCCTTACATCATTACAGGAGATATTGATGTGGACACAGGAGCTACGCTAACCATAGAGCCAGGTGTACATGTGCTAGTTAGCGGTAAGTACACTATTTATGTAGATGGCAAAATAAATGCTATTGGTACCAGCAGCGATTCTATATATTTTTCAGCAACGCCAGTTTCTACATCATGGGCTAGCTGGGAAGGCATTTACATCAGGCATTCCAACGTTGCCGATACGTTCTCTTTCGACTATTGTTCATTTCAAAATGCACATTTTGCAATCAACTCTAAATATAACCCGGCAAGGGTAACACATTCATATTTCCATAACAATTCAATATGTTTCAGTAACAATTATGGCAGTGGATCCTATACATATGTCTCTTATTGCAATTTTCAAAACAATGATGTCGCCATTCAGACAGGTGGATTTTCACATGTACTCAACAATGTAATGGCTTATTGCAATACGGCATTTCAGGGCGGTGCCGATGTTATTAATAACACCATCTACCATTGCAAACACGGTATAAATGGAGGAAAAATAATTAATAATAACATCGTCACATATTGCGATTATGAAGGAATAGTTGCCAATGGAGCCACGGCAACCTATAACCAGGTATGGTATTGTAAGATAGGTGTTATTTTTTCCGGTGGCGGATCACTTGTACAACATAATGGTATCATGTACAATGACACAGGTGTGGTGACTCGCACTTATGACTCATCAGGAAATAACATTTCCTATAACTGCATTGTTGGAAGCAAAAAACTTGCATTTAAAAGTAGCGGAATGACCGTCAACATCGACAATAACTACTTTGGGGAAACAGACTCTGCAAAGATCGCAGCAATAATATATGATTTCTATGATGATTTCACATTAACTAAACTCCAGTTTATGCCTGTTTTATCTAGCAAAGATTCAGGCTGTGCAGACTCTATAAACGTTCCGGGGAATACTACTAAAGTACCTGTAGTAGAAAATACAATTGATGTTTCAGTCTACCCTAACCCCGCTTCTTCAACACTCACTATAGATGCAGGCATACAAACAATACAGGAAGTTTTCATCTGCAATATGGCCGGTAGTTTAATTTATCATTCAACCTCACCTAAAACTAAATTGACAATAGACGCATCTACTTTCCCTAATGGGGTATACCTGTATAAAGTAGTACTGAAGGACAATACCATACAGGCAGGCAAAGTGTTAAAAGAGTAACCCGTTTACTTTACCAGCTTCCTCATAGCAACTAGCCCCATAACAGGTCCCAGTGCCAGCACAAAGAACAGGTACCTGAACTGCATATGCTCCTGTAGCATCGTTAATGTTTGTATACTTACTACTGTGATGGCAAAACCCAGAGAGTTGACAAGCGTTAACGCTGTACCACGTACAGTAGCATCTACAGACTGTGCAACTAATGTAGTAAACTGCGGAGAGTCTGCCACTACTGCTGCACCCCATACCAGCATAAATGGAAGGAATAGAAATACAGGCAATTGCATAACGAATACTACACCAAGACAACATAAGCATGAAATAAGCAAAGCAGTAAATGCAGTTACAGCACTACCCTTTTTCAGCGATATATACCCCCCGGTAACACAACCTACACCAATGATGATGAACGATAGGAATGAAATATTTTGGGATGCAGCATCATGCATTGCTATATAAGTGGTTACTATCATAGGTACGAATGCCCAAAAAGTATACAGCTCCCACATATGCCCGAAATAAACAAACGCCGCAGAGCGAAATCCTGTATTGCGGAATAGTGTAAAGGCGAGTTTAAAGTCGGGCTTTGTTCCTTTTCTCCTGTATGGCCCATCAGGAACGAATAATAACATCAATAGTCCGCCAAAAGCAGCAATAACCGACACAGTTATCACTACACTATGCCAGTTATAATCAGCACTCATACCATTAAGCAGGTGTGGAAACGCCGTGCCTAACACTAATGCCCCTACTAAATATCCCAATGCTTTACCCAGGCCCGCCTCGTGGTAATCTGCGGCTATCTTCATCCCTATGGGATAAATGCCTGCAAGGAAGAACCCTGTAAGAAACCTGGATATCAGTACACCTGTCAACCCATCTGCAGCTAACATACCAAGATTCGATAATGCCCCTGCCAGTGCACAAACAAAAAACACTTTTGATGGAGAGAACCTGTCTGCTATAGTAAATAGGGCAAACAAGAGCGTACCTGATATAAAACCTAACTGTACGGCCGATGTGATATGGCTCACTACATTGGCTTCCAACCCAAGCTCTGCTATCATTTTTTTAATAACAGCATTACCTGCAAACCACAACGATGTACCGGCGAATTGGGAGAGGACGATGATGAATAGAATAAATGGCTTGGTTTTCACATAATAAAGATAGCCCTCTCAATTGAGAGGGCTATCAAATATTTGTATCAGATATCTATTACACCATCTGCGTCTTAAACTCACTGGTAGTGTGGAATTCTATATCAGGGTTATTCTGTCGCTCTGTATTCAGGAACCATTCGCTTTGTGCAAGGTACACCAGGTTGCCATCTTTATCTTCCATCACATTGCTCTGCTTGAAGCGTACAAAATCCTCTATCTTCTTCTTATCACCTGTTATCCAGCATGCTTTGTAGAAGCTCAATGGTACGAATGCACAAGATGCACCGTATTCCTGCAGCAGGCGGTATTGTATCACTTCAAATTGCAGTTCACCTACGCAGCCTATTATCTTCCGGTTGCCGCCATGCTGTGTAAAGAGCTGTGCAACACCTTCATCGGTAAGCTGGCTGATACCCTTCTCCAACTGTTTGGTCTTCATCGGGTCTTTATTCACCAGTTCCTTAAATATCTCAGGAGAGAAAGTAGGTATGCCTGTGAATTGCATCATTTCGCCTTCGGTAAGT
Organism: Flavipsychrobacter sp.; assembly: GCA_044227125.1. Lineage (GTDB taxonomy): Bacteria > Bacteroidota > Bacteroidia > Chitinophagales > Chitinophagaceae > Polluticoccus. The sequence goes on from JBGAFS010000005.1 coordinate 20,290, forward strand.
GTATCACCTATTTTAAAGTTGCCTGTATCAAAAAGACCTACCACATCGCCGGGGTATGCTTCTTCTATCACATCCTTCTCACGTGCCAGGAATGAATAAGGGTTGCTGAAACGCACATCCTTTTCAGCACGGGTATGTTTATAATATTTATTACGCTCAAACTTGCCGCTGCACACACGGAGAAAGGCAATACGGTCGCGGTGGCGCGGGTCAAGGTTGGCGTGTATCTTAAATATAAAGCCGGTGAATTTAGGTTCTGTCGGCTCTACAAAACGTTTATCTGTAGCCCTGCCAAGCGGGTGTGGTGCTATGCGGATGAAGGTATCCAGCAATTCCTTCACACCGAAGTTATTTACCGCAGAGCCAAAGAACACGGGCGCCACTTTGGCTTTCAGGTAAGCCTCCGTATCCAGGTCTCCGTACACACCTTCCAGCAGCTCTACATCTTCACGCAGTTGCTGTGCATCACGGTCACCCACTTTTTCATCCAGCAACTTATCAGCCAGGTCGGGTATAGGTACCGTATTATCTTCTGTTGCCTTCTGGTTGGCTGTAAAGAGGTTCAGGCTCTTGTCATATAAATTATATACACCCTTAAACTCCTTACCCATATTTATAGGCCACGAAAGCGGGTGCAGCGATATGTTCAGTTCTTTTTCTATTTCATCCAGCAGGTCGAAAGGATATTTACCGTCACGGTCCAGTTTGTTCACAAATACTATTACCGGGGTATCCCTCATACGGCACACTTCCATCAGCTTGCGGGTCTGTTCTTCCACACCATTCACACTGTCTATCACCAGTATTACACTATCTACGGCAGTCAGGGTACGGTATGTATCTTCGGCAAAGTCTTTGTGGCCCGGGGTATCCAGCAGGTTGATGAGCACATCGTTATACTCGAAGCTCATTACCGAAGTAGCAACAGAGATACCACGCTGGCGCTCTATCTCCATAAAGTCACTGGTAGCATGCTTCTTTATCTTATTGCTCTTTACCGCACCTGCCACCTGTATGGCACCACCGAATAACAAGAGTTTTTCGGTCAGCGTGGTCTTACCCGCATCCGGGTGCGAAATGATGGCAAATGTCCTGCGTTTATTTATCTCCTTTTCGTAGCTCATGTATTAGTAATAAGTGGTAAGTAAAAAGTAAAAAGACTGGTGCCAATGCAAAAAAACATTACAAAAAACACTTACGACTTATTACTTATGACTTACAACTGATTTTAAAAAGCGCAAAGTTGCGTCTTTTTTATCAATTATACCCCCAGTTTTCCACATATTGCCCCGGGCTACTTCCCCCATTCACCTAAACTATTACATTTGCGATAACCAACATCCTCTATACAAATGTCGCTGACTCGTTTACAGGACGACCTGCTGCACGATTTCAAAGAACAGAAAGCTGTTATAGAACAGCAGCTCGAAGTGTTCGACCCTATGGGTATGGAATTGGCAAAACCCGCCGCCCGCAGGCTCGTTAGTAAGAGCATTCTTATCATCACTGAGATCCTTTGTTACCTGCTCAGCCTGGGCAGCATAGCTTTTGCAGTGTTCCTTACCAAGCTCTACCCTTTTTATATACTGGAAGAGATAAAAGTAAAACCCGAATACAGCAAACTGGGCAATATGACCGTTTCGCTGTTTAATTTATCTGTATATGCTATGATTGGCCTCATAGCGCTCCTGTTTTTCCTGTTGGGTATGGCTGTCAACAGCATACGCCGCAAGAACGATATCCTGCACTTCGCAGGCAAGCATATCAAAACACTCGTAAGCCAGCACCTGAAACGCAGGGCAGCTATCGAGACCATCGAGCAGCGCCACTTTATGGAAATGCCGGTAGTAACACCTGCCGCAGAACCCGTAAAAGTGAACGAGGTGCCAAACCCGGGTTACGAAGGTTGATTAAATAAACCCAACGGGATATTTTTACAGGGTCTCAAATCATGGTATGAAGAAAAAGCCCGTTCAGCAACAGCCAAAAGCACAACCCGCAGCAGAGCAAAAGCCGGTTAACTACACCTTCTTCCTCGCAGGGTTGGTGATACTCACCGCCATACTCTATTCAAACGGGCTGCATGGAGATATACTGAACTTTGACGACGTAGAATATTTCACCATGTACCCCGAGGTGAAGAACCTGTCATGGGCAAGCATTACCAAATACTTCTCCGGCTATTATGTACTCATGTACCAGCCGCTGCCAATCCTCACCTTCGCTATCAACTATTATTTTTCAGGGCTCGACTCTATGCCCATGCACCTGGTAAACCTCCTGTTTCACCTGGCCAATATTGTACTCGTATTCCGTTTCATAAAAGAACTAACCGACAAACCCTTCTTAGCATTTGTAGTGGCTGCACTATTTGCCATACACCCTATGAATGTGGAAGCCGTTACCTGGATATCTGCCCGCAGCAGTTCTATGTACACCTGCTTTTACCTGCTGGCACTATGGCAATATGTAAAGTATCATAAAAGCAATTTCAACACCAAACATATACTGCTGGCTGGGCTGTTCTTCCTGCTCTCGCTCCTTAGCAAGGCGCAGGCTGTTACCCTGCCTGTAGTACTGCTGGCAATAGACTACTTCTTTGCCCGCAAAATATCTAAGGGCATGATACTGGAGAAGATACCCTTCTTCATACTCAGCATCATCTTCGGCATTGTTACCATATCTGATTCCGGAACTATTAAGAATATCACCAACGGTATGATGATATCATATTCGTTCATCGATATGTTCTTCATGCTCTGTTATTCAGTAGTGTTCTATTTCTTCAAGCTGCTGGTGCCCATACAATTATGCGCTATCTATGTGTACCCGCCTAAGGTCGATGGCATGCTTCCGTGGATGTATTATGCCGCACCGCTCATACTGGCAGGTATCTTCTACCTGCTGTGGAGGTTTAGAAAAGACCGTAATATCATTTTCGGGGCAGCGATATTCTTCATCACCATATCCATCAACCTGCAAATTATACCTTCACGCCTCTTCATAGTTACAGAGCGCTACGGTTACTTTCCATATATAGGGCTCATGTTCATCATTGCCTATGTGTTCAACAAGCTATTGTCATCTGCAGACGAAAAGCAAAAGAAAATAGCTGGCAGCTACCGTATTGTATTGCTGGCTATGGCGGCCTTCTTCATCATGACTGTATGGCAGCGTACCGAAGTATGGGCTAATGATGAGGTATTTATGACCGATGTTATAGCCAAGAATCCCGGCGTGCCATACCTCTGCCGCGCCTATGGCAACCGTGCTAATTATTACCTGAACAATGGCATGGTAAACGAAGCCATGAATGACTTTACCGAAGCACTGAAGCTGAACAATAAAGATGCACAGACCTATTACAACCGTGCTGTTACTTATATAAAGCTGAACAAACTAACAGAAGCCGAGCAGGACCTGGACTCTGCACTCAAATACAATCCTAAGGGCGGGCTGGTATATTCAAACCTGGCCTTTGTGAAATATTCTAAAGGCGATAAAACACTGGCGGCAGAATATGTAGAAAAAGCACTGCAACTCGACAGCAACATTGCCGAAGCCTACAACATGCGTTCCGCACTTCGCTTCGCTGCTCAGGACTTTACTGGCGCGGAAAAAGACCTTGAGAAAGCTATAGCACTAAAGCCTGATTTTGGCGATGCCTATAAGAACCTTGGCATAGTGTACCTCAACACCAATCGCAAAGGACAAGCCTGTGATTATTTTCAGAAAGCACAGATGTATGGCAACAAAGATGCGGCAGGTTTGATACAGGCAAATTGCAAGTAATATTTACAAGTCGAAATGACTTGCACCAATAACCATATCTGTAGCAATGAAAGCAATTTTAACAGCCTTAGTTCTTGTTCTAACATTTAGCTGCATAGCTGACCCTGCTATTCGTACCCTTCCTAAAAGAGTTCCATTACAGGGTAAAGTAAAAATTGTACGCACGTCCGGCTATGGCTCCCTGGCAAAAAAATATGCAGTCACCATGCCTTTCGATAATAATTTTTATTCCGTAGACAGCTACAGCACTTCCGGACTCCTGGCATATACACACCGTATAAAATTTGGTAAACTGCAAGGATGGACGGATTATAAATATGACAGCACAGGCAACCAAATTCAGGAAAGCACTTACGACAATGAAAAACACACTGCCCTGATAACCATATCCAAATACGATAGTTCCGGAAACAAGACAGAAGAACGTACTTACAATAAAAAAGCGCAGCTTACCCGGCTAATCCTGGTGAAATATGATACATCAGGAAAACCAACAGAAGAAGTTTACCCGCTCAATGACAGTATTCGGGTAATATATACCTACACCAATGGTATACTCACAATGAAAAAATATGTGCTGAGACTAACAAAATCTTTGTATAACGACAAAGGTAAACTTACGCCTAATGGCCCTAACTATTACCACCAGGATAGTATAGCCAATATACGATATACCTATGACGATAAAGGGCTGATAGCATCAATAGTCAATACCTATAATAACAAAAACGTCAGGACTATCTATTATACATACGATGCCAATAAGAATATTGTACTGACAAAGGAGGTTGATAAAGAAGGGAAAACCACCAGGAGCATTGCAACCGAATATACCTATGAAGATCAAGGTAACTGGATTCGCTGCACAGAAGATGAGCCCGACAATATACGGGACAATGAACCACAGCAAGGACTACACATACGCGAGATAACGTATTATTAGTGCCTATTTGCAAGCAGCACTTCCAACATCTGAGATATTATCTACTCAAAAACCTAATCGCTCAATTCTTTATCACCTGTCTGTTTCAATCTAAGCCCCATATTGGCATAAATGAATGAATAAATATACGCCTGTGTAGTAGCGCTATAAGTATTATGCCCGGCATTGGTTTCTTCATACATTAATGCAGGTGATGTATTGGAATGAGCAGCTTGTAGCCCGGATATATACTTATAGGTATGCATCGGCACCACCCTGTCGTAATGGTCGCCTGTTATAGCCAGCACAGCAGGATAAACTGTATCCTTTATATTATGCACAGGGGAATATCTGTACAGGTATTTAACCTGTTCCGGTTCGTCGCTCACCCCATATTCATCTTTCCATGCACCGCCTATTGTATAATGATGGTAGCGCAGCATATCATAAACACCATTTTGGGCTATAACAACCCTGCACAAGTCCGGCCTTTGGTTTGCTATTGCAGTCACCAGTAAGCCCCCATTAGAACCACCCATTATAGCCAGGTGCTGCTTGTCTGTATACTTTTCTGCAAACAGGTATTCGGCAGCAGCTATAAAATCATCAAACACATTTTGTTTCTTACCCAGCCTGCCTTCATTGTGCCATTCAGCACCATACTCCCCACCACCGCGTATACCGGGTATGGCAACAATACCGCCCTTTAATATGTGTGTTACAAACCCTTCATCAAAAAAAGGTGCTATAGTCGCACCATAGCCACCATAACCATATAAAACAGTTGGTGTTTTACCTTCCGGTCTCACTCCCTTTTTATGCAATAACATCATGGGTATTATTGTCCCATCTTTCGAAGTAAAATGCAGTTTCTCCATTTCGATAGCACCGAAATTATATCTCACCTGGGTTTGGTCTGCCAATTTCAGTTCAAGGCTGTTAACATTATACTGGTAAATAGCAGGGGGGAGTGCATAAGAATTCACTACAAACCTGATCGCATCATCATCCCAGTCTTTTTCTATATATCCGATAGACTGCCCTATGGGAAAATTCACTTTATCTATCAGCTTGCCGGTTGAGTCATATTGCACCAGCGAATATTCAAGGTCTCTCTGGTATTTACATATTACCCTGTTGCCAACTAGACAGGCATTCATCAAAACAAAATCATAGTCAGGAACAAACTCTGAAGCCTCATTCATTTCATCTGTATTAAATAACAACAGCCTGCCATGCTTTGCTTCCAGGTCTGTAGCTACCAGCAGCTTGCTATTATACCTGCCTATAACATTGAAACTAAAGTCACCTTTTACAGATATCAATGTATCAATTTCACTTAACGACTTTTTCAGGTTGATATATAGCACAACAGATTCTGTGATATTGCTTTGATGATATTCCGGGTAAATGATAAGATATGTGCTATCCACCCTTTCAAAAAACATATGAGTATCTTCATCACCTGTGGTCTGGTATATCTTTACATCTTTCTCCTGTTCTGTTCCCAGCTTATGATAGTATATGACAGGCTTTACATTCTTCTCTGTAAGAATATTACCAGATGGAATTGGGTAACGCTGATAAAAAAAACCATCTTTATACCACTCTATATTGCTGAACTTGACCCACTTTATTATATCAGGCATATCGCCAAACGGGTACAGTGTCCGCACCCTTATTTCGCGCCAGTCGCTGCCCTGGTGAGACAGTCCGAATGCAATATATTTATTATCATCAGACACTGCATAGCCTCGAATACTTACCCTGTCATGCCCTGATTGTAAATAATCTCTGGGGTCTGCAACTTTTTGCCCCGGGCTTTTGGGCTTTTTTTTGATATATAGACTACTGGTTCTATCCGCATCACTATTCACATATGCATCAAAATAATACTTCCCCGACTTATTAATAGAAGGGAAATTCATGTATCCGTTTAACTTGATGTAGGGCTCTAATTCGTATTTATTATACAGCTTCAGTAATATACGTTCTGACAGGGTATTTTGTTGCTTCACCCAATCCTTCACTTCGGCTAATGTGTCATATTCAAGCCACCTGTATGGATCAGGTACTTTATTACCAAAATAATCATCAACAATGTTCTCTTTCTTTGTAACCGGGTAGTTTGGTTTATCTTCCTGTGCAACCACCTGTTTTGAATGTAGTGACAAAAACAATACGGTCACCAACAATTTTCTATGCATAAGGGTATGTAAAAATTATCCGGGAAAAATAAAAAGAATCCATCAATACATACCTCTTCACTTAACTAAATAGACGAAACTTAACATTGGGCATCTTACCGCTTACCCACCCTCGCAATAATAAACAATGCCACATAGATTCCTGACAGGCATCTCCCCAAGCCCGGCAGCACTAAAGTCCTATCAGGGTACCTTCCGACATCATGGAGTCTTTGATGTCGGCCAACTTTTCTTTGTTACTTTCTTTTTTTGGCGAAAAAGAAAGTAAGGAAAGATGAACACTGATATACTGCCCGATGGGGTCTATTCTTTACAAACCATTTCACTTACTGCTTATTGGCAAAGTAGTTGTGAACATACATTATTATAATTTTTTATTGTATATTTGCTATACAAATAAACTACCATGAATAAATCCATAACCCACCCCATCTGCGGCAAACCAGCCACAGGGGATAACCCTTTGACTTTTTTATTCCTCGAAAAAGGCTATCAAAAACTATCAACGCATATATAAATACATCAACTATCACCCATGCCATTTTTGAATTTTTACTTTTTACTTTTGAATTATTATGACACTCTACGATAAAATACAGGAAACTGTCGCTTATATAAGAACAAGAACACAGTCAGCACCCAAAGCAGGTATCATACTGGGCAGCGGGCTGGGCGGTTCTACTGCCGTATTGCAGGTAGAAACCGAAATAGACTATGCAGATATCCCCCACTTCCCTGTATCTACGGTAGAAGGACATGCGGGCAAGCTCATATTCGCACAACTCAGTGGCAAGCCAGTAGTGCTCATGGCAGGCCGCTTCCATTATTATGAGGGGTATAATATGGAGCAGGTCACCTTCCCGGTGCGTGTTATCAAGGCACTGGGTGCCGATACCCTTATAGTATCAAACGCGGCAGGCGGCATGAACCCGCATTTCAAGATTGGTGAACTGATGATAATCAAAGATCATATCAACCTCTTCCCCGAGCACCCGCTGCGCGGCCCTAATGACGACAGGCTGGGCACCCGCTTCCCCGATATGAGCGAACCCTACGACCTGGAACTGATAGATAAAGCCCGCGAGCTGGCGCTGCACCTCGGCATCAGCACCCAAACAGGTACCTATATTGGCCTCACCGGCCCCACCTTCGAAACCCCTGCAGAATATAAATGGCTGCATGTGATAGGCGGCGATGCTGTGGGCATGAGCACCGTACCCGAAGTAATAGTAGCTCGTCACGGTGGCATGAGGGTATTTGCGGTCAGCATCATCACCGACCTCGGTATTGTGGGCGTGGTCAACACAGTATCGCACGAGGAAGTACTGGCAGCAGCCAATGAAGCAGCCCCTAAGCTGGCCAATCTTGTAGCAGCACTGGTGGCAGACTTGTAAATACTATCCGTTAACTTTGCCGCGTTTAAAACTGCACAGATACAGGTTGAGAAGATTTATTACATATACAATTATACTATTGCTTACGGGCATCGGGGCACAGGCACAGTTTTCGAACAATGCCAATAAGAACGGCCAGCCCCGTGATACCAGTATGAATAAATCAAACAACAGCAACTGGCACAACGAACATTCAAAGACGGAGTACACATATATCAATTCAGATGAGTATCATACGCCTGATACCTCTATCCATACATTTCACCGCAGGCCTTTTTCACAACCCTGGCAGCGCGACCTTGGCAACCTCGGCGGCCCGGCACGCAACCTGTTCTTCACACCGGAATACCGTACAGGCCCTACCCTTGGTTACTATATAACAGATGCCTACAGGTTTAAGATAGATAGCCTGCTGTATTATAATACCAACAAGCCATACTCGGTATTTGGCTTCCAGCTGGGCAGCAAGCTGGAGCAGATGGCACACATCATGCTCACTGAAAACCTGCGCCCCAACTGGAACTTTGCAGTAGAGTACAACCGCATTACCTCTCCCGGACAGTATCTTATACAGCGCACTTCCGGCGATTATGGTGCGGTTTCCACACACCACAAAAGCAGGAACAACCATTACGAGTTGTATGGCGGCCTGGTATATAATAAAGCAACCATCGACGAGAATGGAGGTTACTTGTATGACAGCCTGCTTAACGACCCTGCTTATAATGACAGGCGCACCTTGTCTGTAGCATACCAAAATGACGGATACGGCGGTTCCGGTGTTGTACAACGCTCATCTGTTACCAATATGGTGCGAGATTTCTCAGCTATGGTGCAGCACAGCTATACATTCGGCAAAACCGACACCCTCTACAACGAAGACTCTACACATATACGTACACAGCTTACCCCGCGCTTTGGCATAACACACCGTTTTGATTATACCTCGGCTCGCAGGTTATTTAAAGACGTTCGCCCCGATTCATTGCGTTATGCTGCGTTCTTTAATCATGGTTTCGCCTCTTCCGATTCTCTATACAGCCGCCAGGGTTGGGAGAAAATAGACAACCGCTTATTATTGAATGGCTTTATAGGCAAATACAGCAACCAGCTCAAATTCAATGCAGGCATCGGCAGCAGGATAGACAACTTCCAGACGTTTTACCTCTTTGACCTGTCTAATTCCAAATACACATCCACCTATCTTACGGGTGAAATAAAGAAAGAAGCTGTAGAGCGGGGGCAATGGTATGTTTCAGCTAATGCGCAGGTATATATGAGCGGTGCAATGGCAGGCAATTCTGAACTGAAAGCTGTGGCAGGCAAAAGGCTTAAGAATGATTGGGCTAGGATAGAAGCAGGGCTTTCTCAAAACATCAATAATGCCCCTTACAGCTATACCACATACTACAACCAATACGATACCATCACCACATCTTTCAATAAAGAGAGTGTAACTCAGCTATATGCTATAGCAAACAGTAATAAATATCATGCTACAGCAGGTTTCCGCAGCTACCTCATCAGCAACTATATATACACTGATGCTAAACAACAACCCGCACAATACGCAACCGCATTTAACGTAACACAACTCTGGCTGCGTAAGATGTTCGTATGGCACGCACTTACTTTCGACAATGAACTGGTATACCAGCAGGCCCCTGCTGCTGCACCGGTAAATATACCTGCACTGATGGGCCGCCACCAATTGGGTATAGAAACCTATGTGCTTAAAAAGGCATTGAAAATAGCTACCGGTATAGAGGTTCGCTATCATAGCCCATACGACCCGGCAGGGTATTCGCCCTTGTTCGACCGGTTTTACTACCAGAATACATATAGCGTAAATAATAAACCTGAAGGTTCTGTATTCTTCAATTTCAAGATCAAGAACTTCCGCGCCTACCTTATGGGAGACCAGCTACAGCAGCTATTCTGGCGCAACACCATCATATCTAAAGGCTATGCAGCCCAAAACGCCATGATCAGGTTTGGCTTTGCCTGGGTGCTGATAAACTAAACACTTTAAAACCACCCATCATATCAAACTAATCCCTATACACTTTCCCCTTCAAACATCTGCAATTTGCATTAACTTTACAGGCCGTTCAGGAAGCCTGGCATACAGGCTACTACGACAAGCAGAATATAAACAACTAGCATAGAAATTACTGTTCTACGATGAAGGACTTTTCATACGTTACTAGCTCAGACCCCTCTTATATTGAGTATCTGTACAACCAGTTTATCAATGATTCAACAACCGTTGACCCTGAATGGATCAAATTCTTCCAGGGCTTTGACTTTGCTGTGTCTAAAACCGGCAGCAATGGTCACGCGGCTACTACTGTAACTATTGACAAAACTCCTGTAAGCAACGAACAGGTAGCAAAAGAAATCAGTGTATATCGCCTTATCCGTTCTTACTGGAAACGCGGCCACCTGGTAGCTACAACCAATCCAATTCGCCCGCGTAAAGACCGCCAACCACACTTAGCACTGTCTGATTTTGATCTTACAGAAGCAGACATGAATACAGAATTTCATGCAGGTGCTTTTGTTGGTATCGGCAAAGCCAAGCTGGGTGATATTATAGCAAAGCTAAAAAAACTCTACACAGGAGATGTCGGTATCGAATATACATACATCAACAACTATGATACCTGCATGTGGGTGCAGCATGAGTTTGAAGCTATGCAGGAGCAGGAGCTTACGCTCGACGAAAAGAAACGCATACTGGAAAAACTGAACGAAGGTGTGATCTTCGAAAAGTTCCTGCATACAAAATACATAGGTCAAAAACGTTTTAGTCTTGAAGGTGGTGAAAGCACTATACCTGCTTTAGACACATTGATAAACAGTGCTGCAGAACATGGCGTACGTGAAGTGGTAATAGGCATGGCTCACCGTGGCAGGCTGAACGTACTGGCCAATACTATGCGCAAAACCTACGAACAGATATTCTCTGAATTCGAAGGCAATATGCCACCTGATACTACTATGGGCAGCGGCGACGTGAAATACCACCTCGGTTTCCGCAGCAATATTCAAACACCATCCGGCAAAGAAGTAAACGTACAGCTTACGCCAAACCCTTCGCACCTCGAAGTGGTTGACCCTGTTGTTTCAGGTTTCTCAAGAGCTAAAGCTGATATACTGTATAACAACGAATACGATAAGGTATTACCAATACTCATACATGGCGACTCTGCCGTTGCAGGACAAGGCGTAGTATACGAACTGCTGCAAATGAGCAAACTGCCGGGTTACAAAACAGGTGGTACCATACACTTCATCATCAACAACCAGATAGGCTTTACTACTGATTTTGATGAAGCGCGTTCTGCAGACTATTGCACCAGCGTAGCATCAATGGTACAGGCACCTGTATTGCACGTAAATGGTGATGACCCTGAATCTGTTATTAAAGCTGCTAAACTGGCCATCAAATATCGCCAGCAATACGGACAGGATATTTTCATTGACATGGTTTGCTACAGGCGCCATGGCCACAATGAAGGTGATGACCCGAGCTTTACACAACCTCATCTTTACGACCTCATAAAAAAACACGCAAACCCGCGCGAGGTTTACACCCAATACTTACTGAAAAACGGCACTAAGGATGCACAGGAAATGGCCAAAGAAATGGAAAAACGTTTCTGGGACGACCTGCAGCAACGCCTTGACGAAGTAAAACAAAAACCATTACCATACCAGCTACAAGCCCCTGAACAGGCTTGGCAGGAGCTGCGCCGCTCTACACACGAAGACTTCATGAAGTCTCCGGAAACAGCCATCAGCAAAAAGCAGGTAGAAAGCCTGTTCAATGCAATAATGGCAATACCTGCCGACTTCACACCGCTGAAGAAGATACAGAAGTTGCTGGAAGAGAAAGTAAAACTGTTTGAAGAAAAAGGACAACTCGACTGGGCTACAGGTGAGCTGCTGGCATATGCGAGCCTGCTGGCCGAAAACATACCGGTTCGCATCAGCGGACAGGATGTGGAACGTGGTACATTCTCACACCGTCATGCAGTACTGCATGATGAAGCCGGGACTAAAGAACATTGCCGACTTTGCCACTTACCGGGCAAACAGGCTGAATTCCAGATATACAATTCACTGCTGAGTGAATTTGCAGTGCTCGGTTTTGAATATGGTTATTCTATTGCCAATCCTCATTCGCTCACAATATGGGAAGCACAGTTTGGTGATTTTGCCAACGGTGCACAGACAGTTATAGACCAGTACATCGCCTCTGCTGAAACTAAATGGCAGAAAATGAGCGGTCTTGTTATGCTGCTGCCACACGGCTATGAAGGACAGGGCCCGGAACACTCATCTGCACGATTAGAGCGTTTCCTGCAGCTATGTGCTGAGGATAATATGATCGTTACCAACATCACGACTGCTGCCAACCTGTTCCACATGTTCCGCCGCCAGTTGAAATGGGATTTCCGTAAACCATTGGTAAACTTCTCCCCTAAAGCCAACCTGCGTCACGTACGTGCCTATTCTTCTATCGAAGATTTCACTACAGGTGGTTTTAAAGAAGTGATAGATGATGCTAGTATCAAAACAGCAAGTAAAGTAAAACGTGTGCTGCTATGCAGTGGTAAGATATACTTCGACCTGAGCGAAAAACAAATGGCGGAAAACAGGCAGGATGTTGCTATCGTAAGGCTAGAACAGTTATATCCGCTGCCTGCGAACCAACTGAAAGCGCTTCAGGAAAAATACAAAAAAGCTGAATGGGTTTGGGTACAGGAAGAACCACGCAATATGGGTGCGCTCAGCTATCTGAAACTGAACCAGGAAGAAATACCGATGACTTATATATCTCGTCCTGCAGGTGCTGCTTCAGCAACAGGCTTCAGTAAAATGCATGCCAAAGAACAGCAATCACTGATAGACCAGGCGTTTGATGTTAAATAGAACTCCTTCTTATAAAATAAAGCCGGGCTAGTTGCCCGGCTTTATTTATTCTGATAAGCTCTTCTCTATTTCTTTACTTGGTATCACCCATATTATTGCCACAAACACAAACAACCCAACAGATATATAAGCATGAATAAAAGTTGCAGGTATAGCTAATGCATAACATATGGTAGACAACACAGCCTTCCCTTTTTGTTTTTCCAAAGCTTCCTTCATAGCATTACTATGCTGATTCGTTTTCATAATGCTCCTCCTCAAAATATCATAAGAAACTCCTGAAACAATGAGTATTGAGGCATAAACAATCACGGGCGCCTGTTGTATACAGTTCTCTCCCATCCATGCAGTACCAAACGGGATGAGAGAAAGCCAGAACAACAGGTTAAGATTACTCCACATTATCCTTGGATTTACCTGTTTTACGGCATGCAGCAGATGATGGTGATTATTCCAGTAAACCCCGAGGAACACAAAACTCAGCATATAGCTCAGAAACACGGGTAATACCTCAGAAAGCGCATGCCAGTCTGCGGTATGAGGCACCTTTATCTCCAGTACCATTATAGTTATGATGATAGCCAATACGCCATCACTGAAAGCCTCTAATCTGGTTTTATTCACAGGAACGGTTTGATTGTTAAATAAAAATAATGTAACTGGCCTATAAAATCACACAGGCTTGGTTTAATAAGGCCATTTATATTACTTTTGCGCAACACCTGACATTGATATGGAAGATTTAAAACTTACGCTGAAACAACAGATCATTGAATCACTGAACCTGCAGGGAATGAATCCTGCTGATATCGATGATAATGCCCCTCTTTTTGGCGATGGCCTTGGTTTAGACAGCATCGACTCACTGGAACTTATGGTTTTACTGGAGCGTAACTATGGCATCAAAATAGAAGATGCCCGCGAAGGTCGTAAAGTACTGCAATCAGTTCAGTCTATGGCTGAATACATACAGCAAAACCGCAAAATCTAATTGCCCCGTCCCATGGCGGAAAAGATTGTAATTACATCACTGGGAATATTATCCGCATTAGGGAACGGCGCTGCTGCAAATCTTACTGCACTTAAAGCACGGAAACCGGGTTTGCGTTTTACGCAACACCTGAATACAGTTCATGCTAATGAGTTCCTGTTGGGAGAAGTTGATATGAGCAATGATGAGCTATCATCCCTGCTTGGATTGCCAACAGGTAATAATGGCTATACCCGCACTACCCTGTTAGCACTGGCTGCGATGCGTGAATTGATGGCAGGTATAGATAAAGATATGCTTCAACAGGAAGGCTTTGCTTTTATCAATGCCAATACCGTAGGTGGTATGTGTTCTGTGGAAGACATGTATCTTGATTTCCTGTCTGACAAGACAGAAGGGGAATTCCTGAAGTATATTGATACGCTCGACTGTGCAGAGAGCACACAGAACGTGACTAAATATTTTGATGTACATCCTTTTACTGCAACTATAAGCACTGCCTGTTCATCATCTGCAAACGCCATAATACTTGGAGCAAGGATGATACAGGCAGGACTCGTAAAGCGAGCCATCTGCGGCGGTTGTGATGCTTTGAGCCGTTTTACATTAAATGGTTTTCATTCTCTGAAGAACGTAGACAAACAACCTTGCAGGCCTTTTGATAATACTCGCTTCGGGCTGAACCTTGGCGAAGGAGCCGGTTATGTATTACTGGAAACGGAACGCAGTGCTAAAGAACGTGGCGCTGAGATACTGGCAGTATTATCCGGCTATGGCAATACTAACGACGCCTACCACCCTACTGCCCCATCGCCTGATGGCGCAGGTGCATACAATACGATGCAGCTCGCTCTAAACAAAGCAGGGTTAAAAGCATCTGATATAAACTATATCAATGCGCATGGTACGGCTACTATTAATAACGATGCTGCAGAAGGGAAGGCCATACAAAGATTATTTGCAGGCCATACACCCTACTTCAGTTCTACTAAACCATATACTGGTCATACACTTGCCGCAGCAGGTAGTATAGAAGCTATCTTCAGTATATGGACACTGCAACAGCAAATGATACTGCCCAACCTCAACTTCACTACCCAAATGGAAGACGTGGAGATCACTCCGACAACAACATTATTAGAAGGAGTTGAAGTGAACCACGTACTCAGTAATTCATTTGGTTTTGGAGGCAATAATGTATCCTTAATATTCAGCAAGGCATGATGAAACCCATTTACATATCGTCTGCTGCTGCATTATCTCCGCAAGACAGCTTCAACGCTGATGAGTTCCTCAATAATATAATCAGCAGTGATACAGGCAAACTATATGTAAAGGACACTGATTACTCAAAGTTCATTAACCCTGTAGCCATTCGGCGTATGAGCCGTATGCTGAAAATAGGCATCAGTACGGGTATGCAGGCTTACAGAGCATCTGGCATCGAAAAGCTGGATGGTATTATCACTGGTACGGGTCGCGGCAGTATGCGCGATATGGAGCTCTTCCTCGGTGATATGATAAAACTGAACGAAGAGGCACTGAACCCTACCTACTTTATTCAGAGCACTTATAATTCTGTTAATGGCTGGCTGGCCATGCAAACAAAATGCACCAGTTATAATCAAACCTATGTACATAGAGGACACTCATTAGAGCTCGCTCTGCTGGACGCACAAATGCTGCTCAATGAATCAGCAGAACAGCAAACTTATCTTGTAGGCTGTCTCGATGAAATGACTGAAGAATACTTCATTGTAAAAAATAAAACAGGCTACTGGAAACATCCTGCACCCTTAAGTACAGAATTATTAAAACACAACAATACCAATGGCAGTATAGCAGGCGAAGGTTCTGCATTCTTTACTGTTACAAATAATGCGGACAACTCAGTATGCGCCATCAACAATATCAGCCTCATACAAAACCCTGATGTTACCACTATCCAAAACAACATAGACGAGATACTGAAATCTAATAACCTGTCGATACGTGATATAGATATTGTGTTATGCGGACTAAGCGGCGATGCAAGTTTTCAGCCACTGTACCAACCCCTGTTCGACAACATGACCGCACATACTACCATAGCTGCGTTCAAACATTTGTGTGGCGAATATGATACCAGTACCGGCTTTGCACTATGGCTGGCAACTGAATTATTCAAACACCAACAAGTACCTGACATCCTTATTCAGAAGAAAGGAATACATCCGGAAATAAAGAACATACTGATACTAAATCACTATATACTGGATAGTGCAAGTGTTATATTACTAAGGAAATAATTGAAGTTATATCGTACCCACCACCATCACATCTGTAGGCGCAGGATTCCCACCTTCTTTTTCAAGAGAGATAGCAAAGGCTTGCCCGCCGGATACCAGCATCGGCACTTTATACATCATACCCGCGTTAGCCACAAGATTATTATCAATAGTACCCATACTTACAGGCTTACCGTCCTGTATCACCCAGAGCTGGTATTGTTTACCCTGCTCAGGCATGGGCATATTGTGGATTGAAACGTAAGTGTCACCTTTTGTTTTACTCCAGAATACCATACCTGTCATCTCGTGCCCGGGTTTTGCACTGCGCATTACGACAGTTTTCATGCCCGTATCAGCCAGCATGATACGCTCTTTAGTATACGCATCTGCCATTGCCAGCATATGCTGGTGGTCGGCATTCATAGAATCAATTTTTGCAGCGAGGGCCTTTACTTGCTCTGTACCCTTATTGCGCTGCGATAACAGGATGAAATTTGTAAGTACACTCACCAGCAATGCAGCCCATACTGCAGCACGTTGCCATGCCGGTTTAGGAGCTTCTGCCTGTGGCCTGAATTCAACTGCTTTGGGTTTTGCTGTTTCCTGTTTTACTTCCTGCTTTACCGGTTCTGCTGATGCCTGTATAGCATTCCATACCTGGTCTTGCAGATGAGCAGGGGGTTCTATAGCCCCTTCTTCCGCAAAGTGCTGCATTGCTTTCTCTATGGCAGCTACTTCTGCCGCCAGCTCAGGATACATGATAATATCAGCCTCTACTGTTGCACGCTCATTTTCAGGGAGCGCTCCCAGTACATAAGCTTCTAATATGCCCGATTCTATGTATTCCTTTATATTCACTTTATCAGTTCCTGTAATATTGTCTTAACAATTGCAGGGCAGCACGCATTCGGGTCTTTACAGTTCCCAGCGGCATGTCCAGTGTTTTTGCTATCTCATCCAGGGTAAAACCTTTAAAATAGGCTAAGTTAACGATGGTTTGATATTCGGGTTTCAATCCTGCTACCGCATCCTGTAATCCAATCGCATCCGTTCTCTGCTCTGTACTCATACCCTTCTGCACATTATATACGGCATCTTCACCTGTTTGGATTTTGCCCTTCATTATCTCACCCTTCGACCGCAACTTATCAATTGCAGCATTCCGGGCTATGTTCAGCATCCAGGTATATATCCTGCCTTTCTCTGCGTCATAGCGGTCTGCATTATTCCATATCTTCACAAACACTTCCTGCAGCACATCCTGCGCTGTCTGCTCATCACTCACCACTTTACGGATAACACCATACAACACTCCTGCATAATTCTTATACAGGTAGTTAAAAGCATCCCTGTTCTGCTGTTTCAGCAGAACTACTAACTCTTCTTCGCTATATGTGCTAACCGGCGGCAAATGGGTAATTAAGATTATCGAAAATAGGTATTATTTAGGAAACACCATACGGTAGTCGGTCTTCACTTTACCGGCACTGATGTCATCCAGCTTTTTCTTTATGAGCCTTTTCTTCAACTGAGGCAGGTAATCTATGAACAGTTTACCTTCTATATGGTCGTACTCGTGCTGTATAACACGTGCAGTGATGCCATCAAATGTTTTTTCCTGCTCGTTAAAATGCTCATCCATATAACGGATACGCAGGTTAGGTTTGCGCATCACATCCTCACGTATCTTAGGTATGCTCAGGCATCCTTCATTATAAGGCCATGGCGTTCCGTTCTCTTCTATTATCTGTGCATTTATGAATACTTCCTTAACGGGTTTTTCATTAGGATACATCCTTTTATCCTCATCATCAAAATTATCAACTATCTGCACCGTGTCTATTACAAACAACCTGATAGGCCTGTTTATCTGCGGAGCTGCCAGCCCTACACCATTACTATGGTACATAGTTTCCTTCATATCCTCTATCAGCTTCTTCAGTTCCGGATATTCAGCAGTAATATCTTCGCATACCTTACGCAAAACAGGATGACCGTACGCTACAATTGGTAAAATCATGTACTAATATATATTAAAAGACTGCAAAGGTACGAATTAGCCGCGGCTTTCGAGGTATTCCTGTAGTATAATAACGGCACTTACCGCATCTACAAGCTCCTTCTTCTCGCGTTCCTTCTTCCTGAGCCCCATTGCTGATATGGCCCGGGAAGCCATTTTAGAGGTCAGGCGTTCGTCCCACTCTATAATGGGGAGCTGCGGGAACACTTGTTTGAAATTTCGTATAAATTTATCTACCGCAGGTGTAGCATCTGTGGGACTGTCATCCATATTCAGCGGATAGCCTATAATCACCGTTTCAACAGGTTCCTGTGCAAAATACTTTTTAAGGAAACCAACTAACTGGTTGCTGTCGACAGTATCAAGTGCCGTAGCAATTATTTGCAAAGGGTCTGTTACCGCAATGCCCGTACGTTTCTTACCGTAATCCAATGCCAGTATCCTTGCCACTAATTATGCTTTAGTTGTTTTATTATTACTGCTCCTGTCTTCTTCAGTATTTCTGCCTCAGCCTGTTTCAGTTCCAACTGCTTGGAAAGAAGTGCCTTCAGGCGGAGGGGGTCCTGCTCGGTCTTCAGGCGCAGCAATATTTCATCCTGCACCAGCTTCAGCTTACGGAGTTCAAAATAAGTGAGTGTACTGTCTACATCATTTATATAATTGAATTCGCCGTGCAAGGTTTCTATGCCGTAGTTATTACTCCAGTTATGACTGATCACATTCTTTTCCTGGAATAATGAGGGCATCACACGCATAATATCCTCATCCGGATAGTTAACAAAGAAGTGTATATCGGGCACTAAACCTGTTTGATTATAGTAATGAAAATACACATCATACACCCTGCGAGCCAATTGTGTTTCTATCAGTTCGGGGTCTATACGTTCATGTATCCAGC
Organism: Flavipsychrobacter sp.; assembly: GCA_044227125.1. GTDB lineage: Bacteria > Bacteroidota > Bacteroidia > Chitinophagales > Chitinophagaceae > Polluticoccus. The sequence goes on from JBGAFS010000005.1 coordinate 39,725, forward strand.
CTGCTATATTGGGATAACCTTCATAGGTTTTCCCTCCATGCTCTATCAGCACACGTACCAGCTCCCACTCCTGCCTTTCATCATTAACAGGCTGTTGTAACGCTGCCTCTATTGCGGGCTCATCAATTGGTGCTACCTCCGGAACAGGTGTATCCCTTCTGTCATGCCTGCGCTCCTGCTCAATTCTCTCACGGATATATTTATTAATAAGGTTGATGAGCTTTGTTTCATCAACATCCAACCTGCGGGCAGCTTCCCGTATATAATAATCCTGCAGTGCAAAATCTTCCGCCTTATTGATGCGCGAAACACTTTCCGCTATCTCATTCACCAGTTTCGATTTGCGTACAGGGTCATCCCCCACTTCTTTCATGCCCACTTCCATGCGGAAGCTGATAACATCCTGCTTATGGCTTTTTACATAAGCATGAAATTCATCTACGCCAGCTTTTTGTATATAGCTGTCAGGGTCTTCGCCTTCGGGCAATAAAACCAGTTGCACATTGAAGCTCTGCGACAAGGCCATGTCCAGTCCGCGAAGTGCAGCTTTTACACCGGCAGCATCGCCATCGTATAATATGGTCAGGTTCTTGGTGAGTTGCCCTATCAACCTTAGTTGGTCTTCTGTAAGAGAAGTACCGCTACTGGCCACCACATTCTCAACACCACCCTGGTGCAGTGATATTACATCTGTATATCCTTCTACCAGGAAACACTCATCGAGTTTACCAATAGCCTGCCGGCTTTGGTATATGCCATATAGTGTGCGGCTCTTATTATATAATTCGTTTTCAGGAGTATTGATGTACTTGGGGGCACGGTCGTTGGTTTTCAATATACGGGCACCAAAACCCAGTATACGGCCCGTCATGCTTTGTATGGGAAATATCACCCTGCCCCTGTACACATCATAATAACCACCGCGCTGGCTGCTTTTTATAAAGCCTGCTTTCTCCAGTAATTCTGCACTATAGCCCTTCTTTGTAGCAGCAGTATAAAATGCTTCTCCCGAATCCGGATTATATCCCAGCCTGAATTTCTCAATGATATCTTTCCTGAATCCCCTGTGTTTGAAATATGAGCCGCCTATATCCTGCCCTTCTTCAGTTTCCAGCAGTGTGCTGTGAAAATATTCAGCCGCATACTCATTCAGTATGCGCAGGCCATCCTGCACCAGTTGCTGCTGTTGCTGCTCCGGAGTACGCTCTGTTTCTTCCAGTTGTATCTTATAGTAATCTGCCAGCCACCTGATGGCTTCGGGGTATGTAAGCTTTTCATGCTCCTGCACAAAGCTCACCACGTTGCCGCCTTTGCCGCAGCCAAAGCACTTGAACAATCCCTTAGCCCCCGAAACAGTAAATGATGGTGTCTTTTCGTTGTGAAAAGGACAGTTGGCTATATAATTCACCCCACGCTTTTTCAGGCGCACAAACTGGCCTACCACATCTATAATGTCGGCACGGTTCATTACTTCCTGTATGGATGCGGGAGATATCATCCTGTAAAGTTAACCAATAGGTGCGACGGGACAATTATATAATAAACTAATAACTGAGCCTGCAGGTGAATTTTACCCGCTCCCTGCCCTTGCTGAACACATGCCAATTGCCGTCATATTCAATATAAGCAGGCAGCATTTTGCCGTTGGCCCATGTCATACGCACTTTCATACGCACATCAAAATCATATACTACAGCCTTATAAGATAAGGAGTAGTCGCGGGCGACTATAGTATAATCCTTTTTGCGAAACCATGTAGAAAAATCATTATACACTACATCATCCGCATACTGCTTTTTAGGTATGGCACGAAACACATAGCAATCCTCCCCGTCATATTCCTCTGATGATAAATGAAACTCATACATCCTTGCTATATCGGGGTCAAAGATGGCGCTCTTATCACCCATCAGCGGAATGCCTTTCACCTTACCCCCGGGGTTGAACATGAGTTGCTTCAGCTTATAACTATTGCTTTCGTTTTTTCCGCTACCAGATTTTTTCAGCGCGCCTGCAACTATATCGTCCTCCCCGCATTTGGTGCCTATGGTAAAAAACAGATAGCCGTACAGCTCTCCTGTATAATAATTATAGTGTCGTTTGCGGTTATAAAAATCACCTGTAGTTTTCTCTTCCAGCACCTGCATGGTACGGCAGCCATTCACCACGATTTGTCTTGTCTTACTGTAGAGCGATGCCTGTACCTTGCCTTTTTTATTGTACACACGTATATCATTCACAGCGTTGTACGACACAAGATGTAAACTGCGAAATGCTTTGTAGAATGTAGTATCATTCTTTACCCTGCGCATAAAGCCTTGTACATCCCAGCCTTTGCGCACTGCGCTTACTACCACATTATCCATCTTTATGGGCTGTGAGAACAGACTGCTATCCCTCCGCTGCGCAAAAGCAGCAGAACATACCAGTAAAAATATGGGCAACAGCTTGTTCATTAACCTCTTGCTTTCAGCAATGCTTCAGCCACTATCATATCTTCAGGAGTGGTCACCTTTATATTACTTCTTTCACCTTCTGCCAGGTGCACTACATCTCCGTAAGCTTCCACTACTGTAGCTTCATCAGTAAATGAAACCTGGTATTCCTGCTCAAAAGCAGGCAGTATAATATCTGACCGGAATGTTTGCGGTGTTTGTATGATGCGCATCTGCTCCCTGTCTACAGGCCTGCTGTCATCATCTTCTATTATGCGCATACTATCTGCTACTGCGATAGCGGGTATTGCACTGCCTTTTTCGGCAGCTTGTTCGTAGCAGCGTTGTATCAGTTCTTTTGTCACCAATGGGCGCACACCGTCATGCACAAAGATTATACTATCCGGTTCAGTAGCTTTCAATCCATTCTGCACACTATGATAACGGGTTTCTCCACCGGCTACTATCGTCATATCTATCCTGTCGGGGAAAGATTGCAGCACCATCTGCGCATAGCTCAGTTGGTCTTGCGGTAAGACAAGTATAATATGCATATCTGCATAAGCATCTGCAAATGCTTTGATGGTATGGTATAAAATCGGGTGGCCATTCAGCGGCAGGAACTGCTTAGGCACTGCACTACCCATGCGTACTCCCTTACCTCCTGCTACTATGACTGCGTATTTCTTCATTCGTTTACAAAAATAATGGCTTTCACACCGTACATCAAAGAAAACGCCCTGCATTTGCAGGGCGTAAATATGTTTATTCTGATTTCTTACTTCACACTTCCCATCATTTTCCTTATCAGCGGAGATATTATTATGAGTATTACACCAGCCACCAGTGCATATATGGCCAGCATACGGTAGCCATCAGTATAGGTCAGTAGTTTGGTCATTGCACTGGCTTTATCATCACCCGTTGCCATACCTGCCCCCAGTATACCCGCCACATACTGACCGTATGCACTGGCAAGGAACCAAAGACCCATCATCATACCCCATAGCTTTTTAGGTGCCAGTTTGGTCATCAGCGAAAGGCCAATAGGCGATAAGCATAACTCCCCGAACGTAAGCAACAACCATGCAAGCGTAAATACATCCTGCGATGTTTTTCCACCTGCATCCGCAAAGAACCTTGTACCGTAAAAAACAAAGAAACCGGCAGAAAGGAACAGGAAAGCCAGGCCAAACTTAACAACAGAATTAGGCTCTTTTTTGCGATTAGCCAGCCATACCCATACCAGTCCCACCATCCAGCTGAACACGATTACAAAAACAGAATTAGAACTATTGTTCCATGCATTAGGGTCTACGTGTAATGCTCCACCCAGCAATGTATCGTGCAGGTTGTTTAATGCAAACAAACTTAAGGAACCGCCGCTCTGTTCAAAAAATGCCCAGAATAATATAGAGAACAGGCAGAAGATAATTGCCGCCAGCATCTGCTTCCGCTCTGTAGCATTGAGCCTTGACATTTCATACGCAAGATATATCAATGTTATGGGGCCAATTGCATACATAAAATAATCTGTGTACTCTGTTTTGCTCACCATTACCTTCAGCAATGGTATCATAGCCAGCGAGCCAACGAATGTTGCCACTTCCAGTACCCTACGCTTACTAGCTACAATATCTTTCAGCGGAGAAAGACCGATAGGGCCCAAACTGCGTTGTGTGAATATGAACGTTACCAGCCCGATTATCATTACCATTCCGGCAAATGAAAATGCAAGGTTCCATGAATAATCCTTACCTATCCATACGCAGGCAATACCACCCAGCAATGCGCCGAGATTAATACCGGTATAGAACAAGCCAAAACCGGCATCCCTGCGGCTGTCGCCCTGCTTATACAGATCGCCCACCATAGTAGAGATATTGGGTTTGAAAAAGCCTGTGCCAACTATCGTAAAACAGGTACCTATATAAAAGAATTCTTTGGGATTAGATGCTATAATAAAACTGCCTATTATCATCAGTATGCCACCCCAGAACAATGATTTGCGGAAACCCAGTATCTTATCAGCAAACAAACCGCCAATAAACGTAAAGGCATATATAAATGCCTGTATGGCACCGTACTGCAGGTTAGCATCCTTCTCATTAATTAAAAGCTGTGTTACCATGAACACGGTAAGCATACCACGCATACCGTAGAAGCAAAAGCGTTCCCACATTTCGGTGAGGAACAGCAGCCATAACTGCTTAGGGTATTTCCCTTTAAAATCCTGTATCTGTTCCAGTGTTAGTTGCTGCGACATAGCATTGATCTTATTATAACGCCAAAATAGGCTTTATTTCTGATTCACACTTTTTCTACCCCCGCAAAAACAAACGGCCCTGCATAAGCAGAGCCGTTATAGTTATTTAATATCACTTGAATATTAATGCACACCATGCATCATCCTTTGCAGCTTACGGCAGAGGAAGAACAATATCACAGATGCTGCACCTGCAAAACCTACGAATATCATAAAGTAAGTATACAATCCATCTATTTCCATACCGAGGAAATGCGGGTGTGTAGCCGATGCCGGATCAGGATACAAGGCACTCATGGTGCCTGCGAGTTTGTTTCCTGTTGCTACTGCGAGGAACCATATACCCATCATCAATGATGTAAAGCGTCCCGGAGTAAGTTTATTTACCATCGACAAACCTATCGGGCTCAGGAATAATTCACCCACAGTGTGTAAGAAGTATAAACCGGTTAGCCATATCATGCTTGCTCCTGCTTGTGGTATATTCTTTGCACCCATAGCTATAAACAAATATCCGGCAGCCAGTAATGCGAGACCCATTGATTGTTTATAAGGGGCCACAGGTTCTTTACCTTTCTTTGCAAAACGTACCCACATAGCACTCACTATTGGTGCCAGTATTACGATAAAACCGGCATTAAAACTCTGGAAATAGCTGGCAGGCATTTCCCAGCCAAAAATATGACGGTCTGTTTGGTTGGCAGCAAATGCTGTAAGCGATGCACCAGCCTGTTCGAAACACATCCAGAAGAATATCACGAATATCATGATAAGGATGATAACCCAAAGCCTGTCCCTTTCTATTTTAGTCAGTGTGCTGTCTGTAATAATAACAAATGGGGCAACTAATGTCATACCATAAATTAGTGACCCCCAAACATCAACATCCAGCACCCAGTGTATGATAGAAAAAACCACTGCAATACCACCTATCAGGATCATTAATTGCTGCTTGCTGAATCCTCCGTCTGCAGATGCCTTCTTAGCGCCATTAGCAGCCATACCTGTTTCCTCGTCTCCACCTAAAGGGGCTGCGTCCATCAGTTTATTTGGGCCTACACCCAATTGACGTCCATCAGGGCCTACCACATATTTGTTTTTCAGGAAGTAGAATATAACAAGGCTGACAAGCATACCTACACCTGCAGAGAAGAAACCCCATTTGAAATCTACTTTTTCTCCAAGGTATCCACATATTAATGGAGCAAGGAATGCACCTGCATTGATACCCATGTAGAATATAGTATAAGCAGCATCTTTACGTCCGTCACCATCAGGATATAATTGCCCTACCATTGTAGAGATATTCGGTTTAAAGAAACCATTACCAAATATCAGGAATGCAAGACCAGTCCACATTAATGTAATAGCGGTCCCTTTATCTGTATGCGACGCTGCCGCGGAAAAGAACATGATAAACTGTCCCAAGGCCATTAGCAAACCTCCTACAAAGATTGATTTACGGTTGCCCCAGTAACGATCTGCCACATAACCTCCTATCAGCGGAGTTAAGTATACCAAGCCAGTATAAGTTCCGTACACATTTCCAGCTTCTGAGATTCCGGCTTGTTCTTTACCAAACAACATGGTAGTCATGTATAGGAAGAATATGGCACGCATACCATAGTAACTAAACCTTTCCCAAAACTCTGTTGCGAAAAGCACATATAAACCCTTCGGGTGCCCTTTTTGTGTTTGAGTCATAACAATAAATAATAGTTTATTTTCAATTGTATCTCGAAAGATAGTAAAAAATGGTTTGCTACCTAATCTGCATTCAACAAATACCACCTTTAACGGGATTTTCACCCTTTTATTTTTTCCACATTTTATCATTCATATTTATATATGCAGATAAGCAACGGTTTAAATACTTTTGCGGCATAATACATACAATGTCTTCTTATAATATACTCTTACTGGGATCAGGTGGCAGGGAAAATGCCATAGCCTGGAAATTGCGTCAGAGCAAATTGTGTAAAGAATTATACATAGCACCCGGCAACCCGGGTACTGCGATCCTGGGCAGCAACCTCAATATTTCTGTCAATGATTTTGATGCCATCAAAGATGCCTGTATTGAATATAATATAGATATACTCTTCGTTGGCCCGGAAGACCCGCTGGTAAATGGCATATGGGATTATTGCAAGAATGACGACCAGCTTAAACACGTTATCGTTGTTGGCCCCTCGAAAGAAGGTGCGCAACTGGAAGGCAGCAAGGCATTCTCTAAAAAATTCATGCAGCGTCATAATATACCAACGGCCGCGTATATGGAGTTTACCGATGCAAACTTCGACGAAGGTATCAGCTACCTGCAACAACATAACTTGCCTATAGTATTGAAGGCCGACGGACTGGCAGCAGGTAAAGGCGTTGTGATAGCGCAAAGCCATGAAGAAGCAGTGCAAACTTTTACTACCATGATAAAAGAAGCACAGTTTGGTGATGCCAGCAAGAAGGTTGTCATAGAAGAATTCCTCACAGGTATCGAACTTTCAGTTTTCGCATTTACTGACGGTAAAAACTATGTACTGCTGCCTGAAGCAAAAGACTATAAACGTATAGGCGAAGGCGACACAGGACTAAACACGGGCGGCATGGGTGCAGTATCTCCTGTTCCGTTTGCACAAGGCGATTTCATGAAGAAAGTGGTTGAGCGGGTTGTTAACCCAACAATCAACGGACTGGCGGCTGAAGGAATTATATATAACGGCTTCGTTTTCTTCGGGCTCATTAATGTTAATGGCGACCCTTACGTAATAGAATATAACTGCCGCATGGGCGACCCTGAAACAGAAGTAGTAATGCCACGCCTTGATGCCGACCTGGTAGACCTCATCATTAAAATGAATGAAGGCAAACTGAATGAAGCTACAGTAGCTCACGACAAACGTGCAGCCTGCACCGTTATGCTGGTATCAGAAGGCTATCCCGGCTCTTATCCTAAAGGCAGAGTAATGACAGGGTTTGACAAAGTGCATGACAGTATCTTATTCCATGCCGGTACTACTACAAAAGACCATCAAACAGTTACCAATGGTGGCCGTGTAATAGCAATAACATCTTATGGCAGCAACATAGCCGAAGCGCTGGCTATGTCTTACCACAATGCCGACCATATAGAATACGAAGGAAAATATTATCGACGCGATATAGGATATGAATTCAAATAAAAAGAGCCCCGACCGGGGCTCTTTTTATTTTGCAATTCGTTTGAATGCCTTACCTAAATTATCAATAATATCGCTCGCTATCATCGACTCCTGCGAGTGCAGTTCTGCTGCATAATCGCCTGCCAATCCATGCAGGTACACACCCAGTATAGACGATGCATACGAATCATATCCTTGTGCCAGCAATGCTGTAATAATACCGGTAAGCACATCACCACTGCCACCTGTAGCCATACCCGCATTACCCGTCATATTATACCAGCTCTCACCCTCTGGTGTTATCACTGCTGTATAATGGCCTTTCAGCACTATGAATATATTATACTTCATAGCCTGTGTACGGGCATGTTCCAGTTGCAGCATACTGTTCACTGTTTTACCAAACAGTCTTTCAAATTCCTTAGGATGTGGTGTCAGTATACTATGCGCAGGTATCTTATGCAGCAGCTCAGGTTGTTTCGCCAACAGGTTCAATCCGTCGGCATCTATCACCACGGGTTGTTTGCAAATATCTATCAGCTCTGCAAATGCTTTTGCTGTATAATCCTGCGTTCCCAATCCCGGGCCTACACCTATTGCTTTTGCCTGCTCCCATCCGCTCATATTGGCTACACATTTTTCCCCCTTGGTAGTACACATAGCTTCCGGCACAGTAGACTGTAATATATTATAGCCGCATTCAGGAATGAAAGCACGTACCTTACCCGCCCCTGCCCTTGCTGCAGCTTTTGTAGCCAGTACCATTGCACCTATCATACCATACGTACCGCCAATTATCAATGCATCGCCATAGGTACCCTTATTACTGAAAGGATCACGGCCATGATGCAGTTCATGCACTATGGCATCATCTATTGCATTATAATTACTGTGTGTGGAATTAATAAATGTTTCGTTCAGCCCGATGTCCAGTATATGCACACTCCCTGCCAATCGTCCGGTTTCAGGATGCAGGAAAGAACGTTTGTAGAACTGGAAGCTGAGCGTATCATCAACCTTCAATATTGAGTCAAGGTCAGCAGGTATATTATCAGCCGGCATACCGCTCGGTATATCTATTGCTATTTTCCTATTAGGCAGGTCATTTATGTGCCCTATAAAAGCAGCTACCCATTCATCCGGCTCCCTGTTCAGTCCTGTCCCCAGTATCGCGTCTATCACAACGATATTAGCAGGTATATCTGCTATAAAACTGCCTCTTTGCAAAACCTCCACTAATGAATCATCTATTTTGCTCAGGCGATCATAATTATGCTTACAGTCTTCAGAGAGTTGTTCATTGAATTGCAGCAGAAAAGCTTTCACCCCATACCCCATCCTATGCAGCATACGGGTAATGGCTAGTCCGTCACCACCATTATTACCTGTGCCGCAAAGCACTATGAAAACAGCATCTTTAGGCACCTCGTTTATTATCCATTCAGCACAGCGCGATGCAGCTCTTTCCATCAGGTCAATTGACGTGATGGAGGATACGTGTATGGTATATGCATCACAAGCTCTTATTTGTGAAGCAGTAAAAATTTTCATAATGGCAAAATACGTTAAAAACAATTCTGTAGTTCATATATATTAATTGTTTTACGCAAGTATAGATTGCCAAAGTTCAGTTTGGTCACTATAGTGTAATTCCTATCTTTGTTCCTTCCCGAATTACGCCTAAAAACATACTTTCGGGGCTATTAACTTTCAGCACATATAAATAAACCAAACATGCATAAAAAAACCGGCATTCTGGTAATCCTGTTTACATGCTTATTTGCTGCAGCATTTGCCCAGCAGCCTACTACCGGCACCATAAAGGGCTTCGTTTACGACAAAGCCAATGGTGAACCTATGATATTTACCAATGTATTCCTGCTGGGAACTAAAATAGGTGTACAGACTGACGTGAATGGTTATTTCTCAATGATACAGGTACCCGAAGGTACATACACTTTATTCACCAGTGTTGTTGGTTACGATACAACAAAACTTACCGTAAGCATAAAGGCCGGCCAGATAATCAATAAAAAGATATTCCTCGGCACCAAACAACATGAGCTGAAAGGTGTTGAAATATCTGCCCGTAAAACCGAAAAAATTACTCAGATAAATGCAGGTGTTACAACAGTTACACCGCGCGAAATGAAACTATTACCCAGCTCGGGTGGTGAACCTGATATTGCACAGTACCTGCAGGTAATACCGGGTGTTGTTTTCACCGGCGACCAGGGCGGACAATTATATATCCGTGGCGGCGCTCCTTCACAAACAGGCATACTGCTTGATGGCGTTACCATATACAATCCATTCCACACAATTGGTCTTTACTCTATTTTTGAAACAGATGCTATACGCAGTGTAGATGTACAAACTGCCGGTTTCAACGCACAGTATGGCAACCGTACATCAGCCATACTGGATGTGCATACTAAAGATGGTAACAAAAACCGCCTTGCCGGTAAAGTATCAGCATCTCCTATTATGGCACGTGCCATGCTGGAAGGCCCGCTTTCAAAACCTAAAAAAGAGGGCGATGCCTCTACTACTTTCCTGCTCAGCTTCAAACACAGCTATCTTGAACAAAGCTCAAAAGCACTTTATGGAAGCTTTGGCGAACCATTTACAAGCGGTCTGCCATACACCTTTACTGACGCATACGGAAAGATCACCATCAATAGTAACAACGGTAGCAAACTCAATCTCTTTGGCTTCAATTTTGATGATAAAGCAAAAGTGCTGGATAATGTAACACATGTTGAAAGCGCTAATCTTCATTGGAAAGCAAAAGGCGGTGGCGCTACATTTGTAGTTACACCGGGTACCAGCTCTGCCCTGATCAGTGGTAAGTTTGCTTATTCTAAATACGACATCGATTATAATGAAGCTAACTTCTACCCGCGCGGCAGCAGCATTGATGGTTTTGAGGGTGGAATTGACTTCACCTACTTCCTGCCCGGCTATAGCCAGCTGAAATATGGTGTTGAAGTGAACGGTTTCCATACTGCACTGCAGTATCCAAATTCTATTGGTTATACAACGTCCCTCGATCGCAGGAATACTTCTGCAAACCTTTTTGCAATGTATCGCAAAAACTTCGGCGAAAAACTCATACTGGAGCCGGGGTTCCGTCTGCAGTATTACTCTTCATTAGCTAAACTTTCTCCGGAGCCACGTATAGGGCTTAAATACAACGCAAGTTCTATTGTGCGTCTTAAAGCAGCTGCGGGTATGTATTCTCAAAATATCCTCAGCACAAAAAGCGATCGTGACATTGTCAACTTCTTCAACGGCTTCATACTCAGCCCTGACGAACAGGTACAAAATACAAACCAGCAATATATCAACAACAATCTGCAAACAGCCTATCACCTGCTGGGTGGTATAGAAGTTGATGTTGACAATGTTGAATTCAACCTGGAACCATGGCTGAAAAATTTCACGCAGAATATTGAATTAAGCCGCATAAAAGCTTCTGCTGCGGATGGTAACTTTATTGCAGGAAGTGGTAAAGCATACGGTATCGACCTTTCTGCCCGCTATAATGTTAAACGTATTTACCTGTGGGGTGTTGCATCATACCAGTATGTGAAGTACAAAACATTAGTACGTGAAGGCAACAATGTAAATGGAGCAATAGTAGAACAGTCTTATGCTCCGCCATTCGATCGTCGTTTCAATCTGAACCTGCTGGGCTCATATACAGGTGGCAAGAAAAGAAACTGGGAAATTTCAACCCGATACAACCTGGGCTCCCCGTTCCCTTTCACGCAAACACAGGGTTTCTACGAACAACTTGACCCTCTTGCAAACGGCCTCAATACAAATCTTAACACTCAGAATGGAACAGTTGGCCTGATTTATGCCAACCAAATAAATGGGGGCCGCCTTTCATGGTACCATCGTTTAGATATTTCTGTTAAAAAGAAATTTGAGCTGTCTAAAAATTCAAATATTGAAACTACTTTGAGCGTTACTAATGTCTACAACAGGAAAAACATTTTCTATGTAGACCGTTATGCTAACACTCGTGTATATCAATTACCAATATTCCCTAGCCTGAATGCGACATGGAACTTTTAATATTGCTATTTGAATGATACAAGGAAAAGAGAAACTCTTTACCCGAAGCCTGGCTTGTTTAGCACTTGGAATGATGTTAAGCAGCCGGGCTTCGGCACAAATACACTATCCCGTTTTACCTGATAATAAATGGATAGTCATAGCCGAAGAACAGTTCAACCAGGGGCATTTTACTGCCGCTGCACAGTCGGCTGCTGCCTATTTGCATACCAGCAGAAATACAGGCCTGGATGAGCAGGAAAAAGCGCGCTTCATTTATGCATTATCAGCACTGAAGCTGGACAAGGATAATTGCGTAGACGAGGCTGCAGCATTTATCAGCCATTCTGCCAATCCTTCTTACAGGCAACGTACCGCATACGCGCTCGCACAATATTATTTCAACTACAACATGTTTGCTGAAGCCATTCCATATTACGAAATGGCCGGCATATCCAACCTTACTAATAAAGAGGTAGCCAATGCGAAATTCGAGTTGGCATATTGCTACTTCTATAACAGCCAGTTCGACAAGGCAGAACCATTGCTGGTAGCCATAAAAGAACTGGGCGGCAAATATTACAATGCAGGCAATTATTATTATGGCCTGCTGGCTTATAACCAAAGCAATTATACAGATGCACTCACCAGCTTCGAGCGTATTAAAGACGACAAAGCCTACAGCAGCATCGTTCCCTACTATATTGCCGAGATACATTACTTCACCGGCAAAAAGCAGAAAGCGCTTGAAGACGCTTTACAGTTAATAAAAGGTCCGGAACGTTCATACTATCATAATGAACTGCACCTGCTGGCAGCACAGGTATTGTTCGAAGAAAAGAATTATGTTGAAGCTATCCCTTTCTTCGAATACTACTACAAAAACACGGATAAGATAAAGAAAGAAGACCTGTATGAAATGGCATACAGTTACTACAGCACAGCAGACTGGAACAACGCTATCGATAAACTACAGCAACTTAGTAATACGGAAGATTCTCTGGGCCAAACAGTTAACTACCTGCTGGGCGATTGTTACCTGAAAATAAATGACCGTAAAAGTGCCCGCAGCGCATTCACTATATGTGCCAATATGAGTTTTATACCCGCAATGCAGGAAACAGCACTCATAACATCGGCCAAACTGGCTTATGAAATGGGCCATAATGATGATGCCATAATGCACATCAATGAACTGCTGGCTACCTACCCTGCTTCATCTTATAAAGACGAAGCAAAAACGCTATTGTCTGACCTGCTGATAAAAACCAGCAACTATGCCGAGGCATACAAGGCACTGCAGGAAGTACAGAACAAAGACATAGCCTACTGGCGCGTCATGCAGAAAGTAGCCTACGGCTATGCCATGCTGCAAATACAAAACAACAACCTGCCTGCTGCCGACAGCCTGCTGGCATTAGCATCGCAGCAACCTATAGATGCGGCCTACGATGCAGCTACTTCTTTCTGGATGGGCGATATCGCCTATAAGGAACAGCAATATGCAGCATCAGTTATTCACTCTAAAGACTTTATAGAGAAAGCTCGTAATAATGACAGGGTAACCCAGCTCAGCCCCTCTGCTACTATATTCAATGCATACCTGAACATGGGCTACGCAGCTATGCAACTGAAAGATTTTTCTGCTGCACAAAGCTATTTCGCACAGGCACAGCAATACCAGTCTTATGATTCATTAACGGCAATCAACTCTATACTGCGTGAGGCTGATGCAGTCTTTATGCAGAAGAATTATAACCGCGCCGTAATGCTATATGACAAAGTAATAGCTGCCAATGGTGATGATGCAGACTATGCATCATTCCAGAAGGCCATCATACTGGGGCTGATGGGTAAAAATGCGGATAAAATAGCCCTGCTGCAAAGCATGCTCAGCAAAGTACCTCCATCAAGATATGCTGCTGATGCACGCTACGAAATGGCACTTGCGTATATAGATGCAGACAAATACCCTGCTGCCATCACAGCCCTGCTGCCTTTAACACAGGCATTCGACAGGCCGGACATGATGCCTAAAGCGTGGATGAAGACAGGCTTCTGCTATCAGCAATCGGGCAATAGTGATAAAGCTATCGAAGCCTTCAAACATGTTGCTGTTGAATATCCGTCATCAGAAGAAAGGCCGGCAGCGCTTGATGCACTTAAAAGCCTGTATATAGAGACCAACCAGCCCGGTGCTTATGCAAAACTGCTGAAGGATAATAATATCAATACATCTGACGACTATTCGCTTGATTCTACCTATTACAGTGCAGCAGAGGCCCAGTTTGCATCCGGCAAATGGGACAAAGCCAAACAATCTTTTGCTCAATACCTGCAACAATACCCTAATGGGCTCTTTTCAGTAAAAGCACATTACTATAAAGCGGAAAGCCATTTCAGGCTCAAGGAATATAAAGAAGCAGTGGCGGAGTATGACAAAGTACTGAACGGGCAATGGAATGATTTTTCTGAGAATAGTGCTCTGCATGCTGCTACTATAACCTTCCAGGCAAAGAATTATAAGGCCGCATTAAACTATTACGATAAGCTGCGCTCTTCTGCCATGGGTGCCAACAGCCTGCAACAGGCATATAATGGGCTTATGCAGTGCAGCTTTAACACAGACAGGTTTGCGGAAACAGTAACATTTGCAGACACATTGTTATCAATGCCGGGTATAGATGAAAATACAATGACGCTCGGCCAGTTTTACAAAGCAAGAGCGCTGCATGCTACAGGCAAACAGGAAGAAGCACTGGTTATATTCAAACAACTTACCGGCAATAAGATAAATGTAATAGCAACCGAAGCACGCTACAGGGTAGCAGAAGTATACCTGCAGCAAAACAACCTGAAAGAAGCAGAAGAAGCTGCTAACCAAACCATACAAAAGGCAGCAGGCAATGATTACTGGATCATAAAATCTTATATTCTGCTGGCTGACATTTTAACTAAAGAGAAAGATTATTTCAATGCACGCTCTACACTGCAGAGCATTGTAAAAAATGCACGCATACCTGAGTTGAAACAGGAAGCTGCTAAGAAGCTGGATGAGGTAAAAGCATTGGAAAAGAAAAAAAGTAAATTATCAGAATAACCATAAAGGGGATGAGCAAAAAACTACTGCACATACTGATGATACTGCTGGCTGTTTCGCCGGCTGCCCTCGCGCAAAAAAGGCAAATAGCACGTGACACTGCCATCAGGGGAGCTACGATTGAGATCACTCAGTCGTACAAGCCGGAAGTAAAGCAGGCAGCGAAGCCTGAACTGTCTACCAACCTGCCCCCGGCAGATAATTCAAGGCCGGTATTCAACTACAATATCTCGCAGCAAAACCTGCAATATAACTATACAGCAACACCACTCAGACCTTTGGCCCTGGGCAAAGATTCTTCAGTAGCACCTTTCCCCAATTATGTAAAACTGGGCGG
The DNA here is from genome assembly GCA_044227125.1 of Flavipsychrobacter sp. Lineage (GTDB taxonomy): Bacteria > Bacteroidota > Bacteroidia > Chitinophagales > Chitinophagaceae > Polluticoccus. The sequence continues at coordinate 55,086 of JBGAFS010000005.1, forward strand.
CGGCACTCTTTCTACCGTTTATCTTGATGCGGGCATATCATCACTCAAGGGTGATAATTATGAGACTTCGATACATGTACACCACCTCTCTCAGGCAGGCAAAATAGCTGAACAGAAATCCTCGCTTTCAGGGCTGGAAGCTACAGGTACACTGTATGGCAACAAGCACGATATCCACGCCGGGTTAGATGCTTCGTACAACACATTTTACTATTACGGGTTCGATCATTCTTTATATACTTTCCCTGCTGCATCGGTTAAGCAATCATTTACCGGGGTAACTGTATTTGCAGATATAAAGAACAAAGATCTGCTGGCCGGCCATATTACATACAACCCGCTGGTAAAAATAGCTACCTACAGCGACCATTATAAAACATCAGAACTGACAGAGGAAGTAAAATTGCCTTTTGTGTATAATGTAGACTCTGCATTTAAGATACACCTGGCCCTGAATGGTTCATTTACACAGTATAACCCCAATGCCTTTACTGCTCAGAACAATAATGTACTCCAGTTATCTCCCGGCCTTGCATACAGCGCCGGAGACATGAACATATATGCAGGCATTAGTCCAACTTTCGGAAACAATGGCAAATCATACATATTGCCGGATATTCATGCCTCTTATGTACTGAGCAAGGGTCAGTTCATATTCACTGCGGGCTGGAAAGGAGACATAGCTAAGAACACTTATAATGAGCTGAGCACACGTAACCCCTATATGATGAGTAATTACCTGCAGGCCCAAACACAGTCGACCAAAGTTTTTGGCAACATACAAACCAAACTGGGCAACCATATCAGTTTGTACGGTGGTGTTAGCTGGTGGAATTATAAAGCACTACCCCTGTTCATAAATGATACGGCGGGCGATGCCAAGCAGTTTGTGGTTGTATATGATAATGCCACCAACCTGTCTCTGCAGGCAGCTATACGCTACCAGGTTGCTAATTCTTTCTATATAGGAATGAGCATCATCAAAAACAATTACAATACATCTGCCTTCAAACATGCATGGCACGAGCCGGGTACTATTTTCAAGATAGATGTACAGGCACGTCCGTTAGCTGCACTTACTATCAATGGTTATATATCAATTATGGATGAGATATATGCCGTTAATAAGGCCAATGTATCTGTAAGCCTCAATAATATCATGGATATTGGTGCGAGTGCAGAATACAATATCACTAAACGTTTTTCTGCATTTGTACAGGTTACCAACCTACTCAACTCGCATTACGAGCGCTGGATGGGCTACCAGGCATATGGTATTAATCTATACGGCGGTCTTAGGTTGAAATTTTAAAACCAAATTGGAGATTTCTTAAGCTATTGCTTATTTTACAGCCGGTTTAGGGTAGTTATAAATGGATATTTCATCATACATAGGGCTTTTTCTGCTGAAGAATAATTCGTGTTACATACATGGATTAGCTAATCTTGAGCTAAGGCGTAAACCATCTGTTTATGATGGCACCTCGCTTACTGCCCCTTTTATGGAGATACATGCAGTACCTGCCACCGTGGTTGACGATAACCTATCTAATTTTATAGCCACCAACGAGCAGATAAGCATATCAAAAGCATCTGCCGCACTAAAAGAATATACAGACCAGGTAAAAACTGAACTGAAACAGGGAAAAGAAGTTCCTCTGTCAACACTGGGCAGCTTTATAGAAGTAAACAATAAAGTACAGTTTGCTACTCACCCGCATTTCTCCTATGCCCCGGCACGTATACCTGTTGAAAAACATAGTCCTAAGCGCCCGGCACCGGATGCAGGCGGCAGTTATCGTCCGCAGTCTATACCGGTACCTGCGCCAAATTACCCGCAGCAGGGGCAAGGATATGCTCCGCAACCTGCTCCTTACCAGGAACCACCGATCGAGGGGTCAAGGATCAACTGGACAAGGATACTTATAGCATTGGTTGTACTTGGATTACTGGCCGCAGGCTTCATTTTCAGCATGCGCTATATGAAGTCGGGCACTCCGGCAGTACATATAGATACACTGGCTACGCAAGTACCTATGCAGGATGTGCAGCCTGTTGAAAATTCGCTGACAACTGACAGTTCCACCATCACAGATACATCTGTAATACCGGAAACTGCACCGGATGCCGGGATTGAGGAAAATACAACTCCGACTAATACGCAACCGACAGTCAATAAACCGGCTGCTACAAACACACCGGTAACCGGTACTCCGGCAGTAAACAACACGCCTGCTGCTACTAAGCCAACAGGGCCAATGACAACATTCAAGGCTATACTGGCTACTTACGACGACCGCGACAAGGCAGAAAAACGCTACAAACAGTTAAAGAGCTATGGCAACAATGTAGAGTTGAAGGAAGAAGACCCTACGCTGATATATGTATTAATGCCGGTAACATGTCCTGTAAAAGATAAAAGCAAGGTGCTGGATTCATTACAGAGAAATTTCAACCCGGCAGGCATAAGCGTCTACTAGGCTATCACAATATTCAAATAGCAAAAGCGGGTTCACTTGAACCCGCTTTTTATTATACACCCCCTGTATAACAATTACTGCTTTACTATTCTTTTTATAACACCTTTACCTTCTGCTGTATTAGCCACACTCACAAAGTATACACCATAAGCACAGTTACTCATATCTATATCAGAAGTTGTATTGATGCTCTTTCTTGTCACCACCTTACCTTGTGCATCGTATACGGTCACATCATAGTTCTTATTGTCTTTCAGTTTTATATTCAGTGATGTTTGAACTGGTACAGGATATAATTCGATATTACCTGCCATATCCTCTACTTCATCTACACTTGTTGTGGGCATATACTGTGTAGTACCTGAAGGCACACTGGACACACCCGTACTCATACCCAGGTTGGTATTAGTATGTACACCATAAAATGTAGGGCCTACAAAATATGGATACACAGGTTTCAGGCTGGCATCAAGCGTGGTAAAGTAGGCATAAGTACCTGAAGGATATTCGGGTGTTACACAAAACCTGCCATTATGCTCATCAAGGTCTCCTGAAGATGCTGTATATACCCAGTCTTCTATAAAGCATCCGATAGGATATTGCGTGTTCACATTAGGCCCGTTAGTACGTGTAGTATAGGTTTGTAACTGGTAGCTCGATGTTATTCTTTTTATACCACCTGTACCATTTGTATTTGCATATCCGTATGGGCCATAAATAGGATATCCATCCCAGGCATAACCTACAATCGGAGAATGTTTGGTGCTGTCAAAATCATGCACTTTCAAATTATCAAAATGGTGGTGGTACCAGTTGGTTGGTGTGCTGTGGCCATTTGCCGGGTCCATATCCACACCTTCAAAATAATAAGCCAGCCTGTTCCACACTCCGGCATTATTGTATGACTGTGCATCGCCTGGCGTAAAGCTGAGCGAACCATCTATCATCAACCCGTTCTGTCCACCCTGTATACCTGTAGGGCTCGATGATGGTGATGGGGTACGTGGTATCACCCATATCGCTTTCAGGTCTTTAGCATTGTTATGAGATACTCCATCCTGGTAATAATTGGGCACACCACTTGTTTTCACATACACATTTTGTGTGTTGTAGTACACCGCTTCTACATCTGTAAGTATGCTGTTATACTTATTCCCGTTGGTATTAAACCACCACTTGGTTATCATCGGGTCTGTTATTTGTGCTGAAGTGCTTAAAGAAAGCAGCAGTAAAGCAGTTGGTAATAATGTCCTTTGCATAAAGCCTGAGTTTTAGTTTTAAAAGCTGAAACTGTATTGTTAGACGTCAGCGCAAACGCATTCCTTCGCATGGAGGGAATTATTTTTTCGGGTAGCCGAATTTAGGGTTGCTGATAAAGTCTTTGTCGTTGAGGGTATACAGGAACACCAGCAGGTCAAACTTCTCATCGTCGTTCAGGTAAATACCTTTTTGCAATTCTTTACTTAGTGCAGGTGTATGCTGCAACCCCATTATATAATTATTGAGTACCTGCCCCAGGTTCTTAAACCTGCCATCGTGCATATACGGGTAACTGTATTTCAGGTTCCTCAGCGTAGGCACTTTAAACTTCAAAGAATCCTCCGGGCTCCTGCTGATCTTCACCCTTCCTATATCATTCAGTGTTTCATCTACATACAATCCGTTATTCTCAAACTGCTCATTAGTAAATAATGGTTCTGTATGACAAGCAGCGCAATTCTTCTTATAAATAGCATAACCTCTTTCTTCCTGCTCAGTAAACTTTGTCTCCTCTCTCTTCACACTATCATAGCGTGCATTACAACTCACCAGTGTCAGCATAAACTGCGACAGGGCTTTCAGTGTATGCTCCCCGGTTATTACAGAGTCTCCATATGCTTTATAAAACATTGAGCGGTATTCATGAATGGCCTGTAATTTCTTTACCACATGCCCTACATCCTCATCCATCTCCAGCGGATTTGATATAGGTGCCAGTGCCTGCACATCAAGATGGTTTACTGCTCCGTCCCACATAAAACTGTTAGCCCATGCAAGGTTCATCAATGCAGGTGAGTTTCTTGTACCTATCTTACCAGCTATGCCATGACTGAGTTGATGGTCTACATGCGTAAATGCATTGAAAGGAGAATGACAACTGGCGCATGATATAGTACTGTCCTTTGACAGTACGGGGTCGTAAAATAACACTCTGCCCAGTTCTACCTTTGCTTCTGTTAGGGGATTTTTACTGAAATCATACGCAGGCTCTGGCCAGCCCTTTGGCACTGCAAACAATTTATGTTTTGCCCTGAATGATAACAGGCAAACAGTACTTAATAATATGACCAGCACTGCCCATTTCCTCATTGCTGCACTATTTGAAATATTCCTGCCAATCTCTCTGCCAACGAAACAGCTTCAGGACCGGGTATCATTACTGAATTCTGTTCAGACAGATCAATACCTCCAAGAAACTGGTCAATATTCACTGATATATCTATGATGTTACTCTGGTGTATTTTGAGTACCACATGCTGCACTGCTTTATCCCTGCCGGCATATCCGCCTATATGAAAACTATATTCGTGATTACGCGTTGCACAAACATTACTTTTCCCTTCCAGCTTGAAATTGATATAACCGCTTTGCCATGCCCAGTACATACCATTCACCGGGTCCAGGTCTCCACCCATCACACCGGAAACATTGGTTACACTATCTATACCCAGGTCAAAACTTACTGCATCAAAATCATCAATGACATTATTAAACGTTACCTGCATTTTCCCGTCTGCAGCATCCAGCAGGTGATAACTGTTTTTCTCTGTATAAATATCCTTCCCATTTTTCAGGAAACGAACATTCGATATATAACACCTGAATGTTTCTATTGTAAGACTGTCTTTACCATAAGGCAGGTATTTAGGTGCATTCACATCTATAGTCTCTCCATTATACTTTGGCGTAAATCTTAGAGTAACTCCATGCTGGGCCGAAGCCATTAATGGCAAAAAAAGCAGGTGAAAAACAACAACCAATTTATATACAGATATGTGCAATGGGCGCATCTTATTCTATTAGTCGTTATTTACGGCACTTTCCTTCGCTACTTCCCTTCCATCTCCTTCAGCCGCTCCAGCACCATATAGGTAGCAGGACATACCGTTGCATTCTTCAGTGTAAGCTGCACTCTGTCCAGCAGTACATCCTCATCTGTGTAAGGGTACCTGCGGCAATCGCTCGGGCGGTCATCGTATATATTGCAGGTATTATCTTCTGCAAGAAAAGGGCAGGGAGATTGTTTCACCACATAATCATTGTCCTCATCCAGCCTCAGGTAGGTAGCCACAAAATCTCCTTCTTTCATCTTCAGCACCTTGGCTATGCGTTTGATGTCGGGGTTCTTAAATCGCGGGGAATAATTCTTACAGCAGTTGGCACATTGCAGGCAGTCTATCTTGCTGAATACTTCTTCATGCAGTTCCGGCAATGCTTTGAGCATCTTATTATAATTACCCTTCTCCAGCACACGTTTGTATGCCTTCTGGTTTTCCTTTGCCGCCTTCTGCCAGTTTTCGGGTATCATTACTATTAGATTATTGATAGTGTGGCCATGTTTTTAACCTATCCAAAAACTTCAACATTTACTGCATCAACAATCTTATTAATTTCCTCCATTGAGATACCATTCTTTTCAGCAATTAAGTTTATCACTCTTCTTTGAGCTATAGAATTTGCTGTTTGCTGTTTTAGCAATTTGATCATTGTGGGAATCTGGAATACCCACCTGGTTATAAGCACAGCAAGAAAAAAGAATATAGCCCCTGTAGTTAACGCTGCTATTGTAAGACCTGTACCATCAATTTGCAGTAAGATAGTTTTCATTGTAGAAGTTTTTTTAAAAGTAAAAAAAGGGCTGCATTGCAGCCCATATTATTTATCAAACTCATTGAGCTATTGCGCAATTGAGCCATTCACCCATTATCACAGATTCATCTTCTCCATAATGCGCTCCAGGTCCGAATCGTTATAGAATTCTATAGTAATAGAACCTTTACCGCTTTTTTTCCTTTCCATCTTCACCTTAGTACTGAAGTGTGAGGCCATGTTATCTTCTATGCGCTTATATGCAGGTGGCAGCTTGCCTGCATTAGCCGATGATGTAGCCGCTGCTCCTGAATGCGACTGCGTCATGTTCTTTACCAGTTGCTCCACCTGCCTTACCGATAAACCTTTCTCCAGTGTTTCGCGGTATACATAGAGTTGTTTATCTACTTCTTCAAGTCCTATGATAGCGCGTGCATGGCCCATGCTCAGCATTCCGTCACGTACCGCCTTCTGTATATCCGGCGGCAGTTTCAGCAGGCGCACATAGTTGGTCACCGTACTGCGCTCTTTCTTCATGCGTTCCGCTACCTGCTCCTGTGTCATATCACACTCATCCATCAGGCGCTTGTAGCTTAGTGCTACTTCTATCGCGTTCAGGTCTTCACGTTGCAGGTTTTCCAGCAATGCCATCTCCAGCAGTTGCTGGTCGTCGGCTGTGCGTATGTAAGCAGGTATGTCTTTCAGCCCCGCCATTTTAGATGCACGCAAACGGCGTTCACCCGATATAAGATGGTAACTGGTTGGCCCTGTTTTTACTACTGTTATCGGCTGTATGATATCATGCAGCTTAATGCTTTCAGAAAGTTCTTTCAGCGCCTGCTCGTCAAAATCGCGGCGGGGCTGCTTAGGGTTTACTTCTATCTGTTCTACAGGTATACGTACTATCGTGCCTGCAGCCTGCCCGGTAACCGAAGGTGGCGCCGGGGTTTCACTGGTGCCCTTCAGTTCTTCGTCTATGGTATTGAGCAGTGCTCTTATACCCTTTCCTAATGCTTGCTTCTTATTGGTCTGAGACATGATCGTCAGTTTCAAATATTTTGTCTTCGTTCTTTATTTTGGTCATATTGTTCTTCTGCAATATCTCCTTGGCCAGGTTCAGGTAGTTTACAGCACCTGTACTTTCTGCATCATACATCAGCGCAGGGGTACCAAAGCTAGGGGCTTCACCCAGCTTGGTATTACGGTGTACGATGGTATTGAACACCAGTTCACCAAAGTGGTTCTTGATCTCTTCCACCACCTGGTTACTCAGCCTCAGTCGGCCATCATACATCGTCATCAGGATACCTTCTATCTGCAATTCTGTATTGATGCGTGTCTGAACGATCTTGATAGTATTAAGCAATTTGCCCAAACCTTCCAGGGCGAAGTATTCGCACTGCACAGGTATTGCTACACTGTCTGCAGCGGTAAGCGCGTTTACTGTTATCAGGCCCAGCGATGGTGAACAGTCTATAATGATGAAGTCAAACTTCTTCCTTTGCTCCTCCAGCGAGTTGCGCATTACATGCTCGCGGTTGGGGTGATGTATCAGCTCTATCTCCGCACCTACGAGGTCGAGGTGAGAAGGCAGCAGGTACAGGTTGGGCGTATCTGTTTCCAGTATCACCTGTGCGGCAGGTGTATCATTCACCATGCAGTCATACAGGCTTAGCTGTATGTTCTTCAGGTCAAAGCCGTTACCGGTTGTACTGTTGGCCTGCGGGTCAGCGTCCACCAGCAGGGTTTTATATTCCAGTACAGCGAGGCTGGCTGCCAGGTTTATGGCGGTTGTGGTTTTACCTACTCCGCCTTTTTGGTTCGCTATCGCAATTACTTTAGCCATTGTCTTAGTATTAATAGTCCTTCGCGAAATAATATTCTGTCTGTTACTTAATTCTTACATATTCATGCTGCCGCCTATCGTTGGCAATATCAGTTCCATTCCTGCGTCGCTGAATTTCTTCACGGCGCTTTCATGGTCTATCACTATATAGCCGAAGCTGTCAAAGTGCACCCCTATTACTTTCTTACATTGTATGAACTCTGCCGCCACTACAGCGTCGGTTGCATCCATTGTAAAGTTTCCGCCTACCGGCATAATGGCAAAATCCAGCTTACCGAAACGCGGTATCAATTGCAGGTCGGCACATAGTCCGGTATCTCCGGTATAGTAAAATGTCCCTTCTCCCAGTTTTACGATAAAACCTCCTGCACTGCCGCCATAGGTACCATCAGGGAAAGAACTGCTGTGGGCAGCCGGTACAAAACGCACATTACCAAACTCAAAATCCCTTGGACCAAAGTTCATGGGGTGCACATTATTGTACCCATGCTTTTCCATCCAGGTTGTTACTTCAAAAGCAGCTATCACCAAAGCATCGTTATTTTTCGCCACTTGCAGCAGGTCGCCCGTATGGTCACCATGTGCATGGCTCACCAGGATATAGTCTGCTTTTATACTGTCCACGTCTATGTCCTTAGCCAGCGGGTTGCCGGATATGAACGGATCAAAAAGCAGGGTTTTACCCCCCGATTGTATTGAAAAACAGGAATGTCCGTAATACGTAAATTTCATAAAATTGAGCCCAATATCCCTTATATACAAAAATAACGTTCCACGGCGGCATTTTGTGGAACATTATGTACTTGTGGATAAATTAATACATACCAACGCCTTCTGCACATTATCTATAAATGCAATATATTTGAGTCTATGAAACAATGCCTCATAGCCGGTATGCTTTTGCTGGCTGCCTGCCAACCGCGCAACACCAGTAACACCTCAAAACTGCCTGTTGCCGACAAGTTTAAACCCATTGTTAATGGCACCTGGGTAATGACGGATTACATCAACAGCCTGGCAAAAACAAAATCTCCGGTGGCCTCTATAGGCGTATTAACAGATGTGGTATCCATGTCTATCATCAGTGCGGAAACTACGGGCGACAGCCTCACCGTTTCGGCCAGCCTCAATAATCATGAAGGATACCTGTTCACTGTGTATTTCCGCGAAGGGCAAAACGATCACTCCATTCCCACATCGCATGATGATGGTATAGCCGGCAACTTCTACGAATTGTCTTACGCTATCAACGGGAAAGACACTACTCTTTCGCTCTGCCATTACAATAAAGAGAAAAAACTACTCGATGAACGCAGCTTTACTAAAGTAACAGGCATACAATCAGAAAATGGCGAACCGTATGGCATACAGTATATGGCCAATAAAGTGCTGGTAGCAGGCAAATATAAAGCGACTGATGAATCGGGCAAGCAACTGGATGTAACGCTTACTGACGATGGCCTGGTAAATGGCATAGAAGGCCACAGCACCTATTATATCTTCACCGATTATATAGCCGAAGAAGAGGGTTATAAAGTAGATGAACTAATGTTTGACGAGCGCACCAAGAACCAGAAGTCATTTATTTTCAGCCGCAGCAATGATACGCTGCTGCTCTACCAGGCCGTTGAAAATGCAGAACGTACAAAGATGGAGCGTGGTAAGCTGAAATATACTATGGTGAGGATGTAAACACTGGCTCCTATACAGCTACTAATATTTGTAACTCTATGTTACAAAACAAGAAATGTTTGATAAAGGCACTTTCTTTTGTCACGGTATTGTAATTCACTAACCGTCGTCACCGTTTTTTCACTCAACTAAATATTTATACCCGCATGGGTTCTGTGTTTTATGATAATAATCAGAAAACAACTGCATAAGCATCAGCAAACAAATTATTAACGCTCCGTTCTTTTGCATCACATAAAAGAACAACAATATGAACCAAGAGAGAAGACAACCTGTAATCGTAGGGCTGGACCTGGGAAGTACCAAAACTGTAGCTATAGCCGGCAGAATGAACACCGGGGGTAAGATCGAAATACTGGGTTTCGGACAATCGGCATCTGCAGGGGTACAACACGGATCGGCCTTAAACATTGAACAGTGCACCCATTCTGCAGAGCAGGCTTTAGAGCAATGCCTCTTATCTAACCCACTGCTGGAGATCAACGAAGTATTTGTAGGGCTTACAGGCGAACATGTGAAATGCCTGCATTCACGCGGCGACAGGATACGCATTAACCCTGATGAAGAAATAAGCCACAGGGAAATAGAACTGCTGATAGCCGATCAGCACAATACTACCATACCCGAAGGCTACCAGGTACTGGATATTATACCGCAGCAATATACTGTAGACAGGATAACAGGTATTAACCAACCGGTTGGTATGCGTGGCACTAAACTGGGTGCTGACTTCAAAATAATGATAGCGGATGCAGATGCGGTTAACAGCATACGCAGATGTATCAATAAATGTGGCTTACAGGTAAGAAACCTGCAACTACAGCCCGTATCTTCTGCATTAGCTGTAGCAGATGCAGAAGATATGGAAGCCGGTGTAGCCATTATTGATATAGGTGGCGGCACTACTGACTTAGCTGTTTACCATGAAGGCATCCTGAAATATGCTTCTGTAGTTCCCGCAGGTGGTATAGACATAACTGAAGACATACACAATGAAATGGGCTTACTAAGGTCTGTGGCCGAACAGGTAAAAAAGCAATACGGTACAGCTATTGCAACCAGTGTAGATACAGGGGATACATTCACAGTTCCCGGCCTGAGAGATATGCCTTCAAGGGAGCTATCACAACGCAAGCTGGGGCATATCATACAAACACGCATGACAGACATACTGGAATATGTTATGTTCAGCCTTAAACAGACAAAACTCACAGACAAACTGCATGGCGGTATATTGCTTACCGGTGGCGGCGCGACACTAAACAATATTGCTGACCTTACCCGCCATATATCAGGAATGGGGGTGCGCATAGGCTACCCGAGCCGGTTGCTTGCAGAAGGCTTTGATAACAAACTGACCGATCCTTCATATGCTACAGCAATAGGTTTGCTCATTAGCGGATGCAGGGATTTTGAAAATAACCGGATGATGCTGGCCGGAGAAGGCGGCAACTACCTGCGCATACCCCATGCAGAAGTGCTGGCAGAATCGCCCATTGCAGTATCTGATGAAGGAGAATTAGTAGTACATAAAAAACACCCTGTGAGAAATATCATATCAGGCATCAGGAACAGGTTTATGAGCATTTTTGAGACGGAAGATGTAGAACTGTAGTACAAAAAAAGAGGATAGAGAAGGCTGCACAAGTGCAGCCTTTATTTATTTCAACTGCGCAATAATATTACTTCCCAGTATAAATTATCTTCCCCGCCCCTCAACCGATAATGCTTCATGGGGTCAAACTCATCTTCTATATTCAATGTCTTAGGGTTGTTACTGCCCATGGGCCATTGCACCTCTATACGGTAAAAATTGCCTGCTGTATATTTTACATTATTCCAGTCGTGGTATTCCCCCGCATATATTTTCCTGCAGTCGAGATGGCCAGTATTGCTTAATCCTCTACCGTAATACACGGCTACCAGTGCAGTAGTAACAGTATCATTATACACCCTGATACAGTTAGTACGGTCATCCCATCTCAGGCCATATTCATCCAGCTCAGCACAAAGTACCTGCCCCGGCACAGGCGTAATGTGTGTATCGGCCCTTCCGGTCATTCCATCGGCGACATACCGGGCACTCAGCAGGTGTACACTGCCCGATGAACTATAGCCTGATAAAGGCCACTCACAGGAATGGAAGGGTAATAACACGGCACTGTGAGATATACCTGCCACTCCGGCCTCATAAATGGTTATTAATAGCGGGTACGGAGTACCATTAAATGTACAAAGAGTGTTTTCATGCATAAGTAAAGAATTGCGGCGTTCAACCCCTTACTTATCCTCTATATTTTGTTTAACTCAGTAATAGAATAGTACTATAAAATTAAAACAATTTTCATGTAAAAGACAAATATATCCTTAAATATTTTTTACAAAAAACATATTGAATACCACTGGCAAAAAGACAATATTTTAAATAAAAAAAATGTACATTTGCTATATACCTGTAAACAGGTAGCGTTCTTTGACACACTGTAAACCTGACTTAAAATTGTTACAACTACACATAAATCTCAAAACCGTAACCCGCCATATAGGTCGGGCAGGCAAATCGTAACAATACTGCTGCATGTTTAGCCTGCACTTTCAAAAATGGATTTATTTGACGCCTCCAGGTACTTTTTCCGGGCAATACCGAAAACCGTAACATTTTGTAACAACCTGCTCAATCCCATAAAAACATATCATAATACATTCGGTTCTATCAGATATAACAATCCGGCCATCAACAAATCAACTATTTAACTAATAGCAAAACCCCAGTACCTTTGCGCAGATTTTATGATAACAATTATATCAGGCACCAACCGTAAAGACAGCATGACCATGAAGGTGGCATCGCTCTATTACAAGTTGCTGTCAGAAAAAACAGATAATGTACAACTGCTGGACCTGCAGAATAAACAGGTATGGGAACGCGGAGATGAGATGCTGCAGATAGAGAAAGATATGCTGATACCTGCTGAAAAGTTTGTACTGGTAATGCCGGAATACAACGGCAGTTTCCCGGGTATACTGAAACTGATGATGGACAACAGCGATATACGCAAAGTATGGTGGTATAAAAAAGCTATGCTGGTGGGTGTAGCAGATGGCCGTGCGGGAAACCTCCGTGGGCTTGACCACATGACCAATATACTGCACTATATGCGCATGCATATACTGTACAACAAGATACCCATCAGCCGTATCAACGAAGAAATAGACGAGAGCGGTAATGTACTGAAGCCGGCCACCCTGAAAGTGATAGAACAGCAAATAGATGAATTCCTGAAGTTTTAAGAAGATGACACGTTTCCTGATAGTCCTGGCCGTTATTGCCCTTGCTGAGTATTACAGCTTTATAGTGGTTCGTTCTGCTATGCGCACATTTCCGTCTGCATGGCGCACATCACTTACTGTGCTGTATATATTGCTTACGCTCATTACATGGGCTGGCTTCATCCTGTTCAGGCAAATAAACTGGGCTGCTATGCCCCACCTGCTGCGCAATATTTATGTGGCATTCACACTGGGCTTTATACTGGGCAAGGTTATCATATTAATTATAATGCTGGGCGACGAGGTACGCAGGTTCTTTGTATGGACCTTCAGGATGTTCTCAAAGCCGGCAATAGCGGCGGCTCCGGCAGCGGCATCAGCAGCCAAAGGCATTACCCGTTCTATCTTCCTGCAGCGCACAGCCCTGATACTCGGCGGTACTGTTTTAGGTGGTATTGTTTATGGGGTACGCAACCGTTATAATTATCGGGTACGCAGAATACAGATAGCTTTTAAAAACCTGCCATCTGCTTTCAAGGGCATGAAGATCGTGCAGATATCAGATATACACAGTGGCAGCTTCGACAGCCATCATGCTGTAGAGCGTGGTGTGCAAAAAGTAATTGATGAAAAACCGGACCTGGTACTCTTCACCGGCGACCTGGTAAATAACAAAGCCGACGAGATACAACCGTATACCGATATCTTCTCCAGGATCAGCGCACCACTGGGTGTTTACTCTACCCTCGGCAACCACGACTACGGTGATTACGTACAATGGCCGTCAGCCGAAGCTAAGGTCAAAAACCTGGAATGGCTGAAACAAACGCATGGCAAAATGGGCTGGCGCCTGCTGATGAATGAACACGTGGTGTTGCAGAAAGGCGAAGACAAAATAGCCCTTATAGGTATAGAGAACTGGGGTGCTAAAGCAGGCTTTCCTAAATATGGCAAAATGGACCTGGCCTATGCAGGCCTGCCGGAGAAGAACATACCATTTAAGATTCTCCTATCTCACGACCCCTCCCACTGGGATGCGCAGGTACGCACAGAATACAGCGACGTAGACCTGACATTGAGCGGTCATACGCATGGCATGCAGATGGGTGTTGAGATACCCGGTCTGAAATGGAGCCCCGTGCAATATATCTACAAGAAATGGGCCGGCCTGTATAAAGAAGGCGAGCAATACCTGTACGTGAACCGTGGCTTTGGGTTCCTCGGTTACCCGGGCAGGCTAGGTATCCTGCCGGAGATCACAGTTATTGAATTAGTGTAGTACCTTATTCAGCAACTTAGCCATCAGTTCCGGCCTTGGGCTCACCAGGTCATTAGCAGCCTTGCTGAGTTGGGGCTTTAACTCCTGCAGCAGTTCATGTAACCCCGGGGTGTATTCTTTGCTCTTGCTGTTTGTTTCCGGTATGTGTATGTAATTCTTAAGTAGAGTTTTTCTCATTGAGTAACGCTGTTTGAAAATAAACGAATACATATTCGCTTTATTGTACAAATAGCTAAAAAAAAACATTAAGGTTTTGAGATGATATTGTTAATCCACTGTAAATCAATTGTTCGTTGAAAACATTAACCATTCATTAAACCATTAAGGCTGTAACTTGTTGAGTAATTATGATGACAATTGGCATAACCGGAGGTACAGGATTTGTTGGCAGACATATAACACAACTGCTGTTAAGCAAAGGTTATGAGGTTATTATATTCACCCGTAACCCCGGCAAATATGCTCCGTCAGGCAACCTGCATTATGCACTGTGGAACCCTGTTGCAAACAGTATTGATGTCAATGACCTTAAAAAACTAGATGGCATCATACACCTTGCAGGTGAAGGAGTAGCAGATAAACGGTGGACTGCAAAACGCAAAAGGGAGATAGTTGAGAGCCGGGTAAAAGGAACTTCGTTTCTCGTTGAGCAACTACTGCAACATGCCCCCGATTGCAAGGTATTCGTTGGGTCTTCTGCTATTGGCATTTACGGCCCAAACAGGGGCGGTAGTCCATTCACCGAAGAGTCTGCGCCGGGCAACGACTTCCTGGCAAATACATGTGTGCAATGGGAAGCTGCAAGTAACGAAGTTGTCCCTCAGATGAGAAGAGTATTATTACGTACAGGCATAGTACTGGGCAAAGAAGCAGGTGCATTCCCTGAATTTGAAAAGCCCGTACGCTTTGGTATATTGCCTATGCTGGGCGGTGGCAGCCAGATAATAAGCTGGATACATATTGATGACCTGGTTGCCATGTTTGTATATGCACTTGAGCATGAAGAAATGACCGGAATATACAATGCTGTTGCACCTGCCCCTGTATCACAAAAGTTGCTGATGTATACCATTGCACATATCAAAAACAGGTTACCTATAGGCATACCAATACCTGCATTTGCACTGAAATTTGCACTGGGCGAAATGAGCACGGAAGTACTGAAAAGCACAACAGTCAGTGCCAATAAGATATCAGACACCGGATATGAATTTACCTACCCAACTATTGCAACAGCCGTAAAGCAGTTAGTTAGTAAAGTAACCTAACTGCGATATGCGTAATCGCTCAAATACTCGTAGTATGGTGTTAGCTTTCCGTTGTCACAGATAGTTGCCCTGTCTATGATATTGCTGCTGCCGCTAAGCAGTTCCTTAAGAATGAACTTCTCAAAATGCGCACCAAAATAGTGAGAAGCGTCTCTCGGCAGTTCATTGGGCAGGTTATCTACTGCCATCACATCAATAGTATCGCGGGTATTGAGGAAAGGTTGTACCTGCGCACCTGTTTTGCGATTGATCCCATATACCGGATCTGCTATTGTAGACGCACCGGTATTGATAGGCACTGACCCGTCTATATCGCAGGTTATGTCTGCAATAACAGATGTACGCCAATCACTGCGTTGTATATCCTGTCTTTCAAACAACCTAGCAATTTGCGCATCCCAGTATATACCATTCATCAGTATATCTGTTTGTGGTATGTACTTACTGAAAAGGCATTTATAGGCAGTAGGATTGGCATGGAAATCGTTACGGGAAAACAGGTCATTATCCTTACGTGCATATAGATCGCCACCAGTGAGGTGTGTATATACGGGATAGTCGTACTCGTGCGTGAGAAAGTCTTCAGGTTCTACACTTTCAATATCAAAGTGAGTCATCACTTCAATGATACCGCTTGCCACCTTACCCGAACCTGTCACTACTATCTTGATATTGGGCAGGTTCACATCTTCATAGATACGCAGTAGTTCGCTGAAGCTGCTAACGTTATGAGCTGCAGGCAGGTCGTACAGGCCAAACTTCTTACCATAAGTAAGTAAACCATTATGTGCCCCTACCACCCCTGCATAAAAGCCAAAACCCAGTATACGTTGATGGTCGGCATGCGTAAGGCACTCATAGTCTATCAGGCGCACCTTCTTATCAATAAGCGCCTGCATCATCTTCTGGTTATATGGCTGCTTCTTCTTGGTATGCGAAAAGAAGAAATAGGTCTTACCCGGCACAATGTACTCTTCCTTTACTTCCTTGATGCCCAGCAATATATCACATTGCGCAAGGTCATCTGTCAGCTCTATGCCAGCATCCCTGTATTCATCATCTTTATAACACCTGTCGGGGGATGGTTCAACCAGTAGCTTGAGGTCGGGGTATTCCTTCATAATATCTGCACATTGCTGCGGAGTAAGCGCTACCCTGCTGTCGGCCGGAGATTTGCGTTCCCTGATTAGTCCTATACGAATCATCTTAAGTACATTTGCTGCTTCAAAGATAAGACAGACCATTGATGAACTATTTCGAATTATATGACTTACCTGTCAGCTTCACTCCCGATGCTGTTGCAGTAAAGAAGAAATACTATGAACTAAGCCGTAAATACCATCCTGACCGCTTTACGCTGGCAGGAGATGCAGAACGTGCCGAAGCCCTGCGCATGGCCGCCTTGAATAACGATGCTTATAAAACCCTGAACAATACAGATGCGACTATGACATACATCCTGAAAATGTATGAATTGCTGGAAGATGAGGAGAAATACAACCTGCCATCAGACTTCCTCATGGAAATGATGGATCTGAATGAAACTGTGAGCGAATTTGAAATGAATGCAGATAACGAATCTGCAAAAAATGCCGCGACATCAATGATCGATACCCTCTTCAGCAACTGGGATGAAGAAGTTAGTCCGCTACTCGCAAAATTCGATGCCGGTGATACATCTAAGGAATTGTTATTGAAGGTAAAAGACTACTATTTCCGTAAAAAATACCTTTTGCGTATTCAGCAAAGAATAAATACATTTGCAACCCGCTAAAGTACCGCATGCCCAGATGGCGGAACTGGTAGACGCGCTAGACTCAAAATCTGGTATTCGCAAGGATGTGCAGGTTCGATTCCTGTTCTGGGCACGAAAAAAGCTCTCCAATATTGGAGGGCTTTTTTATGTAATTATCTATTCTCCTTCTAAGAACCTATATATGTTAAAAATATAAGAAAATACTCCATGTAGATGTTTTCGCAGCTTAAAGATTTCCTACTTTTGCCCCGCAATGAGACTAGCTATAATTTTTATGTATATATTTTTCCTTGTTATCAAGGAAGATAGTTATGCATATACACAAAATAGCTATCCTATAGCCCAACAATTTTTTCAGCACAACAAAACGAGTTCATTAAATTTTAATGTTGATTCCCCTGCTGAAACGGAGCATATAATTTGCGAGGATTTTGAAGATGAAAATGTAAATAGCCCGGTTATCAGAAAATGTAATTTTCTATCCGGCCACTACTATTCTTACAATATCATACATACCACACGATATCTGTATCGCAATTACAAAGCTCCGCCGGTTTCACCAAGCGGACTTTCTCGTATATATATATTTCAGCGGGTTTTAAAGATCTGATCGGGCCTTGCTTCATAATAATGAAGCAAGCATTGTTATATGCGTGTCATTTAGAGTTACATTAAGTATAGCATAACAACATAATCATAAGCTTTCTCGGCTATCACCCATTTCACAACGCAAATCGTTTAACATTCATAAATATCATGAAGAGAATAATCATCTTCGCAGGCATTGTTACCTTGTTGTACCAAACAAGCTGCTCGACCAAACAAGAGAAGAAAGAAGAAGAAGGTAAATACCTCGCTACAAACCCTTTAAAAATAGACACTTCCTATACAAAGGATTATGTATCCCAGATTCGCTCTGTAAGGAACATTGAACTCCGGGCCCAGGAAAGAGGTTACCTGCAAAACATATATGTTGATGAAGGACAGTCTGTAAAAGCCGGACAGGTATTATTCAGGATAATGCCTAAACTATATGAAGCAGAACTTCTGAAAGCACAGGCTGAAGCAAAAGCTGCTGAAATAGAATTGCAAAATGCCAAAACATTGGCTGACAAAAACATTGTATCGAAGAATGAACAGGCTATGGCGCAAGCCAAACTCGACCAGGCAAAAGCCGAAATTGCACTTGCTAAACTGCATCTTTCATTTACCGAGATAAGGGCACCATTTGATGGTACTATTGACAGGATACCTAAAAAATTAGGTAGCCTGATTGATGAAGGAGAATTGCTGACAAGCCTTTCAGATAACAGCCAGATGTTTGCCTATTTCAATGTGTCTGAACCTGAATATCTCGATTACCAGACCAATTCTAAAAATCGCGGCAGCAATAAAGTTGAATTACAATTGGCCAATGGTACCCGCTTACCTTACAAAGGCGAAATTGAAACGATAGAAAGTGAATTTGATAATGAAACAGGTAATATTGCGTTCAGGGCAAGATTCCCGAATCCTGACAAACTGCTAAGACATGGTGAGACGGGCAAAGTACTAATGACTGTACCATTACATAATGCATTATTAATTCCTCAAAAATCAACATACGAGATACAAGACAAGAAATATGTGTTCGTTGTTGACAAAAATAATGTGGTAAGATCAAGGAATATTACCATAAAAGGTGAAATGCCCGATATATATGTTGTTGACAGCGGCCTTGAAGAAGGAGACATCATACTGGTTGAAGGGGTACAGAAAGTTAAGGACGATGACAAAATAAAATATGAATTCCAGAAACCACAGGAAGTGATTTCTCATTTAAGATTGAAAGCGGAATAATCATTAAAACACAGTAAGATTCAATGTTTAGTAAATTCATACAGCGCCCGGTACTGTCTATCGTTATTTCGCTGATAATAGTTTTCCTGGGTATACTGGCAATCAAGAATTTGCCTGTTACCCAATTCCCATCCATATCTCCGCCCAAAGTAAATGTTGTAGCCGATTATCCCGGTGCCAATGGTGAGCTGCTTATCAAAGCTGTTGTAATACCACTTGAAAGAGCACTGAATGGTGTACCCGGCATGAAGTACATGACATCCGATGCGGGTAATGATGGCGAGGCAAGCATACAAATAGTATTTAACCTGGGTACTGACCCCAACCAGGCAGCTCTTAACGTTCAAAACCGGGTAGCATCGGTGATCAACAAACTGCCACCACTGGTAGTACGTGAGGGGGTGAAGATAACTCGTGAAGAATCGAACATGCTCATGTACATTAACCTGTACAGTAATGACACTAGCTCAGACCAGAAGTTCCTCTTCAACTTTGCTGACATCAACCTCTTATCTGAATTAAAGAGGGTAAACGGTGTGGGCTTTGCCGATATCCTTGGTAACCGTGAATATGCTATGCGTATATGGCTGAAGCCTGACCGCATGCTTGCTTATAAAATATCTGCTGACGAAGTAATGGAATCACTGAGCTCGCAGAGCCTTGAAGCCTCTCCGGGCAAAACAGGTGAAGCTTCAGGTAAAAGATCCCAGTCATTTGAATACGTATTGAAATACTCAGGAAGGTTTACTACTAAAGAGCAATATGAGAACATAGTAGTGAAAGCTAATCCTAACGGAGAGCTGCTTCGTCTTAAAGACATAGCAGATATTGAGTTTGGCAGCTCGATGTATGATATCTACTCAAGTCTTAATGGCAAGCCATCTGCAGCTATAGTATTGAAACAATCTTATGGCAGTAATGCCAGCCAGGTTATTAAAGATGTAAAAGAAAAACTGGAGGAGATCAAAAAGACCACATTCCCTAAAGGAATGGATTATGAGATCAGTTATGACGTTTCCTCTTTCCTTGATGCTTCTATTGAAAAGGTACTCCATACCCTTGTAGAAGCATTTATACTGGTGGCACTTGTAGTGTTCCTGTTCCTTGGCGATTGGCGCTCTACCCTTATCCCAACATTAGCCGTACCGGTATCGCTGATAGGTACATTCATGTTCATGCAATTCTTTGGCATAACACTCAACCTTATTACACTCTTTGCGCTGGTACTGGCAATCGGTATCGTAGTGGATGATGCGATAGTTGTGATAGAGGCTGTCCATGCCAAAATGGAAGAAGATCACCTGAGTCCGCGAAAAGCTACAGCTAAAGCCTTAAAGGAGATATCAGGCGCAATTATAGCTATTACATTCCTGATGGCTGCAGTATTCATACCTGTTGCCTTCATGTCCGGTCCGGTAGGTTTATTCTACAGGCAATTCTCTATCACGATGGCTACATCAATTATCCTTTCAGGTATTGTAGCCCTTACACTTACACCCGCACTTTGTGCTATTATCCTGAAGAATACCCATGGCCAGGTGCGGAAAAAAACTCCGGTTGACAGGTTCCTTGAAGGCTTTAACAATATGTTCAACCGTTCATCTAACAAGTATATGGGCGTGTTGAACAAAGTTGTAACCCGCAGATTTTTCACTTTCGGCTTGCTGATCGCCTTCAGCTTAGGTACATTCTTACTGAACAAAACTGTACCGTCAGGCTTCATACCTAACGAAGACCAGGGTATGCTATATGCAATTATCCAGACACCTCCGGGTTCTTCACTCGAACGAACTTATAATGTTGCTGAGAAACTGCAAAGAATAGCTGAGCATGTAGAAGGTGTGCAGTCAGTATCTGCACTGGCTGGTTATGAGATCCTTACAGAAGGTACAGCATCTAACTCCGGTACATGTCTTATTAACCTCAAAAATTGGTCAGATAGAAAGAACTCCGTTCAAGATATCATCAATGAAATGGAGGAAAAGAGTAAAGACATAACAGGAGCTAATATCGAATTCTTCCAGCCGCCTGCTGTACCCGGTTATGGCGCTGCGGGTGGTTTCGAATTGCGTTTGCTGGACAAAGCTGGCTCGGGCGACTACAAGAAAATGGAGAAAGTGAATAATGACTTTGTAAGGGAGTTAAGTAAGCGCCCCGAACTAACATCCGTATTCAGTTTCTATAGTGCCAGCTACCCTCAGTATATGCTTAGGGTTGATAATGACCTTGCACAGCAAAAAGGTATTACAATTGAGAATGCGATGAACACCCTCTCTACCCTCATTGGTAGTAACTACGAGATCAGTTTCATCAAGTTCGGGCGCCAGTATAAAGTTATAGTACAGGCAGGGCCCCAGTATCGTGCATTGCCAGAGGATATCCTGAAGCTATATGTGAAGAACGACAAAGATGAAATGGTACCATTCTCTGCATTTATGAAGATGGAGAAAGTATATGGCCTGTCGGAGATAACAAGGCACAACATGTACAACTCTTCAGAGATAAGTGGTTCTGCTGCTGCCGGCCATAGCAGTGGTGAAGCTATCAATGTTATCAATGAAGTAGCTGAGAAGACATTACCGAGAGGTTATGGTATAGGTTGGGCAGGTATATCGGCCGATGAAGTGGCGCAGGGCAACCAGGCTTTCTATATCTTCCTCATATGTCTTGGCTTCGTGTATCTCATTCTTGCCGCACAATATGAGAGTTTCATCCTGCCGTTATCAGTTATCCTGTCATTACCTGCCGGTATTTTTGGTGCTTTCTTCCTGCTGAAATTATTCGGACTGGAGAACAACATTTATGCGCAGGTAGCCATGGTAATGCTGATAGGTCTGCTGGGTAAAAACGCTGTACTGATAGTAGAGTTTGCTGCTCAACGCCGTGAAGCAGGCATGTCTGTATACGAAGCAGCGCTGGCTGGTGCAAAGGCAAGGTTCCGTCCTATCCTTATGACATCCTTTGCCTTCATAGCAGGTCTTATACCGCTGGTATTTGCAACCGGGCCGGGCAAACTGGGTAACAGAACCATCGGTACTGCCGCAGCAGGTGGCATGCTACTGGGTACCATTTTCGGTGTCATCATCATACCGGGACTGTATTTCATATTTGGCACCATTGCTGCAAAACATAAGCTCATAAAAGACGAAGAAGAAAATCCATTAACTGAAGAAATCTGATAATAATGAATAATCGCAGCATATATCAATACGTAGCAGTACTGGGAATTTGCGCCGCCACTGTAGGGTGTAAAGTTCCGCAGGTATCAACTGCTGCTGTACAAAAGGCTGTGCCGCAGTCTTACAATGGCAGCAGCGACAGCACCAATGTTGCATCTGTACGCTGGCGCGATTTCTTTACTGATAAATATCTGGCAGACCTGATAGACACAGCCCTTAAAAACAACCAGGAGCTGATGATAACACTGCAGGAAGTAGAGATAGCCAAAAACGAGGTACGCATGCGTAAAGGCGCATTAATTCCGCAGATAGGCGTTAGAGCAGGTGCAGGCATAGAGAAGGTAGGCCGCTATACCAGCCAGGGCGCCGGTGATGCATCTGCTGAAATAACACCGGGCAAAATAGTGCCAGAAAATCTGCAGGACTATATCTTTGGCCTTGATGCATCTTGGGAAGTAGATATCTGGAATAAACTGCACAATGCCAAGAAGGCCGCAGTGAAACGTTACCTTGCAACTACAGAAGGCAAGAACTTTGTTCTGTCTGGCCTGGTAGCTGAAGTTGCTAATTCTTACTACGAATTGCTGGCTCTTGACAACCAGTTGGAAATTGTAAGACAGAATATTGCACTTCAAAAAGACGCACTGGAGATAGTGAAGATACAAAAGGAAGCTGCGAGGGTTACCGAACTTGCTGTGCAAAAATTCCAGGCAGAGGTTTTAAAATCACAAAGCCTTGAGTACGATATCTTGCAAAATATCAGGGAAGCGGAAAACAGGATCAACTTCCTGCTAGGCCGTTACCCGCAGACAATAGCCCGCGAAAAAGGAAGCTTCATCAATACGCAGCTAGCTACTATCTCTGCAGGTATCCCTTCGCAACTGCTGGCCAACCGCCCGGATGTGAAACAGGCAGAACTGGAACTGGTAGCTGCTAAGCTGGATGTGAAAGCAGCAAGGGCTGAATTCTATCCTTCGTTCGATATTTCTGCAGCACTGGGCTTCCAGGCATTCAACCCGGCTTATCTTGTGAAATTCCCGGAATCGATATTGTATTCACTTGCCGGAGACCTTGCCGGGCCGCTCATTAACCGTAATGCTATTAAAGCAGAATACCTGAGCGCTAATGCAAGGCAACTGCAAGCATTATATAATTACCAGCGTACAATTTTGAATGCCTATATAGAAGTATCTAACCAGTTATCGAATATCAGTAACCTGGGTAACAGTTTCGAATTGAAATCAAAACAGGTGGATGCACTTAACAGGTCTATTGATGTATCTAATGACCTGTTTAAAGCTGCAAGGGCTGACTATCTTGAAGTATTGATGACCCAACGCGACGCACTCGATGCTAAACTGGATCTTATAGAGACAAAAAAACAACAACTAAATGCTGTTGTTAATATCTATAAGAGCCTTGGCGGAGGCTGGAGATAACTTTTTCAGCAAAAAAGCTAACAACCTGAAGGCGTTTATGTAACCACACATAAACGCCTTTTACTTTTGGAAATAGTACATAAAGGGGTTAAATAAATCCGTTTTAAAAAGCGGCGGCTATTCCCGGCTGAAAATTGTTCCGTCATTGCGAGGAGCAAAGCGACGTGGCAATCTCCTGAAAATTCTGGTTAAGTTGAATAGCACCCGGCTTCATTTTCAATTCTCAGGAGATTTCTCCTTCGTCGAAATGACGTCTAATCTTACGAGGTTACAATATGTCAAAGAACTATTGACATTCAACATGAACATCAACAACAAATATACATTATTTTATACAATAAATTAATATAATTTTAAACTTACAACATAACACTAATTGCATATATTTGGTGACACAACAACATATTTCAAATATGCTTACAAGTATTTCACCGAAACTACCTATGCGCATAAAAGCAGCGACAAAAGATTTCTATATTAACAAACTTGGGTTTACTCAATTTGGAGGTGATTTTGACGGTTACCTGATGGTAGAAAAAGACGGTATCCAGATTCACTTTTTTGAATTCGGGAATTTAGACCCTAAAGACAATTATGGACAGGTATATATCCGTACAAACAATATAGACGACCTGTATAACCAGGTTAGCAAAACAGGCGTAAAAACTACCCCGCTTGAACATAAACCATGGGGACAAAAGGAATTTGCCATACTAGACACTGACAACAACCTGCTTACTTTTGGCGAAAGCGCTCAGTAATAGCCCGGGCATTATAAAAAACGACAATCATTCCGCAGCATATATGTCAATATACACAGACCAATCATTCGAGCGCAAAGACTATACAGAAACGCCATTGCCTGTTGGTGAATATGAGGGATGCAGTTTTATAAACTGTGACCTGTCAGGTTCTGACCTGTCTGAACAAGTATTTATTGACTGTACTTTCACCGGCTGCAACCTGAGTATGGCTGTGTTAACCAAAACTGCATTCAGGGATGTGCGATTTAAAGACTGCAAAATGCTGGGGTTGAAATTTGATAACTGCAATGACTTTGCCCTTTCTTTCAGTTTCGAGAACTGCGTACTCACCCACTCTTCCTTTTACCAAAAGAAAATAATTAAAACCGTATTCAGGAATTGCCGCTTGCAGGAAGCGGATCTTGTACAGGCAGACCTTAGCGGGAGTATCATAGATAACTGCGACCTTGCAGGGACTATATTTGATGGCACTAATTTAGAAAAAGCAGACCTGCGCAACTCGTACAACTATTCCATCAACCCGGATAATAATCGAATAAGAAAAGCTAAGTTTTCACTGGCACATATAGCAGGGCTGCTGGACAAGTATGATATTACTATAGAATAATAAAGGGCTGCCATTTGCAGCCCTTTATTATTCTTATCATATACTATCGTGTTATTGTATTACCAGCTTCACGACCCTATACTGACCTTCTCCTGCTGATAATGAAAGGAAATAAACACCATGCGCCATATCTTTAACGGATAGCTCAGTAGTATTTTCACCCCTCGTTTGTTCAATTTCCTTTCTTATTACTGCTTTGCCCAGCATATCAGTCAGCTTAAGTTCAGCTTTACCGTTAACAGTAGCCGCAAAGCTAACAGTAACAATATCATTTGCCGGGTTAGGATAAACCTGTAATGCAGTAGTATTAAGCTCTGTTTTATTTACATTCAATCCGAAGCATGTATCTGATGTGCTGACAGTAACATTGGTCGTAAAGTTTGCATTACATCCGTTAGAGTCTGTTACAATAACAACATATGTTCCGGGTACAATCAGATTGTATATACTCTGCGTGGTTTGGGTATTTGACCACACATAAGTATAAGGCACAGTACCAAAATTGCTGTTTCCTACCTGACTCATGGTATCAATGGTCAGTATTACAGCGCCATCAAACTTGCAGATACTCTTTGGTGTAAGTGTAACACTGATTATTGACGATAAACAACTTGCGCTGCTAACCACACTGCGTATCCTGTCTCCGGGCAACGGGCCAAAACCATTTGCCAGGCTTATACCTCTTGACACAAGGTGGCAATAGCTCATTACAGTTCCTTTCCATGCGCTGGCAGGCAATGAATTATCATAAGTCTTCGGGCAGGTAGTACATGAGCCGGAGGCCTCCTGTGTAACACAGTTGTCGATAGACCCGCAGGCACCACCGGCACCTGTATTCCAACCGCACCAGTGTGTATGTTTTGACCCCAGGTTATGTCCTATTTCATGCGTTACAGCCTCAACATCCCATGAATAGGTTGGTATAGTAGCGTATGAACCATCTACATCGCAATAAGCATATGCATATGATTTATTGCATACAGAATTTACATAGGCCACACCTCCATTGCCGCCCGGGTCTTTAGCCAGCAACATGGCTATATTACCTTTAAAAGTATCATTTACTGCATTCCATGCTCCCTGGAATGATGTGAGACCTGCCCCGCTGCTCGTGCTGT
Organism: Flavipsychrobacter sp.; assembly: GCA_044227125.1. Lineage (GTDB taxonomy): Bacteria > Bacteroidota > Bacteroidia > Chitinophagales > Chitinophagaceae > Polluticoccus. The sequence continues at coordinate 81,472 of JBGAFS010000005.1, forward strand.
CATACCCGTCTGCAGTGGTCCATATATACAATGATTTTAACTCTACAGCTATCTTCTCATTCCTGTACATAGCCTGCACCTGGTTGAACATACCGAAAACATAGTTCTGTACATTAGTAAGGCTGCTGCTCTTGGTTCTGTACAACCCGTTATCTGCTTCCCAGTAGAAACTTACCTTACGGCACTGGTAAGCTGCAGTGGTTTTATTGCCATTGCCCGCATCTTCAGACGGCCCGTCGTCGCGCACTGCACATGAAGATACCGGCCTTGTCAAAAAATCAGCATCATTATACAATATATAATTACCTGAACCATCTTCCAGTTTACCCACCACAAAATTTCCTTCTTCTGTAGAGAATAATGCCATGACCTCACCATTAGCAAACACGCTCATAGTGGCCAGTGAATGTTCTGCATCCTTTACGGCCCCCTGGTAATGCAGCCCATCTTTATATGCTGCCTTATGCCTGCCGGTAACGTCAATATAACCGGCATCAATATCCATTGCCAGCGGGTTAGACCGGAGCATTTCCAGTGTATATATTTTACCCTCTGCTGTAGTAAAACTGATATTTATTGCCCTTGGCTTAACACTATATACAGCCTGTACACCGGATTGCAATACGCTTAAAGTAGTTTCTAACCTCAGGTCTGTATGTTTCACCCCTGTAGCGGGGGTAAAAAGTTGTATGGGAGAAAACTCAACACCTGCCCTGTGTGCAGCCTGAACTGCATTGTATAATTCTGTTCTGTCAGCAGCTTTCACAACTATGAACGAACACAGTAACACGACTGACAATACCAGCCTTGAAAAACGGTTATTTGTATGCATCAGAAAATGGATAATCTATTGCACAATATACGAATAAATATGCATCCATTTGTAATGAGAATGTAATACAGAGCCTGTTATTATCTTATCAGCGTGTATACATAAGCATTATGATAACCATTGAAATTGATGTAATCGCGAAACATGGCCTCACGAACAAAACCGGCCTTTTCAACCAATTGTACTGATGGCGTATTCTCAGTTCTGATAACGGCTTCTACTGCATGTGTTTTCATTACATCAAAACCATAATCAAGCACAGCATTCAATGCCTCATACATATAACCTCTGCGTTCATAATCACTATTAATTACATACCCTACTTCTGCACGGTTACTGTCGTTATTGATGTGCACATAGCCTATAATGCCTATGAGCTTATTGCTACCCTTCTCCGTCATGGCCCAGTTGATACGTTCATTCTGCGATGTAAAGCCCAGTATTACATCAATTAGAGCCACAGCATCATCCGGCGTTTCTGCTACCGGCCGCGGAATGAATTGCATAGTTTGCCTGTTGCTGCGAATCTCAAATACATCCTGTACATCGTCTCTCGTGAGATTACGAAGAACAAGACGTTCTGTCTCGAGCACAGGGAATGGTGTAAAGTTTAAGTTTAACATGTCAGCTATTGTTTTTTAGGTGGCAGATCAAATGCTTTTGCTTCGTGCGTAAAATTACCTTTGTGCGAACCGTCGCAGAACGGCTTGTTTTGTGACATGCCACACCTGCACAAGCTTACTATTTCCCTGCCCTGTAAGCCATACACATTACCATCTTTATCTGTTATCTCAAAATCTCCTTCTACTCTTAATGAGCCGTTGCTGTTAACCGTTATTTTAGTCGTTGCCATATAGTTTTAGTTAGATTGCGAATGTATGTAAAATAAAATAGTCTCCCGAAACGGGTGACCATCATCAGGCTAAACAGTTGTGCTCATCTTAGAACAATCGACCCGAGTGCTGCGAATGTATATGAAATTGATACCCTGAAATTCATGAACAGCAATTACTCGCTCCTTAACTTTATAAAAGTTAATTTTACACGCTGAATATATTGTTTTGAACACGCAGGTACTTTTAATAACACCTCCTTTTACACAGCTGAATACGCCCTACCCGGCTACTGCCTACCTGAAAGGATTTTTCAATACCCGGAATATAACCTCTGTGCAGGCCGACCTGGGCATAGAGGTTACCCTGGCGCTGTTCAGCAAAAACGGGCTCTCAAGATTGTTTGCTCAGGCAGATAGCAGAACAGAACTATCAGCCAACGCAAAGCGCATTATAGCACTGCGCGATGAATACATTAATACCATTGATGCAGTAATCCTATTTCTGCAGGGGCATAACCCTACACTTGCACAACTCATCTGCAAACGCAATTTCCTGCCTGAAGCAGGCCGATTTGCACAGGTAGATGACCTGCAGCATGGCTTTGGCACAATGGGCACACAGGACAAGGGCAAATACCTTGCCACAATGTATCTTGAAGACCTTGGCGATTTCATACAGGAATGTGCAGATCCGCATTTTGGTTTCAGCCGCTACGCAGAACGATTAGGAAGGAGTGCTAACAGTTTTGATGAGTTGTATGGCATATTAAATAGCAGCCTTTCATTTATTGACAACATCACGATACAAATACTGGAGCAACGTATAGCAGATGTAAAGCCATCTCTTGTTGCTTTCTCTGTGCCATTCCCCGGCAATCTGTATTCAGCATTTCGCTGTGCACAATGGATAAAACAAAACCACCCTGAAATCAAAACAGCGATGGGTGGTGGTTTCCCCAATACAGAATTGCGTTCGCTGAGTGATGCACGTGTCTTTGAATTCTTCGACTATATAACACTTGATGATGGCGAAGCCCCGCTGGAAACATTGACTGAATATATCGGCGGTAAAAAACAAACAGAGGAACTAAAACGAACGTTTACTCTTGTTGACGGAGAAGTACGCTATGTAGATAATCCTTCCTGTGCCGACTATAAACAGGGACAGGTGGGCACACCCGACTACAGTGATCTGCCGCTGGATAAATACATATCTGTAATAGAGATGGTAAACCCTATGCACAGCCTGTGGAGCGATGGCAGGTGGAACAAGCTGACCATGGCACACGGCTGCTACTGGGGCAAATGTACCTTCTGCGATATATCACTGCCCTATATTAAACTGTACGAACCCATAGCCGCACAGCTGCTGTGCGACCGTATGGAACAGATGATACAGCAAACAGGCACAACAGGTTTTCACTTTGTAGATGAGGCTGCGCCGCCTGCATTGATGCGCGAGCTGGCACTGGAGATAATACGCCGTAAAATGGTAGTAAGCTGGTGGACGAATGTGCGTTTTGAAAAAGCCTTCACGCGAGACCTTTGTTTGCTGCTCAAAGAATCCGGCTGTATAGCCGTATCTGGCGGACTAGAGGTAGCATCAGATAGGCTGCTGCAACTGATAGATAAAGGCATTACGGTAGAACAGGTAGCCCGTGTCAATAAACATTTTACAGAAGCAGGTATCATGGTGCATGCATACCTGATGTATGGCTACCCTACCCAAACAGTGCAGGAAACAATAGACTCGCTTGAGATGGTGCGACAGATGTTTGCAGCAGGTATTTTACAATCTGCTTTCTGGCATCGTTTTGCATTAACATCCCACAGCCCTGTAGGGTTGAACCCTGAGCGCTACGGAGTTACTATCACTACAGCAGGCACAGGCGGCTTTGCTAATAATGACCTTGAATATACCGAGGCTACAGACACAGACCATGAAGCATTCGGCTATGGCCTGAAAAAATCGCTGCATAACTATATGCATAGCGCCTGCCTCGACTACCCGCTGCATAAATGGTTTGATTTTAAAATACCTAAGACTACCGTAGCTCCCGACTTCATTACACGCGCTCTTGAATCAGAAGAATTTGCTTCATCAAAGCCCAATGCGAAAGTGGTATTCACCGGTGCAATGCCTTCCATAGAACACCATACCAAATCGAAAAAGGGAAATACCTGGGAGGTGACCACACTTAGTTTTGAAACTAAAACAGCAACACACAGCATACAGGTAAACCAGCCGCAGGGAAAATGGCTGGAAGAATTATTGCCGCAACTATCTGTACATAATATAAAGCCACTAACACTGCAACAGGTAAAAGAGCGCTATGAAGCTGCGGGGCTGGAAGACTTTGAACTATTCTGGGATAACAAACCTGTAAATACCCTGCATAAAGCAGGCCTGCTGGTGTTATAAAAAGAGAACCCCGCCTAAGCGGGGCCCCTGATAATTTTAATACTGAATATTAGTAATTGATAGTACCGTTGATATTGGTAAATGATGCAGTACCTGTACCATAAGGAACAGTTACTAAACCGGTAACAGTACCTGTAGCATTTGCAAAACGGCCCGTACCGCCTACAAAGTCAACTATTGCAGTACCGCTTGCAGCTGTAGCACCAAACATCAGGTTGTATGGGCGTGTTGTGCACCATATTTCATCACCGTTAGCTGCGATGAATGTAGCACATTCAATAGCCACGTGGTTACCTATCTGTGTAGTACCTGAGAATATAGGGCTAACACAAGGTTTGATCTTAGAATTAGCATTGCCCAGGTGGGTCATAGTACCTGAACCATAAAAATTACCTGCCGGAAAATTACTACCGCAATCGCAAGGCAGATCATAATCTGAAGCGAACTGGTAATACATATTGCCGGATATAGGCCTTGATTGTTTAGCTGTAGCTGCTATATCAGCCGAAGCTCCTGAAGGCACCACATTTTCAGTCTTACGACATGAACTGGCCAGGAGCACGATGCCCAGCAGGAGAGAAAGATAAGTTCTCATATTATACTCTATTTTGGGGTTAAATAAACTGATTAAACTATGTAACAGGGCGAAAGTATATCGGGGATACATGGCACGACAATAAACATCGTCCCAATAACAATACATTAACAATCATAATAAGCGACAGGAATAAATAACTTTGCAGCAATGGACAGCATTACCCATATAGTAACGGGCGCCTGTATCGGCGAGGCTTTCGCGGGAAAAAAACTGGGAAGAAAAGCCATGCTCTGGGGGGCTGTAAGCCAAAGCATTCCGGACATAGACTTTGTAGCCTCTTTCTGGACAGACACTTCTTCTGACCTGCTGGCACACAGGGGATTTACGCACTCCATATTGTTTGCCCTTATTATAGTTCCGGTTATGGCAATGCTGGCCGAGCGGTGGCACAGGCCGCATAATATCAGCATAAAAAGGTGGTCGGTCTTTCTTGGTTTCGAGGTATTTGTACACCTGTTCCTCGATGGGTTTAATGCATATGGCACCGGCTACCTGGAACCTTTCACGCACGACAGGTTTTCGTTCAATACCATCTTTGTTGCAGACCCGTTCTTTACGATAGTACCCACTATTGCCTGTATTGCATTGCTATTTGTACACAGAAAAAATATTCGCGCCCGTAAAATATGGTGGCGCCTGGGCGTATTTACCAGCAGTGCCTACCTGCTGTACTGCATCTTCAACAAAGTAAATATTGACAGTGATGCCAGGACTGCATTTAAAAAGCAAAACATCAGCTACACCAAATACTTCACCACACCAACTGCGCTCAACAACTGGCTGTGGTATATAGTAGCCGGCGATGGTAAAGGTTTTTACATTGGTTATCGCTCCGTATTCGACAGTAAAGACAGTATACATTTTACTTACTTCCCCAAGAACGACAGCATGCTGGGCTCAATGGCCAATCTTGAAGAAGTGCAACACCTCAAGCGTTTCTCGCAGGGATATTATACTATTGAAAACTGGAATGGTGTTACGGTCATGAACGACCTGCGTTTCGGACAGATAGTAGGCTGGCAGGACCCTAACGAAAAATTTGTATTTCACTATTTCCTGCAGCGCCCGCTGGAGAATGAGATGGTGGTGCAGCGAGGCCGTTTTGCCAAGTGGGATATGAATGCTGTAGAGTCACTCATACGGCGCATTAAGGGCAACTAACTTAGCGCTCACGTTTGTAGTAGAAGGTAACGATGAAGAGAACAATTTTCACAAACTCGTAAGCGAGCCTTTGCATCAGTCTTTGCATTAAACCTGTTTGCACAGTATAGTTATCGTGCGTTATGCGGATGCAATCATTGGCAATAACAGCATCCATTTCTTTTGTGGCTGCCTGCACAAAAGGCTTATTCCTTACATCAAGATTAAGCTCAATACTGGCCAGCGCACTTATGTTATTTACATTGAATGACCCGACAGTCATCCAGCGATTATCCCGCATAGCAATTTTCGCGTGCAGGATATTGGGCTGGTATTCATATATCTCAATACCATTTTTCAGCATCCAGTCATACAGGTACCGCTCTGCATATTTTGCTACTGCCACATCAGACCGACCCGTGAGTATCACTCTTATCTTCACGCCACGTTTAAATGCTTTTACCATGGCACGCCTGAATATCCAGCCCGGCAAAAAATAACTGCACATGATGGTTATATCATCTTCTGCCTGGTTGAACATTTCAAAATAGCTGCGCCATACCTGGTTCTTACGCTTCACCCAATCATTCACTCTTAACCGAACTGAACAGGAACCTTCAGAACCTTCAAGTGGTAGCTCAGTCGTAGTTTCATCTAACGGAAGTGCTTTGGTATAATTACCATAGTTCCTATTCCATATATTGCAACACAAGGACTCTAATTGCCGGGCAATATCACCATGAGCATACAGGGCATAATCTTTCCACGCAGGGTGGCCGGGCATATCATTGTACCTGTCAGTAATATTGCAGCCGGTTACTAATGCATGTGTTGCGTCTGCCACAAATACTTTATGGTGCAACCTGCGCCCGAAGTAGAAATACCTGTTTTTCAGTAACGGTTCGAAGCGCCTGAAATTGACACCCGCATTTTTCAACCTGTCAATAAATGCCCGGTGCATTCTGGGTGTGGCATAACCATCCGTAATAAAGAATACTTTAACCCCCCTTTCTGCTGCTGCTACCAGGGCATCAACTATACGTATGCCGGTTTCATCCGCCTCAAAAATGTACACCTGCAGGTGTATACATTGTCTTGCTTTGGTGATAAGCAGCTCCAGCGTATCAAAATACTCCCTGCCGCCATGCAGCAGACGGATAGAATTATCATGGCTGTATTGCGCTTCGGGATTTTTGGGCAAGACAATTATTATTTCCTATTGAAATTACAAAAGCTATGTGCACAAAAAAAGCCGCATTTCTGCAGCTTATATATCTTAGTATTAATAGCGATTGTTGTTAAAGTCATCGCCACCTTCACGCGGGCCTCTCTGACCACCAGTGAACCTGCGGTCATTGCCTCCCGGGCGCGGGCTACGGTCACGGTCGAAACCTCCGCCACCCTGGCGTCTTTCTCCGCTTCCGCCATCACGGTTATAACCACCCTCACGATTGTAGCCACCGCCGCCTTCACGGTTGTAACCACCACCACCTTCACGATTATATCCACCGCCGCCGCCGCGATTGAAACCGCCGCCACCGCCACGGTTGAAACCGCCGCCGCCACGATTGAAACCACCGCCACCACGGCTTCCGCCGCCTTGCTGGCCTTTAGGTTTTGATTCTTTTACGGTTATTATCTGGCCGTCCATATAGGTCATGTCAAGGTTATCTATAGCATCATAGCCGTGAAATTTATCGGCCATTTCAACAAAGGCAAAACCTCTTGGCATTCCTGTAGCCTGGTCAACGGGTATTTTTACTGATACAACCTCTCCGAATTCAGAAAAAGCATCGCGTAATGCACCCTCACTCGTCATAGGGCTTACGTTACTAACAAATAGATTCATAAAAAATAAATGATGGCAATCAATTCCGGGGCAAAATACTTTGCCTTAACCAAAGATAAAGGGATTTTTTTGTTTATTTCTTCTTTTAGCTTTTTCTTATCAAAATATAGGCAGAGCCCCAAGCGGCTAATAACCAGCGGTTTATACCCTACTATGGATTTTGCAGTTGATTGGCTATCTTAGCCTCCTCAATCATCATTACAGCATGCGTCAGATTATTACCATATTAAGCATCACCATAATAGCTTTTTCATCCTGCAAGGCAGGCAAAAAAGCTACGCATAAGGAAAAAAGCATACCTGAAAAATCATCTGTAACAAATACCTACTGGCGGCTCTCTGAAATGGATGGCAAGGCTGTTGAAAGCTCAAACGGCAATAAAGAGGCATATATAATGCTGGCTACTAAAAAAGCTCAGTTATCGGGGTCTACCGGCTGCAATAGTATAACCGGCAGCCATACAGAAGGCAAACATGGCGCCATAAAATTTGAGGCTGCCACTACTAAAATGTATTGTGAGGGTGCTATGGAGACCGAAAACTATGTGCTCACTGCACTGAACAGAGCTAACCGCTATGTTATCAACGGGCACCACCTGTTATTATACAACGAAACATACCTGCTGGCTATTTTTGAAGCTAAGTACTAATCAAATACTATTCATAAAAAAAGCGGGACTTTCATCCCGCTTTTTTATTTAGTTATACTGTAAACTTAATACCCTGCGCCAGTGGCAACTGAGTACTCCAGTTGATAGTGTTGGTTTGCCTGCGCATATATGCTTTCCAGCTATCAGAGCCACTCTCGCGGCCACCGCCTGTTTCTTTCTCTCCGCCAAATGCACCGCCTATCTCTGCACCGCTGGTACCAATGTTTACGTTGGCAATACCACAGTCGCTGCCCATATGAGACAGGTAGGTTTCTGCTTCACGCATATTCAGCGTCATGATAGCAGATGACAAGCCCTGCGGCACATCGTTCTGCATAGCTATGGCTTCTTCCAGCTTTTTATATTTCATGATATACAGCAAGGGTGCAAATGTTTCGTGCTGTACTATCTTCATCTCATTGCGCACCTCGTAGATACATGGCTTCACATAGCAGCCGCTTTCATAACCTTTACCTTTCAGCACGCCACCTTCTACCACGACTTTAGCGCCTTCTTTCTTCAGCGCATCAATCGCAGCCAGGTAATTCTTCACTGCATCTTTATCTATCAACGGGCCAACATGATTCTTTTCATCCAGCGGGTCGCCGATGCTTAGCTGTTTGTATGCTGCTACCAGTTTCTTTTTGAATGTATCGTACACTTTTTCGTGTATTATCAGGCGGCGGGTTGTTGTACAACGCTGCCCTGCTGTACCTACTGCACCAAATGCACAGGCACGTAATGCTATATCAAGGTCGGCATGCTCACTGATGATGATGGCATTATTACCACCCAGTTCCAGCAAAGCACGTCCCAGCCTTGCACCTACTGCCGCACCTACAGCTTTACCCATACGGGTGCTGCCTGTTGCTGATACCAGCGGAATGCGTGTATCACTGCTCATCCATTCGCCAGTTTCACGGCCGCCGATTATCAAACCGGAAACACCTTCGGGCACTTTATTTGCCTTAAATACATCTGCTATTATATTCTGACAGGCTATTGCTGTAAGCGGTGTTTTCTCTGATGGTTTCCATACAGAAGTATCGCCGCATACCCATGCTATAAAACTGTTCCAGCTCCATACCGCAACCGGGAAGTTGAATGCACTGATGATGCCAACAGCACCCAATGGATGCCACTGCTCGTACATGCGGTGCATTGGTCGTTCGCTGTGCATGGTAAGGCCATACAACTGGCGCGAAAGGCCTACTGCAAAATCTGCTATATCTATCATCTCCTGCACTTCGCCAAGACCTTCCTGCAGGCTCTTACCCATTTCGTAAGATACCAGCCTGCCCAGCGGGTCTTTATATTTACGGAGCGCTTCACCTATTTGTCTAACCACTTCACCACGCTTTGGTGCGGGCCACATACGCCATTCTTCAAAAGCTGTTTGTGCCTGTTTTACCACTGCATCGTATGTCTTGCGATTCACACCATATACTGCTCCTATTTCTTTACCGTCTACGGGGCTGTATGACACTATCTTCTCGCCTCCTGCTTTCAGCCATTTAGTACCTGTAGCAGCACCTTCATTATTCTTTTTGATACCGAGCGTATCTAATACTTTATTGAGTTTCATATTGCAAATTCAAAATCCAAAAAAAGCTTTTACCTTTATAAGACAGCAAAGATATGCAAACTGTTACAGTTGAAATAAGTAATAAAAATGCACTGAAAGCACTCGAAAGTCTTGAGGAAAAGCATTTTATCAGAATATTGGATATGTCCGATATAGATTCGCCTTCTTTGCCGGGTAAACCCCTGGGTATTTCAGAATTTAAAACATGGATACAGCAGGCTGAAAATATGCCATCCATTTCCCTGAAAGAAGCTAAAGCCAAATGGGCAAACAAAAGAAAACTGCTTCAAAAACTTACGAAGTAAGACTATCGGCTAACGCGCTTCAAAATATTGATGAAATAACCGGATACATTTCTTTCATCAATCAACAACCGTTAAATGCAATTAAAGTGGGCGATGCGATCTTTGAAACTATTTCAAGAATTGAACTGCACCCTTACGCATTTAAAGAATGTGAATTGATGCGCACTAAAACCAAGATATACAGACAGGCTGTTTGCCTGTCATGGAATATTATTTACAAAGTATCAGGCAGATCTATACTTGTTTTAGGTATTATCCATACATCACGTAAGCCATCTGTAATTAAACAACTTCGTAAAATTCGTTAGCTTGTTATACGCAACGTAAAAATTAATGTAAATATGTCTATACTGAATGCCAAAAACTATTTATTTACAATGCTTTTTATCTGCATAAGTTTTTTTTCATTTGATAAAAAGGTAGATTGCAAAAACTTCAGGATTGGGCAGTTTACTTCAAATTATCTAAAGCACAGGGGCGTTTTAGCTGTTTACAATAGAACTTCTGATTCTACACAAGAAGAAACGGCAACTTTCCCAAACAGCCTCTCATTCACCACACAATATAAAGTTGTGTGGCGTAGCGATTGTCATTATGTTTTATACTTCCTTAGTACAACGCTCGATGAGGATAAATCAACAATGGTAAAGGGGGATTCAATTGATGTCATAATTCAAAAAGTAATTTCTAATAATAAAATACAAATAACCTCGGACTTCAAGGGGTGGCAACTGACGGATACATTAACAATGCTTGATTAATTCATGACAAAAGGGCTGTCAAATTCATCCAGCTTTTTGAATGAAAGGTCTCTTTGAGACATAATGGGATTTTCTACGCCCCAGTCAAAACCGAAACTATTGTATAAGATACCTGTATCTACATCTTTATTGTATTCTGTGGAAACGAGATAATAGGTCATTGCATCATCTGTCAGTGCTTTAAAGCCGTGCGCAAAACCTTCAGGTATGAAATAAGCCATATGGTTAGCTGCCGATAGTTCGTGCGCAAAATACCGGCCATAAGTTGGCGACTCTTTGCGCAGGTCTATTATTACATCCAGTATTGCACCCTTCGGACAGTACACGACTTTGCTGTGGTGGTGTGGCGGTAGCTGGAAGTGCATACCTCGTATCACGTCTTTTTTAGAGAAGGAATAATAGCTCTCGCGCAGGTTGAACTCTATGCCCGCTGCGCTGAACATGTCTTTATGGAATGGCTTAACGAATACCCCGCGGTCATCCCAAAACTCGGGAAGTGTTATTAAAAATGCGCCTTTCAGGCTCAGTGCTTCAAAATGATACATAGCAAAAACTGCCCTAAGATACACAGAAAAGCCAGCGTATGGGCTTCAAAAACCTAAAGAAAAAGGTAATTTTGCAGTTAGTTTAAAAAAATCCGGCATGCACAACCATTTTCTTGACATCAGGAAAAACATTATAGGCATCAACCATACATTCGTTTCCCCTTTCGGGAAGAAGAAAATACTCTATGCCGACTGGACCGCAAGCGGGCGTATGTACAAGCCTATAGAGGATTACATGATGGAAGAAGTATACCCTTATGTAGCCAATACACACACAGAGACCACCTATACCGGCTCTTATATGACCAACCTGTATCATGACAGTTTACAAGCCATTAAGACGCATGTAGGTGCCGGAAATAATGAGGTAATAATTGCCAGCAATTCAGGTATGACCGGTGTCATAAACAAATTGCAACGCATTTTAGGCTTCAGGCTGCATGAACACTTTCATAACAAAGTAACTATTTCGGATAACGAACGCCCGGTAGTATTCATCACCCATATGGAGCACCACTCTAACCATACCACCTGGTTAGAAACTATTTGCGATGTGGTAATTATCCCCCCTGCAAAACATGGCGGTGTTGACCTGGAAGCATTTGAGTCACTTATTGAGCAATATAAAAACCGTGAAACAAAGATCGCTTCGGTGACAGCCTGTTCTAACGTTACAGGTATATATACGCCTTATCATCAAATTGCAGAGATTGCGCACAAACATAACGGGTATTGTTTTGTAGACTTTGCCTGCTCAGGTCCATACGTAGACATTAATATGAACCCTGACAATGCTGCGCAGCAACTGGATGCCGTATTCCTGTCGCCACACAAATTCTTAGGTGGCCCGGGCAGCTCAGGAGTGGTAGTATTTAAAAAGAACCTGTATAAGAATGTAGTACCTGACCATCCCGGTGGTGGCACTGTACGGTGGACCAGCCCTTTTGAAAAACATCTGTACCTCGATGATATTGAAATGAGAGAAGATGGCGGCACTCCACCCTTCCTGCAAACAATACGCGTAGCCAAAGCTGTAGAGCTTAAAGAATACATGGGCACTGTAAACATACAGGAACGTGAAGAACAATTGCTCGACAGGCTATGGAAAAGAATAGAAGCCATCAACGATGTAACAATACTTGAAAGCAATGTAAGGCACAGGCAGGCAATATTATCATTGCAATTCGATGGCCTTTATTTCAACCAGGTAGTTCGCGCACTGAATGATATGTTCGGTATACAGTCTCGCGGAGGTTGCTCCTGCGCCGGTACTTACGGACACTACCTAAATGACCTTGACTATGATAAATCACTTGAGCTTCGTCATGAGATAGAAAAAGGGAATGCACTGGTAAAACCGGGATGGGTAAGAATATCGCTGCACCCAACCATGCTGGAGAGTGAAATGGATTACATAGCAGATGCTATACAGGTAATTACTGATAACAAAGATGATATACAGGCTTTGTATAAAGTAGATGGCAACGATTTCAAACTGGACGAGAGCATACTCTCAGATCCCAGGTTTGCAAAATTCTCAAGGCCTTCTTACAGCGAAGCTTAACTAAGCACCGAAATATTCTTCGATCTGCCGCATACACCTTTCGTGTGCGGCAGTTGTTTTATCAGCATACCATTCTGCGGTGCGGCGTATGGCTTTTACTGCATCCATCTGCGGCAACCAGTTGAGCATCGTAGCTGCCCTGCTGCTATCCAGCAATAACAGCTTAGCCTCATGCGGTGCTTTATCCTGCGGTATTGCTTTATAAGAACCTGTACCGTAGCAATCAATAAATATTTTTGTCAGTTCTTCTACCGTGAGCATATCAGCTACGTTAGGGCCGAAATTATATGCAGTGCTGAATTTTGTCGGGTCTTCACTCATACGCGCAGCCAGCAGCAGGTAAGCGCCCAGCGGTTCCAACACATGCTGCCAGGGGCGTATAGATGCCGGATTACGCAGCCCCACTGTTTCTCCGAATTCTATAGCGCGTACTATATCAGGCACTATGCGGTCGTCAGAATAATCTCCGCCACCTATCACATTACCCGCACGTACAGAAGCTATAGCTTTTTGATGGTACTGGTAATGTTCGGGAGCAAAGAAAGAACGACGGTATGATTCTATAACTATTTCTGCTGCAGCTTTACTGGCAGAGTACGGGTCGTGCCCGCCCAGTTTATCATCTTCTTTAAATGGTGTACCACGTTCAGGGTTTTCATATACCTTATCAGTGGTTATCATCACACCCACACACGCATGGTTCATCATACGGATAGCATCGAGCACATTTGCTGTACCCTGTGTATTGACCATGAATGTTTCCGCAGGTATATCATAGCTACGGCGCACCAAAGCCTGTGCTGCGAGGTGAAAAACAAAATGCGGTTCAAAGCGTATCATCTCGCCCAGCAGCTTGTGCATATCGCGCAGGTCTGCTATCACAGAGCTATAGCAAAGCTTCTCAACATCAGCCTGATTGAACAGGTCGTTTGTTTTTTCAGGCGCCAGTGAATAACCTTTCACCTCGGCACCGAGCCATTGCAATATCTGTGTAAGCCACGCACCTTTAAAGCCTGTGTGGCCGGTGAGAAATACCCTTTTACCTTTGAATACCGAACGGAGGTATTCTGCATTTACCAGTTTTTCCATTGGGGTGATGTTTGCCAGAGTTGTTCCAGTTCTTCTTTATCGCGGAGTGTATCCATACACTTCCAGAAATCGTGATGTTTGTATGCAGCTATCTGCCTTTCTTCAGCCAGTTTATTCATCGGGTATCGCTCCCACATGATATCGTCTGAACCTTCGGGCAGGTAATTGATGATAGATGGCTCTACTACAAAGAAGCCGCCATTTATCCATGTACCGCTGTCTTCAGGTTTTTCTTCAAAGCTATCGATAGTACCATCCTCTTCTATTTTGATAACACCAAAACGGCTGGTAGCCTGTATGGCTGTCATGGTGCATATCTTGCCGCTCTGTTTGTGAAACTTTACCAGTTCGTTGATATCTACATTGCTCACACCATCGCCATAAGTAAGCATAAATGTTTCGTTGCCTATATATGGCAACACGCGTTTCAGCCTGCCTGCCGTCATGGTATCAAGCCCTGTATCTATGAGTGTAATTTTAAACGGCTCTGAATTATTATTATGTACTTCGAGCGAATTCTTAGACAGGTCTACAGTAATATCAGCGTTATGCAGGAAATAGTTGGCAAAATATTCCTTAATCATCCAGCCTTTGTAACCAAGACATACTATAAATTCAGTATGGCCGAATGCTGCATATATCTTCATGATATGCCAGAGGATGGGTTTACCTCCTATTTCTATCATAGGTTTTGGCTTCAGCGAAGATTCCTCTGAAATACGGGTTCCCCTTCCGCCTGCAAATAAAACTACCTTCATCAGGTGATCCTTTTGTTTAATTTGTCAAAAATAATGGTAAAGAAACTAAAAAGCCTGTCAATAAGCCAAGCTCAACTTAAATTTTAACTGAAATATCTATTTAACAGGATAGTTCTTAGGTATAGAGAACGGCATATCAACCGGTTCGTCAAATTCTACCTTATTAAAATTCATATCTAAATAATATGGCTCTCCTGCATTGCTTACGGTTATTACCCTGTTCTCCGAGAACCTTCGTCCCTTTTCAACACTGTAATCATTGTACTGTATAAGCCCCTGCACAATATTATCTCTTGTATTCATCTGCAGGCTTCTTATGGTGCTGTCTCCTTTATTGAATACCACCTGCTGCACGAGGTCTTTATTTTCCACTTTTAGATTGTATACCCCACCGTAATCGCTTACATCCACCAGTTGCCCTGCCCGGTTCAGTATATTACCTACTATCAGGTTCTGCATGATATTAAAATCTACCGGTGCAGGCAACAGCCTGTTAGCATCGGTAATATGCATCCTGTAGGCTTCCTTCTGCAGGTAGTTTACCAGGAAAATGCTATCGGGAGTTATATATATACGCGCCACATTTACTACGCCGCCTACTGCTGTTATGGTTACCCAAATGGCTTTATCTTTCTGCATCCTTATATGCGCAGAAAATTCCTGTTTTTGCCCGCCTGATGCATAGTGCATCTTTGCCTTTCCGCTAAATGTTCTGAAGTTTATATCGCGGTTGTATATAGCAAGTATACCATTCTGCAGCAACTTCTTCTTTTCGTCTGCAGTTTCTGCTCCTGCCACATATTTATTATTGATGCTGTCTACTGTATTGGGGCCATACCTTTTAGATATTGCCCACCTGTTTGGTCGCACTATCTTTTTCTGTACAGGTTTCTTTGCTATCTGGCAAGATACCATGCTTACTATTAATACCAGTAAAACTAATAACCCGTTTTTTCGTTTACTCATACAGTTTCCTGTCATTGATTTTCTTGTCGATTTCTTTGTTTTCAGAGCCTTTATCTTTAGCCAGTTTCCAGTATTCTACAGCCTTATCTACATTATTGAGCCGGTACATTACATCGCCCATGTGCTCATATAGCGTAGCATCTGTATTGGCAGGGTTATTATCTATAGCTTTTTGTATATACTCTTTTGCTTTGTCGTATTTCTTTTGCTGGTACAGTATCCATCCATACGTATCCATGAATGTAACCTCGTCTTTCCTTATCTCCAGAGAACGTTTAGACATACGTTCTGCATCATCCAGCCTTGCTTTGCGCAGAGACAAATAATAACTGTAGTTATTAAGCACAGTAGCATTATCAGGTGCATATTTCAATGCAATATCGAAACTGCTGTCTGACAAGCCATATTCTTTAAGCGTGTTATATATATCACCAAGCGCAGAATACATATCAGCCAGCAATTGCTTATTATCTTCAGGCTGCATATCTATAGCACGGTTCACTGATTTCAATGCCGCATTCTGTTCTCCTTTATTCATATGAGCAACACCATTCAAATAGTGCAGGATAGCCTGGTTAGGGAATACCTTCAAAGAACGCTCACTGTATTTGAGCATAGAATCTGCCTGCTTCCTGTCTGAATAACAGAGCACCAGGCTTTGCCATACCTTATATTGTGCAGGGTCTGCTGCCAGCGACATTTTATATTGCTCTGCAGCGGCTTCGCGCTGGTCGTTCATATTCAGTATATCTCCGTATATGGCCAGTACCTGCGCATTATCAGCATGCTGCTCCACTACTTTCTTCGCCAGCCTTACTCCTTCCTCATTCGACCTCTTATCATCACTGATACGCTGCATATAATCAATAAGCAGGCTTAACTGTGTTTCCGCATCCAGTGCCTTATTGGTGATGGCTTTCTCTATGTATTCTTTGTATTTCGCCTCGTCGTTGTTCTTACGATAATATTCGGCAAGGCTCATTTGCACGGCAGGGTCATCTTTAAACTGTGCCTCCATTTTATTGTACACCTCTATTGCCTTATCGTGCTTCTTGTTATTGTCATATATATCAGCCAGCAGTGTATAGTATTTACCCTCCTGCGGGTTCATAGCTATCAGCTTTTGTACCACTTTCACCGCACCATCCACATCATTCATCTTCAGGTACAACTGCTGTTGCTGCAGCAATATATCTTCATCATTATTCTTCTCTACCAGCTTATCCAGTACCGCCATAGCTTCTTTCAGCCTGCCTGAAAACTGGTACAGGCGTGCAGCAGTGAGCAGGTAGTCTTCGTTGTACTTCTCTGTTTTTGCCATAGAAGCATACAGGTTAGCAGCTTCTTCATATTTGTTCTGCGATACCAGTATCTCTGCATACTGTCCCTTATACCAGGGGTTGGCATCTTCCAGTTCTATAGCCTTACGAATATTGGCAACTGCTTTTTCTGTCTTATTCTGCCTCAGACAAACTCTTGCAAGGTCATAATAAGCACCGGAAGCATTGGGCTTCTGTTTAATGAATTCTTCCAGCAGTGTTTCAGCCTGTTTATCATCACCGGCCAAACGCGCTTTCAGTGCATCAAAATATATAAGGTCTGCCTTTACGGTTGAACTGCTTTGCAGGGCATTTATCTGCTCATCGTTTTGCTGTGCATACAAAACTCCTGTACCGGGCACTATGCCCAGTATTGCAGTTAGTAACAATACCCTTCTCAGTAATTTCATGCTTGCGTAGAAAAATCTCCCAGGCTCAGTTCGCGGGGCTTTTCATTGTAATTTACGCTTTTCCCCAACATTGAGTTTTCAATTTGGGCATTTTTAACAATACAATCGCCCTGTATGATGCTGTTCTGTATTCTTGAATCTTCTATGACAGTACCCCTGCCTACAGATACAAATGGCCCAACTACAGAATTTTTCAGCACAACATTATCTGCAATATAGCAAGGAGGTATCACGATCGAATTTTCCAGTATCGCTGTTTCAGATACCAGTTGTTCGCTGTCCTGCTTAATGCTCAGCACACGCTGGTTAGTATACACCGTAGCATCTTTATTACCGCAATCCAGCCATTCTTCTACCTGGTCTGTGTAGAACTTCATACCTTTTTGCAGCATATGGTCCATAGCATCAGTTATCTGGTATTCGCCTTTCAGCATTATCTTTTCATCTATCAGGCGTTGCAGTTCTTTCTCCAGGTTCTCACCGTCTTTAAAATAGTACACACCTATTATTGCAAGGTCTGATACAAATTCTTTCGGTTTTTCTACGAAAGCTTCTATTTCGTTATTCGCATTCAGTTTCACCACGCCAAAAGCAGACGGATCATCTACTTTCTGTGTCCATATAATAGCATCTTTATTTGTATCAATGCTGAAGCTGGCTTTGAACAGCGTATCAGCAAATGCAATGAATACATTTCCTTTCAGGCTTTCTTTTGCACAGAGTATAGCGTGTGCAGTACCCAGCGCTACTTCCTGGTAGCATATCCTTGGTTTGGCACCCAGGCTTTCTGCCACATGGCACAGGTGCTGCTCTACATCCTTACCAAAATTTGGCGCGATGATGAAGGCTATCTCTTCTACTTTTTCATTGCTGGTAGCAATGATATCTTCCACCAGGCGTTGCACGATTGGTTTTCCGGCAACAGGTATCAGAGGTTTTGCAGTAGTAAGTGTGTGCGGGCGCATTCTTTTGCCCATACCTGCCATAGGGATAATGATATTCATATCTAAATTTCTTGAGTGGTTTTTTGAGTATTATGATATTAATGGGTACCTGAATGTCCAAACCCGCCTGCACCTCTTGCTGTATCGTCTAATATTTCTGTCAATTTCCATGCCACCTGTTCGTACTTCGCTATCACCATCTGGGCTATGCGCTCACCATTGGTTATTTCCTGCGGTTCTGTTGACAGGTTAATAACTGCCACCATGATCTCGCCCCTGTAATCGCTGTCTATAGTACCCGGTGTATTAACCATAGTAAGGCCACGCTTGATGGCCAACCCGCTCCTGGGCCTTATCTGTGCTTCATAACCTACAGGCAATGCTATAAACAGGCCTGTTGGTATAAGCCTGCGTTCCATAGGTTGCAGCACCACAGGTTCAGGCAGGTTAGCCCTCAGGTCCATACCAGCAGAACCATTGGTCTGGTATTCGGGTAACGGATGGGCAGACTTATTAACGATAAGCACTTCTGTCATACAGGGCGCAAAGGTAATAAGCCTGTATTAATATTCAGGTATTATCGGGTGTATCCAAAGCTTTTAGATTGTACAAAACAAAAATTACTTAACATTTTGACAATCAATTACTTAAATTAAAAACCGCATAAAAGCATATACTAATGTTAAATATCTGACATCAAATAACAAATGCTACGAATATGTATATTAAAAGCGCTCAGGAATAATTACTTTTGTACCCTTCAAAAATTGATAAGAATAATTTAATTCGAAACAGAAGACTAGATGGCATTACTGGGTAATATTATAGCTCGGTCCTTACAAGTACGGAAGAAGTTTAAACTACCGGTAGCAACATCATATAGCTACCAAAGACATACACTAAGGCAATTACTGGACAAAGGCCAGTACACAGCTTTCGGTAAACACTACGGTTTTAAAGAAATACTCAGCCAGGAATTTGATTTTGTAAAAGCCTTCCGCGAACGCGTGCCTGCGCATACTTATAATGAGATGCACAAGCAATGGTGGTACCGCTGCCAGGAAGGTGAAGAAAATGTTACATGGCCGGGTAAAGTAAAATATTTCGCACTCAGCTCAGGTACTTCTGAAGCTGCAAGCAAACACATACCTGTAACAAACGACATGCTGAGATCTACCAAGAAGGTAGGCTTCAAGCAACTGTACAGCATGACGGATTTTAAAATACCACCGGTTGCATTCCAGAAGGGTGTGCTTATGCTGGGTGGTACTACTTCTCTTTTCGAGAAGGGCGAATATTACGAAGGTGATATGAGCGGTATCAGTGCTAAGAACATGCCGCGCTGGCTGTCGAACCTCTTTTACAAACCGGGACAAAAAATATCTAAGCGCCCTAAATGGGAAGACCGCATTAAGCTCATCATCCGCAAGGCTCCGCAATGGGATGTGGGAACGGTATGCGGTGTGCCTGCATGGGTACAGATAGTATTTGAAGAGGTTATTAAATATCATAAGGTTAATAACATACACGAGATATGGCCTAACCTGCACATATACATACATGGCGGTGTATCGTTTGAGCCATACAAGGAGAGCTTTAAGAAATTGCTGGGCAAAGACATCACGTATATCGAAACATACATGGCTTCTGAAGGCTCATTTGGTTTCAAAGCACGACCGGGCGACCATGGTATTAAGCTGGTGTTGAACGCAGGTATATTTTATGAGTTCGTGCCATTTACTTCTGACAACTTTGATGAAGACGGCAACCCTAAATCTAATCCTACTACTTACCTCATCAACGAGGTGAAAGAAAATACAGAATACGCGGTAATGATAAGCACCTGCTCGGGCGCATGGCGTTATATCATAGGCGATGTGGTGAAGTTTACTGATGCAAAAGAAGGTGAGATAGCTATTGTAGGCCGTACCAAGCAATTCCTCAGCCTTTGCGGCGAGCATATGTCTGTCGACAATATGAACAAAGCTATAGACACTGTAGCCCGCAAACTAAAGATAGATATCCGCGAGTTCACCGTTGCAGGTTTCAATTATGAGAACCTATTCGCCCACCGCTGGTATATTGGTTGCGATGACCCTACTGTTGACCCTGAAGTCGTAAAACAGATACTGGACGAAACCCTCTGCGAGATCAATGATGACTATGCTGTAGAACGCACATCGGCACTCAAGGAAGTATTCGTGGAGTTATTACCTAACGATACTTTCTACGATTATATGAAGTCGATAGGGAAAGACGGTGCGATGAACAAATTCCCCCGTGTGCTGAAAAATGGCGCCTTGAAGCAATGGGAAACATATCTCGAAAAGAATCCCGCAAAAGCATAACAATACTAAATACTTAATCTATTAAAGCAGGCATTAAGCCTGCTTTAATTTTTTTTATCAGAAATGGCTGCTAACTTAATACTGCATTATCCCTTTGTATGAAAAAATTACTCCTTGTGGCTGCTCTTCTTTCACATCTTAATTCAGGTGCTCAAAACATTTCTGTAATTCCTAAGCCTGCTTCCTTAACACAGTTAAACGAAACAGGCTTTAAGCTGAAAAGCAATACAATTATTGCATCAGACGATAAACAAACAGCACAGTATCTTATTAGCAAGCTGGAACCTG
Organism: Flavipsychrobacter sp.; assembly: GCA_044227125.1. Lineage (GTDB taxonomy): Bacteria > Bacteroidota > Bacteroidia > Chitinophagales > Chitinophagaceae > Polluticoccus. The sequence goes on from JBGAFS010000005.1 coordinate 102,679, forward strand.
CTACGGGCTATCATCTTGCAACCGGGACCAAAGGCAAAATAGAGCTGCGCATCAACAACACGAAAGATAACAAGCTGGGAGAAGAAGGCTATACACTTATAAGTGGTAAGAAGAAAGTATCCATTCATGCCAATACTGCTCATGGCCTTTTTAACGGAGTACAAACGCTATTGCAATTATTACCCAAAGAAATAGAAAGCAAAACACAGACATCTGCAACATGGGTAATACCTTCAGTAAATATAGTTGACAGTCCGCGTTTTGCATGGCGCGGCCTGATGCTGGATGTAAGCCGCCACTTTTTTTCTAAAGAAGATGTGAAGCGTTATATAGATGATATGTCGCGCTACAAATACAATGTATTTCACTGGCACCTTACAGACGACCATGGCTGGCGCATAGAGATAAAATCACTGCCCAGGCTTACTGAAGTAGGTGCCTGTCGTGTGCAGCGCTATGGCAAGTTTGGCAAATACGACCCGCCGAAAGATGGTGAACCTACTACCGATTGCGGCTTTTACACACAGGAAGATATTAAAGAAGTAATAGCTTATGCAACAGAAAGACATATACAGATACTTCCCGAAATAGATGTGCCGGGACATAGCATGGCTGCCATAGCATCTTACCCCTGGCTGTCGTGCACGCAAGACTCGAATACTAAAGTGAACCCGGGCTCTGCTTATTCTATATGGGACAGCAATCACAACTTCAGGCTTACTGTAGATAATTCACTCGACCCGTCTAAAGAAAGTACTTATAATTTTCTTGATACTGTATTTTCAGAAATAGCTGCTCTATTTCCATACCCGTATATACATATAGGCGGAGATGAATGTTACAAGGGCTACTGGAACAAAGACTCTAATTGCATCAACCTGATGCAGCGCGAAGGGCTGAAAGATGCCAAAGAACTGCAAAGCTATTTTGTAAAGCGTGTAGAGAAAATACTGAAATCAAAAGGCAAAAAACTGATAGGCTGGGATGAGATACTGGAAGGCGGCATAGCACCTGAAGCAACAGTAATGAGCTGGCAGGGCATGGAAGGCGGTATAGAAGCTGCAAAACAGGGACATTATGTAGTAATGACCCCAAACCAGAATGTATATATAGACCTGCCGCAGGGCGATGTTGCCGCAGAACCTGATGCACTTACTTATGGCACTGTGCGCCTCAGCACTGCTTACAATTTCGAACCTGTACCCGATGGCATAGACAGCAAGTATATACTTGGCGGTCAGGCCAACCTGTGGACAGAAAAAGTACCGACCATACGCCATGCAGAATACATGGCCTACCCTCGTGCATGGGCGCTTGCAGATGTGTACTGGAGCCCGAAGAACAGCAAGAACTGGAATGAGTTTATAACACGTATGGAACTACAGATGCAAAGAGCGGATGTAGCAGAAATGAATTATGCCCGCAGTGTTTATGATGCCATTGTTAAAACCACGCTCAAAGACAAAACACTGACTGCTGATATCAGCACAGAGATAGAAGGGCTGGATGTTTATTATACACTGAATGAAACATACCCGGATAGATTTTCTACCAGGTACACAAAGCCATTTACTATACCTGAAGGAAACGTTACACTGAAAGTAATCACCTACAGGAATGGCAAGCCTGTTGGCAAAATGATAGTACTGTCAAGAGAAGAGTTACTGAAAAGGGCTAAAAAGAAATAGCTGCATCAGGCGTGCTGCATCCATTCGTAGTGTGCCTGTGCTATTCTTATTTCGCCGTAAGTACAATCGTCCGGCAGCAGGTCTTTTACAGGCTTGGCAGCCTGTGTTTGTTTTGTTTCCTTTACTACAGCCAGTATACGGTCCAGCTTTTCTTTGCCTATTATCTTAGCGGCATTCAGTTCTCCTTTTGAAACAAAAACAGCGAGGTGCCCCTCAATAGTATTGCGCGACAGGTTACGCTTCGCAGCTATATCATCTATATCATATCCATCGTTAAACAGCTCCAGCGTGGCACGCTGTGTGGCATTAACCAGTACTTTGGTTTCTTTATTAGCAGCACGTTCTCTTTTCGGTGATTTCAAATCTATCTTGCTCTCTATACCATTCTGCTTAGCGAAGTCCTTTAATATATCCATAAACGCAGGTCCGTATTTACTCACCTTATAGTCACCAAAGCCTGATATTTGCCTCAAGGCATCAAAGCTCAGCGGCACATAAGTAGCCATCTCCTGCAGAGTGTTGTCACCAACAATAATATAGGCAGGTACATTCTCCATTTCGGCAATATCCCTGCGTTTGTCTTTTAATTGTTGCAGTAGTTCAGGATAATGCTGCGGTGCAGAGCCGAGCATACTTTGTTCTTCCTTCGGCCGCTTCAGTACCAGGTCTACTTTCAGTTCTCCTTTCAGTATGCGCCTGCTGGCCTCGTTTAGCTTCAGTACAGGATATACACCGTCATCAATGCTCACCAATCTTTGCTGCAATAATTGTTTCAGTATAGCCTGCCATTCTTCTTTCTTAATATCTTTACCTATGCCATAGGTCTTAATGGCTTTATGCGCCTCTACTATCTTAGCACTGTTCGAACCTCTCAAAAAGTCTATTATATATTCAGCACCATAGCGTTCGCCCGTACGTGTCACAGCCGACAATATTTTTTGCGCTTCAATGGTAGCATCCCTGTGTTCAAGATTGCTGAGACAATAATCACAACTGCCGCAATATGCCGGCGCCTTCTCCCCGAAATACTGCAATATGTATTGCCTCCTGCATCCCTCATGCTCTGCAAACTCTTTCATTTGCAGCAGCTTCTTCTTCATTATGGCCGACTGCTCTGCATTATTCTCTACCAGCACAAACTGCATGAGCTTACTGATATCGCCTGATGAATAATACAATATTGCATCACTCCGCAACCCATCACGTCCTGCCCTGCCTGTTTCCTGGTAATAGCTCTCCATGTTTTTCGGCACATCATAATGTATCACAAAGCGCACATTCGATTTATCGATACCCATACCAAAGGCAATGGTGGCCACTATTATCCTTATCTCATCTTTCTGAAATTTTTCCTGCACACGGGCACGGTCATCACTGTTCATACCGGCATGGTAGAATGCAGATGTGTAACCCAACTGGTTCAGTTTATCAGCAATACTTTCCGTACTGCTTCTCGACAGGGCATAGATGATGCCGCTGTCATTCCTGTGCTCGTGCAGGTATTGTATTATCTGGTCAAAAGCTTTTCGTTTAGGCTGTATATAATAATTGATATTAGCCCTGTTGAAGCTGGATATATATACCTGCTGTTGCTGCAACTCCAGCTTCTCTACAATATCCTTCTGTGTAATAGTATCGGCACTGGCAGTAAGTGCAATAACAGGCGTACCCGGGAAATGCTTTTTCAGTGCTGCCAGTTGCGTATACTCCGGCCTGAAATCATGCCCCCATTGAGATATACAGTGTGCCTCGTCAATTGCAAACAACGACACCTTTACCGACTTCAAAAAATTAACCAGTTGCATACCATTGCTGAACAATCGCTCCGGCGCTATGTACAGCAGTTTTATCTCGCAGTTGTGCACTGCAGCCATTACATTGTTCTGTTCCTGCTGGCTGAGTGTTGAATTGAGGAAAGCAGCTTTTATACCATTAGCATGCAACGCATCTACCTGGTCTTTCATCAATGCTATGAGCGGAGACACTACTATCGTGATGCCGGGCAGCAATACAGCAGGAAGCTGGTAACATACCGACTTACCGCCGCCCGTAGGCATGATAGCAAGCACGTCTTTACCGGCCAGCACATCTTCAATGATCACCTGCTGGTTGAGCCGGAAATCATCATAACCAAAATAATGCTTTAGCGCATGCCTGATATTATAACCCACATTGCGGAATTGAGAAACGAAAATAAAGGAATTAGTCGCGGATGTCCGAAATAAATAGCCACATCAATTCAACAGCCTTTCACATTCTGCCAACAGCGTTTGTTTATCTATTGGCACCACACCCACAGATTCGCATACCAGTCCGCCCGCTATATTAGATATCTCTGCCATAAGGGCCGGGTCCTGGGTAAGGCTGTATACAAGCGATGCCGTAGCTATCACCGTATCTCCTGCGCCGGACACGTCTTTTATATCGCGCACATGTGTGGGTATTACAGCAGACTTATCGTCTGCATAATAAACACCTTTTTCAGACAGTGTAATAAAGCTTACCCTGTGCATAAGCTCATTTCTTAGTATGGCATGCACATCATCCAGCGTGTCTTTATCTATCTTACTAAGGCTTATATTCAATCCTTCTCTTACTTCTTTCAGGTTGGGCTTGAAAACCGTTACGTTTTTATAAGAAAGAAAGTTCTTGTATTTAGGATCAACAGTAGTGATTATACCCAGTTGATTGCAGTGCTCCACCAGCCTGTGTATCACATTCTCCTTCAGTACACCTTTGTTATAGTCTTCAAATATCACTGCCTGCGGCTTCTCTATCTGTAGCCAGCGCATTACCATGTCTATGAACGGATGTTCTTCTTCTGTATACAGGTCATCACATACTTCCTCATCGAGGCGCATCATGTGCTTATCATCACTTATAATGCGTGTTTTAGTGGTAGTAGGCCTGTGCTTACTCTGCATAATAAGCGTGGTATCAATACCGGCCTCTGTAGCCAGGTGTATTAATTCTTTTCCTTCGGTATCGTCGCCCACCACTGTGGCCAGTGTTACTTTAGCACCCAATGCTTTACAGTTGAGTGCTACGTTTGCTGCACCACCCAGCCTGTTATCCCTGTGTTTTACTGTAACTATAGGTACCGGTGCTTCGGGAGACATACGTTCTATTACGCCCCACCTGTAATTGTCCAGCATCACATCGCCTATCACTACCACGCGCAGGCTGTTCATTTCCTCAAATAGTTTTCTCAACTCGTCTTTACTCATCTGCTTGTATTCCTCTTCTGTTCATTATTAAATATATCGGTATACCCGTCAGCACTATTATCAGGCCCGGCCATGTAAACTGGGGTTTGTACATAATAAGCATCACACAAAACACCAGCCCCATTATGATATATAATATCGGCAGCACCGGGTATCCCCATGCCTTATATGGCCTTTCTGCATCAGGCATTTTCCTGCGCAGTATAAATATGCCTGCAATGGTGAGCACATAAAATATCACTACAACGAAGGATATCATATCCAGCAGGTCGCCGTATTTGCCACTCAGGCAAAGTATAGATGCCACCACGCATTGTGCCCATAATGCCCATTGCGGCACACCGGCTGCATTCAGTTTCCCTGCCTTCTTCAAAAACAATCCGTCTTTCGACATGGTATAATACACACGTGCACCTGCAAGTATCAGCCCGTTATTACAACCGAAGGTTGATATCATGATAAGTGCCGCAATGGCAAACTTTCCATTATCACCAAATATCTGGTTGGCTGCAGCTACTGCCAGCCTGTCCTCTTCAGGAAATGCTATTTCATTCAATGGCAGCACATTCAGGTACATCAGGTTGGTTGTCACGTACAACAACGTTACTACCAGCGTACCCAAGAAAAGGCTGAGCCCTATATTGCGTTGCGGGTTCTTTATTTCGCCTGCCACAAAGGTCACGTTATTCCATGCATCACTGCTGAACACTGTACCTACCATAGCAGCCGCCATAGCACCCAGCAGCGTCATTCCTGAAATATTGCTCCAGCCCGATGGCATTTTCTGCCCCGCAGCATTAGTTGTACCAAAATCCTGTGCAGCTTTAAAACCTGTTGCCCAGTTCTCTGCAAAAAAACTATGCTTAGCCAGTATGAAACCAAATACTATCAACCCAAACAGTGCAGCGAGTTTCGAGAAAGTAAATATCCTTTGTATCATCTTTCCTTCCTGTACACCACGAGAGTTGAGGTAGGTAAGCAACATGATAATAACTATAGCCAGCAACTGTGCAGGATATACATTTATAGACCCCACCGTAAACAGGATATTATCGCTGGTCATATTCAGTGACGGGAAAAAATAGCCTGAAAATTTTGCGAAGGCAACACCCACAGCAGCTATCGTACCGGTTTGTATCACTGCAAAGAACGACCAGCCATACAGGAAACCTATGAGCTTGTTATATGCCTCTTTAAGGTACACGTATTGCCCGCCTGCTTTAGGGAACATACCGCTCAGCTCGCCATAACTTACGGCGGCAGTAATGGTCATGATACCGGTTATTACCCAAGCTGCTATCAGCCAGCCTGCGCTGCCCAGGTTGCGGGTGGCATCGGCACTTACAATAAATATACCAGAGCCTATCATTGACCCTATTACCAGCAATGTGCCGTCAACAAGGGTCAGCGACCTGTGAAATGATTCTTTGTTATTTTCCAATGGTTGCCTTATTTGACAGAAAAATACTATTTATTTTTCTTATCGGCGTCTCCTGATTTTGCGGTTGCATTCATGCCTTTCAGCACGTCTTCTGTTATATCCAGTGCTTTATTGGCATAAATAATAGGACTACCTGCAGAATACGACAGGATGAAATCGTATTTCTTGTCCTTATTGTACTCTTCGAGGTAAGAATCAAGTTTCTGTTTCAGCTCTTTATTAAAAGCATCCTGTTCGTCCAGCAACTGGCCTGTCAGTGCTTCTTCTCTTGTTTTATAGCTCTGCTGCATTTGCATCAGGCGTTTTTCTGTAGCCTGCGCTTCTGCTTCAGATATTGTACCTGCCTGCACCTTGCGCTGGTAAGCAACCGCATCATTCTGAAACTGTTTTGCACTGCGTTCCAGCTCAGCCTTCATGCCTTCCTGCTTTTTTTCAAAATCTTCACGCTTACTTTTCAGGTAGTCATATTTAGCATTGAATGTATCCAGGTTTACATAGGCTATGCGTCCCGTACTGATACCTGCTGCAACAGCAGGAGTATTGCCGGCTGCAGTAGTATCACCGCTTTTGCCGCGCATCAGGAATAGAACGATAACGCCCGCAAGGGCCAGAGCGCTGAGTATTACGGATAAGTTTTTCATTGGCTGAACTGTATGATTTGATAATTAATTAGGCTTGTAAAAATAATATCTATACTTCAATGCTCACATATCCTGTCAACAATAAAACATATCATTTATCAAGCATTTAACTTAAAGTGTTTTAACAATAAAGGCTGCCAGATGGCAGCCTTTATCTCTATTAGCTTTTCCGATTAGTTCAGTCTGAACGTTACCGGTAATGTGTAGTAAACTTTTACAGCACGTCCGTTTTGTTTACCCGGCCTCCATTTAGGCATTCCGGATACAACACGTATTGCTTCTTCCTCACAACCACCGCCTACTCTGCGGTTACCTACCACTTTCACATCACCGATACTGCCATCTTCACTTACCACGAACTGGATGTTAACCCTACCCTCTATGCCGTTTTCACTGGCCTGTGAAGGATAGTTGATATTCTTACTCAGGTATGTATTCACATCAAATGGTGGTTCAGGCATCTGCTCCACGAATTTGAATATCTCCTGCGCAGGCGCTTCTACCACACCTGTACCCGGTTTGTCTATCGGTGCGTCCAGTGCATTTTCATCACCTTCCTGGTTTTTTACACCTACGTTGGTGATCTCCTGCTGTTCTGGTGGTTTTTCTTCTTCGCGCACCTCTTCATCCTTCTTAATTACAGGAGGAGTGAATTTCACCGTTGGCTTCACCGGTGGCGGTGGAGGTGGAGGTGGTGGCGGAGGTGGTTTATTCGGGTCAATTGGCGGTGGCTCTGCAAGAGTAACCTCTTTCATCATGGCTACCTGCTTTTTTTCTACAGACTTGAGCGCTTTTGCCACAAGAGAACCGGCAGCTACCAGCGCGACAATACCCACTACTATGGTGCCTGCATTGCGCATGCGCTTCGGATACTTCTTGCGCAACTCGTAACCACCGTAATTTTTGTTACGGCCCTCGAATAATATGTCGAGGTAGTCGCTGTTAAGAATTTTATTGATATCCATTGTTACTAATACCTTTTTTACTTTAAGACGTTAAACGGTTGAGTTTCCATAATTACTGGACACCCGAATTGGCCGCTTCTGTCATTTGTATAAATTCTTTATCTACAGGAGATATATCAAGAATAGCATACACACGCACATCATTGATGCTCATTTCGTCCAGTATGTTCACCATATCTTCATAGGTGCTGTTATCATCAGGCTTGATGAGTATGGTAGCCTGGTCTTTCTCACCCAGTGCACCCGAGCGTTTCAGATCTTCTACTTTTTTCTTTTTCTCTATAATAGCATCCCTGATACCATCTTTCTGCCTGAAATAAGTAACGTTCAGTTGCGGTGGATTGGTAGGATCACTGCCTATACCTTCATAATAGTATACGCGGTGGTCTTTACTCAGCAAAATGGTCATGGCAGTACTTTCCTTAACCTTTGTTTGCTCATCTTCTTTTATATTCTCATCCTTATAAGGCATGTTTATCTGCATAGTCTTTGGTTTAGACAATGTAGTGGTAAACATGAAGAATGTGATCAGCAGGAAGCCCAGGTCCACCATTGGCGTAAGGTCAACACGTGTCGACAGTTTCTTACCTTTCTTGACCCCCGGGCCTTTCTTATGCCCCCCCTGCGAGGAGGTATCCATTTCAGCCATGGAACAATGCTTTTATTACTGGTTAATAATATTATTTCTTTCCTCCACCTGCGTTTTGCAGCTCATACGCAGCAGTACCTGCCGGTACAGCTTTGAGGCCTGTTATCAGGTTGAACTTAAATATCTTCCACCCTTCCAGTGTACTGATAACTTTTTTAACCTCCGGATAAGCAGCCTTACCGTCAGCTTTGATACATATACGCAGCTTAGGGTTTGTATTACGTGCTGCCCTTATCCATGTAGCCAGTTCGTTGTTCTCGTTGGTTACACTTGTATCGGCAGGTATACCCGCGGTTTGCGTATTGAATTGCTTCTGCTGGTCTGCATCTGCATCGAGGTAAGATTTCAGCTGGTTGAACGGTACACCGATAGAAGAACCAATTGCAAAACTTGTTTTCTGAACATCGCTCAGTCCAAGTTGTTTTTCCTGGTCTACGTAATCTATCAGGTCTTTACGCCTCAACTTATTATCTATCGAAAAGAATATACGTCCTTTCGGGTCGATGGTTATCAGCATGATATCCGCATCAGGCAATGGAATCTCCGAAATTGAGTTCGGTGTAGTTACCGACACCGGCTCTTCGGGTTTGAATTTAGTTGCCAGCATGAAGAAAGTCAGCAGCAGGAAGGCTACGTCGCACATCGCCGTCATATCAACGGTTGTACCTTTCCGTGGCATTTTTACTTTTGGCATCTCTTTGTTTTTTTCTTCAACTGTTTAAGTAATAAGACTCATCAAAGCCGTTTTTCCATAACCGCAAAGGTTATTTCCGGCAAATTTTACTATTACTTGTAGTTAGAAGCAAAGCTTTGCGTCAGTGTGAAACCGCTCTCATCAATACCGAAAGTGATACCATCGATCATTGTTGTGAAGAAGTTGTACGTAACGATAGCCAGGAATGAAGTACCGATACCGATCGCTGTGTTGATCAGGGCTTCAGAGATACCCGCAGCCAGCGCAGCAGCATCAGGAGCACCTGCAGTTGCCATCGCAGCGAATGAACGGATCATACCCAATACCGTACCGAACAGACCAAGAAGGGTAGCTACTGATGCGATAGTAGAAAGGAACACCAGGTTCTTTTCCAGCATTGGCAGTTCCAGCGCAGTTGCTTCTTCGATCTCTTTCTGGATGCTCAGCACTTTCTGATCTGTAGACAGTTCATGGTTGTTCACCATATCGCGATATTTCACGAGGCCTGCACGCATAACGTTACCTACGCTACCGGCTTGCTTGTCGCATTCGCTAAGTGCTGCATCTATATTTTTGTTAGCCAGGTGATATTGTACTTTACGTACAAATTCAGCAGGGTTAACTTTACCTTTTGCTTTTACAATTGTCATTGCGCGTTCTACGCAGAAGCTGATAAGTGTCAGCGTGCTCGCCATAAGGAAAGGCACAACCCAACCACCTGAATAAACAGTACCTAAGCCGTTTGCCGGAACGTGTTTTTCAGCATCTTTAAAGTTTGAAGCCTGGCCGAAAACGAAGTGGAATACTATTTCTGCCAGTGCAAAGCAGGCCAGTACAACCAATAAATTGGTCATGAAACTGCCTGAATTTTTCGGTTTACCCGCACTGTGTCCCTGAGTTTTTGAAGCGGCTGCTTTTACTTCTGCCATAATTCGGATTTTTATTTGTTTTTCGTATTTAGTTTAAAAATATTTATTATACTTTACTGTGGCTGCAAAGATATAAGTACCCCTGAAAAAAACAATTTTGTCCTGCAAATATTATCTGAAACTTAATAGTCCTTACAAACTTGTGACAACGTGCTTTCTTCTAACTATATATTGCGCCAATATCCCTTGTAACGTAAGGGGCAGACAAGTTATTGCTATTTTATTAAAACACTAATGCCGAAGAGCAATTTTAACATTTACCTTTGCACTGCCTGAACTGCAGGCAATACATTTAATGATATATGGTTTCACCAGTAAATAAATCAAATTCTAAAATGAGCATTGGCATGTTGGCCGGTATATTGCTGATAGGCATGCTGGCAGGCTTCGTAAGTAGTATGGTAGGTATTGGCGGCGGCGTTATTATAGTACCGGCACTTGTTTTCGCATTGGGTATGAGCCAGAAAATGGCACAGGGCACATCCCTGGCTATGATGCTGCCCCCCATTGGCGTACTGGCCGTAATGAATTACTACAAAGGCGGATATGTAGATTTTAAAATAGCAGCAATTCTCTGTATATCTTTCATAGCCGGCAGTTACCTGGGCAGTAAACTGGTACTGGGGCTTGATGCCGGGTTTGTAAAAAAGATTTTTGCGATATTCATGATGCTGGTAGCAGTGAAATATTTATTCTTTGACAAATAATTAATCTAAAATAAATGCCCCGGAGCGGGCAGGAGGAGTTTATGGCTCGTACAAAAATCAAAGACATCTTACTAAGCGAAAAAACCGATTACAAAGTAAACGTAAAGGGATGGGTACGCTCATTTCGTAATAACCAGTTCATAGCCCTGAATGATGGCAGTTGCATGGCCAATGTGCAGGTGGTAATAGACCTTAATACAGACGAAGCTATCGTGAAACGCATTACCAACGGCGCCGCTATCAGTGTTGATGGCTTGGTTATAGCATCGCAGGGTAAAGGACAAAAAGTAGAAGTAAAAGCAGAAGCTATTGAAATACTGGGTGATTGCGATGGTGAAAAATACCCGCTGCAACTGAAGAACCGCCCCAGCCTCGAATACCTGCGCGAAATAGCACACATGCGTTTCCGTACCAATACTTTTGGAGCTGTGTTCCGTGTACGCCATACACTGGCATATGCCATACACAAATTCTTCCACGAGCGTGGTTTTGTGTACCTGCATACACCTATCATCACTGCCAGCGATGCTGAAGGTGCAGGCGAAATGTTTCGTGTAACAACACTGCCATTCGACAATCCGCCACGCAATGAAGATGGCACTATTGATTTCAAAGAGGATTTCTTCGGGCGCTCCACCAACCTTACCGTGAGCGGCCAGTTAGAAGGTGAGCTTGCAGCTACCGCACTGGGCGAGATATACACCTTTGGACCTACCTTCCGTGCAGAAAATTCAAATACAGCGCGCCACCTTGCAGAGTTCTGGATGATAGAACCTGAAGTTGCCTTCAACGACCTGAATGACAACGCCGACCTGGCCGAAGATTTCATTCGCTATGTGATAGGCTATGCGCTGGAGCAGAACCGTGAAGACCTCGAGTTCCTGCAACAACGCCTGCTGGATGAAGAAAAACAAAAACCGCAGAACGAGCGCAGCGAAATGCCGCTGATAGAGAAACTGGAATTTGTACTGAACAACAAATTCGAGCGCGTTACTTATACAGAGGCTATCAATATACTCATTGATTCTCCTGCTTATAAGAAGAAGAAATTCCAGTACGAAGTGAAATGGGGCATTGATATGCAAAGCGAGCACGAACGCTACCTGGTAGAAAAACACTTCAAAAAACCGGTGATAGTTACCGACTACCCTAAAGACATCAAAGCCTTCTACATGCGCCAGAACGATGATGGCAAAACTGTAGCTGCTATGGATATCCTGGCACCGGGCATTGGTGAGATAGTAGGCGGCTCTCAACGTGAAGAACGTTTGGACAAACTGGAGCAGCGTATGCGCGAGATGCACATACCTGTAGAAGAAATGTACTGGTATCTGGATACGCGCCGTTTTGGTACTGTACCGCATGCGGGCTTCGGGCTCGGTTTTGAGCGCCTGGTATTATTCGTTACGGGCATGACCAACATCCGCGACGTGATACCTTTCCCGCGTACACCTAAGAATGCAGAATTCTAATTCACAGCTATTTAATAAGTAAAAAAAAACACCAGCCTGAGGCTGGTGTTTTTTTTTACTGTTTCATTATTTTATGTCGTTCTTTATTACCCTCTTTATCAGCAATAATAACAATATAGCTACCTGCTGCAACACTGCCCAGGTTTATGCTTAGTCTTTCAGAAGATGCTGTTCCTTTATACACAATACGCCCGGTTACATCTGTAAGTATTATATCATCTCCGGTCCTTATCCCTTCCAGTATAAGTTCTTCACCTGCAGGATTAGGGTATATCTTAACATGCTGCAACAATCCTCCTTTTTCAACTGATGTAAGTACAGATACTATTACCTTATTGCTGGTTGCATTATCAGGCTGCGGGCAGAGGTAACTACTTTTCACAACAACACTTATCGTATCATTGTCAGACAGCTGATAAGTACCCCAGGTAAAACTGGTAGCGCCAACCACATCTTGTCCGTTGCGCTTCCACTGGAATAAAGGGTTGGCTCCGCAGTTGGTTGGCACAGCGGTAAATGTTACCAACTGCCATGGACCAACCGGTGTAGCAGGATTAGCAGTTATGGTAACAGAAGGTGCAAGATATGGCAACACTGTAATGGGTATCGGTATGCTGGTATCAGATACCGGCATACCGCAACTAGAAGTATTGGTAAGAATACAACGGAATATATCTCCGTCAGATACTGATTGCGATGTATAACTGGCAGCAGTAGCCCCCGGTATAACAAAATTATTCAACAGCCATTTATATTGTGGCAGGTTACCACCATTAGAAGCAAGTGCTACGAGCGTAACAGGCTTGCCTGTACATATACTGTCATTAGGGCTTGGGTATATGTTTACTTGCGGCCCCTGGTTCACCACTACCGTGACACTGTCCGGCAAAGAGGCACAACCATTCAGCATTGCTGTTACTACATATACACCTGCATGCGCACTACTGATATTAGTTATTACTGGTGCCTGCAATGTAGATGTAAATCCATTAGGCCCGGTCCAGTTGTAAGACACTACCCCAGCAGCGGCAGCAAACAGGTTTAGTGTACCACCCGTACAAACGGGCGAATTGCAGGAAGCTGCAGGGGTCGGGGTAGTCAATGCGACCGCTACAGTTGTGGTAGCTGGAAGTGAGGCACAGCCATTTAGTATAGTCCTTACAGCATATACACCGGCATTGGCTGTGGTAATATTGACAATAGACGGATTTTGTACCGATGAACTGAATGATGCAGGACCCGTCCAGCTATATGTTGCTCCCGTTACATTGTTTGCAGTAAGATTAAGCGTACCAGACGGACATACAGGACTGTTGCTGCCCGCTACCGGTGTTGCAGGCAGAGATCGCACCAGCACACTCACCGTATCTTTTGCAATACATCCGTTAAGGCTGCCTGTTAATATATAATCACCAGAGCGGTTGGTGCCGGCATTTAGTATAGTCGCATCTTTCAGTGATGATGAATAACCCAACGGGCCGGACCAACTGTAACTAACACCTATACTTGTGCTGTTGCCAAACAGTTTCAGCGTGTCACCATTACATATGGGTGAATTGCTGGTCGCAGAAAAATTAGCCGGAAAAGTGTTGTATATATCAAAGGTCACGGGTATATCTCTTGATATCTTCACAGGCGATGTTGAAACAACGCGTATCTTATAACCGCTGCCAGTTGGCATACCGGCAGGTATTACACAGGTAATAGTGCCTGTAGTAGTTGCTGTAACACTGCCAATATTTACCGGGCTGGCAAAACTTCCTGATGCATTAGATAACTGTGCGGTAAATGTATTGCCTCCGTTAAAAGACAACACCGTCCCGTAGTTTACCTGCAACGTATCCAGTACACACATTACTGTATCTGCAAGCGGAGGTGCTATGTAAACACTGGTATCCGTATAGTAACAGAGTGAATCCATTTCTGTTACGCTTAATTCCCTGTTATACAACCTCACTTCATCCATTACCCCTTTGTAATAGCCCGGGTCACCTGTCCACCACATACCCAGTTTCAGCGGACCATTAGTGCATGAATCTATTCTTGTATTGAATGAGGTTCCGGTTACTGTTTGGCTCGACATCAGTACTCCGTCCACATAGGTCTTCTTAACACCGTTATTGAAAATGAATATTACACAATACCAGGTACCTGTATCTACCGGCACACCTGTGGTGGAAATATTTCCCTGTGTAGCAGTTGCGCAGGAGCCATCGTGCATTGTGTTATAAAAAAAGCCTTTAGGGTAACCACTTGAGACAGGCAGATTAAAGCCCACCTGGAACTGTACATTCTGCACTCCCCCCGACCCTGTTGTATCAGCCTTTGTAGCCAGCATAGATACAACACTTTGTGCCGGCTTTACGCGGAATGCCATAGTCATAGCACTGCTCATGGTTATTGAAGCAGACGGCGCAATGTATATCCAGTCATTAATACCATCAAAAAACGCTGCAGAATTAGCGTTACCCCATTTATCTATTGTAAATGTCGTGCCATTACGCGCTACACCATTATTGCCATTGCCACTGGCATCCAGGAAGTTTCCATTGAACGGGTAATAGGCTTTCAGGCCTGCGGTTACACTCTGCGCACAAACATTGTTGTATGATACCAATATTAGTGCACAGCATATTAACCCGTATAAATACTTATTTTGCATATGGTGACATTAATACCTACACAAGGTAGGTTCCCTTTATTAGATAGCATCTTTAATCCGGCAATTTGACAAAACTATTACAATCACTCACCTCCTTCAACCGCACAGAGCGTATGGGCATACTGGCATTGCTCATATTGCTTGCTGTACTCATTACCATTCGTGCGGCTATGCCCTTCTTCATTCATCCCGAAACAGATACAGCGCAGCAACAAAAACTGGTGCAGGCATGGCAGGATTTTAATGCCAATGCATCATATGAAAAGCATGAAGCTCCCCTACAGCAACCATCAGCAGATACCACCACAAAACACTCTGTCACTTCTACACCCGAACCTACAGAACATACCACTGCCAGCCAAGACGCAGCTGCCGGGGCCACCCTCTTTCCTTTCGACCCTAACACCATAGACAGCGCCGGGCTGCGCAAGTTGGGCCTCCGCGAAAAGACCACCTCTATCTTCCTGCACTGGCGGGCTAAAGGCAAGAAATTCTACAGGAAAGACGAATTAAAAAAATTGTATACACTTACAGACGAAGAGTATAACCGGCTGGAACCTTATATAGTTATAGATAAAGACAAACTGAAATAAGGGACAGCACGGATTAACTAATGCGAAAAAAGTCGTAAAATTGCCCCCTGAATTCTGAGAACAGGTTTATGGATTTCAAATATACAGACACACAATTGCAGATAGCTGAAATGATTCGTGATTTTGGCAACAAACATATACGCCCTAACATGATGGAATGGGATGAGACCCAGAAATTCCCTGTCGACCTGTTTCGCCAGATGGGAGAACTGGGCCTGATGGGCGTATTGGTGCCAACAGAATATGGTGGTTCCGGCCTCGGCTATTTCGAATATGTGACTGTAGTGAGTGAGATAGCAAAAATATGCAGCTCTATCGGGCTGTCTGTAGCCGCGCACAACTCTCTGTGCACCGGCCATATACTCTACTTCGGTAACGAAGAACAAAAGAAAAAATACCTGCCAAAACTGGCTACAGGAGAATGGATAGGTGCATGGGGACTTACAGAAGCCAACACTGGTAGTGATGCAGGCAATATGCGTTGCGTAGCTACCCGCGATGGCAACGACTGGATACTGAACGGTACCAAGAACTGGATAACGCATGGCATCAGCGGCAATGTAGCTGTAGTGCTGGCGCGTACAGGTGAACCTCGTGCCAAAAACAATGTAACTGCATTCATAGTAGAGCGCGGCACTCCGGGCTTCTCTGCCGGCAAGAAAGAGAACAAGCTGGGTATGCGTGCATCTGAAACCGCAGAGCTGATATTTGACAACTGCCGCATCTCTGACGCACAGCGTATGGGCGAGGTGGGTGATGGTTTCAAACAGGCTATGAAAGTGCTGGATGGTGGCCGTATATCTATAGCTGCACTCTCACTGGGTATAGCTAAAGGTTCTTACGAGGCCGCGCTGAAATATTCTAAAGAACGCCAGCAGTTCGATCAGCCTATATCCAACTTCCAGGCTATTGCCTTCAAGCTGGCTGATATGGTTGCTAAAATAGAAGCTGCTGAAGCACTGATATACCAGGCTGCCGACATGAAGAACCGCGGCGAAAAAATGACCAAAGAGTCTGCAATGGCCAAATACTATGCATCTGAAATATGCGTGCAGATAGCTACCGATGCAGTACAGATATTCGGCGGTTATGGTTATACCAAAGACTTCCCTGTAGAAAAATTCTACCGCGATAGCAAGCTCTGTACCATAGGAGAAGGAACATCAGAAATACAAAAGCTCGTTATCTCGAGAGATATATTAAACTCATAAAGTAAAAGCCCCGCAATACGGGGCTTTTACTTTATATCTTGCATTATTACTGTCTCGATTAATAATCTGCCAGCGTAGAAGGCAATTGTGCCAGTGCGCTTTCCAGTTGCTTATCGTTAGGTGCTATACCGTGCCATTCGTGCGTACCTTCCATGAAATCAACACCCTTACCCATTACTGTGTGCATCAGTATACAAACCGGCTTGCCTTTACCCGTTGCAGCTTTAGCTTCAGCCAGTGTATTCACCACAGCTTCCATATCGTTGCCTTGTTGCAGTTCTATCACATGCCATCCGAAAGCTTCAAACTTAGCACGCAGGTTGCCAAGGTTCATTACCTTGTCGGTAGGTCCGTCAATCTGCTGGCCGTTGTAGTCTACAGTAGCTATCAGGTTATCCAGCTTATGGTGTGCTGCAAACATGATGGCCTCCCAGTTCTGGCCTTCCTGCAGTTCACCATCGCCATGCAATGAGTATACAGTAGTGGTATCGTTGTTCAGGCGTTTGCTCATAGCGGCACCGCAGGCCACGCTCAATCCCTGTCCCAGCGAACCACTCGCTATGCGTACACCCGGCAGGTGTTCGTGCGTAGTAGGGTGCCCCTGCAGGCGAGAGCTTATTTTGCGGAACGTTGCCAGTTCGCTGACAGGGAAATATCCCGCACGTGCCAGCACACTGTAGAATACCGGGGATATATGGCCGTTAGACAGGAAGAACAGGTCTTCACCTATACCATCCATCTTGAAATCAGTGCTGTACTTCATCTGGTGGAAGTAAAGAGCCACCATGTACTCGGTACAACCCAGTGAACCACCCGGATGGCCGCTTTGTACGGCATGTACCATCCTTACTATGTCCCTGCGCACCTGCGTGGCTACCTGTTTCAGTTCTTGCAATTCCATTGAGCTAAAAATTCTGCCGCAAAAGTAGCTTTTAGCCCTGACTTTTTTCAGAAAAAAACGAGGTAATCCTCGCCTTGTGTATATTGCGTGGACATGGAAATATCGCGGGCGCAAAAACAATATTTTACCAGGCATCTTATGGGCTGGCATCATACCGCCAACGACCGCAACCTGCCCTGGAAAGGCGAGAAAGACCCGTACAAAATATGGCTGTCTGAAATAATATTGCAGCAAACCCGCGCACAGCAGGGTCTGCCCTACTACCTCGCATTCACTAAAGCATACCCGAATGTAAAGGCACTGGCTAATGCCAAGGATGAAGATGCCTTTCGCCTCTGGCAAGGGCTGGGCTACTACAACCGCTGCCGCAATATGCTGGCTACAGCCCGCTACATTGCTACCGACCTGAAAGGAAAATTCCCCGACACCTATGAAGACCTGCTGGCACTGAAGGGCGTTGGCCCCTACACCGCCGCTGCTATAGGCTCATTCGCATTCGGGCTGCCCAATGCCGTGGTAGATGGTAATGTATACCGCATACTGGCACGCTACTTTGGAATAGATACCCCTGTTGACAGTACCGAAGGTAAAAAGCAGTTTGCCACACTGGCGCAGGAACTGCTGGATGCCGATAACAGCGCGCACTACAACCAGGCTATTATGGACCTCGGCGCTACCGTCTGCACACCTGCTGCTGCCAGGTGTACCGACTGCCCGCTGGCAAAGAAATGCATTGCTTTTAATAGCGATATTATTGCCGATCTGCCAGTAAGGTCGAAGAAGACAGAAGTAAAGAAGCGTTACTTCCACTACCTGCTGCTGCGCAGCGGAGATAAGATATGGTTGCACCAACGCACAGGCAATGATATCTGGCAGAATCTATATGAGCTATTACTTGCAGAAGACAGCAAACCACTCAGCCGTGATGAAATAGCAGCAATACCCATATTGAAAAAAGCCAATATCAACCCTTCTGCCATTGCGGAAGATGGTCATTCATCCCAACGGCTCACTCATCGCATCATAGAAACCAGGTTCTTCAGCATTGCTGTCAACGCTGCTTCTGTCAGCCTGCCGGACGATGGTATCTGGGTAAAAATCAGCGACTTAAAAAAATATGCCTTCCCAAAAACCGTACTTTCTTTTTTAGAAAAAATATTATACTTTTAGAATTCGTTAAGTTATAATTTTTATTAATTGGTAAAATGAACTAACATGAGAGGCGTTAATAGAGTCATGTTGATTGGAAATCTTGGACGCGACCCGGACCTGCAACACCTGGAAGGAAATATAGCAGTAGCAAAGTTTCCGCTGGCTACTACAGAAACTTTCAAGGACAAGAATGGTAATCTCGTTTCTCAAACAGAATGGCACACCGTGGTATTGTGGAGGGGATTGGCAGAACTGGCACAGAAATACCTGCACAAAGGCAGTCTTGTGTTCATAGAAGGCCGTCTGCGTACCCGTACCTGGGAAGACAAAGACAAGAATAAACGCTTCAGCACTGAGATAGTGGGCGATAACCTTGTAATGCTCGACAAACGCAAGGATAATGGCGGGGAATACGGCCACGGCGATACCAACACTGACATCAGCAATTTTCCCGGACAGGATATAAGCTTTGATGCAGGTGTCGGCGGCACAAAAGACGATCTGCCCTTTTAACTAATTACTAATATGATATGTTTATAAAGGAAAGAAGCTTTTTATTTCTTTCCTTTTTTTAATTTTGATAAGTCACCAAACTAAGGACAACACTTGACAAGCACATCAGACGGGGAGACGAACATGCTATGGCTGCTTATGCAGGCCTCCTCAGGAGTTTTCTCAGCTTCTAACATTACCGTTCTTATTATTATCATCCTGGTATTACTGCTGATGACGGCTATTACTGCCGGTGCAGAGACCGCATATTTTTCGCTTAATGCAAAAGATATCAACCAGCTGAAAACGATGGAGCAACCCAACGCCCGCCAGGCTATACGCCTCCTCGACCAGCCTAAGATGCTGCTGGCCACTATACTTGTAGCTAATAATTTTGTCAATATCGCTATTGTCATCAGTACCAACCTGCTTGTGAGTGGTATACTGCCGCCACATATTTCCGGCTGGATATCATTCCTCATACAGGTAGTAGCAGTTACTTTTCTGCTTGTTTTATTCGGAGAAGTATTACCAAAGGTATATGCTACCCAAAACAATATGCGTATGGCACTCTTCTCTGCCCCTGTACTACAGGTAATGATACGCGTCTTCAGGCCGGTGAGCCGTGTGCTTGTGTCTTCTACAGGCTACATTGAGCAGAAACTGGGTAAAAAAACAGCTTCCAACATCAGCAACGAAGATGTGGAACATGCTATAGAACTTACGGTAGGCCACACTGCTACCCGTGAAGAGGTAAACATATTCAAGGGCATCCTGAAATTCAGCAATATCACTGTAAGGCAAATAATGCGTACCCGCCACGATGTGAGTGGTATATCATACGACATCACCTTCCCCGAAGTGCAGAAAATGGCTATTGACGTAGGTTACTCCCGTATGCCGGTGTATAAAGAGAGCCTGGATAAAATAGCGGGCATGATACATACCAAAGATTTTCTGCCGCATACTGATGATACAGGTTTCGACTGGCACCAGCTCATACGCCCTGCATACTTTGTGCATGAAGGAAAATTTATTGAAGACCTGCTTAAAGAGTTCCAGCAAAAACGCATACACTTTGCTATAGTGGTAGACGAGTTTGGCGGCACATCAGGTATAGTCACACTTGAAGACATTATGGAAGAGATCATCGGCGACATCAAAGATGAATTTGATGACGATGACCTCCACTTCAAAAAGATAGATGACCACAACTTCATCTTCGAAGGCAAAACACTCATCAATGATGTGTGCAGGCTGATAGGCGAACCTTCTGACACCTTCGACAATGTACGCGGCGAAAGCGATTCGGTAGCAGGACTTATACTTGAGATATCAGGCAAGTTCCCCGCTCTCAACGAAACCATCAGCTATGCGCAATACGACTTCACCGTGCTGAACATCGACAAGATGCGCATACAACGCGTTAAGCTCACTATCAATGAGCCTGAAGAAGAAGAAGATTAAAGAGTTTCCTGCTTATAGTTCCGGCAGCTTCACATATTTCAATGTGCTGCTTTCCCTGCCCCTGATGATGGCAGGCTGTATATCGGTATAACCCATATCTGCCAGCACTCTTTTCATTACAGGCACGTGGAAACCGCAACTCACCAGGTAGCCACCCGGCTTTGTTTTGTGCGACCAGTTTTGCAGTATCTTTTTATGGTATTCGTAGTTACCATCACAGTCATTATAGCAATGGTAGAACACGAAATCAAAAACGCCTTTCGAAAAACCGAAAGCTACGCGCGAAGCATCCCCTTTCACTAACCTGGACCTCTGCTCATAAGGCCTGCAGCGCTCGCGGCATTTCTTTTCGGCAATACCATCGTCATTGTTCCAGGGGTCTACCCCTACCATAAATAATTGCGGATTCTTTTTCAGAACGGTAACGAATGGTTCTCCGCCCTTGACGTCAATCTCGGCCCCGTAGCCGAATTGGTTTTCTTTGATAAATGCAGCAAGCTCATATCGTAGCATGTACCGCTGCGTGCGATAAAAATTCATGTCTCTCCCTGTTATTGTTTTTTATAGTGATGATTGGTTTCTCCCTTATCTACGATAGAAATGCAATATACCGATGTTTTGTAAGGGGCACAAATTAATTAACACTTAATCGCAATATGTGGAAACGTAGTGGATAATCATGTAGATACAATTATTCCCTCACTATCTTATAGCTGCCCCTGTTGCCTGCTGCATCTGTCAGTTGCAGGATGTAGGTACCTGTATGCAATGATGCTGTGCTGATGATATGTGTAGTTTCTGCTGAAACTGTGCGGTACACTTCCCTGCCCAGTACATCATATAGTTGTATCCTTGTTCCTTTGCTGATGCCTTCTATATGCAGCTCATCGTGCATTGGATTAGGGTATATGTTTACTGTGCTCAGTGCGTTTGTTGTGTTATTGATACCTGTGCTTACATGCATCCTCAGCTTATTGCTCTCAGGGTTCTTTGGGTTAGGACAAAAGTCATTGCAGGTCAGTACACAGCTTACAAGGTTATTGTCGGCCAGTGTGGCTGCGCCCCATGTGCTGCCGGTTGCCCCGCTCACATCGTTGCCATTCAGCTTCCATTGGTAGGCAGGATTGTTACAGTTGCTTACGGTAGCGGTGAAGTTCACCATCAGGCCCTGCCATATATTGGTATCCGGTGCGGCGGTGATGCTGATGGATGGTGTGGTGTATGGCAGTACGGTTATAGGTATGCTGGTGCTGTTGATGGCGCCATTGCAGCCTGTGCCTGCACCGGGGGTGAATTTGCAGTAGTACACATCACCGTTGGTTGGTATAGTGTTATAGCTACTGTTGGTGGCCCCGCTTATTATGCTGCTGTTCTTATACCATTGGTAGGATGGGCCGGTACCTCCGTTGGTTACCAGTGCTACGAGTGTTATGCTGCTGCCTGCGCATACACTGTCATTAGGGTTGGCATATACGTTGATGGTGGGGCCGGGGTTTACGGTTACCTGTGTACTGTCTTTGCTGCTGCAGGAGCCCAGTATAGCGGTGGCTACATAGTAGCCGGTACCGTTGGTGCTTATATTGCTGATGCTTGGGTTTTGTTGATTACTGCCCCAACTGTTAGGGCCTGCCCATATCCAGCTTGCGCCCGGTGTGGTACTGCTGGCGGTGAGGTTGAGGGTATTGCCGCTGCATAATGGTGTATTGCTGCCTACGGTTGGTTTGGCAGGGGTTTGGTTAACTGTTACTGTTACGGTGTCTTTTCTTACGCAGCCGTTGAGGTTGGCTGTTACTATATAGTCTCCCGAATGGGTGGTTTGTGCATTGGTGATACTTGTGTTTTGTGTGCTTGCGGTATAGCTGCCGGGGCCTGCCCAGCTCCATACTACGCCGCTTGTGCTGTTGGTGGAGGTAAGATTAAGTGCATTGCCGCTACATACGGGATTATTATAGCTTGCTACAGGTGTGGTTGGGTAAGATTGTATACGTATGTTGAACAAATTATCATCGCTGGTATCTGCGGGGGCGGTGGCGAGTACGCGGATGCGGTAGCCTGTGCCGTTGGTTACGTTGGGCACTATGCAGTGGAAGGTACCGGGGGCACCGCCGCTTACGGTAGCCAGTGTGGTGGGTGAGGCAAAGCTGCCGGATGCGTTGGATAGTTGCAGGGTGAAGGTATTGGTGCTGCGGAAGTTTTGGGTTACGCCATAGGCTACATGCAGGCTGTCGCCTACACATTTGAATGTATCTACAAAGGGTTGTGCTATATACACGGCTGTGTCTGCATTGAATTGTACCAGGAAGCCATCCCTGCCGCCGTTATTGCTTGTTTGGTAAGCACCTGTTGTAGCTATACCAGTGGTGCTGAGGGTGGCCTGGCAGAAATATATTTTGCCCTTTGTATAGCCAATACCCCCGTCTCTGCCATTACCCGATCCAGCCTCCAAGCTATTACCTCCGTAATAGGTTCCATATTTTCGCATGCTGTTATTATCCAGTATAGCCATAAAACCATCAAAATCATTACCGGCTATACCTGTTAATGAAGATTGGTAAGCCCCCGGGCTGGCTATACCTGCATTATCGTTCGTGATGCCAAACAGGTATATATTGTTAAGCGGGTCTAGTGTTATCTCAAGTATTGCCTCGTTATAGCTGCCCCCATAATAAGTTCCCCACTGCCTCACTCCACTAGTATTGAATTTCACTACATACGCATCAACACCACCGTTAAAACTGCTTTGGTAAGCACCTGTTGTGGCTATAGCATTACTGCAGGTTGTTGTACCTGCTGCATAGACATTCCCGTTCACATCGCAGGCCAATGTTAATAGGGTGGTAGTGCCTCCACTACCGCCATAATAGGTGCTCCAGAGCCTGCTGCCCGCAGGGCTGAATTTGGCAACAAAACCATCGAATGCATTCCCGGTACTGGCCCTCGTTACCTGGTGCGCACCCGGGCTGGCTATTCCGGTCACAGAATCTGTAATACCGCCAATAAATATATTACCCCCCGGGTCACATGCTATAGAAACAGTTTCACCTACAAAATAAGTACCCCAGACCAAAGAGCCCGCATTGCTGAATTTTGCTAAAAACCCGACACCAAATGCTGTACGAAAAGCCCCCGGTGTAGCCAGCCCTGTACTTCCGGTTGTAAATGCTATATAGACATTTCCTGCACCATCGCAACTAAGCTTACCTTCATATTCATCACCTCCGCCGCCATAATATGTACCCCATTGCCTTATGCCGCTGTTATTCATCTTCACCAGCATTATATCGCTCGTACCTCCGCCATAGGTTGTCTGGACGGCCCCGGCAGTGGCTATACCGCTGCTGCTGCCCGTAGGGCCGGCCAGGAATATATTTCCCGCAGCATCCAAAGCTATACCCCTGAACTGTTCATCGCCTGTGCTACCGTAATATGTGATCCATTGCGGTATGCCTGCACTGTTAAATTTGGCAGCAACAGCATCGTAGCCGCCGCCGCATGTTGCCTGGTAGGCGCCGCTGGTAGCTATATTCGTTGTGCTGGCCGATATACCCGACAGGTACACATTGCCGGCTGTGTCTGTTACCAGGTGGGTAAACCCGTCATGGGCACTGCCACCGCAGTAGGTTGCCCAGCGCAGTGTGGGGTCTATAACAAAACCCCTTCCATCTCCTGAAGGGGGAATTATATTATACGACAAAAGATTGCCGTTCAGTACAAATTTTGATGTTATCTCTTTTTTAGTATCCGCATCATAGGTATAGGGTGCATTTTCGCTGATGCTGCCAAAAGGTGTGGTAGCTACCAATGCGCCGTCTTTCAGTTCTATTTTCGTAGCACCATTATATCTTATCTGTATATCCCTGTAATCTCCCCCCGGGTGTACTATGAAATCATACTTTAATTCATTGCTGATCGATGATTGATGATCGATGATTGCCCCTTCTTTTGAATTTTGAATTTTGAATTTTGAATTAGTATAAATCACCCAATCTATATTCGGATACACGTTCTTGTATATTATCCTACTGTAACTATGCGCCGTAGCGCCATCGGGACATTGCGGCAGGTAATAGTTCTCGGTATATTCCTGTTTGTCTTCGGTTACCAGTTCTGCATTTTTATTGGCGCCTATCAATTCAACATCGAGGCGGTAAATGTCTGTGCGCGAGTTTACATCCCCCGTCCGACTTTGTCGGACACCCCCTTCAAAGGGGGAATGAACCCCTAAATCCCCTGAAGGGGACTTTGCATTATTCCCTTCAAAGGGGGAACCCAACATTCCCCCTTTGAAGGGGGCTAGGGGGATGTCATCATTTTTTACATTTTCACTTTTGCCTTTTGCATTATCTCTATACCACTGGTAATGCAATTGCGCATCGCCCACAAACATTACCATACCACCTGCCTCTGCTTTAAAATCTATATCACTGCGGTGTTTGCCGTGCTGGTCCACGATCTGTCCCTTGTTCTCTATAAAAGAAAGTGGTTTGGGTTGTGCGGCTTCGCGGGCAGTAAGGGTAAATGCCTGTAGAAGAAATAGGAAGATGATAGTACGCTTCATGCAGTAATAGTTGGACTAACTAAGTTAACGATTTTACAGATATAAAGGAGGTGCTAAAGCTCCCCTCCTTGGCAAGGAGGGGATATTGACGAACCGCGAAGCAGGTTTGTCGATCGGGGTGGTACACGCGCGCAGGATATACCTTCCGAAAACAGCTTTAATATTAACAATAAAAAATAGTAAATTTGCTATGTATGCAGCAATGCACACACCCGCTCTTTGACATACTGTAAACCTGTATTTAAACGCTCCCCTCCTTGGCAAGGAGGGGATATTGACAAACTGCGAAGGCAGTTTGTCAATCGGGGTGGTGTACCCGCGTTGAGCTATAGGCTATACCACATGAAATAATTTACCGGGCAGGAATATCCTCCACTTTTTAAAATGGATTTATTTAACCCCTCCAGGTACTTTTTCCAAGTTACTTGGTAGCAGTGTACAGGGTAGTAATACCAAACGTAAGCGGCCGGGCCTTTGCCTCCTTAAAACCGCAACGTGTAAGTGTCTCAGTAAACACCTTACCCTCAGGGAATGCCATCACAGACTCGGGCAGGTAAGTATATGCGCTGCTGTGTTTTGAAACCAGCTTGC
Organism: Flavipsychrobacter sp.; assembly: GCA_044227125.1. Classification (GTDB taxonomy): domain Bacteria; phylum Bacteroidota; class Bacteroidia; order Chitinophagales; family Chitinophagaceae; genus Polluticoccus. The sequence continues at coordinate 128,719 of JBGAFS010000005.1, forward strand.
CCAGTGTCGGCAATATATAACGGAAGTAAAAACGGTATAGCTGTTTCACTGGGAACTGCTTGGGATGCGAGAACTCGAGTATAGCCAGTTTGCCACCCGGGCGCATCACACGGCACATTTCACTTAGCCCTGCCTCAAGGTGTTCAAAATTGCGTACTCCGTAAGCACAGGTTATAGCATCAAAACTGTTATCTGCAAAAGGCATAGACTCGCTGTCGCCATGCTGCAGTGTAATAACAGATGAGAGATTTTGGGCTGCTACCTTCTTTCGGCCCACTTCCAGCATCTGGTCGGCAATATCTACACCTGTAATGCTGCGTGCACCTGTTATGCTGGCAGCAATGGCAAGGTCGGCAGTGCCGGTAGCCACATCGAGTATAGCTTTGGGCTGCACCTTGTTTATCTCGGCAATGGCCTTCTTACGCCAGCCTTTGTCTATGCCCATAGACAGGAAATGGTTGAGAAAATCGTACTTCCCGGCTATGTTATTGAACATATCCGCTACCTGTTCCTTCTTACTTAGGTTAGATTGGCTGTCAGGTACTACCTTTGCAGCCGGATTAGACTGATATTCAGTTTGCATTGCCCCGCAAAAGTACGTTAACGATACCAATGGAGATACGCTCAGCCAAATATTTGATAAGCAGCCCTAATGTAGATGCCTGCCCCAAGCCCGACAAACCGGAGTATGCCTTCATAGGCCGCTCTAACGTGGGCAAATCGTCGCTCATCAATATGCTCACCAACCAGTCGAAACTGGCCAAGACATCTGCCAGCCCCGGCAAAACGCAGATGATCAACCATTTTCTTATTAACGATGAATGGTATATGGTAGACCTGCCGGGCTATGGATTCGCCAAAGTATCGCAGTCGCAGCGTGCCAAATGGGAGAAAATGATAGCCGACTACCTGCAAAAACGCACCAACCTTGTGGCAGTGTTTGTGCTGATAGACAGCCGCATCCCGCCACAGCGTCTTGACCTGGACTTTCTGGGCAAACTGGGTGATTGGGGCATACCGTTCAATATGATCTTTACCAAGGCCGATAAGAATACCCAGCGCGATACGGCTAAGAATGTACGCAACTTTATAGAAGCTATGCGGCAGGAATGGGAATTCATACCGCGTAGCTTTGTAAGTAGTGCTGTTAAGTTCAGCGGACGTAAAGAAATACTTGGTTACATTGACGAACTGAACCAGGGAGAGAAAGAGGCTTAACTCTTACATCCATTTGGCTGCAAAACGATTGAAGTCGTGGCGCAGTTCAATAATAACCTCTTCGAGCCTCGTATACTGTTCTTTAAGGCTGCTGTGCGTAGTAACCAATGCTTCGGCCACGTGTCCGGCATTTCCCTGGGCTTCCTCTGCAATAGCCTGCAGGTTCTCATTAATATTGTGCCTTAACTGGTCCATATTGGTAACCTGCAATTTGAACTGGTTCTCGAAATGTTCAGCCATTGAAGAAACATCGCTGCCCGTATTCTTACCTGCTATTTCAGTAAGCCTTTCTTTGAGTATCGTTAACTCCTGCTTGTAAAAATCCAGTCCGCGCAGCCAGTCATTGTGTTCATTGGTAAGATGTTTAATACTAATAGTAGCCATATGTTTATGTTTTATAAGGCAAAGCTAATAGGATCGTCAACCTGCAGATATGATGCAAGTCATAACCCAAACTGATATTGATTAAGCGAAGTGCTGACAGAGGTTATGCACGGTTAGTATATGGTAATATCTCTTCGAGATACTTACGGTCATTGCAAAGACGAGGTACCTTATGCTGGCCACCAAGTTTGCCTTTATCTTTCAACCAGTTCTTAAATCCGTTGACAGGCATTATGTGCACAATTGGCATACGCAATGCAATATCTTTATGGCGTTTAGCTTCATAGTCTGAGTTTACCTTCTGCAATGCCTTATCCATTGCTGTAACAAAGACATCAAGCGGGCATGGCAGATTAGCGAATTCTATGATCCATTCATGAGCTCCATTCTCATTGCCTGTCATGTAAACAGGTGCAGCTGTATAATCATTTACCGATGCTCCGGTTTGTGCACATGCTTCTGCTATCGCATAGTCGGCATTATCAATGATCACCTCCTCGCCGAAAGCATTGATGAAGTGTTTGAGCCTGCCTGTTACTTTGATACGATATGGATTCAATGAAGTGAACTGGATAGTATCACCAACTATATATCGCCACAGGCCGCAATTGGTATTGATCACTAATGCGTAGTTCTTATGCAGCTCTACGTCCTTCAGGCTGAGTGTTTGCGGGTGTTCTTTACCATACTCCTCCAAGGGCATGAACTCGTAGTATATACCATGGTTCAGGAAGAGCAGCATACCTTCCTGTGTCAGGTCGTCCTGTGCGGCGAAGAAGCCTTCAGAAGCATTGTAGGTCTCCAGGTAGTTCATATCCGCGCCACGTATCAACTTAGTGAATTGCTGTTTGTATGGAACAAAGCTCACTCCGCCATGTATATACAACTCAAGGTTTGGCCAAACATCGTGCAGGTTGTCAGTGCCTGCTATCTCGAGTATTCGTTTAATGAGGACTATGGTCCAGGTAGGTACACCTGCTATGTAGGTCACATTCTCCTGTATGGTAGTATGTGCCATCATCTCTATCTTCTGCTCCCATTCATCCATCAGGGCTATAGAGAGTTCAGGAGTGCGTATCATCTGCCCGTAGAGAGGCATGTTTTGCAGCATTACGGCAGAGAGGTCTCCGAAGAATGAGTCTGCATTAAGCTGGTTGATCTGGTGGCTGCCACCTATCACCAAACATTTCCCTGACATCACATTCGACTGTGGAAACTGTTTGAAGTAGAGCGATAATACATCTTTACCAGCTTTGTAATGGTTCTCATCCAAAGATTCCTTGCTGATGGGAATGAATTTGCTCTTGTCGCTGGTGGTACCGCTCGATTTGGCAAACCAGTTAATAGGTGAAGACCAGAGTATATTCTGTTCCCCTTCCATGATCCGTTGTATATACCCTTTCAGGCTGTCGTAATCATTGAGGGGTACATTGTTCTTAAAATCGGCTATGCTGTTGAGCTTGTCAAACCCGTACTTCTTACCATACTCGGTAAACTGTGCAGAGCCCAGCAGGTTATTGAATACCTGTTGTTGTGTATCAACCGGATTATGCATGTAATTCTGGATGGCGCTCTGGCGCAATCTCATGAATCCTTTCAATGCCGGGCTAATTAAACTCATTTACTGTTCGTTTATCAAATATGCTGTTACCTTAAATCCTTGCTATATCTCAGGTGTATAGTCCTTTCTTTTCAATTCGAAGTGTTGACCAAGATACACTTTTCTAACCTGTTCGTCAGCGGCAAGTTCTTCTGCAGATCCTGCCTTGAGTATCCGTCCTTCAAACAACAGGTATGCCCTGTCGGTGATGGATAGCGTTTCCTGCACATTGTGGTCTGTTATCAGGATGCCTATGTTCTTATATTTCAGCCGTGACACTATGGTTTGAATGTCTTCAACTGCAATAGGGTCTATACCTGCAAAGGGTTCATCGAGCAATATGAACTTTGGGTCTACTGCCAGTGCCCTGGCTATCTCAGTACGTCTTCTTTCCCCACCGCTCAGTACATCGCCATTGCTTTTGCGCACATGCCCCAGCCTGAATTCTTCCAGCAGCAGCTCCAGCTTATCCTTTTGCTCTGCCTTGCTCAACTTGGTCATTTCGAGTACTGCGGCTATGTTATCCTCTACTGTGAGTTTCCGAAACACCGATGCTTCCTGTGGCAGGTAGCCGATACCCATCTGGGCACGTTTATACATGGGTAGTTTCGTAATGTTCTCATCTCCGAGGTATACCTCACCTTCATCGGGCTTAACAAGCCCAACCACCATGTAGAAGGATGTCGTTTTGCCGGCCCCGTTAGGCCCCAGCAATCCCACTATTTCGCCCTGGTTCACCTCGAAAGCCACGTTATTAACCACCGTACGCTGCCGGTAGCGTTTCACCAATCCTTTCGTTATAATCTTCAGTTTAGCGCTCAAAGTGGTTAATTTGGGCAAAAATAGCAAACCTCCTTTAACTTAAATACCCCCAACCTTTCTTCGGAATATATATTTTTGCACAGCTTATTATGAAAGTCACAGAACAATTAGCCTCCCGTAAAGGCCCGATAGTATCGCTCGAAATATTACCCCCCACGAAAGGAAAGGGTATCAATTCCATATTCCAGCATCTTGATCCGCTCATGGAGTTCAAGCCGGCATTTGTTAATGTAACCTACCACCGTGCAGAGCAGGTGATGAAGAAACGCCCTGATGGCAGCTTCGAACAGGTAGAGATACGCAAAAGGCCGGGTACGGTAAGTATATGTGCTGCCCTGATGAACAAATACAAGATACAGGCTATACCACACCTCATATGCGGCGGTTTCAGTAAAGAAGAAACCGAGAACGCGCTTATAGACCTCAACTTCCTGGGTGTGAAGAATGTGCTGGCACTGCGTGGCGATGCTGCCGCTAATGAGAAGTTCTTTACCCCTAACCCACGCGGCCACCGTTATGCTGAGGACCTTGTGAAACAGGTAGTAGACCTGAACAATGGCAAATACCTTGAAGAAGATATTATTGATGGTGTACATACCGATTTCTGTATCGGTGTGGCGGGCTACCCTGAGAAGCATTTTGAGTCGCCGAACCTGGAGGCAGATATGTATTACCTGAAGCGTAAGGTAGAGCTGGGTGCGGATTATATCGTTACACAGATGTTCTTTAACAACCAGCACTATTACAACTTCCTCAATCGCTGCAAGGAGAATAATATCAATATTCCTATCATACCGGGATTGAAACCACTGACCAACCAGAAGCAACTGTCTGTGATACCCAGCATATTCAATGTAGAGGTACCTGCGGCCCTGTGCAACGAGATGATGAAATCAAAAGCCGCTGATGCGGGCGATAAGATAGGCGAAGAGTGGCTGCTGGAACAGTGCCGCGACCTGCTGAAGAACAACGCACCTGTACTGCACTTCTATACCCTGGGCAAACCACAGGTGGTATATAATGTGCTGAAACGCCTGTTCTAAACCTTATTGCTTAGGTATAGCACCGAAATCTTTCAGGATGGCTTTCATGATATCTGCGCGCATAGACGTATAGTCTTTGGCAGTATCATTATTGTCCACATCAAAGTTCATAGCGAAGAAGTAAGGGTATAAGCGCTCATTGCTTTTGTTCATTGAGTTCTTATGCTCCTTCATGTGTTCTATCTTTTCTACGAAGCCTACCAGCCACATAGTAGATGACCCGGTGCGCATAGCCCAACCTGTTTTGTAGTAGAGCCTGTATGCAGGGTTATCTTCCTGCAGCATGAGGCTTTTCACGATGCGCTGGGTACGTTCTGCAAATGGCAGTTCGTTGAAATAGAGCCTTTTCAGGAAACCTACCTGCTCATCGGCAGATATTTTGAGGCTGTCGTTGAGCCAGAACTGGTCTATCTTACCACCTATCACTTTGTTGCCATAGCTACAGGTATCGAGATAGTGCTGCATCAATTGTGGTCCTACACGGCGGGCAATCTCCTGGTAGTATGGTACGCAACTTACTTTAAAAGCTTCGCGCATATTCATATCCTTATTCCATTCGGCTACGGGGCGCACTACGCTGTCCCATTTTATTACCAGTTGCTCATCGGGCGCTACAGCAGACTCCAGTGCGGCCAGCGAGTTGAATATCTTAAAGGTAGATGCAGGACTGAAACGCTCCAGGCAACGCTCTTTATTATAGAAGTGTACGGCCTCGTGGTTATTGTCCCTTATCATAACGCAGGCGTTTTTGATGCCTTCAGACTCGAAGTATTTACCCCAGTCCTGGTGCTCATGTATCCTTGAATCACGGCAGGAACCGAGTGTTATTAATACTGCTGCTAATATGAGGCTGAAACGCATGCTATCTTGATTTGTGCCGCAAAGATAGTGCAAAGCTGCCGAGCTTGGAAAAAGTACCTGGAAGGGTTAAATAAATCCGTTTAAAAATTCAAAAGGTAAAATTCAAAAGGCAAAAAAATTTGACCCTTGTTGATTGCGGGGTGTATATAGCTCAATGCGAGTACACCACCCCGATTGACATACTGCCTTCGCAGTTTGTCGATATCCCCTCCTTGCCAAGGAGGGGTGCATTTTATTACGGGTTTACAGTATGTCAAAGAGCGGGTGTGTGCATTGCTGCATACATAGCAAATTTACTATTTTTTATTGTTAATATTAAAGCTGTTTTCGGGATGCATATCCTGCGCGTGTGTACCACACCGATCGACAAGCCTGCCTTCGCAGTTTGTCGATATCCCCTCCTTGGTAAGGAGGGGAGCTTTGTGATAGATACTACATATCTGCAAAATCATTAACTCAGTTGCACAGCTATTTCGGGATAAAGGGAGTGTACATATATGTTTGCCTAAAGGACTGTCACTTTAACGGGTATATTACAAAAGTGAAAAAGCGAGCAAAAAAAAATGCCACTCAAAGAGCGGCATTTTTTTGTGTGAAAACCGGTTATCAGTCTTTCACAAATTTCATGTTTTCTGACTTGCCGTTTTGTAAAAGCGTCAGCACATATGTGCCCGGCGTTAACTTTAAAATGTCAATACTGTTATTTTTAGCATCTATGGAGCCTGTGAGTAATACACTACCGCTAATGTTTGTAACTACATACGATGCTTTATCGGTTCCGGATATCCTCACTATATCCCTTGCCGGATTCGGGTACAGGAATGGCCTGTCAAGCTTCTGAGGTATTGCAATTATTGTAGGCTTGAATGCAAAGCTATTACCGGACGAGTGTTTCCCATAAATATTCGTCCCGTCATCCCATACGGACAATATATCATCCCCCGAATTACTGCAATTACTTAAAGCGAGTACCGGCACATTAGTTGGCGGTGCAACACTTGCGTTATTAATTTGTGCATATCCTGCAACAATGCCTGATCCTGAATTGCTTAATGACAGGGCATTATACTCATTGTTCTGTATATACCAGCCGGTTGTGTAATTGGTATTGCCGATTGCAGAGGTAGCACCGGGTGCATAACCATCGGGGCCACAGCCCATAGCCACAGTTGGCATATAACCATTAATGCCGGTTGTTGATACTGTGAATGGAGCTAAAGGTGTTGCTGCTGAATAATTGGTTAGAGATACAGTACCATTCGTGTTATCATACCCATGTATCTCATCAAGCCCGCTTACATTCAAATTAGCCACTGCTTCCCAAAACGTTTTTACTGCAGACACCGTGGTGTTTTCTACATTCATTGCTTCAATGCGGGGGGTAATATTATTGCTTGAGAGTGTAACCGAGCTTTCTAATGCTCCTTTAAGGTTTACAGTCGTATTCATATCCCAATCCGCTGCCAGGACATCGGTAAGCGACTGGTTCATATAGACAAGGTAAGAAGTATTAGAGTAGCTGCCAGACCCATGGTCTCTTACTACGGCTGCTATGTCCGGCATCCGGCCATCATCAATATATGTTGGACTTCCTAAAGGAAATCCAGCAGTGAATGTCGCTTTTTTGGCATAAACCTCGTAGTTGCCGCTATTATTGCCAGACCATGTCACTACTACTGTATTTTGCCCGGCATAGGTATTGCTGCCACTCCAGTAATATGAAAAGCTTGCCGGATCAGGGCAGGCATCAATATGCGGAGGGTCTACTACCGTATAGGTATTAAAAAAACTTGAGGCAGTATAAGTACTAACTAAATTAGCGGTAGGTGCCGCTATCCCAAATAAATTGTCGATTTGATATTGTCGTACTTCAATATTACCCCCTGTGGTAATATATGATATCATCATCTGTACTCTTCCAGGACGTACTGAATTATCATCTCCTAATGCTACATCAGGCATTTTTCCGGCAAAGCAGCCCGCCAGCAATGAGCCTGAAAATTCATCATACACGGTATAGGCTACGGAGTCATTTCCTGATACTTGGTATTGCCAGACCATAGCCCAAAGTACTTTTGAGGGAGACCCGGTAGTAGTAGAGAAACTTCCTGAAGAATAATCAGCATACATATCGCAGTTTAGATGCAGTGAGCCTAATGCCCCTGAATGGCCTAAGGTTGGATTAGCGGGCCCTAATCCATTATACGTTCCCAAAGTTGCGGGTGATGTTGCCGGCCAGGATTGAGCGAATGTTTTTGTTGTTGGCAGCATAAGTATTAATGCCAGCCAGAAGAAGAGGATACCCCTGTCTTTAAATAACTTAATTGCTTTTGTTTTCATACTTAAGGAAATTTAAAATGTGTAATTTGAAAATAGTCTTATAATAATGATGAATACATGCGGTTTTATAGCTGCTTTCCCCTCTTCCCAAAGCATTTTTCAGAAGCAATTGAATACCTGCCTATAAAGTTGGGCCCTTTATGGACGCAGGGCAACTAATAGGTGATGTATTTTTATAGCTATTTTTAACTATATAATTTTACAGGTTAAAAATATACGGGCTCATTGCAGGCCATTGCATTTTAACAGTGTAGTATGTATTTTTATTAATCCTCCTATATAAAACCTAAAAACATAAAAACATGAACAATGAAAACAAATTGTATGACCCTGAGATATTAAGACCCATGGAAAAAAAAATACTGGCATACTGTTATACAGACTATACCTATAAAGAAATAGCAGAAAAGTTAAACATGAAGACCCATACTGTACACAGGCATGTGCGCGATATTTTCAATAAACTACATGTACGCAACCGGGTAAAAATGGTAATGGCCGGATTGAAGATGGGAATAAATCCTATATCTGAAGACATTACAGAAAAGGATAGATTAATGTAATTTTATAATGCTTAAATCCCATGATAATGGCAACCCGATTCATCACCAATTTATATTTCACCAGTCTTTTTTTGGCTCCTTCATTTTTATTGGCAAAGGAGCATAACTCCCAATGCCTTGTGCGGGCATCCGTTTTTACAGAAAATAAAGGCCAGATCATTGACCAGCATGGCAAACACCGCAGTGATATAGATTTTAAGGCAGAGGGCGATGGTGTGGTCATGTTTGTGGGTGATGCACAATTGCATTACCAGTGGTATAGTGCCGATAATTCAAAATTCAAAATTCAAAATTCAAAAGAAGATGACATCCCCCGTCCACCTAAGGCGGACACCCCCTTCGAAGGGGGAATGTTGGGTTCCCCCTTTCAAGGGGGCAAGGGGGATGTAGACTCGCGGATGGAAGTGTACAGGATGGACGTTGAGTTGATAGGCGCCAATAAAAATGCAGAACTGGTAACAGAAGACAAACAGGAATATACAGAGAACTATTACCTGCCGCAGTGCCCCGATGGTGCTACAGCACATAGCTATAGCAGGATAATATACAAGAACGTGTACCCGAATATAGATTGGGTGATATATACTAATTCAAAAGTCAAAAGTCAAAATTCAAAAGAAGGGGCAATCATAGATCACAAATCATCTATCAGCAATGAATTAAAGTATGATTTCATCGTCCACCCCGGGGGAGACTACAGGAATATACAGATAAGGTATAACGGTGCTACAAAGATAGAACTGAAAGACGGTGCACTGGTAGCAACCACACCCTTTGGCAGCATCAGCGAAAATGCACCTTATACTTATGATGCAGATACTAAAAAAGAGATAACATCAAAATTTGTACTGAACGGCAATATTTTGTCGTATAACATAGTTTCCCATCCAGGGGACGAAAGGGAGGTTATCATAGACCCTTCCCTGAGCTGGGCCAGCTACTACAGTCCCGGGGGGAGCAATACACTTAACCATGGCCTGTGTACAGATAAAACAGGCAATTTGTTTATGTCCGGCAGGGGCCTGAGCAGTAATCTTGCCACAACCGGGGCTTACCAGCAAAGTGCTGCGGGGGGATATGAGCTATATCTTACCAAATTTACCGGGTTGGGGCAGCGGCTCTGGGGCAGTTTTTACGGTGGCAGCGGAGATGAAGATTTTTCGGCTATAGCCTGCGACCCCTCCGGCAATGTGTATATCTGCGGCACCACAGGCAGCAGCAGCGGCATAGCAGCAGCAGGTGCATTTCATACAAGCTATGCAGACAGTACCGATAATTTCCTGGCAAAATTCAGCAGCAGCGGCCAGCGGCTCTGGGCCACTTATTATGGCGGCAATTCGGCCGAGGGGTCACCTAATGTAACCTGCGACCCTTCGGGCAATGTGTACCTCTGTGCCACTACCAGGAGCGATACCGGCATCAGCAGCAGCGGCGCCCACCAGGTGGCCAGGGGCGGGTTTACAGATTTGTACCTGGCAAAATTTAACAGCGGGGGCACAAGGCTCTGGGCTACCTACTATGGCGGAAACAACCACGAACAGGGATATGCCAGTACGGCCCCGGGCTTAGCCTGCGACCTGTCGGGCAATGTGTACATAGGGGGAGCGACTCCGAGTCCTAACGGTATAGCTACAGCCGGGGCACACCAGCCTGTATATACGCTTACCGGACCTGACCCAATAGGTTTTTTGGTCAAATTCAATTCTTCGGGCAGCAGGCAATGGGGCACCTATTACGGGGGCCATGGTACCGCTGTTATTGCTATTGCCTGCAGCAAGGCGGGAGATGTATATATAGGCGGTACAACTGGTTCTACAACCAATACAGCCAGCACGGGGGCTTATCAATCTGCGCTCAATGGCGCTTTTGATGGCTTCTTAGCCCGTTTTAATACTGCCGGCACCAGGCAGTGGGGCACTTATTATGGGGGCAATGATTATGATTATATTGGCGGCTTATCAATAAGCAGCAATGATAACCTGTTTGTATCGGGACTTACCATCAGCAGCAGCGGTATAGCTACCGGCAACGGCTACAAGATATTTAACAGCGGCATGTGGGATAATTATATATCCGAATTCAGTTTATCCGGCAGCCTGCTCTGGGGTAGCTATTACGGCGGCAGTTCCCAGGAAGGAAACCTTTATGCCTATACTTATATTCATTGCGGTATGGCCTGCGGCTATGATGGTATGGTATATATGACAGACGGTACGCAAAGCAGTAGCGGCATAGCTACTACAGGTTCTTTTCAAAGCTCCGTAGGCAGCGCTACGATTTCTTCTTATATAGCCGCATTTGCGGTAGATACATTTGTACATATCATACGCCCCTTTACAGATACCCTGTTGTGTGCAGGAGACAGCGTGCATATAAATTACGGTGTTACAGACAGGTTCAACAGCGGCAATATATTTACCCTGCAGCTATCAGATGCTGCGGGCAGCTTTGCCAGCCCCTTAACCATTGGCAGCCGTACCGATACCATTGGCGGTATCATACATGGCAAGCTGCCAGTAAACACTGCGGGCGGTACAGGCTACCGTATGCGTATAGTAACCAGTAGCCCGGTGCGTACATCTAATGATGAAGATGCAGACATACACATAAAACCTGTGAACCCCGGGCATAGCGCCACCAGCAACAGCCCTGTCTGCGTTGCAGATACTTTAAAGCTGTACGGCGGTACTACCGGCACCGGGGTAAGCTGGAGCTGGAGCGGCCCCGCAACCTACAGCAGCGGAACACAAAACCCCATACGCCTCAATGCCACCACAGGGTATTCAGGCAATTATATACTCACCAGTACCTATAACGGATGTACCGTAACAGACACCGCCGTAGTAGTGGTGAAATCATTACCATCCAAACCAACCGCAGGCAGCAATGCACCATTATGCCCGGGTGCAAACCTGAGCCTTACAGCAGGCAGCAGCACCAGCGGTGTAAGCTGGAGCTGGACAGGTCCCAACAGTTACAGCAGCAGCAGCCAAAACCCCGGCCGCAGTAACATGACTGCCGCAGATGCCGGCAACTATATAGTAACAGCGACCCTTAACGGTTGCAGTACCAAAGACACAGAAACTGTAATAGTATACCCTGTAACACCTAAGCCAACAGCAGGCAATAACAGCCCGTTATGCGTGAGCAATACACTGAGCTTAACGGCAAGCACCATAAGCGGTGCCAGCTATAGCTGGGGCGGCCCGGCAGCCTTTACTGCTGCTACACAGAACCCTGCACGCAGCAATATGCAACTGAATATGGCAGGCAAGTATTATGTGACCGCTACAGTGAATGGTTGCGTATCGGATGCAGATACCACCATAGTAACAGTAAACCCCGGCCCTACAGTAAACGTGTACCCCAACCCGAACGATACCGTATGTACAGGCAATACAGTAACACTGGTAGCACTGGTAACCAACGGAGGTACCGGCCCATCTTACCAATGGTATAAAAACAATAACCCCATAGCAGGCGCTACCCTGCAAAGTTGTACCACGACACCCGCCAATGGCGATGTGTACTACTGCAAGTTCACCCCCGGAGCAGGCACAGGCTGCAATGGTGCAGTAAACAGCGGCAGCATAACCATAACCGTACTGCCATACACCACACCATCCATCAGCATCACCGCCACCCCCGATACCAATATATGGCAGGGGCTTATGGTAAACTTCACCGCCACAGTAAGCAACTGTAACAATCCCGCCTATCAATGGAAGCTCAACGGCAACGACATAAGCGGGGCAACCAGCAACACATGGGGTGCAGCCACACTGGCAGATAATAACCTGGTAAGCTGCGTACTGACCTGCAATGATATGTGCCCTAATCCTAAGAACCCGGAGAGCAATAAGCTGAGGATGCATGTAAGCACAGGCATCAATAACACAACAAACACACTCAGCACAGTAAACATATACCCCAACCCAATGCAGGATGAACTGCATATAGAAGGCATAGGCAAAGGAACAAGGATACAACTATATGATGTACTGGGCAGGGAAGTGTACAATACTACAACAACAGAAACTACACATATCATCAGCACAGCATCATTGCATACAGGTACTTACATCCTGCAACTGACAGATGCAGCAGGCAACAGGGGCAGCTATAAAGTGGTAAGGGAGTAAGCGAGTTACAGCACCAGGTTATCTATCAGCCTTATCTTACCCAGCCGGGCAGCTACCAGGGCTACCATGTTGCGGTGGCTGTCGTAGTTATCCAGCAGTTCCAGCGTGTCGGCATCGGCAAGAGAGAGATATTCCAGTTCTATGCCTTTATGCAAAAGCAGGTCGGCACATTCCATGCGCACTATATCAAAATCTCCACCTTCTTTCTTTGCCTGTACAGATATAAGGCACTGGTACAATATACCTGCCAGGGCACGTTGCGGCTCTGTAAGGCGGCGGTTGCGGCTGCTCATGGCCAGTCCGTCGGGTTCGCGGCGGGTAGCACAGATAACCAGTTCTATACCGGCGCTTAGTATTTCGAGCAATTTCTTTACCACCATGCATTGCTGGTAGTCTTTCTGCCCCATAAACAGTTTTTGCGGCTTAATAATATCCAGCAGGCGGGCTACTACCTGCCCCACTCCTTTGAAATGCCCCGGCCTTTGCGCCCCTTCCAGCACTGTTTCGAGGTAGCCGAAGTGATACGAAGGCATATTTTCGCTGCCGCCGGGGTACATTTCTGCTACCGGAGGCAGGAACAGCACATCGCAGCCTGCCTCTGCCAGCATCAGGGTATCTTCGTCTATAGTAATGGGGTAATTCTTAAAGTCTTCCGGATCATTGAACTGGGTAGGGTTTACAAATATGCTGCATACAGTAAGCCCGGCCTGCTCTTTACTCTGCCTGATGAGCGAAAGATGACCATCGTGCAGGGCTCCCATAGTGGGCACAAAACCTATTGTCACCTCTTCCTGCCTCTTTTCTGCCAGGTATTGCTGTATATCCGCTACATTCTTAAATATAATCATATGAAAATTTTACGAAATACATACATACTGTAAACGCATGTATTCGTATTTTTTTGTAATTTTGCAGTCAATTTCTTCGACAAGTATATTGTTTTTTCTTGTTTTAATATAACACCACCGCATGTCTGCAGACAAAAAACGTGTTTTAATTGTAGCTAACGAATTATCGCCATACATCGAGTTTACCGATTTTGCTCATATACTGAACAAGCTGGCAGTTAAAACATTTGATTCAGGATTGGAAGTACGCGTTATTATGCCCCGTTTCGGACTTATTAATGAGCGCCGCCACCGCCTGCACGAGGTTGTACGCCTTTCGGGCATCAATGTCATTATCGACAAAGACGATTACCCGCTGATAATCAAGGTAGCATCGCTGCCCAGCGCACGCCTGCAGGTTTATTTCATGGACAATGAAGATTACTTCAAACGCAAGAATGTATTTACAGATGATAACGACAAGTTCTTCGACGACAACGCAGAACGTATGATATTTTTCTGTAAAAGCGCGTTAGAGACCGTTAAGAAATTTGGCTGGCCTCCGCACGTGATACACTGCCATGGCTGGATGACATCCCTGATACCGGCCTACCTGAAGACTGCATATAAGAAAGAACCCGTTTTCGGTTATTCTAAGGTTATATATACGGCACAGAACGACCAGTTCAGCGACAAGCTGAATCCTAACTTTATTAAGAAAGCGATAGTAAGCAACGAGATAAAGGAAAAAGACCTGGATGCATATAAAGAGGGTAACAACACTGCCCTTACTCTGGGTGCAGGTAAATTTGCCGATGTGGTAGTACATGGTGAAGACAGCCTGGATAAATCTATAGCTGATGAACTGAAGCCAAGCAGGTATAAGAAGATAGTGAAATATGACGAAGCGTGGAAAGAGGATGTATCATCTCTGCTGGACCTGTACAAAAGCTTAACAGAGTCTTAGATTTTCTTTTACCACATTCGCTGAAAATTATTCTGAAATTGAGACAACGCTTTCTATACCTGGCATTTGCCTTATTAGCGGGCAGTATTGCCTGCACACAAACAGGCTGCAAAGAAGACACCATCATCAAGGCCAAGGTAGCACCATCTGCGGGCAACCTGAACCTTGAAACTGTGCCTGATACGCTGACCACCATTGCCAAAACCATATACGACGATTCTATCATTACCAGCTATACCTTCAGCGGTGTGCGCATAGTGCATGGCATGGGTACTGTTAATGACCCGTTCTACGGACGTACTAACTGGGGCATATACATGCAGGTGGTACCACCGGCAGCCAATTTCGACCTGCCCAATCCTCCGGATTCTGCATATATTGTACTACCGTATTCGGGCTTCAGCTGGGGCGATACCAACAATACTACTAACCTGAGCTATGTTGCCTACCGTGTTACAGAAAACATGTACAAAGACACTGAGTATTACAGCAAACAGGCATTACAGGTAGACGGCGGATATGCAATAACAGAAGCGAACAGTGTTAACTTCAAATCACTGAGGCAGGATTCTGTAAATGTATCGGGCATAAACAGGGCACGCCACCTGCGCCTGAAACTGAAAAGCGCTTTTGTAAATGACATACTGGACAAGGCAAAAAAGAGCACGAACAATGCTGAATTCCTTGACTATGTAAAAGGCATCTACATACGCTCTGCCGATACTACAACCGGCAAGGCTGTTCCTTACTTCCTGCTGGATGGCAGCTATGACTACGGACGCGCGGCAATAGTATTCTATTATCACTATCCTGCCAGCCCTGATACGGCAAGGTCTGCATTCTTCAGTTTCAGTACTACAGACTGTGCCCACTACAACTATATTACAAGAAATTATACAGGCTCCCAGGCACAACAATATTTTACTGCATCGCAGGATAGTGTACTGATGCTGCAAAACGAGCCCGGCGCTGCTATTGATGTACAGTTTCCTTATCTTAAAAACCTGCCTGTATCACTCATCAGCCAGGCACAACTGGTAATAACCAGGATATCACTGGCATCTGATGCAGGCAATGATGATTATTCTATACCTGCCCGCATATTCCCTACCGGTGTAGATGAATATGGTGCTACCTACAGCCTGCTGGACAGGTACCCGCTAACAGAAACTGCACCTGTTAGTTTCATAGATGGTACTATGCAGCAGTACACGGTAAATGGCATGACGATCTCGCAGTATGTTATCAACATACCAAGAGAGGTACAAAAGACAATTACAAACAAGGCAGATAATTTACATTTGCGTATCAACGGTACAGCTACGTTCCCGGGTGCATACAGGATGACAGCAGGAGGCAGGAGCCACAGCATGTATCGTGTAAAACTGAACATCATTTATTCAAAACTGTAAAAAATAATAGCTGTATATGTGCGGTATAGTAGGTTATATAGGCAATAAAGAAGCATTTCCTATACTGATAAAAGGCCTTAAAAGGCTTGAGTACCGCGGTTACGACAGTGCAGGTATTGCATTGCTCAACGGCGACCTGACGGTATATAAAAAAGCAGGCAAGGTAAGTGAGCTGGAAAAGGTGACCAATGGGAAGGAAGTAACAGCTACTATAGGCATAGGCCATACACGCTGGGCTACCCATGGCGAGCCTAATGATGCCAATGCACACCCCCACCTGTCACAATCGGGCAATCTTGCTATTATACATAATGGTATCATAGAAAACTATGCTTCTATAAAAGAAGAGTTGCTGAAACGCGGATACAAATTCCATTCTGATACTGATACCGAAGTACTGGTGAACCTGATAGAAGAAGTATGGAAACAGGATAACGGCACACTGGAAGATGCAGTACGCGTAGCGCTGAATGAAGTAGTAGGTGCATATGCTATTGTTGTTATAGACAGGAATAACCCCAACCAACTGATAGGCGCCCGCAAAGGCAGCCCGTTGGTACTGGGTATAGGTGTTGATGAATTCTATATTGCATCAGATGCATCTCCTATCATAGAATACACAAAGAATGTAGTGTACCTCGACGACCAGGAATATGGTGTAGTAAACCGCGACGGAACGTTTGTAGTAAAAACACTGGGTAATATCAAAAAATCTCCGGCCATAAAAACACTGGAGATGAGTCTTGAGGCAATAGAAAAAGGCGGCTATGAACACTTCATGCTGAAGGAAATACATGAGCAGCCTAAGGCCATAGCAGACAGCCTGCGCGGACGCATGAACGCACAGCAGGGCTGGATAAAACTGGGTGGCCTCAGTGAATACACAAAACGTATTGATAATGCTGACAGGTTTCTTGTAACAGCATGCGGTACATCATGGCACAGCGGCCTGATAGGTGAATACCTGATAGAAGACCTGGCACGTGTACCTGTAGAAGTAGAATACGCATCAGAGTTCCGTTATCGCAACCCGATAATCAATGAGAATGATGTGGTTATTGCCATATCACAATCGGGCGAAACAGCAGATACACTGGCAGCAATAGAACTGGCGAAAGAACGCCAGGCACTGATATATGGTATATGCAATGTTATTGGCTCATCGATAGCACGCGCATCACATGCAGGCTCTTACACACACGCAGGCCCTGAAATAGGTGTGGCATCAACCAAGGCATTCTCTACACAGATATGTATGCTGACCCTGATAGCGCTGCAGATAGCGCAGGAAAAGGGCACTATATCTACCTCTAAGCTGCGCGAGATACTGTACGAACTGGAGAACATACCTAAGAAGATAGAAGAAACGCTGAAGCTGGATGCACAGATAAAAGAACTGGCGGCTATCTACAAAGATGCCAGCAACTTCCTGTACCTGGGCCGTGGGTATAACTTCCCTGTGGCGCTGGAAGGTGCGCTGAAGCTGAAAGAGATATCATATATACATGCCGAGGGCTACCCTGCTGCAGAAATGAAGCACGGGCCGATAGCACTGATAGATGAAGAAATGCCTGTAGTATTCCTGGCTACCAACCAGAGTGCTTATGAAAAAATAGTATCTAACGTGCAGGAAGTAAAAGCACGTAAGGGCAAGATAATAGCTGTGGTAAATAAAGGTGATACACAGATACGCGCACTGGCAGACCACATAATAGAAGTACCGGAAACTGAAGAAGTACTGTCGCCACTGGTAACTATAGTACCGCTGCAATTGCTGGCATATCATATTGCCATATTGCGCGGTTGTAATGTAGACCAGCCTCGTAACCTGGCTAAATCTGTAACAGTAGAATAATCGAAATTGTATTCATAAAAAAAAGGATGGCGTTTGCCATCCTTTTTTATTTACCAGTGTTTTATCATCATTCTGCCCGTGTAATCTATCCGCTGCAAGAGCAGGGCTTTATTACCGGCGAAGTATTCATCTACTGCTCTTTTTGCTCCTTCCCAGTGGCCATAGTCGTCGATTATCATCACGCCATTCTTCTGCAATAAAGGGAACATATGTATCAGCTCATGGTGCGTAGATTCGTACCAGTCTGTATCCAGCCTCAGCAGGGCTATCTGCGTTGGTATAGTGCCGGGTATGGTATCTTCTACTTTACCTTTCACAAATGTCACATTATCTACCGGGTAGCCGGTAGATGATATATTGGCTTTCACCTCGTCTATCTTAGATAGGCACCAGCTATTGGTCTCATCACTTACTTTAGATTTTTTCCATGTGTCGTTAGCTTCAAAGCCATCCAGTGCAGTAGGCATACTCATACCCTCGTAGGTATCGTACATGTACAGTTTCCTGTCCCTTACGCCCAATGATAACAGGGTTTTCAATATCATCATGCTGGAACCGCCACGCCAAACGCCGCATTCTACAAAATCGCCGGGGATATTGTTCTTAACTGTGTACTGAACCGCATAGTATAAAGCATAACAGCGTTCTACGGTAGTCATTGTAAACGGACGTACCTGGTTGTAGATAGCCATAAATGCCGTATCAGCAAACATGTCCTGCTGTGTCAGCTCTTCGTTTTGACTGCCTGTTTGTACAAGTTTTATTTTTAGTGGTTTGAGCAGCCCGTTGACTGTCTTTATTATACCCATTATCAGTAAAGTATCCTGTGAATAACTAAAGCGCTAAAGATATAAATAATAGGCGAATAATGATGTGAGCATTGCAACAGGAGCGGACATATGACATATTTTACCATCCTGTTTTTAGCTTATTTTTTTATTACAGATGAAGAAAATCATCCTTATCTTGCAGCCCTGTTAAATTAATAAAAACGTAAAACAAAGATGCCTTATTTATTCACATCAGAATCCGTATCAGAAGGACATCCTGATAAAGTAGCAGACCAGATATCTGACGCATTGGTAGATAATTTTCTTGCGTGGGACCCTAATTCAAAAATTGCCTGTGAAACACTGGTAACTACTGGACAGGTAGTATTGGCAGGTGAAGTAAAATGCAATACTTATATCGATGCGCAAAGCATAGCTCGTGATGTAATAGCTAAAATAGGCTACACTAAGAGTGAATATATGTTTGAAGCAAACTCTTGCGGTGTGCTTTCAGCAATACACGAACAATCTCCTGATATCAACCAGGGTGTTGAACGTAAAAAGAAAGAAGACCAGGGTGCAGGCGACCAGGGTATGATGTTTGGTTATGCAACTAACGAAACAAACAACTACATGCCACTGGCATTAGATATGGCACACCTGTTGCTCCGCGAACTGTCTGCTATACGCCGTGAAGGTAAACAAATGAAATACCTGCGTCCTGATGCTAAGAGCCAGGTAACACTTGAATACAGCGACGACAATAAACCTGTACGCATTGACACAATCGTTATCTCTACACAGCACGATGATTTTGCCGATGAGAAAAAAATGCAGGAAACTATTAAGAAAGATGTACTGAACATACTGATACCTCGTGTAATGAAAGTATACCCCCAGTACAAACACCTGTTCAATAACAAGATCAACTATCACATCAACCCTACCGGTAAATTCGTTATCGGCGGACCGCACGGCGATACCGGTTTGACTGGCCGTAAGATAATCGTTGATACTTATGGTGGTAAAGGTGCGCATGGTGGTGGTGCATTCAGCGGTAAAGACCCTAGTAAGGTTGACCGTTCTGCTGCATATGCAACACGCCATATTGCAAAAAACCTGGTTGCTGCCGGTGTATGCGATGAAGTGCTGGTACAGGTATCATACGCTATTGGTGTAGCTAAGCCAATGGGTATATACGTAAATACTTATGGTACTGCCAAAGTAAAAATGAACGATGGCCAGATAGCTAAAATAGTAGGTGAAGTATTTGATATGCGCCCTTACTTTATAGAGCAGCGCCTGAAATTGCGCCAGCCTATGTACAGCGAATGTGCTGCTTACGGACACATGGGCCGCGAGTCACAGACCGTTACCAAAACTTTCAAATCAGGTGATGGCAAGACCAAATCTGTAAAGGTTGAACTGTTTACATGGGAGAAACTGGACTATGTTGCCAAGGTGAAGAAAGCTTTCAAACTGAAATAATCATATCTTCTATAATCGTTGAAAACCCCGCTGGTAGCGGGGTTTTTGCATTTATATCTATATACAACTTATTGTCGGTGCTATATTTCTGTCCGTTAATTGCCGGTTAACCGAATGCAAAGCCGCAGTTAATGACGAATAATCGTTTGGACAAAGGCATTCGTTGCCCCCATCTTTGCATCATCAAATTAAAAAACAATTAAACAAAACTTAAAAAACACAAAACAAATGAAAAAGATTCTCGCTATTGCTGCTCTGATCTCTGCAGGTTTCGCTGCTAACGCTCAAACTCCTGCTTCTACTTCAGCTTCTCAGACTGTTAACCTTGCACTCACTGATGCTATCGAAATGACCTTCACAGGTACAGGTACTGCTACAGGGTCTTCAGTTACTATGTCTTTCAACAATGTGAACGACTACGCTAACGGTGTTACTTCTGCTGCACAAGACCTGAAAGTACGCTCTAACAAAAACTTTACTGTAACTGTAAAATCAAACGCTGCTAACTTCACATATACCGGTTCTACTACTCCTGCTCCTACAATGCCTGTTAATGGTGTCCTGGCTCTTAAAGTAAGTGCGAACGGTACAGGTGGTGCTATAGCATCTCCGTTTACCAGCTCTTCTTATTCTACTTTAACTTCTACTAACCAGAACCTGATAACTAACGGTAGCCGTGGTGGTAACCAAACATTCTCTGTAATGTACCAGGCTACTCCTGGTTTCAGCTACCCTGCCGGTAACTACGCTGTAGATGTTGTTTATACTGCTACTCAGCAATAAGAAATATACCAAGTAATAGATGAAAGGGACCCACTGGGGTCCCTTTTTACATTGTCATAAATTTACTTATGAGCTACTAAGTATGCATTTTATACCTGTTTTTAATGTTTAATTAATTCCATTTTAATGTTATTTTAATTAGTATAAACCTCTTGTTAACCGCTTGCAAAGCCGGGGTTAACGGATGGCAAATATTTGGCACAGGCGGTTGCGGCGATGCATCTTTGCATCATCAAACGAACAAACAACTAAACAACTAAACAACTAAACAACTAAACAACTAAACAACAAACCAACAAAAACAAATAACAATGAAAAAGATCATCGCAATCGCCGCTTTAATTTCTGCAGGTTTCGCTGCTAACGCTCAAACTCCTGCTTCTACTTCAGCTTCTCAGACTGTTAACCTCGCTCTGACTGACGCTATCGAACTGACATTTACAGGAACCGGTTCTGCTACAGGTGCTGCTGTAACCATGTCATTCAACAATGTGAACGATTACGCTAACGGTGTTCAGTCTTCTGCACAGGCACTGAAAGTTCGCTCTAACAAAAACTTTACTGTAGCTGTAAAAGCTAACGCTACAAACTTCACTTATACAGGTACTACTTCCCCTGCTCCTGTTATGCCGGTTGCCAGCGTACTGGATGTGAAAGTAAGTGCAAATGGTACCGGTGGTACTATAGGTACAGGTTTTGACAGCTATAAAGATGTAACTTCTTCAAACCAGAACATCATCACTAACGGCAGCCGCGGTGGCAACCAGACATTCTCAGTAATGTACCAGGCTACTCCGGGTTTCAGCTACCCTGCAGGTAACTACGCTGTAGATGTAGTGTATACGGCTACTCAACTGTAATTAATTAACCATCAATAGCTTAAAAGGTGCCCCGTAAGGCACCTTTTTTTCGTATTACTGCTGCCGATGTATTTGTTAACTGCTGGTTAACCGATTGCAAATCTGGCGTTAACGATTGATAATCATTTGGATACAGGATGTCGCTACCCCCATCTTTGTGTCATCAAATTAAAAATCAATTAAAAATTAAACAACAAACCAAACTAAAAACGAACAACAATGAAAAAGTTAATCGCAATCGCCGCTTTAATTTCTGCAGGTTTCGCTGCTAACGCTCAAACTCCTGCTTCTACTTCAGCTTCTCAGACTGTTAACCTCGCTCTGACTGATGCTATCGAACTGACATTTACAGGGTCTGGTACTGCTACCGGTGCGGCTGTTACTATGTCTTTCAACAATGTGAACGATTACGCTAACGGTGTTACGTCATCTGCACAGGATCTGAAAGTACGTTCTAACAAAAACTTCACTGTAGCTGTAAAAACTAACGCTGCAAACTTTACATATACAGGTTCTACTACTCCTGCTCCTACAATGCCTGTAAGTGGTGTTCTGGCTGTTAAAGTAAGTGCTAACGGTACAGGCGGTGCTATCGCTTCTCCTTTCACAAGCTCTTCTTATTCTACTTTAACCTCTACTAACCAGAACCTGATAACTAATGGCAGCCGCGGTGGTAACCAAACTTTCTCTGTAATGTACCAGGCTACTCCGGGCTTCAGCTACCCTGCAGGTAACTATGCTGTGGATGTAGTGTACACTGCAACTCAACTGTAATTAAAGAATCTGTTGGTTTATAATCAGGGGCGCCCCAACTGGGGCGCTTCTGTATTTTCAGGCAGCTTAAAAATGGTAATCAATTACAAGGCTAATGTTTGACAGGTTTACCTTGTTGATAATATTCTTATAAGGCGGTGTATTGCCGTCAGCATTGAGCTTATATACATATAGCGCTTCCAGTTCCAGCCCTTCTAATTCCTTTCTGAACCTGTATTTTAAATCTGCATTAAACTGTGCATACGAGGGCATGGCATATTTGTTAAGCCGGGCATTATTTATGGCTGGCATATGGAAATACCCGGCCATTAACAATGCCATCATCCTGTTGCCGTACATAGCATGGGCTAGTGATGCAGAAAAGGCATTCTGATCGCCACAGCCTTCGGCACGTTCTCGAGGCATAAAGGTGAAGAATGGTTCTTTACCCCACTCTTTTGGCAAGAGAAACCGTCCCTGTGCAGTAATGCGTGTATAATTAAGATTTGCCTGCCATTCAGCCGTTTCCCAGCCAATGCGGGCACTTATGGCCATTGCCTTGCTGCCAGGTAAGATATATGTCTTTGCAGGCAAAGGATTGCCGCCATTACCTACAGCATCCTGCCGGGTAAATTGTATTGCTGTTACAATGCTGCCATTAGTAGTTACGGGACGTTTATAATCGGCTTGTACCAGTGCCAGGTTAAACAGGTTATCAGCATACTGTTCTGTAGCCTGTAAGTGGATGTATTTACCGGCATGTACCATGGTACGTGTCAGCAAAATAAATTTAGAATGCAGGCTGTTCCTGTAGCCCGATGCCGTACCATCAGGGTTCAGTCCTACACTGTATAGCCCGATTGATTTTCCGGGATCATACCAATCATAGGTGCTGCGGGGGGATATTCCATATATCACTCCACCTTCAAAAATGTTCTTCCTGAGAACAAATTTTGTATACAGCCCGTCAACTGTTGCAACGCGCATACGTCCGTCGGGAATATTTATGAAAGTACTGTTGATGATCTGCTTTCCCCATGTTATGATACCTCTTCTGAGATTGTATTTCAGGTATAATTCCTCCAGCTTGTACATACGCTTTGCACGTACGTCCGTCACATCAAACAAGGCTGCTTCATAACGATTGGATGCACCGGTAATACGGTCTGTCTTTGTAAAATCAGATGAGCCCAGGTTATAGGTAAAGGCTCCGCCTACGCCTACCTGAAAATTATGCAGTCTTGCAGATTCTATTTTCATCTGGCCGCCTATTGCATTTGCATAATAATCGCTCAGGCCGCCCTCATTAATAGTTGACATGAAAAAATACCTTGCCCTGCCAAAAGCTTTTGACCGCCTGAATGCATCTGCTATGGTAATACCCTTAGCTGTATTTATCTGTGAAGTATCGGTTATCTGCGCAAAAACGGGGATATCAGACAATATAAACAATGGCAAAACAACAACCCACCTGAATCTTAACAACATAGTGTAATAGCTAATATACCATAAAAGTACAAAGCCATTCGTGATGACGAATGGCTTTGACTATTAAGATTATAAATAATTATTGCTTGGTTATTTTCCTTACCTGGCTTGTTTCATCATCGGTATACTTCAGGAAGTACATACCTGCAGGAACATCAGATAAGTTTAATTGCATTTGCTTACCATCTACATCTTTATGCAGCACTACTTTACCATTAATATCGGTAAGTGTCAGGTTAGCTTTAGCAGTTGTATGAGATATAATGTCAACATTCATGATATCCTTAACCGGGTTTGGATATGCAACGAACGCAGGACTTTCCGGACCAACCTTATCAACAGAAGTACATTTTTCTGTAAAGAAGCCCATTTCTTCCCAATCAGATAATGGTGTTGGTGAGCAATGAGACCTGAGGTAGAAATAATATTGTGTGTAGCAGCTTAGGCCCTGCAGCAATATTGTAGGATATGTTGTAAGTGTGCCACCAGTAAGAGGAGGGTTGTGCTGCGAAGTGCTTACAGCATATTCATATTTTACTACGCTTGGTACAGCTTTCCAGTTGAACAGAGCGGTAGTAGCAGTAAGGCCAGTAAGTGA
Organism: Flavipsychrobacter sp.; assembly: GCA_044227125.1. GTDB lineage: Bacteria > Bacteroidota > Bacteroidia > Chitinophagales > Chitinophagaceae > Polluticoccus. The sequence goes on from JBGAFS010000005.1 coordinate 153,493, forward strand.
AAGATCCGGCATATTACAGCATTCTTCTGTAGTAAACGAATCAAGTGTCCATGGAGAATATGTCCAGAAGATAGTAGAGTTTGGTGTATCACAAATGCTGCGCAGGTGGATGTAATATTTAGTATTACAATTAAGTGTTACAATACCATCAGGCAGGTGGATGTTAGTATTAGTAGTATAGGTATAACCAACAGAAGTAGGAGCTGCAGGAGTTTGGTCTACTGTGTATTCATACATGATAGCGTTAAGGCGTGGCTGCCATGAAAAATCAGCAGAGCGATAAGTAACATTAGATACAGAAGTAACTGCCGGAGGCAAACATGGGTTTACAACTTCGAAGTCATAATCTTCAACTTCTCCATTCACATATTGTAAACAAGGATCCATATTAACAACAGGTACAGAGCCACCTGTGTATGAACCAGTTCTAACACGCATGCGTGTTATACCTTGTTTAGCATAACCTGGTACTGTAAATGTAACAGGATAGGTAGCCGGCGTTGTAGAGGCATTAAAGATAAGACTACCTGCAGTGAGTGTCTCTCCGGCATCAGCAAAATCACCATCCTTAGACCAGTCTACCCATATACGCAAACCTGTTTGCCAGTTTTGTGTTTGCGTAACAAAAATTGAACCATTTTGCCCTGCATTGAATTTACACGAATAGTTGGTGAAATATTTGTAACCGGTTGGGTCACTACAGGCAGGAGACTGAGATGCATTATTAAAGTTGATGAGCCCTCCGGTAACCTGTACTTTATTGATAACAGAGTTAGACGGATTACTACCGCACTGAGCAGCATAGCTCGGCGTACAATACTGTGCATCTGCAACTGTCGCAGCGGCCAAAATGCCCGATAATGCTACACCTTTTTTCAGCCAAGAGTAAAGATTCAATGACATAAGTATAATTATTTGAAATAACTATTTATAAGTAAGCAATGATAATAAATTAATTCCGCATTTGCAACGGACTTAGTTTTATTACCATATTGCTTTAAAAATACGCTTTTTTGAGATTTTTAACACAATCTATTTAGACAGACAGGGAAAACTGTGGTTTAAGTTGGATATAATTAAGAAATTTTATTTGAAAGTTAATATTCAAAATATATAAAATTTAAAAGCCCGGTAAACCGGGCTTTTAAATTTCATATTAAACTAAAATTACTGTTTAGTAAACTTCATAATATTACTTCCTGATGCATCAGTGTATTTAAGTATGTAAATACCCCTTTCAAGAGAAGCGATATTGATAGTTGTGAGCTGCTTTTGTACAGGTATTTGCTGTACCAGTTTTCCGGTAACATCCAGTATTGCTATAACAGCGTCTTTTGACGGTGTTGTCGATAATTCAATATTCAGCTTATCGCTGGCAGGGTTTGGATAAACCAATAATCCTGCAGAGCCCAAGTCTTCAATGCCTGTGCTGAAGGTGGTATGAAATGCTACCGTAGACCACGGCGACTGATCATATATTGAATTACAGAAACTGCGTACGTGGGCATAGTACTGTGTACCACTTTTCAGGTATGTGGCTAATATACTGTTATTGGTAGTAGGCGTACCTACCGTTGGCGGAGTTGAAGACTGAGATATCTCGTATTCGTACTTAACGGCTGTCTTAACAGTATCCCAGGAAATTACTGCCTGCTTATAGTCAAGCGATGTAACCTTTAAGGAAGGTGCATGACATGTAATAAGTGTAACGAAGGAATCAACATTCCATCCTGAAGTGTCTTTAGGGCCGCATATACTGCGTACATGGACAAAATACTTAGTATCCTCATTCAGCCCTGTCAGGCTTACAGAATTGGATGCTGAAAACTGCAACACAGCAGAAGATGACGGTGTTGCCGGGCTGTTATCTACCACATACTGGTATCCTATCGGGTTGAATATCGGATCCCATGTTTCATCTGCTGCATTTGCCGTAATGTTAGAATGAGCAAATCCCTCTGGTGCCACTACACACCTGATGCCTATGCGGGCGTTTTCTACACCGGTATAACTACCAATACTATCCAGGTCGAAAGAGGTACTTAATGTGTTAGCTACAGTATCTGTAATACCCCTTGTATAGTTATATCCTGCCCATGTACCCATATTGGTAGACTTGGCGAGCCTGGAGTTAGTTTCTGATGAAACATCGCCTATCCAGGGGTCTTTATACCTGATAACCGGGGTACTAAGGAATGCATAAGACGGAGCCTGAATATCTGTATAAAAGAACATACGCCCTACACCAGCAGGCATAGGCCCTGCCTGAACACCTGTGTATTGCCTGAGGCTAAGTGTAGCAGGCACTGCGCTGCCCCATTGTATGGTACCAACGGTATCCTCACCAAATGTAAATGTCTGAATGCTGTTTGCAACCGGCATTGCAGGTGTTGCATCTGCATTTGGAGGTGTGGAAGTTGGAGTAAATTCATAAGCACCAAGATCAGGTACGCCTGCAGCAGGAACACGCGCTCTTGCATTACCATTAATATCGACAGAGTCGCCTGTGATATGAACACCCCTGCCCTGTATCGCCCATGATGAAGGTGATGTTGGGTCTGGCCTCAGGTCATTGGCTGAAGCATCCATGTAGCCGGGGTTATATACCAGTGAATTTTTGTCTTTTGAAGTAGCGGCTTTCCATGCAGTTAATGTTGTTGCATTTACAGAAGGAGAAACACACTGGAAGTAATTAGAACCCGGTGTATAAAACAGGTTATAATCGCTGTTCAGATAATCTGACCTGTAAGTGTAAAATAAATAACCATTACTTCCGGATCTTGAGAATATATTATTCCTCAGCACAGGTGTGTATGAAGAAGATGTATTGTAGATGTAGGCAGCATAGTCATTACTGCCGCTTGAATTACTATGAAAGTTGTTATTATACATTTTAGGCGATGAATAATAACTCTGCATTGTATAGTTCGTTCCGGCAGTTTGGGTTGTCACAACATTATTCAGGAATGTATGCCCCTGTGAAAAATATGCATAGATGCCATATACAGTGCCGTAAGTACTGCTGAAATTACACTTGTTTCTTGAAAACACGCTTGGCGATGAACCATAGTAAGAATAGATACCATAGTTTGTTCCGGTATAGGTAGTAGCATTTATTATGTTACTGTCTATTAATGCACCGTTGGCATAATACATATAGTTATACAGGCTACCACTGCTGGTGTTCACATTGTATGTGTTTTGCAATACTTTACCTGTACCAAAATAAGCGAGGTAATTATATACTGTTGAGTTAGCAGCATTGATAGTTATTGTATTATGGTCAAATGTATCTGCTGTACCGTAATAGTTGTTGCCATAGTTGTAAATAGAACCATAAGATGTTTTAGTGTAGGTTATAGTATTATTAGTAGCTCTTGAATTGAAGTTATAGTACATAGGGCCATAGCCATATATTGTGCCGGAAGTTGTTGTAGCAGATATTTGATTATTCGCGTAATAAGCGTTCTGGTGATAATAACTGTACCATGCATATAGTGTTCCTGTTGTGTTGCTGGCATTTACTACATTACCTGTACACAGGAAATGCGAAGAACTGTTATTGGTATAATATATATAAAACGGATAACCGGTACCGCTGTTACCCTGTGTAGTAATACTATTGTCAGTAACCTTACAATTCAAAGGATAGAAATAAGCATATATACCATAGGTGCTGCCATATGAAGTAGACCTTGAGAATATGGTGTTATGGTCAATATCCAAATAATAGCAGTAATAATACATATACACGCCATAGGTACTACCGGAAGAAACTATAGATATATTGTTATTCTTAACCCGCAGCGGCGTGCTTGAGCTACCATTGTAGTAATTACCGAAATAATAGTTAGACACACCATAGCAAGTGCCGGAACCTGTGGTGGTTATAGTATTGTCTTCAACATCCATACCTTTTTGCTGATAGTTGAAATATATACCGTAGTGTGTACTTACACTTGTTGCTGTACATGTATTGTTCTTTACCTCTGTATTACCCAGGTAATAACCATAAATATACCCGTAATAGTTGTTCAGGAATGTATTGTTGTTGAACACGTGGTCATCACTGGTGGTTGATGTAGAGTTACCACGTATATAAATCCCATATGAACCCCTTTCTATCTGGCAGCCTGTAACCACAAGATGTGAACCGCTAAGCGGATTTGAATATATCCTTGACTTGTTGGTTGATGTAGAGTTTGATGTATTACCTGTAATTAAACAATTCACAATGCTATCTTCAGAGCTTGTGCCCGCCAGCAGTATATCGGTACCATAGGTACTACCCGTGTTATTGATAGTTATGTTTTTGATTGTGATAAATGAAGCTCCGTTCAGTTGAAATACATAGTTATCGGATGATGAAGACCCGCCGTAGTTCACTTCTACATCTGCCCTGTTACCTGATGCAGATTGAAATGTGACCCTGTTTACGGCACTGGCACCTGATACGTTATTAATTATCACCTGCTGGCCGCTGTATGTGCCGCTCAGGATATTAAAAATAACAGGCCCGGTAACGCCATAAGTGTTCAGGTCAGATACAGCTGCTGTCAAACTTGCATAGTTGCCGCCTGCACCCACCGTGTAAGTTCCTGATAGCGCAAATGATGCGCTATAGCCCAGCATAACTAAGAAAAGTGATGCCAGAATTCGTTTTGTGTAATTGCTTTTTTTCATTGCTACATGTTTTACGATAAATAATAACAACAGGTATACGGCTATTTTATGTATTAATGCTATATATAATTTATAGCATAACGCATGTCATAAAAATACCTATACCCAACATGCATATCAGTTAAAATGCAATTAAGCAGCAATTAAAAGTCAGTTAAGTGGTAATTAAGCAGCAATTAAGAATTGCTTAATAGAGAATTAAAACAGTAAAAACAAAGAGGCCCCCGCGCATCGCGGAGACCTCTTCAAAAATGATATAGTAACTATATTATTGTTTATTCACTTTAAGCATTTCGCTGCCGGCTTCATCAGCATATTTCACAAAGTAGATGCCCGATGTATAGCCTGACATGTTTACTTCTGTCTTCTCTGATGTCACTTCCTGTTGACGAAGTATTTTGCCCGTGATATCGCTCACTGTAATAGTGGCCTTACCAGTTCTTGCTCCGTTAACTTCTACTACCAGTACATCTTTTACAGGGTTCGGATAGGCCATGATGGTCACAGCTGTTCCGTTTACTCCGCTTACTGATGTTGCAAACCTTGTAGTGAAGGATATGGTTGACCATGGCGACTGTGCATACATACTGTTACAGTTGGTACGTACGTGTGCATAGTAGGTCGTTCCGCTCTTCAGGTATGACGCCAGTACACTTCTTGAGGCGGTTGGTGTACCATAGATCGGTGGTGTTGATGAAGTGCTGATCTCATAATCATATCCTATCGCCGTCTTAACGGTATCCCAGTATATGAGTGCCTGCCTGTCTGTAATAGAATTTACTCCGAGGGTTGGAGCATGGCAGGTGATCAGTGTCATGAATGAATCTACTGACCAGCCTGAGGTATCTTTCAAACCACAGATGCTGCGTACGTGTACATAGGTCATCTTATCTTCTGTAAGACCGGTAAGGTTTACTGTATTGGTTGCACTGAAGTTGATCGGTGTACCTGATGATGGAGCGTTGGTAGCACTGTAGTCTACTGCATACTGGTAGCCTATAGGGTTGAACACAGGATCCCATGTTTCGTCTGCTGCATTGGCTGTGATATTGCTGTGCTTCATACCGGTTGGAGCTATTACGCAACGGATACCGATGCGGGCATTCTCTACACCTGTGAATTTAGATGGCATGCTATCTAGGTCGGCTGCTGATGTAAGTATGTTGCGGATACTGTCTGTAATACCGTTGCTGTAGTTGTAACCCTGCCAGGTACCGCCATTGCTTGATTTAGCAATTTTAGCATTGGTCTCTGATGAGATATCGCCTAACCATGGGTCTTTATAATACATCATCGGTGCATAGGTAAGACCGCTTACTGCAGGGGTTTGCACGTCTGCATAGAAGTACATACGGCCTGTACCTGCCGGCATCGGGCCGGCTTGTGTACCTGTATATTGTTTTACTACTGCTGTTGCAGGTACGGTTGCACCCCACCTGATCTGGCCTACTGTATCGCCGCCAAAGGTGAATACCTGTACGCTGTTGGCTACAGGTGATGCAGGGCTTGCTACCGCATCAGGTGGTATTGATGTTGGTGTGAACTCGTATGCACCCAGGTCCGGTACGCCCTGCTGGCGTACTTTAGCACGTGGTGTGTTCAGGTAGTCGAGTGTATCGCCTGCTATATGTACACCCCGGCCATTTACTGACCATGCATTCGGGTTGGTTGCACTCGGACGGAAATCGTTGTTTGCTGCATCTACATATCCCGGGTCATAGAACAGGGAATTACGATCTTGCTTAGTACCATTCCTCCATGCCTGCAAACTTGTTGCGTTCACTGAAGGTGTTACACATTGCATATTTACACTGTTTGGAGCATACATGAGGTTGTAGTCGCTCTTGAAATAAACAGTATCAGCAATATATACAGGTGTAGCACTGGTAGTATTGCTGGCAGAGAAGATATTGTTGTTCAGGTATATTTTGCCTGAATAAGATGTACTGCCGCCGGTATTATATAACAGCATATTGGTAGAACCGGTAGAATTACTATGGAAAGTATTATTGTAAAAATATATGCTACCATAGTTACCGTAAGGATTATATAACAAATAGCTTGAGCCCGCTGTTTGTGTGCTAACTACGTTATTGATATACTTATTACCATTAGGATACTGACCATAGTAACCATATATGGTACCTGTTGTACTTTGCAGTTTAAACCTGTTACCCTGTATCAGCGTACCGCTGTATGATGAAGGGCAATAATCATAACAGTTGTATATAGTACCAGTGGTAGTTGTAGAGTTGATCGTATTACCGGTGAACGCACCACCACTCGCATAGTAGAACATGAAATAGTTGGAACCTGAAGTATTAGTCATATTCCAGGTATTGTTACGGGTCAGATTGGCCAGGTAATAGTTATAAGCATAAATAGACCCCCCGGCTGTTGAAATGTTCCATGTATTATTTTCTACAGTATCATTCGCTCCATAAGCATTGAGATAGTACGGACTGTAGAAGGTTGTTGACGAAGTAGATGTACCGTTAAATGTATTACCACGTGCTACCGAACCTGTACCATAGTACATACAATAGTATGGCAAATAGCAAGTACCACTTGTCTTATTAATATTGAATGTATTGTAATTGGTAGTTGTACTGGTATTGTAGTAGTTGAACAGGTAAGGGCTGTATACTGTACCGGTTGTATTATTGATGTTAATTGTGTTATTATCAATTGTACTTCCTGTATTATAATAAGCCATGTAGTATGGTGTATATACAGTAGCTGTTGTTGTATTCACATTTAACACATTACCTACATACTTTAAGTTGGTACAGAAGTAGGCATTGTATATACCTAAGCCATACATAGTACTGCTACCTGTAATATTGTAGTTAATAGTATCTGCACTGAATGAGTTATTGGTACCATAGAAATTGTTATAATAACCCATGAAGTAACAGGTACTTGTACCTGAAGGTGCATTAAGTGTTACGCGGTTACTGTCGAAAGTAGAGCTGGTACCATAATAGTTAAAATAGTAACCACCCATAAATCCGTATATAGTACCTGAAGAACTGCGGGTAACATTGAATGCATTTTTATTTACCTGGCAGTTGTTAGGATAATACATGAACTGGTAAGAAGTATTACCTATCTGTCCCGATGTAACAGTGTTATTGAAAGTATTCTCACGAACCGTTACATTCATTGCAATGTTAGAAGAGTTATAGATAAAATAGTACGTGCTGGTAGCTATACCGCCGGTTGTACTGTAGGTATTGAAGGTATTACCCTTTGCATATATATCCTGGCCGTTGTATGCCATTGTTGGCGGATATACCACACCGCTCGATGTAGCCTGTGCCGTAATGGTATTATTGGTCAGTACAAGATTCCTTGAATAGTTATTGTACAGGGAATATGATGTACCAGTTGTTGATACTACTGATATAGTGTTATTGTTAAATACTGCCGCTGCAGAGAAGTTGGCTGAGTTTACATAGTTGTTGTACAAACCGTATGCAGACGCTGTACCTGTTGTAAGCGATACTGTATTGCCTGATACATCAAGACCGTTTACTGTATAGTTAAAGTACAGGCCGGTATTCATTCCGGTACTGTTGGATACTATATTGTTGTTACGCATCTT
>JBGAFS010000006.1:0-151826 GCA_044227125.1 Flavipsychrobacter sp.
CAAATCAACCGACGAACCATCTTATGGTGGTATTGCCGGCGGTGTTCACCTCTTCCCATTCCGAACAGAGAAGTTAAGCCCGCCATGGCCGATGGTACTGCACCACAATGCGGGAGAGTAGGTAGCTGCCATATTTATTTGAAACACCGTTGTCAACAGACAACGGTGTTTTTGTTTTTACACATGTTTAGGTTTCCATTCCGGGGATAATTACTGAAATTGCATACACTAAATCTCCCGCTATGCAATTTGATCTCAATAAATCGATAACCATACTCCAAAGAACACCTGCTGTTCTTAAACAATTACTTGAAGGGCTTGATGAAGATTGGATAATGAGTAATGAAGGTTCTGAAACATGGAGCCCATTTGATGTTGTCGGTCATTTACTGCATGGAGATGTAAGCGAATGGATACCGCGTATAGCTAAAGCCCTTGCAAAGGAAGGTGATAAACAATTCAAACCGTTTGACCGAACGGCTATGTTTGAGCAAAGCAAGGGTAAGTCGATGACAAAATTATTGGATGAGTTTGCTGCAGCCAGAGAACGCAATATGCAACAACTGGCAGCATTCAATATTACAGATGCAGACCTTGATAACACTGCCATACATCCTTCTTTTGGTACGGTTACATTAAGGCAGCTATTGTCTACATGGGTGGCACACGACCTGAGCCATATTGTACAGATAAGTAGAACAATGGCAAAGCAATATCGCGATGAGGTGGGGCCATGGAAAGAGTATCTTTCTGTAATGAAGTAACAAGCAAAAGCCATCAGCTACAGGCTGATGGCTTTTTTTATAAACGGGAAAGGAGAGGAAGATTTATTTCTTTATCCATATCAACCTGTGTGTATCTGCAGCACTGCATTCCTTTACAGTAAACACCCTGGCTATGAGCGAATGATCTCCTTCACGATACATGGTAGCAGATAGCTGTATTTTACCATCAGGCAGGATGCGCACATCATTTACATGATGTATCACCTTTTCATCAGCATTGCAATTGCCGTAATAAAATATATCTCTGTGTACAGTGTGATAACTGCTTCCGTAATTCAGCTCAGGATATGCTTTCTGCATATACTGTGCAGTGCAGAAATCTGAAATGAAAGGATACGCTGCAAAGTACAGGAGCCCGACACCATTGATATCATAATAGGGGTTTATTGTATAGTAGTACTCGTCTGTGATATGGTATGAAATATCGAAGGTATAACCACCTGTTATTAGTTTTCGTAATTGCCCCTTCCTAAGTTTCCTGAACTCATTGAACATTTCAGGAGCTTCATCCAGTTTGTCAATATGGTTTACCATAGCAACAGGTGTACTTTTAGAGATGCCTGCATTATCATTGACTTTTATTGCAGAGAAGCAACTCATCAGTTGTGCTTCAACAGTATTATTGCCGCAGTACCCGTTTATTTTACTGAAATAAGTACAATCACTATAACGCTTAATTTTCCCATACATATCCAGCATACTGTTTTCTGCAAAATGATTGAGCGGGCTGCACGAATAGAACAGGCGGACAAAAGCAGCGCATAATCTTTCTCCTGCCGCGTTTTGAAATTCAGATGACTTCTTTTCCAGTCCCTTACTGATCATTTCCCAGTGCATATCACCCATTTCCTTCAACAGCCAGTTTTCAGACAAGGCTTTATTTGCCATCTGCGGCAGGTTTATTTCATGCCTCCGCTGCACGGCAATTATCCTTTTAGAAGTAGGAGCATCTGCTGTTGTTATACTGAAAGGAATCAGTTGGCGGCCCTGAAGTTGATGCCTGAATATCATACGGTAGTGTTGGGTATGTTATGCTAAGATGTTTGTGAATTGCTGTTCTACCGCATACCTGCACAGGTCGCGGAAGTGTGTATGTATATCCGGTTCTTCATAATCTTTCATTAATTCACTCAGCACTTCTACATCAAAATCATAGTCCGGTGCCAGCAGGTAGTCATTCAGTTGCGGCCCCACAGTACGGTAGTACAACCTCTCAGCAGCATTCATGTCTTCCGGTATAGTATTGGTAAATTCAAAATTGGTCCAGCCTATTTCCTTCAGCAGCACCGGTATGGTATATGTGTTGGGCACATACTTACTGCTTACTATATTAAGCTCCTTAATATCCGTATCTAAAGCCCTGACAATTGCCTTAGCAGCATAATCAACAGCAACAATGTTCAACCCCGATTCATTGTTGATAATTATACGTAAGTGCATATTGCCATACGGGCTTTGTTTGATACGGTAGAAAAATGCCCCGAATAAATAGAACACGAGAAACCTGCCTATTACATGGTGCGGATGGTCTATAAGCCTGCCGCAGATAATGCTTGGGCGCAGTACCTGGCATTTCAGGCCTTGTTCTTCGCATAGTTTAAATATATCCTCTTCGGTTTGTGCTTTGAATTTCTCATAGTGGTTACGGTATTCAACTTTATTGTATCCCTGCGGGTCGGCATATTCCAGCGGCCTGTATGCAAAAGCTGTACTTATATAGCTGAATTTAAAGATGTAGGGTCTTAATGCATCTATCAGTTGCAAGGTACCCATGTAGTTTATTTTCTTTATTTCATCATATGCTGCAGCATTATTGCCGAGGTTTACAGAAGCTGCGCAATGTATAAGATGATACTGTTCTCCATTGTTCAACACAGTTGTGTCTGCATCAGTAATATTATTCAGGTCCAGGTCTATGAGTTCAATATTGTTGTCTCTAAGCCTGCTGATATCTACAGACCTCAGGTAGTCGGGTAGCAATTTATCTGTGAATAATTCCTCATAACGCTCTGTATATGTTTTGTCGTTTTTCGAACGGAGGAGTAATACGATCTTCCCGTTGTAATTATTATGATGCAACTTCAGCATCAGTTCATAAAAGATATGAGAGCCCAGCACACCGGTAACACCCGTCAGTATAAAATTCATATTGTTATTCATATAGATGATTTTAATGGTTAGCGATTATTTAGAATAAGTTGTTGAATTGTGCAGGTGATTGTCCGGTCCCTCAGCATTGCTGCTATACCGCAGGCATACCATTACAGACATGATAATGGCAGTAACTACAACAAGCAGCATTTGCAGGTTGTAGTTGCGAATTATTGGCCGGATGATGCGTTTTGTGAACATGCAGCAAAGATGTGGTTGCTGCACAGGCGGATACAAATATTTGGCGTTCCCTTACTGTTACCGGGGCGTTCCAAAAGCGTTCCTATAGTGTAATTGTTTGATTATTAGCTGAGTAGATGTGTGGTTATATCATATCGACAACCTCGTCAATGCTTCCGTCCTCGGGTAAATTCAGCTTATTTCTCAGGCGGTAACGGTATTTTCTTATTGCAGAAGGGCCAACACCAAGAACGTTGGCCATGTCTTTAGGTGATAATTTCAGCTTGCTCAATACCATAAAACGAATTTCGGCAGGGGTGAGGTCGGGCAATTTTTGTTTCAGCCTGTTTAAAAAACCTTTGTGAACCTGCTCAAACATATTACGGAATTCATCCCACTCATCGTCAGTAAGTATAGTTGATTGCTGTAATTTAACAATGGTATCATTCTGTTCGTCTTCATCCTTCCTCACCTTTATTTGTTCCAGTTCCCTGGAAACCTGTTCTATCATTTCAGTTTTTTGCTGCAGGGTCTTGGTGAAGTCTTTCAGTTTGTTTTCGGCATTTAGTTTATCCGCTTCCAGTTTTTTTCTTTTCAGCCTCTGGTTATTGATGAATAATAATGCGATGATACTGCTCATGAAAATGATAATGAGCAGGGTGTTTCTTATCAGCGACTGCTTCTTTCGTTCAAACTGAAATGACTGTTTTTCCTGTTCGTATTTATTAAGGACCACTTTGTGCTGTGCTGTAGATAGCTGGAGGGTATTATATAATTTATCCAGGGTGTCGTTTATATATATAGAAGTGTCCCTGTATTTGTATGCCAGTGCATAATTACCCTTATGCGCGTTCACATCTGCCAGTATGCTGTATATATCCTTTGCGGCTTCCATGCGTTCATATATCCATGTGCTGCCAAATTTTTCTTTCCAAACATGGTAAGATTCAATTGCCCAACGTTCAGCTTCTGCATAATTATTTTCCTGCTGGGCCATTTTAGCAAGCAATATGCCCGACTCACTGATACCATAACGTTGCTGGGTAGATACAGCATAGTCATGGCAATATGCCATTTCCTTTTTGGCCATACTGTAATTGTGCTGCAAATAATATGTATGTCCTATATTAAGGCGTGATATTAATATCCAGTTAGTGGCATTGTTCTTTATAGCATATTCATTTAGTTTTCGGAAATATACCATTGCAGAATCATATTTCCCGAGTTCGCGATAGGATAGGGCGAGGGTATTCATCAACCCCGTATAGTTTTCATACAGGTTACTAGCCTGGTCAACGGCTATCCTCAGGTAACGGATGGTATTAATGAAATCGTTGAACTGGTAGTAGGCAATACCTATATTATATATATAGTCAATTTTGTGCGGAAACTCTTCGACCGTAAAGTTTTCGTATTTGTAATAAGCCTCTATATATAATTCAAATACCCGGCCATAGTTTCTGTTCTGTGCATGCAGGTAATTAGCATAGGCCTGCATGGCTGCTACTTCAAAATAGGGTTTATCATCTGAAGAGAATTTTTTGATAAGGTTAGCGGGGTCTTCTATATCTGTTTTGCTGGTGCCTTCATTTATCCTTAACCTGTAACGGTATTGTTCCAGTTCAAGGTGTTCTAACAGGTTATCGTCATCATTTTCCTTTGCTTTTGCAATATATGTGGCTATAAGACTATTGACACGGTTAGTGTCTTTTATTATTTCGTCTGATTGGGTTTTGAAAACAGAGTCAATTAGTTTTTCACGTGTAGCAAAATTGCTGTGAAACAAGCCTGATGGTTGGGCATAAGTGTATAATGCAAAAAGAACCGGTAATAAAAGTATCAGGCGTTTCATCTGCTACGAAGATACACGCTATTGTTATACATGAAAAAAGCCACCCGATTCTGGTGGATGGCTTTTTGGTTATATGTATCTTATTTTGCCCGCCTGAAAAGATAGCGGGTAATGAATACTCCGCCCGAACTGCTGCCTTCAGATGTTTGTGCATGAGAGCCGGTAGAAACCTGCATCAGCTCCCAGCCTTCATTGCTGTATTGGTTAATACGGTCTACAATAGCACGGTCGTTATTGGCAATATTACCAAAGTTGATACCCACCATGCTGTAAAAGTTCTTCAGTTCTTTTTCAATCAGTTGCCCGTTGTCGTCAGTCGTCAGTATGCGAGACCGCCCCATACCACCCGGTATTACAGATTCAATAGTAGAAAACTGTTTGTATTCATAAATTACTTTTGATCCGTTACCCACGTTGCCGGCAGGGGAGAATGCAAATACGCTCATTACGATCATAGCAGTAACTGCTGCTATTGAAAAGGTTTTAATTGTTTCTTTCATAATTGTAATTGTCTTTGACCTAATACAATAACAAAGAAAACAGGGCTTACCCCTATGCAATATAGGCTTTTATGTTTTCCTTAACGCTTCTAGCGCTGCTCAAGCCTTATGTATCAGCGCATAACTTTATAGATTGTCCATATCCTGGATCTCGATTGCCAATCGTTGTAATTAGTATTGCGAAGCAACCACTCAGGAAATAGGCTGTATTCAAATATTATTTTTTTCCCCCAGAGCATTTTTCCATTTATATGTTTTTCACTTAGAAAAAGTATATCCTTATCCGGGTTATTCTTCAGGCAATTGATGAATTGATCAGAATCATCAACAACAAATGATGCCAGCCTGTTGGGTTTGTAGAAGCAGGCTTCTGTACCCATAAACTGATATGGGGATTTGTTGATATAGATAAGCGCTGTGTTATGGTGGTTTGCATAATTATAAATATGCTCAAGGTATTTCACAGCCTCCTGTGCAGGGCTAACGGTTCTGTACAGCAATAAGGGTATGTTTATTATGAATAAAGTATACAAGCCAATCCGTATTGTTTTCTGATTTTGAATATACATACCTATATTTTCAAAGCCGCATGCTGCAATGAAGAGAAATGGTATGATAATAGGGTAAAGAAATCGTAGCTCTTTATGTCCAATAACCGTATGACCTGCTATAAATGTTATAGCTATAAGTGATAATAAATGGTATGGCTTTTTTAGAATACCCATTATAAATAATAACAGCAATACAATACTGATTGGAGGGATACCCATTTTAATAAAAGATGTGAAGTAGTACCACCATGGATAAACGCCGTAGTACGCTGCCCTGTTTTGAACAATGTTCAGGTTATAATAATTGTAAGGAGTAAATACCCATGTACCATAAAACCACTTATCTATGCACATTGATATTGATATTGAACAAAGTCCGCCAATTGCTATATACAAAATGTATTTATAGTCCCATTTTTCGACCATCAACACCCAGATGGCAATTCCGGCAATAGCAAAGCCGATTTGAGGTCGACAATAAAAGCTGAAACCGAGCATTATACCAGATAGTAGTGTCTTTAGGAAAGCACGTTTCGAGTTTTGCCTTATGGTCAATAATAGGTATAATGCCGCTGACAGTAAAACTGCTGATACATTTTCTGATGAGAACCGCACAGATGTATACGGAACAAACCATAGTGCAAATAAGCTGATTGCAAAGACCAGTTTTGCTGATTGTGTGCTTATCTCTTTCTGTAAGATGAAATACATTTTATAACTGATGAGCCAATTAGCCAGTCCCATCGCTAATCGCAGCACCATTACCAGTATGAAGTGATTGTATATGTGGAGGGCGTAAAATAGTTTGCCAAAGCAGTATGCAATAAAAGGCAGCATAGCTGCCCTGCATTGCATCGCAAACTCCATAGGTAATTGAGTCGCGGGTGTCCCTCCCATTTTATAGTTACAAAATTCCAGTACCTGGAAATGTTCGTCGGGGTGATGATAGCCAACACTGAATATGCTGCAGCAAATATTTAATACCAAGCCAACGGCCATCCAAAAGCGTATTCGCTTTTGAGTAATCAATTCAATCATTAGAGTGTTATGGTTTTTTGACTACTTGTTCAGTAGCGTGTTACACAGGCTAAGACAAATAATATGCCATTGTCGCATTATTGGCGATTTGGAATTTCTTTTACCTGTGTATGACAATTACAGGTGTTCCCGGGAAGCAACAGGAATAAGATAATAGACTAAGCTATTAGCCGACTGTATGAGTAAATTGTACATTAAATTCTACTGACCTGTACCGTAAGTTGTATTGCCTGATAAGGAACATCTGTTCTTATTAACGCTTCTTGCGCCACTCTTTATAGCTGGTGTTCTTTTTCTTTTCAGCAGCAGGTTTTGTTGCGGGTTTTTCCTGCCCGGGCGCTTTAGCTTGTTTAGGTTGAGGCTTGGTTTTTGGGGGATGTTTAACAGGAGTGTCTGTTTTAGATGAGCCGGCAACGAGTTCTTCCAGCGTGTCAGTTTCCTGTGGCGTCAGGTAGCGCCATTTACCAACAGCCAGGTTGCCCAGTTGCACATTCATAATACGTACACGAGTCAGGGTTTTTACATCATAACCAAAATGTTCGCACATGCGGCGTATCTGGCGGTTGAGGCCTTGTGTAAGTATGATGCGGAATTTCCTGTTTCCTTCCTGTCTTACAAAGCAGGGGCGCGTACGCTTGCCTAATATGGGTATGCCACCGGCCGCCATATTCTTTATGAAGTCAGGAGTTATGGCTTTATCAACAGTTACGATATATTCTTTTTCATGGTTGTTAGCCGCGCGCAATATTTTGTTTACGATATCCCCGTCATTGGTAAGGAATATCAGGCCGTCAGAGTCTTTATCCAGCCTGCCTATAGGGAATATTCTTTTGGGATAGTTGATAAACGAAATAATATTGGTGCGGTCTTTAAGGTCGGTAGTAGAAGTAACACCCACTGGCTTATTAAGTGCTATATAAATAGGACGGGCTTTTTTATTTTTCTTTATCGGCTCACCATCTATGGCTACTACATCGCCGGGTGCAACACGGCTGCCACTCAGCGCCAGCTCATCATTAATAGTAACCCTCGCCTGTTCTATCAGCTTATCTGCATCTCTGCGAGAGCAGAAGCCACTGGAACTAATGTATTTATTGAGACTTATTAATTCGTCTTTACTCATCTTAAAACTGCTTTCCCTGTTTTTTCATTTGTGCATACTGGCGCGTCTTGCTATACTTTATCATCTTTTCCATAGCACCCAGCTTACAGATAATAAAGCCTTCATACCCGTCAAGAAACCCTAAGCGTATAAAATAGTCACTCACAAATTTCCACTGCGGTACAATTACTATTTGCAGTATGCTGTAATTCTTTCCTTTTGCTACACGCAGCCGTGCAGCTATGTCAGAGTATTTCTCGATTTTCTTTACATGGTCGGAGATAGTATAGAAACTATAATGCTGCAGGTCTCCGTTCAGTTGTTTGGGTTTCTTTGCTTTGTCATATAGTTCCCACCTGTCGTGCGGGTTTTCCCCCGTCCACTCACCCTTGGTCCTGTTGAATAGTCTTGTCTTCCTGTCGGGGTACCAGCCGGAGTGTTTTATCCATTTACCGCAGTAATTATTCAGCCTCGGGAAACTATAGGCATCATGTGTTGTATTAGCCTTTACAGCTAAGATGCTTTGTTCCATTTCAGGCGTCACTACCTCATCTGCGTCCAAAGACAGTACCCAGTCATTGGCAGCCTGCTGCGCTGCAAAGTTCTTTTGCTCTATATGCCCCAGGAATTTCTGGCTGATGATACGTGCACCGAATTTTTCAGCTATTGGCACGGTGTTATCTGTAGAGAGGCTGTCTATCACAACTATTTCATCTGCTATTCTTTTTACAGATAGCAGGCAGCGTTCTAAGTTCTTTTCTTCGTTCAGCGTTATGATAACAACACTCAGCTTCATTATATACCGTGCTTAGCGTTCACGAAAGTATAAAATAAATAAAGCCCTATGCAGGGCTTTATCAAATTAATAAAATGAGTTATTATGATAAAAGTTTTTGCCTCAGCAGAAACTCAAGTTGTGCATTAGACACACCCAGTTTCTCTGTCAGCTCTTGTTCATCTTTACGCAGTTTGTAAACATCAAATGCGCGTTTGATGGTCATATCCAGTTCTTCCTCATTCCATGGTTTGGTGAGGTAGTGGAATATCTTGCCTTTATTCACCGCATCTATTACAGCGTTAAGGTCAGAGTAGCCCGTAAGCAGGATGCGCATAGGCTCGGGGTGCTTCTCAATTATTGATTCAAGAAACTCTACGCCGGTCATGTTAGGCATCCTCTGGTCTGTGATGATGATGTCAATTGGCTTTGTGTCTAATATTTTTTGCGCTTCTTCGCCGCTCACCGCTGTGTGTATATTATATTTTATGCGAAAAGTCGCCTTAAAGGATATCAGGTTGTTCACCTCATCATCCACGTACAATACATTTATTTTGCTCTCTCCCATAAGGACTTGTTTAAGGGGCACTAATTAAAATACTAATATAATATTTTCTATAATAAAGAGTGAATCTCGTAGTAATTCTACAAAAATATTGTAATTTTCTAACGGTTAGTAAGAACAATAAATTTTACCTATGGAATTATAGTTTACATATATGAATAATTTGCGTGCATATCTGAAGAACAATCAGGAAGAACAGAGAGAGATTTACAAACCTGATTTTTTTAGGATAGGGCAGAAAGAAGATGCTGAAAAGCTGTCTGCTCTATTGACAACAACACAAGGGATAGCCGTTTTTGATGAAATACAGGGTCAGTTGAAGGAGCTGATAAAGAGTCAGAATCCTACAATTAAAATAAAGCCCGATGAATATCCTGCCTTAATAGAAAAGCACCTGGCAGGAACAGACATACAGGAATATGGTGTCTGGGTGTATTACCCCTGGTCTAAAAGACTGGTACATATGCTCGATGAAAAAGAATTCATCGACTTGCGTACAGCTGCCAACAGGCATAAAATAACTACAGCCGAAAGAGACCTGCTGGCAACTAAGAAAGTTGGCGTTATAGGTTTATCAGTAGGGCAGTCTGTATCCGTTACTATAGCTATGGAGCGTGGTTGCGGCGAGCTGAGGCTTGCTGACTTTGATACACTGGAACTGAATAACCTCAATCGTATACGTACAGGTGTTCAAAACCTTGGCATACTTAAAGTAATTTCTGTAGCGCGCGAAATAGCAGAGATAGATCCATTCTTCAAAGTGGTTATATATCCTGATGGTATCACAGAAGAAAACATAAACGATTTCTTTACCAAAGGTGGCAAGCTGGATGCGGTAATAGATGAGTGTGACGGTGTGGATGTGAAAATACTCTGCCGTATGAAGGCGCGCGAACTGGACGTGCCTGTACTGATGGAAGCCAGCGACAGGGGTACACTCGACGTAGAGCGCTTCGACCTGGAGCCGGACAGGCCTATCATGCACGGCTGGCTGAAACACCTGAGGCTGGATATGAAAGTGCTGAAGAGTCTCAAGACCAGCGAAGAAAAACTGCCGTACATGTTGCCAATATCAGGCATGGAGACACTATCTCCACGCATGAAGGCATCAATGGTAGAGATAGAACAAACCATTACCACATGGCCGCAATTGGCTACAGCAGTAACATTGGGCGGCGCACTCACTGCCGATACCTGCAGGCGCATGTTCCTCAATCAATTCACAGATTCGGGCAGGTATTTTATTGATCTTGAGCAATTGATACCTGATACAAGGCCGGTACAAAGTTTTGTACCGTCAGAGCCGGAACCTGTATTGACACCAGTTGAAATGGAGCAAATGGCAGCCAAGGCTATAGATAATATCAAGCCATCCGGCACACTGCCTGCTGATGATAAAGTTAAAGCCCTTGTAGAAGCTGGTATTAAAGCACCATCGGCCGGTAATAACCAACCATGGAAATGGCATAAGCAGGGCAACTGCCTGTTCCTTTTCCATGATAAGAACAGGTCTAAATCATTTGGCGATTTTGAAGATATAGCTTCCTATGTAGCACTGGGAGCAGCAATAGAAAATGTGGAGTTGGCAGCTGCTGATATGAAAATAGGTACGCAAGTACATTACTTCCCGTTAGGTAAAGGCGCAAAGCTCACAGCTATGATAGAATTCACTAACACTGCTGCGAGTGACCTGTATCGCCCTGATGTGTTGGTGAAATACTTAGGCATTCGCGAAACCAACAGGAACCTTGGTCCTAGGGTACCGCTGGAAGCCTCTGCCATAACTAAACTGCAGGAAGCCGTAGCATCTGTTAAGGGTGCTGAATTGCTTGTAAAAGACTCGGAAAAAGAGCTCGCAGAGTTAACAGAGATAATGGCTGCTTCAGACAGGTTGCGTATGCTGCATCCTGAAGGGCACTACGAATTTTACCAGAGAGAAGTAAGGTGGAACGCTGAACAGAGTAAAGATACATCTGATGGTATCGATATAGCAACAGTAGATGTTACACCTTCAGAAGTGGTCGGTTTGCAACTGGTAAAGGACCCAAGGGTTATCAATTACCTCGCAGATTGGCGCGGCGGAAAGGGGCTGGAGCGCATAACACGCAAAAGCATGGCTTCTACTTCTGCAGTAGGTCTCATTACAATGCCTGAATTTTCCTCGCTGAATTATATATTGGGTGGCCGTGCTGTTGAGCGTATGTGGCTTACTGCAACTGAACTTGGCATATCTTTGCAACCGATGCTGGCCGCAACACTACACTTTGCACGCCTGAATCACGGGGGCGGAGAGGGTATGCCGGAATATATGAAGCAGGAGTTTAGTGAATTATATAAACGTTTTGGAACTGTGTTCCCACAAATAAGCGGAAAAGGAGAGATTTTCTTGTTTAGGTTGTGTATCGCCGAAAAACCAACGATAAAATCATATCGTTTGTCAGTTGACAAGGTATTCACGGGGGTATAAAAACGTACTTAATGATCAGAATCAGAGCATTCAGGGCTATTGATGAGCCGGAGTCGTGTAAGAGATACCTCCAGGAGCATATGGAGGTGTTGAAAATATTTGGTATCACCAAGATCACAACAGCTAATGATAGCTGGACGAGAAACCCGTCTGTATACGTGATAATGGCTGAGTCTATGGAAAATAATTCTCCTGTAGGCGGTGCAAGGATACACCTGTACAATGAAGAGTTTCCCCTGCCAATAGAGGATGCCATTCGCGATTTTGATCCGTCTGTAATTCCTATGCTAAAAGAGCATAATGCACGTGGCGGCACCTCGGAGATATGTGGCCTGTGGAACTCCCGCAATGTAGCCGGCCTTGGTATTGGTACATTATTCCTGGCACGTGCAGGTGTGGCACTGGCTGCACAATTGCCCATGCATTCTATGTTTGTTCTTTGTGGTGAACATACTATCGGTATCACGCTTGAAAAAGGCTTTACGATAGCAGAAGAACTGGGTAACAGCGGTACATTCTATTATCCTAAGGAAGGCCTCATTGCTACAGCTGCTGTGATGAATGATATCCATGATCTTAGTAATGCCAAAGATGAAGACAGAAGCCTGATAGCAGCACTGCGGGAACACCCCGATCTTACAAGAATAGAGAATGCACCCAAGGGTGAACTGGCAATTGAATACAGGCTTAAGTTATAGTTACACTTTAAATGGCTACTTGCATAAGTCACCATAAATTCTAATTTTATAATCAAATAGAAGAAATGAAGCATTTTTTCAGGCTAGTTGTGTTGGCTTTTGCCATATTTTTTGCTGATACAACTCATGCTAAAGTCTTCCAGTTTGTGGGCGGCAGCAAGCCTGTTATCATCGGGCAGTATGCAGAATTTCTTCTTGATACCAGCGGGAAACTCAGTTTCGAGCAGGTTAGAAGCTCTAATGCCTTCAAGCCATGTGAGAGCAACGTCCCCAATTTCAACATTACAAGTTCTGTGGTATGGATGCGTTTTGATATTCAGAACGGTACAGAACTGCCTAATATATTTTTGCAACTCGCTTATGCGGTGCTCGATCATGTAGAACTATACAGGGTAGAATCGGATGGCAGTTATCTCGTAGATGTCACAGGTGAAGAACAGCCCGTAAACATTCGAAAATACGCACACCATAATTTTATTTTCGATCTGAAAATACCACCGGGCAATACCAAAACATATTACCTGAAGGTCAAAAGTACAGAGCAGATATTGGTGCCATTGAGCGTAGGTACTTACGAGGCCACATTCGATGCCACCAACACACAAGACATACTGAATGGTATTTATGTAGGTATCATCCTTGTAATGGCGTTGTATAACCTGTTTGTATTCTACACCGTTCGGGATAAAAGCTACCTGTTTTATGTATTGTATATAATATTCGTAGGCCTCACACAAATGAGCCTTCAGGGTTATACATACCGTTTCCTGTGGCCGGGTAACCCGTGGCTGGCTAACCAGAGTGTTATATTGGCCCCCGCACTGACCGGGATAACGGCTATTGAGTTTATCAAGAACTTCCTGCAGATACGCGACGTATCCAAACGTTTTATGTGGGTACTGCGTTTCTTCAATCTCTTTTATATTGTAAATATCATGCTGAGCCTGACCGGCATGCACCAACTGGCACAGCAACTGCTGCAGCCCAATGCGATGCTTGCGTCACTGGCATTTATCTACATAGGCATATCTATGTACCGCAAGGGCAACAGGTCTGCGGGTTTCTTCCTTCTGGCATGGATAACATTCCTTGTAGGCCTCATCATATTCATCATGAAGGACGTTGGGGTCCTGCCATATAATTATCTGACTAATTACATCCTGCATATAGGTTCTTCTGTAGAAGTAGTGGTACTGTCACTCGCTCTTGCCGATAAGATCAATATTTTCAGGAAAGAGAAGGAAGTTTCGCAGGCCCAGGCTATGGCAGCGCTCGAAGAAAATGCCCGTATTGTGAGAGAACAAAACGTTATACTCGAAGCTAAGGTGGATGAAAGAACTACAGAGCTGAAAGAAGCCAATGACGGACTGAACAAAGCCATGAAAGAACTGAAAGATGCGGAAATGCAACTGGTGGAATCTGAAAAAATGGCTTCCCTCGGTCAGCTCACAGCAGGTATAGCGCATGAGATCAATAACCCCATCAACTTTGTTACCTCTAATATCAAACCGCTGAAACGCGATATTGGTATGATGGTAGAAATACTGGAAAAAATTGAGAACATTACCCTTTCAGACGATAATAAAGATGAGAAGCGCAGGCAGATAGAAGAGATGAAAGAAGAATACGATTTCGATTACCTGAAAACCGAAATTGATTACCTGCTTAATGGTATCAATGAAGGATCAAGCAGGACTGCCGAGATAGTAAAAGGCTTGCGCGTGTTCTCCCGTCTTGACGAAGATGACCTGAAGAAGGCTAACATTAATGAGGGTATGGATTCAACCCTTGTTATTATCAATAACATACTCGGTAATGTACAGATAGAAAAACATTACGGAGATATTCCTGTTATCGAATGCTATCCGGGTAAGCTAAACCAGGTATTCCTGAATATCGTAACCAATGGTATTCACGCAGTAAAATCTAAATTTGGAGACGAGGCCGGAGGTAAGATAGTTATAACAACATCAGTATTGGATGAGAACGGGGTAAGGATAAGCATTAAAGACAATGGTACAGGAATGGATGAAAACGTTAAGAAGAAACTGTTTGAACCTTTCTTTACCACAAAAGAAGTAGGCGAGGGTACAGGTTTGGGATTGTCAATTGCTTATAATACTATTGTAAAACATAATGGTACAATAACTGTAAACTCAGCGGTCGGTGATGGAGCGGAATTTGTTATTGATTTACCAGTGATCCATCAAGAAATAAACAACTAAAGCCGTGGCCGAGAATACAAAAATAAAAATACTGTATATAGATGATGAGGCAAATAACCTCATCAGCTTTAAGGCGTCTTTCAGGTTCGACTACTCGATACTTGTAGCACAGAACACTGATGAGGCTAAGGTACACCTGCAAAAGAACCCGGATATCAGCGTTATACTGAGTGACCAGAAAATGCCTGATAAAACAGGTGTTGAATTCTTTGAGGAGATAAGGCAAGACTATCCTAACCCCGTAAGGATACTGATTACAGGTTATTCAGATATTGAAGCCGTTATTAATGCTATCAACAGGGGGCATATTTTCCGTTATATCAAAAAGCCATGGACAGATGTAGATGTACAGTCTGCAATTGACGAGGCACATAAATTCTACATCACATCATCCATGCTGGCAGTGAAAAATGAAGAACTGCAAAAGGCATATAATGAGTTGGATAAATTTGCATACAGTGCCACGCACGATATGCGGGGGCCCATATTAAGCGTTCTTGGTGTCATAGACCTGGCCAAACATACAGACAACATAGCAGATGTAAGAGATATGCTGCATATGATGGAGAATGCTATGCTAAAACTGGATAACTATATTCAGAACATACATGACTATTACAATATCCGTCGTGGTCAGGTAAAAATATCTGATATATATTTCGATGATATTGTTCAGGATATGCAGGATATCTATGGAGTCACCAGTAAGTTGTCCAATGTGAAATTTGTTACAGAGGTTAAACAGCATGATCCTTTCAGGTCAGATGAAATGTCTTTAAAGATCATTTTGAACAACCTGTTGTCAAACGCTTTCAAGTACCAGAAAAAGAATAATACTGAAAAAGTGGTATCTCTTACCATTGATCATAATGCGGATAAAGCCACTATTATTGTAACAGATAATGGAATAGGTATCCCGGAGAACAGTATAGACCATATCTTTAACATGTTTTATCGTGCCACTAATGAAGAGTTGGGCTCGGGTTTTGGATTATACAACGTCAAAGACGCTTTAGGAAAGCTGAACGGAGCGATTGCAGTAGAATCAAAAGAGGGTGAAGGAACAAAATTCATTGTGACCATACCAAGCAAATAAAAATGAGTAGTAATAAATTACATTTTATAGTTATTGACGACAGTAAGCTGGATTGCTTTATTGCCGAGAAGATCATCGTGAACACAGGCCGCAGCGAAAGCATACGCACATTTCAGCAGGCTACTGAGGCCTTGTCTTATATTAAGGATCTGGCACCGAATTCTGCCACTACTATAATATTTGTTGATATACAAATGCCTGTGATGAATGGTTTTGAGTTTGTGGAGTCATTTGAAACGCTGCCTGCTGATATACGTTCTGCGTATTCTATTTATATGTTGTCTTCCTCTATCAACGAGAATGATATAGCCAAAATAAAAGGGTATACATCAGTCAAGCAGTTCCTCAACAAACCGCTTACGGCCAATTCCATTTCAATAGTCCTGGAGAGTTACTAAAGAAGCTATTTTACAGGAGTTACAGTATAGCCGGCTTTTCGGAGCAGGGTTATTACGCCATTATCGCCCCACAGGTGCCCGGCACCTACTGCAAAGAAAACAGAGTTCTGGTCCATCTTGTCTACCATACGCTCTATCCATTTCTGGTTGCGTTTGTCCAGAAAAGCATCCAGTTGGTCACCCAGCTCTTTAGATTCTGTTATCATCCTGTATAACGCAGGCAGGTCCTGTTTTTTATACGCAGCCACCATGTCATTGTATTCTTTTGTTTCCGAAGCATGGTCGTCAATGCTCTCCAGGATATCCTTTACAACGCTATCTACCGGCATGTCATCAAACAGTGCCAGTTGTTCAGAAGCTTCTTCCAGCCCGGTTATTTCTTTTTTCTGTTTCTTACTTTCTTCCATTATGTTGGTCTCGTAAGATTCAGGGGCAGCACATTGCACATCTTTCAGTGATAGTACGGTTTGCAGGGCTGCAGGTTTCATTTGCTGAAACATGTCAATATTCATAGACAGGCTGTCGGCCAGGTAGCGGCTTAGCTTCTGGTATTGTTCTGCAGTAAAATAATCTTTAAGCTTCTTACCACTGTTATCTATCATGCCTGCTGCTGTCTGCATCAGCAGGGATGGGTCATCCATGTCCATCTCAAAACATACTTCCTTACAGCTTTTCAATGCCTGCGCCATGGCAGGGGTCCATATATAGTCTTCTTTGCAGATCATGTGTATGGTGCCAAACAGGTAAGATGATCTGTTCATGTCCTTATTGCTGACACGCCACAAAAGAGATTTATCTGTACGTGAAGCCGGAGGTACCTGCGCATGGTTGTTATTGCAGGCCAGAAGATTGGTGGCTATGGCAATAAGGGTAGTAATGTATTTTTTCATAACTCCGCTATTCAAACATAAGTGTTAAAAAGCCTATGCCTACGCCGGCAAGTATCGCCAGTATCTTTTTCCAGGTGAGCATATGCTGTTTGGTGCCGCTTTCAAAAAATATAGTAGTGGCTATGTGTATAAATGCACCTGCCACAACAGGTACCAGCAGCACAAGAGTATCTGCCATGGCATGGTAGCTGGTGCCCAATGCATGTGCTATCATGCTGGCCACAGGCGTTACTAACGAAAAGAAAAACAAATTAATAAGTGCTTTGCTCTTG
Source organism: Flavipsychrobacter sp. (assembly GCA_044227125.1). Lineage (GTDB taxonomy): Bacteria > Bacteroidota > Bacteroidia > Chitinophagales > Chitinophagaceae > Polluticoccus. The sequence continues at coordinate 17,546 of JBGAFS010000006.1, forward strand.
CTGCCTCTTTCGTTTATCAGCATTACCACAAGCATAGCCTCCGGCAGTTTATGCGCAGCAACCGCCATATAGAGTGATGGAGCTGTAGCGCCCATACGATAGTTGAAACCAAGAGGCAGCCCTTCCATAAAGGCGTGCAGTGTTAAGCCAAGCAGTATGGGGAGTACCGGTATTTTGTGGTCATGGTCATGTACATGTAAATGCCCGTGTTCAATACCATGAGTAAAGCGCTGTATGATAAGTTGCAGAAAAAAACCGGTAAGTATCAGCAGTCCGGCTTTGTTTCCCACATCCGTGAAGGTTTCGGGCAGCAGGTGCAGGAAGGTAATTGCTAATAAGAACGAGCCTGAAAAGGTAAGTACATAATTCATCTTCTTATTGTCCATCCCCTTTATCCATAAAGGCAAACTACCGCCGATGAAAGTGATGAGAAATAAAGAAAGATTGTAAATAAACTGCATGTAGCTGTATGAAGAAATATCCTGTAAAATTAAAACCAATTTATGAATTACAAGTATTTATTATCCTATCGGTCTATGCATAAAGCTGTTTGATAATTTCTGCCGATATCGTTAAATTTAATTGTGGATTTTACTTCTATCTATAAAAAGAATATTGAAAGGGAGATAAAACCCGGAGTACTCCTTATCGCCGAACCTTTCCTGGCAGACCCCAATTTTGCCCGCACTGTAGTATTCATTTGTGAGCATAACGATGATGGTACAGTTGGGTTTGTATTAAATAATCCTACTGAATATACTATTGCAGACCTCATGCCGGAATCAGATGTACAACAATTACCCGTAAATATTGGCGGCCCGGTACAGGAAAATACTTTGCATATGTTGCATCGTATTCCGGGGGCACTGGGTGGCAGGGAAATACTGGATGGTATTTATTGGGGTGGCCTTTACGAAGCATTAGAAAACAATAGTACAGGAGATGTGTATACAGAATCAGACGTGCGCCTGTTTGTTGGCTATTCGGGTTGGTCTCCGGGCCAGCTGGGAGAAGAGTTGAAACAGGGCTCTTGGCTGATAGCTGATGGTTCTCTTCAATTACTTTTTGAAACAAGCCCCGATGAGGTTTGGAAGGCAGCCATAGCATCGCTTGGCAGCGAATTCCAGCACCTGCTCAATATGCCGCGAGACCCTCAATTGAATTAATACAGGATTCGCTGTCACTTAGTTTTACATCTTTCTTAATTTAGCAGTCTTATGAAGTTAAGAACATCGGCCCTGGCTGTTTTAATACTATATGTACTGGTATCCTGCAATAAGAAAGAAGCAGGCAATACAGTTAACAGTGAGAATTCAGGTACCTACTTTTCCATAAAACAGTTCGCGGCCGATCAGTGGCGCACCTATTATGGGCAGCCTTACGGTATGGTGAAGATTACTTACAATAATGGCCAACCCGATTCCAGCTATACCAACACATTCAAGGTAGACTGGGGTACTATACTTAAAACATTTTTTGAAACAGATATCAGCGACAGGAAATATATAGGCCATTACACCTTTTCTGCATTCACTGATGAGGCAACAGGCACCAAAAGCTATTATTACGAAGCTAATGAGGATAACCTGCCTGCACGTAAGTTGCAAATAATGTTCAATAAGGCCAACGGGAGGATAAGCTCAGTATATGTAGAGGCTGAAAAAAATATTGGTGGCGGCAAGCGTATGCAACGATTGTATTACAGGCCACTGAAACTTATAAGCATACAAGAGTTTGGCAGTGGCAGGAAAGACCTGAGATTAGAATACTGGTTTCTTTGATGTACAATGACGAAAGATGAATTTAGTAAGATAATGTCCTCCATCCCGCATCAGCCGGGATGCTATAAGTATTATAGTGAGCAGAATGAATTGCTGTATGTAGGTAAAGCCAAAGACCTGCGTAAACGTGTTAGTTCCTATTTCAGTAAGACTATTGATAACTATAAGACCCATAAGCTGGTTGGCCTTATTCATCATATAGAGTTCACAGTAACAGGCACAGAGCACGATGCCTTCCTGCTTGAGAATTCGCTCATTAAGCATTATCAGCCACGCTTCAATATAGACCTCAAAGACGATAAGACATATCCTTATATCGTAATAAAGAAAGAACATTTTCCGCGTGTATTCTTTACCCGCAGGCTTATAAAAGACGGGTCTGAATACCTCGGCCCATTCACAGGAGTGGGGCATGTGCGCGAATTGCTGGATATGGTGCGCCAGAATATACCCTTGCGCACCTGCAATTTAAATTTATCCCCCGGCAACATAGCGCGGGGCAAGTATAAGGTTTGCCTTGAGTATCATTTGGGTAACTGCGGAGGCCCCTGCCAGGGTTTCCAGACAGAAGAACAGTATAACGATAACCTGCAGCAGGTACGTCATATCATGAAGGGCAATACATCAGAAGTAGTGAAATACCTGAAGGCAGAAATGCAGCAATGCGCTGCCGAAATGCAGTTTGAAAAAGCAGAGGTATACAGGCAGAAGATAGAGATACTGCAGAAATACCAGAGCAAATCGGCTGTGGTAAACCCGCGCCTCGGCAACCTTGATGTGGCAACCATCATCAGTGAAGAGCACAGGGCATTCATCAATTACATGATGCTCTCTGAGGGTAATATTGTTTATTCAAAGACCATAGAAGCCGAAAAGAAAATAGACGAGGAAGATGCAGATATATTATCTCTGGCGCTTGATAACCTGCGCGAAACATTCAGCAGCATATCGCCGGAGGTAGTAGTGCCCATACAGGTAGAGGTAACAGACCCCAATGTAAAAGTCTCAGTACCTAAGCTAGGCGATAAGAAAATGTTGCTGGAACTGAGTCTTAAAAATGCGCAGGTATTCCGCGATGAGGTGAAGCGTAAAGACACCCTCATGCTCAGCTCTAAGACTACAGAGCAGAACATGGAAGTATTGCAGGAGATGCAGGAAGCGCTACAGCTTACAGAACTGCCCGTGCATATTGAATGTTTTGATAACTCCAACTTCCAGGGGGCATACCCGGTATCTGCTATGGTTTGTTTTAAAAATGGCATACCATCAAAGAAAGATTACAGGCATTATCATATTAAGACCGTGCAGGGTATCAACGACTTTGCATCTATGTCAGAAGTAGTATACCGCAGGTACAAACGTTTGTCTGATGAGAAACAGCCACTGCCGCAACTGGTCATCATAGATGGTGGTAAAGGACAATTAGGCGCCGCGCTGGAAAGTATTGAAAAACTAGGTCTCACGGGCCGTATGGCTGTTGTGGGTCTTGCTAAAAGAGAAGAATCAATATTCTTCCCGGGAGATTCCGAACCACTGCAATTGCCTTTCGACAGTGCATCGCACAAGCTCATCCGTTATATACGCGACGAGGTACACCGCTTTGGTATCACTTTCCATCGGGATACAAGAAGCAAGGGTACCTTTAAAAACGAGCTTGAAGCCATACCTGGTGTGGGTGCTAAGACTGCTACAGAACTGCTGAAAGAATTTCGTTCTGTGAAGAATATAAAGACACTTACCGAGCGAGAGCTTACCCGTGTAGCAGGGGCATCTAAAGCACGTATCATATGGGCATATTTCAACGAAAAAAGTGAAGGCGAGGGGGGCGAATAAATGCTCCTTTTGTAATAAAAGTTACACAACAGCTTCAGGCAATTTGTAACTTTGCGGAAATCTTCCGCATGGCATCAGGTAAACCGGCTTTACTCCCCAGCATATTCAGAATGAAATGCCCTAACTGCCGCAAGGGCAATATGTATACGAATAAAAGTATTTTTCCATTAAACAAAATGCTGGACATGCCTGAGCATTGCCCGGTATGCGGCCAGAAATACGAACTGGAAGTAGGGTTCTATTATGGTACAGGTTACGTGAGTTATGCCTTATCGGTAGCCTTATTCTTTATCAACCTGGCATGGTATTGGCTCATTTTTGGCTTGTCCGTACAAGATTATAGCATTTTTTACTATCTGATAACCAGTGTCTCAATAGTGGTCATATTGCAGCCTTGGCTCATGCGTTTGTCGCGTGTATTATATCTCAATATATTCGTGCGTTATGGCAAGGGTACCAAGTTAACCTCTCAGCAGTAGGCTAAAACCTGCGAATCAATTATCTTAGCCGGATGCAAAAGATATTAGTCGCTAATCGCGGGGAGATCGCTATGCGTGTGATGCGCACGGCGAGGGAAATGGGAATTAAAACAGTAGCCGTTTATTCAGAAGCCGACAGAAATATGCCTTTTGTGCGTTATGCAGATGAGGCAGTTTGTATTGGGCCGGCTCCATCCTCGCAGTCTTACCTCAGGATGGATAAAATAATAGAAGTAGCTAAAATGACCGGTGCAGATGGTATACATCCCGGTTATGGTTTCCTCAGTGAGAATGCAGCCTTTTCAAAAGCAGTTGCTGATGCAGGCCTTATCTTCATAGGCCCTTCAGCGCACTCTATCGAAATGATGGGCAGCAAGATAGCAGCTAAACAAGCCGCTAAAAAATTCAACGTACCAATGGTGCCGGGCACAGAAGACCCGGTAGTGGATGTGGAAGAAGCAAAAGCTATCGCAAAACGTATCGGTTTCCCTATACTCATCAAGGCATCTGCAGGTGGTGGTGGTAAAGGTATGCGTGTGGTAAACAGTGAAGACGAACTGGAACAGCAGATGCGCATGGCTAAGAGCGAGGCATTGAGTGCTTTTGGCGATGATGCAGTTTTCATAGAAAAATATGTAGGTGCCCCGCGCCATATCGAGATACAGCTCATGGGCGACCAGCACGGCAATTATGTATATCTTTTCGAACGTGAATGCTCTATACAACGTCGCCACCAGAAGCTGATAGAAGAGGCACCTTCAAGTTGCCTCACACCCGACATCCGTAAAGCTATGGGTGAATGTGCCGTTGCAGTAGCACGCTCTTGCAACTATTATGGTGCGGGCACAGTAGAATTCCTGGTTGATGAGGACCTTAATTTCTACTTTCTCGAAATGAATACCCGCCTGCAGGTAGAGCATTGTGTTACAGAAATGATAACAGGCATAGACCTGGTTAAAGAACAGATAAATGTGGCGCGAGGCAATAAGTTGTCTTTCACGCAGGAAGAACTGAAGATAAACGGCCATGCTATAGAGCTGCGTGTTTGTGCAGAAGACCCGATGAACAACTTCCTGCCTGATACAGGTAAGCTGGAAATGTACCAGCCACCTAAGGGCCCGGGTGTGCGTGTAGATGATGGCTACGAACAGGGACAGGATATTCCTATATTCTACGATCCTATGATAGCTAAGCTGATAACACATGCTGCTACACGTGAGGAAGCGGTAGACAGGCTTTGCCGCGCTATTGATGAATATTATATCAAAGGCATACAGACAACATTAAGCTTTGGTAAATGGGCTGTGAAAACAGAACCATTCCTCTCAGGTAATTTTGATACTAAGTTCATTGACAAGTATTTTAAACCTGAATACCTGAAAGCAGATGATACAGATGCAGAAGAGGTAGCAGCATTGCTTGCAGCCCATGTATGGAACAGCAATAAGAAGGCAAAACCTGAAGCTGTTGCAGCAGGCGGCGCTTCGCTCAGCAACTGGAAAATAAAACGCAGGTAAAACCCATTGGTTTTCATGATACTAAAAGCGCCTTATGGCGCTTTTGCTTTTTTTTAACATCAAAAAGCGGTTTTTGGTAAGGTACTTGCATATACATCATTAAACCGTCGGGTACATAAGCGGTCTAATTAGCAATAACAAAAACAAGGTTTATGAAAAGGAAAATTGCATTGTTCGTTTTACTCGCAGCAGCAACAGTCGTTTTTAGCACTAATGCAGCCAATGCACACCCATGGCGTCATGGATGGGGCAGGGTATACGCACCGCATGTACGGGTAGTAGTGCCGGTACCTGTACCGGTTCCGCCACGCCCGGTAGTAGTGTACAGAAATAATTATCGCGGCGGCGGATATTGCAGGCCACACTATTACGGTAATCACAGGTATTACAGCGACAGGGGTTGCAGGCATGGACGAGGCTGCGGATATAACAGGTACTACAGGTAATTTTGAGATAAGAAAATAAAGACGCTGATTGTTTGATTTACAGCCATCTCCGGTATATGCGGGGGTGGCTGCTTTTTTGGTGTGATAATTGCAGTATATATTTTGTAGACAGAGCATTGAACCCTGAAAATTGTGGTGTATGAAAAACTATTTACTATTCGCTCTGGCGGGCCTTTTATTATTTACTAATGAAGATGTTTCTGCCCGCCCCCGTTCACGCCAGAATGATTGTCCGCCTGCGCAGCGCACAACAAGATGGCTCAACTTTCGCAACTGGTTTCCTGTAAGCGAAGAACGTTTTGCAGAGAAGAAAAAAGAAGAACAGCCCGAACAGCTAACTGAGAAACAGGCCGACAGGTCGAAGTATTATGTAAAGAGATATAAGTTTCCGCGCCAGCGTTTTCATGAGCGTGGCTGGCGGAAATGGGTGTGCAGGTGATGGCAATAAAAAAGCCCCTGCATAAGTGCAGGGGCTTTTACTATGTAATAGCTTATTAATTCTCAATAGCTTTTATGATCTCATCACTCATAGGTTTTGTCCTTGAGTAGAACACCGCTACCAGTTCTCCTTTTTCATTGATAAGATATTTCTGGAAGTTCCAGCGTACATCTGTATTCTGGTAGTTGTTGTATTGCTTCTCCGTAAGCCAGTGGTATATAGGCGCCTTATCGTCGCCCTTTACAGATATTTTAGCAGCCATAGGGAATGTAACTCCATAATTCTTTTTGCAGAAGCCTGCTATCTCCTCGTTGCTGCCCGGTTCCTGGTGCATAAAGTTGTTAGCAGGGAAACCTACTATCACCAGCTTGCCCTTATATTTTTCATACAGTTTTTCAAGGTCTTCATATTGCGGTGTGAAACCACATTCAGAAGCCGTATTTACTATCAGTATCTTCTTGCCTTTGAAATCTGAAAAATCAATTGTGCCGCCTGTCAGGCCATCTACTTTAAAATCATAAATGCTCTTAGGAACATCCTGTTGTGGTGCCGGTGCAAAGAACATGAATTTGAAAAAGAACAATAAACTGAACATCATATAAGCCTGTTTTTATCTATTAACAATAATGTGCCTGAAAAGTTTTTACAAACCTAAGGGTAAAATCACATCTAATACACACCGAAGTGTTATTTTTGAGCGCAATGTGCAGATATACATCCCGCATTCTGTTTGTTATAATATGTTTCCTGGCTACAGGCTGTGCCAATATCATACCCCCTGAAGGAGGTAAGAAGGATGTAAAAGCCCCTAAGCTGTTATCTTCAGAGCCTGCAGACTCTTCCCTCAATACAAGGGTCACTAAGCTGGTATTACATTTCGACGAGTTTATTGAACTGAATAACCCCGCCGCAGAAGTACAGGTATCACCCTTGTTGCCTTTCCCTGTAAGTGTTATCAACCAGGGCAAGCACGTAACGGTGAAAATACCCGACAGTCTTTTACAAAATAATACTACCTATCGCATATCATTTGGCAAGGCTATTAAAGACCTGCATGAAGGCAATGCTTTCGAGGGGTATAATTATATGTTCAGCACAGGCAGCTACTTCGATTCGCTGAAACTGGGTGGCAAGGTTATAGATGCTACCACAGGTATGGCAGATGCAGATGCTACTATATTGCTCTACGATGCTGCAAAGAATGACAGTGCAGTAGTACGTGAGAAGCCACTGTATGTAGGCAAGTCTTCAGGCGATGGCAGGTTCACTATTGCAGGTTTGCCCGCAAAAGCTTTTCGCATATATGCTTTAAAAGATGCTAACGGTAATCTTTATTTTGACGGCGCTAAAGAAAAGATAGCTTTTATAGATAGTGTGGTACATCCATCCGACTCGATAGCTGGCCCTGTATTGCTCAGGCTCTTTGCCGAAAAAGAACCTGCAGACACTGCAAAGAAACCTGCATCTGAAAGGAGCGGACTTACTCTTGGCCGCAAAGGCAAAAATGCAGATGCAGAAGCGCTGGGCTATTCTGTAGCTGTAGATACTTCTGATGTAAAGAAACGCAGCCTCGACATAACTAAGCCATTATCAGTTACATTCAACAGGCGTGCAGATAGCATCAATCCCAAAAGAATATTTCTTTCTTATGATAGCTCGGGTATAGCAGTGCAAACAGAATTTGCTGCAGATACAGATTCTGTAAAGAAAGAACTGTTTATAAAAACAAGCTGGAAAGAAAACACGGTTTATACCCTGAAACTGCTCAAGGGCTTTGCACGCGATACTGCCGGGGTAGAAGCCATGCCATCCAAATATATCTTCCGCACCAGGAGCGATGCAGACTATGGCCGCATGCAGATAAACCTGCCTGCTAAATACAACAGCCGTATGTATGTACTCATGGTACAGGGAGAGAAGGATACGGTGTATACTAAGCCGGTTACAGATACAATAGTTAAGCTGCAAAAATTGCAACCGGGTAATTACAGGATCAGGATAATAGTAGATAAGAATCAGAATGGTGTTTGGGATACGGGCGACCTGCTGGCTAAACATCAACCCGAAGAAGTGATACCATATTCTGAGCCCATAAATATAAAAGCAGGCTGGGATAATATCACCGATTTTGACCAGGAAAAGAAATTACGTCCCGGCGCATCCCCCCAAAAAAGGGATAAAACCACGGGTAACTAACTATATATTTACTTTTTATAATCAATTCATAGTATGAAAAATTTATTCATCCCTTTGCTGTTCGTAGCAGGTGGTGTTATGGCACAAGACCATATGACACCCGAAATGCTCTGGAGCCTGAAAAGGGTTTCTGCAGGTAATATTAGTAAAGACCGGAAAACCCTGACATATACTGTGAAACAGTATGATTGGCATACTGAGGCCAGTAAAACCTTGCTCTATACATTAGATTTAGCAAAAGGTACTAGTCAGTTACTGACTCCTGAAGACAAAAGAAAATTGATTGATAATGATAAGGCTGCCGTTTTTGTCACCGGAGACAATAAAACCTTGATGGTTAGAAGCAAAGATGATAAGAATAAGGTGATTGAATATCCAATGATTGATGGTGTAGAAAATATACAGGTATCTCCCGACGGACAATATGCTGCGTTCTCAAGAGAAGTGCTGGTGACACCAATGATGGGTACTGATATATATGCTGACCTGCCTAAGACAACAGCTCAGGTATACCGCGACCTCAACGACCGCCACTGGGATACATGGGAAGATGGTAAATACTCACACGTATTTATCATGGACCTGAAAACAGGAAAGACTGTTGACCTGCTGGATAAGAAAGCATACGACTGCCCGCAAAAGCCATTTGGCGGTGCTGAAGATTTTGTATGGGCACCTGATAGTAAAGGTCTTGTGTATGTATGCAAGAAGAAAGAAGGCAAAGAATATGCACAGAGCACCAATACAGATATCTATTATTACAACATTGCTACAGACGAAACACTCAACTGGACAATGGGTATGATGGGTTATGACATGTCTCCTGCTTTCAGCAAAGACGGTAAGTATATGGCATTCACCAGCATGGCACGCGATGGTTACGAAGCTGATAAGACAGATATATACATTATGGCCCTTGGCAGCAAAGATGGCTATAAGATAAACCTCACCGGCGCATGGGATGGTACAGTAGAAGGCTTTACATGGTCTGATGATAATAAGAGCATCTACTTCAATGCGCCTTGGCATGGCACTGTTCAACTGTTCGAAGCCAAACTGCCTGCGAAGCTCAACGCTAAAACTCCTGTAGCTATACGCCAGGTTACTGATGGCAAGTTTGACGTGAACGGGCTGGTAGGACAGGCAGGTAAAGAGATGATAGTATCTCGTTGCGATATGAACCATATCTCTGAACTATATGCTGTAGATATGGAGAAAGGCAGCATGCGCCAGCTTACTCATGAGAATGATGCTACTTACAATTCGATAAACCTCAGCAATACTGAACTGCGTTATGTAACTACTACCGATGGTCAGAAAATGGGCGTATGGGTTATCTATCCGCCAAACTTCGACCCGAATAAAAAATATCCTACACTGTTGTATTGCCAGGGTGGCCCGCAGTCTGCCTTGTCACAGTTCTACAGCATCCGCTGGAACTTCCAGTTGATGGCAGCTAATGGTTATATAGTAGTAGCGCCAAACCGCCGCGGTATGCCGGGCTGGGGTGTTAAATGGAATGAAGACATCAGTAAGGACTGGGGTGGCCAGCCCATGCGCGACTATCTTAGTGCTATAGATGAAATATCGAAAGAATACTATGTAGATAAAGACCGTCTGGGTTGCGTAGGTGCCAGCTATGGTGGCTACAGCGTTTACATGCTGGCAGGTATGCATGAGAAGAGGTTCAAGACATTTATTGCACACGATGGCCTCTTCGACCTGAAGAGCTGGTATGGTACTACTGAAGAATTGTGGTTTGCCAACTGGGATATTGAAGGTGCATACTGGAAGAAACCAACACCTGCCAGCTACGAAAAATTCAACCCTAGCAATTTTGTTGACAAATGGACTGCTCCTATCATGATAGTGCAGGGTGGTATTGATTACCGTGTACCAATAGAACAGGGGCTCGAAGCTTTCCAGGCTGCTCAATTGCGTGGTATTAAGAGCAAGCTGCTGTATTTCCCAAATGAGAACCACTGGGTACTGCACGCTAATAATGGTATAGCATGGCAGCGCGAGTTCTTCAAATGGCTCAGCGAGACCTTGTAGTACAATTAACAGATATTTATTCAACGCTGCGACTATTGTTGCAGCGTTTTTTTTATTTTGTAGAAAATACAACTGTATGGGTAAGAAAATATTAATAGGCCTGGTTGTAGTGCTGGTAGTACTGCAATTCATTCGTCCTACACGCAACGAATCTGCAGGCGTTTCGGCCAGCGATATCACCACAGCTTATACTGTGCCCGAAGATGTACAGGCTATCCTGAAAAAGGCCTGTTACGATTGCCATAGTAATAATACCCGCTATCCATGGTACACAAATATCCAGCCGGTAGGCCTGTGGATGCAGCGCCATGTAAATGAGGGTAAAGGCGAACTCAATTTCAGTGAATTTGCATCTTATAAGCCTAAGCGCCAGGCCCATAAAATGAAAGAACTTGCTGAGCAGGTACAGGAAGGTGAAATGCCGCTTGGCTCTTACACATGGATACATAAAGACGCTATACTGACTGATGCTGAAAAACAAACGCTCGTAAATTGGGCTCATCAGTTGGAGGCACAGATAACACCACTTATAACTCAATAATATGCGTATTGTCACATATAATGTAAACGGTATTCGTGCCGCTATCAAAAAAGGCTTTATAGACTGGCTGAAAAAAGATGACCCCGCAGATATCATTTGCCTGCAGGAGATAAAAGCCACGAAAGATGATATCGATGTTACCGAATTAGAAAAGCTGGGCTTCCATACCTTCTGGTTCCCGGCAGAGAAGAAGGGCTATAGCGGTGTAGCCATATTCAGCAAAACCCATCCTGACCATATTTTCTGCGGCAATGGTGTAATGCAGAGCGATGCAGAGGGCAGGGTGATAAGGGCTGATTTTGGTGAGATCACTCTGATTAATGCCTATTTTCCCAGCGGTACAAGTGGCGATGAGCGCCAGACATATAAATACCAGTGGCTGGATGAATTTTACGACTACATACATGAGCTTCGCAAAACAAGGCCTAATGTTATTGTTTGTGGTGATTATAATATTGCCCACAAACCTATAGACATACACAATCCTGTAAGTAATAAGAAGAGCAGTGGTTTCCTGCCAGAAGAGCGTGAGTGGATGGATAAATTCATAGGCAGCGGCATGATAGATTCTTTCCGTCATTTCAACGAGGATCCGCATCACTATACATGGTGGAGTGCCCGTTTCCCCAGTGTACGGTTAGAGAACAAGGGCTGGCGTATTGATTATATCACCGTCTCAGAACCTCTGAAGGCATCACTGAAGGCAGCCGCCATTTATCCTGATGTCAAACATTCAGACCATTGTCCCGCCTATCTTGAATTATCAGTTAAAAAGAAGAAAAAATAATTAAGCGCCCTGGAAAGGGCGCTTACTACATATAGAGGATAAGAGAGAACGTGTTAAAAAAGCCGGGCTGCAGCGATCATCGCATTAATAACTACAGCCCGACCGTTTGTTGCTACAGTTGTACAGCCAGTACAATGCAAGACAGAATTGCTGCAAATAATGAGATTTTCTTAGTTGCTTCCGTTTTAGTCCTGTTGCTGATGTAAGATACCTGTTGCATGTGTTTTTTATTTGTTTGTTTTGATGCCCCTTTCGGGAGTGTGTTTTTATTTTTTGTTTGTTCGTTTGTTTCGTTTGATGACACAAAGATGCAGCACCGTTTCACTTCTAAGAAATATTTCGGGCAGCTTAACTTCAGCTTTAGAACTGGTTAACTAAAATTTACATAACTGTTAACCACCTATTAAGAAATGGTTATTTCGCTTAAAATGAAAAACCCGCTGCAATGCGCAGCGGGCTTGGCTTTTGATGGATTTTTGCTATCTGTTATATACATGAACATTCAGGTTGTCTTTAGTGCCCGAAATTTTTACATGATCACCATCTATAGATCTTTTATACCTGTTATATACATCTGTTGATTGCAGTTTGTTATTGATGTATAGGTTATTGTCTTTTTTCTCAATAACGAAGCCGTTGTTCGTGCTGATGAGCCCTTCGGCTTCCATATTGTTCAGTACTTCATCATAGTTCTGTGGCACTGTTACCCTGGTACTGCCGGCAGGGTTATTACCTTTCTGTACTATTACAATTTTGTTTTTCTGTGACTGTCCTTCTGCTTCAGCCATGCGTTTATGCGCCTCCTCCAGTTTAACGTTAGCTTCAGCAATACGTTTGTCTGCAATTACAATTACCTTATCAGCGTCTTTCATTCGCTTCTCAGCTACTACCATTACTTTTTTAGCATTTTCCATCTTTTCATTAGTCAGGTCCAGTTCTGCCATTGCTTCTTTTTTGGCTTTTTCTATTTCGCGTTTATCTTCTTCTGATAGTTTGTCCAATCCTCCTGCACCATTAGTGTTTAAAACGACGACCTTGCTTTGATGTTTACCCTTTCCGTCTGTAGTGATTTTGATGTCGATATTTTTGAAAGCATCATCAATTGTTTTATCGATGTCTGCTTCTTTCAGGGCGTCCATTACCAGCTTCTCAATATCAGCATCTTCAATTTTATCTCCCTTTTTCAGGTTTACGATCTTTGTAATGTTTTGACCTTTGTCATCTTCATCCAGCATTATCTTTATTGAATCACTGTATATCTTCATATTGCGCTGGTGCATTACGCCCTCGTCGTCAAAACTGATGTCTATATCTTTCAGTTTCTTAGCATCATCGCCTGATATTTCATCGGTAGATGTATACGTCTTCGTAACCCCGTCTTTATGAATGATGGTGATCGTTTTAGTAGTGTTATTAGTTTTTTCTGTCTTCTTTTTGTCGTCGTTGGTTGCCTGTTTAGTTTTTTTAGTCTGTGCAATGGCAGGAGAGAGCCATACAAGGGATATGGCTAATCCCAGCATGATGCAAATGGTCAGCATTACCTGCGGGTAGCTGGTAGTATTCTTTTTCATTTCCATAATTCTTTTGATACGATTAAATAATTGGTGTTTATTACCTGCTGCAGCTAAGGTCAGTTGATTATTGTTTTGCCTGTACATCTCCAGCGATGCCAGGGCTTTGGCATAGGGCAGGGCATCTTCGGTATATGCCAGTACCATATCATCACAGCAATGCTCACGCTCCCTGCGTACCTGTTTCGATATCAGCCATACAAACGGGTTGAAGAACAGGATGGTCTCTATTACAGTTTGTATGATATTGATGAGGTAGTCATGCCTTTTTATATGAGCCAGTTCATGCAGCAGTATAGCTTCCAGTTCATCAGGCTGCAGTTGGCTTATCATAGCAGCTGGTACCAGTACTATTGGCTTTAGTGCACCTGCTACCATGGGTGTATCTATATAGGTAGAAAGGAAGAAACGAATGCCCTTGCCTATATTCATTTTTCTTGCGTATTCATAAAAGCTGCTCACATACTGTACATCAGGCATTATTAACCCTTTAGATCTTATTTGTTGTGTACGATAGAAATTATACAGCAGCCTGCCCAGCAGTATACCCAGCCCGGCTATGTAGAGGTTTACCAGTGCAGGCAGGTATTGCTCTATATAATAGTGCCAGTTATAACCTGTCGAGATACTGTTGCTTAATACTGTAGTTGTATTATGATGAATGATACTGCTGCCTGTGCTTACGTATACTGTGGCCTGTGCAGTATCTATATAGCTTATAAATGTTTTGCAGAACCAAACAAATACAATACCCATTGCCAGTATGCCCGTATTATATTTCAATGTAGCAGGCATATCCTTCACGGCCCTGTGCAATACGAAAACAATGCTGTACACAATAGCTGCCTGCCATATAGAGTGGAGCAGTGCCCATCCAAGAGCAGTAATAACCTGGTGCATTTCGGCTGATATGATGGTCATACGTTATAGTTTTTGGATGGTGGTTATTTCTTTTTGTTTTGTTCCATTTCCTCCAGGTACTTCTTTATCTGCTCCAGTTCTTCTGCATTGGCTTTATGATTGCCCAGTGCCTGCATTACCATTTGTGTGGCCGAGCCGTTAAATACTGTATCTATCATACGTTTCAGTATTTGCCCCTGTGTTTGCTGTTGCGATACTATAGCTTCGTATACATGCGTCTTTGATGAGGTATCTCTTTTCAGCATACCCTTCTCATGCATTATCTGCATCAGTTTCAGGGTAGTGGTGTAGCCGGCTTCTTTCGATTGCTCCAGCACCTCGTGCACCTCTCTTACTGTACTGGGCCCTTTAGCCCATAAAATGTTCAAAATTTCCAGTTCGCTTTCGGTAGGCCTTATGTTTGTATTCATCTTACGAATTGTTTCGTAGATAAAACTACGATACTTTTCGTAATTGCAAAAAATATTAGTTCGTTTTAGGAAATTTTTAAGAAACAGGCGGAAAAAGAAAAGCCCCGCAGATATGCGGGGCTTCACATGAAGTATATAAGTTAGCTTATGCTAAAGCATTGATCTTGTTTACGATACCTGATTTCAGGTTGCTGGCTTTGTTTTTGTGTATAACGTTACGTTTAGCCAGTTTGTCTATCATAGAGATAACCTTAGGCAGAGCGTCAGTAGCAGCTGCTTTATCAGTAGTAGCTAACAGGGTGCGGATAGCGTTACGTGTAGTTTTACCGTAATAGCGGTTACGGTCACGGCGTTTTTCACTCTGACGAACATCCTTTTTGGTAGCTTTATGATTTGCCATTTAGTTTTTCAATTTAAGGCTGCAAAGGTAATATAAAATTCTATGAAAAGAAAAATATTTTCCCCGTTTTTACATATTCTGGGCACTCAATACCTGCCTTGAGCGTTTTTGCAGGAATTCTTTCTTCTCGAGGAAGTAATCCAGCTTATCCTTAGGTAGCCTGAAACTATAGGTTTCGTAGCTGTATATGCCCATTTCATACATGTCGTAGTCGGGGTTCCAGCGGGTCAGTAGCTTCTTGTCTACCTTCAGCTCCTGTACCAGCAGGTCCATGCTCATAGGTTCGGAGAGCTTTACTATGGCCATATTTTTAAGTTCTTCCTCTGTAAACTGGGTTTTAGCAGGCTTTTTATCTGCCGCTATTCCGGGGGCTGTTGCCGGGGCATTTACAGGGGCCACTCCGGCAGGCAAAGATTTATCCATGCTCTTTATCTCATCTGGTGCCTCACTCAGTCCCAGGAAGCTGCTCAGGTTCTCAAAGATAGTAGCTGTGGCTATAAATGCCAGTACGTGCCCCTGGGTCTCTTTAGGCAGGTATTGCTTTATATCCCAGAAGTTGCGGCTGCCTGTGCGGTTGATGGCCCTCATAACAGGAGCCGGGCCGCTGTTATAGGCAGCTACCACCAGCAGCCAGTCGTTCAGGTTCTCGTACAGTATAGACAGGTATTTGGCTGCAGCATTGGTAGATTTATACCAATCCCTGCGGTCATCTCTTTTGCGGCTAACGGTAAGTCCCATCAGTCGGGCAGTAGAAGACATCAGTTGCCACGGGCCCACGGCACCTGCTCTTGAAACCGCGTTGTGGTTCAGGGCTGATTCTATTACCGCCAGGTATTTCAGTTCTTTTGGTATATCGTGCTGCTTCAGCACATTGTCTATAATAGAAAAACTATTATCGCTTTTGCCCTGCACATAGTTCAGTGTACGGTAATGCACCTGCAGGTATTTGCGTACAAAATCTGCTACATAATCGCTCTGTGCACCATAGTAGGCCTTTTCATTGGCCAGGGGTACCGTCTTCTTTTGTGCAGGTTTTTTATCGGCAGCGGCAGGTGCTCCTGCCATAGTAGGAGCGGGCACAGTACCTTTACGCACTACAATGGTATCAACCTGTGTAACACGTGTACCATAGTGGCTGTTTTTTACAGGGTGCTGTGCGAACACAGAGCCTGTAAACAGTAAGCACGTTAATAACAAAATGCTTTTCAATTGCATGTTTTTATCGTTGTTAAAGCGGTGAAACCATGCAACCCCTCGGGGAAGCTTATAATATCAGATCGTGGAAACGACGGATTGGTGTATTTATGGTATAAGGTTTAGCTGTTAGCTTTTTCCTTTTCTTTCATACCATTCTCAATCTCATCTTTTACGCCTTGTTTGGCATCATTGAACTCACGGATACCTTTGCCAAGGCCGCGTGCCAGTTCCGGTATTTTCTTACCACCAAACAAAACCAACACCACTAACGCTATGGTTATCCATTCACCACCACTTGGCATAGAAAGTAATAACGCCGGATTAATTGCCAATATAGACATAGTAATAATTTTAAATGTAATCAATCAAAACAAAGATAGCCATTATTTAGCATAATGGACACTTGTTTCATGCAAAATATGCTTGCAATGGTGGATAAAATAACATTTTATGAACATATAGCAGGTATTTCATACCTGTCTACGCACTCATCCGGTTATTCGGTTTTTCCAGTTGGGTGTATACTTTCAGTATATCTCTTTTCACCAGCAGGTTGCCTGAAGAATAAAAAGCAGCCTTCAGCAGTCCTTTCAGGCTTACGGGATTCAGCATTTCATTGAATGCTTTCTTTCTTTTGAAGTAAGTAACGGCTCTGTTGTTCATAAACCCAAGTTAAATAATTGAGTTTATATTTTGAATACTACGTTAGCTGATTTGTACGGATATTTTCCATGATTATATAAAGCATTACAGCTTTGCCCGGTTTCTGTACCATTTCATCTTCGAATAATTGCATATGTGATATGGCTTAATTAAATTTAGTGTACAAATAGCAGGTACATCATGAGATCACCCATTACCCTGGTGGCATTATTCCTTCTTCTGTCATATCATACAGCATCGGCAAGACAAGCCACAACACCCAATGCAGACTTTAAAACATCTGCCAACACATTTGTTGAGAATAAAGGACAAATTGTAGACCAGTACGGCAATCATCGAACAGACATCGACTTTAAGCTCAATGCAGGGGGCATGAGTATGTTCATTGGTAACGGGCAATTGCACTACCAATGGTATAAGACTAATTCACAAGCCAAAACTCAAAATTCAAAAGAAGAGGTAACTAATGAACCCACAAACCCCATAGAAAGAAGAATGCATGATTCCCCCTTTGAAGGGGGCAAGGGGGATGTAAACGCACAAACAGATATTTACAGGCTCGACGTAGAATTGGTAGGCGCCAACACAAAAGCGCAAATGCAGACCGAAGAGCCTGCAGCATATTATGAGAACTATTACCTGCCGCAATGCCCTGATGGTGCTACTGCGTACAGCTATGGCAAGGTTATTTACAAAAACATATACCCCAATATAGACTGGGTGATATACACTATGTCCCCCTCTGGAGAGGCTAAGGGAGAGGCTGTCAAATACGACTTCATTGTACACCACGGTGGCAACCCTGCAGATATTAAACTGGCATACAAAGGCGCCACATCGTTAACCATGAATGATGGCGCATTAACAGCAGCAACACCTTTGGGTAGTATTACAGAGCAGAAACCATACAGCTATATAGCAGGCACAAAACAGGAAGTAAATTCATCTTTTGTTCTGAAAGAAGGCGTCTTGAGTTTTAACGTAGGTAAATATGAAGGCACATTGGTGATAGACCCTGCATTGGTATGGGGAACGTATTATGGTTTAGATGGGCCATTTTACTATGGTATGTGTACGGATAGCAGCAGCAATGTATACTATCTAAGTAGCTTATCTGTTTATGCGGCAAATATTACAACTACAGGAGCTCATCAAACAGTTTTTGGTGGAGATATACATGATGCGTTGATCACAAAATTCGATTCAACCGGGAATAGGGTATGGTGTACTTATTATGGAGGAAATGGTAGTGATGGTCTACTGGATATTGTGTATGATTTTAATAATAACGCTATATATACTTGCGGTGGTACTAACAGTACAAATGGGATAGCTACAAGTGGAACACATATGAGTATACCGCCACCTATTAAGATTAATCACCTGTTGGCTATGCTTGTTAAGTTTAGTACTTCGGGTATAAGACAATGGGGTACCTATTATGGTGGTGATACATTATATACTTCCGCACAAGCTGTTTGTACTGATGGGACCGGGAATGTATATATTGCAGGCATTACAACGGCTACTTCCGGCATTGCTACTACAGGCGCTTTTAATACTACTCTGATGTCAGGAAGTATGGAGGGGTTCCTTGCAAAATTTAATGGAAATAATGGAACAAGGCTTTGGGGTACTTATTATGGTGGCGCAAACGACGATGAGATTACGGATGCGACTTGTGACCAAGTCGGTAACGTATACATAGCTGGTAAAACAGCTAGTACGTCAGGTATAGCATCATCCGGTAGCCATCAGTCTGCATATGCATCAGCGTATGATGGTTTTATCGCCAAGTTTAATGGAACAGGTAGCCGTCTGTGGGGTACTTATTATGGAGGAGCTGGCTCCGAGGAGGTAACTGCAATAATCAGTGATTACAATGGCAACGTTTATTGTGCTGGTTATACGTCAAGTAGTTCCGGGATATCAACCTCCGGCACTTATCAACCTGTTCTTAATGGATCATCAGATGGATTTATTACCAAATTTAATAGTTCCGGGGTTCGTCAATGGGCTACATATTACGGGGGTAACGGATCTGACATAATATCGTCTTTAACAGGTACTGCTACAGGGCATATTTGTGCGGCAGGATGGACTAATAGTACTAGTGGTATTGCCAAAGGCAATGTACACCAAAGTACGCTTGCGGGAGGAGTCGATGCTTATGTTTGCGCATTAAGCCCTAATGGGACAACCTGCTATTGGGGGACTTATTTTGGAGGTACAGAAGAAGACCAGGTTAATTGTGTGAGTAGTAACAGGTATATTGAACGCTTGTTTATATCAGGGTATACAAAAAGTACGAGTGGTATTGCAACTACAGGTGCATATAAGCCTACCTCCAGTCTTACTAGTAATAGTTCTGATTATGAAAGATATCTGGCGGCATTCACTTTTGATACCTCTGTTTATATACTGCCTACGTTTTCAGATACTGTTTTTTGTATAAGTGATACCTTACACCTTCCATATTCTGTAACCAGGAATTACCGTTCAACCAATGTATTTACCGTTCAGTTATCAAATGCCTCCGGTAGTTTTGCTTCGCCTGTTAATATAGGCAGTATCACTAGTCCTGCGGCAGGAGTTATACATTGTCCGTTATCAACAAGTATACCCCCGGGTTTAGGATACAGGGTACGAATAATAGCTTCTGCTCCCGCAGATACGTCAGAGGATAATGGGCTGGACATCAAGATCAGGGCATATCCGTCAAAACCGGTTGCCGTTTCCAATGATCCATGCTCCGGAAATACATTAACCCTAAATGCAGGCAATAATGTTTCAGGTGTTGTGTGGGCATGGTCCGGCCCCAATTCATTTTCATCTGCAATTCAGAACCCTGTAATTACCAATGCTCAGACAATAAATTCAGGCACCTATATTGTCACGGCCGATCTCAATGGTTGCGCTATGAAAGATACTGTTGTAGTAACAGTGTACCAAACTCCAGCCAAGCCAATAGTGAGCAGCAATAGTCCATTGTGTTCAGGCTTTGCGCTCAACCTCAGTGCAGCAACAAGTCCTTCGGGCGTAAGCTGGAATTGGGCAGGCCCCAACAGTTGGAGCAGCACACAACAAAACCCCGTTAAAACAAATGCGCAGATTACAGATAGCGGCTATTATATAGCAACAGCCATTCTGGGTCCGTGTAGTACTTCTGATAGTACCTATGTTATAGTTAACCCTTCTCCTGCAATCAGCATCTATGCCAATCCTAATGATAGTATATGTGCAGGCAGCAGCATTACATTAGTTGCATTGCCATCGAATAGTGGTGTCAATCCGCAATATCAATGGTATAGGAATAGTAGTGCTATTGCAGGTGCTACAGGCGTCACATATACATTGAACCCATCAACAGGAGATGTATTCTATTGCAGGCTTACTCCGGGAGTCAACACAGGTTGCAGTTCAGGTAACATTAACAGTATTCCCATTAGCATGACCGTTCTCCCATACCTCACTCCATCCATCAGTATCATGGCCAATCCGGCTACACCGCTCAGTCCCTGGCAGATGGTAAGCTTTACTGCTACAGCGGTAAATGGCGGTGCAAGTCCGCAATACCAGTGGAAACGAAACGGAGTGGATATACAGGGGGCTACTGCACAATACTGGAGTGCCAACAACCTGTCTGATAAAGACACCATATGCTGTGTGCTTACCAGCAGTTATTTCTGTCCGCAACCTGCAACAGCTACAAGCAACTGCATAGTAGTAGATGTACTGACAGGTGTGGAGAATATTCAAGACAACAAGCTGAAGATATACCCTAACCCCGTAAATGACAGGCTGATAATAGAAGGTGCAGCAATCAATTCAGTGATACAGGTATTTGATGTGTTGGGCAGGGAAGTACTTCGTGATAAGATACGTGCAGAGAAACACAGCATGAGTACATCAGGCCTCAGCACGGGTACGTATATTCTGCAGTTAACAAACGAACAGGGCAAAACAGTTTATAAAATATCAAAAGAATAGCGTTGTGTAAAGCAAAAGCTGCCGCAGGTACTGTGGCAGCTTTTGCTTTATAAGCCATGAATTATTTTGGAACGCTCACAAAATTACCTTCCGTTATTTCATGTTTGGTGCTGCCCTCATAGGCGGTAACAGTGAATGTGCCTGTAATATTAGTGCCGTTCATGCTGCTGATAGTAACAGTGCCTGTACCTCCCTGGATATTTTTGTTGCCGCTCGTCATATAATACTGGAAAGAAGATTTTCCGGCTACACCATTTGAATCAATAGTATATGAACCGGTAGTGCTGGCATAAATATCAATTTCAATATTCTTATAATTGCTGCCGCTTCCTTCTTCCCAACTGATACGGTTGCGGTCACTCAGCAACATCCATTTCGCATTATGTGTTTCAAGAGTACCATCCATTTTAAAGCAGAGGTTCATGCCGTTGCAGGCTGTGGCAGGAGTGTTGTTATTGTTGTTGCTGGACTTCTTTTTGCAGCTAACTACAGATGCAGTTAATAATACTACTGCAATTAATAAACGAGTATTCATAATGGTTGTTTTAGAGTAGTAAAATTACCGTTGTACGATGCGGGCCATATACACCAAATTGGGTATTTATTGCTAAGTGACGGATGGTAGGCAATGGCTATCTATTCAGTATCTTCCCATAGCACATGCTCTCTGTGTATTGCATATACTCTTCGTAATTGGGAATAGGCAGGTAGCCCGTGCTTGTGTACAACCCAATCGATTCTGGTTGTTTCTCACCGGTTTCCAGTATAAGCTGTTTATATCCCAGTCTCTGTGCTTCTTCTTCCAGCCTGTAAAGTATGCTGCGAGATATCCCCTTACCCCGGTGAAAGGGAGCTACATACATGCGTTTTATCTCTGCCGTAATAGCATCGTGTTGTTTCAGGCAGCCGCAGGCTATGGGTTGCTCTGCTTCATATGCTATCAGCGCTATGATGATATGCTCCAGCTTATCGTATTGGTGGTATTCTTCCTGCACACGGCCGTATCGTGCTATCAGTTCTTCATCAAGCCTTGCAGTAAGGCCGGTAAAATGTGGTGATAGTATATCTGTGCGTTCTACAATTATCATGTACGGCAACAGTATGGTTATTGTAATATACTAAATATGTGCAGAATAAAAGAGCAAGTGAAATACCAACTTGTTGCCCATAACTGTATGTCTTAATAGGTAAGAACGGCAATAAAGATTTCATACTAATGTTGTAATGGTGTGGCGGGATTTTTCCCGCCGCTTTCTATATTGACGCATATCATGCCTGCATATGACCGCCCGCAGCATATTCGTGTATATCAGGCCGTAGCTTTACCACTAAATCACCGTATATGCAGGTAGTAGATCAATCGTCACGCCCCGGCGATGACCCGAAGCTCACAGCTATAGTATCTTACCTCACTTTCATTGGTTGGATAATAGCCTATTTCGTATTGTACCCGCGCAACAGGGCAGGGCTTGCGTCGTTTCACCTCCGGCAGACATTGTTGCTATACATAGTTGGTATAGCTGTAAGTATACTCACGCGCAACCAGTTCAATACATTTTCCGGTTTCATAGCCGGGGTAGCTGGCTTGCTCATGTTCATTATGTGGCTGGTAGGCTTTGTTGGTGCACTCAACCGCCAGGAAAAACATATGCCCATCATAGGCAAATACGCGCAGGACTGGTTTCGTAATATTTAGTATCAGAGTATATTCTTCCACTGTTCTTCCAGCATGGCCATCATCTGTGTATCTGTAAAATCTATTTTTACAGGTACTATAGATGCGTAGCCGCCCTGCAGCGCTTTTATGTCACTGTCATTGCCACTGTCAAGGTTCATGAATTTCCCCGTCATCCAGTAATAATCGCGGCCGCGGGGGTCTATGCGGTGGTCAAACTCTTCCTGCCATTTGGCATATGCCTGCCTGCATATCTTCATTCCCCGGAAGTGTTTCATATCCAGTTTAGGTATGTTCACATTCAGCAGGGTATGCTCAGGCATTTTTTGTTCCAGCATTTGTTTGGCAACAGTAGTAGCCACATGTTTAGCAACAGTAAAATCTGCCTCGTGCCTGAAGTCGAGCAGGGAGAAACCCGCAGATGGTATGCCTTCTATGGCAGCTTCCATAGCAGCACTCATAGTGCCCGAGTATATGATATTGATAGAATGATTAGCCCCGTGGTTGATGCCGCTTACACAGAGGTCAGGCTTGCGGTGCAGTATCTTATCCCTTGCCAGTTTTACACAATCTACAGGTGTGCCGCTGCACTCCCATGAGCGCACGCCTTTAAATACAGATACCTCATGCAACCTCAACGGCTCGCCAATAGTTATAGCATGCCCCATGCCCGACTGCGGACTATCCGGCGCCACTACAATTACTTCGCCCAGTTCTTTTACTGCTTCTACCAGTGCGCGTATGCCCGGTGCATTTATGCCATCATCGTTGGTAACTAATATTACAGGCTTCTCAGCTTTGCTCATGCTGCAAAATTACCAATCGCTTTTGAGTAATTTTCTTCTTGCAACAATATAATATACCGCTATCCATACAAACGACATGATAACATATGGCGTGCTGGGCGGTGCATCTTTCAGCTTAGCCAGCGATTTTACAAAATCCAGTATAGGGAAGGGCAGCAGTTCATCACTGCATTGCAGCGGCAGGTAGTTGCCCGGGTTCCAGTCTATCTTCCAGTTCAGTAAACCCTTAGCCAATGATTCTATGAAAATGCAGTACAGGAAAAACATACCCATCGTTAGCCCGCTGCGCTTCATAAATACCGATAGCACCAATGCAAAGCTGTAATAGTTCAGCGCGAGCACAAATACATAAAACAGGTTCTGTATCTCTCCCGGAAAATCGCCCATGCTGCCATTCGTAATACCGAATATAAAACCAACAATGAACACATAAACCGTAGTGAGTATGGCCAGCCATAATACCAGCCAGCATTTTGTATGAAAGAACTGCAGCCTCGTGAGCCCGTCTATTACATTCTGCCTGTTGGTGCGGTACTGGTATTCATTGGTAGTGATGATGATAATGAGCGCAGCAAGGAATATCACGAACAAGCTCGTCCAGAAACCCATGTTCTGCCATACATAATCAAAGCCATAAGCCTTGTTGAGTATATCAATGCCACCGCCGTTTTTATTGCCACCCATAAGGTTTACAATACCTGCATTCAATGCATAGTTCCATGCGGGCAGCAGGAAAGCAAAGAAGCCTATCAGTATCCAAAACGTACGGTAACGTTTCAGTTTCATCCATTCTATAGAGAGTAGTGCCTGCATAAGTTTTAGTTGTTGGTGAGTTCCATGAATTTTGTTTCGAGGCTTTTCTTTTTCAGTACCAGGTGCGATAGTGTGATGCCCTTGCTGCTGCAATATTCGTTGATGCGCGCAGTGCTCAGTTGCTCATCGCAGCTAAGCAGCAGGCTGCCATTCTGCGCATTTATTTTCTGTATGCCGGGCATGCTGTTCAGTATATGTTGCAGCGCATTCATATCTGCGGCCTTCACCTCTACCTGGTCTTCGCTGCGCAGCACCTCATCTACTACGCCGCTCAGCAGCAGGTTGCCTGTTTTCAGTATGGCTACATGCGTGCATACCTTCTCTACTTCATCCAGCAGGTGGCTCGCCATGATGATGGTAATGCCTTCTGCGTTCAACTGGCGTATCAGTTCGCGTATCTCGGCAATGCCCGCCGGGTCCAGCCCGTTGGTGGGTTCGTCGAACACCAGTACACGCGGGTTGCCCAGCAATGCCGATGCTATGGCCAGCCTTTGCTTCATGCCCAGCGAGTAGGTGCTGAATTTGCTGTCTTTCCTTGCCAGCAGGTTCACCTTCTCCAGCACACGCAGCCTGTCGTCCATGCCGCGCTGTTTGATGGCGGCAGCTATCTCCAGGTTGTCCATGGCAGATAGGTAGTGGTAGAAGTTAGGCGTTTCCAGCAGCGAGCCTATCTGCCTCCGTGCCGCATCACCCGGTGTGCCATCCAGCCAGCTATAGCTGCCGGCATCTGCCTTCAGTACATCCAGTATTATGCCCAGCAGGGTGGTTTTGCCGCTGCCGTTGGGGCCCAGTATGCCAAACACACTGCCTTCCGGCACATCGAACGATACACCGTTCAGCGCACGTACAGGCCCGTAAGATTTTGAGATATTGTTGATAGAAATTATTGCCACTTGTTTCAGTTTATTTAGTCAATGAACAGGTCTTTTTGTAATGGTGTGCCGGGGCTCACGGCGTATGCATCAAAGTTGGTGATGCCCGCCTGCCTTAAAACGTCCTCATCCAGCAAAGTATTGCCCGTGTAAGTAGCGGCAGGTTGTTGCAGTATATAATGCACCGCGTCGGCCAGTATCTCCGGCTTGCGGCTGCGCTGCACCATGATGTCTCCGCCCAGCAGGTTCTTTACTGCTGCTGTGGCAATGGTGGTCATGGGCCAGAGCGCGTTGCTGGCTATGCCCTTATCCTTCAACTCGGCAGCCCAGCCTATGGCCATCATGCTCATGTTATACTTGCTGATGGTATAAGCCAGTGATAATGCCAGCCATTTGGGCTGCATATCTATAGGGGGCGACAGGGTAATAATATGTGCATTGCTGCTTTTGGCAAGGTGGGGTATGCAATGTTTGGTGACCAGGAAAGTGCCCCGCACATTGATATCATGCATCAGGTCAAAACGCTTGGCCTCTGTTTGCAGGGTATTGCCCAGGCTGATGGCCGATGCATTGTTGATAAGCGCATCTATACCGCCAAACCTGGCTACTGCCTGCTCTACGGCATTTATTACCTGTACCTCATCGCGTATATCGCAGGGCACAGCAAGGGCTTTGCCGCCAGCGGCTTCTACCTCTGCGGCAGCGCTGTATATAGTGCCGCCCAGCTTAGGGTTCTCCTCGGTAGACTTGGAGGCGATAACAATATTGGCACCCTCTGCCGCCAGCCTCAGGGCAATGGCTTTACCTATGCCGCGACTGGCACCCGTAATGAAAATGGTTTTACCCCCGTAGTAAGACATAGCAGTATATCGTTGTTAACGATAAAAAGTTACAGAGAAATAAGGAAATATTTATGTTTAAAGTATGACTTGTTCTATGTTACAAAAATTAGAACAATGAAGGCTTGAGGGAAATTAGATAGTGGTATAAGAATCTTAAGTATAAATTTCAATAGGCTAAATGTATTTAATGTGTTGGTATAATGTAAAGTTTCCTATCAATATAAATATATCGTTTAGTTTCAGAGGCATAATCACCAAATATCATCAGTCGAGGTAAATAGCGAGACAACTTTATTGTGTATGGTTTTTTAATAGTGCATTCAGGTTCTGAATATATTATCTCTTCAAAAAGCAAATTTGTGAATGTGTCAATTTTTATGTTGTCTTGTGTGTTGAATGCACAAGTGCCTGTGAGATTTCTTTGCCCAAACTTATTTGCAAGATTTAGAATGTTTGTACTGTTGTAATACTCTTTTGGCATTATTAAAAAGGGGTCATCCCATGAGCCTTGTATGGGGAAAACAGCCATTGTATATTCACTGTCAGTAATTTTTGTAAACTCAAAAGCTACATTTTCACTGTCAGGCAAGTTTGCAGTAGTGTCCTTATAATAGTTGTTTACAGTGTAATCCTTATATTTATAGTAAACATCGCCTATATGCATCTTGCCATAATTCGGCCCGTTGTTTTGATTTTTTGGTTGTTTCGTTTGACATAAAGCAATATAGTGTGAGATTAATGATATAAGTACAACTCTCTTCATAGTCATTGATTAATGTTTATCCCCAATATTCATGTTCCCGTTATTGGTTCCATTGTTTTGATTTTTAACCGGCTGATTATTTGTTAGGCATGTATCAACATAGATGTATTGGGGTTGAAGCACTGTGTCTGGTTTAGCATAACATTTGAGCCAAAAAAAATCATCCTGTTTGTTGCCATTGCATGCAGTTGAATGGCGATTATACGCATCATGTATTATGGTCATTAAATAGATAATAAGTCCTATTGACACCGATAGTAATAATGGTTTTAATAATCGTGGGGAGTCGTTATATAATTTCTTTATTGTTTCTAGTTTCATCAGTGATTTATTGTAATGTGCAAGTTAATTGTTTTCTTCCTGGTCTGAGTACCCGCTCAGACCTAAGCTAGTAGACGTCTCCACCTCATCCCCCAACTCCCCCCACCAGCAATCTGTTCACCACAATAATGGCTAAGAGTGCCAACCACCATACCGGCTTTAGTTTGTTGTTAATGCTTTCGGTTTCGTCTGCATAGGTTTGTTTGCCACGCATATAGTCGCCATATACCCATAGCAGGGTTACAGGGCTGGTCATAGGTGCTATCAGGCTGAGTGTGGTAGGTACAGGCAGGTTCAGCAGGGTAGTGGTAACAATGCCTGCCAGCAGCGGGTAAAATATAATGTAAGAAACAAATCTCCTTCTTGCTTTAATATCGGCAGCGGTTGCCGTGCTCATCAGGGCTACAATATGTACGGCCAGTTTGCGCATCACCATGTACAGTGCCAGCGCACCTGCTATAGCCTGTACTATTATCAGCCACATAGGGCAGCCAATGGCTCGCAGCACATAGCCCGTATCGCCATAGGCAAAGAAGGGGGCTATGAACATGTAGCCAAAGAAACCTATATAGCTGAAGGCACTCATGTAGAAAGTAA
Organism: Flavipsychrobacter sp.; assembly: GCA_044227125.1. Lineage (GTDB taxonomy): Bacteria > Bacteroidota > Bacteroidia > Chitinophagales > Chitinophagaceae > Polluticoccus. Next base: position 45,461 of record JBGAFS010000006.1, read on the forward strand.
AGAGCGCAGCCATACCCCTGTATGTTTTGCGCTGCAATAACAACTGGAAAATGATACCCATCAGCAGGCTCACCAACGGCCCTGCCATAGCTTCTGCAATATGTGCTGCATCGCTCGGCAGCCCTGTATGTGTTACATAATTATGGTGCAGTACATGCTGCCCGCCACAGACTATACCTGCCACATAATGCCCGCCTTCATGCAGTGTCATTTCTGTAATGGCAGCAATGGTAAATGCTACAGTAGAATTGATGAATAGCCGTACAGGTTTCATGCAAATGGTGTTTGCAGAAAGATACAAAACAGTACAATAACATATCTTTATTCCCGTTAATTAAACAGGCATGATTATTGCCCCCTGTTTATAAACTTTAAATCCATACCCTATGAGATCGTCATTAGTAACGCTCATTATCCTGCTGTTGGCAACCACTTCTTGCAAAAAGCACAAATCACAGATAGTTCCCAATAATAATACTGATAGCACAAAGGTCACAGCAAAAGATACTACCAGGCGTACTTATTCCGGCACAAGCTTAAAGGTTGTTACAGACCAGATAACACATGATAAGGATACAACTACTTTCTCCGATAGTGCCTATGTAATATTAATGCCCGCAGATTCTTTGATATATTTCAAGGGGTCAGCTTCTTATGGCGATACGCTTAAATTCAAAACGAGAACAGATAATTACTATACAAAGTCATCACAGTTCAGCACAGAGTATTACCAGTATAAAGATAGCTTACTTGAAATGTACAACAGCGTCTTTAACCCGGGTGGAGGTGGCACTACATATTTGTTTAAGGGGAATAAGAAATAGTTGTACCCACGTTTCTGTAGTTGTAATTATTTTATACAACAAAAAAATGTAAAAAATATATTTATTTGTTGTGTATTAAAGTATATGGTAAATTTGTATTGTGATGAAAAAACATCACGCCTATACCATGAACCCGCACCATCAAACCTTTGTCAATGAAATGATACTGCATAATGATGCAGTACGCGCTTACAAAGCAGCATACCCGAATGCACATGGCGAAGCCGCCCGCACTGCCGCCCACCGGCTGATGAAGAAAGAAGAGATACGCCAACCCATAGCCGATGCTTACAAGCAACTAAGGCTGGGTATAAGAGAAGACAAAGCCGCCTTCCTGCACAACGAACTGAAGATAATAGACCGCAAAAGAAAGATGCTGCTGGAGCTCATGTTTGGCACGGAAGATATAACACCCCGCCAGCGCATGATGGCTATGCGGCTGGATAATGAACTGGCAGCAGAGCAGGCACATCTTTTAGGTTATGGCAGCCTGAAACCCAACAAAAACCATTTGTGTGAACAGCCCCATCAGGGCCGTCACCTCGAACACAGTGAGAGGTCTCCCGAGCACATAGAAGAAGCCAAAACAACAAAACCCGTAACCCGCCCCGAGGTCGGGCAGGCAAATCGTAACAACAAAAAAGCTCCCCTCCCGTCATTGCGAGGGAGTATTTGCGAAGGCAAATATGTACGAAGCAATCTTGCAGTAACACATACAAACGCTGCATTATCTCGAGATTGCTTCGTTCCTCGCAATGACAAAGAAGAAAATACAGAACCCGTAACAAATAGTAACAACACCTCTCCTTTGGAGAGGCAGGGAGAGGTCACTTTCCCCATCCTCCCCATGGCCTACGCCTCACCGGCAGAAAATAAAACTGTCCTGCTGGTGTAGCAGGACAGTGGGATGTATACATAGTCATAGTGCTTAAAACGTATAGCGCACCAGCGGCACCGGGAAGAAGCCCTGCTGGTATGTGTAGTACAGTTTATTGGTACGGATATCATAATCCTGGCTGAATACATTTTTGTGGTTGGTGATATTCTGAAGGTCGATAGAAGCTTCCAGTGTACTGTGTTTGAATTCTTTGCGGTAGCTCAGTTTGAAGTCGACACGGAAGTAAGAAGATTGCAGTTGCGAGTAGGCAAGCGCATTATCATATACAGCCTGGCTGGCAGCAGCAGATGCGGCTACATCGATAGGTGTAAAATACCTGCCGCCTACAGCAGAGCCCTTAATGTTCAGTGCCAGTATATTGCCACGCTTGTTCAGTTTGAACTCCTTGCCGGCCAGCACATTCAGCACGTACTTCGTATTGAAGGCTGTATTGCGCTCCACACCATCGCTGCCCTTGTACTTACTGTCAAACAGCGAGCCCGTGATGAGGAAGTAGAAGCCCTTGCTGAAGAAACGCTCTGCAGTAAGCTCTACACCATAGTTGGTGCCACTGCCTTTGTTCACGAGGCTGTCCTGGTTAGACGGGTCGAAGCTGGCACCCGTGTTGAGTACCGAATAAGAGGTAGCTCTTTGCTCTACAGGCACATGGTTCAGCAGTTGGTAATAACCTTCGGCTTTGATACGCAGGTTAGAGGCAACGTTCCAGTCGTAGGTAAGCACATACTGGTGGCTGCGCGTAAACTTCAGGTCTTTGTTGGTAAATGCAATACCTGTAGGTGTATAGGTTTGTACAAAGTATGAATATATGCTTTGCGCCTGGTGGTTGAGGCCGTAACCTGCACTGATGGCATGGCGGCTGTTGATAGCATAGCGAAGGTTCACACGCGGCTCTATGGCAGAAGCACCATTGAGGTCTATATACTGGCCGTGTACACCCGTCACCAGCGAGAGGCTGTTGCTGAAGCGGTGCTTCCATTGCAGGTAGCCCTGCGCCAACCCGTAGCCGTCTTTCATGTTCACATACTCTTCCCTGATAGTGCCTTTGTATACACGGGTGTTATGAATGTCGAACCAGGTATAGTCATATATGATACCCGTCTGCAGGCTGTTCTTCGCGTTGAACTTGTGCAGCAATGTCCATACAGCACTTCCCTTGCCCGTAGTGAACTTAGCATTGCCCCTCAGGTAGGTAAGGTTGCGGTCTATGAAGCTGATAGAGTCAGACGAATACCATTGGTAGGTGGTGCTGTAGCCCAGTGTCAGTTTGGTAGATGTCTTCTCGTTCAGTTGGTGTTCGTAAGACAAGCCTGTGAGGGTAGTGGCAAACTTGGTATAGTCGTTCCTGTAGGCGTTGCTGTAGAGGTCAGTCTTGGTAGTGTCCACATCGTTGCCCAACAGGTTCACCTTACTGTTGCCTGCAAAACCAAAGAGGCTCAGTTTGCCATGCCTGCCTGCATTAGTAGTGAACTTGTAGTTCACATCCTGGTATATAGGCACTGCATTACCCGTACCGAAGTTGATGCCCAGCGCCTTGAATACCCCAAGGGTAGAGTAGCGGTAGTTGATGAGGTAAGACGATTGGCTCTTCTTGCTGATAGGTCCTTCGGCACCAGCCTCAAAGCCGTTGAAGCCCATCTGTGCTACAAACTCGTGCTTCTCCTTGTTACCGTTGCGCAGGCGCAGGTCAAACACACCCGCCAGTGCATTGCCGTACTGGGCAGGGTAGGCGCTGGTCAGGAAGTCAGACTTGTCGAGGTTGTTGTTGTTGAGTATGCTCACCGGGCCGCCCGTGCTGTACAGCGTACCGAAGTGGTTAGGGTTAGGGATGTTCAGGTCTTCCATACGCCAGAGCATACCGGTAGGCGAGTTGCCGCGTACTACTATGTCATTGCGGCTGTCGTTGCCCGATACTACACCGGCAAAGTTGGCTGCCATACGCGATGGGTCGCCCAGTGCACCTGCGTACTTCTTGGTATCGTCTATGTTGAAGGAGCGGGCGCTCACCATAGCCATATCGTTATTGGTGCGGGTAGGGTCTTTGGCGCGGTTGTAGGTGATGGTTACCTCGTTCAGCTTCTTCACCGCTTCCTGCATGCTCACATTCAGGTTCACCTCCTTGCCCGCAGTTACTATGATGTCGTTGATGCTGCGGTCTTCGTAGCCCGTATAGCTGAAGCGGAAAGACTGGCGGCCCAGCGGTACACCCGCCAGCCTGAAGTTACCGTTCTCATCAGTTGCGGTACCTATAGCAGAGTTATTGGTTAAGTAGATGGTCACCCCAATCAGCGGGGCGTGTGATGCTTCGTCATACACTGTACCGGATACTGTCTGTGTTTGTGCGAAGCCTGTTAGTGTGGTTAAGATAAGTGCTATTAGTGCAAGAGCCTGTTTCATATCATGTGGTTTCGGCCGCAAAGTTGCGACAGATATCGATACGAAAGATTAACTCAAATCAATAAATGGAACAACAGCACCGATATTGATCCGGATCAATCAACCCACCTTCTGGCGGAAACGGGCACGTATGCGGCTCAGTGCTTCTGGTGTAATACCAAGGTAAGAGGCAATCATATACTGTGGCACACGTGTTGCTATCACACTGCAGTCTTCCATAAACTGGTAATAGCGTTGTTCTGGTGTTTTGAGCAGGAATGCGGCGTTCCTGTTAGAGAGTATAACGAACAGTGATTCGGCTACCAGCCTGCCCGCACGTTCGCATTCAGGGTGAAGATGGTATAGTTTCTGCAGGTTGTCATAAGTGATCTCAGCAAGCTCAGTGTCTTCAAGAACATCAGAGTACATCACCGCCGGCCTGCGAGATATGAAGCTCTCATAGTCGGAGAAGTAGGTGTTCTCCCAGAAGAATGAGTATATGGCATCTTTGTCATCAATAACGAAGTAGCTGCGCAGCAGGCCATAGTTGACAAATGATACATGGTTGCATACATCACCGGGTTTGATGATAGTATCCCCTTTGCTGTAGTGCTTAATGGTTATCACTTCCGCAAACGACTTCCACTTCTCTTCATCCATTTCAGGTACCAGGTTGAAGAAGTACTGTTTCACTTGTTCCAATGCTTGTTCCATATATGATAGCAATGCAGATGCGAAGATAGTAATAACCGTTCTACAAGCTATTGTTAAAACCTATAGTATATAAGCGAAACGCATTACAATGTAGCACGTGAACATGTACCTTTGAAATACCTTAAACGCAGATCATGAGCAAATTCTCAGAATCTATACAGGGACATCATAAAGAATTCATTGAGCACCAAAAGCTGTTCTTTGTAGCTACTGCACCATTGTCGCAGGAAGGACATATAAACCTATCTCCCAAAGGGATGGATAGCTTTTGTGTGTTAACACCTAATAAGGTAGCATACCTTGATATGGTGGGAAGTGGTAATGAAACATCGGCCCATATATTAGAAAATGGAAGGATAACGTTTATGTTTTGTGCCTTTGATGGTCCACCCAATATTTTAAGGTTGTATGGTACAGGCAAGGCGGTATTACCCGGAGATGCAGAATGGGCAGAGTTGTCAGCCAACTTCGAATTGCCTGCATTAGGTGTAAGACAGGTGATAGTGGCAGATATTAATAGGGTACAGACATCCTGTGGTTACTATATTCCTTATTATGACTATCTTGGTGAACGCGATATTGCACAAAAATGGGCTGAAAAGAAAGGAGAGGAGGGGCTTGAGCAATACATGCAGGAAAAGAACAGGACAAGTATTGACGGGTTACCAACAGCACTTGCAAAACCGTAATCCGCCTCAGGCGGATTACAATAAGACACTGTAGCTCAGTTGGTAGAGCAGCTGACTCTTAATCAGCGGGTCTAGGGTTCGAGTCCCTACAGTGTCACTCAGTTTAGCAGATACACCCGAACGTATCTGCTAAACATTAATATCGAAAAATATCCACATCGAACTTTTTTGTTCAGTTTCGGGCTTTAGAATTATACGTTTTGAGTTACCTTTGCACAATTTGTTTTTAATATGCCTGTTGATAATAATGTAAATATGCCCGCATGGTTGCTGTTAGAAGATGGTACATTCTTTAAAGGAGTGTCATATGGTGCTAAAGGAACCAGCGGTGGTGAGCTTTGTTTCAATACCGGTATGACCGGCTACCAGGAAGTGTTTACCGACCCTTCATACACAGGCCAGGTGCTCATAATGAACACTGTGTATATTGGTAACTATGGCGTAAAGGAAGAAGATGTAGAGAGTGATTCTGTAAAGATCAAAGGTCTTATTTGTAAGAATATATCAGATAAGTACAGTCGTATGACTGCTGATGACAGCCTGCATAACTATCTTGTACAAAACAATATAGTAGCCATACAGGATGTAGATACACGCGCACTGGTAGCGCATGTTCGTAGTAAGGGTGCTATGAACTGTATCATCAGTACAGAAATAAGCGAGCCTGCACAGCTGAAGGCGGAACTGGCTAAAGTGCCGGACATGGCTGGTCTTGAGTTGTCTTCTGTAATATCAACCAAAGAAGCATACAATTTTGGTAACCCTGATGCCTCTATCAGGATAGCTGTTGTTGACTACGGTGTAAAGCGTCATATCCTGCAGTGCATGGCAGACAGGGGAGCTTATCTGAAAGTATTCCCTGCTAAGTCTACAGCAGCAGATATCATGTCGTTTGAACCACATGGCGTATTTATCTCAAACGGCCCCGGCGATCCGGCATCAATGGATTATGCAGTAAATACAGTAAAAGATGTATTGGAAACAGGTAAACCATTATTTGGTATTTGTTTAGGCCACCAGTTGCTGGCAAGGGCCAATGATATTCCTACATTCAAAATGCACCACGGTCACCGCGGCCTCAACCACCCGGTGAAAAACCTGGTGACAGGGCGGAGCGAGATAACTACACAGAACCATGGTTTTGGTGTAGACCCTGAAGCCGCAAGAAAATCAGAGAAGATAGAAATAACACACCTCAACCTGAATGACGGTTCTATAGAAGGTATCAGGATGAAGAATAAGCCTGCATTCTCTGTGCAATACCACCCTGAAAGCACTCCTGGCCCGCATGATTCCCGTTACTTGTTTGACGATTTTATCAATCTTATCAAACAACAATCTAATTAAAGTATCATAAACCAATATATAGCTAACATACATTATCAATACCCGATGAAAAAAGAAAAAGTACTGATACTTGGCGCCTGTGGGCAAATAGGAGTAGAACTCACACTTGCCTTGAGGAAATTGTATGGGAATGATAATGTACTAGCAACGGATATACGCGGAGAACATCCGCTGCTGGCAGGTACCGGGCCTTATGTGGTACACAATGCTATGGATGCAGAAGCGACTCTGGCATTGGTAAAGAAAGAAGGGATTACTCAAATATACCTGCTGGCTGCTTTGCTTTCAGCTACGGGCGAGAAAGACCCGCATCGTGCATGGGATATAAATATGAAGAGCCTGCTGCAGGTATTGGAAATAGGTGTGCAGGAAAAGCTAACTAAAATATACTGGCCTAGTTCTATTGCTGTGTTCGGGCCTACAACCCCAAGACAGGAAACCCCGCAAAAAACTATTGTTGAGCCTAGAACTGTTTATGGTATCAGCAAGTATGCAGGAGAGTTATGGTGCCAGTATTATAACCAACGCTGGGGGCTTGATGTAAGAAGCATCCGTTACCCCGGACTTATTAGCTGGAAATCTGAACCGGGTGGTGGCACTACGGACTATGCAGTAGAGATATACCATGAGGCATTGAAGCATGGTAAATACACCAGTTTCCTGTCAGAGAATACCTACTTGCCAATGATGTATATGGACGATGCTATTCGTGGTACCATAGAACTCATGGAAGCGCCGGCAGACCTAATAAAATCAAGAATGTCGTATAACCTGTCAGCAATGAGTTTCTCACCTAAAGAAATTGCGGCAGCTATACAAAAGCATATACCGGGTTTTGAGATATCATATGCTCCTGATTTCCGCCAGCAGATAGCTGATGGTTGGCCGCAGAGTATAGATGACTCTGCAGCACGTGCAGACTGGGGCTGGAAGCATGAATTTGATATTGATAAGATGACCGGTACAATGCTGGAAAATCTTAAGCATTCGTTATCGGTTGCTTAAAATCATGTTAAGGGCTGGTTAACAGATTGTATCTATTTGCATGTTTTTTTGAAGGGCATAATATTTACAGCCTAAATGAATAGAGGATGTGTTCCGACAGACAAAAGAGACTCAGAAAACATCATAACATGCCGCATCGCCAGCGTATGTTTCGCATTATTGCATTAACCATATCTGCAGTGGCTTTAAGTATCCCCTTGGTAATAAGCTACTTTAGCTAAAATGATTATGCCGTATTTTTGAGAATATGGCTAAGCAGAAACTGGTAGTATTAACAGGGGCAGGCATCAGTGCCGAAAGTGGGCTAAAGACTTTTCGGGATAGTGATGGATTATGGGAAGGCTATAATATAGAAGATGTAGCAACACCCCGGGCATGGAGAAGAGACCCGCAATTGGTACTTGATTTCTATAATATGCGCCGCAGGGCAGTTAAAGAGGCTAATCCTAACAAGGCACATTACATCCTTGCTGAACTGGAACAGCATTACGATGTTCACATAGTTACCCAAAATATAGATGACCTCCACGAACGTGCCGGTTCTACAAACGTACTCCACTTACATGGAGAGATATTCAAGATGAGAAGCGAAGAAGATGAAGACCTTGTTTACGAAATATACGACAACATAAGGTTGGGAGATACGGCGGCTGACGGCACTCAGTTAAGGCCACATATCGTTTGGTTTGAAGAGCCGGTACCTAAGATAGCTGATGCGATACCTGTAATGCAGTCAGCAGACATCTTTGTTCTTATTGGTACATCATTGGTTGTCTATCCTGCAGCGGGACTTGTGAATTATGTAGAAGACAGAGTTGTCAAGTATGTTATAGATAGGAAGATACCACCAGTAAGCAGGTATTCGAATATAGTGCGAATTGAGAAAAGTGCTACTGACGGCATTAACGATTTGAGAAGAATCTTACTTGGAAACGACTAGAACTGCTATCTGCAAATTGCAGGGCTATAACATAAACGAATGATGGCAGCAATTGCTGTATTAGTCTATTCATAGATGTGAACAACTGCCATTCAAGCTCATTGTGATTAACCAGGTACACACCAAAATATATGACTCCGCACATCAGAAGCATATTGAAATGGTTTGCTGGTAATTGCCTCTTCCATATACATCGCGCTGTATATACAAGTATAAAGCAGGAAAAGTAATAGAATTGTTGGTAGTACGTATCTATGAGGCTGTTAAGGATTAGCTTGTACCTTCCGGGTTCTGTAAGATAACTAAGTGTTTTACTGCCTTGTGCTGAGACTATATCATTAGCGGGAGCATAATAAGTCTTAAATATTATGGTAGTTATTAAAGGCAACAGTAAGCCAATAAGCGAAAGCTTATAATTGGATTTCAGAAACAGGTACCTCCAGTTAAAGAGAATAAAAACACCTGCAATAGCTATTCCTTCATTCTTTGTCCACATACAACAGCCGATAAAGAAAGTTGATAAGGCCAGGTAGTATTTGTTTTGGTATGATTCATAATAGCTAATAAGTGCTAGCAGTAGAAAGAATGCTAACAAAGTGTCTGCCAATTGTGAAAGTCCTATCTGCAGATAGGACGTGCTAAAAGCAAATAATGAGAATGCAATTATCGAAATCAATTTGCTTTTACGTGATAGTTCGAACAGGATAATAGTAGGGATGCTTATAGTGATAATATAGTGTAAGATGAATTGGATTTGAAGGTTGTAATTGGAGTGAAATAGCTTTTGGAGGAATGCTATTGTTGCCGGTAAAGCAAAGGGGTAATCAGGGTGTGCAAGTGTTTGAGTCTCGAATAGCTGACGCCAACTATTTGAGTCTGATAGATATTTCGCATCGAAGTTCCATATAGACCTGGCATCCCATAAGCCATATTTCTTTGTGACAGATGGTATGGTATCATTAATTAATAGCAGCCCACAACCAAATACTGTTACTATTAACCATGATATGTTATCGGTATCATAAGGCCTGGTTCGGAATATGAATAAATTAAAGCCTATTATTATGGCTGTAGCTATTATAGCACATAATATGTAGGGGACAGATACGACCAGTGACAAAAAGTATACAATGCTGGTTATACCTATACAGAACCCTATGCATAATATAGTTTTACTAATACCAGTCATGGATTCGATTTGAGGAGAGAGTACTTGTACTTGCTGTCACTATAGTACCAGATAATAACTTCTGATTGATTATGGTCTTTGAGCTGATAATTAATAGAGCGAATAAACAGGGTAGTGTCAGCAGCCTGTTTATTATAATATAGTTTGATTGGGGCTAAAATATAGCGAGCCCAAATATAAATGTCGTCTCTGTTTGGCTCTGTAGTAAAGTTAAGTTCTTGAGGAAGTTGTTTGTTATATGCGGATAAGGCCTTGCTAAACAAGTCAATGTCTGTTGTTTTGCAACTTATATCAGTCTTGTAGATGTATAATGCTGATATTGTTGCGACAATCATAATTGCTATAGCTGTAGCAGTCTTCATATTCGAACCAAAAGATAAGAATTAATCTTTCCAGTTCCACCATTTTAGTTTTTCCTGATTCCGCTTTTGAGCTGGTGTTTCTGCATAGTAGACGGCGCACCTGAATACATATAGGAGACATCTATCCTGTATAGCACCTGCATATTCATTAGATTCTCTGTATAGCTGCTCGGGGTCTTTCCCTGTTAAATCAGAAACAGATTTTATGCCTATACAAATGAGATCATTTGCTATTGATTTCCCAACTCCGGGGATTTGCATCAGGTCTTTAATGGCTTCGGATTTATGCAACACCAATATCTATTTTTCGAGACTGAAGAGACTATCTACAAACTCTGCTTTGTTGAAAATTTGAAGATCTTCCATGCGTTCGCCGACACCAATGTACTTAACCGGTATCTTGAATTGGTTTGCTATTGCCAGTACAACACCTCCTTTTGCTGTACCATCAAGTTTGGTAATCGCAAGTGCTGTAACATCCGTAGCAGCTGTAAAATGTTTTGCCTGTTCTAACGCATTTTGACCCGTACTCCCGTCCAGTACTAATAGTACTTCGTGCGGTGCATCGGGCATTTTCTTGCTAATCACCCTTCTTATCTTACCTAATTCATCCATCAGATAGGATTTGTTGTGTAGGCGACCCGCTGTATCAATAATGACAACATCAGCATCTTTAGCAATACCACTGGCTACAGCATCAAATGCTACAGAACCGGGATCGCTACCCATTTCCTTCTTTACAATAGGAACGCCAACTCTGTCACTCCATATCGTTAGTTGGTCTACCGCTGCGGCCCTGAAGGTATCAGCAGCACCCAGTACCACAGATTTTCCGTTCTTTTTGTAGTTGTATGCTAACTTGCCAATAGTTGTAGTTTTGCCTACACCATTAACACCTACAACTAATACTACGTATGGTTTTTTACCAGCAGGAATATCAAAGGTCTCAAACTCATTTGTAGGGGATGCTGTAAGCATGCCCATGATTTCCTCTTGTAATATCCTGTTTAATTCAGACGTGCCAAGGAATTTATCTTTAGCAACACGGTCTTCTATCCTGTTAATAATAGCCACAGTTGTGTCAATACCTACATCTGCACCTACAAGAGCTTCCTCAAGTTGATCAAGTACTTCTTCATCAACTTTGTCTTTCCCTGCTATCGCTTTTGTTATACGAGAAATGAAGCCTTCTTTCGTTTTCTTCAGTCCTTCATCAAGAGCTTCTTTTTGCTCTTGTTGTTCTTTGTTCCTCTTAAATAACTTATCAAATAATCCCATAAAGTATTGAGTAATCGGGTAAACTTGGAGCTGCTAAATTACATTTTTGATTAAATACTTAAATATCAAATAAAACAGGCTGGTATTACCAGCCTGTTTTATTTATAATATCTGTTAAATATTAAGGGTCAATTGCCCCTTCAAGTATGTCAAGTTTTTCAACAAAATTCATTGAGTTGGCTATGTAAACATCTGCAGGAACTGAGTTTTCAATGCCTACATCTTCCAACAGTCTCGTATTATCGAATACGTGCCCTAACTCCATGAAATCGAGATATGGGTCCAGGCCTGAGAATAATACCCTGAGTTTGCTTTTATCTTCAAATGTTTCTTTCCAATAGTCGAGGTATGTATGATATGCATACAGTTCGCTGTTAGGCTGAAGTCGGTCTTTCGTCCAGTGTTTAACCTGGTTAAGAAGCGATTTATTGATGAAATTAAATGGAGGCATTTCATCAAAATATGCTTCAAGCGTTTTTGATAATTTCAAAGCAGTTGTAGATCCAGCTTCACCAGCTGATATATGGTAAACGCTATGTTTCCTGTTAGCAAATAATAAACCTACTATAGCTTCAGCAGCATAGTTAACTGGTATTATATCAAGTTGGGCATGCTCATTTACGGGAATCAACCTGAGGTGGTTAATTGTTGCCATTGCCCACAGTATAACCGGTGAGCGTGGTATTATTGGCCTGCTATCTCCCATAATGATAGAAGGGCGGGCAATTAGTATTTGGTCTTCTTTCAGGTGTTCTCTGATAAGGAGTTCACCCTTCATTTTTGTATAAGTATATTTTACAACATGGCTTGCGTTCAGGTTAGGAGATTCATCTTCGTGTACAATCCTGTCTTTAATATCCTTACCGCATATTGTTGCAGTGCCAATGTACAGGAATGTTTGAAGCGCAGGTAGTTGTTTGGCCCAAAGCAGTATCTTAGTCAGTCCACCAATATTTGCTTTCTCTACTAAATCATCGTTGAACCTTGAGAATGATGTGTTGGCAGCAGAGTGAATGATAACATTCACATCGTTTAAGCCGGCATTGTCAATTAATGATTGTGTCAGGTTCTCATCAAACAGATTGCCTAAAACCGGCTTTATCTTTTCTTTATCAAAATTATCATTATGCAGACTAAATACACGCTCAAGTCTTGCAGTTGCTTCTTCTATACTTTGAGAACGTATAAGACAATAAATATTGTCAACTTCTTCCCTTTTAGAAAGTGTTACAAGTAGTTCTCCTCCTACTAAGCCAGTTGCACCGGTTAAAAATATATTCATAAATGGGTTAAACGCTTTTTCCCAAAACTCCGATTAGATATATTATTGTGTAATATGGAAATCGTTGATTGAAGGTGCAAATATATCATTTAAAACAGATAGCGCCATAGCATTAACAACAATTGGTAACCCAAAGCCTAAAAAGGGGCTGAATATCAGCCCCCCCCTTCAACTACTTATTAAGTTCTTTTTTTAAGTTTTGGTCTAAAGCATCCAAAAATTCTTCTGTATACAGATAGTCTTTACCATGTTCTACATTTGCTTTTATGCAGATTGCAAGGTCTTTGGTCATCTTACCGCTTTCTACTGTTTCAATACAAACTCTTTCAAGTGTTTCACTGAAGTTGATCAATTCCTGGTTGTTATCCAATTTGCCCCTGAATGCAAGACCTCTTGTCCACGCAAATATTGAAGCGATAGGGTTTGTTGATGTCGGATTACCTTTTTGATGTTCGCGATAGTGGCGAGTAACTGTTCCGTGTGCTGCCTCCGCTTCCATAGTTTTGCCGTCTGGGGTAATAAGAACGGAGGTCATTAGCCCTAATGAACCAAAACCCTGAGCAACGGTATCGCTCTGTACATCACCATCATAGTTTTTGCAAGCCCATACGAAATTACCATTCCATTTTAATGCGCTGGCAACCATGTCGTCAATTAGCCTGTGTTCATAAGTCAGTTTGTTTGCTTCAAATTCTGTTTTGAACTCATTCTGATATACCTCTTCAAATATGTCTTTAAAGCGACCATCATATTTTTTAAGGATGGTATTCTTAGTTGACATGTATAAAGGCCATTTCTTTTGTAAGGCCATATTGAAACAAGACCTTGCAAATCCCCTTATAGACTCATCCGTGTTGTACATTGCCATAGCAACACCGTCACCTTTGAAGTTATAAACTTCGTGTTCTATTACTTCACCGTTTTCACCTTCAAATTTTATAGTCAGTTTACCTTTGCCTTTAACAACAAAATCTGTTGCACGATATTGGTCGCCAAATGCATGACGTCCTACAATTATAGGTGCATTCCAGTTGGTAACTAAGCGTGGTATATTGCTCATAACAATCGGCTCACGGAATACTGTGCCGTCGAGGATATTTCTGATAGTACCATTAGGGCTCTTCCACATTTGTTTCAGGTTAAATTCTTTAACCCTTGCTTCATCGGGAGTTATTGTAGCACATTTAATACCAACGCCATATTGTTTAATTGCATTTGCAGCATCGATAGTAACCTGATCATTAGTAGCATCGCGATGTTCGACCCCCAAGTCATAATATTTGATGTCAACATCTAAGTATGGAGTTATCAGCTTATCCTTGATAAACTTCCATATTATGCGAGTCATCTCATCCCCGTCTAATTCTACAACCGGGTTTGCTACTTTAATTTTTGCCATTTTATTTTATTGTAATAAGAGTATTAGATGGGTCAAAAATACTAAAACAAGAGGTATTTCAGATATGGTATCTGAAACTGGGGATAACATATGGATTGTTTTTCTTAGCGTTTAAATATGTACCGACGCAGCTCCATAGGATTCTCTATATAGCTGGCTCTGTATTCCGGCTGTATGGTCCAGACGCCATATTCGTCTTTATATTCCGGTATGGCATTCCATAATACCTGCTTATTGTAATTTACAAGAAACACCCGTCCCTGTATGCCCATGCAGGCAAGAATGCAGCTATCGTCGAGCATACAAACACTACCCCCGCTGGCAGAACCGGCTAATGCAAAAGTGTCGATATCACAGGGGAATTCCCATATCTTAGTTAATGCTCCATTCGGGTCTGCAGGCTCTTTAAATATGCATAATTGAGATACAATATCGCGTTCTCTGTCTGTATTATTATTGAATAAATAGAAGTTGCCGTCTTTATTTATCCTTGGACAATGTTGGGCTTTAAAAGGGGTTTTGTATGGCCGCCCTGTTTTCTTTTCTGATCGTTTACCATATACCCTGATAACTTCGCCGGAAGGGTAGCTGATCTTAATAACACGGCTCAGGTCTCTGAAGCTGGCATATATAACGTTATTAGGCTCATCAAAATATACTCCGTTAAGATGGGTACTGGTATTGTACATACCATCACCAAAAACTTTACCGAAATAATCGTCATCCGAAAAGTAATTGGATGAGTGCCAACTCCATATTACGTTGCCTGCTGTATCGTACATTATAATCGTACCGCAATCAATCCTTTTATAATATTTGGAGTC
This sequence comes from Flavipsychrobacter sp., assembly GCA_044227125.1. Classification (GTDB taxonomy): domain Bacteria; phylum Bacteroidota; class Bacteroidia; order Chitinophagales; family Chitinophagaceae; genus Polluticoccus. The sequence continues at coordinate 60,585 of JBGAFS010000006.1, forward strand.
TCTTTTGACGAATGTTTCATCGCTCTTATTTATCAGATTAGTATCAAAACTTGAGGGAACGAGTCTGTATGTTTTTTCAAACCCAGCAGTGATGTAATTACCATTATTAAGCCGTGTAAATTCATGGTGGTAATTTTCTGCGGTATCGCCACTTACTTTGCCATCATTTGGTGCTCGCCACAATAATTTTCCGTTGTAATCAAATTCAAATGCACCATAATCGCTCATAATAGTAAATGTTCCGAATGGGGTAGCTTTAAGATCCCGAATTCTTTTTCCTCGTTCTATAGCATTTGGAATATCCGGAAGAAACCAGATGGGCTCACCCCTCATATTATAAATGACCGGGGAAAAATCAAGAAGCACATACATGTCTTTATGACTTGTAGCAGTATCAATAATCTTCAGCCTGTATTTTGAGGTATCCGTATATGGTGAATACATTGTTGAAAAGTGATACAGGGGACTGTATTTTTTCCTGTCCCTTTTATAAGTGCTTATCATTCGCCATGTATAATCTGAACCAAACTGTGGTACGGTAATTATCCTTTTATTGTCGTCACTGGTTTCTGTGATTGTTATTGCGGATTGAAATTCAGCATTTTTATCAAAATGTCCCGGAGCTATTTCAATAGTATAACTCTTTACTTTGTCATTATACGGTACTGAAAATCCAACAAGCCTATAGTTTAATTTACTACCTTCGGTAGGTAGTATTTGGGCATAAGAGGTGATTGTTAGTATACACAGGCTGATACAAATTAATTTGCTATACATGACTTCCGGCTTTATCAATCGTACATGTAAATTATTGTTTTTTTTGTTTACTACAGAATTAGTGTCAGGATGTGGTGAACATAACATGTCGCAAAATATGCATAATCAGGGGTCTTTGTCAGACTCAATATTTACAGCACCAGACACTGCTTTGATACCCCATGACCAGTTTGGTGATTTAATTCGTTATGGAAGAGAATTAATTGTCAATACTGCGTACTACTTAGGGCCAGAAGGAATCAAGGGCCATTATCTGGGCAATAAAATGAATTGTAATAATTGTCATCTTGATGCAGGTACAAGGCCTTATGGTTTAAATTATTTTAGTTCTCATGCTCGTTATCCGCAATACAGAGGGAGGGAAGATAAAATATTGACATTGGCCGAACGAGTTAATAACTGTATTGAACGCCCGCATAATGGTGTGCCGATGCCTTTAGATAGCAAGGAGATGGTTGCTATTGTATCTTACATGAAATGGCTTGCGCAAAATGTACCTGTAGGACACAGGGTAAAAGGAGATGACGGTGTTGAGCTACAATACCCAAACAGACCGGCAGATATCAATAATGGCAAATTGGTTTTTCAGACCAGGTGCGCCAGTTGTCATGGTTATAATGGAGAAGGAGTATTGAAACAAGATTCTTCAACATATGTTTACCCACCTTTATGGGGCAGTCATTCTTATGAAAGAGGGAGCAGTATGCACCGTGTCTTGAAAATGGCACGTTTTGTGAAAGCAAATATGCCGTTTAATCAGGCTTTATGGAATAAACCTGTGTTGACTGATGAAGAAGCTATAGATGTGGCGGCTTTTGTTAATTGTGATACATTGCATATGCGGCCTATAAAGTCAGGAGTGGTATCGTATCCTGATATGAAAGTAAAACCTATTGATTATGATGAAGGTCCATATGCTGATACATTTTCAACACATCAGCATAAATATGGCCCATATCAGCCAATAATTGATTATCATAAATCAAAGGGGTTACCTGTTATTTTTTAAAAGAAATTATCACTGTATTTATTTCGTAAGCCAGACTTTGCAGGTAAGTTGAGTATGTCTCATATCGCTGTTTTCAATAAAAATAAAAAGGTGCCATTGGCACCTTTTTATTTTTATATTATTTGACATATTATTGTTTGATAAGTTTCTCCAGTTTCAGCGTTAAGCCATTTGCATCAGTTACCTTGATAATGTAAATGCCATTGGTCAGGCTGTGAATATCTATATCCGAAGATTTATCCTCTTTTATGAGGGTTTTACCATCTACACCATATATACTTGTGCTGCAATTAGCTGGGCAAGCTATATGTACTGTGGTGGTTGCAGGATTAGGATATATTTTTATCGCATCAGCCGGGTTTGCAGTGCTAATACCTAACATGATTTCACTTTCACTAACATCAGAACCGCCTGAAGTTGCAAAGCAACCACCATTAGATACTTTTACTGTATAGGTACCAGCTACTTTAGCAATACAAACTGAGAATGTATCTGCAGGTAAGGCATTGCCATTTACATACCATTGATAACTAACGTAGTTGCCTGCAGTACTTAGCAATGTACCATTCTTGGTAATTGTTGGGTTCGGTGCAGCTACCTGGCTGACGTTGGTACCCGGCGATGTTACAGTACAAGAAAATTTAGTTGTCTTTACTGTGTAATTGCCTGGCACTTTTGCTACGTAAGATGCATTGGTAGCGCCAGGGATATTTGTACCCTGCAATTGCCATTGATACGTTGCTCCGGAAATACCAGCATTGGCGTTCAGTGTAATGCTGTCACCGAAACAAAATACGCCATAAGCTTCAGGAGATATGCTTGGTTGAGGCATTGCTATGTTATCTATGCGGAGTATAGGTGAAATGTTATAGCAGCCACCACTATCTACTCTAAGAGTATAGTCGCCGGCGGCATTTGCAGTATAGGTAGTTGCTGTAGCACCAGGTATATTATTCCCGTTATACCTCCATTGATACGAATATCCTGTACCGGTAGTAGCATTTAAAACTGTATTAACAGCTCCGCCACCGCAATAAACCGTTTGCCCTGTTGTTGTTATTAATGCAAGAGGAGATGAACGCTTTGTAAATACTAAAGTGTCGTCTTTTGTTACAGTGTCTGCCACACCATTAGGCATAGATGTATATGCTTTAATAGTACGAGGTACATTGCTATAGTTTACACTACCGAGTGTTACTGTAGCAACATCGCCTGGAGCAACCGAATCAAGAGGTGTATTATAAGTTACAAAAGGTTGCGGAACACCATCCAGTTCCCAATATACTTTTACTGAATTGATTTTGTTTTTACCCTTGTTTTTGATTTGAACCTGAACATTGTAGTTGCCAGAGCAGAATGGTGCGGTAGGGGATATTGCAGCACTTACGCCGGCGTTGTTATATCCAACCTTGTCAATACCCCAGAAGTAACTTTGCCCTGTTACAGGCCTTGTACCGGCTATGCTTGAGTTGTAAAAAGTTGAGCTCGATGCGGTAGGGGAAGTGCCCGTACTACTGAGTGTTTGCCAATCAGTACTAGAGTTGGCTATACCTATAGCTGCGCTACTTGCAAAACCAGCTGTACCACTTTCTTGTTTGTATAATAATTCGATACAACCATTTTCATATAGTTTGTATTGGTATGAGATATATGCTGGCGGGCCACCTGACCAGTTAGACCAGTTTTTAAACTCAAGCGTAAAAACTCTGTTAGGTGCAGTTCCGGTAGTTAAATAAGATGTTGCATTTCCCGATGCGCCCATAGCATCACACCATCCGGCGAAAATGGTTGGGGAAACATATGGTAAGTAAGCAACATTAGCAGGATAATAATAGTAATAACTGCTATAGCCTAATACCATAAAACCATTAGTCATAGCAGTAACAGTGGTATAGTTACTGCCACAAAAGGTAAATGTGAACCCTATGGGTATATTAGGAGAAAAATCATCATCTACACTCGAGTAATACCAGGAAACAGGGGTGCCTCCAGATAAGTATGTGTAGGGTTTGTTTGATGCAACAAACGGATATGCGGCGGCAGTTGTTGGTTGCTGGGCCTTAGTGGTTAACCCACTTGTTAGTGCTATACCTGTTAATAATAGAGTAAATAATCGTTTCATCTTTTGTCAGATTTATGTCGGGAACAATACCGTAATTTACTTAAAAAAAGTATATATACAAGATGGTTTATAAGTTTTTAATTCTGTTTTAGCTTTGAGTTAAATATTAAGGGCTGTGTATTACACAGCCCTTAATATTTCAATATTTATACATTAATTATTTTTTTATTATTTTCTCTATTTTCAGGAGATTCCCATCATTATCAGAGATCTTAATAATATATATGCCGGATGTGAAGTTTGACATGTCAATATCTGTTTTTAAATCAGATTCAAGTAGTTTCCTGCCATCCGCGCTTGTAATAACAGCCTTAGTATTAAGCGGTGCTGATACATGGCAGACAGATATTACAGGGTTAGGATATATTTTAATTGAATTTGCTTTGTTGATATCCACTACATTTACTTCTTCTGCTGTCACATCTGTACCGGGAGAAGTTGTCATACAACCACCGTTTGATACTCTAACAGTGTAAGTGCCCGGTTGTTTTGCAATGCAGATAGAAAATGTATCAGCAGGTAATGGATTTCCATTAAGGTACCATTGATATGACACAAAATTGCCGGCAGTACTTAGTACATTGTTGTTTTTGGTTATTGTGGGATTAGGTGAAGCTACCTGGCTTACATTAGTGCCGGGAGATGTAACGGTACAACTGAATTTAGTAGTTTTTACAGTATAGTTTCCGGGCATTTTTGCTACGTATGAAGCATTAGTAGCACCGGGAATGTTCATGCCCTGTAGTTGCCACTGGTACGTTGCACCAGATATGCCGGCATTAGCATTAAGTGTAATGCTGTCACCATAACAAAATACTGCATAGGCTTCAGGAGATATTGATGGTTGCGGCATAGCGAGGTTATCTATCCTTAATATAGGAGATATATTAAAGCAACCCGCACTATCTACTCGCAGAGTGTAATCTCCTGCTGCAGTTGCAGTATAAGTAGTAGTGGTAGCACCCGGTATATTGCTATTGTTATAACGCCATTGGTAAGAGTACCCCGTACCTGTTGTGGCATTTAAAACCGTGTTTACAGCACCGCCACCGCAATATACAGTTTGTCCGGTCGTAGTGATCAGAGCAAGAGGAGAAGCCCTTCTGGTAAACAAGAGCGTGTCGTCAGAATTAACAGTGTCTGGAACATTGTTAGGCATAGAAGTAAAAGCTTTGATCGTATGCGGAACATTGGTATAGCTTACATTGCCAAGTGTTATAGTGGCACTATTTCCTGCGCTGCTGCCTTGTACATCTATAGGAGTTGTATAACTGACAGGTGTTTGTGCAACACCGTCCAATATCCAGTTTACCTGTACGTTATTGATTTTGTTGATTCCTTTGTTTTGAACAACAACCTGAACATTATAGTTGCCAGAGCAGAATTGAGTGCCGGGAGAAACAACTGAGGTAACCGCTGCATTATTAGCAGCTGATGCTGCTATGTTTACGACGTAATCTTCAGTCTCGCCACCATAGTAAAAACCGCAAGGTGTCATTGAAGAAGAGCCGCCATATACGCAGCGAACCCTTATCCTGGTGGCTCCTGATACAGCACTAGATGGTATTGTAAAACTATTAGCAGCAGTACCATTGCCTGATATGCTTTGAGAAAAGACCTGCTCGCCTGCATCAGTAAAACTGCCGTTTCGGTTAAAGTCAACCCATATCTTGTAGTATTCAGGCCATGACGGGTTATTAACAACAGTAAAGTTAATTGTAGTACCCGGCGCAGCTGATAATATCTGGCTGCTATTGTATGAGTAGCCGGAATAGCCACCATTGCAGTTGGTGTTAAGGGCACTAATATTTGTTGTGCCACCCGTAGTAGAAAATGATCTTATATAATCACCATAATTGCAGCCATAGTAATATAAGCCTGAAGTACAATATTGGGCTTTAGAAATATAGCCAGTAGTTAGTAATAGCGATAAGATCGAAAAAGTTTTAATGAAAGTAGCTATCCTGTTCATACAGAAGTATTTAGTGAGTGTAATATACAAAGTTTAACCAATTTTTAAAAATTGTTAACATTACAGGTGCTATTATTAATTTTCAAATAGAAAACACCCCTTAATAGGGGTGTTTGGGGGGGGGTAGTCCCGACAAGAATCGAACTTGTATCTAAAGTTTAGGAAACTTCTATTCTATCCATTGAACTACGGGACCGAAAATCAATTTGAGGGGGCGAAGATAATAAATATCAGGTTATCTCAAACCTGAAAAAAGCAAAATAAAAGGGGCTATATTAGTTTGGCCATACCAGAGTTTCCAGCATATGTTCCATGTCTTTTCTCAAAAATTCATTAACAGGTTTCAATGAGTCGGCATTAGGGGCAACATCGAAATATAAAGCGCCCCTGATAAAGTGATGTACAGAGTCTGTGGCATAAAATTGATAACTGGATGCAGCATCGCCGCCTACATTGTAAAAAATGCCGTGTACATGCCTGTTGTTGTCATTGAAGTTGTAGTCTTCAATATAATCAGCTCGTTTACTGTGTACTGTGATGGACATTTTATAAGAATCATCCATCAGTTTCTCCAGCGGCTGATTTTGTGAGATCTGTTTGTAGCTTAAATATATCCGGCCTCCCAATTCCGGGAAATCGATATTTATCCAGTACGGATTCTCAGGTTTCTGGCCGAAAAAGCTGCTGTCACGTATTATATTTCCATATGTAGGATACTCGAATTTATAAGGGAATCCATCTATATCAAAGGCTTTGTATCGGTGAGTAGGTAGCGTAATTTTATAATATCCCCTTGGTTTAGGGGTATAGGTAGCCGGCCTGCAAGATGCTATTAAAACAAACAAAAAAAGGAACTGATAAATACGGATCATGTGCTCAAAACTAAAATAAATTAGCCATTGTTGTGAACAGGGCTTTAAGCACGGGTTTCTTTTGTTAATTTTGCAGCCACTATATAAAACTATTATAATGCAGGATCAACAACAAGAGCAACAGCTTAATATAGAATTGACAGAGGAAATGGCAGATGGTACATATGCTAACCTGGTAATAATAACCCATTCGTTTGCAGAGTTTGTATTTGATTTTGTAAATGTGATGCCTAATGTGCCGAAGGCAAAAGTAAAATCTCGCGTTGTGATGACCCCGCACCACGCAAAACGCCTTATGAGAGCGTTAGTAGAAAATGTAAAGCGTTTTGAGGCCCAGCATGGCACGATCAAAGAAAATGAAGCAGTAAATATTCCATTTACTATGGGAGGAACTACAGGACAAGCATAAATTATAGTAATAATTAATAATGAACGAAAAGATACTCATACTCGACTTTGGCTCACAGTATACCCAATTGATAGCCCGCAGCATCAGGGAGCTCAATATTTATTGTGAGATACAGCCCTGTACTAAAGCAATAGAATATGAACCCAATTTGAAAGGTATCATATTATCAGGTAGTCCATTTTCTGTTAATGACCCTAATGCACCCAAGCCCGATATCAAGGCAATGGGTGACAGGTTGCCTGTTCTTGGGGTATGTTACGGTGCACAGCTATTAGCAGAGCAGGGTGGTGGCGAAGTGGGTAAATCAACACACCGTGAATACGGACGTGCTCATCTGCAGGATGTAGCTCATGATCCATTACTTGCAACGATCAGTAATGGTTCCCAGGTGTGGATGAGTCATAGCGATACTATCAAGAAACTTCCAGAAAACTTCACCCTGATAGCCAAAACAGACAGTATCCCTGTCGCAGCTTATAAAGCTGTGGGTTTTGCAAAGAATGATGTTTATGGTATACAATTCCATCCTGAAGTAACACATAGTTCAGACGGAAGACAACTACTGAAGAACTTTGTAGTAGATATATGCGGTTGTAAGCAAGACTGGACACCCGCTTCATTCATACATGAAACAGTAGCCGGGCTTAAAAAGCAGATTGGCGATAAGAAAGTAGTAATGGCGTTGAGTGGCGGTGTTGATTCTACAGTTGCAGCAACACTAGTTCACAAGGCTATAGGTGCTAACTTGTATTGTATATTTGTAGACAACGGGTTGCTGCGGAAAGATGAATTCGAACAGGTTCTTGAAGGGTATCATCATCTGGGCCTGAATGTAAAGGGGGTAGATGCCAAACAGCGGTTTTATGATGAACTGGCTAATGTGTCAGATCCCGAACAAAAAAGGAAAATAATAGGTAAATTATTTATTGATGTATTCCACGACGAGGCGGTACAATTAAAGGATGTTAGTTTCCTGGGACAGGGCACTATATACCCTGATGTAATTGAATCCGTATCTGTTAACGGCCCGTCTGCTACAATAAAATCACACCATAACGTTGGCGGGTTGCCTGAAATAATGCACTTGTCATTAGTAGAGCCATTAAGATTTTTGTTTAAGGACGAGGTTAGGAGAATTGGAAAGGAATTGGGGCTTGACGATATCTTCCTGCAGCGTCATCCGTTCCCCGGTCCGGGCTTGGGTATCCGCATACTTGGTGCTATAACAGAAGAAAAAGTGAAACTGTTACAGGAGGCAGATGCTATATACATTCAAAATCTCAGGGATAGCGGGTTGTATAGCCAGGTATGGCAGGCAGGTACAATATTGTTACCAGTACAGAGTGTTGGAGTGATGGGTGACGAACGTACTTACGAATTTACTGTAGCATTAAGGGCTGTGACTTCAGTTGATGGAATGACAGCCGACTGGGCTCATCTTCCACATGATTTCCTGGGTAAAGTTTCTAACGAGATCATTAATCGTGTTAAGGGGATTAACAGGGTCGTATATGATATCAGTTCAAAACCTCCGGCTACTATAGAGTGGGAGTAGTAATAATAAACAGCTAATGAGGTATCGTTTATTAGTTACAATTGTTTTATCGGCTTTATTTACCTGTTCTGGTAATGTGGCTGAAGCACAGTTTTTGAAAAAGATATTTGGCGGACGTAAATCTCGTGCAGAGAGTACAGATAAGGTCAGGCAGCCTAAACCAGTACTACAACCAGTAAAAAAGAGAGAATATTCCTATCCGTTAACTACAATAAAAGACCGATACAGGATTGATGTTTTTGTACCACTGTATCTGAATGAACTTGTAGCAAATGAAAAGCCTGTTTATAAAGGTCGGTTGCCTGAAAAAGCACAACAGGGCACAGACTTTTGTTCCGGGCTAAAGCTGGCTGCTGATTCTTTGAATAAGAACGGATACCAGTTAGATGTGTTTATACATGATATTATCGATTCATTTGAAACACCATCTGCTGTTATTAATTCAGGCGGACTGAATGAAACAGATCTAATAATTGGGGTAGTGCCTGCGACCCAAATAAGGGAACTTGCTACCTGGGCCCAATTACATAACGTAAATTTCGTTTCTGCCATGTCCGGAGCTGATGGAGGAATAACAGAGACCCCGTTTTTTACTACGTTACAACCTACATTGCGGGCGCACTGTGAGTGGATAATGGATAGGGTGTCAAAAAAGCAATTTCCTGCTAAGCCATTGATCTTGTATCGAAGCACCCCTGTTGCAGATGTTAGTGCATATACCAGTCTTAATGTTACTGAGAATAATAGTAACAGACTGTTGTGTAATAGTATTCCAACAAGGCAGGCAATTGCAAAATATATTGACAGTGGCAAAACGAATACCATTATAGTTCCTATACTGGATATCGCATATTCTGAAAAATTGTTACAGGCGCTGAATAATTATTTCCCTGAATACAGATTTGAAATATATGGTATGCCCACATGGCGAAACATGGGACTTTTAAAGAGAGTAGGGACACTTGCTAATTCTACAATTAATGTGCCTTATCCATATTATTTTGATCCATATAGCAATGCTGCCCAACCTGTAAATAACGCTTGCAAAAGAGAATTGGGAATAAGCAGGCCATCTGATATGGTGTACAGGGGTTATGAAACAATGTTCTATTACGGATACCTGCTTTCCAGGTATGGTACAGTTTTTAATGATAAAGTAAATGATAAAGGTGCATATTCTTTGACAAATTTCGATATCAGGTTGTCATGGGACAAGGATGATAAATTGCTCTATGAAGAGAACAGGCACCTGTATTTGTATAAGTATTCAGATGGCAATATGCAGGTGCAGTAGCAGATTAATTAGAGGCTACTTCTTTTTTCCCGTTAAGCGGTATGGTCTTCTTTCCTTCAGTTTTGAATAGCTTTTGAGTATTAGCTATCCTGTTTTTTCGCATATAGTACAGTATCATGAACAGACCGAAAGATAAGGCAAGTATACAAGCAATGCCGAGATTAGGATTATAATCTTGTACTAATAAGGAAACCGTAATAATAAGGATATTGGCAGTTATAAGTATGGTTACTGTTCTTGTGTGGGTAAAACCCAGGTCAAGCAAGTAGTGATGCAGGTGTGTCCGGTCTGCCTTGAAAGGAGAGATACCTTTCATGAGCCTGGTAATGAAAACTCTGAAAGAGTCAAATACAGGTACAAAAAGTATAGAAAGACCAATAACAAGTGCAGCTTTAGGTGAGTGTACTAATTTGGCAAATGCTGCTTCCGGGTTGTATGAATTGACAAAAATGATACACAGAACAGCTATTGTAAAGCCAAGCAATAAAGAGCCTGTATCGCCCATAAATATCTTGGCGGGAGCCATATTGAATTTCAGGAAGCCTACTATAGCACCCATAAGGCTGAAAGCAAGGCAGGCCGCACCGGGATTGCCCATAGAAGCCAGGCAAACTCCAAGGGTAAATGTGCTAAGCACCCCAATTGACCCTGCAAGCCCATCTATACCGTCAATTAAGTTAAATGCATTAGTAACAAATATGCAACCTAATACAGAAAATCCTACACTATACCAGTAGGGTAGTTCGTAAACACCCAGTATTCCGTGAAGAGATTTAAGCCTTATGTCTGCAAGACAGACAGTAACAGCAGCAGCTAGAAATTGTGCAAATATCTTTTTTGAAGGACTAAGTGTTACCAGATCATCCATTATTCCTGTAAGGAATAGAAGAAGTGATGAAGCTATAATGTAATTCCACCTGTCAAACGTTACAGGTTGAATAAATAAAGAACAGGTAGTAATGTATGCAAAAAAGATTCCTATACCACCAAGATTAGGTACTATACGCAGATGCAGCTTCCTGTCATTATCCGGAACGTCAAATAATCTTTTGCGGGCAGATATTATTATTATCTGGGGTATAGAAACCAGCGCTATTATAAGAGAACTTATAAACGTTAACAAATATAACAGATGTGGCGGCAGAGGGATCATGCTGGTAAAAACCCTGATTATTGGTAAAGTTAAATTATAAAATCCTGCTTTCTAAGTTAATGCAATTCAATGTTATTCTGTATAAAAACGCTTATAAGCATCTTTATAGTGTAATACTACATATTATTTATACTTATTGTAGCCAATTGTAGTGGCTATAACATACAGATAACAAACAAAATATATGCCTAAATTCAGAGAAGCTATCAAATAGGATGTGATAGGGCGTAGTTTTCTGCAAAAGAATACAAATTAAAGTCCTGAGAATTCAACATCGATCTCAATTCTATGGCTATCTGGTGTTTTTCAATTCCTTTCATACGTTGACTCTGGATGATCTGCCAGCATTTATCTGCCAGTAACAATAATCGTTTTTCTGTTGTAGCATGAGTCCCTGAAAGATAGTTTTCCAGGTAAGAAGCCAGTTCCATCACTGTGTCTTCCTGTGTGGCTATGGTTTTAAATACTGGGGTCTCTATGCCGTTTTTAGCTCGCTCATGGCACATGATCCTAAGATTATTATAAAGCCCGTCAGCCATATCCCTGTCAGCTTTATTTACAGTAAATACGTCCGCTATCTCCATAATACCTGCCTTCAGTGTCTGCACTTCATCTCCGGCTTCAGGTACCAGTGTTACTACAGTGCAATCTGCCAGCCCCGCAATTTCGACCTCGCTTTGCCCCACGCCCACAGTTTCTACTATCACAATATCAAATGGTGCATTTTTTATTACGTCCGTTATTTCAATGATCTTATTTTGCAGTCCGCCTAAAGCACCTCTTGTGGCCAGCGATCTGATGAATACATTAGGGTTTGTATAAAAATCAGCCATACGTATCCTGTCTCCCAGTAATGCGCCATAGTTGAAAGGAGAGGATGGGTCTACAGCTATCACAGCTATTTTTTTGCCCGCATTATTCCAAAAGGACAGTAAAGCATTTACGAGCGTACTTTTGCCGGCACCGGGAGGGCCTGTAATGCCAACTACTTTGGCTTGTTCGGTATGTTTAAGACTATGTAGTAAAAGTCGGTGGCCATCTAGTTCATTTTCTACTATCGTGATAGCCCTGGCAAGCGCTTTAAAGCTGCCTGCTTGTATCTCTGACAGAAGTTGTGTTATCTTGTCCTGCACTAATTTCTTTTTATTGACGTTATTGTAGAATAATCGCCTTTGTGAACAAAAGTAAATCTATAAATTATAATTTTTATCGCACCAATCTGGCACTCATTTGTATAATAGGAATGATGGCCGGATTCCTGTTTTCAAGAGCTCTGCTTTCTTCGGCAATGATAGGTTTTTGTCTTGTAACATTGTATAAAGCACCAGTAAGGCGTGTACTTAAAGATAAATGGTGGTGGCTGGGCATTATATGGGTGCTGATCTATGTTTTAAGTGGCTTATGGAGTGATAATAAGAATGAATGGCTGAATAACATCATCAATAAAGTACCATTTGTAGTATTACCGCCTGCTTTTGCCTTGTTGCCAAAGCTCAATAAGAAGCAGTTGTGGTGGTTTACTCTTATTATAGGTCTATTATTTACAGGATGTGCGTTGTATAGTAGTTATTTCTTTTTCAGAGACCCTGCTTATTATACAGATCAGTACATTATTTCTAAAGTTTTGCCAACTGCTGCTCGTAATGACCATATAAGGTTCAGCTTGTCAATAGCGCTATATATAGTATGGGGTTTGTACTATTGGCCCCAACTGGTAACAAGGTATTCCAAATTGTTGATAGGTATAATTGTAACCTTACTAGCAGCATATCTTCACTTACTGGCTGCACGTACAGGGTTAATAGTTTTGTATGTGTTTCTGTCTTCATGGGGTATATATACTACATGGAAAAAGAGTAAGCTGGCAGTAGCAGGGGTACTGTTGTCTCTGGTTCTGATAGCGGGATTTGCAGTACAATATGTGCCTACTTTAAAGAACCGGATCGGGTATCTTAGTTATACTTTAATATTGTTGAACAGGGGAGAGATTTCCGGCATATACAGCGATATGGGCCGACTGATATCATACGATATATCCGTTAGGCAAATAAAGGCAAACCCATTATTAGGCGTAGGGGCAGGAGACTTATATGCATCAATGCGGGAAGGGTATAGTAAGTGGTACCCAGATGTTTCTCCGGAGCTGCAGTTGTTACCGCATAATGAGTTTATTGTAGTTGCAATGGGTTGCGGATTAGTGTGTCTGGTAATATTTACAGTATGGATATTTATGCCTTTGACATGGATCAGGCGAAATCGTGATGGCTTCTTTTTGTTTGTGGTTTGGTTGTCATTATTAGCATCAATATTAGTTGAGCCGGCATTTGAGATACAATATGGTGTATTCGTATATTTGTTCTTCATCTTATGGCAACGCTATGCTTTAACCGCTTATAACCTAAAGGAAGCCTCATCAGAATAGAACAAAAAATTACGTATGACGAATTTTATACCAATTTTTCCTCTGGATATAGTTGTGTTTCCCGGAGAGTCTTTAAATCTGCACATATTTGAACCAAGGTATAAACAGCTTATAGCAGAGTGCCTCAATGATAAAAAGTCGTTTGGTATTCCATCTGTCCTTGATAGTAACCTTAATGAGTACGGTACACTGATGGAGATTACGGATGTTGTGAAAAAGTATGACAATGGTGAGTTTGACATTAGAACAAAAGGTGTAAGCATATTTAGAATACTTGAAACAGTAAAGGGTATTCCCGATAAATTATACGATGGTGCTATTGTTACATATCCGGATAATATAGTTCATAAGGGAGATAGTCGTATTTCTTCTGTTATAGTTGATGAGATCAGGCGTTTATACAATCTTTTAGGGGTACAGGATAAATTTCCACTAAATGACAAGGATATAATTTCATACGAAATAGGACACCTGGTTGGGTTGTCAAAAAAACAGGAATATGAGCTTTTGAGCTTATTTACTGAGCTCCAACGACTTGAATACCTGCGCAGGCATCTTAATAACATGATACCTATGGTGCAGGAGCTGGAGCGGATGAAAGAAAGGGTGCAGATGAATGGTCATTTCAGGAATTTATCTCTAGATGACTTTAATCTTTAGAAAATCTAGCCATTAAATATCGCCGATTACTTTTGCTATTAAAGTAATTTTATTATTTTTCACCTCTAGGTTAAACAATTGTATTATGTCTTTAAGTATATGCATCGATTGGGGCAATAGCAGGGTTAAGGCTGCTTTATTTGATGAAGAAGGTAAGATCACAGAATCTTATTCCTATTCTGAATCAAATGCAGCGGATTCCATAGCTAATCTTGTGAGCTCAAACAATCCTGCAAAAGGTATTTTATGCTCTGTTACAGAATCATCATCATCTGTAGAGCAATATCTGAAAGATAGCTTAAAGGGATTTGTGAAGCTTGATAACAATACCAGGGTGCCAATTATGAATGCCTATAGTTCTCCGGGAACTTTAGGGGCAGACAGGCTGGCTTTAGCTGTAGCTGCTCAGAACATGTTTCCAGGTAAGAATAACTTGATCATAAGCTTAGGTACTTGTATTACTTACAACTTTGTACAAAAAAATGGCACATTCAGGGGTGGAGCAATATCTCCGGGATTGCATATGCGCCTGAAAGCAATGCATCATTTTACAGACAGACTGCCTGAAGTGAAGTTAGAAGGAGAGTTGTTATTGCTGGGTTATGATACAGAAACAGGGCTGCGTAGTGGCGCCGTATATGGTATGGCAGCAGAAATAGACGGTATGATTACGGATTTTGCTTCTCAATATGCTGATTTTAACGCCATATTAACTGGGGGAGATATGCCATTCTTTGAAGGCAAGGTTAAAAGTAAGATATTTGCGGACCCTGATTTGTTGATGAAAGGGCTGAATATAATTTTAAAATATAATGTACCGCATATACGCTAAGCTTACAGCACTGAGTATTATAACAATAACCTCAGGATATTCTTCTTCTGCCCAGAAATCAAACTATGAAAATGCACCTTATTCAAAATATGGAGTAGGGGAATTAAGAAATAATTCAGGAACGTTATTGAAAGGTATGGCCACTATATCAAGTGCATATGCCAGCCCATTTGAAGTAAATGCTGATAACCCGGCATCATACTCATTTCTTAAGCTTACAACATACCAGGCAGGAGGTGAAGCCAGGAGAAGGACCATTAGCGGAAATGGTGAAAAATATACAACAGGTACAGCCACTTTTTCATACATGAATCTGGGCATACCTGTTGCTAAGAATGCAGGCGTTAGTGTAGGCTTGATGCCTTATGCAAGAACTTATTACAAGCTCAATGATACTTTCAACATCAGTGGATTCGGAGAGGGCGTTAAAAGTTATTATGGTGACGGTACACTGAACTACGCTTATCTGGGTGCTGCAGTGCAGCAAAAAGGTATCAGTCTTGGATTTAACTTTGGTTACCTGTTTGGTAGTAGTGTAGACAGGACATCTGTATTAACAACTAATTCAGGTGCTAAAGTACAGGAGTCTGAGTTTGCAAAGTATGCTACAATTGGCGGTATATACTGGAAAGCGGGGTTGTTATACCAGGTAAATCTGAAAAAAGACCTGTCGCTTCGTATTGGCGCTACGACAGCACTGAACCAGGACATAAAAATAGTTAAAGATGAATTCTGGATATCCCATTCTATTATTGTTACAGCTGCAGATACAGCATATCACACAGTTAGTCTCAGGGATAAGTTAAAGATGCCTTTACAATATAGTGCAGGCGCACATCTTGTTAAATCCGATAAGTGGATGGTAGGGGCAGATTTCTCTGCTGCAAAATGGAGCCAGTACAGCAATTACGGGAAACCTGATTCATTAACTGATTCTTATAAAATTAGCGTTGGTGGTGAGTATACACCGAATGCTTCTGAGATGAGGAGATACTTTCAGAGGGTATCTTACAGGCTTGGCTTTTATTATGGTAAAGACTATGTACATTTAAGAGGTACGGACCTGAATTATTATGCAGTGACGGCAGGTCTTAGTTTGCCTTTCAAACGTACTACTGACAGGCTGCATATGAATCTTGAAGTTGGTCAGAGAGGTACTGAGTCAAGTGGGTTGTTGAAAGAAACCTTTGTACGCTTTGGTTTGGGGCTAACGCTGAACGATAAGTGGTTCGTTAAACGTAAATATGATTAATACAAATACATACAAAAAGATTTATACAATAACCCGGATGATTATTCCGGGTCTTTTGTTTGTGTTTGCTATATCCTGCAAAAACGACCCGAAAGATATACAGTCTTTGCTAGGAAAAAGTAATACGCAGGAAGATAAAGCATATGATGTTACTATTATTTATAGTGAGCTGGGTAAGGTAAAAGCCCGTATATATACCAAAGAATTCATAAAAAATGATGTGGCTAAGCCTGCCTTTATGGATATGAAAAAAGGCATAAAAGTGGAGATGTTTAACGATACTATGAATGTAGAAAGTACTCTGACTGCCCGATATGCACGCTACTACGAAAAACAGGGTAATATATTGCTTAGGGATAGTATTGTTGTAGTGAATAAGAAAAACGAGAAGCTGGAAACGGAAGAGCTGGTATGGAACCAGCAAGTCAAGAAGTTCTATACAGAGAAATTCGTAAAGATAACCACGCCTTCACAGGTAATGTATGGTGATGGCCTGGAAGCTAATGAGGATTTTTCATGGTACGAGATTAAGAATCCCCGGGGTATAGTTCAGGTAAATAAATCTGAGCTTCCAAACTAACCCCCTTTTCACCTATTTGCTTTCGTGCTAATTGCTAATTTTGCACCACTCATTTTTATATTAACAAATTTGTTTTAATGAAAAAGGTATTGATTTCCCTGCTGGCTTTGCTGGCAATGTTTAATGTGCAGGCTGATGAGGGTATGTGGCTGCCGATGCTCATTGGCAAGAATTACGATGATATGGTTCGGATGGGTCTGAAATTGTCGAAAGATGACCTGTATAATATCAATAACAGCAGCCTTAAGGATGCTGTTGTGCAATTTGGCGGTGGCTGTACCGGCGAAATGATATCGAATAGTGGTTTGCTGATAACAAACCATCACTGCGGATACTCTGCTATTGCATCTCTTAGCTCTGTAGAGAACAATTACCTCGATAATGGTTTCTGGGCTTATAGTAAAGAACAGGAGTTGCCTGCCAAAGACCTTTCTGTAATATATCTTGAAAGGGTAGAGGATGTTACTGCTGAAGTAATGAAAGCTACAGGTAAAGCCAAAGGTGATAAATGGAATAAGAAGTTTGATGAGATAAAGAAGAAGATAGAAGAACGTGGCAGTGAGAATAAGAAGTACGTTGCTAACCTGAAAGAATACTTCAATGGCAACCAATACCTGCTGCTTGTTTATAAGAAATATACTGACGTGCGCCTTGTAGGCACACCTCCTAAGTCATTAGGTAAATATGGCGGCGATACAGACAACTGGATGTGGCCGCGTCATACTTGTGATTTCTCTATGTTCCGTGTATATGCAGGTAAAGACAATGAGCCGGCAGAATATTCTAAAGACAATGTTCCTTACCATCCTAAAAGATCACTCCCTGTATCTATAGCAGGTGTTAAGGAAGGCGATTATTCAATGATATTTGGTTATCCTGGCCGTACAAATCGCTATGAGATAGCAGCGGGGCTTGATGTAGCACTGAGCGAAGTGAACCCTTCTATAGTGAACATACGCACTAAACGTCTTGAAATCATGCACCGCCACATGCAACAGGATAAGTCTGTTTACCTGAAGCTAACTGCCGGTTACCAAAACATATCAAACTACTGGAAGTATTATATAGGCCAGACAGAACAACTGAAGCGCCTGCATGTAGTTGATGAAAAAACAAAGAACGAAAAGGCGTTTACTGAATGGGCTATCAAGAATGCACCGGAGTATAAAGGCCTTATAGCTGAGTATAGCGCTGCTTATAAAGACTATGGCAAGTACGCAAAAGTAGCCACTTACTATAGCGAATGTTTCAGGGCTCCATCTCTTACCAAGCTTGCTGCGGGACTGGAATCTTTGAAGAAAGAACTGGAAAAGAAAGAGCCTAACAGGGATACAATCAAGAAACACCTGGATGCTATCAAGTCTGCACGTAAGTCTGCGATGAGGAGTTTTGACCTGGCTACAGATAAGGAGTTGTTCATAGAGATGAACAAGATGTTCTATTCGGACATTGCTAAAAATCAACAGCCTGATGTGTATCAGAATGTAGTGCTGGCTAAATACGGCAGTAACTTTGATAAAGCAATTGCTGATTATGCTGACTATGTTTATGCTAATAATATGTTTATCGACAGTAACAGGTTCAATGACTTTGTAAAAGAGCCTACATTAGATAAGATAAACAATGACCCTTCTGCACAGTATGCTTTCAGCTTCCTGGCTAACTACGACAAGAACTTCGATGCTAAGATCAAAGAGTTCAATAAGACCAAAAAAGAACTGAGCAAGAAGTACGTAAAAGGCCTGATGGAGATGAATGAGAACAAACTGTTCTACCCGGATGCTAACTCTACTATGCGTATATCTTACGGTAAGGTATTAAGCTATTCTCCGCAAGATGCAGTACACTATGATTACTTCACAACACTGGATGGTTTTGTTGCTAAGTACAAACCAAACGATGAAGAGTTTGATGCTCCTAAAGACCTGCTGGATCTGTATGCTAAGAAAGACTACGGCCGTTATGCAGATGCTGATGGTTCACTGCATACATGCTTTATAACCAATAATGATATTACAGGCGGTAATTCAGGTAGCCCTATCATTAATGGCAATGGCGAATGGATAGGTATAGCATTCGATGGTAACTGGGAAGCTATGAGCGGTGATATAGCTTTCGATAAGAACTATAAACGCACCATCTGCGCAGACTCACGTTTCATACTGTGGGTGATAGAGAAGATGGGTAAAGCTCATAACCTGATAGAAGAAATGGACATCAGGAAATAAGATGTTCTGTTGATATTAGTAAAGCCCCTTAATGAGGGGCTTTACTATTTACGATAATGTCTTTTCGAGTTCTTCAAACATCTGACGGGGTGCGGTGTTTTGCCAGAGTACACTGTAGATGCTGCTGGCTATGGGGTGTTCTATCTGTAATGTCTTAGATATTGTTTCCATGCCGCGAGCTGCGTAATATCCTTCTGCCACCATGTTCATTTCCAGTTGTGCACTTTTTACAGAGTAGCCCTTGCCCAGCATATTACCAAAGAGCCTGTTGCGGCTGTGAATGGAGTAGCAAGTTACCAGCAGGTCGCCGAGATAGGCGCTTGTATGGAAATCCGGTTTTTCGTTTGATGGATGCACTTTATCGAAATGTGCATCGAGGAAACGGTACATCTCCCTATAGCAGTTGGTGATGTATACACTCAGGAAGTTATCGCCATAATCCAGCCCGTGCGCCATACCTGCTCCGATAGCATATATATTCTTCAGTACGGCTGCAAACTGTGCCCCCCAGATATCGTGATTATAACTAGTGTATATATACTGGTTGCAGAAGGCTTCTGCAACTGCAGATGTAAGTGAATCATTAAGTCCTGAAAAGGTCAGGTATGAGATGCGTTCCTGTGCTACTTCTTCTGCATGACAGGGGCCTGTAATAGCCACATAGTTATCCAGGTTGAACCAGTCGTACTTAGCGAGATAGTCATTCAGCAGCAGGTTGCTGTCCGGCAGGATACCTTTAATGGCCGATATGATATTCTTGCCTTTCCAGAGGTTAGTATCTACACTTTCAATAACACCCTGAGCATATGCAGATGGTACACCCATTACAACCGTATCACAATTGTGCAGTACTTCTTCGAGGTTATCGGTAGGTTGTATATTGCTCGGGTTGAAGCGAACAGAGGTAAGATAGTTAGGGTTATGGTGCCTGCTTTTCAGGTGGTTCATAGCCTCAGTATTGCGCACCCACCAATGTATGTTGGTATTTTTATCTGTAAGTATTTTGGCAAGGGCTGTACCCCAGCTACCGTTACCAATGATACCAATATTTCCTAGATTGCTTTCTTTCAATGCCTGGTAATTAAGTTGAACATTACTCCTCTTTCTTGGTATCGAAGAGCTTTTCCTTGTCGGTGATAACGACAGTGGTCTTGTCTTTCAGGGTACGGGCTATAGCTCCATATGGTGCTATCACAACTTCTTCACCTTCTTTCAGGCCATCAGTAATTTGTATGTATTGGTTATCCTGTATGCCTGTCTTTACATCGCGCAGCTTTACTTTGTGGTCTTTAGCATCGTACACGAATACTACCTGGCGGATATCATTATTCTCTGTAGAAGATGAATTCTTCAGTTTGTTCTTTATACTATCAGGCCAGTCGCGGGTAGTAACGGCATTTACAGGTACAGAAAGTATGTTGGCTTCTCTGCGGGTCTGAATCTCTACAGATGCTGACATGCCCGGCTTGAAAACGAACTTACCCTTGCCCATATTAGCTGCAAGGTCTGCATAGCTGGATGGAAGTATCAGTATATGTACTGTATAGTTGGTTACCTGGTCGGTGCTTGTAAGAGATGAGGCTGTTTTGCTGGATACACTTACTTTAGATACAGTGCCTATGAATTTCCTGTTCCTGTAAGCATCTGCTTCTATAGTTGTTGTGTCACCTATCTGCACTTTGGCTATGTCGGTTTCACTTACATCCACACGCACTTCTATACGGCTCATATCTGCAATGGTCAGCATTTCAGTACCGGCCATCTGTGCAGTACCTACTACGCGTTCGCCCAGTTTTACATTAAGGGCAGA
This sequence comes from Flavipsychrobacter sp., assembly GCA_044227125.1. Taxonomy (GTDB): domain Bacteria; phylum Bacteroidota; class Bacteroidia; order Chitinophagales; family Chitinophagaceae; genus Polluticoccus. The sequence continues at coordinate 81,532 of JBGAFS010000006.1, forward strand.
TACTATACCTGAGCGCGGAGCAAGGATGGTTGTTTTACGCAGGTTCTCACGTGCCTGTGAGAGGCTGGCTGATGCTGCCTGCACACTGTAATGCCCGCCCGATACGCTGGCGCGCGATCCTTCATAACTTGCCTTAGCACTCAGGTAGCTGGCTTTTGCCTGCTCAAACTCCATGGCAGATATTACTTTATCCTCGTAGAGTTTTTTGTTCCTGTCATAGTTAGCCTGCGCCTGGTCGAACTGGGCTTTTGCCTGGTCGGCCATATTGCCTGAGTTGGTAGCACGTGCACGGGTTTCCTGTACACTGGCTTCAGCCTGGTTTACTATAGAGCTGTATATAGCAGGGTTTATCTTCACCATCAATTCACCTTTATTCACACTATCTCCTTCCTGTATAGGCAGTTCTATGATCTCACCGCTTACTTCAGGGCTTATTTTAACCTCTGTTTCAGGGTATATCTTACCACTGGCAGTTACAGTTTCTGTAATGGTATGAGGGGCAGCTTTCTCTATCGCTACTTTAGTGCCTTTGTCTCCTGTAACCTTACCAATAATGATAAGTACTATCAGCAATACTACGCCGCCTATGATGAGCCACTTAGTGGTTTTCTTTTTCATCTGTGATGTTTTATTTCACCTCGCTACCGTTTGTTGCGGTATTGAGCGGTGATACGAATATAAGCTTTCCTTCGTCGTTTTGCGCCATCAGTATCATGCCCCTGCTTTCTATGCCGCGCATTTTTCTTGGTGCCAGGTTGGCCACTACTGTCACCTGTTTGCCAATGATTTCTTCAGGGCTGTAGTGCAGGGCAATACCTGATACTACCGTGCGTTTTTCGAAGCCGAGGTCTATTTCGAGCTTCAGCAGTTTGTCTGCTTTTTCAACTTTTTCAGCATGGGTAATAGTTCCTGCACGCAGGTCCATCTTCATGAAGTCGTCGATGGTTATCTCCGGCTTCTGTTCCGGTACGGCAGAATTGTTACTATTTGTTACGGTTTCCTGTGTTACAGGAGTATTGTTTTCCATTTCAGGAGTATCTTTTTGACTTTTGACTTTTGCATTTTGAATTAGGTTGGCATGCAGTTTCTCTACCTGTGCCTTTATTTCCTCGTCTTCTATTTTACGGAAGAGCAGCTCAGGTGCTTTCAGCGGGTAGCCCACATTCAGCAGGCTCATCTTACCGGCATTCTCCCATTCCAGCATACGGTCTACTACCTTCATCATGCCGCACATCTTCTTAGCTGTAAACGGCAGGAAGGGGTTAACCAGTATAGCGAGGTTGGCTGTCAACTGCAAGCAAATGTGCAAACAGTTGTCTATTAGCTTCTGATTGTCAGGGTTTTCTGCTATAGTCTTGGCCAGTATCCAGGGTTCCTTATCCTGCATGTATTTATTGGCCTTACGGGCAAGGTCTATTACTTCGAAGAGCGCATCGCGGAACTTATAGTTCTCAATAGCGGACTCTACATTCACCTTCGCATTCTGTATCTCGTTTATCAATGCCCTGTCTGTATCATCCATTAGCTCTGTATGAAGCTTAGGCACCTTGCCGCCGCATAGTTTGTGCATGAGCACAAAGGCACGGTTCACGAAGTTGCCGAATACAGATACCAGTTCGTTATTGGTCCTGTCCTGGAAGTCTTTCCAGGTGAAGTCGTTGTCCTTAGTTTCAGGTGCATTGGCGCAAAGCACATAGCGCAGCACATCCTGCTGGTCTGGGAAGTCTTTAATATACTCGTGTACCCATACCGCCCAGTTGCGCGATGTAGATACTTTATCACCTTCTATATTCAGGAATTCATTGGCAGGCACATTATCGGGCAGTACATAACCGCCATGCGCCTTGAGCATAGCCGGGAATATGATACAGTGGAAAACGATATTGTCCTTACCTATGAAGTGTACCAGTTTGGTATCGGGCTGCTGCCAGTAATCGCTCCACATAGGTGTCAGCTCTTTGGTAGCGCTTATGTAGCCTATAGGGGCATCAAACCATACATACAGTACTTTGCCTTCTGCACCGGGCAGGGGCACCTGTACGCCCCAGTTGCTGTCGCGGGTCATGGCGCGTGGCTGCAGGCCGCTGTCTATCCAGCTTTTGCACTGGCCATATACATTAGGCTTCCAGCTGTCTTTCTTTCCATCTACTATCCATTCTTTCAGCCAGCCTTCATATTTATTGAGGGGGAAATACCAGTGTTTGGTAGGGCGTTTTACCAATGCACCATTGCTGAGCGCACTGCGCGGGTTGATTAGTTGCTCGGGCGAGAGGGTAGAACCACATTTCTCGCACTGGTCGCCATAGGCATTTTCATTGCCGCACACAGGGCATGTGCCTATTATATAGCGGTCGGCAAGGAATACCTTAGCTTCCTCGTCATAATACTGCTCACTTTCTTTCTCCTCAAACACACCATCATCATAGAGCTTTTTGAAGAAAGCCTGCGATGTTTCGTGGTGTACTTTATTGCTGGTGCGCGAATAGATATCGAAAGAGATACCCATTTGCTCAAAACTGTCTTTGATTATGGCATGATACTTATCTACCACCTGCTGCGGGGTGATGCCTTCCTTCATGGCGCGGATGGTGATGGGCACACCGTGCTCATCACTACCGCAAACAAATTTTATATCCCTTTTCTGTGCACGCTGGTAGCGTACGTAAATATCTGCCGGCAGGAAACAGCCAGCCAGGTGCCCTATGTGCACAGGGCCGTTGGCATATGGTAATGCGGCTGTAACCAGTAGTCTGTTATAATCCATTCTGTATTAGCTGTAAATCAGGCTGCAAGATAAGCTGAATGCGCGGAAGTCTCTGCAAATTGTGCCTGCAAAGAGGGTTAAAGATATGTTGGGTTTATGAAATATTGTAAAATGTATTATTTGTTGTTAAGTTTTGCTAAGTGTGATATGTTTTTATTTGTTATCTCTGCCGGAAACTGAATGGCAGAAGCGGGTGCTTTTTGCTATCTCCTATGATAGGAGATAATTATAGCAAATGTACAATAAAAAATATAATTACTGTAGGTAACTATATGCCAGTTGGATCAATGTTATTAATCTTCTAAAAATTTTTGTGCTTTTATTAGTGCTTCTACTTCAGACGGTGCTTTGCATAAGTATGCCACAATGTTGTGTGTTTCAGGCGTTATATGAACAAATGAGCCATATTGTGTTATTAGAATATCGTCATATGAGCCCTTTTTAACGAGCATACATTCCTTTACTTTAGCATCTTCGATATTTATTCTGTATTTACCCATAACAAAGGCTATCAATAGCTTGGTAACCTTACTAAATTACTGTCTTTTCATATGTTTACCTATCAATCTTTGGTAAATGATATGCATATTACCTGCATTCCTTAAGGCTTCTTCAAGCCTTTTTACTGTCAACAATAATTTGAGTAATATCCAATCCTTTTTTTATGATTATTTCTAGTTGGTATTCTGATATACAGTCCTCTAGTTCATTTAATAATGTTTGCAATTCTTTCTTTTTAAAGGCATCAAGTTTGTGCTTTAAAAATTTGAGAATTGCTTGTTTTAAGTATTTCTTTACTTTAGAAAAACTCTTGCCATAACTCTCATTACGAAAAACTATGCCATGCTTGATATAATAAAGGCTATCAAAATAGTCCCTGTGAGCTCCATATTTTGCAGTCATTTTTGAAGGTAAATCGTATGTGATATCGAATGCACGTTTAATAAAGATTTCATACAAAGTACCATTTAGATAAGTTTGGCTGTCCATGTTTTTATGTTTTAGAATTGCAAGGTATTTGCAGTATCTAAAACGGGAAAGGACAACCCTTGAACAGCCGGTAAAAACCAATACTGGAGCGAATCTTGCTTATTTAAATCATTTTATATTGCTAAATAAGTGATGTGTGAGAGCCGCAATATTTTTATCCTTTATCTATTTTATACCACACCAAATCCATATCCCCTTCTTTAAAGTATTCTACAAATTGTAGCCCTGCTTTTTCCAGCGCTTTTCTTGAGCCTATATTATCTATATGTGCTGTGCCGATAACAATTGGTAACTGCATGGTGTCAAAAGCATATTCGAGGCTTTTGCGTGCTATCTCTGTAGCATAGCCCTTGCCCCAGTAGCGGGGTATGAGGCGATAGCCTACATCATAATAATTGGTTTGGTTGTTATAGGTCCTGTCGTTCACGTATTTGATGCCACCCCAGCCAATGAAGTCGCCGCTTTGTTTTTCTATAACCGCCCAGCGGCCAATGCCATTGGCAATATATTGTTCGTTTATATAAGCTATGTTATGCTGCGCCTGTTCTATTGTAGTAATAGGATTGTTGCCGAGGTATGTATGTACCAGCGGGTCGCTGTCCAGCTCAAACATGCCCTTGTCGTCTTCTGGCAGCATGTCGCGCAGTATAAGCCGTTCTGTTTCTATGTAGAATTGCATAGGTGATATTATCTGTACTGTAAATTAAGGAAAAGAGGGGAGCAGTTAGCTCAACTTCCAGTCAACCAGCGAGTTCACCCATTCTGCACGGTAAGGTGTCTGCACCTTGATATAGTTATCCGTATAGCCTTCCATCATGCCATTCTTCTCAGCACTCTCGAACAATACCTTTCTTGTCTCCCCGTTATGCTGTTCTGTGAAATACTGCATTTTCTGGTAAGAAAGGTTGCGCAGTATCTTGTTGCGCTCGTTACGTACATGCACTGGTACTACAGGCTTCATATCTATGGCGAGCGTATTGGCGCGCTCAGAATAAGTGAATACATGCAGGTATGATATATCTATGCTATGCAGGAAATCGAAAGTTTCTTTGAAATCCTCATCGCTCTCTGTAGGGAAGCCCACAATGACATCGGCACCAATACAGCAATGCGGCATCAGTTGTTTGATGGCTGCAACCCTGTCTGCATAAAGCTCGCGTTTGTAGCGCCTGCGCATAGCGCCCAGTATTTTATTACTGCCGCTCTGCAATGGTATATGGAAATGCGGCATGAACTTTTTAGATCGCGCCACAAATTCTATTATCTCGTTGGTGAGCAGGTTGGGCTCTATAGATGATATGCGGTAACGTTCGATACCTTCTATCTCGTCAACTGCCTGTATGAGCTCATAAAAAGATTCTTCACGTTGTTTGCCTCCTGTATTGCCTTTCCCAAAATCACCAAGGTTGATGCCTGTAAGCACTATTTCCTTTGTGCCTGAGGCAGCCAGTTCGCGTATATTATCCAGTACGCCTTCTATGCTGTCGCTGCGGCTATGGCCGCGTGCCAGCGGTATGGTGCAGAAACTGCAATTGTAATCGCAGCCGTCCTGCACTTTCAGGAAGGTGCGGGTGCGGTCGTTGAGTGAATAAGAGCTGTTAAAGCCATCTACCTCATCAATCTCGCAGGAGCATATTTTAGCACTATCGCCTTTTACAAAATCCCGCAGGTGTTTGCCGAGGTTGAATTTTTCCGCAGCACCCAATACCAGGTCTACTCCTTCTATCTCAGCTATCTCCTTAGGTTTCAACTGTGCATAGCAGCCTGTTATGACCACTGCTGCACCGGGGGCACGTCTTTGTATACGGCGCACTATCTGGCGGCATTCTTTGTCTGCATTGTCGGTAACAGAGCAGGTGTTGATAACATATACATCTGCTTCTTCATCAAAATCTTTTTTCACAAAACCATCAGCTTCCAGCATACGGCTCAGCGTACTGGTCTCTGAATAGTTGAGTTTGCAACCCAATGTGTGAAATGCTATGGTCTTTGATGACGACATGGGGCGCAAAATTACGGAATATGGCTATATTTTGGCTAAGAAAGCTAATGTTGGTAATTTTAACGAAATAAATCATATGAAAAAGGCGGCACTATTATTAATGGCGGGGGCAACGATAGTTGGATGTAATAAGCTCAAAAAGCTTGCAGAGATAAATGTCAACTTCCCTTATTCGAATACGGTAGACCTGCCGGGTGTACCGGGTGGCACGCAGGTGATACCCCCCGGGGGAATAAGTGCGGATATGCCAACCTATGCTACGGCTACAAATTCGAAAGTATATGTGAACCAGTATGGTACTGCACCCGATAAGGTAATATCTGTAAAGCTTACGCAACTGAAAGCGGAGATAGTACAACCATCATCACAAACATTTGACTATATAGATACCATTAGGGTGTATATGTCTGCTACAGGGTTGCCCGAACAACTGACTGCTTATAAGTATGGTATAGCCAAAGGGCAAACAACTCTTAATCTTGATTGTGCAGACGTAAACCTGAAAGAGTATTACCTGAAAGATACTATGTACTTCAGGGTAAACGGGCATTTTGTGGGCATACCAGATTCTGCCACTAAAATAAAGCTGAGCAGTACATTTAATATGCGTGCTAATCCATTGAATTAAGTTATGTAACATAAATAATAAAGCCCCGCATTTGCGGGGCTTTATTATTTATAATGAGTTGCGATTAGAACCTGTAACCTATTTTAAAACCAAACTGGCCAATGGTGTTTGTGTTTCCGGTGTTTTTACCACCTTCCTGGTCTATATATGTCACACCAAGTCCCAGTTCAAGGCCAAGATATAAATGCGGTGTAGGGCATATATTCAGAGAGTTGTTGATTATTACGCCCAGTGAAAAGCGGTTTACATTTCCTACATACTGGCCTGTTACGTTACCCATATTGTCGTAAGTAAATTTGTTCACTTCGCGATTGCCGGTCATAACAGAGATGCTTGGGCCTACAGCGTAACGCACAACTCCTTTACTGCCAGTAGGGTAAAACTTGATACCCGGCATGAAATAGTATATAAGGTTTGTTTTATTATTTGAAGAAGTGTACGGATAGGTATTTGAAGAAAAGTTATTGTTATCGAAAGAAACAGTTGCCGGCAGGTAAAAACTCATGATGCCATTTTTGTCAAGAACACGTTCGTAGCTCAGTCCGAAACCGGCACCTTCGTTCAATTGAAGAGGAGCAATAGCTATGATGTTGTTGCCGTATTTTTTGGTGTTCTGTTTTGAAGCCATTGGTTTTTCTGTTGGCTCAAAAAATACATCTTCTGTACCGTTTTGGTATTCGATGCGTTGCAGTTCGGCTTTGTTGATGGAGTAAACAGGGCCGTCAGGGTTGTCAGCTCTTTTGTAGCTTACGGAACGGTTGGTTACTTCGGTGATCTTAGAATTGACAATGTCTCCGTTCTTCTTGTACATTTTGTCCTGTGCAGATGCAGATCCGGCAATAGCCAGAGCCAAGCCACTTAAAACGCAGGTTAATAGTTTCATATGAAATTCAGTTTTTGTATTTATAGCACAGATTGTGCCAATAATCAAATGTACAGTTAAATATGCGGATATGTAATGTTATTTATAGCTAAAAGTACCGTAAGGTGATTCAATTACAACCTCTTTTGTATATGCATTTTCTACATATCCTGATATCTGCGCATCTATATTGAAGCTTTTTGATATTTCAATAATAGCAGCAGCAGTATCCTTATCTGTGAATATTTCCAGTCTCTGACCCATATTAAATACCTGGTACATTTCTCTCCAGTCGGTACCGGCAGATTGCTGTATCATAGTAAATAATGGCGGAGCAGGTAATAAATTGTTTTTCACTACTCGTAGTGCCTTAGGCAGGTAGTGCAGGCATTTGCTCTGGCCACCGCCGCTGCAATGTATGATACCGTGTATCTTATCGAAGTGTTTTTGAAGTATTTGCAATACAACAGGTGCATAGGTGCGGGTAGGAGATAATATCATTTTACCTACATCAAGCCCTGTCTCGGTCATATCCGTAAGTCCGTATGTACCATTATATACCACATCAGATGGCAGGTTAGGGTCTACACTTTCAGGATACTTAGTAGCATATTCCTTTTTCAGTAGTTCGTGGCGTGCACTGGTAAGGCCATTACTACCCATACCGCTGTTATATTCATCTTCGTAGGTAGCTTGTCCGTAGCTGGCTAAAGAAACAACCACATCGCCTGCTACCATTTTTTCAGTAGTTACCAGCTTGTCCCTGCGCATGCGGCAAGCCATAGTGCCGTCAACAATTACAGTACGAACCACATCTCCTACATCCGCCGTTTCGCCACCCATCAGTTTCACATCAATACCGTACTCGGCCAGCCTGTCGAAATATGATTGTGTGCCGTTGATGAGTTCTGATATTACTTCTCCCGGTATCAGGTGTTTATTTCTGCCTATGGTAGAAGAATAGGTGAAAGGCCCGGTAGCACCAACGCAGAGCATATCGTCTGTGTTCATCACTATTGAGTCTATAGATATACCTTTCCATACGCTTATGTCGCCTGTTTCTTTCCAGTACATATATGCCAGGATGGATTTAGTACCCGCACCATCTGCATGCATCAGGTTGCAGTAAGCATCATCTCCGCCCCAGTAGTCGGGGTAAATTTTGCAAAAAGCATTAGGGAATAATCCCTTATCCAATTTTGATATGGCACGATGCACATCTTCTTTTTGTGCAGAAACGCCTCTCTGGTTGTATCTGTTATTTTCTGGCATGACGTTTGCAAAGATAATCCTACCTGCTGACTACTAAAAACAGTTTTAATTCGGTGGGCAACAAATTCAAAATAACCCAATATGGGTACCGATCACGACACCAATTATACCCCCAGGCTAATATCAGCCATCTTCTACATCAGGGAAAACATGGTTAACCATAAGAAAATGGTGCATCCGCCCTGCGCATTCGCGAAATAGTATGTTCCTGAAACACGACTGCTAAAAATCATTCCGCCATTATCCAGGCAGGAAAAAGAATTGTCATTTTTTAACCACTCATAAATTCAATTAAACATGTTAAGTGTACTTACCAGTTATTGGTGGGCGTTTGCCCTTCTGTTAGCCCTGTTATTTTATAAAGTCATCCTCCGGGTGATATTCGGTATGGTGATAGTGCCGGAAAACCGAATAGGGCTTGTTACCAAAAAGTTCGTGTTGTTTGGTGCCAACCGCGAATTGCCTGATGGCCGCATCGTTGCAACTAACGGTGAGGCAGGTTTCCAGGCTAAAACGTTAGCACCGGGCCTGTACTGGTTCATGTGGCCATGGCAGTACAGTGTAGATATGGTGCCATTTACAGTAATACCGGAAGGTAAGCTGGGCCTTGTACTGTCTAAAGACGGTGCTGAGATACCTACAGGCCGTATTCTTGCCCGTAAGGTAGACTGTGACAACTTCCAGGATGCAGAGAAATTCCTGCTGAATGGCGGCCAGCGAGGCAGGCAGACAGCCTTTATTACGGCAGGTTCATATCGTATCAATACATTATTGTTTGATATAACTATAACTGAACAGATCACCATTAGTGAAAACAGGGTAGGTATCGTTACCACTCTCGACGGTGAACCTATACCGCAAGGCCAGATTGCTGGTAAAGAAATACCTGGCCACAACAACTTCCAGGATATTGATACCTTCCTGAATAATGGCGGTAGCCGTGGTTTGCAACCTCAGGTGATATTGGCCGGTTCTTATTACCTGAACCCATGGGCTGTGCAGATAGAAGAACGTGTAATGACCGAAGTACCAATTGGACACGTAGGTGTTGTTATCAGCTTTATTGGTGAAGATGGTAAAGACGTTACCGGTGAGAGTTTTAAACATGGCAACATCGTATCAAAAGGTTTCCGCGGTGTGTGGATGGAACCATTAGGCCCGGGTAAATACCCCATAAACATCTACACGATGAAAGTGGAAGTAGTGCCAACAACCAACCTTGTACTGAACTGGGCAAATGCACGCAGCGAAGCGCATGCCCTGGATAAAAACCTAAGTACAATAACTGTACGCTCAAAAGACGGTTTCCCGTTCAACCTCGACGTAGCACAGATCATACACATACCGGCAAACGAAGCACCAAAAGTAATAGCACGTTTTGGTAGTATGAACAACCTGGTATCGCAGGTTCTGGAACCAACCATCGGTAACTATTTCCGTAACTCTGCACAGGACAGTGATGTAATATCATTCCTGTCTACCCGTAAAGAAAGGCAGGATGCTGCAAAAATGCATATTCAACGCGTGCTGGAAGAGTATAACGTAAATGCTGTGGATACTTTGATAGGTGATATCGTTCCACCTGAAGCGCTGATGAAAACCCTTACAGACCGTAAGATAGCGCAGGAGGAAGAAAAGACTTATGAAACACAACGTATGGCGCAGGAAAAACGCCAGGGTGTTGAAAAAGAAACCGCTATTGCAGATATGCAGAAGGAAATAGTAAAAGCACAACAAAGCGTAGAGATCGCTCAACGCACTGCTGATGCTACCGTTAAGAAAGCAGAAGGTGATGCAGCCAGCTTAAAACTACAGGTGAATGCTGAGGCTGAAGCTACCAAGATGCGTGCTAATGCTGAAAGTGAGGCTACCAAAATGCGTGCTGCTGCACAGGCAGAATCTACCAAGCTGAATGCTGTGGCTGAAGCAGAGAAGATAGCTAAGACCGGTAATGCCGAAGCTGAGAAGATACTGGCCATAGGTAAATCTACCGCTGAAGCGTATGAGTTACAAGTGCGTGCGATGGGTGGCGATAACTTTACCCGTTACAAAATTACCGAGGAGATAGGTAAGAACGGTATCAAGGTGATACCGGAAATTATTATCAACGGAGGTAATGGTACCGAAGGCTCTATGAATGGTTTATTAGGTTTGAAGCTAATGGATATGATGGATGCGGATAAGAAGATAAACGGGAAAACAGATAAACCAGAGTAATGAATAACAAACGCCGGCATTTTGCCGGCGTTTGTTTTATCGTATCAGAATGAAGTTTCCTTTCTTCTCAAAGTCCGTACCATCGGTACATTTATATTTTACATAATAGAAGTAAACACCATAATCCTGTTTTACGCCTTTATAGGTACCATCCCATCCCAGGTATTGGCTGGTTGTACTATATAATGTTTTACCCCACCTGTCTTTAATGATGAATGTTAGTACTTCCTGTTTGCCATCTGTAACTACGTGGTATATATCATTTTTCCCATCACCATTTGGCGTAAAAGCATCCGGCATGAAAACATCGCAGCAGTGGGTTGTATTTATATAAGTAGTATCATAAACAGAACAACCCCATTTGTTAAATGTACGCAGGTACACAGCCGTAGCGCGCTCTACACGCATAGGTACATCATGATAATTGTTCTCAATGAAGTATCCGCTTGGAGACCATTCATAGAAATAATCTTTATTTTCTGTAGCTGTGAGCCTGATCGTATCACCTACACATTGCGCTTTATTAACGTCCAGTATTTTAGAATCGGGAAATTCATGAATAACGATGTTGTAATCAAATTTTGAAGTACAACCGTTTTTGCCATCCAGCAGAAGTGAAAGATTCTTGACGCCAATAGTATTCCACGATACTTTAAAAGGACCTGTATAAGAAGTCTCATTAACTACAGGGCCATCAAGTGTCCAGTGATAATAAGCATCCTGTTGCTTTGGAGTCAGCGTTACTGATTGATTCAAACAGATATCATGAGCTATATCGAAAGATGCTAATACTCCAGGTTTAACATACAGGTACAGAGAATCTGAATTATCACACTGGGCTATAGAAGCATGCAGTTTTACCTGTTTAAGCCCGGGAGTACCCCAACTTGCTTTAATGTGTGGGCTGTTGCCGCCGGATACCAGATTGCCTGTATCTAAAGACCATCCATAGAAAGTAGCAGGGTCATTGGTTGCATTATTGTCGATCTGTACTATATCATACTGGCAAACTGTATCCTTAGGAGTTGAAATGCTTGTATTAATACTTGGTATTACTTCCAGCTTCACGAAGTCATTCTTTGTGCAGCCATTCGTATCTGTAACCGTGATCATATAATTCATAGTGGAGGAGAAGGTAGCTGTGGGTTTGGCACAATTACTGCAACTAAGCCCGGTAGCCGGTACCCATGAATAATTGAGGGGTTGTGCATTGCCAACTGCTCCTGCATCAAGCTGCAAAGTGTAACTACCTGTTTTGGTACATAAGCTTGTGTCGTTTGTAACATTGATTGACAGGTCTGTAACAGTGGTATGTGTATACAATGTGTCTGTGCAGCCAAATCCCGGATATGGGGTAATGATCACTGCGAATGATACGTTTGATGATGGCTTGGTTATGATCAGGTTTTGACCGTACCCGTATAATGTTGTCAATGCAGAATCCATCCATTTGTATGTCTGGAAGCCCGGGGGGGCCATAAGCTTAATGGTATTGGATGAACTGCTGCATAGTAAAGCAGTAACCTCATACACACCACAATTCACATCAAAATAGCCATAGCCAAAGTGTGCGCCCAAAGCGCAATCACCGGTAGAAAAGTCAAGAGCGATGGTCTTACCTGCGCTACCTGAGAGATTAAGGCTGGCCTGCGACCAGGGTTTGTAATAGACATTATTACCTGTACTTGCCTGCATAAACCCTGGTAAATTAGACGATGCCACAAAGCTTAACTGTGCGCAGGGTATAGGGGTATTGGTAGCAGAATCATATGCATTCACCTCAAAACGGGGTTGGTCTGCAGGTGCGTGCTGCGGATCCTGTAATACGACTGCATACTTAAAGGTGACATAGTAATTGGCTGAACCACCAGCTGCCGGCAGCCTGATATAGTATCTTGCTCTTTCTGACTGAGACCCTACCTGGTCATTACCCAGTTTTAATGAATGAAGGCCACCGCCCGGAGCTACTACAGGGAATCCTCCATACGGGTCTGCACTTGTACCGGAAGTTATTTCATGCCTTGTTGCCAACGGGGCTGTAACACTCGGCGCATTTATAGGGCAGCATGTCCCTATGAATGTTTGCCAACTGGAAAATGTACCCAACTCAAAATCAATATTCGGAGGGCATTTTAACGTTTGTGCATATGTTATTTGATGAGTAGATAACAGCACAAGAACTGCAATTAATAATTTATACCTGTTTGCCATCGGTTAGATATATAGGTCTACAGATATAAATATATTGAAAAATGTTTTAATTGTATGCAGGAGTTAAAGAATAAGTATTGCATTAATACTTAACCTATTGAAAATATGAGATGGTTTAACTTTTGGTTAGTTGCTTGTGCTTCAGTTCGCAAAATCAATATACATATCCTCAAAGCTGATCACCATTTCTCTGAACTGGCTGAATACATCTTGTCCCATATTGCCATGGGCAAACTCTTTGCCATAGCGTTTGGTTGTTGTTGTAAGTACATTTACTGTGGGTAATGTAATCGTATCATCACCTGTAACAAACCTGAAGTTTTCCAGTTCATAAACCTTCATCACTTTAGTGCCACCTGCACCGCCATATTTTTTTCGGCTTTTTTCTGCCGTGGCCAATATTTTTTCTTTATGCTTTTCGAAGTAAGTAATGAACAGGTCGGTACTGGCAGCACCGGTATCAAACTGGAAACTTAAAGTATCATCTTCTGTTGTTGCCATTATGATAGGGAAGAGCCCGTTGAGACAAAAATTGCGAGAGTTTTTATTAGTCTTTTTAAGAGGAACATACAACTGGCCATCCTTAGCGAGGTGTATCTCTTTCATGGCACTTATTACCGGGAAACCAATGATACCATTTATTTTGAACCCGGCTTGCGGGAAATCGAGTTTGCTATCCGGGATGATTATGAACACAATGTTTTTGAATATCATTCCGCCAATGTCTATACTGTCTAATACACCCAGGCCAGACTCAACCCCCTTGCCCTGTGATGCGCTTACAGAAAAAGAAACGTCTAACCTTCTGATGCCTAATTTATCAGCATAGCTTTCTGATACAGTAGAGATATTGGCCCCTGTATCAAAAATGAAAGATTCGTTACTGCCGTGCACTTTAGCTGGTATTTCCTGCAACCCCAGTTTGTTGCGGTTGATGGGTACAATCATGTCATTGACCTGTGTACAGATGAGCGGAGGTACATCTTTTAAAGCACTGAATATTTTACCAATGTTTTGCAGGCTGGCAATATGCTGCTCATCCATTATTTTGCTGTATTGCTGTAGTATAGCGGAGCATACTTTACTTGCTTGTTTATACAGGTATAGCTTTGAATAACAGTCCATCTGTACCTCCAGCAGTGCTACCATTTCGGTGTCTGTTAGCTTTGTTCCACCCATATTCAGCAAAGAGTCTGCCTGTGCCAGGGAAAGTTCATTTTTATTGAAAGCATTGTTTACAATAGAAGAATAATAGAGCCTGTTCTGCGTATCAAGTTTATGACCACTTGTTTCCAGTAGGTCACGCATTCTGAAGTAATCGCCTTTATTGTACAGGTCATTCAGTTCACCGGTTCGGGCTATTGCAGCCATTGTTTCAATTATCAGTAGAAATATGAAAAGGTATCTAGACATTGTTTATCTTATTTTCCAGCATTTGTTTTACAGCAGGCCATTCTTCAATAATGATGCTGTACATAGCAGTACTGCGTATCATGCCATCATATCTTATTCGTTCGTTGCGCAATATACCTTCAAACTGCGCGCCTATTTTCTGAATGGCGGTACGGCTGCGTATGTTCTTATCCCATGTTTTCAATTGCACACGTATGCAATCCAGTTCTTCAAAAGCATATTTCAGCAGCAGGTATTTACATTCGGTATTATGCCCGCTGCCCCAGTATTCGGGTATGTACCATGTCCAGCCTATTTCCAGTTTTCTGAATTCACGCGATATTTCCATATATCTCGTGCATCCTATCACTTTGTTCTTTTCCCTGTCAATAATAATGAAAGTGTATTCTTCCCCATTCATTCTTTTAAGCAGGGCACTTTTTAAGGCTTTTAGTATTTCATCAGGGCTGCCATCAATGGACAGGAACTCCCATATGCGTGGGTCCCGGCTGTTGTGCACCAGTTCATCAAAATACATATTGTCTAACGGTACCAGCTTTACTCTTGTTCCTTCCAGTATCAGCGGGTGGGCAATGGCCTTCATCATTAGTATATCGGTTTAAGGCAGAAAATGTTACAGTAAATGCAATAGAATAATTATCAGGTTACAAGTTATAGACGGTTTATGTAATGTTTTGTTAATCTGTTGAGCTCAATATGTTATCAGTGCAGGCCTTTATTCGCTACATTTACAACCGGAGAAAGGACATGAGACAGATATTTTCGGTTTTTAAATTATTGCTTTACCCGGTAGCGCTGATATACGGTGCCGTAGTATGGCTGCGCAACAGGTTGTATGATACAGGCTTTTTTGCATCTATAGAGTTCAGCCCGCCTGTAATAAGCGTGGGTAACCTGTCTGTAGGTGGCACAGGTAAGACCCCGCATGTGGAATACCTTATACGTTTACTGCAATACAGATTCAGGGTAGCCACCATGAGCCGTGGTTATAAAAGACGCACACAAGGTTTTCTGCTGGCAGGTGAAAATACCAATGCGCTGAAAATAGGGGATGAACCTATGCAGTACCACATGAAATACCCGGAGTTGGTAGTAAGCGTGGCGGAGGAGCGAATAACAGGCATACCTTCATTGCTGCAACGCAGGCCAGATGTGGAGGCGGTATTGCTTGATGATGCCTTCCAGCACAGGAGTGTAAAAGCAGGGGTAAATATCCTGATAACGGATTATTCAAAACCATTTTATACAGACCATATACTACCCATTGGTACATTGAGAGAAAGAAGGGCATCCTACAAAAGGGCGAATGTGATAATAGTATCTAAATGCCCGCCCGCCTTAGATACTGCCGGAGCGGAGGCGATGGTGCAAAAGATAAACCCTTTGCCCGAGCAGAAAGTGTTTTTTACGAGCATCCGCTATGGACAACCATATGATTTATTTACTAAGGAGCCCGCAGGGCTATCCGGTAAGAATATCATATTGGTGTGCTGCATAGCCAAGCCCGAACCATTGGTGAACCACCTGCAGCATGTAGCTAAAGATGTACATGTGATGTCTTATGCAGACCATCATTATTTCCTGAACCGAGACCTGGAAGAAGTAAAGGCTGCCTATAGCAATTGGGATGTACCAAATAAGATAATAGCGACTACTGAAAAAGATGCTGCTCGTTTACTGTTACACGAAGATAAACTCCGTGAATGGGGTATAAGTATCGTTGTATTACCGATAGAAGTTTCTTTTTTATTTAATAAAGGAACTGAATTTGATAATATCATACTAAACTATACAGAGCAGACTATTGCGGAGAATAATGCGTTTATGAATCCGCAATAGTGGAGCTTTTGCTACCTGTATTCGTAAACATAGACGGTTGTTTCTTTAATAATGCCATCACTGATATATTCTTCCTTATCAATTCGTTGTTGAGGATGATAACTGTAGTAGATTATTGATTCTCCATATTTGTCTCTGCGTGTTTCTGATGTTATTTTACCTTTATTATAATGCAAAATATTATGTTTAATGGTGTCGGTTTCAACATACGGGTGAACAGATGTCTCTTTGATAGTTTCAACCGCGATGTATTCATTCTTTTTGTAAGTGTATTGTACAGTTGAAATGAATATTTCTGAATCTGGTGGGAATGGTTGTATACTATATTTGCTCACATTGCTTATCCTGTTTAGATCGTCATATTCATACAGAATCTTATTTACAGGTCTGGAAATTCCATAATAGCCAATTGTTTTTTCTTCTGTAAGTCGGTCTAAATTGTCATATGAATAAATAATGGTTACGGTATCCTGCCAACTACGTGAAGATAGTTTTGAACAACCGCTAATATCATTTTCATAGGATACTGCTTTTCTTATTACTAGCTGATTTTTGTTATTATAAGTGTTTAATATGATATAAGTGTCGACAGGATAATATAGTTCCTGACTGATTATATTAGCTAACGAGTCTTCCGGGTATGCAGGTTCATTTGATTTTGCAGTCATAGCACTTTTAGTGAGCATTGTGTCATTACTATAACTGAAATCTGTATGCCGTATATCTATTGCTGATGACCCGGGATACAGTATAGTTGTCTCTTCCACGGGTTTTCCATAGTTGTTAAGCACTTGTTCAATTATAGAAGAAGTATCATCTTTTGTGTACCTGTAAATTGTACATCGATTATATGCCTGCCCGCAGCATAATAGGGGTACATAAAATAACAATAAGGTTACATGGAATCGCATATACATTCTTATTATAAATATAAAGAACGCTTTTATTGTTCACATAGTATCTTTATACAATAAAGAACACCCATGGGTAGAAAGAATAAGAATAAAAGTCATGGCGGCGGTAGCAGCAAAAAGCTGTACAAGGGTAAAATTGAAATTACCCGCGGCGGTATGGGCTTTGTGATAGTTGAGGGGTTGGAGAAAGATATACTCATTAAGCGCGATAAGCTGGGTAACGCCCTGAATGGCGATGAGGTAAGGGTGGAAGTGCCTGAACATGGAAAGAAATTCGGCAGCCGACCAGAAGGTGTGGTGGTAGAAGTTGTGAGGAGAAAGCAAAATGAATTTCATGGAAGGGTAGAAGTGCAGCAACATTTTGCCTTCCTGGTGCCTGATAATGATAAAGTTCCTGTAGATATTTATGTTCCCCTGCATTTACTGAATGGTGCTAAGGATGGCGACAGAGCTATAGCCCGTATAGTAGAATGGACAGGAAAGAAAAATCCTGTGGGTGAGATAGTAAGTGTGCTTACATACGAGTCGGCCGGAGAAATAGCCATGCAGGGTATACTGGTAGAGAATGGATTCCCGCTGCATTTTCCGGATGATGTAATGGAAGAAGCGGCGAGATACCCCGAAGGGGTTGACAGTAAGGAAGCGAAGAAGCGCAATGATATGCGCAAAACGCTCACTTTTACCATAGACCCCGTAGATGCTAAAGATTTTGACGATGCTATTTCTTTCAAACCATTGAAAGGTGGCCTGTACGAAATAGGCGTGCATATTGCAGATGTAAGCCATTATATAGAAGCAGGTTCTGAGCTTGATAAAGAAGCCTATAACCGCGCTACCAGTGTTTACCTGCCCGACAGGGTATTGCCTATGCTACCTGAGCGCCTGTCGAACGAATTATGTTCACTGCGCCCTAATGAGGATAAGTACACGTTTTCCGCTGTATTCCAGATAAATAAACAGGGTAAGGTAAAAGACTACTGGCTGGGCAAAACAGTGATACGCTCGCAGAGGCGATATACATATGAAGAAGTGCAGGAGGTAATAGAAGGGGCTGAAGGAGATAACAAAGATATACTGCTGCTGCTGAATGAAATGGCACAAAACCTGCGTAAAGCAAGGTTCAAGAAAGGTGCTATCAATTTCTCATCGCAGGAGGTACGTTTCAAACTGGATGAAAAAGGTAAGCCGATAGGTATAGTGGTGAAAGAAAGTAAAGAGGCACACCAGTTGATAGAAGAATTTATGCTGCTGGCCAACCGTACAGTAGCAGAGCATGTTTCAAATATTATCTATAAAGATAAACCGGTGCCATTCCCTTATCGTGTGCATGATGTACCGGATGAATCTAAACTGAGTGTGTTCACCGCATTTGCGGCCAGGTTCGGGTATAAGTTCAATATGAATACGCCTGATAATATTGCATCATCATTCAACGAGATGCTGCATATGGTACAGGGCAAGCCGGAACAGCATGTATTGGAAAGCCTCGGTATCAGGACCATGGCCAAGGCTGTTTACACGACAGATAATATAGGTCACTATGGATTGGGTTTTAAAGATTACTGTCACTTTACATCGCCCATACGTCGCTACCCGGATGTACTGGTACACCGTATACTGGAAGAATGCCTGAATGGTAATATAAAACCAATAAAGCATCTGGAAGCACAATGCCGCCATTGCAGCGACCAGGAGCGCCGTGCTATGGAAGCAGAGCGCGCTGCTAATAAATACAAGCAGGTAGAGTATATGGCCGACTTTGTAGGGGAAGAGTTTGAGGCTGTGATAAGCGGTGTGGCAACATTTGGATTCTGGGCAGAGACAGTAGCTCATAAATGCGAGGGTATGGTGTCTGTAACAGAACTATCTGATATTGACGATTTCGAACTACAGGAAGGGGATTATGCACTTATAGGAAGACATACCGGGCTAAAATTCGGTATAGGTGATAAGGTGATAATAAGGGTAGTGGCTGCCAACTTGGAGAAACGACAGCTTGATTACGAACTTACATCCATGCCACAACAGTCTAAAGGAAAGAGATCAGCGAAGCAACCGATAAAAACAAAAGCCAAACGCAAAAAATAATTCATGCATAGTTTTAAAGAACTGGTAGAAAAATTTGAGACGAGATTAGCGAAAACCCTGCCATTCCCCGAGCAGCCGTCCGGGCTTTATGAACCATGTCGTTATTTTTTGCAGATAGGAGGTAAAAGGGTACGGCCAGTGCTTTGTGTTATGGCTAATGAACTGTTTGGCGATATAACAGAAGATGCCTGGCATGCCGCAATGAGCATAGAACTGTTTCACAATTTCACACTGGTGCACGATGACATAATGGACAAGGCACCTTTGCGCCGTGGACAAAAAACTGTGCACGAACGTAACGGGCTTACCGCTGGTATATTAAGCGGTGATGTAATGAATATCTTCGCGTATGACCAGTTGGCTAAAGTGAAAACGGCTTTGCCGCAAGTCTTACGCCTGTTCAACCAGACAGCAATAGGTGTATGCGAGGGGCAGCAACTGGATATGGATTTTGAGACCCGTGATGATGTGAGCCTTGAGGAGTATATACATATGATAACCCTGAAGACCTCTGTACTGTTGGCCTGTAGCCTGAAGATGGGTGCTTTGCTGGGCGGTGCTACAGAAAGCAGCGGGGATAAACTGTATGAGTTTGGTAAGAACCTGGGCATAGCATTCCAGCTACAGGACGATTACCTGGATGCTTTTGGTAGTGGTTCGGGTAAGCAACTGGGTGGAGATATAATAGCCAATAAGAAAACATACCTGTTGCTGAAGGCACAGGAAAATGCTAACAGCCTGCAACTGGCAGCTATACAATCATTGCTTGAACGTAATGATGAATCGAAAGTGCCGGCAATGCTTTCCCTGTTCAATAATACGGGAGCAGATACAGCCTGCCGTGAGGCTGTGGCTCATTATTCACAACTGGCATTTGATTGCCTGGAGGATACTGCAGTCTTGGGTACACGAAAGTCAGAATTACATAAACTAGCTACTTATTTACTGAACAGGGAATCATAGAGCAGACAAAATCAACAACCACCTTTAGAATACGCAAAGGTAAACAGTACCGTTGCCACATACATAACAATGGGCAATGCAGTA
Source organism: Flavipsychrobacter sp. (assembly GCA_044227125.1). Classification (GTDB taxonomy): domain Bacteria; phylum Bacteroidota; class Bacteroidia; order Chitinophagales; family Chitinophagaceae; genus Polluticoccus. The sequence goes on from JBGAFS010000006.1 coordinate 101,779, forward strand.
ACTGCGAGCCAGTACAGCCCGTAATCATCGGCAGGATATTTTTTGCTTAACCTTGCCATCATAATAATGCCGATCAGTAAAAATAGACCGTCATATACAGGGGCCAAAAATGCAATAAGGCCTAACTGTGCCCAGCCACCTGAGTTAAAGGCCTTAATACAACCTGCAATATTTACGAGTAATACCAGTATTGTATAGAATACCAGAATTTCCTTTCGGGGATTATCGGGCGCTTCATTCATGATAATTAAATTTAAGCTCTTTATCGTAATTTGCTCTCAATAGAAAATCATAAAAGAATATGAATTACTGGCTCGTAAAATCAGAACCGTTCAAATATAGCTGGGAGCAATTTGTGAAGGATAAGAAAACCCATTGGGACGGAGTACGTAATTATGCAGCACGTAATAACCTGAGAGCTATGGCAAAGGGTGACCAGGTTTTCTTTTATCACAGTAATGAAGGACTGGCCATAGTTGGTATTGCAGAAGTTGTAAAGACTGCCTACCAGGACCCTACAACCGATGATCCAAACTGGGTTGTAGTAGACCTGAAACCTGTACAGGCAATGCCTAAGCCTGTAACGCTTGAGGCCATAAAAGCAGACCCGTCCTTAAAAGATATGGACCTGGTGCGGCTTAGCAGACTCAGCGTAGGTACAGTAAAGCCTGCAGAGTATAAGAAGATAATGAAAATGGGAGGGCTGTAGATTATTGCGTAATAATCAATTCTAAGGGTGTTTCTCTTCTATACTTTTTCATTTCTTGTCTGGTCATATGTTTGGTGATGCTGTAATTGGTTTTGTATAAGTATTGTATCAGTATAGGGTAGTCATATTGTTCATTTACGCAAACCATCTTTCCATTTACAAAGTTGTAAACATTATAGCACCAATAGTTGTGACTGTTAGCGGATACTAATTCCATAGTCATTATTTCTGCGTTGCCATCTCCGTTCCAGTCGCGTTCTACAAGGTGTTCTCCTTCTTTATCGCCGTAAGATACTTTTATGTACTTACCACTTTTAGTACCAAAGAGGTAAATAATATCAATATTCAAAGCAGCAAGCCCGCACCCCGCATAGTATATCATGAATTTGACATCTTTTATCCCGTCTCCGTTAAAGTCTGCCACTTTTACCGGTGGTAGTATTCTGTCATTATTTACATAAACATTCTCATACAGATGTTGAGACAGCTTATTGTTTACGTATATATCAATAAATGAGCTGTCCTTATCGCCGTAGACAGTGAATTGTATTTTTGTATTATCAAATTCGTATTCTAAACGGGCATATTTAGTGTCGTCTGGTATGCCGTTTTTATCATGAAAAGGATTTGATAACATGTCCTTGCCTTTCAGTACACGTAGTGTTTTTATTGAAGGGTATTTTTCAAACGGATATTTGCCATGTACAGAAAACTGGCAAAACAGCATAATCAGCAGGATGGCGATACGCATATTACATTTGTGTGTAAATGTAACGGTTAAGTTGGCTACTTATTGTTGTTGTTTTTCTCTCCACTCCTTTCTCAGTTGCCTTGATGTTTTTTTGCTGCCATCGTGGCTCCAGCCCGGGGGCATAAATATGTAACCGAGCTTTGCCTTCAGGGGGGCATTCTTTTTCAGGTCAGTAGCTAATGCCTTCCATTCGTGTGTAATGATATGAATAGGATGATGTGGTTTTTCTACAGGAGTGGTAAGTCCGTAATGCGGTGGCTCTTCATCCATTTCTTCTGCAAAGGTGCCGAATATACGGTCCCAGATTATCAGGCCCATTCCCATGTTCTTATCCAGGTAAGGTGCATTGCTGGCATGGTGTACGCGGTGGTGCGATGGCGTAACAAATATGAACTCTATCCAGCGGGGTAATTTTTTTATTGATTGCGTATGTACCAGTATGCCATATATCTGGGTAATAGCATACATGAACAGTATATCAATAGGGCGGAAACCCATCAGCGCCAGCGGTATAAAATACATATACCTGTACAATGGCATAAATACCGATGAACGAAAACCTGTACTCAGGTTATACTCTTCGCTGCTGTGGTGGGTAACATGCACCGCCCAAAACAGGCGCACAGAGTGATCCACATAATGTTCCAGCCAGAAAAGGAAGTCTTCGCATATGAATAATGTGAACCAGTATGCAAAAGGAGATAATGACTCATGCATATTACCCAGTTGTACAGTAGAAAAATAAGTAAGTACAAACAGCGCAAAGCCGCGAAGCAACAGGTCTATGCCTGAGTTGATGAGGTTCAGGTATACATTAGTAGCTGTTTCTTTCCAGCTATACCATTTACGATGACGATAATTACTGAGTATTATCTCCAGCGGAATGAGAATAGCATATATGGGGATGGAGAACAGTAGTATTAATTGTTTCTGAAACTCGGTCATACACAGTTATTATAAATAAAGCCCGTGGTGCGGGCTTTATAATTATATGGTCATTATTTCTTTGTCTTTGTCTTTGCAGTGCTGGTCTACCAGTGCAATATGTTTATCAGTGATCTCCTGAATCTCTGCTTCTGCATCTTTCGCTGCGTCTTCACTCAATCCGTCTTTCTGTTCTTTCTTTATTTGCTCTATGCTGTCGCGGCGGATGTTACGGATAGATACTTTACATTGTTCACCTTCAGCATTAACGCGTTTCACCAGTTCTTTACGGCGTTCTTCCGTAAGCGGCGGCAGAAACAGGCGGATTATATTACCGTCGTTCTGCGGGTTGAGGCCAATGTTAGATGCAATAATTGCTTTTTCTATCGGGCCAAGCATGTTCTTTTCCCATGGTTGTATAGCCAGAGTGCGTGCATCGGCCACGGTAATATTAGCTACCTGGCTCAGTGGTGTAGCAGAGCCGTAATAGTCTACGTGTATACCATCTACTATCATTGGATTGGCTTTGCCGGCCCTTATTTTGCTTAATTCAGTTTCAAGGTGGGCAATGGCTTTTTTCATTTGCTTGCCCGAGTCATCAATTATCATGTCGGTAACCTCGCTCATGCTGTATTTCTTTTTGGTAGGCAAATGTAAAAAATGTTCCTCAACATAGGTTAATACCCATTGTTTTCTATATATTTATAGGTCGTATTTATAGTTTAACTATTTATATTTTGACAGCCATACCGGGTATGGTAACTTTGCATAAAAGAGATACGGAAGATGGAAACAACGTTACAGAGTCCTGTGAAACTGACGACAAGTGCTGTTGAGGAGATAAAAAAGCTGATGAGTGAGCCTGGTTTTGAGGCAGGCCAATACCTTCGTATAGGTGTGAAGGGTGGTGGCTGCTCAGGTTTGAGCTATGTGCTCGGCTTTGACAGGAAAGAGGATGACGATGAGGTGTATGATATAGAAGGTATTCCTGCTGTTATGAAACAGGCACATGGCATATACCTCTTTGGTATGGAAGTAGACTATTCTGACGGGCTCAATGCAAGGGGATTTGTATTTAAAAACCCGAATGCAAGCAGCACCTGCGGCTGTGGCAGTTCATTCTCAGTATAATTAATGCGCATATTCAAAGCTATATTATTCCTGTTGCTGCTGGCCAATGTGCCTGTATCAGCCCAGTCTAAAAAAGAGTCTGCCGTGAGGCCATCGTCCAACGTGCCACTCAACCGGAATGACTCTGCAGGTAAAAAGCATGGTACATGGATGACCACCCAATCTGCAAGAATGGGAGATGATGCATTTACAGAATTTGGCAGTTATGAGCATGGCGATAAAACTGGTCCATGGTACAAGCTGGATAATGAAGGGGATCTCGTATCAATGGAAACATACAGAAACGGAGTGCTGGACGGTGAAGCAAAGTATTTTGAAAAAGGGCATCTTATCTGTGTCGGATATTACCGTGGTTTGAACCCTTCCAGGCCATTTGATACAATAATGGTGGAGCACCCGGAAACAGGAGCCCAGATATTACGCGTTGTACCAACAGAGCGCGGTACTGTAAGGCAGGGTACATGGCGCTTTTATGATGCCGATTACGGCAGGCTTACCCGCGAAGAAGACTATCAGTTGGATGAGCTGATAGCTAAAAAAGACTTCCCAATGACTAAGGATGATAGCGTGTATTATGAAAAACGTAATGCCAGGCTGCCACATAGTAAAAAGGCAACTTATCAACCGCCTGCTTCAAAAAGAGTAAGTTATACCAACTGATCTTTTATTCCCTTCCGTCAAATATCTTTATAGCATGAAGCAGGGGCTTATATTATTTGTTTTACTGTATGCTTCCGGTGTACTACATGCACAGCAAGACAAGCTCTCCACAATGGAATGGCTGTTTAGCAGGGAGTACGAAAATGAGCATAATGCGCAGCGCAGGTTTATGGAGGCATTTAGCACAGCAAGCCGGCTGCGGTTTGATCCAGCAAATGAGTTCATGCAATATTACGTATCAGAAGAACGCAGGAAGAATCCGCGCAAAACAGATACGGCTATAGTAAATAATATTATCAGGAAGGTTATCGACAAATTTCTGCAGGATGATTTTATCAGAATTGAGGCCGGGGGCAATCTCCTGCCGGGTACTGATACATCATTGAAGATATATAATAATTACATCTGCCCTTGTGTTACAGAAAAGTATAACATGCTGAAAGAGCCCGGTGTTGATGTAGACTTGCCCGATCTTGTAAATGATTGTGTGGGGCTCATGTCAAAAACCGCTAAGGCGGCAGAAGTACAATCTGAACTTGCAAAGCTGAGCGTATCCGCACGCTTTTATGTTCAGAATGCATCCGGTGTGTATATATACAAAGAGTGCCCTGTGCTGAGAACAGTAATATATGATGCCTGTATAAACGCAGCAAATAATGCCAATCGTGTTTATCGCAATGCAGCGACATGGACATTGAATAATAAGCTGGAAAAAGCAATGATGTCAGGTAATATTGATAGTGCTGACCTGTATTTTAAAAACAATAAGGTGCGTAAGGCTATGCTGGGCGAATGGGCCAAAGCTGCTGCAGATATTGAAAAGCTGAAAAATGCTGAGTATGTAACTGATAAAACGTCCGGTGCAGATAATAAGTCGATAGTGTCTACCTGGGTAACAAACCCTGGCAAGCCTGATGCTGCTATTGCTTTCAGGATGATATACTATATAGAGTGGCAGTACGAGAAGCCTGTTATTACTTATGCATTGTATGTGCCCGCTAAGTACATTACTGATGGAAAAGAAGTAATGGCAAGGCTTGCTGCAATTGAAGATACGCCGCCTGAAATACAGGAACTGAAATAGTCTTAAAAGAAACGCCCGCTGGTATAGCGGGCGTTTCTTTTAAGAACAAATATTTACAATCTGAACAGTAATGCTCCTATTATACGGTCTTCTTTGCGTACCAGGTTAGGTTGCCAGCCTGCAGGTATTGGCGTTGTGGTATAACCTGTTGGTGAAGTAACACCGCCGCGCCCTGCAAAGTATGGAACGCTTGCTTCCCTGTGCACCACTTCTATGCGGAAAGTAATGCTCTGGTTAGGCATCCAGTCGAAATTGGTGGAGCAATCCCAGCCACTGAATTTATCTCCCGGGTTAGCCGTAAACGGATGTGTGCCTGATGTTTGTGTAGGATTATAAGGGTTAGGCAATGCACTGGCATCTCCTGTTGGCAATAGTACCAGGTAACGCCCGGGGTTATTCATATAGCCGCCACCTATGGTCCATGCCATTTTGTTTTTGTTGAACCATATACGGTTATACACCATTGCACTTACAAAATGTTGTGTTGGTGTGGTGGCATTGCCATTGAATGCTTTTACTCCTGCACCGTTCTCAAAACCCAAGTCGCCTGTTAGTGAAAATGCCATGCGGCTGATACCCCTAGACGAAGGTTTATTCATATAACGTACCAGTACACTGTTGTCCGAGTGAAAACGCTTCCTGCCCGGCAGGTTGGCTGCATCGGTACCATAGTAATCATTTGTCAACAATTTTACAGACTCATTAGGACACCATGTTATGTTTGCACCAAACCCCGGCATGGTATTGAACTTGCCATAGCTCTGCCAGCCGTTTATTATCCATGGTTCTATCTTCAGTTTCTTAGAAGGAAATATTTGTACACGTACACCATTAAAGAACCATGGCGTATTGTCTGATGTAAAAGAAGCCTGGTATTCCCAGTTCTCTACCTGGTAATACGAGTTAAGACCAATGTAAGACATAAACATACCCGCATCTACATTAATGCCGTACCATACATTGAAATGATAACCTGCATATGCTTCACTAAGGTGGCGGTAAACATCTGCAAGGTCGTACTGCCCGCGGTATGGGCTATAGTCATTCCTTGGTATAATGGTAGACCTTGTGCCGAATTGGGTCATAATTTTGGCATGTGCCTGCTGGTAATTGAATTCGCCACCAATACCCGCAAAAGAAATTTCCATTTCATTATTTCTTGCCAGTGCAGTTGAACCTACTACCGTATTGTCTATCGGGTTATTGAAAGAATAGGTATAATTGGCATCCAGCATCATACTACCCGTAAAGTATTTGGTTTGCAGGGCAGAGTGTGTGCGCCTGTCATTGCCATTTTGCCATGTCATGTCCATACCATCAAAGGGTACTTTACTATCAGGGCTTACTGTTTCTTCATCTTCAGATGCTTCTGCTGAATTGGGATTAGTGGTTTGTGCAGATGTATTACCTGCATATAACAACATGTGTGATATAATTAAGTAAATGATGCGTTTTTTCATAAGTATATTTGGTGTGAAATTAATACGTTGTATTTGTATGACTGCTGATTTTCGTCAGTTCTATTTTTTGTACCGGTTGGTATATAAGCGGTATTTGTTCGATTATTACATCACTTTTATCTAAACCAAAAGCTTTTTCATCGCTTTGTCCCATTTTCTTGAGGAAGAAGTAGCCATTCAGCAACAGCCCGTCGCGCAATGCAAACTCATTCTCAACAGACAGGAATTTTTCGAGTACAACAAATTTGAAGTCAGGCTCACTGTTGTATTTAGTAGAACCATCAGGTCTTATATGCAGGTTAAGTTCCTTATTGCTTACAAGATCCTGTACTATTTTTTTAAAGTATAACTCTGTACGAGGTGATATCCTGAAACCAACGTTTATGGTGACTTTTATTAGTTTGTCATCCATCAGTTCGGATACTTCATAGCTCAAAGTATAGGGCTCCTCTGTCCGATGTACATGCACAAACCAATATACATCTGCCCGCTTAGGCTTTTTTGAGAATATAGATTTGATGATTTTCTCTTCAATTTCATTTCGTTTATTGGCTTTAGTAAGGTATACCAGGTGAGTGGAGAACTTTGGTATGGTGTCATCTTCGCTTAGTTCTTTCAGCGATGCTGTGTGTTTCCCAAAGTCTGTAAAACGTGTGAATCTATTATTAATCTTCCGTGCATAATACCATGTATACATGGTTAAGAATATAAATAGCTCAAAAAACAGGAACATCCAACGTTCTTTTATCTTAGCCACATTGGTAATGAAGAAAGAACTTTCAATAATACCAAAGAGTATGAGAATGCCTGCGACATACAGCTTGTTCCATCTTAGTCTGTAAGTAAGGAAATAGCCTAATAAAATAGTAGTCATCATCATAGCAATGGTGATAGAAAAACCATAGGCGGCCTCCATATGTGCTGATGAACGGAAATATAACACCATAAGTACACAACCTGCCCATAGTATAGTGTTCACACTGGGTATATATATCTGTCCTTTCAGGTCTGTAGGTTGTCGTATAGCTACTCGTGGCCAAAAGTTAAGGTTCATCGCTTCGCTGATAAGCGTATATGACCCGCTGATGAGTGCCTGTGATGCGATGATAGTAGCACATGTGGCAATGATAATGCCCGGCAACAGGAACCATTGCGGCATTATCTCGTAAAATGGGTTTCTTCCATTCAACACGGGTTGGCGCTGGTGCAACGCCCATGCTGCCTGTCCTAAATAGTTTATCACTAATGATACTTTTACGAATCCCCATGTTATCCGTATATTTTTTCTGCCACAGTGGCCAAGGTCAGAATAGAGCGCTTCCGCACCTGTAGTACATAGGAATACTGCACCCAGTAGCCAAAACCCTTTAGGATAAGCTGTAAGCAGGTGATATGCATAGTACGGGTTAAGTGCGTTAAGTACACTTGGGTAATGCATTATTTGCCTTATACCTAATATGGCCAGCATAAAAAACCATATAACCATAACAGGTCCGAATACCCCTCCTACTTTTTGCGTGCCAAATCTCTGAAAGAAAAAAAGCATTGATAATATTACAATTACGATAGGCACGGTAGGTATACCCGGTACAATACTATCCAACCCTTCTACTGCAGATGCTACTGATATAGGTGGTGTAATTATGCCATCGGCGAGCAAAGTAGTAGCGCCAAGGATAGCAGGTATAGCCAGTTTTTTTCCATATCTTCTGACCAGAGCATACAGCGAGAATATACCACCTTCACCCTGGTTGTCTGCACGTAGTGTTAATAGTATGTACTTAATAGTTGTTTGAAATACCAATGTCCAGAACACGCATGATACTCCGCCAAAGACCAGTGTTTCATCTATGGTCCTTTCGCCCAGTATAGCTCTGAATACATACAACGGACTGGTTCCTATATCTCCGTATATAATACCTAATGCTACTAATAATGAGGCAATACTTACCCTGTTCGAATGTCTACTATCCGAATACATATAATAATCGTTTAAAGTGTTTGTTATTCTTTACCAGTGAACCTGTAGCCTACACCCGGTTCTGTAATGATGCATGCAGGCTGGTTAGGATCGTCTTCTATCTTTTTTCTTAATTGTGCTACAAATACACGCAGGTATTGAGTTTCCTTGCTATAGGCATCTCCCCATACTTGTTTAAGTATGTGCTGGTGGGTTAATGCCCTTCCTTCATTTTTTATAAATAATGCCAATAGTGCATATTCCGTGGATGTTAGCTTAACTAGCTCACCGTTCTTTTTTACTGTTCTGGCAATAAAATCCACAATCAGATTCCCGAAATGCATTACTGGTTCATCTTCTGTATTCACATCTTTGCGTAAAGCAGCCCTGATCCGTGCCAGTAATTCTCCTGTACGAAATGGTTTTACCAGGTAATCATTTGCCCCATTATCCAGGGCACTTATAATGTCCTGTTCACTGTTTTGCACTGATAGTATAATAACTGGTTTACTATACCATGTCCTGAGCTCTTTCAAAACTTCATGTCCGTTTTTGTCAGGGAGCCCTATATCCAGTAGTATCAAATCGGGTTGGTGACTGGCAGCCATATTAATACCTTGTCTGCCTGTATGAGCACAAAGGGTACTATAGTTATTTGTCTTCAGAGTTATCTCTAACAATTTGCCTATCTGCTCTTCATCGTCTATTATCAGTACTTTCAGGCTATTCATTTTTCAGGTTATTGATGTAAGATGTTTCAGCAGGTATCGTAATTGTAAATTCTGCACCGCCTATTACATTGTTTGTTAGCAATACTTTTCCTCCCTGTGCCTCTGTAAAACCTTTTACTATAGATAAGCCTAAGCCCGTGCCTCCTGTACGGGCACTATCAAGCCGGTAAAATTTTTCAAATACCTTTTCAGTCATATCTTCCGGAAAACCTGTACCATCATCAGAAACAGTAATGATACATTTATCGTCTATGCATGCAAGCCGTATGTCAATAGTAGTGCCGGCGCGCGTGTGTACTAAAGCGTTATATACCAGGTTATAAACTATCTCATTCGTGAGTCCGGCATCTATTTTAAACAGTGGAAGACCTTCAGGTATATGTATTCGTATGCTATGACCTTTGGTGTATTGCTGCAGTTTGCCGACGACATTGTATACCAGTTCGCTCATGTCGCACCAATCCCTGTTTGGCTTAATAAATCCGGATTCCAGTCTTGAAATATTGAGCAGGTTTTCTACCTGTTGGTTCAGACGGAGCGATGCAGTTGATATTTCCCTGGTAAGATCCATTTTGTCTGCCTCTGTCAGTTTGTTTTCATTTTGCAGGTTGTCTGTAGCAGCAATGATGGTTGCTATCGGAGTTCGTAATTCATGAGATAAGGAATTAAGTATTGTGTTATAGAGCTTCAAAGACCGCTCATGCTCTTCCTGTTCCATAGCCATTTTTTCAGCTCTTCTTATACGGTTAATCAGTACTGCATTTACTGATGATATAATAAAATACATCAGCAACATAAATACGTCTTCTGTCTTTTCTACATGAAAGGTGAAACGTGGTGGTATGAAAAAATAATCCCAGACTAGTGCGCTGAGAAACGCAGCCAGTAACACAGCCCTGATACCAAGGAACATAGAAAGTATAGATACCGTAACCAATAGCATGAATGCTACTACCCGGTAGCCTGCAAAACCTGTGATAGCTACCCCGGATAGTGATACCAGGGCTATGATTGCAGCGCTTAGTAGGTATTGCCTGCCCTGTGATGTATGTCTGTTAGCCGCTTGCATTTCAATTAACAAAAGTAAACCTACAGGTATAAATAATATATAAAGATTCGGCTGGCTGGTATAAAGATTTTATAAAGATGCTGATATCTGTATCTTGCACCCCGATGCAGTACGATTTTTCCGCAAAACTCCAGATGTTTGAGAACAGGCTGGCAAAAATGTATAAACACTACAGTAAGCTTGCCCGCAGGCAGGATGTAGCCTGTTATCGTTTTTATGACCATGACCTGCCCGAATTTCCTTTTGCTATAGAATTGTATAAAGATGTTGTACATGCCGCAGAATACAAGCGCAGGCATGGTATGGAAGATGAGGAGCATGAAGCATGGCTGCAAGCTTGTAAGGAGACTATAGCCAAAGTGCTGGAAATGCAGGCTGACAGTATTTTTATGAAAGTACGCCAACGCAAGGCCGGCCGCCAGGGACAGTATGAGAAGTTCTCAGAAGAAAGGGTAGAGCGTATTGTACCCGAAGGCGGGTTGAATTTCATTATTAACCTTACAGATTATTTGGATACAGGCCTGTTTCTCGACCATCGAATTACAAGAGGTATGGTAAGAGAAAAGGCACAGGGCAAAAGAGTGCTTAACCTGTTTTGCTATACGGGTTCATTCAGTGTATATGCTGCACATGGCGGTGCTAAGTCTGTAACATCGGTAGACCTGTCTAAGACCTACCTGAATTGGGCTAAACGCAATATGCAGTATAATAAACTGTACGATGATGAAAAGCATGAGTTTGTTCACGCAGATGTTATGGAAGTGATACGTGACATACCGGCAAATACCTTCGACCTGATAGTTTGCGATCCGCCTACCTTCTCTAACAGTAAGCGAATGGAAGATACATTTGATGTACAGCGCGACCATGTATGGCTGCTGAAGCAGCTGCTGAAAGGCTGTACGGATGGTGGCGAGATATACTTCAGCAATAACTACCGTGGTTTTGAACTGGATAAGGATAATATTCCTACACCACATATACAAAACATAACTGCAACTACTACACCATTCGATTTCCAGGGCAGGTTGCACAGGAGTTGTTTCCTGTTGCAGAAACTCTAAAAGAAGCCTTTGCTTTTCCTGCGGGTAGTGCCGCCAAGTCCCAGTGAACCGAGCAGGCTGCGTACTATCATATTGCCTGCAGTGCGCATCATGCTTTTGGCAATTGGGTTGTCCGTAATGGTTTCAAGTACAGTTTTTTCTTCGGCAGGTTGGGCTTGTTGTTTCGCAGGCGCTTCTTCTTTGGCTATTGTAAGTTTTTGTGTCAGTATCTCGTAGGCGCTTTCCCTGTCTTGTGTAGCAGCATATTTTGATACTAAAGAAGACTTATTTACAAGTCCGCTTATTTCCTGCTCAGTAAGTATATCCATCCTTGATTTTGGCGGACAGAGCATAGTAGCTACCAGTGGGGTAGGTATGCCTTTTTCGTTCAGTGATGTTATTAATGCTTCGCCTATACCCAGTTCTGTTATCAGGTCTTCTGTTTTGTAATATTCACTGTCAGGGTAGTTAGCAGCAGTAAGTTTTATATCCTTACGGTCGTTGGCTGTGAATGCCCGCAGTGCATGCTGCACTTTCATGCCCAGTTGTCCCAGCACTGCCGGTGCTATATCCATGGGGTTTTGTGTGCAGAAGAATATACCTACTCCTTTTGAGCGAATGAGTTTAATGATGGTTTCGAGCTGGTTTACCAATACTTCGTTTGCATCGGAAAATATCAGGTGAGCCTCATCGATGAACATCACCAGCTTGGGCTGGTCAAGATCACCTGCTTCCGGTAATGTAGCATATAGTTCTGCCAGCAACTGCAACATGAAGGTAGAGAACAGCTTGGGCCTGTCTTGCAGGTCTGTAACGCGCACAATACTTATCATACCCCTGCCATCATCAGCTATACGCATCAGGTCATCTACCTCAAACGATTTTTCACCAAAGAAAATATCTGCACCCTGCTGTTGCAGTTCTATCACCTTGCGCATGATGGTACCAACAGTGGCAGGCGAAATATTTCCATACTCGCCGCTTAATTCTGCTTTACCTTCATTCGCTGCCCATTGCAAAGTCTTTTGCAGGTCTTTCAGGTCGAGCAATGGCATTTGCTTGTCATCACAATATTTGAACAGCATTGATAATACACTCTCTTGTGTACTGTTCAGCCCAAGTATTTTAGAGAGCAATACGGGACCAAATTCGGTAACCGTCGCTCTAAGCCTCACTCCCGGTTCATTACTCAGCGACAATAACTCTACTGGGTATCCTGCAGGAGTATAGCTGATACCCATATGCTGCACACGTTCATTTATCTTATCATTAGGAGCTCCTGCCGCAGCAATGCCGCTCAGGTCGCCTTTTATATCCATCAGTAATACAGGTACGCTGACATCGCTCAATGATTCGGCAAGCAATTGTAAGGTCTTTGTTTTTCCGGTACCCGTTGCACCACTTATCAGGCCATGCCTGTTCATTGTTTTCAGTGGCACTTTTACTTCTGCTTCCGCCACCAGCTCGCCATCAAGCATCGCTTTGCCCAGTATTATTGAGCTGCCCTTGAAAGTATATCCTGTATTTATCTGTTCAGTGAATTTTGCTTTGTCTGCCATATATGATGTATTAATAAAATAGCCTGCAGTAAGGCTGCAGGCTAAAATAAAATTTAAGCATCTTTATTCAAAGAAATATTGCTGTTTGTCCAGCAATACTGCGGCTATCCTGCGCCTTGCTTCTTTACTATTGAAGCTGTCAGTTTTTGTAAAGCGTTTTATGCCCATTAGCATCATTCTCTGTTCATCACCTTCGGCAAATGCATTTATGGCATTTTTACCGGAGTGGTTGATGCGGTCAGCGGCATCTGCTATAAATGTACGGGTAGCATCCAGCGCTATCGAAGCATATTGATGCCCGCTATTCTGCATTTTTACTGTACGTAGCAGCATGCTTTCTGCCTGGAAGGTATCCATAAGCATATCTGCAATATGCATCAGTACCTCCTGCTCATGTTCTATTTTCATCATGAGTTTTTGTACTGCAGCACCTGCACACATGAGTATTGCCTTTTTAAAGTTGGCAATGGCTTTAAACTCTGCTGCCAGTGGTGTATCATCTTCCCCGAATTCAGGTATGCTCATCAACTCTTTTTGTACTGCCATAGCAGGGGCCATCAGGTTAATACGCCCTTTCATAGCCCGTTTCAGGTACATGTCCAGAGTCAGCAGCCTGTTTATCTCGTTAGTGCCTTCAAATATCCGGTTGATGCGGCTATCCCTGTATGCACGTGAAATATTATACTCGTCTGAGAAACCATTACCTCCATGTATCTGCACTCCTTCATCTACTATATAGTCCAGTGTTTCAGAGCCTATCACTTTCAGCATGGCGCACTCAATAGCATATTCTTCGGCAGCACCCAGCAGTGTCTCGTGTTCGGGTTTTCCTTCTGCCAGCAGTGCATGTTCTTTGTCACTTATCCATTTAGCCGTGCGGTATAGTGCACTGTCTGTTGCAAATGTGCGTATAGCCATCTCTGCCAGTTTGTGCTGTATAGCGCCAAACTGTGCTACAGGTGTTTTGAACTGCTCACGCGTAGTGGCATATTTTATAGTAGTGTTCAGTGCCAGTTTCGCACCGCCCAACGCAGCTGCGCAAAGTTTCAGCCTGCCTATGTTCAGTATATTGAAGGCAATGATATGGCCACGCCCTATTTCTCCCAGCAGGTTCTCTACCGGTATAGCACAGTTTTCAAAGAATAGCTGGCGCGTGCTTGACCCTTTGATACCCATCTTATGCTCTTCTTCACCAAAGCTAAGGCCGGGTGTATTTCTTTCTACAATAAATGCGCTGAATTTATCACCATCCAGTTTAGCAAATACGGTAAACACATCTGCAAAGCCTGCATTGGTTATCCATATCTTCTGACCATTTAGTATGTATTGTTTACCATCTGCACTAAGTGTAGCTGTTGTTCTGGCTCCTAATGCATCAGAGCCTGAATTTGGTTCGGTGAGGGCATAAGCGCCTTTCATTTCACCTGTAGCCAGCTTAGGTATATACTTCTGTTTCTGTTCTTCTGTACCAAAGTAGAGTATGGGCAATGAGCCAATACCATTGTGTGCTGCCATAGCCACAGCAAATGAATGGCCTGCACCCAGTGATTCATTGATGAGTGTGGCTGTAACAAAATCTTCACCCAGCCCGCCATATTTTTCCGGGAAAGCAGCACCGAGCAGTCCGAGTTCACCAGCCTTATCAAGTAAAGAGGGCATCAGCCCTGCCTCCTGTTTGTCAATTTCTATCAGTTTGGGTAGTACTTCCTTATCCAGGAATTCGCGACAGGTAGCCGCTATCATCTTTTGCTCTTCGCTGAAATCTTCAGGTGTAAAACTATCGGTGGCATCCGGCTGGTTGATGAGAAAACCGCCACCCTGTACTAAACTTTGTTCCGTCGTACCCATAGCTCGTGTCTTTCTATAAAGTTACTCAAAAATTATGCCTTTAATCGGTTAAATTATTGTTAGAGCTACCGCCGGCTAATTATTATTTTTGGGCTATAAAGCCAGATTTTGTTAGAAAGGAGATCGGGGTACATTACTGTTGGAAATGAACAATTGCACTACCTGCAAACGGGTACGGGCAGCAGGTTATTGCTGGCATTTCACGGCTATGGAGATAATGCTGCTTTATTCAACCCTATATGTAATTATTTGCACAATGACTTTACGGTAATAAGTATTGATCTTCCTCATCATGGCAGGTCAAACTGTTCTGACGAATATCTTTTTACAGAACAGTACCTTAGTCAACTGGCCAATGAACTGTTGGTAATATTGGGTGTGGAAAAGCTGAGCCTGATGGGGTATAGCATTGGTGGTAGGGTGTGTCTTAAGTTGTTGGAACTTATTCCCGATAAAATTGAAAAGGTTATACTGCTGGCATCCGATGGCCTGGTATTTAACAGGTTTTATTACCTGATGACGAGGAATCCAATAGGCAAGAAGATATTCAAGAGTTTCCTTACTAAACCGGAGAAATATATGCCTGTCATCAATTTTGGCAAGGCAACAGGGGTAGTGAGCAGGGAGCGTTATCTTTTTGCAATGAAATATATTAACGCTGTACACGACAGGGCTTTCCTGCTTAAAGTGTGGCCATCACTCAGCCTGTTGCTGCCTGATACAGAACGGTTGCGGGATTGTATAGAACGTTATAAGATACAGGTGCATATTTTTATGGGTTCGGCAGATTTTGTAATACCTGTAAAACATGCCCGTACATTTAAAAAACAAATAGATAGCGCGGAATTACATATTTTAGACAAAGGCCATCGTATACTGGATGCTGATACGCTGCCTCTTATAGCTGAATGCCTTTTATCCTGATTCATGCAAATACTGTTGCTCATATTTATCATACTTGCATCGGCTTATATAGGCCTCATACTGCTGTACAGGTATGGGTGGGAGCAACAGCCGGAATTTAAAATGCATGATGATTTTGTTTCCGGTACAAGCATTAGCATCATTATCCCGGCAAGGAATGAAGCTGCCAATATTGCAGCTTGTATAGATTCTATACTTGCTAACGATTATCCTGCAGAACTGGTTGAAATAATAGTCATAGATGACCATTCGACTGATAACACTGCAGATATAGTACGCCGTTACAATGACAGGAATGTGCATTGCCTTCAGTTAGCAGATTATTTGGATGAAGCTGATAGAATTGTAGCCTATAAGAAAAAGGCGCTGGAAACAGGCATAGCCCGTAGCTCCGGAGAATTGATTATTACTACAGATGCAGATTGTATTGCACCTGTAAACTGGTTGCGAAATATTGCTGCCATGTACCAGGATAAAAAGCCCGCCATGATAGTAGGCCCTGTTGATTTCAGCAGTGAAGGTTCCGTACTGCAGGTATTTCAATCTCTTGATTTTATGAGTATGCAGGGCATTACTGCTGCTGCCCACAGGTTGAAGCTGGGAAATATGAGCAATGGCGCTAATCTTGCTTTTGCGCGTGCAGCATTTAATGCTGTAGGGGGATATAGGGATATCAGCCATATGGCATCCGGAGATGATTACCTGCTGATGGTGAAAATGAAGAGAATGTACCCATCAGGTATCAGCTACCTGAAAAGCAGGGAAGCAATAATTAGTACCACACCACAAAAAAGCTGGGGGTCTTTCCTGCAGCAACGTATACGCTGGTCTTCAAAGTCAGGCAAGTATGGAGATATTAAACTCACATTGATTTTGCTGCTGGTTTATTTATACAATCTTGCATTATTGTCCTTTGCTGTTGCAGGAATAAAATACCACTATCTGTTGCCTGTTGTTGCAGTAGTGTTGTTGAGTAAAACATTGGCAGAGCTGGTTTATCTATACCCTGTTGCAGCATTCTTTGGCAAGAGGCAACAATTGGTTGTATTCCCATTGTTGCAGCCATTACATATCCTGTATGTTGTTATTGCAGGCCTTATGGGCTTTGCGGGCAAGTACAAATGGAAAGACAGAACAGTAAAATAACAATAGGTATTATCAGCTTCTGCTGATATGTTGTAACTTGTAAGCATAAGCGATATGCATGAGAAAGATCATTTTCTTGTCAGTTATCATATTGATCACAGCCATTACGGTTTACGTTTACTGGTTTTATTATAATCCTTATAGTGAAGGGTTCAGAGAGGGTGTACTGCAAAAAATATCACGCAAGGGCAACCTGTTCAAAACGCATGAGGGAGAGCTTATTCAGCTTGGTTTTGGCCAGCGTGCTGCTGCTATCAGTTCGCAGTATTTCTATTTCAGTGTTGCTGATGAGCGTGTTGCTGATTCGCTGGAGCAATATTGCCTTGGGAAAATAGTGAAACTGCATTACCAGCAATATCGCCGCAGCCTACCCTGGCGCGGAGAGAATTACAATAACATAAATGCAGAAAAAGGACAATATGTGGTAGACAGGATAGAAGATGTGAAGGCAGCTACTTATTGATATCAGGCCTAACTGATTTGGCAATGATGAACAGGCATTCATGCATACTGTCATATGCCGCATTAAGTATAGCACAATCAATATCGCCATCATTACATCTTGTTATATCATAAGACCTTGCTTTTGTATCTCCGGTATTGGTTTTGTTGTATACTACCTGTTTGCTTTTACAGTTGTATAGTTGTGTGGTTACTGTAGCTATAGCAGAATCTTTATTGTTTTTTGATATGTTGATAGAGGTGATGTTATAAATAAAATCATAACCTGTGCCACGCTTTTCATAAGAAGCAGCAGAGCCGTCAGTCAATGTATCTGATATGAGTACTAATCTTGGTTTTATTTTAAATGGTTTGCCCAGCCTGTAGTTGATAAAATCCTGCACCTGGAATGATATTTGGTTTGCCAGCGACAGTTTATTCATCATACTGACCTGGTTTTCGAATACTTGCTTTGTATACCAGGGCTGCGATTCAAATTCTGCAGGATTTTCATCCTTCTGTTGTTTCATTGCAGCAATGATCTGTGTGCGTCCTTCAATTATTTTTGTGTTTGCTTCTTTATAAGCAGTACTGCAACTGTTATCAATTGTCACTTTGTAAGGGAATAAAACTAGAACATTCAATGTGTCTTCCTGTGCATACACAAAGAATGACAGTATACATAGGGTAATAAACAACGATAGTTTCTTCATCTCTTTAATTAGATAATAGTAAAAATACTGCGGGTGCTTTTGCAAGTTCGGGTTTATTCTTTTTCCATTGGTCAATGGTCTTTGTTTTAATAAAAGCATCAGGTGCAGTAATGTTCTGCGCAATACAGAGGCGTGTGTGCCCTTTGCAGTTTTTCAGTAATTCATCCAGCAGTGCATTATTCCTGTACGGTGTTTCAATGAACAATTCAGTCTGCTGTTCTTTAGCAGAGTTTGCTTCAAGGCTTTTTATTTTCTGGCTTCTTGCAGGTTCTTTTATAGGCAGGTAGCCGTTAAAGCAAAACTTTTGCCCGTTAAGCCCTGATGCCATCAATGCAAGGATAAGAGAGTTAGGGCCGGTAAGCGGGATTACTTCCAAATTATTCTCCTGCGCTATAGATACTATATCAGCCCCCGGGTCTGCAATGCCGGGGCAGCCCGATTCGCTGAGTACACCAATATTTACCCCCTGTTTTATCCACTGTTTCAATAAGGCTGTATCAATACCGGTATTCTTATCTATTTCTGAAAATTGAAGTTCTTCGATAATTAAAGCAGGATTTATTGCTTTCAGTGCCCTCCGGGCAGTACGCACGTTTTCAGCAAAATAGTGTTTGATGATGCTTGTGGCATCCTTTACCTGAGGCGATAAAGTATCCAGCATGCCATCTGCAATAGGGATGGGTATCATGTAAACTTTTGTAGCTGCCATACTTCAAAAATACTATTTGCATTGAATACAGTGTGCTAAACATAAATTTGCATTATGCTGCCTGAATCTTTTTATACAAGGAAAGATGTTTGTAAAGTTGCCCGCGAGCTATTGGGTAAGGTCTTGGTTACTAATATTGACGGAGTAGTTACTTCCGGTATGATAGTAGAGACAGAGGCCTATGCAGGTGTGACGGACAAGGCATCACATGCATATGGAGGCAGGCGTACCGGTCGTACGGAGATCATGTATATGCAGGGAGGCACTGCCTACGTATATCTATGTTATGGTATACATCACCTGTTTAATGTTGTTACTAATGTTGAGGATGTGCCACATGCCATATTAATCAGGGCTATAGAGCCGCTTGATGGTGTTGAGCACATGCTGCACAGGCGGAACAGGGAAAAGCCTGAACCAGTATTAACTGCCGGTCCGGGTGCCATGAGCATGGCCCTTGGTATCCAGACCAGCCATTCCGGCTCATCTTTGCTGGGGCAGGATATTTTTATCGAGGATAGGGGTATAACTGTAAAGAGACAGGATATTGTGGCAGCTACGCGGGTAGGGGTAGCTTATGCTGCAGAAGATGCTCTTTTACCATACAGGTATTATATAAAGGGTAACAGGTTTGTGAGTAAAGCCAAAGGACTGTAAATAGAAAAGCCGGTGATAACACCGGCTTTTTCATTTATAATTTGACTAACCCTTTATTAGAACTTAGGACAAGCGAAGTTGTAAGTAGGTTCTTTAGCACGCCTGTTCAGGCAACCGTTGAATATAAGAGATACTTCATAACCACCGTTGCTGTTAGTAGCAGTAGAGAAACTAGACATGTTTACGTCATATGTAAAGCCGAGTTTCATTTTTGACCACTCGAAACCAACATAAGGAGCGATAGCATCTCCGTAGCGATACCAGCCACCTAAGTAAAGAATTGTGTTTTTCTGGAATTCCATATCGTGGCCGGGATTCAGTACGAAACCTACGGCAGCACCACCAACTACTTCTGTAGCAGAAGCCTGTGCCTGGAATAAACCACTTGCATATAAAACGATGTTTTCATTCAGGTCGAAAGAACCACCAACATAACCACTGAAACGAGAGTGGATAGTGTGTGTGCTGCTGATGAATGTTTCAGTAGGCGTAGTCAGGTGATAATAAGAAGCACCTATATAAGCTGTGCTGTGCTCATTCAGGCGGCCAGAGTACATGATACCTGCGTTGAAGTCAGGATAAGTAAGATCCGAGTTGTTAACAGGTTCGCTGGTAGCATATGGAGTACCGCCTGTAGAGAAATCAAACTGGTCTTCGAATTTCAGTTTAGTGAAATCAAGGCTTTTCTTAACTAATGCACCCTGAACACCAATTGATAATGTGTTTTGTTTGTCTTCTCCGAAAGCTTTGTGATAAGCCAGCGAGAGGGCAACTGTAGTATTTTGCAAGCCACCGAGGCCTGATTTGTCATATAATGCAAGGACACCAACGCCAAGGGCGTCTCCGTTATCCAGCGTGCCTTTCATGGCTGCCATGTCGAAAGAGATAGTACCGGTAGTGTATGGGTTTGGTGAAACAGAACCCCACTGTGTGCGGTAGTTGGCTGCAAGC
Source organism: Flavipsychrobacter sp. (assembly GCA_044227125.1). Taxonomy (GTDB): domain Bacteria; phylum Bacteroidota; class Bacteroidia; order Chitinophagales; family Chitinophagaceae; genus Polluticoccus. The sequence continues at coordinate 122,249 of JBGAFS010000006.1, forward strand.
CTCAGGTCGCACTGAGTAAGACCTGTTAAGGCAGGGCTTAATGTTAAAGGTGATGTGAAATATTGAGTAAAGTGCGGGTCTTGAGCCATTGCTGTAGTTGTGAACATCATTGCTGCACTTACTCCCAGTAATAATTTCTTCATCTGGTTACGTTTATGTAGTTAGTTATAAATTTCTGCAAGGCAAATTAAGCCAATTAATCCTATTATGCAAGACAGGCAATAGAATAATTTTAGTTGGGTTATGACTGGAGTTTTACCCCAAATGCCAGGTCGCCCGCATCTCCGAGCCCCGGAACGATGTATCCTTTGGCTGTTAATTCGTCATCAATATCGCCAGCCCATATATGTACCTGGGGGTATCTTCTTTGCAAAAACTCTATACCTACCGTACAGGCAATGACGCATACCACGTGTATTTCTGAGGGTGGGTTATTATCTGTCAAGGCATCGAGTGCGGTAGCCAGAGATGAACCCGATGCCAGCATAGGATCAGCTATTATTAGTGACCTTCCTGTCAGGTCGGGGCAGGTTACATAATGCTGTTCTATCTCAAAAGAGCCATCCCTGTGGTGCTTTCGGTAAGCGGCCACAAAGGCATTATCGGCCTGGTCAAAATAGTTCAGCATGCCCTGGTGCAGGGGCACCCCGGCCCGTAAAATGGTAGCCAGCACCGGCTGTGTATCTAAAACACTGCATTCTGACTCACCCATCGGGGTCTGTACTGTATGCTTTTTATAAGCTATTACTTTGCTTATCTCATAGGCAGCCACTTCACCTATGCGTTCCAGGTTTCTCCTGAAGCGCATACGGTCAGATTGTATATTAATATCCCTTATTTCACACATCCACTGACTTAACAATGTGTTTTCGCTGCTCAGGTTAGTTATCATAAATGGCTTATTTAACCTAAAAATAGCCTAAACAGGTGAAAGCAGGTAAGTATAAACGGCTGATATATATCATTTCTTTGTCATTAACTTTTTATCAATATTCCAGTTAAAGTGGAGTTAAACTAAAACGGGCTATTTTGATACATGCTACAAGCGCCTATTTTTGTACCTTTGCACACCTTTTGAAGGGATTCTACCATTACGGCTTTATATGGATACTTTACAAATGTTAGACCGCGATAAACTGCCCAGGCATATAGCCATCATTATGGATGGTAATGGCCGTTGGGCAAAAGAGCGCGGCCAGGACCGTATCTATGGCCATCATGAGGGTGTTATAAGTGTCCGCGAAATAGTGAACGGATGCGGTGAACTGGGTATTTCTTACCTCACATTGTATGCTTTTTCTACAGAAAACTGGAACAGGCCTGCAGAGGAAGTTAACGCTCTTATGGAGCTACTGGTAAATACTATACGCAAGGAAGCTGATGAGTTGAAAAAGAACAATGTGCGTATGCACGTAATTGGTGATTTTGACAGCCTGCCCCCGGTATGTAAAAAAGAGCTGAATGAAGCTATTGAGATGACCGCCTCTAATACAGGTCTTAATCTCATACTAGCACTTAGCTACAGCTCAAGGTGGGAGATATTAGAAGCGGCTAAGCAAATGGCAAAAGATGCTGTAGCCGGAAAAATGAACCCGGAAGACATTAACGACTCATTATTTCATCAATATTTAAATACAGCGCAGTTTCCTGATCCTGAGTTAATGATTAGAACAAGTGGAGAGTACAGGATAAGTAATTACCTGCTTTATCAGCTGGCTTATGCAGAATTATATTTCACACCGGTACATTGGCCGGCATTCCGTAAGCCAGAATTGTATGAAGCATTACTCAATTACCAGCAACGCGAGCGCCGCTTCGGAAAAACAAGTGAACAAATCCAAAAGAATACACAGCAGCATGTTTAAAGCTCCTTTGCGTTTTTGCCTCCTGTTTACTGCTATGCTAAGTACGGGTAACATAGTTACCGCGCAGCTAGCTATGCCAGGTGAAAGCAAAGGCCATTCATCATTGTCAAACGCGCCCAAATCACAGGAATATACCATTGCCGGTATAGTAGTAAATGGTGCCAAGTTTCTGGATAACGACCTGTTGATAACAGTGTCAGGTCTGGCAGTTGGCAATACCATCAAACTACCTAACGACGAGTCTATCGCAAAGGCTATCCGCAACCTATGGAAACAGGAGTTGTTTTCAAACGTAAACGTGTCAGTAGACAGGATACTTGGAGATAAGATATTCCTGAAAATAAATGTGGAAGAACGCCCAAGGCTTAGTAAATATAATTTCAGGGGTATTAAGAAAAGTGAAGCCCAGGAATTAAAAGATAAACTTGGTTTTGTAAAGGGCAGGGTAGTAACAGAAGCAACCAAGAAAGAAGGTATAGTTCGTATACAGAAATATTTTGCTGATAAAGGATATGGTGATGTAAGGGTTTCAACGAGAGAGCGTATAGATACCCTGAACGTAAACTCTGTTTTGCTTACGTTTGAGATAGACAAAGGGAATAAAACCCACATTAACCAGATCAATATTGCCGGTAATACACAGGCATCAGACCTGCGCCTGAAAAGGACCATGAAGTCTACCAAAGAAATGCCCCGTATCTCATTGTACAGGGCTGATAAAATAAGTGTATATGAGCCGGGTAATACTGCTTCATTTGGTAAATACTTATCTAATGGTGATTTCCTTTCTTTGGGTAATACACTGAATGCTTTAGACCCTTACTTCAGGTATAATTTCTTCTCATCTTCAAAATTCAATGCTAAGAAATATGAAGATGACAAGCAGTCAATGGTTGCGTACTATAACTCGTTAGGTTTTCGCGACGCATCTGTTGTAGCTGATACTGTGTACAGGGTAGATAATGGTAATATCAATGTTGACATTAAACTGAGAGAAGGCCATAGATACTATTTTGGCAATATTACATGGAAGGGAAATACCAAATACTCGGATGAACATTTGTCAAACATCCTTGGTATTAAGAAAGGAGATATTTACAACCAGGAGTTATTAGAAACACGTCTCGGCAGGCAGCTTAGTCCTGAAGGTGGTGAAGATGTGAGCAGCCTGTATATGGACGACGGTTACCTCTTCTTTAATATAGACCCTGTAGAAATATCTATTGTTGGTGATACCATCAATTATGAAATGCGTATTACAGAAGGCCCGCAGGCCACAATACGTAATGTAAATATTGCGGGTAACGACCGTACTAATGAGCATGTAATACGTCGTGAATTATATACGCTGCCAGGTAACAAATTCAGCCGTGCAGACCTTATCCGTTCTCAGCGCCAGATAGCTAACCTTGGTTTCTTTGATGCTGAAAAAATTGGTATTCAACCCCGACCTAATGCAGAAGATGGCACTGTTGATATAGACTATACAGTAGTAGAAAAGTCAAGCGACCAGTTACAGCTTTCTGCAGGTTTTGGTGGCGGTATCAAATTCTATGGTAACATAGGCGTTGTTTTCAACAACTTCTCTTTGCGTAACATTTTCAAGCCTAAATTCTGGGATCCGCTTCCGGTAGGCGATGGCCAGCGCTTCTCTGTAAACTATCAGTCGAACGGTGCTTATTATAACTCAATGAACGTAGCCTTTACTGAGCCATGGCTGGGGGGTAAAAAGCCTAATGCACTTACTACTAACCTGATATACAGTAAGTTGTCCGGGGTAACATATCCGATAAGGGCAGATTCTGCCTATCTGCGTGTGTTTGGTGGTGGTGTCTCTATGAGTAAGCGTTTGAAATGGCCCGATGATAACTTTGTGTTTACTTACGGTATTAGTTATAATAACTACAGACTGAAGGATTACTCTTTCTTTACTGATAACAACAATAAGCCTTTTAATAACGGTTACAGTAATAACCTATACTTTAAACTGGTCTTATCACGTTATTCTGTAGACCAGCCTTTGTATCCGCGTAGTGGCTCGAACGTAAACTTTACTTTCCAGTTTACGCCGCCTTACAGTGCTATAAATGGTAAGGATTATACAACCCTCACTACCAATGAAAAATATAAATGGATAGAGTATCACCGTTACAGGTTTACGGCAGAGTGGTATAAGAAGATAGTGGGAAATACGGTGCTGAAACTGGCAAGTAAGTTTGGTTACTTAGGTTTCTATAACCGCGATATTGGTTTCGCTCCGTTTGAGCGCTTCCAGGTAGGTGGTGATGGTCTTGGTGGTTATAACTTCTTTATAGGAAGAGATATCATTGCTCACCGTGGTTATAAACAACCGTACTCATCTAATGCAACTATATTCAATAAATATACTGCAGAGATCCGTTATCCGTTTTCTTTAAGTCCTACGTCTACTATTTATGGTCTGGCGTTTGTAGAAGCGGCTAATGCATGGAATAATTTCAAAGATTATAACCCTGCTAAGCTAAGGCGTTCGGCAGGTGTGGGCGTGCGTCTCTTTCTGCCTATGTTTGGTTTGTTAGGGCTTGACTATGGTGTAGGATTTGACAGTTATAATAAAGCCACGGGCAATACTAAGTTCACAGATATAGCAGCATTCACATTCATGCTGGGCTATGAACCGGATTGATATTCAGAAGTACAATTAATAAACTCGCTATATGAAAAAACTATTTTTAAGCCTTTTGATCCTGCTGGGTGCAGGTCTGGCTGCCAACGCACAACGCTATTGTATCATAGACTCCAAGTATATACTGGATAAAGTGGTAGATTATAAAGATGCCCAGACCAAACTGGATAAAATGTCTCAGCAATGGCAGACGGAGATAGATAACCGAATGCAGGAAGTTGACAGGTTGTATAAGTCTTACCAGGCAGAACGTGCAATGCTTTCTGATGATATGCGTAAAAAACGTGAAGAGGAGATAGTGCAGAAAGAGAAAGCTGCGAAAGATCTGCAGAAACAACGTTTTGGTTTTGAAGGAGATCTGTTCAAAGAACGCCAGAAACTGGTGAAACCGATACAGGACAGGGTGTATAACGCAGTTCAGAAATACGCTACATCAAAAGGATTTGACCTCGTACTTGATAAAGCGGGTGGTGTAACACTTTTCTATGCAGACCCTAAGCTTGACAAAAGCGACGATGTGTTAAAATTACTTGGAATAAACAAATAATGGCATTTACTTTGCACAGCTTAAATAAATAAACATAAATTTTAAAATGAAAAAAATAGTATTAGTTATCCTGTCATGCATTTCATTAGGGACTGTTGCTATGGCACAACCTAAGATGGGCTATATCAACTCTGCTGAATTACTGAAAATGATGCCTGAAATGGTAAAAGCTGACAGCTCTATCCAACTCTATGCAAAAGCCTTCCAGGACCAGTTGCAAACCATGAGCAAAGAATACGAAAAGAAAGTACAGGATTACCAGGCACAGGAAAAAACTATGTCTGATGCTATGAAAGAAGTAAAAGCTAAAGAAATACAAGACCTGCAATCTCGTATAGAAAGCACTAACCAGAGCGCACAGGAAAAAGTAGAAAAGAAAAGGCAAGATTTGCTGCAACCCATCCTTGACAAAGCTGATAAGGCTATCAAAGATGTGGCTAAAGAAAAAGGATATGATTATGTATTTGACAGCAGCGTAGGTGCATTGCTCTATGCTAAAGATTCAGATAACATACTGCCTTTAGTAAAAGCAAAACTGGGTCTTAAATAAAATAAGATCATTTCAATATTGAAAAGCTCCGCATTGCGGGGCTTTTTTATTTTAGCTAATCTGTCTCCAGTTTGATTGGTGTACTTCTTCCAGCATACTTCTTATACCCCTGTGCTGCGGCATAGCAAGTTCAGGGTCTTCTGATACCAGTTGCTGGGCAGCAGTACGGGTTTGCTCCAGTATGGCGGAATCTTCTACAATATCGGCCAGCTTGAATTTCAATACACCACTTTGTCTTGTACCATACAAATCTCCCGGCCCGCGCATAGCAAGGTCTTGCTCTGCAATAACAAAGCCATTGGTAGTAGATGTCATTATCTGCATGCGCTGGTAGCTTTCTTTCGACAGGTTATTACCGGTTAATAGTATGCAGTATGATTGTTCTGCACCACGCCCTACACGCCCGCGCAACTGGTGTAGTTGAGAAAGGCCAAAACGTTCAGCACTTTCTATGAGCATAACAGTTGCATTGGGTACATTCACACCTACCTCTATTACTGTAGTAGCTACCAGTACCTGGGCTTCTCCGCTTACAAAACGTTGCATGTTTCGCTCCCTTAGTGCTGCCTCCTGTTTGCCATGTACCATAGCTATATGGTACTTATGTTCCGGGAACCATATTTTCACTTGCTCATAACCGGCCATAAGACTTTCATAGTCCATCTTCTCCGACTCTTCAATAAGCGGGTACACAATATAAGCCTGCCTGCCTTTGTCTATCTCGCTACGCATAAACTCCATGACGTTAGCGCGGCGCATTTCGTTGCGATGTACGGTCTTTATTTCCTGTCTGCCGGGTGGTAATTCATCTATCACTGATACGTCAAGGTCTCCGTACAGGGTCATGGCAAGTGTTCGTGGTATTGGCGTGGCGGTCATCACCATTATATGCGGTGGTATCTCGTTCTTTTCCCAAAGTCTTGCTCGCTGGCCTACACCAAAACGGTGTTGTTCATCTATAACAGCCAGCCCCAGGTTCTTAAATTTTACTGTACCTTCTATCAAAGCATGAGTGCCTATCACAAATTGTATGGTGCCATCTTCAAGCCCCTGTAATATTTCTTTGCGTTCTTTTCCTTTTACAGTACCTGTAAGAATAGCTACCCTGATATTCATAGCGCTCAATAATGAACTGATGCCCTGGTAGTGCTGTTGCGCCAGTATCTCTGTAGGTGCCATCAGGCAGGCCTGGAAACCATTATCCATAGCCAGCAGCATTGCCATTACAGCCACAATGGTCTTACCACTGCCCACATCACCCTGCACCAGTCTGTTCATTTGTTTCCCTGTAACGGTATCTACACGTATTTCTTTTATTACGCGTTTCTGCGCATTTGTAAGTTCAAATGGCAGGTGCTTACTGAAAAAGTCATTGAAGTTTTCGCCTACCTTTTCAAACTTCCAGCCGGGTTGTATTGTGTGTTTCAGCCTGAGTTTAGCTATCTTCAGTTGCGATGCAAACAGTTCTTCCCATTTCAATCTATACTTCGCAGCCTGGAGATGTTCTGCACTATCGGGATAGTGTATCCAGTAAAGTGCATTTGCCCTGCTGCACAGCCTGTAAGTGTTAATAATATTAGCAGGCAGTACTTCCGGTATATCAACGGGTTTTATTTTTTCAAACAGGCTCTGGGTTATCTTGGCAAAAGACCTGTTGCTTAATCCTTTTGCACGCAGCTTTTCAGTACTCGGGTACACAGGCTGCATGTTGGCAATTGCAGTTTCTGAATTGAGTTCATCAATGTCAGGGTGGGGTATGTTTATTTGCCCGTTGAAGCTGTTTACCTTACCGAATACGATATAACGCTGGTTTTCTTTCAGGCTTTTCTTTAGCCACTGTGCCCCCTGAAACCATACCAGTTCTATACGTCCGGTCTCATCATACAGGGTAGCAACAAGCCTCTTTTTTCGTCCTTCACCTTCTTCGAAAATATTGATGAGTGTACCCACCAACTGCACATACTCAGAGTTGTTATTCACCGAGGCTATCTTCTGAAACTGGCTGCGGTCTATATACCTGTAAGGGTAGTGGTACAGCAGGTCGTTCCATGTATATATCTCCAGTTCCTTACGCAGCATTTCTCCTCGCTGAGGGCCTACGCCTTTCAGGTATTCAATGGGAGAATCCAATATGGGAGCGAGATTGCTGATACTTTTTTGCTTTACAGACAAATATAATCAACACGAAGGTATCCTTGCCGATTACGGGAAGTTATTTGCTTTGCTTATCTACCGCCAAAACGGTGCGCAGGTTCAGTTCACGGGCAGCACGCATTACTGCTACTATACTTTCTGCATTGGCCTGCTTGTCTGCATTAATAACTATTGTAGGTTCTGCATCCTGCGAGCGGCTTACCACCTGCATGATAGCAGATTGGAGAGAGTCGGCATTGGTAGACTGTGTACCAACATAGAATCTTTGCTGTGGGTCTATTGATACCACAACGGTTTGCTTAGCCTTGGTATCGCTTTTGGCTTTGGGTATGGTCAGCTTTATTACATTGGGGTTAGCCAGCGTAGATATAATAAGGAAGAACAGCAGCAGGATGAACAATATATCGTTCAATGCTGATGTATGCGTTTCAGGATTATCTCTTAAATGTTTTCTGATATTCATACTGCTGTTAGCTGTGTGCAGGTTCCTGTAAAATGTCTAAAAATTCTACCGATGCTGCTTCCATCTTATTCACATTCTTATTGATCTGTGCATTCAGGTAGTTGTATGCTACATATGCCATAAGGCCAATAATGAGGCCTACAGCAGAAGTAACCATCTTCGTATATATACCACCTGCAATGGTCTCCAGTGAGAAGCCCTGGTGCTGTATGTTGAAGAACAATATGATCATACCTGCAATGGTACCCAGGAAGCCGAACATTGGTGCTATACCTGCAATAGTAGAAAGGATAGACAGGTTCTTTTCCATTTTGTAAACTTCCAGCTTACCTGCATTCTCCATAGATTTTTCAATATGGTCGGCTGGTTTGCCTATGCGGCTGATGCCTTTATCTATCATGCGTGCAATTGGCCCCTCTGTATTTCTCGTCAACGACCTTGCAGCTTGCATATTACCTGTTACAATATGCTCACGTATGCGAGACATGAAAGTAGGGTCAATTACAGATGCCTTCCTGATGGCCATGTAGCGCTCCACGAAAACATATACCAGTACCAGCGAGCATAAAAACAAAGGTATCATCAACACGCCGCCTTCTTTAAGCAGGTATAATAATGATATCTTATCAGGCTGGCCGGTACCTGCAGCAGCATGTGCAGCAGTGTCTATCTGTAACAGAATGGATAATAATGACATGTATAAGCTGTGATTACAGACAAATATAATAATTAGGGTTTTCAGTGTTTGTTAAAATAATTGAGCCGGGATTTTAACATTCCCGGCTCAATAGTTATGTAGAGATGATATCTTAAGCAATAGAAACCAGTTCTATTTCAAAGATCAGGTCTTCACCTGCCAGCGGGTGGTTAGCATCCAGTACCACAACTTCATCCAGTACTTCAGCTATCACTACAGGGAATACATTACCTGAAGCATCGCTCATATGCAGCTCCATACCTACGGCAGGGGTCATATCTGCAGGGAATTCTGCTTTAGGATATTCCATCATCATGTTATCATTCTTATGACCATAAGCCTGGTCAACAGGTATATGCACAGTTTTTTTATCACCTATACGCATATCCACCAGTGCATCATCAAAACCTTTAATTACCTGTCCGCCACCAACAGTGAACTCCAGCGGTTCACGGCCTTCAGAACTATCAAAGGTAGAACCGTTGGTCAGTTTACCGTGGTAGTGCACGCGCACGGTATCGCCATTTTTAACTTGTTGCATTATTATTATTTTAATAGAAACGAATTATGTGCAAGTTACGTCATAATATCAGAAACACGGGATTATCTTTGGGTAAATTTGGAACCCTTATGTTTCGTTTCATATCTGTTTGTTTATTACTTGTTTTCTGTCTTTCGGGTATTGTGCCTGCAAGCGCCCAGCAACAGGTATATATTCTTAAAAAAGACGGGGAGGTAAATACCGGTTCTACACAGATGGATAAGTACCTGCCCGAACTGGAAGGTAAAAGAGTGGCATTAATCACAAATCAAACATCAGTAGTAGGTACCAAAACATTATTGCTCGATACATTGCTGAGCAGGGGCGTACATGTGGTGAAGATATTTACACCCGAGCATGGTTTAAGGGGTATGGCAGGTGCCGGAGAAACAGTAAAAAATGATACTGATGCTAAAACGGGATTACCAATTATTTCATTATACGGAAAGCTGAAGAAACCAACCAAAGCTCACCTGGCAGATGTGGATATAGTAGTGTATGATCTGCAGGACGTAGGTGTGCGTTTCTTTACATATATATCCACCTTGCAGTATGCAATGGAAGCCTGCGCGGAGTATGGTAAAAAATTCATGATACTGGACCGTCCAAACCCCAACGGGTTTTATGTTGATGGCCCGGTACTGGATACATCACTTCGTTCTTTTGTGGGCATGCAGCCTATACCTGTAGTTTATGGTATGACAGCCGGCGAATATGCTAAAATGCTGGTAGGAGAGCGATGGTTCAAAGATGCAGATAAGCTGGACTTAACAGTTATACCCTGTGTCAATTATGACCATAAGGTTCTGTACGAATTGCCTGTTGTACCGTCGCCTAATTTGAGGACAATGGCCGCGATATATTGCTATCCGTCCATTTGCCTGTTCGAAGGTACAGTGGTAAGTGTTGGCCGTGGTACATCTAATCCCTTCCAGCAGTTTGGCCACCCTGATTTTTATGGTAAAACAGGATACAGTTTTAGACCGGTGCCTCAACTTGGTGGACCGGAACCCTTGTATGCATACCGCGATTGTTTCGGGCAGATCGTAGCACTGACAGACCAGGAAGCACTTACCCTGCTAAGAGGCTATATGAAAACCTTGTGGCTGGTAAGAGCTTATGGATGGTACCCTTATAAAGAAAAGTTCTTCAACAACTTTTTTGAAAAACTGGCAGGTACTAAAGAGTTGCGCAAACAGGTAGAAGCCGGTATGAGCGACGAACAGATACATGCCACGTGGCAGGATGGTATAAGGGCGTTTAAGCAGATCAGGAAGAAGTATTTGCTCTATAAAGATTTTGAATAAAGTTAGGTTTACCCCATAGTTATTGTACGACAGCACGAATGCAGGCGATATTTGTTTCCTTATATAATTTTTTTGAAAGACGCAGGCCATTGTTCTGGGCAATATTCCTGCTCAGTTTTGGGGTGCTTGGATTCCTCGCTACGCGTATTCAGCTGAAAGAAGACATTACCAGCATGCTGCCAGACAGCAAGGCACTGCGTGCTATGAATGATATTATCAGCCATACACAGGCTGGAGAGCAGGTAGTGTTCATGATGTCATTTGAAGACGAGAAATACAACAACCCCGACAGCCTTGTTGCACTCGCAGAAGATTACCACAACGCACTCCAAAACAGGTGCAGCAAGTGGATAGATACTATAACCCTGCAGCCCGGGGGCGGCTATGAGGAAGCAATGGTAGATATAGTGCAGCATAACCTGCCAATACTGCTTACCGAAAAAGATTATGCCAAACTGGATACACTGCTGCAGCCTGAACATATAGAACAAACGCTGCAAACCAACAGGAAGGTTCTGTTGTCACCTGCCAGTGTTGTATATAAAACACTTGTTGCGCAGGACCCTGCAGGTATATCAGGCCTTGTGTGGACAAAACTAAGGGCGCTGCAATTTGACCCTAATTACGAAACCTACGAAGGTTATCTTTTCTCTAACAATACTAAGAATCTTACTTTCTTTCTCCGTTCTAAATACAAAGCTGCACAAACAGGTAAGAATACCAGGTTCTTTGATGAGCTGAACCAGTTGAATGATGAGTGGTCAGCTAAACATACCGGAGTACACCTGGTGTATTTCGGCGGCCCTGCTGTTGCTGCGGGCAATGCTTCTCAATTGCGTACAGATACTATAGTTACTTTATCTGTGACCATAGCCTTGTTGCTGATACTTACTTATTATTTCTTCAGGCGCAAACGTACGCCGTTACTCTTGCTTGTTCCTGTACTGTATGGTGCGGTATCTGGTATAGCAACTGTATATATTGTACAGGGTAGTATCTCCGTTATTGCTTTAGGTGCGGGTGCTATTATACTGGGTATAGCTATAGATTTTTCCATTCACTTTTTATCGCACGCTCGTCATACTGCAACGCTTAAAGATACTGTACATGAGCTGGCGCACCCGCTCACTATTGGCAGCTTCACTACCATTGCAGCATTTTTGTCGCTCAGGTTGGTACAGACACCGATATTGCAGGACCTTGGTTTGTTTGCCGCTGCCAGCCTTACCGGAGCAGCATTGTGTACACTTATATTCCTGCCGCACCTGCCGCTGGGTATAGAGCATGGAGATACCAGGGAGACCATATTTGACAAGCTGGGTAAATGGCACCCTGAAAAGAATAAATGGCTGGTACTGAGCATTCTTCTGCTCACACCGGTTATGTATTACTGTATAAATGGTGTGTCGTTCGACAGTGACCTGATGCACCTCAATTACATGTCTGCTAGAATGAAGAAGGCGCAGGATGAGGTGAGTAAGGCTAATGCCTTCGCACTGAGTTCTGTATTTGTGGTGGCTAATGAACATAGTGAAGAGCTGGCATTGCAGAAACTGGAACTGGTAAAGCCTGCACTGGACGAATTGCAGGCAAAGGGTTGGGTGAAGAGTGCTTCAGACCCTACATTGCTGCTCACATCTGTGGCAGAACAAAAAAGAAGAATAGAGCGCTGGCATAACTTCTGGACACCACAACGTAAACAGGAAGTACTTGCTTCTGTAAACAAATCAGGCCTCGCAAATGGATTTAACATAGCTGCATTCTCATCATTTACAGATGTTATAGATAAAGACTACCAGCCTTTTGATGCTGTTACATCACAAACGCTCAGGTCATTATTTCCCGGCGGTTTCTCTTCAGACAGTAATAACCATTACGCTATAGCAGCATTGAAAGTGCCGCAGGAACACCGTAAAGAAGTGTTTGATTACCTCTCTCAATATAAATCTGTAACCATAACCGACAGGCAGCAGGGGGCTACGCAACTTGTTGGTATCTTAAACAGAGATTTCACCAATATTGCCCTTTATTCGTCACTCATTGTATTCTTTGCACTGCTGGTAGGTTATGGCAGAATAGAGCTGGCAATAATTGCATTCCTGCCAATGGCCATATCATGGATATGGATACTGGGGCTTATGTCCCTGCTTGGTATGCAGTTCAATATCGTGAACATAATCATCTCCTCGCTCATATTTGGCCTGGGTGATGATTATGCCATCTTCACTATGGATGGGTTGATAGAAAAATACAAAACCGGCACCCATAAACTGCAATCTGTCAGGGCGGCAGTATATGTTTCTGTACTTACTGTAATAATTGGCCTTGGTGTATTGCTGCTGGCCAAACACCCTGCATTACGCTCTATAGCATTCATATCAGTTACAGGTTTGTTGTGTGTGTTATTTATATCACAAACATTACAACCATTCCTGTTCAACTGGTTTATACAAAAGCGTGCAGATAAAAAGTTCCTGCCATTTACGCTGCGCAGTTTCTTTATATCGGTATTTGCATTCGCTTATTTCTTCAGTGGTTCAATGGTGCTTACCGTGCTGGGTGTTATTCTCACCAAACTATGGCCATTTAATAAAGAGAAAGGTAAATACTGGTTTCATGCCTGGGTGAGCAGGTATACTTGGAGTATGATGTATATTATGGGTAATGTGAAGAAACGGGTGTACAACCTGTCAGGCGAAGATTATACCAAACCTGCAGTGTATATAGCTAACCATTCTTCCTTCCTTGATATTCTTATTACCACTATGCTGCACCCGCGCCTGGTGCTCCTCACCAATAAATGGGTATGGCGCTCGCCTGTATTTGGTGCTGTAGTTCGCATGGCAGAATATTACCCTGTTGCAGAAGGGGCAGAAGAAAGTATAGAGCCCTTAAGAGACCTTGTAAACAGGGGCTACTCAATTGTTGTATTCCCCGAAGGTACAAGGCAGTATGATGACAAGATAAAACGCTTTCATAAAGGTGCTTTCTATGTAGCAGAACAATTGAACCTCGATGTGGTGCCTTTAGTATTGCATGGGGTAGGTTATACCATGCAAAAGGGCGACTGGTTGCTTAAAGACGGTACCTGCTCAGTATATGTTTTACCTCGTATTAAACAGGGCGATACACAGTATGGTACTACCTACAGTGAACGGGCTAAAGGCATAGGCAGGTTTATGCGTAAAGAATATGCGCAAATAAAAGGGACCAATGAAACCCCGAAATACTTCAGAGAACAACTGCTGAGAAGCTATACTTATAAAGGCCCGGTAGTAGAATGGTATTGCCGTGTAAAAACAAAATTGGAAAACTATTATGAGCCGTTTCATAAACTGCTGCCCAAAGAAGGAACCTTTTATGACCTTGGTTGTGGCTATGGCTTTATGACCTATATGCTGCACTGGGCGGCACCGGGCAGGATATTTACAGGGATTGACTACGACGAGGATAAAATTGAAACTGCACAAAACAATTTCCTGCGAGATGAGCATATCAGCTTCATGCAGGGAGATGTAACGAAATTGGACCTGAAACCTTGTGATGGTATTATTATAAGTGATGTATTGCACTACCTGCTGCCCGAACAGCAAAATGCTTTGCTGGAACAATGCTATTCTGTATTAAAGTCAGGTGGCACGTTGATAATCAGGGATGGTGTAGCAGAGTTGCAGGAGCGCATAAGAGGCACTATGCTTACAGAATTATTCTCTACCAAAATGTTCAAATTCAATAAAACACAAAACGACCTTCATTATATACGTCGTGCTGATATTGAGGCATTTGCGCAAAAATATGGTATGACCTTAGAGGTGTTGGATAATGCTAAGTTTACTGCCAACCTCATCTTTGTGCTCCGAAAAAAGTAAATTTATAGTTTACACATTATAGATGACTACACTCATTATTGCCATATTTGTCATTGGCTACGTGGCTATTGCTATGGAGCACCCGCTCAGGCTCAATAAAGCAGCGTCTGCATTAATAACAGGCGTGCTCTGCTGGACTGTGTACATAGTTGGCAGTACAGAGCATGAGAAAGTTACAGAAGAGCTGATAGTACACCTGGGAGATATTGCATCTATACTTTTCTTTTTGCTTGGGGCAATGACCATTGTAGAGCTCATAGATTCTCATAATGGTTTCGATATACTTACACAGCGAATAGAAACCAACAGTAAGCAATGGCTATTGGTAATTGTGTCTGCCGTTACGTTCTTCCTTTCGGCAATACTGGATAACCTTACTACTGCTATAGTAATGGCGTCATTAACTGCCAAACTGCTGAACAATAAAATGGACAGGCTTTGGTTTGCAGGTGTTATAGTCATTGCTGCAAATGCAGGTGGTGCATGGTCTCCCCTGGGTGATGTTACCACTACCATGCTATGGATAGGCGGGCAGATCACTGCTGCCAATATCGTGAAGCAATTACTGGTGCCCAGCCTGGTAGCATGTATTGTCCCCACAATGCTTGCGCTCAGGCATTTCAAAGGAAAATATCTTGAAGCACTGCCTGTGCTGAATAATACGGAAGCCGACAGGCGCGATGGTAAAATAGTATTGTCTTTTGGCGTAGGCTTTTTATTGTTTGTGCCCATATTCAAAACACTTACCCATTTGCCGCCGTTCATGGGTATGATGCTGGCACTTGGAATGATGTGGGTGATAACAACCATACTGCACCGCGACAAGGGTGAGGAGCAGAAACAGAGGTATAATGTGGCAACTGCCTTGCAAAAAGTAGATTCTCCAAGTGTATTGTTCTTCCTGGGTATATTACTCTCAGTATCTGCCTTACAATCATTTGGTGTGTTGAGAGAGCTGGCTACATTCCTGAGCGATAACCTCAAAAATGATTACCTGATAGGCACAGCCCTGGGTTTGCTGTCCTCTATAGTTGATAATGTACCATTGGTAGCAGCAGCACAGGGTATGTATGATCTTGGTACTTATCCTACAGACCACCATTTCTGGGAATTCCTTGCATTTACAACAGGTACTGGTGGCAGCACCATTATTATTGGTTCTGCAGCAGGTGTGGCTATTATGGGTATAGAAAAGATAAGTTTTGTGTGGTACCTGAAAAGAATAAGCCTGCTCGCATTGGTAGGTTTCGCTTCAGGTATTTTGGTTTTCCTTGCTTTACAATAGTTATTGCAGGCTGCGCTGCCTGTTGGTATTCATGTAGATGCTTATCATCCACATGATGGTACCAAATGTAACCAGTATCAAAAGGTCTGGTGCTACTGCGGCAAAATTGCCATTACGCAGTATCAGGTCATTTACTGCTTCAAGCCCCCAGTGTAGTGGCGATATCATGGTTATTTTCTGCATTATATCCGGCAGCAGGTCTACCGGTATCCATACACCGCCTAATGCAGATAGTATTACTACAGATATAGCGCCAAATGGCATGGCCTGGTTGGTTGTTTTAAATGCTGCCCCTACAAAATATCCGTATGATGTAGCTGCAAATGATATGCAGATCGCAACAGGTAATAATATCCACGCATGCTCGCCGAGGTATAAAGAGGGTAATCCTATTAGGGGCATCAACCATATACCCAATCCTATCATGAACAGGAATTGTATGGTACATACCATTGTATAGAACAATATCTTGCCCATGGCTACCATGCGGTGTGCATTAGGTATCAGTTCTATACGAAGGGCACTACCTTCCTCACGCTCGCGTATCATGTGGCCGGCAATTGGTATCACAATAAAGAACATGCCGAATATGGCCCACGCAGGCACATTATGCTGTACCGAATTGATGAACAACTTTTTGCTATTGGCATCATGCAACACCTCTTCTTTTATACCTATGCCCTGGAATATCTTTTTGAAATCAGCAGCATCAGCAGTATCGCCCTGTACTTGTCCCATTTTAGACAGGCGGTTTACCAGCAGGTTGCTGCATGAATAAGTAACATACCTGTCCAGCGCAAAGCTGATGGACATACGGAAGGTTGGCTTTGATACCGGGTCAAAATACATGCGCACATATGAGCTGTCGCGCACTTCCCTGTTGGGCAGGGTAGGCATACCCAGTTTCTTAGAGATGTTATTGGCAACTATATTGGCTGCATTCACTACTTCTGCTGTAGCACCTTTGGGTATTACAATGCCTACATGGTAGTCTCCTTTTTCCAGCAGTGCTTTTAATGCGCTTTCTGATAATGGTTTGCCATCTAGGCTATCCACTACATGAAAGTTTTTGCTTGACTTCAGGCCCTTGATTATCTCTGTAGCTAAACTGCCATTATCGTTATCTGCCAGCAGCAGGTCGAATCTCTTTTCCTGGTAGTCTTTAAATGGCGCATCCTGCACTTCGGCCATTACTACTATCAGTATAGCGGGCATCAGGAACAGCAGCATAAGCCCTGCCATGTCCCTGCGCAGCAGCAACCATTCTTTGATAATAGTAGCAGTTATTTTTTTCATATTAATCTCTTACACTGTGCCCTGTATAGTGCAGGAACACATCTTCCAGTCGTTTACAATCTTTAGTGTTCGCAATAAGTTCTTTCGGTGAACCACTCACCACAAATTTTCCTTCATCCACTATCACCACATCGTCACATATCTGTTCTGCTTCTTCAAGATGGTGAGATGTGTAGAGTATGGTCTTACCCTGTTTATTATATTCTTTCAGGAAATCAAGTATCATAGCGCGCGACTGCACATCTACACCGGCTGTTGGTTCATCGAGTATTACCAGTTCAGGGTGGTGGAGTAGTGAGGCAATGATATTAGCACGGCGTTTCATACCACCGCTATATCTGCCAATCTGTTTGTCTGCATGTTTATCCAGTCCCAGTCTTTCCAGCAGTGCCTGCGCACGTTCTTTTATGGTATTATCATCCAGCCCGTACAACCTGCCCACATAACGGAAATTCTCCCATGCAGTAAGGTTGAAGAATAATGCTATTTGCTGGGGTACCACACCTATCATAGCACGTATGGCCATTTTATCTGCATCGCAATCCATGCCATATATCTGTGCCTTACCAGAATCTGCTTTTACAATTCCGCAAAGTATATTGATACTGGTAGTTTTGCCCGCACCGTTAGGCCCCAGCAGTCCGGCTATCTTGTGCTTTTGCACCTGCAGAGACAGGCCATCCAGTGCTGGAGACCAAGACCCTTTATATATTTTCCTTAGTTCAGTAATTTCTATTGCTAATGGCATCAGGCCGGGGTTTAGTTAAAACTCAGGTCCTTCACTAATTGCTCGGGCAGCTTTGGTAACTCATGCCTTGAGATAAGGAATGATGACAACTCTGCCAGTTCTTTGAAGATGATATGGCTATCGGCTGCTGCACGCAGGTATTCTGCTCCGGTACTGCCGCCTGTACCTACACGTTTGCCTATAGTGCGCTGCACCAGGTGTATATGCCTGTGGCGCCACATAGATAAGCCTTCGTCTATTTCCAGCAGGCTGCTTACCAGTTCAAATGGCAGTTGCAGCATTGGGTAATCCCTGTAGAGCATGATGAACAAAGCTGACTTATTAGCGGCCATGCTCAGTCTGCGGTCGGCAGGGTAGTCGGCGGTATTCATGAACAGTTTATCGAATGTAGCCAGGTTGCTCATCTCTGCTTCCAGCAGGCTGCCAGCATAAGCATCGCGGTATTGCTGCCAGAAATTGACACCCTTCATATAATCATCTTTGGCATAAGGCATGCGTTCCAGCCAACGGTTGATGAGTACCAGTAAAGATTCCTGTTCTTCAGCTTCTTTAACGCGGGCTATATCTTTTTCGTTCAGTTGAGATATGTAGTAGTTCTGCCCGTGGCGTTGCTGATAGCCTAAACCAAGGGTAGCTTCCACCATTTTGAATTGTATGCTCTGGAAGCCGGATGCCGGCCTGAGCAGGTCGCGGAAGTCAAGGAAATCTAATGGGGTCATGGTTTCCAGTATGCCCATTTGCATTACTGCTACTTCCAGTATTTTACATACACGCTTTATGCGATGTACACAATTGTATATGTCAGGAGAATTGTCCGGTATATTAGGCTGCCTGAAAACATCACGTATTATATTCAGCTCATGCAATATCTGCTTGAACCACATTTCGTAGGTCTGATGGATGATGATGAACAGCATCTCATCATCAGCACGAATACCTTCCTTATCGCTTTCGGGTAGCTGGGCGTTAAGTATTTTATCTAACTGCAGGTATTCGCTATAATAAACAGGCTGTCTTTGTTTCTTTTCCATGCGGTTAAAATACAAAACTTACCGCAAGGGAGCGCAAAAACTGATTAAAGTCAGTAATTATTTACTGATGCGGCCCACACGCATAAATAATGGAAATACTATGTCCCTGGGCTCATTTCCCCATGCCTGTTGCAGCTCTTTTTCTATCAGCATAACGGGGTTTATATGGCGCTGGCTGATATAGTGCTGTACACTCGACCATGAGTTGAGGTAACCTATTGCCTGCTCTGCTGTCCAACTTGTGCGTATCTCAAATTTCGGCGCACTGATCTCATCAAAAGGGAATTTGATATTCTCATATGCATCATCCACATATTTACGCTCCTGGTCCCAGTACGTGCCTACTACGTTAAAGTAGAAATTATCAATGATCTTATCTATCTCATTATTTACACGCAGCAGGTTATAGCCCCATGCTGCTATGATACAGCCATCTTTACCTACACGTGCGGCCTCCCTGTAAAAAGGTATGAGGTCGAACCAGTGAATGGCCTGTGCAACAGTTATCAGGTCAAACGTGTCTGAAGGAAAAGAAGTTTGTTCAGAACGTTCTGTCTTATAAACTATGTTGTCTTTTATTACCGCCTTAGCTATCTGGTTTTCACTAATGTCTGTAGCATATACTTTTTCAAACCTTGTGCTGAGTACACCGGCTACCTGTCCGTTACCTGTACCACTATCCCAGGCTGTGACAAAATTTTTAACCTTGCTGAAAAGGAAATCGTATAACGCCTCCGGGTATACCGGTCTGAAGGTTGCATAGCTCGATGCCTGTGCAGAGAAATTATCTTTAGGCGTGTTCATATAAGGACAAATTTATTTATGGTTTTCTGTAATGTGTATTCTTCTCTGTCCTGTATATATGGTAGTTTTCCACTCATTATCAACCAAATCTTATTTTTCGTTTTAAAAGATACCGTTAGTCCTTAGAACTAACGGTATCTGCTCTCAATCGTCCCTTACACCAATCCCTTATGCGTGTTTTTATTTGTTTGTTTTGTAATGCAAAGATTCATCATGGTTTTAGCGTGAAAAAACTTTCCAGGCTGTTTAACAGCTTGTTTAGTTATGGTTAACTGCAGCTTTGTTAACGCTTAACCAACCGTTAGTAAATGAGAACAGCCGCACAATGGCGGCTGTTCTCATTATTATTGTAAAATTGTTTTAAACTAATTGCTTCAGTTTAGCTATTACAGTATCAACTTCTTCTTTGGTATTCAGCTTGCAGAAAGAAAAGCGTATAGGTACCACATCACCATTCTTACCGTTATACAAAGCTTTAATAACATGGCTTACGCTGTTGGCGCCGCTGCTGCAGGCACTGCCGCCGCTTACACATATCCCGTTTATGTCCAGGTTGAACAGGAGCATGTCTGTTTTGTCATTCAGTGGGAAGCCCACGTTTAATACTGTATAAAGGCTTTTGCCCATTACATCGCCATTAAGTATCACACCCGGGAAGTTTTGCTGCAATTGCCCTGCCATATAGCTTTTGAGTCCTGCTATATGTTTGCTATCCTCTTCATAGCGCTCCATAGCCAGTTCCAGTGCTTTGGCGTAGCCCACTATGCCATACAGGTTTTCTGTGCCTGCACGCATATTGCGTTCCTGCGCACCTCCCTGCAGCATCGGGGTTATTTTTATGTTTTCGTTGATATATAATATACCTACACCTTTAGGCCCGTGAAATTTGTGGCCCGCACTGCTGGCAAAATGTACTTTCAGTTGGCTCATGTCTATAGGATAGTGGCCTATAGTTTGCACCATATCACAATGAAATATGGCATTATACTTTTCGCATAGGTCTCCCACAGCTTTTACATCCAGCAGGTTGCCTATTTCATTGTTGGCGTGCATCAGCGTCACCAGTGTTTTGCCGGGGGCATTTTTCAGTTGTTCTTCCAGGTTGCCCATATCTACATGGCCGTTTTCAGTGAGCTGTATAAAACTGAGCGTAGCATAACCACGTTTAGCTATCTGCTCTGCTGTATGCAGTGTAGCGTGATGTTCTATAGGAGAGGTGATGATATGTGTACAGCCCAGGTCGTGCACAGCAGCATTAAGTGCTGTATTGGTACTTTCCGTACCGCCCGATGTAAAGAATATCTCTCCCGGTGCACAGTTCAGTATTCGCGCTACTGATTTACGTGCTGCCTCAATAGCCATCTTGGTTTCCCTGCCATATGAGTAAATGGATGAGGGATTACCGAATTTTTCAGTCAGGTAAGGCATCATAGCTTCCAGCACCTGTGGGTCCAGGGCTGTAGTGGCTGCATTGTCAAAATATATTCTTTGCACTTTGCCGGTGTTTTTTTTAGAAACCGCAAATTTACGGAAACCATAGCAGTACCCCAATATCGGGGCTTTCAGCTTTATTATGCATCTTTATGGCGTCTATGACGAGCAAGTATTTACCCGAGATAAGCAGGGCTGCTTTTGATATGCTGAAAGGCTCTGCTGATAAGGAGGCCTATTTCGACCTGCTGGCACAGCCCCTGCACGAAGAATTATACCGCAGGCAGGATTTCAATTTTCTCGACGACCTGTCTGATGGGCAACAAATGTTATTATCGTATGATTATATACGACAGCAGGTATTGCAGGGCGGGTTCATCCAACTCATCCAAAATGGATATATAGGACTTTTGCCGCCTATGCCGGGCTGGCTGCAGGTGATAGGAGCGCACGATATGGCACAGGTAATAGACGACGTGTTGAAGGTATATGTACTGAACCGGGATCTGCTGGAAAAATCGCTCAGTGTACAGGAATTTGCATTGCTGTATGAAGAATTAAAAGAATTCGAAATGATAGACCAGCGCTTCGCTGATCTGCATCCCGGCACAATGAACAGCCTGCTGCAATATGCAACTAACCATATAGAAGAGTTTGCCCAATTGGTATAATGCTGCTGTCTAGTCGATTCTATTGAGCTACTTTTTTGAATTTATAGATACAGAACATTTCGTACTGGAATATTGTAGCCTCGGGGGTATAGTATAGCAGGTCTAAACCCTGTGATACCTGCGGGTTCAACGGATGCGTGCAGAGTAATATCACATTGTTAAGCTGACCGGGGAATCTTGTCTTTACCCTTGTTACATATTCCTCATCTGTAAGGTGATGGTAGTAGAAGGAATCGTTTATATAGTAAGAGCGGAAATCATTTGTTTCAGAGGAATATATTTTTTGTTTGTTGCCCAGGTAGGGTAGCACAGAGCAGGTATATGCTGCGGGATAGCCCGCAATTATTGCATTGGGGTAATTGGAGAGAAAACGTGCAGCATTTTTAGCATCTGAATAGTCGCGATTAATATCATCAATATAGCGGTCTGATGTATATGATAGCTGGAATACAATTACCGCTACCAGTACCCATGTTCCGTATTTTAATAGGTCATTCCATTTGGTTTTGAAATTCCAGTTGTCATTCCTGTACTGGTCGGCAATGGCATAACAGAAAAATATCGCCGTAAAGAAAACCCCGCTATGCCTGATTGACCCCTGGATTTTGTAGCCTAGTATATACAGGATACCGGCCACTGCCCCTATCAATATAAGCATTGGTTTGGTACGGGTAATGAATGGTATGGCAAGGGCTATGAAGAGAAGCAGTCCTAATTCCTGGTTGTCATTTATAAGCAGTCCAAAACTTATGCTGCCCAGCATCTCGCTCATATGGTCCATGGCCAGTCTGTCAAACAGGTCGGCAGAATCTTTAAAGACCAGTAATGGTATGAGGTACAGGCCAGACAGACACATGATGCAGAATGCCGCTATGATTTTGGGGCTGAGTCTTTTGCTTAACACTGCATCGAGCAAGTAAACGGCAGTGATGCTGCCTGCCAAAGTAAATGCCAGCATGTGGCTATTAAACAGCCCGGCTACAGCCAATGCAAACAGGATAGGCTTATCAAACCGTTTTGGGTACAGGCTTATAATAGCACTGATGAAGAACATCACAAGGCAGTAGTTGCGGGCAAATACTGCAAACTCGTACAGGAAAAAGTAGTTGAACGGTATTAATACCTTGATGAGGAATGGTGTTTCGCTTTTGAAAATGAGTATGTATATAGAAGCTATAACAATAATGCCCGTTAGCCAGTTTTGAAATTCATAAGGGAGGCCCATTTTTATAAACGGCATTATCAGTAAATACCATAATGGCGGGTGCCCTTCTGTAGGCAGAAATTTGAACAAGGAAGAAATGTTGTTGTCGCGGGCTGCGAGAAACGATTGTGCTTCATCTCTCCACGGTTCATGATGCGCTACGCCCGCTAATACCAGTATAGCATAAAGTATGAATGAGCCCCAGAGCAATTGTTGCTGCCAGCCCTGTTTACCCGTATTCAACGAAACATTTTTCTTTGCCATTATTTCATTCTGAATTGGTATATATAATAAGATTCATCACTTTTTATTGTAGGGTTTTGTGTTGCATACAGAAGGTCAAGGCTGCCTGCCATAGTAGGTGGCAGCGGGCTGTTGAATACAAATAGCAGTTGGTCTTTCTTGTCGGGGAATGTAATGGCAGCCTGGTTTACATAAGTTTCTGGTGCCTGCCCCCAGTGCCCGTTGGTAAAGCAGGTATCAAATACATAGTAGGAGCCATACCTGCCACATTCTACATAGAAAAACTCTTTATGGTCGCGCAGGTAGGGTAGCAGTGCGCTGGCAGCCCAAGCCTGCTCGCCTATTATTATCCTGTCCTGCAGATTGTGGTCTTTTATGTATTCTGCAGCATTACGTGCGTCAGAGAACAGGGTGTCTTTATCCAGCATATAATTTTCGAATGCCGGTTTTATTTGTGCCAGTATAATGATGACAGGTACTATGTAATTGTATTTAAGGAAAGACCATTTTCGGGTTGCTTTTAAATTCCATTCATCGTCTTCATAATATCCGTACAGGCCTGATATTGCTATTGCAATAAGGAATACTACGCCACCATGCCTTACATCTCCGGGAAAAACATAGCCCAGGATGTATAGCACAGATACCAGCCCGCCCAGCATAAGTAAGAATGGTTTGGTGCGGCCTATAAAACTGAGACAAAGCACTGCAAGCAGCAGCATTACTATTTCTTTATTGTCTGTAGCTATCAGCCCCAGCGACAGTGCGCGCCACAGAACATCGGCTGATACATAAGGGCTGAATGCATTACCCAGTTTGGCTGATGCAAGGTAGGGTATGATATATAGTATAGCTACCGTCATGAAGATGAAAGCCCCCATTGTTCTTCCATTGAGCTTTTTCTGTTTTACTGCATCGAGGAAGAATATACAGGCCAGCGCAAAGCTGAAACTCATGATAAGGGTATGAGTATTGGCAAGTGCTGCCACACAAAATGCAAACAAGTAAGGCCTGTTAAACCGTTGCGGGTACAGCCATAATATAAGGCTGATGAAAAACACCAGCAGGCAGTAATTGCGCCCTATAACAGAGTATTCGAACAGGAAAAGATAGCTGAAGGGCAACAGCAGCTTTATAGCTATATGCAATCTTGTTTTGAATAATAATACATACACGCCTGCTATCATCAGTAAGGCACAGAGTATATTTTGAGCAGCATAGGGTAGTCCCAGTTTTGCCAGTGGAAAGAGGCAGAGATACCACATAGGCGGGTGTCCTTCTGAAGGCAGTTTTTTGAAGAGGCCAACAATATCCAGGTTCTTTACTATCAGCCACGACTGGGCTTCATCTCTCCACGGCTCATGGTTGCTGATGCCGTAGAGTACTGCTATCATGTAAATGATAAATACTCCCCACAGTGCTTTTGACAGGTCTATTGATGTTCTTCCGGTACTTTTTTGTTCTGTAATTACAGCTTGTACAGGTTTTGTTTGTGGTGCTGTTTTCTTCTGCTTGTTTTTTGCCATTAGTTATACGGGAAAAGCCGCATAGTAAATATGGCAAAAAATATAATTGCATCAAATTAATTCAGCTATTTTCGGTATAGGAATTAAATTCAGACATGGGCTTTCCTACGTGAGATATGCGCCAGTTGAGACTACTCATCTATATACTTTGATATCCATTTTAAACTATCAGGGAATGAATGTCTATAATACTCAAAATCTTTAGGAGTTATCATAATATTCTCTTCATAGCCAAACCAATATTTCCTATAAACAACTGGAAAAGACTTACCAACTATAAATTTGCCAAAATCGCATCGTAAATAACTGTGCCTTCTGGAACCATATAGCACCTTACCATTTACATGATATTGATAGTGGATATTTAAGCCAAAATTCCCCCGTGAACCAGACCCTTCATCACACTTTACTATTTGCCCTATGGTTAATAGATGATTTTCTCTCATCTGTCTGCCATGTAGAAATATTAGCAGAAGAATAATAGCACATATCATTAAAAAGAAGACTACACGCACTTTTTTATTTTTCAGATTCACTTTGTGGATTTGTATCATCATCAATAAATAAGGAAGGCACATCACCGTGCTATCAGTAGTATTCGAAAATAATAAAGCTGTCTTTATTTTACAACTAAGGATAGTAGCATGGATCTATCTAATTTATTTGCATTCAAAAAAGTATTCTGACGGATCCTGTTCTTTGTAGTGAACTATTATTGATTTTAAAAACTCAATCCTAATACTAAGGTTGTCGATAGATGTTGAATATGGAGGGCTATAGAATTCATATTCTAAATCGCCTATCTTCTTTTGTACTTTTATTATAACTAATTCAAGTAAGTGGTCAATGTTTTTTTCAAAATCTAAAGCACCTAATGAACCTTGGGTGCCAATGTAGATTTCCCGTTCAGTAATCTGACTTCCTTTCAAAAAAGTACAATCATCAAGCAGAACGGGAAATGATGAATAACTCATATTCGTTTATTTAAAAATCAATGACTTGCATAATCATTATAAAGTGAATCAAAATCTATGAATTTATTGTTCTTAACATCTGCTTGTGCAACACCTGTATTTGGGTTATATAAGTATATAAACTACTCTCTATCTTTATAATATTCACTCAAGAAATCAATGATCTTTGAAGCCACAATTTTTATTTCTTCCTTTTCATCTTCGTTAGGGTCGTCATGTAAATCTGTAAATAATTTTACCAGGTAATCATATACAGATTTCTTCTGTAAAAAGGTTGCTATTATTGGTTCGACGTATCCTTTGTATTCACCATAGACTCCGTCTCGAAGCACACTTTTTTGTTTGATAATATTTTGAATTCCAATAGGATCCCAGTCGTCTAGGATCTTTTCAATATGCAAGTATAGTTCTCTGTTTTCCATGTTTATTTAAATGGACCTGATACATCATTTGCACCTATTTCAATAACATCTCACATAATTGCTTATGGTAATGATATACAAAAATCTACTGTTTCTGAAGAACAATGATAGCAGCCCCACAAAATAACGCTATCCTTGTTTTACTTAGCAAACAGATCTTTATTGTAAAACTTCCATAATCGCATTCACATTTGGTGTCGATAACTTTAAGGAATTTAGATTGATACTTGTCATCAAGTAGTCGTACGAAATTAGCTCCTACAATATTGGTATCACTAATTTCAAATCCCCCGGAATTCATTGTATACTCATTATCTAAAATAATTCTCCTTTCAGAGTAATGCACTTTATGCGAAAAATCTTCATTACATCCCAGAAAGCCACAGCTACCATTATTATGAATACCCAGTTTGTCAATAATAAATATTGATTTTAAGCATTTATGTTCTTCAGTTACTCGTTCGGCAAGTTCAATATCACTTTCATATGTGTTGATCAGAATTTTCCAGCCAATTGCTTTCCATGTACCAGAAATATCAATGAGATCTTCTGTTTGAGCTAAGCAAGCTGAATTAGTGATAAGAAATAATAATAGTATAGATATGCATGTAATATTTTTCATGATTAACCTTTACTATAAGGTGTACTTGACTTAGGTATTCCCGAAGATGTATTTTCTCTATTATTAAGTCAATATTATTTTGTTTCTATTGCTTTATCAAATTTAATATATTTTTCCCACTGGCGCGAGTGTTCGCCTTGTTGCACTCGTGTCAAATAATCAGCCGGTTTGTAACTGGCATTCAGGGTGAAGAGATAATGGTCGTATTTATTGCTCAACAGAAGTTCTATATCCGTTTAAAGTGTAATTTCAGTCTATGTACAGTAAATACCGGTTGCAAACCGGGGTATGATGTTCTGACACAGGTCACCCTGCGGAAGACCTGCGCCAGTTGAGACACCGCCCAGCACTGCATGACCGTATCGCGCTACAGCCTGCTGTATACCTATCCGCACCTGCCCGGCATGGAGCTATTTCGCATCACAGGCAGCAACCAGAACACCTGGGGCATAGGCAGCGCAACAACAGAAGTTGTAGACATAGCAGAAAATCAATACCTTCATGTAACAGCCAATGCAGGCGACGGCACACAAACCTACTTTGCAGCAGGAGAAGTGGGCACCTCGCACGAGATAGACCTGGACGTATACGAGCTTACCGGCGGCAACTATACCATATCCATAGTGCAGCAGGTAGACAGCGGCTGGGAAGAAATAGGCAGCGCCAGCGTAACCACCACCGGCATGGTAATGATAAACTTTACACCACAGCAGCCCAACCTGGCCATGATAGCCCGGAGCACCGGCAGTGGCAGCAGTGTGAAAGTGCGCATAGCCGACGGTAAATACACCAATAGCTGGCGAGCAAATAACTTTACACCACAGCAGCCCAACCTGGCCATGATAGCCCGGAGCACCGGCAGTGGCAGCAGTGTGAAAGTGCGCATAGCCGACGGTAAATACACCAACGAGCGTGCCTACGACTACAGCTACACCCTCTGCAGCAAACCAAGAGATAATTACAGGTATGGGTTTAATGGTAAAGAGAAAGATAATGAGATAGCAGGGATAGGAAACTTCCAGGATTATGGATTCAGGGAATATGATGACAGGATAGCGAGGTTTAATGCTGTGGATCCAATAACAAAAAAATATCCATCGCTTACTCCATATCAGTTTGCGTCAAACACTCCGATACAAGCAACGGATTTAGACGGGTTAGAGGCCAATTATATTTGGCAGTCTACAGGATATAACCCTAATACAACAGCAGGAGAATTTTTTGATGATTTAAAAACTGCAATGACCAATCCAGAAACCTATAAGAGTGCTATGATGTCTGTAGGGATGTTTGCTGTTGGTGCACTAGTAGGTATCTTTACAGAAGGTGTTGGATCTGGTGCTATTGCAGAAGCAGAGGTTGCAGGGGTGAGTAGGGCGGCCGCTACTATGTCTAGTCGTTCAGCTGCTGCAGTGTCAAGTGAAATAGAAGCAGATGTTGCACCTGCTTTTACATCTGAAATGGAAGGGGCGCCAACTACAAGACCCAAGGTTGCAGTTGAGAGTTCTGAGAATGTTTCAATACGTACCAAGAATAGATTACCAGACAAGGGTGAGCCAAACACTATGAAAACAAATCGACCTGGCACTACTACCAAAAAGTATGGTAAGGATGGATACGTAGTAAAGGAATATAACAAAGGTCATCCAAGTGAAAAGGGTACTACTGGAGGAGAAGATCATGTTCATGACTATAAACCTAATCCACATCCTAATGGAACGGCAACTCGTATGAAATCAAGGCCACCAAAACCGAATGAATTTTTAAAAGATAAAGCTAAAGTTGAAAATAATGGTAATTAAAGGACTAAAAGCAATTTATGATGCTAATAGACTGATTCGTGATTGTTATGTATCTGAATTAAGATTTTACTTGGAGGGACATAAAATGTCGCTGGATATTAATATTGTAAATAATCCAGATGAAAAAACTTTTCAAGCACTATTAACTTTTAGTGCTGTTAGTGAATTTACCTTTTATTTTAATAAAGACTATTCTATGTTTATAGAAGATTATAAACTTCTTTTTGATATCGAACATAATGAATATTATTTTTCTTTGGATCCTGACAATGCCGCAATTAATATTTTAGACACAGATAAAGACATTGTCAGATCCAAAGATTTTCAATTATTAATTGATATGTAATTAACTATATAATCCAGCTTTGCGTAGTGTTCAAAAGGAATAAAGCTGAAATTACTGTTATACATGTAGGCGGTTTACTGCAGGGTGAGCTTCTACCTAACCTCAACAAGTCTTTAGTTGCAAACTAAGAACACCTGGGGCATAGGCAGCGCCACAACGGAAGTTGTAGACATAGCAGAAAATCAATACCTTCATGTAACAGCCAATGCAGGCGACGGCACACAGACCTACTTTGCAGCAGGAGAAGTGGGCACCTCGCACGAGATAGACCTGGACGTATACGAGCTAACCGGCGGCAACTATACCATATCAGTAGTGCAGCAGGTAGACAGCGGCTGGGAAGAGATAGGCAGTGCCAGCGTAACAACCACCGGAATGGTAATGATAAACTTTACACCACAGCAGCCCAACCTGGCCATGATAGCCCGGAGCACCGGCAGTGGCAGCAGTGTAAAAGTGCGCATAGCCGATGGTAAATACACCAACGAGCGTGCCTACGACTACAGCTACACCCT
>JBGAFS010000007.1:0-134892 GCA_044227125.1 Flavipsychrobacter sp.
CAAATCAACCGACGAACCATCTTATGGTGGTATTGCCGGCGGTGTTCACCTCTTCCCATTCCGAACAGAGAAGTTAAGCCCGCCATGGCCGATGGTACTGCACCACAATGCGGGAGA
Source organism: Flavipsychrobacter sp. (assembly GCA_044227125.1). Classification (GTDB taxonomy): domain Bacteria; phylum Bacteroidota; class Bacteroidia; order Chitinophagales; family Chitinophagaceae; genus Polluticoccus. Next base: position 118 of record JBGAFS010000007.1, read on the forward strand.
GTAGGTAGCTGCCATATTTATTTAGAAGCGCTGTAGAAATACAGCGCTTTTTTTATGCCCACACTATATGCTGTTACCAAGTATATTCGTGAAAGCCCCCAATGCATTGAAAGAGATAATAATCTACAAATCGAGGAAACAATCGCTGAGGATCATAATACCAAGCCTTTTATTTGTTCTTGCGGGCATTTGGCTTTGGTCTATGGGTAATAATACAATGTCGAATATTGGGGGATTGATATTTTTTGGTTTGTGCTTGTTGATAGGTATTATCCAGTTTTTTGACAGGAGACCTGCAGTTATTATTAATGAAATAGGAATAGAAGACAGGCGTATCAGTAAGAAGCTGTTTAACTGGGACATCATTAACGATGCGTATTTAACATCAATAAATAATTCATGGTTTCTCTGTTTGGTAATTGATGAAACAGCAGATGAGCAATCAGGAAATCCTAAACGAGGCAAGCTCTTTAATGAATTAAATGAAGCATTTGGTTTTCAGCGCTATAATATTTCGCTGGGTCAGCTAAATATAAAAAAAGAGCGGTTGCTGGAACTTGTATTGCAGCTACGGCAATATCCTGCTGCAGAGAGGCTCAAAGTATTAGAACAATTACCTGCTAAATTATAATAAGGCGAAAGCTTAGTATTTCTTCCTGAAATCACCACGCTTCCAGGCATCAAAGAATTCTGCCCAGGCAAGCGGGTTGAAGATATTCATAGGCTTTTGTTGCCCATAGTAAATAGCTTGCTGTGATTGCATTTGCTGGTATACAGACTGATTCTCATTACCATCACGAGGCATTGAATAGGCAAGTGCTCGTAGTGCATATGCATTTGTATTTTTTCTGGCTATCTCATACTTGTCATCCGGTATACGCCAGTTGCGGAATGCATAGTTTAGTTGCTCTCTTGATGGTAATGGGCGAATGATAGTTTCCGGAAGGTAGAACGTGTCTTGTGCCATTAATTGTATCAATGAAAAATAATGGCCTTTAAGATCCTTAGGAACAACGAATTCTTTGGTACGAAAACCTAATGCACTGAATTGCAAAGTATCGCCTTTATAGGCCACTATAGCAAATACACCTGAATTGCCTGAAACAACGCCCCTGTTTTTGTTTAGTACCAATACTGTAACACCGGGTACTGCCCGCAAGCTGTCGGCAGTCATTGTTACACCGTTTATCTGTATGATATTTTCATAAGGATCCTGTGCTGATGCGTTCATGCAAAAACACACAAAAACGAATGCAAAAAAGTATTGTAGGCGCAACTTCATACTCTTCAAAGTTAATCAATTCGTTCTGCCTTAGCTACATCAATATTAATAATATTTGTATCGAGACTAACTGCCTGAATTGTTACGCAAAGAAAGAACCTATGACGTACTTTTGTGCATTCTAATTTTGATTTAACAAAGGTTTATATGATAACGAAAGAAGCGGTATTGAAGGCTTTGAGCAATGTACAGGAACCTGATCTGGGTAAAGACCTGGTGACGCTGAATATGGTGCAGGATATAGAGATAGACGGGAAGAATGTAACATTCACAGTAGTGCTTACAACTCCTGCCTGCCCGCTTAAAGAGATGATAGAAAAGGCGTGTATCAATGCTATTCATATACTCGTAGATAAAGAGGCTGTAGTGAAAGTAAACATGACTGCTAATGTGAACACTAACAGGAAGGATAATAAAGTAGTATTGCCGGGTGTGAAGAATATTATTATGGTGGCCTCTGGTAAAGGTGGTGTAGGTAAATCTACAGTAGCAGTAAATCTGGCACTTGGCTTAGCACAGGAAGGTGCAAGCGTAGGCTTGCTGGATGCGGATATATATGGCCCGTCAATACCTATAATGCTGGGGATGCGTGATGAACGCCCCAAGATGACAGATGTAGATGGTAAAGGAATGATAGTGCCTATAGAAAGGTATGGTATCAAGGCGATGTCTATAGGCTTGCTGATAGATGAAAAACAAGCTGTGATATGGAGAGGTCCTATGGCGAGCTCTGCACTTAAACAATTCATCAGCGACGTATATTGGGGCGAACTGGATTATCTTGTAATAGACTTGCCACCAGGTACCGGAGATGTACATCTTACACTCGTACAGGCAGTACCTGTAACAGGTGCGGTTGTTGTATCTACGCCGCAACCGGTAGCTGCTGCAGATGCAAGAAAAGCTATCATGATGTTTAAGCAACCACAAATAAACATACCTATACTGGGTATAGTGGAGAATATGGCTTACTTCACACCGCAGGAGCTGCCTGATAATAAATATTACATCTTTGGTAAAGGTGGTGCTAAACAAATGGCAGAGCAATTTGAGCTGCCATATCTTGGTGAAATACCTATAGTGCAAAGCATAAGAGAAGGCGGAGACAGGGGCATACCTGCAATACTTGATGATGCTGCAGTTACCCGGAATATATTTACTGACCTCGCACAAAATGTAGCAAGGAATGTGTCCATACGCAATGCTAATCTTGAGCCAACCAAGGTGGTAGCAATTACTGAATAGAGTGACAAATTATTTGCTTCGAATCATTATCTTTAGATACAAATAATAAGTATGAGGGTATACCTGTTAGCCATATTATCAGTAACTATTTTTTTTACCTCATGTAAAAAGAAACCCGGAATAGATAACACAACATCCTGTTTGAGCGGGGACTCTGACGGGTGGAAACAAGAAGACCTGAATAAAGATTATACCATAAAATTTCCGTCATCGTACACCAATGGTGGATATATTGTTTTTGAGGGAGACTATTTTACCAAGATAAGTTTCAATAGTACTGATACAGTAACATTTTTGGCTCAGTATGGAAAAACAGGTGTGAGTACAGATGTTTGGGGGCCGGTACTCATAAATACTAATGTAGCTTCTGTTGACATAGTTTATAAAGAGAAGCTTGTGACGCTGAAAAATAAAAAGCGTATTTGTAGTGGCAGTAATACCTTAGGTTATTTCTTCTCTAATACGGGTCTTACTATTGATGGTACAAATAATACTTGTCTTGGAGTTGTTTATTTGTTGAAAGGAAGTGATTACAGGCAAAGCCTGATGATAGAATATTCTACCGGAAAAGAAACAGAGGTTCGTAGTGTTGTAACATCAATACGGGCTAAATAAACTACCAGTTAAAGCGAATGAAATTGCATAAAGCCTGCTTTTTAGAGCAGGCTTTATTAGTATATTAGACCCATGGAAACGAATTTAGGCATTGGCTCAAGAGTAGAGCATCCACACTTTGGAAGAGGGGTAATTGTTGACGTTAGCAGCGAAGCATACACAGTTTGGTTCAGGTCGCAGAACATGGCTAAAACAATAGGTAAAGATTTTGAGCTTAAGGTACTGGAGGCAACCGGTGGTAATGATGGTGGAATGTCGGGAGTAAGTTTGTCTGATGTAGAGCAGGCACTTGAGAATATACTTGACCGCAGGCTGCATGAAATGCAGATAGTGCCTATGGCCAATAAATGGAATAATGGTACCATGATATTGAAACCATCAGACGAAAGCCTGCAACCTAAGGAAGTGCCTATAGAAACATTCTTCCACAAAATAGTAATGGTAAGAGACCGCCTGAGACTTATTGAGCAGAAGATAAATGCGCATAAGGGGCTGACAGATGAAGAGAAGGTAGATATGCAACAATATATATCTGCCGTTTACGGGTCTCTGACAACATTCAATGTGTTGTTCAAAGAAACGCATCATCAATTTAAGGGAGCAGGGATTAAAGAATGATCAGGCAGCATTAAGCCTTTTCAATGTTTTGCCCGTTAATACGTGCATGATAAAAAATGGTACCGGTGTACAGAAGAACATCCTGATGCTGCTTACTCCGTTTAAAATGTATTGAGGAAGGATATGCGTTAATGCCTGTATGCCTCCTGTAATGAACATAAGAGCTAATACAGAAGCATAGAATACTACCCAGGTTTTACGGATCCAGTTCAGATGGTGTGGCAGCCAGCATATATATCCCGTAGCGCTCATCAGCAACAGACAAGCTACATGTGCCAGTCTTCTTTCTCCTTCTGAGAATATGTAAGCATAAGGAGCTTCTGTAAAATATTGATAATCGAGCCAGCTTAATAGTACGATTATCAATCCTGATATGACGATACGTTTATTACTCATTGATTACCTTTTCTTTTTTGGCATATAAGAGCCATCCGTAAAATATTGCAGCATACAAAGCAAGCTTAAATGCGTAGTGATGAGCAAAGTCGATGAGGTAAGAATGATGTACATTCATTATTGCTAAGCCTGTACAACGTGCTATATTCAGCGCAAGTATAATAATATTGCCTGCTATAGCAAATGACCAGAACCTTTTTGGATTCGCAGGTATACACATCAAAAATCCGATATACAGCACATGAAGTTCAAGCCCATTGCATGGATTTGTTATTGTAATGATATATTCATTGCCCGAATATATGGATGGACCTATGAGGTGAACATCATTATATATCCATGATAAAACTTCTGTAGTGCAGAGCTGTACAAGATGAGATAATTGGGTATCGGGTATTCCTGATGGTTTCAGAATAAGATGATACACCAGGAGCCAGCCTGTTAAAAGTAATGACCCGCGTAATGCGAATGTCCTTACATTAGCAGGCAGCTCCGAGTACATCTTTTTTGTCTGTTCGACGATCATAGCTACAGCTTATTTTTCGTTCGATTCAGCCTGTTCCTTTTGCTGTTTTTTCTTTTCAGCAATTTTCTTAGCGCCATAGCCTGCAGCACCGGCTATCAGCAGGAAGCTAAGTCCGCCGTCTACAGGAGCACAATTTGGAGTTTGTGCAAATGCAGCTACAGTAGTCAATAGCAGCACTAATGTCAACATGGATGTTTTTTTCATCTGTTAGTTTTTTTAAGAGTGAATGATGGTTTGTCTTATAGACGTAACAAAGGTTAACACGGAATATCCCTAATACAAGTAAGCATGGGGTGTTTAACGAACCGCTTGCACGCCGTTAACAGATAATTACCAGCTTGTTAACCAGCTATTAAGAAATAGATCAGCGTGTTAGTCTGTCTATGATAGCTGTATGGGCAGGAAATTGTGCTGATAATTGTGTTTTATTGGCTAATTCGAAGTCTGAAAAATCAAAACCCGGAGCCACTGTGCATCCGCATAAAGCGTATCCGCCCGGGTCCTCAACGCAGGATGCAAACCAGCTACCGGCAGGTATCAGGACCTGTAATGCCGCACCGGCTTCTGTGTCTTTCCCAAGCAGGTGGTGTATAAGGTTGCCACCGGGTGTTATTTCATAAATAGAGAGTGTATTGCCATCATAGAAGTGCCAGAGTTCATCAGAAGCTATGCGGTGGAATGCAGAGAAATCACCATATTCAAGAAGGAAATAAATACTTGTAGAAGCTGCTCTGGCTCCTTTATGGTTTTGTGTTAATACCGAGGATGGTAATGAAAGTGATGAGCGATAAACTTCTTTAAATGCACCACCTTCAATATGGCTTTCCAGCTTCAGTTGTTCGATCCAGTATCGTGCATTGTAAGAAGATGCCATAGTGTTGATGATTTGACATTGAATATACTCTATCATAAGGTTTTGTTAAGAACTTTTTGTTATTGTATTGCTGAAGATGAATGGCATGTTTGTTGATTTTGCCATAGTAACAACAATTGAAAATGAAAAAAGCACTAATTATTTCAGGACTTGCTGCGGTTACCTTATTCAGCTCATGTGTGAAGAATGAGTATTATAATACCAACCCCAATAATAATACAACAGGTTATCAATACGTATTTGACGATAATTTTGACTATGATGCACATAACTGGTCTTTCAGTGACCCCACACACGCTGCATATGTAAGTATTGCTGACGGTAAGCTGATGTATGAATATCTGCCCAAAGAAAGCGGTACAAATACAGTAGCTGTGAATACAGGTGCAGACCTTAGCAGGAATTTCCTGATACAGACAAGGATACGTTCTGATTATGAAATGGGACTCGTGTTTGGTGTATCTAACAATGATTATGGATATTCCTTCTTTGTTGACGATCAGGGGTATTTTGCAATATATAAAGAAGGCAGTGCCAATACATCTGTAAAAACTATTATTGACTGGCAGAAAAGCAGCGCTATACAACCTGGATGGAATGATGTGGAGCTGGAACAAAAAGGTAATTATTGGGTAGGGTATATAAATGGTACTAAAGTATTTGAGATAGAGGCCCAGTATATATCGGGTTCTAAAATAGGGTTTATAACAATGGCTGGAACAACAGGTTATGCAGATTACCTGACTGTTCAATGGTAATGAATATGTGGATAGATCGAAAAGCGCCTTAGGGCGCTTTTCTTTTTTGGTGTTATCTTTATTAGTTACAAAAACTAAGGAAATGAACAGTACCCAGAGCGACTATAAGGATTTTACCCCCAAAGGGTCACTGCAGGAGTCCATATTCCTTGAAGGACCGCATTCAAGATGGCAGGAATTAAAATTCCTGTTTCGCATTTTCAGAGAGTTCATATACGGCTTTCGCAAACTACACTTTTTAGGACCGTGTGTTACCGTATTTGGGTCTGCCAGGTTTGCAGATGACCATCCCTATTATCAATTGGCAAGGGATATGGGCAAAGCAATCGTTAAGCTCGGTTTTTCTGTTATGACAGGTGGTGGCCCCGGTATAATGGAGGCTGCCAACAGGGGGGCAAAAGAAGGCGGAGGTTTATCTATAGGATGTAATATTGTATTGCCACACGAACAAAAGCCTAATCCATACCTGGATTATTGGGTAGATTTCCATATCTTCTTTGTTCGCAAAACCCTGTTGAGTAAATATTCTTATGCATTTGTGGTTATGCCTGGCGGATATGGCACTTTAGATGAGTTTTTTGAAGCCATCACCCTGATACAGACAGGTAAATTCCTTAAGTTCCCTATAGTGTTAATGGGTAAAGATTATCACAAAGATCTTTATGACCATATACAGAATATGATAGCTGAAAAAACAATAGACCCATCGGATGCTGAGTTGTTTCTGTTTACGGATTCGGTAGCTGAGGCCATAAGGCACATTGATAAGTTTGCTATTGATAGTTTCGGGCTTAAAAAACGTAAAATATTCAAGGCCAGAAAACTGTTTGGGGAGAAAAGTATGTATGATGTCATTACCCGCGGAAAATAATTATATTTAAGTGTACTTAAATCAAATAAGTATTTGCCCGAAACAAATAGTATGAACAATCAATTTCGGAAACGGATAAAGAAAGTAATACGAAGTCTGGTAGGGCATCATTCTGAATTTTCATTAGAGAACAGGATATTTAATTCTGTTAGTATTATTTCTCTTGTAGGCCTGGTTTCCGGGTTTGTGCTTGATTTAGCGATTGACTACCCAATGTCGGGAATTGTCATTACTGTCCTGATAATTATAGTACAGTCAATTTTGTATTATTTATCACGTTACAGGAAGAAATTCAATTTTAGCCGTGTCATTTATATCCTGTTTAGTTTCCTGTATGTATGTACCAACTATTACTATAATTCGGGCATTAATGGCTCCAGTATTTTTGTGTTCTTCCTCACGTTTACGTTCATAATAGCCATATCACCTAAACGGGAATATTGGTTTTGGACACTGTTGCATATTGTAGTTGGCGTTTCCCTGTTTTTAATACAATGGTACTATCCGCAATTCATACTTTATTCATATCCTGATGGTGCTGTACGCGTGTTTGATTTTACGAGCACATTTATCATCACTCTGCTTATGATGTATTTCATAACGGATTATATCAAAGTGAACTATGATTTTGAAAAAAGCAAGGTAAAGGAAAAGACAGATGCGTTGGAGCTACAGAAGCTGGAACTGGAGAAAGCAAATGAAGAGAAGAATAAACTGTTCTCTATTATTTCTCATGATCTGCGCAGTCCGTTAAATTCTATTATGAGTTATTTTGAAGCTCTGTCACACGGGCTCTTTAATGAAACCGAAAAAGCACAGGCTCAGAAAGAATTGCTTGAACTGACAACCGGCACATCTAATATGCTGAATGATCTGCTGTCGTGGACTAAAGCACAGATGGATGGTGTTAGTGCAGATATAGAAGAGGTAAACCTAGCAGCTTCGCTGTCGGGTATCATATCATCACAAAAGAACAGTGCCGCTGCGAAGAATATTGAATTACATTCAGCTATCAGCAAGGATATAGAGGTAATGGCAGATGCGAATATGACACAAGTTGTAGTGCGTAACCTGCTTAATAATGCAATCAAGTTTACACGCATTGGAGGTAAAATTGAGTTGTGTACCGATATCGTAAATGGCAGGTGCCGACTTTCTATTACAGATAATGGTATTGGCATACCTGAAGAAAAACAAAAGGATATTTTCTCGCTCAAGAGCCGCTCCACATATGGTACCAATAATGAAAAGGGAATAGGTTTAGGGTTGCTGTTATGTAAAGAGTTTATCGAGCTACAGGGTGGTACTATTGGGTTTAGCAGCGCTGTGGGTGCTGGAACTACGTTCTTTATTACATTGCCGGTTAAATAGTCTGTAACATGTTTATGGAAGAGCGATGAAGTAATTTACAAGCACGGGTACATATATAGTTTACATCCTAAAGACTTGTGTTGGCTATATATATTGATTCTATAAATGATAATATTGATTAGCGTATTATGAAAGGATTGTTACTATTCTCAATTTTTATTGCATCGCACTTATCTGTAACAGCTCAAAATGAGTATTCTGTTCCTGTGAAGGGGAAAAATCTTGATGCAGTAGCTACACATTCTATGATACGTGACGTAAACCTATTATTAGAAAAAAATAACCCACTAGTAAATATTTATAGTGATAGTGAACAAGCCGTAACGATTGTGGATTTACTGATGCGTGAGATTAAAGCCGGTAAAATAGGTGCTTACCCTTCGCATGAGGACACTGTAAATAAGTTGTTAGTTAGTGAGGTTAATGATATTATCGCTTCTGTAAGCACAGAGTTGAATGCTGACTCCATGCCTTCTCTGGTTCACGATGTTTTAGTCTTCGAGTATTGGCATTATGATTTAGATTCAGGACGACTTATTTGTGAAACGCGTATGACTGCTATAGCTCTACGAGATAGAAAGAACAATTTACAGCCTTTGTTCTGGATAAAAATGAGTGATGTTTACGCGCTTGCGGAGAAATACAAGGTTAATGTAATGGGTAAGGAAATGCTTTTAAAAAGCTATTTACAAGAAAGATATTACTCTAGTTCTGTATTAAAAGATAATGAACACTGGCAATTTAATAAATAATATACTAAGCACTACCGCTATAGCTAATTATTGTCTTGAAATAAGAATTATTTAAACAAAAAAGCCTTAGTACTACTAAGGCTTTTTTGTTTATTGATCAACTTTTTCAGATTCCCATTTTTGTCTGCCATAGCCGGGTATTACGTGCTTTTCGCTGTGGTAAGATGAGCGTACCAGCGGACCGCTTTCTACATAATCGAAGCCCATCTTATAGCCTTCTTCACGATAGAATGCAAATTCATCAGGGTGTACAAAGCGTAAAACAGGTAAGTGCTTTTGTGTAGGCTGCAGGTATTGGCCCAGTGTTAGTACGTCGAGGCCATTATCAGCCAGATCTTGCATTGTTTGCAACACTTCATCTTTCTCTTCGCCTATGCCCAGCATTATGCCGCTCTTTGTACGCATACCGCCATCTTTGAGGCGACGCAGTACTTCAAGGCTGCGGTGGTATTTGGCCTGTATACGCACTTTACGTGTCATGCGTTCTACAGTTTCCATATTATGAGATACTACTTCCGGAGCTACATCTATAACACGTTGCAGGTTATCCCATTCTCCTTTAAAATCAGGTATCAGTGTTTCGAGCGTAGTTTCAGGATTCAGTGCGCGTACCGCTTTAATGGTATTGGCCCAGATAATAGAACCACCATCTTTCAGCTCGTCACGGTCAACAGATGTTATTACGGCATGCTTCACCTTCATCAGGTGTATGGCTTCTGCCACACGTTGCGGCTCATCCCAGTCAACAGGTTCAGGACGCCCGGTAGCAACTGCACAAAAACCGCATGAGCGGGTGCATATATTACCCAGTATCATAAAGGTAGCCGTCCCTTCGCCCCAGCATTCACCCATATTCGGGCAATTGCCGCTTTCGCATATCGTGTGCAGCTTGTGCGTGTCTACAAGATTGCGTACATGACGATAGCTTTCGCCAATAGGCAATTTTACCTTTAACCAGTTTGGCTTTTTGATCTTAGACTCTGTGCTGTTTACTGCTTCGCTAATAACCGGTAATTCCTGCATAATGGGTGCAAATTACAATCATCACCAACGTTTGCCAAATTGTACAGACGCATACACATTTACAAAATATGGCTGAGCCTTCTGGTTAGCCATTATTTCTATGCCTTTTGTGTAGAATTCGGCATTGATACCTGTCTCTATTGCTGCTTTTCTGTATTTGCTGGTGGCAAAATCGAAATGTAAAGCAGTTTTAATATGTATGCCTGGTACGATGCTGATTTCGCCAAGTCCTTTACTGAAACCGGAACTGCCTATTATGTAATTTTTGGTCAGGAATGTCTGCTTAGTACTATCAGAATACTTAATAGATGTTTCTGTTAATACGCCCCCTTGCGGTACATAGGCATCAATATAATATGGTTTTAACAGGCCAAGAGATATGCCGCCCATATATACCCAGTGTACTGATATATTGCCTTGTTCAGGTTTGCCGGCAATCATTTTGCGTTTGCCATAGCCAATTTTAAGTGTATAAAAGTTATTGACTTTACCGAAAGCAAAAGGCCTGGTCTTATTGTTGCTGACGCTGCCCAGGTTATTGGTACGCCTTATTTCTTTAGGGCTTTTATGCTCATCAAACTCCAGTTGCAGTAGTTTTATATCATAGAAGATATCGCTGTTCTTACCCGTAGTAGATACGGTACCTCTGTCTAAATGTATGCCCCAACCATCTGTATTGAGCCTGACACCTACGCTAAATTCACGGCGCAGTGGCTTGGGCTTTTTGATGGTTATCTTCATATTATTGTTAGAGCTATCGAGGGTTGGGTGCTGTGCATAAGCACTGCCTGCCATTCCGCAAAAGAGTATACCTGCAAATAGTGGTTTTAAAAAACCTTTCATAATGTGCTGTTTAAAGACAAGTACCCGATGGGCTTGCATATAAAGTATCAAGATACAAAATATTTGCCCGTTAGAGCATAACGGTCGTAAATTTAAGGCAAAATAAGACACGTGACTGCTACTGTAACATATACCGGCGGGCTTCATTGTGAGGCTACCCATACACGCTCAGGCTCTGTAATAGAAACAGATGCTCCTGTAGATAATAAAGGAAAAGGCGAACGTTTTTCTCCTACTGACCTTGTGGGAGCGGCACTGGCTACCTGTATTGTAACCACTATGGCCATATTGGGAGAAAATCATGGCATCAGTATAGATGGTACACGCTGCGAAATGGAAAAGATAATGGTGTCTGACCCGAGGAGGATAGGTGAGCTTAAAGTACGTATCATTTTCCCTAAGGATAAGAATTATACAGACAGGGAAAAGACCATACTGGAGCATATAGCCCATAGCTGCCCGGTAGCTAAAAGCTTGCACCCCGACCTAAAGCAGACGCTTAGTTTTGAGTGGTAATACTTACTTAATAAGGTTGAGCCCTATACTGCATTCAAGGCAGCGCTTCTGCCTGCAATAGCTATTGTATAATTGTATCATAGCCTGCGATTGTCCTGCATTCGCAGCTTTCCATCCATTCTCAGCCCAAAGGGCAATGATATTATTCGTCTCAGGTTTTATAGTGTCGAGTAATTGCAGTGCTAATTCCTGCTCACGTTCTGTACCATGTGAGCGTGCATAGAGAAATTGTACCGGGGCAATTGTATTGATGACGATGTTTTCAATAGATGACTTGCCTAGTCTTTTGGGTGTGTCATTCTCCGCAACTTCATCAAAGCGGTAGTGGTTGTTCCAATATTCACTTGCCGTTACATCCAGTAGTGGTGCTATGTCTTTTATAGAATGTGTTTCTGTTATTTGAGAGAACAGGTGGAATGACTTATGTATTAATGCAGCAAACTGTGCTATGCGTATAGTAGGGAAATTAGCAGGACGCAGTCTGAGAAATTTCCATAGATGTGCGGGTAATGGTTGCAGCCTGTGTTTTTGCTGTTGATAAGCATATTCTTTTTTCAGCAGATTGGGGTATTCATCTGTAAAATCATCATTCAGCATACCTGCCTGCCCGAATAATATGGCTTCTGTTTGCAGCAGGCTGCCGCCTTTGGCAAACAGATTCAACGGAATACTCTGCGCCAGTTGCAGGAAAGCATCTGCATTTATCTTGAAACCGAAATTGGCAGCCATGCGCCAGTATAAAACATTACGCCAGTCGCCGGCAGAATTAGCCAGCAGTTCTTTCCATGAAGATTGTTTTTCTTCCCAGCGTTCTGCGAGCATACGCGAAAGCCAGGATTCTTTGGTAATATGCTTTACGTCATTCAGCCTGCTGCCGCATGGAATATTGGTTACTGACAGCATCAGTTTATCATACCTGTTGAGTACATCTGCCGATATAAAGGGTGCCAGTTCCAGTACTGCGATATTACCCAGTGTCGTAGCTACGTCATTATTGTAAACAACATGCAGTATCACATTTTTATAAGCAGGGTCTGTATGATGGTTGTGTTTGTCCCAGTCGCTATTGTTGACATGCAGTTCTATATGTCCTGCCAGTAAGGTGTTACTTATGCGTATTTTAGCCTGCAAAAAATCGGGACCGGAATCCGTATTATAAAAGCCCGGATGAACGATAGTGATATGCTCGCCATCAATAGTGCATAACCCTGCAGGGTTGTAGAGGCTATGCTTCCATATAAATTGCAGGAGTTTTTCGTTCATGGCATCAGGTTAGGGTGTTTATAAATATGCTGCCATTTCCTTTTGATAAGCAGCGGCAGCAGCTCCGGCTTTGTCTGCAAAGTCGAGCCCATCACTTACATAAATAACTCCCCTAGAAACATTGATAAGTATACCACCATCACTATTCATAGCATTTTCGCAAACTGTAGGTACATCACCGCCCTGTGCACCAACTCCCGGAATTAGGAAGAAATGTTCAGGGAGCATTTCACGCACGTGTTTCAATTGTTCCTGCCTTGTAGCACCTATAACAAACATAAGGTTCTCAGGGCTGCCCCAGGAGGCTACAGTTTTCAATACTTTTTCATACAGCAGTTCGTCTCCGCATTGCTGCAACTGGAAATCAGCACTGCCTGCATTAGAAGTTAGTCCCAGCACTATAGCCCAGTGCTCGTTGAATTGCAGGAAGGGCTGCACGCTGTCTTTACCCATATATGGCGCTACAGTAACACTATCGTAAGGGTATGTATGGAAGAACGTTTTTGCATACTGCTCTGCTGTATTGCCAATATCGCCACGTTTGGCATCAGCGATGGTAAATATATCTTTAGGAATGTAATCAAGGGTTTTGCCCATGCTTATCCATCCTTTTATACCCTGTGCCTCATAAAAGGCTGTATTTATTTTGTAGGCAACCGTATAATCTTTTGTCGCATCTATTATCGCCTTATTGAAAGCAAATGCAGGGTCTTCTTCAGACAGTAAGTGTTTTGGTATCTTATTCAGGTCGGTATCAAGGCCAACACAGAGTAAAGATTTCTTACGTTTTATTTCACTGACTAATTGTGTGCGATTCATCCTGTAATAATATTGCGCAAATTTAATAGCTATTGGCGGTACTTGCCTATTTTATCGTCAATCGCGATATCTTTTACAAAGTTTCTCTGCAGTTTCATATTGATAATTACGGCATCTGCACCCGCTTTATTACAGGCATCCTGTACATCGTCCACCAGTTTCATTACCTGCTCATAAGGGCCCTCTATCACCGTTTCGAAGGGACAAACTAGGTATTTAAGACCAGACTGGTCTATACAGGCAATGGCGGCATCTACAATTCTATATGCCTCTGGCTGAGACAGGTGAAGGGGTAATACCTGTATGGCTAAATTTATATTATGGTTCATAATGCTATGTTTTTCCGCAAGTTAAGCCAATTGAGATTTGATAACTATAGTTAAAAAATCATAATCTTATGCATCTATAAAGAATTAGTTTTTTGCGGGTACATGATTGCTTGTATTTTTACGGCTCTAAAAAAACACCTCATGAAATATTTATCATTATTATTCCTCTCTTTATTATTGGTAACCGATATGTCTGCGCAGGGGTTGAAGCTGCCTGCACTGAGTCCTAATGCTAAGATCATACAGGACTTTGCTACATCGAGTATCGAAATTTCATACAGCCGCCCTTCTATGCGCGGACGCAAGATATTTGGTGATGTAGTAGCTTATGGCAAAGTATGGCGTACTGGTGCTAACTCTGCTACCAAAATAAAATTTGGTGAAGATGTACAGGTAGGTGGTATTGATATAAAAGCAGGTGAATATGCACTGTACACTATACCGGGAGAAACTACCTGGGAAGTGATACTGAATAAGGGTACCGGCAACTGGGGTACAGCAGGTTATGATACAGCAGGCGATGTTGCCCACTTCAAAGTGAAAGCAAAACAAAAAGATAACAATACTGAAACCTTTACAATAGGTATCAGCAAGATTACATTCAATTCATGCAATATTGACCTGTCCTGGGAGAAGACTAAAATAACAATACCTGTAAGGGTTAATAATGAAGAGAAGCTGAACAAGTCTATCGACCAGGCTATCAATAATCCGAGTATACCATATTACCAGGCTGCGAGTTATTATTTTGAGACTAACCAGCAGACTGATAAAGCATACGAATATGTGAGTAAGGCTGTAGAAGCAAATCCTAAGGCATTCTATATGTGGATGCTTAAAGCACGTATTGCGCAGAAGCTGGGTAAGAATGACGAAGCTGTCGAGGCTGCAAAAAAATCAATGGAAACTGCAAAAGGTTCAGCATTTGAGGCCGAGTATGTACACAACGGCCAGAAAATAATTGATGCTCTGAAAAAATAATTTCTATCGAAATACTAAATTGACATACCCACAGTACGAAAGCACTGTGGGTTATTTTATCTGCTCTTATGAAGAAAATACTATCCGCTATTTTATTGTCAGGAACTATTGCTGTGCAGGCACAACAGGTACGCCCTGCGAACTCTGCACAGATATACCATGAAATAGCACAGCTTAATAATCTTGTAAACGTTTTATATCTCGCAGCACACCCTGATGATGAGAATACCCGCCTTATTGCATGGTTGGTAAATGATAAGCATATGCGTACAGCTTACCTGTCATTAACCAGGGGCGATGGTGGGCAGAATATACTAGGTAATGAACAGGGCGCTGCGCTAGGCCTTATCAGGACGCACGAGCTAATGGAAGCGCGTAAACTGGATGGTGCAGAACAATACTTTACCCGTGCTGTAGACTTTGGTTTTTCAAAGAATTATAAAGAAACCTTCAAGCACTGGAACGAGGACCAACTGACCAGTGATGTGGTATGGGTAATGCGTAAGTACAGGCCGGATGTGGTTATATGTCGTTTTCCACCCAATGAACAGGCCGGGCATGGCCAGCATGCAGCATCAGCAATACTGGCAGCCAAAGCTTTCCGCAAAGCAGGGGACAACAACCAGTATAAAGACCAATTGAAATATTATAGTGCATGGCAGCCTAAACGGATAGTTTTTAACGCATTCAGGTTTGGTAGTGCGAATACAACATCGGAAGATATGTATAAGCTGGCTGTAGGACAGTATAGCCCTGTGCTGGGTATGGGTTATGGTGAGCTTGCAGGCATCAGCCGCAGTATACATCGCAGCCAGGGAGCCGGTACGCCAAGTGTGCCGGGTACGCAACTGGAATACTTCAGGCTCGTAGATGGAGATAGTTTCAGCAATTCTTTGTTTGATGGTATTGATATTAGCTGGGGCAGGGTGCAGCATCCTGAGATAGGGATGGCAATAGCTGATGTGCAGAAAAGTTTTGACTTTACTAATCCTGCTGCAAGTATACCTGCATTGGCAGAAATAAGGAAACAGATTGAAACGGTAAATGATGAATACTGGAAGACACAAAAGCTCGCAGAACTGGATAAAATAATTCTGGATTGTGCGGGATTGCTGGTAGAAGCTACAACTAAACAGGCTGAAGCTGTAAGAGGTGCTACACTTCCGTTTACATTAAGATTGATAGCACGCTCTGCAACTTCTGTAAGGGTGAAGAGCATTGCATGGCCCGGTGCAGATACCGCAGTGAATATTAAGCTGCAAAATGATACATTGTTCACAATAGACCATACAGTGAAGATACCGGCAGATGCAAAACTGTCTCAACCATACTGGCTGCAGGAACAGACTAAAGATGCAGGGCAGTATGTGATACCCGCAGATACATTGCTGGGCTATTCTGAAGCGCCCAATCCGCTGAATGTATACGTGACTTTTAAAACAGCCGGTACAAGTTTCCGTATAGCGGTGCCGCTATCATATAAGAAACTGGACCCTACACATGGCGATGTGGTAGAAGCGTTGCGTATAGTGCCTGCCTTGTCATTGGAGTTTACATCAGGCTTACTGGTTACTAATGCCGATGGTTCAGCTGATGCAGCTGTACATCTGCGTACCAATACAGATATCAAAGATGCAAGCCTGGTAATATATAGCCAGGCAATGGTAAATGAAATAAAAGGGCTGAACCTTAAGAAGGGGACTGATACAGTGATAAAGACAAAATTTACAGCTAAACAGATACAGGAACTGAACACAGAGGATTTCTACCTGTTGGCTAATGTTGTAGCAGACGGACAGATGTATGACCGTACACAGCACGTTATTAAATATGAACACCTGCCAACATTGCAATACTTCAGCCCGGCCTATACAAAGGTGCTGAAGCGCAACTGGGTTTGTAAAGCCAAAAGAATAGGTTACATAGAAGGTGCAGGTGACCTTGTTGATGATGTGCTGAAGAGTACCGGGCTGCAGGTGGATATGCTCACAGAGCAGGATATAAGTGCAGAGAGACTAAAAAAGTACGATGCTGTGATTGTTGGTATAAGGGCTGTAAACACAGAGAAAAGAATGAGCTACTGGATGCCGGTATTGTTGCAATATGCTAACGAAGGCGGTACGTTGGTAATGCAGTATAATACATTGCAGGACCTGTCGACTAATAATATAGGGCCATATCCATTTTCATTGTCAGGCAGTCGCGTTACGGAAGAAGATGCAGATGTTACATTTCTGAAACCGGATGCCAAAGTGCTGAACTATCCTAATAAGATGAGTAAAGACGACTTTAAGGATTGGGTACAGGAACGCGGATTGTATTTTGCAACAAAATGGGATGAGCATTATACGCCACTGTTCAGGATGAATGATACAGGAGAGCAACCACAGGACGGCTGTACATTGTATGCAGCAACCGGTAAAGGTCATTATATATACACTACATTGTCATTTTTCAGGCAACTGCCTGCAGGGAATAAAGGAGCTTTGAGGTTGTTGATGAATATGATTAATATTGGTAAATAAATAGTCTGTATGAGGTATCTTATCGCTGTTTCGTTATTGTTTTTTTTTGACTTTTATAGCATGTAAACATAAAAAAGACGCTGATAACGTAACGATAACTGTTAAGCCTTCGGTTTTGCAATTGTACGGAGATAAAGTGCCCGGTATGAGAAAATGGAGAAGATATTATCATTTGCAATCAGGAAGCGTCGATAGTACTCATGTAATGCCTGACACAACCTTCGAGGTTGTAAAAGTAGATGATACTACGTTGAAAATATTTGACTATTTCTTTCGTTACTATCCTCATACAGGAGTCATTTATCCCGGTTGGATCTCGACTGTTGATACCAATAATGAGCTATTTTATATTGCCACTAATTATGGGTCCGCACATAGTAGTGCGTCATTGTTGTATCATTTTAAAACTGATAGTTTGTTCCTGCATTTTACTAACGGAGGTTTAGGCGGTAGTTATACAACATATTATCAATGCCCATAATTTTCATTTATGGCCAAGTGGAATAGATTGTATGCATTTGTTATATCCCTGTTAGTCTTTCAGC
Organism: Flavipsychrobacter sp.; assembly: GCA_044227125.1. Classification (GTDB taxonomy): domain Bacteria; phylum Bacteroidota; class Bacteroidia; order Chitinophagales; family Chitinophagaceae; genus Polluticoccus. The sequence goes on from JBGAFS010000007.1 coordinate 18,270, forward strand.
TGATTTTGTATTATTTATTCACCCAATACTGGCGATGAGTAGTATAGACTGGATAGTATTACTGGGTACACTGGCAGCTATCATAGCATACGGGGTGTACAAGGGGCGGGGGCAGACAGGCACTGACAGTTACCTGCTTGCCAATAAAAACATGCCCTGGTATATAGTGTTGCTGGGTATAATGGCAACACAGGCCAGTGCTATTACTTTTCTTTCAGCACCTGGACAAGCCTATACCGACGGGATGCGTTTTGTGCAATACTATTTCGGTTTGCCGATAGCCATGGTGGTCATCTGTGTTACGTTCATACCTGTGTTTCGTAAACTGAATGTGTATACTGCCTACGAATATCTTGAACAACGGTTTGACCGGAAAACAAGATTACTTACATCAGCCCTGTTCCTTATTTCAAGAGGCTTATCAACCGGTATCAGTATATATGCGCCTTCCATCATTCTGTCCTCTATCATGGGCTGGGATATATATGCGACCAATATTGTTACTGGTGGATTGCTGATAATATACACTTACACAGGCGGGGCGAAAGCTATTGCACATACTCAAAAACTTCAGTTCCTGATTATTCTGTCTGCAATGGCATTGGCAGGCTATATGGTAGTGAAGGAACTGCCTGCTGGGTTAGGATTTAATGATGCTTTATACATTGCCGGTAAATCAGGTAAGCTGAATGTAATAACTACTGATTTTAACTGGAAGGATAAATATAATATATGGAGCGGTATCATAGGTGGCTTCTTCTTGGCATTATCCTATTTTGGTACAGACCAGAGCCAGGTGGGGAGATATATAACAGGGCGAGGTGAGCGCGAAAGCCGTTTAGGACTGCTGATGAATGGTATTGTTAAAGTACCTATGCAGTTTCTTATATTGCTGATCGGGGCATTGCTTTTTGCCTTATACAGCTTTCGCCCTGCACCACTATACTTTAATGAAGCAGCTTATGAGACCTTCAAAACAGAGCAGCCTGCTAAGGCCTCTGATTTGGAACAGCGTTATGAAAAGCTGCACGAGCGATATGTGAATGAATCGAAAGCGGCGGTTCAACTAAAAAAATATGGTTACAGGCAAATCGAAGAGCATACACTGTTTAATCTTGAAGGTACACGTCTTGAATTGCAGCGACTGCATGACAGTGTAAAATATGAGATATCTGCTAATAACTATAGCCGCGATGCGAATGACACTAACTATGTATTCCTCTATTTTGTGAAACATACACTTCCTAAAGGATTAGTAGGGCTTTTGTTTGCAGTAATATTCCTGGCATCGTGGGGGTCAATATCTGCCGCGCTAAACTCGCTTGCTACATCATCGTTGATGGATATGCATTTATTGTCAGGAGATAAAAGCCCTGATAAAAAGAAGGAGTTGTTATACTGCAGACTACATACATTAGGGTGGGGTATATTTTGTATTGCTGTAGCCATGTTTGCTACGCGTATGGGTTCTTTGATAGAGGCCGTGAATATATTGGGGTCATTGTTCTACGGCACTATATTGGGTGTATTCCTTACGGCCTTTTATGCAAAGAGGGTAGGTGGCAATGCCGTTTTTGCGGCTGCTGTACTTACAGAGCTGGTAGTGATAGTAGTTTATAATGCAGATATAGTATCCTTCCTGTGGTTGAATGTGATAGGTGCTTTGCTTGTAGTGGTCTTGTCTTTACTGTTTAGTGTATTTTTAAACAGACAAGCTGTCCCTGCTCATACAGAAGAATGAGGCTCGTCATTCCTAAAGTAAATTAATCCTGCTACTTTTATTGCTGTTATTGCCCCCTGATGCGTAAAAGTGTCTTAGTTCTGCTATTGGTTATAGCGTCCATTAATTTGTTTGGACAGGAATTTACAATTTATGCTATTCCTGCTCCCGGAGATATCAACTGGTCTTCGCCCGGGGCTTTAATGCGCAGTTATATCCGCAACTCATTTGTGTATAGCAGGTATGGGAAAAAGAAGCATGTAGTTGGACATGTTGTTGTTGAATTAAAGGATAGCAGCAGGTATGCACTGATCGGAGCTACAGCATCGTCGAAAGCTGTGCTTATTCGCGATGTGTTTCACCGGGGTTACGGTGTTGGAGCGTTGTTTGCGAAGTTTGATGGCATAATAGAAGATGCCAGTGTAAATGACCCTGAATTAAAAGAGCGGATCAGGAATGGGGATATAGCTTTTTTGCGGGTGAAAATAAGCAAGGCTGTTTTTAACCGTTTGTGGCGCTACATGGAGGAATACAGGCTACAAGGCTATGATGAAATATATAATGGCCATAATCAGCCTCGGTTAGGCAGAGGGGCTGGTTGTTCTGCCCTCGCAGTAAGTTTCATAGAAGTGGCAGGGCTGGATAAGGTCATTGATACGAAAGACTGGGTGGTGCAAGTAGCTGTGCAGGAAAAGCTTATCGGAGGTCCTGAAGCACATAACAGGAGGGTGAGTGTATTGACCGTATTGGGTACATCGCATTGGGCAGATACAACAAGTGATTATTACAGGGTATTGAAATACTATGACCCCACAATAATGTTTTACGACATAAAGGAGCGGTTCAGGCTTAAGCAACCGCAGTCAGGAGTGAGGTATATACAGGAAGGTGCATCTGCCGGGGTAGAGTATGATTGTCGAAATTATCAGGTTCCCGAGGAACCTATATGGCCGTAGGCAATTGTAAAGATTTGTGATAACAAATAGATAATAAAAATGCCCGCTGTAGCGGGCATTTTTATTATCTAAGCTATTTCTTCTGCAAGGTCTTTTTCTATTCTCAGGTTGTCTATAATATCTCTCTGCCTGTCTGGCGTATTCTTGCCCATATAATACTCCAGTAGTTTTTGTATCTGCGCTTCCTGTCCCAGTAGTACAGGTTCTTTGCGCATATCGTCTCCTATAAATTGAGCAAACTCTTCAGGACTTATCTCGCCAAGACCTTTGAATCGGGTTATCTCAGGTTTGCTGCCCAATTCTGCTATCGCTGCTCTGCGCTCTTCATCAGTATAGCAGTATATAGTCTTTTGCTTATTGCGCACGCGGAATAATGGAGTTTCCAGTATATACACATGGCCATTCTTTACAAGGTCGGGGAAGAACTGCAGGAAGAAGGTCATGATAAGCAGGCGTATGTGCATACCATCTACGTCAGCATCGGTAGCTATTACAATATTGTTGTAGCGCAGACCTTCCATGCCTTCTTCTATATTCAGCGCATGCTGCAGCAGGTTGAATTCTTCATTTTCGTACACAACTTTTTTAGTAAGACCATAGCAATTGAGTGGTTTACCTCGCAGGCTGAATACCGCCTGGCTTTCTACATTCCGGCTCTTTGTGATGCTACCGCTGGCAGAGTCGCCTTCAGTTATGAATATGGTACTTTCCAGTTGCTTTTGCAGAAACTCCTCTTTGCCTTTGTTGGGTACGTCATCATTCATATGTATACGGCAATCACGCAGCTTCTTGTTGTGCAGGTTTGCTTTCTTGGCACGCTCATTGGCCAGTTTGCGTATGCCTGACAGTTCCTTACGTTCGCGTTCGCTTTGTTCTATACGCTTTTTCAGCGCATCGGCAGTTGCCGGATTTTTATGGAGGTAGTTGTCCAGTTCTTTAGCCAGGAAGTCAAGCACAAATGATTTCATACTTTGACCGCCTTCCGATACTGTCATCGAACCCAATTTTGTCTTGGTCTGGCTTTCGAACACGGGTTCCTGCACACGTACAGCTACTGCAGCACATATACTCTGTCGAATATCAGCTGCATCATAATCTTTCTTATAGAAATCACGTACTACTTTCACTACAGCCTCGCGAAATGCAGCCTGGTGTGTGCCACCCTGTGTTGTATGCTGGCCATTAACGAATGAGTACAGGTCTTCACCATAATCACCTGTATGCGTCATTGCCACTTCTATATCTTCTCCCTTCATATGTATGATAGGGTAGCGGCATGTGTCCGGATTAGTTTTACGTTGTAAGAGGTCCAAGAGACCATTTTTTGAAACGTAGTTTTTCCCGTTCAGGTTTATCTGTAAGCCTGCATTCAGGAAACAGTAATTCCAAACCTGGTTTTCGATATAATCATTGATAAAGTGGTAATGCTTGAAAACGGTGTCGTCAGGAGTGAAGGTTACAAGAGTGCCATTTGCTTCCGTAGTTGCAGCTTCTTTATGTTCTTTGGTAAGTACGCCTCTTTCAAACTCAGCACATTTCATTTTGCCTTCTCGAAAGGCCGTAACTTTAAAATATGTACTTAATGCGTTTACAGCTTTAGTACCCACGCCGTTAAGACCAACTGATTTCTGGAATGCCTTACTATCATACTTCGCGCCGGTGTTTATTTTGCTAACTACATCTACTACTTTACCCAGTGGTATACCACGGCCATAGTCGCGTATGGTAACACTGCCTTTATCTATAGATATTTCTATGCGCTTACCAAAGCCCATGGCGTATTCATCTATACAGTTGTCCATCACCTCCTTCAGTAATACATAGATACCATCATCTACACTGCTGCCATCACCCAGCTTACCGATATACATACCGGGGCGCAGGCGTATATGCTCACGCCAGTCGAGCGACTTAATACTATCTTCCGTATACAAATTCTGTTCTGCTGCCATATTGGTGCAAATATAAATTTTGGAAAGGATTAAGCCCTGAACTACTCAGAAGTGATCAGATTTTATTAATAACATGTGTGGATATTATATTTGTTAATGTAATTTTGCGCGATGTTCCGCAATGATTTTCCCGATATATCAAACCTGAAGCATATGATTGCTCAGCAGGAAAGTCATGGGTGGGGGTGGCCTAATGTTGTAATTAATACTAAGACAAGATTAGCAGAACGACCGGATATTAAAGGCACATTATCGATTTTCAGCAATATAACAGGCAGCAGTTATTGTGAAGCTGACGGACATAAAGTAAGGGTTGAGGATGATATGTTTTTTATCAGTAATAACAAACAACATTACACCCTGCAGATAGATGAACACATGCCAACTGAAACCCTGAATATTCATTTCTCAACATCTTTACTAAACAGCTTTTTGAATGACAGGCAGTTTAGTAATGAATTGCAATTAGATAATGCCGGTAATTGCCGTGAATTACACATAAACTTTCAGAATAGCCTGTATCATAAAGATGAACAGTTTCTCAGGATAACAAAAACGCTGCACGAGAAGGGGAATAGAAATGCACTAACAGACCTTGAGACTGATGAATTACTTTCTTCTTTGCTTTTGCACCTGCAAAAGCAGTATTATGAAGTAAAAACAAAGGCTAATAATATTAATAGTGCAAAAATTGCGACAAGGGAAGAGGTATACGGCAGGTTGAGTGTTGCAGTTGATTACATGTACAGTTATTACATGCAGGATATATCGTTGGAAGAAATAGCAGGGATAGCCTGTATGTCTAAATTTCATTTTCTCCGATCATTCAAAGAGGTGTATAAGCAAACTCCACACCAGTTCCTGACAAGGGTGCGCATGCAAAAAGCAGCAGGACTGTTGCGGGATAATACAATTGCCATATTCGAAATAGGTGGTTTGGTAGGGTATGATAACGCCAGTGTTTTCAGCCGGGCTTTTCATAAATATTACGGCATGTGGCCACAGGCTTATCGTGTTTCAATATCAAAATAGCAATATTTGCAATGCTGCCCTCACCCCGGCATTGTAGTTTTGTGCTGTAAATAAATCGCATATGTTACCCCTGGCTTATTATCTGTTATTAATTATTGTTCTTGTATCATTAGGCGTTGCTTTCAGGAAGGCATTAACCACTGCGGGATATTCAGCAGAGGCCAAGCAAAAATTTATAGCAGGTTATTATCTGATAACCATAGTGTTTACAGTATTGGTAGCCATACTTGCTGTAAATGGTATTTATAAAACGACAGCATTGCCTCCCCGAATTGCATTGCTGGCTGTGCTGCCTGCATTTCTGCTTATCATATATTTCTTTGCGTCTAAACTCTATAAGGTGGTGATAGCTTCATTTCCTATGTCATTTACGATTTATTTTCAATCGTTCAGGATAGCTGTAGAGTTATTGATATATGCAGTAGTGTTACAAAACCTGGTTCCGGAGTTAGTTAGTTTCAATGGCAGGAATTATGATATATTGGCCGGATTGAGTGCTCCTGTAATCGGTGTATTATATGGCAGAGGTATAATAGGTAAAAAAATATTGTTGTTATGGAATGTGTTGTGTCTTGGTTTGTTAGCGAATATCGTATTCATATTCATGACACTGATAGCAAAACCTCAAATATGGGGATATGCCAATACTCCTGTCAGCATGGATTTTCTCACGATCCCATATATATACATAGCGGCGGTGTTCATGCCAGTAGCAGTTTTTCTGCATGTAATGTGTATATATAAGATACGACAACAGTCTAAGTAAATAGAAATTCATCACAGGATATTAAAAAGAAAGCCCGCTATTAGGCGGGCTTAAAAGTATATCAGCAAAGTATTTAGAACTTAGTTCCGAATGTTACTGCAAAATTATTCAGCATATTGCTTATAGTAGCCTGAGGAACCTGAACTATACCTACATAAGGGTGGTTGAGTGTATATGGATACTCTTGTGTGCTGTACATCGTGCGCACATAGCCCAGGTCGAGGAACCAGCCATCAGCACGGAAACCAACACCACCTGATACATCCAATCTTTCTGCATTGGCATATGATTTTTTGTACGGACTGCCATAATAGCCAACACCCAGCCTTACCATAAAGCTTCCGAATTTACCTTCGGCACCCAGCCTGAAGTTGGACGCTCCTGTGTAGGATGATTTAATAAGCTGATTAGTATACGTTTGAAGTGTGGTATAGTTGCCATCAAAGTCGTAACGGGCAGATGCGTAGTTGATATACTCATAATCTGCGGTTATAAAGCCATGTTTTCCAAGTATACCTGAAGCGCTGAGTACAGCTTTCCATGGGGTGAGCAGGTTATATTCAAATATGTTTTCAGGTGCATCAACACGTGTTACAGGACCATCATTAACACCTAGTTGTTGTTTTTTGTTTTCTGTGTTGGCAGTTAATGATCTGTTTTGTATGTCTTTCAGGTTGAAATAGGTTGGCGTGTGCAATGCAATGCCAAACCTGAAATAGTCGTTAGCCTTGTATATAGCACCCAGTTTCAGGTTGATACCACTACCTCTGGTTGAGAGGGTTTCGTGGTAAGTGAAATAGTCGAAATTATTATTGCTGTTGTTGCTTGCATCAGATTCTGTGTAGGTAACATCGCGCTTGTAAACAATTGATGGTATGCCCAGTGTTGCTCCAAGCATCAGTTTTTCCATATAGTTGCCGCCCAGTGATATATTAATGTCGCTGATTCCGCCATTTTCTTTTACTGTGCGTTGCTGGTTAAGACCAGTATTCCAGTTAGATGCAGTTACGTAATTGAGCTGGTTGTTTTTATTAGGATCATAAAATGTGTCTATTAGATACGATTGATAACCTAAGCCCGCAAGTGTAGAAGTATTGCTCACATCCCCCGGATAGTTAATGGCATCTACACCAAAAACCTCTGCGCCTGAGCTGGTATTGTTAAATCCTTTGTAAGTATAGTTACGGTTAAAATCCGCAACACGGTTTATGCCAATGCCAAATGCAACAGCTTTCCATTTACTCTTTGCATATCGTTTTCCTTCCGAAGCGCTGGTTAGAACCAGCCCGAGGTTGGATATAGAGAAGCGGGCATTATTATCATTTGTCGTTTGCCCGGTATACTTGCTTTGTGTACTGTTTATTCTTATTGAAGGAGTAAATGTAAATTCTGAGCTGCGATATATGCCAATACCGGCAGGGTTAACACTAAGTGAAGATACATCTCCGCCAATAGAGCCGAGTGCGCCCCCAAAGCCTATGGAACGAGCTGTGCCTTGCGATGAAAGGAATGAGTATCTGAGCGCATCTGTTTCATCCTGTGCTGAAGCGTAAAAGGATAATCCTGTCATGCCTGCCAGTGCTGCTGTAAATAAATATAAACGGGTATTCATACTAATATTCTTTTATTACGAAATGTGTGCTATTGTTTTGAATTAATATTACAAGTGTAAAAACAAAAACTATACCGTGCTAAAAAAGCATCCCGCTATTTAACATTTTGTATAGCGGGATGAAAATTATATAAGTTATCTGCGGCCTCCTCCGAAACTACCGCCGCTGCGACCACCGCTACTGCCTCCTCCGTAGCTGCCGCCAGAAGAACCTCTGGAACCACCCCAGTCGCTTCTTGATGGTGCACTGTAACTCGGTTCAGAACGTTCATAACTGCGTTGCTGGTACTGAGGTCTTTCTTCGTAAGTGTTTCTCTGAGGTTGTGTATTAGCTTGTTGTTGTCTTTCCTCGAAATAATTACGCTGTGGCTGTGTATATGATTGCTGTTGTTGCTGGGCCGCATTATCATTTCTTGAAAACCCTCTGCTGTTGCCACGATCTGCCGGTGTTGTATTATTCGATGAGCTGCCGGAAACATAAGTGTTCGTATTGTCGTTTCTTACCGGAGTATTATCTGCAGGCCTTGTAGTGCCCGATTGCATCCTCTGGTTGTCATACCTGTACGTTTCAGGATTGGAAGACGTGGTCATGCCATTGTTGGAATTGCCGGCTTCTCTTAAAGTTGTACGTGGGTTACTTTGGCCATTGTTCAGGTTTGTTCCATTGTATGTCCTCATGCTGCCTGTGCTGCGCGGACCACTGTAGTAGCTGTTCATTGAGTTGCGTGGGCCATACGTAGATGGTTTGTAGCCTGCGCCATGATATCCGCCACCATTATAAACGCCTGAATAATAACCATCCCAGTAACCATTATAGTAACCGCCATATCCGCCCCAGCCATAACCATAATATGGGTAGTTCCAGCAACTGTAATATGCAGGATATCCGTACCAGTTGTTCCAACCCCAGTAGCTTGACCAGTAAGGACCGCCATAACCTATACCAACAGACCATCCGGGGCTGTATCCCCAACCATATCCGCCCCAGCCGTAATAAGAGCTGTACCAGGGATCATAAGACCAGTATGGATTGTAAAAAGATGAATAACCGAAGCGACTGAGCCTGTTGGAATAATAATAGTCATCATCATCATAGTCTATATAACTATCATCCTCGTTATTATTCCCGGCATTCAGTTGCTCCTGTTCCCTCATTTTCTGCTCTTCTATAGCACGCTGTTTTGCATATTCTTCTTCCTGCTGGCTTTTTATCTCAGCATCCTTTTGTGCATCTTTACTGCTATAGTAAATATCGTCGTATCCACTGTTCTTTTTTTGGGCATCAGCAGTATGTATGCTTATGGCCGAAAGAAACAAACCGGTAACCAGGAGACGTTTCATATTAATGCAATTTAAAAATGAGATTTGCATAGTGAAATTAGTACATTTGCCGCACTATTAGGACAACGAAAAGCATGCCAGGATTAATATGGGTAATAATTTAACATCTCGTAAACAGGATTATGCACAATGGTATAACGACCTTGTATTGAAGGGTGGTTTAGCCGAACATTCGGACGTAAGAGGATGTATGGTGATAAAACCCTATGGGTTTGCGCTCTGGGAAAATATGCGCGACGTACTGGACCGTATGTTTAAAGAAACAGGGCACCAAAATGCGTATTTCCCTTTATTCATACCCAAGAGTTACCTGAGTAAAGAAGCATCACATGTTGAGGGCTTTGCAAAGGAGTGTGCAGTTGTTACCCATTACCGCCTGAAGAATGACCCTAACGGTAATGGTGTGATAGTAGACCCGGAGGCTAAGCTGGAAGAAGAACTTATAGTTCGTCCTACATCAGAAACCATAATATGGAGTACTTATAAAGGTTGGGTACAGTCTTACCGTGACCTGCCAATACTGGTAAACCAATGGGCTAACGTTGTGCGCTGGGAAATGCGTACGCGTTTATTCCTGCGTACAGCAGAATTTCTTTGGCAGGAAGGCCATACAGCGCATGCAACAAAAGAAGAGGCTATAGAAGAAACAGTAAAAATGCTGGATGTGTACGCCACTTTTGTAGAAGAGTATATGGCATTGCCTGTAATAAAAGGTGTGAAAACAGCCAGTGAGCGTTTTGCAGGTGCAGAAGATACTTATTGTATAGAGGCTATGATGCAGGATGGTAAAGCACTGCAGGCAGGTACATCACATTTCCTGGGGCAGAACTTTGCTAAGGCATTCGATGTGAAGTTTGCCGATAGGAATAATAATATGGAGTATGTGTGGGCTACATCATGGGGTGTATCTACACGACTGATAGGTGCGTTGGTGATGGCACACAGCGACGATGAAGGGTTGGTTCTCCCTCCACGTATTGCTCCATTGCAAGTTGTAATAGTGCCGATATATGGCAAGGATACAGAGGCAAGGCAAAAGATAGATGATAAAGCAGCAGAGCTTGTAAAACAATTGAAGGCAAAAGGTATCAGCGTAAAATTTGACAATGATGATACTACCCGCCCGGGGTGGAAGTTTGCAGAATATGAGCTGCGTGGTGTGCCTGTGCGCATAGCATTAGGTGCCCGTGATATGGAGAATAATGTGGCAGAAGTAGCACGCCGTGATGAAAAGACTAAAGAGTCAGTTTCTCTGGATGGTATAACCGAGCATATTGAAAAACTGCTAGCAGATATTCAAAGCAATCTCTACAACAGGGCATTGAATTTCCGTAAAGAGAACCTGCGTAATGCGGATAGCTGGGGAGAGTTTGTAAAAATGCTGGATGAGACACCTGGTTTTATTGCTGCACACTGGGATGGAACACCAGAAACTGAGGATAAAATTAAAGAGCTTACAAAGGCAACTATCCGTTGTATACCGCTTGATAATCCGCAGGAAGATGGTAAATGTATCCTGACAGGTAATCCATCTAAACAGAGAGTATTGTTTGCAAGGGCGTATTAATATTCCTATTTTTGCCATGTAAAATTTCCTATGTATAATCCTGATACAGAAGAGAGTCAAAAGATTGTAATTGACGAGTATGGTAAGTCATATATGCTGGAAACAGCCCGTTGGGCTAAGTTCCTGGCAATAATAGGATTTGTTGCATTCGGTCTTATTATGATAGGCCTCGTTGCATTGATGGTCAATATGCCGCGAATGCAGGGAGAATTGGGTACTTATGGCGCCGGTTATGGTGTGGGTACAGTGATTTCATACGCTGTCCTGATCGCTATTTTTTTCTACCCTATGTATGCCCTGTACAAGTTTGCCCGACTCGTGAAAACGGCAGTGCTTACAACAAATCAGAAACAATTTGATGATGCTTTCAGATATCTAAAGAATACATTTAAGTTCTGGGGTATTTATACAATAATCCTGCTGATACTATATGGTATCATTATCATATTTGCACTTACAGTTGCAGTTACTACAGCTGCAGTGTAGGTGTTATATAGTTAGCGCATTCAATAAAAAGCCCCGGTTACTAACCGGGGCTTTTTATTGGTTTATTTCAAAACAAATCAATTGCTGGTTTATGATAAAATCAACAACCTATTGCTTTTGCAGTTTTTTAGCGCCTACTTGTTTGCCGTCAACTACAAGGTTGTAGAGATATACACCAGGTTGTAATTCGCCTAATGAAATATTCAATGTGCCGTTGCCTTTGTTAGGATTTACGCTGTAGCTGCGAACTGCCTTTCCATCCATTGTAATGATTGAAATGCTTGCATTTGAATAATTACCTGAAAGGTAGTAGCTGATATTTACGTCATTATTGGTTGGGTTAGGTATTGACTGATACAGCTCATCATTGTTATGGATGTTTAAGCCTGCACAACCACCTTCGCAGATCTGAACAAGAGACCTTTCCAGTGATGCAAACTTTTCATCATAGCCTGAAAGTTGAGAACGTAATTGAGCAATTTGTGACTTCAGTGCTTCGTTCTCTTTGTACAGAGAATCTAAATCATTATTAGTGCCAGTGCCAGGTTTAAAGTATTGAGTAACTGGAGTAAAAAACAATTCGCCTGTAGCAGTGTCTATCACAACTGCTGGTAATGGATATGGAGCAGGAGGTAGGTTGTGGAAGCGGATATTAGAGCGGGCAGGACCAAACAATGGTTGCGGGCCAGGAGAAGTGCCTACTGCTGCATCTACTTCAAAGTGTACAGTTGGAATATATGTACTTAGTGCAGTAGGGTCTAGTTGGACAGCTAAACCTGTCTGTGTTGTAACAGTTGTTCTGTTTCCTGTGAAACCGACACTTAATGATCTGCTTAAGTCACTATGAATTTGCTCACCTATAGCCATAATGCTTGTAAATGTCAGGGGTACAGATGGCATTGCTGTTGGTGTAGTTTCCGCTCTGTTGCGGTTGCCAAGGAGCAGGTTGTAAGTGCCATCTGCATAGTTATGACCACCACCAATAAAGCATCCATGTCCGTTTTGCAGTTCGTTATCTTCACCGGCAAGAACACTTTCTGTTGAGTTGTTAATAACATCACTACCACCTAACGCCATAACTGCACTTGAAGATGTTATCGTATTCCCGCTTCCTGCTGTAAATATATTATAGCATTGATGAATGCTGTGTTTTGATCCCGTGGCCTGAGAGCTTAATGAGTTCTCTATTGAAATGTTTGATCCTGAGGCAACACAACTATTAGAAGTTATAATGGAGTTGTTTTTGCCGGTTATCATAGTGTAACTGCTGGATGTAGTGTTGTTGTCTACACCTTGAGAATATGCAGTGTGCGCATCGTCTAGGATATTTCTGTTCCCGATAGTCATAGAAGTATCCGTATTGTTAGATGCTGTTAAGTTGCTGCCTAAGTCAAAATTCCCCAATTTGGTAAACCTGGCTCTTTGCAAACCGTTTGTTTGTATCCTGAAGTCATCGTTGGTTAATGTGCCTATAAATTCTACACCGGTTGTGTTATTACCGCTTAAAGACCATGCGCATTTTTTTACAGAATCACAGTCAATGCTGTTACTACCTCCGCCGGGTCCGTAAGGTGCTTTCGCGAGGTTGCCGTTCGCATCGATTACAATTACGTTAGGATACGATGCGGATGGTAACCCTTCAAAACGAATGCCTTGAGTAAGTGGGTTTAGTGTGCTATAGGCAGGGTTTGTGAGGTTTACATGAAATAATGCTTGCGGTTCGCCTGCTGTACCCGGTAAAAAACTGCCAGAAGAACGTGTATGTATGCCAACAAAACCATTTGTTTTATTTATACGCATACATTCAGTTGTGCTGGTTCCGGAAGCACCCGAAACAGAGTTGATAAAATGAATTGATCCCGGATTTTCGCCTGTAGTTTTGCCAATAGCCATTGATGTAGCATCCGTTAGCAGAGTAGCTACGTTTGCCATTGACATTGCAGGAGCAGAGCCTACAGCATTTAGAAGTGGCGAGACATTAGTAGTGGCATTCATCGCTAATATCAGATTGTTGGGAATGATTGGCCCCGGAGATGTAAGCTTAAGGTCTGCCGTAGAGTTGCCAAGAACACTGGTCGTGACTGCATGTATAAGAGCCCCCGGTGAAGCTGTGCCAACGCCTACGTTTACAGCATTTGCCCCTGTTCCGCCGAGGATCACTGTGTTTGATGCTGCAGCCTGGGCATTTTGACCAAGAGCAGTAGCGTTTGTCAATGTACCTAAAGAAAAGCCGGCATTATAGCCTATTGCTGTATTGTTATTGCCGGTTGTATTATTTGTACCGGCTGTACGACCAACAAATACGTTGTGCGTTCCCGTTGTGTTACCGCCTGCTGCTGCTGTGCCCACAAAGGTATTCTCAGTTCCTGTTGTGGAACTGGATGCACATCCCTGGCCAATAAAGATATTGCCACCACCGGTTGTATTGCTGATACCACAGTATTGCCCGACAAAAGTGTTGGCCGTACCAGTGGTATTAGTAGCCCCGGTCCATGCGCCTAAAAAGACATTCGCCCATCCGCTGGTGTTTGCAGCACCTGTACTTTGACCTAAAAATGTATTTGCCCTTCCATAGTTAAGAGGGCCTGAATTTTGTCCTACGAAGGTATTATCTGTAGGGTCTGGCGAATAGCCCACCGGAGGAGTGGCAATACCTGTATTTTGGCCGACATATACATTGGCATTATAGTTTGGATTACCATTACCTACTACAATGTTAGACGGCGCACTGCCTGAACCGGTAATAGTAGTCCCGGAGACACCACTGACTTTGATTTGAGCATTAGCCTCTCCAATGCAAAAAGTTAACAGCATTGGAATCAAGAGTTGTTTTTTCATAGATGGATATTTATTGGTTAAGAAATGATGATAAAATATAGGTACAACAAGATTACCCCTGATTGTCAGGAGTGACCATTGAATGTCAAATGTTGTCAGTAAATAGACGGGGAGATTAGACTGCTGTGTTCTTGTTTCATGGTATAGTATTGTAGGTGTCTTCGAATATAGGATATTATATGATGGATATATGCTCTATTCGACGAATGGTTAGTTTCGTCGGAGGAGCAGTCGGTTTCGTCGGAGGAACGGTATGTTATGCCTGAAGTTAATACTTTGTAAATACGCAGTATAGACCAGCTATACTATAAGATGACAGAAGTGATATTAGCTATACATTGCTTCAATGATGCTGCCATATTTCTGCTCTATAGCTTTCCTTTTCAATTTGATGGTTGGTGTCATTTCACCGCCATCAATTGTCCATTCGGCAGAGAGGAGTGAGAATTTCTTTATCTGCTCAGGGTGGCTGAAAAGCGGATTGAATTTATCAACCTGCTTTTGTATCAGGTCTTGTACCTCTGGCATTTGTATCAAAGCTTCATTGCTATCTGGCACAGAAGTTCCGTGGTCTTTAAGATATTTTCGTACATGCGCAAATGCAGGTACTATCAACGCGCTCACAAATTTTCTGCTGCTGCCAATTACCATTATCTGCTCTATGAAAGGACTTTCTTTCATCTTGTTTTCTACAACCTGTGGAGCTACATATTTACCGCCTGCTGTTTTGAATATTTCTTTCTTACGGTCTGTTATCTTCAGGAAACGGCCTTCTACCCATTCGCCGATATCCCCCGTTTTAAACCAGCCATCTGCGTCAAAGGCTTCTTTCGTTAACTCAGGATTGTTATAGTAGCCCATCATCACATTCTTTCCTTTACACAGAATTTCTCCGTCTTCGCCAAGCTTAACCTGAACATTTTGTATTACGGGTCCTATGGTGCCAACGCGGCGGTCTTCCGATTTGAATTTGTTTACAGATATAACAGGAGATGTTTCTGTAAGGCCGTAGCCTTCCATGATGATGATTTTAGCTGCTGTAAATACACGTATCAACCTTTGCTGGCAGGCTGCTGCCCCGGTAACAATAGCTAATACATTATTGCCTAGTGCTTCACGCCATTTTTTGAATACCAGTGTGTTTGCGATAGCCAGTTGAATTCTGTAAAAGATACTTCCCGGCTTTGCGTTGTCGTATTTAAAACCAAGGTCAAGAGCCCAAAAGAACAAGGCACGTTTAATGCCCTTCAGTTCTATGCCTTTAGCTAATATTTTTTCATATACTTTTTCAAGTAGTCTCGGAACAGTAGTGAAAACTATAGGTTGCACTTCTTTCAGGTTATCTCCTATAGTATCCATGTTTTCGGCATAGTAAATAGAAACACCTGCATTGATGTATATATAGCTTACCGTACGCTCGAATATGTGGTTGAGCGGGAGGAAACTTAATGCTTTACCGCCCTTTACAGCAAACCAGAATTCACACATGCAGTCCAGTACATTATTCACAATATTATCATGGCTCAACATGACACCTTTGGGATTGCCGGTTGTACCTGAAGTGTATATGATGGTAGCCAAAGTTGATGGCTGTATATTGTTAATTATGTTGTTGTCAGCAGGTAATCCTCTCCCGGTTAGTTCTTTCCAGTTATTTACATTGTCTATTGTATCGAAAGAGTAGATGTGCTTAAGCGTTGGTATTTGATGAAATACATCTTTCAGTCTGTCGTATAGTTCTTTGTTGGCTATGAATAGTATGCTTACTTCGGCTTCATTCATTACATAAACAAAGTCAGCCTGGCTGATAGTAGGGTACAGCGGAGTGAGCACAGCACCGGATAGTTGAACACCGAGGTCTGTCATCAGCCATTCCGGCCTGTTGGGTGATATCAGTGCTATTTTTTCCAGCTGCTCAGGCTTAGTGGTGTTGTTTTTTAGGCCCAATGACAGTAGCCCGCCGCATAAATTGTTGGCAATATCCCATACTTCTTTATTGGAATAAGTACGGTACGAGCCGTTTTCCTTGCCTGCCATCATGATAGCATTAGGTTCCTCCTGTGCTCTCCTGGCAGCTATATCAAATATGCGCGATATCATAGTTTAAATTTAATCAATTTAGTTCAGAGCTTAAAGAACGTATTGTTAAAGTATACATTGATGGACAGATAGTTTTTCAAATCAGCAGTCAATATTATTTTTGGGTATCTTCAATTATGCGACTCAGTATAGATAATCTTGTTCCCATACCCCTGAAGGAGAAGGTGTTAGTAGCCAACTCAATGATATGGGGTCAAAAACTGGTCTTTAATGAAGGTGAGCAGGTATTTATACAGGCTCCGTCAGGTACGGGAAAAACTACACTTATACATCTTATATACGGGTTGCGGAAAGATTATGAAGGGAAAATACACTGGAGCGCCTTCAGAATGGGAGAGATAAACAGGGAACAGTTGTCTCAATTAAGGGCATCTGCCGTAAGTATTGTTTTCCAGGATATGAGACTGTTCCCGCATCTTACTGTTTGGGAAAACCTTGAAGTAAAACGAAGGTTAACAAACGTGGTAGCAGAATATGATGCTGAAAAAATGCTGGAAAGGTTAGGCCTGAAAGATAAGAGAAATGCACTGGCCGCAACATTGTCGTATGGAGAGCAACAACGGGTGGCTATTATTCGTGCTCTGCTACAGCCGTTTAACTGGTTGCTGATGGACGAGCCATTCAGTCACCTCGACCATGCTAATATTAAGAAGGCTACTTTGCTGATACAGGAAGTAGTCGCAATGAATCATGCAGGTATAATACTGGCAGATCTTGAGGATAATGATTATTTCACTTACACCAGAAAACTGAAGCTGTGAATAAGAGAGGCGAGAAAAAACTATTACGTAAGTTGTTGCTGGTGCAAAAAGGTAGCCTTCGGTTATGGTCGGCATTGCTGGCATTGTGCATAGGTACAACCTTATTGCTATCGGCCGTAATGATATGGTGGAATTTCAGGGAATTGCTGGAGGGTAAGTATGATGATGACAGTCTGGGCAGCACTTTTCTTACAGTAAGTAAACGTGTAACCAATGAGAATATGGGGAAACCCGTAACTACTTTGTTTACCCGTACAGAAATAGATGCACTTAGTGCAGCACCCCAGGTGCAGGAGTTAGGTGTGCTTACATCAAACAGGTTCTCGGTATATGCAACTCTTAATGTGTCGGTTGGGTTCTCTACCCAGATGTTTCTGGAGAGTGTACCCGACAGGTTTATTGATAAAAAGCCTGAAAACTGGAGTTGGCAACCTGGTATGGTTCATGTGCCTATCATTTTATCTTCTGATTTTTTGAATCTGTACAATTATGGTTTTGCACTTAGCCAGGGACTACCACAATTGTCAGAATCATCAATAAAATCACTGGCATTTGATTTGAAGATAGGCAATCAAGACCATGGCGAAACATATAGTGCGCAAGTTGTTGGTTTTTCGGACAGGATAAGCTCTGTACTTGTGCCCGAATCGTTTCTGGAATATGGGAATAAGAATTTTGCTAATGGTATTCCGCAAGCCCCTTCAAGATTAATAGTGAGAGTTAAAGATCCTTCAGATCATGCATTTATAGATTACCTGAATACGAGGGATTATGTTACGAATACAGAACAGCTTAGGTGGAATAAACTTCGTACAGTAGTAGATTCGGTAGTGTCATCAATTGGGCTGCTGGCAATTATTTTGATGGCTGTAGGCACACTAGTCTTTATTCTATTTATAGAGTTAACTATCACAAGGGCAAGGCAGTCTATTGCATTGTTGTTAGAATTGGGTTATAGCCCTACGTATATTGCTAAGTTTATGATCTCCCGTTTTGTACCATTGATAGTAATAACCGTATTGGTGTCTATGTGCTTGTTATTGACAATACAAGTATATGCGTCAGGATGGATGAGCAAGATAAACCTGAATATTCCGCTGGAGCCTGGTTGGCCGGTATGGATAGCGTTGATTGCCAGTTTAGTATTACTCTTGTTTTCAGTAAGCAGGGCAATAGTGGCTGCCGTTAACAGGTCATAGATTTTTCCACCATTTATTAGTGACGGGATGTGTATTTAGTTTTAAAGCTTCACCTATCATTGGAGTATGAGTAGGTATGTTAAGTTGTTCTGCAGCTGCCATAACTCTGTTTATCGGTTCATCCCAGGCATGCAGTGAAAGGCTGAATTTCGACCAGTGTACGGGAAGCAGGGTTTTGGCGTTAAGCTCCTTAGCTGCAATTGCTACTTCTTCGGGCATCATGTGTATGTATTTCCAGTATTCATGGTACTGGCCGCACTCCAGTATGGCAATGTCAAAGCCACCGTGCTTTTCTCCTATTGTCTTGAAATGAGTATCATAACCGGAATCTCCACCAATATATATTTTCATGCTTGGAGTAGTAAGTACGTATGACAGCCATAGCGATTGGTTGCGTTTAAAGCCCCTGCCAGAAAAATGACGTGCAGGCTCAGTATGTACCGTAAAGCCGGGGGCTAATTCAAATTCTTCATGCCAGTCTTTTTCTATCAGCATATTTTCTTCATAGTTCCAGCTTTCAAAATGTGCGCCCACTCCAAGGCCCATTATCACTTTTTTTACCTTGCTTTTCAGCTTCAGCATCGTAGTATAATCAAGATGGTCATAATGGTCGTGCGATATAAACAGGTAATCTATGTCAGGTAGCTCATCTATAGTATATATATCTGTGCCTTTGAAGCTTTTTGTAGTAAAGCTTACAGGTGAGGCATTACCGCTCAGTACGGGGTCTACAAGTATACGTTTGCCATCTACCTGCATATAGTATGATGAATGCCCGAACCATATGAGCAGGTTCTCGTTAGTGGGTAATGAGCGCAGGTCTGTTTTAACAGATGGTAATGCGAAGGAAGGTATGTTACGTTTGTCTTTGTCAAAAAAGAAATCCTTAGTGACCTTGTAATAACTTACACCTTCTGCCAGATCTGGTGTATGGTTTTGATTTTGGAATTTGCCATCTCTGTAATTAGGAGATGCAAGTATTCTTTCCAGTCTTTTTCCGGTAGGTGTTTTGCCAAAAGTGCATTGCATAAAGGGTGCCTTATATGGCAAAGCTACTGGTTTTTTATATTCAGGTTTTGGCCTGCATAAAATCCCAGATCTTTATTCTTTATAAGCTTAGTGAGCAAAGCTATTTGCCCCGTATGATATGAGTAGTGTTCGGTAACATGTATGATATTGCCGATACCCGTATAGGTAAAGCCTTGTACGCTACGCACTTTCTGTAAGCTTTCTTCATTGCAGTTACGAATAACCGCTGTCGCTTTATTGACAGTGTCTTCAAGCTTTTTTAGTAGTTCTTCTTTCCCGATACCACCTGTAGCAGAAAATTCCTTGTCCCGTTCACGATTATCCGCTTCGCCGCCAATAGATGAGATAATATATTGGGTGATATTACCACATAGGTGCAGGATAAGGTTGCCAATACTATTAGAAGATTCATTTGGCCTGTACCATATTTCGTTATCAGTCAGCTCATCCAGGCATTTTGCTATTCTTGGTGTATTGAGCTCAATACGATGAATGGATTGGGAGATGAATTCTGCGGCAATAGTATTCATTATGGTTCAAGTTGATTCTTCCTGTTATCTATAAACTTCACCTGCTTGCGACTACCGGCAGGGAACTGCATCTGTTGCATATCACTTGCCGAATGGAAATGCAGTAATGGAGCTACACGCAGACGTGATTGTAACAACGGCTTCAGTTTGTTCTCGCAATCATCTACAGGTAATGGAGTGTTGATATGTACTCGGAGTTCATCTGTTCCCAATTCATTGGTGAATACTTCTACTACATATTCCTTAATGAAAGGAATGTTATTAAGAATGTCAAATACAGCTGGCGGATACAGAGTAGTGCCTTTGTATTTTATCATTTGCTGTTTACGGCCTAGCACTGGTGTGAGCCTGCGGGAGTGCCTGCCACAACTGCATTGTGTTTCATAAAAGGTGCAAATATCACCTGTGCGGTAGCGCAATAGTGGCATGCCTTCCACGCCAAGTGTAGTTATTGTAACCTCGCCATATTGACCAGATGGCATAGGGTTGCCATGGTCGTCCAGTATCTCTACAATTATCAGGTCCGGTATCTGGTGTCCCCCCATGCTCGCGCCACATTCTGTAAATGCAGTTTGCATTTCTGTAGATGCATATGTGCCGTATAGTTTAATAGGCCAGTCTGCACTTATCTTTTGCCCCAGTACATTATATTCAAAATCTGCCTGTCGCAGGCTTTCACCAATGCATACTGCCTTCTTTACAGGAGTATGTGCCAGGTCTATTTGGTGCTCCTGTGCATATTCTATCATTTTCAGCATGAAAGACGGCACGGCTACTATGCTGTTGCTTTGCAGGCGGAATATAGTATCCCATTGCATTTGAGGCAGTCCTGGTCCCGTGCGAACCAGTGCCGCGCCCAGTTTGCGAATACCCTGATAGTAGGCTATGCCCGCCATAAATTGGCGGTCAAGTGTAAGCATCAATTGGTAGCAATCTTCAGGTTTGCCATCTGCCGTAAGGAAAGATTGCTGTTCGTTATATGCAAGGCGCTCCAGGTCATTGGCTGTCAATGCTATGGTAACGGGCCTGCCCAGTGTGCCGGATGTGGCTGTGTATTCTTTTATTTCTGTAGATGGTACGCAAAGGAATTCCCAGTTATGCTCCTGCATATCACTCTTGGTAGTGGTGGGCAGGAAATGCATATCCCCAATATTTTTGATATTAGCGATATTGATATTGTGTTCTTTGAATACGCGTTTATAGTAGGGAGAATTAGCCTGCAGGTATTGCAGCAGCTCCTGTAATGCCTTGTTTTGCCATTCATCCTGTTTATGGAGCGGTTCAAAAGCAAGTTTGGGGTGTACGTTCATCCTTTCGCCAAAATTTGATGAAAAATACAAATAACTCCCCGATAAATAGATGATCTTGAGCAGGGTGCAGTACTGACGGGGCTTTTATAGGCCTATCAGGCTTAGTTATGGCAGATTTTTTAAAATTCAAATCCTTACATTATCTTTGCACATGGCAATAAAATCTAAGTTCTACGGCGAAGGCCTTACATTTGATGATGTCCTCCTTGTGCCGGCTTACTCCGAAGTTCTACCGCGAGAAGTAAGTACAGTTACACAACTTACCAAAGAAATTAAGCTGAATATTCCTATGGTGTCTGCTGCAATGGATACTGTAACGGAAGCTAATTTGGCTATTGCACTGGCCCGTGAGGGTGGAATTGGTATGCTGCATAAAAATATGAGCATTGAACGCCAGGCCGAGCAGGTGCGTAAAGTAAAGCGTAGTGAAAGCGGACTTATTGTTGATCCTATAACATTGAGCCCGGATGCTACAGTGGCTGAAGCTCTCAGGCTGATGCGCGAGAACAGGATAGGTGGTATACCTATAGTAGATGCTAATAATCTGCTTGTAGGTATTCTTACCAATCGTGACCTGCGCTTCGAAAAGAATACGAAGAAAAAGGTAAAAGAGGTGATGACTAAAGATAACCTCGTTACTGCACCGGTGGGAACCAGTATGTTAAAAGCAGAAGGTATACTGGAGCATTATAAAATTGAGAAACTACCTATAGTTGACAAGAAAGGTAAACTGATAGGTCTTATCACGTTCCGCGATACAATACAATTAAAAAGCCATCCTAATTCCAATAAGGATTCAATGGGTCGCCTGCTCGTAGGAGCTGCTGTGGGTATCACTTCAGATACACTGCAACGTGTAGAGGCGCTCAGGGCTGCGGGGGTTGACGTAATAACGCTGGATAGCGCACATGGTCATTCCAGGGGTGTTATTGATATGGTGAAGCTGGTTAAGAAGACTTTTAAGGGATTGCCTGTTATAGCAGGTAATATAGCTACCGCTTCAGGAGCTAAGGCGCTGGCTGATGCAGGTGCTGATGCTGTAAAAGTGGGAGTAGGCCCTGGTTCTATCTGTACTACACGCGTAGTGACAGGTGCCGGCGCTCCGCAACTTACAGCCATTATGGAAGCTGTTTCTTCATTAAAGAAAAGAGGGGTTCCTGTTATAGCTGATGGAGGTATCCGTTATACCGGAGATATGGTAAAAGCTATAGTTGCAGGCGCATCTTGTATCATGGCTGGTTCTATATTTGCCGGTACAGAAGAAAGCCCCGGTGAGACAATTATTTACGAAGGACGTAAATTCAAATCATACCGTGGCATGGGCAGCGTAGAAGCTATGCAGGAAGGCTCAAAAGACAGGTATTTCCAGGATATGGAAGCCGATATCAAAAAGCTGGTTCCGGAAGGTATAGTTGGCCGCGTACCTTATAAAGGTTCGTTGAGTGAAGTTGTACAGCAATTCGTAGGTGGCCTGCGTGCAGGTATGGGCTATATGGGTGCTAAAGACATTAAAACCCTGCAGGATGAAGCGCAATTCATTCGTATTACGTCTGCGAGTATGGCAGAAAGCCATCCGCACGATATAGTGATCACAAAAGAAGCGCCTAACTATTCACGCTAATTAATATTAACGTATGTTATAAAAGTAAAGCCCTGCATTGCAGGGCTTTACTTTTTCTTTTTGGTATCTAAGTGCAGGTATGCCTTGATGTCGTTTACATATTGTTCAAATGCTTTGATGCCTTTGGCAGTAATACTGCATTTGGTGAGGGGGTAATTGTTTTTGTGTGTTTTTATGATGTTTATGTATCCTGCTTCTTTAAGTTTGTCGAGCTGGAGGCTAAGATTGCCGGCACTAGTACTTGTTTTTTCTTTTAGATAGACAAATTCGGCTTCCTCAAGTGTCATTAATAATGACATAATAGCCAATCGTAATTGTGAATGTAATAAAGGGTCAAGCTCGTTAAGCATTCTTCCTGTTTTTGTAATAGCCTTTCATCATAAGGCCCGGCATTATGTGTACTGCAAGTACTGCGACAGCGCACACTAAATATTGCTGTGCAAAATTAACGAAGAGAGCTATAACTACACATATAAAACATATTATAGCCCCAATAAGTGAGGGCGTATATTTTATTGTGCCTCCGGTTGTAAATGAAGCTAATGCATAAACCATCAGGGAGACAGGGATAATATTACTTAAGCCTAATTTTGGTGCGAGTGTCCAGATTATCGCTAAACATATACCTACGCCTGACCATACAAACATATATAGCCTGTCATGCCGCGCGATTGCTTGTTCTGTTTTGTCGTCTTTCTTTGACCTGATATATGATAAAATACCTCCTGCAGCAAAAAGTAAATATGACAGGCTTGATGTCTCGTTATTTGCTGTTATGCTGAAGTAATTTGCTAAACTGTACAGCGCCATGATTGTTCCCCACAACACAAAGTAGTATGCTGCACCAGATGAGTAATCTTCACGTGCGGTTTTAATCATGTCTTCAATTATGTCAAGACTCTCTTTCTGGTTAATATTATTGTTCATAAATAGTATTTTAGTTACAAATATAAACTGGTTAATAATATTAACCAAATAATTATAAAAAATGGCTGAATGATCAGCCATTGAATATTATTCTTCAGAATCAAACCCGTCTGATACAGGTATATTCTTCACAAGCGCATAAACAACTTTTGTTTGCCTGTAGATATTGGTATTATACTTGTTGCCCAGTACAATGATGGTCATGTTTTCTTTTATGAAACGGTAGAAAACAGTATTGTTCCCGTGCCACCAGCCATTGTGATAAATGACCTTGCCACCATCAGGGAAACAAAGCATACGCCATCCCAATCCATAGTTTTTCTGTCCTGGTTTTTCGAATGAGCATGGGCCATAAGCCATTTCAAGGGTTTCATTATTCAGCAAAACATTGTGGTAAAATGACTGGTCCCATTTGTACATATCCTGTACCGTACTATATATGCCTTTGTCGCCATAAACACCATCAGCGAACATGTCTTTTTCACGAACCCAGTTGTATTTATAACTAACGGCAGCTTTATATGGCAAGCCTTTTTCAGGGTCATATACAAAAGTGTTATTCATGCCGAGCGGTCCGAATACATACTTCTTCATGAAGTCCCTGTAGTTCATCTCAGTAACAGCCTCTATGACATTTGCCAGTATTGCATAGTTACTATTACTGTATTTGAAGTGGGTATTGGGTTTAAACTCTAATGGCGGATGGTATTTAGCAAAATGTTGAAGCACTTCGTCATTGGTCATTGGCACAGCAAAGTTTTTTCTGTACCGTGGTATCCATTTTATGTAGTCAGGTAATCCGGAACGGTGGCATAGCAAAAGCTTGATCGTTACATTAGGATAAGGGAAGCTTTTTAAGTATGTTTGAACAGGTTCGTTAATGTCAAGGTATTTATGCTGGTGCAAATAAAGTATGGCAGCACCGGTAAATGTTTTGGATGTAGATGCTAATTGTGAAGCGCTGGATGGAGAAAGCAGAATGCCCTGCTCCCTGTTGGCATAGCCGAAATAGCGTTCATATAATACCTTGCCTTTATGTCCTACCAGTACACTGCCATTAAATCCTATTCTCGCCTGTATCCTGTAAAATGAATCAAGGCGTTCGATCATGCTTCTGCGCGCAGGTGTTGTACTGTCTTCGTATACAATAGAAGAGACAGTCAGTTTGTTGCCAGATTCATGATCTGTTTTTGCAGTGGCGTGCTGGCTTAGTGATTGACGGGTTGTAAATAATAATAGTAAAAGTAAGGTTGCTATATATGGGAAGAAGTATCTGCGCATGCTCAATTTAACAAATGATAAAAATACAGTCCGGGCTAAATTTATACTACGAGGTTAACTCAATTTTAACAAAGTTAACCACATCATCAATAAATTCATAATAACATTGTCCCAGCATATAATAGTTTGATATGAATATCTCGTATGCTTTCTCAACAGGTGGCATATGTTTAGCTCGTCGTGCTAAACCGTTCAGCGATTTTTGCATACCCATCAAAGTTCTGTAGCCATAGAGCCAGTTATGCTCCTTCATATGAGGAAAGTATTGTTTGAATATATCTGGCGTATATTCAAGCCTGCTGTCCAATTTTTTATAGGTCTCCTGCGTAAAGTCAAACAAGTGTTTTTCAGAAGCGAAGTATCGTGCATCATTGGCAAGAAAATGGTCATATAACGTATCCATAATAGCGCCGGAATAAAGGCCATAGTCTTGCCTGAACAATACCTTAGCCCGTTGTGTGGCGTGATGGTCGTCGGCGAAGGAGTCAATTTTACGGTGCAATAGTATGCCTTTACGCATTCCATCCGGAAATTTCTCAAGGGCTATTAAACCTTTAATA
Source organism: Flavipsychrobacter sp. (assembly GCA_044227125.1). Lineage (GTDB taxonomy): Bacteria > Bacteroidota > Bacteroidia > Chitinophagales > Chitinophagaceae > Polluticoccus. The sequence goes on from JBGAFS010000007.1 coordinate 43,858, forward strand.
TGGTCGCCTATCATGTTGCCGGTGAGTATATCAGCATCTTGCCCTGATAGAAATGCATGTCCCAGGTAATTCATTGGCCGTTAGTTTATTCGTTTAGCAAGGATAAGAGGTTTTCAAGGTCCTTATGCATTGCCTTCAGTTCAATTATCATCCTGTCGAGATATAGCAATTGCTCAAAACTCATGTGCCTGTTTATTATATCATCTTCATTTATTACTAAAAGTTTGGGCTTGTATTCAGGAGCCATCTTGCTGGCTAAAGCCATATTTTGCCTGAACCAGTACAGGCACAGGTTAATGCGTTGTTCCTGTACGGATTCATCTTTTGGGACAGGGTTGTTTTCATGCTCCAGGTTAATGTTGTTCAGGTCGCGGGTGATACGTACGCTGTGCGATATAATGTGGTAATACACAGCATATGGCTTTTTTCTGAAGCCGGGTTCCTGCATATACCTGTTGAACGAGTCGAACGCGTTACTGTTAGCAGACTCAGCCTGTCTTTTCATGCGCGTCCATGTTTGGTTTGTATGCGATGGGTAGAAAGTATGGAGGAAATAATTATAGTTATTGAATACCGATTCCGCAAGGTGTGTAGGTAGCCATTTTTTATCCCAGTGAGGTAGTAAGGCAAACCCTGCTATGATGGCCAGTAATGCGCCGCCTAATGTAGCCCCCGCACGAATGATAATGAGCATTGGGTTGAGTGCATCTTCTACATCGAACAGCAATACAAGGCTTATTGTGATGAAAAATACCGCAACTGAATAACGCCTGCGCAGGAAATATACCATCATCAGGAAGCTGATAAAGAGTATGATCTCCTTGACATACATGCCGGTTGGAATCCGTAAGAACATACCGCCCGCCAGCCCGCCGAGCACTGTGCCTAAAACTCTGTCTATAGCTTTAGTAAATGTTGCACCAAAATAAGGTTGAGATACGATGATGACCGTAAACGGAAGCCAGTAACCGTGGTCTATATGATACCATTTATAAGAATACATGGCTACGGCCGCAGCTATTGCTATCCTGATAGCGTAACGTACTGTGAATGTGTTAGCGTTGAACAGCAGGCGGATATTACGCAACCAGTGTTTGGGGTGCAGTATGAATACTGTTTTGATAAGAGAGTAAGACCTGTACACCGGCTGGTCATCGCTTACTGCCTGCAGTCTCGTTATACAGCTTTCTATAAGTTTTACAGAACGTTCTGCAAGATGTGTAGTACGCTTCACTGAATGCTCAATTTCAGGGCTGTTAAACGACTCGTGTTCTTTCAGTAATACGAGTATTTTATTAAGCCTGCTTATACGTGATGACACAAGGAGTTCTTCTTCAGGTTTCAGGGTGACCACGTATACCCCCATGCGCTCTACTGCCTGCTGTAGTGCACGCAGTACGGTATGCATTTTCAGTCTTACAGAGTCTGATACATCATTAATTGATATACGTTCCAGTTCTTCGCTAATAGCTATTACGTGCGCAGATAAAAGTGCCGTTGCTTTGCGCACCTGTGCCAACTCATACTCATGCTTATCATTCTTACTGGCCTGGTGGGCCATAGCTTCATAGAAGTGGAGCGAATTGTCTATAGCAGTTCGTACTTCTTTTTCTTTCAGATAAATGTCGCGCAAGGAACTGCGAACTGTTTTGTTGTCCCAGCCATGGCCAATCGATTCAATAAGGTCGCCAATAGACCGCCATATCAATGCAATGGTTCTCCTGTATGGTTGTTTTGCAGGCATGAAAGCAGACGCTATCAGCCCGGCAAATGCGTTCCATACCCCACCTATTAGTATCAGCAGGCTCCGCTCCTTGAGTTCTGCAAATGAATGTGTAGGGTAGGCGTTTGCAATGATGAATAGCACGTATACGCAGATGGCAAGGCCACTGCCCCTGTCGCCAAGATTTTTGAATAAACCTGAAATAAATCCTACCCCCAGCATACACAGTATACTGAGCCAGATACTGGTACCGGTAATGCTACCCAGCAATGCGAATAATATTGCTAAAATCGTACCCGCAGTAAGTACCCGTATCCGCTGCCCGAAAGAGCCTTTGAGCTCAACCCAGCAAATACATTCTGCTGTAAGTGTTATCCAGCTTGCTGCCTCGAGGTTACCTGTTGCCACACCCCATATTACGGGTGCTGTGGCTGCTATAGCCATACGAAGCCCCCAACTGAACAGCGGTTCATATGTTTCCTGTTCAATAAGTGCATTAAAGCGTTTATATGAAAATAATGATGCCAACAGGTGTTATTGTTCCAGTGCCAGTTGTTTGTCAGTTAATACTTCAAGTCTTTCGGCTTTTACGGTTCCTTCAAAGAAGTTGCGATAACTTGTTTTGTTATATATCATCAGGGTTGCAGGTATAGAACCCTGCCATGCCGGTTCTATTTTTGGAATGAACACATTCGCATTGGTCTCATTCAGCCATACTACTTCTGATTGCAATTTTTTCTTTTTGATGAATGCAGGTACTTTTTTTGCATATTCTTCCTTGAAGTCCATGCTTACCAGTAATACTTTTACAGGCTTGCCTGAATAGTATTGTTCCATTTTACCGAATTCTGGTAACTCGCCAACGCAAGGCCCGCACCAGGTAGCCCAAAAATTTACTATATAAAAAGTGTCGCTGTTAGATATCCGTTCCATTAGCTTGTCTGCGGTATATACAGGTATGTTTTGCGCATTCACTTTTAGGCAGGATAATAACGCAATAAGTATAATAGATAACCTCATATGCATAGTTTGTTTAGCAAAGTTAGCATTACGGTGTCTGTACGCAAGAAATATATGTATAAATGAAGCCTATAAAAATGCAATACTTTGTGTCATTTATATTAGGTTTGTCGCTTATTTTTCAGTCATATATGGACAAGGTTAAACTATTAAAACAGAAGGAAGAACAGGCGCTGAAAGGCGGTGGTGAAAAACGCATTGAAGCACAGCATAAGAAAGGTAAGCTTACAGCGCGTGAACGCCTGCATCTTTTGCTTGATGAAGGTTCATTTGAAGAAATAGGGATGTTTGTTGCACACCGCAGCAGAGACTTTGGTATGGAGAAGGAAATATACCCCGGTGATGGCGTAGTGACAGGTTATGGTACTGTCAACGGCAGGCTGGTATATGTATTCTCGCAAGACTTTACGGTCTTCGGTGGTAGTTTATCAGAAACACATGCAGAGAAGATATGTAAGATAATGGAGTTGGCTATGGAGAACGGAGCTCCGCTAATCGGCTTGAATGATAGCGGTGGTGCCCGTATACAGGAAGGTGTAGTGTCGCTTGGCGGGTATGCAGACATATTTTACAGGAATGTAAAAGCTTCAGGTGTTATCCCGCAGATATCAGCTATTATGGGGCCGTGTGCCGGTGGTGCAGTGTATTCTCCTGCCATTACAGATTTCATTATGATGGTAGAGCATACCTCGTATATGTTTGTTACAGGGCCTAACGTTGTAAAAACTGTAACACACGAAACTGTAACCAGTGAAGAACTGGGTGGCGCAAATACACATGCTTCCAAATCAGGCGTTACGCATTTTGCATGCGCTAACGAAATAGAATGTATTGAGAATATCAAGAACCTGCTTAGCTATATGCCTCAAAACTGCGAGGAGGAAGCCCCTCGCTACGCATATGAAGGCGGTGATGAGATAAGAACAAAGCTGAATACTATCATACCGGATAATCCAAACCAGCCATATGATATTAAAGAGGTTATAGATGAAGTAGTAGATAAGGATTCATTTCTTGAGGTTCACAAAGACTACGCAGAAAACATTGTAGTTGGTTTTGCACGAATTGGTGGCAGGAGCATAGGTATTGTAGCTAATCAACCTGCATTCCTTGCCGGTGTGCTGGACATAAATTCAAGTAAGAAGGGGGCACGTTTTGTACGCTTCTGCGATGCATTCAATATACCACTGCTGGTACTGGTAGATGTGCCGGGCTTCCTGCCGGGTACCGACCAGGAGTGGCATGGTATCATCACCAATGGTGCAAAACTGCTTTATGCATTGAGCGAAGCTACCGTGCCTAAGGTTACAGTCATTACCCGTAAAGCTTATGGCGGCGCATATGATGTGATGAACTCTAAGCATATAGGCGCAGATATGAATTATGCATGGCCTACAGCCGAGATAGCTGTAATGGGGGCAAAAGGTGCGGCAGAGATCATCTTTAAGAAAGAAATAGCAGAAGCAACAGACCCTGCTGAAAAATGGAAGGAAAAGGAAATGGAATATATGGAGAAATTTGCTAACCCATATGGTGCAGCAGAACGTGGCTTTGTGGATGAAGTGATAATGCCGGAGCAAACAAGGGCCAAGCTGCTGAAAGCATATAAGATGCTGGAAAACAAGGTAGCATCTATGCCTAAGCGTAAACATGGGAATATCCCTCTATAATATCAGGACATTTATTTTTAAAGTACGGCTGCGTTTGTAGCCGTATTTTTGTTTTATAAACTAGCTGAATTGTCTGTTGTCAATAAACTGCTTAACTGGGTATTATATACCAGCCTTTTTGCTGCCATATGTGCTGTAGGTATGTGTATGGCTACGGAGCGGCTGATATTGCAAACCATACCGCCTTTGTTCACCTCATTGCACATGCTGGTAATGGGCAGTACTTTGTTTGTTTACAATGTTCATTATATAATCAAGAAATCTACACCTGAGGTGTCAGACAGATTTGCATGGTCCCAACACCATGGTTTCTGGCACCTGGGCGGGCTGCTTACAGGTGTATTATTCTGTATCATCAGTCTTTTTTATTTACCACTCAATATTCTGCTGGCATGTGGTATACTGGGTGTTTTGTCTTTTGCATATTCGCTCCCGTTATTGCCATTTGAAGAGAAGAAGCGTTTCAAAGATTTTGGATTACTGAAGATATTCCTGCTTACAACAGTCTGGACGATCGTTACCAGTATATTACCCATGTTATATTGGGGTAAGCAACCCGTCAATTATCCTTACGAGATACTGATAAGATTCGTGTTTATGTTTACACTCTGCATAGCTTTTGATATTAGGGATATGGAGACGGACCTTGATAATAAAATATTTACGTTACCTAACAGGATAGGGTTAACGAATAGTTACAGGATAATGACTGTGTTTATGATACTGTTTGCAGCGTTAAGCATTGTACAGTATCTGCGCTATCCTTCCTTAGTCAGATTGTCGGGAGAACTCATAACAGCAATATGTACAAAACTGGTGATCGATTATGCACATAAGCGTCCGTCAGATAAGGTATATCTTGGATTAGTTGACGGCATGATGTTATTGTACAGTATTCTTCTGTTGCTACATTAAAAAAGCCCCGGTACGCCGGGGCTTTTTTAAAAATGTATAAATGATATTACCTGATAACTACAGGGAATGCTTTGCTTTGTCCGTCTTTTGATACCATAACGTGGTAGAGGCCTGAAGACCATTTATCAGAATTGATGGTCATATCCTGGCTGTTATTGCTGATGGTAACTTCTTTAGAGAACATCAGTTTACCGCGCATGTCAACTGCATTTACGGTATATGTACCGGTTGTATTACCAATATGCAGGTTGATATAGTTGCTGGCAGGATTAGGGTATATAACTATGTCAGCACTGTTAGCTACTGTGCCTACAGAAGATGTAGCATAAGGGAACGTAACATGAGTATTATTTGCCTGATCTCCGCTTTCTTGACCATTGTTATTCACCGCGTTAAGTGTCAGATAAAAACGAACGCTATCAGCAGCTGTAGCAGTGGCAGGAGCTGTCCATTGGCATGTTGTAGTATATGCCCAGTTTGTGCCGGAACCTGTACCAGCAATAGGGGCAGTGTGTTCGATAATATTTGGTGTAGCGGAAGAACGCAAAGCGATACCGGGTGTTCCGCCTGTAGCTAAGGTTCCTGCCTGTGTGCTGGTGCTGGCAGCTTTAACGCATGTGATCTGGAAGCCAAATTTTGGAAGGTTTGCAGCAAGGTTACCGCCTGTTATCCTTACTGTATAGGTTTTGCCTGCCTGGTAGCTTGTTACAGGGGTAGAACCATCCATAAGTGTAACAGTAGCGGATGTATTCGCATTGTTTGATGCGTGACATCCACCACCGGAACAGTTTCCATTGGCACCTGTACTGCCTGTTCTGTTGCCATTACCTGCAGCAAATGGACCGCCGTCATTGCTCATTAATGATACTGCTGTTAAACCTGCTAAACATGTAAATAGTAGAATTTTTTTCTTCATAAAGTTTTGAGTTGAAAATGTTTTTGTAAGTTGATTAAGATGGCTGATAATAAATTAAATAGTATAAGTATGTACAATTTAACGATAATTGTGTTACAAAACTTGTGCCGTATAAAATCTTCACAAATATTCATTGTCATATCTTTGCAGGATGGGTCATAAGAAGTTAATTAAATTCAATGCTATAGAAACATTTAGTAATGTGTTGCAGTATCCTGAAGGGATGAGGGGTAAATGGCATGAATATTTTAAAAATGACAATCCAATAACTTTAGAACTGGCTTGTGGTAAGGGAGAATACAGTGTAAACCTGGGCAGGCAAAACCCCAACAGGAATTTTATTGGTGTTGATATAAAAGGTAATCGTCTTTATACGGGTGCTAAAACTGCACTTGAAGAAAATCTTAATAACGTAGCCTTTCTGCGTATACACATAGGCCAGATAACTGAGTATTTTGATGCAGGTGAAGTTGAGCAGATTTGGATCATTTTCCCCGATCCGTTCCTGCGTGAGTCTAGGGCAAAGAACAGGCTCACTCATCCGCGTTTTCTGCACCTGTATCAAAAGATACTAAAACCCGGTGCAAGGATAAACCTGAAAACAGACTCCAAAGAACTGTTTGATTTTACGCTGGAGACTATAGCAGAACAGGGCTGCAGTATGCACGAACAGATAGTAGATGTATATGGTAACAATAAAGCAGTAGGTGCGTTAGCCATCCAGACATTCTATGAGAAAATGCACCTGGCTGAAGGAAGGACCATTTATTTTGTTTCATTCTCATTACCCGACAAACCAATAACTTTACCAGAGCGATTTATCAAGCATGAGTCAGTTGAAGGAGGGGATTGATTACTACATATCCCCCGAAGGGTTACTGGTATTTACTGAAACATATCACCTGCAACGGGGTACATGTTGCGGAAGGGGATGCAGACATTGTCCTTATGAATATAAGAACGTGCCGGAGTTGAAACGTGCAGAATTACTCAAAGTCAGAAAACAACATCCCAATGCCTCAGAAAGTTAAAGAGAACATTTACGATATAATTTACGATGTAGTGCGTGCAGTACCTAAAGGGAGAGTTACGACTTATGGTGCAGTAGCTGCTGCAATCGGTGTGAAATCCGGAGCAAGAATGGTTGGGTATGCCATGAATAGTTGCGGAGGGATAAAACCGGCGGTACCTGCGCATAGGGTAGTCAATCGTAATGGTATGCTTACAGGAAAGCATCACTTCAGTCCGCCGGAAAAAATGGAGCAACTGTTGAAGAAAGAAGGTGTAAAGGTGAAGGATGATATTGTTGTGAATTTTGAACAATTATTCTGGGACCCTGTTAAAGAATTACTATAGCTTTACTTTAGGTACAGTTTTTGTATAACTATACTTATTCATCCCCATATATGGACATAGACAAACGACTATTATCCTTCCGTAAATACAGCTTCTTAATATTCCCTTTAATCCTGTTGTTTTCTTTTTCGTCCTGTAAATCGAGAAAGGCCAGAAGTGCCAGTGTGGGCACAAAGCTGGTAAAGCTGGTTGAACCTAAGTTTGATGAAACGCAGGTTGCTGATAAGATAGAGACAATGCTTGGTAGTATTGATGCAGATGATAGTGTATGGCAAAAGAATAAAGTATTTGATCTGCAGCGTGTTATGGTAAAGGCCTATGCCGATGAAGAGTATTTCCCGATATGGTTAACTCAGAATGGTGATACCAGTTATGTGGTGAAGCTGATAAATGATCTTTCTCAACTTAGGTATGATGGGTTGAGTACAGACCGTTATAAGCTGAATGATATACAGTCAATGTTGCATGAGTACAGTGTAGCAAAAACCGTAAGTATTGATGATGTTATAAAGCTGGATACGACCTGTACACATAGTTATTTGCAAGCCTCAAGAGATCTTTTGCTGGGTGCGGTAGTGCCCGGAGATGTTGATACTCTATGGCATCATATAAATGATTCTGTTTGGGCGCCATATGCAGCACTGGCTAAAATGGGCAGGGGTGAGACAGACTATTTATCATTGGACTCATTTCGCAGTAAAGTGCCTACATATTCTCTTCTCAGAAATGTGATGGTCAGGTTTGATAGTCTGCGTTCAGATTCCGGTTATTTAGCTGCTAAACAGGCGGTTCAGGATGGAAGTGCAAATGACAGTCTGAAAGATGCTATGCTGGCTGCAGAGTTGCCTTGGAGTATTGCAACTGATAGTATGCCCGTATCTCACGCGAAACTGTTGTCTACATATCAATACTTTATTGGTGCTTATAACTATAGCAAGAAGGACAGTCTCACAAAGGCGTACATGAGTTATCCGCCGGATAGTCTTATGAGAAGGGCTGCAGTAAATATGGAACGTATACGTTGGATGCAACAATCTCTGGAGCCCATGCATATACTTGTCGACGTGCCTTTGCTTGAGTTATTCTTTCGTGTGGATGGTGAGGACTCTTTGCATATGGAGGTAGTCGTAGGAAAAACGATCAGGCAAACTCCGAGTCTTTATGCTAAGATGGCTAACGTTGTTATCAATCCGCCATGGGGGGTGCCACCTACAATCATGAAGAAAGATGTGTTGCCGGGTATGGCAAAAAGTGGTAAAGCCTACCTGAACAAAAAGGGGTTAAAGGTGTATGATTTTAAAGGGAAAGAGGTAGATGCAACAAGAGTAAACTCGGGAAATTATAAACAATACGTTTTTCGCCAGGACCCCGGAGATGATAATGCCCTGGGATATGTAAAATTTAACCTGCCTAATATATGGGATATTTACCTGCACGATACACCGCACAGGGAAGACTTTGGTAAGCGCGACAGGTTTCAAAGCTCCGGTTGTATTCGCGTGCAAAAACCTAAAGAGATGGCTGAGTTTATCTTGACCTATGTAGAGGGTAGAAGATACCCTATAAGCAGGATAGACTCTGTTATAGCTACGAAGAAAACCCGTTTTGAAGTATTGAAGAACAGGATACCCGTGCATGTGGTATATCTCACTGCTTTTGAAGACAGCACCCACACAGGTATTCACTTCCTGAATGATATCTATAAACGGGATGCGAAACTTTCCGGTGTTTTATTTAACCAGTAAGAGCTGGCAAGGTATTTCTTCAGCGGATAGTAAATAAACAGGCAGGTACCGTCTTTTATCAGGTTGATAACAACATCTGATATTTTATCTGAAACAGCAGGACATCCCCAGCTTCTGCCTAAGCGCTTATTTTGTGCAATAAAGTTGTCGTCTACATAGCGGGCGCCGTGCACAACAATATTCCTGTCGTAAGCAGCATTGTTGAAACCCTGGTCCATACCGTGCAGGTATAGAGAGTTACCATGTTCCCCAATATAGGTTTTACCTGTTACGTAAAAACCGAGGCTGGATTGATGAGAGTTTGTCTTATTTGAGAAGTTCACTGCATATTCATCGCCAGAGCCCTGACCGTGAGCTACAAATGTATTTAGCAATATTTCCCTGCTGCGCAGGTCAATGATCCACATGCGGTTTTGGTTGGAAGAGAGGCTGAAATCGCAAACGGTTAGTATTGGTTTATCAACAGAAAGTTTGCCGGCCATTAATAAGTTGATGTAGCCTAAATACCCTTTTTTAAACACGTCATAATCAAGGGTGTCATGCCCGGCAAAGTTGATATGTCTATACACAAAAGATATATGTTGCTCCACTGTGAGTGGAACAATGATCTCTTTGTCTGCAGCTTTTACGTTGAGGGAGATTATGCTGATGGTCAGTACTGCCACCAGGCGCGTCAGCAATTTCTTCATCACAGTGTGTTTTTGTTTTGTTTGTATCCAAAGTTAAGCAATAATCAGGGTAGTTCATATAGAGGCTATCTTCATTTAACTCAGGTTTAACGGACTTATTTGTTTGGTTGCCCTAAAAATAAGGATGTATAAATGCTAACATACGTGTATAACTATAATGTGTAGCTACATTAAACAGCCGATTTTTTCCGTAGATTTGGCGGTCTTTAAAAATATTTTTTATGAAAGAAGTGTATATAGTATCAGCCGTGCGCACTGCAATGGGGGCATGGGGTGGTGCTTTAAAAGATCTCTCGGCTACTCGCTTAGGTTCATTTGCCATTAAAGGTGCTTTAGACAGGATCAGCCTGAATCCTGCAGAAGTAAATGAAGTGTTGATGGGTAGTGTTATGCAGGCAAACCTTGGCCAGGCGCCGGCACGCCAGGCTGCACGTTTTGCAGGTATTCCTGACAATGTACCATGTACTACTGTAAACAAAGTATGTGCAAGTGGTATGAAAGCAGTAATGCTCGGTGCTCAGTCTATTATGCTCGGCGATGCAGATGTAGTAGTAGCAGGCGGTATGGAAAGCATGAGCAATGTTCCTTTCTATAGCGAGAATATGCGTTGGGGAAATAAATACGGCAATGTTACTATGATAGATGGTCTTGCAAAAGATGGTCTTACAGACGTGTACCATCAATATCCTATGGGTAACGCTGCTGAACTGTGCGCTAAAGAATGCAATATCAGCCGCGAAGCACAGGATGAGTTTGCAATTACCAGCTACAAACGCAGCCAGGCTGCATGGGATGCAGGTAAGTTTGACGGTGAAATAGTAACCGTTGAAATTCCAAGCAAAAAAGGCGAACCTGTAAAGTTTGCAAAGGATGAAGATCCGTGGAACGTAAAATTTGACAAAATACCTCAACTGAAATCTGCTTTCGTAAAAGATGGTAGTGTAACTGCTGCTAATGCAAGTACTATGAATGATGGTGCTGCTGCATTGGTACTGATGAGCAAAGAAAAAGCTGAAGCATTAGGCATTAAGCCATTGGCTAAAATAAAGGGCTATGCAGATGCAGAACAGGCACCTGAATGGTTTACAACTTCACCTTCAATAGCAGTGCCTAAAGCAGTAGCTAAGGCAGGCCTGAAGATGGAAGATATCGAGTACTACGAACTGAATGAAGCATTCAGTGTGGTAGGCTTGGTAAACATGGAGAAAATGAACCTGAACCCTGAACGCGTAAACGTGAACGGCGGTGCAGTAGCATTAGGCCATCCGCTGGGTGCAAGTGGTGCGCGTATACTGGTAACACTTATCAGTGTACTGAACCAGAACGATGCTAAGTACGGTGCGGCAGGCATCTGTAACGGTGGTGGCGGTGCCAGCGCTGTTGTGATTGAAAGAATGTAGTCTTATTCAAGCATTTAATAGTAAAGCCCCGCAATTGCGGGGCTTTACGTTTTCTACATCCAACCTGATACTAATTTCCCATTTCTTTCGGTGTTGTAATTATTGCATTTAATTCTTCTTTTGTAATGAATTGCGGCTGATATGTTACACCCCTGCTGGATAGCTGGCTGTAAAATTCGCGCATATGATTTCTGCTGCCTTTGGCAAGGTTGTCATATACAGTTGTAATGTCTGCATGCGTAATATTGGCCCTCGCTGCTTTCAGGTCATGCAGGTCCATATCCTCTATCATAGCACCCACTTCAAGAGCGTCAACAAGGCTTAATGAGCCTTTAGCTATAAGGTCGTTATACAGGTTTTGGATCGATGTATCTGTAAATACGCCTGCTCCGTTATTACCAACAGGGTCTGCAATCTTGTATGTATTCAGCAGGCCCAGTACTGCATCCATATGTTTTTGTTCGCTGTTGCTGATGTTTGCATAAATATTCAATCCCCATTTATCCAACATAAGCGTATAAACATCATGTGCCAGCTTTTCCTCTTCTCGCATATGTATGAGACTAGCCCTTTCATTGTCAGAAACAGGCTGTACTGCTGTTGTGTCATTCGTTATAGTCGGAGTTACATTGTCACCTTTTTTGCATGACATGAGTCCGGCAGGTGCTGTCGCTATGAGCATTATCACGATTGTTTTCAGTTGTTTGTTCATAACATAAGTTTTAAGAGGTGTTTGAAATGGTTTCTATATCAAAACTACCACCTCAGCATCCTGCACTCGGTAACATATGTAACAGTAGGGCGGTTTGTGAAATACTTAACAGTTCAGGTTTCTTTGGTATTTTTATTAAAAACTATCATATGCTCATTGGTCAGCTTTCAAAGCAATCGGGTTTCTCTCGTGATACTATCAGGTACTATGAGAAGATAGGGTTGATAGTCCTGTCTAAAAAGCAAAGACAGGATAATAATTATAAAGACTATCCTGATGAGGTACTGCATCAACTGAAAGCAATCCGCAAATACAAAGACCTCGGCTTTACCCTTGAAGAGATACGGGAATTGCTGGTACTGCAATCTATCAAGGTGCTGGATGTAGCCAAGCTCATTCAACTGGTAGATATTAAAATCACCGGTATTGACGAAGAGATAGACAGGTTGCATACTATTCGCCTGCAATTAAGCAGGGAGATGTATTCACTTACCCAACAAGAAAGTAACCGTATAGTGGCATTGCCCGAAATGAAGCTGGCGGCTTAGTTAGTTGCAAGTTTGTCTACTATTCCGTAGGTAATAGCTTCCTGCGCATCCATCCAGTAATCCCTGTCAAAATCCTTCATTATAGTTTTTACATCTTTACCGCAGTTAGCTGCTAATATTTTTGCGCTTAGTTCTTTGGCCTTTATTATTTGCTGCGCATGTATTTCTATGTCCTTTGCCCTTGCCTGGAAGCCACCCATACTGGGTTGGTGTATCATTACTTCAGCTGTAGGGAATATATAACGGTTGCCTTTTTCTCCTGCAGATAACAACACAGAGCCCATAGAAGCAGCAAAGCCTATGCAATATGTATAGACAGGTGCAGGTATGATATTCATAGTGTCATATATGGTATAGCCTGCTGTAACTACACCACCCGGGCTGTTGATGTAAAAATGAATTGGCGCATTGGCGTCCAGTGCATTCAGGTAGTGTAGTTGCTCCACTATAGTTTTTGCGCTCTCATCTTCTACCATGCCCCAGAGAAATATCTTACGCTGGTCTAATAAACTACGTTGTACCAGGTTGCTTACCCTCGACGGGTATTGTATTATGTCCATGCTCATTATTTTAAGCAAGTATAAGGGGTGGAGTATAGTCTATGGTTTATAACAATCTGAGATATTGATAGATAGGATATATGCTCTGTACTATTAGTTTTGTATTTCAATCGTAAATATCTAATGCATCATATTTTTAAACTTAGGAGATATGGTGGTTACTTAAAAAAATAAGCCATGATTATTGATGATGTAAAATCCAGAATTATTGAAATAGCACGAAATATTGGTGCGCCTGAACATCTATTGCCATTGGTTGGCCAAGATACATTAGAGGGGTGGTATATAGATATAGAAGGTAAGCAGGCAATAACATATCGCTTAATCATTAAGGAAAGAGGTAAGATCGTAGATTTTACTATTGCCCCAACATTAGACGATCTTATGTATGCTGTTTTTAAAAGCGTGACACATGATATGAGTAGTATGTGGGCAGCAAAAAACAGAAAAGAAGGTGAAGATCATAGAAGGACAATGTTCGCAAAACAATTAGAATTGCTTGACAGTATATCTCATGCATATGCTGAAAAAAGGAAAGTAGAAATAGACGACATCTTGAAGATTTCGCCTTATCATGATAAATAATGACGATGCCACAAACGGTAAAGTTGTGGTTATCTTTTGTAAGTTGCAGTATGCGATACGGCATTTTGATATTTCTGTTCTCTGTTCTGGGCTTTGCTGCAAAAGCAGATACGCTGGATTTTTACAGGATAAAGTATAAGGGCAATGAGCTGAAAAATCATGGGCTACATGCCGGAGTGATAGATACTTTTTACCTGCCGCTGAAAAATATAACAGGTACAGATTCTATATCCATTACCTATTTCAGGGATACTCCCTGCTCTGATTGTACTACTGTGCTCGCTATAGACGGAGAGTATGGCCCCGCTATTACACAAATGGGTATAGGTACAGGGAAGCCTATCGTATTCTCCTTAGTACCCTTAGTGCATATGGGCTTTAGCACGAAAGTGTACAGCGTCTATTATTCAGAGGAAGGTAAAAATGCATCGCACGCACGCATATTACTATGCAGGATACGAATAGAGTGAGCCTAATGGCTGAAACTATAGTGGTCTTGTAATCTTTTCCCCGAGAAATATTGGTTACCCTTATCATCTATATATCCCTTAAACGCTTTGATGTAAGCAAAACCGTTTTTGAATTCAGGCATAATGATATACGGCATGGGGTATGCTCCGGCTACCGCAGCTTCATACAAATATGGAATGACCAGCTTGCCGGTTTTATCTATGAATCCCAGTTTTTTTGTTCTGCCGCTCACTACAGCTGCCAGTCCTCCCGAAAAATGATCTGCCAGAACTATACTATCTGGTAACTGTATAGCAATATCCCCATCCCGGTTATAGTACACAAACCTGTATCGTTCAAAATCATCATCATGTGCCATATCCATAGCCTCAGCCAGCTCGTATGCTTTACGGGCTTCTTCTGCAGTATGATACTCTTTAGTTATATGCCCTAAACATAATCCATCTCTGTACATGAAGCGTCTGTCAGCAAATCCTTCCCTATACACATTTGCGAGTTCAAGTTTTGCGGGTACAGTTATCACTCCGGTTTCGTCCATAAATCCTATGGCTTTTTTTGCAGTATCTGCGAATGCAAATTCACCATTGTATTCTTCGCCTGCGGGTTGCATACCATGCAGGTCCAATATTTTACCGGAGGTGGATATCATCATTGCCGGCCTTGTTTCGTCAGCATTTCTTACGATGATCAGCTTTTTTTGGGAGAAGTAAGGAAACAGGTATCTAAATCCAAAGCCCACTGTGCCATCGCTTACAGCATAGGGTTGTTCAATGCCGTTGCTGTTAAAAAATACTAATACTTCCGATGAGCCATCCATGGCACAGAAAAGTGTATCATTAAGCTGTATCAGTCCTGTGGCGTTCAGCTCTGTTCTCGGACGTAATGCAAATACCGTCTTACCATTAATGTCATAACCGGTGTACAGGTGTGGTAACGGGTTGTTACTGTCTGTTTTGTCGAATACAAGGATGTTGTTGAATATGCCAACAAAGCGGTTGTCTTTTTCTTTGTTGAATGTTTTTACCAGTTTACCTCGCCTGTTGTATACTTTGTATACATTTCTATACCTGAACCAAGCGAACGAGTCTTTTTCACCAAATGACTGTTGTCTTTCTGATTTACAGTCGAACAAGTATCTCCCATTCTCGTCGAAATAGTAGTTGCCAACATAGCTGTGTTGCCTTGGGGTGTTGATATTTTCTGTGCCATTGAACAGTCCGTGATATATGTTGCCTTCTTTGACCAGGTTTTGAAATGCGGGCTGTATTTTGAAACTGTCATTGTACCCTGTAAGTCCATAAAACTCATTGTATTCAACTATGGCGCCTTCAGGATACACAGCGTACACTTGCGTGAAGCGTGGTTTTACAACAAACTTCTTTGTGTATTTCTCTACAAATCCATACAAACTATCTTTCCTGTAAGGGATGTATTTAACCGCAGCACCGTCAAGCGGTATATGTTCCCTGTATATTTGGTAGTCTACAAGGTCGTGGTCAAAGTCATCCGGGTTAGTTCCAGCATCTTCAGGGTTCATTGCTACCTGTGCAGTGCATAATTGTCCTTGTATGGTTATGGCAAAAAACAGGAATGATAATAATATATATCTCACCTTGCAAATTTAGGGGTAGCGGTTTTGCCGGAAGAATATATGTGATTTGTATATGCTATGTCTATTTTGTTTTCTGTGCCAGGAATGCCTCAAATTCTTTCAGTGTAAAACTGCTCAGGTTGCGTTTTGCTGTAAGTCCGCCTTTCTGTGCAGCCATTACACCAAAGTACACATCATCATATCCGCCAATCACGTGTGCATCAGGGTCAATGGACAATAAAGCTCCCTGTTGCAGGGCATAGTCTATCCATGTCCAGTCAAGGTCAAGGCGACGGGGATGTGCATTTATCTCTATTACTACATTATGCTTTACACATTCGTCAATGATCACCTTATGGTCGAGCGGGTAGCCTTCTCTTGAAAGTAGTAGCCTGCCTGTCGGGTGGCCCAGTATGGTTGTATACGGGTTGCGTATAGCAGCCAGTACGCGTTCCATAGCCTTGTCCTGTGTCATCTTCAGATTGCTGTGCACAGATGCTATCACCAGGTCAAATGTTTTCAGCACTTGTTCGTTATAATCCAGTGAGCCATCTCCCAGTATATCAGCCTCAATGCTTTTGAATATCCTGAACGGGGCAATTTTTGCATTCAGCGCATCTATCTCCTGTTGTTGTGCAGCTATGCGTTCGGGAGAGAGCCCATTAGCATAGTATGCTGCTTGCGAGTGGTCACTGATAACAAGGTATTCATAGCCTTTGTCCATAGCGGCCTTTGCCATATCTGCTATGCTGTTCATTCCATCGCTCCATGTGGAGTGGGAATGTATGATGCTTTTTATATCAGATGGTTGTATTAGTTCCGGCAGCTTGTTGCTCACAGCTTTTTCTATGATGGTTGCAGACTCCCTTAATGCCGGAACTATGTAAGAGATATTGTTAGCAATAAAAATTGCTTCTTCATTAACCGGTGCATCCGGAATTGTATATGTTGCCTGAAAGGCACTTATAAATTCATCGCTACCTGTTTTCAGGAATACCTGTTTGTAAAAAGTAGTGGTATCTGAAAAGTGAACTCTTATGGCAGGCTGGTTAGGTGCCTGCACATGCAAAGCATCGCCTTGCTCTTCCATTTGTATGCCCGGCGTTACACCAAACTGTTGCTTTATGGTGCTGGCGGGTGTGTCGGTTACAATGTCAATACATTCTACTGTGGGTAGCTGTCTGCGGTATGCTCCTGCAAGGCTGAATAACTTTCCGGGGTTTACTCTTTGTAATTGTGATAAGAGTACATTCGCTATATCACGTACTTCTGCCCACAGGTGATAGCCGGCATTGTTTCTGATGAAAGCAATATTCTGAAGGATAGCCTCCTGTGTTTTAGCACCGAAACCTTTATAATTGACCAGCCTGTTCTCATCGCAGGCATATTCCAGTTCACCGACACTCTCAATGCCCATCTCCTTCCATATCACAGCTACTTTCTTCGGCCCTAATCCTTTTATCTGCATTATGTCCAGCACACCCTGCGGTGTTTTGGCAAGTATCTCTTCCAGTGCTTCAAGCTTACCTGTATTTTGAAGCTCACGTATTTTATGGCCAATACTTTCACCAAATCCTTTCAGGCTGAATAGCTCGGCATCATCCATTTCGCTTAGCTCTTTGGGCAGGCGCTCAATATTGTATGCAGCTATACTGTATGATTTGGATTTAAAAGCATTCTCCCCATGCAGGTCCATTAGTTTAGACAGCAGTGAGAATACATCGGCTATTTCGTAGTTGGTCATTGTTCAGATTGAAAGCGTAAAGATCAGAAATACGAAATATGTCTGACTTTATTTAGTTCAAAAGTCAAACATCATTGCTAAAAAAAGAAATGAAATTTCAGGTTAGGCTAGTTGGGATGCCCGTTCATTTACCCAGCCCAATACCATTTCCAGTTGTTCGTCCCTGTCAAGGTTGCTATTGTCCAGCACAAGGGCATCATCAGCCTTACGTAGCGGGCTTACCTCCCTGTTGCTGTCTATATAATCCCTCATTTCGAGGTTTGTTTTTACTTCTTCCAGCGTTATGTTGGGGTTTGTAGCATACAGTTCCTGGAAACGACGTTTGACCCTTACTTCGGGCGCGGCGGTCATGAATATCTTCAGTTCTGCATCAGGAAATACAGTGGTACCAATGTCCCTGCCGTCCATTACTATGCCTTTGCGTTTTCCCATCTTTTTTTGCTGAGCTACGGCAAATGAGCGCACTTCTTTTATGGCGGCTACGTCACTTACTTTTTCTGCTACCAGCATTTCCCTGATATTATGTTCTACATTTTCATCATTCAGGTGAATTTCTGAGCGTAGAGTATGTTCATTGTAAACAAAAGAAAGGTGAATACCTGCCAATGCATATATGACCTGTGTATGGTCGTTGATGTCTACATTATTTCTGAGGAAGTAAAGAGTGATGGCCCTGTACATGGCACCACTGTCTATGTATGTATATCCCAGCTTTTCCGCCAGTTGTTTGGCAAGCGTGCTTTTACCACAGGAAGAATACCCGTCTATAGCTATTATGATCTTGGGATTGCTCATAACGCAAATTTCGGTGTCCCAGGCTGAAAAAAAATATTGTAATTGATGTTTTAGAATGGTATATTAATTCAAAAGGCGGCTATCAGCCGCCTTTTTTTATTTGTATCTTACGTATTGTATTCCTTTCTTATTCGCCTCGCAGACATTACAGTAGGTTTGTCCGTCGCAGCCGATAACACCGGGGCATAGACTTGGGCAGACATCATTCCTGTGAGATGCTTCGATTGATGCACTGTAGCAATTAGTTTTTGTACATGCGGTCATAAAACAGGCACTGAAGGCAGCCACGGTTAATACTCCGGAAATTAAGGCAATAGTAAACTTTTTCATATTCGTCTTAGGCTTTGGTATAAATGTAGAAAAAAAATCTAAAAATCTATACTTCATACTAGTTCTTACTCATTTCAGCATAGTATTTATGGAAATACGGAAGTGTCTCAATGCCCTTGTAATAGTTGAACAGGTCGTATTTCTCGTTTGGCGAATGGATATTATCATTATCCAGCCCGAAGCCAAGTAAGACGGTTTTAAGGCCTAATATCTTTTCAAACAGGGCTATGATAGGAATACTGCCACCACCACGTGTAGGTATAGGCTCTTTACCGAAAGATGTTTGTATGGCTTTTGCTGCTGCTTTGTAAGCAACAGAATCTGTTGGGGTAACTACCGGTTCACCACCATGATGTTCAGTAACAGTTACTTTAACGCCTGCAGGTGCAATGCTTTCAAAATGTTTTTGAAACAAAGCGGCTATTTCCTTGCTGCCCTGGTCCGGTACCAGGCGCATTGATATTTTAGCATTAGCTTTTGAGGGCAATACTGTTTTTGCACCTTCACCTGTATAGCCACCCCAAATGCCGTTCACATCCAGCGTAGGGCGTATACCTGTACGTTCCAGTGTGGTATATCCTTTCTCACCCCATACATCGTTGATGCCCAGGTCGTTCTTATATTCTTCAATATCAAATGGTGCCTCATTCAGTGCTTTGCGGTCGGCATCGCTGAGGTTCTGTACTTTATCGTAGAAACCGGGTATAGTAATATGGTTGTTCTCGTCGTGCAGAGACGCTATCATCTTGGCAAGTATGTTTATGGGGTTGGCAACAGCACCACCGTACACACCACTGTGCAGGTCGCGGTTAGGGCCTACTACCTCTACTTCCATATACGCCAGCCCGCGCAGGCCTGTTTCCAGTGATGGGTGTTCCATGCTTATCATCGATGTATCAGATACAAGTACTATGTCCGCTTTCAGTTTTTCCTTGTTGCCTTCGAGGAATTTTCCCAGGTTTACAGAACCTACTTCTTCTTCACCTTCTATCATGAACTTCACATTGCAGGCAAGGGTATTTGTTTTTACCATCACCTCCAGCGCCTTCACATGCATGAACATTTGTCCTTTATCATCACAAGCGCCACGTGCATATATTTTCTCGTCTTTTATTACAGGTTCGAATGGGCCGCTATGCCACAGTTCCAACGGGTCAGCAGGTTGTACATCATAGTGGCCATAAACCAATACAGTTGGTAATGATGGATCTATAATTTTTTCGCCATATACAATCGGGTGTCCTTCTGTTGGGCATACTTCAGCTTTGTCACAACCGGCTTTCAGCAAACTATCTTTAACGGCATCTGCACAACGTGCTACATCGGTTTTGTATTTGCTGTCGGCACTTACAGATGGTATGCGCAACAGGTCAAGCAATTCATCAAGAAATCTTTGTTTATTCTGCGACAGGTAATCGTTCCAAACTTGCATGATATTGAAATTTTAGGCTTCAAATGTAATACAGTGACGTGAAAAATGGCCGGGTGATTTTCGTCTCCCCATACTGATTGAAGGATAAAATGTACATTTAAGCCGTTAATTATCCCTGATGTCTGCTGACAAAACTCGTCCATTAATACCTAGTTTACTGGCTATGAAATGCCCTGCATGCAGAAAAGGGCACATATTCAGACAGAAGGGTATTTTCCCACTTAAAGAATGCCTGACCATGGCAGAGAAATGTGAAGTTTGCGGGCAGAAAATGGAATTGGAAACATATAGGGGAGGTGGTATCAATTACGCGCTTACGGTAATCCTGTTCTTTCTTAACCTTGCCTGGTATTGGCCGATATTTGGACTTTCTGTATTTGATAACAGTGTGTATTACTTCTTAGCTGTCAGTATTGCTATTGTATTATTAGCTCAGCCTTATCTTATGCGGTTGTCGTGGGCTTTATATTTGTACATGCTGGTAAAGTACAGGCAAGGTGTTAAATGATATTAATGATTTAAGTTTAATATGTAAAGGTGCAGTAAGTTGATTTTCAGTTCTTAATGGAAATTGTCAAATTGTCGAATTAATACTAACTTTGCACACTTTTAAACTATTCTTCTGCTTATGAAGTTGTCGCAATTTAAGTTCGACCTCCCATTAAATCTTATAGCACAACATCCTGCAAAATCAAGGGAAGAAAGCCGTTTGATGGTGGTTCATCGTAAAACTGGTAAAATAGAACATAAAGTTTTCCGCGACATACTGGATTATTACAACGATAAGGACGTAATGGTGGTTAATAACACCAAAGTGTTTCCGGCCAGGTTATACGGACGCAAGGAGAAAACCGGCGCTAAGATCGAGGTTTTCCTGCTTCGCGAATTGAATAAACCAAACCGTCTTTGGGATGTTATAGTAGACCCGGCCCGTAAAATACGTGTGGGTAACAAACTATATTTCGGTGATAATGATGAACTGGTAGCTGAAGTAATTGATAATACTACTTCTCGCGGCCGTACTATTCGTTTCCTGTTTGACGGAGATGAAGAAGCATTCAAAAAGATGCTGGAACTGCTGGGCGAAACACCGCTTCCTAAATACATCAAGCGTAAACCTGAAGAAGAAGATAAAGAGCGTTACCAGACCGTTTATGCTAAATATGAAGGGGCTGTAGCTGCACCAACTGCAGGCCTGCACTTCAGCAGAGAGCTCATTAAGCGCCTGGAGATAAAAGGTGTAAGGTTTGCTGAAACGACCCTGCATACCGGTTTAGGTACCTTCCGCCCTATTGAGGTGGAAGATCTCAGCAAACATAAAATGGATGCTGAATACTTCAGGGTAGATAATGCTGCAGCTCAGATAGTAAACAGGGCTAAAGTAGAAGGGCATAATATCTGCTCTATTGGTACCACTACAATGCGTGCACTGGAAAGCTCAGTTACAGCACAGGGATTACTGAAAGCGGAAGAAGGCTGGACGAACCTGTTTATCCATCCGCCTCATGATTTTGCTATTGCAAACTCATTGGTTACAAACTTCCACCTGCCTAAAACAAGCCTGCTTATAATGGTTTGTGCTTTTGCAGGTTATGAGCTGACTATGGAGGCTTACCAACAGGCTATCAAGGAAAAATATCGTTTCTTCAGTTATGGAGATGCGATGTTGGTTCTCTAAATAATTCACAAATTACCAACCTTTTTTCTGCAGCGTACGTTTATTAATGTACGCTGTAGTATTTTTGAAAATCTATGAATGAACAGATCAGGAATATATTGCAGGCATCAATAGACACCAAACAAAAGGTGTTGAGCAATCCTGCATTAGTAGATACAATAGCCAAAGTCACATCTGTTGTGGCCGAAGCATTCAGAAATGGCAACAAGGTACTTTTTTGTGGCAATGGCGGAAGTGCAGCGGATGCACAGCACCTGGCTGCAGAGTTTAGCGGCAGGTTTTATAGCGACCGTACCCCGCTACCTTCTGAGGCATTGCACTGTAATACTTCTTATCTCACGGCTGTAGCCAACGACTATGGTTATGATGTAGTATACAGCCGTATGATAACAGGCATAGGAAAAAAGGGAGATGTGCTTATCGGTTTAAGTACATCCGGCAATTCGGTGAATATTACAAATGCATTACAAAGGGCCGGGGAGATTGGTATGATTACTGTAGGATTTACAGGAGAGGGTGGTGGTAAAATGAAAGACCTCTGCGATCACCTGCTGAATGTACCCAGCAACGATACACCCAGGATTCAGGAATCGCATATTACAATAGGGCACATCATTTGCCAGCTGGTAGAGGAGGAATTATTCAAAAAGTAAAAGACAAATTATGATGGACAGGTTAAACATAGACAATTCTTGGAGCCTTTTTTTAGACCGCGATGGTGTTATCAATGAAGAAATACACGGCTCATACGTTACCAACTGGACTGAGTTTAAGTTTTGTGACGGCGCATTGGATGCTCTTAAGACAGCAAACGAATTATTCGGACATATTATAGTGGTTACCAACCAGCGTGGTGTGGGGAAGGGTATCATGACCCTCGAAACCCTGAAGGAGATACACATAAATATGGTCAATGATATAGTTTCTGTTCGTGGCCGCATAGATAAAGTATACGCCTGCACTGCAACAGATGACAACGACCATAACCGTAAACCGAATACAGGTATGGGTATACAGGCTAAGGAAGATTTTCCGGCTATTGATTTTCGCCGCAGTATCATGGTGGGCAACAGCATGAGCGATATGGAATTCGGTAAAAAACTGGGTATGCACACCGTGTTACTCACTACCAAGCTTGCCCCTGTATCACTGCCGCATGATCTGATAGATGAGCAATACCCAACATTAGATGCATGGGCTAAGACCTTGGTGCCGGAAATGGCTCATTAACAATAACTACCCGTTATTAGGTGCCGGAAGGCATATTTGACGAAAAAAAATAATAAAAAAGGCTGTTTTATAGCCTTTTTTTGTTTTGCAGATAAAAAAAATCCTCTTACCTTTGCAGTCCTTTTTAATATGGCTAAACAGTCTTTAATCAAACAAGACGGGACGATCGTGGAAGCTCTGTCTAACGCTATGTTTCGTGTACGCCTTGAAAACGGGCATGAAATATTAGCTACAATATCAGGTAAAATGAGGATGCACTACATCCGCATATTGCCGGGAGATAAAGTAGGAGTAGAAATGAGCCCTTATGATTTAAGTCGTGGCCGTATTATATATAGGTACAAATAGATAACAAATTAAATAACCAGTCAAAGTCATGAAGGTTAGAGCTGCTATAAAAAAGCGTAGTGCCGATTGTAAAATCGTTCGCCGTAAAGGTAAATTGTACGTAATCAACAAAAAGAACCCTCGTTTTAAACAACGCCAGGGATAATTAAATTATAAATTTTAAAACTGTAATATATACATGGCTCGTATAGCTGGTATTGACCTTCCGAAGAATAAGCGTGGTGAGATAGCGCTCACTTACATCTATGGTATTGGCCGTAGCACTGCTCAATACATCCTTTCTAAGTCTGGCATCGACTTCAACAAGAAAGCTGCTGACTGGAATGATGACGAACAGGCTGCTATCCGTAACGTGATAAGTGGTGAATTTAAAGTAGAAGGTCAGTTACGTTCTGAAGTTCAGATGAACATCAAGCGCCTTATGGATATCGCTTGTTATCGTGGTGTTCGCCATCGTAAAGGTTTACCTCTCCGTGGTCAGCGTACACGTACTAACAGCCGTACACGTAAAGGAAAGCGTAAGACTGTAGCAGGTAAAAAGAAAGCACCTAAAAAATAATAACCTTCCTGCTGCTGGATCTGTTGGGGTGCAACAGGGAGGAGCAGGCGGGGGCTGGCCTTGGCCGGCTTTTAGTTTTATTAACGACTACCTTATTTCAAAAAAATGGCAAAAGCACAATCTTCTGCAAAAACCGCTGCTAAAAAGCGCGTAGTAAAAGTTGATCCGCACGGTGATGTACACATCAACGCTACTTTCAACAACATCATCATCAGCATTACCAACAAGCAAGGCCAGGTAATATCATGGTCTTCTGCAGGTAAAATGGGTTTCCGTGGTTCTAAAAAGAACACTCCTTATGCAGCACAGATGGCTGCCCAGGACTGTGCTAAAGTAGCTACAGACGCAGGCTTGAAAAAAGTTGATGTATTCGTAAAAGGACCAGGCTCCGGCCGTGAAGGCGCTATCCGTTCACTGGCTAACAATGGTATCGAAGTAGTATCTATCAAGGATATCACTCCAATGCCGCACAACGGTTGCCGTCCTCCTAAAAAACGCAGGGTTTAATCTGCAACTATTTCAGTTTATTATTTTTTCACAATACACTGTTTCGGATCGGGATTTACGATTTTAAATGAGCCGGAGCAGTTAATAAAAAATCGAACATGGCACGTTATACAGGCCCCAAAAACAGAATCTGCCGCATATTCGGCGAACCAATCTTAGGTTCAGGTAAGAACCTGGGTAAAAACAGCAACCCTCCGGGTCAGCACGGTGCGGCTAAAAAGCGTAAATCTGCTTCAGAATACGCTGTGCAGCTGAAAGAAAAGCAGAAAGCTAAATACACTTATGGTGTATTAGAAAAACAATTCCGCAACACTTACGTTGAGGCTGCCCGTCTGAAAGGTGCAACCGGTGAAAACCTTATCAAGCTTCTCGAAGCTCGTTTGGATAACACAGTTTATCGTTTAGGTATTGCTCCTACTCGTCCTGCTGCACGCCAGTTGGTTTCTCACAAACACATTATGGTTAATGGTGAAGTAGTTAACATCCCTTCTTATACAATGAAGCCGGGTGATGTTATCGAACTGAAACCTAAGAGCAAGGCTAACAGCCTGATCACTAGCATGGTGCGTGGTAAAAACCAGAAGATCAGCTGGGTTGACTTCAACGAAAAAGATATGAAGGGTACATATATTGCTCACCCAGAGCGCGAATCAGTTCCTGAAAACATTAAGGAACAACTGATCGTAGAATTGTACTCTAAATAATAGTATATAATTAACCGATTGTGCCGGATAGAATGTCCTGCGCGAATCAAAAATTAATCAATATATGGCTATTTTAAATTTCCAAAAACCGGACAAGATCGTCCTGCAAAAAGCAACTGATTTCGAAGCACAATTCGAATTCCGTCCGCTGGAACCTGGCTATGGTGTTACTATTGGTAACGCTCTGCGCCGCGTGTTACTTTCTTCACTCGAAGGTTATGCTATCACAGCTATCAAAATAGCCGGTGCTGACCACGAATTCGCTACACTAAAAGGTGTACTTGAAGATGTAACTGAAATCATCCTGAACCTGAAACAGGTACGCCTGAAGAAAGCAGTAGAGGGTGATGTATATTCTGAAAAAGTGGAGCTTACTATTAAAGGTAAAGAAAGCTTTACAGCAGGTATGATAGGTGAAGCATTGCCTAACTTTGAGGTAATGAACCCTGAGCTGATTATCTGCAACATGGATCCTTCTGCTACCTTCCAGATAGAATTACATATCGGTAAAGGTCGTGGTTATGTTCCTGCTGAAGAGAATCGTCCTAAAGAAGCTCCGCTCGGTATCATAGCAATAGATTCAATTTACACTCCGATAAAGAATGTAAAATACAGCATCGAAAATACGCGTGTTGAACAACGCACTGACTTCGAAAAACTCATCATGGAAGTAGTTACCGATGGTACTATTCATCCTGAAGAGGCTGTAAAAGAAGCATCACGCATACTTATCCAGCACCTGATGATCATCACTGATGAGAACATCTCCCTGGATACTAAACGTGAAGAAAAAGAAGCAGTAGTAGACGAAGAAACACTGCAACTGCGTAAAGTATTGAATACTCCGCTCGAAGATCTGGAACTTTCTGTACGTGCATTCAACTGCCTGAAAGCTGCTAAGATCAATTCTCTGAGCGAACTGGTTCAATATACTCAGGAAGAACTGATGAAATTCCGCAACTTCGGTCAGAAATCTCTGTCTGAAATTGAACAAGTGCTTGGCGAACGCGGTCTGCACTTCGGTATGGATATCAGCAAGTTCAACCGTTCTTTAGATTAATTCAGAATGTGAAATGTAGAAGCTAAGCTTTTGCATTTCACATTTTTCATTTTTAATTAACCAAGTACTCCGTAAATCCTGACACGGTACGGAGGAAAGCCGAAAGGCACAAAATTTAATAGTCATGCGTCACGGAGACAAGATCAAAAATTTAGGCCGTACAGCCTCACATCGCGCAGCATTAATGTCGAACCTGGCTTGCCAGCTTATCGAACATAAGCGCATTGTTACTACACTGGCAAAAGCTAAAGCTTTGCGTGTATATGCAGAACCACTTATTACCCGTTCTAAGAACGATTCTATGCACAACCGTCGCGTGGTATTCAGCTACCTGCAGGATAAAGAAGCTATCAAAGAATTGTTTGGTACAATAGGTGATAAAGTTGCAGCTCGTCCTGGTGGTTACACGCGTATCATTAAGCTTCCTCGCCGTATGGGTGATGCTGCAGATATGGCAATGATAGAACTGGTAGACTTCAACGAGATCTACAACACAGGTTCTAAAGATACAGGTGCTAAGAAAACACGCCGTAGCCGCAAACCGGCTGCTGCTAAAGCTGCTGCTGCTCCTGCACCTGCAGTTGAAGAAACTCCTGCTACTGATGCACCTGCTGCAGAAGGTACAGAAGAAAACAACGCTTAATCTTTTAGCGAATTATAAGATAAAGGCTGCCATTAGGCAGCCTTTATCATTTTAAGAAGTAACAATTACTTAATCTGCTGCCACAGTTGTTGTTACATTATTCCCCTGAACTTTGTGTTATAATTGGTAGATATGAGGTTCAATTGGTGGGTATTACTGATTGCAGTAATCGTGCTGGTAAGTTGCAAACACAAGCCTTTCCAGGCAGAAACACAGGCTCCTGTAGTTACATATTGCGACACATTCGATTTGGCCTATTCAAAGTATGTAAAACCAATATTCAGGCAATATTGTTATGAGTGTCATAGTACTGCGGTTGTAGGAGAAAATGGCCTGGACCTGGAAGATACTACTTCATTGAAAAAGTACTTGAGTCTTGATTACAGGGGCGATAGCGTTTATGGTTCTTTACTATATCACTGTATCCTGCATAGCTCACTTACCAAAGGCATGCCACCTACCTATACCATAGACAGTTGTTCTATAAATAAGATACATGCCTGGCTGGATAAAGGGGCACCGGTAAACAACTGATAATATAAACTGGTATTCATTACATTTGGTTGTCTAAACTAATGCTATGAACAACAGTAAAGTACTGGAAAGCACAATGCTTATACGCTTCCCTGATTGTGATCCGTTTAACCATCTGAATAATGCCCGTTATCTTGATTATTTTATCAATGCCCGTGAGGACCAGCTTTGGGAAAACTACCAATTCAATGTATACCATTATGCCAAAGAGCATGGTAAAAGCTGGGTGGTAGGATCTAATCAAATCGTTTATCTGAAACCTGCCATGCTCATGGAAACTGTAGTGATACAATCTACTATATTATCACTGCGAGAGAAAGATATACTTGTAGAGATGATGATGTGGAACAAAGATAAAACCCAGTTAAAGTCTGTGCTATGGAGCACCTTCGTTCATTTCAACCTTGCAACACAAAAAAGTGAAACCCACTCACAGGAACTACTGGACTACTTCAAACCATTCGAAAATCCATTGCCTCAACCTGCTGATTTTGAGCAACGCATAGCTCAACTGAAAAATAAATAAAGGCTGCCATTGGCAGCCTTTGCTATTCTTTAGATTTATTATCGTCTTTCTTTTTTTCTGCTTTCTTTCGCCCGCTGTCTTTCAAGGCTTTATCCAGTATGAACTCTATCTGCCCGTTCGCACTGCGAAATTCATCTGCGGCCCATTTTTCAATGGCCTTAAATGTTTCCTCATCTATTCGCAAAACAAAACTTTTCTTCGGCATATCATCAAGTTCAAAAGTGATAAGTCAGAATCCAAAGTTTTCACTTTTGAATTCTGACTTTGTAATTAATTATTGGTACAGGCTACCCGTATTCAATACAGGTTGTGCTCCGCGTTCGCCGCATAGTACCACCATCAGGTTGCTCACCATAGCTGCTTTCTTTTCTTCGTCCAGCGTTACTATGTCTTTTTTGCTGAGCTCTGCCAGTGCCATCTCTACCATGCCTACCGCACCTTCTACTATTTTATATCGTGCAGCTACTATGGCTGTGGCTTGCTGACGTTGCAGCATGGCACCAGCTATCTCCTGTGCGTATGCAAGGTGGCTGATGCGCGCTTCTGTGATAATTATCCCGGCTTTGGCAAGGCGTTCATTTAACTCCTGCTCCAGCATTTCAGTTACTTTCTGTCCGCCATCACGCAGGGTAATTGTGGCAGTTTCATCTTCTATGTTATCATATGCGAAACTTGTGGCCAGGTAACGGAGGGCTGCCTCACTTTGTGTTTTTACATAGGCCATATAATCTGACACCTCATACGCAGCTTTGTATGTATCAGATATCTGCCATACAATTACCGAACCGATCTCTATCGGGTTACCCATCTTGTCATTCACCTTTAGGGTAGGGATGGCCAGGTTTTGCGCACGCTGCGATATTTTGATTGTTGCGTACAGCGGGTTCACGAAAAACAGGCCGTTTTCTTTCACGCTGCCTGCATACTTACCAAAGAAGTTCAGTACCCGGGCGTGGTTGGGCTGAATGATCATCAGGCCCTTCCATATGAAGATGGTAGTAGCAAAGCATAGTATGCCTGGCACTACTATTACCGGGTTATCGGATGCCTGTGTAAATAAAAATACTGCAATGCCCAGCAGTACAAGGGAGATTACCAATGCGAGGTAGCCGTTCATGGGTTTGATTACTTTTTCCATATTGCTAGTTTTTATGTAAATTCAATTTGATATTAAAATGATATCACAAAACTAATGCCAAATCCAATATGAAAATTGCCATTAACAAAAAATCATGTCAATTCTCTATGCTCCTGATTGGTTTTGAATGTATACTTTTGGTTTTCTAATTATTCAGATGCAGTTTAATAATGTAGTAGGGCAACAGCCGGCAAAAGAAGGGGTAATAAATATGTGGCAAACCGGTCATTTTCCTCATGCTATGATGATAGCAGGGAATGAAGGTACCGGGGGGCTCCCGTTTGCACTGGCATTGGCACAATACATATTCTGCGAGCAAAAATCCGGCAATGATTCCTGCGGCCAATGTGCTAATTGTAGCAAGGTAGCTCGTCTCGAACATGCTGACCTGCACCTGGCTTTCCCTTCAATACCTCCTAAATCAGGTACGAAGGCTATGAGCCGTTACTTCATCCAGGAGTTCAGGGAATTTGTAGGGCAAACACCATACGGCACCACATATGAATGGTTGCAGTTTATCAACGCTGAAAACAAACAGGGTAATATCACAGCCGAAGAATGCCGCGAGATAATAGACATACTCAACCTTAAATCATACGAGGGCAATCATAAAGTACAGATCATATGGCGGCCTGAATACCTGGGTAAAGAGGGTAACATACTGCTTAAGCTAATAGAAGAACCACCCGCCGATACATTCCTGATATTGGTAGCAGAAGACATGGAAGATATATTGTCTACTATCCTTTCTCGTACACAGGTAATTAAGTTGGCACCCGTTAAAGAAAAAGACATTGCGGAAGCATTAGTAATGCGCTCGGTAACAGACCCTCGTAAGGCCGCACAGGTAGCACATATGGCCAATGGCAGTTTTACAGAAGCATTGAGGCTGGTGCAACATACAGGTAATGACCTCTTTCCTGAAGTGCGCAACTGGTTCAATGGTATATTCAGGAACAACGGCGTTGCCATAGCAAAGTTTGCAGAAGAATGGAGCAAGTCTGGCCGCGAACAACAGAAGAATTTACTGCACTATACTATTCAGTTACTGGAGCAAGCTATCAGGGCGCGATATATGCCCCAGGTGCCCCCGGCATTGCCCGAAGAAGAAGCCCAGTTTGTACAAAAGCTGGCTGCCATGCCTGTGTCTCTTGAAGTGCTCGGTAATATGGTAAAAGAACTCACAGACACCATTTATTATATAGAACGAAATGCGCATAGCAAAACACAATTACATGTGCTATCTATGCGCATGGTAATGCATGTACAGAACAGGCCGGTGCCTTTACTCTGACATAAGTTTATCTTTCCTTGTCAAAATATCCCGGTTGGTCTTTCTCTTTCCTGAATATCAGGTAAGAATACACAATGGGTATGATGGCCATTACAGCTACGATAACTAACATGAATATGTTACCTGCCGCTGGTGAAAGGAATAATGAACTGATAGTAATTATTAAGCCGCCAATGAACCATAGTGTACCACCCAGCTTATGTGTTTTCTTCCAGTTGTAATCGCTGGCAAGCGCCCAGGGTACTTTTATACCTGCAAAATAATTGGGCTTGATATTGTACATATAGTTACCGATGAACATGAACATCAGGCCCATTAGTGGCGTCATGGCTATCTCCAGCAGTTTTACATTCTGCCTGGCAGATGCTATGACAATTACAAGATTCAGCGCTGTCATGAATAATACCATCACTGAAGCCAGCTTATCAAAATTTGGCGTACTGGCCGCATTTGCACGTTTAGGATCTACCTTTTTGATATTCCTCAGCAGGAAGTAAACACCTATACTGATGAATGATATCATACATGCCGGTAACCACAAAGCTGTTTTATGTCCCATGCTGTCTGCATGGCCATCAATACCATAATGTACAGGGACTATTTCAGGAACTGTATTCCAGATAGCAGCAAGGTATACTAGTGGCAGCAGGCATAGAATGGTTAACAGCAGGTCTGTTATTCTCTTATTATTCATAGCAGAATATTTCATTTTTTAAACTGTAGCACCCATTTCAGGATCTCATCTACAACAGTAGTGTTTAGTGAATAGTAAATAAATTGTCCTTGTTTATCCGCATCTACCAGGCCGGCCTGTTTCAGTAGATCAAGGTGGTGAGAGATGCTGGGCTTTGATATATTGAAATGGTCTGCTATCTCACCGGCAGTAAGATCCTTTTTCTTCAGTAGTTCAAGTATCTCCCTTCTTGTGCTATCGTTAAGCGCCTTAAATAGCAGGTTCATTTAAATTAAATATTTAGACAAATATCTAAATAATATTTGTAACTGACAAATTTTTCTGAAATAGCTTACCGGCAATCGGTCGTATAGCAGACAATAAATGATTGACAGATTATGTTTTTTGCACCAAAATGGTTTATGAAAAGGATCATAGGTATTGTTTTTTTACTGGTATATGCAGGCTTTGTTCAGGCACAGGGATGCGCAGATGCCGGTTTTTGTACAGCCGGGGTATTGAAATCTGGACTTAATACTAACACTATAAAAGACATTGGCAGTGCAGGCCTGTCTACTACAATAGGGTATGGCGAGCAGGGAACAATAGCTATAATACCGCAACTGGAACTTTCGAAGAGCATAAATAAAAATGGGGTGGCAGAAATAAAACTGCCATATTATATAGCATCAGGCAAATTGGGTACATATTCCGGTGTAAGTGATGTCGTTGCTACAGTAACACAACTGTTATGGAAATCAAAAGAGGTATGGGATGTCAGGGCTGTATTGGGTGGCAGATTTAGCTTAGGGCAGTCTGATAAGGTAGGTGCAACAGGATTGGCATTGCCCATGCCATATCAACCAAATCTTGGTACAACTGACCTTATAGCAGGCATCAATATCAGTTGGAAAAAATACTTCCGTTTGGCTCTTGGTGTTCAGGCACCTCTGTTCAACTATAATAATAATGGTTATCTCGCTGGTACTGTGCCCGGTGCTTCCGCAGATTATGATGTATACTTTTCTTCCAGGAAACTGGAACGAAAAGCTGATGCACTCCTCAGGTTAGAAATATACAAAAACAGCCAAAAGCACGGCTTGTCATTTAGTCCGTTATTCATCTATCACGTAGCTGATGATAATATTACATTGCTGAATGGAGTACAGGCAAAAGTAAATGGCAGTGCAGGGCTTACGCTCAATCTTATATTTGACTATTTCAGGGATATGGGTAACTGGCGTGCAGAGCTATCCGTAGGTGCTCCCGTAGTAGTTCGTGCTAACAGGCCGGAGGGATTGACAAGAGCGGCTGTAGTAACCCCAAGACTTACCTATTATTTCCGTAAAAAATAATCTGGTGCATATCCTGATTTTTTGTCAGCTGGCTGACAAAGCATTTTTCCCATAACAGCGACCTTTGCTAAAAATCAGAAAAAGGATGAAAAAATATTGGTTGTTGTTATTGTTATTTGTAGGGGTTAATACAGTTTATGCTCAGCCTGCAGGATATAGGCAAAAGAACTTCAATACAGAAAGTGGGGTAGCTATCAGTGGTTACGACCCTGTGAGCTATTTCAACGGGAAACCACAGGAAGGAAATAAAAGCATAGCATTTCAATACCAGGGTATTACCTATTACTTCGCTAGTACGCAGGATCTGAATACGTTTAAACAAAATCCCGCTGCATATGAACCGCAATATGGTGGTTGGTGTGCTTATGCAATGGGCGCTAAGGGTGAAAAGGTAGAAGTTGATCCTGAAACATACAAAATACTCAATGGCAAATTGTATCTTTTCTACAATAAGTATTTTAATAATACACTGAAGTCATGGAATAAGGATGAGAAGAATCTGAAAGCTAAGGCCGATGTGAACTGGGCTAAATTTAAATAAATCCGTTCGTTGAAAAGTATCGTATCTCTTGTATGTATCTGTCAGAAGTAATAAATAATGTATTGGGTGAATTATCAGAGTCTGTTATGCAGATGACAGACGAAGAGTATTGTACCCGCTCTGTACAACTATCAGGGGCTACGATGGGCCAGCATGTAAGGCATATCATAGAACTGTTTCAATGTCTCGATAGCGGTTATTTGAGCGGTGTGGTTAACTACGAAAAACGCAAACGTGATATTCGTATTGAATCGGGTCGTTTTTTTGCTTTGAAATGTATCCGTGACATTAACGTATCTGTCAGGAAGGTGGATAAGCCGCTGATTGTTGAGGCCTCTTTTGGCACTGACGATAAGTTGGTTTCTGTATCAGCATCTTATTACAGGGAGCTGGTCTATAACCTGGAGCATGCTATACATCATATGGCCCTTATCAGGGTAGGTATCAACGAATTGACGAATTTGATTTTGCCCGAGACCTTTGGTGTCGCACCATCAACAATTCAATATCGTCATCAATGTGCACAGTAACCTTTTTACCCGTTAAGGACAGAGTATTCATCACATCCAATAGAGATGAACAAGTATTGCGTGCGCCTGCATCATTTCCGGAGGTACAAAAAATGTCTACAGGCAAAGTGCTATTTCCCCGCGATGGTGCTGCCGGTGGTACATGGATAGGCTTGCATAATAATGGTAATGCAATGGTCTTGCTTAATGGTGCGTATGAAAAACATCATCATAACCCGCCATACCGTAAAAGCAGGGGACTGATATTTCTTGATGTATTTGATTCCAAACAACCCGCACAGAAGTTTAAAGAGACAGACCTCGATAATATAGAACCTTTTACACTTGTTATATGGTCTGATGGTAGCTTGTGGGAGGCGCGCTGGGATGGAACTACGGCCAATGTAAGACAAATGGTAGCAACGATACCGCATATATGGTCGTCTGTAACACTATACGACAAGCAAGTGATAGATAAGCGCAGGGGTTGGTTCGACGAATGGTTAAGAGAGCACAGGGATATCACCCCGGAAAGCATCAGGCAGTTCCACGAATTTGGCGGAGAGGGAGATGAACGCATTGATCTGCGTATGAATAGGGATGGAATATTGAAAACTGTAAGTATCACAGGTATAGAGCTGATGCACGACAGATCGGTAATGTATTATAAAGATATGCTTACTGGTGTGCAGGCAGTTAATGAATGGCTGTTCTCTTCAGCAGGCCGTAAATTATGAAACGGATATTCCATACACCTTTTTTTATACGCCTGTTTCACTGGGAGTACTGGAACAGCCGGCTGGTATATGCACCGCTTTATCCTTATTGGTTATGGTTAAGTATACGTGCACGTTCTTTCTTCTTCCTTACTGCTGCTAATCCCGCTATTCGTAATGGGGGGTTTATAATGGAGAGTAAGAAAGATGTGTATGATCTGTTACCGGCCGGGACCTTTCCGGCTACATGTTATTTTGCCAATGGTGTGCCCGTTAATGATATGATAACTGAGGTGAGCAAAGCGGGATTGACTTTCCCGGTTATAGCAAAACCAGATCATGGTGAGCGCGGCCTTGGCGTGAAGAAGATAAATAATATGCAGGAGCTTGCAGAGTATGCTAAGGTTATGCCGATACCATTCCTTGTTCAGAAATATGTTAGTTTTCCT
The DNA here is from genome assembly GCA_044227125.1 of Flavipsychrobacter sp. Classification (GTDB taxonomy): domain Bacteria; phylum Bacteroidota; class Bacteroidia; order Chitinophagales; family Chitinophagaceae; genus Polluticoccus. Next base: position 78,524 of record JBGAFS010000007.1, read on the forward strand.
AACGAAGTAGGCCTGTTTTACTATCGCTTTCCCGGCGAAACAAGCGGCCATATATCAGGTATTGTGAATAAGGAACCGGTAACAATTGTTGGTGATGGAGTACATACCATAGCAGAACTCACTAAAGAGAATCCGCGCTACCTGCTGCAATGGAAGCAAATAAGCATACTGCATGCCGATAAATTAGACAAAGTACCGGAAGCAGGTGAACGGTTAGTGTTGGTGCCCTATGGTAATCATTCGCGCGGATCAAAATTTACAGATGTTTCATTCCGTACAACGCAGGCCTTAACAGATACCATCAACAAACTATGCAGCAATATAAGTGGTTTTTATTTTGGCAGACTTGATATACGTTTCAATACATGGGAAGAACTGGAACGCGGAGAAAATATATCTGTAATAGAGTTAAATGGCAGTGGTAGTGAGCCTACCCACATATATGACCCCTCTCATTCACTTTTCTTTGCCTGGAAAGAGATAATCCGCCACTGGAATATCATGTATCGCATAAGTAAGATGAATAATTCCTCAGGAACTAAGTATCTTACATTGGCAGAAGGCAGGAGAGAAGTACAGGCTTTTCGCCGTATTGATGCTGCTCTTTCATCACGTACATGGTAATATATGCAGGCACTTATTTCGGCTATCATATCAGGTTATACCATTAGTCTTTCAGGTACATTGCCATTGGGCAACCTGAATATGACTGCTATGTATATAGCTGCCAGGCAGAGGGCTGTAAGTGCAATACAGTTTGCATTGGGGGTAGCTATAATAGAGGTGTTATATCTGCGAATAGCACTGATGGCTGTAGACTGGATACTGCACCACCGGGTCTTGTTCAGGGTGCTCCAATGGTCAGCAGTGCTTATGTTGTTGCTGTTATCCATGGGCAGTTTTATGGCATTAAACAAGCAACAGCAGGAAAACAAGCTTGTAGATAACAATATGAACCGCTTTGTATTGGGCATGGTAATGAGTGCTGTTAACCCGATGCAGTTTCCTTTTTGGGCGGGCTGGTCTGTTTACCTTGTATCAGCAAACTGGTTGCATCCGGGAATGGTTACTTATAATGTATTTGCATTAGCAGCCGGAGCTGGTACGCTTACTGCTTTGTTTTTGTTTATACTGGCCGGGGCAAAGTTGTCTGCATTTATGCAGAAAAATAAGAAAGGGGTACAGGTGTTCATGGGTATTGTCTTTTTATTACTGGCAGCTTACCAGGTGTACAATTTGTTGTTGAACAATTAACGTGTTGATATGAGTATTGATGATACATTACTGATTATACGCAGAAACGATTTTCTCGCCCATCTTACGAGGGATGATTACCAGGCATTGAACGTGGTGCACAATTTCGTTATTGCAGATAAAAACGCATACATCTATTTTGACGCTCAGTATCATAATAAGCTATACTTTGTAAAAGAAGGCTATGTTAAGATTGGCAATATAGATGATGAGGGCAACGAAATAGTAAAAGATATACTGCAGCCGGGAGATGTCTTTGGACAATTTACACTGGAAAGAAGCAATATGCAGGGTGAATTTGCGCAGGCGTATAAAGTGGATACAATACTCTGTGCATTTACTATCGATGATTTCGAAAAGCTACTGCACCGCCGCCCTGATCTTGGGGTGGTCTTTTCGAAAAAAGTAGGCCAGCAATTACGCCGTATAGACAACCGTCTTATAAACCTGCTGCAGCGTGATGCACGTACCCGTATACTATACTTCTTCTGGACACTGCTAGGTAAGAATGCTGCAGAATCAAACTCCTGCAGGCTGGACAATTATTTTACGCACGAAGACATAGCCAGGCTTACAGGCACCAGCCGGCAAACCGTTACCACAATGGTCAACCAGTTTGAGCAGGAAGGATTACTGGAGATGGACAGGAAGTTCATCATTATACCTGATGTTAAAATGCTGCAAAAAGAGGCACGCGTCGGCTAAACGACAAATCTCCTCGTATACTGTTTATAGTTTTGCTCTGTAAATCATTTATATGCAGGCAAAAACAATTCTGTTATGGGTACTGCGCTTAGTATCCGCTTATATTTTGCTTCAAACACTGGGTCATAAGTTTGGTGGCAGCGCAGAAAGTAGATATATCTTCACTACAGTGGGCATGGAGCCATGGGGGCGTATAGGGTCGGGTGTAGTAGAGCTTATTGCTTCTGTGCTGATATTAATACCCCGAACAACGCCATGGGGTGCAATGCTGGCGCTTGGTACCATGTCAGGTGCTATATTCTTTCATCTTACCGGTTTAGGCGTAGAGGTGATGGGAGATGGCGGGCTGCTTTTCTTTATGGCGCTTACTGTATGGCTGTGTTCTGCAATACTGCTTTATGTATACCGCGCTACAGTACTGGATACATTGTCTCGTTTGCAAAATAGTCGGAAAAGCTTTTCGTAATAGGCATATGGTTAGTTAGAGTGAGCCCCGCTGCATTTACAGCGGGGCATTTTTATATTCGCTTATAATTATGTATATTTGTTATTAATGTTACTGTGTTAGATAAACAGTGACAGAAGCTCTTTATTATTATTGTCTGTATTTTCTTCATTGTCAAATAAACAGAATAAAAATATTACACTTAGCAATTCTTAACAACAAATCAAGAGTGTTGTAATGTGTTATGCCCCAATATTGAAAAGAGTATTTTTTGTGAAAATGGATTTTTTTGACGCCTTTAGGTACTTTTCCTCGGTTGTTTACCGACCATTTACGGCAGTTTACCGATTTCAGGTTCCGTTTCGCCTAATTGCATTTCTATATGGTATATATGGGTTATACTTTTACATTGTAAATCAGTAGATAATGAGACATAACATACAGAACTGGCAACAAATGCCGGAGCGTCGTAAGAAGGATAAAATGTGGTTCGGCCTGCTTATCGTTTTGATAGGTGTGGTATTACTGGTGCGTGAAATAGTAATGCCCCATATTAATTTGGAAGACATGTGGCCTGTTATACTTATAGCAATCGGCCTGTTTATAGGCGTTAAGAAAAACTTCCGCAATAATGCCTGGTGGATCCTGATATTTATAGGTACTGTTAACCTCATACCGGCTCAGCGCATTTTTGGTGTAGATTCATCAAACCTGGTTTGGCCTGCAGCACTGATAATTGGAGGCCTCATGATAGTATTCCGGTCAAATAAAAGGCACCACAACTGGAAAGACCATATGCAGGTGGTAACATCTTCAGATAGTACATTGAATATAGATGTTACATTCGGTGGAAGGAAAGAGATAGTAACCTCTAAGGAATTCAGGGGTGGTAATATCAGCACAAGCTTTGGCGGCACTGAGGTGAATATGACACAAGCAGATAGTAGTGTGCAGCCCATGGTACTTAACGTGAAAGTATTTTGTGGCGGGGTAGAGTTGGTAATACCATCACACTGGGAGTTGAAAAACGAAATAGACCCCGTAATGGGCAGCATAGAAGATAAACGCACTATGCATACAGCACAAGCAGCAGGAGAGCAGAAGAGAGTGTTGATATTGAGAGGTACCTGTACCTGTGGTGGTGTAGAGATCAAATCATATTAATAACCTGCCACCCGGATATGGGTGGCCCATCAATATTGTCATGAACCATTATATAGCACATATCATATACCGGATAAAATGCACCGGTAGTGATGTACAACAGCAGGAAGAACAATGGCGTCTTATTACTGCAGCTGATGAGGAGCAGGCAATTAGTGAGGCTGTAAGACTGGCAAAATCAGAAGAAACAAGTTTTGTAGACAGGCATGGTCGTTGTATATCCTGGCAGTTTTTAGCAGTGAAGACGGTTCAGTATACAGACCTTTCGCATGGTGCAGTATTGTTTTCCTCTATCAGGGAAGATGCACCTGTTGCATTGCCCGTATGGACAGAATAAGTATTAGATATTGATCCCAACCGGCAGACATACAAGAATAGTGCTGGCAATCGCCGGCATAGGTATAGCAGCAATATATATATTGCTGCTTCACTATTATGCTTTAGTACCATGGGTTGCTACTTTCGTAGATGCCATAGTCAGCACTGTTGTGTCAATGCTTGCCATATGGCTTACTATAATAGTTATCAATAATTACCCTACAAGAGTAGGGGTTACACTTTATGCTATAGTAGTAGCAACTTTTGTTGGTTTCATAGCTGTTTATGCGAGCACCCGCATCTTGTTCTTTCTGGAAGCTGATGAAGCCGCATACCTTAATATAGCAAGGCACACAATCATTATCAGGTATATTATCAACTGGCTGCTCTTTACATGGCTGGCTTCTTATCTGTCATTAAGAAAACGTGCTGCTGAACTGGAGATATTATTCAGGCAGCAGGCTGATGCTGCAGCCTTGCTGAAAGATGCTGAACTATACAAGTTGCGTCAGCAATTGCAGCCGCACTTCCTGTACAATAGTCTCAACTCTATCAGCGCTTTAACTATGATAGAACCGGCTAAGGCACAGGAAATGATTGGAAAGTTGTCTGATTTTCTCAGGAGTTCTGTAAGGCGTGAGGCGCAGGACCTGGTTCCTGTTAAAGACGAATTGTTATATATTGAATCTTATCTGTCTATTGAGTCTGTACGTTTTGGCGACAGACTTAAGGTACAAATAGATAAAGAAGATGTGGATGATGCACAGATACCTCCGTTTCTTCTTCAGCCGTTGTTAGAGAATGCCATTAAGTTTGGTTTATATGGTAAGACGGGTAGTGTTACTATATCAGTGCATATTGCACTTGATGACAACATGCTTACTATAACTATTACAAATCCTTATGAACCCGATAGCCAGATGCCAAAAGGAACAGGCTTTGGGATAGAAGGTATAAGGCGCAGGTTGTACTTGCTTTATGTTCGCGTCGATTTGCTTGAGACCAAACAGCATGAAAATACATTTACTACAATACTAAAAATACCAAGGCAAGATGTATAAGGTAATATTGATAGATGATGAGCCATTGGCAAGACAATTGGTGCGGGCATTTTTGCAAAGCTATCCAAGCTTTGAAGTTGTGGCAGAATGCGGAGACGGGTTTGAAGGGTTTAAGACAATACAGGAATTGAAACCGGACCTTATATTCCTTGACGTGCAGATGCCTAAAGTGTCGGGTTTTGAAATGCTTGAATTGCTGGATAATCCACCATCAGTAATATTTACAACAGCATTTGACGAGTATGCAATGAAAGCATTTGAAGCACACGCTGTGGATTATTTGCTCAAGCCTATATCTAAAGAACGTTTTGATAAAGCTATCAATAAGTGGTTACAGATGGTTCCGGGTACTGCAGGTGGTGCAACAGAATTACTGCAGGCTAATATATACGAAGGTTATCAGCACAGAATAGTTGTAAAACACAATGGTCTGATACGTATAATACCTGCACAGGAGATATTCTATCTTGAAGCTAACGATGATTATGTAAAGATCGTCACCAAAGATGGCAGCTACCTGAAGAAAAGTACACTTACTTCTATTGAGGCATCTTTAGACCCCCAGCAATTTGTACGTGTACACCGCTCTTATATTGTACCTGTAAGCCAACTGGTGAAAATTGAGCCTTACGAAAAAGAAAGCCACATTGCATTGCTGCAATGTGGCGCTAAAGTTATGGTCAGCAAAACCGGCATGTCTAAACTGAAGACGATGCTGGGCTGGTAGTTAATTTAAGTTACTGTTTTGTGCAGGTGTTCTGTCTATTCTGTATTTAACCAGCAGCATACCACCCACTGCGCAGAAAAAACCGAAAACAGCAGCCAGTATAATGTTGCCACCATTAATGTAATAAGCAATCGCACCACCAAGTAATTCAAATACTACTGAGTAGCCGATTGTCTTCAGTACCCATTGTGTACCATTAAGGCCTTTGTTCTTTGCTTTATTATTAATGTAGAAGCACGCCAGTATTAATAGAATAATATCCATTCTTACAGGTTTTTCATGAACTCGCTAACGCTTTCCATTACATGCGATATCTGTGCTTCGTTCAGTCCGTGATGGCAGGCAAGTAACATACCGCCACGCATTACTTTATCCGCTTCAGGATATCCGCCTGCAGCAGCTTTATGTGGCAGGTTTTTAAATCCTGGCTGACGAAGGATGTTGCCGGTAAATACTGTACGTGTCTGTATGTTCCTCTTCTCAAGGAATATCTGCAGGTCGCGACGAATGAAAGGAGCGGATTCACGAACCGTTACTGCAAATGCCAGCCAGCCTGTACGTGAGTTAGGCAGTTGTTTCGGCAGTATGAAATGCTCTTCATATTGGCTGAAGAATTCACGCATACTGTTATAGTTGGCTGTGCGTGCATCAATATTGTTGCCAAGGCTGTCTAATTGTACATTGCCAAAAGCAGCACCCAATTCGGCAGGTTCAATATTATATCCGGGCTCTTCAAAAACGAACTTAGCATCGTAAGGAATACCTTCTATCTCTACATTGAATCGGTTCTCCACTTTTTCTGATTCTACGAAGAGGGATGAACTGCGTCCCCAGCTTCTGAGCAGGCGTCCACGGTCGAAGAATGCTTCAGAATTTACACAAAGCATACCACCATTACCAGCACAATTAATAATGTGCGAACCGTAGAAGCTGGTAGTGCTCATGTCTGTAAAGCGGCCTGAAGATGCACCTTCTATTTCAGCACCGAGTGTGTCAGCGGAATCTTCCAGAACAAACAGGTTGTATTTATCAGCTATCTCACGCAGGCGTTTCCAGTCAGGCAGGTTGCCTATCAGGTTGGGTATGATCATTGCCTTTGTTTTAGGCGTAATCATTTCCTCTACCTTATTTACGTCTATATTATAAGTACCTTCTTCTACATCAACATATGCAGGCACCCAGCCTTTCTTAACCTGCGGTGCTATAGTTGTAGAGAACGTAAGGGTAGGAGTAATGATCTCTGTTCCGGGCTCATAATTGAGCAGGTCTGCTGCAAGGTATAGAGCAGAAGATCCGCTGTTTACCATAATGCCGTATTTCTTAGCATACAACGCAGCAACACGTTCTTCCATTCTGCGAACATGTTTACCCATTTGGGTAGTAGTACGCAGTACGTCCATTACTGCCTGTATTTCGGCTTCACCATAAACTGCTTTACCGTAGGGTACATGTATGTAATCTGTTTGTAACATATTGATTGGTTAGACTGCGAATGTAATAGTTTGTACTCAAAATAATAAGTTAAGACTAGCTGAATATATTAGTTGTCATAAAAAAGCCCCTGTGGTATAATACAGGGGCTTTCAAATTATATATTTATTTTATTTTTTAGGGTTCCCATCTGCATCAAGTTCAACAACATCGAAGCCTAATTTGTTGATGCCGTCCCAAACTTTAGATTTATCGCCAACCAGTACAATGTTAACTTTATCTATTGAGGGGAGATATTTTTTATTGAGTTCATTGATTTCCTGTGCGGTAATACTGCTTAAGATATCTGCCTGTTTTGACGGGTATGACGGATCGAGATTGTAATCCATTATACGCCATAAGAACCCGGCTTTTTGTGCCTGTGACTCATATTTTCTTGCTTCACTTTGTCCTATTGAATTTTTGGTGAATGTAAGCTCATCATTAGTTATGCCACCGTCTTTGTACTCTTTCATGATCTTAACTATATCCATCATGGCGCTATCTGTTGCTCCGGCTTTTATGCCTGCACTAAAAGTATATTCACCGGTAAATTTATCAGCAGAGAAATTAGCCCTTGCTCCATACGTCCATCCACGATCTTCTCTAAGGTCAAGATTTAAGCGGCAATTGAATGCACCACCCAACGGATAATTCATAAGATTAGATTTGTAGAAATCTCCGGTTACATCATATCGCAGGTCATTTACCCTGCCAATCCTGAATTCAGTTTGTGCAGCTTTAGGAATATCAACAAAATAGATCCTTGATTTTTCTACAGCCGGGGCAGCTTTTAATACAGGTTCTGCAATTTTTGTATCTGGTATCTTGTCTAAGAATGAAAGTTTGCTTAAAGCTTCATCTTTAGTGATGTCGCCTACCGCAACTACTTTTAGGCCATTTCTTGAAAAGTTGTTGTTGTAGTATTTCTCGATATCAGCTAGTTGGATATTGGCAACAGTGGTTTCTGATCCGTTGTCACTCCATCCAAGTACATTGTCTGTGCCGTATTCTATTTTGTTATACACTACACTGGCCACATAATTCGCTCTTACTTTAGCATTCTTTATATTTTCGATAGTGCGTTTTTTATTCGTAGCCAAAGCATCGTCTGTGAATTTTGGATTCAACAATCTTTCCTGGAGTAGCTCTATTGTTTTGTCAATGTTCTTTTTCAATGATCTAACCCTTACATCAATACCATCGAATGACTGGCTGATATCAATACTGCTGCCCAATTTATCGAGCGCCACACTAAATGCTTCTGCAGTATAGTTTTTAGTGTCTTCTTCCATCATAGAAGTAAACATGTCAGTTAAGCCCGCCTTGTCTGGTGTATTAGCATCCAGCATACGGCCGCCACGAAAATGCAGCAGTAATGTAACCACAGGTATCTCGTCTGATTTTGTACCAATGAGTTCAATGCCACTATTTGTAGAAGCTTTCCATAGTTCAGGCACTTTTACAGAAACATTAGGGCCGGCAGGAGGCATTTTACTGCGATCAAAATTGTCTTTTGCCTTATGGTATTGAAGTCCGGTATAACCATAGTTCGGAGCTTTGTATCCTTCTTTAGATACTGTGTAATTATCTTCTGCCGCTTTGTTGTCTTCCTGACCTTTAGTTAATACACTGACAATAACTGAATTTTTGTCTTTAATGTATTGGTTGAAAACGCGCATTACATCTTTTTTGGTAACACTGGTATAGCGCTTCAAATCTTTGCCAATATGGTTGGCATCGCCTGTAAAAGTGTAATATGATGCAAGCTGTGATACTTTGCCTGATACATTCTCAACTCCGTTTATCAGGCTTGCTTCTGCACTATTCCTGAATTTTTCAATATCCTCATCGTTAGCACCCTTTTGGGCAAACTCGTCAATGGACTCTCTAACCAGTTTCTCCATATCTGCAAGTTTTTGGCCCGGGAATGGTGTTACGCTAAACGAGAATTCGCCCGCTAATTCAGTAGTGGAATTAAAAGCAGAAGCATTTACTGCTTTCTGTGCTTTTACAAGGTTTTTGTAAAGTATAGAGTTTTTACCTTGTCCCAATATCTCAGCCAGGCAATCGAGCGCAGCTTCATCCGGGTGATTCTGAGGTACAGTCGGGTATGTTATCCTCAACATTGGTAACTTGGCATAATTATCAACCATAGAGACATACCTGTTCTTTTCAAGTTTTACTGCCGGTACTTTTACTGGCTTAACTTCCGGGCCTCGCGGAATAGAGCCAAAGTATTTGTCGACAAGCTTTACAACATAAGCCGTGCTTACATCTCCGCCTATTGTTATTACAGCATTGTTTGGTCCGTACCAGCGCAGGAAGAAGTTCTTAAGGTCATTAACATTCACCGAATTAAGATCTTCAATATAGCCAATAGTCAACCAAGAGTAAGGATGGCCATACGGGTATATATTTTTTGATGCGAATTCGCTTACCAAGCCATATGGTCTGTTGTCATAATTCTGGCCACGTTCATTTTTTACAGTAGCTCTTTGTACTTCAAATTTTTTCTGTGTCACAGCATCAAGAAGGAAGCCCATTCGGTCAGCTTCCAGCCAAAGCATTTTTTCAAGTTGGTTGCTTGGTACTGTTTCAAAATAGTTTGTCCTGTCTCTGTTAGTAGTACCATTCAATGTACCACCAGCTTCTGTAATTATTTTAAAGTGCTGTTCATCTGCTACGTTGTCAGATCCCTGGAACATCATGTGCTCGAAAAAGTGGGCAAATCCTGATTTCCCAATTTCTTCTCTTGCAGAACCAACATGGTAGGTAACATCTACATGCACGATTGGGTCTGAGTGGTCTTCGTGCACAATAAGTGTTAGACCGTTTGATAGTATATAACGTTCATAAGGTATCGCAAGTTCATTGCCTTTTTTTGTAACCTTCTCTACAAGTTTGGGTTGCGCAAAGAGGCTTGTGTTACACACGCACATTATTGCTAATGATACTGAAGCTATTTTTTTCATTTCACTAATTGTAAATAGTTAATATTATTGTTGGGTAAGAGTAAATAATAAGGCTATACTATAAAGTCCTCCATTATAGCTGTAGCCGGGTGACAGTCTTCTATCCACACTAAAAGTATTACCACTTGTTGATGGATCACCCCTACTGCCATTTTTTAAGGTTTGACTTGTCATCGACATGGTAAGGAAGTTTGAGGTTCCGTTAACACGTACACCCAATATGCTGGCAGGTACATTACTGCTTGCGCCAGTAGAAAGAGGTGTAAATACAGACCCTTGCGTAGAAATATTTATAGTCCATAAAACATTACTTTTTACAGCTATTGAAACAGAATTAGCAGTAACTATTCCATTTGCATAATCATCTGCATCACTAAAAGTGGTAGAACTGCTATTGGTTGTTAATGCAATAGACATAATAGCATCTACGCTAATAGTACCATTGCCATTAGCTGTATAGGTCTGAGCAAAAATATTGTTAGTTGTGATGAAAAATAATAATATCAATATCGTCCTCATCATGGTTCAGTCATTGTAAATGTCATCGTAAACGTATAATTCCCCGGTATAAAATAACTATACCCCGTTGGTTTCAGCATAAGATCGTATGTAAAACTTACTGCTGCACTTTTACTCCCCATTTTGGGTTGGACAAATAGTCTGGTATCGGATCCGCTGATCGTAACTGCGTTGTATTGTATGTTAGTGGCATTAGTAGAGGTTTTTGATGTCAGATCCAACTGTAAACTACCTCCCCCTGGTGCTGCACCAGGTGACCAGCCTGAGGGCCAGGTATTAGCATTTTGTTTGGCATATACAGACCCTTGACTGTTTGTGCATTTAAGGGTAACGGTAAGAGCATTCGGTATGGTAATTCCATTTTCAAGGCATGATGGATCGCTGCAATCAAAATACCAGGAACTGTTTTGGGTAATACTGATAAAATTCGATTGAGCGTATATATTACTATGCTTTATAGATAATACAAAAAATAATATGATTAATTTTTTCCATTTCATACCTGATACTATTCTGCTTGCTTTGAATTAACCGCAAAAAATTGTTGTTTTGTGTATACTAACTCAAATATGCGTACTAAAGTACTTAATTTATTCTCAATTCTGTGCTGCCTGTTTATAGCCTTTCAGTCGTATGCACAAAATCTTGGAGTACACCCCACAACGCTAAACTTTACGCTGGCAAACGGGCAAAGTGAGACCCAAGTGATTAATTTATCTAATGGGTCAACCAAGAAAGTCCAGTTCAGATTATACATGAATGACTGGCTGAGGGACAGTGTAGGAGGGCATATCTATATGCGACCGGATACACTGCCCAGGTCTTGTGCCAGATGGGTGAGCCTCAGTTCAAACTTTATCGAGTTGCAGCCAGGCCAATCCACTCAGTTATCAGTAAAGATGCAATTGCCAGATTCTCCTGAAATTACGAAGAAAATGAAATGGGCGATGCTTTTCATTGAAACGGTTGAAGAGGCTAATAGTGCAAATAATAAACAGGCACAAGCTACTGTAAGAAACCTGTTGCGTATCGGTGTACACATTTACCAAACGCCACCAACCGCTACTGAAAAGTCAATAAAGGCTATTGACCTTAAACCGGCAAAAGATTTGGCTAATACATATCAACTGGCATGCGAAAATACCGGAGATGTTATGATAGAAGCGAAATCATATCTTGAATTAGCATCTTTGAAAGATGGTTCAAAAACAAAGCTTGATCCAATTGAATTCCCCATATTTCCTGAGCAGAGGCGTTTGATAACGTTTGAGTTGCCTAAAAACTTGGCCCAGGGAAAATATTCTGTACTTGCTGTAGTTGATGGAGGTGAAGATATGTCTCTTGAAGCTATTGAGAGTGAGGTAGAGGTTAAATAATAATTTATATACTTGATTTTCATGGGGTTGCATATTGCAACCCCATGTGTTTTTTACTCTGTAGTATTCGTAAAAAAATAAATTGTTAATTGCTTGTGAATAAGAAAAACTGTTGTATATTTACAATTCATTAACAAACTGATACTATCGTATTGGTTTAATTCCAGGGAGATAGAAAGAGACATATAGAGAAGCAATTATAAATAATTGATCTATGTTAAAGAGAATTTCTATCATAATCACGTCGCTCCTGGTAATTCAGTTTACAGGTTTCGCACAAAATGTATCTAGCTCAGTGAGTCAGACTATACGTTTGGAATTGGCGGCCGCAATTGAAATAACATCATTAAATACAACGCCGGTAGATATGAAATTCTCTACTGTAGCTAATTTTAATACTGGTGTTATGTCAGGGGAGCAAGCTTTTAAAGTAAAATCTAATAAGGATTTCGTTGTAAATGTGAGCACCGACGGGGCTTACTTTTCTTATTCCGGACAGCAGGGACAAAACCCTCTGATGCCTGTAGATAATACGCTCTTTATGACCGTAAGTGATAACCACACTGGTGGCAATGTTGCTAATGAGTTCGCTAATTATAATTCATTGACCAGTGTTCCTAAGAACCTAATAGTTAATGGTTCATATGGTGCTGACCAGACATTTGCTGTTAATTATAAAGCAAAACCCGACATCAGCTATCCATCAGGTGTTTATGTAATTGGTGTCGTTTACACTGCCACTCAACCATAATAGTTACAGAAATGATATATAGAAGAGGTGGTTTCACCTCTTTTTTTATAATTTGTCATTATGAAAACAGTACTACTCACATTCAGTCTCTTTTTCGGCTCTTTGTTCCTTATGTCGCAGTCATGTAACAAGAAAGTGCAGAAATGTACCGGAAACGTTATATGCACTGAGCTTTTTGCAATGGCTACTGTACATGTTACTGATAACAACGGGCAGGATGTTATACTTAACGATGCATACACTATACGTAACAGCACTAACGAGGTTATAAGGATAGAGCAAACCATGCCCAATGGAACCTACATTGTACTGGACGACAGCTACCTTAAGAAGCTGCAAAATCAAGCAGATACATTCCGCTTTATTGGTATAAAGAACAGCAAAGAGGTGGTTAATGAGCTATACGTCATTACAGCAGATTGCTGCCACATCAATAAACGCTCAGGGGCAGAATCAGTAACCATCAAATAAGTAAGACTACTCGCGTTTCAGGACAGTACTACAGGTATCATGTACCAGTGTATTGTTCACTGTATAATGTATAGTGATCGTACTGTCATTATAAGTACCAGATCCCTGGAAATCAGCCTGTGAATTTGTCTGGAATGGGACAGTGATAGTACTATTCGATGGATCTAAAGTTGCATTAAGAGTATATAATGTACCACCGGCATACAAACCTTTAATTACTACTTTGTTGATAGTGCTCACCGTATCTATATTCACAATGTTATTTACTCCGTTCGATTGCGAGCAGTTTCCCGTTTCATTGAAATGCCCCAGTATCGCTATCGCCCCGTTTGTATAAGGTGTTACCTTTAATACAAAGCTGGCTGTTTTGATACCACTTTTCGCTCCCGATGCTTTTACCTTAACGGTATAGTTGCCTGCCGCTACACGGGTAGTATTAATAGTAAGTACACTGTTAAATGATACTGAGCCAACTATCGGGCTGTATGTGAAGCTTGCACCTTTTGGCAGGTCTTCCATCGAGAGAGAAAGGTCTTCGCTGGCGCCTGATACTTTTTTGAAGAAGACAGTCATCTTAGCCATACCGGTCTGTTCCAGGGTCATATCCTTCACGCCTTCTATGGTATATTGCAGGTCGCCGCCGTCGTTAGGATAGTAAGGATCCAGCGGGTGTTTTTTCTTGCAGGCAGAAAAGGCAACAACAGATAAGGCCAGTAATATGATAGCGTTCTTCATTATTCAATTATCGTTTATCAGTCCTAAGATAAGCAATGTTATCGTATTACCGACCGGTAAACTCCTCTTATTAACTGATGATTAGTGAGCGCATTGATACAGACCCCGCATCCATCTTATCATTAAAATACCTTACTTCCTCATTCTTCCTTTGCAGGCCAAGTGTGTACAGCAATGGTAGGTAATGGTCGTTGGTAGGCACTGCCAAGCGGGCTATGCTGCCCAGTTTATCATACCTGATAATGCTTTCATGGTCTCCTTTGTCAATGAAGCCCTTTATCTTTTCATCAAACTCTATTGCCCAGTCGTACGTACGCTTTCCTTCAAAATCTACCATGCCCAGGTTGTGTACAATGTTGCCGCTACCTACTACCAGTACACCTCTTTTACGCAACTCGTACAGCTCACCGGCCAGTTTGTAATGAAACTCGGCAGGCTGGTAGTAGTCAATGCTTAGCTGGTACACAGGTATATTGGCTTCAGGGTACATAGGCAGCAGTACCGACCATGTGCCATGGTCCAGCCCCCATTGATGGTCTTGCTGAACAAGAGCTGATTTCACCAGCTTCGCTGTTTCCTTAGCCAGTTCAGGAGCACCCGGGGCGGGGTATTGCTGTTCGAAGAGCGCCTTGGGGAAGCCGCCGAAGTCGTGTATGGTCTTCGGATGCTCCATAGCTGTAACATAGGTGCCCCTTGTAAGCCAGTGTGCAGATACAGACAGTATGGCCTTAGGGCGGGGTAGTTCTTTGCCCAGCCGCTGCCATGTATTATGAAATTCATTCTTCAGAATGGCATTCATGGGGTTGCCATGCCCGGCAAACATCACCGGCATTATATCCCCGTCATATTTCTGCTCGCTAATAGCGGCCGTAAATGCTTCCAGTTTCATTGCTATCGGCGCCAGTAATGCTGTGGCGCCCAGTTTTAAAAACCTGTCTCTTCTCATAAGAGCCGTTTGTTATACAAATTTAAACCTCTTTGCCTGCTCCCGCCATTGATAATACTGATATTGACATTTGTATCTACATTAGTTGTTTAGATATTGTATTTGTTCAACTATTATTTTATATTGTATCTGTTCAAAACAGGCAAGCCTATGGATACAAATCTCTCATCCATACATACCCGGGCCACCGAATGGCTGGATAAGGGCTATGATAACCAGCAGATATCAGACGAGCTGATGAAGCTGGGTATTGAAGAAGGCCACGTGCCCGAAATGCTGAAGGAGATAGTGAAACTCCGCAACTCGCGCAAAACAGCATCGGGGCTGGTGTTTATCCTCATAGGTGCGGTCATCTGTCTCATCAGTTGCATTGTTACGCTCACTTCCGATACGCATAATATCACATTTGTTCTCTACGGGCTCACCAGCCTGGGTATCATCATCGTCTTTGGTGGGCTGATGAAGATATTCAGCTGACATTTTAATGCAAAATGTAAAAGGCAAAATGTAAAACATGTTTACAGATGGTTCCATTTGCCTGCCCGACTAACTGGCGGGTTAAGGTTTTATAGTTACATAACCATCTTTACAGGGTAGCTAACTTGGAAAAACTACCTGGAAGGGTTAAATAAATCCATTTTAAAAAGTGGAGGATATTCCCTGCCCGGTAAATTATTTCACGATATGCTCAACGCGAGTTCACCACCCCGATTGACAACCTGCCTTCGCAGTTTGTCAATATCCCCTCCTTGCCAAAGAGGGGAGTGTATTTAATAATACGGGTTTACAGTATGTCAAAGAGCGGGTATATGTACTATTACATACATAGCAAATTTACTATTTTTTATTGTTAATAATACTGTCATTGCGAGGAACGAAGCAGTCTTTTCTCATGGGTTTGTGGATAATGACCAGGATGTTTTGGCGTGACTGATAGGGTAGGTTGTTCCGTAGTACTGCGCTTGATTAGATTGCTTCGTTCCTCGCAATGACAGATTGGTCATAATGCCAATACCTACATATCTGCAAAATCATTAACTTAGTTAGTCCAACTATTACTGCATGAAGCGTGCTATCATCTTCCTATTTCTTCTACAGGCATTTACCCTTACTGCCCGTGAAGCCGCACAGCCCAAGCCACTATCATTTATAGAGAATAAGGGACAGATCGTGGACCAGCATGGCAAACACCGCAGCGATATTGACTTTAAAGCAGAGGCAGATGGTATGGTGATGTTTGTGGGAGATGCGCAATTGCATTACCAGTGGTACCGTACTGATTCAAAATTCAAAATTCAAAATTCAAAAGGAGATGACATCCCCCTGACCCCCTTCAAAGGGGGAATGCCGGGTTTCCCCTTTGAAGGGAATAATGCAAAGTCCCCTTCAGGGGATTTAGGGGTTCATTCCCCCTTTGAAGGGGGTGTCCGACCAAGTCGGACGGGGGATGTGGACTCGTGGATGGAAGTGTACAGGATGGACGTAGAGTTGATAGGCGCCAATAAAAATGCAGAACTGGTAACCGAAGATAAGCAGGAGTATACCGAGAACTATTACCTGCCGCAATGCCCCGATGGTGCTACAGCACATAGTTACAGCAGGGTGATATACAAGAATGTGTACCCGAATATAGACTGGGTGATATATACTAATTCAAAAGTCAAAAGTCAAAAGTCAAAAGAAGGGACAATCATAGATCATAAATCATCAATCAGCAATGAATTAAAGTATGATTTCATAGTGCACCCCGGGGGAGACTACAGGAACATACAGGTAAGATATAACGGTGCTACTAAGATAGAACTGAAAGACGGGACGTTGATAGCCACCACACCCTTTGGTTGTATCAGCGAAAATGCACCTTATACATACGATGCAGAAACAAAGAAAGAGATAACATCAAAATTTGTACTGAACGGCAATATTTTGTCGTATAATATCGATAATAATACCTCCCTCTCCTTTGGAGAGGGCCGGGGAGAGGTAATCATAGACCCCTCACTTGGCTGGGCAACCTATTATGGTGGCAGCGATCATGAGTTGGAAATCATTGGTAGAAACAGTGCAGACACCGCAGGTAATGTATATATGACAGGCTGCACATACAGCACTACCAATATAGCTACGGCTGGTGCCTACCAAAGCAGCTATGGGGGCTCCTTAAATGGTTTTTTGGTGAAATTCAATATTGCCGGCCAGCGGCAATGGGCTACCTACTATGGCGGAAATAATACAGATAAAATAAGTGGTGTCGCGGCAGACCCGGCAGGGAATGTCTATATAGCCGGTGCTGCGGGCTCTGCGGGGCTGGCCAGTACCGGAGCTTATCAAACCACATTGGGAGGGAATAGTGATGGCATACTGGTAAAGTTCAATACAAACGGCCTGCGTTTATGGGCCACCTATTACGGTGGCAACGGGGGAGATGCGTTTGATGCGCTTGTATATGACAAAGTGAATGACTGCATCTTTGCAGGGGGGCAAACTGCTACCGCTACGGGTTTAGCTACTACCGGCGCCTACCTGGGCAGCCTGCCATCTATTTATGTCAATGGCATAGTAGTAAAATTCAGTGCATCCGGCAGCCGGCTCTGGGCAACTTATTATTATAGCGAGATAATCGACGATTTGGCAACAGATTTGGCGGGCAATTTATATATCTGTGGCAGTACAAAATCAAGTACCGGTATCAGTACCACCGGCGCTTTCAGAACAAGCTACACAAGTGCCAACATATCGCATGATAATTTTATATGCAAATTCAATGCATCGGGCAGCTACCAATGGGGCACTTATTATGGCAGTGGTACCACCAGTGCTGAATTTGTTAACACAGTTATTGCAGACCGGCTTGGCAATATTTATGTGGCAGGCAGCACTCCTTCAGCCACTATTATGAGTACGGCAGGCAGCTACCAGCAAACATACGGAGGTGGTAATTCTGATGGCTATCTGGCAAAATTCAGTTCTACAGGCAGCCGTCAATGGGCTACCTATTACGGTGGTTCGGGAGATGAGATAATCGGTGCTCTTGCACTCTCTGATAAAGGAGATATATTATTATGCGGGGGTACTACGAGCAGTTCGGGTATTGCCGGCCCCGGCGCTTATCAAAGCAGCTTTGGCGGTTTTATAGATATGTTCATGACCATATTCAACCCGGCGGGCCAGCGGGAATATGCCACCTATTATGGTGGTACCGGTTATGAGATGTACGGAACCACCTCATCATTTTATTCAGCCCGGCATCCTGCCGGTATTTCTTATGGTAAGGGCAGGATATATATGGGGGGGCGTACACTCAATTCGCCCGGCCTTGCCACAACAGGCGCCTACCAAACAAGCAATAACGGTGGTTGGGATGGCCTGCTGGTGCAATTTGATGCAGACACAGCCGTGTATATAGCACAACCCTTTGCAGATACCTTCAAATGCGTTGGCGACAGCCTGCACGTAGCTTATGGTGTAACCCAAAACTTCCGCAGCACCAATACCTTTACCCTGCAACTATCCAATGCATCCGGTAGCTTTGCCTCACCCACCACACTGGCTACCGTAAGCGGCGGTGCCCCCGGCACCTTTCACTGCATAGTACCCAACGTAACCAACGGAACAGGCTACCGCCTGCGCGTGCTGGGCAGCGCACCCGCAGATACCAGCGATGATAATGGCCTCAACATACGCATACAATCATACCCCACCACACCCGTAGCATCGGCAAACACACCACTGTGCAGCGGTAATACCCTCAACATAAGTTCCACCAACAGCACAACTGGCGTAGTATGGAGCTGGGCGGGCCCCGGCAGCTACACAGCAAACACACAAAACACCAGCATCACCAATGCACAAACCACCCATTCGGGAGACTATATAGTAACAGCCAACCTCAACGGTTGTGTAAGAAAAGACACCGTAACAGTAACAGTGAACCAAACCCCTGCCAAACCAACCGTAGGCAGCAATACACCACTCTGCAGCGGCAACACCCTCAGCCTCACTGCCAGCAGTACCACACCGGGCGTAAGCTGGATATGGGTGGGGCCTAATAGCTGGGGCAGCAACCAGCAAAACCCGAGCATCAGTAATATAAGCACCAACGGTACCGGCTACTATGTAGCCACCGCCATACTGGGCTCCTGCAGCAGCAAAGACAGTACACAGGTAACCGTAAACCCCGGCCCCACCATCAATGTATATGCAAACCCTAACGATAGCGTATGCGCAGGCAGCAGCATAACACTGGTAGCACTGGTAACCAACGGAGGTACCGGCCCGTCCTACCAATGGTATAAGAACAGCAGCATAATAAGCGGGGCCACCAACAGCAGCTATAACACCATACCAACCAACGGAGACGTGTACTACTGCAAGTTCACCCCCGGAGCAGGCACAGGCTGCAATGGTGCCATCAACAGCACCAGCATACCTATCACCGTACTGCCATACACCACACCATCCATCAGCATAACCGCAGCACCCGATACCAATATATGGCAGGGCCTTATGGTAAACTTCACCGCCACAGTAAGCAACTGTAACAATCCAGCTTACCAATGGAAACTCAACGGCAACGATGTGAGCGGGGCAACAAGCAGCACATGGGGCGCAGCCACACTGGCCGACAATAACCTGGTAAGTTGTGTACTTACCTGCAATGATTTTTGTCCTAACCCTAAGAACCCCGAAAGCAATAAGCTGAGGATGCATGTGAGCACAGGTATCAATAACACAACAAACGCACTGAGCACAGTGAACATATACCCCAACCCAATGCACGATGAGCTGCATATAGAAGGCATCAGCAAAGGAACAAGGATACAACTATATGATGTACTGGGCAGGGAAGTGTATAAAACTGTTACAGCAGAAAGCACACATATCATCAGCACAGCATCATTACACACAGGTACCTACATCCTGCAACTCACAGATGCATCCGGCAACAGGGGCAGTTATAAAGTGGTAAGGGAGTAAGCAGGCAAAACTGCGTATAGTGTTATGATAAACGCTTAGGTTCCCATTTAAGTTTAGGGAAGTGGAATTTCCTGAGGATGAAGTATTGCCATACAATACTCTTAGGGTATATGCCCTCTGTATTGCGGTGGGTGACCAGTTTCTTAGCCTGTCTGCGGCGGTCTATCCATTTGCCCAGGCTGCCGTAAAAATTAAAATGCGCACGCAGTATGGTCCATGTGCCGACGAAGTTGCCTTTGAGCAGCATCTGCAACCCGGCAATACCATCCAGCACCAGCCTCATAGGGAAGAGCCAGAGCAGGGTAGAGGAGCGTTCGTTTTTCAGCAGCAGTATCAGGCTGTTCCGGAAATTATAGTAGAGCTTTTGCGGGCTGCCATAGCTGATAACACTGCCACCTACATGGTATACTATTGATTGGCCGATATAGCCAATGCGGTAACCTGCATTTTTGAGGCGCCAGCAGAGGTCTACTTCTTCCATATGGGCATACAGGTCGTGGTCGAGGCCGCCAAGTTGGTGGTACAGGTCTGCACGTACCATAAAACAGCCACCAGATGCCCAGAATACTTCTATATCATCATTGTACTGGTCGTGGTCCTTCTCAAGTGTATTGAAGATGCGCCCCCTGCAAAACAGGTAGCCCAGTTTGTCTTTGAAGCCACCACCTGCGCCGGCATATTCAAAATATTCACGGTCGCGCCAGTAGCGTATCTTGGGTTGGCAGGCTGCAAGGCCGGGGTAGCGCTGCATAGCATTCAGCAGCGGGGGAAACCAACCCTGTGTTACCTCAAAATCAGAGCTGAGCAGTACATAGTACTTTGCCTGTATCTGCTTCAACGCTTCGTAGTAGCCATTAGAAAAGCCACGGTTGATGCCGATAGTGAGTGTTTTTACAGTAGGGAAGTTTTCGCGGAGGTAATCAGCGGTATCATCTGTCGAGGCATTGTCAACCACTATCACTTCATAACCCGTATGAGCTTCGGCCACAATGCCGGGTAAAAAGAGCTCGTGCCATTTCTTGCCATTATAGCTCAAAATGACAACGGCGGTATCTTGCGAACAGACAATCATTGCTTAGAGCGAATGATTATTTATACTTTGGTTCGTATAAAGTATTGTCAGGAACAGTGATCTTATCGTTTTTCACATACTTGTGCTCATACAGGTTGTAGCAACCGGCCCATGAGAATATGAAAATACCAAAGAAGAAAAGCAGGAATAAGAAGCGGGATTTTGAAGGCTTGCTTAGTTCAATATCCGCTGGGTTGTCTAATTCGTGTTCCGGATTATATTGTTGCATGTTATAAACAAGGAAAATTTCCACGTCAAAAATAATAGTTATTCGGTCAAAATCATAATATTTTTACCCTGATTTCGTTTTTTGACCGGAGGTTAAAGTATGCGGCAGTATATTAATTGGAAAACATATTTGATAATAGCGGCGATGGCCATAGTGGCCACATCGCTGGTATACACCAACCAACTGGCCCGTAAACTGGCTGTCGAAGAGCGGAAAAACGTAGAGCAACTGGTGGAGGCACTTAAAACCCAATATGAAACAGAAGATGCTGCAGCCCTGAAGTTTACACAGATGGTAGTGGAGCAAAACAAAACCATACCACTGCTGCTGACCACAGGCAAGGATACGATTATAGCCACCAGCAATCTGGACAGCAATAAGTATAAAACCAATAATAAATATTTTCATGAGATGCTGGTGGAGTTCAGGGGGATGCACCGGCCTATCGAATTTGATTATGGTTATGGTAAGCAGTATGTATATTATGGAGAATCTTACCTGCTCACACAGTTAAGATATTATCCTTATGTGCAGCTGGGTATTATCATGTTATTCCTGGTGGTGGTATTACTGGCCCTTACTTCAGCCCACCGTTCTATGCAAAACCAGGTATGGGTTGGGCTATCTAAGGAAACTGCACACCAGTTGGGTACCCCGCTCAGTTCTATTGAGGGCTGGCTGGAGCTATTAAGAGATAATGAGGCGAACAAGGAAGCTGTAACAGAAATGCAAAACGACCTTGACCGCCTGAAGCTGGTAGCCGACAGGTTTGGTAAGGTGGGCAGTGCTCCGCTATTGGAAGAGGAGAACCTTGTAGCACACCTTAGTAATATGGTGGACTATATGCAGAAAAGATCGCCAAGCAAGGTGTCTATAGGATTGAAGACCAATGAAGAAGAAGTGCCTGTTAATATGAGTGGCCCCCTGTTTGACTGGGTAATAGAAAACCTGATACGAAATGCGCTGGACGCAATGGATGGAAAGGGGCAGATAGAGATACAGGTAATGAACTATCCGCAGCAGGTTTTGATAGATATATCCGACACGGGCAAGGGTATACCCAAGCACCAGGTGAAGAAGATATTCAACCCCGGGTTTACGACGAAGAAAAGAGGCTGGGGGCTGGGCTTGTCTTTATCAAGGCGTATCATTGAAAAATACCATCACGGCTCCATATTTGTTAAACATTCCGAACCCGGGAAGGGTACTACTTTCAGGATAGTGCTGAGGCGATGACCATATGGGGAAACAGATAAGAACATATTTGCCGGGCATTGTACTGCTGTTATTTGCCATTGTTATAGGGTTATACTGCTACAAAGACTATGGAGTGGGTTGGGATGAGCCCCTGCAACGGGATATGGGAGTGGTGAGCTTTAACTACATATTTAATGGCGATACTACACTGTATCATTACCCTGACAGGGATCATGGCACCGGTTTCGAATTGCCTTTATACCTGGCTGAAAAAGCCTTCCATATCACAGATAGCAGAGATGTGTACCTGATGCGGCATTTAGTGAGCTATTTGTTTTTTGTATTGAGCATGTTTGCGGGTTATGTGCTGGCTCTGAAATTGTTCAAAAAGCAATGGCTGGCATGTCTTGGGTTTGTGCTGATGGTTTTTCACCCCCGCATATTTGCACATGCATTTTTCAATACAAAGGATATTCCTTTTTTAGCTGCCGCAGTACTGGTAGCCACAGCAGCATATTTTGCTTTTGAGCATGGTAAACGAAGCCTGTTCCTGCTGCTGGGTGTATTGTGCGGCTATGCTACATCTGTAAGGCTACTGGGAGTTGTGTTTGTTGCTATCACCGTCTTTTTTTTACTGGCTGATATTTTCTCTGCCGGTAAAAAGGAAGAGCGTAAGAGAATACTAATAAACAGCCTGTTTTTCATAGCGTCATTTTTTGCAGCAGTATATATAGCATGGCCCACACTCTGGCGGAATCCTGTTGCTGCATTTGCTGATGCATTCAGAAGCCTGGCGCATTTCAGGTGGGAAGGGCAGGTGTTTTTTAATGGTAACTTCTACGACCACACTACTTTGCCAAGAACATATATACCTGTATGGATGGCTATAACAATCCCTGTCTTATGGCTGGTGACGGGTATGGCAGGGGTATTGATATTCATTTTGAAGTTTTTGAAAGTGCCAATGTTGTATCTGCGTAATGGTATAGATAGAAACCTGTTGTTCCTGTTTGCAGCAATGACAGTGCCATTGTTGTCAGTTATTGTACTGCATTCTTTTGTATATGACGACTGGAGGCATCTTTATTTTATTTACCCCTTCTTCGTGTTTTTTGTTTTGTATGCACTGAGCCTGCTACAGAAACCTATACTGAAGTATGCTGTAATGCTATTGTTTATACTGCAATGTATTAGTACGGGTATTTTTATCGTACAAAACCACCCTAATGAGTATGTGTATTTCAACAGGCTTGTACCGCATAAGAATGAATATATAAGGCGTCATTATGATATGGACTATTGGGGGGTATCATACAGGCAGGCGCTTGATTATATTGATGCACATGACAACCGCCCTGTAAAAAAGCTGGCATGGTACGGGCCTATGCTGGAGAACAGCCAGCTAATAATGCCTGCCGGTCAACGCAGCCATTTTGTAACAGCAGATGATATGGCTGATGCTGATTATCTCGTTACTGTATTCAGGTATCATCCTGATGATTATGAGTACCGCCAGGTGTTCTATGATATCCGTGTATTGGATAATACCATATTGCGGGTATATAAACTCAAATAGTAAAAAAATCGTTTTTAAGATGTTGAGTTTTCGATTACCTTTGCAGTCCCTTAAAGGATGCGGAGGTGGCGAAACTGGTAGACGCACTACTTTGAGGTGGTAGCGGGGTAACAGCCGTGGGAGTTCGAATCTCCTCTTCCGCACTTAAGCAAGAAAGCCTGCAATTTGCAGGCTTTCTGTTTTATTTATCTTTTAGCTTATCCTTAAATACTTTCTTGAATTTATCCATCTTTGGCTTTATTACAAACTGGCAATAACCCTGGTTAGAGTTCTCGTTGTAATAATTCTGGTGATAATCTTCGGCCTTATAGAATACTGTGTATGGCGATATTTCTGTAACAACGTCTGAATTATATGCATGTTCTTCATTTAGTCTGCGTTTATATTCTTCGGCTTTGCGTTTTTGTTCTTCATTGTGGTAAAATATAGCAGAGCGGTATTGTGTGCCCACATCATTTCCCTGCCTGTTGAGCTGGGTAGGGTCATGTGCAACCCAGAATGCTGCCAGCAATTCATCAAATGATATTACGGCAGGGTCGTAGTATATATTGCATGCTTCTGCATGGCCTGTAGTTCCTGTACATACCATCTTATATGTCGGGTTCTCTATATTGCCCCCTGTAAAACCTGATTCTACACGCTCTACACCTTTGAGTTGCTGAAACTGTGCTTCTACACACCAGAAGCATCCGGCTGCAAAAGTGGCTATTTCAGTTTTGTGTTCCTTAGTAGTTGGCTGTGTATTATTCATCTCTTTAAAAGTTTGTGATTTATCGTAATGATTGTCTTGTGCGCAGGCAGAAAGCTGTATGCTTAACAGCGTAAAAGCCGCAATTGTTCTGATTGAATTAAACATGATAATTGCTTTTATGCTAAATACGTATGAGGTGCCCGGATGGTTTGTCTGCCTGCGGACAAAGGTGTGCTTTTAACATGATTTTAGAAAATATACTTGCCGGGAGCAAAAAACTTTTTGAAAATCCATCTGCTTATATAATTTTGCGCCCGGAGAGATGGCAGAGCGGTCGAATGCGGCGGTCTTGAAAACCGTTGACTGTCAAAGGTCCGGGGGTTCGAATCCCTCTCTCTCCGCCAGAATATAAAAACCCTGTAAGTGTTTGCTTACAGGGCTTTTTTATTCATATAAGGGTAAAAGGAGTTGTAGATATACGATACTTAAAATGTATTGCAATAACTATCGTACTAAATTTCCTTTCTTTAATTCCGGTCCGAATTTTTTCTCGAAATCAAGAGCATCACTTTTTAGAACCGCCATTAGTGTTTTGCTATCTATAGGCTGGCGTAAGGAATAGTTATTGTAAGAGGTATAGTACATAGCTGTTCCGCTTTTCATTACAGCATAAACTGTAGCCTGGAGATTAGGTACTTCATATATCTTCACTTCAGTTTGCGGGTCATTTAAAACAGCTCTCAAAACAACATCCAATTCTGAACTTATTTGTTTATCTCCAAGGCCTGCGATACTGTACTGCTGGTTTTGACTCATCAAAGAGACAACTGTAACTACGTCATTACCATTAACAAGAGGCACGATGATAGTATTTTCAGGACCTATGATGCTTTCTGGTGTAGTTGCTGAGTCTGTATTTAATAAGGCTTTCCAATCCATGCTGCCGGAGATGACCGGGTTCCCGGGTACAGATGCCCTCAGTTTTTCTTTGTCTATGCCCAAGTTTACTTTTTCAAATGCATCCAGCATATCTTGTTTTGCAGCTGCGGCTGCATCTGCTACCGTTGTAAACTGCCTTGGCCCATTAGCTTCCTGACCATTACCTTCTTTCATACCGCTACAACTTATTATTAATGTCGATACTGCTGCGAGTATAGTTAATTGAATATATTTCATGATTAAAATATTTATGAGTGAAGACTATGGTTTCTTAATGTTATACCAGGTATTCCAGTGAGTTGCTGTGCCGGCCGGGTCGGCATATTCGGCATAGGTAATGATCCTTTCCTGACCTACACATGGCGACCATGGGTCATTGAGTACGAGGTAATTGGTACCACTGAGTGTAAGATAACCCTTAACTACTAATACGTGCCCCACAACGCCGGGAGTGCCATAAGCATACCCCATTGGTTTTTTAGAACAATAGATCTGTTTCCGCATATCCTCCCAGCTTAACGCAGTACTGCTTTCATTGTAACTAAGCCCGCACTCTGTAAGCATTGGCCATCCCGGCTTGTTGCAATCATTGTTTTTCGGGCAACTTGCACCATCGTTTTGCGGATTGCAGCAATTGGTCATGCCAAAACGCTGATTAGCGAGAGAACACTGAGTGACAGAAACATTGAAGTGCGCAGCAAGCATTTGTGTAGTGGCTGCCCAACACCAGTTATTAGTTTCCTGCGGCCGTAATGTATTAGCAACGCTGGCTGTGAGTTCGGGTTTGCAGCAGCCGGTAAAGAGAATAATGCCTATTATCAGCGGAAGACCCTTCCAAAGAGAATTGATTTTCATAAGTTAATTTTTAGTGGTTACTAACTGAATATTAAAATGGTGATAAGGTACAGCCCTGCATTACAGGGCTGTACCTGTTTTGTTATGCCTCATTTAAGCAAAAACCAATGGTATCTACGCTGTATTGTTGATAGAATGCATAAGCATAAGCTATGAACGGATAACATACCAATGTTTTGTCGTAAGCATATAGCCTGATGTTATAGCCACATTTCCGTACGTTGTTGGTTGTCATAGACCAACTGCCTGTTTTGCCAATGACAGGCACGGGTATTTGTGAGTTGAAACTTCTGACCACACCATCTACTTTGAAAGTAGTGCTATCACCGGGTCGTAAAGTGATGAATTCGAACGATACACTATGGCAATTGTTCTCAGCATCAGCTAAAGAGTAGGTACCGGTAATATCTGTTCCTTTTTTCAGTGTGCCGCAGTCTTCAGAACCATTCACTTTAATATGAACATCCTTAGGGGCATTCTTGTCTACTTTTACACGACAGCGCTCACTCAGGAAGCCTGCGGATGTTTCAAGATAGAATTCATACACATCAGAGTCTGCTACGGATAACACACCGAATAAATCACCCTGTACCGTAACAATGGTAGGTGCATTATAATCTACCAGGTAGTGGTAGAAGCCTGCAAGATCAGGAGATTGTGTAACTATTGTTTGTGTGAGTATGCCGCCTGATATTACATTCTTCAGCACTTTAAAGTTGCTCATAACAGGTGCGAAGCTGCTGTCGGGGTCACTTGCGCGTTTAAGCATGATCTTATATTTCAACTGTGCCCCGCTGATATCATTAGAATCAGGATGTTCTGGTATTAATCCTGTAATAGGTATAGTGCCGTTGAATGAGAAGCCATCATAACCATCTACTGCGGCATCAGGAACATCCAGTGTCTTGTCGATCATACCGGTTATTTTACTGATCTTCTTAGCAGGTATATTGCCTATAGTAGTGATGATAGGCTTTTTGCCGGTAGGACCATCGCCGCCCTGGCGATAGCGTATTTCAACCCATGCTTCTTCCCAGTCGCCCCATGGTGCTATCCAGTTAGGCTGATTATCTGGTGGGTACATGTTCCATGACAGTATTGCTTTC
Organism: Flavipsychrobacter sp.; assembly: GCA_044227125.1. Classification (GTDB taxonomy): domain Bacteria; phylum Bacteroidota; class Bacteroidia; order Chitinophagales; family Chitinophagaceae; genus Polluticoccus. The sequence continues at coordinate 106,083 of JBGAFS010000007.1, forward strand.
ACTTTTGCGAAATAGGTTTCACTGCATTTGAGTTTTTGGTATTGGGTGAGATTTACCGGCAATTCTACATGATAGGACAGGCCTCCGCCGGGAACAGGATTTATGTCGTGCACCTCTACCGATGATGTGCCCATAAATTCCCAGCCACTGCCAAAATCCATATAAAAACCTACATACTCGCGGCTGCCCTTATCGCAAAGGCTACCTGCATAACCTGATGGCTTTTTCACGATGACAGTAGCATATAGCCTGCTGGTATCACGATTGAGGCCGACACATTTGACTTCCTCATAGGTGGTATTGAATTTGGGTTTCAGTATGAAATCTATAACCTTACTTATATTAAGGTTGGCAGATTTAAAGTTGACTGCCAGTTCTGTAGAGGGGATGCCTGCACTATATGCCTTGGCAACAGATGTAAATCCTATACGTTCTTCTTCTACATCTTTTTTGTATAAGCCTGCTAATGCCGATAGGCTTATCTCTTCTGCATCCAGGTCTAATACATTTGGCAATGAAGGCATTTTCTGGGCTATCAGTTCTATCTGCTCAGGTTTTAATGCCAGGCCAATGTCGCTGAGGTTGTGTTTAAGCCAGCAGATCCAACCTTGTTTAGGAGCAAGCTGTATGTTTACATCAAGCACATTGCCCCATACAGGGTTAAAGCCGGGAGTATTGGCAGTAGGCGGGTTATTCCATGAGAGGATCGCCCTGACGATTGGCAATACAGGTTTATCATCGCAACAATGAGTTACGTCAGGTTCGAAGGCAAGGTTTACGGCATAGCAAAGCGGATTGTTAGATGAGTGGTTAAAGTCATGAGAATCAAAGCTTACCATCCCCAGGTCTTTCCATACGCCATTTCTGTTGTAGTCGATATAGAAACGCACATATTCTTTGCTGCCCGGTGTACACGGCCCGCCGCTGTAACCGCCATTCAGGTTTTGCTTTACAATCGCGGTAAGTGTTTTCATTTGGGGATTATAACCTACACAGGTTACCTGCTCGTAAGTTGTGTTACCCGCAATAGCATTTACTACTTTAAATTCGTTGAAAAGCGGGTGGTCCTTGGCTAATGTGCCAAAATAATTTGGATTTTGGAGTAACAGCAGGTGCATGTCTTTTCTCTCTGTCTGCACAGCCGCCAGATTACTTTCTCTCTTAATCGTTGCCATGATAAATTGTTTTTATTGGTTATGAAATATCTTATCACTCCGGTAGTGAAAGCCAAAAGTAGAATGGCAATGCAGCAGCATTATAACAGGTCTTACTGATTTTACAGGGGGCGATTACTGAAAAACAATGCGTAGAACTACTTATAGTAATGAGATAGTGTACTGTTATTTTTGTTTACATAAAACGTTACATATATGATCCAACACTTCATTAAGAGAGAAAACCGCAATGGTATTATGTTGCTGATCGCAACGACCGTATTCTGTTTGTCATCCTGCACTGATAGCAGTACCGGCGGAGATACTGGAGGGACTACCTGCACAAAGTGTATTGATAATAAACCTGCGCCAACAGGGTTTAGTTCTACACTTAATGCTATTAATCATAGTATTCCGTTAACGCAGGCCATTACAATGATAGATCATTACAACACATTGCATGACAGTGTTATATCGATGCCTTATAAGGGAAGCGATATTCTGCCGATGTATGAAACCTTCAATCTTAAGGCTATCGACTCCCTTATTTGTCAAAAAAATGCAATCGGGTTTCGCATATATATGGCCATGGATGATAAGCAAAAAGTGCGGTTTGTATTAGTTGGGGTAGATGGAGACGGGAAAGATATAATACAACGTACAAAAGAAATGCCGGGTAGGGCAGTTGCTGATTTCGGTACAGAGGTGAGCGCACTGGTAGAGGAAGCAGGGCAACGCTGGCCATAAAGCATTAAACAGAATGCAATGAATAAATCCGATGCTTTTGTATTAAGCCTCAGTATATTAATACCTACTGTAACAGGGCTTGTGAGATACAGGAATATACCTGTGTCTTACAGGCCCTTAATATATCTGCTGCTTATCGGGTTGCTGAATGAGCTGGTCTGTTACTTTTTCTTTTACTATACCAGTAATGCCATACCTACTAATATCTATTTCCTGTGTGAGTTTTTATTGTTTACAATACAGTTCAGGAAATGGCGAAACATCCTTAAGCGTGACTGGCTATATAAGGCATTGCTGGTGATAATGACAGGACTGTGGTTTTTTGAGAATATTATTCTGCAAAGGATAAACATATTCAGTCCGCTTTTCCAGGTCAGTTATTCATTCGTGCTGATTTTAATTGCAGTTAACCAACTTAACTGGCTCATTGTGAATGAAAAGAACAATATTATATCCAACCCGATATTTATTACTTGTATAGCCATAATAATTTTCTTTTCTTACAAAGTGCTGATGGAAGTGTTTTATTATTATGCCCCGGAAAGATTAATAAAAAGCAATATTTTTGCTATAGAAATATACTTGAATATTGTGTATAATGTCATTCTAGCAATAGCAATATTATGCATACCCAGGAAGAGAAGTTTTATACAGCCATTGCAATAGCAACAACGACGCTCGGGTTTATTATAGTCTATTTTATTGTCACCATGATACGTCACCAAAGAAGGAATGCACGGCTGTACAGGGCAAAGATCAAGGCCGAAATTTCAACGCTCGAAAATGAACGGAAGCGAATTGCCACAGATCTGCACGACGAGTTGGGCCCGTTACTGTCTGCAGTACGTATCCGGATAAATCACCTGAGCTCAGAGTCGGAAAATGATAAAAACATCGTAACTTTCGCTAATAAACATATAGACGACATACTTGCAAAGGCAAGAGAGATATCGTACAACTTGCTCCCAAATACCCTTGTACGAAAAGGCCTTATTAATGCAATAGAGGAATATATAACTAAACTACATGAAGTTCATGAACTTAAGATCATATTCAGGTCTGATGTAAATATCGATCTGGATAAGGGAAAGGAGATAAATATATATCGGATCATCCAGGAGATCATTCATAATACAGTTAAACATGCTCATGCAAAACAACTGGTTATCGAATTGAGAAAGCAGGGAGATGCTTTGCTACTGGTTACAGCCGATGATGGAAAGGGATTTGATATAGAGGATAAAATACATGATAGTAATGGCCTTGGTCTGATCAATTTGCAGAGCCGGGCGGAAATACTCAACTCAAAGTTTAGTTATAACTCTGAAGCAGGTAAAGGCACTATGTACGTTTTTGAAATGCCGTTAACTGAAAAACAATGAAACTTGGTAATTCACAAATCAAAGTAGTCATTGCTGATGACCATGAAATATTCAGAGACGGGCTTAAGCTAATGCTTAGCTCAAGTGATAATATTATCCTGTCAGATGAAGCGAGTAATGGAAGAACACTGCTGGGAATAGTTGATAACATCAGGCCGGACGTGGTTATCACCGACATTAAAATGCCTGTGATGGATGGGGTGGAAGCGACTAAGTATATTAAAGAGCATTGTCCTGAGACGGAAGTAATTGCTCTGTCCATGTTTGATGATGAGCAATTGATAATGGAAATGCTTGAAGCAGGTGCAATAGGTTATTTGTTGAAAAATTCCGATAAATCAGAGGTGATAGAGGCAGTTTATAATGCTTACCTGCACCAGCCCTACTACTGTAAGTTTACATCGGCTAAACTTGCCAAATTAATTGCTTACAGCAAAAACAATACTGAGAAAAAGCATAAAGAAGCAGAGTTTTCTGAACGTGAAAAAGAGATAATAAAGCTGATATGTGAAGAATATACCAATAAACAAATTGGAGAAAAGCTATTTCTTAGTACCCGTACCGTTGAAGGTTACCGTATGAAAATATTAGATAAAATGGATGTTAAGAACATTGTAGGGATTGTTATGGAAGCCATCAGGCTTGGGTTATATAGTCCTAAAATGTAAAATTGAATCTATTTCCGCCACTAAGAGCTACAACTTTTAAGTTGTAGCTCTTTTGTTTTTTAATAGCGGTCACACATATTATCCGTGTTTTATGGGTGTAGGGTGCTTACAGGTGTACTATCTGTATATTGTTAAAAGCGATCTAACGTTTGCCAAGGTCGAACGCGTACCTTACAGGACTGTATAAACTGAAATATCCATAGCCGGTTCTGATATTAGTGGGCAGATTGATAGGCTCCCCCGTGAGTTGGTTGATGAGATAGCCTGTACGTTTATACGCAGAGAGATATTTGAAATAACCTTCATCAACCTGCGCAATTTGTACTATCATAGTATCGTTTGCGTATGCTTCTGTACTGAAGCTTTGTCTTACAATACCATCAATAGCATTTTTCCCTTCTATCAATTGAATGTTCTTAGGCTCAAAGGAGTTAATGGCATTGAAATTTTGGTTCAATGAATTATTCAATGAGAGGTGCGTATTCTTTCTTATTTCTCTTGCTGTATTATAACAGACAAAATAGAATCCGTTGGCACTTGCATCATTTATGGCAATGCTGATCTTTAAAAGGCTGTCTTTGCCCGTTCCGGGTATAAACTTCACTGCTGATTCTGCTACAGAAGGGGCGGGTGTGTATTGAGTAGTCGCCCCGATGCTAAGTTGTTTTACCGGGTCTGTTACTGTAAGGGTGTAGCTAACTCCCGGCTTGATGTGCAGACTACGACTACCATACACACCGGATGATATTCTTTCTAAAGTATAAGGTTGACCGCCGGTTTCTGTTATCTGCACAATGCCCGAATCAAGTAATAATTCTTTCGGGACACCGGTATTGGTGGAATCTTCAAGCTTTGTCATGGATTCTATAGAATACCCGGCAGACAATATTATAGCGTGTTCATTTAGTGCCATTGATGATATGACGAGCCTGGGTTTTGCCTGTGGCACATATATATCAACAGGCTTTGGTTTACGACAACTGGTGAATGCCAGTGTAATTAATGCTATTATGATGGTGGAATTACGCATATATGATGTGTTTAGATGTTGATGTTAAGTGATGCTGCTGTTATTGTACCGAACAACCCTTTTTGCTGGTATTTATATGTTTTTTTAGACTCATCCCACACACGTTGGACTGCATATGGTTGTGTCCTGTTGAAGATGTTGTATATGCTCAGGTGTGCATCGGCTTTGATCCTTTTAGTGATGTTGAATTTGTATTGTATATCAGCATCAGTACGGAAAGATGCAGACATGCGTAATTCATTTCTACCTGTATATGCAGACATTGCTTCGAAACCTGTAAAGCCGGGAGACGGAACAATGTATTGGCCTGTTTGCCCTGTGAACGGTGTTCCGGTAGCATAAGTATTGGTTAGCCCGATACTCCAGCTTTTTGAAATGTCATACATAAGTACAAGGGAAAGGTCATGCCTGCGGTCGTAACGTGCAAAGTATTTTTTACCACCATTGAGTGAATCGAATTGCCTGTTTGCATATGATAAAGAGTAGCCCAGCCAGCCGGTCAGTTTACCTGATGTTTTACTCAGCATCAGTTCTAAGCCATAAGAATTTCCTTTGCCCGTTACCAACTCTTTTTCGTAATTGTTGTTGAGCATAAGCATAGCTCCTTCTTTATACTCACAGAGGTTACGCAACCATTTGTAATACACTTCTGCACTGAAAGAGATATTCTTGTCCTGCAGATAGTAATAATAGCCGGCACTTACCTGGTCTGATATTCCGGGTTTGATATTTGCCGTAACCGGATACCAAAGGTCTGTAGGCAATGCTACAGAAGAACCTGATACCATGTGCAGGTATTGTACCATGCGGGCATAAGAGGTTTTGATTGCACTGTTGTCTGTCAGTTTATACCTTAACCCTATACGGGGTTCGGGGTTGATGTATGTTTTGTGGCTTGTAGCTGTTCCACTAAACCTTACTCCGGCCATTACCTGCCATTGGTTCGTAAGTGCGAACTCATCGTTTATGTATACTGCAGCTTCGTTGTTCCATATTTTCTGCCCGTTGGTATTGCCGAAACGCTCTACTAAAGGCCCGTTGCTGTTAACGATATTAGGGTTGAAATAATGGTTGACAATACTTATGCCAATGCCAGTTTTGTGTTTATTGAAAACTGATAATTTAAAATCTGCATTTGCTCCGATATCCCGTATTGAAGAACGGACACTTACCTGGTTTGTTGTCATCTTACCACTCATATTGTATCTGAATGCAGAATGGTATACAGTAAAGTCGGCAACAGTTTTTCCAGAAGCTGACATATGATTCCAGCGCAATGATGCGGTATTGTTGCCCAGGTTCATGCCTGTTTGTATGCGGTTATCTTCTTCTTTGTTTTTCCTGTCAAGATTATTTGTCTTTAAAATATCCCTTCCCGAATAGATGGATAGGTATAGCCTGTTGGCTGTGTTTATTTTGTAAAACAGTTTTGTATTTATGTCATGAAAATGATAGGGTACATTTTTCATAACCTTGTCGATATATGTTCGGCGGCCGGCCAGCATTAAGGAAACCTTGTCTTTAATGACCGGCAATTGCACGCAACCCGAAGAAGATATTGTACCAATGTTAAGCTGTGCATGATGATCATTGAGGCTGGCCTCTTTTGTATGCACATCCAGCACAGAAGATAAACGGCCTCCGTATCTTGCCGGGAACGATGATTTGTAGAGTTGAACATTATTGAGTGTTGCATTATTGAAGACAGAGAAAAAACCAAGCAGGTGCCCGGCGTTATATATTGGTGCACCATCCAGTAGTATAAGATTCTGATCATTACTGCCGCCGCGTACATACATGCCTATGCTGCCTTCGGTACCTTTCTTAACACCCGGGGTTAGTTGCAGTGCTTTTATTATGTCTGCTTCTCCTGCTATTGCCGGTACTTTCAATAGTGCAGATACAGGTATTTCTGTTTTGCCCATTTGGGTGTTTTCTATCATTTGCCTCTGTACTGTAGTGTTACGATTTACTACTACCTCGTTTAGCCTGTTTACTATTTGTTTGCCATTAGTTGTTGAGCTTGTCTGTGCATTTACTGTAAAGGGTATGCTAAGCGCCAGCATTGCAGTTAGTATGTATAGGCATTTCATGATCAGTTACTTTTCAGAGTAAGAACATGATAAATGCAGTATACCCCTATGGGGTATCAATAATTATTTTATTTACACTAAAATGACAAGCGCGGAACAAATGTTCCGCGCTTGTGCTATATAAACACCGCCCCCAGTGTTTATTTTATTTCTGCTACGTCATAACTCAATACGCTGAATACACCGTAGCCGTTTTTTATGTTGGTATAAACATTGGTGGGTTCAGCAAACGGATTGCCATTATTATCTGCAGCAAAACGATAAGTTTTCTGAAATTTGAAATAATCTTCTGTTACGTGCTGTAATACTATTTCTGGAGAGCCCGCTGCTCTGTTGTTGTCGAAAAAATAGCTCTCCATGAACAGCCTTAATTCTTTTGTCTTGCCATTGAACAAATCATCCCTTGTGAAAATCCAACGACTGTCTATGCAGGTGTTTTGATCTGGTTCATCACTGCTTATACCTTCTACACTGGCATCTATAGTGTTCACACATGAACTGTAAGAATTTGAATTACTGTCAGGACCAATTCCTGTTACCATTATACTTATAATGTAATAATCGCCTTTAGTCGGCGGGTCGTTAAATGTAATTCTTAGCTCATCCTGTTGTTGCTGATCCTGGTTTATTCTGGCATTCTTAATACGCTGTATGCCCGCTATAGGCACAAAAGCAGGTGCTATTGTAGCGGCTGAAGCTTCAGCATACCCCGGTGCATTTACTTTCAGTGTATATTTTTCCCCTTCGACAGCTATGGTTTTTGAGTTGTATGTACCGCTCGCAGAATCATATTTCATTGTTTCTAAAAGGTTGCTACCGGAATATAATTGTACTATAGCATTATTAACCGACAGGTTGTGTCCCGTTTTGTAATTAAGTATGCCTTCAGACTTCCCTACTGTAACTCTTATTGTGTCATCAACTTCTGTGTTGCTGTTGAGTACCAGCAGAGGCTTATAATCAGGTACCTTAACATCTATGTCTTTTTCGCATGATGCAAACATGACTGTTGTTGCTATCACTGCTATGTATATTGATCTCATGTTCTCTGTTTGATACTGTTAATTAAAACTTGAACTGGTAACTTATTGATGGTATGATAGGGAACAGGCTTATCTGTTTAAACGTTGAATTGCCCTGCGCATTGGTTGCATTGTATATATAGAATGGATTCTTCCTGTTGTATACATTATAGACGCTTATCACCCATGCACGTTCCCATTTTTTCTTCTGCTTGAAGAATTTGACACTAAGGTCGCCCCTGTGATACGATGGCATTCGGTATCCGTTTCGTTCTCCGTATATCTGAACTGTATTGCCATCCGGTCCGTTGAAATAGCCAATAGGTAATGTAATGGCGTTACCTGTACCATATACCCATTCTGCACTTAGTTCAACCTGCTTAGTTACTTCGTAAACGGCAGCTATTTTAAAGTCATGTCTCCTGTCGTACCTGTAAGGGAATGTTTTACCATTATTGAGGTTGGCAAACTGCCTGTTCGTCCATGATAAAGTATAGCCGAGTAATCCTGTGAACTTCCCATGTTTCTTCTGTATAAAGAATTCTCCGCCATAACTTTTGCCCTTACCTACTTCTACTTTGTCTTCCCAACCTGTACCTGCATTAAAGAAACTGGCACCTTCTTTATACTCGAGCACATTATCCATAGTCTTGTAATAACCTTCGATACTAAATTCTGTACCTGTGCTGTGTGTATAGGCCAGCCCCGCTGCACCCTGGTATGAACGCTGCATAGGAATCTTAGAAGTTACAGGCACCCATAGGTCTGTTGGTAACCCGATAGACGAATTGGTGAGCAGGTGAATGAACTGGTTCATTTGTACAAATGATGCTTTAGCGCTAAGGTTTTCACTTAACAGGTATCGTAGTGATACACGTGGCTGGATAGCATTGTAAAAACTATTCTGTACAGTAAATCCCGTCCAGTGAACCCCGAGGTTAGCTTTCAGAGCGTTAGATATTTTAATGTCATCTTCTATGTAAGCATCGATCTCTCCGGCATAAATATCTTTTGTACCTATAGTAGTATCTTCTCTTACTGTGCCGGTTTGGATCTTAGTTTGCTGTGCGCCCGGCTTGTAAGTGTGATATACATAGCCCAGGCCTGCTTTTATGTAGTGTGCAGGGTGGGGGATGTAATCGAAATCGTATTTAACAGCTATATCATTAATGCCTGAAGTGTATTTAAGCAGATACTCCTCGTTAACGCCTGTGAAGTTGTTTCTGTCCAGTGCGGATATTACAAACCTGTATTGGCTGTAATAGGCAATAAGGTTACCAAATAATTTATTGCTGTATTGGTGGTTCCATCGCCCAACGGCTGTAGCATTGCCCCAGCGAAGATTGGCGTTGAATGATGAACTGCCGAGCTGACCCTGATTTTGTTTGTCTGTTGCGTAAAACTTATCATTGCCGAAGTAGCCGCTAAGGTATAGATGGTCTTTGTCTGTTAGCTTAAAGTTTGCTTTGCCGTTCAGGTCATAAAAATAGTAGCCACCTTTAGTGCTTCCTTTCATGAAGGGCCGGGCAATTACATCATAATAGGTACGCCTCCCTGATATCATGAAAGACGATTTGCCTTTTTGTATAGGGCCTTCGAGGGTAAGCCTTGATGCTATAAGGCCAATGCCGCCTTCTCCGTGCAGTTTGTTCTTATTTCCTTCTTTCATGTTGATATCTACTACGGATGACAGGCGTCCCCCATAACGTGCAGGGAAACCTCCCTTTACCAGTTCCACGCTTTTTATTGCATCTGCATTGAATACACTAAAGAAACCAAACAGGTGGCTTGCATTGTATACGGGCACACCATCCAGCAATATCAGGTTTTGATCAGGCCCGCCGCCGCGTACATATATGCCCGTAGAGCCTTCATTGCCTGCCTGTACACCCGGCAGAAGTTGCAATGCCTTCATAACATCTACCTCGCCAAGAAATGCGGGCAGTGATTTTATGGTCTGTATAGGTATGTCAATAGAACTCATTTGTGTGCGTTCATGTATGGCCTCTTTCTTCCCCGTAACAACAACTTCTTTGAGGTCTTTGGATTGCTCCAGCTCTATGTTGAGCTCCATGTTTTGCTTTAGAGATATGGTTTTGGTAAAGCCTGCATAACCTATGTATGAAGCTCTCATAGTAATGTCGGATGCAGGGATAGTAATGGAGTAGAATCCATACGTATTGGTGGTAGTACCCGCATTTTTTTCGGGTATGTATACAGTTGCGCCTATCAGGCGTTCACCGCTTTTCTTTTCGGTTATATAGCCGCTGATGGTTACATTCTGCGCCGCGCATATGGCCGGCAGGCAGAACATCAGCATAGCCGTAATGTTCTTTAGCGTCATTTATGTACTGATTACTCTTATTAAACGCAGAAATGGCTTAAACCCCTATGTTCGGGCTTAAAAATTCCAGATATCGGTCATGTATACGAATTTGACCTGTGACACACCCCCGATTACCCCCAATCCGTTGGTGATGTTACCTTGTATTTTAACAGGCTGTTCCAATGACGTATAGCCTGCTGTGGGATCATACATTTCGTATGATTTAAGAAATTTATAGTAGTCTTCGGATACTGACTTTATATAGATGATAATACGTCCTTTTGGTTCTTCAAATGTCGTATTGGGGTTGTTTTTTACAACAAAAACATCAGTGTCATATGAAGTGCCATTGAACCGCAGGTCTTTAAGTAAGATCCGCCTGCTTCTTGTAAACGCACCATTGTCTAATACGTTATCAGAATTCATGTCAGCAGTATACAGAGCCTGGCGTATATAGTCTTTGTAGTAGGTTGTGTCGAAACGTGTTTCTACATTGCCATTGGCTTTTAGTTGTTCGTAGAAGTCTCTGTCGTCATCGATAGCTATCCATATGCTATTGTATTTAAAATAGCCTTTGATATCCATTTTTTGCTTTAAGACCTCTATAACATACTTGTCTGACGTATTAGCCGGATCATTGATCCTAATTCTTACACGAAGGGTGGTGTCTGTAGAATATAGTGTAGTAGCTGTGTCCAGAACATCTGCCTGTATTTGTGCGGGTATATACACAGTAGCGGCTGCTGTACCCAGGTCTTTGTGTACTGCAGTTATAGTATAAGTGCTTCCAGGCATGATATTCCTGTTCAGCGTGTAGGGGTACGTATAAAGAGTTTGGGCGAAAGAGTCAGCTTTGCTGTTCAAGGTATAATCAATCCCACCATCTTTAACAGATACAGACAAGTTGTCGAGCAGTTTGAAACGCAGGTCAGAATTTTTTGAGACTGTAGCGCTCTGGCCACCCCGTAAATAAATTGTATCACCGGCAACCAACTCACCCAGCAATACGATCTTGTTATCTGCTTTTATTTCGGGCAGTTCCAGGTCTTTGCGACAAGACACCGTACCGACGGCTATCAGTATCGCTATTAGGTAAAGCAGTTGTTTTGTCAATACATTCATTTTCATGCTTAAAATTTGAGTTGATAGCTTATATAAGGAATATATTGCAGAATACTGGTGCCTCTTAATTTGAATCCTGAAGCCCCGGGGTCGCCGGATATGCTTGTCAATTCAACATACATTACATTCTTCCGTCCGTAAGCATTGAATATACCTATAGACCATGTGCGTTCATAATGTTTGCGTTTCTTCTTGATAAAGTCGATCTCGAAATCAAGCCTGTGTATAGCGGGTAGCCTGTAATTGTTCCATTTTACGTAGTTGTATGTATAGCTGGAACTACTTGTGGCAGTTGACGGGGAGATAAGAAGGTTATTGTCGAGGTCAGGGTATACCTGGTCGGGTAGTGTAATTGCTTCGCCGGTCATATACGCCCAGCTAACCGCTGCGCTGAATTTTTCTGATGGGCGGAACAATAATGATGTATGTATATTGTGCCTCCTGTCGTATCGATAAGGGAATGCTTTCCCATCATTAAGTTGCGCAAATTTTCTCCATGTCCATGACAGCGTATATGCTGCATTGAATGTAAATCCACCAAACTTTATTTTACCCGATACTTCACCTCCATAACTCCATCCTGTACCCTGTATGATTTTTTCATCCCACTTTAGTGAATTGTCAAACAGGTTTTTGCCCATGCTATAAGTAGTAGTATTGTTCAGGTATTTATAATAACCTTCAATATTATAAGATATTCTTCCGGGTTTTGCAGCATACCCGGCAGTTAGAAGGTGTGCACCTTCCGGTTCTATTTTATCGGAGCTGGGTAGCCAGAAATCAGTAGGCAGGCCGTAAGTGTTGTTGTTGATGAGGTGCAGGAACTGCGCCATGCGTGTATAAGAAAAGTATACAGAATGCGCGAGCGCTAATTTATAATTGGTATAAAATCGCGGCTGCAGGCTGGAATAATTGAACCTGTCGCTGAACCAGTTAGCAAGGTGCATACCCGGCCTTATTGACCACCTGTCGTTGATCTTTATTTCATCTTCAACAAACAGGACCAACTCATTTGAAAGAAACTTATCTGCCGGCATGATAGCGCCGGATGAAAGGTTTTGTGTGTTTTGCGAGGTTAGCTCTGCAGGTATAAACCTGGCCCTGCTAAAACTCATGCCCATCTCTACACGTTGCGATGAGGTAGGGTACCAGTTGGCATACATACGCAGCGCTATATCGTTGATAGAAGAGTTGCCTTCATAAAGACCGGAATTTGAGACGGAATTTTTATCTATCAGTTGTTTTTTGTCCTGTAGGTAATAACTGAAACGGCTATAAGTGACTACAGTGTTTAAAAACAGTTTGGGGTTAACAATGCGGTTCCATTTAGCGCTGGCAACAGTATTTCCCCATAGAGCCTTAGTCCCGTTTCCTTTTGATTCAAAGCCTACACCGTCCCGGCCATTATATACACTTACATACAACCTGTTGTTTTTGTCCAGTATGTAGTTGGCCTTGCCATTCACATCGTAAAAATTGACTGTAAGTGCTTTGGTAAACGGACGCCATAACAGATCAAACCAAGTACGTCTTGCAGATAACATTACCGATGCTTTATCTTTTATGATAGGCCCTTCCACATTCAGGCTGCCTTTTATGAGGCCCATACTGAATTGCCCGCCCCAGCGGTGCATGTCTCCATCTTTGGTGTTCACGTCTATCACAGACGATAACCTGCCACCATACCTGGAAGGGAATGCTCCTTTATGAAAATCAACAGACTTAATAGCTTCTGTATTGAAGACAGACGTGAGGCCAAAGAAATGGTCTATATAATATAATGGAACTCCATCCAGTAAGTTCAGGTTTTGACCAGGGTCACCACCTCTAACCAAAACTGCATTCATGCCATCTGTCCCCGTTTGCACGCCTGATATATTTTGCAAAGCGCGCATTACATCATTTTCTCCCATTATGGCTGGTTTACTTTTTATGTCGCCATAAATGAGGTGTGTATGATCCGCAGAAGTTTCTTTAGAGGATACAATGTTTATTTCGTTTAGTGTTTGTTGTGCCGGTAATAATATGTCCCGTCTTAAGTTCTCATTACCGGCAAGTGTAAATGTATCTGTCTTATAGCCCACATATGCACAAAGAACTTTGTATTTGCCAGAGGGCACCGTAAGGCTATAGTATCCGTAGCTATTGGTAACAGTGCCAACGGATAAAGAAGGGATATAAACAGCAGCGCCTATAAGCACCTCGCCATTTACCTGCTCTTTTACATAACCATTGATAGTGATTGCTGACTTGTTGTATATAGTAGCATCATCTCCGCTGACTACGAGTATTTTTTCTCCGCTTTCTTTGAATGAAACATCCTGCCCTGCCAGAATAACCTGCAATGCATTAAGAACTGTTTGTTCTGCCTGTTGCATTTTGATGATGAGTTTACTATTTACATATGCATCACTGTATGAAATTGAAGTTCCGGTTTGCTTCTCAATATCTCTTAAATACCTTTTTACAGACCCTGAAGTAAATGAAGGCGTATATTTTTTAGAAAATAATATTCCTTCCTGGGCGTTGGCCCGGAAGGAAATGTAGATTAATAAGGTGATGATGATTAAAGATGTTCTCATCTTTACTTTGCCGTTATAACGTATTTATTATCCATTTGATGCCAACTGCAGCCGGAAACGAGGCAAAGTTCGTTAAGAATTTGTTCTATTGACTGGTTTTTGAAACTAATGTTTATTAATTGGTTTTGTTTATCAACAGGCATGCTATCGTCAATAACAACTATGTGATCATAATACATGGTTAATTCTGTTGCTATAAATGACAGTGATTTGTTGTCGTATTGCAGCATACCGGTTTTCCAGAACAGGTAGTTAGTACCTTCCATAGTGCCTTCTGTAAGTGTATTGCCGGAGTAAATGCCATGTTCACCTTTTGTGAGGATAATATATTTCGAGGCATCGTTTTTTGCAGTTACCTGCACCTTACCGGTAGCCACAGTTACTTTGGCGGTTGCGGCATCACAATTTACATCAAATGATGTGCCTAATACTTTTACAGAAACAGATCCGGCATCAATTACAAATGGTTTATGTTCGTTTCTGGTTACTTCGAAAAAGGCCTCTCCCTCGAGGGTGATGTTCCGTTCGTTAGCAGCAAAAGACTTTGGATAGCTTAGTTTACCGCCCTTGCGAAGTGTAACATGAGAATTGTCAGGTAGTATTATGTCCTTATTTGTTGTTTCAGCTACTACGAGTTGCATGCCGTTTTGTTGTGCCGGCCTGAACATAAAGAAGCCAATGAGCAGTATGGCTGCAGCGCCAATAGTATAGCGGCTCCATACCGGAAGCATTATTGTTTTCGGTTTTGAGGTTTTCTGTGTTTCGGAGATTATACGTGCAGTAACCTTATCCCACGCGGCTGAAGTATTGAATTGTATGTCATTGAAGATATTGCCGGATTCCAGCCATGTTTTTGATACACGCTCATATTCTGCCCTGTTGCCAGCATCAGCAGCCAGCCAGTCTTCAAGCATACGCATATCTTCTCCAGATGCTTCTCCGGCAAGCTTGCGGGCTATAATATCATCTATCCGCTCATTCATTTGCATACGTATTCTATTTATAAAACGCAGGGATCTCTAATAACCCCTATAGCTGATATGTATTTTTTAATGTCATCCAATAGAGCACAATACAGACAGTGGCCCGTGTAAAATCTCTTAGCATTTTAATGGCCTTGCCCATCTGGTTCTCAACAGTTTTTATTGATATCTCCAGTGATTCGGCTGCCTGTTTGTAGCTCATTCCGTGCAGTTTTACCATCAGGAAGACCTCTTTGCATTTTGGTGGCAGTTGGTTGAGGGCATCGGCAATCTTTTGTTTTTGCTCATTATCATCTTCAATAGCCTGTCGGTTGGTGATGAATGGTTCAGGGGACGGTTCGGGAGTATTGTCTGTTAGTTGTATGCCCCTGTTACTTTGTTTTCTTAGCGCTGTTATACAATTGTTTCGCACAGCTGTTATCAGGTAAAACTTTGCTTCTGCAGAATGGGACAACTCTTTTTTCTGTTCCCAGAATTTTACGAAGGTATCCTGTACCACATCTTCGGCCCAATGACTATCCTGCAGGTACGAAACGGCGTAACGGCAGAGGTTATTATACTCAGCAGCAAACAGTTCTTTAAATGCTGTGTCGACTGTGCCAGGCATAGTGTAAATGTTGTATCAGCTATAAAACTACTGGTTTATATATATTATTCAAACAGGGATAACTGAAACTCAGTTATCCCTGTTTTTTGCTTTACTGCTTAATGAATTTATAAATATCCGTATCTGAACCGTTGTTGATGACCAGTACAAACATACCAGCCGGTAAATGGCTTATGTCCAATTCGTTTTTGCCACTGCTTAGGTTACCTGATATTACTGTTACTCCTGTAGTGGATATTACTTTGTACAGGATAGGTTCTGTTACATTATTTTCAATAAATAACCTGTCGGTGCAGAGAGTAGGGTAGACTTTCAGGTTGAAATTGCCTTCTGTATTTTTTATAGCAGTGGGTGAAGTTTTAGGAACAAACCTATATACTGTACCACTTTGCGGGAAAGCATTTAATGTTGGCAATGTTGTAGTAATGCCGCTCACACTGTCTAACGTTGGTGTAGCAGGGTTACCCTTTAATAAGTAGAGTTTATCATAATTCATGGTGGTCCTGTTCATGTCTTTCAGATAACCTACCAATGGCCCACCCATGAAAAAATAATCACTGTAGTGACTGATCTTTGAAGGACCATACCTTAGTTCTACAGCATTACTGTCTTCATAAAGCCATATTTGCAGGTTCAAAGAATCATCAAGCGTGCTGTACAGGTCATTCTCATCATAGAACCCGGCGTTAAATATTTCAAGTTTAAATATCCTGCTGCCCGCATTGCCTGTAGTTGTATACCTGACAGGTGATTTTGAAGTACCTGTAATAAGGCCCCTGTCTATGAGCGATGTGCCTATAAAAGACATGCCGGATACGGTACCCGTAGTGTCAGTAGCTACACTGTTCATCTCAACAAGGCTGATTTTGGTAATGGTTTTACCTCCCATTTTGAAGTTGAAGCCTATAGGTATCATATAATTGTTGCTATCTGCCCATGCAGTGAGTCCGTTGACGCTCGTAGCGCCTGTTAGCGGTGCATATGCCTGGTTTTTTACACTGTAACGGTAAGGCATCTGGGCCTTAATACTGCCCGCAGCTAATGTAAAAGCTGCTGTAAGGAAGGTAATATACTTTTTCATAACGTTTTTTATGGTTTTACTATCAAAACGCTGCACCGTATTATTACCCCTATATCGCAATCGAATTATTTTGATTATAATACTATTGACCCGCAGAGTACTTTTTGTACATATTGAAAAAACTATCCGCCAGTTGCCTGTTATTCATGCTTTGATAGGTAAGAGCTATAAAATATAATGCCTTGACCTGGTTCTTATCCAGGGTATATACTTTCTGAAACATAGCCAGTGCTGAATCATAATTTTTCTGCATGGCAAGCCCGTTACCATAATTGATGAGTAATTCCGTATTGTCAGGGTATGTCTTTATACCTTCTGAGAATATTCGGGCAGCCTTATCATATTGCTGCAGGTTGAAATAAGCAGTGCCCGCTTTATTGTGTGTCTGGTTGTTGATTGCTTTCAGCTGAATTGCACGTTCATAGTATTTTGCCGCGCTATCCCATTTTTGTGTCGTGAAGTAAACATCTGCAAGGTTTAGCGAAGCATTGCCATTGTCTTTGCCTGTAGCAATCGCTTTTATAAATGATCCTACGGCAGAAGGGTATTCGCGATTTCTGTAGTAAGCAACACCCATGTTAAGTAATGTATTGTAGTCTGTCGGATCTATTTTATTTGCTTTCTCAAAATATTCCAGCGCCAATTTGTAATCAGCAGTATCAGCTCCGCTATTTAAAAAGATAGTGGCATAGTTATAGTTGGTACGGGCACTGTTAGGAGCATTATTAATGTCTGTAGTGAACAAACTGTAATTACTTTCCCACGCTTTACTACGGTTGAAACTTATTGTAAATAATACCACAGTAATGATTGCTACCGGGGCAGCTACTTTAGTGCTCAGTGTTTTTTCATTTAGTAAGCCCGCTTTGTCAAAGATGAAATAGGTGCCGGCAAGTATCAGCCCCAGCATAGGGGTAAACATCAGCCGGTCTGCCATGGTAGTACCTACCGGGAACAGGATATTGCTTGCCGGTAATAGTGTGAGAAAGAAAAAGAGGATGCCAAAACTAATAACAGGTTTGTTTTTGTAGGTACGGACGATTATAGTGATTAATCCTGCAACAATCATTATTGCCAGCCATGTTGTTATGTCTCCCAATCCTGCACAGGGCACCTGGTTGTATGAATAATCGTAAGACAGGTTGAGCGGGTATACAAGTTTTAATATATAGCTGCCTAACATGGTTAATGCGGTTAATTTCTGTGTAAAAATGCTATCACAGGCAAACAGCGAATTGTCTGCAAGTGTATAAGGAACACGCGGAGGTGCTGTTGACAGAACATAATAACGCCATGCCATCCAGACTATGGCAGCGAGTATAGCCGGAGCCAGTACTTTTGCTGATGTTGCAATATTTCGCCTCAGCAACATGTGTTGCATAAAGAAATACACGGGCAAAAACATAATGGCAGACTCCTTAGACGACAAGGCAAGGATGTAGAATATCGCAACTGTCAGCGAAGGCTTTTCGCTTTTCAATAATGCATTTGCAGAAAGGAGCAGAAACATCAGGCATAATATTTCGTCCCTGCTTTTAATATTAGCTACTACTTCTGTATGTAACGGATGAACAGCGTAAAGCAGAGCGATACTGGCTGCTAATAATGATGAGTTGCCGGGTATGATCTTTAATAAGAGTTTGTACAGCATTGTGATACACAAAGTATACAGGGCAATATTTATGAAATGATGTAAGAACGGATTGGCAGGACTAATTTCCCATTCTATGGCGAACGATATGAGTGATAATGGCCTGTATAAACCACCATTAAGATTCCAGTATCCCTGCCAGTAGAAACTTGTAAGTATATCGGGTATGCCTGAAATGCCCTGTTGAACAAATTTGTTTTTATTAATTACTGCTTCATCATCCAGTACGAAACCGAACATAAGTGTTTGCAGGTATAATAATATTGTTATCCCCGATAGTATTATGGGGTAATATTTTTCAATTGAGCTATTGCTTTGTTTCATTTTACCCCGTTTTGTGTAAGTGCCCTGTACCCGTTTTTAGCATTCGCATTGTTAGGGTTAATAGATAAAGCTTGTTTCCAGCAGTAAGCAGCACTGTCGTAATTCTTTATTGTATAATAAGCACCGCCCAAGTCACTCCATGCTGCAGCGTTCTTATCATATATACTAATCGCAAGCCTGAAATGGTAAATGGCCTTAGGTATATCTTTTAACCCGGCACTTGTACCAATACTATACAGGTAGTCTGATATGCGCGGAAAGTGCGGATCGTTGGGCAAGGTAGATTTAGCGATAAGCCAGTATTTCATAGCACTGTCTGTATGTCCCTGCAATTGATATATAAGGGCATGATTGAGCAGTGCATTTGTGTATTGGGGATAATATTGTAATGCCTTGCTGGTAAACCGCATTGCAGAGTCCAGCATTTTGCTTTTCCTACCCAGGTCGCTGATACTATCAGCCTGTTGTATCAGGATGTTGGCAACGTTGTTGTTTACAAGTATGCTGTTTGGTGCCGTTTTAATATCTGCAGAAAACAGGGTAGAGTCATCTTTCCATGCCTTATTCCTGGCAATGATCTTTCCACCTGCAATTAAAGTAAGGATAATAAGCAATGTTTGTACTGTCCTTGTAGGTAGCTTTCTGAAAAGCATTGTAAGCCAATACCCCAGCAATAAGCAAAATCCGAACGACGCATGAAATACAAGCCGCTCACCCATAGTGGCGCCGATATCAAAAAGAAGGTTTGAAACCGGAAAAATAAAAGCCAGGTACCAGAGTATCGCAAAGCCCCATATTTGTTTACGCTTCAAGCCCAGTATACATAAAATGAGCAGACCGATGTGAATGATGACAGAACATATAACAAGCAGGTTGCTGAATGATACATATGGTATCGTATTGAACGAATAGTCAGAACTTAGTTTGGCCGGCCAGAGTAAGAGGAGTATGTATTTAAACAATACATAGATCTTTGTGGCAAGAGCTTCTGATGCAGGTGCATAGAGGTATGGGTTGTTTAGAATGTCATTCTGCTTCACGAAGTGTACACCTACGGCAGAGATGCGTATAAATATATATAGGCCAGTTGCAGAGAGCAGAGTAAGCATTAGCCTTATTATTTTTTTTCTGTCGAAAGCATCGAACAAATAAGCTGTAACAGGTATTAATAGTAATAGTGCAAAGGCGTATTCTTTAGAAAGAAATGCCAGCAAATATGTTGCAACAGCCAGAAGTAAAGAATTGCTGCTGCCTGTTCGCAGATATTTGAAAGAAAAGATAAAGCAACTGATAATAAATAGCATTGAGAGTAGCTCATCCCTGCTTTTGATATTGGCAACTACTTCTGTGTGTATAGGGTGGATGGCAAATAACAGGACTGATATGAAGGTTATATCTATGTTAACATTCAGGCTATTTGCCAATAAACGATAGAGCAGGAGTACTACTATACCAAATAATAATGCATTGATCAGGTGGCTGGCCAGAGGGTTTTCTCCCAGCAGTTGGTGTTCTATAGCAAATGTGACCATTGATACAGGTCTGTACCTGCCACCTGATAATTGCTGGTCAGAATTGTAATCTTCATACATGCTGGCAAACATATCCGAACTCAATATGTCGCCTATGCCCTCAAACCCTTGCTGTATATACTTATTCTCCTTGATGACAGGTATGTCGTCAAAAGTATATTTGTTTCCTGTTGTATTCAGGAACAATAGTATTGCCAGTAAACACAATACCCATTCTTTGGCTTTTTCGGGGAAGTATGGAAATAATGAAGTTCTGCTTTGGTCAACAACTTGCATAGCTACGCACATTAATGTCAGTATAACAATAATAGAAGATTACTCTCATATGCAGTAATGCTATTGAAAATTATTATATATTTTATAATTTAATGCGGCCAATACACTGCCCAACTACTTGAATATTAATATCTCTTGTACTATATTGTAACCCTATATTTAGAATAAACTAAAACATCTAAGATGATTAAAACTGTATCATCACCGTTTACTAAGAAGCTCTTAACTCTGTTAATAGTATTTTTAGGCTTGTGCATCGGGTATTCCGCTAATGCACAAACAGTGTTGTACGCTGAAGGCGCCGATCTCGCCAATACGGGCAACGGAACACAATTAACTATCAACTCTGCCGGTACATACACCGTTTCAGGAACGGTTACGAGCGGTACAGACCCTCAAGACAGGCATGAGTTAGTAATTGGCAGTGGCTTACAGCTTACTAATGCTACCTACGCGATAGGTAGTGGTGGTAGCCCTAGCGGTGGGCAAATTAACTGGGCCGGCTTGGCAAACCCTACATGGTCTGCCAATAGTAGTGGTTCTATTGGTTTACCAGGCTTACCTTATGGTGCGGGTACTTACAGCCAGATAATGGTTGCTGTTAACTTTTCGACAGGTACTACATGGACGATTACGTATACAGTAACATCAGCTGCAGTTGCACCTAGTATTACATCTAACCCATCTAGCACAAGTATATGTGCCGGTGCGAATACAAGTTTTAGTGTTACCGCTAATAATAGTCCTACCGGCTATACCTGGCAGGTAAATACAGGTGGTGGCTATAGCAACATAAGCAATGGTGGTGTCTATAGTAATGCTACTACATCTACATTGAATATAACAGGTGCTACTGCAGGCATGAACGGATATCTGTACAGAGCAATAGCTTCTAATGGTACAGGTAATTCATCACCGTCATCTGCAGCTACTCTTACTGTTTCTAATCCAAGTATATCTGCATCATCTCAAACCAACGTTGCCTGTAATGGTGGCAGTACAGGTGCTGCAACTGTAACGGCAGCTACAGGTGGTATAGCCACATATTCATATAACTGGACACCGGGTAACCCGACAGGTGATGGTACGGTAAGTGTTACCGGCCTTACAGCAGGTACATGGACATGTACGGTTACAGATAATATTGGTTGTACCGCTACACAGACATTTAATATTACTGCTCCGACTGCTATATCAGTTACCGCATCATCTCAGACCAATGTGTCATGTAATGGCGGTAGTAATGGTGCAGCATCAATAAATGTACCTACAGGTGGCGCCGGAGGGTATACTTACAACTGGACGCCGGGCAACCCCACAGGTGATGGTACGGTAAGTGTTACAGGCCTCACAGCAGGAACATGGACATGTACGGTTACGGATGCTAACAGTTGTACAAAAACTCAAACTTTTACAATAACTCAACCAACTGCATTATCAGTTACAGCATCATCACAAACTAATGTATCATGTAATGGTGGTAGCAATGGTGCAGCATCAATAAATGTACCTACAGGTGGCGCCGGAGGTTATACCTACAACTGGACGCCGGGCAACCCGACAGGTGATGGCACAGTAAGTGTGACTGGTTTGACTGCAGGAAGCTGGACCTGTACGGTAACGGATGCCAACAGTTGTACCGCTACACAGACATTTAATATTACAGCTCCGTCAGCGCTTTCATTGACTGCGGCATCACAAACCAATGTAGCATGTAATGGAGGCAGCACCGGTGCTGCCACTGTGAACGTGGCAACCGGTGGCGCCGGAGGATATACTTATAACTGGACACCGGGCAACCCGACTGGTGATGGTACAGTAAGTGTTACAGGCCTTACCGCAGGAACATGGACATGTACAGTGACTGATGCAAATAGTTGTACCGCTACGCGTACATTTACAATTACACAACCTACAGCAATATCTGTTACAGCATCATCACAAACAAATGTGTCATGTAATGGTGGTAGTAACGGTGCGGCATCAATAAATACTCCAACCGGTGGTGCAGGTGGCTATACATACAACTGGACACCGGGCAACCCGACAGGTGATGGTACTGTAAGTGTTACCGGCTTAACGGCAGGAACATGGACATGTACAGTTACTGATGCGAACAGTTGTACAGCAACTCAAACATTTAATATCACAGCACCATCAGCAATAGTTGTTACTGCATCATCGCAGACAAACGTATCATGTAACGGAGGTAGTAATGGTGCGGCATCAATAAATACCCCAACCGGCGGTGCAGGTGGTTATACATATAACTGGACGCCAGGCAACCCGACAGGTGATGGTACTGTAAGCGTTACCGGCTTAACGGCAGGAACATGGACATGTACAGTTACTGATGCCAACAGTTGTACAGCAACTCAAACATTTACTGTAACACAACCAACTGTACTGGCAGTTACGGCCTCATCACAGACCAATGTGTCATGTAATGGTGGCAGTAACGGAGCTGCATCAGTAAATACACCAACCGGTGGTGCCGGTGGTTATACATATAACTGGACACCGGGTAACCCGACTGGTGATGGTACAAAAAATGTAAGTGGCCTTACTGCCGGAACATGGACCTGTACTGTAACCGATGCGAACAGTTGTACAGCTACCCAAACATTTACTATCACAGAGCCAACCCCGCTTACTTCTTCTTCAGGTGGTCAGACAAACGTGTTGTGTAATGGTTCATGTACAGGTGCGGCCTCAATCATCGCTTCAGGTGGTGCAGGCGGTTATACCTATTCATGGGCTCCAAGCGGTGGTTCTTCTGCTTCAGCTTCATCTTTATGTGCAGGCAATTACACCTGTACTGTAACCGATGCCAACAGTTGTACTACTACAAGGACATATAATATAACACAACCTACTACAATTACGTTTACTGCATTATCGCAAACCAATGTGTCATGTTTTGGTGGCAGCGATGGTGCAGCATCTGTAAATGCGGCATCGGGTGGTGCAGGAGCATTTACATATGACTGGACACCGGGTACACCAACAGGTGATGGTACAACAAGTGTTACCGGCCTCACCGCGGGTACTTATACATGTACTGTTACAGATGGCAATAACTGTACTAAGACAGTTACATTTACCATTACACAACCGGCAGCCAATGCTATTACATCTAATCCTTCTAACTCAACAATTTGTGTAACACTTAATACAAGTTTCACAGTAGCGGGCAATAACTCGCCTACCAGCTATACCTGGCAGGTAGATAATGGTGGTGGTTATGCAAACATCAGTAATGGCGGTGTGTATAGCAATGCTACTACAGCTACATTAAATATAACCGGTGCCACATTGTCAATGAATGGCTACCTGTATCGTGCAATGGCAAATAATGCTTGCGGTTCTTCGCCTGCATCTACACCTGCAACGCTTACAGTGCTGGGTGCTGCAACGATAGCAACCAGCCCTTCTAATGCTACAGGTTGTACAAACGCAGTTACCAACTTCTCTGTTACTACCAGTGGCGGTAACATCACTTCATATCAATGGCAGGAAAGTACTAATGGTGGCGGTGCGTGGGCAAATATCACAAACGGAGGTGTTTACAGCAATGCTACCACAGCTACATTATCTATTACTAACCCTACCGTTTCAATGAACGGTTATCAATACAGGGCAATCGTAGTTCCTCAATGTGGTACAAACCTCACATCTGCAGCTGCTACATTAACAGTTAATACTGCACCTGCAATTACATACAATCCACCGCAAAGTGTGGTTTGTGCCGGTGGTAATACAGGATTTAGTATTACTGCAACCGGTACAGCTATTGTATACCAATGGCAGGAAAGCACTAATGGTGGCTCTACATGGGCTAACCTTTCAAATGGTGGTGTATATAATAATGTAACAACAAACTCTGTAGCTATTAATGGTGCAACAGTTGCAATGAATGGATATATGTATCGTTGCGTAGTAACAGGTGCTTGTACTCCGCCTGTAATGTCAAGCGGTGCTGCACTGGTTGTAAACCCGGCTACATCTATTACAACTCAACCTTCAATAGGTACAGCTTGCCAGGGTAGTAATACGGTTCTGACTGTTGTTGCTGCCGGTGGTTCACTGGGTTACCAATGGCAGGTAGACCAGGGCTCGGGTTTTGCTAACGTTGCCAATGGAGCAAATTATTCAGGTGCACATACTGCATCTCTTACAATTATATCAACACCTATCTCATTCAGTGGTTATATATATCGTTGCGTGGTTAGCGGTAATTGTACGCCTCTGACACTTAATACAAACTCAGTAACATTAACAGTAACTCCTACACCTGCAGTTACAGCTGGACCTGTAAATACATCTACTTGTCCGGGTAATAACGCTAGCTTTAGTGTTACAGCTACCGGTGCCGGGTTGGTTTATCAATGGCAGTTAAGTACTAATGGTGGTGGCACCTGGGCTAATTTGTCTAATGGTGCTCCATATAGTAATGTTACTGCATCAACTATGAATATTACTGCGGCTACTGCAGGTATGGATTTGTACCAGTACCGTTGCTATGTTACAGGTACTTGTTCTCCTGCTGCAACATCTTCAGCTGCTACATTATCAATGAGCACAGCTCCTGCAGTTGTAACTAATCCTTCTAATACTACTATATGTTTTGGTACTGATGGCAGCTTCAGCGTAGGTGCTACAGGTACAGGATTAACATATCAATGGCAGGTAAGCAGTAATGGCGGCAGCACTTGGGCAAATCTTACCAATACTGCACCTTACAGTAATGTTACTGCATCTGCAATGAATATTACCGGTGCTACGAGTACCCTGAATAATAATCAATATCGTTGTGTTGTTTCCGGCACATGTTCGCCGTCAGCTACCTCAACAGGCGGTACCCTTACAGTAACACCATTACTAGCTATCACGACTCAGCCGCCTGTTAGCCAGGTGGTATGTACAGGTAGCGCAGCAAGTATATCAGTTGTTGCTGCAAATGCAACATCTTACCAATGGCAGTTAGACCAAGGTTCAGGTTTTGTGAATGTATCAAATGTTGCACCATACAGCGGAGCTACATCCGCTACCCTGAATGTATCAAGTGCATCGGTAGCTACTAATGGTACTTATCGTTGTGTGCTGGGTAGCGCATGTCTTCCGCCAACAACAACTAATACATCAATATTAAATGTTTATCCGCCAACAGTTGTAACTGTTCAACCATCGCCAACTACAGTTTGTGCTGCTTCAAATGCATATTTCACTGTTACGGCTACAGGTGCTTCACTTACATATCAATGGCAGGTAAGTACTAATGGCGGTAGTGTATGGGCTAATCTGACCAATACTGCTCCTTACAGTGCAGTTAATAGTAATATTCTTACAATTACAGGCGCTACATATACTTTAAATAATTACCAGTACCGTTGTGAAGTAAGTGGTGCTTGCATGTCAACTGTACAAAGTAATGGTGCTACGCTGTCTATTGATCAATTAATAAGTATTACTGCTAATCCTGTTGCATCTCAAAACGTATGTTCAGGTAATAATACAAGCCTTACTGTTGTGGCTTCTAATGCTACAATATATCAATGGCAGTTAGACCAGGGTTCTGGTTTTGTTAACGTTACAAATGTTGCTCCTTATAGTGGTGCTACAACAGCCACTCTGGGTATTAATGGTGCAACCGTAGCTACAGCTGGTACATATCGTTGCTTTACAAGTAATTTATGTGGCCAGCCTGTAATGTCTAACACTTCAATATTGAATGTTTTCGCTCCGGCAGTAATAACAGGCCAGCCGGCTTCTGCAAATATGTGCGTTGGTGCGACTACTCAGTTCTCTGTAACTGCAACAGGTGGCGGACTTGTTTACCAATGGCAGGCAAGCAGCAATGGCGGCAGTACGTGGACAAATCTTAGTAACATAGCGCCGTTTAGCGGTGTTACAAACAGCCAGTTGACAATTACTAATACCAGCTTTGTCTTGAACGGTAGTCAATATCGTTGTGTTGTTACCAGTGGGTGTTCTTTGTCTGTAACAAGCAATGCTGCAACATTGACAGTTACTCAGCCAATAGTTATAACAACTCAACCAGCAACATCTCAAACAATATGTGGTAGCAGTGCAGCATCTATTTCAGTAGTTGCATCCAATGCTACATCATATCAGTGGCAGGTAGACCAGGGTAGTGGTTTTGCTAATGTGAGCAATGCAGGTGCAGTTAGCGGTGCAAACACAGCAACTCTTAGCATATCTCCTGCAGCACCAGCTAATAGCGGAACTTATCGTTGTGTAATCAGTAATGGTATATGTTCAGATGTTTTAAGTAATTCATCTGTAATGAACATCTATAATATCCCATCTGTTACAACTAACCCGGCTTCAATAAATAGCTGTGTGGGTGCGATAACAATATTCTCAGTTGCAGGTACAGGGGCAACCTCTTACCAATGGCAGCTTAGCACGAACAGCGGTAGCACATGGAGCAACCTGAGCAATACAGCGCCATATAGTGGTGTAT
Organism: Flavipsychrobacter sp.; assembly: GCA_044227125.1. Taxonomy (GTDB): domain Bacteria; phylum Bacteroidota; class Bacteroidia; order Chitinophagales; family Chitinophagaceae; genus Polluticoccus. The sequence goes on from JBGAFS010000007.1 coordinate 133,150, forward strand.
TAAGCAATCAACTGACCATAACAAATACAAGCTTCAGCTTAAACAGCAACCAATACCGCTGCGTATTGATCGGTGGTTGTGCTACTACTACAAACAGTAATGCTGCTACATTGACAGTTACTCAGCAAATAGTTGTTACAACTCAACCTGCAACATCACAAACAGTATGTGCAGGCAGTGCAGCATCTATATCAGTAGTTGCAAGCAATGCTGCATCATACCAGTGGCAGGTAGATCAGGGTAGTGGTTTTGCTAATGTGAGCAATGCCGGTGCTGTTAGTGGTGCAACAACTGCAACATTAAGTATATCTCCTGCAGCAGTAGGAAACAGCGGAACATATCGCTGTGTAATAGGTAATGGTATCTGTTCAGATGTGCTGAGCAATTCATCGGTATTGAATATATATGCATTGCCTGTAGTGAGCACCAATCCTGTGTCTCTGAATAACTGTGTAGGTTCAACGTCTATATTTGCTGTAACAGGTACAAGTGTGGCCAGTTACCAATGGCAGTTAAGCACCAATGGCGGAACTACATGGAGCAATTTGACTAATACAGCGCCATATAGCGGTGCGGTAAGTAATCAACTTACCATAACAAGTATCAGCTTTAGCTTAAATACTAACCAGTATCGTTGTATACTGACAAGTGCTTGCGGTGCAACTGCTACCAGCAACGCAGCTACACTGACTGTAACACAACCAATAGTTGTTACAACCCAACCTGCAACATCACAAACAGTATGTGCAGGCAGTGCAGCATCAATATCAGTAGTTGCAAGTAATGCTACAACATATCAGTGGCAACGTGATAATGGCAGCGGCTTTATTAATGTGAGTAATGTGGCTCCATATAGTGGTGCAACAACTGCAACATTAAGTATATCTCCTGCAGCAGTAGGAAACAGCGGAACATATCGTTGTGTAATTGGTAACGGTATTTGTTCAGATGTATTGAGCAATTCGTCTGTATTAAATATTTATGCGCTACCTGTAGTGAATACAAATCCTGCTTCTTTGAATAATTGTGTAGGTTCAACGTCAATATTCGCAGTGACTGGTACATCAGTTGCTGGTTATCAATGGCAATTAAGTACCAACGGCGGCAGCACATGGAGCAACTTGAGCAATACTGCTCCATATACAGGTGCTACCAGCAACCAGCTGACCATAACCAATACAACCTTCACTTTAAATAACAATCAGTATCGTTGTATACTCACAAGTGCATGCGGCGCAACGGTATCCAGCAATTCAGCGACGTTAACGGTAACGCAGGCTATAGTGATTACGACCCAACCGGTTGCTTCACAAACGATATGTGCCGGTACGGGCGCTACGATAAGCGTAGTAGCGAGCAATGCAACGACCTACCAGTGGCAGCGCGATAATGGCAGCGGATATGTTAACTTAACCAACACAGCCCCATACAGTGGTGTAACGACCGCAACACTGAGCGTATCACCGACCTCGCTGGCTACCAACGGCACCTACCGTTGCGTAACAGGCAACGGCATCTGTTCGAACGTAAACACCAACGGATCGATACTGAACGTATACCCGGTAACAACAGTTACCGTACAGCCATTGTCAGTAACCACCTGCCAGGGCGTAAGCAGCTACTTCAGCGTAACCGCCACCGGCGGTGGTACCCTTACCTACCAATGGCAGGTAAGCACCAACGGCGGCAGCACGTGGAGCAACCTGAGCAATACCGCACCATACAGTGCAGTGACCAGCAACC
>JBGAFS010000008.1:0-133820 GCA_044227125.1 Flavipsychrobacter sp.
TTAGTACCATTCCTCCATGCCTGCAAACTTGTTGCGTTCACTGAAGGTGTTACACATTGCATATTTACACTGTTTGGAGCATACATGAGGTTGTAGTCGCTCTTGAAATAAACAGTATCAGCAATATATACAGGTGTAGCGCTGGTAGTATTGCTGGCAGAGAAGATATTGTTGTTCAGGTATATTTTGCCTGAATTTGATGTACTGCCGCCGGTATTGTATACCAGCATATTGGTAGAACCAGTAGAATTACTATGGAAAGTATTATTGTAAAAATATATGCTACCATAGTTGCCTATAGGATTATACAGCAAATAGCTGGAACCTGCTGTGCTGGTACTGAATATATTATTGATGTATTTGTTTCCGTTCGGCCTTTGTCCGTAATATGCGTATATAGTACCTGTTGTACTTTGCAGTTTGAACTTGTTACCCTGTATCAGCGTACCGCTGTATGATGAAGGGCAATAATCATAACAGTTGTATATAGTACCTGTAGTAGTTGTAGAGTTGATCGTATTACCGGTGAATACACCGCCACTTGGATAATAGAACATGAAGTTATTGCTACCTGAAGTATTAGTCATATTCCAGGTATTGTTACGGGTTACATTATTCAAATAGTAGTTATAGGTATAAATACTACCGCCCTGTGTTGAGAGATTCCATGTATTATTTTCTACGGTATCATTTGAACCGTAAGCATTCGTATAATATGGACTATAAAAATAACAGAAGGAATTGGCTGTACCGTTAAATGTATTGCCGCGTGCTACAGAACCTGTACCATAGTACATACAATAGTATGGCAAATAGCAAGTACCACTGCTCTTATTAATGTTGAATGTATTGTAATTGGTAGTTGTACTGGTATTGTAGTAGTTGAACAGGAAAGGGCTGTATACTGTGCCGGTTGTATTATTGATATTAACTGTGTTATTATCAAATGTACTTCCTGTATTATAATAAGCGAAATAGTAAGGAGTATATACAGTAGCATAGGTCGTATTCACATTTAACACATTACCTACATACTTTAAGTTGGTGCAGAAATAGGCATTGTATATACCTAAGCCGTAGAGTGTACTGCTACCCGGAACATTATAGGTAAATGTATCTGCACTGAATGAGTTATTAGAACCATAGAAATTGTTATAATAACCCATGAAGTAACAGGTACTTGTACCTGAAGGTGCATTAAGTGTTACACTGTTACTGTCGAAAGTAGAGCTGGTACCATAATAGTTAAAATAGTAACCACCCATAAATCCGTATATAGTACCATAAGAACTGCGGGTAACATTGAATGTGTTTTTATTTACCTGGCAGTTGTTAGGATAATACATGAACTGGTAAGAAGTATTACCTATCTGTCCCGATGTAACAGTGTTATTAAAAGTATTCTCACGAACCGTTACATTCATTGCAATGTTAGAAGAGTTATAGATAAAATAGTATGTGCTGGTAGCTATACCGCCGGTTGTACTGTAGGTATTAAAGGTATTACCCTTTGCATATATATCCTGGCCGTTGTATGCCATTGTTGGCGGATATACAACACCATTCGATGTAGCCTGTGCCGTAATGGTATTATTGGTTAGTACAAGATTCCTTGAGTAGTTGTTATATAATGCCCTTGGAGAACCTGAGGTACTAATAACAGATATAGTGTTATTGTTAAATACTGCCGCTGCAGAGAAGTTGGCTGAGTTTACATAGTTGTTATACAAACCGTATGCAGACGCTGTACCTGTTGTAAGCGATACTGTATTGCCTGATACATCAAGACCGTTTACTGTATAGTTAAAGTACAGGCCGGTATTCATTCCGGTACTGTTGGATACTATATTGTTGTTACGCATCTTAAAGTTATCCGTATAGCTGGCATATACTCCGCGATAACGCGGGTTTACCACATAGTTGTTATCAAACACCAGGTTGGTGCTCGCATTGGCATATAAACCTACAGAACCGTTATTCAGTGTATCTGCACGGAAGCTTACGTTGCTGCCGGTGTGCGATGCATTTACACCTACTGATACCACTGACATGTCTGATGAGGTGCTTGTGGTGCTTGGTGTGTTCAGTGTACATCCAACAACACTGTCGTTTGATGAGCTGCTGCTCACGCTGATAACGGTACCGTAAGAGGTACCTGTGTTGCTGATGGTAAGGTTGCGGATGTATACATAGTTACAACCTGCCAGTGAGATAACATAGTTATCTGTTGAGGTACCTGCATAGCTTATGCTCGCTGTTCCCTTCACGCCGCTCTCCGGCATGATAACCACGTTGTTCGATGAACTCATACCGCTGAATGCACCGATCGTTACCTGCCAGCCTGCTCCTGAGTAGCTGCCATTTTTAATGGCAAACACTACAGGGCCGGACACACCATAGGTGTTCAGGTCTGATACCGCATCCTGCAGCGTAGCATATGTTCCGCCGGTACCTACTGTGTATGTACCGCTCAGCTGTGCCGATGACTGCTGATAACCCAGCAACAGCAATGTTGTTGTGAGTAATACCTGTTTTAAAATGTTAAGGTGCTTCATTTGAGATTACATTTAAAATGTTACTTTTTGCTATTTATACCGTGTCAGATATTTTAGATGTTTAACTAATTTTTAACTGCGATTAAATTGTTTTTTAACTGAGTTTAAACTCTATTTTAACTGAGATTAAATTTATTAATCTGTTTACGAGATATACTCGAAGAGCAATTAAAATGCAGTTAATGGATAATTAAAATGTTATTAATCATACATTAATAAGAGATTAATGATTGATTAAAAAAGAATTAATGAGCAGGCGCGGATGTTGAAAACACTGTTATAGACATAAAAAAAGCCATCATAAATGATGGCTTAATTATTACGCAAGTAACACGTAAATGAAACACTAATATTTATTGAACCTTATAGCTTCAGACCTTGAATTATCTGTATACTTAAGGTTATATACTCCCGAAGGCAATGAGGTTAAGTCAAGATTAAATTTATCGTCAGTGACATTAGCCTGCTTTAATACCCTGCCCGTTACGTCTGATAAAATATAGTATGCATTATTGCCCGGCATGTTGCCCAATTTAATATAGGCTACATCGTTAACCGGATTAGGGAATATATGGATAAATGAATTGCCTGTAGCTGTGATATCATTGACAGATGCAGGTGGCTTGGTCTGAAAACCTAACGTGGCCCAGGGTGAGATTGACTTGACATTGGCAAATTCACATTTACAGCGTACATGCATATAATATGTCATACCGCCCACCAGTGATGATGCCTGAATATAAGTAAGAGATGTAGGCGTAGCTACAGAAGGTGTTGTCGGAGATTCATCTACAGCATATTCATATCCGTATGCAGTGTATACAGATGGCCAGTGAAGGACCGCATAGTTGCTGCCAAGGTTTGACAGTTCAAGCTTTGCTGCGCGACAAGGCACAGGGGTCTTGAATGAATCTAATGACCATGCAGAGCTATCATTGCCGGCACACAACGACCTGATATGCACATAATAAGTGGTGCCTTCTGACAAACCAACTATATGCGCTCCATTTGCAGATGTATTATTGGGGGCAGAAGCCGGCGGGTTTGTTTTAGACAAGTCTACAACATATTGGTAGGGGCTGGCTGTCGATACTGTGCTCCAAGATATGTCTGCTGAAGAAGTATCAATATTAGATGCCGTGAAACCGGTTGGCGTACTGCATGGTGGCCGGGTATTGAATGATATTGTAGTCCATTGAGAAAAACTTGTGCCGCTACACCTGTTTCTTACATGCACATAGTATAATGTAGAGGGTGTTAACCCGCCAACACTACCATTAGTAAAAAGTGTATTGGTACCGGAAACTGCCGGTGCGCCTGAATTCTGGTCAACAACATAATCATATCCTGCAGAACCTGTGACGCCGGACCAACTGAATGATGCCCCCTGTGAATTAAAATTATTAATAACCAAGCCTGTAGGAGCCGGACATGGCGGCCCCGAGTTTAACTCTATATTCCAGGTGGTAGCAATTTCTGAAGCGCTGAGTGCACGGTTATAAAGCCTGAACTCATCTATCTTACCACCCGATGGCATACCGGTACTGGAAGAATATCCACCTACCCTGAAATCTGTACCGGTAAGTGTTAATGCCGCAGCCTGTGTAACAGAGCTATTGAATACCCCGTTTACATATGTCTTAATAGCCGGTATACTGTTATCATAAACTATGTGTATAGCAACTGGAGAACCGGAAGAATTGAATACCCCATTGATAGGTACATCTGTAAGTCCAGTACCCCTTACGAGGAGGTTACCACCCCCGGAAACAAGTCCGGTACCTGTAAAGGCCCTGAATGAAGATCCGCCGGCCCCGCCAAATACATAGTTGCCGGCGGCAGTATTGGTAACACCGCTTACCCATAAAAAAATTGTCCATGGTGCGGGTAGGCTCAATGCCCAGTTAGAATTGATAGTATTACTACCTGAAGCTCCGCCATTTCCTAACAAAGCAGTACCTGTCATACCGGTACCACCAACAGTAGCTCCGCTCAGTGTACCGTTGACACTTACCCTAGTACCGGGGTTAGCATCGTTTGGTACATTAGAACCACTCACTGAATTGAATTTGAAATAGATCAATTCCGGAAGTGGTTGTGCATATAGCCGGATTGCAGAACAGAAGTACCCGGTAACCAGTAATGCTACGGCCATCCAGGGTCGTAACCTGAATAAATGTTGGTTTGTAAAATAATTGTGTTTCATAACGTATGCGTTTAAATGATCTAAACAACCATTATTGGTTGCTGCATCAGCAATACATAAGAAACAAAGTGCAAACTGTGAAGGCGAGGCAGTAACATGGTGAAAGTGTGATTGTTATATTACTTACATAATTACAAAGCCTGTGCAACATTAAAATATCATTAATGCCGAAACGGTATTTCATAAGGACGAAAGAGGAAAAGCTGATACTGTGCAAAAAGCCGCCATTAAAATGGCGGCTTTACTTTAAATGCAGATAATTGTATCCTAATCTTTATTTACACTTATTGTTTGCGCCTGATGCGCATCAATATATTTTACATAGTATATACCATGTGGCAATCCTGCTGTGTTGATACTCATATTATTTCCGGTAACCTTTTGCGTTATCAGTTTTCTGCCCATAATATCAGTTATATAAATCACAGCATCGTCTGCTGTTTTATTTAACTGCAGGTATAACATATCTTTTACGGGGTTAGGGAAGACCTTCATTACTTCGCTGCTGTTGTCTGCATCTGTAATGCCTGTAGCAAACGGGGTCTGGAAACTGATAGCAGACCATGGTGATACGGTTTTCACCGAATGATCTGTACAAAGTGAGCGGGCATGGAAATAATACAGTGTATTGCTTTTCAGGTACACTGTTTGCACATAAGAATAAGGTGTTGGTGTGCCCACTGTTACAGATGACGAAGACTGATCGAGTACATATTCGTACTCGTAGGCTGTGTTTATTGTTGGCCAGTAAATCACGGCCTTATCACTTTTCAGGTCTGAGACCATAATATCAGGGCGCCTGCATGGGATAGGCACATAAAACTGCGCCATTGTCCATTCAGAACTATCGCTACCGGGGCACAATGATCGTACATGTATATAGTACGTAGTTCCTGAAATAAGGCTCCCAAAATGGTTACCATTAGCCATAATACTTACTGCGGAAGATGTATTGGCAGGAGGGTTGGTTGACGAAGTATCCAGCACATACTGGTAAGTAGTGGCACTGCTGACATTAGACCATGATACATCAGCCGATACAGAATCTATATTGCTGGCAATAACATTGGTTGGTATCACGCAGGCAGGTAATGTCTGAAATGACAGTGTAGTCCATTTAGAAATATTATTTACACTGCAATGATTACGCACGTGTATATAATAAGTAGTAGCAGGCAATAAACCTGTTACAGTAGCACTATTAGCAGAGGTATTGGTTCCTGTTGATGGGGCCGTGGCATTTTGATCAACAGCATATTCATAACCCGCAGTACCTGCTATACTGGCCCAACTGAATGTAACCCCTACAGAGTTTACATTTACAATGCTCAATGATGATGGCTGTGTGCATGGAGGACCCGGATCCCATGCATAGCTTTGTCCTGTTGTCGGAACAGCTGACAGGTTATATACATAGTTTACAGAAGACGATATAGGGGCAGCTGAAGTATTGTTCAACACCTGCCAGTCAGAACCACTCTTGGCAATACCGATAGTAGCGCCGCCACTGGTGTTTAATTCTACAGCTCCAAGCTCTTGTTTATACAGGCATTCTATTACACCTGTTGCTTCGTAAAGTTTCACCTGGAAAGATACACTGGGATTGGCAGCCGCATAATCCCAAAGCCAGTCCCGGCACTCCCAGGTAAATACCCTGTTGGGTGATGTACCTGTAACGAGGTATGATGATGTACCAACATCTCCGTTAATATCTTCATACAATGCATATACACAGGGCTGTATGCCTGAGTTGACCTGGTCGTTGTAATTCCAGTTTGGAGAAGAAGAACCTGCACCTGTACCAAAACGCAGCCAGCCATTTGAGCAAACTGTTACATCGGTATAATCAACTCCGCAAAAAGTAAAAGTAAATCCTATTGGTATGGTCGTGTAATTATCATCTGTCTCTATGGCGGGTATGCCTGTACCTCCTGACAAATATGTGAAAGTTTTAGGACTGGCAGTGAATGTATAACCTGCCGCAGTAATAGATTGTGCTGATATTGCCTGGCTAAAGCATACAGCAATTAACAATGATACAATAAACTGAATAGAAAGTGATGTCTTCATAACATGGGCTTTAATTGATTAAGGATACAATATGATTTTATAATTGGTGATCTTATATCATCAAGGGCATCAAAGTGGTATAGGTAAGGCTCGGGGCAATGAGCCGGGGCTTGTTCAAAATTAGGGGTTATTAAACAATCATAAAAAAGCTTAACAATTGCTAACAATAATAAAGACGCAGAATAGCCCGGTTTCGTTGGTTGGTATCAAATATATAACATAGACCAGCGGCTACACCTACACACAATACATTGATAATGAATGAAATAGACATAAACGAATCAAGGCCTCCCGTTATGGGAGGCCTTGATCTGTATTGAATATCCTGCTTATTAAGCTATTGTTATGTCCTTATCAAGGTATACATCCTGGATGGTATTCAGCAATGCCACACCTTCATTCATTGGTTTTTGGAATGCTTTACGTCCGCTGATGAGGCCCATACCACCTGCACGCTTGTTAACTACTGCAGTCATTACAGCTTCTGCCATATCAGATGCACCTTTAGATTCACCACCTGAGTTGATGAGACCCGCACGGCCCATGTAGCAGTTAGCTACCTGGTAACGGCAAAGATCTATCGGGTGGTCAGTAGTCAGTTCTTCGTATACTTTCTTGTGTGTTTTACCAAAGTTCAATGCAGTATAACCACCGTTGTTTGTAGGTAATTTCTGCTTGATGATGTCTGCCTGTATAGTTACACCCAGGTGGTTTGCCTGTGCTGTAAGGTCTGCAGCAGTATGGTAGTCTACACCATCTTTCTTGAATGCGCTGTTGCGCAGGTAGCACCACAGTACAGTAGCCATACCCAGTTCGTGTGCATATTCAAATGCTTTAGCTACCTCAACTATCTGGCGCGCGCTTTCGTCGCTACCGAAATAGATAGTAGCACCTACCGCTGTAGCACCCATGTTCCATGCATCTTTAATAGAGCCGAACATGATCTGGTCAAACTTATTAGGATAAGAGATGAATTCGTTGTGGTTGATCTTTACAATGAAAGGTATTTTGTGCGCATATTTACGAGCTACTGCACCCAGTACACCATAAGTAGATGCAACTGCATTACAGCCACCTTCGATAGCGAGTTTCACAATATTTTCAGGATCGAAATAAATAGGATTAGGAGCGAAAGAAGCACCGGCACTATGCTCTATACCCTGGTCTACAGGAAGGATAGATACATAACCCGTGTTAGCCAAACGGCCATTACCCATCAGCGTCTGTATGCTTTTCAGGGTTTGTATGTTACGGTTTGACATAGCCCAAACATCGTCAACAGCATTGCCTGAAGGCAGGTGCAGCGATGATTTATCAATAGTTTTACAAGTGTGGTCTAAATAAAACCCTGCCTGATCGCCCAGCAGTTCCTGTATTTTTTTCGAAGCCATATATGGTATTTTTTTTAAAAGTGGTGCAAAGATAATTATTTAGATGATAGGATAATAGTACTTAGACCAGATTAATAAGCTAATTATAAACATATCATACATACATCAAACGCATTATACATAAGTCATCGGATACAGAATAAAATACCATTACTTTGCAGCCATTTTAGAAGCTTAATGGCAATATTTTTATTTTTTATCGCGCACTGGTACCTTTCTCTGTTTTCACAAACATTTTTTCAGCACAGATATGCAGCGCACGGCTCTTACACAATGAGCAAAGGCTGGGAGAAATTCTGGTACATCTTTACTTTTCTTACACAGGGGTCTTCTTATCTAAGTACACGAACCTATGCACTTATGCACCGCCTGCACCATGCATATGCCGACACAGATAAGGATCCCCATTCTCCCCTGCACCACAAAAATGTATTCCAGATGATGTGGCATACTAAAACAGTATACACTGACATCTACGACGAAAAATTTCCAATAGAAGAACGTTTTAAAAAGAACGTACCTGAATGGCGCAGCTTCGATAAGTTCGCGCACGGATGGGCCCCGCGTGTAGTATTTGTAGCCGGCTATACAGCTTACTATGCGTATTTTGCTACCTCGTGGTGGATGTATTTATTATTACCAATTCATTACCTGAGCGGCCCCGTACATGGCGCCATCATAAACTGGTATGCCCACAAATTCGGCTACAAGAATTTTGTGATGAAGAATACCGCCGACAACCTGTTTCATGTTGATCTGCTGATGCTGGGAGAAGCATATCACAATAATCATCACATGCGCGCCTCTAATGCAAATTTTGGTGTACGCTGGCATGAGATCGACCCGGTATATTACATCATACGCCTGTTTAATGCAGCTGGCATGATCAAACTGAAACAACCGAAGCTAAACCCGGTAGAAACAGATTTTTAGATCACCGGGTCAAACGAAATATTTTCATATCTCCGAGTTCGGCGATCATTGGGAATGGTTTGCCGTGTTCATCCTTCATAATATAGGCGTTATCCTTATCGTCATAATAGTAGAAGAAGTACTTAACATGATAACGGCGCAGATCGTACAGAAGTGTACCATAGGGCACATAAGCATCTTTTACCTGGTAGAAATTGCATCCTGAAAAATATGCCAGTTGCTGTGTGGCTATATAGTTCTTATCGCCAAAGGTTGTATTGGCTGCGTAGCTCCCTTTTACACCAAGCTGTTTTAGTATTTGTGCCTTTTGGTATTCAACCTCCCCGTCTCTGAACATGAGCGCCATATCATAAACAGGGTATATCATGAAACTAATGACGAGAAAAGCGGATACCATTCTTTTCATTGGCAGCCTTGATACAGGCCATAACCTATACATGGCAGAAGAAGCAATGAGCATAGACAAAGGCAGCATATACCATATATATCTTGCCTCGAAATTGATAAGCACATAGCCCAGCGGAAACAGCAGGAATGAGATAACAGGTATCAGCATCTTCTGCCCGAAGAACAGGCGTATCTGTTTATTGAATACAATACTCAGACAAAGGAGGAATATGGGGAGAAAGAATGCTGATATCTCGCTCATACTCAATAACAGCTTGAGCATGTTATATGCAGCCTTTAATACCTGCAAGCCAAACAGCCTTGCCGAATCCCAGAAATGAGGTGTAATACCGTTGGCCTTCCATGGGTCTTCCCAATATGATACCGCATCAGGATATACGGGTGGTATGAGCTGTATGATGCCGGGCTTGAAATAGGGATGCCCTACGAGGTACCATGACATATTGAGCGTACCGGCAGTAGAGGTCGTCCACATGCCATACTTTGCATAGAGCAGGTATATCCATGGCAGGCTGAACAATATCATAACGCCGATACTCACTGCACATATCTCTAACCAGCGTCGTGTACCTCCTCCCTTATATGACTTGCTGATATAGTAAGCGCATACTACCATATTAAGAATGAAGAATGGAAAGGCATATGCTTTGGCGAAATACGCAAGCGCCCCAACTATACCTGCAGCTATCCATAACATAGGGTTGTGCACGAACTTTGCTGAAAGCATAATGCGCAATACTGCCAGCAGGAAGAAGCATTCCCATATATCATCAAACGACTGCCTGAATACTGCATATGAAAGGAACACTGCCAGTGCCATACCAAACATCCATTGCATGCGCACAGTAACATCGTACTTGCGAAACAGTGAATGACTGATACCAAGGAAACCGATAGCGCCGAGCGCATTGATGATGATAGCAGAAACAAACGGCGCAATACCCTGTGCTATTAGTATAGCCGTAAGCCAGCAGCTCCATGGGCTCCAGTAGCCATTGATGGCCCGTTGAATATCTCCTGCCGCATATCTTGATGATATGGTGAGGTAGGCTGTAGCATCCGGGTCTACGAAAAAGCGGTAGTATGGAAATATACCCAGCAGTATCACGCATAGCAATAATGCAGTAACCAGGAAGGGGACATATTTATTAACTGACCGCAAATACAGATATCTGTTATTCTGCAATAATAGCTTTATTCCTGTATCTCAGCAATAAGTGCTGGTAGCCGGTAACAGAAGCGCCTATCATAATGAGCGATATAGGCAGCATATACCTTGTATTGGCTATAGGGCCTGTGGTGACAGTAAAATAGAGCACCAACCCAAACACAAACAATTTTATAACCTTACTCACATATGCCGTAAACAGGAACAGCACCAGCCCAGCTAACCGCAACAGGTTAAATATGAGTATGGCTAATGCTATGGGCAGGGAAGGATTTCGTTTTATATAATCGCGTACGCCACTGATACCCTGTTTTTTTATTACGTAGAAGAAGCCAACATCATTGGGTTTATACAGGCTGCTTAATGTGAGCCTGCCTGTGAACATATCCATCTCAGCCTTGCCGGGGTCTATAAGCATACGGGCACTATTGCGCAGGTGATACAGCATATACGACCCGAAATTCTTATTCAGCAACTCTTTACCACGTGCATTTGCATAATCGTAGCGTTTACTGAATGTGGGGAGCTTATCCATATTAGCACGCTCCTGTTGCAGGAATGCTGCCCCAGCCTCTGCCCCGTCATGGTCGGTAACATAGCAGTAGTAGTAGAATATAGCATTGAACGACTGGGTACTGGAGAAGTGCATCTTACCTGTTCGTGAATAGTTCCACATACCATACATCAGCAGTACAGACAGGGGTAATATGCCTGCAATAAACGGGCGAAATAATCCATTCTTCAACCTGAGCGATATGTATAACAACATAAGGCAATGCACGAATGTGAAGGGATACAACACCGGTTTTATAAGCATACCAATGATAAGTGCTGCACTCATAATATATGCATGCCTCCACCTGTGCGCGCTTACCATTAATATGAAGTGCCTGAAATATACCAGTACAGTAGTTTGCAATAATATATCGGGCGCTATGGTATTGGTATGAATGAACTGTGCCGGGTAAAGCAAAACAAATGATATAAGCACCCAGTCATATTTGCGGCTGTAGCCAATGAGCCTGATGGTTTGCCTCAGGTACCATATGTTGAATATGGAGATGAGGTTTTGCAGTACCAGCACTATCCAGTTATTGATACTGAACAGGTAGACCAGCGCAATGAACATGGAATAGAGTGGCGTTCTCAGCGTCAGGTTTTCAGGAACTATTGGCAATGCGGGATTGCCTGCATAAAACCACCAATGGTCTTTTATATTTACCGCCATATATATATACTCGGCACTATCTCCGTTGTATATTTTGCGGGCAGTTAGTGCCAGTGCAAAGAAAGCAGCATGTGCTACCAGCAGGGCTACCAGGAAACGAACATCTGAACGCTTGATATTTTTCAGGGCTGCGGTCACCCTACAAATATATAAGATAATAATTGCCCTGTAGATACAGGGCAATCATTTAATCTCCCGGTAATATCCCTTATTTACCTACTATATCCTTGCGCATAGGTGCAAGGGCAGATAGCAGTTCATTCTTCTCCGTTTCGCCTACTTTATAATAATCAAGAGATTTTACCAGGTCGCCCACCAACGCATCAAAATGCTTGTCCTGGATGTTCATACCCGTATGTGCGGTTACCATGTCTTTTCCTGTATATTTTTCAGGGCCACCGCTGGCCTGCCCTATCTGGTTCACCAGGTTCATCTTCAAAGCATCTACCCTGTTATTGGCTATAGTGCCCGAGAAGAAGCTGTTGATAGTAGTATCCATAGCCACATATTCTATGAACTTATCTACAACGGCCTTGATACTGGCATTACCGCCTAATCTTTCATAGAGTGTTTTTGCCGGCATGGGTGTTGGTGCGGGTGTTTCTTCTTTCTTTTTGCATGATACAGCAATGAGTGTTCCCATCAGCACCACAGCCATCAGTGTAATCGTCTTCTTTTTCATAATTGTTTTATTTAGGATGAATAATGCATTGAGTTTATTTACGGATACAGAGTGCATATTTGATGCGATAGAACCCGTCGAGGTATTTGTGCACCGGGCACTGCGGTGTATGCGAGGCTATAATATTCTTCGACACATCGAGCCCCAGCGAGCGTATGTTATCTATTACATCGTGCTCTGTTGTTGTATTGGCATCATAGGTTAGTGCCAGCAGGTGCTGTTGTGTGCTGAAGGTAAATGAGCTTACCCCTTTCTGCCTGTCTATCTGCGGAGACAGGGCCTGCGCATCTGCATCAGTAAACTGCTCGGGCAGCTTTACCAGTGTAAGCCCTGTGGGCTGCTCCATATATATGCGTTCTCCGGGGCCGGGCGGCACAAGGTTGGCATACGCAAAAAATGCGAGGAACAATGTGAGTGTTGCTATTGCTGTAGTTTTCAGCAGCTTCTTCAATGTCTTCATAATTGCCGGTTTATATACTTATACGACAATAGTGTGACAATGGATTTGTGAGCAGCCAATTATTTTTTAACAAAGCAGTTAACTAATTCAAAATCATTGCATTGGTATGTTTAGTAATTTGTACCAAACCCGCTGATATGATAATAGGAATAGCAGGCCCTTACTCTGCGGCCACTGAAGCCGAAAGGCAACAAAACCTTGATAAGCTGAACCTTGCTGCAGCGCGCCTGCTGGAGATGGGGCATGTACCGCTGATTGGCGTTAATGCTGCTATACCAGTAGTAGCTGCCGCCGACGTGACTGACAAGTACGAGGCCATCATGCGTATATCTATGGCGGTGATGCAGCCCTGCGAGGCACTGCTGCTGACAGCCGAAAGCCCGGGGGCACTGAGAGAACGGGATGATTTTACAGCAAGGGGGCTGCCTGTGTACTATTCTATAGACGAGGTGCCGGTATGATGGAAAAAGTACTTGTAAGTGTTAAATAAATCCGTTTTAAAATTCAAAAGGCAAAATTCAAAAGGAAAAAAAATAACCCCGGCTTATTATTGGGTGTTTATAGCCCGGCGCGAGTTCACCACCCCGACCGACAAACAGCTTCGCAGTTCATCGGTCGCCCCTCCTAAAAACAGGAGGGGAGCTTTAGGTAATTATGGGTTTACAGTATGTCAAAGAGCTTCTGCGATATAGAATCGTATTAGGACAAATTTACGTTATTTTTACCATTTATCAAATGGTGACATATACGAGTTGGAACAAGGAGTTAATCTCTTTTTTTAAATCTAATTCTTAAATATTGCAATAGGAGAATTATGCCTGAAATGGCAATAACAACATGCGGAATAAATGCAGGGTAATAGTTAAGAAAAAATATTCCGTATAAGACGATGTCTGCGAACCCTATAAAAACAACATTGAGGATTACGCAAGTAGTTTGAAAGACACTTTTGTATTTTTTAGCTAATCTAAAGGACTTTGTCAAAATTAGTAGGCTAATAATGGCTGGGATGATTCCCCAATAAATGAGCTCTGGACTACCTGTCATTCTTTTTTTTTCATCTTAGGTGCTACCTTCTTAGCCTGCTTCACAGATATAGCAATGATATCTTCAAAAGTGCTTTATAATGATTACTTATTCTTATCCAGCCAGCGCATGATGCCTTTGGCTACAGAGTAGAGCGCAACTACAAGTGTGAGGGTAACCACACCTATCATTATGGTGCCCGGCATTTCTAAAAACAGTACCTGCATGAGCAATTGGTTTTATACAAGATACTAAAAAGAACCCTGTACTACAACTTAAAATGCGGGTTGTATATAATGCCGAATGCATTACCCCATGGGTCTTTTACGGCTGCCACTACTATACCATCGCCTACATCCTGCGGCTTTTCGAAATCAGTTGCTCCTGCGGCCAGTAATGCATTGTATGTATCTTCTACATTGTCTACACCCCAGTAGGTAACTGTATTATTGCCTGTATGTACCGGGCCTTCTGCGGGTTGCAGCCCCAGCTCGTAGCCTGCTACATTATAACCCACATAAAACGGCATATCGAAATAAGGCTCTATGCCCAGCACTTCTGTGTACCATTCTTTTGCTTTCTGAAGATCGGGTACTTTGATGCCTAATGTGCGCAGGCCGAGAAATTTTGATGACATGGTCAATGATTTACAATACAATATCGATATACTAAACAAGACAGACAAATAATCTGTCAGCGCCTTACTTTACCGCCGTAGTGAACACGAAGGCATTGTGTATCTTATAGCTGCCGTCTGCCTGCAGAAATGGTTGTATTACTTCTGCCACTTTCTGTGCTACTACTTCTTCACTGCTCCGGCGTATAGCATTGATGGCGGGGCCCGATGCTGTTATTCCTTTTATGGCAGTATCCATATCAGGATATACGCGCGGATATACTATTGGCTGCCTGGCTGCTACCGTAAATCCTGCATTCTGCAGCAGTTCATTTATCAATCCCTCTTTAGAAAGATTGAATGGTATGGATGTTTCTGCGGGCTGCCCTGTTATGGCATAAAATTCTTTGAAGTAAACAAACGCATCACTTTGCTGCGGCTCATCCCAAAGAGTGATGATGGCCCTGCCTCCCGGTTTCAGCACACGGTATATCTCGGCTAATGCCTTATCGGGGTTTGGACAAAACTGCACAGAATTGTTTGCAGACACATAGTCAAAAGAGGCATCTTCAAAAGGCAGTGCTTCTGTACTTGCTGCTATGTAGGTAGCTGATGGCAGGTATCGTTCTGCTACTTTCAATTGCGATTCTGAGAGGTCGGTACCGGTAACTGTTGCTCCTTTTTCTGCTGCCAGCGACAGGAAAAACCCTGTACCGCAACCTGCATCCAGCAGTGTTTTATTATCTAATTCGAGCGTGGCGATGATAGCTTCGTAAACGGGTTGTGCCCCTACTTCCTGTATACGCCAGTTTTCAGCAATATTATTCCAGAGGTCGGCCTGTGATGTTTCCTGTTGCATAAGAGTAATTTGAGGTGTAAAGCTACGACATAGCAGGAGTATGGAACTGTTAATTGTATTAAAATAGAATGATGCGCTTCTGCTTATTTCCTGAGATTGCTTCGTGCCTCGCAATGACGCGAGAGTGAGGTCGATTCGGGCAATGGCAGGACAAACTATAGATATTCTTAGTTGGGCAGCACAGTAGCTCAAAAGCTCAATAGATAAACACCCGTCATCATGCAGCGATTGATGATGGGGCTCTTTTCTTTGGTTCTTTCTTTGGAGAAGCAAAGAAAGAACAAGGCTCGGGTTGTGCAGAAAAGTTGATTATACATGGGTTGTACAACAGTATTTTGTGAGATTGCTTCGTACCTCGCAATGACGCGAGAGTGAGGTCGATTCGGGCAATGGCAGGACAAACTATAGATATTCTTAGTTGGGCAGCACAGTAGCACAAAAGCTCAATAGATAAACACCCGTCATCATGCAGTGATTGATGACGGGGCTCTTTTCTTTGGTTCTTTCTTTGGAGAAGCAAAGAAAGAACAAGGCTCGGGTTGTGCAGAAAAGTTGATTATACATGGGTTGTACAACAGTATTTTGTGAGATTGCTTCGTACTTCGCAATGACGAGAGTGAGATCGCCACATCGCTATGCTCCTCGCAATGACAAGCGTGAGGTTCATTGGGATAATGATGTGGATACCATCATAAATCATCAATCAAAAATCGAAAATAATCGACTGCTTTCTTCAGCCTGCTGCCATACCAGCTAAACATTTCACCATCTACCAATTTTACATCAGCATCGGGCAGTGCAGCTTTTATTTCTTCTACGTGTTTTTCTTTGAAAGGATATGGTTCTGATGAAAGTAATACCAGTTCGGGGTTGTATGCTTTGAGTTGTTCGAGGTTTATTTCAGGATAGCGGCTTTCATTCTTTAATACATTCTGCCAGCCTATGGTCTGTATCATATTGCTGATGAATGTATCTCCGCCTATGCTCATCCATGGATTGTACCAGATAAAGTATGCCACACGTTTGGATGTTGCAGCTCTTGGCAGGTTGTTGAAGCCCAGCACTATATCATCTGCCAGTTGATTGGCTTTGTCTTCTGTGCCTGTAAGCTGGCCTGCTACCTGTATCATTTGCAGTGCCTGCGGTATGTTTTGTATATCACTTATCCATACCGGGAATTCTTTTGCCAGTTCTTCTACCTGTTCGCGTTCATTTTCTTCTTTATTGGCTATGATGAGGTCGGGCTGCAGTTCGCGTATCTTATCTATGTTCAGTTTCTTGGTACCCCCTACTCTTGTCTTGCTGCGAAACCAGCTTTCAGGATGCACGCAGAATTTGGTGATGCCTACCACTTGTTCATCCAAACCTAAATCAAACAACAGCTCTGTTTGCGAAGGCACTATGGACACTATACGTTTTGGCGGATATTGAAACTCCACCTCGCGTCCCAGCATATCAATTATTGTCCGCCTCATGAAAAACGTTTGATGTAAGCCATAACAATCATGGCCAGTATCACATCGGTCATGAACAATGAGCTGTTATAAATATCATTCTTCGCAAAGAAGTGCACACCGAGGCTTATTGTTGTAACAGCTATGTAAGTATATGCTGCCCATTTTTTCATGCTGCATATAAATACCCAGGGTATGGTATATGCCAGCATCCACAGCGGCTGCAGCCATATAGGCGAAGACAGCGGCTCTGTAGATGCATTATAAATGCTGTATACCAGCATAGCAATATGAAACAAAGCCACCAGTGGAAAAATCACAGGTGGCCTTTTTATGTATTTATCTATAAAATTCAAAAGTCAAAATTCAAAAATCAAAAAATCATAGATCATCGATCACAAATCATAAATAAATCACCCTTTGCTGAATGCGTTGAGCACATCGTATTTGGTAAGTATATGGTACTGCCCGCTATCGTCTTTGGCAAGTACAGCGCCATTATCCTTACTGATATAATGCTTCAGGCGTTCCAGCGGCATATCCATCTCTACCTCAGGCAGTGCAGCTTCTTTCACATCACCTATATTGAAGTCCTTCACATCATGGTTATCTATCATCCGCTTGAAGAGACCTGCCTGTGTGATAGCGCCTGTCACTTCATTGTTCAGCAATACAGGTATCTGCTCGATATCGTATTTCTTCATCAGCTCCAGTGCATCACTCACCTTAGCATTCTCGTCTATGGTCACTAAGCGGCGGCGGCCCAGGCCTCCTATCAGGTCGCGCACGGTCTTCACTTCGAGGAAACCGCGGTCCATCATCCACTCATCATTATATATTTTACCTACATAGCGGCTGCCGTGGTCGTGGAACACTACAACCACACAGTCGGTAGGTTTCAGTAAATGTTTCAGTTGCCTGAGGCCTGCTATTACCGAACCTGCTGAATAACCGACAAAGAGGCCTTCTTCCTTAGCTATGCGGCGTGCCATCACAGCACCATCCTTATCGGTTACTTTTTCAAAATGGTCTATTACGTCTTTTATATAGTTCTGCGGCAGGAAGTCTTCACCAAAACCTTCTGATATATACGGGTGCACCTCGTTCATATCCAGCTCACCTGTATCGAACCATTTTTTCAGCAGCGAGCCATAGGTATCTATCGCCCACATTTTTATGTCAGGGTTCTTTTCTTTCATGTACATACCTATACCGGTGATGGTGCCCCCCGTACCGCTTGCTACTACTACGTGCGTTACTTTACCATCTGTCTGGTCCCATATTTCAGGGGCAGTGCTTTCGTAGTGTGCCTGGCGATTGGCCAGGTTATCGTACTGGTTCACATACCAGCTATTAGGTATCTCTGTAGCAAGGCGCTTAGACACCGAATAGTATGAATTAGGGTCTTCGGGTTCTACGTTAGTAGGGCAAACTATTACTTCTGCACCTACAGCCTTCAGTATATCTACTTTCTCTTTCGATTGTTTATCGGTAGTAGCGAAAATACATTTGTAGCCTTTGATGATGGCAGCCAGCGCCAGGCCCATACCTGTATTGCCCGATGTACCCTCGATGATAGTACCGCCGGGCTTTATCTTACCTTCTTTCTCTGCAACTTCCAGCATCTTGAGTGCCATACGGTCTTTGATACTGTTGCCCGGGTTGAAGAAATCGACCTTGGCATAAACAGGGCATGGCAGGTCGGCAGTAACACGGTTCAGTTTTATGAGCGGGGTATTGCCGATGGTTTGGAGTACGTTGTCGTACACGCGCTTAGATGCATTCATAATCTTAAAATCTTGCCGCGAAGGTAGAAAATAGTTGGCAGAGGCAGGAATTTACATAATAAATTAAAAATCAATTAATTACACAATAAGCAAATACACTTCATACATCCGCTTGTTAACCAACCGTTAACCGCTTGCAAAAGCCGGGTTAACAGTGCCTGATTCTTTGCAGGGTCTCGGGGGCGGTTGCATCTTTGCATCATCAAACGAACAAACAACTAAATCAAATAACTAAACAACAAACCAAATTTTAAACAAACAACAATGAAAAAGATCATCGCAATCGCCGCTTTAATTTCTGCAGGTTTCGCTGCTAACGCTCAAACTCCTGCTTCTACTTCAGCTTCTCAGACTGTTAACCTGTCTCTGACTGATGCTATCGAACTGACATTTACAGGGTCTGGTACTGCTACAGGTGCTGCTGTTACTATGTCATTCAACAATGTGAACGATTACGCTAACGGTGTTCAGTCTGCTGCACAGGCGCTGAAAGTTCGCTCTAACAAAAACTTTACTGTAGCTGTTAAAACAAATGCTGCCAACTTTACTTATACCGGTTCTACTACTCCTGCTCCTACAATGCCTGTAAGCGGTGTTCTGGGTGTTAAAGTAAGTGCTAACGGTACCGGTGGTTCTATAGCTACTCCGTTCTCAAGTTCAGCTTTCTCTGGCCTTACATCTACTAACCAGAACCTGATAACTAACGGCAGCCGTGGCGGTAACCAAACTTTCTCTGTAATGTACGAGGCAACTCCGGGCTTCAGCTACCCTTCTGGTAACTATGCTGTAGATGTAGTGTACACTGCAACTCAACTGTAAGAAATACTTCTCATAATATGAAAAGCCCCGCTGAGCGGGGCTTTTTCGTTATTTCTGCTTCTGCCGGATATAGTCTTCGAGCCGTTTGCGGTTATCCCTGTTGGCAGGGTCGCGGAGGTAATTATTTTTAAGTTCCACCATTTTAGGGTCGTCCCAGTATTGCAGTTCTATCAGCTTTGTTCTGGGTGTAAAGAATAACAATGCCGACAAGGCTGCCAGTATGCTGCTGCGCCATATCATATTGCTGTAATATCCCCTGAGGTCTTCTGAAGCAGAGGTAAGCCTTAGTATAACAACTACCAGGAGTATGATGAGTGAGAACATCCCTCCAAATAATACCTGCACCCTAGAGCCTGAAAAGTATTGGAGCCTGAACAGGATGCCTACCGGGGCAAAACCCAGCAGGATACCGGCCAGTATAGACAGTATAAGGTTTTGCTGCCGGAAGTGGCCATCGCTGAAGAAATAGAAGCCGAATAAAAGGTATAGCAGGGATAAGAGCCCCAGCGCCAGCATGAGCACTATATCGGCCCCGGGTATATGAAGCAGCTTCATGACCAGGGAGATAATAAACAGCATGAAGAAAAACTTCTCGGTGCGCATACAAGTTAAATATAACACTATTCGGCTGGCTGTGCAAGGGGGCTGAAAGCGTTGAAAACACTGGATTTTCCGGCAAATGTAAATAAGCCGTTAAGCAAGTGCAAATGCACAGTTAAGAAGGGGAAAAAAATTGTCTGCAGCCATATAGTGTTGCATCTTTGTGTTGTGATCGGGAGATCATATAAGAAACACAAACAAAACAAAAAATAACTGTCCGAAAGGATAGCAACAAAACAAAAGTAAAAAACACATGAAAAAGGCATTCAACCTTTGCATGCGTGCGGCTATATTCTTTGCTGCATCATGTACCTATTCTTCAGTGAGCGCGCAAACCGTTCCTGTTGCCGCCACACAACAAGCCAAACTTAAATTGGGTAAAGTAATTGCTATGGGTTTCCTGAGCGGAACGGGTGAGGTTATTGACATCTTCTTCCCGAATGGTACCGAAGCCAAAAACGGTAAGGAATCTCCTGCACAAAAGCTGGTGGTGAAAACCAACGAAGTATTCAACGTAACGGTTAGCACTATGAGCGCCACTTTTACCTACAAAGGCGGGCGCGGACGCAACCCCATCGTACCTGTAGCAGGTATCATTAAGGTGAAAGTAAAGGATAATGAAACAGGCGGTGCGGGAGAAAGCGAATACACAGACCTGACCAACACCCCCATCAACCTGATCAATGAAGGTAAAAGCGGCGATGCCCAGGCTTTTTCAGTACAGTTCAAAGCTGTACCGGGTACTGAAATGCCGGCAGGCATATACGAGATAGCATTGCTCTATACTGCTACGCCTATATAATAAAGAAAGTTTTAGTTTGTATTCCCGGCCGAAATGCCCCCCGGCCGGGATATACTGTTTGTTAACCGCCGGTTAACTGTTTGCAAAAACAGCGTTAACCAGGGCGGATCTTTTCGCATGTAGTGTTGACTGATGGATATTTGTATCATCAAACAAACAACTAACAGCAAACAACATGTACAAGTGCAAACAAATACTATTCACCGCAATGATAAGCTGCTTCAGCTATGCAGGCTTTGCGCAAACTGCAGCTAATACGGGTGCTTCGCAAACTGCTAACCTTGAGCTGGCCAATGCGCTTACAGTAGAAATACTCAGCAGTTCTGCTACTATGAGTTTCAACGGCATCAACGACCTGCTGAATGGTGTGGAATCAGGATCGCAGGACATACGAGTAAAATCAAACAAATCTTTTAACGTTACCGCAGCAGCATCTGCCAACAACTTCACATACACAGGAAGCGGAACGCTGAATAACATACTGGCAGTAGCTACAGCCCTGAAAGTAAGGGTAATAAGCAACAGCACAGGCGGTTACGTACCCTGGTATATGTACTGGTTCGGCTATCAAACCATTAACGGAACAACACCTTTGCCTATACTGTACAGCTGCGACCCGGGAGGCAACCAGGTATTCAGCGTAAGGTATAAAGCTACGCCCGGGCTGAATGTAGTTGGCGGTAACTACTCTACAGATATTATATACACAGCAACGCAGATATAAACAGAAAAGAGATGAGAAACAGTAAAACATGCAAACCCCAACATAACAGGATATTTGACGGCAAGCTGCTGACATTTGTTATGCGCCACAGGCCGCACAGGGGTGCCATCATGGAAATGGAAATAAAGGTAGAAGGCCGCAACCTGGTGTATTCTTACAAGAAACTAAGACAACAACACTAAGATGCTGATAGCACTGATAACAGGCATGATACTGAAAGTGCTTTCTGTAAGGAAGAAGAAACTACAGGGGGGGGATACATTAGTACCTACATCTGAAACAACTTTATAACTGCTACAAGTGCTGTTCCTGCAAGCGCGAGCAGGGCGCAAATTATGGCCACTACGGCAATTGGGTCTGTATTATATACAGACTTTATTCTTTTCAACATGGGGGCAATTGAATAATAGGACAATGATACAAAACCTGTACAGTTATTATAATAATATTAATTCAACACAATGTGGATAAATGCAATTAAAGATGATATTACTCACCTCTGAACTGCATGCAAATAACTATCTTTGCCCCGATTTATAGATTTCTTACACATTAAAATACGATTATAAAATGAAAGTAACTGTAGTAGGTGCCGGCGCTGTAGGAGCTACTTGTGCCGACAATATTGCACGCAGGGGACTGGTAGAAGAACTGGTACTTGTAGACATTAAAGAAGGTTTTGCAGAAGGTAAAGCATTAGACATTATGCAAACTTCTTCTTTGCTGGGCTTCGATACACGTGTTATCGGCAGCACTAACGATTACAGCAAAACTGCAAACTCTGATGTATGTGTTATCACTTCAGGTATTCCGCGTAAGCCGGGTATGACCCGTGAAGAGCTGATAGGCACTAACGCTAAAATTGTAGAAACAGTAGCTAAAAACCTGCTGGAGTTTTCTCCTAATACCATCATCGTTGTTATCAGCAACCCGATGGATACAATGACTTACCTGGCACTGAAAGCTACAGGACTTCCTAAAAACCGCATCATTGGTATGGGTGGTATACTGGACAGCTCCCGCTTCAAAACATACCTGCAAATGTCTCTGAACTGCTCGCAGAATGACCTGCATGCAGTTGTAATAGGCGGCCACGGCGATACTACAATGATACCGCTGACACGCCTTGCTACACTGAACGGTACGCCTGTAAGCAATTTCCTGAATGCAGACCAACTGAAACAAATAGCTGCAGATACAATGGTAGGTGGTGCTACACTTACTAAACTGCTGGGCACAAGTGCATGGTATGCACCGGGTGCTGCAGGTGCTGCACTGGTAGAAAGCATTATCCGCAACCAGAAGAAAGTATTTCCTTGCTGCGTAATGCTGGATGGCGAATACGGACAAAAAGATATATGCCTGGGTGTGCCTGTAGTAATAGGCAGCAAAGGCTGGGAAAAAATAGTAGACTACAAACTGAATGCTGAAGAACAGGAGGCATTCAACAAGAGTGCTGAGGCAGTTCGCAGCATGAACAGTGTACTGGATACACTGGTAGCATAAGAGCTTATTGATTGCCCGTTTACATTAATCAATAACACAATGCCCCGCAATTGCGGGGCATTGTTGTTTTTACAATCATATTACACAAGACACTGATTCCTGTATAAGATTTTGCTTACATTTATTTTATCATGGTACGGGTAGTTTTATTACTTACGCTATTTTGCGCTGCATCAGCTTCAGCACAAGTGTATCAGTATGTACCGATAGCAACCGACAGTACTGTATGGCAGATAAGGACTGTGCATATAAGCAGCGGTCCTCCTCACACACAGCTAAACTGCCTACAAAGTAACCGGTTCTTATATACTGATGGCTCTGATACTGTTTTCAATGGCAGTGTCTACAAGAAGGTATACATGAGAATCAGAACCCGTCAAACATTTGTTCCATTTGATACATCTTCTACATGCCCGCTTCCTGCTGTTCAAAATTATGTAGCAGACAACCCGGATATTTTCTACACAGGGTTATTAGATTCAAACAGACAGGTTTATTCTTTCAATAGCCAGCGGCAGATAATGCTCTTCGATTTTAATCTTAAAGTTGGTGAAGGTACTAACACAGAAATGGGCGCTGTAATTGGTATTGACACTATACTAGTAGGCAATACTTACAGGAAACGATACTTCACTTCTTTATACGGATATATACCGGATACTATTGTCGAAGGCATTGGCAGCCTGCGCAGAGGACCCTACTTTTCAGAATCTCCTGCTAATCCGCAAAAACTGGACTGCTATATGCAAAAAGGGAAGCAAATATATAGTGCTCCCGGATCGGGCTGTACATACATATTTCCATATGGTACACCGCTAAATACGGAAACAGTACATAAAGAAGTTAAAACAACCGTTATATACCCGAACCCAGTGAACGATGTGCTGAATATAAGCTGCGCAGGAGATGAAGAAAGAATAATGCTGAGCGATGTAAGCGGGCGAATAATTTACAATGAAGCTGTAAATACAAAACAGGTAGTTATATCAACAGGCGATATACCAGGTGGCCTCTATATGCTCATGATAAAATGTAAAGAGCAAACAAGGTATTACAAGGTGGTGAAAGAATAGTTTACTTCACCTTAGTATAAGTGTATACAGTATCCCAACCGTAATCTGTTATTTCTACATCTACTACTTCGGGACGGAAAGGATTAAACTGCCTGATGGCCCTGATTATGTTTGCAAGATGTTTCATTGTTTGTATGTTTTTTATTTCAGTACAAAAATGAAACAGTTCTGTAATATGCTTATCACTTATTTAAGGGATTAACATTGGCTTTGTTTTCCATTAACGAGCTGTTAATGAATATAGTATAAAAACAAAAACCGGCTATAAAAATAGCCGGTTCATCTTTAACAGGTATAAACATATGCATCAGCATGTGCATAGTAAAAGTAGCAAAAAAACTTATAACAAAACAAATCCCCGGGAAATAATCTTAAAAACCAATACGATGCATTAAAAATACCCGAATTACCACCCGTATATGGTTGTATATACAATAATAAGCCCGGGACAGCTGTTTCTGTTGCGGCTATTAAGTACCTGGTTATTTAACCGTACATAATAAATACAGGCTATAGTATTACCTTAAAAACAGACCCTTCATTAACCTTACTATCTACAATAATGCTACCGCCCAGGGATTCTATCTGGGCTTTGGTAATAAATAAACCTACCCCTTTACTATCGTACCCGTTGTGGAATACCTGGTTGAGTTTAAATACCCTGTCGCCATATTTTTCAAGGTCTATACCAATACCATTATCCTGCACGGTAAGTACAACCCTGCCATCTTCTTCTGCACTGGAAATAATAATATGCGGGGCAATATCCTGCCTGCTGTATTTTATGGCATTGCTCAGCAGGTTGTATATGATACTTTCAAGATAGGCTTTAGGATATTGTACACGCGGCACCTGCAGGAACAACTGCACATTTACACGCTTCTCAAATATCAATGCGTACAACTGGCTGATAACAGCATTGGCTATTTCTTCAATATCACAGTCGTCATAAGGCATAGATTTGTTGAGGCGTATCTGTGTGAGGCCCATGAGCGTATCCAGGCTTTCCAACAATCCTTTGCTGCCTTCTTTTATCATTTCCAGCGATTCATTGACATCAAAGGCTGACGTACCCTTCAATATTGAATCTGCTAAAAAATTGATACTGGTGGCCGGGCCACGCAGATTGTGTGCAATGATGTGATTCAGCTCTTCGAGCTTCTCCAGTTTATTTACGAGGCTCAGTTTGGCTGCTTCCAGTTCGCTGTTGGCAATGCTGAGTTCATCAATCAGTTTTTTATTTTCTGTGATGTCTGCTATCTGCGCAATAAAGAATTTCGGGTTGTTTTTAGCATTCCATACCAGCGATACGGTGAGCTGTACATTTACTATTTTACCCTGTCTGGAAACATATCTTTTTTCTATCTGGTAGGTCTCAATTTCTTTATTCAGCATTTTACGCACCAGCTCTGTGTCTTTGCCGGCATCGGCCTGGTAGGTAAAATCGTTGAAGGTCATTTGCAGTAACTCTTCGCGGCTGTAGCCCAGTATACGGCATAGTGCATTATTTACATCCAGCCATTTGCCCCAGGGGCTCACCAATGCCATACCTACACCGGAATATTTGAATGCGCTGGAAAACATATCTATGCCTTCCATCAAATCACTTTCCAGCTGTATGCGCTCATCGAGCTGTGTATGTACCCCGGTTACTTTATGCGGCCTTCCGTCTTCTGTATAAGATGTAACCATGCCATGGCTGTACACCCAATTCAGCCTGCCGTCTTTGTCTCTTATGCGAAATTGTGATTTATAATCGGGAGACTCGCCCCTGATGCATTTATCAAATTCAATTGCGGATTCTGTAGCATCTTCGTGATGAATATAATCAGACCAGCGCTGTACATCTCCATCAAGGCTGCCCTTCTCGTGCCCGAAAAGTTCATACCATTTATCAGAAAAGTTTATTGTGCTGTTTTCTATATCAAACTCCCAAACGCCATATCCCAGAGCACCCAGCAAATGGTGCGTATTATCATCCCTATGCATAATACCACCTCCTGTTAACGCAACAGTATAAATGTTGTCCATGTGATTGTTCCCCGTAAATGTTTGTTTGTTGTTGTTTCGCTTGTTCTCTCTCTCCTGTTTGTTTGTCCTCTCAGCTATAAAAATATGAAAAAACCTTTATACAGTGTATTTTTCAATGTTTTAATATATTAATTCTACAAAATATTGAACATAAATAAGCCCTGTAAAACTACAGGGCTCAATATCATTAAAAACAGATTAAAGAATTACCATGTCTTATTCCTGGTATCCTCAAAACCTTTTGGTTTAACTATTGTAAATACACGAGAGATATTGAAACCGAAGTGGATCTTTCCTTTGAAGAAATCGTCAACAGTTTGTCCTACGAAAGCACGTTCTGTAATAGTAGATGCATTGGTAAGCATCAACTGGAACACGTGGCCGCCTGTTTCTATATCTACACCTACAGAGAGTGCATTTTTATAACCACTGAGTTCTGTACCAGGTATACGGTAATAATATTCAGCGTTTACAGACATGCGGTTTGATACTTTAACACGGCCACCGATACCCATAGCAAAAGTATTGTTTGACTCTGCTGTGGTAGGTACAAGGTTGTAGTGTATTAATGTTGGCATCAACTGCAGTGAAAGCCAGTTGTTGAATTTACGTGCTACCAGTAACTGGTTGGCATAGCTCATACGGTTTGTGAACAGCCATTTCTGCCCCGCTGGCAGTGTAGGTGCTGTATTAGAAGTTACAGATATAGCACCAAAATAGCTCAGTGATATGGGCATAGCTTTACCTGTTTGCTGGCGCAGTATCTTTATCTTAGTATAGCCTTCGTATTCTTTATCGTAAGTGCTGCGCATAACGCCCACCATAGCCCAGTCTGTAACACCATAATCAAAACAAAGCGCCGTAGCTGCACCATCAAGACCGAAGAAGCTTTTAAGGCCACCGTCTACAGAACCGAACCTGTGTGCAATACGAAAGTCGAGGACACCTTTGGCTACATTCTCCACACTATGGCCGTTGACGATACGGGTAGCTTTAAATGTTGCAGAAGTATATTCTTTAGATGCACTTCCGTTATCATCTTCGAGCATATTTTCCAGGTCGTCGCTGTCTTCCTTATGTGTTTTTTTTGTTGGTTCCTGAGCATGAACAGTGCTGACACCAGTTGCAGTAATTACTGCGGTGAACAGCAAAGCAGTTATTATACGCATAGCTGATTGTTTGCGCCTTGTTGGGGCGGTTTTATTAATTATTTTTTATCCAGAATGTTGTTTACGGTTACTTCTATTTGTTTGGCTATCTTACCTTCTACCAGCTTAGGTATCTCAATATTATAATCCTGCGGTATTACGAAGAATTTTGAGTTGATGGTAACGGTATTGCCTTTTACTACAACAGTACCAGGTATCTTCACATCTTTGGTAACACCGTGTATAGTAAGCTTACCTTCTGATGTAACATTATAGGTACCGTCTTTTGAAAAGTTAACGTTGCTCACATCTGTGATCTTTCCTTTGTACTCTGCTTTAGGGTACTTATCACTTTCCATGTAGTTTTCGTTGAAGTGCTCCTGCATGAGCGCCCTGTCGAACTTGAAACTTTTTATAGGCACCTGGAACACAAACGCACCTGAAGTGGCATCGAGCGCACTTGATGTTTCATTGTTGAAGGCCTCTATCTTTTCGAGGGGTGTAGGTGAATAGAAAGAAACCTTGCCTGTACGTGTCATATACTTCTGTGCATATACGCCGTTTGCGCCGGCCAGTAATAATGCAGCTATAATCACCTTTTTCATCTTCTTGAGTTTTTACTTGTTAATTATTCGGAGCGCCGAGGTTTACCCAGCGCGTAATTTTGTTGATGGTGCAATCATCGAGCTTGGCCTGGCCATCAGGCATAGAACGATAATTGGAATTGTGTGTAATAGTACCCAGCAACGCACCGCTGTTAACTGATGTAGTTATTGAGGAGTTATAACTTGTATAATCGTAACCACCGCTTTTTGTAGCTGCATCATGACAACCGGATGTAGCACATTTTTGTGTAAAGATGGGTTGTATTACTGCTGCATAGGTAACACTGGTAGTATCGCATCCTGTGGTAACTTTAGGATAAAGCTGATCTGCTTTATCATTATAACAACCTGTTAATGCTGCTATACCTATTACACCCGTTAACACTAATAATTTTTTCATAGACCTGCTTATTGTTTTCTTATACTATGAGTTAAAGTTACTGGTTACCAATGACTATTGTACCAACAACTATGTTATTTATTATTTCGACTGACCTAAATCATCATAATGTATAAATCAAGAAACCTGCCGAAATAAAAACGTTACGGCACTGGCATCAATAATTTAACAAAATGGCATTATTGGAGTATACAATCTGTGAGTAAAACGCCAAACATATCGTTGCTGGAATAGAAACCTTTAACAGTGATCTGTTTGCCCACTTCTGCTTTGGCGGTCTTATCGCGCATGGTACATTGTACCGATGCATCGTCGCCACCACCCTGCAGGGTTAATACTACGGCTCCGTCCTGGTTGTTCTTTACTTCCTGCACTATGCCGCTCACATCAAGCGCTTTGCCGGCATATTGCTTGTTGGCTGCCTGCTCATCTTTTGCAAAATCGGCACAGAGCTGTGTTGCTGTTACAGGCACACCTTTTACATCTTCTACCATTTCGTGGGGCTTGTTCCACATCTTATAGGCTACTACTCCGCCTATTAAACCACCAACCACAACCAGCAGCAGGATGTTCCTTATCGTTTTATTCATATGATAAATATTGCGTTAAATGTAAGAGATTTTGCACAAGACATATGTAACCCAGGTGACAATGCAACAATCTTAACAATTGTTAAGTATTTCTACCCTTTAAGCTCACCTGCCAACCATAGTTTAAACTCGGCAGAGCGTTCTGAACTAACTACCGGGTTCTCTTTTACCGGGGGTTTTAATGATACTATGACACGCGCCTTACTGTATGCTTTCATTTCATCAATAGCTTTAAGATTGATAAGGTACTGCCTGTTGATACGGAAAAAATCTGCGGGCGGCAGCATATCTTCCAGCGCATCCAGGTTATGGTCCATGGGGTAGGTACGGCCTTCGTATGTCTTGGCAAATGTTGCTTTATTCTCACTATAGCAATAGGCTATCTCTTCTACCAGCAATGTTTTTATATGCTCGCCAAAACGTATCACAAAGCGTTTCTTATACTCTGCATTTGCAGAGCGCACGAGCGCCTCTGATGCCTGGCTGAACATGATCTTATATTCTTCCAGTTTCTGAAGTGCCGATTTAAGTGTGTCTTTTTTTATAGGCTTCATCAGGTAGTCTATACTGTGTGCCTTAAATGCATCTATGGCATACTGGTCGTAAGCGGTGGTGAATATTACGGGGGCGTCTATCTTCACCAGCTTCAGCAGATCGAAAGCAGTGCCATCTGCCAATTGGATATCCATGAAAATAATATCGGGAGATGGATTGGCAGCCAGCCAGTCGCTGGCGGCAGCCACACTGTCCAGGTGGGTGATATGTGTAACTGATGGTATTGTTTCCTCTATCAGTTTATGCAACCTTTTGTATGCCGGTTGTTCGTCTTCAATTATTACTAT
This sequence comes from Flavipsychrobacter sp., assembly GCA_044227125.1. GTDB lineage: Bacteria > Bacteroidota > Bacteroidia > Chitinophagales > Chitinophagaceae > Polluticoccus. The sequence goes on from JBGAFS010000008.1 coordinate 29,984, forward strand.
GTTCATAGCAGTGGTAATGTTACTATATATTCTTTATTTACTTCGCCGTAGATCACCTGCCTGCGGGTAAGCAGTTCGTAGCGTCTGCGTATATTCACCAATCCCAGTCCTGCACCTTTTTCTTTACTCATCTTCAGTTGCAGCGGGTTGCGTATACTTATCGCATCATCAGTAGCCTCTATCGTAATAGTAAGCGGCGAGCTTTTAGACACTACATTGTGTTTGATGGCATTCTCTACCAGCAACTGCAATGCAAGCGGCACCACTTTTTTAGTTTCCATATACACTTCCGGCACATTGGCCTTTAATCTCAACGCACTACCAAAACGGCTCTGTTGTATGTAAAAATAGTTCTCTAATATTTCCCATTCTTCTCTCAGTGATATTAAATCTTTATCCCGATAGGAAAGCATATTTCGATACAGGTCTGACAGGTGCACTGTGTATTTAACTGCTATTTCATCATCTTCCTCAATAAGGCTGGCAAGTGTATTAAGACTGTTGAACAGGAAGTGCGGGTTTACCTGGCTCTTCAGGTGTTCGTACTCAAACATCATTCGCTCCCGCTCCAGCAGGGATACCTTCTTCAGGTTTTCTTCGCGGAAACGGAGATAACCATAACCGATACCTATGATGAGCAATACTACCAGTGCAATGAACCATATACGCCACCAGAATGGTTTGTCTATAGTAAATGACCAGCTTGCCTCTCCCAGCCGGCTGAAAGTACTGTTCATAGAAGCCTGCACCCTGAATGTATAAGTGCCGGGAGGCAACTGCGGGAAGGTAATAGATTCGTCACTTGTTATTATCCAGCTATCGTTAAAGCCATCCAGCTTATAACGGTAGCGCAAACGGTCTGAGTTGGCAAAATTCATACCGTCAAATTTGAAGCTGATGTGGTTCTGATCGTAACTGAAGAATGTTTTGTTTTTATCTACAGGTTTAAAGAACACGCTCTGAGATACTATATGTGCCATCGGCCTTATATCACTCGGCACATAAATATTCTTGTATATAATAAAGCCTTTTTCAAAAGGTATATACACATTGCCATATTCATCTCTTGCGGCAAGGTTCAGCATGGTAGAGGTGCTGTCTATCGTTACGCCGGGCCTCTTATTATAATTCCTGAACTGGCGACTCAGCGGGTACCAGACATCTATGCCTTTGGCGTGCACTGCAGCTACCTGTCCTGTGGCGGTAGGGGCAATAGTCACCACACTCAGGTCCTGCAATCCCTGTTCGCGTGTCATCTGCCTCCATCGGTTGCCATCAAACATATATAAGCCGGCGGCCTGCCCCGATGCCCATATATTACCGGCTGCATCCTGCGCTACCGAATATATTACAGGGGCGTTGATGCCCGAAGATGAATCCCAGTGCTTATATAAGCCATCAGTATACATGCATATACCACTTCCATCTGTGGCCATCCATATTCGGCCTTTCCTGTCGGGGAATACCTGGTAAACGAAGTTGCTGCCTACGCCTGTTTTTTTGTTATGCTGCCTGATGAGTGACATTTTTTTGGTGAACGGGCCGGGGTATGTTACCTCCTGTACCCCATTCACACCAGACATCCAGAGCCTGTCGTCTGTACCTGCAATGCTTAGTATAGTGGTATTGTTGAGCTCGGGTATATCTTTTACTGTATTGAGGTTGCCCATAGTATCACGATACAGGATGCCTTTCCCCATTGTGCCTATCCATATACGGTTTTCCATATCGCAGTACAGTGATACGATATTGCCCGGAGCCTTGCATACAAGTGCCGGCCTTACAGGGTCTGCCGAAGCTTTATTAATACTGTATAATGCATTGCCCTGCGAGTACCAGACTGTATTATTCTTATCGCAGCATACGGCCCGCACTTCTGATAGTTTGTATGGAGATGATAGCTCCACATACTCCATATACTCTGCACTCAGCAGGGTAACGCCCTGGTTGGTTGCCGCCCATATAACACCGGAGCGGCCGAGGGTGAGCCTGTTGATCTTTTTACTGTTGTAAAGGAATGGCCTGTACCTGGCATGCGTACTGTCTGTGATCCTTGCTTCTATCACATAACCATCTTCTGTAGCTATCCATGCTTTGTTGTCTGATACAGGGAGAATATCATTTACCTGCCCCCATGCCCAGGATGTATCATTATTGGGTGTCCACTCCTTTTGGGTGGCAGGATTGAATATGGCTACCCCCCCCGATTGCATACCTACCCAATACCAATCTTTACCCGGAAATGCAGCAAGTGCAGTAACCTCACCAGACAGGCGGTTGCCCGGCATTTGTTTTATAACAACCCTGCCCTTTTCTATGTATAATTCATTTATGCCTTTTGAGGTGCCGGCCAACAGCATGGGCTTACTGTTTCTTGATACAGTATATACATTGTTGGAAGAAAGACCGTTTCGCTCATTCAATTGTATACCTATTCCATTTACAGCGGCTATGATACCTTCATTCCTGGTACATATCCACAAAACACCGCCTGCATCCCAATACAGGTTATTAATTGCGGAGTGCGGTGACTCGTTTACAATATTATATGGTGTTACCCTGTCATCTTCGTTCAGATAGGCAATGGTACCATCAGCATAACCGATGTACAAAAAATTGCCCGGCCTTAATGCCAGCGCGGTAACGGGTTTGCGTATACTGTCGGGATAATACCTGAATTCCCTGCCGTTGAAACTGTATAACCCGCCATTTGTTGCTACCCATATATAACCGGTGGGGCTTTGGAGAATATCATTTACCTGTACAGGGTTGTTTGCTTCGTTGAGCCAGAAATCATACCTGAAGGGTTGCTGCGCAGCAACCCCGGTGCATATGAATAACAGGACAAACAACAAAAGCGATCTCATACTTTGCTCTATGCTCTTACCAATCTAAAATAACAGGTAAAATCTGCTGTGCAAACCTTTAAATACATAATCAAAACAAACAATACTGACCCGGTTTACATGCACAGCATATCTTATTACTATTACTGCACCTGTGGTACGCTCAGGCAGAGCGCAATATTAACAGGGAGCTAAGGAGTATAACAACAGCGGCAGCAATGATAAACACCTGTTCTACAGATGTTAAGACGAACATAAGCAAAAACAACCAGATTTTACCTGCCGGGGCATGGAACTGAATACATTTTTAATTTAGAGTTAAAGACATCGAAAATAGTGCAGAATATTCGGGTGGTGAAAACTAAAATCTTATTCACCCGGGTTATTATATACAAATAATTGTATTAAATTCACTGATCCCAAAACAATCTTTAACAGGCTTTCATACACAATTTCTTAAAAATGAAAACAACTCTATTATTCAATGCCAGGGCAATAACTCTTGCTATTGCTACTATGGCCTCTGTTGTTTCTCTCGCCAAAACTGCACCTGTATCAGAAACGGCAGTACAGGAAATGAAAAACAAAAGCAATCTTTTGTTTGTAGAGAACAAGGGCCAAATTGCCAACCAGGACGGACAGGCAAGGAAAGACATCCAGTATTCTATCACGGGCAGTGGTATGAATATTTTTATTGGTAATGGCCAGATACACTACCAGTGGTCGAAGCCACTAGACAATGAACTGCCTAAGAAGGAAGAGGTAGACCCTAATGATCCTTCCGGCAAGCTGGATATCATCAAGCACATACGCGAGATGAAACTCGTTACATACAGGCTGGATGTATCTCTGGCAGGTGCAAACAAAAATGCACAAGTAATAGCTGAAGACCTGCAGGCATATACAGAGCATTACTATATTGGTAAATTCAAAGACGGGCTGGACCTTCGCTCTTATGGTAAAATAACCTATAAAAATGTTTACCCGAACATAGACTGGGTATTATACATAAAAGACAACCAGTTGAAATATGACTTCGTTGTACACCCCGGTGGTAACGTTAATAATATACAACTGAAATATGGCGGGGCTACATCATTGCAGTTCAATAACGGAGCTGTAACCGCAATAACACCTTTTGGTAACATTACAGAACATGCACCTTACTGCTATGTGGCAGAAAGCAAAGAAACATTACCATCTAAATTCGTATTAGAGGGTAACACGCTGAAGTTTGATGTACAGAAAACTGACGGCACCACTGTAATAGACCCCATACTTGACTGGGCTACTTATTATGGAGGCAGCAACTATGACTGGGGTAACGCTGCAACCGCAGATTATTCAGGAAACGTATACATGTCCGGCTGGACATACAGCGGCAATAATATTGCCACAAACGGAGCGTTCCAGGACACACTGGTAGGCCACAACTTTGGCGGCGGATACCAGTACAATGGTTTTGTTGTAAAATTCAATGCACTGGGACAAAGGCAGTGGGCTACTTATTACCCAAGCGGTTTCAGCGCAGCAGCTTGCGATGTTAACAGCAATGTGTACCTCACAGGTTATACAGACAGCATTCCGGCTATGGCTACTACCGGTGCCCACCAAACTACTTTTGGCGGCGGTACAGGCGCGGGCTACTACTGGGGCGATGCATTTGTTGTAAAATTCAACCAGTACGGACAACGCATGTGGGGTACCTTCTACGGTGGTACAGGCTACGAAGGCGGTGAAGGCATAGCCTGCGATATAAACAGCAACGTATATGTAGTGGGTGGTACATCAAGCCCTAACAACATAGCTACTACGGGCGCACATATGACTACCGTACCAACGCCTGTGTATATTAACTATTATTATTACCAGGCAGGTTTCATTGTTAAGTTCAATACGAATGGGGTACGCCAATGGGGTACTTATTACTCAGGGCACGTGAGCGCAGTAGACCTTGACCAGAGCAATGGTCTTTATATAGGTGGTACTACTTTTGACACTACACGCAACCTTATTGCAACGGCCAATGCACACCAGGTATATCACTTCAATGTTTTATCTAACAACTATTCATATCCTGATGGCTTTATTGCCAAGTTCAATACAAATGGTGTAAGAAGCTGGGGAACATATATAGGCGGCCCAAGCTGGGACTGGGTAAACGGACTTCAGTCTGACGGCGGGCCCAATATTTATGTTTCAGGAACAACATACAGCAGCAGTGGTTATATGGCCAGCAGCAACGGATTCCAGACAAGCAACAATGGTGCTTATGATTGCTTCCTGACGAAATTTGACAGCGCAGGTGTACAACAATGGGGTACCTACTACGGCGGTAGCGGCTACGAATGGGGCGGTGCACTGGCATGGAACCCAACCGGTAAATTATACATGTCAGGTACTACATACAGCACCACAGGTATGGCTACAGCAGGTGCATATCAAACTACTCCGGGCGGCAGCTACGATGAGTTTATATCTGAATGGACACCCAACGGTAACCGTACATGGGCAACCTATTATGGTGGCAGTGGTGTAGAATACGGATGGGGCGGTTATGGTTATGGTTATGGCTATGGCTCAGGCGATGAGCTGGCATACAGCCTTACCGGTAAATTATACCTCTGTTCTGCAACCAACAGCACTACAGGCATTGCTACGGCGGGCTCATACCAGCCATCACTCACAACGTCTGCAGGCAACTACTATGATGCATTCCTTGCAGCATTTATTGTAGATACGCTGGTGTATATCAAAATGCCTTACTTCGATACCCTGTTCTGCCCGGGAGATACATTCCGTGTAAAATATGGTGTTACTTATAACTTCAATTCAGGCAATTCATTCTCGGTGCAATTATCAAATGCATCAGGCAGTTTTGCCAGCCCTACAGTGATAGGTACAAAAAATATCAGCACAGGCCCGGATAGTATTACCTGTGTTATACCAATGAACATAGCTCCGGGTAATGCATATCGTATCAGGGTGGTAGGCTCTAACCCTGTACGTATATCAGGCGACGATGAAGTGAACATACACATAAAACCAAGGCCTACAGTTTTAGCTACTGACAATGGCCCGTTGTGTGCGGGAGATACACTGAAGCTTACATCTACCGTGAGCCCTACTACAGGTAACTATTCTTATAACTGGACAGGGCCGCTCGGTTTTAACTCGACACAGGCAAACCCGGTAATAGCCAACCCAACAGTAAACCACAGCGGCGACTATATACTGCGTGCCACACTTGATGGCTGCAGCTCAAGAGATACTACAACAGTACAGGTAAAAGTAAAACCTGTAACACCTGTTGCCGGCAGCAACTCTCCTGTTTGTCCGGGCACAGCACTGAGCCTTACTTCATCCAGCACCACAGGTGGTGTTACCTATAGCTGGACAGGGCCTAACAGCTACACATCATCATCACAAAACCCGACTATAGCCCCGGCTACGTTCAATAGCGGCGGTACCTACTATGTTACAGCTTCGCTGAACGGATGTAATTCTGCTGCGGCGGCTACGGTTGTTTCTATACAGGTAACTACGCCTACCCCTGCAGCATCGAGCAATAGCCCGGTATGTACCGGCGGTACACTTAACCTGTATGCTTCTACAGTTACAGGCACAGGCGTAACATACCAGTGGACAGGGCCTGCTGCCTTCAGCTCTACTGCTCAAAACCCGGTTCTTTCAGGTGTTACCGGCTCTATGGCAGGAACATACAGGATAAATGCTGTTATCAATGGTTGTATCTCTTATCCTGACTCTGTAACAGTAGTTGTTAATAACGGGCCTATGGTAAATATTTACCCTAACCCTAAAGACAGCGTATGTACAGGTAAGAACATAACATTTGTTGCTATTGCTCAAAATGGCGGTACAACACCTCAATACCAGTGGATGAAGAACAATGCCCCGGTATTAGGCGCCACCTCTGCCAGCTATGTAGCATCAAACCTGAATACAGGCGATCAGTTCTCTTGTATACTTACGAATAACAGTACCTGCTCTACTCCTGCTTCGGATACAAGTGGCAGTATTCCGGTAACTGTATTGCCATACCTTACTCCGTCTGTAAGTATCACTGCCAACCCAACTACACCGCTTTCTCCATACCAGCTCATCACCTTTACTGCTACTGCTACCAATGCAGGTGCGGAACCTAAATATCAATGGCGCGTAAATGGTAAAGACGTAACAGGAGCTACGAGCAGCACATGGGGTACCTATTCTATCAACAATAACGATACGGTATCTGTAGTGGTTAAGAGCAGTTATCTCTGCCCGCAACCAGACTCAGCTATCAGTAATGTAATAGGAGTTACGGTACTTACATCTGTAGAAAATATAGGAGAACTGAGCAAGCTCTACCTGTATCCGAATCCAAATACTGGTAAGTTTACCATTGCAGGTACATCTGCAATAAACAGCCCGATGACCATTGATGTTCTCAATGCCATAGGCCAGGTGATATACACTGAAAATACGTCTCTGCATACAGGTACTATCAATAAACAGATAGCCCTGCCGCAAGTAGCAAACGGCATATATATGCTGCGATTGAAAGCAGGCACAGACATGAAACTTATACGCTTCTCAATAGACCAGTAAACAATAAATAACAGAAGAGAAAAGCCATCCTTTACGGGTGGCTTTTTTACTTATAAAACAAATGACAATTCATTTCAAATCAAATATTTAGGTATCTGAAAAGATATTTGAAGCAGATGCACATAATTTGATTGTTTATATTTATATTTAGACTTGCAAAAAGTTAGATATGAGAACAAAAACTCTACTAGGTATAATCTTGTTATTAGCTTGTATTTCGATGAACGCGGTGGCGCAGTCATCGGCCGGCCTCATAGCTAGCTGGCCTATGAACGCATCTTTCGCTGACGTATCCGGTAATGGTCATAACGGTACTGCTTATTTTGTAGCCAATGGCGCCGGAAGAACAGGTTCTTCGAACACCGCAATGATATTCAACGGTGCATCAAGCTACATAGACATACCCTACCAGGCCGACCTGAATGTAAATACCAGCAATAACTATACAATATGTGCCATTGTAAAACCAATGGGATATAATACAGATACTACCTGCCAGCGCAGTCATATTTTTGCCCGCGGTGCCCTCGCTACAACTGGCAGCTACTCAATGTACTACTTCGACGGTGCGTATGATAACAACAACTGTGTTACGTTTGACACATCGAAGAATGTTTTCGCGGCTTCCGCAGGCATGACCAGTGGTGGCAACTTCGCAAGTGCATGGCAATACACTCCGCGCATAGTATCTAACACATGGTACACTGTTTGTGTTACTTACAGCGGCAACAGGATGAAAGTATTTGTTGATGGCGTACAGAAATCATCTTATAATATGGGCGGCGGACCCGGCATAGGATCGTCTACAGATGGCGCTGTTATCGGTGCTAACTTTGATCCTACCAACAGCAATCGTCCTAACTGGTTTAAAGGATACATTGATGACATGCGTATATACAGCCGTGTACTCGCTGACTCTGAAATAATGGAATACCATAACGGTGTGTATCTTCCGCCTATCACTACTCCGTTTTGTCCGGGTGCAACATTCCAACTCACATACAATACATTCGGCACCTTCAGGGCCGGTAACACTTTCAGAGCAGAACTGTCTGATGCATCGGGCAGCTTTGCCAGCCCTACCACACTGGGTACTGTAACCAGTACTACAGCGGGCACTATCAACTGCTCTATACCAGGCAGCCTGCCTACAGGTACGGGATATAAAGTACGCGTAATAGCTACTAACCCTGCAAAAATATCTGAAGAAACTTCTGTTATCATAGGTACTGTTACTACAACACCTCCGGGTGCAGCTATAGTAGTAATACCCGGTACTATTGTGAGCAGCGGTATATCTGTACTGTTTTCATCTTCTGTATCGCTCGGCGGCCCTACTCCAACCTACCAATGGATGAAAAACGGCAGCCCTATACCGGGTGCAACCAACAGCACATTTACCGGTATATCAGGTATTGATTTTGTTTCAAACGATACTATCTATGTAGTAGTAAGAACAAGTATCCCTTGTACTACTCCTGATTCCGCTGCCAGCAACAAAATAGTAATGACGGTAAATAACACCGGCATAGAGAATAACAGCCTCAACAATCTTTCTTTGTACCCTAACCCTAACCAGGGTACTCTGACACTGAGAGGCAGCGTAGCAACAGGTAAAGAATTGACAGCAGAAGTAGTTAACGTTACAGGACAGGTGGTTTATACTACTGCCATACCTGTAAACAACTTTACTGTAAACAAACAGATAAACCTGGGAGACAACATTGCTAACGGCATATACATTATGCGCATTAATACAGGCGATGAGACCCGCACAATACGATTTGCCGTAGAAAAATAACCAATACTTCAACAGACTAAAAAGCCTCCTTTCAGGAGGCTTTTTTTATTTCTTGTCTACGTAAATAATACCCTGGTCTTTTTGCAGGTTGTAGTCGCCATACAGCTTTATCATGGTCAGTGGTTTGTCCCACATATTACTTTCAGGGTAGTTAAAGAACAGGTCTCCTATATCACAGCCATTGAGATGGGAAAGATAGAAACTGCCGTCTGCACCTGTTGTAAAATAAACCACATTATCTTCCCCGATAGGGTCATGCCTCCTGGCAGCATATTTTACGGTTCCTGCCTTTAGCTGTGTATTGGCCAGCGGCTGGTTATCTGTTTTAAAAAGTAGCTGCCCGTATATGTCATATTTCTTATCGCAGGTGCCGGGCTTCCTGTCACAACCATTTGTTAGTGCAGCGGTAGCCGCTATGCTTAGTGTATAGATTATCTTTTTCATTGCCAAAGAGGGTTAACGGTTAATATAAATATCTCCGAAATCGTATTCAGGGGTATTGCCAATATCCTGTTTGATGTAGTATGAGTCTTTATTCTTGCTGAGTACTGCCGGCAAAACACTATTCGGGTATATATATACTACTTTCGATTTGGCAGTGGATACAGGTACGAAGAATTTGCCTTTTGAATCGGTTATAAAGAGTCTTGTTTGCTCATAGCTGATAAACTCATCAGAATTGGTATACATGACCAATGTTAAATCTTTCAGCAGGGACGAATCTTTAGAGCTGAAAACCCTGCCCTTTATTACCTGCTGCTGGGTATGTTTTTTGCACGATACCACTGCAAGCAGGGTGATAGTGGCCATAATATAGACTATGCGCATGCGCAATAATGTTTTGTTAAGATATAAGCAGGCAATAATAGTGCCAGTTTTGGCACAGAGCTTGTACAGGCTACAAAGATGAAACGGGCTTTATTAACCTTCGGTTTATTCTTTTTATTGCAGCAGGCTGATGCGCAGGAAGATTATATGCAGAAAAACGATTCTGTAGTTGTAGTGCAAATGAAGAATGTGAATGTAGATAAGGAAAGGAACTGGAGCAATGATACTGTACGATACCGATACAACCAGCTAAAGTATTATGTGACCACCATACTACCCTACCTGGATGCTGCTGCAAAAATGCTGGCCGAACTGGACGCCAAAGAACATACACCGGGCATCAGCAAAAAAGAGCTGAGGTCATTTGTCAATATCAAGGAAACAGAGATACACGAGCGCTTTGATAACGAGATCAGCAAGCTGAATGAAACACAGGGTGTATTGCTTATAAAACTGGTAGCACGCCAATCGGGCATGAATATCTACGATAAGCTGCAGGAATATAAAAGTGGTTTCTATGCGCTGCGCTGGCAAACATGGGCAAAGCTGCATGGCTTTAACCTGAACAGGCAGTATAGCCCTGACGATGAACCTATGCTGGAACATATCATGGAGCAGCTTGGCTATCCGCTGCCACCAACATATACCCGTACCATCAATCCTGATATATTGCAGGTATACTAAGTGTTTCACACTAAACACATTAAACAAAATTTTGAATAATAACATTTTTTATGTATACTTTTGTAGCATAAAATTGTCGTTATGGGATTCAGAATTTTACTCTTTGTATTATTAAGCCCATACCTTATCAGCGGGGCTTACGCACAACTTAACCAGGGGCTTGTAGCACACTGGGCATTCAACGGAAACTATGCAGACAGCAGCGGGCACAACCATCATGGCACAGCCCACAATGTAGCAGACACATCAGGACGAAAAGGACTATCTCACACAGCCATGTATTTTAACGGTGGCAGCAGCTATATCATGGTGCCTTATGATTCTGCTTTTAACGTACATAAATTCAGCATCTGCGCTATTGTAAAACCTGTAGCGTTTTACACAGGCCCCTGCCAGGCAAGTGCCATACTGTGGCGGGGATATGAAAACAATGCAGGTAACTATGCACTGATATTCTCCGATAATCCTACAGATAATGATTGCAATTCGCAGGACACATCTAAACAGGTATTCTGGGGCAAGGGCGGTAATACAAGTACCAGCTATGCACAATGGAATTATGCTCCGAAAATCACATCTAATACATGGTACAGCGTTGTGATGACATTTGACAGTACCCACTACAAAACTTATGTGAATGGCGTGAATAAAGCTACCGTCAGTGTACTGGGCGGAGCATTAGGCACATCTACCGACAGTTTGTGGATAGGAGCTTCGTATAATGGCTCAACTGGTGTGTACCCTTACTGGCTGAACGGATTTATTGATGACCTGCGCATATACAACCGCGTACTGGCAGACAGTGAGATAGTACAATATGATGCCACCAATATAAATGATGTGCCGGTGGCAACAACTGATTTTGGTATATACCCCAATCCTTCTAACGGCACATTTACCATAGACGGTACTGTACATAACGGTGCAGCAGTATTGGCAGAACTGACCAGCATAACAGGGCAGATATTATACAAAGCATCTGTGCCCGTAACAGGTGGCATTTTTCATCAAACAATTTCTACAGGCAATATAAGTGCAGGTATATATTTTATAAGAGTATCCTCAGCTGATGGCAACGTTACCAGGAAAATAATTATTCAATAGCTATTGCTGATAATGAAAAGCCCCGCTACAAGCGGGGCTTTTTTATTTTACTGTTTTAAGGAAATCATTAATTACCTGTGTGAATCTTTCCGGTTCTTCTATAAAAGGAAAGTGGCCAGACTTCTCCAGCCTTACCATTTGTGCTTTGCCTAATGAACTGGTAAATCTTTCATCAGCTTCCAGCGGCATAGCATCTGCATCGCCATGTATCACCAATGCCGGGCAGGTAATGTTTTTCATATCTGCATACAGGTCGCGGTCGTACAGTTTCCAGTCAGACGAAAGGCCGGCAAACAATGAACGTTGCTTATCAGCAAAATCATCAGGGAAACACAAAGACACTTTATCAGCCGTCTCAGGACTATAGCTGCTACCCAGGAAAGAGAAGCGCATCTTTATCTCTATGATGCTTATCTCCCTTGCCTGTATCTCGTTCTTCTTATCAATAAAACCGGGGGAGAATTTTTTCTTATCCAGCATTTTCATCTGCAAAGAATCGTACTGGTGGTTCATTGCTACCGGATCGCTGAAGATAACAGACTTAACAGATGAGGGGTACAGCAATGCGTAGTTGACTGCCAGCTTTGCCCCCCATGAGTGTGCCAGTATATTGAGCTTCTTAATATTGAATGCCTTCCGCAGTGCCTCAATATCGTCTACCATATTTTTATGGCTGGCACCAAGGCTATCTGCAGGTATAGCTGACTTGCAGGTAGAGCGCTGGTCGTAAAAGATGAGTGTATGCTCTTTTGCCAATGGCATAAGGTATGGCAGGAAATAATCGTAGCCAAAGCCGGGGCCGCCGTGTATCACCAGTATCGGCTCACCTTTGCCTACTACTTTGCAATAGAGCTTTGTGCCGTTGATATCTTTGAGTCCTTCAAAAACTGTTTCCTGTGCCTGTAAGGAAATTGTACAGGCCATCAATGCCAATGCACAGGCATACTTCAGTATGTGTTTCATATCTGTTATATCTGTACGGGAAATTAAGGAATAATATTATTCGGGGACCGGGCATATTGTTATTTCTGATTTGTCGAATTTAACTAAGAGTTTATTTTGGTATAGACTGGGACATTTAAAAAATGTTGCCAGCTTTGTATGTCCATTAGCAATAACAGCTTTCTTGCCTTTAATATACATGTCTGTACCATTGGGCATTGTTTTTCTGTAGTAATATTTCTTTGCGGGCCACCACCTACTTACATTCAGGTTTTCATCAAATTGGATCAGCCCCCTGCCTTCAGACTCTAAATAATATGTGTGCGGGTATAATACTGAGAAGCTGGTCTTCATACTGCTATCAAACAAATGCCCACGCCAAACCAGATCGTTATACCCCCCGAACAATATACTATCAACAGGCACATTATAACTCTCTTTTATTATTTTGCCAGTATGCCCATCAAGTATAGCAAACTGCTTATCTGTAAGCAGGTGCAGTGTATCATTATCAATGCCACACTCAACTATCATTATAGAAGAATCAAACACATGAGAGTACTGCAACTTACCGCTTTCCAGGTCATATGCAGCTACATAAGGAGTTGAAGTGTAGGTTTTAGCAAGATGAGAATATGCAAAACCATTGTTGAGTACAACTAAATTATTTCCCAGTATCTGCAAGTCAGACCTGCCAGTACGATCAGACGGCAGCGTTCTTTTCCATAGCAGTTTGCCACTTGTATCAACAGCTACTACTTCTTCTGCGCCTGCCATGTAATAAACATTATTATAGCGTATTGGCCTAGAACACATATCTATTACAAGCGCTTCGCGTGCACTCTTTTGTTTTCCTTTTACCTTATATAAAGAATATATAGGCATTTCCTTGTACGATAATATCCAAACTTTTTCCGTAACGCCCGTTATGAATTGTTGGTACCACCCCTCCCCTGTGAGCAGGTTTAGTTTTCTTAACCCATTGGCAGTCACAATCACATTCAAGCTATCTATCTTCCTGAGGTTCAGTACACCGTTGCTCCTGTCTATAGGGTTCTCCCAGATAGTTTTAAAGGTCTTCATATCAACACCATAGCCATTATAGGACAGTCCGATACCTGCGGTTTCATCAACATAATCTATCGTAAAAACAAACTTCCCCTTTTTCTTTTTGTCACCACTCTTATTTATAACGACAGCATCTTCCGGTCCAACATGGGTAACAATATAATCCCTGTAGTTTTTAATATAATGTACATCTTCACTAAAGCGTTGTATGTACCTCGTAGTTTTGTTTATAAGGTCGAAACATAACGAGAACCTGCCAAATGCTATGCCCTGTGGGTTGATCTTAGTACACAGCGTGAGGTACAGATACCTGTTACTGTCATCAATGCGGTAATCAATTATTATATAAGGATCAACAGAATAATGGTCTGCATAAATAGTATCGCCATTGGCATATATCCCAACAGGCACTTTTTCAAACATCAGGTTATCTTCTACGTTTTGTGCCAATACACTAAAAGGCAAACAGAACAACAATAGCGTTTTGAATATTTTCATAGGTGCTACAAGATACAAATAAGCCTGCTACTTACTTCTCAATCACCAGCGGGTCTATCCCCTTCTCTGCACCATTAAGTTTGCAGGAAGCAAGTGATTCGATCTTATCTTCTTTATCTAAAGGGCAATTATTGCACCTGTATCTTGTATATAAATAGCCTGATATACGGTAAGTAGCATTAGTAGCAGGTATGCGTATCTGCCAGTGCTGGTCGTCACCCAGCCATGAATGCTGGCTATGTATGAGCTCAAAAGTAGAATCGGTGCCCATTTTTTCAGCAACGCATAACTGCTCAGCAGAAGTAATAGTACTGAATGTGCCGTCTGTAGAATAGCCTGTTACATATATTGTATCCAGGTCTGCAGCCGTGAAATTCATGAAGGTTACGGGTATTTCATGTCGTTCATAGCAGTACTTCTTGGTGCAGCAGGAAGGCAATAAACCAAGAGTTAATAAAGCCAGTACTATAAGGGAGGTTTTCATAAAACTGTATTTAGGGTCAAGAACGCAATTACCATGCCATATAGTATGCTCTGCAAGGGCATGCAGTATTACCCCTCCACCCACTTGCGGAACTGGGCTGCTTTTTCTTTACTGATAATTACTTCGGGAGATGGTGTGAGTTTCAGCTTCAGTAATATCTTTCCTGTTTCGTCGCCACGCATAGATTCTATGTATGGTAATGATATAATATACTGGCGGTTGGCACGGAAGAACTTAGCAGGATCCAGCAATTCTTCTATCTCATCCAGCGAGCGGAAATCTGTTATGTATTTCTTTCCGTCTTTATGCACCAGGTATATCACCTCTTCTTTTGAGAAACAACTGATATCGTCTACATGTATCAGCAGTATGTTACGGCCAAAATGGGCTGTGAATCGCTCTTTATATTTATTGCTGTTCTTAAAATCGCTGAAGAGGGTGGCTATCTGTTTCAGGTATTGTTCATTGCCAAACTTAGACTGCAATAAATGAAACTTATCAAAAGCTGCTTTCAGCTCTGCTTTATCAATTGGTTTCAGCAGATAATCTACACTGTTTACCTTGAAGGCTCTTATGGCATATTCATTGAAGGCAGTGGTGAATATGATGGGGCATTGTATATTACCCTCGGTAAAAATATCAAGGCTGATACCGTCCGACAGTTGGATATCTGAAATGATAAGGTCCGGCGCAGACTTAGCCAGTATAGCTCTTGCTTCCTTAACACTGGCCACAGGGCCTTCTATCTCTGCAGCCGGCTCCAATTGTTTCACTATCTTTATGAGGCTTTCCGCCACCAAATGTTCGTCTTCCAGTACCAGTATCTTCATATCGCTAAATTACAACAGGGGTATCTTAATTGTATATCGGTCTTCTGTGCTTTCTATAACAATGGGCTTATCTATAAGATAACTGTATAGCTGTTTCAGTTGCAGTATACCCTGCCCGTTTGATGTTTCTATTTGCCTGCGCAGCTGTTTGTTATTGGTAACAACCAGGTAATCTGCTTCGTCTTTTATCTCGATATTCAAAGGCTCGCCCGCCTGCACTATGTTATGCTTGATAGCATTGTCTATCAGCATTTGCAGGGTTACCATCACAATGCCTCGCTCACGTGCTTCGGCAGAAATATTGGTGGATATACTCAATCCGCTGGCGTAGCGTATATGCTGCAGTTCTATATAGTGGCTGATAAAATCAAGTTCTTCTTCGAGGTTCACAACCTCGCTTTCTTTGTGCTGCAATACATAACGATATACTTTTGACATATGCCGCACAAACTCTGATGCAAGATCGGGGTTGGTATGTATGAGCCCATCGAGCGATGTGAGTGTATTGAACAGATAATGCGGGTTTACCTGGTTGCGGAGCTGGTGGTATTGCAGGTCGAACTTTTCTTTTTCCAGTTGTGCCGCCTGTATCTCCAGTGTGGCTTTATCTTCTACAGACTCCTGCCAGTTCTTAAAAAAATAGCCCGCATAAAAACTGAAGTTAAACAGGCTTATCAATACCAGGAACAGCACTATACCAATAGCAAGGAATTGCTTATTGACATAAGACGGCATATATGGCTTGAAAATAACCAGCAAGGTAGCTGCAATGGGCATAATAATGGCGATACATAATATCACCTGTACCACAATACGCTTTACCGGGCCGTGGCTGAATGGCATTGTTTTATCCAGCCGCTTGCTGAGCCACTTCACCAATTGCCATATACTTATCATGCTTATTGTCTGCATGAAAAAGCCGCCCAGTTGGCGTTGCCAGCCCCATTCGGGTATCAGGTAGAGGCGCACAAATGACATGGCAAATGTGAACAGCAGTATCACAAAGTATGGCGTAAGCCTGTACTGTACGAAGTTGATACGTTTCTGTTGCTGTGTGCCTGACAATGCTATGTGCGTTCTGATACTCATTGCAAAATACAAATCATTACTTAGTGTTTACCATTGGGGTAATGTGTACCAATAATATTACCGTCTTCCATTTCTATGATGCGGTCGCTGCCATTGGCAAAATCAGGGTCGTGGGTTACGGTAATGATGGTTTGCTTATTTTCTGCTGCCAGTTGCTTAAAAATATCGAATACGCGCTGCGAATTGGCCTTGTCCAGGTTACCGGTAGGTTCATCACCCATGATTATTGCCGGGTCGTTGACCAATGCGCGGGCTATGGCCACCCGCTGCTGCTGGCCACCTGACAGTTTAGACGCATGCTTCAGGGCATATTCGTCCATACCTACCATGCGGAGTTTTTCTATAGCGCGGTGCTCTATTTCTTCGTCACTGTATTTGCCCAGCTTCAGCGCAGGCATCATTACGTTGCGCAGTGCAGTGAATTCAGGCAGCAGGTAGTGAAACTGGAATACAAAGCCCAGGTTCTCATTGCGGAAATGCGCCAGCTCGTTCTGTGTCTTCCCCCTCAGGTTGCTGCCTTTTATCTCCAGCCCGCCTTCAAAATCTGTATCCATAGTAGACAGGATGTACAGCAGTGTACTCTTACCGCAGCCGCTCTTACCTACTATGGATAAGAATTCGCCCTGCTCTGCTTCAAAGCTCACACTTTTAAGCACCTGGAACTTATCGGGCTCCATGAAGTACTTGACAATATTTGATGCTTTAAGAATGTTCATTGTTGAAATTCATGTTTTACAAATAGCACACTATCCTCTTATTATCTGCACAGGGTCAACTTTTGCCGCACGTTTGGATGGGAAGTAGCCCGCAAACAATGTGGTAAGGAAACCAAAGAACAGGCCGGAAGCATAATGGAACAATTTGAAGTTTACCGGGAAGGTCTTCATACGCACTACCTCACCTGCCGGGAAGGGTGTGTGCGCCAGTATCGTACTCACTGTCCAGCCTATCAGCAAGCCGAGCAGGCCACCTGCTATACCTATCATCAGTGATTGAAGCAGGAATATACCTGTGATATCGCTGCCTTCAAAACCTGTGGCTTTCAGTATGGCTATATCCTTCATCTTGTTGATGATGTTCATGTTCATAATATTGTAAATACCGAACCCGGCTACAATAAGCAGCGTGATACATACAACAGTGGTCATAACATTACGTATCACCGTACCTGCCAATATAGATGCATTGGCTTTCTCCCAGTCTTCGAAATATGTATCAGGATATAACTGCTTCAGTTTTTCTGCAAAGGCAACTGCCTGTGTTTTGTCTTTGAGCTTCATATGCAGCTCTGTAACGTATGACGGGTCTACACCCATTATCTTTTGCACAGTGGCTATGGTAGCATAGCTTTTAGATTCGTCCCATGCGGCAATACCAAAAGAGAAGATGCCTGCAATACGCACATTCACGTTATTACCTTCGGGGGTGGTAACACTAACCCTGTCGCCTATCTTAACGTTCATCTTCTTGGCAAGTCCTTTACCTACAATTATTACGTCAGAACCTTTGCGCAGATCTTCCAGCGAACCTTCGTCCATCTTCTCATCGAGCTGGAAGAGTTTTTTCTGCATATCTATATCTATGCCGGAGAGTGTGCCCGGTATCTGCGTAGGGCCATTGTTGAAGAACACCTGTGTACCTACCTGCGGTGCCACGCCTTCTATCTCGGGCATTGCAGCTATCTGCTGCGCCATAATAAGGCCGTTCTTTATTTTGGTGAGTTCTTTCTTAGCGCGTTGGTGCTCCAGTACATACCAACTTTTCTCATCGGCAGGCTGGCCTTCGGCTATTATCTTTTCATCCTTCAGCTCTATGGGTTTGTACACGCGTATATGCGGTGTGTTGTCCATTGCCATATCCTCGAGGAAGTCATTAACCCCGGTCATGAAACTAATCATGATAATGAACATGGATATACCGAAGGTAACACCCAGCATGGCTATGATGCTCTGCCGCTTTTTGGTAAGCAGGTGCGTAGAGGCTATATTGAATGCCAGTTTCCAGTTCATTTGTCTACAATTACGGTTGATGATTCAGTTAACCCGCCGCGTACTTCTACCCAGCTTTCATCTTCTACCCCTTTCTGAATTTTTACTTTCTTCTTTTCTCCGTTATCCTTTACCCATACACTGTCGCCCTTCATTACTGCACCACGTGGTATGGCCAGTACGTTCTTTTTATCAGTAACTACTATGTTAGCTTCGAGGTTGAGGCCATACATAGACACCGGAACCGGCTCATCCAGCACCGCATCTGCACGGAAAGACTGCTCTACCTTATTCAGTAATGGATATACTTTGCTTATGTGTGCCTTGAATACTTTATCAGGGAATGCATCCATTGAGATAAGTACCTGCTGGCCTTTGTACACTTTATCCAGGTCGTCTTCATCTACCAGCAGTTTGGCATACATACTGCCTGCACCAATGAGCGCTACGGGTTGGTTAGGATTAATAAGGTCTCCTGTTTTCTTATACACATCATACACTATTCCGTTCACAAAGCTCTTCAGGTTGCCCACACTTGATTGTGCTGCTGCAACTGCCAATTGGTTCTTTGCCTGTTGCAGTTGTATATCGCCGCTCAGCCTTTGCTGCTGGTATTGCTGGCGCAGGCTCTGGTAGTCTTTCAGCGAGCTCTGGTATTGCAGGTATATCTTTTCGTAGTTGCTCTGCGAAATAGCTTTCTGGTCGTACAGTGCTTTGTAGCGTGCATATTGCAGGCTGTCCTGCTGCATTTTTATATGCGCTACTTCTATACGCCCCTGCAACTCGCGCAGCATAGGTGCATTATCTGTTACAGTAGGTATGGTCTTTTGCACCAATGCTACTGCTCCCTGCTCCTGCGCATTGCGTATATCACTGCTTAGTTTAAAGAGCAATTGCCCCGTGTGTACGGTATCGCCTTCTTTCACCAGTGCATCTACCAGGTAGCCATCAACCGATGATACTACTTTATACTCCTGCTCGGGCACCAGCGTGCCGGAGGCATAGACTGCCGCAGTGAGCATTTTCATTTCAGGGTGTACTTCCTTTTGTTTTTGTTTACAGCCTGTAGCTGCAAATGCCAGCATTAGCCATAATAGCTGTCGCTTCATTGTATCAGAATTTTTGTGTGCTTAACAGATAATATAATATACCGTCTGCAAGGTTTTGGATCTGTTCCATTCTTGCACGGTTGTATTCCATGAATATGTTGTTGAACTCATCGAACTCCATAAGGCCTTCCCTGATGTTCAGTTTGGCGATGCGGAGGTTATCAGATGCGTTTTTCACTTTTTCTTCGAGTACATGCTGCTTTTTGAATGCTGCATTGTACTGGCTATACCAGTCATCATGCTGTTGTTTCAGTGTGGCTTCTGTACGCTCACGCTCCAGTCTTGCAGACTCCAGCAGCAGCTTGTTCTTGTGCCAGCCTGAACGGTAGAAACTACCCTGGAACAATGGCACATCCAGCCTTGCGCCTATATTGGCACTGCTGAACTCAACGTTTTTGAAATTGGCTTCGAACTTACTCTGCACATTGTATGTGTACCTGCTGCTGATGGCGAGCTTAGGCAATGCCGCACCTCTTGATTCGCGCAGGGCCATTTCGGCTACACGTACTTTAAACTGTGCTTCTTCCCATGCAGGACGTGTATTTATTTCACGCTCATTTTGTAATACAGGCCAGTTGAATTTTGAAATATCTTCTGTCAGCGAAAGTGAATCGTTGCCGAGATTCAGTGTAGCGGTAAGCCCGTGCTGCAATTGCTCCAACGACTTCCTGTAACCAATGCCTGAAGAAACCACATCGAGTTGCAGGTTTTTAGTACGGTTGAAGTCTGCAGGATTGATAACGCCCTGTTTGTTTCGGTCTGTCATGATGCGAAGCAACTCATCAGATGTTCCTTCGTTCTCATCATTGAGTCCGAGCACTTGTCTTGTTACCAGCAACTGGTAGTATGATTGCAGCAATTGCATGTGCATGTTCTCTATAGCTGCTTTGCTGCCATACACAGATTGGTTGTACTGTGCACGTGAGCGTGCCACCTGTGCCCAGCGCTCCAGGTTGATGAGCGGCATACTAAGCTCTGCACCTGCTACAAACACATAAGGCAAACCAAACTGCGCCTTAACATAGGTACCGGGCTTGCCAATCACCTCGCCGGGTATTACCTGCGATGCGATGATGGGATAATAATCGCCGGTGCCAAATGCACTGACTTTGGGGTAGATAGCTGATTGCAACGTGTTCTTATCCTGCTTTGCTACCTTAGGCTGAATGGCGGCCTGTTGTATGGCGGGAGCGTGTTCATCGGCGTAGCGCAGCAGGTCGTCTATGCTGCCTACCTGCAACTGTGCTGATGCAAGCTGCGGTATTAAAACTATTATGAGTGCTTTCAAAAAGCGCATCGTTCCGTATTTTGATGCAAAGAGAGCACAGATCATCATAATAGTAAAACGATAGTCAGTGAGGCGGAAAAAACCTGCAATGAGGCGGAAAACTCAGGGCAGGCGTACCCGCCAGTACATGAGCACCCAGCGCAGCAATGTATATGCACCCAGCACTATGACCAGCCAGAGCAGTATTTGGTTCCGGCTGCTCAGTGCTGCCAGCTTATCGGATATTGTACGGTTCTCCTGTTGCAGCAGGGTCTCGTTGGCACGGTTGACCAATTGTGCATTCTTTGCAATGTACAGTGTATCAGTGCGTTTCTGGGTCTTAATGATATATCGGTTAAGCACGCGCACTACGGTATCATAACGGTTTACGGTATCCGACAAGACCAGTGTTTCGCCGGGCTTGTATATAAAGCTGTCGCTGATACTGCTGACGGGCGGGTAAACACTGCCGCAAAACTGCGCTGTAACTACCGGGTGTTTTCTATGTGCCTTGTATACCTGTCTTGATGCTTTTTGTTCTGTATAACAGCCTGTTATCATCATAATGAATGAAACAGCGATAAGGGATAGGGTGATGAGGTTTTTCATGGTGGTATTTATTTGAGCCTGGTTTCTATTAATGATACCCGTGCTTCAAGCAGGCGAAGCTCTACGTGCTGTATAGCCAGTTCTGTTTTGAAACCGTAGTATACACTGAGCACAGTAGAAACACTTACGGCAGTGCAGATGATGAGTGCCCAGATAAGCCGCAGGTTGATGCCTTTTAGCTGGCGGTCGATGATGGATATCTCCTGTTGTGTCATGGCAGGCTATTTTTGAGGTGGTTCTTCTGCGCTCTTTTCCTGTATACCAAACATGCGCGATAAGCCCCAGGTAAGCATATTGACGCCTGAAAACCATTTGAGCAGTAACAGCTTGGTATGCCCGTCTATACCGGGATAGTCAGTTACCATAAAACTGCCGAATGACAATAGAAGAAAAACGATGCGGAATGTATAAACCGCCCATTGCGGTGTAGGCCTCGCTATCTGCGACGGACCAAATTTGATAGTGGGTTTCATAGGGTGATAGAGTTAAAGTTTATGCGCCACTTTTGACGATCATGTGTTTCTTTTTAATCTTGAGGAAATGCTTTTCATACAATTCATAGGACAAACTACTGACTATTATAGTCAATATAAGACTTGAAGAATAAATAAGAATATTGCCCCAATTACTATTTAAGTATTTTGAAAACAGATATAGAGATAGCCCAATAAGTATGTTATGGTACATATATATACCGTATGATATCCGGCCTAAATATAACAATGCTTTACTCCTAAAATTTAGAATAGATGTCTTTGGATTCGATAAATTTATCATTAGGATACAAAACAATGCTGCCAATACCTCGTGGTCGAAATTCTTAACTCGACTACTGTATGTAAGCACTACTGGTATTCTAGCGCTTAATAAAAACATCATCAGTAACAACACTAACCCTATAATACTATATTTTCTTTTCCAAAAAAACCATTCATACACATAGAGTACACATGCGATTAGCAAATTGTTAATCCTAATCCCCATGACTAAGAAATATACAATCAATAATATGGTGATTAATTGCACTCTTCTTCTTAATAGAAACTCTACTACATTATTATATTTTGCGCGATTAAAAAAGATAAACGCTCCTAATCCACCAAAACCCATACAGGTAAATCTCTCATTTACTAAGAACGTATGCATTACTTCTATACGCTTTGTCATTTTAATGAGATTAAAATCTATTAAATACAATAACGTTTTTGATAGAATTATTGTAGCCAATATGAACAAGCAAAAATTAAGAATTGAATTACGAGTCTTTTTTATAAAAAATGGCCATAGAAAATAATATTGTTCTTCTACACCGATAGACCATGTTTGGTCGATATAAGGAACATTGCCTAGTATGGCATAAGCCATATTAGGCAAAAAGAAAATATACAATAACAATATACCTATATTAAATTCAGACCAAGTATATGACGTCTGTGGTATAAATAACGCAGGTATATGAGGAAGGATAAAATACCCAATTAATATGATTAGATAATACAATGGCCATATCCTAAGTATCCTTCTTAAATAAAATTTAGGGATATTTATTGTAGTAGTTTTTTGTTTCTCAGCTAGCAATAAATACGTTATTAAGAAGCCACTTAAAACAAAAAAGATTGTTACAGCATAATCGCCTATTGTTCTAAAAAAGAAATTGTCAAACGCCTGAGGTAAATCAAATTGCTTCTTTTTTATTTCGACATGAAATATGAGCACCAATGTGGCGGCAATAAATCTAATTACATCAAGATTGGCAAAATATATTTTATTCGAATCCTCTTTGTTAATCATGGTATTACATTCTAAATACTAACATTCCAATTACGAGGGCTAATTTACAATAGCTAATTTATAAATTGTTCCATCTACATCTATTTCCAGAAACTTGTCTGTTTGCAAGGTAACAGAGGCGCCCGTAATTACCTTACCTATCTTTATGGTTCCCGCTCCGTTTACAGAAGGCTGGGCTGTAGTTAATGCCTTTACTGTAGCATTACCGGCATTATCAACTTTTGCAAGTGTTGTACCTGCGTTGTCTTTCCATTGTGTTATATCGGCTGTTTGTGATGCTGCCGACTGGAAGATACTAACCGGTGTGCCTGCAAGGTTTCCCTGTACATGCAGGCGGGCAGACGGAAGCGTGAGGCCGGTTGAAAGATATGTCGGTGCTACCGACCTTGAAACTCCGATGCCGACATTCTGGTAGCCATCAATGAGCATAGCACGTATATCATTGGCAAAATCTCCGCCTACACCATTATTAGTAAAAAAAGACAAGAGCCCCTTGAATCCATCAAGGCCAACCTCACCTACAATAGCTGAATTGGCCATAGGGCCACCTGCACCCCAGGCATCATTGCCCAGGGTAATGGTAACGGGATAACCTGTACGCCTGTTCCAGAGATTCAGTAATTGGCCATCAGGATTATCACGTGCAATATTAACTTGTGAGCCTATCCAATTAAAGTATGTATTACCGAGATAGTCAGTTCCATGATGACCCATCGTTATAACATTATTTCTTATAACGAAACTCTCTTTAGGAGTAGTGGTCGCATTAAGCCCGTCAGATTTTACCTTGAAGCCTCCTATATAACCTCCTGCTGCACCACCTGCCAATACTTCCACACCATCAACAGAACCATCATTATATCTTCTGAACAGGTTATAATTAGCAGGGTTGGGGGTTGTGGCGTTATTGAGTTTCATACCTGCAGATATCATTGTGCCATTCACCTGTAGTTTATCGGTACCATTATCTGTATAAGTCCCTGCCAGCAGGTTTGCATTGCCGACAGCTATTTTTGATGTACCAAATAACAGGTGGCTGTTGGAAGCTCCATAGCTATCGCCGAAAGAAATAAAGCCCCTGTTGGTGACATCAAAAGTACCTGCACTGATACCTGCATACAAATGGCCGCTGCTGGCGCCTGACATATCGAGCTGAACCTCTGATGAGGTTTTATGTATTTGTACCTGGCCAAAGAAACTGGCAGTATTGGTAGCATGCGGCACAGAGAACACTGTTAACCCATTTGTAGGATTGTTTACAAGCATATAATCTGCGGATGACCCATTAGCACCAACCTGTAATTGACCGTATGTAATATCCTTTCTTATACATGAATACAAATCAGGTCCTGTATTATTTATAAACCTCAACCCATCCGTACCTATCATGCCGTTTACGTGCAGTTGCCCGTTTGTGGGAGTGGTGCCGATGCCTACTTCCCCGCTTGCGTTTATAATGATGCGGTTGGTATTGTTGGTCTTAATGTTCAGCCCGTTGTTATCGGTAGTACCAAGAATAGCTGTGGTGCCAAATGCATTACCGTTCTGGCTGTAATAGTTTTGTAAGCGGGCATCTACCCATGTCTTGGCAGCAATAACAGTAGTATCAGTTTTTGCGTAGGTGTTTATCAGTGTCTTAATAAGCACGGTGTCCTTATAGGTCATATAGCGCACCCGCTTATTACTATCAAAATGGTAGAGTACCGAGTCTTTAAGATCGTAAACAAATACGCCGCGCTTTGCGGTTTTGATGCTGTCCAGCAATACACGGGGCAGCAGCAAGCCTTTATCTGTAGTATCATTGCCTAACTGCAACCATACAGAACTGTCTGCAAAATCGCGGTTCTCCTTTCCCAGTGCCAGTGAACCGCTGATGTAAAACCTGTTTCGGTAAATACCTGTCTGCGCATAGCTAACAGTTGCCAGCAATGTAATTATCAATACAATTATTATTCTTTTCATAGTGGGTTTTATTTAAACCAGATGATGGTTATTCTTTGTTCGTTGATCAATGGTGTATGAAATGTAACAGTACCTGCGGTGCTGCTGAATGTATACCCGTCTGCTTCGTTACCCTCTGTAAGAATGGTACCTTCTGCAAATACGGTAACCTGCCGGGCAGTTTTAAGGATATTGTCGGTGATAACTGTTTGTCCTTCTGTGGCAGTGTATTGTTTCCTGCCTATTTGCAGCGGATTGGAAAAAGTACCTGTAGGCGTCAAATAAATCCAATTTGTATCTACTGTGAGGGGGTAAGTGGCAAGGCAATATGCGGTATCGTTGAATAAACTATTATCGGGGCGGAAGAGCTTGATGGTATAAGCATAAGATTCATTCAGCCTGACGGGGATGGTAAATACTTGCCCGGATGTAAAAGGAAACTGCACGTACTGGTACGCGCCGTTGAACGATGCCATAAACGACCAGGTGCCCGTAGCATCAGCAGTAAGGGGCAATACCAGCGCCTCTGCAGATGCTGGCACTTCGCCAAGTGAAATACAATTACTATTCATGGTTGATTATTTTACAGGGTCTTTGATACAATTGCCGGGGATAAACATTTTTGTGAGCCTGAGCGTAATGCGTACTATGGTCTCTTCTTTCAGGCGCTGAAGCGATGCTTCTATATCTGCGGGTTTCATACCTGCCAGTTCATCCATCATTACCTGCTCGCGGTTCACATTGGTATTAATTGCTTCTGCATTCAGCAGGTGGTATTGCATTAATGTATTGCGCAGGTTCTCTGCCAGTATATACGCATCTGCCTTACGCACTACGGCTACCAGTTGCAGGCTGGCAGTATCGAGGAAACTCAGACGCTGCGTACCACTGTCTGATAGTCGCTCTGCGGGTATGGGTTCATGTTTTATCCCGCCTTCGCTGCGCAGGTAGAAATAATTACCTAAAGTATCGGCAGGCAATACGGCTTGCATATCTGTGCCGGTATTACTGTATAACGATTGCGTTACTGGGTCTTTATATACCTGTGCAAAGCCGGCTCTGAAATAGGGGTTCTTTGCCAGTATAAAACAACTAAGGGCTTCAAGGTCTTCTTTATACATTATCAGGGTCTTTTCTTTCCGGTAAATACTTTTCTTGCTAATGGTTTTCTGATGCGCTTTCGTTGTTCGGGTTGCGGTGACTTATCCTGACGCGGTTGTTTTGCCTGTGCGCTGAGGCGTTGCAGGTAATTATAATATTCTTCAAAATTCATTTCTCAAAAAGCCTTGTGATGAAATACAATGCGAGATTGGTGCCGATACCCACGTATACAAAGTACCAGAGTATGTTTACGAGGATGATGCCAATGATATTATGCAACCCATTGCTGATCCATACATCCTGCGCGCCGTACATAAATGCAGCATATATCCAGTAGCCTATAAATGTGAGCAGGTGGCTGAAACACAGTTCGCAATAGCCTCCTGCTTTAGCCAGGAATGTTTTGCCTTCCATATCCCATTTCTGTAACCGCTTTTGCCAGTGCAGTAATGAATCGAGCCACTGGCCGGGCTGTATGCTTACATGGGCTATCTTGATAAGGCTTGCATTGGCCAGCCAGGCTATAATGGTGTAGAGTATAAAAACCATTCTTATTTATGATTTGTGATCTATGATTGGAAAAATGAAATCAGAAGCATATCTATTATGCAGTCAATTCATTTTTTAATTTTTCCTTTTACATTTTGCATTAAACATTCACTACCCACTTCACGCCATTGCATTGCAGGCAATCATCTTTGAACTGTTGCAGGATACCGGGTACAGCATCGGCAAATATTCTCCACTTATCGCGGTACTGGTTCTCAACATCTGTGAGGTATTGCTGTGTCTCTTCCCTGCCATATACCACCCAGTTGTTCAGGCGGTTGGTGCGCAGGTGCTCTTCCAGCAGCAGCACTCTTGATTTCAGCCATACTATCTCGCCTATGTAGGTACGTGCCATATCGCAGAGCAGTTGTTCATAATCGCAACTGCAATTGAATTCTACGTTGATACCAAACCCTTCTTTACCGCTTATCTCCTTATCATCATACCAGCCTCTTGTGTATGCACAATCATTGGGCAGTGTACCATTGCAACCCGTAAAGCAGATAAGGAAACTCGATGCTACGGGAATATCTGTGCCATTGAGCAATACGCGGGCAAAGTTTCCTTTCACTTCATAGTTTACGCGAAAGGTATTTACGGTATTTGCATTGAGGTCTATGTTGTATACAGATACGGTACCGCCTCCTGCATCGTCATATATCTTCAGCTCTGCACCGGTAGCATCTGCCAGCGGGTACACCTGTATACTATTAATGTACAGTTTGCGCAGCGTCCCTTTTATCCTTGTATTACGGTATAAGGTTAGCCCGCGTTCTTTCGCCTCTGCGGGGAATGTAGTGGCTGCACGAAACTCACCTGTTGTGTATTGCCTTTCTGCCAGTTGCGGCATCACCCTGTTAGCGGCCAGTATGCTCATAAAATCGTTGCGCACCAGCAGTGTGGCCTGCTGCACTTTGCGCTGCGCCAGTTGCATACCTGTTACATATTCTTCATTGGCTATATTGGCCAGGTTGCGTATAGACAGCTCGGGTGCGTCCATCAGGTCGAGGCCGCTGAGTGATGAAGGTGTTTCGGTGCCCTGTACATCGCGCACAGAGATGATGTTGTTGATAGAAGACATGCTATAGATGATTTATGATCGATGATTTATGATTGGAGACCTGCGCATGTGTTTTATATAACACGAAGGTTAGGTAAAGTTCCCCGCTACTAACTACGGGGAACTTTTTCATGGTGAGATAATTAAGGGGCTTGTGTGAAGGAAACGTTAGTAGTGTCGTTCAGGTGACCGCCGAGGGTGCTGTAACCTGTGTATGTGAGCTTGGTGCCCGATACACTGAATACATAACCCGCTATGCTGTCATTGAAAAGATTCTTCAACTCTGTGATGTTAGCCACTGTGAGGTCAGGATGTACGGTAGTATCGCCCAGGTCGAGCTCATGTACATAGAGCGGGAAGGTGAGCACTGTGTCTGTATCCCATTCGTAAGTATGGCTGGCTGCTGCTGTGAGTGGCGTACCGCCTTCAGGACAAGTGTACGCTACAGGTGCGCAGGTAGTGAAGTGCATCACACCATTCACGCCTGAAAGGTTGCAAACGTTTGGCGGCATGAAGAAGATATCCCATTCCAGTTTCCACTGAAACGTCCAGCGATAGTTGCACTTATCATAGTTGATATTAAGGTCCCAGAGCAGGCCGGTGAGCGGGTCGGCCATTACGCCTTCTATGTAGTCTGTACCGCCGCGCTGGTAGATGGCATCAATAGCATCTATGTTTTGCAGCTCAGTAGCAAAGATGCCTGCATTGCGGTTGAAGCTCACAAACTTCAGCATCTGCGGGTCGAATGCTACGATGTGTTCTGCGGTAGCATCTTCAAAAGCATCATTCACCAGGCTATCGTAATAGGCATTGCTGCGGCCCATCTGGCTCACGTTCTGCCCTTTGTCGTTCACGCCGCCTATCTCTACTGCCTTGCGCCAGTGAAATACATCTGTGCCACCAATGATGAACGGACTTGCAAAACCACTGTCGCGGTATATGCGCTCTACCTCCCACAATCCAGTAGGGTTGATAGTGCCCTGTTGCTTATCCATAAACGGCAGCATGCGTTTAACATTACCATCGGGCAGCAGGCCTGTGTTAGCTGCCAGCAGGTCGGCCACTTCTATGGCCAGCTTGCGGCGTACGGCAGGCAGCGCTGCATTGATAGCAGCTTTTGCATGATCGCTGAATGAATAGTTGCCATCTACATAACGCACATCATCACGATTGAGCTGGTATACAGCAGATGCTGTTTTTTTCTTTATCTCGAAGAACACCTGTTTAGGTTCTACTACTGTGCCGGGGTCGCAGATGCTTTCTGTGCCTGTACCGTTATCTGTACATACGGGTGCATAGTAGTTTATTTTCAACTGGCGTTTCTTACCTGCTTCAGACTGCAGGTCGGTCTCTGTAATACTGGTGTTGAACTGGCGCGCAGCTATCAGTGCAGAGAGCACCTCGTAAGGGCGGCCCTGCTTTGCATATTGCAATATGCTTTTCTGCGTTGCCTGCATGGCATTTTTAAAGCTCATGTCTTATAGTTGAAAAAATTGCAGCCCCTGCCCTGCGGGGCTAAATATGGTTAGGGTATACAGTGCGGGCTTCTGTATGAACGTAAGCGTGTTGTTTGAATAGCCGCGCGGGCTATGATGTGAAACCTGTTAATGCTCTGCCCATGCAGCTATGGCTTCCATAGTATCTGCGGGTGGTGCATCGTTGGGTATATTGATAACACCGGTGGCAAACACACCCTGCTGTCCTGCCTGAACATCTGCGGGTGATATATGCCTGGTATCATGCACAAGTATGCCGGCCTTCTCGGCCCATTGGCGGGCAAAGTCCTCATCGCTCAGCGGCGCGCTGTCTGTGCCTGTAGCGGGCTGCCCTTCTTTATAAAATTCAAGGCGTTTGGTTTGTTCATTGTAGCGTACTTCAAATACGCTCTGCATTTTGTAGCGCAGCATGTCTGCCTGTTCCTGCAGGTCGCCGCCTTTGCGGGGCAGGCGTTCTACGATAGATAAGCATCGTGCTTCTATATCGCGCTGTGCATAGCGGTTGCGCTCTTCTGCCAACTGCTGTTCGTAGGTTGTTTTCAGTTGCTCCAGTTGCTGCTCATAACCCTGTATGGTGGTTTCCAGTTGTGTTTGCTGCTGCTCACCGCTCTGGTTGAGGCGCACTTCGTGTGTGGCTTTGCATTTGGCCAGCACCTGCTCTATGCTCATTTCTTCCAGCTCGCGGCGTGGTATGTTGAAGACCCTTTGCGCGGCACTGCGCAGGGCACCGAGGTAACGGCCGGTAAATGCACTTTCGAGCGCGGGCTTCACCTGCTCTTCTACAGCAGGGCGTAGTGAATTGATTACTGCTTCGTTGATGCTGATGATGAGGTTGTCGATATCGGCTTCGGTATCTGCTTCCTGCTCATTTTCCACAACTGCTACACCGGCCAGCAGACCGGAGAATAATTTGTTGGCTTGTTCTATGGAGAGTTTCATGTTGGGTAGGGTTATATTCGGTTAATTCATTTTTTGCTTTTACACGAAATTTGGTTTCGTCACCAAAGTATTTGCGGTAGCTTTTCTCTGGGTAGAAAAATTCGCTGCCCTGTTTTTCTGTGCCGTCTTCGCTGAGGGCGGTGAGCAACACATAGCCTGCGGGTACTTCCAGCACGGGTGGCGCTGCTACCTCCTGCTGTATTATCATTACGGGCTGTATCAGTTGCTCCTCTTCGGGCGGTGTTTTCTTCTTTGCCATTGCTACTGTATTGAATATTCAGCGGGATATTTTTCTGCGAGCCGTTTGGCTGTTTTATGGCCTATGGCTACAGTGCGCCCTGTGGCTGCGTTGTGCAACTGAACTACGCGCCGGGTAAGTACATTATCTGCAACAGAAGAAGGACTGATATTTTTTGCTGTATTGATAACCGCTACGGGTTGTATCTGTTCGCCGTCCTTACCGGGAGAGGTATTTTTTGTTTTACCCCTGGCGGGATTTTTCTTAGAGGGTTTCATGGTGTATCGTGTTTTCCTGTACAAATGTACAACCTATTTTATAATAACAAAAATTATTTTAAAAAACATTTTTTGTTGTTAATGATTTGGAATGTAGCGAGTAGAATTGTATAGAATTGGGAGAATGAGTACATTCATACCGTACTCTTCATATTATACACTACCGTAAATGCCAACGCAAGAAGAAATAGTAGATTTTATTGAAGATTTTTCAGGACTTACAAACCTGCAAACAGATACTGATTTGCTACAACAGGGCATATACGGAGATGATCTTGATGACCTGCTGGAACGATATGCCAATAAATATAAGGTAGACATGAGCGGGTACCTGTGGTATTTTCATAACAAGGGGGAAGGATGGAGCCTCGGTGATATGCTGTCTACCCCGATGAATAAACAAGTAAAACGCATACCTGTAACACCGGGCATGTTATTTGATTTTGCACAAACGGGGAAATGGAACATCAAATATCCCGAACATCAACTATCAGAGCAGAAACCGGATGGTATTGTGAAAACATTTTTCATCCTGCTGTTTATATTGATCGTATTACTAATTACATGTAACTCCAAATAACAACAACTGCCAGGCAATCGCTCCCGGCAGTGTTTACAAACAAAAACGCAACAAAAGACTAGGCCAGCACCATGTGGCTCATACGGTCTATCTGGCGCTGAATTTTTTTCAGTCCTTCAGGGGTACTTATCAGTACAGAAGTCTCGTCAGGAAATATAAACAGGAGGTTTACCTGGCCAATTGACTCAGCGAATCGTTTTGGTGGTTTAACCAGTGCCTTATAATTTTTCTGTGGATTGTAATGCTCCTTCAGGAGTATGTTTACCTCGTGTGAAGATGAGGCCCTTTCAATTTCGGGTATATCTACGCCCGGGAATATAATTGCAATAGCAGATTGCATAGTGTGTTTTTTATTTGTTTTGTTTTGATCCCCGTACCGGTGTTTAAGCGGCCGGGCTTGTTTGTTTTGTTTCACCACATATCCGTGGTTGATGATGCAAAGATGCAACATGAACTGCCCCGTAACATAATTTTAGGGGCTGTTTAACAGGCACTTAAGATGCTGATAACAATTCGTTTACAAACGGGCGCAACCAATAAAACTACTGAAAGCCTTTACCAGAAAGGCTTTCATGGCTAATCAATAGCGTAGGTACGGCGCATTACATAATAAGGAGGACGCCCGTTTATTATCATATAAACAGAGTCGCGGCCGGTAAGATTATTCATAAAAGGCACATCCATATGACTTGTAAATACAATATCACAGGCTTGGTTGACACCGCTGCGTGTAGTATAGGATAGTATATCAAGGCTGAAATACGGGTTGAACTGGTCGAGCCCGTACCTGAATGATTTAATAGAATCGGGTACAGGACCATGATACAGGGTACCAGTCCTGTTGTATTGGAGGTTCAGGCTGTAATTCCTTTCTTCGGGTGTCAATGTATTCCATATAGAATTACCCATGCTGTCGTATGCATTTACGGTAAACCAAGTTATTGCTCCGTCCAGCTCATGCTCACAATAATAGAGATCGTCTCGTGCATCAATGCTGTTGATATCTATATTGTATTCTTTTCTTCCTTCTACATAACCGAATGAGGTACGCGATACCAGCTCTTCTATAGTGGCTGTGTACCATGATGACATAGTATAATCTGAATTGGCCCAGTAATAGGCCAGCGTACGCGGTGTATAGCCATCTTTCTGAAACAGGTAATACAAAGGTATCTTAACACTGCCATGTGCAGGGGCAGACAGGTATGTCTTGAAACTATTATCATTCACATCCCAGAGCCTGATGTTTACCGCTTTATCAAGATTATTGGTAAAGGTATAACTGGTATCCGGGTCTATATAATGCTTATGATGTTTCTTGCAGGAAGTGGTGAATATGGCAATGGTCATCAATAACAGGGTTGCAGTTCTTAACTGTTTCATGCGCGGTGTATTTTAGCTTATAACGGAATATTACATGCTTTATTGCACAAAAAAGGAGCGCAGACGCGCTCCCTTCTTCTTAACAACCAAAACACAAAACAAACTGAACCGTTACATAATTTCTTTACTCACTTCCTCAGCAGTTGCCTGCATCAGCCAGTGTTCTCCTTTCCTGTTGGCCAGCTCATCCAGCAGGGTGGGCAGCCTGCGCGATAGTTGCAATGCCTCTTCTGTTATTATACCTGCCTGCTTCAGTTTCAGTTGTTCGTCTGTGCCCAGCATACTCAGCTCATCAATAGCGGCTATGAGCCTTGCCTTCTTTTTCATGAGGCTGTCACCGCTGTATTGCTTGTCTACATAATCGAGCGCCATGCGCCTGCGTATGAAGAGCGGCATACCTGCCTGCGAGCCGTCTGTAAATTCTGCCAGCAGGTCGGCAGATGTTTTTATGCTGAATTGTGTGGGCTTCACTATGCGGAAGCTGTACTGTGCGGGATATACCTGCCCGCCTGCGGCGGCTGTGTTGCGGTAGGCTATTATATCGCGCAGGGTGTCGGTTATCAGTTTGTCGAATATATGGTTGGATATATTGCTGATGAATTTGTAGAGCCTTTCCTGGTCTATGGCTTTGGCTACACCACTCTGCGCCGCATCTACTTTTTGCAGGTGCAGTGCTTCTGCCAGCATATTCATTATCTGCGCGCATACATCGCGGTGGTGTGCGTTGATGCTTACATCAGGGTTTATTATTTGCAGTGGTGCGCCATCTTTCAGCTTATCCTGCGGAACGATGATGTGCTGGCCGGGGTTGCGGCTCACCTGCCCGCTGCCATGGCAACTGTTGCAGGCTACCAGCTCTACCCCACCGGGACATGCTGCACAATCCTGCTGCACCTGTCCTATGCCTTTGCACTCTGCACAGTCTGTGCTGGCTTCTACTATAAAAGGGTGCGATGCTTCTTTATCTACCAGTTGCGCGGCAGAGTAGGCGCTGATAAGATCATCTGCCGCAGCTTTTGCTTTGCTGAAGAAGCTGTCGTAATAGCCCTGTGTATTCCAGTCGCCGCCTGCAATGCTTAGCGGCAGCCTGCCCAGCATGTGTGCATAGTAGCCGCGTGCATCGGCAGCAGGTATGTAATATTGTTTCTTGTCTGCATTGTAGGTAAAGCGCCATATCACCTGTTTATCTATCCACCATGCGTAGCCTTTATGCAGGAAGATGATATCATCTGCTGTATGCCAGTGTATGTCTTTACTGTTGATGAAAATGGTATCTACCTGTAGCCTGCCCTGCGGCTGTGCATAATAAGGGTATGATGGTATGCGCAGAAAAACACCGTTGGGGTCTTCTACCATATGGCGAAAACCATTGCCGGAGAAATAGCCAATTATATCTGTGCCCGAAAAATTATTGCCCCATATATAGGCAGCATCCTGTTCATCAGGTATGTCTATATCATAGTTGGCATCCTGGAAGATGGCGCCCGTAACTATCTCGCTCACCTGTGCAAAGGGCGCTTTGGTAAGCGGGCGGTACTGGCTGAAGCGCCAGTTGCGTGTAGCATCACTCTCGCGCGGGTGCCTGCTCAGTAGGTGCTTATCAAACAGGCGCTGGTACTCGGGCCCGTGATAACCGGGCGGGTAGATGATACCACCGCCTGCCAAATCGCGGAAGGCAGGACATGCACCGGTGGTGTGCAGGCTCATACCATAATATACATCGCGGCAGCGTTGCAACTGCTGTGCTGCGGCGGCGGGTATCTTTATGGTTTTGTTGAGTATGGCTAATGCTTCAGGAAGCCTCATGGTGTAGAGATTTATATAGGGTATTAGTGGATGGATGAATAATAAACAGCCTGCAAATACAATACTGCTCCGCTTATGTTTTTATGGTGAATGTGCCTACGCACTGCGGGCGGCATTGCATTTGCAGTGGCTGGTTATCAGATAATGCCGTTGCAGTCGCTGAGGTAGAAGATATCGTTAGCGGCTGTCAGTTCGGGCAGGTTGAAGTCGAGCGGGTCTCCTTTAAACTCCAGTTGTCCTTTCTTAATCTCGAGGACGTAAGAGTTGCCGCCGTTGCCCTGGCGTTCGTAGCTGAGGAATACATCGAGGCTGGCAGCCATTGGCTTGCCTGCTTCGTCTTTAGGTACTACCACAGAGCCATCGCAGAAAACGAACATGTAGCGCATCATAGCGCGTTTTGTTTTCTTATCTTTCCAGAAGTCGTAATCGAAGAAAGGATTAGCGGGCACTGCCGTAGGTGTAGTGATGGCAGGCACTTCTATTGCTATACGGTCCTGGAAGGTGATGACGCGACTGGTGGCCACGCGCTCAGGCGGGCGGCAGTCTGCTATCTGCAGTTCTTCAAAGGTAGGGTCCTGCACTTCTATATTAGCCAGCGGGCTGCTGAAGGTAAGTGTGTTAGCAGCTACCAGTGCCTCGAGGGCAGTACAGGTAAAAGGAGCGGGCAGGTCTACACTGCAGGGAAAGAACCCTATACGGTCTATATTTCTTTTGCGCACTTTCAGGTCACAGCCACCGGGTTTATTGGTGGTAATGGTGATATTGGCGCAGTCTGCCGGACAAAATGCCATTGTATGAACAGATTAATGAGCCCCTTACCCAACAGGGGTGTTAAGGAATGATGATACAGCAGGGTTTACTGTACTTGATTTCTGTATCGGTAATACTCCGGGAAGTGTGCCGTATGTTGTAATAGTTACGGCCAACTATGCAGGCAGGAATTAATTAGTACAAAAGTACAATAATTTATTAATTCATAAAAAATAATATCGGTGTAACTGTACAAAACAAACAGGCTTCTAATCCCCCCATTTTAACATTCCCCTCACACTCCCCACCCAAAAAGATATTTAACTTTATTACCATGCTATACCTCGAGATCATACTGGCGCTAATCATCGTTATTCCGGGGATACTAATCATATTTGCGGGTGGCATTGAAGATGGTATCGACTCTTTTTTTCATTAAGTACATCCCCGTTAAAAAATAAAAGGTTCAATTTTCAGGTTCACAGCGGCACCGCAATAGTCCTGCACCATAAGGCTGTAGTGGTAATGCTCATCCGTTACATGCGTCTCAACCTTTACCGGGAAGGTGACACTGGTAGCGGTAGATGATACCGATGGCGTGATGGTAGCACCGGGGTCTGCCGTATAGCCGGCCATGATTGGGCCAAACTGGAAGTACTTGATAAACAATGACGATGCGGGCGGACTGGCCTGTGTGAAATTCACCGTTATATAATACTGCGTACCAACCCTGCTCATGCTGCCACCTGTAACAGTTATGGGGGTACATGGTGTAGCTATTGCCAGCACATCGTACTTAGGACAGTCTTTTATATTACCACTGCACAGATTAGGGTTCAGGCTCAGTACGCCGGCGAGGTTCTTTACCGCGAGGCTTATTTTACCTCCTGAGGGCAGCGTGCTGTATGACTGCTTGGTAATGGTGCCGTCTGTTTGTGTAAAGACCAGTTCCCAGCCACAGGCGGGCGCGGTATAGCCCGGTGGCAGTGTCCAGGTTATTTCTAAATAAAACAGGCTGCCCTGCTTTACCAGCACGGGTACGAAGGTGACGCATGGAGGATCGGGAACAACGCTGAATGTTTGATATACCGCAGCACACTGAGTAGCATCTGCCTTTACCAGTATCACCTCCAGTTGATAGTTGCCTGTAGCAAGGCCCGTGAGTGTGAACATGGCATTACTGCGGTTCACATAACTGCTCCAGCTACCCGATGGCAATGTGCGGTAGCGTGTTTTAAAATATTGCCCCGACAGCAGTATGGGATTAGGTATGGTGATGTTGATATTGGGCATGGTTTATAATTTGATAATGCGACGGTTAGATAATGCGACAATGCGATAATGCGATAATGTGATAATTGGTGAATGTGATGAGCGTGTGGTTGAATAATGTTATAACGCGTAAATAGTTTAGGTGGTAATGGTGATTTCTGTGACGGGGCTTTGTGCGCCATTGCAGCAATTTCTTATGATGCGTACCTGGTACTCTGCCGATGCGGCGAGGTTATCAATCTCTATCGTATCGCCAAAGAGTGGCGGCATGATGGTATAGCCTGCTTCTGTATTCAGCTTATAAGACACATCATACCAGCTGGTGCATACGCCTTCGGCTGTGTGGTCGGTAATGGGGATGGATATTTTCTTTGACATGGTTATGGATTATATATTGTACACAATATCTGTAAGCTCTATAGTAACATTTGTTGGTGTAGCGCCTGTGCATGAGCCGCTGGCACGCACTATACCATGAGCGTCTATAGTAATGATGAGTCCATCAGGTATAGAGGTATTATTATCATTGCTGAGTACGGCAATGGCGTATGGCCTTGCAGCTGCGCCTATCACAGCTATCGGTTCGTTGAGTAAATCAACTGTTTCGCCCGGTGCATCAGGGTCTTCTGTTATGGTATTGTTCGTTAGTTTGATACTGAAGCGTACTTCGTTGCGATAGAGGCTGGCATAGGTAAATGCTTCTTCTGCTACCCAGTTGCCCAGTGCTGTGAGTGCTATACTAACAGGCGTGATGTCTGTAATAGTTACCGTACCCGCTACGGGTGCAGCACAAACCATATCAGTAACTACAGGTGTACCTGCAACGGGCTTAATACATACAGGGCCGAGGCCTGCACATAGTTCTTCGGTACTCGTTACTACCCTGCCATATACTTTATTGGCGCTGAGGGGTGCATCAAAATAAAACGGTTGCTGCTGTACTGCATAGCCCGATACTTTCATCAGTTTATATACATCGCAGCTCATGCCTGTAGTGTCTGCATCTTCTGCCACTGCACCGTAGAGGCTGTTGTAATAGAGCAACAGCCCGTCATAATCATTGGCCATCAGTGTGCCGTTATCTGCATAGAATGCGCCACCGCCATACGATGCGGGTATCATATAGTACATGCTGCCCGCAGTATTATCGCAAGGGGCACAACCGAATATCTGGCGCTGCGTGCAGTCCTGCATCATGGCTTCGAGCTTAAACAGTTCAAAACATTTATGCACCTGTTTGAAAGGCGTACCACCATCATAGCGGTATTCGCGGTAGGTGCTGTAATCATCCACCCAAATATGATTGGCATGCAGTTGCCCTTCTATCTCGTACATCTTCCAGTCGGGGAAATATTCAAAGCCTTCCAGCAGGTAGAGCGGTGTGCTTTCTACACGCTGTATCTTACAGTTGTAGCTTATCTCTTTCTTTATCTCGCGCGGGCGGCGCACTATGCGGCCCTTCATGCTGGTTATCTTGGTATAGTTGAAAGAGGCAGAGCCGCTGAGTACAGTACCCGGGTCGCCGTAATACTCTCCTGTGAATTTATCTATACAATCGAAAGAAGAAATGATGCGTATCAATGGTTCACCACATTCGCCTGTGGGTTTTGATGATGATGCGGGTACAGTAGTAGTGCCTGTGGTGCTGCCGCCGCCTGTCGATACTATACCTGCCTGCGCTATGACTATGCCTCTGGCTGTATCACAACAATCGCTCACGCACCAGCGCTCTGTCCAGTTGGCAAAAAGATAATTGTTCGGGTCACCGACGTTGGTAATACCCACACGTATGAGAAAACACTGGTGGCTGCACATGGCCGGACTGAAGGACCTGAGCCTTGCATTGAAATAATGCAGCGATGTAACGGGGTTGACAGCAAAATAATAATCGAAATAAGAATTGGCCACTTCGTAAATGGTGAGCCCGTCGGGGCTCCATACTTCTATACTGATATTATAATTACCGCTGCCCTGCCCTGCGGGTATGGTGCCCTGCAACAGCATATCAGACGGATATACCAGTTGCTCACAATAGCAGGATACGCCCTTGGGCTGTGTATAATATTGCAGGTCTTTTATGTTGGCGAACCATTTCATGTATGGGTGATTTGATAGTTTTTGATAGTTTTTATACGGTTCCTTTCAGTTGTATGTACATGCCGTCTTTATCAGACGGGTCGTAGCTTATTTCTATTTCTTTGATGATACCATCCTGGTAATACTGTGATGGCAGCTTTACGGTATCGCCAACAGCAGCATCGGTAGAGTCGTTCACCAGCCTCAGCTTTTTCAGTTCATCGCAGCACAGTTCCATCTTCAGGCTCCAGTTCTTATGCAGTTGGGGGTTGGCCAGCGGGTCGTCTATCCAGTGGTACCAGTCCCAGAGTGTATCATTATACCAGGGCTCGAAGTACATGGGATAATTTACCAGCCTTGCTTCTTTCTCTGTGAAGCGAGATACGAGGCCGAGTATCGTATACACACCGTCTGACGGTGAGAGGAATGATATTTTATTGCCCAGCACATGCGTGTTTACTTTATGCCGCCAGTTCCACCATATAGCATTTTTATTGTAGCGCGTATTGGGCACAGGCTTTGGCGCACCGCTTACCAGCGTTGTATCCATAGGCCACATGTTTGATACTGCTTTTGCATTGCGGTAGCCGCTGTTGGTATCCCATATCAGTATCTTGGGCAGGGTACATGTTTCATCGCGCAGCAGCAGTGCATAGTTGGCATATTTATCTACCCACTGGTTCACATAGCGCATCTGCGGCTCTGTGGTGGGTTGCAGCAGTTGCGAGTTCAGCAATTGCTGCATAGCATCGTATAGGTAATCTGTACTTGCACCATCGAGCCTGAATTTTGTAGCACCAAAATGATTGGTGGTCTTATCCAGCTCTCCGCCAAAAAGTTTGTTCTTATCTGTGCTGCCAAAATCGGCATAGCCGCCCATCTGGTCTGTGGCTTCGTTGCCGCAGGAGTCCAGTGCATCCAGCGAATAAATTCCTTTTGCATAAGCGGGATAGGAAACTTCGTTCCACTCAAAACATACACCCTGTATTATTTTATAAGCATCGGCAGCACCATCCCTGAAATCATACAGCGGCGGCGACTGGTGAAACCAGTCCTTGCGCCAGAAATAGAGATATGGTTCGCCGTTCACATTGCGTATACGCCAGTCGGCATTGTACACTTCTTTCAGTTGGTTGAGAAAATCGCTGAGGGCTGTATTGGGTGCATTGGCATCTATATAAAAGTCTACCGTGTTCTCTTCTATATCAAAACTGCCGGGCTCATCTATACCGCTGAACCTGCGTATACCACGTGCTACAGGCGCATGAAGCAGGCAGGCATTATAGTGCGGGTTGAAACCGCTCTTTACTCCGCTTGATGCTTCTATGAAATTTCCATTGGGGCTCCTGAGTGTAGAGGAGAAGAAGACGGGACAGGTATTCTCATCTACTTTCACGCCGCATTTGTCGCACACGTTCTTTATATAATCTCTTATGAGCGGTGCGGGGTGTTCCCTGCCGCAGCCTGCCGATTCTATATACATGAGCCGCAGCCTTTCGCGTGCAGCCTTCAGGTCGTCGGTGCCGGGAGGTAAAATATTCTTCAGCCAGTTGGGCAGGTTGATGCCCAGCTTTTTCAGTTGTTTAAATATCCAGGTGAAGATGCCGCCTATATTGCCCGTGAGTATTATGATAGATAATAAGGTGGTGATAACGATAGACGAAATGAAACCCATCAGGTACCAGGTAACTATCAGCGTGGCGTTGGGCCTTATCTCGTTGCAATAACTGAAACGCGGGTGCATCTTGCCATTGGCGGGCTGCGGCTGAAACATATGCTGCCAATTGTCTGATATCACTGTCTTCTGTATGCAGTGAAAAGGGTCTTCTGTTTGTTTCAGTGTAAGCTCATAATAGCATACATCATTATTGCAGTGTTGCAGTTGCGTGCTGTAGATACTCCATTGTGCATATTCGCCGCAGGTACTGTCTACTATCTTCACATCTATAGCATTGAGCGGTGCGGCCACATGGTCGTCGCACCATGCTTTTACAAAACGGTAGGCATCGCCTTCTATCTGCAAGGTACCCGATGCACCGCGCTTCTGCTGGAATGCGCCGTTGGCTGCGGGCTCTCCGTCTGTACCGCGCTCTATGGTCCAGGTGAGTTTCAGTTTATCCAGACCGCTCACATCATTGGTCACATCTATCCATGCTGTTTGCGGCACTGTGCCGTAAAGGCGTTCCACATTCAGCGGGTTGACGGGTTTGCTGCCGGGTACATTATAAATAATGGCTTTGCCGTACAGGTCGTATAGCTGCAGGTGCCTGAAGTATATTCTCAATTCCATTACCTGAACCTCCTGTTGTTTTTCCTGATGGCACGCTCTGTAAGAAGGCCCACACCATGCTCGTTAAAAAATATATCCTGTTTCATGCGGTTGTCTTCTATGGCCGATACTACGTCATCCAGTTTGCGCTCCAGTGTTTGCATGTCCTGTGCAGAAGCATAAGCGCCCTGCTGCAATTGCTGTGGCTGCCTGAATGCAGGCATCGTGTATGCAAGTGCAGGATCGAGCACGCGAAACTGTGTGCCA
Organism: Flavipsychrobacter sp.; assembly: GCA_044227125.1. Classification (GTDB taxonomy): domain Bacteria; phylum Bacteroidota; class Bacteroidia; order Chitinophagales; family Chitinophagaceae; genus Polluticoccus. Next base: position 71,538 of record JBGAFS010000008.1, read on the forward strand.
TTGTTTATAGCTTCCAGCAGATGACGGTTTGCTTTTGTGCCGCCTGCTGTTATCACACTCTCTCCGCTGGATATGCGCACCCAGTTGGCATCATCGCGCGGGCCGCCTGCACCGCGATAATCAACCACGCCATCTTTAAATGATTCTGAATTATTAGACAGAGACTGCACTGCTGCATATCCTGCTGCCAGTGCGGCAATGGTGGCAGCTACTGTAGCTATGGCACCATAACCACCCTGCCCCGCACCTTCTGCCGCTGCTTTGGCTATGGCCACTATCGCGTTCGATATGGTGACGGCTGCATTCACTACCTGCTCCCTGCGGGCATACTGTTCTCTTTTCTTCTGTGTTTCTTTCAGGCGCTCTTCTTCCTGGCGCAGCACTTCTGTATTGCCGCGTTCGGCCAGTTTCATGGCTTCGTCTACACGCTTCTGGCGTATGGCTATTTCTTTATCCAGCGCTTTTATCTGCGCTTCGTATATGGTTTGAAATGCCTGCGTGGCTGCATCTGCCAGTTGCTGATAGGCATCTATAGATTTCTTTATCTGCTCGCGGCGGCGCTCCTGCGCTAACTTGTCTTTTGCTTCCTGTTCGAGGCGTTGCTTTTCCTGTGCCTCTTTCAGTATAGCATCAGCATCTACTGTTTGAAATACGGGCTGCTCTATATTTACGGGCAATGACAGTAACCCATGCGATGGCTGCAGTGGTGTTACCTGTTTTTCCTTAGGCAGTTTGCGGCGGGTGCGCGGGATAGCTGTACCATATGATGGGACGGTTGCAGGTTTATTTTTTTGCTGAATATTATAGCTGAGTCTTTTCTCTTCTGCTTCCAGTTCTTCTCTTTGCTTAGTTGTCAGCTTAGCAGTTTTTAATTGCTGCTGAACTTCTTTCAATCTATTCTCATCATAATGAGCTATCTCAGCTTCTGCAGCGGCAGATTTTTTACTTTCTTCCGCCAATTCTTTCTGTGCCTGCAGGTATTTCTCTTTTGCAGGTTTCAGACGCGCTATCGCATTGAGGGCATCCTGTGCTGCACTACCATTTTCTGTTTGCCTGTACGAGATGGCTTTATCATCTTCACGTACTGCAACACTAACACCTGCTTCTTTTTGCAAACGAGCTTCCTGCTCAGGAGTAAAGCTGCCCGTCTCCAGTATTTGTGTCACCTCGTCCTGGGTAAGCAAGCCCTTCTTCATTGCGTTCTGAAAAGAAGGCGCCAGTTTCTTCAGCTGTTTTTCATAATCATCTCTCCGAGCTTCGGCCTTATCAGCCTTTTCCTGTGCTATCTTCTGGCGGGCAATAAGACTAAAACGCAACTGGTATTTTTGGTTTACCTGGTTGAGTATAGCTATCAGTTCATTGTTCTTAACTTTTTCCGCATCAAGATTGCCAAGAAAATCAGGGAACTTCTGATTGAGCTCACCCATCAGCCTGCTGCGTTCGCCGGTTTCTTTATTCGCACCTACAATAGCATATACGAGAGAGTTCAGTTCATCCTGCTCACGCTTTAATGCTTCTTCCGGCTTTATAGCTATGAGATCGTTCCAGCCCTTAATAATATCGGTAAGGCCTTCTACAAAACCTTTTACGGGACCTGTAGTAGCGTCGCCAATAGTAGCTTTCAGGTTCTCGAATGCATCTTTCAGGTTAGCTATAGCACCGTTGGTAGTATTGCTGCTGCGCTCCATCATACCGAAGAATTTGCCTCCTTCTGATGTAGCTGAACGCAGCGCTTCTTCGACTGCATTGAATCCTATCTTACCATTGTCGAGGTCTTTTCTCAGTTGCCGCAGGCTGGTGCCTGTTTTGTCTGCTATCAATTGCAATGGGTCAAAACCTGCACTTTTCAGTTGCTGTAAGGTATCTTCTGTCAGTACACCTTCGGTGCGTACCTGCCCGAAGGCTTGTACCAGTTCGGGTAATTTTTCTTTACCTGTTTCGCTGGCTACATCGCCCAGCTGTTTTAATACGGGCAACAGCTCATCGGCAGACACACCCACATCCAACAGTTGTTTTGCAGCAGCACCCAGTTCAGCCAGGTCAAAAGGTGAACGCACAGCAATGTCCTGCAAGTTCTTTACCAGCACATCGGTGGCATTAGCATTATTAACGACAAGGTTTAATGTATTGGCCAGTTCTTCAACTTTGGTGGCGGCTTTAAATGATTCTATTCCCAGTTGCTTTACAGCTTCCACAGCCTGTGCTGTTACCGCCACGATACCACCACCTTTCAGACCAAATCCTTCCATGAATCCCTGCCCCATCTGTGAGAGTATCCCTTTTGTCTTACCGGCGCTGGCTTCCAGTTGTTTGCCTGTAATATTAATATGCTGGCTGAGCTTTGAGATAGCTGAAGTTTCTGCTACTGATGTAGCATCCAGTTCTTTCCTGTATTTATGCAGCTGGCCGGTGAGTGTAGCCAGTTCATTTATCTGGGTACGTATAACTGCGGCAGCACGTTGTAATGCTGCATCGTCGACCTCGTACACAATTTTGTGAATTACTTCTGTGATATCCGCCATGGTGGGGCAAGCTAATATGGTATGAACCGTACACTTGCAGGCGGCACTGTTGCCTGTGGCGTAGATTGAAAGGAACGCCTTCCTTAAAAAGACAATTTCACAACAAATTTACAATAATAATTTATTCTGTAAAATTTATTTTTATTCGTCTTATATCCTATTTTTACTCAAATACTCATAGCATGAAAAAACTAATCCCTACCATAAAGGTTTTAATATTAATAACAGGCTTGTATAGTTGCAGCAATAAACCCAAAGAGGTGTACGCAGAATACGGTTATAAAGGGCCTGTAAAAACTGTTACTGAATATTATTATGACTCTGTAGTGAACCGCTTTGGTGAGTGGGTACCTTATGATACTAAAGTGCGGCAATATACCGTAGATAGTTTTGGCACTACCGGCAACAATATACAAGAAGATTTTTATGTCAGGTTTTCAGAAGACATACTCGCGGCAAGGTGGATCACCCAATTTAATGGCAACAGAAAAGTATCTACCATCTGTTATGGAATAGACGGTATACAGTGCGGAAAATCAGTATATACTTATGCCAATGACGCTGTCTTTACCACTACTACATACGATAGCTCCGGAAATATATCAGTGAAGATGAAGTCTACTATCGATCCCGTAACGAAGGAAGAAGTTAGTTATGATTATTACATGTATGATCACGATACTATAACCAGTTATTCGATAACTACCCACAAAAAGCTTGGCGATACTATATATACAGTCAACAAATACCCTAATGACAATAACAACACATATTCCAACAAGGTTGTTGCACTTAGCCGAGACAAGTATGGTAATGTTACCAAAAGCATATTTCTGGATCAACAAATGATACCAAGAACCATGCGCATCAAAGTATTTGAATACTACAAGTAATGCTATACTAAAACCACTATATGAAAAAACTTACTGCCTTATTGGCCATAGTAACGATATTCACAGCCTGCAAACATGCACAGCGTGCAGACGAAATAAACGACCTCGAATCTTCGGCACTCAGGGGGCATATAAAATCAATAAGTACAATACGTTATTATAACGACCATAATGATTTCGTTAATGGTATGCCTGAAGACACCAGCCGCTATACTGAATTTATAAGCAGGTATGACGCCGCAGGTTATCTTACTGACGAAACAGTAACCACTTACAGTTATGGATCCGTAAACATAAGCTATAAAAATGTGTACCAGTATGACGGGCACAGAACCATAGCGATGGATCTGATTGGTATGCAGAATGTAAATAAAAATGATAGAGACATTTACACCTGGAAAAACAACCATGAATACACAGTCAGGGATACCGCGAATGAATATAGCTTCACAGCAATACTTGACGACAGAAGACGGATTATAAAAGATTTCTTTGTCACTTACGAGAACGGGAAAACAAAAGACTCTTCAATAACAGAAAGTGAATTTGATGCTGCGGGCAGGCTCAGCAAAACCATAGTTCACACCATCCTTCCCCAACCTAAAACATATGTATCTATTAAGAAAGTAATTTCAGAAGACCGCGAGGGCAACCCTACCAAGATCATATCTTATAGAAACGATACAATATCAACTGTCAGTCTCAATAACTACGAATACTACGACAATAAATAAGTAACACGCACCCCGTTATAACCATTCACAGTACTCAGCCGGGTTTCTGCTGCTCATTGTGCCAGCGTATATAGGCTGCTTTTTGTTTTATGCGGTAGTAAAACATGAATACCGAGGTATCCATCATGTGCTCTGCGGCCTGCAGGTTGCCCTCGTTATACTTCATGGCTATATCCCAGAAGCCGTCGTACCATTCATCTACCTGTGCGCTTATGCTGCGGGTTGAGGCTGCAGGCTGTTCAGCGCTTCGTTCCTTTGGCTGAAATAGTTCGTATTGCTCAAAATACCCAACTGCCCGCTCCATGCCGGCGTGAACGGTATTCCGGTGCTCAAAAAAAAACCATAGAGGGCAGGGTCTGCGGCTATGTTCTGTGCCGCATCGCCCTTGGCCATTGCCAGTTTGCGGGCGGTCCAGTATTCTTCTGTAGTGTCGGGCTGTTCTCCTTCGGCAAATGTATATATGGCACCCATGCGTATGGCGCAATCTTCATCTACCGGGTAGCGCAGACGGTATTTTATATTATTGGCCAGTGTGGCTATATCTGTGCGCAGGGTCTTTATGCTTTTCTCATCGTTGCAGAGCTCCAGCATTTTATCCATCATAGCAGCCAGCAGGTCTTTGGTGGCACCACCTGCGGCATATATATTTTGCGCACCTGCGGCCACGTAGCGGCTCATGTGGTAACCGTTGGCCATATCGGCGGGCATATAAAAACGGGTGTTGTGTACGACAGAATAGAATACTTCTTTGTAGGCAGGATTGTTGACATACATGGTGTTACAGGTTTATTAATTACAGCAAAATTATGTAATTAATACAAAATAAAAAACTTAAAAAATATCAGCTTAAGCTACAAGGCGGAAATCTTTGTCGGCATTTTGCATTTCCTGCAGCTCGCGGTCCATAGCTATGGCATCGTCTACTTCTTCTATACTGTAGGGTACCATTACCATAGCAAGGCCTACCTCGTTGCGTATATACTTTGGCTTGCGGCGCTCGCCGGATATTATCTTTTGCAGGAAGGCGCGTTTCTGTTCTATGGGTATGGGTGGCAGGTCGGGCACCTCGCCTTCGGGCAGCACTTCGCGGTACATATAGATGAAGCCCGCGTTGATGCGCTGCACTATCTCGGGATTATCCATCATGTACTTGATTGCTTCGGGAATGAACGGGGCTAACATATAGGGGAAAGCTTCCCTGCAGGCACGTTTCAGATTGCCATGTATCAAAACCTCCCGTATGAATATATCCTCGTGCGAAGAGAATCGCATATTTTCCCTTTATCCTGGTCCGTAACAAATATCCCCAGTATCGTACAGAGTCAGCAATTATCTTATCAACAAATCCACATTGTGTTTGAAGGGTCAGCGACCGTAGGCATACATCAGCACGCATAACACAATGGCTATAACCAGTATCAGCCATATGCGGTACTTATCCCACATAGCAGCATAGCGTGCACGCTCTGTTTGCCGGTGTATGCGGTGCATGGGCTCGTTATAGCCGCGCACCAGTTGTGCCAGCCTTGCGGCTACGGGTTCCATATGTTCGTAGCGCAGGTGGCGGGTGGCCTGCAGCAGTTCCTGCACTATAGAGATATTGGTATCATCGTCCTGCTCTTTTTGCAGTATGGCCATATGGTCGTCGCTCAGCAGCAGGAATATATAGTCCTGCAATGCGGCATGGCTCATGCGGTAGGTATCTATAGTATGCATATGGGCACTCAGCTTGCGGCTTTCGGCCAGTATCCATTGCGGGGTGATGAGCTGTATATCTTTAGCACGGGTACCCATGCCCATCAGCCAGCGTTCCTCATCGTAGCGTATCCGCTTATCGGGGTTGCCCAGCACATCGTATGCTTCCTGTATCTCGAGAAAGTGTTTTACTGCATATTCATTGCCGGGGTTGGTATCGGGATGATATTTGAAAGCGAGTGCACGGTATGCCTTCTTAATATCGTCCTGTGCGGATGAGGGTTGTACCTCCAGTGTCTTATAATGGTCTTTGAATGGTTGCAACTGCCCGGCTATGTAAAGCGCAAAAGTAATGAGTGGTGGTCATATAGCTGTAAAAGTTCCATTGGCATCCGCATCATATATATAATTATATAGCTAGTCTATGAACTGTTTAAGAAACCATTGCCATAACAGCTATAAGAGTTAACAAACACCACATTAAAAAAAGATTAAAAAACACTTAAAAACATTAAAAAATACTTTTATCTTACGGTTCATCGAAAATTTAAACTTCAACAATATGAACCGTTTTTTACTTTCTCTGGGCATTGCCTGTGCTACCCTTCAGGCAAATGCACAAACCCCTACTTTAATTGACATCAGCGCGGGCAGCACCAGCTCACAGCCGGCAAACTTTACTGTGCACAATGGCAAAATGTATTTCTACGCCTCAGATGCGGCTCACGGCCGAGAGCTTTGGGTGAAGGATGGTACTAACGCTCCTGCTATGGTGGCAGATATAAACCCGGGCACAAATGGCAGCTATAGCGCGGCTATTAACCAAAATGCCATGACATCACTGGGTGGTAAGCTCTACTTCGTTGCCAACAATGGCGCTAATAAAGGAGAAGAACTTTTCCAATACAACGGCAGCGGCACACCCAGCCTGGCAGCTGAGATAGAACCGGGAGCACAAAGCAGCTTCATACAGCAAATGACATCGCTGAATGGTATCCTGTATTTCCGTGCACAAACTGCGGCAAACGGTACTGAACTATGGAAATACGACCCTTCTTCAAGCACGGCTACTCGCCTTACGGATATCAATGCAGGTACTAACAGTTCAGACCCTTCATACATCACCATATTCAACAACAAACTTTACTTCCAGGCCAATAACGGCAGTAAGAAAGGTTTATGGAGCTATGACCCTGCAACCAGTTCTGTAGACTCTGTAGCACTGGGTACCGGCTTCAACGCAGCTAACACACCTCAAAGCCTGCTGGCTACAAATGGCAAGTTGTATATGACTGCTACAACATTTGGCCGCGGACGTGAGCTGTATGTATACACAGGCAGCGGAACCGCTACACGCCTCACCAATATGAATGGCAACAGCGATGGCTTTAGCGGTGCTGACATGATAAACTATGCCGGCACTCTGTATATGGGTGCAAACAACGGTACTACTAATGTGCAACTGTACAAATACAATATGAGCAGCACTGATACTTTTGCCACAGTGGTAAATTCTATCAATAGTACCGGCAGTGCTAACCTCTCTTCATTCTTCATCTATGGCTCTAAGCTGTATTTCACTGCAGATAACGGTACCGCAGGTGCAGAGCTATGGAAGTATGACGGCAATAATGCACCAGGCATGGTGGCAGATATAGCTACAGGTGCAGCGGGCAGCAACCCTGCAGGCTATACTATGTATAACTATACTATGTACTTCTCTGCAGATGATGGCGCTACAGGTAAAGAGCTGTATTCATTCCTCGACCCTACCGTACAAAGCGTAGGAGATGTGAAACTGGATGGCAAGATCACAGCATATCCTAACCCGACAAATGGTGACATGAACCTGAACATAAGCATACAGTCTATGCAGCAGTTCAACATCATAGTTACAGATGTACAGGGCCGCGAGGTATATACTACAGGTATGAGCCTTTATACTACCGGCAGTCACATCATCACATTGCCTACCCGGTCATTCACTGCAGGCAACTACTTCTATACTGCTATAGGGCAGCATGGCGAGGTACTGGCAGGCGGCAAGATCGTGAAGCAATAACAACCACTAATTCAGATACTTAATACAGGGGGGCTATATGCCCCCTTTTATTTTCAGTTAAAGTGATGTATTTTTCATATAAATCAATTGCCTTATGAAAAAATATTTACTACCGATGGTGGCTTTTGTGCCCCTGTGTATGAGCCTGGGTGCATCTGCACAGCAGTTCAAAGAGTATGATATATTGCGGGGCAGCCAGTCGTCTGTACCGAAAATAGAGGCGGTTTTGAATAACCAGCTTATTATGACTGCCTTCGATTCTACAGGCGACCGTGAGCTTTGGGTAAGTGACGGTACTCTTAATGGCACACACCTGATAAGGGATATCAATCCTAACGGAGGCAGCAACCCGCATAGCTTTGCGCAGGCTAACGGCAAACTCTTCTTCGTAGCTGATGACGGCATTACCAGCAACGGCCTTTGGGTAACAGACGGCTCAGACAGCGGAACCTTAAAGCTGTATAGCTTTACCGGCGACAGCGCTACTATCAGCAGCTACCTGATGTCCTCTTATGCCGCATTCAACAATATGCTTTACTTCACCGCTTTCGACTCAACGACAGGTGTGGAACTATGGGTGACGGACGGCAGCACTACCATGCTGCTAAAGGATATTATGCCCGGCCTCGGCTCCGGCAGTTTCCCTACTAACCTCACCGCTACCTCTAACAACCTGTACTTTACCGCTACAGATCTTACTCATGGCAACGAGGTATGGGTGAGCGACGGTACTTTCTTCGGTACGCATATGGTGAAGGATATATGGCCGGGCATAACAGGCGCAGGCGGCAGTGAGTATATCGAATATAACGGCCTGGTGTATTTCCGTGCTATAGATGCAACACATGGCTCTGAGCTATGGGTTACTAACGGCACAGGCGGCGGTACCCAGTTACTATCTGATATTATGCCGGGATTTATATCATCTGTACCAACCCCGATTGGTGTGATGAACGGCGAACTGTTTTTCAGTGTCAACAATTCGGCATACGGTGCTTCTTTATGGAAGACTGACGGTACGCCGTCGGGTACCATATTTGTAACGAATGCCATCAATGCGGGCAACCCTTCTTTTACCATCCTCGGCAATAGTATGTACTTCTCAGGCAGCGACCCGGCCGGTATAGAACCATGGATAACTGATGGCACAAACGGCGGCACACATATGCTGAAGGACGTGAACAATGGTATCATGAACTCTGACCCGGCAGGCTTTACAGCATCGGGCGGCCATGTTTACTTCACAGCTACAGACAGTGCAGGCGGCACAGAACTGTTTGTTACCGATGGTACAGATGCAGGTACGGTGATGCTGAAAGATATCTACCCGGGAATGGGTGGATCTTACCCGCTTTACCTGCTTCCGTACAATAATAAACTGCTGTTCTCTGCCGGCACCAATATAGCCGACAGGAAACTGTACTTAAGCAATGGTACATCTCAGGGCACTATTCTCAAAACTCCTCCGGGTTGTGATAATGCTACAGACCCGCTGAGCACTAATTACTTCACCGGCTTCTATATGCTGGGCAATAAGGTGTACTTCACTGCCAGCTATACGGCCAACGGTATAGAGTTATGGTCGTTTACAGACCCGCAGGTATTTCATGTAGCTAATACAGATGATGCTATAAGCTGCAGGATGTACCCTAACCCTGCTACAAATGCAGTGAGTTTTGATATTGCTGCTAAAGCAAACGAAAGGCTGAACATCATCATCTCAGATATCACCGGGCGTATGGTGTACCAAACAGGATATAACCAGTACAACAATGCACGCAGCACTACTACTATACCTGTAGCGCAGCTGGCTATCGGTACTTATATATACCGTGTGGTGAACAGCACAGGTGCTGTATATACTGCCGGCAAACTGGTGAAACAATAATTACCGCATTACTGATATAGAAAAGGGCGCTGCGTGCGCTCTTTTTTTATTGCACTCGCATTAAACAACTTTATTGAGTTATTAGAAAAAGCAGGCTAAAAAGCCTGCTTCCTTGTTTACCGGTTCACATCATAAAAAAACCAGTGCGTTTATAAATATAGTGCGAATGGACTTATCGAAATAGTGTTTGTTTTGCTGTACAAATAAGTAGTAGCAATGGTTATATGCCTCCGTGGGGAGCAAGTGCAGTGGGCATAACTATATCTGCGTTACAAATATAGGGGTGCAAACGCATTCCGTACAAGAGTGTTTACACGGTATAGACAAATATTATAACCGGGGTGAATGGAAAAAGTACCTAAAGGCGTCAAATAAATCCATTTTAGAAACGCTGAATATCTATCAGCCTGAAAAAGCAGACAGGGGGTTTACGGTATGTCAAAGAGCTTGGAGCAGCTATTTCAGCTACCATAACAAATATACGATAATTTAACCTTATTTTTTCTTCTGCCTGCTATCGCTTTTACCGCCATCCTCATCTTTCATCATTTTCTTCATTGCATCTTCCATAGAGGGTGCCAGTGCTTTACTCATTTGTTCCATCATCTGCTTCACATCAAAGTATACGCCCGATACATTATCCTTATTGGGCTGCACCTCCAGGTAATCACATTCATCTGCTGTTAGCGCCTGGCTGACAAATTTGTATTTCAAAAGGCTGAGCATAAAATACTCGTCGGCTATAGTGTATATATGGTAGGCTGTTTTGCAGGTAAGCCCGTCTCCGCTCTTTCTTATATTGCGCAATATACCCAACAGTTTATGCTCGGTACGTTTTACGCAGGCTGTGTCGTAGAGGTCGTAACAAATATTGAGTTTGTTGCTGAGGTTGCGGAGGTCTAGCGGCTCAACAGATAGTTCTGTATTTACCAGTTGCAGCAGCCTGCGCCTGTCGTTATCGTTCAGGCTGTCTTTATCCATTATCTTATTCCTCTCGGTGCGGGCTGCGCGGGCTATATTGCGCTGTACACTGTCTGCTTCTGCCTCGTTGAAATAGGCACCGTAGTAGAGGTATTTATACTCGTACAGGTTGAGTGTAGTATCATCGGCCTTATAACGCGCCATGAGTGCCGGGTAGTAGTAGGGAGAATCCTTGTCTTTGACAGCTTTCTCTATAGCTGCGTAATCGGGGCGCACAAATACCCTGCCGGAGGCAGACTGGGCCTGAGCGTTAAGTGATGAAAGGCATATAAGCAGCAATACAATAATGCGTATAGCTTGAAATTTTTATTAAGATACATAATTGTGTGAACAGAGCAGCAGCAGAATGTTGCCCGGCATTGCATCTTCATCAACAGCAGGGTTGTGCATCAAAACAGGGGAAACCACAAACTATCTTCAACAAATATTTTCGGCGCGGTACTATACAGAATAAGGTTTTTTTCAACTACTTTTATACCTGGTTATCAAGCAAGACACTCAACACCCTAATGCCCCCGGAGATTGAATATTCTTGTCACTAAGAAGAACACTTACCCCGTTAATATGAAGAGAGACTTGCAGTATTTGAACCACAGGCTGAACCAGGCACAGGAACTTGCCCATATAGGCAGTTGGGAGCTGAGCTTTGCCACACAAAAGGCTATATGGAGCGCCGAAGCCTGCCGCATATACGGACTGGACCCCAAAGACAACCAGCACACCTACGAAGATTGGGAGAGTTTTATACACCCGGACGACCTGCAGATGATGCGCGACAGCATCACAGCATCGGGCAAAGACCGGAGTACTACCAGGATACACCACCGCATAGTGCTGAGAGACGGCACTGTAAAGCATGTTTACTCCATCACAGAGTTTGAGCTGGATGAGAATGGCTGGCCCATGGGGCTGTATGGCTCTGTGCAGGACCTTACAGAATCTGTAACGCTGCGCAACGAACTGATACGTACAGAACATACGCTGACCACTATTATAGATATGGTGCCGCTTTGCATCTTTGCCCGCGACAAGATGGGCAATTATGTGTTTGCCAACAAGTATTACAAAGAGCATATTGCCGGTGTGCAGGACGACCTTACGGGCAAAAATGTAAAAGATATAATACCCGATGAACAGACACTGCAACTGGTATTGCAGCACGACCACGATGTGCTGCACTCTGACAAGGATATGCTGGTGTTTGAAAACACGGTAACGCTGCACAACAACACCAAAACATGGCGTATGTTTAAAATGCCCTACAGGCTGCCCGATAATGAACGCGGTATACTGTGTGTGGCCGAAGATATAACCAATGATAAGGAAAGCGAGAAAAACCTGCGCCTGCTGGCCGAAACACTGGCCAAACGTAATGCAGAGCTGGAGAGCTTCTCCTCTATCGTATCGCACGACCTGAGGGGGCCGCTGGCTTCTATCATGGGTATATCACAGTTGCTGGAGCAGGACAGCATCAGCAAGGAAGAACTGACCACTGCCATTAAGGGCATCAAACAATCGCTGCAGGAGATGGATGCTATTGTGTCTTACCTGAACAGTGCTACGCAGACCGGTAAATAAGTAAGCTGTGTGCTTAATAATCTTGCTGGCCGCTTGCATCAGCGCCATCTCTTGATGCATTGGCCATTGCAATGTCCTGTATAAATACGACCACGAGCTTACCTGCATTGAGGTTTAGTATCACGCCTGTTTCTTTGCCCGTAGTAGCATCGGTAGTGGTCCATATGGCGCGTACGGTGGCTTCCCTGTTCTCCAGGGCCTTTTCCTTTTCTGCATATGTACGGGCTGTGTAAGGGAATTCATAATAATCTGTTTTGGGCTTACCGTATTTCTGCATGAGCTTAGCCTTCCAGCTGTTGTATTTGGCCAATGCCTGCTCGAATGTATTGTTTGCAAACATGGCAGCACCCTGGTACATCTTATCCTGGTAGAAATTGAAACTAATGGCACCTGCTTTCTCTCCGCCAAATTCTGCATTGTTGTAGGTGAGTGTTTGGGCATCATCTGTAACTGGCTTGATTTTTTTGGTGGTGAGCACTTTGTATTTTACGGTTGCGCGGCTGCTGTAGAAGGGTATTTCCCAAAAGCCGTTTGTTTGCTGTGCAAATACTGTGGTGGTTAATAGGAATGCGATTAGCGTGAGTAAGGTTTTCATTGCCTGTGTTTGTGTGCTAAGATAAGGGTTTGCGGATTTATTAATAATTGGTGATTGGCATAAATTGTTTAGCTGCTTTTAAAGCTCCCCTCCTTGCTAAGGAGGGGAGCTTTTGTTGTTGTGTTGTGTGTTTGCCCTGCGCGAGTGTGCACCACCCCGACCAACAAATTGCTTCGCAATTTATCAGTCGCCCCTCCTTGCTAAGGAGGGGAGCTTTTTGTGTTGTGTGTTTGTCCTGCGCGAGTGTGCACCACCCCGACCAACAAATTGCTTCGCAATTTATCAGTCGCCCCTCCTTGCTAAGGAGGGGAGCTTTTTGTGTTGTGTGTTTACCCTGCGCGCGTACACCACCCCGACCAACAAATTGCTTCGCAATTTATCGGTCGCCCCTCCTTGCTAAGGAGGGGAGCTTTGTTGTTGTGTTATTTTCTTTTTGCAGATTACTGTGTAGCTGGCTATGAGCAGTTGCGCACGTTACCAAAACAGCAAGCGGCTTCCCATCGATGAACGGAGCGTCGCAACGGGGGCTTAATGGGTGCGGGGTGGCTGGTGGCATTATTATTTACATCCCTTTTTACATCCCCCTTACCCCCTTCGAAGGGGGAATTTTGTGTAGCGAATTTTACATCCCCCTTGCCCCCTTCTAAGGGGGAATGTGTTTGTGTTGTGCGTTTAGGTTTCCTCCTTGGAAGGAGGAGTGAGGTGGATGTTGTTGCTCGTGTTGTGTACATCCCCCTTGCCCCCTTCTAAGGGGGAATTATTTAGTGTAATGCCCGGGGAAGTGTTGTGCGTTTAGGTTTCCTCCTTGGAAGGAGGAGTGAGGTGGATGTTGTTGCTCGCGTTGTGTACATCCCCCTTGCCCCTTTGTTATTCGCTTTGCTCATGAGATCGCTGTGCTAAGTTAGAAGGGGGAATTATTTTCGGTCAGGCGGCTTCTTCGAAGGTCATGGTGTGGGGGTTGAAGCGGAGGCGGAGATCGAGCGGGGCTCCGTTGCGCCATTTTACGATGAAGAGGTCGGCCTGGTGTTCGGTGCTTTGTCCCTGTGCATCGGTGGTGATGCCGCAGCGCCAGTCGCGGTGGAGGAGCATGATGATGTCTGCGTCCTGCTCTATGGCGCCTGATTCGCGGAGGTCGGCCATTGTGGGGCGTTTGTTGTTGCGGTTCTCGCTTTCGCGGTTTAGCTGGCTGAGCGCTATGACGGGTATTTGCAGGCTCATGGCGAGGAGCTTGAGGCCCCGGCTTATCTGCGATATGGTTTGCTCGCGGTTTCGGTAGCGGTTGTCGGCGGTGTCGTCTACGAGTTGCAGGTAGTCTACTATGAGCAGGCCGAGGGGGTGGTTGCGGTGCAGCTTCTCGGCACGGGCGCGTATGTCGTGTATGCTGAGTTGTGTATGGTCGGAGAACCAGAGGGGCAGCTCTGCGAGGCGGCCGAGCTGGCGGTGCAGGTGTGTGTGCAGTGAGGGGTTGGTGATGCGGTTGCGGTCGATATCGGCAAAGGGTATGTGTGTGCTGCTGCTGAGCATTCGTGCAAAGAGGTCGCGGGCGGGCATCTCGAGCGAGATGATGCCTACGTGGTGTCCGCCGAGGGCGGCCTGCTGTGCTATGTGCCCTGCGAGTGCGCTTTTGCCCATACCGGGGCGCGCTCCTATTACTATGAACTGACCGGGGCGGAGGCCTCCGTTTAGTTTGTCTATAGTACGAAATGTTGTAGATATGCCGATGAGGTTTTTATCTTTCACTTCGTCCATATGCTGTGATAGCTGCATGGCGGCGGCGGATGCGCTGTGCCACTGCTGTGTGGTGCGTACTTCCATGACTTGCCTGAGGCGCTGCTGCATATCTTCTGCGGCGGCTACTATGTCTGTGCCTTTAATGCCTTGCGTGGTGAGCTGCAAGAGCAACCGCCTTGCGGCCATGTGCCGCAGGAGTGTACACCAGTGCTGCAGGTGCGCATCGCCCACTACTGCGCTGGTGAGCTGCGCGAGGTAGTAGGCTGTACTATCATCACCGAGGGTATGCACGCCTTGTGCATAGAGGCTGCTGCATATGCTGAGTGTATCTATAGGGCTGCCCTGCTGCCAGAGCTGCTGCATGGCCTGGTATACCTGCCGGTGCGCTGTTTCATAAAAACAATCGTCTGTGAGCAGCTCGCTGACTGAGCCGTAGGCATGGGGCTGCAGGAGGCATACTCCGAGTACGGCGCGTTCTATATCGGGGTCGTGATCGAGGTGAGGGGTGTAGGGCATTGTGGTTTATTTAATTTTCTTTTATTTCGGTTGCCAATGTCTTTTCATTTGACTCAATGAGTAGCTGCGCTGGTTGGCTTGACCCAAAAGAAACAAAAGGTCAAGGCTGTGTGCTAACATTCTGCTTTCTATCTCTGTTCATCTTCTTGTTCTTTCTTTTGCTTTGCCCAAAAGAAAGAACGAAAGAAAAGGGCACCGTCATCNNTGGTGCTTGCAATGTTTTCGTTTCGCAAAAGTTTTTTACGCGGGTTTGTTAAGGCCTGTTTTTTGTAGGTGTTTTTTCATTTTACATTTTGACTTTTGACTTTTGAATTACCTGAAAAATGTGTTGAAGTAAAAATCGTTACTGATTCTCTGCTTTTATCTTTCTCCTGCTCTTGTTCTTTCTTTTGGCTTGACCCAAAAGAAACAAAAGGTCAAGGCTGTGCTTACTCTCAACTCTCCATCTCTATTCATCCTGTACTTTCTTTGCTTCTCCAAAGAAAGTACCCAAGAAAGGAGACCTGTCATCAATCACTGCGTGATGACAGGGGGCTTACTATGTGGCTGTAGTGCTACTGTTGTGCCAGGCTGAGGGTCTTTTACATTTTACCTTTTTCATTTTGACTTTTGAATTGAGTTGGTTTATGTATTTTTAAGTGGTGCAGAGTTTTCTTTTTTACACTATCATTTTGCTGTTCGCTAATCCGCTGGCATGGGTATGGATGCATCTTATTTCTCCCTTGCGCAGGAAACGGATACAACCTGAACAATTATCGCGATGGCTACGCAGGCTGCTGCTGTTTGGCTGCTTTTTACCTATACTTATCATGGCTGGTTCATTATTCTTAGCCCAGTTCTTTCATCCTATCTATAACGATGTTGCAAAATCTAAACCGGCAGGTGAGGTATTTCTTGTCACATTTATTATCGGTTTTTTGCTGATACCTGCTGCTGCCGAGCTTTGTTACTTTTTCTCTGCACGAAGTGTTTGGCTTCATGTATTATTTGTTGTGTACATACTGGCATTATTTGTACCCTTATTATTGATTGCACTTCCTGTTAATTTAGCCACCTAACGTCATATTGCTTACCTGAAGAATGTGTTGAAGTAAAAATTGTTACCGATTCTCTGCTTTTATCTTTCTCCTGCTCTTGCTCTTTCTTTTCTTTCGGTTGCCAATGTCTTTTCATTTGTTTCAATGAGTGCTGCGCTGGTTGGCTTGACCCAAAAGAAACAAAAGGTCAAGGCTGTGTGCTAACATTCTGCTTTCTATCTCTGTTCATCTTCTTGTTCTTTCTTTTGCTTTGCCCAAAAGAAAGAACGAAAGAAAAGGGCACCGTCATCTGTTAAGGCCTGTTTTTTGTAGGTGTTTTTTCATTTTACATTTTGACTTTTGACTTTTGAATTACCTGAAAAATGTGTTGAAGTAAAAATCGTTGTCGCTGGTGCGGAGTTGCATTTTGTCGGGACAGAAGATGATGTTGTTACCTTCTACCCTTAGTATATACCCTTCCTCTTCCATGCCTATGAGCAGGTAGTCGAACGCTTCGTCTTCCATTGGCGGCAGTATGGCGCGGAGTTCTTTTTTCATTATCTCGTTGCGCGCATACATGGGCATGCGTTTGCGTATGGTGGCCCTGTCTTTAAGGTTGCGTGTCTTGAGGGCGTGGTTGATGGTTTGTATGAGGTCTGTGCTGATCATGTTGTTTTGGTTTTTGTTTGTTTTGATTTTCAGCTTTTGGTTTTCCTCGTCTTTTGTATCTCTGTTCATCTTCTTGTTCTTTATTTTGCTTCTTTATCTCTATTCATCATGTTCTTTCTTTGCTTCTCCAAAGAAAGAACGAAAGAAAAGAGACCTGTCATCAATCACTGCGTGATGACAGGGGGCTTACTATATAGCTGTAGTGCTACTGTAGTGCCAGACGGAGGAACTCTGTTCTTTTCACGGTTGTTTTGTTTCGTAAAAGTTCTTTACGCGGGTTCGTTAAGGCCGGTGGTTTTCATAACAGGGGGGCTTACTATGTGGCTGTAGTGCTACTGTGCTGCCGGGCTTGGGAATGCTATTCTTTCTCATCAGATCTTCGCACAGTTTTTCATTTTGCATTTTACATTTTGCATTTCTATCATCCACTATTGAGTTTTTGGAGGAGGTCGTGCTGGTACTTGTCGATATCTGCGCTGAGCTGGTCGGGGGTTTTTAGGTATGCGTTGACGGCTATTACTGCGGGGGCTTTGTTGTGCTGCTCGGGCAGTTGGGGGTTGCCAAAGGTGGCAGAGTCTTCAACTTTAGGGTTGCGAAATTTGAACCAGTTGGCAAAGTGCATGCGGTAGTCCTGCTCTGTTTTGGCTTGTTCTGCCCTGAAGCCGAGGGTACGGTTGAAGGCATCGAGCCAGTGGCCGAGTTGCTGCTGTGTTACGAGCCCGGATGAGATATAGGGATAGGTGAAGCGTTCGTCATCGAGTGCTTTTTGCCGGTAGTGTACAAACATGGCTGCACAGGGTGATGGTGTTGCTGTTTCTTCTTTTACTTTCTTTTCTTTTAGTTTCTTTTCTTTTGCCGGATTTTCGGTCGCTTGTTGTGCGCTTGTTGCGAGGGGTGGTGTCGCTTGTTGCGCGCTTGTTGCGAATGCACCCTCCGCTTGTTGCGCTTTTTTAGTATTTGTTTTTATGGCTCCTTTTCTGCCCCGTTCGCTTAATGTCTCCTTTTGCTTATCCATGTGCTCCATGCGTTGCAGCAGGCTGGCGCTCCAGAGGTACTCCTCATCTGTTTGCAGCAGTTGGAATTTATGTATACAGTCGCTGATGAATTGCTTTACTTTTTCTGTAGGGCAGTTGAGCTCTTTACTGAGGAAGCGGTATCCTATGGTGTCTGATATGCAATATTTATAGTTGCTCTCGCAGCGCAGTATCTCTACTATGCGCCACCAGTAGCCGTAGCCCTCGTAGCCATATTCGTCTATCAGCATCACTATCTTCTTATCGTTGGTAGCGTTGCTGTCGTGACTGAACCAGTTGCTGTTTTTTCTGCTCATGATATTATTTTCGGGGGTTATAGGGTTATTCTACTTTCTTTTGGCTTGACCCAAAAGAAACAAAAGGTCAAGGCTGTGTGCTAACATTCTGCTGTCTATCTCTCTTCATCCTTGTTCTTTCTTTTGCTGTGCCCAAAAGAAAGAACGAAAGAAAAGGGCACCGTCATCAATCACTGCGTGATGACAGGGGTAGCCCTGATTGTACTTCAGTGCTACTGTACTGCCAAGCTGTGGAATGCTATTCTTTCTCATTGTTTTTCTCTACGTTTCGCAAAAGCTCTTTACGCTGGTTCGGTAAGGCCGGTGCTCTATTGATGACAGGGGGCTTACTATATAGCTGTAGTGCTACTGTGCTGCCAGGCTCTTGGGTCCTATCCTTTCATTGTTCGTTTATCTTATTGTTTCGCAAAAGTTCTTTACGCAGTTTCGTTAAGGCCGATGTTGTTTTTTCATTTTGAATTTTGCCTTTTGAATTTTGAATTTTAAATCATGCTGCTACTTTGTCTTTTAGTTGGTTTTTACGGTTGGTGAATAATTGTTTTACGTCGGGGGCGGCGTCTATGCGTTCTTTATTGTCGTTGTAGAGTTCGAGCAGTTCGTCGCAATTGCTGCACTCGCCTATCAGGCGTGCCAGTCCTTTGAGGGAATAAAACAGGGAGGTGGGGATGCCTTTGTCGGACGTCCCCAATACGCTCCCCGGATGGGCTATAGGAATCACAACATTTTCTGCTCCGGGCAGGTCCTCGGTTTCTGTTTCGTCGAGGATGCCCAGTCCCAGCAAATCGAGTGTGGCTCTTCTCTTGGCTTTGGTCTCTGCTTTCATCATGGCATTACAGAGGCTCTCGCCTTTCATATTATATACGGGTACGGCTCCTATGCTTTCTGTCTTGCGCCCGTCTGGTGTAGATGCCTGCGCTGTGACTACATAGCAACCGTTGACTGTTTCGCGTGTTTTTATTTCATGGCTTACTTTATGCAGTTTGTTGAGTTGCTGTGCGCCGCCCCGGTCGCAATACATGATCTCGCGTCCGTGCAGGCGCAGTATGCGGAAGGGCTGCGAGAGGGGGTCGAGGCCGAGCTTATCACAAAACTGTTTGTAGTACTGTACTTTCTGCCCGGGCGATAGTTTACTGATATCGCCGTTGATAACGAGTGAACTGATGATGTCATGACCTTCGGGTGGGGGTATGATATGGTTTTGGTTTTTCATTGTTTTTGTGTTTTGCTTTTTTCTTTTCTTTTGATTTGCCGTTCATTCCTTTCTTTTGGCTTGACCCAAAAGAAACAAAAGGTCAAGGCTGTAACGAACCTGCTAAACTTTTACTGCTCTCCGCTGCATTGAATAAGCTTACTATCAGGCTGCTTTTCTCGCTTCGTCCTTGCATACACTATCTCTATTTCTCTACTCTTCTATTCAATGCGGCCGCTCCGTTTCGCAAAAGTTCTTTACGCAGTTTCGTTAAGGCCAGTGGTTTTCATGACAGGAGTCTTACTATGTAGCTGCCTTGCTACTGTAGTGCCGGGCAGCGTATCTCTGCCCTTTCCTTTACACCTTCGTTTCGCAAAAGTTCTTTACGCAGTTTCGTTAAGGCCGTACAGCTTTTGCCTTTTGAATTTTTAATTTTGAATTAACTACTCGAGCAGCTTGTGCAGCAGCTCGTGTTTGCTGCGCTGGCTCTCGGCAAAGGCGCCCAGGTGAAAACATGCATAGGCCAGTTCGTTGGCACTGATGAGTGTTTCCGATATGGCTGCTATTGCATCGGGGTAGGTGTCTGTCTCGCCATGGCATTTATCCATCAGTTCGTCTATCTGCTCTTCTCTTTCTTTACTTATACCGAGCGCCCCTGCAAATCGTTCATCTGCTGTTGGCACTGCGGTTACTGTTAATGTGTTGTTCATGGTAATGATGGTTTTTGTTTTATTAGTATTGTTGTTTTTCTTTTCTCTTCTGTTTTTGTTCTTTCTTTTGCTTTGCCCATTCATTCCTTTTCTTTTGGCTTGACCCAAAAGAAACAAAAGGTCAAGGCTGTGCTTACTCTCAACTCTCTCATCTCTATTCATCATGTTCTTTCTTTGCTTCTCCAAAGAAAGAACGAAAGAAAAGAGACCTGTCATCAATCACTGCGTGATGACAGGAGTCTTACTATATAGCTGCATTGCTACTGTAGTGCCAGGCAGCATATCTCTATTCTTTACATTTACGCGGCCGCTACGTTTCGTAAAAGTTCTTTACGCAGTTTCGTTAAGGCCAGTGCTTTGTTGATGACAGCGGGCTTACTATGCAGTTATAGTACTACTGTGCTGCCGGACTGCGGAACTCTACTCTTTCCCATTGCGTATAGTGTTTCGTTCCGTAAAAGTTCTTTACGCAGCTTCGTTAAGGCCGGGATTTTTGCCTTTTGAATTTTGCCTTTTGAATTTTTAATTTTTAATTCTCTTCACCGGGGTGCACTCCTGTAGTATTAATACTACAGGAGTGGCGGTGCTTGTTTTCATGATGATGGGAGCCTTCGGAGTTTTTATTTTTTGATGTTCGGGTGTTCAAAAAATTTTATCCTGCTATGGCATAATCATCGAGGTGTATAGGGGCAGGCTGCGATAGCTTGATTCGATAAAACACACTGCCGGGTTTCAGCTCTACGCTGTATCCTTTCATCTTCAGCTCGGCTACTTTGCATATGGCACTGAAGCGTGTGGTGAATACTCTCGGGTTGCCGTCTTCATCAAGCAGGATGCAGTCTCCGTTCTCGTGCGCAAAACACGGACGCATACGCAGGCCTGCTATTTTGAAGTCAATTTCTTCCTGCAGGCGTGTGCGTATTGTTGCAGGCTGATTGCTGTTTTCAATAAAGTTGCGCAGCCATTCAAGGGCATCGGGATTACGATAACTTTTGATCCAGCTGCTTACGTGGTCATAAAATTTTGTCGGTTCCATATATCGTTGTTTTATTGATTACTTAAGTGTTTTAACGTGTTGATATTATTGTGGGTAACGCATTCTTAACAAAAGTGAACGGACATACAAACTGTCATTTATTTGTTATCTTCGCCCCGTGTTTTTTATTTTTTGTTTTGAGCCTGCTGTGTCTACAGCGGGCTATTTTTTTGTTCGCTGTTTTTAAGCAGGCATTCGTGTTTTTTACGCCGCTTCTTTGTGTGTTGTTTCTATATACATGGTAGAAATAAAACCATCCATATAATTGCGCATCCTGTTCACCACATCTGTTGTTGCCTCACCCGTTCTTAATACACGTGCTATGGTGCTGCGGTGCAGGCCTGTACGATCGGCACATTCTTTAATAGCGCCGTAGGGCTGCAGCCGCATGCGCAGCTTGCGTTTTTCGGCGGGTGAAAATTTTTCTGTTATCATAGTTGTTTGGTTTAAAAATGTTTTATACATTTGTGCAACATTGTAGCATCATTGTCGTATTGCTTGAACAAATGTACAATCTTTGTACAAATGTCCAAAAGAATTTTCGGATATTTTTTTGTTTAATGGACAACTTATTATTTAACAACGTAACCAAAACACTATGATGCAAGTACACGAAGGCGAAGCATTACAGAATGCCGCCAGGATGAGCAAACTGGGCGTACACGGGCTGGCAGATGCCATGGAGGTGCCGCGCAGCACGCTATATTATAACTTTAAAAAAAGCCGGCTGGACGACGAGCTTAAGGAAAAAGCCGCCGAGATACTGGGTGTGGATGCAGACCGCCTCTTCAGTGGTATGTATAACCCCGGCACCAACCATATAAGCGGCGATACACTGCGGCGATTGAAGGCCTTTGGCGACGGTAGCATACCCGAAGGCATACCTGTTGTCCCTATCATGGCACAAGCCGGCTACTCCAAGCATTACCTTGACCCTACCTATACCAGCGAGCTGGAGCAAATGCACCTGCCCAATCTGCCTTACCGCGGAGACAGATACCGTGCTTTTGAAGTAAGCGGCGACAGTATGGAGCCTACGCTTAAAGAGGGCTTCCTGATAGTATGCGAGAAGGTGGAACAGGATTTTTGGCAGAGCACTGCACAATACTATGTATATGTAGTGGTAACGGAAGACCGCATTATGGTAAAGCGCCTTTTCCGCAAAGACAATAAGACCTATGTATGCATCAGCGATAATGAGGAGTTCTATCCGCAGTTCGTTTTACCGATGAGCGAGATAAAAGAACTGTGGCTGGTGAAACGTAAGATAGACTGGGATATGCCCCCGCCTAAGAAGTTTGAGATAACTGTATAATTGCTCAATGGCTTAATTGCGCAATAGCTCAATGATATAGTCCCCGCCTGATGGCGGGGATTTTTGTTTATATATCATCGCACTACAGATTAATGAATTTCTTATTTCCGATTTGGAAATTGGAAATTTTATTATATTTGTACTATGACACAGTATGCAATGAAACCACAGGATATAGTGATCCTGCTGAAAATAATCTTGTGCAAGGGGAAAGCCTGGCAAAGCAAAGAACTTGCATCGCAGCTATACATCAGTGCATCAGAAATTTCAAAATCACTGAAGCGCAGTGAATATGCCGGTCTGATAAGTGCAGACCGCACTACTGTGGCGCGCCAATCTTTAATGGAGTTTATACAATATGGATTGCAGTATGTGTTTCCCGTAAAACCGGGCGGCATGGCCAATGGAATACTTACCGCACACTCACATCCTTTTATGGCAAAGCATTTTTCGGCAGATATGAAGTATGTGTGGCCGGACGCTAAGGGCTATGACAGGGGTCTTATTATAGAGCCGCTGTATGAAAATGTTGTAAGAGCCGTAAAAGAAGATGAACAACTGTATAAAATACTTGCTTTGATAGATGTAATACGCGTAGGTCGTGTAAGAGAAATGAAACTGGCTGTTGAAGAACTGAAAAAAGAAATAGGGTGAGCCATGATAATAACATAGTAAGACTGAAGGCAGTGCAAAACCTGTTGCAAAATACGGGTGTAAACTTTGCCTTTGTTGGCGGAGCTACAGTATCACTATATGCACAAAGAGAAACGGATGATGTGCGACCTACGGATGATGTAGATGTAGTGGTAGAAATAGCAACTTATGGCGCTGCATTTACAAAGCTTACAGAACGCTTGCTGGAATTGGGTTTCAACCCGGACAAAGAATCGGGGGTGATATGCAGGTACCTCTACAATGGCTTAGTAATAGATGTGATGCCGGTGAGCGATGCGGTGTTTGGGTTTAATAACAGGTGGTATAAGGCCGGATTGCAAAAAGCTGTTGAATATAAAATCGACGACCGGTCGACCGTGAAAATATTTTCGGCACCATACTTCCTTGCATCAAAACTTGAAGCATTTAATAACAGGGGCGGTAATGACGGGAGGACCAGCAGTGATTTTGAAGACATTGTATTTATCATGGACAACAGGTCATCGTTATGGAATGAAACAGCAAATGCAGATAAAGAGGTTCGTCATTACATAATAAATGAATTCATAAAACTGGATGTAAACCCTCATTTTAAAGAATGGGTATATGCACACCTGTACTCAAGCCCGCTCATAGACCCGCAACATATATTTGATGGCATAAGGTCTTTGCTTTAGATAATGATCCCCCCCCAGCAGGCGGGGATTTTTGTTTCATTACTAATTTAGCAGAAATTAGTAGTTATTAGTAGTTACCAAAACCATTGGCAAAAAAATGGTCTTTTACCGCTCAAAACAATTTGACAAGCTGGTAAAGAAAAAGAAATAGTTTTTCAAATAACACAATCCCCCGCCTCACAGCGGGGATTGTGCTTTCCCCCTATGATTCCCCCTGTATAATTATTATGTTTACGGAAAGAGGATACATATAGAGGAGTTCTGTTGTTGCAGTAGTGCCACCCGGGCATTAACCCGAGTCTGCCCCCCCCCCTGATACCATCAGCCATATATGCTCTTATATCTTCCCGGTAGTGCCGGCTAAGACACCACTATCTATGAAGAAATAGAATACAGTTATCAAAACGTCCTGTTCACTTTTTTGTGCAGGGGGTGTTTAAACCATTTTCAACTCGTTTACTTCTTAATATATTTAACCTCTAAAAACAAAAATCATGAAACGACCTCTACTTCTACTAATGTGCATTACGATTGCCAATTGCACAATGGCCCAGTCGCCTATCTTAAACCTGGACTTCAACCGAAACAGGAGTAACTGGAAAACCACAACACATTCAGTGCTGCCCGGCAAAACAGATGCCGAGAGCGCTGTGGATGCAAAGAACATCTATCATATATTTGGCGGCGGTTCTTCTAAAGAACTGGTGCAAAGCCTCTATGCCGACCACTCTACCCTCAGTTTTCTGAACTCATTTTCTGTACAAACAATTTCGGATGCTACTTATATCTCTACGGAACTAACGAGTTTGCTGTTTGGCCCTATACGCCTGGGCATAGGTGGTTCGTTCAAGACTACGGGCGATACCACAAAAAATGATGCGATAAGGACCGACCTGCAAAAGATCATTACCAACGGTGGCAATATAAACATGAATTTTTCTGTACCGCTTTTATTCCTGCGCGATGATAAAGACCAGTCACACTTTGGTGTTTTTGCTTTATGCAACTGGGGCCTTACACCCAATAAGCTGGACACACTGGGCAATTCAACTTTCACATCATCCAATCTCAACTTCAGCAACCAGAGCGGCATCAACCTGCATTTTGACATCTGCAGCTCCAGCAATCAAAATGCCCGTTTGTATTTCGATATCCCGGTAACGTATAACTGGGGCAATACTTTCTCTGACAAATTATCTTTACCCGATTTCACCAGTATATCTATGAAAGCCGGTATCATGATAATAGATGCCATATCAATACATGTATCAGGGCCGCTATACAGCACCTGCAGTGCTGTGCAGGCGGTACCGTTCAAGCTTACATTACAGTTTTCTCCGAAGAGGATCAGCGATATGCTGGATTAATACTTTTGCCTGAACAGATCCCCGCCAAATGGCGGGGATTTTTTTATTTCCGGAAAATAAATTTGCGCAACCGATTAGTTGCGCATATATTTGCAGTCGAACGGTTGCGCATAAATGCAAACAACAATGAGACGAGATATATACCAGGCTATAGCAGACCCTACAAGACGTGCCATACTTACACTGCTGGCAGTGCAGGCTATGACGCCCAATGCCATTGCTGACAATTTTGAAACGAAAAGACAAACAGTATCGAAACACCTGCAAATACTGGTAGAGTGCGAGCTGGTGAAAACAGAACAGCAGGGCAGGGAAATTTACTACTCGCTGGAGATAAACAAAATGAAAGAGATAGATAAGTGGATAGAACAGTTTCGCAAAATATGGGAAGGCCGCTTCAACCAGTTGGACAAAGTATTGCACACACTAAAAAATAAAAAGAAATGAACCTATTATTCGATTTTACGCTAAACAAAGAAACAAGGACCGCACACATAACACGCGAATTCAACGCGGGGCAGGACCTTGTATGGGATGCTTTCACAAAAGCAGAGATACTGGACCAGTGGTGGGCACCACTGCCTTTTAAGTCTAAAACAATAGACATGAATTTTGAGCCGGGCGGACGCAGGCTCTATGCTATGATAAGCCCAGAAGGACAGGAACATTATGCCATGCATATGTACACATCCATCAGCCCGAAGACCAATATCAAATATGTGAATGCCTTTTGCGACAAAGACGGGAATGCGAACCTGCCCGGCTCTGACTGGGACCTGAATTTCAGCGAGCAGGACGGTATTACAACTGTGAGTATTGTTATTTACAACGACTCTCTTGAGCGTATGGAAAAGATGATAGAAATGGGCTTCAAAGAAGGATTTACCATGACGTTGAATTACCTCAGCGAACTGTTGCTGAATATGAAAAGCTAAAACAACACTGCCTGCTTCAGTACTTCGGATGCGGCTTTGTTTGTGGTGATGTGGTATATATCGCTGTGCTCGTGGCGCGATGCTACTGATACCTGCACACCCTCTGCACGTGCTTTGAATAATTGCAGTGCCAGTTCGGGGTCGTTATTATCGCGCGACAGGTGCGAGAGGAACAGGTGCGTCATATGTGCGGGGCGGTGCGTGATAAAGAACTCCAGCGCCTGCAGGTTGGACAAATGGCCGTAGCCACCGCGTATGCGGTTTTTCAGGTGTATGGGGTAACGCCCGTTCTCCAGCATGGTATTATCATAATTGGCTTCGAGATAGGCGGCATGGCATTGGGCCATGTAATACTTCAGGTTGTCGCAGACAGCGCCTATATCTGTAAACACGCCTACGGTAATACCATTGTACTGCGCCACAAAGCTGAAGGGGTCTATGGCATCGTGTATCTTGGTGAAGCCTGTTACTGATATACCATTCACATCTATCACCTGTCCGTGCTCTATGCGGTGGTATAGCTCCGGTTTGAATTTCAGGTGGCTGCTGTAGTGTGTTTTGTGGTTGAGGTACACCTTTATATCGTAGCGTGACGACAGGAGCTGTGCGCCTTTTATATGGTCGGTATGCTCGTGGGTGATGAACAGGGCGCGTACTTTATTGAGGGACAGCCCCATCTTCTTCATGCGTATCTCTATCTCGCGGCAGGACAGGCCCGCGTCTACCAATATGGCATCTTTGCCATTTCCTATATAGTAACAATTACCATTACTGCCCGAGTTGATAGATGCGGTATAAAGCGCCATGAAGCTGCAAAGAAACAACATAAAACAGACTTTGCCATATCTTATACCCAAAGCCCTATTTTTGCTGCATAAGCCATACCAATGCCGCAAGAACAGAAAGACTACAGCAGCATCAGCCCCTCTGCAAAATCGTTACTGATGATGAAGGGCTACACCACCATACCCTATGCGCAGCAGGCCGCAGCACTGGTGCAGGGCGGAGAGATATTTGACCTGAACTTTGATGATAAGGATTTTTTCTTCTGGCTGCGGGTAATGCATTTTGAAGTACGCTACCGCAGCATAGACATGCTGCTGCAACAAACCGACAATAAGAATATACTGGAGCTGTCATCGGGATATTCTTTCCGCGGACTGGATATGTGCGATAAGGATGCAGCACTGCACTATATAGATACCGACCTGCCCGATGTAGTGGGGCTGAAACAAAGCATGATAGCACAACTGCAAGCGGGCGAACACGCTAAAGGCAAACCGGAGCTGCTGCCACTGAATGCGCTGGATGCTGCTGCGTTTAATGATGTAGTGAACCGATTTGCACCCGGCCCGCTGACGATTGTAAATGAAGGTCTGCTGATGTACCTGGACATGGAAGAGAAGAAACAACTATGCCGCATTATACACAACACGCTGAAAGAGCGTGGCGGCTGCTGGATAACGGCGGATATATACAAGAAGCTGCCGGCAGACAAAGCCAACTACCTGCCTAAGAGCAAGAGCGAGGCAGAATTTACACAGCAGCATAATATAGAGGAGAATAAGTTTGACAGTAACGAGCAGGCACTGGCATTTTTTAAAGAGCAGGGTTTTGAAGTAGTGGCTGAAGCTGCACCGGAGTTTAAAGACATGAGCGCCCTGCCCCACCTGCTGAAGGTACTGCCCGAAGAAGCCCGCAACAGCAAAGAACCACCACCCAAAATACAAACCACCTGGATGCTGAAGGCGGTGTGAAGTATCGGTTGATTTTGTATTTTGACTGTATGAAGAAGCTACTCTTTTTACTGCTCTGCGTACCCGCAGCGGCTATGGCACAAAGCAGGCAGGACTATATACAGCAGGCAGCTAAATTTGTGCAACTGTTCAACGAGCGGAAGACAGACAGTATATGCAGGATGTTTCCTGATGAAAAGAGTACGGGCATAAAATGTTTCTGGCAGGGCTCCGATACAGATGGCACTTATGATATGTACGGCAGGATAAAATCCTGTGTATTTAGCGAGATGGATACAATCTCTGCTATGCGGCCGGCGGTGTTTAAAGTAACATTCACCAAAAAGGGAACAAAGGCCATGACCCTAAGCATGAACGCCGCGCATAAGTTCACCGTATTCAGGATAGAGGATATATACTAAATGATTAACCCCGCGAATGCGGGGATTGTTGTTTATACCGTGTTTTTCACGTTGCATTATTCATCGGTAATAGAGAAATTTACAAACAAACAATTTAGCTATGGCCAAACAATTGGAAACATATACTTTTATAATAACCTAGGACTATGCAAGATTATGTTTATCAAGAAAGGGCTGTCATCTTTGTTGATGTATTAGGATTTCAAGAAAAGTTGAAAGAGTTTGAAAATGATGCAATATCGAAAAGTAAGGGTGCGGAATACTTAATTTCACCTAAAGCAAATCAATTTATTAATACATTTAAGAAGGTCATAAGTTTACTCGACGAGGACAACTTCACGTACTATTTATTTAGTGACAATATTTGCATTACAATTGACTATATATCCAACCCAGATTTGTTAGTCAATGTACTTTTTACTATAAGTGAGCTATTCTACGCATTTGCACAAGAAGGTTATTTTTTAAGGGGAGGAGTTGATGTCGGTAAATTCGTAGATGAAAAAAGCATTGCCCTAGGCATACCACTTCTGAATGCATACTTACTTGAACAAAAATACGCGGTGTATCCAAGAATATTGATATCAGACAATTATAGGTCAAAACTTAAAGAATATATTGACATGAAACGAATTAGTTCAGCTAGTTCAAGGAACATAGATTATCTTTTAAATCAGAGTTGTGAATTATACTACTTAAATGTGTTTTATAATGTTGTGCGTAAAGAAGATAAAATTGACTTTTTTGCAAACTTCAAAAATAAGATTAAAGAGAACTTAGATTTGACACAGCAAAAAGAAGCTATTCATATTAAATATGAGTGGCTTGCTGATGAATTAAATACCTTTATTGACAACTATACAAAAGAGATAATATTCTATGATGATGATATAGAGGCCGATAAAAACTTGTTAGATTCAATTAATGCTCAAAAAATAAATTAATATGCCATTTGATTTTCTTTATATGCCAACCTTTAGAGCAAGACAACAAGAGTTAATTGTTCTATCAAGCTTTGATTTTGGAAATAGAATATATCCGTTATTAGAAATCATTAAGGAGAAGGACCGGAAAAATAACAGGTCTTCTGTCGCAGAAATTTGGAACGAATATGTAGATAATACCACGTCTGATAAAATACTTATTGACCTTCCAGTGTATTTAAAAAACACAGCATCAATGCCCGATGAAGTAGTTCTTTTTAACCGGAAGGTGCTTACAAATATTGATGAAAGGTTGAAGTTTTTCAAACTATTTAAAGATAGTGCTGATAAGGTCATTCCTGTTGTATCATCATTATTTCTAAAAACTTCAGAAGCGAAAACAATCACTAAACAGATTAGAACATTAAGAAAGCATTTCCCTAATATCGCCATCAGAACATTTACAAATACAGTTGAACAAGATATTAAAGAAATTGAAGACGAGTTGGGAGAAAATGATATTCTAATTTATGATCTTGATACAGCGCAGCCATTAAATCCACTAGTAAAAAAGCAAAATATTCTTTTAAAAAGAATTGAGGAACCTACGAGGGTTGTATTACGAAGCGCAATAAATACCGAAATTCAAAATATAAAATTAGACCATGGAGAAATAGTAGCCGATGCTGACAACAGCCTACTAGAACTTTTCTCATCCCCACCACTATCATTTAATGCATTTGGGGACTATGCTGGTATTAAAAAAGATGATTTAAATGCTGGAGGCACTATTAGTCCAGGGTTTATTATGTATGATCCTATTGAAAACCTGTACTATGGTTTCAAAGGAGATATTAAAAGCTTAGCTGAATTTGAGGATACAATAGTTCCTTCAATTTTTGCTTCCGATGTATATAATATAATGTTTTCAAGCAGACCTGAATTTCTTTCAAGTGATAATGCTGGATTTGAAACACTGCGAAAAATCAGAACTGGCAGAGAAAGTGGTAAAAGCCAAGCAAAATTTAAGCGAATATCTATGGAACATTATCTACACTGTATCAAGACTAAAATTGACGCTGGTGATTTTGATTAATGCCCGCTATAGATTACTGTTGGTTCTATATTGTGTTGGAAAAAAAATTGATAATCTATAGAATTAATGTCATTAATATTTGTTTTCAAAAAATCCCATTTTGTCCTATAACGAGCCTTTAGCATATCCTTAAATATTAAATTTATTTGCTCGGCAGTGTTTTGCTTTAATATTGTAGAGACGTCAGTTATCTTGTTAAAATGTGTCTTTAATTCTCTTTTAGTAAACAAATGCAACTGCATACGGGGGTCGAGATTTTCATTTAATGTAGATGCCTTTATTTCTTTGAGAGAATTTTTTAAAGAAATCATAACCCCAAAATGCTCTGGTATAATGCTTAGCGCATTTTTCAAATGAGATTCGTCAACAACAATATAATTATAATCAAAAACTCTTTCGTAATCGGAAGTCTGTTTCGCCAGTTTGCTTAAATTATCATGACTGGTTTTTATTTCGAAGCTCTTAGTATATCCATTAACGGTTAAAAAATCAACCCGACTAGTATTGACTTTAATTTCAAAAGCCGCAGTAACATTTTTTTTAATAAACTGTTTCACTAAGCGCGCCTTTATTGAATTTTCACCATTATGAAACTTGAACACAATGTCACTAATATATTTATGTAACTCTATCTTGCTCAGCTCTGAAAAATCAAAATCATCTACACTCTTAGAAAGTTTACGTCTTAACGCCTCGGAATAATCGAGTATGTTATACGACCTAGCAAGCGCCGTTAAGGATATGTATTCAATGTCTTTTTTCGTAAGTATTTTCATTAGAAAATACATTAATTAGTATGTAAAAATAAAACATTTTAACGATAAAAAAAAGCAAACAAAATGCTACGATAAATTATCTAATATATTAACTATTGTTGTTAAATTGTTATTTTAATTATTATAATACCCTCCATCTGATTTGAATTGCTTGTATGGCACAACCTCAACAAACAACAATCCCCGCTTTCGCGGGGATCATTTATTTAGTTCTTAGATGGTATGCGTTTTAGTGTTTCGAGGAGGTAGCCCCAGAATTTTTGTACAGAGCTTACCTGTACTCTTTCATCGGGCGAGTGTGCACCAAATATATTCGGCCCGAAAGATATCATCTGCATATCGGGGTAGTTAGTGCCTAGTATACCGCATTCCAGTCCGGCGTGTACGGCATTTATATGTGCCTTCTCTTTAAACATTTCTTCATACAACCCGCTCATTATTTGTATGATGCGCGCATTGGGGTTGGGCTGCCAGCCCGGGTATCCGCCTGCATAGGTGAGCGTGGCACCCATCAGCGCAAAGGCACTGCTGATAGCCATCTTCAGGTCTTCCTTCTCAGTTTCTACAGAGCTGCGGGTGAGGCATTGCAGGCTGTAGCTGCCATCCTGCACCAGCACACGCGCCAGGTTGTTAGAGCTTTGCACCAGTCCCGCTATCTCGGGGCTCATGCGGTATATACCATTGGGGCAGGCATACAGGGCATAGAGCAGGCTTTTCTGAAATGCTGCATCCATCACCAGTGCAGGTGTGGTAGTTGCTTCTATGGTCACCGCCAGTTCAGGGTCGGTGGTTTGGTATTCTTTCTTCAGTATGTCTGCCAGTGTGTTCACTGCTTGCTGCACTGCCGCACTGTGTTGCTCTGTAGTAGTGATGATGGCAAACGATTCGCGCGGGATGGCATTGCGCAGGCTGCCGCCGTTTATCTCTGCTATGCCTATGCTGTAGTCTGTGGTCAGCGACAGCAGTATGCGGTTCATCAGTTTGTTGGCATTGCCGCGGCCCAGGTGTATGTCTGCGCCCGAGTGTCCGCCTGTGAGGCCCTTCACCATTATCTTATAGGCAGTGCCGCTTGCTGCTATTGTTGCGTAGTTGCCCGTAGCCGTTACATCTATACCGCCTGCGCAGCCTATGGTCAGTTCGTTATCGGCTTCGGTATCCAGGTTCAGCAGTATATGCCCGTCCAGCAGTCCGCCTTTTAGTGATAGTGCGCCTGTCATGCCCGTTTCTTCATCTATGGTAAACAGTGCCTCCAGCGCGGGGTGCGGTATATCTGTTGATGACAGCAGAGACATGATGCTGGCTACGCCTATACCATTGTCTGCACCCAGTGTGGTGCCGCGTGCTTTTACCCAGTCGCCGTCTACATACATATCTATGCCCTGCTCATCAAAGTTGAAATTGGTATCGCTGTTCTTCTGGCATACCATATCCAGGTGGCTCTGTAATACTATGGTCTGGCGGTTTTCCATGCCGGGTGTGGCGGGCTTCTTTATGATTACGTTGCCTGCTTCGTCTACCTTAGTGGGCAGGCCGAGGCTTTCGCCAAATGCTTTGGCAAATGCTATAACGCGTTGTTCTTTTTTTGATGGCCTTGGTATGGCGTTGAGGTCGGCAAAATGATTCCATAATGCTGCGGGTGCCAATTGGCGTACTTGTTCATTCATCTCCTGGCTGTTTATTTTAACCTGCGAAAATTACTGGTTTTGGGCGAGAATACGCTCCCCGCTGCATCTTTTATGATACTCTTAAGTGTTGAAGGCTATTTAAGTACCACGGGCACCGGGGGAAAGGGCTTTCTATTTACCCATTATCTTTTTCCTGTGCAGCCCGCCCCAGCTTTTCAGTGCGTCTATAACCGTATCCAGAGACAAGCCATGCGCTGTAATAGCATACTCTACCGTTGGCGGAAAGGTATCGTACACAGTTCTTTTTACAAGATGGTTTTGCTCCAGTTCTTTTAATTCTTTCGAGAGCATCTTGTCTGTTATTCCATCTACATCTTTCGATATCTCTTTAAAGCGTTTGTTGCTGTACCTGAGCGATACAAGTATGGGCAGCTTCCACCTGCCGTGCAATGCATCTAATGCATCGCCCACCATCATGATACATTGGGCACATTCGCGCGCTTCTGCTGTTTTGTTTTGCTTACTCATAATACTGTTACTGCATTACTATCAAAAAGGATAGTGCTATCTAAACGGATAGTACTATATTTTATATAGCGAATGTACCTACGTTTGTCTTCATAAACAAAAACGGATATGCTGACTAAAAAAATGAAGATTGAAATATGGAGCGATGTGGTTTGCCTTTTCTGCTACATAGGCAAACAAAAACTCGACCAGGCTATTGCACAGGTCAAAGATGCCCCCGAAGTAGAATTTGTATGGAAGAGCTATGAACTCCTCCCCGGTTTAGCACCGGAGCCCGGAAAGGACTTTTATACTGTAATGGCTGAAGTAAACGGTATAAGCAGGGAGCAGGCAATAGCTATGTGCGACCAGGCTACGGATATGGCTAAACAGGCGGGGTTGGTTTTTAAGTTCGATATAATGGTTCCTGCCAATTCGTTCAATGCAAGCAGGCTGGCGCACTTTGCAAAGCAGCATGGCCTGCAGACCAAAGTAAAAGAGGCATTGTTCAGGGCTTATTTCACAGAAGGTAAAAACATTAACGACATTGATACGCTTGCACAAATAGCTGCGGATGCAGGGCTGGATGCTGCAGCCGTAAAAGCTATGCTTGACAGCGATGCCTATGCCGATGAAGTAAGAAACGACATTGCCGAAGCAAAGCAGAAAGGCATTACCTCTATTCCTTATTATGTATTCAACGATAAAACGGTAGCCAAAGGCGCACAGAGCATAGACACATTTGCTGCAATACTGGAAGAGGCAATAGCAGACTGGCGTATTGAAGGGCAGGCATGTAAAATAGGGGAATCGTGTATGTAGTAAATATATCTTTATCCTGACGGCAAGAACCTCATCTATAGCAGGCAATTAATGTACTTCACTCTGTAAACAATGCACCCCGCTATATAGCGGGGTGCATTGTTTTATACTTTCATTACCTTTTACTCGCTTAAGACAATATCTTATTCCATGTCTGGTTGTCAATGATGCCATTGCTCACCAGCCCGTTTGCTGACTGGAATGCCCGTACAGCAGCATCTGTATTATTGCCAAATATACCGTCTGCCGCATCATGCAGGAATTGTTTATTTATCAATGCCTGCTGAATATCTTTTACAACATTCGATTTAGGGAAACCTTTTGCAATGGTAAGCCCGCCAACGGTGGTATTCAGCAAGCCGAGTGTATTACCGTTAAACACATCCTGGTCTAACACTGCATACGGGTTATTGCTTTGTGCGCTTTCGCCAAAATGCGTTTGTGTAAATGCTGCGCTGCTCCATGTAGCTGGCAGTTGTCCTGTACCCTTCAGGTCTACCACCCATAGCTGATGCTGTTTGAAATAAGCCGTATCATCGTCTGATAGCTGCGGTTGTACCAGGCTATTCCAGAACGATGGTGCTGTGTAAATGATGGGTTGCACATTGAGGCTCTGCTCTATTTGAAACATGAATGTGCGTATGTTCTGCACACGCTGCTTCGGTGCCAGTTGTGCCCATTGCTCTACCTGCTTACCGGGATTAGACGGGTCGTTCACATACACCCATTCTATATCTACCACCGGGGGCAGCACACCGTTACGACTTACTTTTTTGTATTGTGTAAGAAAGTTATTAGCCTGCTGCGCCGGGTCTGACTGCGGGCGGAGAAAATGATAGGCACCACACAACAGCCCGGCATCGCGGCTCATTTGCCAGTAAGACACAAATGCACTGTCCTGTATGGTTTGCCCTTCTGTGGCTTTCAGAAAATTAAAGTACAACTGGTTGGCCTGCACCATCTGGCTCAGTGTATGCGGGTCAAGCTTTGAGTAATGCGAGGTATCTATTCCTTTTAGCATGATGATGGTATTATTGGTTAAGGTTTCTTGTGGCTTCCTGCTCTGCAACAGCATTACCACCTGCGGGGGTATTACCACCGTTCTCAGCAGCCTTCATACCCAGGTAGGTAGCAGAGCTGATGCCTAATAATGCCAGTTGCCATTCGTTGAACTCTGCAAAAGGATACTTATGCGCGCAGTACGCAGATACGAAATATGAAACGAACCCTATACCAAAAACAACATTGAACACCACCGTCTGAAACCTGTGTATGCTGATACCGTTGTCGTCAGAAAGTATGTCTGTAAAAAAGTCATCGTCACTGGCATCTGCATCCTGCGCCCTGCTGCCCAGTGCTGTCTTTTTCTGCCTGCTGTCTATAACCACACCTGCACCATACACAACAGAGCCTAAGCCCAGCAGCATTATCGTGGTCATATTCAATGGCACGAGGTTGCCTGTAAGTGCAAAGAATGCTATGTAGCAGCAGAGTATTATCATCGTCCACCAGAAGAGCTGCACCCTTGAATAGCTGAATGATCTTTGTTTCAATGGCCGCAGATTGCCCTGTGCATCATAGCTGTCGTCCCTGCAAATACTGCTGCGCTGCAGCAGCAGGAATCCACTTATCAACACGGCGATGAACAGCAGCCAGCCCAGCCATTTGTATATCCAGTCGTACTGGCTGCATGCTCCTTTTGCATACAGGGGAGATGCGTCTACCTTCAATGCAGCTACGCCCATAGAGTCGTAATAGTCGCTCACGCTCAATGTGTGCTTCAGTGCATAAAAGCTGTCGGTTAAATGACGCAGCGAGTCTGACATATCTGCTGTTTTCAGGTCTATGCTGCTTTGCATAGCATCTGCCAGTTCGTCTACCTGGCTTTGTGTTACAACAGAGTCCTGCGCATAGATGCAGCAGGGTAAAATAAACAGTAGTACGACCGTTGTCAGTAGTTTTTTCATTGATAATGGTTTTAATGCTGATTGAATGATTATGTGAGATTGTGGTTTTAACTTTTTAGCGAGGTAACCAGCTTCAGGAAATTAAGGTTACACTCCTGCTCTATCTTTTTAAGATTTGATGGTTTCCTGAAATCGTCGGGGCTGCCTGTTACATCTTTTGTATTGGGGAAGATGTATGCTTCAAAATGTTTGTTTACATAAATAACCTTCCAGCAATATTGCGGTACGGCTATTTTGTCTGTGCCCAGCTTTTCTTTCTTCTCGCCTATGTGGCCGATGAATATTTTTATCCTGCCGTATTGTTCTGCATAGGTTCTTTCCAGGTTCTCCAGTGTTTTCCAGCTACCGGTGTTCAGCTTTTTTGTTTGCGGGTAACAGTTAGAATAGTAGAAGCATTCTATCACCCCGTCAGGATTGCAGGAGTTGTCCTGGTGGGGCATATTATGGCCTTTTTCGTAGCCACAGCCTACCGTGTAGTC
The DNA here is from genome assembly GCA_044227125.1 of Flavipsychrobacter sp. Taxonomy (GTDB): domain Bacteria; phylum Bacteroidota; class Bacteroidia; order Chitinophagales; family Chitinophagaceae; genus Polluticoccus. Next base: position 107,984 of record JBGAFS010000008.1, read on the forward strand.
TTTGCCGATATTGGTGCCTGCTATGTCCGGGTCTGCTTTCCAGCTTACGCGTTTGGCGCTGCAGGTAGACATACCTTTTTTCAGCACGTACTTTACCAGTACAGGTATATGTTTGCTGACGGAGTAAGTAACTGTATAGTATTTATGCTTTACTGTTGTTTCCTGTGCACGTATAGTAAAGGATATGATAACAACACATAAAATACAGGCAAGGATTCTGTATGCTTTCATGGTGCGGTGATTTGCACGTGAAATTACCTATTAGGAAATTACTATGCAACGTGAAAAATACCCTTTTTGCGGGGTGTTTAGCATAAGTAATAATCCCCGCCATGTGGCGGGGATTATTGTATTATTTATATTTGCGCACTACTGCTTTATGAAAAAAATATTCTTTACCATTTACGCTGCAATGCTTACCATACAGTGTATTGCACAGGCACCTTTTGTATTTACCCCTTTTAACATGAACAATAACATCCTAAGCTTTGTCCCCAAAGGCTATATTGAATATAATGGTAAATTGTATTTTTCTGCCGATAAATATGAGTATGGAGAGGAACTTTGGGTAAGTGACGGCACACCGCAAGGCACACACATGGTCAAAGATATTTATGCACATAATGATGCCGGAAGTTACCCGGGCGGATTCACTTTAATTAATAACAAACTTCTTTTTGCAGCTACGGACGATAATGGCCGAGAACTTTGGATAACAGACGGAACAGATACAGGCACACACTTAGTTGCCGATATATATACCGGCAGTGCACCTTCTAACCCTGGCTATTTTGTCAATATTGGCAATAAAGTAATTTTCAGTGCTAACACTCTTTACTCCGGATTGGAACTATGGATAACAGATGGAACTACTACAGGAACCCATATATTGAAGGATATAAATATAGGTCCAATCGGCAGCGGGTCAAATCAAATCATCGGGCTTAACAATCTTGTTTTATTTAGCGCAGATGATCCTGCACATGGCAATGAGCTGTGGGCTACTGATGGCACCGCAAACGGCACACAACTTATAAAAGATATCTATGCAGGCAACAGAGACTCAAAGCCGGAGCACTTCACGCTGCTTTCAGGTAAAGTATATTTCACAGCAAGCGATTCGGCAAACGGAACAGAACTCTGGTGCAGCGATGGCACCACTGCGGGCACTTATCTTGTAAAAGACATTTATCCGGGGCCTCAAAACAGTCTTGAATCTAACTCAAGAAATCCTTTACCTGATAAATTTGCAACATTCAACAACAAACTATACTTCTCTGCAAATGATGGTACGCATGGCTATGAACTTTGGTGCAGCGATGGAACGGCTTCTGGAACATACATGGTAAAAGATATACTACCCGGCACAGGTAACTCTGCATCCGCAATTGTATATACAGTCTATAATAACAAGCTGTATATAAATGCCAATGATAGCGTACATGGAACTGAGCTATGGGTTACAGATGGCACAGCAGGCGGCACACAAATGGTATATGATTATTGCACAGGCATACCCACATCATCACTTAGATATCTAACTGTTTACAATCAATATTTATATTATGTAGCAAGAGATAATAGCGGTAAATTCAATATCATACAAACTGATGGAACATTGACAGGTACTAAAATAATAGCACCTCCTTCTGCAACAAACAACGATCCCTGCTTTTCAACTGAAGGATTATTCGTATTCGATTCTGCAATGTACTTCAATGCAGAATACACCGGGGGCAATATCCTTTGGAGCTTAAAAGACACTACCGGCTCGGGAATAAGCCAACCCACAAACCCTAACCCGAACCCAGACTTTAGCATCTATCCGAACCCCGGTATGGGTCAATTTGCTATAGAAGCAAACACAGAGCCATCCGGTAGCTACGCAGCTATTATTTACGATATGGCAGGAAGGGAAGTATATTCAACATTGCTGACCGGCAAAAAAAATATTATTAGCCTCAATCTAAGCTCAGGCATATACCAGCTTAAAATCATCAACGGGGCAGATATTCAAACAAAAAGAATTTCCGTCTTCTAAACAACAATCCCCGCAACATGGCGGGGATTATTATTTATATCTCATCACAATTCTAGAAAGCGGTCCAGCCACCATCGGCGGTAACGGCTGTGGCATTTACAAAGCTTGCATCATCACTCGCCAGGAAGAGTGCTACCTGTGCTACTTCCATCGGTTCGCTGGCACGCGGGTTCAGCGCCATGCCGGGCATTATACGCTCATTCACCAGTTGCATAGCAGGCAGGTGTGCAAAGTCTATCGTAGCGCCGATATTGGTATTCATAGCACCGGGGGCTATGGCATTGCAGCGTATGCCCTGTTTGGCATACATATAGCCTGTGTTTTTAGTAAGCCCTATCAGCGCATGTTTGCTGGTAGTGTATGCTGCACCTGCACGCGCGCCATACAGTCCGCCTACAGATGCTATGTTGATGATAACGCCACTCTGTTTGGCCAGCATTATCTTCAGCACATTGCGCATAGCCCTGAAGGGGCCGTCTACGTTTATCTTCATCACACGGTCCCACATGGCATCTGTCACATCTCCCACCGGGCTGAAGTCGTCCATAATACCCGCGTTGTTCACCAGTATATCTACCGTGCCGTACTTGTCTGTAGCAGCCTGTATCATAGCATCTATATCTGCTGCCACGGCCATATTGGCTTTCACAGTTGTTACAGTGCCCCCTGCACCTGTTATTTCTTTGGCTACATCTGCCAGTGCTGTATCATTAATATCGGCAGCTACTACTTTAGCACCATTGGTTGCATACAGCATGGCTATAGCTTTACCGAGGCCCGAGGCCGCACCTGTTACCACCGCTATTTTCCCTTCCAGTTTTTTCATGACTATGTGTTTTCATGCAATTTACCCCCATGCCCAAAGCAGGAAAATGATGTGCGTCATGTGTAGCGCTGTTTTTGGTTGAGGGAGTTTTACCACACATCAAAAGCCAGCTTAGCATTATCCCAGAAAGCATCCAGCGCTATGATACGCGGCTTGAAGAATGATATAAGCGCAGGCCAGTCTTCCTGCTGCATTATGTTTACATTATTTATCGTGGTGCCTATGCTGCTGTAGGGCTTGCCGTATTCATCCGCCAGTTCAGGTTGCCACAGCCAGTCTTCCCCTGTGGCATCGTGCAGCAGGTTTTTCATTTGCAGCAGTTTGGCATAATGCTCCCTGCGTGTATCAGCGTCTTTATTGGCCAGTATTATACTTATGGCAGCTTGCCTGGTATCTGCCTCCATCCTGAAGCTGATGCCCGGCACACCTGTTTTATAATTCACCCAGTTCACCTTCTCACCTCCTGCCGGTGTTACAGGTTGCATATACCTGCCAAACATGGTCCAGAATGTTTCTTTGAGCTTCGCTGCTTCCTGCCTGCTGTACATAGGCTGCAAGATACGGCAGCCATATTTCAGGGAGGGTCAAAACACCCCCTCTGCAGGTAGTATTTTTTTTCACATACTATGTGCTTTTGTGATTAATATATACTTTCACAGTCAACCTGTTATCTATGAAAACGCCATTACACGTACTGTACCTGTGCTGCATACTGTTTGCAGTCTCTTCCTGCGTTCAGCGGAAACCGGAACCAATACAACCGGAGCCAATTACAGCTTCAGAATTATGCGGGCCTTCTTATGCGGGCAAAATGAAAATAGCCGTTATCATATATAATGGTGTAGAAGTGCTGGATATGAACGGGCCCATAGATGTATTCACTAAGGCCAACTATATAAGAGACCATTACTACGTATATACAGTTGCCGCTAAAGACACCATGATATTTACCGAGAACTGTAACACTGCCATAAAGCCACGCTACACATTTGCCAATTGCCCCTTCCCCGATATAGTAGTGCTGCCCGGCGCACCGATGAATACCATCAACGAACTGCTGGCCGACAGCAATTTTAATAACAAGGTGCTGAAATGGGTAAAAGACTATGGTGCAGATACCAACAACAAAGTAATGTCTGTATGCACAGGTGGCATACTGCTGGGTAAAACAGGATTGCTCAATGGCCGCACAGCTACCACGCACTACCTGGCACTACAGGATATGCAGCAGCTCTACCCTAAAGTAAATGTGATAGGTGGTGTGCGTTTTGTAGAAGATGCTAATACTATTACCACCGCAGGTATCACATCGGGTATAGATGGTGCGCTGCACCTGGTAGAAAAATATGACGGTAAAGAAATGGCCGACTCGGCAGCGCATATAATGGTATACAACAGGGATTGCCCTATGCGCTGACCATTTGCTTCAACGATGCATTCTTAACTCCTAAAACAATAAAACAATCATGAAAAAAATCGTCTATCTCCTTTCACTGGTCACGGTGGGTATGCTGGCATCCTGCGGCGGTGACTCCGGCACCGACAATGGCGGAAAGGCCGATGCAGTCACCTCGGCACAAAAACACAAGTACATCCGCTACAATGTAAACACGCCAAAAGGACAGCAGGCATTGCAGGCTATGGCAAAAGCTATGGACTCAATGAAAAAAATGGACTGCTCTAATGTACTTAGCTGGTACTACCAGGGTGCTATACACTGGATACCGGATACTGTTAACAACAACACCCTCTGTCCTTCTTACGCCAACAAATCTCAACTGAAAACATCCTGGGATAACTGTACGCATACTGAAGGCAGCGACATCAACTTCCTGGCATGGCACAGGCTGTATATCTGGTATTTCGAGCAGATAGTACGCAAGCTTTCGGGCGATCCTGAATTTGCACTGCCTTACTGGGGATATACGGATACTACCAACCTCGTAGCCAACCGCACTATGAACAAAATGTTCCGCGATTCTGTACTCAGCCTGTTTGAAAAATCAAGGTTCGCTCCACTGAATACAGGCGTACCGCTGAACGGTGCTATAGTAAGCGCGCTGAACATTAAACCGCTGATGCGCAAAAAAGATATTTACATCTTCACCAGCTCGCTCGATAACTCTCCGCACGGTGCTATGCACAACTATATAGGCGGTGGCAACGGCAGCCCTTACAATATCTTCAACCCTATATACAATTGCAACTGTAATAATACAGGACCTGATAACGACACCTGCGACGGTGGCCTGATGCGCAACGTACCAAGCGCGGGCTTCGACCCTATATTCTTCGCTCACCACTCTAACATAGACAGGATTTGGCAGCAATGGACCAACTCACCAAATGGTAAACTGCTTACTGCTGCAGATCTTAACTCTTTCCCGTGGAGGTATGTATTCTTCGATGCCAATGGCAAAGAAATATCTTATACTACCGACCAGGTAATAGCAGCCATCTACAATGTAGACTATGAGTATGACGATACGCCTACACCGCAGGAAGGCACTGCTGCCGAAGAGAAAAAACAACCATCACTGTTCCTCTCTTCTAAGAAATTTGCCGATACCATCATCAGCCAGAAGATAAATAAAGTGATGAAAGGTAACTCGCTCAGCTTCACAGTGAAAAACGACAGCAAGAAAATGACCAACCTGCTGCAGGCTGCGGGTGCGCCAAAATCTATCATCGTTATCCTGAAGGTATCTTTCACACGTGAGCCAAGAGGTGTGTACGAAGCATACATCAACCTGCCTAAAGGTGCAAAAGCTGATGAGAACAGCGAATACTTTGCAGGCTTTATGACTTTCTTCGGTGCTAAACACCACGCAAGGTTCATGGCCAACGGCACAACATCTGACGGACGCCCTACCAAAACATTCCTGTTTGAAATGAGCGACCAGTTCAACAATACGAATGCTGCCGCTAAAAACAATTATGATATTACTATCCTGAACCAGACAGGAGAAGGTGCTGCAGATATTACTGTAGAAAGTGTATCAGTGATAGCTAAATAATTTTTTTCTGGTTTATTAAGGTGAATACACAATCACAAGCCCTGCCATATGGCGGGGCTTGTTGTATTTAAAACCTGTAGCCTATATGCAATGTGGCAAAGTACCCGGTATTGCCTTCTTTATATCCGGCCAGCTTTACTTTATCATATACATGATTATAGCTGACGCCTGCCCAAGGTGTTATATATAGTCCTGACAAAAAACTTTTATTGTGCGGAAACAGGAAGAACCTGTAACCTGCATGCACACCGGCAGACAGGTTGTGCCCCATATCTTTCACGGTACTCTCTTTTATACTTACGTCATTGGCCGCATAGCCGAGGTCGGCACCTGCATACAGGCCTTTTACTCCCGTTATAAGATAATTTACCTTCAACCCGAAACCACGCGTCATTACATTGAAATTTTTATTACCGGTAATACTGCCCGGTTGTTCTATACCAAACACACCGAGGTCAAAACGCAGGCGTTGCATGTTATATACGCCGTGTACAGAATAGCCCTTCATTACATAAGCTATAGGGTCTACTTCCAGCTCGAAAGTGTTTTTGAATTCCTGTTTGTGATTTTGTGCAGTTGCATACTGGCTCACAAGTACCAGTGCCATAATGAGATCTTTCATTGTTATGTAATTTATCAGTTAATAGTTGCCCTTACCGCAGGGCATGCCCGCAGTGTTAGGATAGTTTTTCAATATGTAGTTGTTGATTAGTTGCGCTCGGCTACCAGTTTCAGTGCCTGGTTCATGCGCACGAAGTTGGCGAATATCTCCTCGCCCATTTTATAATATATCCAGCCGCTCAATATGCCCGAAAAATCTTCGCCGTGCACCAGCTTCACCTGCTGCGGGCCCAGTTCTTCTATCTCAAAATAGTGATAGCCGTCAAAAATGCCTTTCACCCACAGGTGCCCCAGCCATGCAAAGCCCCTGCCATCCTCCGCCTTCATTACCTTCGGTTTGAAGGTCATAGGCTTGCCTTTGTTTACCATTGTATTCACCAGCCTGGTGCCTGCTACGGGTGCACCCTCTATACTTACAAGAAAAGGATTCCATTTACCGTAGCTCTTAAAATCAGTAAGTACCTGCCATACTTTTTCTTTGCCTGCATTAATGATTATTTCTGTACGTATGCGCCTGTTCATATCATTTATGTTTTATGATGACGCAAAAGTAGAACGGGCAAATACGCCATCCATTAACAATTGTAAAGAAATGAGCGGGCTGTTTATTTTGCTTTACGGCTGCGTATGCGGCTCATAGATACGGGTGTCATACCCAGGTAAGAGGCGATGATATGATGGGGTACACGCAACAGCAGGTCGCCATTTTGTTCTTCAAATTTCCGGTATCGCTCTTCGGGGCTGTCCAGTATAAAAGAAGACAATATCATTTGTCCGTTGATGAAACGCTGCTCTGCTACTTTACGTGCCAGTATGTTCATTTTGGGCAGGGTTTCGTATAATTCTTCGAGTGCGCGGTGGGTTATCACCAGCAGGTCGCAATCTTCAATGGTCTCCAGTGTTTGTATGCTGGGTGTTTGCCTTAAAAAACTTTCGTAGCTGCTGGCAAACAGGTTTTCACGAAATATAAACCCGGTTATCTCTTCGCCGTCTTTAGTGTAATACAGGCGCACCAGCCCCTTTACAATAAAATACAGTTCGCGGGCTATCTTTCCCTCTTCGGTAAGCTTGAATTTTTTAGGCACCTGGCTAAAGGTGAATGCACTTTCAAGTATAGCCTTTTCTTTATCTGTAAAACGTATTATTGGTTCCGTGTATTTATAGAACCCTTCAAACATAGTGCAAATGATTTCATGCGAATATAATACACATTAATGTTCTATTGTCTATACAATAATATATCACAGATATATAAAGGTGATTTTATGCTTTACAAATACACTTATTATCTTTGAGATGTGTATATGAGACTAAGGTTAATTATCATTATAATATTTTTCTGTACCCCCTTCGTATTTGCTCAGTCAAATCCGGACTCACTGTTAGCCCTTATTAAAAATGCCAAAGAAGATACAGCCAAAGTAGACCTCCTGGTAGAGATGTCTGCAGCGTATTTTCAGAAAGACAATGATAAAAGCCGTGAATATGGCCAGCAGGTACTAGACCTTGCCACTAAGCTGCATTACGATATAGGCATAGTACGCGGCAATAACCTGGTAGGCCGTACATATGCAGTACAGGACAAACTACCCGAAGCACTGAAATATTTTGAAGCAGCACTGCAAAAAGCGCACGATATAAAGCATGCCCGCTACGAGGGTATTATGCATTCATCTATCAGTGCTATATATACTGCCAATGATGATTATGATAAAGCACTACAACATGCTTTGCAGGCAAAAGAGGTATTTGAAAAAGGCGGGGTAAAGAATACAGTGAACCTCTTCATCAACATTGGCTACCTGTATGTGAGGCAGGCAAAATATGATGATGCACTGAAATACTACCAGGAAGGATTGCAGCATGCACTTGAACCCGGTAGCCAGGCTACCCCTAATGATATTGCCGACCTGTTCCTGAACCGTGGCAGTGTATATATACGTGTTGGCGATTTTGTACCAGCATTGCAAGATTTTTTCAAGGCAGATTCGATGCTGGTGTTGCTGGGCAATACACAAAACCACACGATGAGCATGGCTAATATCGGCGAAACATACAGGCGCATAGCAGCAGGGATGAGCAAAAAGCCATTGCCTGATAGCCTGCGCGATGTGAATCTGAGCCTCTCTAAAGCCGAACATTATTTAGCTGGCGCACGAAAGCTGGCAGAACAATTACAATCTATATATATACGCTCTGAGGTCTACAGCAGCCTCTCAGATATGTATGGCCAGATGCAGCGATATGACAGTGCATACCGCTTGCATAAGTTATATATGCAAATGTCTGACAGCCTGCATAACCTGGATAAAGAGAAAGAATTTGCGCGGATGGATGCCCAGCTGCTGGTAAAAAAACAAACAGACTCGCTCAACTACCTGAACGCGCTTAAAGACCATGAGATAGACCAGCAAAAAATGCAGCGCAATGCTGCTATACTGCTCATAAGCCTGGCTGGTATCATTGGCCTGCTGCTCATCAACAGGCAAAAACTGAAACACATACAAAAACGTAAAATAGCCGAAGCAGAAAAACAAAGGGCAGAAGAACTGGCACGCCAGCAACTCAGTGATTTTACCCGCAGCATACAGGAGAAGAATGTACTGATAGAGCAATTCAGCGCAGAGCTGGAAAGATACCAGTCGCTGCCATGCAGCAATGACCTGCCCGAAAAAGAACACAGCCTGCAATTATTGCAAAACGCCGTAATACTTAATGATGAGCAATGGGCAGACTTCCAGAGCCTCTTTAATAAAGTACATACCGGCTATATAAACCGTGTAAAAGAAAAATACCCCGACCTTACAACAGCAGAATTGCGCTCTATACTACTCACCAAACTGGGCCTTTCTAATAAGGAAATGGCCGCTATGCTGGGGGTAAGCCTGGAGGCTGTACGCGTCAACAAACACCGCCTGCTGAAAAAAATACACCTGCCCGAGGATACAAGCCTCGAAGATGTAGTACATACTATCTGATAACTATCCTAATATATTTACTGCCTCCTGTTATATGCGTCAATAAACGTTGATACATTATTTTATTGTTATTAAGAATGTATATTATACTGCTCCACTATTAAATATCAATTGTCATTATTATCTTGTGTCGTTTTTTGAAAAAAAGAACCATATAGAGGCATAATAAGAGAATCCCTGTACCCTGTCAAGTATTGATTCAAAACTGATAAACGCTATCAGAGCTCCTGTCAGCGCGGTAGTATTTATCAACAAAACGGAACAAACATCCCTCTATATGACAAGACACAGTTCTTATCAAAGAAGCATACTATTGCTGCTTCTTTTATGCTTATCCCATTTAAGCCATTCTCAAACCCCCGCACCGGTATTCATCAACAAATCTATCGGCAATGGTCAAAACTGCTACATCTATGCCAGCACACGAGACCAGGCCGGCAATGTGTACGTAACAGCCGTCAGCCGTGGTGATAACCTGGTAAACGGGCCGGGGCAGGCCCCCGCACTGATGGGTACTACCGTCAGCGGAAACAGTGATGATATATTTGTGATCAAATATAACAGTGCAGGTGTTGCTCAATGGCAGTTTGCTATAGGCAATTCAGCAGCAGAACGCGGTAATGCGATAGCTGTAGATGCTAATGGTTACATATACGTTGCCGGTTATATCAACGGTACCAGCACTGTGGATATGGACCCAAGCTCTAATACAAACAACCTGACAGGTGCCGGCGATAAAGACATTTTTGTTGCTAAATATGATGGTAACTACTCCCCTTCCAGTACCTCTTTCTACAAGTGGGCTTTCAGGGCAGGCGGCACTAACGGAGACCAGGTAAACAGTATTGCTGTTGATAATAGCGGTGGTGTTTATATATCAGGCTATATCAATGGTACTACAGCCATAGACATGGACCCATCGTCTAACTCTAATACTATTACAGGTGCAGGCAGTGATGATGTATTCGTAGCTAAGTATGACGGTACTACTACACCATCCGGCACATCATTCTATCAGTGGTCATTTGTATTCGGCAGCACTAACGGCGATATACCGGGCTCTCTTACAGTAGATGCGTCAAAGAATGTTTACGTTTCTTATGCGCTCTATGGCAACACTGCAGTAGATATGGACCCTTCATCTAACTCTAATACAGTTACAGGTGCCGGCGCCAGCAGTTATGATATGGTGATAGCCAAGTATGATGGTACACAAACACCATCCAGCACATCGTTCTATCAATGGGCTTTTATTACAGGCGTAAACTCAGCCAATGAAATTCCTACAGGGATGGCGGTTGATAACTCAAACTATTTATACATCACCGGTAACTTCAACGGCTCCAGTGTAGACATGGACCCGTCGACTAATACTAATGCACTTTCATCCACAGGCGGCTTCGATATTTTCGTACTTAAATATGACGCTACCCAAACGCCATCCGGCACGTCATTCTATCAATGGGCTTTTAAAATTGGCAGCGGAAATGATGAAGGAATGCAAAGCCTGGCAATTGACGGCAAAGGCGGCCTATACCTGGCGGGCTACAAAAATGGTAATGCAGCCCTGGATATGGACCCCTCATCTAACACCAATAATATTACCGGCAACGGAAGCAATGATATTATTGTTGCCAAATATGATATTACCCAAACTCCATCCAACACATCATTTTAGAAATGGGCATTTGCTGCCGGCAATGCAAATGTTGAGCAGGCAAATACAATATCTGTCGATTCATCGCAGCGAGTATTCATTGGCGGATATACTTATGGCATAGGTGAAAACATTGACATGGACCCCGGCACAGGCACCTATAACATATTGCCTATCTATTACGCCTACTGTGCAGTATACGGCATGTATGATGGCAGTAAAACGCCCAGCACATCAGGCTTTACCACATATGCCAACACATTCGGAGATGCGGGTTGCGCTGTTTACCCCACCAACTCTGCCATAGACGCAAATGGCAATATATATGTTGTAGGATACTTTACCGGCCACATGGCCCTGAATGGTTATAACGCCAACGGCTACCTGGCATCAAAAGGCGGATACGATGTATTTGTAGCTAAGTATAATAATACCGGTGTGCTGCAATGGGCATTTCCTATCGGCGGCATGAATGATGACCAGGGCTATGGTATTGCTGTAGACAACTCGGGCTACGTTTATATATCAGGCCAGTTATATGGCACTATATACTACACATTGAATATAGATATGGACCCGTCTTCTAACACCAACAACGTGGGGCTTAGCGGCGGTAATGACATATTTGTTGCAAAATATAACGGTAACCTTACACCATCCAGCACATCGTTTTACCAATGGGCATTCAGGGCAGGCGGCAACGGTACAGAATGTGCTATGGGTATAGCACTGGATGGCACTAACCTGTATGTGACCGGTAATTTACAGGGATCATCAGGCGCTGTAGATATGGACCCGTCTTCTAATACTAACACAATTACATCAAGCTCCAACTACAACCTCTACCTGGCCAAGTATGATGTGTCTTTAACACCATCCAGCACTTCATTTTACCAATGGGCGTTCGTTACCGGCAACTCTACCGACGAGCAGCCACAGGATATAGCAGTTGACGGCAGCGGCGGTGTATATATATCAGGTAATATCAGCGGCACCTCTGCGCACGATATGGACCCCAGCACCAACTCTAACACAATAACAGGTGCAGGTGCTATAGATATATTCGTTGTAAAATATGATGGCAGCACAACTCCAAGCAGTACATCATTCTATCAGTGGGCATTCGCTACAGGTTCTGCATCAGGATATGAATCTGCCGGCGATATTGCTGTAGATGCTTCGAAGAATGTATACATAACAGGTAATACACAACAATATTCAGTAGATATTGACCCTACTTCCGGTACTACCACATTCAGCCCCGCAGGAAATAATGATGCATACCTTGCTAAATATGATGGCTCTCTTACACCATCCAGCACATCATTCTTTAAATGGGGATTTCTGATAGGCGGCAGTGGCGACGACTTAGGCTATGATATACGACTTGACGGCTCTAACAACCTGTATCTTACAGGCCAGCTGGGCAGCAGCTCTGTTGATATGGACCCTTCTTCTAACACCAATAGTATCTCTACCAATGGCAGCTCTGATATCATGGTTGCCAAATACGATGTATCACTAACACCAAGCAGCACGTCATTTCATAAATTCTCATTTGCAGCAGGTAAAACAACCGGCGATGTTGGCTACACGATTGCAGCAGACAGCAAGGGCTTTGCACTGGCAGGCCAGTTCTCCGGAACTAATACAGACTTCTTCCCCGGCAGCAATACTTATTATTTAACCTCGTCGCAACTGGGTGCTGCCAATACCCTTTTTGCCGGCTACTATGCTACCAAATCCTGGACCGGCGCCACTAGCACAGATTGGTTCACAACATCAAACTGGAGCGACGCGGCAGTACCTACTTCTTCTGATTATGCTATCATACCTTCTGGTTTATCCAGGTATCCTAACATTACTACAGGCACTGCAAGCTGTTCAGGATTGTCTATATACAGCGGTGCATCAACAACCGTTAGCGGCGGCACACTACAGGTAGCCGGCAGCATCAATAACAACGGTACGCTGGATGCTACAGGTGGTACACTGGTACTGAATGGCAGCGCAGCACAGAGTGTAGAGAACAATGGTACACTTACAGCTACCAACCTTACACTCAACAACAGTGCAGGCGCTACCCTGTCTTACGGCACGGTGAATGTACTGGACACGTACACGCCAACAAGCGGCACACTTACCGCCGGCGGCAACCTTACTCTGAAATCTACAGCTACAGGTACGGCTCGCATAGCAGCAGGCTCTTCAGGCGGCGGCTATCTCAGCGGTAACCTTACTATAGAACGTTATATACCTGCACGCCGTGCATTCCGCTTCATGGCTCATCCGTTCACTTCTTCATTAAGCATGAGTGATCTTACTGATGATATAGACATCACAGGCAGTGGCGGTTCTCCGTTCACTACTACCAACACAAACAACCCTTCTGCTTTTTACTTCGATGTAACTGCAGGAGATAATACTACATCCGGCAATAACCCGGGCTGGACTGCATTCACCGCATCATCAAACTGGAACCAATACCAGGCAATGCGTGTGCTGATACGCGGCACCAAAGGGCAAGGCCTCACATCGGGCAGCTATACACCTGCAGCCAATACAATAGACCTTAGCGGCGCAGTAAACCAGGGTGATGTTACTGTGAACCTTACCAAGGGCAGCAGCACCAACTTTGTACTGGTAGGCAATCCATTCCCTTCGCAGGTAAATATGGATGGACTGACCAACAGCAATGTGGGCAGTGCATTTTATATATGGGATGCTAACCAGGGTACTAAGGGTGGATATACTTCTTATACCTATGGTTCTTCTTCTTTCAACCTGCCAAGCTGCGGAGCTTTCGTTACCACACTTACTGCATCAGGTTCTATCACATTTGCAGAAACAGCTAAGTCTTCGGGTACCGCCGGTTCTATGTTCAAAACAACTGCACCTGCCAATACCGTACAGTTACGTCTTGAAGACAGCACTACATTCTGGGACAGGCTGCTGCTGCGTTTTGATAATAATACTATGGCTGCGGTTGATTATTCTGATGCGGTGAAACTCTACAACCCTGATATGAGTTTCTACACATGGAGCAGCGATGACAGTATGCTGAGTATTGATGCACGTCCTTATGCTGAGGAAACTATAAAACTTGGTTTGTACAGCACTTTGAAAAAGAACTTCCGCATCATAGCTGCTGACTTTAATATGCCTTTGGGTACTAAACTCTTCCTGCATGATAAATACCTCAACAAAACAGAAGAGATAACAGGTGCGGGTTATGAGTATTGGTTTGCCGTAGATGCCGGCACAGCATCGTGGGGCGATAACCGCTTCGAACTCACAACTTCAGGGAAACCTGTGAATGGTATAGCCTCTGCTAACAACAGCGATAAAAACCTGAAAGTGAAACTGGCACCAAACCCGGCCAAAGACCTGGTTACGGTTTTCTTTGAAGGCGCTAACAACAAACAGGTTACTGTTACTATTACAGACATTACAGGAGCTAAAGTGGCCCAGGCTGAGAAAACTGCCCAAAGCGGCAGCATCTGCATACCGGTTCAAAACCTGGGTAGTGGTATGTATATAGTAAACATTAGCTGTGGTTCTGAAACTATCACTCAAAAATTGATCAAACAATAGTTGGCTACCTGGTTGACCGGTTGGTTAGTTTACTAATTATCCGGTCAGCCAATCAACTGATAAACGAATTAACCGATATAATTATGAAAAAGATAACTCGCAATATAATATTCATATGTTCCCTCTGCCTGTTCTCAGTAGCAGCCTATGCACAGGGCCCCGGCTTCGATAATGATGTGGTAGACCAGGTACCCATAGATGGTGGCCTCAGCGCCCTCGCTATAGCTGGTGCCGCTTATGGCGTAAAGAAGCTGAAGGACATGAAGAAAAATAACAATAAATAATTATACCATATATTTTATTATCAGCCTATTCAACTATGGATAGGCTGATTTTTTATTTAACAATACCTGCATGCGTACTATTCTTACGGAAAAATGCAGGAAAAAAAATCACAGAATTTCACAAGTAATAGCAATTACAGTTTCGTGGACATACTTTTTCACAAAACATAAAATATTGATTATCATAACTTAAGGAATCGTTACAAAAATGTAACGCTATTGTAACGCCACTGTAATGCAGTTGTAACGCCAAAAATTTGCATTGGGGCTTGTCATACCCCCATATTTGTATCAGAACAAACAACAGGCAAAAAAATCACATGGAAAGCGCAATGGATAAATATTCGATAATGTCATGGGTAGTAATCGCAATTGTATTACTGGCTATTGCTTTACTGACTTTTTATCCTCTATAGAT
The DNA here is from genome assembly GCA_044227125.1 of Flavipsychrobacter sp. GTDB lineage: Bacteria > Bacteroidota > Bacteroidia > Chitinophagales > Chitinophagaceae > Polluticoccus. The sequence continues at coordinate 123,420 of JBGAFS010000008.1, forward strand.
TTGCGTAAGCAATGTGCATTTCTTTATCAGACAACCTACAACCCAAACAAAACAAACAAACAAAACCCATTTGGGTTCCAGCTCACCAGCCCCTTCTCTGTACAGAGAAAGGGGCTGCAGGGGTGGCAAGGTTTGTGAAACATTTATACCATATACTAATATCTGTGATAGAAATAGTATCTGGGAAAATAAGAGACGAGAGCAGGAACCGGGTATCAGCCCGGTTTCTTTTTTGTCAAAAACATATAGTTAGCACGTAATATTTACTATGCTATTAATGATGTTTTTATATAAAAATGAATTATGTAACAACGTTAAAAATGCATCATACTTTTAAAACCAATATTATCTAAACAAACATCACCATGCTATGACACATTATTTGCACATCACACCTCTTCTTACTCATTTATATTTAACTCCCCACTAAATAACATGCAGCTATTCAGAAAAAAGCTGGTGCTAATGCTATGTGCATTAACGGCCATCATTTATTCAAACAAGGCTTCCGCCTCACTCAGCGGAACCTATACTATCGACCCCGGCGGCACTGCCTCGGCTACGGTCTATCTGTCGCTCACATCTGCCATATCCGACCTGGTATCGGGCACACGCGGCGATGGAGGCCCTGCTAACGGCTCCGGCGTATCAGGCCCGGTAATACTGGAACTGGCCAGCGGCTACACCAGCAGTGGCGAGACATTTCCGTTAACGCTGAACAGTGTGTCGGGTGCAAATAGTACCAATACCATTACCATTCGCCCGGCATCGGGTGTAGGCTCTGCATTGAGTATCACCAGTGCAAACACTACCGCAACTATTAGTATCAACGGCGGTAATTACTTCGTCATAGATGGCCGCCCCGGTGGTTCAGGCAGTAATAAATATATTACCCTCGACAATACCAGTACCAGCGCACCTGCAGTGCTGTATATAAATGATGCCAGCAACAATACCATAAAGTATAGCACCCTTAGTGGTGTCAACACCACTACAACCACAGGTGCAGTGGTATTATTCAGTACCACTACAGGCAGTACGGGTAATGACAATAATACGATTGATAACTGTGATATACGCGATGGTGCTACAAAACCACTGAATGCAATTTATTCTGCCGGTACATCAGCTAAAGAAAACAGCGGTAATACCATCAGTAATTGCAATATCTACAACTTCTTTAGCGCAAGCGCTGCAAGTAATGGTATATACCTGGCTACCAACAATGACAGCTGGACCATAACCGGCAACAGTTTTTACCAGACGGGGTCATTAACTGCTACTGCTGGCGCCAACCACCGTGTATTGTATATACAAAGCGGCAGCGGGCATACTATTACCAACAACTATATAGGCGGTAGTGCTGCACAATGCGGCGGCAGTACCTGGACTGTTACCGGCGCTTTTAGTTCCAGAATGGCATGTATGGATCTGAGTGTGGGTACCACCAGCGCTACAAGTATACAGGGTAATACCATTGCTAATTTCAACTGGAGCACAACTAGTAATATCGCTTCACTTAGTGGTATATTTAGCGTTATCAATATTACAGCGGGCAGTGTAAATGTAGGTACTACTTCCGGCAATACAATAGGCAATAACAGTACAGGCTCTATCTCGGTTACATCAAGCACAACAGGAGGGTCAGTAAACCTGATCAATAGCTCGGCTGCCAGCCCTGCTGTTGTAACCATTTCTAATAATACCATTGGCTCCGTTAGCTCTAATGGCAGCTCTACAACTATTTCTTGCAGCATTATCGGAATTCTGTTATCGGGTACGGCTACTATAACCGTTTCGGGCAACACCATAGGTAATACCAGCACTTCCAACAGTCTTAATGCTGTTACTTCTTCATCATCCGCTACTGCGCAACTGGTTACGGGCATCAGCAGTTCTGCCTCAGGCACACTTACTATTACTAATAATACTATAGCCAACCTGAATAATAACTATGCCGGCATTGCCAGTGGAGGACAGGTAAGAGGCATAGTGAGTAGTGGAGGAGTTAATACCATCACCGGCAATACTGTGCGGAACTTAAGCACTACATCGCCCAATACCGGTACGAATGGAAATGCAACTGTAATAGGTATTAGCTTTACATCTACTTCCATATCCGGTGCGCAAACTATTTCTCAAAATACTATCCATTCTCTCTCTAATACCACGGCATCTGCCTCAGTTTCTGCTACAGGCTTATACCTTACCGGGCCTGGCAGTAGTAACCTCACTGTAAGCCGCAATTACATACACAGTATCAGCATAGCATCAAGCAGCACATCTGCAACCATAGCAGGTATGCAGATTAGTGGTGGTAGCGGTAATACTTTTATGAACAATATGATACGTGTAGGTATTGATGCTGCAGGCTCAGCCATTACTACCGGTTATAGTGTTTATGGCATCTATCAAAACAGCGGCACTTCAATAAACGTATACAATAACAGTGTTTATGTGGGTGGAACAGGGGTTAGTTCCTCACAAAACACCTATACATACTATCGCAACACATCAGGCTTAGCAGCAGACCTGCGAAATAATATATTTGTAAATGCCCGTTCTAACAGCTCGGGCAGCGCAATTAACGCTGCTATATCCCTGGTCTCTGTTACGGATTATACAATCGGCTATCTTACACTCAACAATAATATCTATTATTCTCCCGGCACAGGTGGTGTAATATGTAAGATATCGTCAACCACTTATTCTACATTAGGAGAGTGGCAGCAAACAACCGGTTTTGATATACTGAGCGGCGTCGGAGATCCTAATTTTGTTAATGCTACCGGCAATGCTTCTGCAGTAGATATGCACGTAAGCAGCACAACACCTGCAGAAGGAACAGGTGCATCTATCACATCTGTAACTGATGATTATGATGGCAGTACCCGTTCCGGCCTTACGCCAAACGACATTGGTGCCGATGCAGGAAACTTTACTACATCAGATGTTTTCCCTCCAAGGTTTACTTATACTGCATTTACTGCCAACACCTCTTCTGTCAGCAACCGTACGCTTTCTGTTACCATTAACGATGTAGGAACAGGTGTACCAACATCGGGCAGCTTAAAACCCCGTATCTGGTTCCGCAGAAGTTTACCATCAGCATCTTCATGGGCAAGTACAGGCGGCACTTTCAATAGTGGTTCGGGTACAAGTGGAAGTTGGACATTTACCATAGATTATTCACAGCTGAGCATCACACCAACTACAGGCGAAACATATGAATATTACCTGGTAGCACAAGACCAGGCAACTTCTGCCAATCTTGCATATTCACCTGTAACCGGTGCAGCGCATACTGATGTAAATACACAAACTTCAGCTCCTGCCACACCAAACAGTTATACCATTACCACTTCATTGCCAACCAGTATCAATGTAGGTACTGCGCAAACCTATACCAGCCTTACCGGCACGGGTGGCTTATTCGAAGCTATAAATAGTGGCGCACTGGCAGGTAATACAACCGTAAGTATCACCAGCGACCTGAGTGAGGACGGAACCAATGCATTAACCAATGCCGGTCTTAATGGTTATACGCTTACCATTCAGCCAAGTGCAGCCAGTACACGTGTTATAAGTAACAGCAGCGACCTGGCAACATCTATGATACGCCTTAGCGGTGCAGCAGGCGTAACTATTGATGGACGCTCAGGTGGCAGCGGGCAATATTTGCGGATAGTAAACACACATGCAACGGCAGGAAGTTGCCAGCCCGCGCTTGATATATTAAGCGGCAGTACAAATACTACTATAAGAAATTGTATTATTGAAACGAATGCTACTACTTCTACAAGGGGCAGCATCATTGTCAATACCGGCACTAATACGGGTATCAGCATCAGCAATAATGATGTACGTGATGCACAAGGTACACCCGGCACGGCTGGCATACCTGCTAACGGAATATACTCGGGCTCAATATCCAATGTAGTATCTGTTCAGAATAATAATGTGTATAATTTCAGTAGTAACGGTATATACTTAGCATCAGCCGGAGATGGCTGTACTGTGTCGGGCAATAGCGTGTACTATAATGCTTCGACCACACCCACTACAGCCCAGGTTGGTATATATATCGGCAGCGGTAACAACCATACCATCAGCGACAATTATGTTGGCGGCCAGGCTGCCAGTTGCGGTGGCAGTGCATGGACCAACAGCGGTAACATTACATTCAGCGGTATACAACTCCTGGTAGGTACAACAACTGCCAGTTCTGTACAAAACAATACGGTACAGAACATTAGCCTCACCGGCACAGGTGCTGTAAACTTTAACGGTATACTGGTAACATCTGGCTTAGCAAATGTTGGTACAGTTTCCGGCAACCTGGTAGGACATGCCAGTACTGCCAATAGTATACAAAGCACGGGCAGTACATCCAGCGGCACCTCAGTTACCATAGGTATAGGTACAGCCAGCAGCAGCACTACTACCATCAGCAATAATACGGTAGCTAACATTACTTCTTCCTCTTCTACCACTACAACCTCAGTTGGTGTAAGGGGTATCAGTAATGTAGGCTCCGGGCAGTGTACCATATCAGGCAATACTATTCACAGTATAACGGCCAATGCCACCACTACAGGCGCACAGGCAGCACCCGTTGGTATTTTAACCAATAGTAGTAATACCAGCCAGCTGATCACTCAAAATATTATTTATGACCTTAACAATGTCAATTCTACTGTTGCTAATCCAACTTTGCATGGTATATGCACCAATCAAAGTTCAAGTGCAGGCACCATCAGCCGCAACCGTATTTACGGGTTGAGTAACCAGGCTACAAGTGGTGCTACCATCAACGGCATATTTTTAAGTGTCGCCGGTGCATGGACAGTCGCCAATAACCAGGTAAGCATTACCAACGGCAGCTATACGAACGATTTGACTATATGCGGTATCCGCGAAGGTTCTACCGGTACTAACAATATTTATTATAACAGTATTTATGTAGGCGGCGCAGCATCTTCCGGCACAGCAAAATCGTATGGCTATTTACGCTCCACATCAGCTACCGTAACAATAAAAAACAATTTGTTTTATAACGAGCGCAGCGGCAGCACAGGCGGCCAGTTTGCTATAGGCAATACAAACAGCACAGCGGCTACAGGCTGGTCTGCATCGGCAAGTAATAATAACCTGTATGTAGTAGGTACGCTTGCCAATATGGGAGAATGGGCAACGGGTGTTTCACAGACACTTGCCCAATGGCAAACAAGCAGCGGCGGCGATGCTTCTTCTTATGTAAATGATGTAAGTACACTGCCTTCCGCAAGTTTCTACACAGCTACAGCAACCGGTAATTTAGCGGTGCAAACTGCTTACAATAGCCAGGTACAATACAGGGCTACACCTATTGGCAGTGTAACGAACGACTATGCCAACAGCACCCGCGATGCTTTCATTCCTACTATTGGCTCTGTTGAAGTGCCCGGCATCACATGGACCGGTGCAACTAATAACACATGGAGCACAGGTTCTAACTGGCAGGGCGGCAGCGCACCCGGTAGTACACAAGTAGCTGTAATACCGGGCAGTCTTGGCAATTACCCTATCATAACATCAGGCACTATTACAACCGGTAGTATCAATATAGCCAGCGGTGCAAGTGTAACAGTAAGCGGCGGCACCCTGCAGGTAGCAGGCTACCTAAGCAACAGTGGTACATTCAATGCCACAGGCGGTACAATAGAATTGAATGGCAGCAGCGCGCAAACAATAGTAGCAGGTACATTAAACGTAACAAACCTTACACTCAACAACAGCACGGGCGCTACCATCAGCAGTGGTACATTAAACGTACTGGGTACTTATACACCAACATCGGGTACACTTACTGCAGGTGGTAACCTCGTACTTAAATCTTCTGCTTCGGGCACAGCTCGTATAGCTGCCGGCAGCGGCAGTGGTGGTTATATCAGCGGCAATGTTGTGGCTGAGCGTTATATACCCGGCGGCCGCAGGGCTTTCCGCTTCCTTGGCCATCCGTTCACATCATCTTTATCTATGAGCTCCCTGACCGATGATATTGATATCACCGGCAGCGGCGGCTCTCCGTTTACTACTACTAATACTAATAACCCTTCTGCTTATTACTTCGATGTAACTGCGGGTAACAACAGCACATCGGGCAACAACCCGGGATGGACTGCTTACACTGCTTCTTCTTCATGGGCCCAATACCAGGTAATGCGGGTACTGCTGCGCGGTGCCAAAGGTGAAGGGCTGACCACTGCTCCATACACTCCAAGCGCCGTGACTATTGACTTGACGGGTGTACCTAACCAGGGCGATATTACGGTGCCTCTTACTAAGGGCAGCAGTTCTGATTTTGTACTGGTGGGCAATCCTTTTGCTTCACAGGTTAATATGGATGCGCTTACTTCTTCTAACGTGGGCAGCAGTTTCTATATATGGGATGCTAACCAGGGCACTAAGGGTGGTTATACTTCTTACTCTTATGGTTCTTCTTCTTTCAACCTGCCTGTTGGTGGTGCGTTTGTTACTACGTTGTCTGCCAGCGGTTCTATTACTTTCGAAGAGGCTGATAAAACAAGCGGCACTGCGGGTTCTCCGTTTAAAACTACGGCTGCGGCAAACATGGTGCAACTGCGTCTTGAAGACAGCACTACTTTCTGGGACAGGTTGCTGTTGAAGTTTGATGATAATGCTATGGCTGCTGTTGATTATCCGGATGCGGTGAAGTTGTATAATCCGGAGATGACTTTCTATTCTATCAGTACGGATGACAGTATGCTGAGTATTGATGCGCGTGCTTATGCTGACAGCAGTGTTATTCCCCTGGGCCTGTACAGTACGCTGAAGAAGAATTTCAAAATTACTGCTTCTGATTTCAATATGCCTTTGGGTACTAAACTGTTCCTGCACGATAAGTTCCTCAACAAAACTGAAGAGATAACGGGTGCTGGTTATGAATACTGGTTTACTGTTACTGCTGATTCAGCATCATGGGGTAATAACCGTTTTGAGCTGAATACGCTGGGTAAACCTGTAAATGGTATTGCTGAGGTAAACAACAGCAAACTGAAAGCTAAGCTGGTGCCTAACCCTGCTACTGATATTGTTACTGTATATACAGAGGGTAACAATGGTAAACAGGTGCGGGTAACGGTTACCGGTATGACGGGCATTAAGGTGGCAGAGCAGTACACTACTGGCAATGCTGCTATATCACTCAGCAATATGGCTGCGGGTATTTACATAGTGAATATCTCCTGCGGTGCTGAAATAATTACTCAAAAACTTATTAAACAATAAAATCTAAACTCAAATCCTCATGCACAAACCAACAAGATCATGGGCTTTGGTATGCTTAATGGTTTTGACAACTATTAGTGCTTCTGCCTCACTTAGCGGAACCTATACTGTCAACCCCGGCGGCACTGCCTCGGCAACGGTCTATCTATCACTTACAGATGCTATATCCGACCTGGTATCAGGCACACGCGGCGATGGCGGCACGGCAAACGGTTCGGGTGTATCGGGCCCGGTAATACTGGAACTGGCCAGCGGCTACACCAGCAGTGGCGAGACATTTCCGTTAACGCTGAACAGTGTGTCGGGTGCAAGTAGTACCAATACCATTACCATTCGCCCGGCATCGGGTGTAGGCTCTGCATTGAGTATCACCAGTGCAAACACTACCGCAACTATTAGTATCAACGGCGGTAATTACTTCGTCATAGATGGCCGCCCCGGCGGTACAGGCAGTAATAAATACATTACACTGGACAATACCAGCACCAGCGCACCTGCAGTGCAGTACATTAATGATGCCAGCAACAACACTATAAAATACTGTACTATAAGCGGTGTTAATACCACTACAACCACAGGTGCAGTGGTATTATTCAGTACCACTACAGGCAGTACGGGTAATGATAACAACACGATAGACTATTGCGATATACGCGACGGTGCTACAAAGCCGCTGAATGCGATCTATTCTGCAGGTACAGCATCAATGGAGAACAGCGGCAATACCATCAGCAATTGTAATATCTATAACTTCTTTAACGCCGGCGCAGCCAGCAATGGTATATATTTGGCCACTAACAGTGACAGCTGGACCATAACCGGAAATAGCTTTTACCAGACAGGCTCATTAACAGCCACTGCAGGCAGCATCCACCGTGTATTATACATACAGGCCGGCAGCGGGCATACTGTTACCAACAACTATATAGGCGGCAGTACTGCACAATGCGGCGGCACTGCATGGACAATTAGCGGTTCTTTTGCAAGCCGTATGATTTGTATAGATCTGGGTGTGGGAACAACCAGCACCACAAGTGTGCAGGGAAATACCATAGCCAAATTTAGCTGGAGCACCAGTGCCAATACCAGCTCTACTACAGGTATCTTTTGCGGCATCAATGTTTCTACAGGCAATGTGAACATTGGCACTACCACCGGCAATACCATAGGCAACGGAACAAGCACCAGCTCCATTACCACCACTACATCCGGCACCGGCGGGCTTACGGTTGGTATCACATCAAGCACCTCAGGTACTGTAAGTATTTCTAATAATACTATTGGCTCTATTACAGCTTATGGCAGCAGCACCGGTGTTTCTGCAAGCGTTACAGGCATTGCCATAACAAGCGGTACATCAGGGAATACATATACCATTTCCGGGAACACGATAGGAAGTACGACAGTTGCAAACAGCATTGTTGCTGCCACAGCATCATCAAGCACCACAGCACAGGTTGTTCATGGTATCAACTGCTCTGCATCAGGCTCAGGCACCGGGCCCCTGATGGTAATTACAAATAATACAGTAGCCAACTTATACAATAATTACCGCTCAGCGATCAATAGTACTACTTCCGGTATACGAACCAATAATACACAGACAGTTACTATTACAGGAAACACAGTACACGACCTGACGACTTTGGCCATAACAGCTAACAGCTCCAATACGGCATCCTGCATAGGGATAAATGCGGTAGCCAGTGGCAGCGGCAACAGCTCTGTGTCCGGCAATACTATTTATAATATAGCCAATATCAATGGCGGCTCAAGTACTATATATGTTATGGGCATATACCTTACACTTTCAGGCTCCGGTACCAATACGGTAAGCGGCAACCTCATACACAGCCTTAAAACTACAAATACATCAGCCGGCAACTGTGCAGGTATTGTTTGCCGTACAGGTACTGTCTCGCTTAGCAATAATATGATACGCCTGGGTATAGATGGTAGCGGCAGCACCATCAATACCGGCACCTACTACGGGTTTTATTTTACGACCGCTGCTACAACTTATAATTTTTACCACAACAGTGTATACATAGGCGGCAGCAGTGTTACCGGCAGTGAAAACTCCTACTGCATGTATAATACACAAATATCAGGCACGTACAACTACGAGGATAATATATTCGTAAATGCACGCAGCAATAGTTCAGGAACAGGTAAGCACTATGCGCTGCAATTCGGCAGCTCGCTGCCAACATCCACTATGGACTATAACCTGTACTACACCCCCGGCACAGGTGGCAAACAGGCAATATATAACAGCACCGACTATGCAGCACTTTCAGACTGGCAGAGTATCAGCAGTAAAGATGCTAACTCCCTGAGCAGCGACCCGCTCTATATAGACCCTACAGGCGGCAGCAGCACCGTAGACCTGCACCTTGATGCAGGAAGCCCGGCAGAAGCAGCAGGCACATCTATAGGTTCTGTAACTACAGACTATGATGGTGATACACGCAGCTCTTTCACACCTACAGATATAGGTGCCGATGCAGGAGACTTTGGCGGCATAACATGGAGCGGTGCGACCAATACCACATGGAGTACCGGAACCAACTGGGTAGGAAATGCAGCACCATTATCTACAGAGAATGCCATCATACCATCAGGCCTCAGCAACTACCCCGATGTTTCTTCGGGTACAGTAAGCTGCAAAGCGCTTACTGTAAAAAGCGGCGGTACACTTAACGTAAGTGGTGGCACACTGCAGATAGCAGGCGCACTGTCAAACAGGGGTACCTTTAACGCCACAGGCGGCACAGTGACGCTAAATGGCAGCAGCGCACAAAGAGTAATTGCAGGCACACTCACTACTACCAACCTTACTTTAAACAACAGTGCAGGTGCTACTATAAGCAGCGGTACTGTAAATGTACTGGGTACTTATACACCAACATCGGGTACACTTACAGCAGGTGGTAACCTCGTACTTAAATCTTCTGCTTCGGGTACTGCCCGTATAGCTGCCGGCAGCGGCAGTGGTGGTTATATCAGCGGCAATGTTGTGGCTGAGCGTTATATACCCGGCGGCCGCAGGGCTTTCCGCTTCCTTGGCCATCCGTTCACATCATCTTTATCTATGAGCTCCCTGACCGA